>NZ_JACWMX010000009.1 GCF_014773245.1 Mucilaginibacter glaciei | reverse complement strand
ATTCCCCTACGGGCTACTTGAGGGGAAAGGTTGTAAAAAGACAACTTTTCCCCTCTTTTTTTTCCTTGTAAGTTGCTGTTTATCAGCAAGATAAGAGAAAGTGGCTCACTCAAATAAGCGGTTCGATGTTGGGTTCCGTCAAAACAGAGATTTTGGGGGTACATCGAACCAATAATTTTTCTTTTTTCCTCAACTACCTGATTTTTATAGTGTTGCAGAATATTTGAATATCTGGCTATTACTACGTCTAAAAGTATCTCTATAGACTTTAACTCGTTAGATTTGGCTGGAAGATCCGCCAGCTTGCTTTCTAACAGCCTTAGCTCTTCATTACATTCGGCTTTAATAGCTTTAAAATCATCGGCATCAATTTCTTCTTTTAATAGCCTTTTCCGCGCCTTAGATAAATTTAATTCCTGCTCTTCAATTTTATTTGAAATAACTTTGCGCTCATCCAAATCATCCCTGCTGGTTGACCTGCATTCATCCATTACCACCATTTTAAACAGTTCACCAACACCCGGTGCCAAATTGAACCTGATCAATTCGTCCTCAAAGTATTGATTTACCGTTTCTGCCTTGAACCTGCATTTACAGGTAGTGCCAGTGCAATGGTAATAGTAATAGCGCTCATGCCTTCCTTTAGATGCGCTGCCTGTTAGCATTCGGTTACAGTCCGGGCATTCTAAAAAGCCCCGTAACGGCAGCATATCCTTTGATACTATCTTAGTTGCTATTGGTCTTTTATTGCCGTTTAATATGTTTTGAACTTCATAAAAAAGCGTCTGCGATATTAAGGCTTCATGTTGAGATTTTACAAACTGCATTTCTTCACTCTCAAATGGAGGTACCACGATAATGCCCGCATACATCGGATTTCGGATAAGTTTCCAGAAATTATTGCGTTCACATTTGAGGCCTCTCTGACACGCAATTTTTCGGACCTGTTCGGCAACGAGAATACCTTTGGACAATTCCTCAAATACCCATTTCATTAAAGTTGCTTCAGGATGTTTTGGGGCGATATACTTCCTTCCATCAGGATAAACCAGGTTTTGGTAGCCTTTAGGTGCCGCGCCCATCCAGCGGCCTTCTTTCCTGGCCCTGCGCATCCCACCAGAGGTATTTAAAGCGCGTCTTCCATTTTCAGCTTCAGGGATAGATAAATAAACCGCAAGCATTACCGTGCTCTCAGGAATGCTGAAATCAATCGGCTGGTCGATGGCCATCGCCTGCACATTGATCGCCCTTAAAATACCGATCATCTGGTAGGCAAACTCGATATTCCTGCTAAACCTATCCCATTTGATGAAAAGGATATTTTCCCGGTCTTTCTTTTTACGGTTTTTAACAACGGTCAATAATTTGTTCCATTCCGGCCTTTTGAAATTTTTGGCCGAGTAGTCTTCCCGGAAAATACCTTTTACCTCAATGTTGTTGAATTCACAGTGGCGTAGTAAACGGTCTTCCTGTTCAGGCAGAGAGTAGCCTTTTCTTTTTTGCTCATCCGTACTTACACGGACGTATAAATAAGCAGAAGTCATAATAGTAAGAATTTGATAAAGAGAGCATTACAATACGACCACGTTATGCGTCATTAAAGTATTGATTAACAGTCAATTTAGCCAAAATATATAAGAAATCCAAAATAATCTTCGCTTCTTTTTCGTCAGCAACTATTCCATTTCTGGCAAGCACTTTAACTGCCTGTTCGGGAGTGATATTTCTTTTATGAGGTAGGATTGGTTTCATTATCAAGCCTGTAAGGCTGCAATAATGCCGTGTTTTTTTAGATCAAATTGACAAGTGTTTCGGTACTACAGAACAATAATAATCATCTTTCTCAACCCTGCAGGAAATTAGGATAAATGGATTATTTATCAGCTGTTTCAAACCAGTAAAATCAATTCAACGAGAAAGATAATTGAACCTCGGGGTTCGCCTATTCATCAGCGTTTGAACAACCCGAGAATATTCCCGAAAACACGCCGGAAAAACAATCTGATTTTATCCCAGAATGATAATGACTGCGGCACTGTTGAGCCCAAAGAAATAATGTAAGCTTGTATTTGGGTAATTGGAAGCCAATTAACTTTTAAGCCAGGCTGCCTTCTATTAATATAAATTTCAAAATCTTTTTTCAGCTCTTCATAATTGCTTATCATGATATCAGCATGTCCCTTTCGCTGCATGTTTCCATTGTAAATACGGAATGAACTGCCCGAACCTTTTAAAAGCAGTGTAAGAATGTGCAATGCATAATATTGAATGTAAGCACTATGGATATAACTTGTATGAACAAAGTTATTCGACCAGCCATTCAATGTTTTCATAAAGATCACGGGAAATGGCAATACGATCCGGGATGATGATTTTTTTTTGCATTCTTCCGCAATAAATTCCCAGGCTACCTGGGTAAATTTCTTTACCGGTATATCTTTTTTATCCACTATATCGGTATAACCAATGATCTGTCTTCCGAATATTTCTACCATCTGCCTGATTTGGAACATCACCATCGGTTTCAGGTCTCTCAGGTAAAGATCTTCGATTGTATCACGGTCTTCAATATAAAATAATTCCTTAGCTGCTGAAAATATATCGTTCGGACTCAGCACCGGTTTACGCCAGCTCGTCGGCGCAACCCGATCGATGGATTTTCGGATCTGCACTTCATAATGAACAAGAAGCTGTTCAAGGTCCACATCAAGGCTACGGAGGGTATGATCATATCTTCGAACTGTTGCCGGCTTTATGTTTTCGATCAGGTAATTACAATAATCTTTAGCGGCAAAAAGATGACAATTTAAAAATTCCTTGATTTGTTCTTTACGAATGGCTCCCACGATAAAAAGCTGAGGCACAAGCTGCTCATCTTTATATATCTTACCTTTTAAGATCTCGTCAATATATGCAACGTACCAACTCAGATGTGCCTTTGCAGCGTCGGAATAAGCCGCGTCATAAAAGCTTGTATTGAACTTTACAGCTTCCTCATAAGCTTTACTGTAGGCTACTTTAGAGTAAATTATCGGATAGTTCGTATTTGTTTCGGCTTCAAATTCAAAATCTACTTTAATCATCATATCGCAATATGGGATAAAGGTAAAGTTAAGGGCCCGTTCCCGAGCCTTTAACGCAATTACCTGAACTTACCTACAGATCAACGAGGCACTGACTGTGTTCGCGGGCAAATACCTGCCTGATACTTCGTTTACACCACCAGCCGTTAACTGATCTGATGATGATCGTTTCACCGGCTACAAAGTGTTCTACTAAAGAGCCGTAAAAGGCAGTGACCATAAACGGGTTGCCTGTAACTAAAATTTGCTTTGCCATCTTTTTGAATGGTTTTTAAGTGACCGATTTTGCGATGGATAGCGTATAAACGCTGAACGATTGGATAAAAACAAATTTAATCATATCTAGCTTAGTAACCAAATACGTCGGTGTTACCTGAAGGCGTGAGCCTGATCAGGTTCTCGATAATCCAAATCCTGCCGCAATTTCATCATAGTTCTTCCAATTAACATACAGTGTAAACTGATTTGGTAAACAAAGGATTTCAAACTGCCCGTCGATAAAACTTGGCGATACCATCCAGGATGATAAAATCCTTCCTTCAATCATTTCAGGATGCCCATCGATCATCAACCTGCGCTGCCCTTTGCTGTTAATGGTACCCGCCATAAACTTGCCGGCCACGTCGAAAGATATTGAGTAGGACGATAAGATATCGCTTTCAAAAAAAGGAAAGTGATGCAAACCGGTGTAGGCGCTTAACATATCCGCTTTAAGTTGAACTTCCTGGTAATACCGGGCATGATTTACGCCTTTCTGTATGAAAAGTTCATCGTAATGCTGCGCAAGCGAATTTTCGCCTTCCTTTTTCACCATATAACTCAACCAATGATTCATTGCAGAGATAGTTATTTTATTGGCGTTGGAACGGTAATGCCTTAACCCATCCGGCGTGATCAAATCTTCCGGCTTTAAGTCAAAATCAATGGTCCAGTCCGTAGTATCAAAGTAGCTTGCTTTTATCACCTGCCTGATACCATCATCAGAGCTTTCATAATTTTCCAGTAAGATATTTTCAAAAGTCATCGATAGCGACCTTACCAGTACTGCAAGTTCTCTTGTGTGTATTGCGGCACTATGGGCATAAGAACTTAAACCAGCTTCAATCTTCCTGAGATCATCAGGATAATGGCTCATTAAGGAGAGCAGGCGTTGCCGGAATTTTTGAAGTCTCTTATTATTAAAATACTCTAATGCGTCCAGTTCTGCATAGGCATCATCGGTAACCAGCGGCCCGTCTTCCGGCGTTTTTAGAAATTCCTGCGCATATTCAGATGCCTCTCCCTTGGATTCCTTATGGCTTAACTTTTTCTGAAACCTGTTTTCTCTATTCTTTTTTTTCACAATGTTTACGTAAAAAAGACTTGATTTATTAGAAATTAAAGACGCTTTAAGCGGTTGTATTTTTGCATTGCCGATGCCCCGGATTGTTACTTATCGATATGAAAATCACTAAAATATGATATAATAACAAAATCCCCAGAGCGCTCGCCGCCTGGGGATTTTAACCTAAACCTTATCACAATAATGAGCGGGTTGCTCAATATTTTAATGTATGCAACATACTAAAAATTATTAAATCATTAATAATTACCAGCGATTCGTATTACGATTTTTAGATCGCATGAAGTCTTGAAACATTCGCTCCTGGAAACGTTTATCCGCTTCTTTTTTTGACCGCTGGTTATAACCCCAAATGAAGAGCGCCCAGATTCCGAAGCCGACTCCATAAAGCGGAAACGGGTTTCTCGCTACCAATGCGCCCCAAAAAGCGAAAGTGGAGATGAAGCAGGAGACTATAAAATAGACGATTGTTTTCATGATATTTAATACCTAAATATACTAATCGTATTAGTAAAATCAAAGTTTTTGTTCAATTAATTTCATAAATTCTGTTGTGTTTGCGCGCTTCCTGCACATAGTCCCGGATCGTGTCGATAATGTCAGATTCCGGTATGCCAACCATCCATATCACCGGATTTTCCGCATCTGTACTTTTTAAGGTCAGGTTCATCAGTCCCAAAAGCTGAAGAATAAAAGATTGCGTGATGACGTAATCTTTAACGCGGTATATTTCCAGCATATCCGTTCTTTTAAAGAATATTCCGCGGCTGATCCTGACGACTTCCGGGGTGATCAGGTAAATGCTTTTTCGGATATACAGCAGGCGGTACCAGCCCGCAGCCAATGTTCCGATACTGAACAACAAAAAGAAAGATGACAGGTACCAAGCAAGTAGTAAAAAAATGAGGGCTAAAAAGATAAGCGGCAGGATTTTGATAACGGCAAAGCTCATTGCCGGTTTTAATAATATTTCATTGTTTTCCATTGTGTTTCAATTGATCTAAAAAGGTGTCAAACTTGATTGGTTTATAGGTGCGGATACCGGAGCGGATGCCGAAGGCTTTTTCAAAAACATTCAGTGAGAGGTTATCCATCGTCAGTTCATGATGGCTGTTTTCGGTTTCTATGCGAATATGGGGGCTATTCCAGTACAGCCGGACCTGGCGATCAGCCAGTCCCGCAGCTACTTTAATATCGGCTAACCTTCCTAACAGGTTATTGCCGAATACAAGCGTATGTTTTTTTTTCAGCCAGCCGGAGCGTATCCATTGTAATTGCCCCTCATGGGGCAGATTGCCTATGGCAATGAATGACAGGGTATCTATCCGGGGATAGCGGTGGCGGTTTAGGGTTAAATAGGCAATTGCTTCCATCGCGCTATGGGTAATGACCACCTCGGTGGTGAGATCATTACCTGCCACCCATAAATTTGAGGTAGCAGGAACCCGGTGGAAGTTTTCACCAAAACATTCGGTATCCTGCCCATAGCTGAACACCAGGTCGGTAACCTGAAAAAAAGCCTGGAGTTCTTCGGAAACTCCAAGCTCTGTTAAAATCGGGTTCATTACCGTGTAACACGGCTTTTACTGTCAAATTTGATATGTTCATTTGTTGCCACGGGCCGCTGATCTTCAATATCAGCCATAGCGCTGTAGTAACCCGGACTTAACGTTTGGGCTTCTTTTTCATCACGTTTCTCGCCAAAGAGTGCATTCAGCCCTTTGTAAACCATATAAGAAAGCCCGCCGTCAATGACAATAGAAGCAATCAGGGCCAGCTTGTTAGACCGGATACCATTAAGATCCGTACCGGAATAATTAAACTTAGTCCTGTCGGCCAGTTCTACTTCTTTGCCTTTGCGGTATTTTTCTTTTTGGGCCAGGGTAAGAAATTCATTGTTGACCATATCGGGTGCCATAATCTTTTCGGTGTCAGAAACAATAAACTCGCGGGTTTCCGAATCGTATTCCACCAGGATCTCCTTTTTATTGCCCTTATTATCTGTGGTTGTTTTCAGGAAGTTCTCTACCTCTCCTTTTTCCAGTTGCCGTGCTTCGTTGTCATCCAAGAAATCCGGCGTGTCCGGTTTCCTGTAAATAGGATGGATCAGCAGATCTGTTTTACCCTGTTCGTTTTGCCGGAGGGATACTTTGGCATCTATGGCTTTGATCTGTATGCCTTCTGCTTCCAGGTTTTCCAGGTGCATCAGGCCCGTCCTGCGACCAGAAAGCAGTGCTTTCAGGTCATTGACGTTCAACAAAAGCTGGCCGCCTGCTGCCAGTCCGATGGTCTCCAATTCCCGGAACGGGAGATCCTTTTCTTTAAAGCTGATCAGGTTCATCTTATCTTCCTATGCTATGTGAAACTTCCTCTTCCTGTACGATGAGCTGCTGTTCCGCAGGGTTATTTTTTGCCTGTACCAATGATTTAAAAAGGCCGTCATTGGGGCTGACCTTTGTTTTGCCGCCCTCCATATCTTCTACGGTAAAGGTTTTGCCTTTTTTATCCAGCACTTTATAAACATTGTTATTGTAGGCGATCTCATCACCCTTTTTCAGGGTTTGATTTTGTGGACGCTCCTCCTTTAAGGCTATCTTTTGCCCGATGTCCAGCACATAATCAAATATTTTCTGGGCATCAGAGGAGGCACGGAACAGCTCAAAAGGTTCATCTTTCAGAATTTTGATCCAGTTATTTACATAAGCCGCGTGCTGCCCGAAATTATGGCCGATCTTCAGTTCGCTTCCCAGCATCAGTGAGGCAATTTCTGCACGCAGTTCCTCGCGGGCATAAGCTTCGGAACCGAAACGACCTTCCATCGGGCGATCCAGGCGGGTTTGGTGGCCCGTCCAGTGACCGATCTCGTGCAATGCTACCGCATAGTATTTGGTTTCATTTTCGAACTGTTCTTTCAGCGGCAAGCGGATCTGGTCGCTGGCTTTATTATAGTAGGCTTCATTTCCCCCGTGAATAATGACCGCTTTACTATCGCTGATCAATTGTTCAGCCCTTTCAATTGGGCTCCAGGTTTGCTCACCCTGCTTTTCTTTCAGATATTCTGCCAGTGGGGGGATTCCTTTGATTTGTTCTGCGTTAAACACCCAGGCATTAGTGATCACCGGCTTTTCATATTCCGTGGTACGGGTCTGTGTTTTACCCTGCTCATCCAGTATCTTGTTCCCATCCACATCCCTCATCGCCTCAATATTGGTTCTTTTGACAAAATTGATCAGGGTGGCTTTGGCACCTTTTTCCACTTCGTAGCCTGCGTAACCGGCTTGTTTGAGTGTCATCCACCTGGGATCGGTATGGCCCTGCATGGAGAGCCATAAGGAGTTCATCCCACGGTAATTTTTGTTGGTAGTCGGGTTAATGGGGATCGTAAAGGCGGGGGCATCACTGTCCGTCCAGGGTTTCTGGAATGGTGATGTTTCTGCCTGTAATTCCGCGATCAGTTTGTTTGCAATCTGTTCGTGGAGTGGTTTGAAGTTTTTACTCATGATTTCTGTTAATTAAATTTTGATAGAAAAAGTCCATCGGATCGATGTACTGTTGTTTAATGCGAATACTGAAATGCAGGTGTTCACCCGTGACCTTACCTGTTCCGCCGGTAATGCCGATAGGCTGCCCGGCTTGTATGGGTTCACCCGGCCTTACGAATAACTGGCTTAGGTGACCGTAGACAGAAGTCAAATCACTATGATCTAAAGCAACACTCACTCCAAGTGAACTATCATAGCCGGTATTGCTGACCACGCCATCCATGATGGCGTAAACGGTGTCTGATCTTGCCCGGAAGTCGATTCCGTTATGAAAGGCGTAGTTGCCTGTGAGTGGGTGTCTGCGGTAGCCAAATGATGAGGTGATGTATAAATTTTTAAGGGGGAGGCAGATAATGCAGAAGCAGACCAGCATTTTCATCTGGAATAAGATTTTTGAAGTTCTATGGCTATACCTGGCTTTGCCGGTTCCAGCGCCGCATTTTTTATGCGTGGATTCTGCTGTGCGATTTCCAGTGCCTGCCATTCCGCTTTCGCCGTTCCCCTGTCCTGGAGCATGGTTATCTTATACAGGTCTTTATAGTCGTCACCACGTATCTCCGAACCATTATCCATTAGTTCCGCAAGTATTTCTTCTTTACCTTTCAGTCGAAGCAGTGCGTCGGGATGATAGACAGCTTCCTGGCCATTATCAAATGCCACATAAATTTCATTGTCGTGCAGGCTTTCATAATTAACCAGCGCGATCTTTCCCTGCCCTTTTGCCGGATCGTTCTCCAGATCCGGACTGACCATAACGAGGGTGCCGTTTAAACTTTCATTTTTCATTTTATTTGGTTTTTGCTTTTGGTGAATTGGACGGCAGCGAACGGAACTGGAGCACCAGGTCCTGTACTTCCTGGCTGATCCTATTGAAGTTCTGTGTTAGTTTTTCGTTCCGCTGCCCGTTAAAATCGTAGAAGGCGGGTAGCGGCCTGTAATTCTTTTCCTCTCCCGAGATGGCTGCCATATCCAGATTGATCCGGCAGTTGATGGCAGACGTTTCAAACTGCCCTGTAAATTTCTCCTGTGCATCGGCGGCGATAACACCCACCATTTCGCCCGCACTGAGCGAGGCTATCTTCCCGGCAGGTATCAGCACTTCCAACTTTTCATTTAGGGAGGTAGAAGTTTTATTACGATCAATAGAAAGCCCTTCTCCGATCTGCTTGGACTTACCCAGGATGCGTTCCAGCCATTCGAGCGTTTCCTTGTTTCGAACAGAACCGGATAGCACGTTCCCGATGACAGAAGTGATGGTTGCGGCGGTATCTTTGCCGTACTGCTGATTAAATTGCGGCAATTCCTGCAAGCCCATCAATACCGCCACTTTATTGCTTCTCGCTGTAGCGATCAGGTTTTCCACCTTATGTACAAACAAGGTAGGTACCTCATCAATAATGAGTGCCGAAGGCAAGTTGCCTTTGGTGTTGATCAGTTTCGTCAACCGGTTAATTACGATAGAATAGCAGGCCGAGTTGATGTTCTGCGTATTGGGATCATTCGCCAGGACGAGTATGCCAGGGGTATTTTTATCTGATATTTTCAGGTTAAAATCATCGCCCGAAAACACCCAGAATGTTTCCTTGGTAGACAGGCGACTAATAAATATCTTCAGCGTTCCGACCTGTCCTTCAAGCTGGTCAAAAGCTTTGGCCTGGTAGGCGCTCATGAACGGGGAGAGCAGGGAACGCAGTTCCGGCTCGGCTACCAGTACGTTGAATATTTCTTCGTAAGTACAGTTGAGCAAGGCAAGAACATGGGGCAGACTGGAATATTTACCGTTGGCGTACTTGCTGAGGAAGTAAATACAGGATGCCAGGAAGTTGATGGCCGACTGCGTAAAGAACTGGTCACTTCCGCCGGAACGGTCGCCTTTCTTCAGCGCTTCCACCAGCCCTTCCGCGGTTTCTGCCGCGTCTGCCAGCGAGCGGATATAATCCGCCCGCCAGGGATTGATGCGGCGGCTGTTTTCAGGATCATTCAGGTTGAGCACATGAAACGCATAACCTTTCATTTTTCCTTCCTGCTTCGCTTTCAGATAGTGATAGTAAGCGATCTGCCCTAAGTCCGGGAACTTGAAGTCATACAGGCAAACAGCGAATTCTTTGGCGATCAGCTGCCGGATAAAAGGGTTAACTATGGAAAAGCTTTTACCTGAACCGGGAGTACCGATCACGATAGTGCCGCGAAATACGTTACAGATATTGATCCATCCCTGACGTACTTTGCGTTCATGGTAAAAGAGCATAGGGATATTTACCGAATACGGTGTTTCCACCTTTTTAACCGGCTGCATAAAGCTTTCCGCTTCCGTGTTCCACTTATCCTTACCAAGCCCGGACTTAATCATCTTAGAGATATTGTCCATAGAAAGGCTGATCAGTATGGCACCGGTGAAAGAGCAAACCATATAGATCAGGTCATACCATCTCGTGTATGCGCACGCGATGGGTGATGCCCTGCCCTGGCAAGCGATGCTGCCAAAAAACAACAGTAAGCCGGCCAGTAAAGGGTAAACAATGTGCTGCTGAGGGTCGAGATCTGTTTCTTTTTTTGACAGCGTTCCTACGCTCACCAGGCAGATCAATGTAAATGTGGCCAGCTTACTGTAGATGAGTTTGCTGTAAATGACGATGTGCGCAAGTTTGTCCAGCGGGCTAAAAAAAAAGCCCCAAAACGGGGCGTTGTGATAGACGAAAATTGCAGCCTCTAAGAGTATAGAAATGTAAATACCGCATTGCAGAAAGCCATGCAGCTTCTGCTGTTCCCGTGTTTCTTCCATAGATTTGTTTTGGTAAAAGATTTAAGTAAAAACCACTCAAGGTCAGCGTCCGAGTCCGTTCGCCGGATAATCCTGCCGCTCGAAAGTTTGTAAGCGTAACGGTCGCATGTTTTCCGAATGATCAAGTGTCTCTTCGGGTTCTGTTTCCTGCTGCTTTTCAGCGATCTTCCGGCTGATCTCCTGTTCCAGATTTCCCAGTTCGATCTTTAAAGCGGCCAGTTTTGCTTCCTGTTCAAACGGCTTCTGGGTTAATTCACGAATAACAGGTATTTCCTTTTCCAGCGCCGCCAGTTTATCCCGGTATTTAACTACCAGGGAGCCAACATTGTCGATAGCGTTCAGGAAGTATTTAGCAGCAGTTTTAGGATTATCAATATTCGGAATACCGTTATTGCGCATATACTTGATCCCGGTGGCATCACTTTCCGCATAGAGGCTACTTACATATTCGTATTTACTGCCCTGATCAGTTTGAACCCAGGCTAACTGCCGGTTTACAAAAAGACTAAACCCATACAATTCGCCGAATTTATAGGCGGAATGTTCCGCGTGTTCAGGCTCCCATTTTTTGTAGAGGTCAATGACCCTTTTGCCAATGGCTACCGAATCAGCCTCCATTTTATCCAGCATCTTTACCGGGTTCAGCTTATTGCCTTTCGCATCCTGTTTCAGGACTTTAAGGTAGGCTAATTCGTCGGTCACCAGCTTTTCAAGCGTGGAGGCTGTGTCGGCTTTTTTGTGCTCTGTATCTTCCAAAAGATAACGGCTCCGCGCCACATCCTTAAAATGAGAGGATTTGTTACCCTCCAGTTCAGCTACCTTCTTTTCTACTTTAGTCTTTTCCAACAGGGAAGTATCGCCGGAAAGGATAGCGATGTATTCAGAGAAATTCATACCACTCTGTTCATCCATAGCGCCTTCATCCAACGTGCGGACACTCAGCTCACTCTTCTTCATCTGGCTGATAAACGTTTGCTTATTCTTCAATAAATTGAACTTGTAATTGTCCAGCGACTGCTCGACGGCATAGATGTAGTTCCTTACTTTATTGCCAAAGAACATTTTTGCCAGCCAGTTACCCTGCCTTGCACCCCGGCCATCCCGCTGCTCCAGCTCGGATGGTTTCCAGGGAATATCCAGGTGGTGCATAGCTACTACGCGCTTTTGGACATTCAAACCAGTGCCGGCTTTCTCGGTACTTCCGATGAGTACCCGGATCAGCCCGGCATTCATTTTACGGAACAGTTCCGGCTTCTGTCTGTCTGTCCAGTCATGGATAAAAGTGATTTCGGCGGCGGGGATGTCAAAGTCATTGACCAGCTTATCCTTCAGTGCATCATAGATGTTAAAGCTATCTGGTTTTGGCGTTCCAATATCGCTGAATATGATCTGCGTACCCTTGTGTTCGGAACTTTGCCGGTATTCAATCGCCACGTTACGGGCGCAGATACTGACCTTGTTTCCCGGATGATCACCGTATCGGCTATCGCTGACCAGTCGCATATCAACCGCCATCTTCTTGGCATAGTTGGTAGCGATCAGCATCCGTCCCAAATCTTCCGTCGCGGTGAGTGGCTGCCGGCCGATCACGGTGGCATCGCCGGTTTTGGCAAACTTCATCAGCCTTCGGGTAAAGTCCTGTTGTTCCGGCGTTGGGGGGATATTGACCAGCACTTCATCAATAACCGGCTTATCCAGGCTGATATGAACGGCTGTTTTATAATCTGTTATTTCATTATAAAAACGGGCCAGTTCAGGAACTTTAATAAAATAACGGAAGCGTTCCTTTGCCCGGATCTCATTGGTAACGCTGAATTCAAAGTCAACCGTTTTACGTGCATACACCGCAGCCCAGGCATCAAAATTACTGATCTGCTGCCGTTCCATTTCATTAGGCCGGAGGTACTTAAAGATCAGGTACATTTCTGTGAGGCTGTTGGAGATCGGCGTACCTGAAAGAAAGGTCACACAAAGGTCGGCGTTGAACTTCTCCTGTAATGTCCGGATGGCGAAAAGCATATTGAGGGCTTTCTGGCTACCGGCCATATTGCCCAGCCCAGCCACCCGGTTGTGCCTCGTGGTAAAAGTAAGGTTCTTGAACTTATGCGACTCATCGATAAACAGGTGATCTACCTCCATTTCCTGAAAGTTGATCCCGGTATCTTTGCGGTTATCAATCGCGTAAAGCACCGCATTGAGCTGCACGTTGAGGTTGTTCTTGCGAATCTCCAGGCCTTTGAGCATGGACTTGTTGATAGCCACCCCCAGTGTTCCCAACGTATGCAAGTCACGGGTTACGTTATCCAGTTCCGTTTGAAATATCTCCCGCTGTATTTCGGGTGACTGCGGGATCATGCCAAACTGGTCATGGGTCAGGATCACGCAGTCCCAGTTATTATTTTTGATCTCATGAAACAGCCGTTGCCGGCGGGCGGGCAGGTAGTCATTTTCACCCGGTGCCAATATTCGCGCATTCGGATAAGCTAAGCGGAACGTATCCCTGATAGCACTGACATTCGCTTTTAAAGCGAGAATCATCGGTTTGTGAATGATGCCAAGCCTTTTCATTTCCATGGCTGCTACAATCATGGTCAGTGTTTTACCGAGGCCTACTTCGTGGTCAACCAACGCCCCCCGGTTCTGAATAATGCGCCAGGCGGCATCTTTTTGTGAGCTGTAGAGATTCGGTATATCCAACCCTTTGAGGTCGAGGCCCGGAAACTTCAGGTGGCTCCCGTCGTATTCGCGGAGTACATAGCAGTTAAACGTGTCATTGTATAACTTCTCTATTCGCTGTTTATCTTCAGGCGGGAGTTCCCGCAACCATTCCGTATAACGGTTACGGATATTTTCAATCTTCCGGTGTGAAGCCTGTATCGCTTCGGTATCAGGGTACCGCTTTACCCTGCCGTCGATCTCGACCGGGTAAGTAATATGCGGTGAAGTATTTTCCAGCGCATGTTCCAGTAGGGTACGGCCGGTAAGCTTATCGCTTTGTTTGGGAACCACCGCGAATTCTTCATCAGTCGTGGTATTACCTTTACCATAGGTCACTTTAAAAGTATCTACGGATAAGAAATAGTTTATTTCGGTATCCAGTTTAAACAGGTCAGTTGCGAAACGCTCATAATAACTAACCGGGAGCCAGCGTTCCCCGAGATTAAAATCCAGGAGTTCAAACGGGATCTTATCGGGTTGAATCCTGCGGATAGCTGTCAGGCTACGCAGCAACTGAAAGTTCTCCGGTTCATCCTTTACGGCCTGCTCCGCGATCTGCAATTTGGCGACCACATTACCGGACAGATAATTATCGGTGGTTTCCCATAAATTTCGCTCAGGATTAAACAGGATCTGCTTTTCCAGCTGATAGATAACATCCCCCTCTGATAAACCTGTTATTTCAGCGATCAGGTCCAGATCGACCCTGCCCAGATCATTTAAGCAACGGGCCAGGGCATCCGCTGGGTCGCTTGTTTTAAAAGCAGCCTCTTGTGGAAATAACGGGCCGTGAAATATATCTGAGCGCAGGAATTTGTCGTTTTCTTTTAGTTCCAGCGAGGCAATTATCTTAAAGCCAAAAGCGGCATCCGCCAGAATACGGGAACGATTAAAGGCCCTGTTCAGCTCACCATTCTTTTCAATAAAAGTGTCGTAATGCTGGTTAAGCGCTTTACGCAGTTCCGGGTACTGAACTTTATGCTCCGCTTCCAGTGCAGAAAGTTGCAGGTAGGTGTCCCGCAATAAAATATACGTGCGGTAAAAAGCCAGGTTATCCTGAACATCCAGCGGCTTAAATTCAGCCTCACCATTATTAGGTTCCGTGATCAACCCGGCCCGGCCTTCAAAAAGCACCAATGTACCTTTTTCATAAAATGGTTTCAGGTCGGTAAAAGCCTTGGGGCGGTCTGGTGAGATCTTAAAGGAAGATTCCAGGCTGGTATCGCCTTCATAGCGGAAATCGTAAGCGAAGTATTTAAGTTTGGCGGCCAGTATATCCAGATCATTCCCCAGCGATTGCCCGGTCAGCCATTTGGCTGATACAGAGATCTCCGCTACGTTACTGTATAATTTATACAGGTAGCGGTTGCTGTTTTTAGCCCTTGCGGTAAGCATGATGATACTATCGTGCGCCGGTTTGGCTGTCGTTCTTATCGTGCTGATCAGGCGGGCGGTACTGTTGTCCACGTTGAACCTGTCGGTGTCGTCAAGGTAAGATTGCGCTTTGTTATTATTTTCTACGGGGGCGGCATCAAACAAGCCTAATTGCCCGGCAGCATTACTCTCCGTTACTTCAGGTACGGGTAAAAAAGTGAATTTGCGGCCCGCTGATTGCTGCTGGCTGAAACTGATCGCCTGCCATTTGGCATGATCGAAGTTTTCATAAAAACCCCGGTAAGCCTGGAATTGCAGTTCCCGGGCAATATCGGCCATGTCGCCGTTATGCCATACGGTAAGGTTAGCCTGTCCATAAGCATTCGTATCTTCAATCATCTCGTCGCCTAATACCAGTTCGGGATGCTTTAGTAAGTAGGCATTCATATTATACTTGCCTTTACTACCGGTTTGTTCAACCGTATCGATCAGCAGGCTTTCCGCTTCGGTCAAGGTTTGCTTGGCATCGTTTTTCTGCACGATAACGAGATGCGTACCGACTTCCACATTGGCGTTTTCCTTCATCAGGTTAGCAGGCAATACCGAAACACTGACCATATCCGCCGAAGTGAACAGGTATTTACGGGCGGTATCATTGGACGGGCTGTTTAAAAAGCCATCGGTGACCAGGTAAGCCAATACCCCGCCGTCTGCCAGCTTGTCCAGGCCTTTCGCGAAAAAGTAATTGTGGATTCGGGATGAGATCCCGCTGCTGTTAAATGCCGGGTCGTGTACAGAGAAATTGCCAAAGGGAATATTACTGATTACCAGATCAGACTGGCCTTTTTCATTCGGGGCTGTTTCTTCCAGCCCTTTTACCTGCACGGAAATCTTGTTGCTGATAGCCTGGCTCAAAACGGTTAGTATCTTTCCGGTGAGAATGTCTTTTTCAACCGCGTTTACCGTTTCCAGGTTTGGAAAGATCTTGACGGCTTCCGTAACAAAAACGCCCGCTCCTGCACTCGTTTCATATAGCCTGCGTGGAAAAACGCTGTTTTCTGTTAAAGCTTTATAAACCGCATCCGGGATAAAATCCGGGGTATAAAAAGCGGTATTGACGCTATTAATGATGGAATCAAACGCGCGTTTATAATCCTTTTCCGATAGCTTTTCCCGCAGCAGTTCATGGAGCTGTATGACCTGCGGCCAAAGTTTGAGGTCAGCCTGTGATATATCAAATTTCTGCCAGTCGTCCTCGCGGCCTGCCGGAAACAGTACTGCTTTAATGCCGCCGAACCCTGCATAATTCTTTAATACGGTTATTTCATCTTCGGACAATTGCTGCCCGATATAATTCAGAGCGATGCTGATGGCGGACATATTACCGGCCAGTTTTTTACTGCTGTTAAATGCCATTTCATACCTCCTCTAAATAATTCGCTATCGTTCCTATTACCTCATATTTGAGGAACCTGTCGTCCTCATCCAGCCCTTTCAGCAGGGGCGCGCATACTTCGATGATATTGGTCAGTTCGTAGTGCAGGATGCCGTGATTGATAAAGCGCAGGTAGGCCGCGAGGAACTCTTCCTCCAGAATCAGCCTCACGTAGTCATAGGCTATCAGGTACGTCATAAGAAATCAGTTAGGTAGGGTATCCGCATCCAGGATGTCCTGGTAAGAGATCTTCAGGGTCAGTACGCGCCCTGATATTTGCTTTTCGCTTAATTCCGCCAGTAATACTTTATTGCCGGGAAAGCTCATTTTTTTGAATACGAAGATATTCCGGTAGGTTTTGACAAATGAAGGGATATTAAACAGGTTGTACTCCAGGTTAAGTTCGACCGTTTGTGCGTTGGCCGCTTTGGTGACTTTTTTATCATCAATTTTAAAACGGATATCCGAAATGTCATATTTCAGGTTGGTCTTGTTCCGATAGCTGATATCGAGAAAGATGTAGTTACCCATCGTATAGATATGGTTTAACTTTCCTTCTATCCCGAACGCCTTTCCCTTTTCCATGTGTTTGTCCGGCTTTCGGGCAATCAGATTTAAAGCCATCGTCTTCAGCTGATTCTCTGAAAATCCGATGCCGGCAATATCCAGCGGGCGGGTGTCGGCGGGTGTAATGGCTATTTCTGTAGAGGTATTCCCTTTACCGGGTACCAGGCGGTATTGCGCAATGAACTTTTCACCGGCAATGGTCAAAACAGCTGCCTCGAAATTTGATGATGAATCTTTTAAACGAATGCGGAATACATTTTTCAGGGGCAGGTCGCCGGTCAGTTGCTTACTGGAAATATCCACATACTGAATGGGCTCCGGTGATACGAAATGTATAGTCAGGTTTGCCGACAGGTACACGACAGGCAGATCTTTTTGCGCATAGACTGCGGGGGAGATCAATATCCCCAGGTATATTAATAGCTTTTTCATGAAAAATAATTATTGGTTTTAAGAAAATGAATGAACTACAGCCTTAATAGGATTTTTGCGTGTTTAGCAAGGCGTCGCTATCGATCAGGTAGATGAAAGAATTGTATTTCATTTTTGCCTTGTTTTTGCGGATAAGCCCCGCAATGGCGGAGGAAGTAGATTGAAATATTTTATCTACTGAACTCATGATAAACTGGCTGCCTGTGGAGTTACCATCAATAGTTACGCCCTGAACCGCATTACTGCCGAGATCCCTGGTAAATTCGCGGAACGCGGATGAAGGGACATACAGGCCCGGCATCCCGTCAAGATCATAGATATCCAGTTTGACAGGAAGTATTTTACCTTCGGATAAAATGGTATTGATGGAAAGCGTTACGCGCTGTTCTGAAAAGCCGCTGATTTGGGCAAAAATATAGGTGCCTTTTTTGACCAGGTTACCGCCAGCCCAAATATCTTCCAGTAGCTTCAACCTCAACCGGGAACCGGCGTATCCTGTCACATTTTCATCTATTACTGCAGAGATGAATTTGTCTTCACCCGGTGGTTTGACGGTGTTGAAGTCCGCAGAAGCGGCATCAGCTTTAAGGACTGTAAGCTTTAATTCTTTCGCTTTCTGCAAAGCTGCTTTATCAGCCGCCAGTTTTTTAAGTTGCTCCGCTTTATAGGCAGGGTCGTTTTGTTTGTTGATACTGTCCATGTATGCCATCTGCTGTTTAAAAACATCCATCGGATCTTTTTCTTTCTGCTCAACAGGTGCGGCTCTTGGTTTCTGGTGCCTTACCATGGCCGGTAAGGCACCGGCTATGGCCCGGTCATGGTTTCCGGCTTGTGACAGGTTGTATTTTGCCTTCATCGCCCGGTCGATAGAGTCAAGGGTTTGTTTTTCTTTACTGCTGTAACGATCCTGGAAAGAAGCATTGCTGGATGCCTCCTTAGGAATGACGTTAACGGCAGAATAACCGTTGGCCTCTTTGTAGGTGTTACGATATGCATCCAGTTTACCGGCCAGGTTTTTCTTACGGACATCTGCGGACACATTGCCTACGTTACCATTTAAGCCGGCTTCCTGCTTTATTTCGGGCTTAGGTTTGGAGAAGCCGCTATGCCAGGCATAAAAGAAAAGGCATAAAAAGGGCAAAGCGAGTGCCGGCAGCACATATTTGGGCTGTTTAAAATTGATTTTCATGATGATTTATTTAAGAGTGTGATGGATCTGTTGCAGGCGGTCGAGCGCACTGTCAAGCAGCAAGGTGTCGGCTTTTGATAATTGCTTCTCCGCCGTCAGGCTATCGACAAGGTGCTTCAGTTTGATAGTTTCCCGAATTTTTCCGGTTGCCTGCATGATCTGTTCAAAGCCGTCGGCTCCCGGATTGCTAAGCGATTTTACCACAGGTGTGACCACTTGTTCGTGCTCACGGAAAATCGTAAAGGACAGCGCCAGGGAAATGAGCAGCGCGACGATCATACCTGCAAAAAGCAAACGCGGGTATTTAGTAGCAGCTGACCGGAAACGGCCTACTCCCTTAACAACATAAGGCTGAAATTCTTTTTTGAGTTCACTGAACAGCGTATCCCTGGGATCGCGGTTAGAATGTATTTTTCTCCACATCTTCGAGGTCTTTGTTTTCCAGTGTTTTCCACCCGGTGATTAGTACGCCATGTGGGTTGTTATCGCTTCGGGGAATATCTTTGAGATAACCTTCTGTGATCAGCGAGCGCACGACTGTCGAACTCCGACGGTCGATCTTTAGCTTACCATAATACCTGAAGTATTTTTTGGGAATATCCAGCGCTATCGAATCTGTTTCAAGGGTCAGCACCGAACTTGAAGAAAGAATAGAATTGAAGAATCCCTTTTCCTTAAGGTCATTATATTGCTGCATCCCCGTTTCATCAATCAGGTACATGGCCTTTTTCATCTGGTATTCCATGTAATTATCATCCGGTGTAAGGGAGAAGAAAAGAGAATGGAAAAGGTCAACATGGGCACGGTATTCTGCGGGGCGGTTGAGTTGCATATCCGTCTGCCTGGCCAGGATAGGTACATTATTATCTAACAGGTAAATACTCTTCTGCGCGTTGGATACCATGCGATAGGCAGAGAAGCAATTGATGCCGACAATGACCAGGGATGTTATGAGGCTGCCAATAGCTACGATGGCGGCGAGCCTGATTTTGGCTTCTATATTTTTTATAATCATGTTAATGGAATAAAAAAAGCCGCTGTGGTCGATAGCGGCTTAATGGAAATGAATGAATAAACAATGCATTAAAAGAAACTTCCGGATGCTTTTCTGGCAACACTCATTACGGTGCCGGCACTTCTTCCAAAGGTAGATGCCGCAGAGCTGATCCCCGATGTAGAGATGATCCAGGTGGAGATACTGGGAACGGTAAACATACAGATGGCACCGATAATAAAAACAATGATCACCGTTCCGAAGGAAAGAATCCCGTTGCCCGCGAACACAGCCATCTTACCAATATCCGCGCTTAAACCGTCCTTACCGACCAATTCCTGGTACTTACTGATTTCAGATGTGAGCGCATATTCCTGCATAAGGCCGGTGAGGTACATGATCAGATAGGCGATCCCTGAATACAGGTTCACTGAAACGAAGCGTGCGATCCAGGTGCTGAAACTATCCCGGAAAGCGGGAAGGATACTTACTGCTACGGCAAAGGGACCGAGAATGATCAGGATGCTGGAATAAATGATCTGCAGCATGAATATGATATAAACAGCGAGGCGAAGAATCCATATCCCCATCAACTCCAACAGCTGGGTAAGCAGTAATTGTAGCCCGACGGTCAAACGATTTTTGAGTTCCAGTAAAGGTGATACCACAGAACTTATTCCCTGTTTAACTGTGCTGCTCACGGAATCCCAGGCTTGTCCGTACCATGTGTCACTTTCCTTTTCGGCTACTTCCGTTTGCGCCTGGAATGTGTACAGGGAATTAGCGACCGCGAGTACCAGTTCAGACCTTTTCAGTCGCAGATCATTGACGATATTCTGTTCGCTGTTAAACATCTCTTCCGTCCGGACAGTAACGAGATCTGTCGGAAAGGCAATAACCTTAACAAAAATCCCCCACCATAAAATAACCATTGCCAGACCGAAAGGCCGGAGCAGGGGCATGATCTCCATCTTTTTATCGCCTACTATCATCTCGTAAGATTTGATCGCGAAAAAGATGATCATGAATATGGCTGACAGCGCTTTGGCATCGGTAATGAAAAGATCGAAATGCGACCAGATAGATAATTTCAAGCCTTTTAAGAAAGTCATTACACCTGTTTCATAAACCCCATCACCCTGCAAAAACTGAAGTGTTTTGCCGTTATCCGGATTAGTGGCAGTTTGCGCAAATACTGATGTCACGCCAAGCGACAACAGTACTATTAAAGTGATCGTTTTTTTCATTGTACGTGCTGTAAAACTTTGTTTGCGATTTCAATATCGGAATGTGGTGTCCACTCGGTAACGATGCCCTGCCCATTTTTCAAAGCCTGTTGCCGGGTAGTCATATCCAGGGTAGTTTGCGCCGAGGAAGTTCGGATGGCCCATATGCCTGCCAGCTTCCGGTACTCCATCAACAAGCGGTGGTAAGCCAGTATCCGCGATCCCCTGTCCATATCAGCCGAACGCGCCCCCTGCACCCGTTCTTTAAGCCGGTCAAGCTCATTTTTATACCATGCGTACAATCCTTCATTAACCAGCTTTTCACTCACCTGTGGTGATAGCCCTGCGAGGATAGAAAGCATAGAGTTATTGAGTACCGGCTTTAGTTGGTTACTATAGTACAAGAGCCATAATGGATCTGTGCCGGAAATTAACCCGGATTGTGCGGCAATCTGGGAGAGTGCAGTATTTCTGACGGTATCCGACTGGAGTTTATAATTATTGTCGGTCGTGTTCATGGCACCCACCAATGCCAACCGCTGGGTTTGCGGGCCGTTGGCACTCAGGGGCCGGAGGTCGGTTTTATGGTAATTGGGATAAAACCATCCCCATGTCAGCCAGTAATAGGGGTTTAGGCCAAGAAAGCCGGATGTCGGCTTAAACTTATTTTGATCCCATTGCTGGAAAACCATGCGCTGCTGTTGGTAACGAAGCGCCTCATCGTTGATTACGCTTTGCGCAAAAGAGGTGGTTGCTGTAAGGCAGCAAACCAGTAAGGTCAGATGTTTTATTTTCATTGTCGGAGATATTTAGCGTTTTGAATAATTTGAGAAACAACTATTTTGTCCCGGTTGATAAAACCAGAAAAAGGATTGAGGGAAGCGATGACCCCGCGTTCTTTTGCCCAGTACATCGCTTTCCACGCGCCGTAAGCCAAGCCGTCAAGGATCTGCAGTTCCTGCATGACTTTGTGCAGCAGTTGGTCGCGGGCATTATAATCAGCCAGTACATTATTGCCCTCTTTAAGCACAAAACCGGATACATTAGTAACCAGCGCGAGTGCCCTAACCCGCATTTCGGCAGCGATATTGTTCGCAAATAGTAAAAGATATGGTTCGTTTTTGGCCATTGCCAATGCCTGGCTGATATAGCCGGTCATATCGGCCACCACTACGGCTATGTATTTCACTTCCAGTCCATCTTTCAATGCGGAGTTTACATTTGATAGCCCCTGGTAGATCATTGTTTGCGCCAGTACTACCGAGCCCGCGTTAATATTCAGGTCGTTGAGATTATTATTGATCTTCGTGAGATACTGTTCATGCGCGGTTTCCGCGCCGCTGCGAGCAGCACCGTTGACTATAGCGGAAGCCAGATGCTGCGGGTCAATCACATATTGCTGGGCGGCGGTGAACTTCGCAGCAAATAGCAGCAGGATAATCAGTTTTTTCATTTTAGATATTTAGCGTTTTGAATAATATCCCTGGCAAGGGATTGATCGGCATCTATAAAATTCTGAAAGGGGTTAGCGGCTTTGAGTAAAGCAGAAAGACTGGAGTATTGTATCATATTCAGCATATTACCCGACTGGTCCTGCAGGTTGCTCAGTTCAGTAATGACGTAGTCAAAGAGCATTTTCCGGTCAGATGCCTTCATCTGGTTGATATCGCCGATGGTCAGCGTAAGCCCGGCAACATAGCTGAGCAGGCTTTTCGCTTTTTCTGCAAAATGAAGTTCTGCCTGGTAGCCGATGGCTAATAATGCAGGGTTCTGCTGTACCAGCCGGATGACCTGTGCCTGGTTGCTGATGATGCGGGATACCATTGGCGACGCGGTAAAGCCGATATCTGCCAGGTTAATCGCTGTCCCTAAAGTATTGTACCGTTGCTGTATTTGCCGGTAGGTTACTTTAAGTTTAGCAAGCAGGGTGAGGTTAGCCTGTTCGTTTGCGGTGGCGAGCGCCTGCTGGTTCCTGGCTTTAACCTGGAGTTTGTTTTCGGAAATAGATTCATCCACCAGCTGGTGGATGCCAACGATATCAATTGTTTTCTGCTGCGCGGAAACAACTACTGCAAAAAGGCAGCAGCATACGGAAAAACAGATCTTTTTCATGGTTTAAGGTATCTGGCATTTGTTAATACATCGTTGGCAATACGGACATCCTGGTTCTGCCATTCCGCCCATGGATTCAGCGAATGGAATATGCCATTCATTTTTGCCCAATACATCGCCCTGCCCATACCGTAAGCAATGCCCCGAAGGATGCGCATTTCATCTGCGATATGATTGAGTAATTTCCCTCTTTCCCCGCTGTCCATCAGGTTGCCGTTGCCGCCTTTGGTAACGAAGGCACCTACATCGGCAGCGAGTGCTACGGCCCTGGTCTGAAAATCGCGCGCGCCCTGTTCCGCGAAAAGCAGCAGCAATGGATTAGATTTGGCAATAGTTACGGCAGATCCTACGTCTTTGATAATATCTGAACCGCAATCGGCGATCTCTTTGACCATCGTCAGGTTATTGATGACGGAAGCGACCTGGCTCAGCCCCTGGTAGATTTTATTTTGTAGGTTGTTGACAATGACCAGTTGCCCGCTGACGGCAAGCTGCCCTTTCTGAATAAGGTCGAGTTTGTTATTGGTGGTATTAAGCTGGCCATTGATCACTCCGGCGTTTACCGCGATAGCTGCGGACGTACCGCCGTCAAAAACTAGTTCCTGTGAAAATCCCACCCTGGCTACAAGGCAGAACAATAGTATAAATAGTGATTTCATAAGTATTAATGTTGATTGACTTTACTGATAAATTGAGAAAGGGAAAGTTTGCTGCTGATAAAATCGGCAACAAAAGCATCCAGGCCCTCGGGATAAGAGCCATATTTTCCGGTATAGGATTCTATCGCGGACTTTTCGGGCTTTTCAGTGGTGTAGGTAAGATATTGCTGTAACGCCACCTCGACACCATAAACCTCTCCAATAGCGCCACGCCGGATATAAACCTCTTTGAAGCGGCCCCTGCCTTCGGTGTTATCCAGTTGGTTAATGGTAAAAATTTTACGCCGTTCTGTTTCGCTGATTGAAAGCAAGGCGGCAATTTCATTGTAGTTGTCTTTGAACTTGGTCTGATCAAGGAGACAGATGGTATCCGAATTATTGATGATACTGTCTTTTACTACGGCGTTACCGATGATATCGCCAAGTTCTTGTGTAACCACGATGGCCTCGCCCCAGAATTTGCGGACCGTCTTATACAGATAGAGCAGGTAGCCTGCCATGAGCGGGCTGGCAATTGCTTTCCAGGCCTCCTCTACAACCAAAGTTTTGCGACGGTCGGAACGGTACCGCATCTTCTGAATGAAAACATCCATAATGATAAGCGTCACAATCGGAAAGAGAATTTTGTGCTCCTTTATCGAATCGATTTCAAATACAATGAACCGTTCGGTAAACAGAGATTTATCGGCCTCCTTATTCAGGATAGGTGCGAATTCGCCACCTTTATAAAACTTCTTCAGCACATAGCGGAACTCATCGAAATCAAACATGATCTTTTCCTCTCTTTTGATCTCGGGTATTTTAGTCAGCGCGAATTCATAAAAAGTGTCAAATTTCAGCTCGCTTTTGTCCGCGAAGAACCTGCTGTAATAAGCAGAGATGACGTTGGCCACCACGTCCCGTTCAACCGGGCTGAAAGTACCTTCTGCCCCTTTCCAGGCAACACCGATGAGGGTACACAGGAAGTCCTTTTTTTCGATGTTATATTCCTCTTCGCTGATCCGGAAAGGATTCATGGTGATGGGTGACTTGTCGGAATACGTGATATATTTTCCTTTATAATAAGCACATAGCCCTGAATAGGAATGGCCTGTATCGACAATGACCATATCCATATTATAAAGCATATACTGCTCGATCAGCGCATTCATAAAAAAGCTTTTACCGGAACCGCTTGGCCCGAGTACGAACTTGTTGCGGTTATTGATACGTCCGGTACGCATCGGCAGATCGGCGGGGTCCATCCCGATGGGAATACCCTGCCGGTCGGTAAACCGGATCAGGAAATCAGAAGGCTCGTCAACGGGCAGGGATTCTTTAAAAAAGAAACAGGCTGCAGCATCACAGGTGGTTAGGAACCAGTCGTAAGATTTAAGTTCGACCGCGTTGCCCGGCAGGACGCTCCTGAAAAGTTCCAGTTGGTTGTAGGCATTTTTACTTGGGATGATCCCCAATTGAAAAAGAGAGCTTTCAATAAAGTTCGCCGCTTTTTCCAGGCTGTTTTCCGGTGCTGCCACAAGGATATTAAAGTGACAATTGACCAGTAATTGATTTTCCCTGGCCACATCAACCAACAGTTGATCAATGTCTTCCACACAGATCTGGTTTGCCGGGTCGGGAATACCGGAATGCCTTTTTTTCTTCTGCTCCAGTTTGCGCAAGGTCATGGCCTGGTTAGGAATTTCAATGACCTGGTTAAAGATGATCACATCGCATCCGGGAACCCTGAACAGAAAGGAAAGAAAATCTACCGGGAATCCGCGAGTGGTCTCCTTTTCATTCATTTCGATATGTGTGCCCACTTCGGGTGGCAGATCGATGCTGTCTATATTGACCAGGCTGATGCTGCGAACAGATTTACTGCCCGTTTTAATTTCCGTGTCCGAAGGCGACAGGTTGTTCAGGCTGATATACCTGCTTTTAAAATCCATGCTGAGCATTTGCAGCACCAGGTGGTTGATGTTACTTTCATTCAGTACTTTTGGAGCGGGAAGAATGTCAAGTACTTTACTGATGAGCTGCCGGAAATCACGCAATGCTTTAGCATCGTAGACGTAGAACGCCCCCTTTTTTACCTGCCGGGTAATGGTGAGATAGGTATCTGTTTTCAGGCATTCCCTGCCCTCAAAATGCGCATTGTATTTTTGCTGGAGGTATTCACCGGAAGGTTTCCCTTGCCATTTGGAACGACTGATAATGTCCTGCTTCTGCAGGATGTGTCCATCTCCTAATACTTTAACGACGTTGATGAGCAAACTGTGAAATTCATCATACCCGGCGGGATAGGCGGCATAGCGTATGACCGGGTTGATCACCCTGATGATGACGGAACATTCGCCGTTCATACCGATGAGGAGGTCGTAAGCACCGCTTTTGTCCACGCCCGCATACGGCATATTAAATAGTGTTTTTGCGGCCATAATGATTGAGGATAAAGATTTGAGAATCGCGGCTTTTGGTATGCAGGCCGCCTTTTTGTTTGGCTGCGGTAAAGAGCAAGCCACCTACGATACAGCCAATGAGTACAAACGCACCCAGCCACATATTGACCAGCGACATGGTTAACGCGCCGAAAACAAGGCCGGAAAGCAGGAACGCAAGGCCCCAGTAAATAAACTTTCCCTTAAAGCCTTTGAAAATAAGGGGCTTCTGCAGCCCCTTATAAACAGCGAATTTCCTGGCCATATTACAAGCCAAAAAAGGCTTTGATGACCAGTGCAGATACCACGAGGAATACGCAGGAACCGCCCCAGCCCATCAATTCCTTGTTGATGTCCTGATCTCCGCTGTTCCATTTGGAATACACCCGGATCGCGCCTACGATACCGACGATACCACCAATCACCAGGGTGATGTTGGTTACCGGTGCGACATAGGTTTTTAATGTGGAAGTTGCCGTGTTCAGGCCGTTAACGCCGCTTTGTGCAAGTACCGGAACAGAAAGGGCCAGCAGGATCGCTGAAGCCCATAGTTTTTTTGTTTTGTTAAACATTAATTGAGGAAATGAGAATACTGACGGAGATCTTTTAAAGCCGCCTGGAGAAGCGGCCGTGTATAAAAAACAGGCGTTCAGATCACGAACAACGCCTTAAAAAATACGCTCAATAGATAACCTGTCCACATGAAATGCGATAAGGGTTGAGTAAAATTAAACAGGATAATGATAAGAAGAGATCTTTTATAAACCACCGGTAGGCAGTTTGTTGAAATAAAAGGCGTTCAGATCCCGAACAACGCCTTGAGGAATGCACCTGCAAGTACCATAAATATGGCAGCGTAAAACCATGCGGCCACTTCTGTTGTGAATTCCTTTTTCCCCATTTGTAGGTTGTGATAAATTCTTCCGGCACCGATAATCCCAAGAATACCCGCAATGACCAGAGAAAAATCAAAGGCGGAAAAAAAGTCGGAAGAAAGCTGCTGCTGCGCCTGCTGCATTTCAGAAATGCCAGGCTGCGCGGGTGCGCCCAATGTCAGCAGGCAGCAGCAAACAGTTAATAGCTTTTTCATCATTCAGAAACTAACGGGGCGGGTAAACTCGATAGCTTCTTCCCGCGCCAGGTTAAATAACTGTTTAAGGCTCACCCCGCCGGAGGAAATTACGGATGATCCGTAAATTTCAGCCGTAGCTTCCGGCCCGGCCTGCACCGCTTCGATATGTTCAGTGAAGGAGAGTTCATGCGACCTTTCGTCAGCGGGAGACCTGCCGCCCCGAAAGAAATCCCAGAGAATAATTGCAGCATAATACATACTGTAGATGCCGCTCAGCCATAAGGCGAATTTGATCCAGCTCATAATTCTGTGTTTTGTATAAATTGTTTAATAGTCGATTTAAGTTCAGGACAGGTATCAAAAAGATGCTGAACTGCAAAAGATACGAGGCGGGTTACGTCAACATTCGTTGCCATTTTAAACTGGTTCATGGTGCGCACCGTTTTTTCATCGAAGCGGACATGAACCATGCTTTTATTACCCGTATTGTCGTAGTTAAGAATGGCCGCTAAAATCGCCGATTCGATCTCTTTGTGTTTTGCCTTTTTTCCAGGTCTTTCCTTATCGGATTTTTCTTTTTTACCGGTTGGTTTCACCAGTTGCTCCCGAATCTGATCGGCTAGTGATTTCATGTTTTCCATATAGATGATCAGCATAGATTTGTTCAAAAACGGGTATAATTACAGGGGATAAATTAAGCGGTGTAAGGAACGTATTCACCCGTTGAAAATCTACCCTGTCGGGTAGCACTGCGGTGATCTTTCCGAACTTGGAAAGCTGTTCATTAACCTCCAGCATAATTTCATAGCGGGCATTTGCCTTAACCCGGTTCGGCACAAACACCATCGCCATTTTCGGGTTGATCTTGCGCAGGACGACCGTAAATAATACGGTAGATTCAAAGCTGAACTCATCATAGGCAAACGGGCATATAACAAGATCGGCGGAATTGAATACGGGTATCAGGCCATCGTCATCCAGTTTTCCGGGCAGGTCTATGAGTACGATATCCCTGTCATTCCTGCCCAACAGGTTCCGCAGGGCTGGGTAACTTTCCAGGTTGGCCGGGATCACTTCATAGGGCTCTTGATTCTCCAGTATTTTAGCCTTATCAAATTTCTGTACGATGGATTGCTGATAATCCATATCAATTACGGTCACCGGGCAGTTTTTTGCCTGGGTGAGGTAATTAGCCAGCAACAATGTGAGCGTGCTTTTCCCTGCACCGCCTTTCTGGTTTCCTATAATGATGATCATAAAATTGATTTGTTTGCTTAACGCGTATTTGTCCGTGCCTTCCTTTGCCGCCTGCGCCTCATGCCATGGATCTGCTGGTCATCGACATCATCCGCTATCGAGATGGACCTGATCTGAACGGACGGGGTATATTCATCGGCTGTAGTTTCAGCAGTAAATTCCACCGGGTTTGTTTCAAAAGATCCAGCTAATTCCTTTAATGCCATCACCTCGCTGCCTTTGAATACCTGTTTTTCGTGGTGGTCAATGATCGAATAGCCATAGGGCAGCTTACCCGCTGCCTGATGAACAATCAGTTCGATGCCGTATTTTTCTTTCAGGAGTTCCAGAAAACCGCTTTGGGTTTTATGTTGCCTGAATAACTGCGCTAACGCCGCAATTCGCTTTTTGTCCGGAACATAACGGCTGATCTTTTCCTGTATTTTTGCTTCATCAGGATCAGTACCGAAATAGCCTTTGCTTTCCAGCACCATCATGAACTGCGCCCTGGTGCTGAAGCGGTATTCCATCGCAAAATCGTAGCCGAGCACTTTATTGATACTTTTCTGTGCCCTCAGGTACTCATAAGCGCTGTTGATTTTATTGCCTGCCCGGTCTACTCTTGCAGATACCATGTGTACGTGGTTATTGGCGGTATCCTTATGGAATACGACGAGGTAAGGTTGATTCCCATAGCCCATTTCTTTCAGCCAGGCTTCAGCGATGGCGGTTAAGGTGATCTTATCATACGATTTTCCTTTTGCAGATATGACCGCATGAAACTGCGGCAGTTTTACATTTTTATTGAGCGCGGCGAGCGTGCCGAGATAATTGATATAGTCCTGGGGCTTGAGATGACCGAACGTTTGCAGTGGCCCGAAATTGGCAACCTTCATGAGTTCCCCTTTATTACGGTCAATCTTGCCGGTGTTATACTTAACCCCGCTGAATGCTTTCTGGGCTTTAAATATTTTGACGAGCATAATATCTTTGTATCACTGTATTTTTTACACTGCGTAGCACTATAATTATGGAGCAAACTAACAGCATAGCGATATACCAGCAGATCATCATACCGTTATAACAGTGTATCCTGATAGCGTTATAACCAGCTATCCGTGTATCTGCACAGCGATATATCCTGATCACAGTATAGCTATACAACTTTATATCGATGCAGTCATATAACTATATAACCGGGTATCCGCAGACCTTTATAGCCTTATATCATTTAGCCATCATTCGTATGATCTTGCGAAGTGACATTTCTAAAACACCCTGCATCCCAACATAGCTTTCCAGTAGATTGTTGAATTTCTCCGCAATAGCGGGCGGCAGGTTGCCGGTTAATTTAATCAAATTGGCATGCCGGGCGAGCTGGTTGATATTGTTACCGGCCCGTCCCATCTCAGCACCGATGCTGTCCAAATGTTTAATGAGTTCTTTTGAGTTGACCACGATCATATCCGCGTTATGCAATACACGCGTTCTGATAATTTGCGATCTGTTAATCCCAAGCTCCTGTTCCAGCGCAAGGATCTGTTTGTATTCATCGTCCGTAAAACGGCTGACTATTTTTATACTGCGGTTACCCGATGCTAAACGTGGCCTCCCGCCTTTATTTTTAAGGTTATCCATCAGAAAAAATGAGTTGCGAATTTTTGACAATCCCCGAAGGGCAAGATCTTTTTGTAAGACAAAAAGACATCTTGCCCTTACAAAATCAAAGCGGTTTTTGCATAGTAAACCGCTTTGAGGAAAGTATTTTAATATTGAAAAACCAATTAATAGGAGAAACCCTTTGGCTTTCTTTCAAAGGGATCATTTTGGGGTGGCCTGTTAATATGAGCTACCAGTTTATCATTATAATCATTGTACCCTTTGTAAATAGCCGACCTGTCCGTGGCATAGGGAAGTGCTGTAAGGAAGTCTTTAGTTGCCTGGTGACCAGCCGGGTCATGATCGAAATAAATATCGATGGAGGAAAATTGTTTAGCCCTGATAATACCTTCATTCAATAAGGTAAGCGTATTGAGAACAATTAAACTTTCGCCTGTGTTTTCGTTCTCCTTCAGCCAACTGAGGCAATCCAGGAAGCCTTCAAAAACAGCGGCACGTTTCAAGTCACCCGGTATAAAGGTGATCGCTTTATTACCAAGGCAGCCCTTGAAATATTTATTCCGGACCTCCCAGCTACTGGTTTCATTTTTCCACCCGGCTGCAAAGAACGGTTTGCGGAGGCCCTTAGCATCTTCAACAACATAATAGATCTCGCTCAGGTGTATTTTGGCGACGTCGAATACACCCCGGTTCTTCAGATAATTGGTAATAGCGGGATGTGTACCGAGATCTTTGATTTCTTCTATTACGTAATTCCTGACCTTAACAGGTCGTCGTGGCCGCGGAGACCTATGCCCCGCGTAGATGTCAGCGGCATCTTGTATCTTTCCGACCACTTCATTAAAAGTCAAGCCGGGCCAATAGGCCAAACCAAAGTCGATGATGTTGCCACCTTTGCCGGTGCCGTGATCAAACCAGACACCCAACTGGTCATTGACACTCATAGAGGGTTTAGTATCTGAATCCCGGAGCATACTTATATAAAAGTGTTCTTTGCCCGATTTTTTAAGCGGCTGATATCCGAGCCGTGCGAGCAGGTCTACGATGGAAGCCTGCTCTTTCAGTTCCCTGGCGTTTAAAAGTGTAGACATAACGGTGATGATTAATTTTAATAAAATACTGTTGGATTTCGCCGGGCTGAGTAAAATGCAGGCTCGGGCAAATGAACCGGCAGCGGGTAACGAACCCGTATAATTCACTTCTGCCGGTTATATGATTTCGGGACTACTCACGTCGGCATCTACATGCCGGGCTCTCGCCTGCCTATGCGTTTTCACTATATTGATATGATCTCAGCTTCGCAATATTTTCCGTTGTTGCGGAATAATGCTTTGTCCCCGTATGTCAAAGAGCAACGAACGGCCCGAAGGCAATCCTTTTTTAGGCGACAGAAACCTGAAGTTTCACGTACCCGGTTTTTAGTTTGTTTAATGAGGCTTTCCCAGAGCTGGCGGAGAATATTGTTACCGCATTTGTGGGGGTGTTTGATAAGCTGATTACTAATTGATAAGCTGATTGTGAAGGCGATAAAAAGCGTCCTGAACAATGCTTGTTTAAAAGAATCAAAGCTTATTGCAGCTTCATTGAGATCAAAGGTGAAGCTATCGGGGAAGGAGAATTGACAAGCTTTTCGGTACTACCGAAAAATAAATTCGCAGAAATATTTTAAAAATGATGGTGCTTAGAAAATAAATCGAACACAATACAGCCGTGTACAGCTACTTTAAATAGCCGTTAAATTTGATCCGAAAGGATGAAGCCTTTGCTGGTTTACTCGGATAAGATCCGATAGAGTTCGAGGTTCAGGTAATAATGTCCGCCTTCAATTGTCCGGCGTTCCAGGATACCCATATCGCTTAATTTGTTCAAATAATTCCTTGCCGTTTTCTCAGCGTAAAGCCCGGCATCTTCGAGGTGCTTGACTTTGGTAAAAGGCTGGGTAAAAATCAGCTGAATCAGCTGTTCTGGCCTTCGAATATTTTTATGCTTAACCACCTCGTCGAGTATGGCTTCTTTTACGGCTAAGATTTGATTTATTTTCGAATAGGTGATATTAGAAGTACTTTCAACGGCTTTGAGCATATACAAGATCCAGCTTTGCCAGTCGCCACGTTGTGATACCCCGGAAAGCAGGCTATAGTAGTCATCCTTATGATCGATGATATAACGGCTTAAAAACAAGATCGGAAAATCCAAAAGGCCGGATTTGGTTAAGTAATGTATATTAAATATCCTTCCTGTCCTGCCGTTCCCATCCCGGAAAGGGTGGATGGCTTCAAACTGGAAATGGCCGATAGCCATTTTAATCAGCGGGTCGATTTGAAAATCAACTTCGTTATTGATAAAGTCAATCAGGTTCTGTAATTTCTTTTCCGGTACTTGATTTCCTCTTGGCGGTGTATAAACAACTTGCCCCGCATTCACGCCGCTACCGCCTTGCAATATAACCGTTTGCAAAAAAGCCGGCCTGATACCGTCGCTTGCCTGGTTAATTTCCTGGTACATATCGGTGAAGTACTTCTGGTCAAATCCCGGCGCTGATTGTAAATAATCATAGCCGGCCCATAAGGCCTCCCTGTATCTTAGTACTTCTTTTGAGGCACCCTGCGCTAACTGATATTTCTGGTCACTGAACGCTTTATAAAGTTCATCATCCGTGGTAAAGATGTTTTCAATAGCACTGGAGGCTTTAGCTTCCTGTAAGCTGATGGTATTGATGAGCAAACCCTGGTTAGGTATAGCTATACTTCTTCCCTGCAACCTCGCCAGTGCTGCCCGCGCGGTAACCAGTTGTTCCAGCACCGCCGTATTTTTATAAAGTTCCTCAGCTATGGGTAATTCAGGAATATCATTCCAGGGTTTTGTCCTATCCGGGTTTATTTTATAAGTTGGCGGCATATTCAAAGATAGTTTTTAAACGGTAAAAAATCAAATAATTACCGTTTACTTAGATTTGGACGGTAAAATGAGACTACGAAAAACCCGTAAACGGTAAGTTTTCTAATAAATACCGTTTACGGTGTTTTATACGGTAAATCGCGAATGAAACAAAACGGTTTAGCATCAGGAGTTGCCCCTATCGATTTTCTGGCGAATAGTATCCCGCATCTGATCAATGTATTTGGTAGGGCTAAGTCGTTTCCGTCTTTCAATTTCAATAAACCTGCGCTGCACAACACCAATATTTACGTGCAGGTTCACTTCCAGCCATTTAACGATCTGGTTGAGGCTCGCATTGCCGTTATTGAGCTGCCCCGTCAGCCAAACCCCATAGGCCAGTTCAACAATGTTTATAGAATCACCTGTCCATTTCATATTTTCTTTAACTCCTTTTTGCTCAGTGCCGCTATTGGAATCGTCTGTAGATGAAATTTGTTGAAGGCTAAACTGCTGAACGGATTCATAGCCTTTAAATTTTGCAAATAACAGGCTCATCGGGGTGCTGAACTTCGGATCTACGTCGTTGATATCATCTGTCGGCAATGCGAGCGGCCCGGCGTTTCTTACGAAATAGACCGCATCCATGTGGGTAAGATTGTTTTTAAAGTACTGGTAATGAAAGGAATTCATCCTGAAGAAACTCTGAATGCTTTTAATTTCCGCTTCATAGTATTTTATAACCGTTTCGCGTGTACCGACAGGTTCATTGAGCTTCAAATTATACCGGTATATCAGTTCTATTTTCAAAGACAACAATTCCGGCTTGTATGATTTGAAAAAGGCTATTTCATCGGGTTCATCTTCAAAGCCGTTTTTAACGACGTCAATCCTGATCGATGAAAGTGCATCTTCGATCAGCGTGGCAGCTTGCTTGATTGCTTCAGCCGAACTGGCCACATCAGGGTCAGAAAGCAGCGTTTCTTCCAATTCCGTTTTGATTTTCTTAAATTCAGTTTTCATGGGTAGTAGTTAGATGTTATTATAATTAAAAATTTGACAATAAGAATCCACCCCGGCTACGTAAGCCGGGTGATCAGTGACTTTTACTACTTAAAGATTTAAGGCTCTTGCTGCCTGAACACCTTCATAGACGACGGGAAAAGCACTGTTGACCCGCTGAAGGAAAATGGTGATCAGATAGCTCAATACCGTAACAGCGATGAGAAAGGCAGCAGATTCAACGCCCATCGCCATCTCAAAGCCGAGCATCAGAATAACAGTAATGGCCCCGGAAGCTTCGTTCCTGAAAAGCGAGGTGCTGAATGTTGCGGCCATTTTTCCGGCCTTTTGAATATAATGCTGATAACAGGATTTGAAATTGTCTTCAACGATGGGCGTTTCGTGCGTAGCGGATAAGGCATTCCTTTTCAGAAGGATCTTTTCTGACTGATGATAAAGGTCATTCAGGTACATCTCTGAAAAAAAATGATCCGGCACCTTGATGACAACGCATGATACGGTTACAGCAATATAGCAAAGATTGATCAGGGCAGCATATAAATCAAGAGCTAAAAGTGAACCAAGGAGTGTAATTAAAACCAGGCCATCTGAAAAAATGACCGAGATCAGGGCATTTATAGATAATTGAAATTTCGCGATATCAATAAGTTTTTTTCTTAAAGCTGTTTCATGCTGTAAATTATCCGGTACAGCGGTCGCGATGTTGTCTGCAATCCTGGTTGCCAGCCATATATTCACTATCTTATTGATGTAGATCATAAGCCTCTGCTTCAGATAGGTAAAAAGATTTTTGCATATCATGATGATCAAAAGCAATACTAAAACAGCGATTCGTAACTTCAGGCTCCTGATTGTTGCCTGGACGGTTAACAGTTGCTGCAAGAACGCAGAAAGCATAATTCCGAAAAGGAAACTCATCAGGTTGATGAACGGAACACTATACCAAAGCGGTTTCGGAATTAAGCGCCAATCAAGCGCATTTTTCCAGTAGCGGAGGTCGCTGCCCCGTTTTTTTAAAGTCATGTTTTCAATATATAATCCTGATGAGGAAACCCAGGCAAGGCGCAAATCAGATTCGCTCATTATTTTAATTCCGTAGGAAGGGTCGCCTACTACATAGAAAAACTCTTCTGCCATTTTTTTCACGGCAAATAATGTCAGAAAGTGAAATCTCCCGTCTTCATTGACGGTATGCATAATGAACGGACCTTTTAGGTCTCTCAGCGTATCCAAATCCATTTCAACACATCGGGCATCCCAACCGAAACCTTCAACAGTGTTTTTCAGGTCAAGCAGCGACAGCTCGGATTTATAGCTGTCCATCCGTTGGGCCAGTTCATCTGCCTGTTTATTTCGTCCGGAATATCGCAGTAACATGCAGATACAGGCCATACCGCAATTATTCGCATTTGTCTGCCGGACAAAAGTGCTTTGATAAAAACCCAGGTTCTTCATTTTTTTGCCTTTAAATGATTAGTTATTCAGGAGGTAGCGGGAAAATAAATTATTGTCAAAAACGTAAATAAGGAGACCCAGATCAGCAAAGCGGGCAGGTAGGATTTAACGACTACTTTCAGGCTTTCATCATAGCTCAGGCCGGCGATCCGGCGAATTCCGGCTGCGAGCAGAAACCAATAGAGCACTTCAAACAGGTTTAGGGTTTGTAAACTATAATGCCAATCCGCCGGTACAGAACCCACCAGCTGCATTGCCGACAACGGGTAATAAAGATGCCAGGCTTGCAGTGTAAAGTCTGATCCGGCGAGGTAAAAATGGAAGAATTTGAAAACGGCAGGTATCAGAAAAATATATTCCGCGAGAATAACTGTACCAAGCACATTTTTAAACGAAACCGAAACCTCGGAAAGGTAAAGTGCCGTATAAAGGATAAGTGTAACAATCAAGATTCTGGACAGCAGGTATGTAACTGCTGAGAGGTAGATCCATTTCTGAATCATGTCATACACTCTTAATTCCTGCTCCGGTATCCCGGACAAATATTGGCCGTTACGGGTAAAAAAAACACTTGTTAAAATATACTTGTCGGTCAGGAAAACAAGAACGCAGGACAACAGGCCGAGAACAGCAAGATTAAGCAGGTAGTTTTTCCAAATTTTCATGTCGATAGATTTTTTGGTAAATTTCTGTCGGCTCGGGGCTACTACCTATTAGGATGGGTTGTAAATTATTAGTTAAAGTAATTGCAAAATATATTGCTATGACAGCTTCCAACAGATTTAATCCGCAGGAAACACCTGTTTGCCTGTCACTATTGGGGATAATTATTATCGGTAGTTTGCTTGCACTCAAAAAGCAACGGCTGTTTTTATCCGGGATTATGCACCCGGTTTCTATCAAAAAAGAGAAAGAATATTACAGGCTTTTCACTTCAGATGCCGTTCATAATGATCTGATGCACCTGTTAATTAATGCTTTTGCCTTGTTTGCCGTGGGGTCGCAACTGGAAGAATATCTCAGGACTGTGAAAATTTTTGGAAGTGTCTGGTTCCTGGTCATTTACCTAACCAGCTGCCTTTTCGGGAATGTGTTGACCTTCTTAAAGTACCGGAATGATTTTAATTTCTCAAGTGCAGGTGCTTCGGGCAGTATTTTAGGATGTATGATGGCTTTTATGATACTGCAGCCCTATCACATTGCTTTTTACGTGCCTGTAGCGGGCGGGATTGTTAATCTGTACACCGCATTAATCTACATCCTGTTTTTAATAGGCTACCAGCTAAGGTCAAAAAATCCGCTGGTGAATAACGAAGTGCATTTTTATGGCGCGCTTGGTGGAATTATCTCTGCATTGCTTATAAAATAGAAAGATGCCGGGCTGGCCCGGCATCTTTGTTACCACCAGCCAAGGCAGGATGGCCCGGTTGCTGCTGCTACGGCACCAACTGCCGCACCTACACCGCCAAACAATCCGCCAACGGATGCAGATACCGCGATGTTATAGGCGCACTGGCTGGCCCCGGCTTTCAGATCTGATGCAGCTTCATCTGATAAATCTTTCATGTTAAGATAATTATAGTTTCTTCACAGTATTATGAATTACACGAAAGTGTTTCTAAAGGTGTTGGGAAGCCAAAGTCTTAACTTGTATTTTATTACCTTAGCTTATAGGAAAGTTCAACGAATCTGCATATGAATTCAATTGGAGAAAAGATCAGGATACAGCGGTTAACAAAGAATTACAGTCAGCAGTATATGTCCTTTATGCTGGATATATCACAGGCCGCTTACTCCAACCTGGAACGTGACGAAACGGAACTGACGATCAGGAGAATTTACGAGATCGCGGAAATCCTTGAAATATCACCGTTTATCTTGTTGCCAAAACCAAGATTCGGGACCTACATCAATTATCATAATTTTATGATTACGATCAGGAAGATCAGGCAATTATGGACATCAAAGATTAGAAACAAAAAAGCGAACCTTCCTGAGCATATTAATGTGTATAACAGTGACATTGAAAAGCTGCCGAACGAATAATTTATCAGTTTAACTAATAGTTTCCCGGTAATAAAACAAGCAATTTCATTCTGTCAAACTCAGTAGAATGAATAATGGATTATCGGACATATGAGCAGCGGCTGCAATATATTTTAGAGCAGATCGAAAAAAAAAGGCTCCGGTCGCTTGAAGTTACAGCCGAACGTTTCAATTGTAGTGTCCGTACTGTAAAACGGATGATCGCACATCTTCGCGAACAAGGCCATCCTATCTGTTACGACCGTCTTCAAAAAAAATATTTCATAAAAAAACCATAGTGACATTCTCTGTCATTATGCCGGATATACCTTTATTCTATGCTTCAGAATAAAGAAATCGCTTTAAGAAAAACCATAGAAATTATTATCGTTATCATCGCGATCCTTTGGTTATATGCCGCAGTAAGTAAGCTGATTGATTTTTCTCATTTCAAAGATGCTATGAAGAAGCAGCCTTTCGGGGAAGGTCTTCAAACCATATTAATATATGGTTTGCCACCGGTAGAAATTTTAACAGGTATGTTACTGCTAACAGAAAAAGGAAAATTAACGGGGCTTTATATATCCGCAATTCTTTTTACCGCATTCACCATTTATATACTACTGATCATCTTAAAGTTTTTCGGGCACGTTCCCTGCTCTTGCGGGGGATTGATCGAACAGATGGGTTGGACTTTCCATTTTTGGTTCAATGTTTTTTGCTTAACCCTAACCGGTGTCTCAATCATAACCACTATTAAAAGAAAGGAGTATGGCAACATATAAAAAATAATGATGAAAAGCGCTTTTGTGAGGGAGATTATAAAGGCGGAGAGGGGGTGCTGAAAACCTGGAAAAAGAGTAAGCAAAAGTTTGTTAAAAGATAAATTAAAGTTTTTCGATTGCTTTTTGATCTAACAAAGCAATATACAAGATGAAAAAAATAATCATCCCCGTTATCGCCATTATTATGGCCATTGGTTCGAGCGCTTTTACCGCAAAGAAAACTACCAGTACTTTTTTCCGCTACCAGGGAGCGACCCGTACACAAACTGATATCCAAAATATCAGCAACTATGTTGCTCAATCTGGCACCCCCTGTAGCGATGTGGTTAATGTTTGCGGCGTGACATTGAGCACGGCCAAGAACATTGGTTCAAACCCGGCCACTTCAGAGTTTAATGCTGAAAAGGCTAACCTTTGGTTATCGCAACAGAACCATTCACCTGCTGATGGGGCGATAGGTATGGAACCATAAAATAATGAAGGGGGCGATTGGCCCCCTTCATTATTTTATGGATTTTGCTGTAACCCGCTAATGTTTACAGCATCCTGATCTATCTGAAAAACATACCTGAGCCCGTTAGGCTCCAGGGTATAGGTTCCTCCTGTCAAATTTCTCACTAATATTTTTGCATAATCCGGTTCCATGTTCAGTCTTCTCAGATCTGTCCATCGAAGGGACCTGAAAGGTAAATCTTTCCTTCTTTCTTTTAAAATGATCCCGAGCAATTGTTTCTGATCGCTTATGGCATAAGGCACAAAAGTTCCGGATTTCCACCTTGTAACGAGCAATGAATTTAAAGCAGTTAGTGCCGTCCGGCTGTCGCCGTTTCTGACAGCTGTTTCGGCCTTGATCAGATATAGCTCGTTGGTTGCTATTCCTGTAAAGAGACTTGCGCCCGCCACTCCGGTGTAATTGCCCTTAAATGCTACAGTTCCGTTCGGATTTACTTTAAACAAGACATTTCTTCGCAGGTCATTGGTACTATAAGAGGCGTACAACAAAGTATCTACGCGGGCCTTCGACTGGGAAAGTGCTTGCGGCCCAGCGGCTTTTGAATCATAAATTACCTCGTCGTTAAACTGTTTGAAAGGTATCGCCGCCGAGACCGTTAGTGTGTTATAATCTATCAGCTTATTGTAATTGCTAAGTGCTGAGTCCGCGTACAATCCTGCATTTGTAAAGTCACTCATTGCCAGGTACACCCGCGCAAGCATCCCATATGCGGCGGCCTTGCTTGACCTGTATTTAACATCAGATATTGCCGGTAACAGCGGAATTGACTGTTTCAAGTCATTTAAAACAGAGCCGTAAGTATCTGCTACAGTTGAGCGCACGGGCTTTATGGCAATATCAGAAGTAAGTCTCAGTGCGATGCCCAGATCCGACCCGGCTGTTGATTGGTTATAAACTTTCGCATAAAGCTGCGATAAAGCATAATGGTAAGAAGCTCTAACAAACAACGCGTTCCCTTGAACGGAATTTTTTCGGATCACGTTCCCGCCGGAAACTTTTGGCAACTCATCCAGGATAATATTACAATATTCGATTGCCTGGTATGGAGATTTATAGTCACCCACAAAATTGGGTAATTTCTGCCAGCTATAGTAAAAACGCTGCGGATCAATGAGGCTGTTAAAGTCTGCTGTCACCAGATAATAATCGTCGGAAGCTACCTCTGATGCGGATGGGTAGCGGCCATTGATCGTGCTGTACGCGTTTAATATCCCTTCGAGGTCTTCGATAGTCGAGGGTGTGGCAATTGACTGATCCGGTTTTGCATCCAGGTATTTTTTACAGGAATTGAAACAGACCAGTGATATCAGGCATATGATAATCAGTTGAAGCCGATTGCCTTTATATGGTTTATTGAAAAGATGTATTTTCATCGTTTAAGTTTTAAAGGGTTGCTTTTATTCCGGCTGAATAAGAAACGGGCGGTCTGAAATTGTAAAGGATATCAGGGTCGATGCCTGCTTTGTTTGCTTTCCAAACGATTACATTCAGTTGGTTGGCAAATAAATAGAATTGCAGCGATTTTATGCCGAGTAAGCGTTTGTTCGGCGTAAAATCATAACTCAGATAAATTTCTTCGAGTTTGATATTATCTGCTTTCTCTACATTTACAGATGCGAAGTGGTAAAACTGATCCCTAAGCTCATTGCCTGGAAATATAAAAGAAGGCACATTCGTACTCCTCTCATCACCGGGTTTTTGCCAGCGTCTGTCGTAGTCTGAAAATCCAGCACCGTAACTGATCAGGCTTGAGTAATTAGTAGTCGGTTTTCTGAGATAGTAATTGAAGCGATAGGACAGATTGAAGGCCAGTGAAAACTTCTGCCAGTCCAGGGTGTTTCTCAACGTACCGAAAGCGGTCGGCAGTGCAGATCCGCTTTTAACCTGCTGATCAATTGGGTTTTGTGAAATAGCAGCATAGTCTTTACTAACTACACCATTAACGTAACCCTGAGGATCTCCTGTTTGAGGATCAAGGCCAGCCCATTTATAACTTACGATCAGGTATGGGTTTTCATTTACTACCGGGAAGATGGTATTTCCATCACTTACCAACCCTTCGGTAGTCGGTGGGTTTAGATTTTTGGTGGTTTTGAATTTAACAGAGCTGAAAAGTAAGGAAGTCCGCCATTTAAAAGGTCCGTCCAGGTTAACAGAATTCAGTACCACATCGACACCCCTTGAAAATATACTGGCGGAGTTTTGATTCGCACTGGCAAACCCCACGGTAGCATCAAGAAGAACACTGTTGATCAAGTCTGTTGAGTTTTTAGTGTAATACTCGACCGAGCCGTTAATACGGTTGTTAAATAAACTGAAGTCAAGACCTGTATTAAAAGTTTTAACCTGTTCCCATCTCAGATGGGGGTTGGGAGGTGCCGAAACACTAACAAAAGGCAGCCTGATCGGTGAGGTGCCACCTGTCAGGTATTGAATCCTCGTTAAGGCAGATTCATTTGGTGACAGATTTCCGCTAACGCCATAGGTAAATCGCAGGCTCAGTTGAGGCAGCCAAGATATATTGTAAAACTTCTCCCGGTCGATTTTCCATAACGCACCCGCGGACCAGAGCGGAACCCCTTTTTGATTGGTTTGTACGCCAAAAAGATTCGATTCATCCCTTCTTGCCGATCCCGATAGGGAGTATTTATTCTTAAATGTGTAAGTAGCGTTTGCAAATACAGAAACAAACCGGTTTAGATAAGCGGTATATTTTGTACCGTTATTGATATAGCTGTCACCAAAAATAGCATCGTAAGTAGGGTACTGATTAGCGTAATCAACACCAACGGTGGTTAGCGTATTCGGATCATACCCATATATTATTTGTGTGGAAGAGTTGCTTTTAGTCTCGCGTACTTCAGAACCCGCGATAGCTGACAGTTGGTGATCACTGCCCCAGATATGATCATATGTTAATTGCCCCCGGAGTGCCTGCTGCTTGTTGACCAGATCAAATGTACTGAGTATGCCGTTTTTTGGTACTACGTAAGTCGTGCTGTTATCGTTTAATTGCGTAAAAGTGTTGACATAGTCCCTGATGGAATAGCTGTTGATGTTTTGGAAATTGTTGTTTGATGACCACGATTGCTGATACTGGTATTTAACGTCCGCTTTAAGGCCGCTAAAAATCTTATACGATGAACCGACGTTCAGTAATATGTCAGTCATTGCAGATCTGTTGTCATTGTTAGCCAGTTCCTGTAATGGCCTGTATTTCCAATCCAGCAATCTGCCATTGCCTGCAGTATCTGTAAACGCCTTGCTGTAATACAAATCTACAGCAGCAGGCGAACCATCGTTATTGACCAGCCTGGCATAAGGTGAAATCGTGCTGTTATTATACCTGTAAGATCCATAAGCGCCGGGGCTGTTATTGGTAGAATTTGTCCGTGTAATAATAACGTCCGTATTCAGTAGCCATCTCTTTGTGAGATCAATCTGGTTATTAGAACGGAGGGTAAGTCGGTTATTGTCGTTGCCACGCAGGTTGCTGTTATCTTTATCATAACCTGCTGATACCAGGTAACGGATATTTGATCCGGAACCGCTCAGGTTCAGATAATACTGCTGGTTAACAGAATTACGATAGAGGTATTTCTGAAAATCATTCCTCACGTCCTGTGTGCGAAGCTGGTTGATCTGTCGCTCTGCCTGCACATCAGATATCTCCCCGTTTTTCGCCTGGTTAAGCAGCATGGCAACCTGGGACACTGCCGGAAATGAGGCATCGGAAAACAGGTTATCGTAATACCCCTGTCCGAAAAGGGTTTTTTCCAGATCGATATAACTATTTACGGGTATTTGATTTGCTGAAAAGAGATTCGGCTTCTTTTTTAATGTCAGGTTACTATTGAAAGAAACCTGGAGCGGCTGATTTGCCCTCGCCTTTTTTGTATTGATCACAATTACGCCGTTTCCGGCCCTTGCACCCCAGATGGATGACGCTGCCGCATCTTTTAATACCGTAATACTTTCAATATCATTGGGGTTAATGTTATTAATATCGCCTGCATACGGAAAGTTATCCAGTACAATCAGTGGCGAAGCAGCTTCAATGTTGAGCGTACTTAAGCCGCGGATCTGAATAGTTTGCTGGTTCGGATCGCGGCGGTCTATCAGCAAACCGCTCGTTAATCCGTCAAGCCGACTGATAATATCAGTACCTACCCGTTGATTGAGCAGATGGTTATCCAATTTATAAAAAGAACCCGTTGCCCGTTCTTTAGGGATATCCTGGTAGCCCGTACTAACCACAACCTCTTTCAGTTCATTGATAAGCGGCTCCATGGTTATATGCAGCAGGGAGGCTAATTTAGCATCAATGATCTTCGTCAGTGGCTTGTAGCCTACGTGGGTAAACGTAATCGTATCCACACCGAAGATAGTCAGCTGGAACCTTCCGTTAGTATCGGTAAGTGCGTGGTAGCTTACATTCTTAGGTTTAATAACTACGCCGGCGATGGGCTCATTGTTGGCGGACTTTACATCGCCGTAAATTTTAACTACGTCCTGGCTGAACGCGTTTGTCAATATTGTTAAAGAAAGGGTAAGGCATGAAAAAATAAACCTGCGTATCATAAGTTAGCCTTTCCCGGACTTAGTATCCTGTCTGCGCTCCGTTTAAGTGTTAATTTCTTACCGGCAAGAACCTGCTCGATATTTTCGCTGGTTAATTCCTTTTTGTCGGGTATCGCTACAATTGTTCCGTCGGGTCCGATCCAGACTAAAAATGGGACGCCGTGAAAGCTGAAGTTTTCAGAAATGGACTTATCGCGAAATACTACCGGTAATTTGAAAGGACGATCCGACCAGGTATTCATCCGGTCGATTACTATTTTCATACTGCGTTCAGTTTCATGGTCGCTTTCGGGGTTTACCAGCAGCACCTGAATTTTTCCCTTAAACTGTCGCTGAAGAGAATCCAGTTTAGGGAAACCGGCAATACATCCGGCACAGAAGGAGTTCCAAAAGTCCAAGATGATCAGCTGGCCTTTAAAATCAGATATTCTTGCAGTTTTAAACTTGCTGTTAATAATATTAGTGATCTGCACATCAGGCATTTTGTCGCCTACTTCCAGGTGTTTTGTTGTTAATTTTGTCTGGGCGTTCGCCTGAAAAAAAAGGCAAAGCAATCCCATTAAGCATATTTTTAGCTTCATTTTAGTTGTTGTTAAGTAATCAGAAATGCGTTAGTTAGTAGAATTGAATGTAAAGCTTTATTCGCCCGGCGAAATGAGCAGGGCCCAGGATTGGACAGGATAGCTATTCATGACCTTCTCCTTCCTGCTTGTTTTCTAAAGCCCCGTTCGCCTGGTGTAATATGTAAGCCGCGGCCACCAGGTCCATTAACTGATCGAAGAACAGGGCGACTTCTTCATCGGAGAGATCCGCTTTAATATTACAGTCTCTGGTTACCCAGCATTGAAAGAACTTCCAGAAAAGTACCTGCGTATCTTCAGTAGAATGCACCTTGAAAAAAGCAGTAAGTACCTCCTCTAAAGGTAAGCCAGACTTGAATTTGTTGTTGATACTTGCCGCTTCCATTGATTGAATAATTTGGTGAGCCGGCCAGCCACAAAAAAACATAGGCGTGGACTCAACTTACCGTCTTAGAGGCCCTGAGAAGTGCCGCCACGATAAGAGAGCCCACACCTATGGCGTGGGCAATCACTTACCGTCTCGCGGCTTTAAAATTTCTCAGGTTTCTAAGACGAGACAAAAAGCGATTGCTTCAAATTTCTTTGATTGAAGTATCGCAAAACAAATATAATCTTTTTTGTTAATTGTAGACTTAAAAGTCCACAATTAATTATAAAATTATTTGTCTTTTCCAATTCACTAAGTTTGACAGATTGAAGGGCAAGTATTACGAATTACAAGAAAATTTTGGTAGGCATTTAAAATTACTAAGAGAAGAACGCTCGCTATCTTTACGCGATCTATCATCTTTATGTGAGTTAGACAGCAGTAAAATTTCTAAAATCGAAAACGGGAAAACTAATTTGCAACTATCAAGTATTTTTGAACTTGCCAAAGGTTTAGGAATTGATCCTAAAGAACTTCTTGATTTTAAGATTTAATTAGTTTGAAATGAATGGCCAACGCAGTTACCAGCCATAAAAAAACTAACGCGACTCCATAAAAAATCTGTTTCCTATTCATTTTACCGTTATAGAGACACTAATGTAGGGATATATACCCACACTTTTAAGTGCTAAAAAGCCAATTTTCGTTGTCAGGACAACTCCGAATGGCAAGCGAAGAGCAAAAAAGATTTCTTTTAAGATTTGGTACCCACCTGCTTGAGCTGCGCAAACAAAAAAACTTATCCTACCGAAAACTTGCTCAGAACTGCGATATCGATCATGCAGATATAAGGAAATATGAAAAGGGCGAAATTAATATGACCATTTTAACGATGTTGGAATTTGCGAAAGGGTTAGAAATTACTTTGAAGGAGTTAATGGATTTTTAAAGAGCATCGTGTATTCCTCTCAATAGATTCAGTTAGACCTGGCAACCTAAATAAGTTCCCATTTAATTTACGGTCAATAGTTTACAACCAGGCTTGGGTATTACTTTATAACTAGCATATAAACTGCTTTTAAATCTATTTTGAAACTATCGACTATTGACTTTAATCGTTTAACAGATTTGCCATATACAGTCTTGATAATAAATAGTTATCTATCGTCCGCTATAAAAATAAGACTGAAGTTAACATTATAGATTTTGCACTGAGATAACCTCCATATGATATGCGATATTCGTTAGTTTAAGTACCCCACCTCCATAATAACGGCCTTCCATCTGCGCTACCAAAAGTGGCAATGAATTATAGAAGCTAATTACCAATTTTTTCTTATCGACAATATTTTTTGAGCAAAATGCGATAAAATGAATCAGTCGCTACCACGTTGGCAGAATTATAGTTCGCCATTTTGACGGCTTGATGTACCGCAGCTTTGCCGCAAAATTCCGTTGCTTAAATTTGCATTTACGGCAGCGTCCGCGGACAGAGATGTCCAACCCGGTGTCCTACCGGTGTTATCAAGTTACCGATTACCTACAATTTGACCATACCCAAGATCAAGCGTTCCGCTAAAGATCTGATCAAGGAAGAAGCGGCGGCGATTTCGGCCGTTAAAAAGCTCAACTTAACTAGGCTAATTGAGGAAATATTGCAAGAAGAAAAAGACCCCTGCGAGGTGTTGGGCCACACCAATAAGCACGTCACCTTTATCAACCAGATCAGCATCATCCTGCAGATCACAGCAGACCAGAAAAAACATCTCTTTACCGGCGACGCCAGCATCGAATCCTTCAAAGCCATACCCGACTACCAGCAAGTCCTCGCCAACCTCTACTGGCTTAAAGTACCCCACCACGGCAGCCGCAACACAGCACGCCCGATATGTTCGCCATCAAGAAACCCGCTTACGCCGACATCTCCGGCGGCGCGCAATACCTCGATCCCGAAGTCCCGGGCTGCCTCAAAACCAAAGGTACAAAAGTTCGATCCACCCCGAAAACCGGCGATGACCTGTTGTTCCCTTACGAATAAATTAGCGGTGAAAGAAGCAGTTTCTCCTGAAGGTGCGTCTTTCGCAGGGTTTTCCTTCAATGCCGGGGCTGGTACAGGGCGCGCCGCATAAGTGGGCTTCTCCTTTTAAATAGCGATCATAAAGACCTAAGCGTTCCTTCACCACGTCTTCTGAAAAAACCTGTTCAAGTTGCTGATCATGCCCGTTTTGCGATTTGATGATCAAAATACCGTCCGTATCTAAACACTTGTAAACGCCATCTGACTGCGTGAAGGTTTTTGGTGAGTGATAAGCAAGCAAAAGATCTTTATTGGCGTTGTTGATCGCCTCTATCACCGTAGATTCCACACCAAGGAAAAACTTGATCCGGCCAACCCTTTCGGTGATTTGCCTGAAAATATCATCCGTATCACTATTGGACTCCACAAAACTGACGTTTTCCCGGATGAGCCGGTAATCAAAACATTCCCCATAGTAGGTGCGGTTTTGGAAATAGTACTTGGCAAAGAATTTATTTTGCTGGATGCGAACGCTATTGTTTCTGCCGCGTTTTAACGGCCTTATAAATTTGTTATAATATTTGGAGTCCAGAATAAAGCTTAAATACATCGCGTAGTAAAGCAAAGCGATCTCGTAAACATCTACTTCAGGAGCGGGTACGTCGGTTGGCGGATCGTCCACAATGACACACTTAGACACACTGCCGGCGGTATCTTTGACCAGCATCATAATGGTGCCGAACCTCAGGTGTATAGCACGGCCCTGGGCAGCCTTCTTAGCGATGATGTCATTCTTCATCGCCGAATAATAATCACTGATGGTCCCTTTCGTTTCTATTTCGTATTCCTTGGCATCCTTAACAACGGCATAATCTAAATATTTGCCCTCTACCGGTACGCCGATCTTCTTAAACTGATTGGGGTTGATTGACAACAGCAATGTGGAATATTTGAGACCGACACCAATACCGATCATCTCTGAGATCAGTTGCTTAGTACGGTCATCGGTACACAGATTAACAATAGAATCGGCGGTAAACTCAATATAGTCGCTGTAAAGACCTTCTAAACTCGGCACTTTACTTTGCAAGTAGTCAAAATCCGATTCTTTAACATGCGACGGCACTTCCAGCATCCAAACCGCGTATTTGAACAACTCACCCTTATCCAGTTTTATTGCGAACGATCTTTTGTTGAACGGGACACGTTCAGCGGTGGTATCTAACAGGACCTGGATAGTGGTTTCATTCATAGCGCCTTAGGTTTAGCTGATGAATTTAAAAAATTATTCTCACATACGTGATCAAAACAAAGATTTTAGATAGCTGCCGATCTTTTTTAAATACGCTTTCTTCTTTGGCTTTAGTTCTTGTATTTCATCATCGCTCCATTTCCTGGCCCACCTGATCTCGTTCTTAACGATCCAGTAATGGGATTGGCAATCAAAGTTCCAGTTACCGATCGACGGCGAAAGGGTCACCCCTTTGCCATCGTACTTCAGATTCCAGTGCCTCGGACTGATTGGGGTTATGATAACCGTACCGCAGCCGCAGGCACAGCGGTGCCTGGCAGCTTTATATTTCATAGAAATATAAAGTACACCTTCGGCCAGTTGTTCCGGGATGAACTCCACAAACTCAAGCGTCAAAGTCTTCATTTAATAGCCTCCCCGTATTGATAAAAAATAATTGATTATGTTCCTTTTTAAGGTCCTGGTAAAAGCCCACATGTTTTTTCCAGCTCAGCACCGCTAAACTCGCGTTCAGGCAATTCAGGTCGGCAATCTGAATATTGGTGGCATATTCATCGGCTTTCAGCTCATCCCTGCCGATCCGGTTAATCAAGTGATCGCTTTTCTGAGCAGTGCCGCGGGTTACCCGAAGTGTTCCCACTAAATTATCGTTCAACGCATTTACGCCTAAGCCGACATCGATAAAAGAAATACCCATCTTCAGCAGGCCGGTAGTCAGGAAGTGGCGGACCTCATTTTTATCTACGCTGATAAATACAAAGTCAAAGCCGTCCAGCTCAGCCAGGTTATCGGTAGTTAAATAATAGGCATGCGGCTTGATCCCGCCATGCATCTCGCTATAGGTCTCGTGATAATAATCAACTTTGAATAAGTTCGGCGCGCTTTCAAATTTAGCGGCCGGCGTGGCACCAGGTGCCCGGAACGCATTGTGCAGTTGGAAGATATCACCGTCAAAGAGGTGGATCTCGGCCACCGGCGTTTTGGAAACCAGGTCGAGTGTGTATGAACCTGTCCCGCCCAAGCCGATAATAGCGATTTTCATGCCCTCAAACTTTTCGTTGAAGACCTCGATCTTTGCCCGGGCCGAATTGGTATCGGGGTATTTAAATACATTATTTTTCATCATTTTATTGCTTTAATGGTTTCCAGGTTACGGCAGGATCTATCGCCTGGGCCTGCACCCCGATGATTTTCGCATAGGTCGAAACCTTTTCATAAAAATCAGGGTAATTGCCGCTGGCGGGCTTGCTTGAAAAATAATGATCCGCCACCAGCATATTCGTTAACTGTTGCTTATTGCTGTTATTCACGAGACCGGTCAAGCCTACACCCAAGCTATCGCAAGGTGTTTCACCACAAAAATAACTGGTATGGTCCTGTGGCTGTCCGGTTCTCGTCGGTGTGGCCAGCGTAAGCACACAAATTAAGGTGCCGTATTGAACCTTTTTTTGCGCATCAACATAAGGCAGACGGCGCGTAATCAAATACGCGCCATCCACCGAAATGTCGAAACCTTCGGCCTCAAGTCTGGCCAGGTCCGGACTAAGACTGATTAGTTGCTGTTGCATGGAAAATCATTTTGTCTTTAGTAAACACTTCCTTATCCTTGATCATAGAGCCTTCCGGATTTTGTTTAGGACCATCCTCGTAAGCTACGGTGTAGATCATGGCCGGGCTATCGATATACTCACCGTAAGCCAGGACGATCACCTCCTTGAATGAGATCTTAGGCTTATCCCAGGATTTCGGCACGCCGCTGATGATCAATGTGATCGTCTTTTCCACCGGCTTACTGTAAAAATGCTCGATCCCCGGACGCGCCAGGTCTACCTTTTCGTGGTCACTGATCAACTCATCCTCCCAGGGTTTTTCGATTGAAAGCCATAGTTGGTCAGTAGCTTCAATAGCCGCCAGGTCCTTGATCTCCGCGCCAGTAATGTACTGTTCGTACCATTTATACTGCTTCCCGTGGATCGTTAACATCAGGAAACGTTTAAAATAGAACTGCTCGATACCCGGCCGGGCCAGATCGACCTTATCCGCATCACCAATCAATTCATCTTCCCAGGGCTTTTTAATAGCCAGGAAAGTATCGCTTTCGGCAGGCGCATTTCCAAGTTTGCGCACCTGGTTACCCAGGATATACTGCTCTTTCCAATCAAAAGGCTTACCCTCGATGATCAGTTTTAAAATGTTTGCAGTTGAAAGGTCTGCCCCTTGTTTTTGATTTTCCATCAGTAAAAAGAATTAGGTTAACAAATACTATTACAAACGTACAAAATGTCAACCACATTAGTTGACAAAATGTTTAAATAAATAACACTTTGTCAACTAATATTTTTAGCTTTGCCTTCATTAGCTTCAATTACCGTATCATTGACACAGTTAGTGTCATATTTTTTACTTCTAATTGACAAACCATACAAAAAATACTATGTTTGTAAACAACCCACTATATGAATCAAATGAAAACTCAAAGGAGCCTATGAGCAGTATTTTTGCGGAACGGTTCAGATCAGCCAGGTTATTGCGTGGCTTATCCCTCCAGGAACTCGCCGATGAATTGCTGAATAAGGTAAGCCGGCAGGCTTTGCACAAATATGAAAAAGGAGATGTGATCCCGAACAGTGAAATGATCGGTTATCTCTGCGATGTTTTAAAAGTGCGCCCTGATTTCTTCTTCCGGGAAATGAAAATCGAGTTGGGCGAGATCGCTTTTCGTAAACTCGATAAGTTGCCGGCCAAAGAAGAAAACAGGATCATTGAAGAGACCAAGGATTACTTGTCGCGTTATCTGGAATTAGAAGAGATCATTGGCATTGGTTCAGACTTCATTAATCCGCTTGCCGGTTTTGGTGAAGTGAGTACCCTGGAACAAGTCGAAGAGGCGGCTAATGAGGTCCGTAAAAAATGGAAGCTGGGTACCGACCCGATCGCCAATACGGTTGAACTTTTAGAAGATAACCATATTAAAGTGATCGAGATCGAGGCCGAAGTTGGTTTTGATGGTATGCAGACCCTGGTTAACGGAAAGATCCCGGTCATCGCGATCAATATCAGCCGGGTAAAAAAGGACGACCGTAAGCGATTCACTGTAATGCATGAACTGGGTCACCTTCTTTTAACGATAGCACGGGACCTTCCCGATAATGAAAAGGAAAAGCTTTGTCACTATTTTGCCGGTGCTATGTTATTTCACGCGGATGCCATTAAAAAGGAACTGGGTCAAAGTAGAAATAAATTATTGATACAGGAATTAGGGGTACTTAAAGAAGAGTATGGTATTTCCATACAGGCTATGGTAATGCGCGCCATGCATGTCGGGATCATTTCCAAAAGTTATTGCAAGAATTTCTTTGCTTATATCCGGGAGCAGAACTGGCAGGTTGAAGAACCCTATGATTTCACTTCTAATGAAAAATCAAAGCGGTTTAAGCAGTTACTTTTCAGAGCGTTAGCGGAAGATTTGATCTCTTTGAGTAAAGCTGCGGGATTTAACAATAAAACTGTGGCTGAATTTAAAGCGGACGCCTATTCGTTAGTGTAATGAAATTAGCGGTCACCGATGCTTGTATATTTATCGATCTGTGTGATTTAAGGCTGAATTCAGCCTTTTTTCGTTTAAACGTAGAGGTTCACACCTCGCTGGACGTGTTTAATGAACTGTATGCTGATCAGCAGCAACTCCTGATGGCTTATCAGTCAGTAGGAAAACTAACCATCCACTCGCTTGACCAAACTGACCGTCTGGAGATTTTTCAGGAAAATTATCCCAGGTCATTATCCATGGTGGACAAAACCGTTTTGCACCTGGCCAGGAAACTCAATGCCATCTTATTAAGCGGTGATAAAGCGGTAAGACAATATGGTAAAAAACGCGCCATTGAATATCATGGGATGCTTTGGATCTTTGACCAGCTGATCGAAAATAAAATACTTAATCAGGCCCAGGCATCTGCTAAACTCAAGGAACTGCTGGTCACTAATTTTATTTACCAGCACAGCGCGGAATTGACCCGGGAAATTCAAAACCGTTTAAAAAAGTGGAATACCTGACATTTAGGCCGCAGGATTGCCCATCATCATATTAAAATGCGCTTTGTGATCCATATGGTCAAATATTTTCTCGAACACTGTGAAATATTTTTCAATGATATCTGCTTGATGCTCGATAAACAGGTCGTCCGGCATGCTATGTGAACCATCATTAATCCAGCAAATCAGCGAACGGCATATTTCCTGCTCCTCATGACTGCTGAATTTCTTGATGATCTGATCATCCCCGTACTTACCCAGCAATCTGAAGTAATTTTCAATAATCCGGCGCATTGTGTTTTGAATCGTTATTCCGGAATGCTCCGCCCGGTTCTTTAGTTCTGCCCATAACAATTCGTAAGAGTTTTGGATCGGATTTTTCATTTCGAATGGTTGAATGGTCGTCACGCGCTGTGTCTTACGTAGCATCCAATAGGCCGTATCCTTACAAGGACTATGGTGTCCATCAATGAAGGAAACCTCTTTGTGAAAGTAAACATTGTGTGTTAAAAGTATTAATTGCCGAATACTACCTTTATCAGCTTTGATACTTTTGATTATTTCTTTCAGCAAAGAACTAACGACAAACAATACATTACTATCCAAACTACTGATCGGGTCGTCAATGACCAGAATTCGCTCTTCGGCAACACTGGTTTCAACAGTGCTGCCTTTGGTCAATTGAAGAAAATATAAAAAAGTAATAAAAGTAATTTCCCCTTCGCTCATCGTTGATTCAGCGATCGTCCCGTCAGCCCGTTGGATCTGGTATTTATTGGCTTCTGTTTTTGAAGCGACGATAGAGAAATTGTGGAATCCGTAAGAACTAAGTGTTGTGTTGATCTTATCAATGGAAGGCTGAACGCTGGTAACGGTTTTGCTCAGTTCTTTAATTTCTGCACTTAATGCATTGTGTTTCTTCGTGGTTTCATGGATAGCGGATTCAATACCGGCAATTGCTTTTTGTAAGTTATCCTGGTCAGTTTTATGATTCTGAATAGTAATCTTATGCGCGTCTGTGATATACCGCCAAACCTGTTTAACCAAATCTTGTTTTTCTTTAGCGAAATTAGACACAATTGAGTTATGGCGGATAATATCTTTATTGGCGGCGCTGATCAGCTCTGCCAGATGATCTAATTGTTCTTTAATGGAAACTAACGAGATACCACGGCTGGGTTCCTTTATCTTATTGTTTAATAATTCCTGGTTCGCGATCACTTGTGTGGAGAAGGTTTTAAGATAGGCCGAAAACTTCTCCTGATCTAATTTCGATGAGGTTTTCGCTTTTTCAGCGGATTCTACTTGCTCTAATAAATTGACCAGATTGGCGCTTTGCCGGATATATTCCTCCATTAGTGTTTTCACTAATTTCGTATCGGCCAAGAACGATTCATCGAAGTAACGATTTAATTGGTTTCTGAAATCTTCAGTGATCGTAGACTCCTGGCAAAATGGGCAAACAATACTATCCGTTTGAATATGTTTTCTACCTTCATTTACCCAATCGTTGATATTGAGCCGCTGGATTAATTTAGCAATATCAACATCTGCTTTACCAATTATTTTCTTTTGCCAGATAGCATCGGTTTCGATTTCCAATAAACGCTCATAAATGATTGGGCTGATAGCCGTGATATTTACCGGGGCTTTGCCGAATATCGTTTTTGCTTTCTCTTTTAAAGTTTCGTGAGCTGGGGGGGATGCCGATATATTACCAGCTTCTACAAGAAGATTATTTTTAAAATTTTCCTTAACCATGTAGCCAGCAAAAGCCTCTTTGAACTCAAGCTCATGCTTTTTATAAATATCCGCCCAAACAGCTTCCTTAAATGCAGCCTCGCGTTCTAGTTTAAGGAACTTTTGTTTATCCAGCGTTTCTGTTTTTTTACTAAAATCCTCTTTAAACGCTTTGCGGTCGGTTATTTTTTGTTCAATTAACGCTGCTTGTTCTTTTGTTGCTTGCCCTAAAGTAAATACACCATCCATCTTTCCCTGACCAAAGTTTTTGTCACGGAACTCTTTATTGTAAACGAGTGCTCTTAAAGGCAGATTGTTTTTCCACTTCAATAGGCAGTCTTTGAATGGCTGTTCATTTGGGGTAGAAACCAATTTTGTTAAAGTGGTTTTTCCGCTTCCATTGACACCATAAATGAAATTGACTTTTCGGAGGTCTTTAATTAAGACGCCATTATGGTCATAGGTCGCAATATTTCTGAGGTGTAGCGATTCGATCATGGGACAGCTGGTTGTTAAGATTATATTTAGGTTTTGACTCAAACATACTCATTTTATAAGGAGATTTAAATTTCATTAATTGTGAAATTATCTTTATTATTTCACTTTTACTGCAATAATTACGATTGTTTCATTATATTTGAAACATGAAAGAGTATGTAATTATTATGGCTGATATCATCAATAGCCGTGATGAGAATCAGGCCGCGCTGATGCTGGCTTTCAAAAAGCTGGTCAGCGACGTCAATGAGTCAAGGAAAGATATTTTGGTTTCGCCGCTTACGATCACATTAGGGGATGAATTCCAGGGTGTAATGGACCGTATTGAAGATGCTGTAAAAGTGATTTTTGATTTAGAAGAAGCAATTATTAAGAATGGCTCAGACTTTAAGCTGCGGTATGTCGTGGTGGAGGGTTTGATCGAAACACCTATAAATAAGGAGATTGCTTACGGTATGTTAGGTGACGGCTTAACCCGCGCCAGGAAATACCTGGAGAATTTAAAAAAGGAAGATCTGCGGTTTTTCTTTTGGTTAAAAGATCAGCAACAAAAAAATGCGCTGATCAATGTATTTACGGCCTTTCAGGATATTGTTGATGACTGGAACCCGGAACGGGATTTTTATTTGGTGACGGCATTTTTAGCGTTCGGTGACTACAAAAGGGTGGCCATGGAATTACAAAAAGAGCGCTCGCTCATGTGGAAACGGAAGAAGAACTTAAAAATAAATGCTTATTTTGCTTTAAAAGAAGTAGCCAATTATATAGGAGGAACCCATGCCTGAATTTTTGATTTTAACCCTGCTGTTCGGTATTACTGAGGTGATTATCGCATTTGCGTTTGCGGCGATCGCCCAAGTTTTTTATCACCAGATCGGTCTGAATTTTAAAGCGATCTTTAAAGGAATGGCCGAGCGTTTGTTTTTGTTTGTTACCCTAACCAATGGCTATACGCAGGCGCTGACTTTTTTTAGCGCGCTCAAGCTAGCTACCCGGCTGAAACACGAGGAACCTAAAGCGGACCTGGACGGCTTTAATGATTATTACCTCATCGGGAATTTGCTATCCGTCGTGGTTGCTATAGGCTACGTTTATATTTACCAGCATTTCCAGGAAATCCATTTATTGCAGGTATTGAATGGCAAGTGAATTAAACAGCTTCGCTTTTAACGATTTCTTTATTCGCTTTGCGGAAGGGGTAACCAATATTGGTTTGCCTGGGCTGCCGAAAGATGTGCATCTTTCTATTTCACATCACCCCAATAGCCAAGATATTAATTTTCATGTAACAAGAAATATAGGGCGGGAAGAACACAAACCAAAACTGGTAATCTTTAAAATAAACAAAGTTGAGGCGATTACCGCCCTTCAAACTGGCTGTAGTCAGCTGTGGAACTTGATCTTTGAACGGATCAGCCCGGCCGAAATGCGGTATGCCGAATTTATACCGTTTGATAAATTAAAGTGGATGCAGCGGGACGCAGCAGAAGTGATAGACCAAACAACTATACGAAAAAAGAAAAAAATAAGATTTAATAACCAGGCAATCAACGATTGCGAAGACCTTATGCACCGGCCATCAGCACAATGGCGATTAAGACAATCCAGTCAATCATTTCCCCGTAATTATTCAGGCGGCCCGCAAGCTGGTTTATTGATATCTTCAAATCAATGCTATTGCGTGCTACTTACTTCGGCAGGCTGTTTCCGCCAGAAATCAACGGTATCCGCGGAACTATTTACCAGCGCTTTTCTGGAGCAAAAGATGATCAGCAGTATCCGCTTCAAAACATTGCTGGCTATCCAGCGGGTATCTGTTGCGGAAAACCGTCATGATATTGCCCGATATAATCAACCGCTCACGTTATCCTCAAACTCATCGTTCTCATCATCTGGTTCGTAATCCGGTAAATAGATCTTTACATAGCGGAACCAGTCATTGTTCTTAAGCCATTCCTGGTACTCGTCATCCGGCCACCATTTAGCTTGGGTGACGCCCATGATCTTCCGCTGCGGAATATTCAGCTTGTTATTATTCGGATTAACCCAGGCATTTAAGGTTTTGGCAACCAGATCAGTGATCGGTAACTGGTCCGTATAACGGGGATTTTTTAACGTTTTATATTTAAACCAGTAATCACCCGTGCTGATTTCATTGGCCTCTGTATCGAAAAATGTTTTTGGGTCGATATACCGGTAAGCTGGGCTGTAATGCACTGGTGTAAGCAAGCCCTGGCTTCCGGGTTCGTAATAAAATACGTAGCCCAGGTACATCGTATGCAAAAACAACTCATACCGACGCGGCCGAAATGGCTCGTCACCCAATTCAGCGGTCAAAGGTACGATCCACAAGACGTTAACACCACGTTCAGCGTACGCGGCCGTTTTCTTCCGCAGGTAGGCCGGCGAATACGGACTGCATTGCACTTCAACCGCAACCGGCGCTACGCCTTTAATACGGGGGCCGAAATAACCAGCGATATCAGCCCGCAGATCATTGTCATCACCCGCCGAACTCATTGGGACTTCCGTACGCCAAGCGCCGTCAGGATACTGTGCTTTTAAAATTGCACATAATTCATCACGCACCTGATGATGAAAATCAGTATTCCCACGCCGTCCTGCAGGTGACAACCGCGCTTTGTGTGCAAAATGATCTTCTTTATCACTGCATTTCCTTACCACGGCCTCCGACAAACATTTTCGGCAATAAAAAGGTCCATCTATTTTTCTGACATAATCGGCGCTGGCCGTTTTTTTAAAACCCTGAACAAAAGCAACACCGCCCACCAAACCCAGGCACCGGGAATCGTAGGCTTCAGTTTTTCTGACTTTAAGTGTGTTACTTTCTTCCATATTAGCGACCCAGTTTTTTCAAGGTGTTCTCGAAATCCCGTATGGCGTTATTAATATCGCGGACACTTTTGCCGGCCGAACCATTCTTGTCCTTCAGCGTGATCCGCCGACGGCAGCCTGCGCAGGTGATCGTTGCCTGCTGGGCAACCTGGGCCAGCGTGACGCTATTATTCCGGCCGCATTGCGGGCAGCCGATATCAATGTTTTGTTTACTGATATCAAACATAAAGGTATCAATTAAATGACACTTACCGAGGCGTTAACACTACCGCCATAGCCGCCCATATCGATCGCCAAATACCATTGACCGCCATGTGGGGGCCTTACAACATAAGGCGAAACGGTCGCCAAGCCACCAAAGTAGCGATGCTGACGGCCATTGCGATAAGCTTGAAAATTACTATAATCCATCAAGCGCACATTCGCCTGGCCATTCAACACTACCTTAACCGCATCCTGGGCGCCAAGGTTCAATTCATATTTTAAAAAATTCATATTCAATTAAATTAATTAGCCTTCCGGTGGAAAAGGATCATTACCATAACTATTCCTTTCCCTGATACGTCCGTTCTGGCCGTGTATCAAAACTTCTGATTGCTGGTTCTTAGCAATTTGTGTAGCGATCTGGTTGGCCTCTTTTTGTGTGTGGGTCACTGCTGTTGCTTTTGAGTTTCCCGCGCCCTTAACTGCCCATCCGTTATCGTGCGGTACGACATGCTGATTTTTTCCTTTACTCATGATTATTGCCAATTAGTTTTTAACTTTATTACAAAACTAAACCGTTAGAACGTAACCAGTTTACGGACCAAATTATGAATCACGATCATGCCTACCTTAGGTATCAGGTCATCGACCAATGCCTCAACTCACACCGAAAAGAATGGACAAAAAATGGCTTGTTAGCCCAATTAGCCAAAAGTGATTTTGACATCAGCGACAGTACGCTGGAAAAGGATATTAATAAAATGCGCGGCGGCTCGCTACCCTTTGGAAAAGCACCGATTACCTGGTGCCCGAAAAGGAAGGTCTATTATTATGCTAAAGAATTTGCGATCAATGTTCCGGTCAATAGTGAAGAGTTAAGGTCGCTGGAGATGGCTGTTCGAACATTAAATCAGTTCAAGGATATCGCCTATTTCAGCCAGTTCGCCGGTGCGGTTGATAAGGTTATTCGCTTCGTCCGGCAAATTAAAGCTTCTCAGCAACAAAGCGCTATGCCCGCTATTCTATTTGAAAAAGTACCTTATCTGAAAGGTTACGAACATATCGACGCCATCCTAAATGCGATCGAGAACCAGCAGTGTTTATGGATTACCTATCAACCATTTGAACGAGAATCTTATAAAACGGAATTTCACCCTTACTTCGTTAAGGAATTTCATAACCGCTGGTATGTGGTCGGGTTAACAGACTACGACACCGAGCTGCGCACCTTTGCTTTAGACCGCATTCAAGAACTAGCAACCATCCCTTCTGTTTACGTTGCGAATACAACGGTCGACCCGGAGGCTTACTTCAAAGATTGTATCGGCGTGAATTTTATGCAGCGTAATATCGAAAAGGTGCATTTGTCTTTCAAGCCCAGGCAAGGGAATTACGTAAAAACACAGCATCTTCACCGTTCGCAAATAGTGATTAAAGACGGGCCAGATGAAGTTATCATCGAACTAACGATTATTATTAATCATGAATTGAAGATGCTTATTATGAGCTTTGGCGACCAGGTCAAAGTATTAGAACCTCTATCATTAGCTCAGGATATCGCTAAGATCAGCCGCCGTGTCGCGAAAGCCTATCGCGCCAGTCCTCAAAGATCATAACCATCGCCAGAGTGTCCAGTTCGCAATACCGAAGTAAGGCTTTTCGGATACGCTGCTCTTCGGTAACGCTCATAGACGAGAATTGCATCCGTGCATAGGCCATCATGGCTGCCCCTCCGTCGCTGATTTCCGCGGCTTCATCCAACACCAGTTCATCCAGCAGATCTTCGTCGATGCCCTCAAATACCGGCTCCAGCTGTTTGTAAGGATTGACAACCTTCCCCTTATCGTCCAACTTGATCCAGACCTGGTCGTTAAAGTTGATACTCGGTATCGAACTGCCATAAATGGGTTGGCCATATTTCGCTTTCAGGTAATCGCTGTTATTAAGTACGGCAGGCAGGATCGCCTTGATCGAATTAGAGCCTTTACACTCGGCCGCGAAATAATATTTTTTAACCCAGTCCCAAAGATCCACCATATCCCTGCTGCCTTTCCAGCTGGAGGTGCTGTTGCTGGTCGAATGCGTGATCGTTTGTATCCACTCGCAGAGTTCAGCGCGGTCAGGCTCGCCGGAGACCCGCAATTGTTCGTATATCTTGGTCAGGATATTATTCTCGTGATTGGAATACCGGAAAATGCTGCCTTCATCGCTTTCCAGTGCTGCTTTCAGTTGCCGTATGAATTCAAAGTTTGGAAATATACCACGCTGGCTATTCAGCCACTCATGCTCATGCGCGATCCTTCCGTCTTCATAGAGCACATGGTGTGAAAACTGAAAAGCTACTTGTTCATAGGGCCGGCGCCCTTTATTAAAAGGGATGGCTACCGCTGTTGTTTCAAAGTCTATAAAATGAAGCGGATAGGTCAGACCGGCAAAAACATCCCGCAAACCCGAATGATCAAAATGTATTTCAGGCACATTTTCCGCCGACTTTTCAATTTGCATCCATTGCCGGTCCACCCGGCTTAGTCCAGGATCAAGATTTGGTTTTGGTTTTGCTGCTTCCAGATCGGCCCTGGTTAGTTCCGACATAAAATATTTGCCGTTTTGGATATAAGTATCTTTTTTGAGAAAATACCAAAGGTCGAGGATATGGGGCCGTTCAAAATCGGCGGCGGCAAAACCCGCGCTACGTTCCCAACATTCCTTATACCCATTAAGGGCACCTTGCAGCGCCTGTTCTGGCGTAGTTTTGAACTCGCATTTACCGCAACGGCCTAACAATGCCCCCTGTAGCAATTGATCATTTTGGTAATGGTCCGCATAAAAATGTATCCATTGCCGGAAGGTTTTGGTATCACCCGCTTCAAATGGCAGGTCGCTATACAAACTATCACAGATATCGTCGACATTAACCGTGCAAAGCATGCGCTCACCTAACGCAGCGGGTGAAACATCCCCGTTATATTCAATCACCGTACGGTTTCGGTCATCCTCCGTAATACGGAACAACTGATTTAGTCCGTCTATAGAAGCGACCTTACTTTTGTCCGCCAGCATCAGGTAAGCGGTGATCTTGAGGTCAGGCCGGCTATTTTGGATCACATATTTCTGAAATGCCACATCATAAACGTATGGCTTCCATTTCGCTACAATCCCTTTTGAATTAGTCAGTGAATCAGTCGTGCTATCGTAAGATTTCGCCTTAACCTCATAAAGTTCGACCCGGTCACCTTTTTTAACCAGCACATCAGAGCGAATAAATAAATTCTCAAATTGAAAAGCCCCCTCGTAAATAATCACGTTCTCTAATTTCAACAGATCGTTTGTTTTAGCCAAGGAGGTTTCATAATCCAATTCCTTGATATCCACACCACCCGGAAAATAACATTTCGCCAATTCACCTACTTGATAACCACCTTCAGCCAGCGCCGCTAAAAAAGTATCCGTAAGCTTCTGATCCGGATATTCCTTCTTACCGGTATAAAATAATTTGGTCGGGCATTCCAGGGCCATCTTGAACCTGGATTTGGTAAGGTAACGCGGATTGGACATATTTACTTGGATAATAAGGTTCAATCAAATTTAATGTATTATTCTCGCTAAATTCCTTAATGGAAAAAATTCCTTTTTCAAAAGCCAACCGCATCCGCGAGGATTGCCTCGCCGGTAAGCTCCACCGGACCAACCTGGCGCTGGAACTTGGGCTGCACCGCAAAACTGTGTCACGCTATGCCCGGGAATTCAATGAGATCAGGCAGTGCTATCCTGATAAAGCGAATGATTTTAGTTTCCGGCTGCCTAAGAAAGTGCGGGCGCGACCTGCCAAAATTTGCCCAGCAAGCCGATGAATTGCGTGACACTTTGAAGCAATATAACTTCTTTGTGAGTTTGCCGGATGGTGAGCAAAAAAAGCTGTTGAAAGGTGAGCAGGCCTTTTATCTCAACAGAGAGGCATTGGAACAGCGGATGGGGACTGGCAGATCTGATCTGAAGGCTGTGTACAGATTACTGTCCATCCAGGCCCATACTTTACCAATGTCATTTTACCGCACCATCGAACAACGCCGGGGTACTGGCGTAGAAACGGAAACCGAGATTCATTACATATGTATGGCTGGCATTCCAAAAATACCATTATTTTTAGTTATTCTTAGTTTACGAAATAATCGCAGCTTTTAAAAAATCAATCGGCCGGGCGCGAGTATCTGTAAATCTTTATAAAGGCTAAAGTCTATTAGAAATTAAGATTGATTTTTCGTTAATCCAACGGAGTCCGCACTTCGCTAAATTAACACAGCTACAAATTTGTATTTGAGATAATTTCCAACAAAGGATAACTGAACATTATCATTAATAGTTAAGCGTTGTAAAAACCGTGGCATAAAGAAAAATGGGCACTGGCTTTGTCGGTACTCGTAGCATGTAGTTCATCTCAATAAATCTGCTTTCTCTTCTTTGCCTACCCCACTTTCAACGGCTGTGTCCTAAATTCTTTAAGGTTCAAAAAGAAGCCACGATTGAACAGCATCCCTTCACGGAATAATGACCACAAAAGGGATGCGCCGAGGTTGGCTAAAGTAGAGTTGATAAACAAATCCTGTTTGGTAAGGGCTTCGGCTAAGGAACAGCTTGGGGAATCATCGTCTAATTCCGAGGTTTCCAGTAACCCTTTAAACTCATCCGTTACCATCGGCAGTTTGGACACGGTTCGGTATTGCTCTGATTCCGGCTGTTTAACCACTTCAATGGTAGACAGTATCACCTGCCCTGTATCTTTACTGTTCCCAAAGTCCATCCAATAAAGCGGTTTGTTGCGCTCATAGCGGGAGTCAACAGCATACCTTTTTAGTATTTCCGCAATATCCATGCGGGCTGATGCTTTGTCTACGCAGGAGATATACAGGTTAGCTTTGCCATTGTTGGGAAAGGTACTTAACCCTGACTGATGGAATAATTCCGTCACCGCTTTCCAGTTCGTGCCAAAAAAACGGTTGATGCGGTTGATGAGTGCAACGGATTTAAACATATCCAGTTCACTATCCGCAAATAGCTGCCTGCCCTGGTTCGCTTCGCTCACCCGGTCATTATCATAAAGGTAAACCTGTAGGCCGGGATGCCCTAAAGCAATCAGGGCATGGTTCATTTTAGCTAAAGCCATGACCATATTACTCCCTGTACCCCCTGCACCGATGAGGTTGATGGTAATGGGGTTGGTCGGGTTGATCAGGTAATTATCGGTGATATGAATTGCGGTTGGTGTGTTCATCGGATGAGATGTTTAAGTGTTTTTTTATTGGGTATTAAAGCTTTCAGCGGGAATTGCTTTTTAGTGCCAACAAGGCTTTGCCATAACTGCACCATATTCCCTTTGACGGGATTGTGGCCTTGCATCATGTGGCTGAAATAGCTGTTAAAAAAGGCTTCCTCCCATTGTGTTATAAAATCCTCCAAACCGCAGTTCTTGCTAATGGAAATGGCGACATTACCCATGCACACCTTCCCATCATTATAGGTATTAAAGAAAGGGGCGTGATGTAGTTCGGTATCTAAGTCAATAACCTTATCATCGGCGAGAGCATAAATAGCAAGTCCATCTTTTGTCGCTTTCCATAGTAAGGCGGGAATATTGGCATAACCGTTCTTAATACCCAATCCCCCTCTAAAAAGCAACTTCCTGTTTTGTTTTGGGGTATGCCATACCGCATAACCGTTTATTTCGGTGTTCAGGTACAAAAGATTCTTAGGCAACAAACCCGCAGGTTTTAAAAAAGCGGTGTTTTTGCTGTCGTTAGTATGCAATGCTTTCGCTAAGGCAGCACCCTCGGTTACTGAGAGCGGATGAGCATTGATCGGGCGACCTTGCGGGTCTATATCATAACTTTCGATATAAACCTGTTTACTGTCAATTGCCTGTTGATAGATCAGTAGTGCTTTTTGGGGATGGTAAAGCGAACCAAAGGCATTGGTCAAGTTCTTCATGGTAAATCATTTAATAGGACACATAAGTTGTCAATCAGGTTAAAAAGACGGCGTTCAAAATCAAGGGTGTCAGTATTTCCAGCAAGTTGATCATCATAAACCTTTACCAATACAGGCTCTTGGGTGCTGCTCTTTTCATTGAACTCATTATTGACCATTTCTGCAAGGCTATCGTACAAGCTACCTTCATTTTCAGCTATAAAGTGGACAAATTCAGAAAGCATTATCGTGCTATCTCTTTCTTCCTCATGGTACCCATCATCATTTTCGTTGCTTTCTTCCTTTTCGGGAAAACAATCATTGATATGGCTGAATAAATGACCATCGGGAAAGAAAATCCAAAGGGCTAAGGCTTTTTTTGCCAGTTTCAGGCATTCAGCTGAAAAATCGCTGTGCCCATGAAATTGCTGTACTCTTTGCGCAAAATGATCGAGCTGGTATTTATTAAACAGCTTACGTTGCATAATGTCACCGTAATGGTTTGCGGAACGCAGGGCTGACCGTTGTAAATAGATATCCTGTTCATCCATTTGGTCTAAGTCATTCTCTATCCAATCTTCCAGTATTTCGTAATAGTAAAACAGGTAGCTATCCTCATCCCTGTAATAAGGAACGCCTGTAATTTGGTAGAGGTAAGCACAAACCGATAACAGGAGTTCGGCACTCCGCTGATCTGTACCGCTTTTCAATAAGCGGTAAAGGGGCAGTACCGGAATATAGTAAAGGGTATGGCCTGTGGATATGTATTCTTTGGTCGCCAGTTTCACCTTATCGGTATTATCGCTGATGATAAATAGTTCCGTATCGCTTTTGCCTTTACAAACCTGTTGCTCCGCATTCCAGTAAGCCAGTAAGATATTGTAGGGATACGGCTTGTCGCTGACATCCATAACCTGTATATCATATTGCTTTTCAAGTATGGAAAGGGAGTTAAACACCCCCTTTTCCAAATCCTTTATATCGGGCAATTCCGCAAAGGGTTCATAGAGCGGTAAAAAGCGATGGTTCAAAAAACCATCGGCAGTAAATCCGCCGGGGCTGAACGGGGTTTGTTCAGGCTGACTTCCCGTGCATCGGGTAACCGGTCTAAATCCTTGCTGAATGTCTGTATTTGCTGATAGAGTTTGCATTGTTTGGTGGTTTTAGGCAGGGTGACCCTGCCTTTACTGTTGATTAAAATATTCATCTATTTTATCCTTTCGTGCCGATAGTGGAAACGAAGCCGTATTGTATCTCATCCTTTTTAATTTCAGGGCCGTTTATTTTGGCTGTGGTGAGGATGGGATATGTTCCCGAGTAGAAGTTCAGCACGGCTTCGGGGCTAAAGTTTTTGTTGGGGTCGGTCAAGCGGACTTCCTGCCCGTTCTCTTTGTGTAAAAACACTCTTGGTAATATGCTGGTCAATAACATGGCGGTATGGTTTTATTCGGCGTTAAAATTGATGAGGGCTTTTTCGTAGAGCGATATTTGCGTTTTCAGGTAGTCGGTCTTTTTTTTCAGTTCTCCTTCTTTATGTGGATAGTCGGCAATAGATGGCAGGATGTTCAGTGCATCGCTAAATTTTAGTTTTTTAACGAGTTCTGCGACTTCCCGCATCGCATCGTCGTAGGCCTTTTTCTTTTCCTCCTTGTTTATTTTGGCATCGGGAACGATGATGTCTTCATTGCTCTTATTGGCAGCAGCTTGCTTTTTTGCCTTTTCCCTGTTGTCCTGTTCCTGTTTGGACGCCAGTTTAGCAGCTTCCAATCCTTTGAGGTAGCTTTCCATGTTGGAATATAAACCTGCTGTTTGCTGTATGGGACCGGTAATAGTTTCAAAAAAGCCGTTATCAAGTTCTGATGCTGTACCATTTAGCAACATTGGCGGTATGGCTTTAGCAGCGTTATCCCCGCATTGCAATGCCGTGAACAAGGCCGATACGGTAAATGCTGTGTTGTCTTCTGTTTGGATGGTAATTTTCCAGTTGCCGGAGATATTCAGCCCAGCGATGATTTCAAAAAAGTTAGTGGTCATGGTGTTTATTTTTTATGAATTGTAATTGTGTTTGAATGCCCTGTTTCAGGGCTTTATCATGTAGAGATAGTCGTTGTAGCGTTGCGTTATATCCTCGCCCCGCTCAAACTTGCCCTTCCCGAAGTCGTACCCTTCTTCAAAAAAAGAAACCCTCTTTTTCAGCAGGTTGATTTCATACCTGTAGGTGGCATTTATCCGCTGTTCGCCCATCGTGCAATGTTCCGTTAACAGCTTCAATTCGGCTGTCCCATCTTCTAATGCCAATAAGGGAACTATCAAATCTTCTACGATGTAGCCCTGTTCAGGTGCGCTGCTGCTATCGGCAACACATTTGAGTTTCCTGCCGTTGCTTAGGGTGATGTGTATGTTAGACCGTGTCATGCTATTTAATTTTGATTTGCTGAGGTAGTTAGTATTATTCGTTGTTCAAATCCTGCAATGCTTTAATCGCTTTCTTTCTTTCCAATAGGATTTCCAGTATCTCCTCATTGCTTTCATAAGTGTTGCCCTCAAAAGAATAGGTATCACTTTCCTCATCATACCCGCATAGTTCGTAGTCTTCGGATGCTAAGAAAACATCCGTAAATACACTGTCTTTATAGGTTGCTTCGCCATAGACCATATTTCCCGGTTCTGCGTAGCGGTGAATAAAACCGATGCTGAAATGTTCGGCTATCTGTTTCATCACCCCGAAATTCGGCGACCATTTTGTTTCGTAATACAGTATGCCGTCTTCCCATCGGGTGTCGAAAAGGTATCCCGTATCTTTTTCGTTTACAAAGGCAGGCAACTGCCCTTTGCCTTCTTTCTTTTCTTTTGCAGCAATCGCTGTAAAAAGCACCTCCAAATACTCGAATTGGCAGTGTTCGCCAATAAATTCTACCGTGTTACTGCACCAGTTTGCCATGTCTTCTTTTGTTAAGTGAATAAATCTGTTTCGCATCTCTCTTCGCCTTGCCTGTCCTGATTAATATTTTTAAAAGAAAAAGGGGAAAAAGAAAGCCGCACATGGTGACCGCAGCCGGACAAAAGGAAACGGAATAAGTGCCGGAGGCTGAATAAGTGAGGAACGAGCTTATTCATTATGCCGTAAGCTTTTGGCCTCCTCCAAAAAATAAAACGGTCGACAATTTAGCTGCGCTTTTTACCCGTTCGCATAAAAATTAAATCAAAAAATACCCGGCATAACCTCCCTGGTTATTAAATACAAAGTGAATCGATGCAGAAATGAAAATGTACCGTTTTTATCTCCAGGGAAAAGCAAGTGCCTGCCTGCCGAATGAGCGGGATGAATAAGCCTGGTTAAGCGGAGCGTACGGTCTTATCCGGCAAAGCGGGTGGGGCATACGGCAGGCAGGCTCTTGCTGCGCGGCCCGGAATCTGGCGAAGAAATGCAGCGTAGCAAATGGATGAGCCTGATGTGAGGGCGTGGGGAATGCAGCAGTTTCTCCGATGAGAGGTAAAGCTGACCATCCCGGCCAGCTTCATGCACAAAAGCAGAAATCTACAGGGTTACCATTATCTTTGCAAGTCTCTATGGGAACTTGATTAAATGAAAAAACAGGAAGCGACTTAGCCGCCCCCTGTTTGCAAAGGGATAGAAATAAGATTAATGCCGTATTAAGCTGTGCTTCGTTTATGCTGTTTCATAAAGAACATGGCCGCTCCCAAAAGAGCCAGAGATAGTATCCCTCCGTATAAAAAATCCTTTCCTGCAAAATGGCTGCCGGTGTACCCTGCTATCGGGTAAGCGACAGCCCACCACAAATGTGAGAATGCGAAGTGTGAGCCGTAAACCTTGCCCTGTTCATTTTCCGCGATATTTTCACCGATCAAAGTTTCGGAAGGCATTTCGGCCAGACTTTGACCTAAGCCTGCAAAGACCCATAAGATCATCATTACAGGAAAGCTGACGAAGTTGGTAATAGAGATCGTTATCGCTAAGACCAGGGCACCTAAGATCAGCGAGATGCGCCTGGTTTTTGTTTTATCCAGACTTCCCGCTACAAACGCCGCGATGCTGGCACCAATTCCGAACGCGGCCATCACCCAGCCGTAATGCTTGTCGTCTAAATGTAATCCGCTTTTGATATGACCCACTGAATTAACCAATATCTGTGCCCCGGCAATAGCGGACACAAACTCGATAATTAATGCAAACCGGATAATCGGATTGCCAAATAATAGCTTGATCCCTTTGAGCACATCCTGCCAGGCCGTAAATGTCTTTTGTGTCTTATCAACTTTTTTTTGCAGCTTATCAGCAGGCAGCATCAGGATCAAAATACCTGCAATAATAAATGATCCTGCATCGATAAAAAAGATTTCTCTTGCGCCGAACCATACCGCCAATATGCCTGCCAGGCCCGGCCCTAATACACCCAATATCTGGAAAGTAGCGGTCGATAAGCCTACAGCCTGCCGGTAATGTTCCTTATCCACCACCTGCGGAATGACCGCACGGTAAGTTGGCGTAAAAAACGCATTGAATATATTTAAAGCAAACACTAAAGCGTAGATCTGCCACTCGAAATGTACAAATGGCAGACAGGCCACAATACCCATGCGGATAAAGTGTGTAACCACGAGGATGGTTTTGCGGCTTACCCGGTCGGCCAATACCCCGGCAAATGGTGAAAAGATAATAAAGGCAGTTACCCGCAGCGTTAAAGCACTGGCTAAGATGATCGCAGACTTTTCTTTGCCGAATTGATAAGATAACAAAGCCAAACCTACCCAGGTAACGGCATCGCCCAAAAGGCTTACCGACTGTGCGAAATACAAGCCTGCAAATACTTTGTTCTTTAGGGCCACAAAGGTATCGGCAAAAGCCGATAGCCAATTACCGCTTTTTGTATTATTCATCTTCCCCGGTGTTTTTCATTTTCATTAATAAACTGTAAGCGCCTTTGGTTACAAAGGTCTGGCCGCGTAATTCAGAACTATTCGCTAATAATTCTATATAACCATCTTTAGCAACTCCCGGTTTAATTTCTACAATCTCGTAAGTGTTCTTCCCCTTTACCTTAAAAGCATAACTTTTGTTTTCATAGTTGACAATCGCATCTTCCGGTAGGGTCAGCGCATGATTCGCCGTGATCTCAATCTCCGCATTCATAAAGGTGCCCGGCAACAAGGTTTTATCGTATTGCTCAAAATGGCAATGCACCTCCGTTTTACGCTGGTCGGTCAAATCCCTACCGATCAGCACGATCTTGCATTCATATTTTTTATTGGGATTGCTATTCGAGTAAGCAACTACCGTTTGCCCCTCGTGCAATAAGTTCACATCTTTTTCGAACACATCCAATGCCAGATGAATATCCCTCGGATCAACGATCTCGAATAACACGTCGCTCGGATTCACGTATTTTCCAATATTAACATTCACTTTGCTCACATAGCCATCAATGGGGGACCGTATGGCTGCACTCCTTGTAATACTGCCATCGGTCACTTTAGCCGGGTTCATACCGATCAAACGTAGTTTTTCCGCTAAAGAACTTACCATGATCTTCTGGCTTTCGTAATCGGTCTGTGCCTGCTGAAAGACCTTATCACTATTAGCTTTACTGACGTTGAGATCATGCTGGCGTTCAAAGTCTTTTTGCGCAAAGTTCAGTTTGGCTTTGGCGGTTAGATAATCCTGCTGTAACTGGATGAATTGCTGGTCTTCCATCATAGCGATGGTTTCGCCACGGTTGACGTGCATCCCCGGTAAAAGCTTGCTTGACTTTAAGTAACCGCCCATCGGGAAACTTATGCTCACCATACTTTGCGGCGGTACGTCAATGGCGCCGGTGACTTTTAAAGTGGTCGCTACCGGGCGGTCACCCGCGTGTCCGGTATCTATCCCGGCTGTTTTGATCTGCGCATCGGTGAGCGTTACCGTGGTTGTACTTTCGGTTTTTGGTCTTTTCTCGGTCTTTGTTTCCGTTTTCTCGGTTTGGCCACCGCAAGAAAATAAGGCAAGCGCAATAAGCAATACTGCCGCTTTTTGTATAGTTGATTTAGCGTATTTCATTTGAATTGTTTTGAAGGGAATTGATCTGTATTATAGCTTGGTTTAAATTGTTCACCGCATCGGCGTACTCGCTGCGTAATGCCGTTGCCTGGTTGATGAGTAATACATATTCCAGGTAATTCACCTGTCCGGCAGTAAACTGTAAATTTGCCGTTTTTAAGATCAGATTAGCATTGGGCAATCCTGTCTTTTCGTAATAGCCGACCAGCTTTTGATATTTACCGACTTCTTCGGCCGCTTGTTTATAGCGTCTTTGGAGCGCCTGTAATCCCGACTGGTAATCTACCTGCGCCTGCCGTTCTTTGATACGCGAGGCACTTACCTTATTCTTTTGTGCGCCAAAGAACAAAGGCACCGAAACACCCAACTGAACAGATGAAAAACGGTTGCTGCCATCGTAATTGCGGTTCACCCCATTTACGGTTTGTGCCCCATTAAAGCTTTGATTATAATAACCCAGGCTCAGATCAGGTAATAGTTTTGACCGCTCTAATGCCGTTTGCGCTTGACTAACTTGTTTTTGCTGGCTTAACAATAAAACCAGCGGATGGTTACTAAAAGCGGTATCCGTGACAACGGGATTGGGTAATTTAAAACCATTTGCCTCGGGTTGATAATCCATGCTTGCGTTAAGTAATACACGGAAACGGTCACCGGCAATTAACAGGTCTGCATTTAACATTTCTGTTTGCCGGGCGATCTGACCACGCTGCGTTTCAGCGGTAGTTTTTTCCAGGATATTGCTTTCCCCTTTTTCAAACCTCAGGTTGGCATTTTTAACAAAAAGCGCATAAGTGCTGTCTACGCTTAAAAGCAAACTCAACTTCTGATTAAGATACAGAATATGATAAAAGCTTTCCGTAACCTGTCGTTCCAGTTCCCTTATTCTGACATTGACATTTAATTCACCGGCCTGATATTCCGCATTTAGCAAAGCTTTTTGCCGGGTATAAACTGTCGGGAAATTAACGGATTGCACGACTGATAATCGGTTATCGTCGTAGGCGCTATTGATCTTGCCGTACTCCCCGCTAATAGTGGTTTTAGGAATAGTTACACCTGTGCCTGTATTCCTTTTCAGGTAATCCACGTTCAGCCGTTCGCTTTTCAGGTTCAGGTTATTTTTTATGGCGGTGTCTATCGCCGCTTTCAGGCTGATCGGTGTTTGCGCCTTCGCCGTTCCTGCAAACAGTCCCAGCGTGGTGAGCAGTAATATCACCGCAGGCTTTGCAGATACTTTCATGGTTTTCCCTTTTTCAAACAGGATATATAAAATGGGCAACACAAATAAGGTCAGGAACGTAGCGGTAATTAAGCCGCCTATCACTACAGTAGCTAAAGGCCGCTGTACTTCCGCGCCTGCACCGTTACTTAAAGCCATTGGCAGGAAACCTAATGAAGCCACGGCGGCAGTCATCAATACCGGCCTTAACCGTAGTTTGGTGCCTTCAAATACAATGTCCCGCAGATCATCCCAGCCTGCTGCACGGAGGCGGTTAAATTCTGAAATCAATACCAGTCCATTCAATACCGCTACGCCAAACAGGGCGATAAAGCCGACACCAGCGCTGATGCTGAAGGGCATCCCGCGCACAATCAAAGCAATCACGCCTCCAATTGCAGATAATGGCACGGCTGAGAAAATAAGCAACCCCTGTTTCATGGAGCCGAATGCGAAATAAAGCATCAGGAATATCAGTAATAAAGAAACCGGAACGGCGATCATCAGCCGCTGTTTGGCGGCGTTGAGGTTTTCAAAAGCGCCACCATAGGTAGTATAATAACCAGGTGGCAGGTTCAATTGAGCATTTACCTTTTGCTGTAATTCTTCCACGATGCTTTGCACATCCCGGCCCAGTACGTTAAAGCCGACAATAATGCGGCGTTGGGCATCTTCTCGTTGGATCTGGTTTGGGCCTTCTTCGATTTTTACTTCGGCAACCTGTTGTAAAGGCACCTGGTTGCCTGTCGGTGTCGGGATCAATAAGTCCTGTACATCGCTTAATTGTTTGCGCTGCTCACCCGCCAGCCGTACCACCAGGTCAAAACGTTTCTCCCCCTCATAAACCGTACCGCTACTTTGACCGGCAAAAGCGGTATTGACCACCCGGTTAATATCTTCCACGTTAAGCCCATATTCGGCGATAGCAGCACGTTTATAACGGATCACGATCTGCGGCATACCGGTAACGGCTTCTATGTAAATATCCCGTGCTCCTTTGATGCCCCCGGCTAGTGCGCCTAACTTTTTGGCAAAGATGGCCAGTGTATCCAGGTTTTCCCCGAAGATCTTACAAACCACATCCTGTCTTGCACCGGTCATCAGTTCATTAAAGCGCATCTGCACCGGGTATTGAAAACCAAAGGTTACGCCAGGTACCGCTTCCAGTTCTTCTGACATTTTTTCGGTGAGCTCATCAAAGCTTTTCGCGCTTGTCCATTTGCTTTTGTCTTTAAGGATCACCATCATATCACTGGCTTCTATAGGCATCGGGTCGGTGGGTATCTCCGAACTGCCGGTCTTTCCAACGACTTGCTCCACTTCAGGAAATTTAGATAGCAATATCTTCGAGCCTTGTTTGATCGCCTGCACCGAGGTTTGCAATCCGCTGCCGGTTAATACCCTGGTTTCTACGGCAAAATCACCTTCTTCCAGTTTGGGTATAAATTCACCACCCAGTTTAGTCAGGACAAAAACAGCTCCAATAAAGGCAACCGCGGCGATGCCGATCACTGTCTTAGGGAACTTAACCACTCTGACCAATGCGCTATGATAATGTCGCTGGAAAAAATCCATCATTCGATCCGACCAGTTCATCGTGTTTTTTTGCTTACGGTTTAAAAACAAGCTGCTCATCACCGGTACGTAGGTCAGGGAAAGGATAAAGGCACCGATCAAAGCAAATGCGACCGTCTGCGCCATCGGCTTGAACATTTTGCCCTCAATCCCCTGCAAGGTGAAAATAGGAATGTAGACAATCAGGATAATGAGTTCACCAAAGATAGCGGCGTTACGCATTCTTGCCGAAACGGTGATCACATCGTTATCCATTTCCTCATGACTAACTTCTGTGCGTTTTTTCAAGTGTATTTCATGCATAATGGCTTCTACGATAATCACCGTTCCATCGACGATCAAACCGAAGTCGAGTGCGCCCAGACTCATCAGGTTGCCCGATACGCCAAACAGGTTCATGAATATCACGGCAATGAGCATCGCCAGCGGGATTACCGAAGCAACGATGAGAGCCGCACGGAAATTACCCAAGAATATGATCAGAACAATCAGCACAATAGCGATACCTTCCAATAAATTATGTTCAACTGTACCGATAGCGTTATCTACCATTTTGGTGCGGTCAAGGAAAGCATCGATAATGACACCGGGTGGTAGCGTCTTTTGGATCTGCACCACCTTATCTTTAATGTTTTTGATCACCTCATTACTGTTGGCTCCTTTCAGCATCATGACCACTGCGCCGGAAACTTCCTGTTTGCCGTTCCAGGTCATCGCGCCATAGCGGGTGGCATGATCTAAGCCGACCTCGCCAATATCACGGATCAATAAAGGTGTGCCGTTGGGTAGGTTTTTTACCACGATGCTGCCAATATCGTCCAATGAGCCGACCAAACCCTCACTGCGGATAAACAGCACCGTAGGCCCCCGTTCAATATAAGCTCCGCCGGTATTGCTATTATTCTTTTGAAGTGCAGTAAAGACATCGCTGATAGAGATACCATTCGCTTTGAGTCGGGCAGGATCAACCGAAATTTCGTATTGCTTGAGGTAACCGCCAAAGCTGCTCACATCAGCAACGCCAGGTAATCCTAATAGCTGTTTACGCACGATCCAGTCCTGTATGGTACGCAAGGCCATCGCATCATACTTCTGCTCATAACCGGCTTTGGCCCTGACTGTGTATTGATAAATTTCACCAAGGCCGGTCGTTACGGGAGCCATTTCCGGCTTACCGTATTCCGTTGGTATCTGGCTGGCAATATCGTTGAGCCGTTCGGCAACTTGCTGCCGTGCCCAATAGATCTCGGCTTTTTCCTCGAACACGATGGTAACAACGGATAAACCAAATCGGGAGAAACTGCGGATTTCCTTCACATTAGGGATATTGCGACAGGATTGTTCGACAGGAAAAGAGATAAAGCGTTCCACATCCGGCGCCCCCAATGAGGGGGTACGGGTGATGATTTGTACCTGGTTGTCGGTAATGTCCGGCACGGCATCTATCGGCAGGCGTTTCACCTCGTAGATACCAAAGCAGATCAGGCCAAATATAAAAAGGCCGATGATGAGTTTATTCCTTACGGAAAACTCAATGATTTTATTTAACATGAAAAAAGAAGATTACTGTTAATGTTCAGAAAAAACACAAAGGCAAAGCCTCAAGCTGTGAAGACAGCGGATATTAACAGTTGGAAGGGGGGCCGCGAAGAATGATTTGATCTGTGACCCAACCCGGCGGGTAGGGTTCATCAGGCAAGATAATCGGCTGATCAGGTAATATAACCGGGAACTGTATAAACCTGTATTCCGGCTGATAGACTATTGCCGGTATGATTTCTTGCAGGCCATCGAAATGATAAACCTGTGAGGAAAAGACATGGTCAACCTTGGCGTGTTCCAGCACATCGTTATCATGATGCGCGATATGGTCATCGTGGTCATCATCATGATGATGCGCAACGATATTATGGAACAGCAACAGAACAAGTCCTGTCATTAAAAATATTCTGCTGATCCATAGCTTCATAAAGCAAATATAGGATATAATTAAACCGGAAATGGATCTTATGAAAAATAGCCATTCTATCGTCCCTCAAGTAATACGAAATTTGATTGCGCTTTTATCCGTTTTCAAAAAAATCAAATCAGAAAATATCCGGCATGATTTCTTTGTTTATAAAGACAAAGCCATCCTGTTTAAAACTGAAGATGCAATGATTATTTCCCAGCGGAAAAGCAAGTGCTTGCCTGCCGGAAAAGCGGGATGAATAAGCCAGGTTAAGCGGAGCGTACGGTCTTATTCAGAAAAGCGGGCAGCGCTATATGGCAGGCAGGCTCTTGCTGCGCGGACCCGGAATCTGGCGAAGGAATACAGCAAAGCAAATGGATGAGCATGATGGGAGCGCATGGGTGAATGCAGCAGGGATGGCAGCGGCATCCTTCGGCAGAAGATACAGCGGATCAGCCCGGCCCCTTCAACAACTGAAAGAATAAATAAGGGGGGCTGCTCCATTAATCCCAATTCATGGATGAATAATGGGAGACAGACGCAATCGGCCCCGCAGTTGTAGGGCATGAAGGATCGACCCAGGTAATTGTGTTTGACGGCTTACGTTTATTGATTCAGAACGGGCGGAAGTAAATAGTAACGTATATTTACAGCGTAATGGTCAAACCGATAACGATCAATAATTTCCTGCAGCTTAAAGACCCTTTTGCTTTAATAGATGTGCGCACACCTGCGGAATACGCACATGGCCATGTGCCAGGTGCGTTTAACCTCCCTTTATTCAGTAACGAAGAAAGGGTAAAGGTAGGTACGACTTATAAGCAGGTTGGCCGGGAAGAAGCAATCCTGTTAGGATTTGACCTGACCGGTTCCAAATGGTCTGGTTTTATTAAGGAAGCTCTGATCATCGCACCGGACAAAAGAATTGGTGTTCATTGCTGGCGTGGGGGATGCGCAGCGGGGCGATGGCATGGGCACTCGACCTTTACGGCTTTGAGGTGTATGTCATACAGGGGGGCTATAAAAAATACCGGGGCTGGGTGCCTCAACAGTTTGATCGGCCCTACAGCATTCAGATACTTGGCGGGATGACCGGTTCGGGCAAGACCCGTATATTACAGCAACTCAAAGTAACAGATGAACAGGTTATTGATCTGGAAGACCTGGCCCAGCACCAGGGTTCATCTTACGGCAGTATGAATAAAATGGTACAACCAACCCAGGAACAGTTTGAGAATAATTTGGCTGAACAGTTAAAAAACACAGATCCGCAAAAAAAGGTATGGGTGGAAGATGAAAGCCTGACCATCGGCAAACGTTCCATACCTAACCCCTTCTGGCAACAGATGCGGAATGCGGCGATGATAGATATTAAGGTAGCGTTACAGCAACGCGTTAACGCATTAGCCGCTGAATATGGTTCTTTAGATAAGCACTTCCTGATGGAATCTACGGAACGCATCCGTAAAAGGCTTGGGCCGGAACAAACCAAATATGCCATAGAAGCCATCATGGAAGGCCGTATGAGGGATTTCGTAAAGATCGTATTGGTCTATTATGATAAAACATACCGGACCGGTTTAAGTAAGCGAAATGCCGCACAGGTATTTCCATTGGAGCTGAACGGTACCGACATCACAACCCAGGCCCGTCACCTATTAAATTTTACTGCTAATACTGTTATTTATTAATGGATAATCAAACAATTAAACTGACCCAATATTCCCACGGTGCGGGTTGCGGCTGTAAGATCAGCCCGGCTATCCTCGATAAGATACTGCATAGCCCCCTTGTGACAACGCCTGATGCGAGGCTGTTAGTAGGCAATGACAAACGCGACGACGCGGCGGTATTAGATCTGGGTAACGGCATCGCACTGATCTCTACGACCGACTTTTTTATGCCGATAGTGGATGATGCCTATGATTTTGGGCGTATTGCCTCAGCTAACGCCATCAGTGATGTTTACGCTATGGGTGGTAAGCCTGTATTGGCTATTGCTATTTTAGGCTGGCCGATTGATAAATTACCCCCCGAAGTCGCCCAAAAAGTACTGGAAGGCTCACGGGCCATTTGCGCTGAAGCGGGTATCACGTTGGCCGGGGGCCATAGTATTGATTGCCCCGAGCCGGTATTTGGTTTGGCGGTGAATGGTATGGTCAATATTTCGCACCTTAAACAAAATTCTACAGCAACCGCCGGTTGCCGGTTATATCTCACCAAAGCTTTGGGTGTGGGCATCTTGTCAACCGCTCAAAAAAAAGGTATATTGTTACCTGAAGATGCGGCTATTGCTTTAAAAAGTATGACCACCTTAAACAAGCTGGGAGACGTATTCGGGCAGATGGCTGATGTAAAAGCCATGACAGACGTAACCGGGTTTGGATTATTAGGACATCTCTCAGAAATGTGCGAGGGGAGCGGATTATCCGCTGTTATTGAATTTGACAAAGTACCTGTGATCCCATCGCTACGCGGATATTTAGAACAAAAATGCTATCCCGGAGGTACCGGGCGCAACTGGAACAGCTACGGACATAAGATCGGGCCGGTTACCGAAGAACAGAAATATATCCTGGCCGACCCGCAAACAAGTGGCGGCTTGCTGGTAGCCGTTGCGAAAGAAGGTATTGCGGCATTTGAAGCAGCATTAAAAGACCTCGGGCACAATTTAGCACCTATCGGTTGGTTAGAGAATCCAGATAACGATGCGCTGATAACGGTGATTTAAAGCATTAGTTGATGCTTTGCTTTTTAAAGCTACAGAACAGGAAGTTTTGTTTGGTTTGAAAGGGGGTGATATGATCTTCATGGATACACTTGATCTTTTCAAAATGTTTTTTCAACTGCCTTTGCAATTGGACTTCAGTATATTGTTTGATCGGTAAGCCGCTGCATTTGTCCGGCCCGTTTTCAGAAAAGGTGCCCACCACCATGTAGTTATTAATTGATCTGCCTGCAATTTGAAGATAAGCACCAATCTGGTTTTTGCTGGTTAAAAAATGAAATGTTGCCCGGTCGTGCCATAGGTCAAAATGCCTGTCTGTTTTGAACTCGGTAATATCGGAAACCACCCATTTAACCAATTCACTTCGTTCGCCAAGCCTGGTTTTTGCTTTGTTGATTGCCGCTTCAGAAATATCCAACACGGTAATATCCTGAAAGCCCTCTTGTATAAGAAAATCCACCAGGTTGCTGTCACCGCCGCCAATATCAATGATACTGGAACTTTTAGATAACCGGAACCCGTGGATAAAATCCAGGGATGTTTGAGGAACCGCCTGCGTCCAGCTTACCTGATCCGAAGTTTTATTGGAATAAACATCATCCCAGTGTGCTTTTTGATTACCTTCATGCATAAAATCTGATCTTTATAATAAAGGTCATCATAATTTCAACCAAATGCGCAATAAAATACGCTTAACTATTTACTGCTTTTTCATTGGCATCTTGTGGTCTTCACTGGCCAAGGCGCAGACATCACCGGTAGCTGCACCCTTTGTCCCTGTTCATTATCCCTGGACGGAACGTGAACTCATGGAACCTGCTTTACTTGCTGCGAACATAAAAGAAAACCCGGCTAAACTGCCGCTGATTCTCAATATAGGCGCAGTCGAAGACATTAAAGGGGCAAAACATATTGGTGCTGCGGATGAAACAGAAAATTTAAAAGCACTGAAAGCAATGGTAGTTACACTGCCTAAAAACAGGGACATCGTCATCTATTGCGGGTGTTGCCCTTTCACTAAATGCCCTAACATCAGGCCTGCTTTCCAGGAATTGAAGAAAATGGGATTTACCCATATCAAATTATTAAACCTTCCGGTCAACCTGCAAACCAATTGGATCGCTAAAGGTTATCCATTAGCGGGGAGCTGATCAAGTCGGCTACCCTTATTTTCGTGATTCAAATGAATAAAGCAGTTCATTTAGCGTTGCTAAAGGCTTAACTTTCCAAAATTTATATATTAGTAAAATGAGAAGAGTAAGTTTTTTTGTACTATCATTTACAATGTTACTAACGTTAAGTTCCCTGTCAGACGACCGGAATTTAATCGGAGAGGGACAGCAGCCACAAGTCAGCTTGGATAACAAAGGAATTATCAGGGTTGTGTTCGGATCTGCCGACCAGATATTTTGTGTTGCTTCAACAGATCATGGCGTATCGTTCAGCAGGCCCGCACTCGTTGCCAAATTACCCGAAATGCACCTGGGTATGGCAAGAGGCCCGCAACTAACCAGTTCAAAAAACTTTTCGGTGATCACCGCAATGGACAAATCCGGCAATATCTACTGGTATCGTCTTGCTCATGATACCGGCAAATGGAAAAGTATGGGCAGGGTAAACGATCAGCTGGGGTCAGCCCCTGAGGGATTGATGAGCATTGCCGCTGATGATCAGGATCATTTTTACGCGGCCTGGCTAGACATCCGAAAAGGAAAGCAGAACCAGATCTATTTTTCATCCCTATCGGGTAAAGCGCTTAACTGGTCTAAAAATACGATGGTCTATCAGTCACCTGACCAGCATGTTTGTGAGTGCTGTAAACCCAGCATAGCAGTACAGGGTTCTTCGGTCGCTATTATGTTCCGCAATTGGCTGAACGGTTCGCGTGACCTTTATGTAACCCGCTCTTCAAATATGGGGCAAACTTTTTCGGCAGCGCAAAAGATGGGCATGAATACCTGGAAATTGAACGGTTGCCCGATGGATGGCGGGAGCCTGCGGATCAGCCCGGCCAACGCGGTGCAGACGGTATGGCAACGGAAAGGCAATATCTATTATGCAACTCCCGGCGAGCCGGAAACCTACCTGGCCAGGGGAAGAACCTGCAGTATTGCCGGTAGTGGAAAGAATCCGCTGATCACTTACCAGAACAATGATACCCTGAATGTGATCGCTTTCCCTCAAAAAACACCAAGGCTGATCGGAACCGGCAGCTACGTAAAAGCGGTGCAGCTAAGCGCAACCGGCAATTTTTTTGTGTGGGAACAAAAGAACCAGATCAGGTTTCGAAAAATGTAAAAACTAAACTTTGCGGAAATAAGCGTGATTATATTGGTTACCCCACAGGCAAACAATCTTCTCCGGTTTGTCCGCAAAAAATTCATCATAAGCCAGTTTAACGCCGGGGTTAATATCCAGTCCTTCAACGCCGGTTGAAGCATCAAAATAATCCATCATGATACAGACAGAATTTTTTGGCATCCGGGGGTAAATACTTTCGAAACAATGCAACATTACAGCTTTATGCTCCATTTTATCACCACCGAAACCGCAGTCGATGTGCACAAAAGCTATTTCTGCGGGCAATTCAGCCGGCAGGGTTGTTTTAAAATCCCCTTTATGTACAATCGGCTGCTTTAGTTTTGCCTTGTTAAAATTGGCTTTCAGCTCGTCTTCAACGCTTCCCTTAACCTTAAAGGACGCAAAAAAGCTGTCGTAAAGGTGCAATTGCTTATCGGAGGCATTCAGCTCGATCACCTTTTCAAAAATAAGCGCACATTGCCCGGTGAAACATCCTAATTCAACCACGTCACCGGGAACCCCGTTAAAAATGACCGAATCCAGCAAGTGGTAATAATTGATCCGCTGCTCGGGCGTATTCATATCGATATTAGTATCCAGCTGCTTTACCTGGTAACCCGTTTGCATGAACCGTAACCCCTTATTAACAAACTCAATTAACGCGGAGCGTTTTTTCTCATTTACGGCGTAGGGTTTTTTAACAAGGAAATAATTGTCCATAACGTAAAGGTTTAAATAAAGTGTTTAGACATTAGTTTATACTATCAACTAATATTCAATGATAGGGAATTACTTTTAAAATCCATCGTAAAAAATTATACGGTATTCTGTAAACCTTTAGCAGAATCCTATAAAGCTTATAGTCCTGCGCAAGGGTAAATTTGTAATGTAAATTAAAAAGATGGCAGCAGAACCTATTATCACACAGACTTTCCCCGTTACCGGCATGACCTGCGCCGGTTGCGCCTCCAGCGTAGAGTCGATGATCGGCGTACAAAAAGGCGTCGAAAAAGCAGAGGTGAACTTTGCAACGCAAACAGTTAAGGTCGCTTATCACCCGGATATCGTCCAGCCTGTAGGCTTGCAACGATCTGTACAATCGGTCGGTTACGACCTCATTGTCGATACGGTAAACGGAAAAGAAAAGCAGGAACAGGCACAGCGGGATCATTACCTGGAAATGAAAAGAAATATCATCTGTGCCGGTATCCTGACCCTGCCTGTTGTCGCAATCGGCATGTTTTTTATGAACATTCCTTACGCTAATTATATCATGCTGGCATTAACTGCCCCCGTGTTGTCCATCGCCGGCAAAAACTTTTTCACCGGGGCGTGGAAACAGGCAAAGCACGGCCGAGCCAATATGGATACGCTTGTAGCGATGAGTACCGGAATTGCCTTCCTGTTCAGCGTTTTCAATACGGTCTACCCCGAGTTCTGGCACCGCAGGGGCCTGCACCCCCATGTTTATTACGAGGCGGCTTCGGTCGTGATCGTATTCATTATGCTGGGGAAACTATTGGAAGAGCGCGCGAAATCCAATACGTCTTCCGCAATCAAAAAGCTGATCGGACTACAGCCAAAGACCGTATTGCTGATTACGCCGGAAGGTGAAAAAATTACACCCGTAGAAGAAGTTAATATCGGCGACCTGCTGCTGGTCCGTCCGGGCGAAAAGATCCCGGTGGACGGCGTCGTAGAGCAGGGTAGCTCTTATATTGATGAGAGCATGATCAGCGGCGAAGCCGTCGCGGTAGAAAAAAAGAACGGCGACCGCGTTTTTGCGGGGACGATCAATCAAAAAGGCAGTTTTCGCTTCCGTGCAGAAAAGGTAGGCATTGAAACCCTGTTAGGGCAGATCATCAGGCTGGTGGAGGAAGCACAGGGCTCTAAAGCGCCGGTACAAAAAATGGTGGATAAGATTGCCGGAGTCTTTGTTCCGGTGGTGATGCTCATCGCCTTACTGACTTTGGGCGCTTGGCTATTATTTGGCGGCCAGCAAGCCATGACACAGGGGCTCCTGGCTATGGTGACCGTATTGGTGATTGCCTGTCCCTGCGCTTTAGGGCTGGCTACACCAACAGCTGTTATGGTGGGTATCGGCAAAGGAGCCGAAAACGGCATCCTGATCAAAGACGCGGAAGCCCTGGAACTGGGCTACAAAGTGAACGCTGTCATTTTTGATAAGACAGGAACGATCACGGAGGGCAAGCCCGTGGTCACCGAGCTGATCTGGGCAAAACAGGCCGCTGGTGAAAAAGAAGCTTTAGGGGCGATATTATTAGCGCTGGAGCAGCAATCTGAACATCCGCTGGCAACGGCTGTGGTCAGCTACCTGAAGGGACAAAAGATGGAGAGCGTAACGTCCGGTTACTTTCATAGTTTGACCGGCCAGGGCATCGAGGGATTGTTCAACGGGCAGCCTTTTTATGCGGGCAACCTGAAACTGGTTGAATCCTGTAAGACCTTTGTGCCGGATGAACTCCGGGTAGGTGCCGATGCGCTTTCGCAAACAGGGAAAACGGTAATTTATTTTGCATCTCATTTAACCGTACTGGCTATAGCAGCCTTGCAGGACCGGGTAAAACCCAGTTCCGCGAAAGCCATTACAGAATTGAAGGCTGCAGGGATCGCCGTCTACATGCTCACCGGCGACCATGAATCTACCGCAAAGCAGATCGGGAAAGAGGCAGGGATCAGCGACATCATCGCGGGCGCGATGCCGGCCGATAAAGCGGAATTTGTAAAGACATTGCAAAGCCGCGGAAAGATCGTGGCGATGGTTGGCGATGGTATTAATGACAGCCAGGCGCTGGCACAGGCAAACCTTTCTATCGCAATGGGCCACGGTTCGGACATTGCCATAGATGTAGCCAGGATCACACTGGTTTCTTCTGATCTCTTGCAGATTCCTAAAGCGCTTAAATTATCCAGGCTAACCGTGCGTACAATCCGGCAAAACCTGTTTTGGGCGTTTATCTATAACCTGATCGGCATACCGTTAGCTGCGGGTGTTTTGTACCCGTTCAACGGTTTCCTGCTTAACCCGATGATCGCCGGGGCGGCAATGGCACTCAGTTCTGTATCGGTCGTCACTAACAGCCTGCGGCTCAAATATTCAAAAATTAATTTTTAACAGAAATAAACAAATGGAAACTTTAAAATTCAAGACCACCATCAAATGCGGTGGTTGCATAGCAAGTGTTACCCCTGTCCTCAATCATTTAGAAGGTATAGAAAAGTGGGAAGTGGATACCATCAACCCCGATAAGATCCTTACGGTAACTGCATCAACAGCATTGAAGCCGGATACAGTGATCACCGCACTGGCAGCCAAAGGCTACCGTGCGGAGGCGATATAGATAAATCCGCTGTTGATAAGTCCCCGGACCGGTAGGTTCGGGGACTTATATGATTATCAGGAAAATAAGCTAAATTTAAACAATTGTAACATTCTTCTGTAGTAATAAATAATGAGAAAATTTGGTGCTTTTAGCCTGGCTGCGTTTTACCTGTTGTTAACAACAGGTATGTTCGTATGCCTGGTGCATTGTAGTGCCGAATATATGCTTGGAAAGCCCGTGCAGGCGATGGCCGCCCATAAAGACGATGATAATGATGGCCACGACCATGAAGCGATGCTCCCTGCCGGACATGATGATGATAACGACAAGGGAAAAACGCACGATCATCAAAAACCCTGCGGAGAAGGAAAAGATTGCAGCTGCTGCAACCAGCATGATAACTATATCATTAAGGAGAATACTTCCGGATCGGCTGAACTTCAGCTGACTGCATTACAGGTTGCTATAATCCCTTTACCATATCATGCACTAACGCCGGTTCACGGCATATACCAGGCCAAAGTGTCGTGGCTTAATGCGACGGGACCGCCGCGCGCTGCCGAACAGCAACTATTTATTAAATTCCGATCCCTTCTGATCTAATTCAAGCTTTGCTGCAATTCTGCAGCCTGAAGAACTATTGCCTTCACTTTCTTTTAGCTTGAATTAAACATGACACTATATATCAAAAATATGGTTTGCGACCGCTGCATCATGGTCGTTAAACAACAACTGGAAAACTCAGGTTTCCGTATTATTTCGATAACGCTGGGTAGCACTGTTGTCCAGCCCGAACCTGATGCTGTTCAGTTAAGTTCTATTTCTTCCTCCCTGAAGCTGCTTGGCTTTGAGCTGATCGATAATGAAAAAGACCGCGTTGTACAGCGTATTAAGGACCTGATCATTGAAAAAATACATCACAGTGACCTTGCGGATAGCCACCTCAGTTTTTCAGATTACCTTTCCGACCGGGTACATAAGGATTACACTTATCTCAGCCGGATGTTCTCGGAATCGGAAGATACGACCATTGAGAAGTTCATTATTCAGCAAAAGATAGAAAAGGTCAAAGAGCTGCTGGAATACGGCGAGCTCAATATGAACGAGATTGCGTGGAAGATGGGCTACAGCAGCAGCGCCCATCTGTCCGCGCAGTTCAAAATGATAACCGGTTTAACACCGAGCCGCTTCAAAGCATCTGAACCCGGGCAGCGTAAACCCATTGACAAAATTTAACAGCTATCCTATGAAAAACTTAATCATAACTGCCATAGTGTTGCTGTGGCTACCTGCCATAGTGCAGGCCCAGACCATGAATATGGGCGACACAACGAAGATCAAAAAAAGCAAAAAAATAAGCACCCCGGTAAAACCTGCCGAAATGAAGGGCCTAAAAATGGCGGATACCACCAAAAAGCCTAAAGCCTCAAAAATGAGTATGCCCATCAAGCCTGATACGATGAAAGGCATGAAGATGGAGGACATGCATAAAGATTCGTCTATGTCAGGCATGGATATGGGCGGGATGCAGATGAATGGTATGTCCATGAAAATGATGAGCAATTCGCAGTCGCTGAACCTGCCTATGACCAGGGACGGATCGGGAACGAGCTGGCTGCCGGATGCGTCACCCATGTACGGCATTATGCTGAACAGCGGCAAGTGGAGCTATATGCTGCATGGCAATATTGCGCTACGTTATACCAAACAGGACCTGGGGGATAAGGGCAGCCGTGGTGGGGACAAGTTCGATGCGCCAAATTGGTTTATGGGTATGGCACAGCGAAAAATTGGCGCAAAGGGGTTATTGCACTTCAACCTGATGATGTCGCTTGACCGGCTGACGGAGGGTGGTGGCGGTTACCCGTTACTGTTCCAGACCGGAGAAAGCTGGAAAGGTTCCCCGCTGATCGATCACCAGCACCCGCATGATCTTTTCTCAGAATTGTCTGCCAGTTATGCCTACTCTTTTTCGAATAAGACGGATCTGAGCATCTATGTGGGCTATCCCGGTGAACCGGCCTTAGGACCTGTAGCGTTCATGCACCGTCCATCTGCCATGTCTAATCCCGATGCACCGATCAGTCACCATTGGTCCGATGCTACTCATATCACCTTTGGAGTGGCCACGGTCGGCTTCCGGTTTTATGATTTCAAGATCGAAGCCTCCTCTTTTACGGGCAGGGAACCTAACGAAAACCGGTTTAATTTTGATAAGCCAAGATTTGATTCCTGGAGCGGACGATTAAATTATAACCCTTCGGCGAACTGGGCCTTCCAGGTTTCCCACGGCTTCATCAAGAGCCCGGAATATCTGCACCCGGAGGAAAATGTATACCGCACAACGGCGTCCGCCACTTACAGTATGCCTTTCGGGGATGAAAAAACGTTCAATGCGACAGCGCTATGGGGTTTGAATAAAACGCCTGAGCAGCAGGGTAATCATTCCGCCTTGCTGGAGGGTGATGTGCGTATGAAAAAAATAGCAGTCTACGGCCGCTATGAATTTGTGCAGAAAACCACCGAAGAATTGGTGCTGAATCCCCTGGCGTACGGCGATAACACCATTTTCCCCATAAACGCGATCAGCCTGGGGCTTACCTATGACCTGGCCAAACTTGGCCCGCTGAACCTTGCTGCCGGAGGCCAGCTGACCTATTACGCAGCTGACAGCAAGCTCAACACATTATACGGCAAAAACCCCATGGGCGGACAAGTCTTCCTGCGCCTGTATCCACGTATGATGAAAATGAAAATGTAAAAGCCAAAATGTAAAACCATAAAAACGATCAATTATGTTACATCAAAAATTTAAGGACTGTATAGCAGCCGGCCTGGCCTGTGCAGTCGCCTGCAACCATTGTGCAATTTCCTGCCTCAGTGAAAAGGATGTAAAAATGATGGCCAAATGTATCGGCCTCGACCTCGAATGCGCGGCGGTTTGCCGCTCTGCTGCCGAACTCATGAGCTTGGGAAGCAACTACAGTGTGCAGCTGTGCCGGATTTGCTCCGATGCCTGCAAAGCCTGCGCTGAAGAATGCAATAAACATGATATGAAACACTGCCAGGAATGCGCAGCGGCTTGCCGGGATTGCGCTTCTGCCTGTGAAGCCATGGCGATAGCCGCCTGATTTCAACAGACACCTGATGCCAAAAGATGCACAGGTGCCTGTTATCAGGTTTAAATAGATGATTTGATCCAAAAACATTTAAAAATTCAGGCTGGCCTTCGATGAATGATCTTTTTTAGTAATATCTTTAGAACGTAAAGCGCAAATAGCGGAATGAAAAAAAACTGTGCGATAATTATGACATCATTTTACCTGTTGTTAACAACAGGTGTTTATGCGTGTCTGCTGCATTGCACAGCAGATTATATTTCCGAAAACTTGTTGAAAAGCGCAGCAATTCATGCTGTAACAGAGGAGCACGAACAGGACGAAAAAGGTGAAGATGACGATTGCCGGAAGGGCGATTGTGACTGCTGCTATCACCACGGCAGCTACGTTGTAAAAGAAAACTACCATCCGGTTGCTGATTACAAATTGACTGCGATCCATGTGGCGATCATTCCTTCAGACCGTCAGCTTTTCTTTTATGTGCCGGAGATATTTACGCCGGTCATCAGCTGGCCCAGATCGACCGGACCGCCATATTTCCGAAGCCGCCCACTTTATATTTCCAACAGGACTCTTCTTATTTGATTTTAACTGCCGCGAATCTGCGGCCAGGATTGCTATTTCTATATATCGCCAACGCGATGAGCATCCCTATCGTTAAAAATTTCTTTCCATTATCTTATTAGCCATTTTCCATGTGAAATGTTCAACCGGACAGGCGATGCTGTTTAGCACTGCGGCCTGATCTGTATTGCATATAAGCATTTTCGGAATCAGGTAAAAAGCTTAAGGTACTGGTTTGCATCTAAATCAAATATTAAGTAATCCTAACCATATTTTAAATGAGCAACTATTTTATTACTCAACCGCCTTTTGGAAAATTAAAAGGGAAATCATCGCTTATAGCATTCGCCAATAAAGTTCTAAGATTTATGAAAACCGGTTATACGGTAAGTCCAGTTGACACCATTGTTGACATGAACACTATTGAGCAGCGAATTAATTATTATCACTTATTAGACCACGTGCTGGACGCGAATATTCCAGGCGACGTTATAGAACTCGGCACTTTTACCGGGCAATGCGCCATGTTGTTCCAAAAGGTACTTGAGCAACATCAATCCGGTAAAACACTTCACCTTTATGACACATTCGAATCGAAATACACCATAAAAGGAAGTGTAGAAGAACAACTTATCCAAAACTTTAAAAATGCAGGGCTTTCATTGCCTGTTTTACATAAAGGATTATTTGAAGATACGATACCGGGCCAGCTGCCTGCACAGATTTCATTCGTTCATATTGATTGTGGTTTTGGCGGTGATCAGCAACAGCATAAAGGCGTTGTAACGTATTGCCTGAAAGCAATATATCCCAAAATGTCGAAAGGTTCGGTTTGCATACTCATGGACTATTACGACCAGGCAGTAAACGGTGTCGGCTTTGATGCCCATCCGGGTGTTAAAATGGCCTGTGACGAATTTTTGGAAGACAAACCTGAAACGGTAAGCTGTTTATATGGCAATCAATACTATCATGGATTTTTTAGGAAGAAGTAATTGTTAGTAGTTTGGTTTTCTATCATAAAAACATTTTTTATGCTTAGAAAACGGTATCCGTTCATTTTTAACCGTGATCAACCTTACCTGGACTTTATGTAAGGATCGCTTTTCAGACATTAAAAATCTTACAGCAATGCAAGAAGATATTATTTACAGCATTCAAAATCAATATGGTGCAAAAAGAACCATTAAGATTGTTCCTGAAACAGAACCTAAAAAGAATACCGGTATCTGTATTACCGGTGCATTTCACTTATTCTACATGATGATGAATGCAAATCTGCCACCCGCTCCTATGGAAATGGACACCTATATGTGTTTTGCAGGAAGCCTGTGTTTTATTGACGACGCCTTCCACGATTGGCATTACGATGGTAAAACCTTCGCAGAAGCAGAAATAGTTCAGATCGTTAAAATCATTCAGGATAATGTAAAGGAATGGCTGGACCAGGGCGATATTCCCCTTATTCTTGAAGAATAATACTTGGAAATCATATAACTGAATTATAATTGAGCGATGAACGAATGACTGCATTGATATCCTGCCAGGTGACTTATATGCGTCGGGAAGAGCGAATGATGGTATGTGAAGAAAAAAGCGCCCGCAGATTTATAAGGGCTGTGATATTTTGATCCGATTGATATAGTTTGTTTTAACTTATCTAAATTAGGACGTCCGTTACATGCCGGCAACCCATTTATAACATATGAATGAACATTTACAATCTATAATCAGCCAATACAAAAACGACAGGGAATCGGTTTATAATACCTGGTTCATTAATAACGAAGAGCGGTTAAAGGCCTTTCGTTCGATCCGCAGGGGTGTCCTGCAGGTTATCGACGATATCAAGAGCAAACGTTTTAGCAACGACTTCAAAGGTACTTCACTGGAATTTGTGCTTTCCTGTATTACGGAACAGAAACAGGTTTTTGAAGGTGCTTCGCACCCTTTTTACTGGAAACCTAAATTGAGAATACCGGACATTTATGAGAACCAGGCGAATAAAACAGCATTCGGACAGTTCCTTGAAAACTGCATCCATGCCAAAAACGAGGAGCAGGTGGTCAAAGAAATTGAAAAACTGGATGCGCTGAAGATCAAGGGACTTGGCCCTGCTGTAGCCAGTATCCTGTATTTTCTGCACCCTACCTGGATACCTCCGTTTAATACGGCGATCATTAACGGGTTTAATTACTTGTTCAAGGATAAAAAGAAATTGGGGAGCTGGAGCGAATACCTGAAGATCAGGGAGGTCATTATGGATATGAACCGGAAGCACTGCAATGAGTTGTCGCTGGATACCGGTGCTTTTGCCGGGCTGCTTTTTGAGATCGGGACGCAGAAACTGCTTTTGGGCAAAGACGAGTACCTGTCGGAGACGGAGCGTAGCCGGCTAGAAAAACTCATCGAAAAACGGCACAAGGACAAACGTACGGAAATGGCAGATGAGCATCTTCATAATGAAATGCAATATCACCTGTTAAAGATTGGGCATGCACTGGGCTACGATGTCATCGCGGCATCAAACGACCGCTCCAAAAGCTGGGATGGAAATAAGTTCAGCTTTATTTCGCTGGCTGACTTTCCGCAGCTCGCCCTTGAAAAAGAAGTGCTGAACACTGTCAAACTGATCGACGTACTTTGGTTTCAAAAAGGCACGTCAAAAGTGATCGCTGCCTTTGAAGTGGAAAAAAGCACCAGTATCTATTCCGGCATCCTGCGTTTAACGGACCTGAGCTGCAGCCTGAATAATAAGGAGGAAGTACTGTATCTCGTTGTTCCTGATCAGCGGGAGAAAGATGTGCTCATGCAGCTTTCCAGGCCATCGATCCGGCAGGGTAATATGGAAATGAAATATATCTGCTTTTCGGACCTGCGGCAGCATTGTGACGCGCTTTGCAAATTTGGCGACGATCATGCGATCATGCAAAAAATAGCAAGAGTAGCGGTTTGATCAATTTCCATCAAAATATAAGAATATGACGGAATTATATAAATCTGTCGCCTTACTAATTTTTAAGTTTGTATGGAAATGAAAGGTAAGGCACTGATATTGTTATTTGTATTCCTGCTCAACACGGTCGCCGGGTTCAGCTGTGCCTTACATATGGCGCATCAGGAACACCGTGAGGTGAAAGATCATCACGGGCACCGGCACGCCATCGGATCTGCAGTTCATCAACATACTGCAAACAAGACCCTGGTGTTACCAAATGACCCCTGCTGCCAGGGTGCAGTCAATAACTTTATTTCGCAGGCCAAACAAATTCCGGCCGGCAATACCACCGTGGTTATACCAACCTTTTTCTTTATTAGTCACCCAATTGATTTTTTTCTGAATCCGGTGACTGATATGTGTTTGCCCCAACTCAAAGTTACGGATGAGCGGCGACGGCCCCCTGACACGGATATCCGGGTTTCCATACAAAGTTTCCTGATCTGATTAGAATAGTCTGAATATATCATGGCTACGCCATGCCTTTATAGTATACTATGTCAATAATCAATTTAGAAGATCATGAAAAAAATATTTTTAATAGCCGCGCTAATCGCGACCGCGTTTACTCAACAACTTTTCGCTCAAGGTGCCAAATCAACCGCACTTAGCCCGTTGCTGACTTCCTATTATAGCATGAAAAACGCACTCATTGCTTCCGCAAGTCCTGAGGCGGCTACCGGCTCAGCTGAATTTGTGACATTATTGAGCGCAGTGGACATGAAATCACTACCGGCAGCTGATATGGAAGCATTTATGTCCTTACAGGAGAAACTGTCGGCTGATGCCAGACGTATTTCTGAAAGCAAGGATATCGCCGTTCAAAGGGAGCGATTTGCTAATTTATCCGCCAACTTTTTCAAACTCGCTAAGGCCGTTAAACTGACCGACCAGGCTGTTTACTATGACTACTGCCCGATGAAAAAGAGTTACTGGCTATCTGCTGATGCCTCAATCAAAAACCCATATTATGGAAACCAGATGCTTACCTGCGGCAAAGTGAGCGAAACCCTGAACAAATAATCAACGGGAGTAATGAACACCCTGCTAAATGATTTTACTTCGTTTAGCAGGGCTAATATGTTACCATAAAAATTACATCATGAAAAATCTGATCATTGTCGTTGCCTTTGCTGCAACTTCATTAACGATAGCAGCCTGCAATAATTCAAATAAGCCTGTTGCTTCAAGCACAACTGACACTACTAAAATGGCCTCCGCAACCGGAAAACGGGCAGCTCAAACAAAACCAGCGGTAAAAAGTCTTCTGGACAATTACCTGCAATTAAAGAATGCGCTCGCCGCTGATAATAGCGACGAAGCTGCCACCGCAGGAAAAGCAATCGCTACAGGCTTCGCCAATTTTGATCAAACCGCCTTGACTGTAACTCAAAAGAAGTCTTTTGCCGACATTCAAGGGGATGCTAAAGAAATGGCCGAACATATCGGCGAAAGCGCCGGGAAGTTACCCCACCAGCGGGAGCATTTCGAGATGTTGAGCCAGGATATAGTCGATCTTGTTAAACTATTCGGCGCGGGACAATCCTTATACGTTGATCATTGCCCGATGTATAACAATAACAAAGGAGCTGACTGGCTAAGCGAAACCAAAGCGATCAAAAATCCCTACCTGGGTACTAAAATGCCAACCTGCGGGTCTGTTAAAGAAGAAATCAAATAAGTCATGAAACGGATGTTCAAACGTTTGCCCGGTGTAGCCCTGCTTTTGTTCATCGCTATACAGTTCATCCCCCGTGATCATAACGAAGCAGGCAATACACCTGTCCATGATATCTCCGGCGTTTATCATATACCTGCCAGTGTCGGGCTGATCCTGAAAAGATCCTGTTATGATTGCCACAGCAATAAAACGGTATACCCTTGGTATGCCAGACTACAGCCGGTAAGGCTGTTGATGGATCGGCATGTGCGGGATGGAAAGGCTGAATTAAACTTTAATGCGTTCGGAACTTACAGCGCCCGAAAACAAAGGAGCAAATTGCGGGCGATAGGTGAAAGCCTCGACGAGGCTTCCATGCCCTTGTCTTCCTACACGCTGCTTCACCGGGACGCTTTCCTTTCCAGGGCGGAACAGATATTATTAACGAACTGGGTCAAACAAACATCGGATAGCCTGTAGAAAAAATGAAAATGAAGAAAATACTGATCGTAGCGCTGCTGCTTTGCCTCAGGCAAGTAGTATTTGCACAAAACGACATGCAAAACATGAGCGGGATGCAAAAACAGCAGCCCATTACCTATACCTGCCCGATGCACCCGGAGATCCATGCTGCGAAACCGGGCAACTGCCCCAAATGCGGCATGAAACTGATCAAAGAAAAACAGAAAGCTGCTGCTAAAAAAGCTGTCAGAATGAATATGCCTGTGAAGGAAAAAAACACGAAAGTAGATGGCATGTCAATGGGGACAAAACCGGCAGTGCAGGCCAAGAACTACACTTGCCCGATGCATCCGGGCGTCGATTCCGCGCAACCGGGCAATTGCCCTAAGTGCGGGATGAAACTGGTCAAAGAGCCATCAAAATACCTGGAAATACCGGTGGCCGACAGCACGAAAAAGGACGAAAATATGACCGGCATGAAAATGGACGGCATGGATATGCCCGCAGGTCCCGCAGAAATAGAAGCAGCGAAAGCGCATCTGGGGCCAATGAAAACGATTGTTGCCAAATACCCTCCACGCACGGTTCGGTACGATCTTTACATTGCCGACACGACCGTAACTTACGGCGGTAAACCTAAAAGGGCAATCGCGGTAAACGGTAGTATCCCGATGCCAACACTAACTTTTACGGAAGGGGATACGGCTGAGATCTATGTACACAACAGGCTGAAGGAGGAAACATCTCTGCATTGGCACGGTCTGTTCCTACCTAACCGTTATGACGGCGTTCCGAACCTTACGCAAATGCCTATCAAACCCGGGGCAACGCACTTATACAAGTTTCCGATCAAACAACATGGTACCCATTGGTATCACAGCCATACCGGATTACAGGAACAGATCGGCATGTATGGTTCCTTTATTATGAATAAAAGGCAGGAATGGGATATTCCTACTATTCCAATGGTGCTGAGCGACTGGACGAATATGAACCCCAAAGAAGTAGCGCGTAGCCTTCATGCTGCGACCGATTGGTTCGCAATTAAAAAAGGAACTACCCAGAGTTACCTGGAGGCAATACAAACAGGCCACTTCAAAACAAAAGTTGGAAACGAATGGAAGCGCATGAACGCCATGGATGTAAGTGACGTTTACTATGATAAATTCCTGATCAATGGCCAAAACCAGTTAGAAGAACCACAATTTAAAGCCGGCCAAAAAGTAAGGTTACGTATAGCCAATGGCGGAGCCTCCTCGTATTTCTGGTTGAAATATGCTGGTGGAAAAATGACGGTGGTCGCTACTGACGGAAACGATGTAGAACCGGTAGAAGTAGATCGTCTTATTATTGCTGTGTCAGAGACCTACGATGTTGTCGTCACTATTCCTGAAAATAAAAGTTACGAATTTTTAGTTACCCCGGAGGACAGGACCAAATCGGCTTCACTTTGGCTGGGTAAGGGCGATAAAGTTTATGCGGGGAAGATGCCGAAGCTGAAATACTTTGCCGGAATGAAAATGATGAACGACATGATGGACATGAACGGCAACATGGTGCAAATGGATGGGATGACCATGCAGAACCAGATCATGGACATGAATACAGTAATGTATCCGGAAATCACCGGCGAAGAAAATCCTAAAGCAGACAATGAAAAAAGCAGTATGCCGGGTATGCAGATGGCGAATGATAAGAGTATGTCAGGCATGAACATGGCTGCCGACAACCCTGACATTGTAACCCTCAATTATAATATGCTACGTGATCCGCAAAAGACTACACTGCCTAAAGGGCCTATGCGCGAACTGAAGTTTGACCTGACCGGCAACATGAACCGTTATGTATGGACGCTGGATAATAAGACCGTTTCTGAATCAGATAAAATCCTGATTAAAAAGGGCGAAAACTTGCGGATCATTCTGTATAACAACAGTATGATGCGGCATCCTATGCACCTGCACGGCCATGACTTCCGGGTTTTAAACGGTCAGGGTGAGAAGGCTCCTATGAAAAACGTGATCGACATCATGCCAATGGAACGGGACACCATAGAATTCGCGGCCAATGAACCGGGCGGGGACTGGTTTTTTCACTGCCATATATTATATCACATGATGAGCGGTATGGGCCGTGTATTTAGCTATGAAAATTCGCCGCCGAACCCTGATGTGCCTGATCCGAAGCTGGCACAGCGCAGGCTATTTTGGGACGATCAGATGCCGCACCTGATGGACAAGGTTGGTTTGGAAAGTAATGGAACAGACGGACAACTCATGCTCGGCAGTACCCGTTGGAAAGCTACCACCATGTGGCATTTAGGCACGGATGCCATGATGGGGTATGAGAGTGAAACGATGGTCGGCCGTTATATCGGTCGAAACCAGTGGTTGTTCCCATACGTAGGCTTCGATTATCACTACAAAAAGTTTAACCCTGATGAAAAGAATATTTTTGGCAGCGATTACAAAAACCTTTTCGGCCAGGTCAGTAATAAAGAAAACCGGCACACGGTAGTTGCGGGTGTAGCTTATACGCTACCTATGCTATTTGTGGCTGACATGCGGATCGACGGAAATGGCAAACTGCGCTTCCAGTTGGGACGGGAAGATATCCCGGTAGCGCAGCGGCTGCGCATGACGCTCATGATCAACACCGACAAGGAGTACACAGCAGGTTTGCGGTATATCATCACCAAATACTTTTCATTGTCCACTCATTATGATAGTGACATGGGGCTTGGGGGTGGCTTAACGTTAACCTATTAATTTAGTACTGCTATGGTTAATTAGTGACAACAATCACTAATTAACCTGTTGATAATCATTGAGTTTAAAACTCATTAAGTGGAATTTTGTGCTATATAAAATACTTACACAAAAAATTCAATCATGAAAAAACTGCATCTTTTATTATTAATAATGGTAACGCTTGCAACAGGTATTACTACCGAAGCTGTTGCCCAAACCAAAAAGGACACCACTCAGAAAATTTACATCAATGCCAAAGGTGGAATTCATGATCACGGCGGGACAAAGCTTGGCTATATTGATAAAAACAATATGGTCAGGGATAATACCGGCAAGGAATTGTATTTTATCGACAAAGCCGGCAATGTTATCGGCTCCGACGGACGAAAATTAGGTACGGCAAAAAAGAACGGATCTTATTATAATATCGACGGGGAGAATGTTTTAAATACAAAAGATATTGATAAAGAGAAATGCGCCATTTTAGATCCGCAGGGGCATAATTTCGGAACAGCGCACAAAAATTACAAGCTCCATGCTTGCGCCGCGCATTGCTATTGGCTAATGAAGGCGAAGGAAAAGGCGGTAAAAAAATCTTAATCGTTTAACTGATATTAAAACTAAAGATTATGATGTACTACGGGAGTTTTGGAGGAATGCACCTGATATAGTGGTTCGTCTGGATGATCATGCTGGTCTTGATATTCGCAACACCATACGATATTCCGGGCCAGCGCAGGCGTAAAGACACGCCGCTCAATGGGCTGCAAAAGCGATTTGCTGCTGGCGAAATTACAACAGAAGAGTACCTGGAAAAGAAAAAGATCCTTGAAACGGATTTAGCCAACTAAACTGAACACTATGGATATGAGCAAAATGCCGGAAGGTATGGACCACAGTAAAATGCAAAAGGGTCATGACCCGCACATGGGCATGTCGGAGCACGACCACCATGCCATGATGATCGCTGATTTTAAAAAGCGTTTTTACGTGGTGCTGGGACTCACCATCCCTATTATGCTGTTATCAACCATGATACAGCACTTTATGGGGGTGAACTGGGCTTTTGCCGGGTCTTCCTACCTATTGTTTGCTTTATCCTCCGTGGTCTTTATTTATGGCGGCTGGCCTTTTTTAACGGGTTTGGTAGATGAGGTGAAAGCAAAGAATCCGGGCATGATGTTCCTGATCGGCTTTGCGATTACCGTTGCCTATGCCTACAGTGTGGCCATTGTATTCGGTTTAAAAGGTATGGACTTCTTTTGGGAACTGGCTACCCTTATTTTGATCATGTTGTTAGGCCATTGGATAGAAATGCGGTCAGTGATGGGCGCGTCAAACGAACTGGAGTTATTGGTTCAGCTCATGCCAGCGGACGCCCACATGGTGATGCCGGATATGGTGCATGATGTAAAGACAGATACGCTGAAGGAGAATGACATTATCCTTATCAAGCCCGGCGAGAAAGTCGCGGCAGATGGGATCATACTGGAGGGCGAGAGTTATTTAAATGAATCCATGCTGACCGGTGAATCAAAGCCGGTATTGAAAGTTAAAGGCGACAAAGTGATCGCCGGTTCGATCAACGGTAATGGCTCTTTTAAAGTTACCGTTTCTCATGCAGCTAAAGATTCCTATCTGTCCCAGGTGGTTAAATTGGTGGATGATGCGCAGAAGTCAAAATCCCAAACACAGCTGTTGGCGGATCAGGCCGCCAAATGGTTAACGGTGATCGCACTGGTTACGGGCATCGGAACATTTCTGTATTGGTATTTAACCGGTCAAACCTTAGCGTTTGCAATGGAACGGATGGTAACCGTAATTGTTATTTGCTGCCCTCATGCTTTAGGTTTGGCAGTACCGCTTGTGGTGGCTAAGTCAACGGCCTTATCGGCTAAACACGGCCTACTAATCAAGAACAGGACCGCATTTGAAAATGCAAGGAAGATCACTACCATCGTTTTCGATAAAACGGGGACACTAACCGTAGGTAAGTTTGAAGTTTCTAAAGTCGTTACGCTAAATAAGGAGATAAAGGAAGATGAACTGATCCGTTTAGCTTCTGCCTTAGAACAAAAATCCGAACACCCGATTGCCACCGGCATCCTGCAAAAAGTTAACGAATTAAAACTAACGATCCCTCAAGCCGAAAACTTTAAGGCGATCACCGGCCAGGGCGTGGAAGCGAGCGTAGAGGGTAAAAAGCTAATGGTGGTTAGCCCTGGTTATTTGAGGGAAAATAAGTTAGCTGTGCCGGAGGGTTTTACTGCCAATGACACCGAAACGGTGGTGTTTGTACTGATCGATCAAAAGCTTGCCGGATATATTGCTTTATCAGATGAGATACGTCCCGAATCAGCAGATGCTATTAAAACGCTAAAGGCTGAAAATATCAAATCCATACTGCTTACAGGCGATAATACGAAGGTAGCAGCCAGTGTAAGTAAAACTTTGGGTATGGATAGTTTTATTGCCGAGGTATTGCCGCATCAAAAATTGGAGAAAATAAAAGAATTGCAAAGCAAAGGTGAGTTTGTGGCGATGACAGGGGATGGTGTAAATGACGCGCCTGCATTAGCGCAAGCGGATATTGGTATTGCGGTTGGTTCGGGCAGCGATATAGCGGCGGAAACAGCAGGGATTGTTTTAGTGAACAGCAATCCAAAGGATATTGTCAGCCTGATCCTATTTGGCAAAGCGACCTATCGGAAAATGATACAGAACCTGGCCTGGGCGACAGGTTATAACATCGTGGCGCTACCATTGGCTGCAGGGGTATTATACAACCAGGGCATTGTATTAAGCCCGGCGGCGGGTGCCGTGTTAATGACCGTAAGCACCGTCGTGGTAGCAATTAACGCAAGCCTGTTAAAAGTAAAAGACTAAGTTTTAAAAGTGGCTCGATTAGTGGATACATACAAGAAAATTAACCAAAGAAAACATGAAAAGAATTATGATCGCCTTAACTGCTGTTACATTAAGTTGTAGCGCAATGGCACAAACCAAAATGGCCGACACCTCTATGCATAAGATGTCGCACATGTCTATGAAAAAAATGAACCACTCTGCAATGATGATGGACGGTAAAATGATGACCATGATGCATGGTAAAAGTATGCCAATGACCAAAACAATGACTATGACCAATGGCACTATGGTAATGACAGACGGTACCGTTAAAATGAAAGACGGAAAAACCATGACACTAAAAGAAGGCCAATGCGTGATGATGAGCGGCAAGGTGATGAAAATGCCAATGAAAAAGGGCATGATGAATGACAAAATGAAGATGTAATTTCCATATTGCTAAAAGCCTGGCTAATACGTTTTAATTAGCCGGGTTTGTTCGTACTTATTTATTTAAGGATTGAGAGACTTGTTCAACCAATTCTACGCACACAAAAACGAATACTATAAAAGCTTTCAAAATGAAGTTAGTCTTTAAAAACATACAAGTATATTTATTGAAGTACCTTGGAAACATACCATGCGAGACTGTAAAATAAACTGTGTCGAAGCGTAAATAATTACCTTTAACATTAGATGAAAGTACATCTGCTCTGCCATGATATTGGCGGCATGGTAGCAATGAGTGTTGCATTCAATTATCATTAAGTTATTTCAAAACTTATCCTGATGGATGGCGCGAATTAAAGCGATGGCGTGATTCGGATTCCGCTGATACCACCATTAAATACATTTTATACTGAGAATGGCTGGCGAGGCTCCCTATGTCTGGTGAATGAGTTTTAAAATTAAATAAAATTTAAAAATAGTCTTTGAATAACAAATAAGTATTTGAGAACGGTTCCTTATTGGATTGTTAAAAATCAAATTACCCCGCCAAACGCTTCAATTCTTTGATAATGGTACGAAATTATTACGTAACGCACTAAATTGAAAATCTCAAAGAAAATCCAGTCCGTAGAGAAAGATTTTGGAACTTATTTGGAAGATTTAAGAAGAAAGATAGCTAATTGATCAAGCTTGTTATTATTTGGTTCGAATGGCCGTGATGAGTTAGTTAAGCAATGTGATCCCAATTGGACTTTTTTCGAAGCATTTAATGAGAGAATTAAAGCTAATTACTGGCGTTTTTCAATGGGTTCGAGTCCAGTTTGGCGAAATAAAAAAGCCTCACGGTAAGGCTTTTTTATTTCCATGTTTTTTATAGTGCAGTAATAACTTACGCTGACCGAATACCGCTGGAAGTTAGTGTTTATCCTATCTTTTGGAAAAATGACTTAAATAAGAATGTATCTCTGTTTTTTGACTATCCGACTCTTTAGGTTTGAATTGCGTTTCTTCAATTCGTGAGCTACCATTTTAAAGGAGGTCCAACGACGTGAATATCGTGATCGTCAAATAACTTCGGATTAAGTCTGGCTTTTATATCGCCGGCAGCCCTGAAAAAGTCCTCCATTTTTCCTGCTGGCTGAAAAAGGAAAAACACTTGACCACTATCCGTTAGTTGAGCAAACGTATGCGGCACATTTCTCGGCAGAAATATACTATCTCCTTTTGTAAGGTAGTATTGATCTTCCCCTACCTGGAAAAGGAATTTCCCTTCTAAAATAAAAAACATTTCATCCTGATTTGGGTGGACATGCAGCGGCGGACCGCCTTTTACGTGGCCAGTATAAGAAAAAGCAGAGAGATCGCCGTCTGTATCTTTGGTGGAGACTTTGATGTCGTTAGGGGAATTACCGCTTAGCATGGTTTTTTCGTTAAAGCGGCTCTCGTTTGCTTTTACTATAAAACCTTTTGTTAAACGCTGTTTTTTAAAGCCGCTTGTTTTACCCATTGCTAAGGCGGGGATGCTTACTGCACCTGCCAATAAAAAATTCCTTCTTTTCATAATTATCTTGTAATTGATTACAAATATGACTGCTAAAATAGAAGGCTTACTGGTAAGAAAACGACATTCTAATAAGTATCGGCTTCTCCAAACTTTCGCTCCGGAGATTTAAGATCAAGTGCGTGGAAATCAATCGGCGTTTTTTGAGTAAATGCCTGGTAATCTTTAACTAAGTGCTGGTAATCATAATACCCACATTCGATAGCTATAACAAACCAGCTTAACTGCGGGTATTTGTTTTTCATCCGGAAAGCGTTCTCAAAACGAATCACCTTGTTAAAGTACCTGGGCGATACCCCCATACGCTCCATAAACTTTCGTTCAAATTGCCGCAGGCTAAGACAGGCTTCCCCGGCCAGCCATTCAATTTTGGGGCTTTGATCTGCCCGAAGCATCAGATTGCTTAACCTGTCGATACTGTTAAAATCTTTTTTACAGATGGCTATTCTCCCGGCTAAAAAAGCCTCTACCACGCTCACCATCTCCGGATATCCTTTTGCATCATTTATCTTATCGTTAACTTCCTTTACGCTGTTCGGGAATATAGCTTCGGCATCGATATAACCATTATTAAGTTCAATTGACGGGATACCTGTTAAACGATATAAGGCACCCGGACTAAACACCACCTGGAAAACTAAAAAATCTCTGCCGACATATCGGTTGGTAACACCGGCTTGCTGACCGATAATCACTGTTTTCAAATTACTGATTGTTTTGCCGTTATCGGCGAATTGCACTTTTTCGGTATCGCGCGGGTAAAAGCTTAAGCAATGCTCTGGTTTTGGCGGGTATGGTTTAAATGGTATTTTGGCAGCATCATCAAAAACAAAATGCACCACCCTGTAAACCCGGATAAAAGCTGATAAAGGAAGGCTTGGTGCAAATTCCAGTAATACCATGCGCTAAGTATTATATCCTATGAAATAAGCCTGTGGCTGAAAAATCCGTATATCCAAGCACCCTTTCCGGGGCATGTTCACTTTCGGTGATCAGGGAGTTTGGTGTATTGCCTGAAAACTGTTTAAAATCCTTAACCAAATGCTGATAATCTGAATAGCCTGTTTGTATAGCGATGGTAAGCCAACTTAAATGGGGGCATTGCTGTTTCAGTCCGTAAGCCTGGTAAAAACGGCAAATCCTGGCATAAAATTTAGGCGAAATACCTATCTGTCGGGTAAAGGTACGTTCAAACTGGCTGATGCTGAGGCAGGCCAGGTTAGCATAAGTTTCGAATCTGAAATTTTGTGGGCAATTAAGAATAAGCCCGCCAATTTTATCAACCGGGTGGATAAAATCTTTTGCCTGCCCTATCTTTTTCCATAAAAACCTTTCAAATATGAATTGAAAATCTTCAGGGTTTTTAGTGTTTGCCATTTGTTCGTTAAGCTCTTTTATCACGTTGCCCAGTACCAGTTCGGCATCGATATTTTGATCGATAAACTCGGTCATGGGTATTTTAAAAAGCTGGTAAAAAGCGCCCGGCTGAAACCTTACATGAAACATGATATAGTCATTAGGCGGATACAAGTTATGCCTGCAGGTATTTTGCCCCATAATTACCGAACGTGCCCTTTTTTCTGAAACCTTTATCCCGGGGATCTCGGAAAAAAGATCACCTCGAACATAGAATGTAATACCCTGATCCGGGCAGGCCGGATACGGTTTTACCGGCACTTTGTTACGGGCATCAAAAACAAAACTCAGTAAAAAGTAATGCTTTATGTATTGTGCTGTTATTTGATCGGGATAAAGGTAACGTAGCAAAGCAATTAGGAATAAAGGTTTAATTTCCCTCAAAATAATTATTAAAAATACAGTTTAATTAATTGATAATGAATAGTTAGGCTATTATAGTTTTTAAAAAAATAGTTGTGCAAACCCGCCTGCAACCGCCTGCCAGGCTGCCGAAAGCTGGAACTGCCAGATCAAGTGCATAAAAAGCACAATGCCCAGGGTAACCAGGTAAGGCTTGTAGGGCCTTTTATTTATCAAGTCGTAAATAATAAAGCCAATGGCTAAGGCATCTGTTAATAAAAGCGAATATTCTATAGCCAACGGAAATGGCACGCCGCCGTAAATAATCATTGCCCTGCCTACGCCTGGGCCAAGCATTAAAAAGGCAGTAGCTATCATGTATCGCATATGGTAAGCACTATTTTTTTTATAAACCAGGGCCAAGGTGTATAAGGCAGCAAATGCGAAGATGTCCGGTAGGTTCAATGCCAGGCTTGCCACATTTTGCACTTTAGGTATAGTTGGTGCCAAACGCAGAAACTGGCCTTTGGTAACTAAGAAAATGGAAAGCAATATTAATGGGACCAATATATAAGATACCTTACCCAGGTTGCGGTGCAGCTCGTATCTTTTATACCGTATTAAAAATGGCTGAACAATAAGCATAGCAAACCAACTTAACATCATCATTCCATGAAAGTGCTGTACTGTGGTTATGCCATTAAAAGAGGGAAACAAGCCGAAATAAGTCCGGTAAAAGCCCCAGATTACAAAGGCTAAAATCACTACTACAAAGTAGCTAACATTTTGATAGGTCTTTTCCATGATTAGTTTGGTTTTTATTTCAAAATTGGCTTAAAGGCAAGGGATTATGGTGGTAAAAAATCGGCATATTTTATTTTCATCACAAACGCTTTCACTTCATTTTAGCTTATTCAGTTTACGGCGCATAATTAGAAACATGATGAGCAAGCCGGTGATAAATGCCAGGAGGATTCGGATAACCAGGGTTTTCATCACATCCAACCGGTCAAAAGGCATGGTTCCCTGCCCGGCTACCATACACCAGTAATCTCCTTTTTTGATGTATGTTTCCAGGCGCATCACATCTAAATTCATTTCGCCAACCGGCGTGCCTAACGTTACATCCAGCAACACATTTCTCACGGCCGTTTTGCCATCGTTATACAGCCGTACTATTTCAGTGCCAGGCACCACAATTACATTTTTAAATACAATGCCGTCGTTCTCTGCATTTTTTTTCCAAGCGCCGCCGCTAATTGATCTTAACCCTTCCGGCCCTACGGCAACAAGGTCAGCGCTACTTGCGGCGGTTAGCTTTGCAGCCCCTGGTTTATCAGGCGCAATAGCGTGCATGTAAGCAATTACCTCCTTTCGTACTTCGGGGTTGCTGGTTAAATCCAGTTGTGTGGAGTCGGCTTTGGTCAATAAATAAACTTTATGGTCTACCTTTTTTTCACAGGCAGATAGCACCATCAGTAAAGCGGATAAAAGAAATAGGATAGGTTTCATATGTAAGTTTTAAAATGTTAAAGTTGATTGCGTTAATTTGATATATAGTTGCCTGCTCACCAGTATAATCCAGGTTATATCCCAAACTATCAGTATCCGCTCACTAAGGCCCCTTAATGATGGCGGGCTGAGTAAAAACGAAATAAATACCACAGCACTTGTTACCCCGAAAAGGCAGGAGATTTTGGCCATATGTTGCCAGGTATTGATTATATTAAAAGTAAAACCCCAGGCAATGATGGCTATACCTAAACTAAACAAAGCTATTAGTGCAGATAAACCATGAATTAAACCTTGCGGTGTTGGGGTCTCGCCGGGTAGGTCGGTAGTAAATATGGAGAAAAGGAAAGCCCCGATACACCAAATAACCAATGTAGTAATTGCGGTTTTAGATGCCTTAATGGTGATTAGTAGCCCCGCAATAAGGCACAATGCACCTATTGCTATACTAAAGAAACCTGTGGTCATCAACCAGCCGTAATTACCCACGGCGTACTCACTTACAAAGCTGGCCAATATGCTTTTATCCGGCCTGATGAAATGCATCAGAATAAACACAAACACAAAGAACAGGTGGCTATATAAACCGGTGATTACAATTGTTTTGAGGTAGTGCATGGATTGCTGTTAGTTTTTCTCTGAAACTTTTACGCCCATGTTTTCCTTTTCTTCCGCCGTGGCCTTCCTGGTACCCTGCCCGCCTACAAAATACCATTTGCCATTTTGTTTAATATAGGTTTCGGTGCGGATAACGGTGATGTATTGATCGCCTTTAGGAGTATCAAACAACACATCGGCTATTATATTTTTCACGGCTGTATCGCCATTATAAACCCGCATAAAACATGATCCCCACAGCGGCGTTACCCCTTTAAATTTTACAGCGGTTGTTGCAAATCCTTCCTGCCATTGTTTCAGCCCGTAAGATATACGGCCTTCAGGGCCAACAGCAATGTAATCGTCGTTTAGGTGTGTGGCGCTATCGGGCAGCATACGCAGCGCCTCAATTGCTTTACGCTCTGCGGGGTAATTGGTGGTGTTGTATTTGCCGGCCGGCGGGGTAAATGGCGCGGCATCATATGACGGTTTTACACTACTTCCTAAACTTAAACTTGCTTGTTCTTCCTGGCTCATCATCCGCGTACCCTGGCCGCCAACAATATGCCATTTGCCATTTTGCTTCACATACGTCTCCCTTACGATCAGCTTGAGCGCGTCATCGCCTTTTGGAGTTATAACACTTACATCAAATATTACGTTTCTTACTGCGGCATCAGCATTGTATATCCTTAAGATCGAAGTGCCGGGTACCGGTTTTATCGACTTAAATTTCAGGCCTTTTAAGCTTTGCTTCCAGGCTTCGGCACCATAGTAAACTTTACCATCGGGGCTAACCGAAACATAGTCATCATTTAAATATTGGTCGTCGCCATCATTTGCGATTAGTTTTTCAATAGCTTTTCTGTCGTCAGGGTAACTGGTGGTATCGTATTTGCCAGCGGGCGGCACCTGCGCTACAGCCATACTTGCAACGAGTAACATTGCGATGCTTGTGATCCATTTGGGGATGTTGTTAATTTTTTTCATGTTGATTTGAAGTTTTAGCAAATGTTTGGTTTCGATTGATCGAATTGAGTTCGTTGCTGTAAAGCTGCATCCTTTAAAAAGGGCATGAAAGCGGTAACAGTCCAGTGGCGGGTAATTTGAGCAAAGGGCATTATTTATTTAGTTAACAGAAATTAATCGGCCCCTTTTTCCATTCACTCAAAAAAACAACTGTTCACCATAAAGTTTAAGTAATGCCGTGTGCTTTGCGTACTTTTAAAAATGCCTCGACATATGCGCGCTGTATATATCCTAAGTTTCCTTTTTATTCTCTTTAGCCTGCCTGTAAAAGGCCAGGATACGATTGTATTGAACGGGCAGCCAAAATGGGTGAAACCTCTTGATATTGCTGGCCAGGTCTTGTTTTATGAGGACCGGGCCGATGAACCCCTTAGTTTTAGCGAGATAAAAAAGCAGCGGTTTATTGCTTTTACTAAAGCCTACCGAGAGACAGAGTATTCATCAAGGCCACTGATCATTCAATGGTTTAAGTTTGTCATCTGCAACCCATCGTTATCCGATACGCTTGATCTGCGTGTAGGGTTATCGCCGCATTGTTTCACCCGTTTGTATGTTGATAACCGGCTAAAAGCCTTAAGCGGCGCGTACGAGGTTAAAGGTAAGCTGGCCTTGCGCCAAGGGCTGGCGGCTATTGTATTGCCGGGTTCAACAATAATATGCTATGTACGAACTGAAGATCGTAAAGCTCAATTCGTGCCGCCTGAGATTAAACTGCAAACACCCTATCTGTCTTTAAAGGGCGGTTACGAAGGTTTTAATGGGGATAGGTATCTTTTTTCGATGCTGTCTATTTTATGTGGTTGTTTGTTATTCATCAGCATTTTCGCTATTTACCAATATTATTTATACCGAGATGCCGCCTTTATATGGTATGTAAGTTATACCATCGCATCCTTTTTAATGGGTTTGTTTTGGTTGGATATAAGGATGCAGTTAATGCTATTTACACCGTTTATACGCGATCTGATATTTTCAGTTTTTACTTTTTTGATCCCTGTACTCTATGCACTCTTCATCGGCAAAATGTTAAGTTTACCTACCCATTTCCAAAAAGGCTGGTTAATCATTAACATATTAATTGGCATTGCTATATTCCAAATGCTGGCTGAGTTTGTGCAGGTTCGGACTGGCTGGTTTATATTTAATAAAAACTACTATGGTACTGTAACTTCGGTATGGCCTACAGTGATGCTTAATTTGGTTTTGCTGGTGCTTACCGCAAAAAGTAAAGAACCCGTCAAATGGTTCCTTTTCGGCGGCTTAATGAGCTTGCTGTTATTGTGGTTCCTGCCATTTACCGGCATTACCTATAAAATACCTTCCCATAGCCGGGAGCTTTTTATGATTATCATTTTCATACCGGCTTTCTTTTTACTGGGTTTAACTATAGAGGCTATTTGCTTTTCATTTGCCTTATCCTATCGCGCCAAACTGGTTCTTATTGAAAGGAACAGGATGCAGGCATCTTATGCTTTGCAATTAGAAAATGCGCTGACCAAAAAAACCAATGAGCTTCAATTGCAGAGCAGCATCAGCGAAGCACAAAAAATAAAACAGGTACGAACCGAGTTTGAGCAAAAAATAGCCGAAACTGAAATGACAGCGTTGCGCGCGCAAATGAACCCGCATTTTATATTCAATTGCCTTAACTCCATTAAGCTGTATACACTCGAAAATGATTCGCAAACAGCATCTGAATACTTAACCATTTTTTCGCAGTTGATCCGGCTGGTGCTTGAAAACTCTCAATCAGAAAAGGTTACCTTGCAAAAAGAGCTGGAAACACTGCGTTTGTATATAAAGCTGGAAGCCATGCGCTTTAAAAATAAGGTACAATACGACATTAACGTAGATCCGGCGATAGACCAGCAATTCACCGATGTTCCCCCTTTACTTTTGCAGCCTTACGTAGAGAATGCGATATGGCATGGCCTGATGCATAAAAAGGATGGCGGTAATATAAAAATAGATGTTACCCTGCCATTGGAGCATTTGCTGCATATTGAAATTACCGATAACGGCGTTGGGCGGGAGCTGGCTGCAGCGTATAAAAGTAAATCGGCCACGCGGCAAAAATCTTTCGGCTTAAAAATGACTTCTGAAAGGATAGATATAATTAACCAATTATATAAGATGGAGGCAGATGTAAGAATAACCGATTTGAAGGATGCTATGAATAAAGCCATAGGAACAAAAGTCACCATTCAAATTCCTATCTAACCCCAATATATGCTTAAAGCTGTTATTATAGATGATGAACCGGATTGCGTAAAGCTATTGGCATTGCAGCTAAAAATGTATTGCCCACAGGTACAAGTAGTAGCCAACTGCACAGAAAGTAACGAGGGGCTTGCAAAAATAACTGAACTACTGCCCGATATTGTTTTCCTCGATATTGAAATGCCGATAATGAACGGGTTTCAGCTATTGGAAAAAATAGGCCATATCAATTTCAGCCTGGTATTTGTGACCGCATACGATCAATTTGCGGTAAAAGCCTTCCGCTTTAGTGCGTTGGATTACCTGCTAAAACCCATTGATGGCAAAGACCTTAAAGCCGCTGTTGAAAAAGCAGAGTACCGACGGTTCCCCGTTAAACTACAGCTTAGCTTGTTGAAACAACAGTTGAATGGTGGTGAAAAGTCCTTCCCTGATAAAATAGCTTTGCCATTTCAAAACGGAGTAGCCTTTGCAGAAATCAAAAATGTAATTTATTGCGAGTCTGACAACAATTACACCCGTTTTATTATGATTGATGGCCATCAGCACACTGTAGCCAAAACACTAGGCGATATACAGGAAGTATTAGAAAAGCGAAATTTTTTGCGAGTGCACCGTCAATACCTGGTTAACCTGGATCACATTAAGAAATATGTCCGTGGCGAAGGCAATTACCTCATACTCTCCAATGATAAAAGTATACCGGTAGCGCGAAATCAGAAGGAAAGACTTATAGAGAAGTTTGGATGGCTTTAAAATAAATTGGATAAATATAAAAGAAGCATTTCTTCGGAGACGCATTAAGCGCCATGATTATTGATAGCCAATCTTAAGCTATTTAGAGGGCGCTTAAAAACTTTAAATTTTCTAATAATTGGTTCGAATTATGTCCAGTCTGGGGATCAACAAAATAATATATAGTTAATCATTTCTATTAGCACCCCTCTCTTACCTTCATTTAACGCTAACGTTACCCGTGACTGTGAAGTTTGAAAACGCTCACAGTGTAGTTAATCCCTGAATAGTCCTATTACAACCCTGAACGTTGTCTTGATGTCAATTAGCAGACCGGTTTAAATTTGTAGCTTCAATTTAATATACTAAACGCTGTATAAGTCGTTTAAACTAACATTAAATAAAGGCTATGAAAACGGTGTTGACAACAGGGGCAAATAAAGGAATCGGTTTTGAGACCGCCATGCAACTCGCCCAATTAGATTACTTTGTTTATTTGGGATGTAGAGATAAGGAAAACGGAATGGAAGCGATTCAAAAGTTGCTTGATCTGGGGATAACTAATGTAGAGAGTATTCAAATTGATGTGACCAATATTATATCTGTCCGACAGGCAAGACAAATATTGGAAGCCAAGGTTAGTTCATTAGAAATTTTGATTAATAACGCCGGTATAGTCGGTAGTCTGCTTCAGGATCTTTCCATATGTAGCCTGGAAAACCTACGCTGGATATTCGAAACCAATTTTTTTGGCGTGATACAAACAACGCAGGAGTTCCTGCCGTTGCTTAAAAAATCTGGACAATCATCTATTATTAATGTTTCAAGTGAAGTGGGCTCACTCGCGGCCATGAGCGTCCCGGGAGGAAACCCATCAAGGGACAAGTTTCATGCTTATGGCTCTTCAAAGACCGCATTAAACGCGTTTACCGTACTGCTGGCTAATGAACTGCGTGAGAGCGGAATCAGTGTCAATAGTGTTACTCCCGGACACACCGCCACTGACCTTAATCAATTCAAAGGAACGAAATCCGTTGAACAGGGTGCGACCCCCATTGTAACGCTGGCAGCACAAAATATCCCCGGCATCACTGCAAAGTTCTTTAAAGATAGTGGTGAGACTTCATGGTAATCTATTTGAAGTTTTAGCAGGATTTCATTTACAAACATTCTAATTTCTATAATATGCGTATTGTAACACTTGAAGAACATATTTCATTTCCTGAGATGTCTGGCCAAATACCTGAAGATGCTTTAGGCGGTTTTGGGAAATCAGAAAGAATGCAACAGCTTATGCCGAAACTGGCCGATATCACCGGGGAGCGTTTGAAATCAATGGATGCTAATGGTATCTCGATGCAAGTGCTTTCTGTGGATAGTTCTGGTGCTAATTTGTTGAGCGCCGAAAAAGGCCCTGCTTTTGCTGTACAGTACAACGACCTGATCGGCAAACGGATAGCCGGCTTTGAAAGCCGGTTTGCTGCATTCGCCCACCTGCCTATGACCGCCCCTTTTGCGGCTGCAGATGAACTGGAGCGAACAGTAACCGAATACGGTTTCTGCGGTGCGATGATACGTGGACTGACACAAGATAAGTTTTTAGATCAGCCTGAGTTTCACCCCATACTTGAACGTGCCGAAAGATTAAATGTGCCAATTTACCTACATCCTGGACTGCCACCAAAAGGGATTGCAAATATTTATTATAGTGGATTGCCGAATCATTCAGGTACGGCAGAGGCTTTAGCCTGTTACGGGTGGGGCTGGCATTCAGAAACCGCGTTGCATATATTACGGCTCCTTTACTCGGGGATTTTTGATCAATATCCTAAGCTGAAATTAATTATCGGCCATATGGGCGAAATGTTACCCATGATGATGGCAAGATCTGAGCGGGCATTCAAACTCGGTAACGGCGGTGCTAACCAGCGCACGCTGACCGATACGTTTCAAGACCAGGTTCATATTACTACCAGTGGCTTTTTTACCCAGCCGCCATTAAGAATCGCATTAGATACTTTTGGCATAGATAATATTATGTTTTCGGTCGACTATCCTTTCAGTACAAATGAAATGGGTATTGAGTTTTTAAATTCGATAGATCTTTCTGAGTCGCAAATTGCAAAAATCGCTTATGTGAATGCTGATAAGCTCCTGAATTTAAAGAGATAAACGTATTTTTGGATAATGAACAGCATACCGGTAGACCAGTTGCAAAATAAAACCAGTATAGGTCTGCAGGTCAAAACTTTCAAAGGTAATGATGAATCTCCACAAAATCAAAGCTATGATAATCACAGGGACGATCATTATATATTTTTCATTCTAAAAAAAGGTTCAGGAAAACTTCATGTCGACTTTCAGGATGTAGTAGTTACTGCCGGGCACATTTACTTTATAATCCCTACGCAAATCCACTCACGGGTTAAAACCGATCATGCTGAAGGTTGGTTCCTTGCAGTTGACCCTGCATTGATCGCTATAGAGTTACAAGCGGTTTTTGAAAACCGGCTAAATTTACAGCCACCATGCAAATTATCTGAATATGAATTAAAACAGTATGATAACCTGCTTTGTCTCTTATATAATGAGTATACCCAAAGGAAAGGTGATCAATATTACCTTTCAATCATTCATGCCCTGACTCACTCATTTTTGGGAATGGCAGCCAGTAACTATAGTTCCTTAGGTACGATAGAATACAAGCATAGCCGATCTGCTGATCTCGCACGAAAGTTTAAAAAGCTGCTTTCTTTACATATTAGAACAGTAAAAAGTCCATCCGCTTATGCTTCGATGCTCAACATTTCATCGGGTTACTTAAATGAGGCTATAAAAGGTGTCACAGGCTCAACCGTGAGTTATTGGATTCAGCATGAAACGTTTACCGAAGCTAAACGCTTATTGTATCATAGCGATGCAGATGTAAAAGAAATTGCCTTTGAATTAGGCTTTAGTGATTACTCTTATTTCATTCGTTCTTTTAAAAAAGTTTGCGGGTTTTCTCCTTCGAAATTCAGAACGCTTAACCGGAGGTAGCAACCGGGCAATAAATTAATCGTTAATTACTTGCTAATGAATAGTTCCAATATCATGAATTTGTTGAATATGCGAAGTTGATCAATGATATGGTTCGAATTCTTTCCGAATGGGGGCCTTAACCAATGATTTAACCCCACTCTGGCGAATGGGTTTTTTTGTTTGCACAAAAAGTGCATCTATCAAAAAATTCTTAGCTTAAAATGGCCTCCCAGTTCAGGTAGTAAGATAAATATGCATTGATATCTGAACTCCAGATATCAATGCCAAAAAAATTAAATGTATAAGAAAGAATGCTTGTTAATGATAGCGATTTATAATTGCCGCTTATAAGGCTACTTAATCGACTGCGATTTTTGCACTACCCACTGCAAGTACCTGACTGTTCAAGAAAAATGGCTTATCCGATCCGAGAAATAGAGAAAAGATTTTTATAAACCTTCCTTCTGGCTACAACAATGTGACTTTGGGCTACATCCACTTTCGGCTGATTGCTGATCTTTGTGAAACATCAGTCGAAAACATGGAATTAAAAAACAGCACTATTCTTATAACCGGAGGTACGAGTGGCATTGGACTTGAATTTTTAAGACAACTTAGCCTAAGTAGCGTTTCTCAAATCATAATTACTGGTCGTAATACAGTTAAATTGGACGAAACCAAAAGGCAATTTCATGCGATACATACCATTAAAAGCGACGTAAGCGAACCGCAGGACATTGAGAAGTTGTATCAGGAGGTTACCCAAAAATTTCCGGCGTTAAATATTATTATTAACAATGCTGGCATTATGAAGAACCTGAACCTGCAGGATACCAGTATTAAATTGGAGCATATTACTGATGAGGTAGACATCAATCTGTCCGGGACCATCCGTATGGTTCACCGCTTTTTACCGCATTTAAAATTACAAAGTTCTGCCGCAATCATTAATATTTCGTCAGGTTTGGCATTTATTCCGCTACCGATCTCTCCTGTTTACAGTGCAGCCAAAGCAGGTATCCACGCTTACACGCAGGTGTTGCGTTTACAATTAAAAAATACGAATATTAAAATCTTTGAGGTTGCTCCGCCTTCAACCGATACTCCTTTGCAAGATGCATTTTCAGACATAGATATGGGAAGTTCGGCATCAATAATGAAAGTGGACGAAATGGTAACTGAGTCTATCAAAGGTATTTTGAACGATAGGCTGGAGATTCTACCAGGGATGTCGAAAGCCTTGAAGTTGATGGGTAGGGTTGCCCCCAAGTTTTTCCTCAACTTCATGGATAAAACAATTGAGAAAGCTAAAAGAAAATCAAAATAGTATTTTTACAATATGGCAAACGGAACACCTGTTAGGGTCAATTCTATAACGCAACTGCACCGGATGCTGGAGCTTCCTATGCCCCGGCATCCGTTGGTTAGTATCGTCGACTATGCAAAAATCAAACCCCCGCCTGGAATAAGTGCTGTTTTTGACTTTTATTCCATATCTCTAAAAAGAGGGGTTAATAAACTTAGCTATGGTCAGCAGGAATATGATTTCGATGAAGGAGTACTGTATTTTATGGCACCCGATCAGGTATTAGCACAAGACGATCAGCCAGTCGCAGAACGTTCTGGCTGGATATTATTTCTTCATCCTGACTTTCTATGGAATACCGTACTTGCAAAAACAATCAGGCAATTCGAATTTTTTAATTACTCGGTAAGGGAAGCTTTATTTCTTTCAGACAGGGAAGAAAATATCATCAATGGCATTATTGGAAATATTCAACAGGAGTTTGAATCCAATATTGACAAGTTTAGCCAGGATGTGGTTATCGCGCAACTGGAGGTGCTACTAACTTATTCCCGAAGATTTTATGAACGTCAGTTTATTACCAGGAAGATAACTAACCACCAAATCCTTGATCGGCTGGAGAGTTTGTTAAATATATGCGTCACTGATAATTATATGCTCTCGAAAGGAATTCCTACAGTTCAATATGTTGCGGAAACACTCAATATCTCTACCAGGTACTTAGGCAGCCTGCTAAAACAATTAACCGGCCAAACAACCCAACAACACATACAATACAAAGTAATTGAAAAGGCTAAAGAAAAACTGTCGACTACTGATTTATCGGTAAGTGAAATTGCATACCAGTTGGGTTTCGAGCATGCTCAATCATTTAATAAGCTTTTTAAGGCAAAAACAAACTTTTCTCCCTTAGCGTTTAGGCGGTCGTTTAACTAACCGGCCTTATTACATTAACTACATAAACTAACAAAGGCCGATCGTTAACCATAGGATGACCGGTATGATGATAAATATAGTATAGTAGATAATGCATTAACCTATATAAGATCTTATTTGCAGATGTCATCAATCCAGTTCATTTTGAATACCAATAACTGCGTTTTGAACACAACAGATCAGCGCAGACTGTTGAAATTTGCACTTCATAATTAAACAACATGAAGTATAAAATTTTAGGAATTACAGGCTTGAAAGTTTCAATCCTTTGTTTAGGAATCATGAACTACGGTGGAAACGGTTTTTTCGGCTACATGGGTAATCTGGATCAGGAACAAGTTGATGAACAGTTTAAGATGGCGACAGAAGCAGGCGTTAATTTTATTGATATGGCCAATATTTATTCAGACGGCATTTTGAAGTAATGATTGGCCGGGCAATCAAAAATCTTGGTATTAACAGGGATGACCGGGTGCTGGCAACCAAAGTAAGAGGGTCAATGGGCAAAGGCGAAAATGATAGAGGGCTTTCTAAAAAACATATTATTCAGCAAATTGATGCAAGTTTAAATAGACTTGGAACAGATTATATCGACCTCTATCAGATCCATACAGCAGACCCATTGATACCAATTAAAGAAACGATCAAAACGCTAGGCGACCTGGTAAGAAGCGGCAAGATCATATATTTTGATACAAGCAATATTACTGCCTGGCAATTAATGAAGGGACTGGCTTATTCGCAATACAACGGTTTAGACAGGTTTGGCTCTCTTTAGGCCAATTATTCATTAGATGTACGAGACGCTGAGCGTGAAATTTTTCCTTTACTACAAGATCAGAAAGTAGGCCTAATGGTTTGGAGCCCGTTAAGCGGTGGCTTGCTTACCCGTGAGTTGTCCTTAGTTTCAAATGAATATTTGAAAAATCGTGTGGACAGGAAAGGCTTTTAAAACCACATTAAATGTGAATTTATATACTATTATGTCTTTCCTCTATAAAGCCAAGCAAAGTATCAAGTGAATAATTAAATTCATTGAACCTGCGTTTTTCTAAAACTTCTACCAGTTTATTTTCAAGGTCAAGACGCGTCGAATCAAGATACTTAATAAACATTTTTCCTTTGTCAGAAAGGGTCAATATTTTGATCCTCGCATCTGCTGATTGTTCTTCCGCGCTAACTATATATCCTGATCGAAAAAGTTCGGTAGTCAAACGGTTCATGCTTTGTTTGGTCATACCGGCACATGAAGCAAGCTGGTTATTATTGAAGTTGCCCTCAGTTAATTTTATCAAAGCCTGCAAATGCCCCATCTTGATATCTGTGTAGCCGTCAGACGCCCAGCGATGTTCACTAAGAGCCGTCATCAATCGGGTCAACTTATGCAGTTTTGCTGCAAAATTCTGGTGTTCCATAATTATTCATCAAATATAGTAAGTGCTATTGACTAAATAGTCAGTATTACTTACCTTTGTTTAAACTTACTACTATGATAGAGATCAATCCTTCAGATATTTCTGTAGAAGCCCGGTACAAATTACTAACAGGCAGTATCATACCGAGGCCGATAGGTGTTATTAGTACAATTTCGGCGAATGGAATAACTAATTTCGCACCATTCTCCTATTTCAATATTGCAGGCCATGCGCCAATGGCAGTTTCATTCGCCGTTGCCGGGCCAAAGCCTGACGGGACTGAAAAAGATACGCTGCGAAACGCCAAATTACCGGATGATGGCGGTACCGGTGAGTTTGTAGCCCACATTGCTACCGAATCGTTCGCGACAGCTATGGCTAAATCCGCTTTTCCGTTAACGGAGGATCATTCGGAATTTGATTTCACCGGCTTAACAGCAGTAACAGCCAAAATGATAAGGGCTCCACGGATTAAAGAGGCCCCTATTGCCTTTGAGTGTAAAACGATCCAAGTTGTAACGATAGGCAGGTCAAGGTTAATTATCGGTGAGATTTTATATATGCACTTTGCAGAGCAGATACTGCAAGACAACTATCGCGTCGATTATCAGGCCTTAAAAGCTATAGGCCGTATGGCAGGTTCCCGGTATTGCAAAACCAAAGACGTTTTTGAGATAAAGGACGAAAAGTTTTTCCCGGGTAATAACTAAGCGCATGAACCAAGGACTCATTAATCAATTATTGCACCGCGCGCTTGATGAAGCGGGGCGGTTAAACATTGCCATCACGGTTTCGGTAGTAGATAACGGAGGCCATTTGGTCGCTTTGTTAAGGCAGGAAAATTGCAGTTATTTCGGCATAGCCGCAAGCAGGAAGAAAGCAGTGACTGCTTCACAACTAAAATTACCAAGCCATGTATTAAATGGTGTTATTAAGCAGTTTCCTGAGCTTCAAAGATCATTGGATAATAATAACGACATAGAATTATTGCCTGGAGGATTTCCGGTTGTGATAAACAGTATCGTCATTGGCGGATTAGGTATATCAGGGGGAAACTTTGATCAGGATAGGATTATTGGTGAATATGCAATAAAGGTAATTTAAAATCTAACGAAGCTGATTTATAGTTGCTCGGCTTTACCAATCTTTATCCGTGTAAGTCAGCAACGATTGAAATACCGGTCTGCTCGCGGAAAGCCTGCGGAGATACTTTAGTAAACTTTTTAAAGAACCGGCTGAAATAAAACTCATCCTGAAATTTAAGGTTATAAGCCACTTCTTTGATGCTTTTACGTGTAAGGTGCAGTTGTTTTTTAGCCTCCAGGATAAGCCGCTCTTGAATCAGGTGGGAAGGCGTCTTACCAAAGTAACGGCTACTCCTTTTAGTTAAGTTATCCGGTGTCATTGCCAGCAGCGAAGCATAGTCAGATGGTTTGTGAAGGTGCAAAAAATGTTTATCCAGCAGCAGCCGAAACCGTTCCATCATTTCATCTTTTTCTATATGGCCTTCGGGGTCAGAAAGTGATTTTGTTTTTATGCTGCTGGATTTAGCTAAAAAAAGTTGCAGGTAAGCCCTCATTACCGTTTCTGATGGTTTTTCTTGCTTAAATTCTTCCTGCATATTATTTAACAAAGATTCAAATATTAATGATTCTTTATCTGATAAGGGCACCAATGGGTCAATGTAGATGTTGTTAAAAAGCAGGCCATTACAGGCCACTTCCTGGCGATGGTACTCAATACAATAAAAGTCGCCGTGGAACTGTACACGGGTACAATTGATATCTTTGCTTTCAGTCAGGTAGATGACTTGTAGCGGGGTAGAGAATAATAACACCGGTCCATTAAAAGCGAAAGTGCCAAAATCTGAGTGGAAACCCCCAAGGCCATTTTTTATAAAATACACGGTATACACCGGGTACTGTACCGGTAAACCAAGACTTGCCTCTTCTAATGCCGTTACGCCTAATAATAACTGGTTTGAACTATCCCTGATTTCCATCAAGAACAAATATACAGATCATATCCAATTCATCGGCGACCGGATACGTCCAAGCGTTAGCCTTTTTTGTCCATGTTTACCCGTCGCCCGTCGTAGTACTTTTGATTAACAAAAAAGAATTTTTAGTATCATGAAAACTAAGATCAATGTACCCAGTCGCGACCAGGTTAATTTGGAAGCCCAAATCCTATTTGATCGTATTAAACAACGTGCCGGCAAAGTGCCTAACCTCTACGCCACCATTGGTTATTCGGCCAACGCACTGGAAGGGTTTCTGAATTTTGAAGAAGCTTTAAATAAGGGGGCATTTACGCCTAAAGAGAGAGAAGCCATTGCCCTTGTGGTATCGGAAGTAAATGGATGTAAATACTGTTTAGCTGCCCATACGGCTTTGGCTATCAAACGGGGTTATAGTAAAGAAGAAACACTGTTGATCCGTAAAGGGATAGCCAAGGACATGAAACTAAATACCATGATTCAACTGGCGAAATCCATAGCAGAAAATAAAGGAGAGGCCGATCCTATATTGGTGACTTGTTTCTTTGGCGAAGGTTATACGGTAAGTGCGCTTATAGAACTAACGGGCCTTGTGGCAGTTAGGGTATTTACGAATTATGTTTACGCCTTAACCGATATACCGGTAGACTTTCCGGTTGCCGATCCCCTGAATTGATGTGTACCCTCTAATTATATAAAATCTCATCATTATAAAGTGCGGTTTAATTAAAAACATAAAAAATGAAAAATTCAATGAATTACTCGATTTCTGAACAACAACATCCCATACATTCCGGATATGATTTTTCAAATACTGCCGAAGAGGTGATGAAAGGTATTGACCTGACTAATAAGATCGCCATCGTTACCGGGGGTTACTCAGGCATAGGACAGGAAAACGTGCGCTTATTACATGCTGCAGGTGCTACCGTAATTGTACCGACAAGAAACCTGGAAGCGACGCAATTACTATTTAAAGATTATACCGACCGTTTAGAACTCGTTTATATGGACCTTATAAAACCAGCCAGTATAGACGATTTCGCCGCTCAATTTTTATCTTCGGGCAGGCCGATACATTTGCTGATCAATAACGCCGGCATCATGGCTTCACCGTTAGCAAGAGACGAACGCGGGTATGAATCCCAGTTCGCTACCAATCATCTCGGGCATTATCAGCTGACCGTGCGTTTATGGAATGCTTTGAAGCAGGCAAATGGCGCCAGAGTAGTTAATGTATCTTCGCTTGGACACCGCTTTTCCGACATTATTTATGATGATCCTAACTTTACAAAGACACCGTATGACCGTTGGATAGCTTACGGCCAATCTAAAACTGCCAATATCCTTTTTAGCGTACAACTGGATGCCATTGGGAAGGATCAGGGTATTCGTTCATACTCGGTCCATCCGGGCCGGATTATGGATACCAATTTAAAGAAATACCTGTCGCATGAAGAACTGATCAAGCTTAATGCCATCAATGAAGACGGCAGCCTGAAAAACGAAATGGAAGCTACCTTAAAAACTATCGCCCAGGGCGCGGCAACTACTTTATTTTGTGCCACCAGCCCTTTATTAAATGGAATTGGCGGCGTGCACTGCGAGGATAATGATATTGCGAGGGTTGTTGAAACACCTGCTGCGGGGAGCCAGATGTCAAATGGTGTGCTGGGTTACGCGATAGACCGGAACAATGCGCAAAGGCTATGGGCACTTTCAGAAAAGTTAACTGATGTAACTATTAGTGCTTGAATATTTTGGTATACATAAATGAATTAAAGTTAATTTTCTGATTTACAAGTAGTGGGTCAATAGCTGAAGAGCAAAATATTTTTTTAAGGTGCTATCAGCGACAGCGAAAATTTAACAAAGGCATTTCCGATAATTTCAACCCGGGAGTAGAATATAAACTCATTTTATTATCGCATTTATATGAAATTAGAAATATTTGAGATTTTGCGTAAATCCTCAATAAAATAGTTCGAAATTTGTCCAATACGGGCTGAATGACGCGCCTGCATTAGCGCAAGCGGATATTGGTATTGCGGTTGGTTCGGCCAGCGATATAGCGGCGGAAACAGCAGGGATTGTTTTAGTGAACAGCAATCCAAAAGATATTGTCAGCCTGATCCTATTTGGCAAAGCGACCTATCGGAAAATGATACAGAACCTGGCCTGGGCGACAGGTTATAACATCGTGGCGCTACCATTGGCTGTAGGGGTATTATATAACCAGGGCATTGTATTGAGTCCGGCGGCTGGTGCCGTATTGATGACGGTAAGCACCGTGGTCGTTGCGATCAATGCAAGTCTGTTAAAAGTAAAATCTTAATACCAGAAACAGCATTAAGGTAATCCTATAAATTTATAAGTATATTCGTATCAATGAAACGCTCCGCGCTTGTCTTATTAACGGCTATTTACCTATTATCATGTGTGGGTATCGGAGTGAACCGTTTTTATTGCTGCGGCAAGCTGGCTTCGGTTAAACTGACCTACGCCATCATGGATCATACAGATAAAGATAATTGTTGCAAAAATGATGTGAAATCCTTTAAAGTAAAGGATACGCATGTTGGCTCAGTTTCATTTGCTTTAAATGATATTTCAGCGGCTATACTGCCGGTTGACCATTCTTGGACAAGTATTACAATTGTATCGGAACAAATCGGGCTGGTCCGCTATCAGGCACATGCCCCACCGGGGGACGCTGCTACACCGATTTATACTTTAAACTGCAATTACAGGATCTAACCTGTATTTTTTCTTAGCCCGTAATTTCTTTACCCGGCTATATTTCCCATCGCAATCCATCTTAATTCATAATCCCGTATAGGTTATACCTATGCTATTTATTCATTTTTAAATTTTAACAACATGAAAAAGTTAATGCTGATGGCTGCTGCCATCCTGTTTTCTGCCGCAACCGTATTTGCAGCCAGTAGTATCAATCCGGTATCCGACACCACCCAAACCAAAAAAGTAAAACCGGCTAAAGTACAATACACCTGTACCATGCACCCGGAAGTATTAAGTGACAAGCCCGGTAAATGCCCGAAGTGCGGCATGACACTCGTTAAAAAGACTGATGCTAAAAAGAAACCCGCAGAAAAAATGAAAATGTAATTCATTCAGCCCTCCGCCGACCAGCGGAGGGCTGATTAAAATAATTAAGATGATTAATCAACTTATTTCCCTGTCCTTAAAAAACAGGTATATCGTATTGCTAATCGCCATCGCGCTGTTTGCCTGGGGTATTTATGCCATACGAGAAAATCCTATTGATGCGATTCCTGACCTGTCTGAAAATCAGGTGATCGTTTTTACCGAATGGCAGGGCCGCAGCCCGCAGGTCATGGAAGACCAGGTGACCTACCCGCTGGTGAGTAATCTGCAAGGTATCCCCAAAGTCCGGGCGATCCGCGCTACTTCCATGTTCGGGATGAGCTTCGTTTATATTGTATTTGAAGATAAAGCTGATGTGTATTGGGCACGAAGCCGGGTGTTGGAGCGGCTGAACTACGCGCAGCGCCTATTGCCGCAGGGTATTACTCCAACACTCGGGCCGGATGGTACGGGAGTGGGGCATATTTTGTGGTACACGCTCGATGCCAAAGGCATGGACTTAGGTGAGCAACGCGCTTTACAGGATTGGTATGTAAAACTGGGTTTACAAACTGTTCCCGGTGTAAGCGAAGTTGCTTCCTTCGGCGGCTTTGAAAAGCAATACCAGGTAACTATTGATCCTAATAAACTCAACTATTACCGTATCCCTTTATCGCAAGTGCTTAAATCCATCAAAAGCAATAACAATGATGTAGGCGGGCGCAAGTTTGAGATGAACGGCACTGGTTATATAGTCCGTGGCCTGGGCTACATCAAAAGCTTAGCCGATGTGGAAAATATCCCCGTTGGGGTGATCAATACCATACCTGTTAAAATCAAAGATATTGCTACGGTGCAAATGGGCGGCGATGAGCGCCTGGGTATTTTTGACCGCAATGGAAACGGAGAAGCGGTTGGTGGTATTGTGGTGATGCGTTACGGCGAAAATGCAGATAAGGTGATCCATGCAGTCAAGGTTAAAATGGCGGATATTCAAAAGGGCTTGCCTGCTGGCGTTAGTTTTAAGATCGCTTATGACCGTAGCGAACTGATCGAAAATGCGGTTGGTTCGGTTAAACATACGCTCATCGAAGAAATGATCACGGTATCCATTATCGTAGTCCTATTTCTATTGAGTATTAAAAGTGCTTTGAGCATTATTATACAAATTCCAATTACTATCGCGGCCAGCTTTATTTTGCTTAACGCGTTTGGCATATCCTCCAATATCATGTCATTAACAGGTATCGCTTTAGCCATTGGGGTGATCGTGGATAACGGGATTGTGATGGTCGAAAATTCGCATAGGAACTTATCCATCGCACAAGAAAAAGAAAAATCATGACCACAGCAGAAAGAATAAAAATTATCGAAACCTCCTGTAAACAGGTAGGCCGTGGCGTGTTTTTCTCTACGCTTATTATTGTTGCTTCGTTCCTGCCGGTATTTTTACTGGAAGGTCAAGAGGGCAAATTGTTTGGCCCCTTAGCCTGGACTAAAACCTTTATCCTGGCGATAGATGCTATTTTGGCGGTAACGCTGGCCCCGGTACTGATCTCATTCTTCCTGAAAGGGAAATTAAGAACAGACGACCATAATCCACTTAACCGGGGACTGGAAAGAATTTACCGTCCCGTACTGGAATGGTGTGTAACCTGGCGCAAAACCACCATCGGTATCAATATCATTGCATTATTGATCAGTATACCGCTTTTGTTAAGCTTGGGCAGTGAGTTTATGCCGCCATTAGATGAGGGAACGATCCTGTTTATGCCGGTTACCCAGCCGGATGTATCTAATGCGCAAGCCAAGCAATTATTACAGGTACAGGATAAGATTATTAAAAGCATACCCGAAGTGGCTAATGTATTAGGCAAAGCAGGCCGGGCGAACACCGCTACAGATAACTCACCCATTAGCATGACCGAAACCATTGTGTTGCTAAAGCCAAAAAGTGAATGGCGCAAGGGTATCAAAAAAGAGGATATTATCAATGAATTGAATGCCAAACTGCAAATCCCCGGCGTAGTTAACGGCTGGACACAGCCCATTATTAACCGCATCAATATGCTCTCTACCGGCATCCGTACCGATGTAGGCTTAAAAGTGTACGGACAGAACCTGGACACGATCAATGTTTTGGCCACTCACATGAAACAGGCTTTAATGGGTTTAAACGGCGTAAAAGACTTATACGTTGACCCCATCACCGGCGGCAAATACCTGGATATAAAAGTGAATAAAGATGCTATTGGAAGATATGGATTGAGCGTGGACGATGTAAATGAAGTGGTGGAAAGCGCTTTGGGCGGGATGAATTTAACGACGACCGTAGAGGGCAGGCAGCGCTTCAGCGTCAATGCGCGTTTGGCGCAGGATTACCGGAATAACCTGGAGGTGATTAAACGGACGTTGGTGCAAACCATGAATAATGGCCCCGTACCTTTATCCTCGGTTGCAGATATCAAGATCAGCGACGGTCCGGCTATGATCCAATCAGAAAATGCCTTGTTGCGGGGCACGGTATTATTTAACGTCCGTGACCGCGATCTGGGCAGTACGGTAAAGGAAGCGCAGGACAAACTTAATAACCTGGTTAAAACGCTGCCCAAAGGCTACTACATCGAGTGGAGCGGCCAGTATGAGAACCTGATCCGGGCGGAGCATACTTTAAAAATGATCTTGCCCATTGTGCTCATTATCATCTTTGCTAGTTTATATTTTGCTTTCCATTCGATCCGGGAAGCATTTTTTAGCTTGATCTCCATTCCATTCGCTTTAATTGGCGGGGCATATATGGTGTACTTCTTCGGCGTGCATTTATCAGTGGCCGTGGCTGTCGGCTTTATAGCCCTCTTTGGCATTGCCGTAGAAACAGGCATAGTAATGGTGATTTACCTGAATGATGCCATGCAGCAATTGGTGGCCTTAAAGGGAAACTCGGCAGCAACTATCACTAAGGAAGACTTGCGGTTATATGTCATGAATGGCGCAGTGAAACGGTTGCGCCCAAAGCTGATGACGGTTTGCGTGGCCTTGTTTGGCTTGGTGCCTGTGCTTTGGGCTACCGGGACTGGAAGCGATGTGATGCAGCCGATTGTGCTGCCGATGATTGGCGGAGTATTAACATCTTCCACCCATATTTTATTGGTTACGCCTTTGATCTTTTTAATGGTAAAGGAATACGAGTTAAAAAAGCATGGCAAACTGGAAGTATTGGAGGTAAAGGAATAATGAAAAAATATCAAATCATACTAATAGGTTTAATATGTGCTGCAACTATTGCGAGCGCGCAACGCCTGCCTTTAGACAGCGTTTTGTCCCGCGTAGCCGCTAACCCGGCCTTGCTATCTTATGATGCCAAAGGGAGTGCACAGGATGCTTACGCGACCGGGGCAAAAAGCCTGGATGCGCCGAAAATCAGCGCGGGACAATATCAGGTACCTTATCAAATAAATCCTAATGGCGGTGCCTTTATGATCCAGGCAGAGCAAATGTTTACCAATCCTGCCAAACTTCGGGCTAAGGAAGAATATATGAAAGGCTTATCCAACGTTACGAAGGAAGATAAGAATTACCTGAAAAATCAACTGATCGCGCAAGCCAAGCAATACTACTATGAACGGGTGGTACTGGAGAAGAAGCTGGTGCAGTTGCAGAATACGCAAAACCTGTTGCAGTATATGCTGAAAGATGCCAATATCCGGCTGACCTACGGCAAGGAAAAACTGTCCAATATTTATAGAGCCAAAGCCGACCTTTTTGAACTGGATAATACGCGTGAGCAATTGAATAATGAGATCAGCCAAAGGAACATCATGCTCAATACGCTAATGGACCAGGCGCAGTCAACAATATTTACCGTCGATACCACTATTGTGATAAATGATTACGAAACCAACATTACCGATACTGCAACACTGGCCGGTGCACGAAGCGATATCCAAAGTATCAATCGCAATATCGAATTACAGCAACTCAATTCACAAATGGAATACGCCAAACGCAAGCCGGATTTCGGGATACAGGCGGGACATATGCAAAGCTATGGCGGCATGGCCAACCAATATATTTTAATGGGTTCGATTACCATTCCTATTGTACCCTGGGCATCTAAAGAATATAAAGCGAACCTAAAGGGCATCCGCTTCGAAGTTCAGGAGTTGCAACAAAAGAAACTGAATATCCTTAACCAGGCACAGGGGCAATTAGCAGGGTTAAGAACGGATATGAGCAGTAAAAAACGGCAGCTAAAGAACTATAAACAAAACATTATTCCTGCCCTGCAGAACGCTTATAAAACGTCTTTGCAGGCTTACGAACAAAATACCGGCGATCTGCCCTCCGTGCTGGACGGGATCAAAAGTTTGCAATCGGTAAGAATGGCGGCACTAGACCGCTTACAGGAATTATTAACCTTACAGGTCGCATATGAAAGGGAATATGAAAAGTATTAAGATGCTCGTCTTATCATTAGCCATAATGCTGGTGGTAAGCGCCTGTGAAAATAAAAAACCTGTGACGGTTGCAACCGCGTCGAAAACCGATGTGAAATATACCTGCCCGATGCACCCGCAGATCATGGAAGACCATCCGGGCAGCTGTCCGATTTGTGGGATGACCTTGGTAAAGAAGTCAGGCCAGGCCAGCGAAGGTGCCGGGATCGGTCTGAATACTGTTTTACAACCGGTTAACGGCAACGTTATTTCTTCCGTTGGCTCGATTACACCTGTAGAGAAAGTAACGTCTACCGAAATTCTGGCGGATGGTTATTTAGATTTTGATACCCGCACCTTCAATAATATCGCTTCCCGTTTTTCCGGCCGTATCGAAAAGTTGTATATTAAATACGCTTTTCAGGAAATCCATGCCGGGCAGCGCATTTTCGATATTTATAGCCCTGATCTGGTAACGGCGCAACAGGATCTAATCTATCTGATCACACACTCGGCGCAGGAAATGGAATTGATCAATGCGGCCCGGCAAAAACTTTTATTGTTAGGTATGACCTTAACCCAGGTTAACCAAGTGGTTAAAACGGGCAAAGCGTTTTACAGTATCCCGGTCTATAGCGCTTATGAGGGTCATGTGCATGATGTGGCGCATAGCCAAATGCCGGGCGCTACGACAACAGAAACACCAACCGACTTTACAAATAATTCCCCCTTAGTCATTAAGGAGGGTATATACATTACCAAAGGTCAAACACTTTTCAATGTGGTTAACCCGCATCGCTTATGGGCGATTATTAAGGTTAGCCAGTCGCAGGCAGGCACCTTAAAGTTAAATCAAGCCATTCGGCTGACGTTGCCGGATATGCCTGGTACGCCGATAGAAGGAAGGGTAAATTTCATCGAACCTGTTCTTCAGGGTGGTGATAAAACCACCAGCATCCGGGTATATCTCGATAATATGGATCATGAATTTAAAGTAAACGCTTTGGTTAAAGCCAGTATCCAAACCGGAACTGTCAAAGCTTTGTGGATACCTAAAACAGCCCTGCTGGATCTCGGCAATACCAAAGTGGTATGGTTAAAGCAGGGTGCATTATTTAAAGCGCATGAGGTTAATACCGGGCTTACAAGCGGTAACGACATACAAGTAACCAAAGGATTGTTAGCCACGGACAGCCTGGCGGTCAATGCCCAATATTTATCAGATAGCGAAAGCTTTATTAAAACCAAAGGAAATGAATAAGCTCATTTATATAATATTGTTGTTCGCCGTTTTCTTTTCGGCTTGCAAGCATACGCCCAAACCAATTGCTAACCAATCAAGCAAAGCCTATTATACATGTTCCATGCACCCGCAGGTACATGAAGATCACGACGGGAATTGTCCCATCTGCGCCATGAAACTCATTAAAGTGGAATTAACAGATGCCGCAAGCGCCAATACGATAACCCTAAATGCTACACAAATGCAACTGGCCGGGATACAAACCGACACGATAAGGGAAGAAAACACGGGCAGCGAAAAAACGCTGACCGGCACTGTTACGACTAATGAAAACACCGCAGCGGAGTTCAGCGCCAGGTTATCCGGGCGGGTACAGCAATTGTTTGTCCGGGCTATTGGCGAAAAGGTAGCAATAGGCCAGCCGGTCTATTCGCTTTACAGTGAAGATCTGCAGGAAGCAGAAAAAGAATACCTGTTGGCCAAACAACAGCAAAAAGTATTACATAACCCTGATGTGGATTACAACCAGCTGATGAGCGCGGCAGAAAACAAGTTGAAATTATGGGGTTTATCCGCGTCACAGATCAAAAACTTGTCAGTATCCCAAAAGGTGTCTGCAACAAACACCATATTGAGTAATGTTGCGGGTACGGTAAGCGATATCGCCGTACATGAGGGTGATTATGTTACCGAAGGTATGACCGTACTAAAGACACAGGGGTTAAATAGCCTTTGGGTGGAAGCCCAACTTTACTCCAATGAAACCGGGCTTTACAAAGAGAACGATAAAGTAAATATTTCCCTTCCTGACCTGGGCGGGCAGGTCATCAAAGGCAAAGTCGAATTTATAAACCCTGAACTATCCGGGTCTTCCAAAGTGGTGCTGATCAGGATCAGTATTCCAAATACACAGGGATTGATCAGGCCGGGTATGCAGGCTTATTTAATTATCGGAAACGGTAGTACCAAGGTATTAGCGGTTCCTGCGTCGGCTGTTTTAACCGATGGCAAAGGAAGCAAGGTTTGGGTAAAGAATTCGGACGGCAGTTTTACGGCGAAAATGATCTCAGTTGGGATAGGCAATCAGTCTTATGTACCGATTAATTCAGGACTAAACCCAGGTGAGATCGTAGTCACCAACGGGGCTTACTTATTGAATAGTGAAACGATCTTCAAAAATGGGAACGTTCAGATGGATGGAATGAAAATGTGAATTTGATATAGTTATATGGAAACAATTGGCTAATGAATACCGCTGGATTTTGAGCAAAAATCCATAAAATGGTTTTAGCTAAGATTGTCAGCCAACCATCATTCAACAACCTGAAATTTAACGTTGGAATATAAATACATAAATCGATAAGAAAAAATTCTGCAATTATGTATCTGTCTAACAAACGTTAATATTTCAACAATACGATTCAATATGTCACCAAAGTGCTATCCCTGATCAATTAGGGGCATTTTTTTTATTGGGTAAAACCTAATCCTTCATTGTCGTATTTTCTAATTGTTATTTTATTGAGGGCTTTTTTAAATATAAAACACTCAAAATGTACAAACATATCAGCTCCAACAAAACCCGGCAGCTACATCAGTAAACCAATACGCACCCATGTAAACACGCGGGTAAGGTATTGTAAAAATAAAAAGCAGGCTAATTACTGAAACCGGTACTTTAATGAATTTCGGAATGTTGACTTCGTACATAAGAAATGTTAAAAAGCCAAAAAAATAGCACATAAAAAAGCACATGCCCGCTGGGGAAACTTTTCTGTTGAGTTCTAACTATTATTCTTACCAACGGCTCTGAAGGCCGGGGACGATTGGTCTATATTTAATGATAGAACTTATCGCACCTGATAAGAGTGTAAATAAAAGAAATAATGCCTCTTTTTTATATTTAAAATAAAAAAGTACAAGTGCGATGCTTGTAACGTTAATGGGCGCATTAGGCAAATAACCAACCCAGCTAATCGCTTTCATCACAATGTCTAAAATCAGGTTATGCTGCTCTTGTACCTCTTCAGAAAATTCGTGGTCTATCAGCGATGATGGGAAGAAAAAAACAAATGCCGTAAGTAACAGAAACCCTATTGTTAGAATTCATATCACTTAAAGCATAATGGATTTTCGATTAATATAACGGTGCATTAAAATTTAGTCCTTTTTTATAAAGTTGCCCTTATCATCAAAAATCAGATCACCACCTTTAATTTCGGCTTCATACATTGTTTTTCCGGTAACATCGGTAACCTTCCCCGCTTCTTTAATTTTCTGGCCTTTGTAATGTGTCGCGACATAAGGCGCTATAGACACAGGTAAGGAGCTAACCGGTATTGCTTTGACAATTTCAACAAATACAGCCGCTGGGGTAAATACTACCGAGTTATCCTCGCCCGATTTGCCACCCCAATTGGCTTCGTAATTTCCTTTTTCTTTTTCCCAACTAACTTTAGCGGCATCGGGATATTTACTCATTAATGCCGCTTTAACAGCCTGGGGCACATCCTTACTTTTTAAGTCTTGTGCCATTAGGTTGCATGTGGAAATTAGGGCAAGGCCCATCAAAAACGTTTTTTTCATGATCTTAATTTTTAAACAAGTTATCATACTATTCTGGAGGAAATTTGTGTAGTTTTTGGTGAAAAGTTGTTTTAGTCAAATGCTATTAATTTGGACAAGTTTTTTGCAAATTTCTCCGTGGTTATCTTTTTTTTCTTTAAACGTTTTTTTCAGTAACAACATATCCTTTCTGGACCAAGTCGAAAAGAAGGCCAGATAAACGCGACGCATCTATATGGAGGATATCAGCCATTTCTTTTTAGGTCATCTTATATTTATGAAAAAAAGGACGGCCAATATCGCAATGTCAAGATCTGAGTGGATACATTTCAGGTAGTTCAGCAATGATCAAATTATGGTATGATTTGTTGATTCGGAGAAGCGTTTGTGAAAATAAAAATTGCATAAGTCCTGTTTGGTTCATTATTTTGATCACCTAACCATTCACCGGAAATTACAGCGTGACCACGAAAATATTGATGATCTTATCGATCAATGATTTCCGACGAATAAAAATTTTACCGTAATCTTTCCTCAATATAGTACATGCGCGGAGCTGGTAGCTGTTATCGCTTCCTTGCCGGTCATTCCAGTTCATTTTTGATGCCCTACTTTGGCTTTTTGTAAATATCAAAAAGCATCTCTTGACCTGTTTTTGGACCATCAGCATACCGGCTAGGTTGGCTTGCATAGCCAGATCTATAAAATTTAAATTCCTGGTTTCCTTGTAATCAAGGAATTGCGTTTTATACTTATAATTGAGTAATTCATACGTTTCTTTAAGCGTAGCCACCTCTTTAGGCGATATGCCATCCGTATCAAATTGCAGATATTTCCTAATGTAACCCACGATCATCTGATGTACAATATTATTACTATGTGGATTTTCTTCGAGTTAGCAGTACTGATCGCCAAGGGGCACTATCGCATTATTCCGTTAAAAAAAAACCGGCATGATCCCGAACTTGGCCATGCCGGTTCAGAATTTAATTGATAACTGTACCGTCTTTAACATCGTCGCTGGCTTTGGTAACGATACCGTCTGAGGGAACCAAAGCACCGAAAACTTCCGTAGAATCTTTTCCAGCAAGTCCTTCTTTGATATCGACCAGTTTCGCCTTACCGTTTCTTACCGTGATCACATATTCCCGCTCGGTGGAGCGAACGATTGCGGTATTAGGTACCAGCAAAGACTTGGCACCGGAAACCATCGGGATCTTTACCTCTGCATACATACCGGGTTTCAGCTGGCCGTCTTTGTTGATCACATCAATCTCGATTGCTTCTGACCGCATATTGCCCAAGGCATTAGCCGAACGGCTGATCTTCGCGGTATGTTCCTTACCTGGCATGGCGTTAAAGGTAAAGGTAACGGCCTGCTTGAGGTCCACTTTATCCACGTAATCTTCGGGGATGGCTACTTCCAGGCGCAGTTTTCGGGTATCCTGAAGTACTAACATGGGCTGGTCAGTGCCTTTGCCGGGCGCGACCAATGCGCCTGGCGATACATTCCGCTGCACGATGGTGCCGTCAAACGGCGCGTAAATTTTAAGATAACCTTGCATAGTTTTAACGGACTCCATATTTGATCTTTCAGCATTGGCGATGGCCATATCCGATTTCATCCGGGATACGGCATTGTCCAGGTCCAGCGGGGATACCGAACCCGGTTCAGCAGCGGCTTGTTTCAAGCGGTTATACTTTTCCTTGCTGGCATTAGCCGTTTCCTGCGCCTGTAAATAGCGCGAATTAGCCGCCTGTAGCTGCGACTCCATTTCAGGTGCTTCCAGGGTAATTAACAATTGTCCTTTCGTAACTTGCGAACCCCGGTCTACAAAGATTTGCTTTACAAAACCGTTTGCTTTGGGAAACAGGTTAACCTCGTTGTACGGGTTTAACCGTCCGGGTAACCTGGCATAGCTGGACAAAGCTTTTTCGGTGATCGTACCGGTCTCATATTTCTTGTTCCCGCTTGCTTTCGCTTCGGTCAGGTCTACCGGCTTTTCGTTACCGGAACAGGCTGCTAAAAAGCAGGCTGCCGCGCCTAAGATGATTATTTTCGTTTTCATGTGTTTATATCGTTGAAGTTTGAATAGCAATGGTCTCTTCCGGCATTAATGACGGTGATTCATAAGTGGTCTTGTCCTGTACCCAGGCAAATACCAATGGTAGAATAAACAGGGCGGCAAGCGTCGAAGCAAATAAGCCGCCGATCACAGCGCGGCCCAAAGGTGCGGTCTGTTCTCCTGCTTCACCCATACCAGATGCCATCGGCACCATACCCGCCATCATGGCAAAGCTGGTCATGAGGATAGGTCGCAAACGGATAGCTGCGCTCGTGATCGATGCACGAGTAGCATCTTTAAATTCCAGGCGCAATTTTTCACCATTCGTTACGATCAGGATTGCGTTCGCTACCGATACTCCGGTAGACATGATCATCCCCATGTAGGATTGCAGGTTAAGCGTAGAACCTGTTAGCAATAAAGCGGTCAGTGAACCTAATATTACCGCCGGAACCGTAGAAAGTACCGTTAAAGAAAGCTTGAATGACTGGTAATTGGCTGCCAGCAACAGGAATATCACTAATACCGCGAAGGCTAAACCACTTTGCAAACTGCTCATGGTTTCGGTCAACAAGCTGGACATTCCTTTTAACTCTGCGACCAATCCCTTTGGTGGTGCGCCCAGGGAGGTCATCACCTTTTGTACATCGGCAGTTGCGGTGCCCAGATCCTTTTTATAAATATTGGAGCTCACCGTTAAAAAACGGCGGGGACCCGAACGGTCATATTCACCCGGTGAATAGATCACCTTGAAATCGGCGACGTCAGCCAGTGTTGGGGTGCTTTGCCCCTTCAGGAGAGGAATTTCCTTCAACTCGTCCATCGTATTCATGACATACTCCGGAATCTGTACCTGCACCTGGTAGGTATAGGCTGCCTTTTCATCCAGCCATTGATTCTTTTCTGTAAAACGGCTGGAAGAGGTACTGGCCGTAACTGAACGTGCAATATCGGTTACATTCAACCCGAATTGCGACACCTTTTGACGGTCAAGCGTAATGGCTACTACGGGTATCCTTAAAGGCTGTACAATTTGTACGTCGCGCAGGTAGCTGATCTGTTTTAATTTAGCGACCGCTTTATTGGCATAACCCTCTATCTGGGCCATATCCTTTCCAGCTACCCTAATCTCAATAGGCGTTGCCGCTCCCTGGCTCATAATCTTTTCGGTCATATCGATGGGTTCAAAGGTGATCCGCAGATCTGGTAACTGATGAGAGATATTTTTTCGCAGGGCGTCCTTTAACTCATCCATGTTCACCTTATAATGTTCATCCAGGTTTATCTGCAGCACAGCTTCATGTGTACCCGTATTAAATATGTACAGGTTACTGGTACCGTAGCTGCTGGGAACGATACCCACATAGCCGGAACTGATGGCGATATGATGGTCGACGGTCTTATCGATAATGTTCAGCACCGCTTTAAATTTATCTTCTGTGCGCTCCAGGCGGGTGCCATCAGGTGCCTTGATGCGGATCAGAAATTGACCGTTATTCAGCTTCGGCATCATGTCTTTACCAATGACCACAAAACCCACACCGGCCAGTACGATAACAGCCACGGTATATATCGGTACTATCAGTTTTTTATTCGGCATCCAGCGGGTGATGATCCCCATGAACCGCATTTTTACCTTTTCAAAAAAGTCGTTGTCTTCGGGATGATCCTGCTCTTCTTTCAGGTGTTTATTAACCTGTGTTTCTTCTTTTTGATTTAAAGATTCGCCCGCATGTGCGTGGAGTTCGCCATGTACATAATGCTGGTACTGCTCGGCTTTGATCAGCCAATTACTTAATATCGGTACCAGGGTTTGTGCTAAAACATACGAAACGATCATCGTCAAACCGATGGACATTGATAAGGGCAGGAACATAGCCTTGGGCACGCCATTCATCAGGAAGGATGGAGCAAATACCGCCAGAATACAAAGTAGAATTAGGAGTAGTGGAAACGCTATCTCTTCACAGGCATCATAAATAGCCAGTTTTTTTGATTTCCCCATTTCCAAATGCTGGTGAATGTTCTCAATTGTTACCGTCGCCTGGTCGACGAGGATACCGATGGCCAGTGCCAGCCCGCTCAAGGTCATTATATTGATGGTTTGACCGAACATGCCCAAAAGGAACACGCCTAATAAAATCGACACCGGGATTGTGATCACTACGATCAGGCTGCTACGCCAGTCGCGCAGGAACAGCAATACCATCAAACCTGTAAGTAAGGCACCCAAACCGCCTTCAGTTATTAAGCTTTTTACGGCATTGATTACGAAGATAGACTGGTCAAATTCGTAAGAGATCTTCACATCATCCGGCAGTAAGCTTTGCATTTCCGGGATCTTGCTTTTCAGGCTTTGCACCACTGACCATGTAGAGGCATCGGCGGTTTTAACCACCGGGATATACACTGAGCGTTTCCCGTTGATCAACGCATAATCTACCGTGACGTCAGCGGCATCAGCTACACGAGCGACATCTTTCACCAAGACGGAAACCCCGTTTTTGGTTTTGATGGGAATGTCACCAAACTCTTCTGACTTTTTTACCAAAGAGTTGATCGTCGTGGTAAACATGGTGTTATTGATACGGAGGTTACCTGATGGCGACATAGCGTTGAATTTAGCCAGCGCCTCTACTACCTGGTCGGGTGTCAGGTCATAACTGCGCATTTTGTTGGGGTCTACACTTACGGTGATCGAGCGCGAGTTTGCACCAAACGGCGGCGGCGCTGACAAGCCAGGTACCGAGGCAAACATTGGGCGGATACGGGTCGCCGCCATATCATAAATTTCCTTTAAGCTGCGGGCGGGAGCGGATAGGACCAGCTGACCAACCGGCAGGGATGACGCATCATATCGTACCACCTGGGGCGGCAGGGCACCCGGCGGAAAGAACTTCATCGCCCGGTTGACCTGCAGGGCAACCTGCGCCTGGGCCTCAGCCATGTTTACGTTCTCGTAAAAACTAAGCTTCAGCATCGTTAAACCTTGTATGTTCTTACTGGTGATGGTTTTAACACCATTTACATACAGGAACTGGTCTTGCAAACGGGTGGAGAAAAAGCCCTCCATTTGCTGGGGTGACATGCCCCCGTAGGATTCGATAACGTAGATGGTAGGCAGGTTTAACTGCGGAAAAATATCTATCGGTATTTTTATTGCACTAAGCACTGCAAATATTAAAAGGCTCATGGTGATCACCACGACGGTGATCGGCCTTTTGAGTGCGGATGTGACCATTGACATAGTTAATTAATTTAAAAGGTTTAAAACTGAACTGACCTGGTTGCCTGTCACGGCTTTCTGGAATAAAGCGTTAGTGTAAGCAGATTTGGCTTGTACATAATCGGTTTCCGCCCGATATAAAATATTTAATGCGGCGTTCAGTTCAATAATGTCCGTCAAGCCGCTTTTATATAAGGATAGCTTTTGCCTATAACCGGCATTGGCCGCCTTCAACTGGTTCGGAATTTCCTGCAAACGTTGTTTGGCGGTGTTCAGTTCCACATCTGCCTGGTTCACATTTAGTGCTAACGCATTCCTTTGTTCATCCAGTTGTTTTCGCGCATAGTCTGTCGCTGCCTTTTGGGTGCGGAGTTTGAGCTGTTTGCGCCGGATGTCAAACAGGTTATAGGAAATACCCACCCCTACCAGGTAATTGTTTCGGTTAAAACCCCAGCCGGTAGAAAGGCTGTTGAAATTATCATTGGCATCTATACTGGAGCCACGGCCCCAAACGGCAGCTTCCAGCAAGATCTTCGGATTGTACTGTTTCCTCACCAGTTCTTCGCGGTCGAGGCTGCCTTGATAGATCGACTTATAATAGTTGATCAAAGGGTTGTTGGCCATGTCTGCGCTCAGCATTGCAGGTGCTACTGCCTGACCGATCATATGGCTTTCAGCGGCAGTGTCCGGGATGATGCTTTGATAGGGCAGTCCGCTGATGGCTGATAGCTGTAGTTGAACCCTTTTTAACTGGTTGTCCAGTTCGATATAATTAAGTCGTGCTTTGGAAAGTTCGGCTTCGGCGATACTCGTGTCAACACCCGGCCGAATGCCGCTTTTGGCCAGTGATTGAATGGAGCGCCTGATCTGCTCGTTGCGCTGAATATTCCTGTTCTGAATAGCAAGGAGATCCTGCAGGCGCATTAATTGCAGGTAGTTGCCAATGGTATAAGCCTGCAACTGGTATTTAGATTGTGTGAACTTGTTCTGTTCAACATTTATATCTGATTTAGCAACCTTGTTTTGGGCCGCGTAGGCTCCAAAATTGTAAACCTCCCAGTCGAGGGCTGCAATGCCCAGGTTGGTCAATACCGCGCTGGTATTGCTTTCAGTCCTTACGCCGCGTGAATTGGACGGGATAATACCAAAGCCAAAGTAAGGCCCGGCATCATTATTATTGGTGCCTATATCCGCCTGGTAATTCAGTTTAAGGTTGGGGAGCCAGTTGCTGTGGGTCTCTGCAGCCTGGGCCTGCCTGATCGTAATGGCAGCAGAGTCCGTGAGCAGCGAGGGTGCTTTTTCGTTTACCCGGTTTAACAGGTCTTTTAATTTGACCGGCGGATTTGTTTGCTGCGCGTAAGTATGCCCTGCAATAAAAAGGCAAATAACGACAATTAGCTGTCTTTTTGAACTTTGCATATTAATTTTTCGGAAATGAAAGAAATGGTGAGGGCCGTTTATACCGGCAATACCTTAAAACAAAAGCATGTAGATTGCGCAAAAGGCCTGGTACGGCACTATTGCAGAAGTGGTATTGATCAGATCCGGATCACGCAAAGCGATAAGTACGAATGAAGGGGAGGGTAAAGCTGGCCGGAAACGTCAGCAAAGAACTTGGGCTTAAACCTCCAAACCAGCGAAATAAACAGCAGGATAGTAAAAAAACTTAAAAAGGATCTGATGGAATCCGATAACGCTTTACGCTCTTCGAAGATCGATTTATCAGGCCGCTGGATAATGCTCAGTTGCTTGCCGGCAACAGCCCGGTATTCCAGCTTTCTTTTAAAAATAGAATTATGGGAAAGCGCTGTATGATGGGTGCCCTGAGTAAGACAGGGAATAAAAAAAATGTGGGTGGATGCCATGAAAAAATACACGGCAACAAGCGCGAGCACTAAGATATTTATTGGAAATGTGGCCTGCTTCTTTTTCACCTTTTATTATTGCATCGCAAATATCTCAAAACAATAAAGGTTTTTTTGCAAAATTATTGTTGCAATTGAATTTTATTTGTTGGTATTCTCACACAGTGAGTACTTTGTGCGCTTGAAGCCCAATGCCTGGAAAGGAATGGAAAATTATAGAACCTTCAGGTTTGGCCTGGCGATTTGAATTAAATAAACCAAATTACTTACATTTGTTTATGAGGGTGCCTGATCAAAAAAAAATGAGTGTGCTGTTGCTGACCGCGGCATACCTGTTTATCGTGCTTACCCATATTCTTTTGCTACCCAATCATCACTTGGTTTCAAATAAGTCGCAAGTACGCTACAATTCTATCTTCAAAAGGAAACCGGATAATTCCAGCGCTCAGACATCCAGTATGATGCACCGTACGGATAAGTTTGTTTTGAATAAAGATCAAAATATACAGAACCTATTTGGTCAACTGGCCGGAGTGTTTTTGATCTCGTTTTTAATTCCCCGGATAGTAAGGCAACTAAGGCCACCTACCCCGATACCACATTACCTTTCGGCCACTTTCCCTTTCCGGCTCGCCCTTCGTATTTGATTCTTTTAGTAATAAGCGTTTAACAAACTGTCCATTCCGGACAAGTTTCAATCTGTTTGTCTAAAAGAAATTTATTATGCAAATTTTATTATCGAAAAGCCTGCGTCGTTTAAGCAGGCTATACAGCCGTGCCATCGTTAAAGTCCTGCCAGATCTTCGCCTCGAACATTACGCAGAGATCATTCTTTTACTGGCCTCCACGGAACATGTCCCGACCCATAAAGAGCTTGCTGAATTATTCCAGGTGGATAAGTCGCGTATTGCTGTGCTCATAGAAGGGATGACCAAAAGCGGCTTTGTTTGTACTGAACAAAACGTAGCCGACCGGAGGGCTCATTTTATCTATTTGACCAGTAAAGGGAAAGAAAGTGTGCCCAAGATACAGGATGCGATAGAGCAAGTGAATATTATGATCAACCAGCAAGTGGACAAAACGCATTTGGATCATTTTTATGAAACACTTTTTAAGATGCAGTCCAACTTAGTTGACCTTGCACTTTAGCCGTAAGCGACAGCGACTGGAGCTTTAGAAGTAATCACTTTTGTCGGAGTTCCTGAACGCGAATGTAGTAGGCAGCGCTATTGACGCATTACCTGGTTATTAATATCGGATGCAGTGATTGATTTTCGTAAATGATCGCTCGTATACTATAAAATGGATTTATGATCGCTAAAGATCTCAGAAGATTAAGCAAGCTATATGTAAAAGTGCTTGCTTTACAACTTCCGCCACCGCACACAGAATATATGGCTGAGGCAATGTTATTTATTTCCGGCAGTGCGGGGTGCGTAAAACAAAAGCAACTCGTCGATTTTATGGAAGTTGACCGAAGAAGTCTGATGCCGATGCTAAAGCAACTGCTGGACATGGGTTATCTGCTTGCTGAGGAAGATCCCGCGTGCAATAACGAGCATCTTTTTTCGCTGGCCGAAAATGGCAAAAAGGTCATGCCTCAGATCTATGAGGCGGTTAGCGCCGCTGAAAAGATCATGGAGGAAAAACTCGGGGAGCCGGGATTAAGCGCGTTTAAAAAGGGAATGGTTCAGATAGAAGTAAGTCTCAAAAGCAAAGTGCTTGGGTATGAATTTAAAAAACCATAAAAAGCTTCTGACCTGCGTTGAGTAAGATTTCTGTAATCCGTAAGATATATACGGTGGCCCATCAAATTAATTATTGCAATTCGAGGTTATTGATTAAAGAGCGTATCATAACAGCCTCCTGACTGAACAAATTTCAATAATGAAGGTTGTATAATTTCAGCTGTGGACATGCATACTCAAAAGAAAGCCGATAAGCCGATCATCAACCCGAGTGAACACCTGGCTAATGAAAGAACGTTTCTTGCCTGGATCAGGACAAGCATTGCTTTAATGGGTTTCGGCTTTGTGGTGGTTAAATTCAGCCTCTTCATAAGGCAGTTGGCTTTAATTCTTCCTGGCAAAGTAGTGTTGCCAACTAAAGGCTATTCTTCAGAAATCGGCATCTTACTGGTGGCCATAGGTGCTGCTATGGCATTGTTGTCTTTCTTTCGTTACCGTTCAACCGAAAAGCAATTATTGGATAACGCTTACAAACCTTCTTTTTTATTATCGGTTTCACTTACGGTCGCCATTTTGATCATCAGTGCTTTGCTTGTTTATTACCTTTTGCCAAGTATTTAACTTTTATTAAGGTAGCTTTTAGGTGTTGAAAAACACATTTTATGATTGTCTTAATATAATGATTATCATATTGTCGGGAGATTTTTACCTTTGACCGCATGAAACTATTCGGGGCTATTTTAGAAGAAGAATTACGCGCCAACAGCCAACTCAAAACACTGCCTGCCGAAACCGTTTTAATGCAATCCAATAGTTATATCCGGTCTATTCCAGTAGTGCTATCGGGCAGTATGCGCGTCATGCGTCAGGATGAAGATGGCCGTGAGATCTTACTGTACTATATTAAACCCGGAGAGAGTTGCATCATGTCTTTTTTAGCCGGTATTCACGATGATACAAGTAAAGTTAAATTGGTGGTGGAAGAAGACTCAGAAGTGTTGATGCTACCTATTGTCAAAGCAAGCGAATGGATCAAAGTATACCCGGAGTGGGCCGATTTTATATTTAAACTTTATCACCGGCGTTTCGAGGAACTGCTAAATGTGATCAACGCGGTCGCCTTTCAGAAACTGGACGACCGGATCGTAACCTTACTAAAAAGAAAAGCCAGCGTTTACGGCTCGAACGAGTTTAGTGTTACCCATCAGCAACTGGCAGAAGAATTAGGTACCACCCGCGAGGTCATTTCCAGGTTACTCAAACAAATGGAAAAACAACAGTTAATAACCCTTTCCCGAAACAAGATCACTTTAAATATCGCTCTGTAACATAGGTCACCAACTACCCGTTTTCCAACTGCTACTTTTGTGTCAATGGAAATAGCAGGTTACATAGCAGCAATATTAGTTGGTTTATCATTGGGCCTGATCGGAGGTGGCGGTTCTATCCTTACCGTGCCTATCCTGGTTTACTTTTTCAGGATCGATCCCGTAATGGCTACGACCTATTCGCTTTTCGTTGTCGGGCTAACCGGTTCAGCAGGTGCCCTTAGTCATTATCAAAAAGGCAACGTCAATTTTAAGATCGCTTTTCTATTCGGCATCCCATCCCTAATTTCCATATTCATTATGCGTAAATGGGTAATGCCCCATGTGCCCTATCATTTATTCAGTATCAGCACCTTTGAAATCACCAAACCGGTGTTGTTAATGTTGGTATTCGCAACGCTAATGATCGCCGCTTCAATTAGCATGATCCGTAAAGAAAACGTAGTTATAGCGACGGCGACCGAATCAAATTATACCAAATTGATTATCCAAAGTGTCCTTGTCGGCATAATTACCGGCTTTGTTGGTGTTGGCGGTGGCTTCCTTATCATCCCCTCATTGGTTTTATTTGCCGGTTTACCAATGAAAAAAGCCGTGGGCACTTCGCTAATGGTGATGACGATTAGTTCCCTATTGGGCGTATTGGGAGATGTAAGCCGGCAAGCACCGATCAACTACGGTTTTTTAGCTATGTTCTCTGCATTTGCCATAACGGGGATTATCGGTGGCAGCTTTCTAACAAAATACTTAAATGATACTAAACTAAAGCCCGCCTTTGGATGGTTCGTCCTATTGATGGGCATTTTTGTTTTGATCACGACTTTAACTAAATAATATGGACATTATTAAACAACCCTGGCCCTGGTACATTGCCGGACCGATTATCGGTCTTACCGTTCCGGCTTTACTCTTATTGGGTAACAAAGCCTTCGGTATATCATCTTCCCTGAGGCATATTTGCGCGGCTTGCGTTCCTTCTCATATCTCGTTCTTTAAGTATGACTGGAAAAAGGAGAGCTGGAATTTGTTCTTTGTATTGGGGATTGTTATAGGCGGTTTTATCGCAACTCTTTTCCTTTCTGATCCCGGAGCCGCAAATATTAACCAAGATACTATTCGATCACTCAAACACGAAGGTGTAAGAGATTTTAGCGGGCTCCTGCCACAAGATGTGTTCAGCTTTAAACAGCTATTTACCTTAAGAGGATTTGTGTTCATGGTACTTGGCGGTTTCCTGGTGGGTTTTGGAACACGCTATGCGGGCGGATGTACTTCGGGACATGCCATTATGGGCATCTCGTCCTTACAATGGCCGTCCCTGGTGGCTACCTGTTGCTTTATGATCGGCGGATTTGCGATGACCTGGTTCATCTTACCCTATTTATTAAAACTATGAAAAACATTAAGTTTATGATCGTGGGTGTGCTGTTTGGTATCATCCTCGTTAAATCGGAAGTGATATCCTGGTTTAGAATACAGGAAATGTTTCGGCTTCAAGCCTTTCATATGTATGGTATTATTGGAAGCGCGATAGTTGTCGGGATTATTGCTATTCAACTCATCAAGCATTTCCAATTAAAAACGATCAACAAGGAACCCATTATTATTCCAGAGAAGAAGTTCCATTGGGGAAACGTGTACGGCGGATTGATCTTTGGTTTGGGCTGGGCAATAACCGGCGCCTGTCCCGGACCTTTGTTCGCTGAGATAGGGAGCGGCTTCGGGGTGATCCTGGCTACCCTGCTGAGCGCCATTGCCGGGACATGGATATATGGATTAGTACGTGAAAAATTACCTCATTAATTGAAGCTATGAAAATTGAACAATTTGAAGATAAAGATCTTTCGCATTATTCTTATGCGATATTAATTGAACACGCAAACCAGATCATACTGGTGGACCCGTCAAGGAACTTAGCGCCCTATATAGCTTTTGCAGAACAGCAACGGGCAAAGATTGTAGGTGTAATTGAAACGCATCCCCACGCTGATTTTGTTAGCGGGCACTTGGAACTGCATGAATTGACAGGTGCCACAATTTATTGTTCGGCACTTGTAGGCGCAAATTACCCGCACCAGGCTTTTGATGATGGCGATGTGATCAATTTTGGACAAATCAAATTGAAGAGTTTAAATACGCCGGGTCATTCGCCCGACAGTATCAGCATAATTTTGGAGCAAAATGGTAAAGATAAGGCCGTATTTACCGGCGATACTTTGTTTGTTGGTGATTGTGGCAGGCCTGACCTGAGGGAGAGCGCCGGTAACTTAAAAGCGAAGCGTGAAGAGCTGGCGCAACTGATGTATCATTCATTGCGTGATAAACTAATCGTATTAGACAACTCAGTAACGGTTTACCCTGCCCACGGTGCAGGGACGCTTTGCGGAAAAGCTTTAAGCGAAGCAAATTGCAGCACGATTGGCGCTGAGAAAATAAGTAATTGGTCATTAAAAGAGATGACGGAAAACCAGTTTGTAACCGAACTGCTAAAAGACCAACCTTTTATTCCGAAATATTTCCCGTACGATGTGACGGTGAACAGACAAGGTGTAAGTAGTTTATCAGGATCAGTTGCTGCTGTTAACAGGCGCAAACCAGCCCGGTTGGATAAAAGTATCTTTATTATAGATGCCCGGTCCGAAGCCGATTACAAAGCCGGTCATTTGCCCGGTTCTATCAACCTGCAAACTGGCGGTAAATTTGAGACATGGTTGGGGAGTATTATTTCACCAGGAGAAGCATTTTACCTGATTGCCGAAAATGAAGATAGATTGGAAGAACTGATTGGGCGTGTTGCTAAAATTGGCTATGAGCAATTTATTGAAGCTGCATTTATAGGCGAACAGGGTAAAGAAACCATGGAACAAATTATTGTTTCTGAATTTATAGGGAATTTATCCGCATATACTATTGTAGATATCCGCAATACAACGGAAGTAATAGAGCGTCCGGTATTTGAAAAAGCAATCCACATACCCTTGCCGGAACTACGGGAACGATTACTGGAAATACCATTCAATAAACCCATTGTAGTACATTGCGCAGGTGGTTACCGCAGCGCGGCGGGGAGCAGTATTATCCAGAACACTTTCAAAACAAAAACAAAAGTTTATGACCTGGGCGAAGCCATTAAGGTTTTTTTATAGCTATAGATAAAAAAGAATATTGGTGAACGGTTTACCAAAGCAAATCCTTTTCAACGGACGTTAGTATGCACCTGTTGTGATTAAAGCTGAATTAACCTGCCAGCCGCTTAAAATCGTTAATCATGTAGTTCGTGATCATTCCTTTACGGTTTTTTTAACATATAAATTGTCACAGATCAAAAACTTGTCAGTATTCCAAAAGGTGTCTGCAACAACCACCATTTTGAGTAATGTTGCGGGTACGGTAAGCGATATCGCCGTACATGAGGGTGATTATGTTACCGAAGGTATGACCGTACTAAAAACACAGGGGTTAAATAGCCTTTGGGTGGAAGCCCAACTTTACTCCAATGAAACCGGGCTTTACAAAGAGAACGATAAAGTAAATATTTCCCTTCCTGACCTGGGCGGGCAGGTCATCAAAGGCAAAGTCGAATTTATAAACCCTGAACTATCCGGGTCTTCCAAAGTGGCGCTGATCAGGATCAGTATTCCCAACACACAAGGATTGATCAGGCCGGGTATGCTAACCTATATCGCGATAGGTGGAGGCAATAGCCGCTCTTTAGCAGTACCCGCTTCGGCTATCCTGAACAATGGCAAGGGTAGCATAGTTTATGTGAAAAATACGAATGGTAGTTTTTCACCGAGAATGATCAAAATAGGTATCGGTAACCAACACTATGTACCTATTTTATCAGGCTTAAATTCAGGTGATGTGGTCGTTATCAATGGTGCTTATTTACTCAATAGTGAAGCTATCTTTAAAAACGGGAGCGACAATACCATGGCCGGGATGAAAATGTAAGTTAGCTCAATAGGCTTTTCTTAACCTGTCTGCAAAATCGTCCGGCAGGGGGCTGTCTTCAATAGCCTGAGCCGCTTTTTCTATATCATAAGAAAAGCGAATGAAATCGACATTTATCGTATCCGTAATCGTAAGTATCACATAACAACCCATTGGATTGCCATCTTTCGGCTTGCCCACTGAACCAATATTAACAACTTGCTTATTACCGATGATGCGGTGGTAAGGTAAATGTGAGTGGCCCACACAAAGGATATCCGCTTTGGCTTCCCTCATCATTTCCAATACATAGTTTTCATCGAGATCTTCCAGTACATATTCATTGATACTTCTCGTGCTTCCGTGAGCCAGTACGATATTAAAGTGGTCATTATTCAGTTGATATTCCAGTTCAATATTTGCCGGGAGCGTATTCAGATAAGCCTGGTTAGCTGCCGATACCAGTTCATAGGCGTAACCCTTTGTTTTAAGGTCATGGTTACCAGCGAGCGTTGCAACTCCGCGCCTGCGGATTTCATCCATTACTTCATTGGGCCAGATATTATAGCCGATCATATCGCCCAAACAATAAACCGCATCAGGTTTACGACTATCAATATCCGCCAGGAATGCTTCAAATGCCGGTAGGTTGGCATGGATATCAGAAAAGAGTGCTATGGTCATCTTATCCGTTCCTTAACATATCCGCATATTCATTGGGAAGCGGGCTGTCCTCAACAGCTTTGGCCGCCTTTTCAATATCATAATCAAAGCGGATAAAGTCTACCTGAATACTATCCTTGTCTTTAACCGAACTGTTTTCGTTGATTTGCAATAACACATAGCCTCCGCGCGGGTCTTTATCTTTTGGTTTACCTATCGAACCAATATTGATGGCATGATAGAACTGGTCGTTCGCCGATAGCACCCGGTGATAGGGTTGATGGGTATGACCGAAACACATGATATCTGCATCGGCCTGCTCCATGATGCGTAACATACTCTTTTCATCCCTGTCCTCAAACAAGTATTCATTCACTTTGCGGGGGCTGCCATGTACAAATAGTACCTGAAGGTTATCGTTATTCAACTGGAACTCTAAACGGATATGGGCTGGCAGTGTGCGCAAATAAGCCCGCTGCTCGTCTTTCACCACCTCGTTTGTATAAGCGATAGATATTTTGCCTAAAGCTTTTTCCTCGTCTGTTTTATAGGCACAGCCGCAATCATCGCTGTGTCGCCCGATACCAAAATCATAATTGCCGGTGATGCAGGGTATATTGCGTTTACGTATCTCATCAATAACTTCATTCGGCCAAATGTTATAGCCTACGAGGTCGCCCAGGCAATAAATGGCATCAGGCTTTTGTAATTCAACATCGGCAAAAAAAGCCTCCAGCGCCGGTAAGTTGGCATGTATATCTGAAAAAAGGGCGATCTTCATTATTCTACAGCGGTTAAAGTTTTAGCGGTATAATATTTCTTTCGGAAGTAAAAAGCGAGGTTGACCAAAGCGATCAGGGCAGGCACTTCCACCAAAGGGCCGATCACTCCTGCAAAGGCTTCGCCGGAGTTAATGCCGAATACGCCGATGGCAACCGCTATAGCCAGTTCAAAGTTGTTACCTGTTGCGGTAAAAGCTATAGATGTCGAGCGGGAATAGTCGGCTCCAAACGATTTGCCAATAATAAAGCTGAGTACAAACATAATGGTAAAGTAGATCACCAATGGTATTGCGATACGCAATACATCAAATGGTATCTGAACGATCAGATTACCTTTTAAGCTGAACATCACTACGATGGTAAACAATAAAGCAATTAACGTTATCGGTGAGATAAAAGGCACATATTTGGTTTGGAACCATTCTTCTCCTTTCAGTTTGATTAATGTGTAGCGGCTGATCACACCGGCAGCAAATGGGATACCCAGGTAGATACCCACACTTTTGGCGATCTCTCCTATAGTGATATTAACAGCTAAACCTTTTAACCCAAACAGTGGCGGCAACACCGTTATAAATACATAAGCATATACACTATACAGTAATACCTGGAAGATACTGTTTAATGCGATCAGGCCAGCAGCGTACTCGCGATTACCTTCGGCCAGTTCATTCCATACCACTACCATCGCGATACAGCGGGCAAGGCCAATTAAAATCAAGCCTACCATGTATGCGGGATGATCACGTAATAAGGTAATAGCTAATACAAACATTAATACTGGCCCAATGATCCAATTCAAAATAAGTGACGCGCTTAATACTTTGGTATCCCTGAATACCTCACCCATGTTTTCGTATTTTACTTTTGCCAACGGAGGGTACATCATTAAGATCAAACCAATCGCCAAAGGGATATTGGTCGTTCCACTGGAAAACGAGTTGATGAAGCCGCTTGAGGACGGAATAAAGTAACCTACGCCCACACCAATGGCCATAGCCAGGAAGATCCAAAGCGTTAAGTAACGATCAAGGAAACTGAGTTTTTTGCGTTCGGCCACAGGGGCACAGTTGTTTGCTGACATAATTTATTGCGTATATCGTGTTTTAATATGAATTGAGTGTAAACTACTTCCAGTTTTCTTTGAATTTAGAAGCGGCAAAAAGCATTTCCGCTGTGATCAGTTTGGCCTGTACCTCGTACTGCTCATCGGTCGCACCTGCTGAAATGGGCGAATATTTCAATTTAACGGCGAACTTATCAGGGCTGGCCAGCAGCGATGCCGCGCTTTCCTGTGCCAGTACATGAATTGCCTGCGGGTTTGAGGGCGAACTTTCTAAGGTAACAGAACCACCCTGGTCATTATACTTGGCTTCATCGCCGCTTACTTTAAAGCCGAGTTTTGCGAGGGTCGGTGCAACTTTAGGAGACGTGGCTGTGCCAACAACAAATATTTTCACATCATTTATACCGTAAGAAGCCAGCGCAGCTTTTAGCACGGCCTTGGCAATAGGTGCGCTAAAGCCATCATTACCCACAAACTCGACGATCACCGGCAATTTTTTGCCTTTGGTAACAATACCCAATTGCTGGATGCCACCGAGATCCTCCTGACGGGCATCAGTGATCGGGGTGCCTTTTTTCAGCGTTTTAAAAGTTTGTGCCAGTTCAGGATAAACAGGTTCTGCCGATGGTGCAAAAGCAGAACTTACTACCAGTAAGCCGGCTAAGAAAAATAAGGATAAGTGTTTCATGATTTTAAGTTTTATGGTTTAATTGGTTTATAGATTGCTTATTCGGGTGGCGTCTGAAATTTGTTGTGTAAGCACATTGAACTGCTGGGTTAGCTGTTCGAAGTAAGCCAGGTTAAGCAGATAGAAAGTTTTGCCATCCTCATTCATAGTGCTGACCATGTTTGCTTGAGTTAAGTTATTCATGTTCTTTTTCCACTGGTTTATATCAGGTGACATGAGTTCAAGCTGACTTAACTCAGTCCAGTCATCATGCGTACGCAAGTTTTCTATAATCGCCAGAAAGCACGGCGATGCCATCACTTTGTTAAAAGCAGCTAAGGCCACATCGTCCTGATCATATTTTGCTGTTGACTTTCCCATCTTACTATTAATTGTTTTATTGCTATTTAACGATAGATAAGAATAAAAAAATGTTAGTTAACGTGTTCGGCTACAAAGTTGGCTGCGTAAATTTTAATCATATCTCTAACCCGGCGAAACTCGGCCATTACTTCTTCAGGTGTGCCGGTAGCTTTGGCAGGGTCGGGAAAGTTCTCGTGAAAGCGTTCGACCTTACCGGGAAAGAACGGGCAGGCTTCATTCGCGTTATCACAAACGGTAATCACCTGGTCAAATGGGATGGCAAGATACTCATCCACATGATTAGAAGTGTGCTTCGAGATATCAATATGATCTTCGGTCATTACCTGAATCGCCTTTGGATTGACACCGTGGGTTTCTATACCCGCGCTGTAAACATTGGCCTTGTCGCCTGCAAAGTAACGCAGATAACCTTCGGCTAACTGGCTGCGGCAACTATTACCGGTGCAGAGTACTAATATATTTTTCTTACTCATAATTCTTTTTTCATAACAATGGCCGATACCGGGCAAACATGACTGAACTCGGACGATTGCTGAACCTCGACGGGTACTTCTTCGCGCGTGATTTTGCTATACTTCTTTCGCTCGAAGTAGGCTGGTGCGGTTTCTGTTAGTAGATATAAAGCTGTTAGGCTATTCTTTTTACTCATGTTGTCCAGTCGTGCCAACAGTTTGCCTGCTATCCCGGCACCTCTGTATTCCCGATGCACAGCTAAAGACCTGAGTAATCCGTTATTTCCATAAACTTCTACACCGCCTACACCAACCACTATACCGTCCTGGATGGCAACAATAAAGTTATCCAGCTTTTCGGGCAGGTCGGCTACCGGCAGCTTTTCAGCCGCCAACAATTCGATCACTTTTTCTTTATAGGGTTGGGCCTGGTCGATGATCATTTTATCATATTTAGCAGCAGCCTCCTCCCGGTGTGCAGCAAGCTTCCATTGGTGCAGCCAGGTTGACTAATTGTACTTTAGGTTTTTCCACTGCCGCAGGTGTGCAGCATTCTTCACCTTTCTCAGTCGTACCACAACTACCGCCACGACCGATAGCTTTACATTGCACCGCATCAGGGCGCAGGTCAACAGTCAACGCGTTGCCGTCGATTATCATTTCATTCGGAAACATCTGGCGGGTATCAAACTCTGAATTACCAAACTCGATCTTTACTGTGCCATTAGGATTAAGCGGCAGCATTTTTTCTACAATATCTACAATAGACAAAGCTTTACCTACTTTCATGGAGCGTTCCTGCTGTTCCCCATTCTCCGGTACCCATAACTGCACAATGATCTCCGTCCAGGCGTTCATCACACCACCACAATCTACTGAAGTGATCGGCGCTTGCTTGATCTCGGTGATATGATAGGCTGCATCAACCAGTTTACCCTCTGCATATTGGAATTGCAGGTCAAGGTCGGGATGCTGTAATAAGGTGTCTTTGAAGGTTTTCCAGTTGATCGCTTCTACTTTATTCATGGCTTTATGATTATTATATTATTGCAATATTGCGATGGGTTTAATCAAATTTTTTTAACAGCAGGTCGCTTTCAGATCATAAGCCGCAAAGAAACCACTCATCTGTTCACGCAGCTCATTCCAAACCGGCGGGTTGATGCAGTAACATACGCTAACGCCTTCAATCGTTCCCTGTATCAGTCCGGCATTTTTCAATTCTTTCAAATGCTGCGAAATGGTTGGCTGAGCCAAACCCAGCTCATCTACCAGGTCGCCGCAAATACAGGTGTTAGATTTAATGATCTCCTGTAAGATGGCGATACGGGCAGGATGCGCGATAGCTTTAAGCATCACAGCTAACCTATTCTGTTCTTCGGTGAATATTTCTGTTTTAGTTAAGCCCATACTTTATATTGCAATATTACGATTAATCATTTGTATTTCCAAATTAATTCTTATTTCAGTTTCATAAAGCCATAAGAAATATTATTACGTAATTTATGTATGCTTTTGAGACACTTTCTTAGAACGGCTTATATCGTGTTCTTCCTGTTGATGACAGGAATTGTTGACGCGCAGTTTAAAACTGCTAAAGCCACAAATTACATCAAGTTATCACAAAACTTTTTATATGCAGCCAAAACCGGCGATAGTACCGCGGCATTTATTGATACCCTAAAAAATACAGATCAAAACTTTTTAGCGGAACAGTTGAATACCGATCATAAAAAATTGGCATTCTGGCTAAACCTGTATAATGGTTTTACACAGGTCATCTTAAAGAAAGATCCCGATCAATATAAAACGCGTGGCTCGTTATTTTCGAGCAAACAGATCCACGTTGCCCGGCAGGAATTAAGCCTCGACCTGATCGAACATGGGATATTGCGCCACAGTAAGGTTAAATGGAGTGAAGGCTATTTAGGTAAGCTTTTCCCATCGGGATTTGAAAAGAAGTTTCGTGTGGAAACGCTGGATTACCGCATTCATTTTGCTTTGAACTGCGGGGCCAAAAGCTGCCCACCAATCGCTTTTTATGAGCCTGAACAAATAGATAAACAATTGAATGTGGCGGTTAAAACCTATTTAAAGGGTGAGGTAACTTATAACAAAGAGCAAAATACAGTAGAAGTTCCGGCCTTGATGGGCTGGTTTCGCCATGATTTCGGAGGTAAAAAGGGTATGTTAGAGATTTTAAATAGAAACAAAATCATCCCCGAAGGAACTAAACCAACGATCCATTTTAAAAAGTACGACTGGAGTTTATATTTGAATAATTATAAATCTGAAAACAATGGCTGATCATTATTATAATGCCGAAGATTTGGGCAAGTTTGGCAACATCGGGGAATACCAAAAAGAAATGGCCGATAAATTCTTTGCTTACTATGGCGAAGTATTTAAGGATGGCGCATTGACAGCGAAGGAAAAATCATTAATTGCTTTGGCTGTGGCCCATGCGGTACAGTGCCCTTACTGTATTGATGCCTACAGCAGCGATGCCTATGAAAAAGGCTTTAGCGAAGCACAGATGATGGAAGCGGTACACGTAGCATCGGCTATTAAAGGCGGCGCGGTATTGGTACATGGCGTACAGATGATGAATAAAGTCAAAGAAATTAGTATGTAATGATCAAGTCCTTAAAAGTTTTGCAAAACCCTTTAGCTAACAGTTCCTATCAACTGGATATTCTGGAACATGATCCTAAGCACAAGCATGATTCATTTAAACAGAAAGTTGCAGACTTAGGTATGTTTCCGTTAGTAGCCAGCGGCGTTGAAATCTTTCAGGTGAACATGGGCAAAATGTGCAACCAGGTTTGCAAGCATTGCCATGTGGATGCGGGCCCGGATCGGAAAGAGATCATGACGAGGGAAACCATGCAGCTTTGCCTCAATGTATTGGCCAATTCCCCTATCAAAATAGTTGATCTAACTGGCGGTGCACCTGAATTGAACCCTGACTTTAGATGGTTTGTTGAGCAGGTTAAAGCTTTGGGCAAGCACATCATTGTACGCTGTAACCTCACCATCATATTAGCCAATAAGCGTTTTCATGATCTGCCGGAATTTTTTAAACTGCACCAGATCGAAGTATTTTCATCATTACCAAGTTTTACACAGGACAGAACGGATAAACAGCGGGGCGACGGCGTCTTCGAAGATTCCATTAAAGCACTTCAAATGCTTAATTCAGTTGGATATGGAATGCCTGATACCGGCTTAACATTAAACCTCGTTTATAACCCGGCAGGTGCCTTTATGCCGCCATCGCAGGATGCTTTGGAGAAAGAGTACAAGTTTGAATTGATGAAAAATTACAACATCAATTTCAATAACCTTTTCGCCATTACCAATATGCCTATCAGCAGGTATCTGGATTATTTGCTAACGACCGGTAACTACGACAAGTATATGGAAAAGCTGATCGGCGCGTTTAACCCCGCAGCAGTTGCCAATGTAATGTGCCGCAATACTATCTCCGTTGGTTGGGACGGCTATTTATACGACTGTGATTTTAACCAGATGCTCGACCTGAAAGTAACCCCGGCATGGTCACAGCATTTATCAGATTTTGATTTGAGTTTATTACAAAACCGCGAGATCATTTTAAAACAGCATTGCTACGGTTGTACCGCGGGCGCCGGTTCAAGTTGTGGCGGCGTAGTTGCAGAATAACTATGAATGATATCACACCCTTGAACACCGCTCTTATCATCTTTGTACGCCATCCGGAATTAGGCAAAGTCAAGACCCGGCTGGCTAAAGTAATAGGTGATGACAAAGCTTTGGCGGTTTATAATTTATTATTAGGTCATACCCGGCAAATCACCATCCCCTTAAACTGCCGGAAATTCATTTACTACACCGATCAAGTCATAGAACATGATATTTGGACTTTCCCGGGTTATACCAAAAGGCAGCAATTTGGTGGGGATTTAGGCGAACGAATGTTAAACGCTTTTAAAGAACTATTTGATCAGGGATTTAAAAAGGTAATGATCATTGGCAGCGATTGTTATCAGTTGCAAACGGCCATAATTGAACAAGCAATTACTGCACTGAACGTTAATGATGTTGTCATAGGTCCAACTTTTGATGGTGGTTATTACCTGTTAGGTTCTAATGGTTATATACCTGAATTATTTAAGGATAAAGCCTGGAGTACCGATCAGGTAACCACCCAAACTATAGCTACCGCAACCCAACTAAAATTAACCTATAGTTTATTGCAAAAGCTGCATGATGTTGATGAGGCCAATGATCTGGAATTGAATGGAATCAGCATTTAGCGGTAATTCAGCATTTCTTTATATTTCGTAACCATACTTTCCTGACTTGCGCCTTTTTGGTACATGCTAACAATCGTGTAATTAGCCAGCTGTACAGTAAACCAACCGTTTGTTTCATACTTTCTCGCAGAGATCAGCACCGGCTTTTTAATGATCTTATATTTGCCTTTTTTCCGGGCTCGTGCGCAAAATTCAAATTCTTCCATAATCTTCATGCTGCCGTTAAAACCGCCAGCTTGATTGAATAACTGGCTGGTGATGAAAAGGGTTTGATCGCCGCCCATACCCCCAAAAGTATCCAGCCGACTTAACACGGCGTTAAGTTTAAGTAACCAATTTTTGCTATCATAAGTGGAAAGATACCTGCCCATATCATAGCCGGATGTTATGGCTGCTGCGATATCGGCGATGTAGGTTTCAGGTGGTAGTGTATCCGCATGAACAAAATAAAGCAAGTCGCCTTTAGCCATTGAAGCACCAAAATTCATTTGCGCTGCACGGCCTTTTTGCGGGGCTACAATGTTTAACGCACCAGCTTCTTTCGCATTAGTTAGCGTATCGTCTTTGCTTCCGCCATCAACAACGATGATTTCCATTAAACTATCGTTACCAAACTTTGTTAAATACATGACCAGTTTGCCGATATTTTCAGCCTCATTAAAAACAGGTATAATAATGCTTACTTTCATGGATAGTCGTCTTCATCTGCCTTAATAAATAAAACGTATATTAAACTGTATTTGATAAAATTAACAAAAGTCATGACAAATAAATTCCTATATACTATTGCTTTTTGCTTGCTGTTATCCTTGCAGTTAAGAGCCCAACAGGTTAAGCTCTTAACGGTTTCTCAATTAGAAAGCCGCATTAAACAAGGGAAAGACACTATTTATGTTATAAACTTTTGGGCTACCTGGTGCAAGCCTTGTGTGAAAGAACTACCCGAGTTTGAAAAATTTAAGACATCCGTAAAAGGCAAGCCCGTTAAGGTTATCCTCATCAGTACCGACCTAAAATCTAAACTGTTAAGTAATGTTCAGCCGTTTGTAAAAGCGCATCAGTTGACCGGCGAAATTTACCTATTGAACGAAGCGCCAAACTCGTATACTGAAAAGATAAGTGCCGACTGGTCCGGAGCATTGCCTGGAACCCTAATTGTAAAAGGTAGCAAGAAAAAGTTTCATGAAGGTGCTTATACTTATGAAGAATTGGTAACGGCGGTTAAGCAAGTTGATTAAGCCAGTCAAGCGTTTTACTTACCCCTTCACGTAAAGGTGTAATGGTGTAACCAAGTTCCTGTTCGGCTTTTTGTGAACTGACTATCCAGTGCTTGTTGTATTTCCGCACAAAGGGTGGTGTGATCATGGGCTGCTTGCCAAAAAGGCCGGCTATTATTAATTGTATACGGGACAGCAAGAGCATAACAGGCAAAGGCACATTATGCATCTTTCTGTTCACCCCTGTAAGCTCATCTACCAGGCTGAAAAATTCGTTGTAAGTGGCATTGATACCGCCTAACAAATAACGTTCACCGGGTTTGGCTTTTTGCATTGCGGCTATCAAGCCTTTTATGGTATCGTCAATATACACGTAGTTGCCAATACTTTTCCCGTTACAAGGCTTTATCTTCCAGTTCCCATTGATATACATCTTTATCAAACGGGTAAATCCATTACTCTCAGTTAATAACCCTGGGCCGTATACCCTGCTGGGATTGACGATAACGCCGCGGATTCCTTTCGGTATATACGTTTTCAGCAGGTTTTCAGCGGCTACCTTACTTTGTTCGTACAGCGTTTCCAATTTGGGATTAAGGTTGGTTAGTTCACCTACCGGATTGCCGTCCTTGGAATCCCCAACAACGCCTGCAGTTGAGGTGAATAGCACGTCTGCAATACCTGATTGCAAACAGGCATCCAAAACGTTTTGCAGGCCTGTTACATTTATTTCGTTGAAACGCTCCGGATTTTTATGCCATACCGATGCTAATGCAGCAAGGTGATACACTTGCCGGCAGTTTTTCATGGCGTTTAATAAAGAGCCCGTATTTAAAACATCACCCTGAAATAAAAAGATGTTCGGGTGGTTCAACAAAGTTTTTCCTTTTTCTTCGTCGCGCACCAGGGCATGTATAGTGTGTCCGTCATCAGCTAATTGCATAGCCAGTTTTTGGCCAATATAACCGGTAACGCCTGTGATAAATATTTTCATCGGCAGATCTGTTTAACAACAACCGCCGCCATCGTAAAACCAGGTAGAGTTAGAGATGAAAATGTCATCACGTTTTAATGCTGCCAAATTCCCAGCTGTTTTATCACAAACTGCTAAAGGCTGGTTAGGCATTAAAACATGGCCTTTATCATCATCAAAATACTCCTTTTCCCCATAGTAGATAGCCGCCTTGCCGGTAAATACACAGGGGCCATCAGCCGGCATGGGGTCTTTAATAGCGCAAACTTCCACACTTTCAATGTATAACAACTCATCGGTTGGATACTGGCCTGGCGCCAAAACGCGGTAAGGCCTTTTCGCCCTGATCTCGATCGTGCCAAAACCTATATCGGTAATGCTTTTAATATAATCATTAAGCGTTAACGAGCCGGTAAGGCATAAAGCCCGCAACCTGTCGTCATTTCGTAATGCGTCATTCATAGTCTGGTCGCAAACCGGGTCAGACATTACCAACCGGCCACCGGGTTTCAAAACGCGGTAAATTTCCATTAGTGCCTGTTTCAGATCATCCGCTTTAAAAATATTGAACAGACAATTTTGACCGGCAACATCTATGGAATTATCAGCTACCGGCAGCGCCAATGCAGAGCCTTTACGCAAGTCAATAAATTCCTTTTTAAACCAGGGGTTTAACTTTTCGGCTTCTAACAAATTATCAGCGCAGCTATGCAGCATTTCATCCACAATATCAACGCCTATAACCCCATTTTCGGTCCTGCTAAAATAAGAAAACTGCAAAAGCTCCATACCGCCGCCAACGCCCACATACAATATATTTGGTTCATTAGCCAGGTCATTAGCACTTACGATAGAACCACAGCCATAATTCATCTCCTGCATGATCTTTGGTATTTCCAGGCCCGGAAAGGCATTCATGGGCGTTGTAGTACAACAAAGGCCGACATCAGGTTTCAATGCGGCATCGCGGTATACGTTTATTGTTTCATCAAGATAACTGTCCATCGGTTCTAATTATAAAAGATATACGTTGATTGTAGGCTAATGGCTTTTTTAAACTTATTCATTTGCAACTTTTCGCGGATGAAACCCAACAATCCTATTTTATCGTAATTTTAAGAAATGAAGTTATATCTTAAACCCGGAATTAAAAAATAGGAGAGGTAACTGTTACATTAAATTAGTTCGTCATGAGTAATGCCTTACAATCACTGGCAGTTGGCTTGATTTTTTTGCTAACTTACCTGGCAGAGCATCTTTTCCCGCAAAGAAAAGAGTTATTGAAGAACAATCACGATCTGAAAAATATCATAGTAGGATTGATTAATCTCCTGTTTTCTTTTGTAAGCGGTTTCTATTTACAAAAGCTGATGGTATATGCCTCTGCCGGGCATTTTGGAATTATTCCTTTTACTGATTTGCCGATCATACTTTCGTTAATACTTCAAATACTTTGCATCGACTTTTTTGTATACTGGTGGCATCGCATCAATCATAAGATACCTTTGCTTTGGAGGTTTCATAAATTCCACCATGAGGATGAAAGTATGAACACGACAACGGCAGTTCGTTTTCATACCGTTGAGCTGTTTTTTGCCGTAATTTCCAAAGCTGTATTTCTTATTTTGATAGGTGCTACGGTGACCGGGTTAATAGCTTACGGTATATTGTTTTTTCCTGTGGTTTTACTGGTTCACTCCAATATCAGAATGAATGAAAAAGTGGACTTTTTTTTAAGAAAACTGATCATTAGCCCTTTGATGCACCGTATTCATCACTCTAATGTTATAGTTGAAACTAATTCTAACTATGGTTCAGTTTTTCCTTTCTGGGATTGGATTTTTAAAAGCTATAGAAAAAAACCAATTGGTGTTATCAAGTTTGGACTATAATACCGTTTAAAATAAAGGGTGCCGACTAATTTTAAATCACCAGAAATATTTGATTTAACCTGCTAATCGCTTTAAATCTTTGATAAATTGGTTCGAGATTATTCCCCTACGGGCTAC
>NZ_JACWMX010000008.1 GCF_014773245.1 Mucilaginibacter glaciei | reverse complement strand
TTACTACAGGTTTATCTATCAACGTTAACGCTGCTGCACCTGCTCCTAAAAAAGCACAAACTACTAAGAAAGATGTTGGCACTGCCGATACTAAAAAAGACGTAGGCACCGCTGATACTAAAAAAGATGTAGGTACTGCTGATACCAAAAAAGATGTAGGCACTGCCGATTAATAATTGCAATAAAAAAAATTCAACTACTATACAGACCCAAACACATATATAATATAATCATGAAAAAATCAATCATAGCAATCGCTCTTATCCTTACTACAGGTTTATCTATCAACGTTAACGCTGCTGCACCTGCTCCTAAAAAAGCACAAACTACTAAGAAAGATGTTGGCACTGCCGATACTAAAAAAGACGTAGGCACCGCTGATACTAAAAAAGATGTTGGCACTGCTGATACCAAAAAAGATGTAGGCACTGCTGATTAATAATTATAAACGTTCAATAAATCATCAACCCGTAAAACAAACATCATTTTAAATTACCATCATGAAAAAATTCATCATAGCAGCAGCATTAGTATTAGTATCTGGCGTTACCGCTTTTTCATTAACTAACAGCAATACTAATAACGATATAAACGAGAAAGTAAAATCTGAGAAAGCTTCAATGGCTATTAAAGAATCGTCAAGACCGAAATCAGATATCGCAACTGCCGACTAATTCAATATCCAGCAGTTGCAATAATAGCCTGCTGCCACTTACAAAACAGATTTGTAAACTGCTACGTACACAAATAGGTTTCATAGCATGAGAAAATATCCGGCACAACCCTGCAATAATATAGCAGGGTATTATTTAGACCTGAATTTTTCGCAGTTATCCAGTTTATAGATAACTGAATAATCTGCCTTTGTATTCACCTGCTCTCGGCCTGTTTTAGTGCTTAGGATCATTGGCTTCTGGGCAAGTTGCTGGGCCGACAGTTTAAACTCGACAGCGAGAGTGTCTTTCGTTCCTTCCTGCATAAAGCTCCAAACCGCCTTAATATTATCCCCTTCAAGGCTACCTGATAGTGTGCCTTTACGCCTGTCCTTTTCCTTGGGTAACCAGTTCATATCACCACTAACCTTATTCGCATTAATTACAAGGTGTATAGCCGTAATATCTTTGGCACTTTTACCATCCGTATGTATAAAGCAATACTCCATATTTTGCGCCGGGGTATTAAGTTTTGTAGCAGCCGATGTATCTTTTTTGCCGCTGTCTGCCTGTAAATTATCGCCGCCGTTTTTTGATCCGCTGCCTGCGCACGAGGCTAATGCTAATGCACATATAATAAGGTATGGTTTCATAAGTATAAAGTTTAGTGTTATTTATAATACAATTATAATTGCAAAAGGTTAGTAGTGCGCGATCGGTCTTGATAAGTATTGATGAATGGTGCCCCACCCCAACTGAAAGTTTATATCAACCCCGCCAATATTCTGGCACTAATTTACCGCGCTGTTTGTTTTCGTGTGGCGGCCTTAAGTAATAAGGCACCATATATAATAGCGCACTAATATAAGAGTACCTCAAGCATTAAAAACATAACTGAACCTGGCTTTGTAACAATCGAATTACACTAAATAAAAGTATAAGCGTACCCTGCTAAGCAAATCCTTATAAATTTGCCCGAAAAGCGCATTTTCGAACAGGAAAGCTACTTTTAAGAGAATTATTACCGTGAGGGCAAGTTTTTAGATTAAGCTACGTAGCCTTTAATAACTCTTAAAAGTTGAGAACCTTTTTAAAGGTTTGTTAGTTAAGTATAAATACATATATTGCCAATCATATTGCGATTATTACCTATGGAATTAACAATTTAGCAAACAGGTAATAAAACAATTATTGCAATTTACAGTTAAACTTAAAAAAACACTAAACAAAACTATCATGGCAGCAGAAGCTAAAGGTGGAATTACCGCCTACTCGGTAAAAACAAAAACTAAAAACGTCCCGATGATTGATCCTGTTATCGACATCAAATCAGGTCGTTACATTGCAACAGGCAAAGACGCTGAAGGCAACAAAATGGCAGCTATTATGGGTAAAGCTACCGCAGAAGAGCACGTTAAAAATGGCAATGCTAAAAAAGGTACTGGCTGGTAGTCAATAACTTCACATACATAAAAAAACCTGCTTAAAGCAGGTTTTTTTATATCCAATTTTTAAAAGGATTTACAGAAAGTAAGGCATTGGTATACCGGCTCTCGTCGCTAACCTCCTCTCTAACCCATTTAGGGCGGTCAAATTGTTGGTCTTCACTACTCAGTTCAATCTCGGCAATTATTAGTCCTTCGTTGTTACCTGTAAAAACGTCAACCTCCCAGGTATTGCCGGCGTATTCCATATTGTACCGCATCTTTTCGACAGAAGATATGGCCATTTCCTGTAAAATCTGGTTACCATCTTCAACAGGTATGGTGTACTCAAATTCGCTGCGGCTGATGCCGGTACTGCCGCCTTTAAAAGTGATATAGGCTACATCGTCGGCCACTCTTATCCTTACCGTGCGTTTCTCATCACTTAATATATAACCTTGCCTGTAAACCGTACCCGTGGGTTTGATTTCCTCATCCCATTTTTCATGGTCGACCAAAAACTTTCTTTCAATTTCAATACCCATATAATATATATAACCGATTAGCTGTTAAATAAAGTTAAAAGCCTACGCATTCAACATGCTATAAAGCTAAATGTTTATATTAGCCAACGCTACTTTTAACTAAAATGAACTTCAAAAAACCCGCATTCCTATTCTTTTTTATCGCGTCTTGTTTTACTTCGGCATTTGCACAACGGGATACAGTAGGCCTTACTACCATATTAGACAAAACAACAAAATACGCAGCGGCTTTCCCAATAGAAAAGGTGTATTTACACTTTGATAAGCCATATTATGCCGCTACTGATACAATTTGGTTTAAAGCTTATGTAACTATTGAGAAGCATTTACCATCGGCCTTAAGTAAAATTGTTTACATAGATATTGCCAATAGCCAGGATACAATTGTTAAAGAAGTTAAACTGTCTGTAGTAAACGGTTTTGCAATGGGCAGCATTGTCCTTACCCCGGGTGCTTATCCCGAAGGCAATTACCATTTAAGGGCTTACACCGGCTGGATGCGCAACTCCGACCCGGAATACTTTTTCAACAAGAATTTGGTAATAGGCAATCCGGTAGATAATGCTGTAAGTACCAATATATCCTTTAATACCGCTATGGTTAACAAGCGTATCAGGATAAATGCAAGCATTAGCTACAAAGACCCCGGCGAAGCCCCCCTGGCCAATAAAAAGATAACCTGGACTGCAACTGCAGTTAATGGTGATGAGCTTGGTAAAGGCAAAGGCAATACCGATGCAAACGGCCTTTTTAACCTGGATTTTACAGGTGATAATGCTTCGGTTTTGCAATCAGCAATACTTACCACTATTATAGATACCGGCTCGCGTAAGCCGGTTCTTAAAATGTTTCCGTTAAAAACAGCCGCCGGTATAAAAGACGTTCAGTTTTTTCCGGAAGGCGGCGATCTTTTGGTAGGCGTGCGCTCTAAAGTGGCTTTTAAGGCGATAGGCACAAACGGATTGGGCCTGAACGTTAAGGGTAACATTACAGACAATACAGGTGCGGAAGTTGCCGCTATTAGCACCCAGCATTTAGGCATGGGCGTTTTTGCCCTATCGCCGGAAGACGGCAAGAGTTACAAAGCCAACATTACCTTTGCTGATGGCACCAAAACCACTTATGATTTGCCAAGGATAAGGCCCGCAGGTATTACCATGGCCCTTTTTAACACCGACCCGGCAACTGTCACGCTTAAAATATCGGCTAACGCGCCATACTTTACTAATAACCAAAACAAGCAATACTATATTATCGCACAAACAGGCGGCACAATTTTATTTGCTGCACAAACCAAACTGGATGCCGCCGTTTATAGTTCTGCAATTCAAAAAAGCAAATTTCCTACCGGCATTGTCCAGTTCACCTTGTTTACCGCCACAGGCGTACCGGTAAGCGAACGCATTGTGTTTATACAAAATAACGATGCCATGAACCTTACTGTAACGGCCGATAAAAAAATCTACAACACACGCCAGAATGTTAAAATGGTAGTTAATGCAAAAAGCAAAACCTTGCCCGTTATGGGTAACTTCTCGGTAGCTGTTATCGATGAGGGTAAAGTACCGTTTGACGAGAATAATGAAACCACCATATTATCTAACCTGTTGCTTTCATCTGAGCTAAAGGGGTACGTAGAAAAACCTAACTACTACTTTCTGGCTAAAAATACAAATGCCGCCGACGATCTGGATGTGCTGATGCTTACACAGGGTTATCGCCGCATCTCTTACTCAAATATACTGGTTGGCAAATATCCGCAGATTTACCTATATCCCGAACAACAGGGGCTGGAGATAAGCGGGATATTAAGAACCAACACCGGGATGCCTGTCTCTAAAGGTAACTTATTATTGCAAATGCCGGGGAAGGCATCTGAAGAAACCTATACCGACATGGTAGGTAATTTTAAATTCTCCAAATTAACTTTTAAAGATTCCGCACAGGTAACGATCACAGCCCGTAACAATCCATTAAGCAAAAATATGGCTGTAAGCATCAACGGCGAGTCTTACCAGCCTGCGTCAAAAAATAATTATGTTTATGACGAGATACCAAACATCGACAGCACCTTTAAACCCTACCTGGCCAACAGTAAGAAAGTTTATGATAGCCAGCATATTTTAAAGGAAGTAGTGATCAAGGCCACCGTATACAAAAAACCGTTACACCGCGACTGGCCCGGATTGACGGGATTGCCTACCATTCCAGATCAAACTGTTGGAGCTGAAGTTTTTAAGGGCTGTCCCTCACTTTTTAACTGCCTGCCATCAATGGTGCTGGGCATCACAGCTGATAATGGTTTATTTTATTTTATACGCAACTATAACAGCAGTGACAAACTGCCCATACAAATATATCTGGATGGCAAACCAGTTGATGCTACAGCCCTATCAACAGTAAGAGGCGATGACGTAGAAAGTGTGGAAGTTTACAAAACCGACGGTTTTAGCGGGGCCAATAAACAAACCGGTACTGCGGGTTTGATATTGGTAAACATGAGAAAGATCAACAAAACAAAGATCTCTTTTGCTCAAATGCAGGATCTTATCCCCAAGCCTTATGAAGTAACTTACACAGCGAACGGCTTTGCGGTTACCAAAGAATTTTACTCGCCAAGGTATTTGGTTGGCAAACCGATGGGCGGCCCGGACTTAAGATCGACTATTTATTGGAACCCTAAAGTATTGACCGATAAAACAGGCGCGGCAACGTTCGACTTTTTTAACGCCGACGGGCGCGGCACTTACCGTGCAACTATTGAAGGAATTGATGCCGACGGTAACCTGGGCAGGTACGTTTTACGATATACTGTTAAATAACTTAAAGACAATAGATTACAAACACTTTAATTCATTTATTAATCCATACATTTAGGCAACCTTAAACCCAAACGTATGGATTTTTCATTAATTGACTGGCCGGCAATTGTGGTTGCAGGCGTCTCGGCCTTCGCCTTGGGCGGCGTATGGTATTCCAAACCTTTATTCGCCAACGCCTGGCTTGCCGATAGCAACCTTACCGAAGATGCCCTTAAGCACAGCAATAAAGGCAAAATTTTCGGCTTTGCATTCATTTTCTCTATGCTAATGGCCGTAAACCTCGGTATGTTTTTGGCCGAAGCCAAAACAGACGTAATATGGGGTGCCACAGCCGGTTTACTGGCCGGGATCTGGACGTTTAGTGCCATTGCCATTAACGGCTTGTTTGAGTTGAAGGGCTGGCGGTACGTATTTATCAACGGCGGCTACAGCTTGGTATCTCTTACTTTAATGGGTACAACAATTGGCGCATGGCGGTAATTCTTTTATGACATTTTGGTGGTGATGTTGCTTAAACAAACTTCCTAGGGTTAACGTTACTCTTTTGATATAAAACAAAATTACCATGAGTAACGAAACTGAAACATCAGCAAAAACATTTAATATAGGTGGCGACCTTACTGTAAACCGTGTAGGTTATGGTGCTATGCGTATTACCGGCAAAGGGATATGGGGCCCGCCAAAAGATCACAACGAATCTATACGTGTTTTAAAACGTACAGTTGAACTGGGCATTAATTTTATTGACACGGCAGATAGCTACGGACCTAACGTTTCTGAGGAATTAATTGCAGAAGCACTTTATCCTTATCCGGAGGGATTGGTAATTGGAACAAAAGGTGGCTTACTGCGTACCGGCCCAGATGAGTGGCCCGTTGATGCAAGCCCGGAGCATTTAAAGGAGGCACTGGATGGTAGTTTAAAACGCCTTAAACTTGATCAGATTGACTTATACCAATTGCACCGGATAGACCCTACTGTGCCTGTTGAAAAAACCTTTGAATTTTTAAAACAGGCGCAGGCCGAAGGGAAGATCAGGCACATTGGCTTATCTGAAGTTGGTATTGACGATATCCGCAAGGCACAGGATTATTTTGAAGTGGTATCGGTACAGAATATGTACAGCGTTGATAACCGTAAATGGGAAGGCGTTTTAGAGTTTTGTGAAGAAAACGACATCGCTTTTATTCCGTGGTATCCGCTTAATGCAGGTAACGTTGCTGTACAGGAAAAACTGCAGAAAGTAGCGCAAAAGCACGATGCGACAGTACACCAGGTAGCATTGAGTTGGTTATTACAGCATTCGCCAAATATTTTACTGATACCTGGCACCTCAAGTGTTGATCACCTGGAAGAAAACATGAAAACAACAGAGGTTATTTTAGATGCCGAAGATATTGACGAACTGGATGGTATTGCGCCGCCGGTGAGCTAATCACAATATTACTTAGCAAAAAAAGGATACTACATCAATAGTATCCTTTTTTGTTATATGTATTTTTGCCGGTAATGAAACGCAAAGAGCAGATTCTGGACAGTTATTATTCTCACGGTGCAGACGGTATGCCCGAGATATCGGCCGAAGGTCTATTAAAAGCAATGGACGAATACGCCGAACAAGCTTTTAATGCCGCCAGAGCAACTACCCCAACAGAACATAAATACACCACTTTTACAGCTTATAAAGCCGAAATTGAAAAAGTAGCAGAGAGTGCACAAAGCTTGACCGACAAAATCAAACTCATCGCACAAAGCATTTTAGAACAGTTTATTCCTGATGACCCAAATGCCAAAAGCTTTTCTTTCGATATTAAAACAAATGGCATCATCTACACCGTTCATTACAAAAAAGCCCCGCAGGGATATTGGGAATTTGAAAAGCACAGCCAGCGGTAATTATCCGTCCCCTGTTTTTAAATTTTGACTTTAAAGCTTTAAATTAAACCACTGCCACTTTAAATGGTTTTACATCAACCGTTTCCCAAATACCCTGGGTAATGTAGGGTTCGCTTTGTTTCCAGGCTTCTAATCCGTCTTCGCTCTCAAACTGCAATACCATTACTGATCCTATCATTTTGCCCTCGTCGTTCAAAACGGCGCCTCCTAAAACATAGTTGCCGCTTTCTTTTAGGGCCTTAGCGCCATCCAAATGGTGCGGGCGGATACTCATACGGCGTTCCAGAGCGCCTTCGTCTTTATGGTCGTACCCAGTTACAATATATTGGTTCATATGGTTGGTTTATTTATACTTGCGCAACAAGTATAAAGCTGTTCTGTTTACTATCGAAATTTAATTGACAAACCTACTACAACTACACCTTAATCAGGGTAAGTTTTACAATATTTGCTTTCCAATTTTAAAAGCTAATGAAACCGCAGCTGCAACAGGAATTCAGTAAAATATATCATAAAGAAGCTACCAGGACATTTTTTTCGCCGGGAAGGGTAAACCTTATAGGCGAGCATATAGATTATAACGGAGGGCTTGTAATGCCATGTGCCATCACCTTTGGTACTTATATGTTGGTGTCGCCAAATAATGATAATGTATTCCGTTTCAAAAGCCTGAATTTTGACGAAACAGCCGAGATCCCTTTGCAGGAAAGTTACATCAAGCACGGTACTGACTGGTACAATTACCCTATTGGCGTGATAGCATATTTTTTGCAGCAGGACAAAAAATTACAGGGCCTGGATATCCTTTATTATGGCGATATCCCTATTGGTTCGGGATTGTCGTCGTCGGCATCTATCGAGGTAGTAACCGCTTTTGCATTGAACGAGCTGTTCAATATCGGCTTCACTAAATTAGAGTTGGTGAAATTATCCAAATGGGTAGAGAATGTTTTTATAGGGTTAAACAGCGGCATTATGGACCAGTTTTCGGTAGCATTTGGCGAGAAGGATAAAGCCCTGATGCTTAACTGCGATACGCTGGAATACCAGGCAGTAGATAGTAACCTGGGCGATAACGTACTGGCTATCATCAACACGAATAAGCCCCGTAAACTGGCCGAATCAAAATATAACGAACGTGTACAGGAATGCCAGTCGGCTTTAAAAGCCCTGCAGCAGGAACTGGATATTAGCTATCTGTGCGATATTGACACTAAAAAGTTCGATCAGTATAAACACCTCATTACAAATCCTACTGTACTTAAACGTGCCACCCACGTTATCGCCGAAAACGACCGGGTTAAATTGGCAGCCAAAGCTTTAAGCGATAATAACCTGGAGGAATTTGGCCGCCTGATGTATGCGTCGCACGATTCGCTGCGTGACCTTTATGAGGTAAGCGGTATTGAACTGGATACCGTTGTAGAATATGCCAGAACAAATCCTTCCGTCGCCGGTGCCCGGATGACTGGCGCCGGCTTTGGAGGATGCGCCATAGCACTGGTTAAGGCAAATGATTTTGATAATTTTAGCAAAGGAGTTATTGACTATTATACAGAGAAGATAGGGTACGCACCATCGGTTTACAAATCGATGATTGGAGATGGGGTTAAAGAGATTAATTTTCTATGAAATTATTGGCCGTCGAACGGACTTTGACACTGTTTGACAGGAAAAATTCCGACTTAGTTAGTGAATACCCGATAAAACTTGAAGTGACAGACTTGAAAGAAATCGTAAAACAACGAAAAGGTGACGAACTTCTTTATTTACCTTATATATTAAACCAATCACAGGCAAAGAGCTTAATTAAAAGATTAGGGATTGAGCTACTGGTTGAAACAAAAACTTACACATATGTTCTGGAGTGTAACGGAATTTATTAGTCGCATAATTAATAGCTTTGTCCTTTTTCTTTTATCATGCGCAAACTAAAACTCGATGAACTGAACCGTGCCACGGTAGATGAATTTAAGGCACAGGACAAATTACCTGTTGCGGTGGTACTGGATAACGTACGCAGTATGCATAATATCGGCTCCATCTTCCGCACATCCGACGGGTTTGCGGTTGAAAAAGTTTGTTTGTGCGGCATAACCGCCCAGCCACCGCATCGCGAGATAGAAAAAACCGCGTTGGGCGCCACACAATCCGTAAACTGGGAATATTACGAAACGCCGTTACAAGCCGTGCAGAAGCTGCGCAATGAGGGCTACCAGATCATTGCTATTGAGCAAGCGGCAGACAGCACAATGCTGAACACCTTTACCCCTGCCCCATCCCAAAAATACGCACTGATATTCGGCAACGAAGTTAACGGCGTAAGCGATGAGGTGATGGAGGTGATAGATGTATGTATAGAGATCCCGCAGTTCGGCACCAAGCACTCGTTTAACATTGTGGTATCGGCAGGTATCGTTTTATGGGATTTCTTTGCTAAATTGAACCTGAAATAACCAAGCCAATGAGCCCGCTCGCCAAAAAATTGTTGATGAAACCCCGCCAAACCTGGCTCATATTAAACGCCGTACCGGGCTACTTAGCCCTTTTGGAACCTTTGCCGGATGGGATACATTTACAATTTGACGCAACTGACACTGTAAACGGCATACAGCTTTTTGTAAAAACAGCGGCCGAACTGGGCGATATTTTAGCACACCTCAAATCCCTATTAAAGTCTGACACGATATTATGGGTGATTTACCCTAAAAAGAACTCGGGCATCGAGAGCGATCTGGAAATGATGAGCGGATGGGAAGCTGCCAAACAATACGGCTTGCGCCCGGTTGCTTCTGCCGCTATCGATAACACCTGGACCACCCTCCGTTTCCGCCCGGAAAACCTAGTTAAACATTCAGATTTCAGCCAAGAATCTATTAAAAAAAACGATTATTCTGCCTTTATAGATACGGATAACAAACAGATCACACTGCCGCCCGATGTGGCCGATGCTTTAGGCAACACCCCGGCGACATTATCCATTTATAGTAATCTTGCCTGGTCGCACCGTAAAGAATACATGGTTTGGATCCTGAGCGCCAAACAAGAACAAACCCGCGCAGGCAGGATCAGCAAAATGATCGATATGCTGTTAGCCGGGAAAAAGAACCCATCCGAAAAATAGCCCAACTGTTAGTATGAACTTGTAATGACCTGTGTCAGTCTGAGTTTGTCGAAGACTTACCGGCTTATGGTTCGACAAGCTCACCATGACATCTCTATTATAAAAAAAGCCCTTGCAGAACTAACTGACAAGGGCCCGGTTTATAACTGATTAATTAACATGCTTAATAAAATACCTGCTCAAACTGGTTAACGGCATCTTTGCTTTCCAGGTTAGAGTGGCCCATTAAAAACTCATCTACCTTACGGGCAGCCTCGCGGCCTTCAGATATCGCCCATACCACTAACGACTGCCCCCGGCGCATATCGCCTGCGGCAAACACTTTGCTTACATTGGTACGATACTTACCTTCAATAGCTTTCACGTTCTTGCGCTCGTCAAGGGCTACATTCAATTGTTGTAAAGCGCCTTCAAACTGCGGGTTAACAAAGCCCATCGCCAGGAAAACACGCTGGCAGGGTATTTCGCGCTCGCTGCCTTCTACCTCGCTAAATTTCATCGGGCGGCCCATTACATCTATTTCCCAGCTTACATCGGCTACTTTAATTGCCCTTAGCTCGCCGTTCTCGTCCCCTAAAAATTCCTTGGTATTGATCCCCCAAAAACGGTCTACCCCTTCCTCGTGCGAGCTGGTTGTCTTCAGCACCATTGGGTAAGTTGGCCACGGCATGTGGGCGGTACGCTTTTCAGGCGGTTGTACCATTACCTCAAACTGCTTTACAGATGCGGCACCCTGGCGGTTTGATGTACCTACGCAGTCACTGCCTGTATCACCACCACCAATCACGATCACATCTTTACCATTTGCGATGATCTCTTCCATCTCGAAAGAGGTACTGCTCACGCGTTTATTCTGCTGCTTTAAAAAGTCCATCGCAAAATGCACACCTTTAAAATGCCTGCCCGGGATAGGCAAATCGCGCGGGATGGTGGAGCCACCTGCCAATACAACTGCATCGTTTGCACGTACCAGCTCATCGGCGGGGATAGTTTTACCTACCTCTATATTGTATTTAAATACGATACCATCCTCTTCCATTACCTGGATGCGGCGGTCAATCACCCATTTCTCTAATTTAAAATCGGGGATGCCGTAACGCAGTAAACCACCTGCACGGTCATCGCGCTCGTAAACGGTTACCGTATGGCCCGCTTTGCTCAATTGTGCCGCAGCGGCTAAACCAGCCGGGCCCGAGCCAACTACGGCTACTTTTTTACCTGTTTTGATGAGCGGCGCAACTGGTTTAACCATATTTTTTGAATAAGCTACCTCAATGATGTGCTTTTCAATTTCCTCAATAGCAACAGGCGGCTTATTGATACCTAACACACATGCCGATTCGCACGGCGCAGGGCAAATCCGGCCCGTAAACTCCGGGAAATTATTTGTTGATGAGAGGATTTGATAAGCCTCATCCCAGTTTTTGCGGTATACGGCATCGTTAAACTCGGGTATCACATTACCCAGCGGGCAACCCGAATGGCAGAATGGGATGCCGCAATTCATGCAACGCGCGGATTGCTGGTTCAGCTTCTCGTCAGAATACAAACCGACAAATTCATTATAGTTTTTTACCCTTTCGGCAACAGGTGTTTTTTGGGGGAGTTCCCTGTTAAATTCCTGAAATCCTGTAACTTTTCCCATAATACTTATTGACTAACAGTTTGTAATTCTAATTTCTCGATAACTTTTTTATATTCTTTTGGATAAACCTTTACAAAATTACCGGATGCTTTGCCCCAGTTTTTGATGATGGTTTGGGCCACCTTACTCCCGGTAAGGTTAATATGCTTTTTAAGCAGCGCCTGGATCTGCTCCTCGTCTTTTAGCGATAGCGGGTCAAGGTCAACCATTTCAGTATTACAGTTTGCCGCGAACGTGCCGTTAGGGTTATAGATCCAAGCGAGACCGCCGCTCATACCCGCTGCGAAGTTGCGCCCGGTTTCGCCCAGTATCAACGCGCGGCCGCCGGTCATGTATTCGCAACCATGATCGCCGATACCCTCAACAACTGTTGTTGCACCCGAGTTACGTACCGCGAAACGTTCGCCTGCCATACCGCGGATAAACATCTCGCCCGACGTAGCACCATAAAGCGCCACATTACCGATAATGATGTTATCCTCGGGCTTAAACGTTGCATTAGCAGCAGGATAGATAGCCAGTTGCGCTCCGGATAAACCCTTGCCTACATAATCGTTAGCTTCACCTTCCAGTTCAAAAGAGATACCTTTTGTGGTGAATGCGCCAAAACTTTGCCCGGCAGATCCTTTGAATTTATAATTGATGGTATTATCAGGCAAGCCTGTAGAGCCATATATTTTTGAGATCTCGTTAGATAACAAGGTACCAATAGTGCGGTCGACGTTTTTCACATCAAAGGTGGCAAATACCGGGGTTTTATCTTCTAATGCTTGCTTAGCGTTGCGCAATAATTCCCAATCCAATATCGCGTCCATACCGTGGTCTTGTTTTTCGCTGTTATAAAGCGTCATACCTTTGGTGATGGTTACCGGGTGCAGTATGCCGCTGAGGTCAACCTTTTTAGCTTTCCAGCTTTTTATTCCGTCTTTTACTTTCAGGAATTGTACGCGGCCCACCATCTCGTTAATGGTACGGAAGCCTAATTCGGCCATTATCTCGCGTAGCTCCTCTGCCATAAAGCGGAACAGGTTTACCACATGGTCCGGGCTGCCGCTGAACAGTTTCCTTAATTCAGGATCTTGCGTGGCAACTCCCACCGGGCAGGTATTCAGATGGCATTTACGCATCATGATACAGCCGCCTGCAACAAGGGCTGCGGTTGCAACGCCCCATTCTTCGGCACCCATAAGCGTAGCAATAGCCAAATCGCGCCCGGTTTTTAGCTGGCCATCTGTTTGCAGCACCACACGGCTGCGCAGTTTGTTGCGCACCAGCGTTTGGTGTGCTTCGGCCAAACCAAGTTCCCACGGTAAGCCGGCATGTTTCACCGAGCTTATAGGCGATGCGCCCGTACCGCCGTCATAACCGGCTATTAAAATAACATCGGCGTGTGCTTTGGCCACACCCGCGGCAATTGTGCCTACGCCTGCCTTTGAAACTAACTTAACGTTGATACGCGCAGCACGATTGGCATTCTTTAAATCAAAGATAAGCTGGGCCAAATCCTCAATAGAATAAATATCATGGTGCGGCGGCGGCGAGATCAAACCTACACCCGGTGTTGAGTGACGGGTTTTTGCGATCCACTCATCTACCTTATGACCAGGTAGCTGCCCGCCTTCCCCTGGCTTGGCACCCTGCGCCATTTTTATCTGTAATTCATCGGCGTTGCTCAGGTAGTTAGAGGTTACTCCAAAACGTGCAGATGCCACCTGTTTAATAGCCGAGCGCATAGAATCGCCATTGGCCATTTTTTCGTAGCGCATTTCGTCCTCACCACCTTCGCCGGTATTGCTTTTGCCGCCAATGCGGTTCATGGCGATAGCCATTGTGCTGTGCGCCTCGTGCGAGATGGACCCGAACGACATGGCACCTGTTGCAAAACGCTTCATGATGTTCTCAATCGGTTCAACCTCGTCTATGCTTATCGCCTCGCGGTGATGCGCAAAATCTAACAATCCACGAATGGTGAAATGCTTTTCGGTCTGCTCGTTAATAACGGCAGCATAATTTTTATATACCTGGTAACTGTTGCTGCGTGTTGCATGCTGCAGTAGGTGAACAGTAGTAGGGTTAAACAAGTGGGCTTCGCCACGGCGTTTCCATTGGTAAATACCACCCTCGGGCAATAAATGATTCTCTGTTTTAGGCGCGTTAAAACCTATTTTATGTTTGCAAAGCGCTTCTTTAGCAATCTCATCCAAACCTAAGCCACCAATACGGGTAACCGCACCGGAGAAGTATTTATCGACCACTTGCTGGTTGATCCCCAAGATCTCGAACACCTGCGAACCATGGTATGACTGTAAGGTAGAGATCCCCATTTTGGAGAAAATCTTTAATAGGCCATCGTTGACCGATTTTACGTAGTTTTTATACAGATATTTAAGCTCAAGATCTGTTTCTAAACTGCCGTTATTCTTTAAAGTCTCAATGGTTGATAATGCTAAGTAAGGATTAATAGCCGTTGCACCAAATGCCAGCAAAGTAGCAAAGTGGTGTACTTCCCAACTGTCGCCGGTTTCGGCAACCAAACCAACCGCGCCACGGCGGCCTTTCCGGATCAGATGGTGGTGCACGGCTGATACCGCCAGCAGCATCGGGATGGGGGCGTGTTCAGAATCTATCGCGCGATCTGAAAGGATCAGTACTTCAAAACCATCATCAACCGCATCCTCGGCATAACGGCATAGTCTGGCAATACCCTTTTCTAACGAGCCGGGCATACCATCGCCCATAAAATAGGTTTGCAATGTTTTGGCGTGGAATAGCCCTGTATCAATACTGCGCAGTTTTTCTAACTGGTGGTTCTTTAATATAGGGTGATCCAGCACTACGCAATGGCAGTGCATTTTATCTTCATCAAGCAAATTACCGTTATTACCGATAAAGGTAGCCAAACTCATTACCAAACGCTCGCGGATAGGATCTATCGGCGGGTTGGTAACCTGGGCAAAAAATTGTTTAAAATAGCTGGAAAGGTGCTGTGGCTTATCAGACAAGATCGCCAGCGGCACGTCTGTACCCATTGATCCGATAGGCTCTTTACCATCTAAGGCCATTGGCTTAATAATGGTATCGATATCCTCGCGGCTGTAACCAAATACCTGCTGATAACGGTAAACCGCATCGGCAGACAGGCTTGCGAACGATAAACGCGGCTCGGACAATTCGCCCAAACGGATCTTATAATTTTCTAACCACGCACCGTAAGGCTGCTGGCCAGATATTTCTTTCTTAATTTCTTCGTCGGTAATGATCCTGCCCTTTTCGGTATCGATCAATAACATTTTACCGGGCTGCAATCTTCCTTTACGGATAACCGTGCTTTCGTCGATAATAAGTGTACCTGCTTCAGACGCGGCAATTACGCGGCCATCGTTGGTGATCACATAACGCAACGGGCGCAGGCCGTTACGATCAAGCAGGGCGCCTACAATTTTACCATCGGTAAACGAGATAGCCGCGGGGCCGTCCCATGGTTCCATCAAGGTGGCATGGTACTCGTAGAATGCCTTTTTAACCGGGTCCATCTGTTCGTTACCATCCCAGGCTTCAGGGATCAGCATCATCATTACGTGCGGTAACGAGCGGCCAGTGTGTAGCAGGATCTCGATAATGTTATCCAGACAAGCTGAATCCGACTGGTTATTGTCTATCACCGGCAGCAACATATCCATCTCCTCATTGGTAAAATAAGTAGACGCATATGAGCGGATGCCCGAATAGAACCAGTTGAGATTACCTGTAAGGGTATTGATTTCGCCATTGTGCGCGATCAAACGGAACGGCTGGGCCAATTTCCACGACGGGAAGGTATTGGTAGAAAACCTGGAGTGGATAACCGCAAAACCCGAAGCCATACGCGGGTCTACCAGGTCTGTAAAGTATTTACGCAGTTGATAGGTAGTAACCTGACCCTTGTATATAATAGTACGGCAGCTTAGGGATGTAAAGTAAAAATACTCGGCAGCCGCGGGCACTGTTTCGGTTACTGTTTTGGTGATATAACGGCGCAGTACATATAACTTACGCTCAAAATCATCTGTATTGGTAATATGTTGTGGCCTTGCAATAAATAATTGTTCGCAATCCGGTTCGGCCTGGCGGGCAGTTTCGCCTATCGCGGTCGAATCCACCGTCAACTTGCGGTAACCTAACTTGGTAAGCCCTAATTTTTCTATCGCATTGGTGATGATTGTGCGTGATGCCTTTTTAAGCACCGGGTCTTTAGGGAAGAAGATCATCCCTACGCCATACTCGCCTGGCTCCGGCAGGCTGATCTCTAAATTAGAGCATTCCTCCATTAAAAACTCGTGGGGGAGTTGAATCAGGATACCTGCACCATCGCCGGTTTCGGGGTCACAGCCGCAAGCGCCGCGGTGCTCCATGTTCTCCAGCATGGTTAATGCATCGTCAATAATATGGTGCGATTTATGACCGTTAATATTGGTTATAAAACCTGTTCCGCAGGAATCGTGTTCAAATTCCGGCCTGTAAAGGCCTTGCTGGTCGCCATTGGTTTGATCCATTTTTTTATCCGTTTTTTTGAGATACGGGTAATAACGAAATTAACGATTTTTAATACTTTAATAATAATTGACTGTATTTTTTAGACATTTTTAAAACACACCCCTTAATCTGGTATTAAATTAACATTGAAACATAAAAAGAGTAGTTTATATATCAAATTTGCAATTTTAAATGTTTGGATTATATGCACACATAGTAATTTGGCTTATTACCGTACTTTTGCCGTTAAATCGTAATTTGTAAAATAATGGCCGATAAAATTAAAGCAGTTTTCTTAGACAGGGATGGAGTACTAAACCGCGAAATGGGCGACTACGTATGCAAATTGGAAGATTTTCATGTACTGGATAATTTTGATGCGCTAAAGGAATTGCAGGACCGCGGCTATATGCTGTTGGTAGCCACCAACCAGGGCGGCCTGGCCAAAGGCTGGTACGACGTGCCGGAGTTAAACAAAATGCATAACCACTTAAAAGAGGTTTACCACGAGCACGGGGTTGAGATAACCGACTTTTTTTATTGCCCGCACCACCCCAACTTTACCGGCGACTGCGATTGCCGCAAACCTAAGCCTGGCTTGCTGCTGCAAGGGATAGAGAAATATAACATCGACCCAAGCCAGTCGTACTTCATAGGCGACCGCGAGCGCGATGTAGAGGCAGGCACCGCAGCGGGGGTTAAGGGGATCTTGATAGACAGCGACCAGCCAATAAGTACTGTGCTGGATTTGATAGCATAGATTAGATATCTTTTAATAAAATGGATATTGGCCATCCGTTTTGCCAATATTCAAGTGTTGTCGAATGCAGGGACTTGTTAGATTTTAACAGGCTAATAATCTCTTTATTATTTTGATTCATTTTTTTGAATCCGCCATTTGTATATAAAGTGGTATTTAAACTATCTAACATTATTTCCATCAAGCTTATTTTCTCTGCATTATTCGTATCCGTTTTTTTGTATTCATTTATAAAGTCTACTATTCTATCCGGATCCGACACTTCGTATTCCCAATCCTGCATATTATCGCTGTAAACTAATTTGAGTTTTTCGGCAAGAGACTTCCTCGCTGCAAAACATTCTCTAAACAACTTATTCATATAAACTAACATAAGATTTCATTTCTCATCCGCACAACAATTAAACTTGCAAACAAAAAGCGCCTAACATCCTTATCCTCTTAATGGTTTTCTCCCGATCCATAAAAAACTATGATACTTTATTAGCCTGTGGTATAGGCTTTTACTTAATATGCCTTTTTTGCAGTTACAGCGGCATCGGCATTTCTCCGGACTCGATCATGTACACCAGTGCCGCCAGGAGTTTAAATGCAAATGGAACTTTGCAAACCTTTAACCACATACCCATTGTGGATTTCCCGGTATTTTACCCCATTTTTTTGGGTGCAATCATGTTCATCAGCCAGATTGACCCGGTAGTTTTCGGGGCTATACTGGATGCTATGCTATTCGCCTCTCTCCTTTTTACCTGCGGGTGGATCATGAATCGCTTTCTACCGGCGTTGCAACTCTATAAATGGCTTATGCTAATCGCAATCGCTTTTAGTCCGGCTTTGCTGCAGGTTTATACCTATTTATGGTCGGAGACCTTGTTTATACTGGAGGTGCTATTTTTTATCGTTGCCTTCCGCGAGTACCTTTTAAAGCATACCGTTAAAGCATTGATCATCGCGGCAGCTATAGCAGCTTTAAGTTGTGTTACCCGTTATGCGGCTGTTACCATTGTAGGCACGGGCGGATTGCTGTTGTTGCTGGACAGAACACTGATCTGGAAAAAGAAGATCGTCCATATCCTGATCTATGGGTTTGTTTGCATCTCATTACTGGTAACCAATCTGGTATTCAATGCGCTGCATACAGGAACCGGCACAGGGCCGCGCGAACCTTCTATCACCTCATTCGGCAAAAATCTTTATTATTTTGGCACCGTTATGTGCGACTGGATGGGCTTCACTCCTGCTCAATATTTTTTGGCTACCCCTATCGCCATTGTAATGTTGCTGGGCTTTATCATCGCGTTGGCCTATAACTATTACCGCAGGCATTTAAATAGTTACGAGAATCTGGCTATTACGTTTTCATTGGTGTACGGCTTGTTCATCATCCTGTCTTCCACCTTTTCACGATACGAACGGATCAATCATCGTTTGCTATCGCCTCTGTTCATCACCTCATTATGGGGATATACCAGCTGGGGGCTGCTGTGGCTCAAAAGCATCAGCGTTAAACGTACCCGGTTGATCATCGGCACCATAATGACCATACTCATGCTGGGCTTCACCACCAAAGATTTTTTAATAGATTACGACCGCTATAAAGACCAGGTGGCCGACGATTATGGCAACCCAGGTTACACAGACAGCGGCTGGCAGGAATCACCGTTCGCCAATTATCTGCGTACGATAGACAAAACAATGTTCGACCCGAAGGTGACCATTTACACCGATGCGCATGAGGCGGTTTACTTTTTCTCTGGCATATCCTCCTACCTGGTACCCCACAAATTCTTTAAAAAGGATGTGAAGAAATTTTACGAGATCAAGCATTTCTACCTCATCTGGTTCAACAATCTGGAAAATCCGGAGCTGATCAATATAAAGGATATAGAAAAGGTAAAAAACCTAAAGCTATTAAAGAAGCTGGAGGATGGCGCGATATATGAGTATAAGGCTGATTAAATTACATAAGCACTTATACATATTGCCATTTTTTCAAAAAACGAGACCCTAAATTAAATTTTTGACAATCAAATTTAGATTTTATTTTGATTTGCTAATCTACTCCCTATATTTGCACCACTTATCTATAAGTACTGTAACAAAAAATGGAAAAGTTCAAACTACATCATCTTCATCTGCATCACCACCCGGTGGTGAATAGATAATGTATGTTTCTACGCGAAATAACAACCCTCCGTTTTTTTTATTTTATAGTACCCTTAAACTCAACTTGTGAAAACATTAAAAATAGCGATCCAAAAATCGGGTCGGCTCAACGAAAAGTCTGTTGAACTGTTAAAAAATTGCGGCTTAAACTTCGAAAACTACAAAAGTTCGCTTATTTCCCCTGTATCTAATTTCCCGTTAGAGATCCTTTTCCTGCGCGATGATGACATCCCCGAATATGTTCAGGATGGTATTGCCGACTTAGGTATTGTGGGCGAAAATGTAATAGAAGAGACCGAAGTAGAAGTTGCCTACCTGCAAAAATTAGGCTTCGGCAAATGTTCGTTGAAAATAGCGGTACCCAACAATAATACCATTACCGATCTTAAACAACTGAACGGGAAAGCCATTGCCACCACCTACCCTGTTATATTGGGTAAATACCTGAAAGCGCAAGGTATTAGTTCAGATATCCGTACCATTTCCGGTTCGGTAGAGATCTCTCCCGGTTTAGGTTTAAGTGATGCCATCTGTGACCTGGTATCAACCGGCGGCACGTTAAAAAGCAATGGCTTAAAACCATTTGCCGATGTGATGAGCAGCGAGGCGGTACTGATAGGCAGCAAAGGCAGCGAGAACGACGACCTGATCAAAGAATTGATCCAGCGGATCCAATCAGTATTGCGGGCTAAAGAAACAAAGTACGTAGTGTTGAATGTGAAGCGCGAAAACCTGGATGCCGTTACTGCGTTATTGCCGGGGGTAAAAAGCCCGTCGGTAGTGCCATTAGCCGAGGCAGATTGGGTGGCAGTGCACACTGTAATCCCAGAGCGTGACTTTTGGGACAGTATAAGCCAGTTAAAACAAGCCGGCGCACAAGGCATTGTAGTAATGCCGATAGAGAAAATCATATTATAAGAAGCCTCATCTAAATCCTCTCCCAAGGAGAAGACTTAGAAAGTAGGTTAGTCAAAATAAACTCCCTCTCATTTGGAGAGGGCTGGGATAAGGCAAATGGAAATATTTAATTATTCGGACCTTTCAAAAGTAGATATCCAGAAACTGGTGCAGCGTAATGTTGACCCGGCTAACGAGATCCGTGCGTTGGTTGAGGATGTGATAGAAAACGTTAAACAACACGGCGACAGCGCCTTGCTGGATTATGCCACCAAGTTTGATAAAGTTGAACTGGAGAAGCTTTTTCTTAATAAGGAAGAGCTTACCAAGATCGCTTCGGCGGTGTTGCCGGAGCAGCAGGAAGCTTTGCAGATAGCTTATGCCAACATCTACAAATTCCACAAAGCACAGCTAAAACCCGAGGATAAGGTAGAAACCATGCCCGGCGTAACTTGCTGGCGCGAATTGAGGGCGATTGAAAAAGTTGGCCTTTACATTCCCGGCGGCACTGCTGTACTGCCATCCACCTTTTTGATGCTGGGTATCCCGGCACGTATAGCAGGCTGCGATGAAATTGTAGTTTGTTCGCCGCCGCAAAAGAACGGTAAGGTGAATGCCTTTATCGCCTATGTAGCTTTGATGCTGAATATTGACAAAGTCTATCTAGTTGGCGGTTCACAAGCCGTAGCCGCTATGGCCTACGGGACGGAAACGATCACTAAAGTTGATAAGATCTTTGGCCCGGGCAACCAATTTGTAACCAAGGCTAAAACCATTATCCAGTCGACCACTACAACTGCGATTGACATGCCTGCCGGGCCATCGGAAGTGTTGGTGATAGCCGACAGGACAGCCAAACCCGCTTATGTTGCGGCCGATCTACTGGCGCAGGCCGAGCACGGGATAGACAGCCAGTCGGTGTTGGTTTGCACATCTGAAAGCATCGCACAAGCCACGTTGGCCGAGGTGGATAAACAATTAGCTGTTCTGCCACGTGCCGAAATCGCCAGGCAGGCGTTGGATAATTCATACATCATCATCACAAATAATTTAGATGAGGCTATGGATTTTAGCAACCATTATGCGCCCGAGCATTTGATCCTGGCTACAGATAGCTGGCAAAAAATTACCGGTAGCATTAAAAATGCAGGTTCAGTTTTCCTGGGTAATTTAACACCGGAGAGCGCTGGCGACTACGCATCAGGCACTAATCATACCCTGCCTACCAGCAGTTACGCAAGGGCATATTCTGGTGTATCGGTAGATTCATTTGTGAAGAAAATCACCTTTCAGCACTTAACGGCCGAAGGGATTGAAAATATAGGTCCATCGGTAGAGATACTGGCAGACATGGAAGGCCTGCACGCGCACAGGAATGCGGTAAGTGTAAGAATGGCCAAACCGCAAAACTAACCACTGCGTCATCGCGAGGCACGAAGCAATCTCTACATAAGCAGGGCGGATTTGCGAATCGCCGACTTGTCCAATCTGGAGATTGCTTCGTTCCTCGCAATGACGCGATGGATATAACTGACTAATGAAAGAATACCAATACCATGTACGATATCAATAACCTGCTACGCAAAAATATTAAAAACCTAACCCCCTACTCCTCCGCGCGTGACGAGTATACAGGAGAGGCAAGCGTATTTTTAGATGCCAACGAGAATGCATTCGGCTCACCGTTGGATACGGCTTACAACCGTTACCCGGATCCGATGCAGTATAAGGTTAAAATACGCCTGAGCGAAATTAAAGGTGTACCTGCCCGTAACATATTTGTAGGCAATGGCAGCGACGAGGCTATCGATATTCTGTTTCGCAGCTTTTGCAACCCGGGGGTAGATAATGTCATTATCTGTCCGCCTACTTACGGTATGTACCAAGTATCGGCCAATATAAATGATTTAGAAGCGCGCAAAGTATTGCTGACAGAAGAGTATCAACTAAACCTGGAAGGCATTGCTGAGGCGATAGATGAGCGTACCAAACTGATCTTTATCTGCTCGCCCAATAATCCAACAGGCAATTCGCTCAACCGTGATGATATCGAAACCTTGCTGGCCAATTTTAACGGCATCATCGTAATTGATGAGGCTTACATCAATTTTAGCCGCCAAAAAACCTTTATACAGGAACTGACCGAATATGCCAACCTGGTTGTGATGCAAACCCTGTCTAAAGCCTGGGGGCTTGCGGGACTGCGTGTGGGCATGGCCTTCGCCAGCGAAGAGATTATTGAGGTAATGAACAAAGTAAAACCGCCGTACAATGTAAATGAGGCATCGCAGCAGTTGGCTTTAGAAGCTTTAAATAATGTGCAGCAAGTTAACGGCTGGATAAAAGAAACTTTAGATGAACGCGATAAGCTGGTACTCACTTTAAAAGAACTGCCTTTCGTTACAGATATTTACCCATCTGATGCCAACTTTATCCTCGTAAAAACTACCGATGCTAAAGGAATCTATAACTTTTTAGTGCAGCACGGTATCATCATCCGCGACCGCTCAAAAGTAGAGCTTTGCGAAGGTTGCCTGCGCATTACCATCGGTACGCCTCAGGAAAACAAAATACTGCTATCAACCTTACAGCAATACAAATAATGGATAAGCTGCAAAAAATACTTTTTATAGACCGCGACGGCACACTCATCAACGAAACCCCTGATGAACAGATAGACTCGTTCGCCAAACTGACATTTTATCCCGGCGCTTTACAATATCTGCCTAAAATTGCTGCCGAGCTGGATTATGAGTTGGTGATGGTAACTAATCAGGACGGTTTAGGCACATCGGTTTATCCGGAAGATACCTTTTACCCGGTTCATAACTTTGTGATCAAAACATTTGAAAATGAGGGTGTGCATTTTATAGATCAGGCTATTGACCGCACCTTCGCTAAAGACAACGCCCCTACCCGTAAACCCGCTACAGGCTTACTGACTAAATATTTAGACACTACCCAATATGATCTGGCGAATTCATTTACCATAGGCGACCGCAAGAACGATGTACTGTTAGCTAAGAACTTAGGCGCAAAAGCCATCTGGTTAAATAACAAATCGGGCCTGGGTGATAATGAATTTCAGCCTGAAGTTGATGCGGATATTGCGGGTGTTGTTGCCTTGCAAACCATTGAATGGAAAGCTATCTACGAGTTCCTGAAATTAGGCGAGCGGGTTATCGAGCATAGCCGCGTTACTAAAGAAACCGATATTTACATCAAACTAAACCTTGATGGTACGGGCGAATCGAAAATATCAACAGGGTTGAATTTCTTCGACCACATGCTGGATCAGATAGCCCGCCATGGTGGCATCGATTTGACGGTAACTGCTAAAGGCGACTTACATATCGATGAGCATCATACCATTGAAGATACCGGGATTGCCTTAGGCGAAGTATTCGCTACAGCATTGGGTAATAAAATGGGGATTGAGCGTTATGGTTTTTGCCTGCCTATGGATGATTGCCTGGCGCAGGTAGCCATTGATTTTGGCGGGCGTAACTGGATAGTTTGGGATGCAGAATTTAAACGGGAGAAAGTTGGCGATGTGCCAACAGAGATGTTTTATCACTTCTTTAAATCTTTCAGCGATGCTTCAAAAAGCAACCTGAACATTAAGGCAGAGGGACAGAACGAACATCACAAAATAGAAGCTATATTTAAGGCCTTTGCCAAAGCCATAAAAATGGCGGTAAAGCGGGACGTTAATAAAATGGTCTTACCAAGTACAAAAGGACTATTGTAGGGACAAAAGAAATCAAGATGCAGGAAGCAAGATTTTTCCTGACTATTGAACTCTTAATTCCTGCATCTCATAAAAAACATGATCGGAATAATACGATACGGCGCCGGGAACATCTTTTCACTCACTGCTACTTTAGAGCGGCTGGGTATTCCGTATGGGATGATCAATACCGAGGCAGATTTTGAACTGTACGACCGCTACATTATACCGGGTGTAGGCCACGCAGGTGCTGCTATGGACAAATTAGTAAATACAGGATTAGTACCTGCCATAAAAGCTCTTAATAAACCAACCTTAGGTATCTGTGTGGGCATGCAATTACTTACGTCGTACAGTGAAGAAGGTAATGCTGATCTATTAGATTTATTCCCTGTAAAAACCTTAAAATTCCCGCAAACTGCAAATTTCAAGGTTCCGCATACTGGCTGGAACCAGGTATTTGCCGAAAAAGAAAATCCTCTATTTAAGAGTATACCACTCGGATCACACTTTTACTTCGTACATTCATACTTTATTGAGTACGACCCATTATACACTTTATCATCAACAAGTTACATTAATAAATTTTCGGCATCAATTTGGCACGACAATTTTTACGGTGTTCAATTCCACCCCGAAAAGTCTGGCATTCATGGCGAAACGTTATTAAAAAACTTCTCAAAAATTTAACCCCGATGTATATAATCCCCGCTATAGATATTCTGAATAAAAAGGTTGTAAGGCTGCGCGAAGGCGATTATCAGCAGGTAACAGAGTATGATGTTACGTTAGAAGAGATGATAGAACGGTACCAATCTAACGGTACAAACTTCATCCACATCATTGACCTTAACGGCGCCAAAAACGATTTTAGTAACCAGCAATATCTTTTTGATGTAATCCGTAAAACAGACATGCAGGTGCAATATGGCGGTGGCATCCGCAGCATAGATAAGGTAAAAGAACTGATAGATTCGGGCGTTCACCGCGTTATCGTAGGTACCCAGGCGCTTACCAACCCGTCTTTTTTAGAAGACCTAAGCAAAGCCATCTGTGGCCGCGATAAATGTAGCGACCAGGTAGTGATAGCTATAGACGTGCTGGATGAAGTAATCAAATATTCAGGCTGGATGGAGAGCTCGCCTATCAAACTAATGGACTACGTAGATAAGTGTTTGGCATTAGGCTTTTTTCGTTTTCTTTGTACCGATATTAATAAGGACGGTAAGTTAGGTGGTGCAGGCGTGCAACTGTATGAAAAACTGCTGGATCATTCGCCATTCATCAAACTGATCGCTTCAGGCGGTGTAAGTTCAATGAAAGATATTGAGGAGTTGAATAAAATAAAGGTTGAATCGTGCGTCGTTGGCAAAGCTATCTATGAAAACCACATCAGCATCGAAGAAATTAAAAACTGGAATTTGGAAAGTTTGATGTCCATTTAAGTTAAAAACGCGCAGCGTTTTCTCCAACGCGTCATTGCGAGGTACAAAGCAATCTCAAAACTTTGCCTATCCGCCTTGACGATCAAGAGATTGCTTCGTACCTCGTAATGACCCTTCAATAATATGCTCGCAAAAAGAATCATACCCTGCCTTGATGTTAAAAACGGCCGCACTGTAAAGGGTGTGAACTTTGTTGACCTGCGCGATGCCGGCGACCCGGTAGAACTGGCCTGGAACTATTCGCAACAGGGTGCAGACGAATTGGTATTCTTAGATATTACCGCTACCGTAGAGAAAAGGAAAACACTGGTTGAGCTGGTAAAATCAGTAGCCCGGCAAATCAATATCCCGTTTACTATAGGCGGCGGTATTAACGAAATTGCTGATGCAGATGCGCTTTTAAACGCCGGTGCCGATAAAATTTCGATCAACTCAGCTGCGGTGCGTAACCCGGCTTTGATAGACGAACTGGCAAAAACCTTCGGCGTTCAGTTTGTGATCGTGGCTGTAGATACAAGGGTAATGGGCGATAAAAACATTGTCCATTTAAACGGGGGCCGCTTACCAACTGAGAAACAAACCTTAGACTGGATAAAAGAGGCTGAGAGCCGCGGTGCAGGGGAAATACTACTGACCTCCATGGATCACGACGGCACAAAAGTCGGTTTTGACAATGGCTTGCTAAAGAAAGTAAATGATGCGGTAAATATCCCGGTGATAGCATCCGGCGGCGCAGGTTCTGTACAGCACTTTGTTGATGTATTTAAGCATACCAATGTAGATGCCGCTTTAGCTGCATCAGTGTTTCACTATGGCGAAATACTAATACCCGATTTGAAGGGTATTTTAAAACAGAACAATATTGAGGTAAGGATATAGCCATTATCTCCCCGCGTCTTTGCGAGGGACGAAGCAATCTCCGGACTTTTCTGATGAGATTGCCACTCTATCGCTCGCAATGACATATATTTTAACTTATGAACATAGATTTCAACAAAACAGACGGCTTAGTGCCGGTTATTATACAAGACGAGCAAACGCTTGAGGTGCTGATGCTCGGTTATATGAACCGGGAGGCTTATGATAAAACGGTGCAGCAGAACATTGTAACTTTTTTTTCCCGCTCAAAAAATCGCTTATGGACCAAAGGCGAAACTAGCCAGAACTATCTGCATGTAAAGAGTATAGATATTGATTGCGATAATGATACCCTATTGATAAAAGTTAAAGCCGACGGCCCCACCTGCCATACAGGCTCACGCAACTGTTTCAAAACAGCTTACAATCAAAACTTTATACTGGCGCTGGAGCATATCATTGCCGACAGGTATGAGAACCCGCAGGAGGGATCATACGTGGATAAGTTACGCAAGAAGGGGCTTAACAAAATAGCCCAGAAAGTTGGCGAAGAAGGAGTAGAAACCGTGATAGCCGCCTTGGCCGAAACTGAAACCGACCTGATCAATGAGTCGTCAGACCTGGTTTTTCATTTATTGGTTTTATTGAGAGAAAAAGGCTTAAATCTGGAACAGATCGCTAAGAATTTAGAGGAAAGACATAAAAAATAAGCTTTTCAGCTAAAATTAGCTATCAAATTCTTTGCCGCTTAACGCAACTTATAAAGATGATCACTGTCAATAAAATTGCTGAACTTACCGGCCATAGCAACCCGATATTCACGGTGGAGCTTTCGCAAAAGCCGGGCATATTGTTTACCGGTGGCAACGACAAAGGGCTGGTAGAATGGAACCTGGCTGATAAGTCTTTTATCAAAGTAATGTTCCCGGTGCCTGCATCTATATACGCTATCCATTGCCCGGTTGCATACCCGCTGATGTTTGCAGGCCTGCGCAGCGGCGAAGTATTGGTTTTTAATTTTGCCGAGCAGAAGGTAACGCATCGGCTAAGGCAGCACATTAAACCCATTTTCGATATCAAGTCCTCTGCAAAAAAGGATGAGTTGCTGATCGCATCAGAGGATGGCACGGTATCGGTCTGGAGCTTAAAAAGTCTGGAACTGGTGCACAGTATTAAGGTCTCTGACGATACCGTGCGCTGTATCACCATCAACCCAACTGAAGACCGTGTAGCTTTTGGTTGCAGGGACGACAGAATTATCATTTACGACCTGGATGATTACAGCCCTGTAAAAGCACTGATAGGGCACACCATGGCGGTGTTTGCTTTGCAATACTCGCCTAACGGCGATTACCTTGTATCAGGCGCAAGGGATGCGCAAGTAAAGATCTGGGACAATAAAACCTACGCACTTATTCAAAATATACCGGCACATTTATTCGCCGTAAATCACATTGCCTTTCACCCTACCCAATCCTATTTTGCCACGGCGAGTATGGATAAAAGTATTAAAATTTGGGATAGCAATGATTTCAAACTACGTAAGATCATCAGTCGGGAAAAAGGATATGCAAGCCACGCCCTGTCTGTTAATAAAATGGCCTGGAATGGCGATCAACTCCTATCTGTAAGCGATGATAAAAAGGTAATTATTTGGGATGTCGCTTTCTAAAAATAACGCCTTATGCTGCGTAACTTGTGAGTGTAACGTTTTAATTCTTCAGAGTAAATTCCTTCGGTTTCTATTTTATCTATCTTAACCTTGCCTGATGCATGGATGATCTCGCCATTTCCTAATAAGATCCCAACATGCGTTATCTTCCCCTCATCGGCACCAAAAAATGCCAAATCGCCCAATTTAGTCTGGCTCAGGGCGTCTATCGCTGTACCTTCACGTGCCTGTAACGATGCATCCCTGCGCAGGTTGATACCCAATAATTTAAAGACGATCTGCGTGTAGCCCGAGCAATCGATACCAAAATGCGTACGGCCACCCCATAAATAAGGTACATTCAGGTAAGAGCGGGCAATATTGGTGATGTGCTCTTTTTCACCTATCTCGCCTATTATCTCAAATTTCTGGCTGCCAATATAACTTGTCGTGCCCTCCAAAAAAGCTAATGAACTGCCCGCCGGTAAATAGATCACGGTATTATCGGAAATTTTCCAGGCCTGCGTTACCGGTTTAAAAGTTAAAGGTGCGGGATACTGCACCAGGCGCTTGTAAGCCATGTGGCCTAAAGTTGTAAATTGAAGGCGATCTATCCAACCGCTATAGTTATCTGTTGCAGTGGTTATTTGAACCCACTTTTCCTTCCATTCTATTACCTCAAAGGCTTCGCCAAACAACAATTGCGAAACCTGTTCGCTTCTGTCACTTGGCTCTGCACGTAAGGGCACAACAGCAAGGTTACAAATTCCGTATTCCATAATTTAGTACCACTTATTACGCATGAGTGTGCATAAAGTTTCGTTTACAAAAAAGGGGAATACGATAACCGCATTCCCCTCTAAATTATCATATTTTTTGACTATTCGTTTATGTGCAGCCAATCTTTCTTGGCCAGCAGTTCTTCTTGAGTTTCGCGTACATCCTCGTCATCAACACAGCAATCTACCGGGCAAACCGCGGCACACTGTGGCTCGTCATGAAAGCCTACACACTCTGTACATTTATCAGGTACTATGTAGTAGATATCATCGCTTAAAGCAGCTTGGGTTTCTTCTGCATTTAAGGTATTACCATCGCCAAAATCAATAACTCCTTTTAAACCGGTACCGTCAGAGAATCTCCAACCCGCGCCGGCATCATAAATAGCATTATTGGGGCACTCTGGTTCGCAGGCTCCGCAGTTTATGCATTCATCGGTGATTATAATCGCCATATTGTTTAAATATTCTTATTTTCTGATTTAACTTTGCCCGCCATTGCAGGGGATGCAAATATAACAAAAAAAGATTTCAAGGGTTTACCCGCTTAACATATATATGTCAAAATTAGATATTACAACCGCTATAAACACTTTTGCTGAGTTAGGTGAACAGTTAGCCTCGCCCGATGCGCAACTGATGAACCTGATAGCGTCTGAAAGGCAGTACAACGCCTGGTTTACCCCCGAAAGTGTTTTGAGGGCAGTAATCGCCACCGGTAAAATGTTAAACCCTACCGATTTAGAACAATGGCTAAACCGGTACAATCTAAAAAACGGCGAAAGTAAAAAAGTAGGCTTGGTACTGGCCGGCAACATCCCGCTGGTAGGCTTTCATGATGTACTGTGTGTAATGCTAACCGGCAACCACGCGCTGATCAAAGCATCATCGCAAGACTCCAGGCTGATCAAATATGTATTAAGCAAACTGGTAGATTTGCAAACGAGCTATAAAGAGCAGTTTAGCTTTGTTGAACGGCTGGAATGCTTTGAAGCCATTATCGCTACCGGCAGCAATAACACCTCGCGCTATTTCGAATACTATTTTGGTAAAGTGCCCAATATTATCCGCAAAAACCGCAACAGTATAGCTTTATTAACCGGCAATGAGTCTGCCGAAGACCTTTTTAACCTGGGCCACGATATTTTTGATTATTACGGCCTGGGCTGCCGTAACGTATCTAAGCTATTAGTGCCCGGAGGTTATGATTTCAACTTCTTTTTTGAGTCTATAGAGGCGCATTCCGACATTATCAACCACCATAAATACAATAACAATTACGATTATAACAAATCTATTTACCTGGTAAACGGCGATAAGCATTTGGATAACGGCTTTTTACTGGTTAAGCAGGATGATCGACTGGTATCACCATTGGCCGTATTATTTTATGACACTTACACCACCCTGCCATCGGCTCAGCAAATGTTAGCCGGGCAAAGCGAACAATTGCAATGCGTTGTTACAAAAGCAGATATCCAACTACCTAACCAAATTGTAGGTTTCGGCCAAAGCCAGCACCCGCAATTATGGGATTATGCCGACGGCGTTGACACCATGCAGTTCTTGTGTGCCTTAAGCTAAAAGCGAATAGAAGAAAGCTGAAAGCTTATCCCGTCAATGTCAGCTAAAAACGATAAATTTGGAACTTAAAGGTTCTAGCTTATAAAATGTATATTATAAAAGTAAAAGGCGTTGCCAAAATACCCGACTATGTACAGCTAAGAGACGATAAGTTTACACTGCTGGCTTATTTCAGGGTAGACAGGCCTGAGAAATCATTAGATAAGATCGGCCTTAAAGATAAGCACGATTATATTATGGGGGTGGTTAAAGACCTTCCCTTTGGTAAAATATTAAAATTAGACCTATAAGAAAATGATAGGAAACTCTATTATAAAATTAAATAACATTGATGTTTTTCAGCAAAAGCACCTGGTGTTGTCAAACGTTAATTTACACATTGATAAAGGCGATTTTGTTTGGCTTATCGGCCAAACAGGATCAGGCAAAAGTAGTTTGCTGAAAATCATCTACGGCGACCTGCATGTGGCAAGCGGCACCGGCCATGCCTGTGGTTATGAATTAAGTAAATTAACAGGTAAGGATGTACCTTACCTGCGCCGTAAACTGGGTATTGTTTTTCAGGATTTTCAATTACTTACGGACCGTACGGTTGAGCAAAACCTGCAATTTGTTTTACGCGCTACAGGCTGGGATGATAAGCAACAAATCAGCGACCGGATACTGGATGTTTTAGAAAAAGTCGGCCTGCGTTCTAAACTCAAAAAAATGCCTCATGAGCTTTCGGGCGGTGAGCAGCAACGTGTAGTTGTAGCTCGTGCGCTTTTAAATAATCCCGAGATCATACTGGCCGATGAGCCAACGGGCAACCTTGACCCCGATACATCTGAAGAGATCGTATTACTGCTCAAGCAGATCAGCCAGTCGGGTACCGCCGTATTGATCGCCACGCATGATTATCATATCATCCGCACCTTCCCTTCTCGCATTATTAAATGCGAGAATGGTAAAGTGTTAGAGGATGTGCAGATAGCGTAGCCCGCGTTATTTGTTAATGGTAAATTAGTTAGTTGAGGCGGCCTTATGTCGCGAGTACTAACACTTTTAACACAATACCAGATAACAAGTCACAAACAACAAAACTTAACTGACAGCTTGTCGGGTTTATCCCGATGGCAGGATACTTGATTAGCAATACTCGCTATGAATTTTAATGACATGTTAAAGAAAAAGAAGAAGGAAGATTCAGAGAATCCTGAAAACACCGCTGAAATGGCAAACGAAAACGGACAGACTGACGGTCAGGAACAAGCCCAGCAAATAGAGCAGGCCGAACCTGAGATATCTTTGGAAGAAAAGCATAAAGAAGAGTTAACACAAGCAAATGATAAGTTTTTACGCTTATATGCAGAGTTTGACAATTTCCGCCGTCGCACTATTAAAGAGCGTGAGGATGCCCGCAAAACTGAAGGTAAAGATGTTATCGTTGCCTTATTGCCGGTATTGGATGATTTTGAACGCGCTATCCGCTCTATGGAAAATGCAACTGATATTGTTGCCGTGAAAGAAGGTGTTGCATTGATCCAGAACAAGATGAAAAACATCCTGGCACAAAAAGGCCTGAAGGAAATGCAATCGATAGGTACTCCTTTTGATGCCGACCTGCACGAAGCCATTACCAACATCCCTGCCCCAACAGACGATTTGAAGGGAAAAGTAATTGATGAAATGGAAAAAGGGTACGAACTTAATGAGAAAGTGATCCGCTTTGCTAAGGTAATTGTTGGAGCGTAAAGTTGATGTCGGATTTTCGATTTCGGATTGATTAAATCCAAAATTAAAAATCGATTGATCGAGTTGCAAAAAAGTAAAATTCCGAAATCGAAATTTCGAAATCCGAAATAATTAAAGATATGGCTAAGAGAGATTATTACGATGTGCTTGGCGTTAGCAAAGGTGCCGATGCTGACGAAGTAAAAAAAGCGTACCGTAAAATGGCTATCAAATATCACCCGGATAAAAACGAGGGTGATAAAGAGGCCGAAGAAAAGTTTAAGGAAGCTGCCGAAGCTTACGAAGTACTGAGCTCGCCCGAAAAACGCCAGCGGTACGATCAGTTTGGCCATGCTGCCAATGCGTCATCGCCAAATGGTGGTGGTTACGGCGGCGGCAGTATGAATATGGACGACATATTTAGCCAGTTTGGTGACATTTTTGGCGGAGGCGGCTCACCGTTTGAAGGCTTCTTCGGCGGTGGCGGCAGGCAAGGTGGCGATGGCCGCCGTGTAGCCCGTGGCAGCAACCTGCGTATTAAAGTAAGGCTAACCATTGAAGAAATTGCCAACGGCGCCGAAAAGAAGATCAAGGTAAATAAACAGATCCTGTGTAAAACCTGTGATGGCACGGGCGCAAAAGATAAATCGTCTTTCCAAACCTGTAAAACGTGTGCTGGCCAGGGTTCTGTACGCAGGGTAACCAATACAATTTTGGGCCAGATGCAAACTACCAGCACCTGCCCTACCTGTAACGGAGAAGGATCGACTATTACGGCTAAATGTAACGTTTGCCATGGCGAAGGTGTTACACGCGGAGAAGAAACCATTACTATCAACGTACCTGCAGGTGTAAGTGAAGGCATGCAATTGAGCATGAGTGGCAAAGGTAACGCTGCACCGCGCGGTGGTATGCCCGGCGACCTGATCATCCTGATAGAAGAGATCCCGCACGAAACTTTAAAACGCGACGGTAATAATGTGATTTATGACCTGCACGTAAACTTTGTTGACGCAACCTTGGGTACCAGTATAGAAGTGCCCACCATTGATGGCAAAGCTAAGATAAAAATTGAGCCGGGTACGCAAGGTGGTAAAATACTGCGTTTAAAGGGCAAAGGCGTACCGGAGGTAAACTCTTATCACCGCGGCGACCAGCTGATCCACATCAACATTTGGACACCAAAGGCACTAAGCCGCGAAGAACGCGACATTTTAGAAAAACTGCAAAGCTCACCAAACTTTAAACCCAACCCGGGCAAGAACGAGAAAAGTTTCTTTGAACGGATGAAGGAATATTTCGAGTAAGGAATAGACGAAAAGTCGGATGACCGAAAGATAATAGGAAGCCCCGAATCAGTTATGATTTGGGGCTTTTTTTGTGTTTATGGCTTGGCAAAAGTATCTTTAGGGCTTACATACCACTATGCCAAATCTACGCTGGTTTCTTTCCCTGCCTTTTCTTTTTATCTGCAGCATCGCTTTTGGCCAAAAGCCTGCCATTAAAAATAATTACCAAACAGATGCAGGGCTGACCCATTTGAAGATCGAGCGGTCGATGATCTACTCGCCGGATAAGGAATGGTTGTATAATCATCACCCGTCCATCATTCGGTTTAAAGATCAGTTTTTGGCGATCTGGTCGAACGGTTTTAAGGATGAGGATTCGCCGGGGCAGCGGGTAGTTTATTCCACTTCTAAAGATTTTAAGTGCTGGTCGCCTGTTAAGGTACTGGCAGCGCCGGGCAAAGTAAACGATACGCTAACGGTACTGACCGCAGCCGGTCTTTACCAATACAATGGCACTTTAGTAGCCTATTATGGCGAATACACCAAACACCGCGAGAACACCCACCTTTGGGCAAAAACCAGCGCCGATGGCGTCCACTGGAGCGCACCTATCGATATGCATGTGCCGCTGATACCCAACCACGGCCCGCAGCTTACCAAAAGCGGCAGGCTCATCATCAGCGGTAACTTTATGTTCCCTTACACAGATGATAAGCGGGGCATCTCCGGGTGGAAATGGAGCAGCTTTTACCCCGATTTCCTCTACAAGCAGGATAACTCATCTGCATTCTACGCACCGGCTGCCAAACTTGGGTTGCCGCCCTTATGTGAGGGTTCTTTTTACCAAACGGATGATAACGCACTGCATATGCTGTTACGCGTAACGGGCAAGGGATGGAAAGGTAAACTATGGCTAACAGAAAGCAAGAACAATGGCACAAGCTGGTCAAGGCCTGTTGAAACAGAATTTTCTGATAATGATAGTAAGTTCCACTTCGGCAGGCTGGCAGATAAACGCTTTTTTTACGTAGGCATCCCCGATACACTGCATCATTACGACCGCAACCCGCTGATACTTTCCTTATCAAATGATGGTAAGCAGTTTAATAAGGATTACATTATCGCTAATGAGCTTTACCATTTAAAGCAGGAAGGCTTGTGGAAGGGCGGGCAATATGGTTATCCGGTTACTATGATCTACCAGGGCGAAATGTATGTGATCATTTCCCGCCAAAAAGAATCCATTGAAGTTTTGCGGTTTAAGTTAGATCAGTTAAAATAGCTTACGGTTGTAACAAAGCCTAGGGTTGGTTATCTAAATCAAACAAACTAAACCCTGATATGCTAAGCATTCGTCACATTGTTAAGCAATACGCCGGCCACCGCGCGTTAAGCGATGTAAGTTTAGAAGTTGAACGCGGCCAGATCTACGGGCTGCTTGGCCCTAACGGTGCCGGTAAAACTTCACTCATCCGTATTATTAACCAGATCACCGCACCCGATTCAGGAGAGGTGTACTTTGACGGGCAAAAGCTCAATCAAAGCCATATCGAACGCATCGGCTACCTGCCCGAAGAACGCGGCTTGTACAAAAAAATGGAGATTGGTGAGCAGATGATCTACCTGGCCCGCTTAAAAGGCTTGAGCCGCGCTGATGCCACTACCCGTTTAAAGTTCTGGTTCGATAAACTGGGGATGCAAACCTGGTGGAAAAAGAAGATCGAGGAACTCTCTAAAGGCATGCAGCAAAAAGCGCAGTTTGTGGCTACAGTTTTACACGAGCCTGATCTGATCATTTTGGATGAACCCTTCAGCGGGTTTGACCCGGTAAATGCAGAGATAATTAAAGATGAGATCCTGGAGTTGAATAAAAAAGGTGCCACTATCCTGTTCAGTACCCACCGTATGGAATCCGTAGAGGAGCTTTGCGATGCCATCGCGTTGATCCACAAATCGCACAAAATTTTAGATGGCAAGGTGAAGGCCATCCGCCGTTCATACCGTAATGATACCTACCTGGTGGAGTATAACGGTGAGCAGTTAGGCTTTGATGGCGCGCAGCCATTTGAAGTGATCAGCGCGACAACCGGCGATGAGAATAACCACGTTATAAGGCTAAAACTAAACAGCGGGGCCAACTCTAACGATGTGCTGCAATACCTGATCCCTAAAACAAGGGTAAATATGCTGCAGGAGATCATCCCGAGCATGAACGAGATCTTCATTGAAAAAGTAAACCAAATAGCCTAACGCCATGAATAAAGTATTACTCATTATACAACGCGAATACATTACCCGCGTACGCAAAAAGGCCTTTATCGTGATGATATTCGTAGTGCCACTGTTGATCTTGGGCATGTCGGCCATTATTGGTTTAGTAGCCAAAAACAGCCAGGAACTAAGCAGCGAGCAGGTGGTTAACGTGATTGACGAGAGCAAGATGTTCATCGGTAAATTACATAACCGAAAGCACATCAAATTCCAGGCATCCGCAAAATCTTTAGATGAAGCAAAGAAAGAATTAAAGGATAACGAAGATCTTTCTGTACTGCTTATCCCCGCAGGGTATGAAAAAACGCCGGTGCAGATCTTCTCTAAAAAGAAACCTTCCTTCAAATTAGTTAGCGAGGTAGAAAACCAGATGAACACCATCGCGTCTAATAAAAGCCTGGTAGAACATCACATCGATACCGCTTATCTTAACTCGATCAAAAAGAGCCGCATTAACATCAGCGCGATGGAAGTAACCGATGCAGGCACAAAAGATGCCAACGTCGGTGCATCTATGGGTGTTGGCATTGCTTGTGCCATATTTATTTATCTTTCCCTATTTATTTATGGTGCGCAGGTAATGCGTGGCGTTATTGAAGAAAAAACAAGCCGGATTATCGAGGTAGTGATCTCGTCGGTAAAACCGTTTCAGTTGATGCTGGGTAAGATCATCGGTGTTGGCCTGGTTGGTTTAACACAATTTGGTGCCTGGATCTTACTATCCGTAGTTACCTCAAAAATAGCAGGGCATGCATTTTCGGGGCCGGGCAGCCCAATGGCAGGTGCCATCGCCGTATTAGCGACTATCCCTTTTGGCTATATCTTAGGCTGCTTCTTATTCTATTTCCTGACGGGATATTTATTGTACAGCGCGTTATTCGCAGCAGTAGGTTCGGCGGTTGATAGTGAGACCGAAACGCAGCAGTTTATGTTCCCGATAACTTTACCGCTGCTATTTACGTACATCTTATCGGTATCGGTATTGTTCCAGGCGCCTGATAGTCCGCTGGCGGTTTGGTTATCCATTATACCATTTACCGCACCTGTTGCGATGATGGTTCGCATCCCGTTTGGCGGAGTTGCTACCTGGCAATTGGCCTTATCCATGAGCCTGATGATTCTCGGCTTTTTGTTCACCACCTACGTTGCCGCGCGCATTTACCGTGTGGGCATTTTAATGTACGGTAAAAAGGCAAGCTTTAAAGAACTGGCTAAATGGTTCTTTTATAAAGAGTAAACCCTTCACCCTATCATAATTCCAAAATCCCTTGAAGGCCAAAAACTTTTAAAGGGATTTTTTACTTTAGTACCTATGCAAAATGAAAGTATGCCCGGCAAAAATAAACGTGTAGCGGTGATGGACCTGGGTACAAATACCTTCCATTTACTGATAGCAGAAGGCCCGGCAAATAACTTTACCGAGATTTTTCATACGCAGGAAGGTGTAAAGCTTGGCGAAGGCGGCATTAACGAGGGCCTGATCCAACCCGCGGCTTTCGAGCGTGGGATAGCAACAATGCAACGCTTTCGCGATCATCTGCTGGATCATCATGTTACAGAGCTAAGGGCTATCGGTACATCGGCCCTGCGTAATGCAAAAAACGGACAGGACTTTATTACTGCCGTGAATGAAAAGGCAGGCATCCAAATAGAATTGATTAGCGGCGACCAGGAAGCGGCTTATATTTATAATGGCATTGATGCCAGCGGCTGCCTTACGGACAGGAACGCCTTGATAATAGACATTGGCGGCGGCAGCGTAGAGTTCATCATTGGCAACGAAGATGAGATACTATGGAAACAAAGTTTTGAAATAGGTGCAGCAAGGCTGATGGATATGTTTCACAAGGTAGATCCCATCCCCGTAATTTCCATCAAAGCCATGACCAGCTATTTGAATGGGCAACTGGCCGATCTTTTTGCCGCGGCGCTTAAATACCGCCCCCGTATCCTCATCGGCTCATCAGGCGCGTTTGAAAGCTTTGCCGAGGTAATTGAATTAGAAGCTGGCCGCAAATTCGACCTAAAAAAAACGCGCAATTATGAGTTTGATACCGATGACCTGCTCGACCTGATAGAACGACTGGCAAAATCTAACCACGCGCAACGCGCAGCTATCAAAGGTATTATCCCCGTGCGGGTAGATATGATCGTAGTAGCCAGTTTGCTTACTATCTATATCATGCAAAAGATAGGTGTTGCCGATGTAGCTATGAGTACTTATTCGCTTAAAGAGGGTGTACTGGCACAGATGCTGGGTTAACCATCATTTTACAGTCAGCACATTGCAAATAACATATCCTTTGTATATTGCCCGCACTTAGCCCACCGCATGAAAAAGATCTGTTTTATTCCCGCTTTACTCATCCTGTCAACTTTTACAGCCTTGGCCCAAAAGAAAAACAGCAACGATACTATTGCTTCCAATTATCAGCCTTCGCTGTTATTTTCACCCCTGCCTTATACTAAAAATGGCGACGAGGTACATTCGCCCAATGGCGATCCCGGGCCTAAGTACTGGCAAAACCGTGCGGATTACCAATTAAAAGTAACCCTTGATACCGTTGCCAAAACCATCAGCGGTGTAGATAACATCACTTACACCAACAATAGCCCCGATGCTTTGCAATACCTATGGCTGCACGTGGACCAAAATACTTACAAGAAAGATGCCCGCTCTAACTTTGTGACAGCCGCGCAGGCCACGCAACATACCGCGGGTTATATTATAGAATCAGTTTCGATAGTAACCAACGGCAAAACAGCCACCGTTCCTTACACCGTAACCGATACCCGCATGCAGGTACGGATGCCCGTAGCACTGGCGGGCGGGGGAGCCAAGATAAGCCTGGTGATCAAATATCATTACACCATCCCCGGCAACTTTGGTAACCGGACGGATTACGTGGAAACCAAAAATGGCAAGATCTACGAAATAGCCCAGTTTTACCCGCGTATGTGTGTTTATGACGATAGTCGCGGTTGGGACACCGCCCCATTTTTGGGCAGCGGCGAGTTTTATTTAGAGTATGGCGATATTGATTACACGGTAACCCTGCCTGCAGATATGATCGTAGCCGGCTCAGGCGAGTTATTGAACACAACCGAGGTATTGACAGCCAAACGAGTTGCCCGCATGGAGGCAGCCCGCAACAGCGATAAAACCATCATGATCCGTACCGCTGCCGAGGTTACCAACCCGGCATCAAGGCCAACTAACAAAGGCAACCTGACCTGGCATTTTAAAATGCTGAATACCCGCGATGTGGCCTTTAGTGCTTCAAAGGCGTATATATGGGATGCCGCAAGGGTTAACCTGCCCAACGGTAAAAAATGCATGGCTATGTCGGTTTACCCGGTGGAGAGCAACGGAAACGACGCCTGGGGCCGCGCGACGGAATACCTGAAAGGCTCAATAGAATATTTTTCAAGCAAATGGTTTGTTTACCCCTATCCTGTTGCCGTTAACGAAGCCGGAATAGCCGGGGGGATGGAATACCCGGGCATTGTGTTTGACGGCATTACCGATAAAGGCAAAGAGCTTTTTTGGGTCACCGCGCACGAGATTGGCCACAACTGGTTCCCGATGATTGTAGGCAGCAATGAGCGGCGTTTTGCCTGGATGGATGAAGGCTTTAACACTTTTATTGATGTTTACGCATCTGACGTGTTCAATAAAGGCGAGTACGCCCCTAAGCGCGATAGCGAGTACGCCGAAAACGGTGGCAACCCGGCGGACGAGATCATTCCATTTATTACCGACCCGGATGCGCCAACCATCATGACACAACCCGATGCTATTGCTGAAAAGTACCGCCACCCGTACACTTATTATAAACCGGCGTTTGGGCTGATCCTGTTGCGTGAACAGATACTGGGTAAAGACCGCTTTGACTATGCCTTTACGAACTATATTCATAAATGGGCCTACAAACACCCCACGCCCGATGATTTTTTCCGCTCGATGGAGAACGGCGCAGGCGAGGACCTGAACTGGTTTTGGAAAGGATGGTACTACAATAATTACAAGCTGGATATTGCGCTAATAGATGCCAAATATGTGGGCAAGGATCACAGCAAAGGCGTAGTACTCACCATCGCTAATAAAGAGTTGATGGCGATGCCCTTTATCGTTGAGGCAAAATTAAAAGACGGCTCTAAACAGCGTACTTACTTCCCGGTAGAAACCTGGCTGCAAAACAAGGTGACCACTTTTTTTTTACCGACTAAGCAGGATGTAGAAAGCTTAACTGTAGATCCGGATAACGCTTTACCTGATGTGAATAGAAAGAATAATATGAAGAAGTTTTAGAGTGAATTTATTTGGCAGTCGCGCGGCTCCAGCCGCGTGACGACTATTTTACGGCCTCTGGCCGCCGAAACCTACAAAAGCTGCGGCCGGAGGCCTCATAATAAACCTCACTCGGCAGGAGCCGAGCGGATGCGAAAATTTATCATCCAAGTGCATCATTGCGCGAGCGATAGCGAAAAGATATGCAGTCGCGCGGCTCCAGCCGCGCGACGACTATTTTCCGGTCTCCGGCCACCGAAACAAAAGCTGCGGCCGGAGGCCTTATAATAAACCTCACTCGGCTGGAGCCGGGCGAGTGAGGAAGTCTATTATACAAGCACGGCATTTTGCGAAGCGATTAGCGAAAAGATATGCAGTCGCGCGGCTCCAGCCGCGTGACGACTGTTGTACGGCCTCCGGCCGCCGAAACCTACAAAAGCTGCGGCCGGAGGCCTCATAATAAATCTCACTCGGCAGGAGCCGAGCGAGTGAGAAGGGTTTTAATTCTTTAACCTTACCAATTGCTGATAAACCTTTTCGGTAGGCAAACCTACTACGTTAGTATAAGAGCCATTAATGCGTTCGATGCCAATCAAACCGATGCGCTGCTGGATGCCGTAGGAGCCGGCTTTATCCATCGGCTGATATTCGTCCACATAACTACGGATCTCGTGATCGGTCAATTTGCGGAAAAATACTTCGCTCCTGTCGTAAAATTTATTGTATTGGTGATTGTGCAGTAAACAAACACCGGTGTACACCTCATGTACCTTGCCGGATAAACGTTGAAGCATTTCCACCGCATGTTCAGATGATTCGGGTTTACCCAGTATCAAACCGTCAATAGCCACAATGGTATCAGCCGTTAAAACAACCTCCTCGTTAATATCTTCATCAAAGGCTTCGGCTTTTTTGGCAGCAATATATAGGGCAATTTCGGCGGGTGATAGTCCTTCGGGGTAGCTTTCGTCTACTTCCTTTAATACCACCCTGAAATCGAGATCCATTAATCGTAACAGTTCCTGCCTGCGCGGCGATTTGGATGCGAGAATGATTTTTGGAAAGCTACTCATATTTGGTCGATGGCCCATGGCTAATAGTCCATGGAATTCATATTATATTTTGCTGTAGTCTATCAACTATTGACCATGGTCTTAATTACCAGCTATACGCTTCGGCACTCATCCACTTACCCTGTATCTTCATTACCTTTTCAATAATGTCGCGCGCACAGCCCTTACCACCTGCAAATGGCGAAACATAGGTGCAAATCGCTTTGATCTCTTCTGCGGCATCAGCCGGGCAAACGGGCAGGCCTACTAATTTCATCACCCCCAGATCAGGGATATCATCGGCCATGTACAGGATATTGGCAGGGTTGATGCTTTTCTCTTCAATGTAGATCTTGAACCTTTCGGTTTTGGTATGGGCACCCATGTAAACATCGCTAATACCCAGGCTATTTAAACGGAATAATGCACTTTTTGACCTGCTGCCCGATATAGCCGCCACATTGTAACCGCATTTAACAGCCAATTGCAAAGCATAACCATCTTTAATATTAAAAGCACGGCTTTGCACCCCATCCTCGGCCACAAAAATCGACCCATCGGTTAGTACGCCATCCACATCAAAAATTAAAGTGGTGATATCTTTAAGCTTGTTTAAAAAGGATTCCATTAAATTATATTACACCCATTAAAGAATGATTTTACCGGTTTCAAAGCATCTGCATATCTGAAATTTGCACATCTGCACATAGATACTATTGGTTATCGCGCCATTCGTAAACCCAGGCGCTTTGGATCTGCTCCAGGTGGCCTTCGGTCGATTCCTCGCGCGTGCCCGCAAAGTTTGGCAGGGATAGCACCCAATCCAACAACTCTGTAAAACGGATACGGTATATTTTAGATTCGCCAAAATCATCGCCAAACTTTTCGTAAAGGCTCATGGCTATGTCCTCGTGGTCATTCCAGTGTATCGGAAGCGCGAATTTGTTGTCTGTCATGTTATGTTGTACGTTACACGTATGAAGTTATACGTTTTTACTATTTAAATACGTAAAACGTAAAACGTTCTACGTAAAACCTAATTAATGGCCCATAAAAGACGACTGATCGGGCAAAGTGACCTCGATATCGCCATCAATTATAATACACTGGCAACCCAGGCGCGATGTAATGCGCGGGTTAACGGCCCTGTCAATAAAGTCTTCTTCTTTATCAGATATCTCCTGGATATAATCCATTCCCTTATTAACATATACATGGCAGGTGCTGCAACCACAAACACCACCGCAGTTGTGTTGTAAATCGATGCCGTTTTCCAGGCATACGTCCAAAACAGACTCCCCTTCAGCTATCGCCAGTTCCACGGTTTCGTGGTCGGCTTCCTCAAAGTTTATCGTTACTTTAAAAATATTCATTTTGGCAAAAGTAATAAAATTACTTATCCCCGCCCGCCTTGTTATGGTTTTTGATAATATCCTGACTTAACAATGTATACAGCACCCGTAGGTCGGGCTCGTTATCCAACATTTGCAAATGAGTATCCATTGTTTGCACATCATTACGTATAGCCGGCCCGGTTTGTACCGTCTCGGGCGCATGTGCTTTTATTTTGTCGGCAGTTTCGGCTATGAGCGGGCGCAGCATATCAAAGCTCATGTCGCTATTAGCCAGTAATTGTTTGGAAATAGCGTACAAATGATTGGTGAAATTACAGGCGAAAACCGCCGCCAGGTGCAAAACCTTTCGCTGTGCCGAACTTACCCGGTAAACATTATTACTTACCGTTCGGGCAAGTTTTTCTAATTCTTTAGTAATACGCTCATCGGCTCCTTCAATACATAAAGGCACTTCTCTAAAATTCAACTCTTTGCTTTTACTAAATGTTTGTAACGGGTAAAACACCCCGGCACGCTCTGTATAATGCCTGATAGCTTCCAAATGTACCGCGCCGGATGTATGGGCAATTAGTTTATCGTACTTTGCTAACCTGCTGCTGGTATCGCCTATCACATCGTCCTTTATAGCTACAATGAATATATCGGTATCTTGCGAAATATCATCCAGTGTATCAATCGCCGTGGCGCCTACATGGTAAGCCAGCAATGCAGCATTGTGCATGTCGCGGCTGTATACCTGCACTATCCGGTGCCCGGCATTTTTAAAGGCCGCCGATAAGTGGGTAGCCACATTACCCGAACCGATGATAGTGATGCGCATATTAACTGTAACTTTAGAGGGCTAAATTAAATATTTCTGTTACTTTTATTTTTTAAACCTATTACCAATTTTACGCCCCTTGAATGAAGTTTCTTAAGAATTTAATCGTAACTGTTATCGCGTTGCTCATCTTTGCTGTAGCCGCTATAGCCCTTTTATATTTTGTAAAAAATAAAGAACATAAGGAAATCTCGCCACTGGTCAGAAAAAACACTAATGGCAGTTATGTCACCTTAAACCTTGGCCAAACCCATTACGAGATTGACGGGCAGGACACGGGCAAGGTGGTGATACTGATACATGGCTTTAGCGTACCGTATTACATTTGGGATGGTACATTTGAAAACTTGGTAGAGAATGGCTTCCGGGTAGTGCGTTATGATATGTATGGCCGCGGGTTTAGCGACAGGCCCGACGTTTTATACAATCAGAAACTCTACATGGACCAGCTATCTGAATTGATAGAGGCACTACATCTAAAAAAACCGATAAGCATGGCAGGCGTATCTTTCGGTGGGATAGTTGCTGCAGATTTTGCTGCCACCTACCCCGACCTGGTGAATAAAGTAGTGTTGATAGACCCGGCATACGTCAACAAAAAATCGAAAATGCCACAGTTTTTAATTGATGTTAAAGAAGCGATCACATCTACCGACCGCGCCAACGGCCAAATGGATGATTTTTTATATCCGGAGCTACACCCGGACTGGGTTAAGCTTTATTTACCGCAGATGGAGTATAAAGGCTTCCGGAATGCGCTGGTATCTACCAATTATAATTACACTTACAACGGCCGGGTAACTTACGCAGGACTGAATGCAGTAAAAAAACCGGTGTTGCTGATATGGGGTAAAGAAGATAAAACCGTTCCGTTCAACTACAGCGATTCGGTACGCAGTGTTTTAAAAACCGATTTTTTACCTGTAGAAGATGCAGCGCACCTGCCGCATTTAGATAAAACCAGCATTGTTAACCCTGCGATAGTAACATTTTTGAAGAAATAGTCTCTAAACCATACATCAACAAACACAAACCATGGATATTTCACTCATCACCACCAGCAACGCCTTAGATGGCTATAAAGTTGTTAAACATTTAGGCGTTATCCGCGGCATTACGGTACGCAGCCGCAGCGTTGTGGGCAATTTTGCCGGTGGCATACAATCACTGTTCGGCGGCAGGCTTTCTGTTTATGTAGAGCTTTGCGAGAACGCCCGCCAGGAAGCCTTCCACCTGATGATCCAACACGCTCAGGCCATTGGCGCCAATGCTATCATCGGTATGCGTTACGATGCCAACGAAGTGATGCAGGGCATAACAGAAGTTTTGGCTTACGGTACAGCGGTAGTTGTAGAGAAGGTAGCGGAGTAAAGAATAATAACTGTCATATCGAACGAGCGATAGCGAGGAGTTATCCTGTTCAAGATGCATAGCCGCAACTGTGCAAATCGAACAGGATTTCTCCTTTCGTCGAAATGACAATCTCTTTGATAAAACACGCCTGCCACTACCCGCTCCAAATAATCTACACTATATTTGCTTCAAATTACATTTACTATGCAAGTAATAAAGCAATATATAGACGATAATAAACAACGCCTGCTTGACGAATTATTTGAGCTGCTGCGTTTCCCATCCGTTAGTGCCGACCCCAAATATAAAACGGATGTTTTAAACGCTGCCGATTACGTAGCCAAAAAACTAACCGAGGCCGGTGCCGATAATGTGGAAGTTTGCCAAACCGCTGGCTACCCTATCGTGTACGGCGAAAAGATAATTGACCCTGCCTTGCCTACCGTTTTAACTTACGGCCACTACGATGTACAACCACCAGACCCCTTAGAGCTTTGGAAAACCCCGCCGTTTGAGCCAACCGTACGCGACGGAAAGATTTATGCCCGTGGCGCCTGCGACGATAAGGGTCAATTTTATATGCACGTAAAGGCTTTCGAGCTGATGATGCAAACCAACACCCTGCCTTGCAATATCAAATTTATGATTGAGGGCGAGGAAGAGGTAGGATCAAACAACCTGGGCGTATTTGTAAAAGCAAATAAGGAACGTTTAAAGGCCGATGTGGTGTTAATCTCCGACACCTCGATGATCAGTATGGAGAACCCGTCGCTGGAAACAGGCCTGCGTGGTTTATCATACCTGGAAGTGGAAGTTACCGGCCCTAACCGCGACCTGCACTCCGGCGTTTATGGTGGTGCAGTGGCTAACCCGGCAACTATTCTGGCTAAGATGATCGCTTCATTGCACGACGAGAACAACCACATCACCATCCCCGGTTTTTATGACGACGTTACCGAACTGACAGAAACCGAACGCAACGAACTAAACGCCGCGCCGTATGACGAAGCTGAATATAAAACCGACCTGGATATTGCCGAAGTTTGGGGCGAAAAGGGTTACACCACATTTGAGCGCACCGGCACCCGCCCAACCTTAGAGGTAAATGGCATCTGGGGTGGTTACATTGGCGAAGGTGCCAAAACGGTGTTGCCTTCAAAAGCTAATGCGAAGATCTCGATGCGACTGGTGCCTAACCAAACTTCAGAAAAGATTACGCAATTGTTTACAGATCATTTTCTGAAAATTGCCCCGAAAGCTGTAAAAGTGAAGGTAACCCCGCACCATGGCGGCGAACCGGTAGTTACTCCTACAGATAGCGTGGCTTACAAGGCCGCCCAAAAGGCCATTGCAGAATCTTTCGGTAGAGATCCTATACCAACACGTGGCGGCGGCAGCATCCCTATCGTAGCCTTATTTGAAGCCGAGCTGGGATTAAAAACGGTGTTAATGGGTTTTGGTTTAGACAGCGATGCCCTGCATTCGCCAAACGAAAAATACGATATATTTAACTATTACAAAGGGATTGAAACTATTCCATTGTTTCATAAATACTTTGCGGAGTTGAGTAGATAGCGTTGTCATTTCGAACGATAGTGAGAAATCTTCTACAACTGCATCGCGACCATGTAAGTGCGCCTGAAGCTTTTAGAAGATTTCTCCTCGCTATCGCTCTTTCGAAATGACAGGGTTGCTTTGGCTACACACTCCACTTCTCGCACCCTTCCAAAAACGCTTCATCCGCATCCGCTCCTATCCCAACAGCATCGCTGATATTCAGTTTGTAACCGTCGTAGGTTACGCCGCCAACGCAGGGGTCGGCCAGGTGGCCTAACATGCAGGTATCCATATCATAAAATTGAATATTGGGGCTGGCATATACAAAATGCAACTTGGCACTTAGGGCAATCCGGCTTTCCAGCATCCCACCCATCATACAGGGGATGCCGTGTTGGGCAGCAATGTCATGAATCTTTTTAGCTTCCAGTAGCCCGCCCGATTTGGCCATTTTGATATTGATGTAATGGCAGCTATTGCTTTCAATTTGCTTGCGGGCATCATGGTGGTTATACACGCTCTCGTCGGCCATGATCTTTGCCGGCGATAGTTTCATCAACGCGGGCAAGCGGTCGTCATACCATGTCCGCATCGGTTGTTCACAAAATTCAATATCGTACGGGCCGATTGCCTGCAATGTAAAAACAGCGTCGTCAAAACTCCAGCCCTGGTTGGCATCTACCCTTATCCTCATTTCCGGGCCTACCGCCTGGCGAATCTGTCTGATCCGTTCCACATCGCTTTTGGCATCTTTACCCAGTTTTACCTTCAGGATGTTTGCTCCTGATTTTTTGAATTCGATTGCCTTCGCCGCCATTGCCTCAGGCGTGCCTATACCTATCGTGATATCGCTTTCTACCACGCGTTTGGCTCCCCCTAAAAATTGGTAAAGCGGCAAACGGGCATGTTTGGCGGCAATGTCATAAAGGGCCATATCGAAAGCGCTTTTAATGGTGGTATTACCTGCTGCCGCATCATGAAGCTGCTGCATCCGGGCAGGTATGTCCAATGCATCCTGCTCTTTCCAAAGCTTAGCAAAGTAGCGCGCCATCACCAGGCAGGTATCCTGGGTTTCGCCAACAATCATCGGGAAGGCCGAGCACTCGCCCACGCCATAAAAGCCGACATCGGTATGTATACGGATGAACACGTTCTGTGCATGGTGCATAGTACCCGTGGCAATGGTAAACGGTTCCATCGGTATGCTGAAGCGGTAAATATCTACGGAGGTGATGGTAACTGGTTTTACACTCATAATTGCTAAAATAGCATATTACCGTTTGATAGTAGTCCCAATACCTAAAAATGATAAAATGGGTTTACAAAAGTTTACACGTTTCAGTTAAAAAATCGCTTAAATAACAAAAAATCAATTAGTTGCAAAAAAGCAGGGTTTACACTTTGTCACCATACAAATCTCCTTCAAAGCATTTTTAGATCGGCCATAATTGCCTCTTTATAATTTGCATCCTAACACATTTACCTTATATTTGCATTAGTACATCGTACTACTTCATTTCTGTTCTCCGGTTTCTCGCCCTTGTGGTATCAGAAACTGTCCATGAGCCGAAAACCACTTCAAGAGATCTTATTTAATTAAAAAATATACATGGCATTAACAAATTTGCCTGGTGGGTTTGATTATAACTCAACCAGGAATAAACTTTTACTTACCGAATACGGCCGTAACGTGCAAAACATGGTGAAATACATTGTGGCGTTACCTACTAAAGACGAGCGCAACAAATATGCACAGGTGGTGATTGACCTGATGGGCTTTTTAAACCCGCACCTGCGCGATGTGGCCGATTTTAAACACAAGCTTTGGGATCACCTGCACATGATCTCAGATTTTCAGCTGGATGTTGATTCGCCGTACCCTAAGCCCAGCCCCGAGGCTATACACATGAAACCCGAGCCGCTTAAATACCCGCATCAGCGTATCAAGTACAAGCACTACGGTAAAACTATCGAAATGATGATAGAAAAGGCCAAGAGCATAGAAGAGCCTGATCGCCGTCGCCATATGGTGCAGGCTGTTGCCAACTTTATGAAAATGGCCTACGTGCAGTGGAACAAAGATTCTGTTGCCGACGAAACCATCCTGGCCGACCTATACGCCATGAGCAACGGCGAGTTGAGGATTGAAGAGAACATTAACCTGAACAAGGTTGAATTCCGCCCGGCTAACTTTGGCACGCAAAACAATAACAATAACCGTGGCGGCCGTACTAATAACAACCAAAACAGCCGCGGAGGCAGCGGCGGTGGTGCAGGCGGTGGCCGTACCAATAATAACAACAACCCGCGTAATAACAATAACCAAAATAACCGCGGCCGTACCAATGGCGGCGCAAAAAAATACTAACCGGCGTTTGCCAATGGTTTACAGTGCAATGGAAATATGTAAAGGCAGCCGCCTGCGATATTTCCATTTATTTTTTAATCTTTGCCGTAGTTCATGAACAATTTTAAACATTGAAGCTTGAACTGTTATTACAGACCATCAACCCACGAACACACACTATATGAGAAACGCATTCGAGATACAGGGCGGAAAAAAATTGAAGGGCGAGATCATCCCGCAGGGGGCCAAGAACGAAGCCTTACAGATCATATCCGCTGTATTGCTTACCAGCGAAAAAATGACAATCACCAACATCCCCGATATACAGGATGTAAATAAGTTAATAGAGCTGTTGGGCGATATGGGGGTAGTGATTGACCGTATCTCACGCGATACCTGCACTTTCGAGGCAAAGGAGATCGATCAGGATTTCTTTACATCCGAAGCTTTTAAAACAAAGGGCGGCGGGTTACGCGGCTCTATCATGATACTGGGCCCGCTATTGGCCCGTTTCGGCAAAGCATCTATTCCCAAACCGGGTGGCGATAAAATTGGCCGCCGCCGTTTAGATACCCATTTCCTCGGCTTTGAAAAATTAGGCGCACGCTTTGATTACAACCCAGATAACGGCTTTTACAACGTAGATGCATCCAACCTGCAGGGAACTTATATCCTGCTTGATGAAGCATCTGTTACCGGCACCGCTAACATTGTGATGGCAGCTGTATTGGCAAAAGGCACTACTACTATTTACAACGCAGCCTGTGAGCCTTACTTACAGCAATTATGTAAGATGCTTAACCGCATGGGTGCCAAAATCAGCGGCATCGCATCAAACAGGTTAACTATTGAAGGTGTAACCGAATTAGGCGGTACCGAGCACCGGATGCTGCCGGATATGATAGAGATAGGCTCATTCATTGGCCTTGCTGCCATGACCGGATCAGAGATCACTATCAAGGATGTAATGTATGATGAACTTGGTATGATCCCTGATGTATTCAAACGCCTGGGCATCCAGCTGGAGCGCCGCGGTGACGATATTTACATCCCGTCACAAGATCATTACGAGATAGATACGTTTATCGACGGATCTTTATTAACCGTTGCCGATTCGCCATGGCCGGGCTTTACGCCCGATCTGTTGAGCATTGTATTAGTAGTGGCCACACAAGCAAAAGGCTCGGTATTGATCCATCAAAAAATGTTTGAGAGCCGGTTGTTCTTCGTAGATAAGTTGCTGGATATGGGCGCAAACATCATTCTTTGCGATCCGCACCGCGCTACTGTTATCGGTTTGGATAAGCAAGTGCAGCTGCGTGGTATCTCCATGACCTCGCCGGATATCCGTGCAGGGGTTTCCTTACTCATAGCGGCTTTATCCGCGCAAGGCAAATCAACCATTTACAACATCGAACAAATAGAACGCGGTTATCAAAATATCGACGAGCGCCTCAAGGCATTGGGTGCCGATATTACGAGAGTATAACTTTTAAGGGAAAGGTTGTAGGTAAAAGGTTAAAAACCTTTTGCCTTTGACCTTTAACCTATTTTCAATAGCTTTACGTTGTGCTTAAGCTCCCTCCTGCTTTAACCAAACTTAAACCAATAAATGCCCTATAAAAACCGCAGATCTTCGTATTCTACGTTTATATTGATATTTGTTGCGCTAAAGGTTTTGTTAAACGCTTTGGCTATCAGCCGGTTCGGATTTCACCGGGACGAGTTTTTACACCTGGTACTGGCCGATCATTTAGACTGGGGTTATAAAGAAGTGCCGCCCTTTATCGCCATACTGGCCAAAGTCACACTATCTGTTTTTGGCGATTCTGTTGCAGCGGCAAGAGTTTTCCCTACCATAGCAGCGGGCATTATTATCTGGCTTACCGGGCGTATAACTGTCGAGTTGGGTGGGCGCAGGTTTGCCATTACTGTGGCGTGTTTGGCCATGATCTTCTCCCCTGCCTTTGCCGCAAGCGACTATCTTTTCCAGCCGGTGGTGTTTGATCAGTTATGGTGGGTATTAACCGTTTGGCTATTCACTAAGTATCTCAACACTGCAGATGTGCGCTACCTGTACTGGTTAGGCGCAACTGTTGGCCTGGGTATGCTGACTAAGTATACCATGGCGTTCTTCACCTTCTCGCTCATCATCGGCATCCTGATCAGTAAAGAACGTAAATTACTGTTTAATCGCCATGTAATTATCTCCGCTTTAATAGCCGTGATCATATTTTTGCCCAACATCATCTGGCAATTTGCGCACCACCTGCCCTTTATTACGCACATGAAGGAATTGCGCGAAACCCAGCTGGATCATGTAAAGCCTTTAGATTTTATTAAACAGCAGTTCTTGGTTAATGGCCTTACCATTTTTATATGGCTGATGGGCTTTGCCTGGCTGCTATTGTCGTTCAAGCTGCGCCGGTTTAGATATTTAGCTATCGCTTATATCCTTATTTTTCTGTTCTTATTAGAAATGAACGGTAAGAGTTATTACTTATTTGGCGCTTACCCTATGCTTTTTGCCGCGGGCGGTTTTGCCTTTGAGCGGATGCTGAAAAGGAGTTACTACGTGCTGCGTACCGCGGTGATACTGCTTTTTATTCTGCCTAATATTTTATTGCTCCCGTTATTGCTCCCTATCCTACCTTTTGATACGACTATTAGGTTTTTTGCCTACACAAAAGAGCACCTTTCGCTTTTTAACTTTGTAACCCGTTGGGAAGACCAAAAACAGCACTCTTTAACGCAGGATTATGCCGACATGCTGGGCTGGGAAGAAATGGCCCAAAAGGCTGCGCAGGCCTACCATAGCCTGACACCCGAACAGCAGAAACACGCGCAGATCTTTGCGGATAATTACGGCGAGGCCGGTGCCCTGCATCATTTTCATAATAAATACAATATGCCGGATGTTGTGAGCCTGAACAGCAGTTTTGCACTTTGGGCCCCTGATAACCTCGACGGTAAATACATTGTCTACGTAGATGACGATGTTAATGTAGAGGCCCGCTTAAAACCCTTAATAGAAAGTTATCGCCAAACAGGCGAAGTGTTAACCCCACTGGCCCGTGAAAAAGGCACGAGGATCTATATCTTAACTAACCCATCGCCTAAGCTCAATGAGGTTTACAAGGCGGAATTAGCAAAGAAGAGGCTGGAGTAGACTGTCAGAACTGAGTACACTAACCTCAAACCCAACGCTGCATGCTCGCGCCCGTATTAGAACATTTCAAAAAAAAGAGACGCGAACTATCGCGTCTCTAAATATCATTTTATCTTTTGTCCTTTAGCTAAAAACTAAGCCGATATCGCATTAATGATATCGTACTGAGTAATGATCTCGATATTACCATTATCATCCTCTACTAATACCGCAATGTTATCCCTGTTGATCATGCCAGAGATCTTATCAATTGGCGTATTCAGATCGATAAACGGGAATGGCGCGGTAGAGATACTTTTTACCGGCTGCGATTTAATGCCCGGGTTTTCCATTAACGAATCCAGGATATCGCTCTCCGTTATCTTACCAATCACCATGCCCTTTTGCGTAACAGGGATCTGGCTGATGTTTAGCGATTTAATAGTATTGATAGCTTCCAGTACAGTTTTCTCGCAGTCGATCGTAACAATTTCCTGGCTTTCCTTCTTGCTGATGATGTGGCGCGCCGTCAATTTTTCTTCCTTCAGGAAACCGCGGTCGCGCAGCCAATCGTCGTTGTACATTTTGCCTAAGTAACGTGTACCATGATCAGGGAAGATGATCACCACCACGTCGCCCTCTTTAAACATATCCTTCATCTGCAGCACACCCGCCACGGCAGAGCCTGTTGAATTACCGGCAAAAATACCTTCTTTACGTGCAATTTCGCGGGTCATCAACGCCGCCGCTTCGTCAGTTACCTTTTCAAAGTGGTCTATCAGGCTAAAATCAACGTTTTGCGGTAAAAAGTCTTCGCCAATACCTTCAGTGATGTAAGGATAGATCTCGTTTTTATCGAACTCGCCGGTTTCCTTATACTTTTTAAATACAGATCCATAGGTATCTATACCCAATACTTTAATGGAGGGGTTTTGTTCTTTTAGAAAACGTGCCGTGCCTGATATGGTGCCGCCCGTACCTACACCAACTACTAAATGCGTGATCTTACCTTCGGTTTGCTCCCAAATTTCGGGACCGGTAGATTCATAATGTGCCTGCGAGTTAGACAGGTTATCGTATTGGTTAGGTTTCCATGAATTGGGAACCTCTTTCTCCAACCGCGAAGAAACTGAATAGTATGACCGTGGGTCTTCCGGCTCTATGTTGGTTGGACAAACGATTACCTCGGCACCAAAGGCGCGCAGGGCATCAAATTTTTCTTTCGACTGCTTATCCGTACTGGTGAAAATACATTTGTAACCCTTAATAACAGCAGCAATAGCCAGGCCCATACCGGTGTTACCGGATGTACCTTCAATGATGGTACCGCCGGGTTTAAGCTTGCCACTTTTCTCCGCATCCTCTATCATTTTAAGGGCCATGCGGTCTTTAATAGAGTTACCGGGATTGGTAGTTTCTATCTTAGCCAGCACTGTTGCCGGGATGTCTTTTACGATCTTATTTAGCTTTACCATAGGCGTATTGCCAATGGTATCCAGTATGTTATTATGCCACATAGTTTATAATCTACTAAGCCTGTATATAAAACAGGGTACGGGTCAAAATTAGTAATTATTATTTGAGTAGCTGATGTTAAAACATTTAAGAATTGTCAGGAAAAAAGAAAAGCGCCCGGAATAACCGGGCGCTTTTTATAAATGCTGTCGTGCTGAACTTGTTTCAGTAATTCACAAACAAGGTAGTGGACTTAGCAGTTGAGATCCCGAAATAAATTCGGGACGACTAAATGAAATCGATATCCGCTCCTTAAAATTTCAAATGCTTAACCGTTAAGCCATTGTTGATCAATTGCTTTAGCGATTCGATACCTACACGCAGGTGGGTCTCCACATATTGGGAGGTCACATTCGAGTCACTCTCGGCAGTCTTCACACCTTCAGGGATCATTGGCTGGTCTGATACCAGCAGCAATGCACCGGTAGGGATCTTGTTGGCAAAACCGGTAGTAAAGATGGTTGCTGTTTCCATATCTACGGCCATGGCACGCAATTCCTTTAAATATTTTTTGAATTCCTTATCATGCTCCCAAACGCGGCGGTTGGTGGTGTAACAGGTACCTGTCCAGTAATCCCTTGCCTGCTCGCGGATAGTTGTCGAGATGGCCTTCTGCAGCGCGAATGATGGCAGTGCAGGCACTTCGGCAGGCAGGTAATCGTTAGATGTACCCTCTCCCCTTATGGCGGCTATCGGCAGGATCAGGTCGCCTACCTGGTTTTTCTTTTTTAAGCCGCCGCATTTACCTAAAAATATCACTGCCTTTGGGTGGATTGCCGTAAGCAGATCCATTACCGTTGCCGCTACCGAGCTACCCATACCAAAGTTGATAATGGTGATGCCATTAGCCGTAACACTTTGCATCGGCTTGTCTAAACCCATGATGGGGGCGCCATCATTCCAGTCCGAAAATAATTGCAGGTATTTGGAGAAATTGGTGAGGATAATGTACTCGCCAAAATCATCAAGCGGGCGGCCTGTGTAACGCGGCAGCCAGTTGGCTACAATAGCTTCCTTTGTTTTCAAACCCGATTTTACAGGTGATGTTACTTCTTTTACTTTTTTTCCTTCATTGACGTTGTCGTCTTTTTTTATATCTAATTGTTCGTTCATATGCTTGTTATTTAAGCAGCTTTCGCCGCGTGTGATTATAAAAACCCTTTTATACAGCAAACCCCGGTGAGCGTTTCACCAGGGTTAGGATGTAATATGCAAAAATAAATTTAAAGTACCAAATTAATGTTAAGCCACCTTTAATTTTTTAAGATCGCTCTTTTCAAATTTCTCTTGCGCGTAATCTAAATTTACGGTTAAACGCTTCACATCTTTTTGAGACGGGAACTCAAACATCGCATCGATCATGATCGCTTCGCAGATTGAACGCAGACCACGCGCGCCCAATTTAAACTCCATGGCCTTATCAACTATAAAATCTAAAACATCGTTATCAAAGTCGAGCTTTACCCCCTCGTATTCAAAGAGTTTTTTGTATTGCTTTAACAGAGAATTTTTAGGCTCGGTTAGGATGTTGTGTAAAGCCTCTCTATCCAGGGGGTTCAGGTAAGTTAAAACCGGCAAACGGCCAATCAGCTCCGGGATCAAACCAAAAGATTTCAGATCCTGCGGGGTAATGTATTTGTAAAGGTTTTTCATATCAACCTCGCCGTCGTTGCCCTTAAGCTTGTAACCAACTGTCTGCGTACGTAAACGGTTTGCTATCTTCCGGTCGATACCGTCAAACGCGCCACCGCATATAAACAGGATATTGCTGGTATTCACCGTGATCATTTTTTGATCAGGATGTTTACGGCCACCCTGAGGTGGTACGTTAACCATTGTACCCTCTAAGATCTTCAACAAAGCCTGCTGTACACCTTCGCCGCTCACATCACGAGTGATAGATGCATTATCGCTTTTACGGGCAATTTTGTCAACCTCGTCTATATACACAATACCGCGCTCGGCGGTGTTCACATCGTAATCTGCAGATTGCAACAAGCGGGTCAGGATGCTTTCCACATCTTCGCCTACGTAACCAGCCTCGGTTAAAACGGTGGCATCGCAAATACAAAACGGAACGTTAAGCACTTTTGCTAAAGTTTTAGCCAGTAAGGTTTTACCTGTACCCGTTTCGCCCACCATAATGATGTTCGATTTTTCAATCTCTACTTCGTCTTTGTCAACCCGTTGGTTTAAACGTTTATAGTGATTGTATACTGCAACAGCAAGCACCTTTTTTGCGTCATCCTGGCCAATAATATATTGATCCAGGTGGGTCTTAATTTCCGACGGTTTAAGCATAGCAGGCGTAGCCGGGGCTGCCTTTACTTTACGTACCTTCAGTTCTTCGGCAAGTATTTCATTGGCCTGGTTTACACATTTATCACAAATGTGCGCATCAAGCCCTGCTATCAACATCAGGGAATCCTGTTTACCTGCCCCACAAAATGAGCACCTGATCTCCTTGCTGTTTTTGTTCATCTGCTTATTGTTTGTCTAAAATAATTATTTACCGGGATATAACAAAGTACCTCAACTGTTTACCGTACCATGGTATAACACCATAACTATTTATTGTTTGTTTCCTCTTAAAATTTCGTCAACCATACCAAATTCTTTTGCTTCTTCAGCAATCATCCAATGGTCACGGTCTGATGCATCCCAAACGCGCTGGTAATCGGTACCGCTATGGTCTGCAATGATCTGGTAAAGCTCTTTTTTCAGCTTAGTAATCTCGTGATAAGTGATCTCGATATCAGATTGCTGGCCCTGCGCACCGCCCGATGGCTGGTGGATCATCACACGTGAGTGTGGCAATGCAGCGCGTTTACCCTTTGCTCCTGCTACCAACAAAACGGCACCCATTGATGCTGCCATACCGGTACAGATTGTTGCTACATCGTTAGATATGAACTGCATGGTATCATAGATCCCTAAACCTGCATATACAGAACCACCAGGCGAGTTGATATAGATCTGGATATCGCGTTTGGCATCGGCCGATTGCAGGAAAAGCAATTGCGCCTGGATAATGTTAGCTATATTTTCATAAATGGCATCACCTAAAAAGATGATACGGTCCATCATCAAACGCGAGAACACGTCCATCTGGGCCACGTTTAACTGGCGCTCTTCGATGATGTAAGGCGTCATACCAGTTGTTGGGGTATAAATACCATTTGGCATACGGCTACGATCAAAGTTTGAAAGGTATTTATCTACATGTAAGCTGTTTAAGCGGTGATGCTTAACGGCATATTTACGGAATTCATTTTTATCGATATTACTACTCATGATATGTGTTTTTTATAATGTGTAATGCATTCAGGTAACGGCAACTAATATAGTTTTAAGTTGAATAGTTTTTTAACTATTTAGTTTGCCTAAAGTAAAAAAAGAACTACCGGGCAGCCCAGCCCAACAGCCCGTATTTGGTGAAGTTATTATAAAACAAAAGCACCCACGGGGCGGGTGCTTTTGGTAAAAGATATTTTTAAAAAAACCGGACTTAGTCTTCCAGTTTATTAAAGTCTGTAAACAGGATCTCTTTTTTATCTAAAGTAACAACGCTTTTAACATAATCAAACACCTTAACGGCTTTTACTTCTTCAAAGATCTTGTTTGCGTTCTCTTTATTTTGCAGGTATTGCACGGTGTACTGGCCCAGTTGCTCATCGCTAAGCGCCTGCTGGCTGTACATTTTAAACTGCTGGTCTAAGCTCATTTTTGCATAAGCAAATACTTCGTCATACTTAATATCGATATTTGCTTGTTTGATCAGTTTGTTCTCGATCAAAGTCCATTTAAGGTTTTTAGCAAAATCGGCATAACCGCCGGCTAACTCTTCTTCAGTCAGTTTCTCGTTAGTTGCCTTTAACCAACGTTTTAGAAATTCATCAGGTAATTGAAAATCAACCTTGCTTAAGCTGTAGTTGTAGATGTCGTTCTGCAGTTTACGTTCTGCATCCTGTTTCATCATGGTTTCCAGCTCTTCGGTAATCTTCTCCCTGAAACCTTCTTCAGTAGTAACTACACCTTCACCAAATAATTTGTCAAAGAACTCCTCGTTCAAATCACCTTCTTCTAAGCGGTTAACATTTTTAACCGTTAATTTGAAGTTAGATTTTAAATCAGCCGCTTCCGATTCTTCAACTTTTAATAAACCGGCAACTTTAGCTGCATCGTTATTAAAAGCTTTGTTAATATCAAAAACTAACTCATCACCCTTTTTCAATCCGATCAATGAAGCCTTCACGGTTTCATCCTGGATCTGATCTAAACGTACAGATGTTGTATTACTGATACCGTCCTCAAAAACAGAACCATCAGGCGAAAGCTGGGTTAATTCGGCGTAAAGCACATCGTCATCTGCCGATACGTCAGGATTTGTCATCTTGCCATAGCTCCTGCGGATGTTTTTGATCCGAGAGGCTAACGTTTCGTCATCAACCTTAATCTCATATTGGGTCAGTTTATCTTTTGAAGTAAACTCGATATCAAACTCAGGCGCCAGTCCAACTTCGTAATTAAACTCAAAGTTGTCGGTAAAATCCCAGTTAAATTCCGGTTTGTCATCATGCTTAGGTAAAGGCTGACCTAAAATTTCCAGCTTTTGCTCTTCCAAATATTTTGTAAGCGTATCTGATAACATATGGTTGATCTCGTCAACCAGGATGCTTTTACCATACATTTTCTTGATATGCGCAACCGGAACCATGCCCGGGCGAAACCCCGGTATTTTAGCCTTCTTGGCTTGGTCTTTCATTGCTTTTTCAACCTTAGGCTGATAATCCTCCGGGCTGATATTGATCTTAACAACTGAATTCAGGTTATCAATTTTTTCCTGTGATATATTCATTTTTTACCGCGTATTTTAATTGTAACAATGCCCGGTATGTACACACATACCGAGCATTTTGGAGGGGCAAAAGTACAAAATCTTTTTTTATTTATTTTACAGTTACGTCCTTTTGAAATTTAACTCCAAAGTGGTGTATCTGTAAATACAAAAGCACCGGTGTTTTAACACCGGTGCTTTTGTATTGCCTGTATCAGGCTTATTTAATTTACCTTTTTTACTGATGATGCGCCCGATTTATCAATATTCACGTTGCCTGGCGTGCCGCGATACTCTATATCCGATGCCCCGCTGCTGTGTACACTCAAGCTGTTCAAAACGTTTATTTTTGCTTCGCTTGCGCCCGATGTTTCGATATTGTATTTGCCTACCACAAAGTCAAAGGCATCAATCTTGCTGCTGCCACTCATATCCACATTATGTGATGCTGCCTGGCCCTTCAAGATCATATCGGTAGAGCCACTTCCCTCGGTATGTACATTAGCCGCAGCAATATCCATATCGATACTGGTTGAGCCTGAAAGGTCGAAATGCAGGTCCTTAGTAACAATACGCCCGCTCGAGCTCACATCTATCGCTCCGGAGGCATCAACTTCTTCCAGGTTTTTTACACCGATAACGATCATAATCTCGCCGCTTGCGCATAGGTTACGGCGGCTTTTAATAACCAGCTTATCCCCTTCTACATCCGTGTTGATGTATTTAAATAGATTATCGTCCATTTTGATAGTAACATTCAACGAGCTATCCTGCACCAGTTTTACTTTAAACCCGCCAGAGATATCGATCTTACTGAAATCGGGCATTTTTTGGCTTTTGGATATCACTTTGCCGGACCCATGCACGCATCTAAAACGTCTGCATGACGATAACGTGCCGATACTGAGCAATGCTATTATTGATAAGAGTAGGTAGGATTTTTTCATGATGAGGTTGTTTTTTTGTTTGACTACTATTAAAGTTATGAAGTTACACTTAAAATGAAAAAAGCCGTCAAACTTTTGGCGGCTTTTGAATTATGATAGGGTTGGTAAGGTTGCAATTATAAGTTAGCTAACGCTGTAACTTTATATTCTGGGCTGCTGATGAGGGTTGTTGTTGAATTAACCGCTGCGAAATCTTTAATGTTTATGTTAGCCTGTGACGCGTATTTTAAGGTATAATCGTTAGCCGTGCCGGTTAAGGTGGCCTTTGCACTATCGTTAACATTTACATTAGCTCGGTAAGCATCTAAATTTAAGGTAGCAGTTGCATTGTTGTAAAGGTTAACATCAAACTCTATTTTAGATAAGTTACCAAACGATTTTACTTCGGCATTATCATATGCGTCGATGGCGCGCAGATCATTTGCAGTAACCCAAACCACTAATTTTTTGTCGGTATAGGAAGTGATGCGTAGAACGCCATCTTTGCTTTGCACCAATGCACTTTCTGAATAATATTTGTTGTAAACCTTAACCTGTTCTGCGCTGCCGTCCGATACATAAAGTTCAACGTTTCCGTGGATCTCTATTTTGTTGATCTTACTGATGTTGGTTAAAACGGTGCTTACTTCTTTACCGTTGTTGGTTGTAGTTGCTGATGCTGAATTGCCGGTTACCACTGCTAAGGCTACGATAGCGAACATGGTGATGATTGATGTTTTCATGATGATTAATATTTTGATTTTCAAGTAATTGTAAGTTGTTATTTTTAAATACATCTATAAGACCTCCCCAAAAGGGAAACGTTACAGCAGTTTTGGGTGTATTAGATGTATGGCGGGATAACCTCGGTAAATGGCAGAAAACAGTCGGCGAAAAGGGTTAGGAATAGAACCAGAAGGGCGAGAAATAAGTAGCAGGGATCAAGAAGCAAGACATAAAAATCCTGGCATACCGATAAAGCAGATCTTTAATAATTTCTAAAAATTACTGTTCACGCGTGTTCATGAACACCGTGAACGCCGTGAACATTTCGTTATCAATTGATAATCAGTTATTTGATTTTTGGGGTACTGACAAGACATTGTCAGTAATGTTCCGCATCGTAAAGCGTGGACGCTTTCACGACATGCTGTGTGAGCGTCCACGCTCACGGAAGCATGAATATAAAAACGCTTCATTGTAACCTTGTCATCCTGAGCGATAGCGAAGGATCTTCCGGGTAGTGACCAAGCGAAAAGATGCTTCACTATCGTTCAGCATGACAAATTATTAACCGTTGCTCACCCGGCGCATAATCACAAAAAAGCCCCCCGTTACCGGGAGGCTTTCAAAATATATATTGAACTTTTGCAAAAGTAGTGCTTACAAGTTGGCTAATTCAGTTTTAGGCTGAACAGCTATCGGGTTGGTCTTGGTGCTTACGTTTTCGGCAACCAAAGTGCTGTGGTTAACGGTTGCAGATTGCTCCTTAACCATGGTATAGTCGGTTACATTACCGGTCAGGTCGGCTTTAGCACGGTCGTTCACGGTGATGCTGGCTTTATAGGCATCCAGGTTTAATTTAGCTGATGCGTTATTGTTTAAGATAACGTCAAGGTTAATCTTTGACAAGTTACCGAATGATTTTACCTCGGCATTGTCATAAGCTGTAATGGCGTTCAAATCATTTGCGGTTACCCACACCACTAATTTCTGGTCGGCGTATGAGGAGATGCGTAACACGCCGTTTTGGCTTTGCACCAAAGCGCTTTGCTCGTAGTATTTATTATAAACCTTTACCTGGTCGGCAGTACCGTCAGATACGAACAGTTCCACGTTTCCGTGAATTTCTATCTTGTTTATCTTGCTTACGTTAGTCAATATAGTGCTGTTGTTGTCGTCGGCAGTGTTTTTTTTATCGGCAGCAAATGATGAAGTTACAGTGCCTAATGCTAATGTAAAGATGGTTGCTATTGTTAAGAATTGAGTTTTCATGATATTTATTATTTTGAATTTGAGTTGTTTGTGTTTTTTTATTGTTTTTAAATACACCTATATGACAGCTTCAAATTCAAAACGTTACAGCAGATTTAGGGCAAATAGATGTATGGCGGGTTTACATCGGCGAACGGCGAAAATACGTCGGCGAAAAGGGAATATTTTTTTGTAACAGCGCGTATTGACAGACAATTAGCGGGTGTTCAGAAGGTTCAGTAGTGCCGTCGCGCTTGTAACTCACTCGGTCATTGCTTCGCTCGACCACCCTCTCTACACTATGTGTAAAGAGGGGAGATTACTTTCCTCACCGGCTGCCGCGGAGCAGAGAGAGTCCACCAGCGTAGCGTCGTCGGGGTGAGTTGATTTGTAAAGCAACCAGCTAAGAGTAAAGCGGTTTAACTGCTTTGTTCTTTTTTACGTCTCCCCTCATTTCTCTTCATCAAAGCGAGGGCCGGAAAGCGTAGCGAATCCGGGGTGAGTTGAAATAGCGCAAATAACTCACCCCGCGGCACTCCGTGCTGCACCTTCTCTTCGCCTGCGGCGGAAAGAGGGTGCAGCTGCATTCTTTTCATCTTATTTCTCCCCTCTTTTCGCTTTAGCAAAGAGAGGGGCGGATAGCGTAGCGAATCCGGGGTGAGTTGATTCACAGCTACACACCCAGTTTACCAAGCGGATTGGCCTCCTTACGATGTTGAGTAATTTTTTCAAAAAGGGCCTCGGGTACAAAGGGTTTGGTCAGATAGTCGCACATGCCCGCCTCAAAAGCCTTGTTATGCGTTTCGGGCATGGCATCGGCGGTAAAAGCGATGATCGGCATATCGGGATAAAGTTTCTTTATCTGCCTCGATGCTTCAAAGCCATCCATCACCGGCATTTGCAGGTCCATAATAATCATATCATACACCTTATTGGTGGCCATGTTCACCGCTATTTGCCCGTTAAGTGCTTCATCAACATTAGCCTGCCATTTTTTTAGGAATTTGGAGGCTATCATAATATTCATCCGGTTATCATCAACCACCAAAATATTCATGCCCGATAAGTTCATCGGCACATTAACTATAATTGGGTTCATCGTTGCCGGCAGGGCTACCTCGGCCAGGTCAAACAATATCGCGAAGCTAAACTGCGTGCCTTTGCCCAAATCGCTTATTACCTTAATGCTGCTTTGGTACAACTCAATCAAGCGTTTGGTAATAGCAAGGCCCAGGCCGGTGCCGCCGTATTCATGATTAATTACCTGTTCTTCCTGTATAAAGGGATCAAATATCACTTCCAGGCTCTCGGCGGAGATCCCAATACCTGTATCGATCACCTTAAAATTGATCAGTACTTCTGCGTCGTTAATTTGTTCCTGTTCCAGCACAATGCTAACCTTACCCACCGACGTGAACTTAACAGCATTATTCACCAGGTTGATGAGTATCTGTCCCAAACGGGTTTGGTCGCCCATTACATACTCGGGGATGCTACTGTCTGTATGCAGCTCTATCTCCAGGTTTTTTTCCAGCGCTTTAGCGTAAAACGACTGGCGCACATTCTGCACCAATTGGTGGATGTTGAAGGGCGCATGATTTAACAGCAGCTTGCCAGCTTCTATCTTATTATAATCTAAAATATCGTTGATGATAGCCAGTAGGTTCTCGCTGCTGAATTTTAGCGTGTTCAGGTATTCCAGTTGCTCCGGGCGCGGGTTTTCCGACAAGAGCAAATTGGTGGTGCCGATAACTGCATTCATTGGCGTACGGATCTCGTGGCTCATGATGGATAGGAACTCCGATTTAAAGTGCGACGAACGCTCTGCTTTTTCCTTAGCTGTAATCAGTTCCTGGCGGGCTTTCTGCTGCAGTGTAATGTCTTCTCCAATGCTGGTAGTACCTTTAAGGTTGCCATAATCATCGTAAGTGATGGTATTTTGCCAGCTGATGGTGCGGAGGTCGCCGTTACGGCATATTACCGGGTTAATATAATGGGCCTCCACGGTATTATCAACAAACCAGCTTTTCAAAAACTCGCGCAAATCTTTTGGTACAAAGTTTTGCATCCAGTTCATCCCCAGTATCTCCAATTGGCTATAACCCAACAAATTGGCCAGGTATTTATTACAGAAGATCACATTCCCAGTGGCATCTAACGATACCGCCGCAAGTTTAATGGTCTCTAAAACCAACCGGTATTTATTTTCGGTAGTTTTATAATCAATTTCGGCCTGTTTACGCTGGGTGATATCCTGCAGGGTACCTATAATTCTACGCACCGATCCATCCTCGCGTTTCATTATTTTCCCCCATATTACACTGATGTGCTTTACATTACCCAGGGGGGTGATGATCCGATATTCATAGGACTGCCCCATCGCTTCGGGACCGTGCAAAAAGTATTTGATAATGTACCGGTCATCCGGATGAATGTATTTGATCAGCAGTTTACCGTTTCGCGATTGTACCGAATTCGTACTGTCTACCTCATATATCGAATTAATCTCATCACTCCAGCTCAGTATATTGGTGCCGCTATCCCATTTCCAGTTACCAATTTTGGCTATTGCCTGTGCCTCAAGCAGTTCTTTCTGGCTTTTCTTTACTGCCTTTTCGGCCAGGCGGGCGTCGGTAACATCCTGTGTAATGCCTACCACCCGCTGTAACTTTCCGTCGGCATTCAAATGCAGGTCGCCGCGTAATATCTTTAAATATTTAGTGTTGCCTTTTGGGGTGATGAATTTATGCTCGATACTGTTCTCGGCCTCGTTTTGAATATTGGTGAAATACCTGGCGGTAAACGCTGCATCATCGGGGTGAACCAGCTGCAGATAGTATTCAAATTTCGACATCCCCCCGGGCACTGCGTCTATCTCCAATACAGAATACAGGTTATCTGACCAAAAAGTTTCCTTAGTGATATTATCATACCACCAGTTGCCCGTTTTTGCAATTGCCTGCGCTTGCTGCAAAAGGTTTTTATTTTCAATCAGCGCATCGTCGTAAGCCTTTTGCCGGGTAATATCGGTAACGGTTACAGAAATACGCTTTGTATAGTTTCCATTAACATCAATCACCGGTGATGACTTGGCCAAAAACCATCCCGGTTCGCCGTAAATTGAGGGGAACTCAATAGTTGATGATTGCCTGTTTGCTAAAACAAAATCATATACTTTATTAAATGGCGCAGCCCTGTCAGGGCCTATGGCATCTATCAGCGTTTTGTTCAAAAAGGTTTCTCGCGTGAGGTGGGCCGGTGTGTGCGGGCCAAACCAAACGTTTACACAAATACGATTCTCATCAAATTCAAAAATGGTATCGTTTACCGAGCTGATGAGCGCATGCAGCTGGTCCTGGCTGTTACGTAACGACTCGTTAAGTTGCAACACCCGGTTAATAGCCTTTTTAAATTGCACCTGGTAACTGGTCATCACCAGGTAGGATACATAGGCTATCAGCACAAACACGAACAACAGTACTATCAAAACTTTAGGCGCTATAAATAAAACCGGCGCGGCAAAGTAAGCGGTAAGCACTACGCTTAAATTTAAAAGCGTTACCGCAATAAATTCCCATTTCTTTTTGCAAAATAAGGTAAGTGCTATAAAAATAGTGACGGCGCCAAATATGTACACATGGGCAAAACCATTTACAGATAATAAGACCCCGTTATTAATGAGCGAGTATGCTGCAATGGTTAAGTAACACGCGTAATTATATAAGTTTTTATTGCTGCCGAATGAGACACCCAACGTGATTGCGCATAAAGCGCAAGTAACAACCCGCAGCCAAAGCGGATCGAACGATGAATTATTGCTGCACAGGTAATGCAGCGACGGGGCGGCTATAAACAAGCCAATTAATAGCAACCGGTGAATAGTATTGTCATTCTCAATCAACTGCAGGGCCTTCTCTTTAAATGACATGCCTAAAAATGTATTTTTTTATTTTCGCCAAACAATATACGGTAAAAAAGTATCTTGAGTTAATAAGAATTTTACAAATAGTAAATACATCTTAAAGAGCATTAATACGCAGATTTATTTACATTTGTTGCAAATAGTATTATTTCTATGGCTGCTACTGCACAATTAAAAATTGGTGATAACACGTACGAACTTCCTGTAATAGAAGGTACCGAAGGCGAAAAAGCGATCGATATTTCGAAACTGCGCGACCAGAGTGGTTATGTGACTTTAGACATTGGATACAAAAATACCGGTGCAACTAAAAGTGCCATAACGTTTCTTGACGGTGAGGTGGGCATCCTTAAATATCGTGGTTACCCGATTGAGCAACTGGCCGAAAAATCAACCTTTACAGAGGTTGCTTACCTATTAATATACGGCGAACTGCCTACTGCAGAACAACTGAAAGACTTTGAACTGGAAATTAGCCGCCATACCCTTGTACACGAGGACATGAAGAAGTTTTTTGACGGCTTCCCGTCGGGTTCGCACCCGATGGGGCAGTTATCTTCATTAATTGGTGCGTTGGCTGCCTTTAACCCGGCATCCCTTAAACCGGGCTTATCTGCCGAAGAGGTGAATTTAGAGATCATTAAACTGATCGCTAAGATGAGCACCATCGTATCATGGATCTATAAAAAGTCTTTGGGCCACCCGGTTATTTACCCGCAAAACAGGTTTGATTATGTAACCAACTTTATGCACATGACGTTTGGCCAGCGTACAGAAGAAATAACTATAGAGCCGGTTGTTGTTGACGCGATGAACAAATTACTGATCCTGCATGCAGATCATGAGCAAAACTGCTCTACATCAACCGTGCGTATCGTAGGCTCGTCTGATGCTAACTTATATGCATCCATATCTGCAGGAATCTCTGCCTTATGGGGACCGCTTCATGGTGGCGCTAACCAGGCGGTGATAGAAATGCTACAGCAGATCAAGGAAGACGGCGGCGATGTGGATAAATGGGTTGCTAAAGCAAAGGATAAGAATGACCCGTTCCGCCTGATGGGCTTTGGTCACCGTGTTTACAAGAACTTCGACCCGCGTGCCAAGATTATTAAAAAGGCCTGCGACGATATCCTGGAGAAATTAGGCATCAACGACGAAACTTTAGAAATAGCTAAGAAACTGGAAGAAGTTGCCCTGAGCGACCCTTACTTTGTGGAGCGTAAGCTTTACCCTAACGTAGATTTTTACTCGGGTATCATCTACACCGCCCTGGGCTTCCCTACCGAAATGTTTACCGTGCTGTTTGCATTGGGCCGTTTGCCGGGATGGATTGCGCAATGGAAAGAAATGAAAGCCAACAAAGAGCCTATCGGCCGCCCGCGCCAAATATACGTAGGCGCAGTTGACAGGGATTATACAGATATAAAGAGTAGGTAACTCACCCCGACTACGCTACGCTGGTCGACCCTCTCTCCGCAAGCGGAAAGAGGGTGAATCATGAAATTGACCCTCTTTGCGAAGCAGAGAGGGTGGTCGAGTGAAGCAACGACCGGGTGAGTCGAATCGCCAGCAAATAAAACCAAAGCCCGCTAACACGGGCTTTTTTCATAACCGCTAATGACACCACGCGAAATACTTAAACAATACTGGGGACATGACGACTTCCGGCCGATGCAGGAGGAGATCATCACATCCGTATTGGAGGGTTGTGATGTGCTGGCCTTGCTGCCTACCGGCGGCGGCAAATCGGTTTGTTTCCAGGTGCCGGCATTGGTTAAAGAAGGTATTTGTGTTGTAGTATCACCGCTCATCGCCCTGATGAAAGACCAGGTAGAAAACCTGAAGGCAAAAGGTATCGAGGCGATGGCCATCGTATCGGGCATGGGCCGGCGCGAGGTGGATATCGCGTTAGACAATTGCGTCTACGGAGTAACCAAATTCCTTTATATTTCGCCCGAGCGGCTGGCGTCTGACCTGGTGCGCGAACGGATCAAATACATGAACGTAAACCTCTTCGCGGTAGATGAAGCTCACTGTATCTCGCAATGGGGTTACGATTTCCGCCCATCATATTTAAAGATAGCCGATCTGCGGGAGTTGCACCCTATGGTCCCTGTTATCGCGCTTACCGCTACAGCAACTGCCAAGGTGCGGGAGGATATCCAGGAAAAACTGCTTTTTAAAAACCAGGTAGTTTATCAAAAGAGCTTCGAGCGCCGTAACCTGCGTTATGTAGTGCAAAACAGCGAGAATAAACTCAAGAAACTGCTCGATGTAGCCAACGGAATCAGCGGTAGTGGTATCGTGTATGTGCGCAGCCGTAAAGAAACCTTCGAGATTGCCAAGTTTTACAACGATAACGCTATTAAGGCCGATTATTACCATGCGGGCCTGCCTGTTGATGAACGGTCGGCCAAGCAGGAGGCATGGAAAAATAACAGCACACGCATTATCGTGGCTACCAATGCCTTCGGGATGGGGATAGATAAACCAGATGTGAGGTTTGTGATCCATAAAGATATCCCCGAAAGCCTGGAGGCCTACTATCAGGAAGCGGGCCGTGGCGGTCGGGATGAGAAACGCGCTTACGGCGTATTGCTTTACAATCAGGCAGACAGGGTTAAAGAGGAGAAGAAATTCCTGCTTAATTTCCCGTCGGTTAATGAGATCAAGCAGATCTATCATTATTTGGGCAATTACTGCCAGGTAGCCTATGATGCCGGCGAAGGTACCAGCTTTGACCTTGACCTGGGCGAATTTTGCAGCCGGTATAAGCTGGATGCCATTAAAACGCTGAACGCCTTAAAGTTTTTAGAGCAGGACGAATACCTGTCATTCAACGAAAGTGTTTATTTGCCCTCGCGGTTCAGGTTCGAGGTATTGAATGAAGAGCTTTACAATTTCCAGATCCAAAACCCGGGTTGGGACGCTTTTATAAAAACCCTGCTGCGCAGTTATGGCGGTTCGTTTGAAAATTATGTTCGTTTAAAGGAATTTGACCTGGCCCGCCGTACCGGCTTAAACACGCAGCAAGTAATTGACGGACTAAAGCAATTGCAGGATTTTAACCTGGTAAGTTACCTGCCCCAAACAGACAAGCCACAGATAACCTGGCTAAAGGCAAGACAGCACAATAATAACCTGTACATTAATAAGGCTTACATCGAACAGCGTAAGCTAAACTACCGCATTAAAATGGAGGCCGTGTTTGCCTATGCCGAACATAAACGCTGCCGCAGCCAAATGCTTTTAGCCTACTTTGATGAACCCCATGCGCAAAAATGCGGCGTATGTGATATTTGCCTGGAAGAGCGCCGCCAAAAAAATGCCGATGAAATTTTTGACGATATTACTAACGAGATCGTACAGTTACTTACCGCGGCTAATCAAAACATTGGCTCGTTGATAGCGGGTATTAAAATAGGCACCGAAAAAGAAAAAATTGCCACCATCCGCCTGCTGCTTGATGCGGGGAAAGTTAAAACCGATGGGGAGAATTATTATTTATAGCGGTTTTTAATTCGTCCTTATCGCTTCCACAGGGTCGAGTTTGGAGGCGAACCATGCCGGTACAATACCCGATATGATGCCGATTGTTACCGAAATGCCCAAGCCGAAGATAATGTTGTTCATATCCAGTACGATCTCCAGGTCGGCGGCGGCCTTTACGCCAAGGGTACCAAGGTACACCAAAAGTAGCCCCATCCCCCCTCCCATCAAACAAAGCACGATAGACTCTATCAGGAACTGTAGCAAAATAAAGTAATTTTTGGCACCGAGTGACTTCTGGATCCCTATGATATTGGTACGCTCTTTAACCGATACAAACATGATGTTGGCGATGCCAAAGCCGCCCACTAATATCGAGAACCCTCCTATGATCCAGCCGGCAATGTTTACGATACCAAAAAGCTGATCTAACTGGTTAGACAGGATGTTTGATTTGTTCAGCGCAAAATTGTCTTCCTTACCCGGTGCAATGCTGCGGATAGAGCGCATTAAACCGCGCACTTCACTCTCCACCTCTAAATCGGTTAAATTATCCTGGCCGCGTACCACTATCTGCGGGTTGTATTTTTCGTTTTCGATATCAATAACGTTTTTAGCGAAGTTAAGCGGCAGCAATATCTCGTTGTCGCTGCTGATGCCCAAAATATCTTTACCCTCTTTGGTAAAAACGCCTATAATGGTAACCTTACGGCCCATTATTTTGATCTGTTTGCCTACTCCTGTACCACCGGGGAACAGTGCATCAGCGATATCAGCACCTATAATGGTGACCGGCGCGCCCGTGCGCGATTCAATGTCGGTAAAGTAACGCCCGTCCTGGAAATCAAAGTTCCAGGTCTTATCATGATCGTGCGATACGGCATCTATCTGCGCGCCATCAACCGTGTTGCTGCCGTATTTAACGGTGCGGTTATCGATGCTGATCTCGTATGATGTTGCTTTGGCGGTTTGACTGCGGCGGCGCAGCTGCTCAAAATCGCGCAGTTTTGGAACCGGGCGCTGCATGTATTTCCACCAGGGGAAGTTATCCTCGCCCACCCAGGGCCATTTTTGAATGTAAATACTGTTGCTTCCCAGCTTGTTCACGCTTTTTTGCAGGTTGTTACGCAACGTATCCACGCCCGAAAACACCGCGATAATGGTAAAGATACCAATGGTTACCCCCAGTAATGATAAGATGGTACGCAGCTTATTTTGCCGTAATGCATCAAAGGCAAACAGAAAGCTTTCGCGGATAAGTTTAAGTATTATCATATCGAATATTAATATTGGCGGGTGTATTTAACCTTGCGTTTTAAAACAACATTTGTTAGACGGTGTTAATGCACTTAAGTTACACCTAATTTAGATTTAAGTATTTGAACCTAAATTCCGCTAAATCAGAATAACCGCGAAAAAATAACAAAAATTCCGTACATTTGCGCCCTGAAAATTCATATATATTAGCATGAAATTATCTCAATTTAAATTCGATTTACCAGAATCATTAATTGCACATACCCCTTCAGATACGCGTGACGAATCGCGCCTGATGGTTTTACATCGCGATTCTGGCAAGATTGAGCATAAAATATTTAAGGATGTTTTGGATTATTTTGACGATCAGGATGTAATGATCCTGAATAACACCAAAGTATTTCCTGCGCGTATGTATGGTAATAAGGAAAAAACCGGTGCAACCATCGAAGTTTTCCTGCTACGCGAATTGAACAAAGAATTACGCCTTTGGGATGTTTTGGTTGATCCTGCCCGTAAGATCCGCGTAGGTAACAAACTTTACTTTGGTGATGACGACCTGTTAATTGCCGAGGTTGTTGATAATACTACGTCACGTGGCCGTACCATCCGTTTCCTTTTTGATGGTACCGACGAGGAGTTCCGCCGTAATGTGGAGATCCTGGGCGAAACACCACTGCCTAAATACATTAAGCGTAAGGCTACTGCCGAAGATAAAGAACGTTACCAAACTATATTTGCCAAGCATGAAGGCGCTGTTGCAGCACCAACTGCAGGCTTGCACTTTAGCCGCGAACTAATGAAACGCCTTGAACTGAAAGGCGTTGAATTTGCCGAAGTCACTTTACACGTTGGCTTAGGTACCTTCCGCCCGGTTGAGGTAGAGGATCTGACTAAACACAAAATGGATTCTGAGCAATTCATTATCGAAGAGAAACAAGCACGGATAGTAAACCGCGGTATCGAGCGCAAAAAACGCATCTGTGCGGTAGGAACCACATCAATGCGTACAATCGAATCTGCTGTATCTGCAGGGAAAACCCTCAAATCGGCTAACGACTGGACCAGCAAATTCATCTTCCCGCCATACGAATTCAGTATTGCTAATTCGATGATCACTAACTTCCACACACCAGAGTCGACCTTATTGATGATGGTAAGTGCTTTTGGCGGTTACGAGCACGTAATGCATGCCTACGAGGTTGCTGTGAAAGAAAAATACCGTTTCTACAGCTACGGCGATGCCATGCTGATCATCTAATTTCGGATTTCGAACTTTTGATTTCGGATTTATCATTAAAAAAGTCATTCCTTACAGAATGGCTTTTTTAATTCTCCAAAATCGTAAATTAGCCACACATGCTACATCCGAAATCCGAAATCCTAAATCCAAAATCTAAAACCTACGCAATCATCGTTGCCGGCGGCTCGGGCAGCCGGATGCAGTCGGCATTGCCCAAGCAGTTTATCGAGCTTTGCGGGAAGCCGGTATTGATGCACACTATGGAGGCGTTTCATAACAGCCAAACGTCGCCAGAAATAATACTGGTGTTACACGCAACTTATCACGACTTGTGGAAAGAGTTATGCAATGTGCATAATTTTAGCATAAATCATAAATTAATTGCAGGCGGCGAAACCCGTTTCCACTCGGTAAAAAATGCGGTTGACCTGATTTATGACATTAATGTGCTAATTGCTGTACATGATGCAGTGCGCCCATTGATTAGCAGCGCAATAATTGACGAGAGTTTCCGTTGTGCGGAGGCAAATGGAACGGCAGTTACCGCGGTAAAAAGCCGTGATTCGATCCGTCAGCAAAATGGTGAAGGTTCCACTTGTTTAAATAGGGACGAGATCTACCTGGTACAAACACCTCAAACCTTTAAATCGGCTTTATTGAAAGAGGCTTACATGCAGCCTTACAGTGAAAACTTTACAGATGATGCCTCGGTAGTAGAGCAGGCTGGCGGGCAAATAACACTGATAGCAGGTAGTTACAGCAATATAAAGATTACTTTCCCCGAGGATATAACCATTGCCGAAGCGCTTATAAACAAAAAAAGCCACCAGCGTTGAGCTGATGGCTGTGCTTTTATCTGCTACGATCAGGCTCTCCTGATAACGCCAAGTAGTAATGCGATAACCGCAATTACCAATAAGATGTGAATGATGCCACCGGCATGGATAAAAAAGAATCCGAATAACCATCCTATTACCAGTATAACAGCGATTATGTATAATAAGCCTCTCATAGTGTGTGTGTTTTTATATGTTAAAGATTTACGTTGAATATCGCCTCGTTATACCAAAATCTATTCCAAAAGGCTGTTAACTAAAAAAAGCACCATATGGTGCTTTTTTTGTATTTATATCGGCTAAGATTATGCCCTGCGGATCACACCTAATATTACAGCTATAATAGCAATAACTAATAATACGTGGATGATATTACCGCCAAACGGAGTTACGAATGCGCCAAAGATCCAGGCGATAACTAAAATAACAGCAACAAGGTAAAGTAGACTTCTCATGGTAAATGTTTTTAAGTGTTAATATTTGTTTTAATGTATTTACACCCTACCAAATATTATTCCAAAATACTCTAAAAGAAAAAAAGCCCTTATAGCAGCATAAATACACCAACAAATAGGTTATAAAGTGATTATTTGCCAATAAAATACCATTGACGAAAAAAGCCCTTCGTAAAAAGGGCTCTATATCGTAATTAAACAGATGTTAATATTCGTCTTCGTTGAAAAAGAAATCGTCTTTGGTAGGGTAATCCGGCCAAATCTCCTCAATGTTCTCATAAGGCTCACCATCATCTTCCAGTGCCTGCAGGTTTTCAATAACCTCTACCGGCGCTCCGGAGCGTATAGCGTAATCAATTAATTCATCCTTTGTTGCAGGCCATGGTGCATCTTCCAGGTGTGATGCTAATTCGAGTGTCCAATACATGTTTTTATATTATGTGGTAAATTTCCTTTTTCGCAAAAGTATAATATTTTTAAATTGATTATCAATATTTTTTTGTAATTTTTTTAAAGCCGCGGTATCCACTGGTTTTCAGGGATTTTTGCATCATGCCCAATCAATCTTGCAAGGGTAAACAGGTAGTCGCTTAATCTGTTTAAATAAATATTCACTTTCTCATCAACCGTGCTTTCTTCTGCCAAATGCACGCTTAATCTTTCGGCACGTCGGCAAACACAACGCGCTATATGGCAGTAAGATACTGCATTATTACCACCCGGCAAAATAAAGTGGCGCAACTGCGGCAATACTTCGTTCATACGGTCCATTTCCTGCTCCAGTAGTTCAATGTCTTCGGGGTGCAGGTCGGGTATCACCATTTTGCTCTTTTCCGGATCGGCGGCAAGCGATGATCCAATGGTAAACAGCCTGTCTTGTATCTGCTTTAAGATGTCTTTATCGTGCCCGGTTAATTCCTGATCGCGAATCAGCCCGATGTAAGAGTTCAGCTCATCTACTGTTCCGTAACTTTCTATCCGCAGGTGATGCTTGGGTACCCGCGTACCGCCAATTAATGATGTGTAGCCCTTATCCCCGGTTTTGGTGTATATTTTCATAGCAATTAAACTATCTTGGTATCGTTTTAAGACTGTGTAAAAACTAAACGTTTTTAAACTTAATTGTGTACTTCATGTTTTGTTCCAAATATATATCATCTGCAATTATGAAACGCATTATATCATCGGCCTGGCTTGCTATTACCACTTTGTTTACCATATCGCTGCTAAGCTTTAGCTGCGGCGATACGCCTGATAAAAAAACTGCCACTATATCAGCTGAGGCTGCCCCGGCCCCGAAACCATCATTCGCTAAATTCTTAACCCAAAAGCAGTTTAACGACTTGTTCCCCGAGCGTAATAAATTTTACACCTATCAGGCCTTTATCAAAGCGGTAGATGAGTTGGCCAATATTAACGTGAAGGTTACACGCAGGGCGGTTTCGGTATACCAGCTCATCCGTACCGATAAACGTACCGGCAAGCCCGCCATTGTACGCCAGGACGAGGACTGGAATGAGGCCTGGGCAAAAGTAAAACCCGACAGCACCTACAGCATCGATTACGGCGGTTTTTGCAGTGATAAAGATGCAGCCACCAATAAACGCGAGCTGGCTGCCTTTTTTGCCCAGATAGCCCACGAAACCCGCCACGGCCAAAACGGAAGTTATACCGACGGCCTGATGGCTTTGCATGAAGAAAATACTACGTTAAACTATTTTGGCGACAGCGACGAATACCCGCCATTTAAGGGGCAAAAGTATTATGGCCGCGGGCCGATGCAGATCAGTTACAACGGTAACTACGGCTATGCATCTGACTGTATTTTTGGCGATGAAAAGATTTTGCTCAATAATCCCGGCCTGGTAGAGACTGACCCGGTAGTTGCCTTTAAAACCGCCGTGTATTTTTGGATGACGCCGCAAACGCACAAACCATCGGCACATGATGTGATGGTTGGTAAATGGCAGCCCAGTGCCGCCGATAAGGCAAAAGGCCGCACCCCGGGATTTGGCATGACCATTAACATTGTGAACGGCGAACTGGAATGCAACAAAGGCGACGATATGTATAATATGAAGGACCGGATGGGATTTTACCAGGCATTCCTGACCAAAATGGGCACTACCGACCCTAATTGTGCTTGTAGTTGTGGCAAGATGGAGCCGTATCAGTAAGGTGAGTGGTGTGTGGTGTGTGGTGTGTGGAAAATTACTTTACTCATAAAAGTTTTGGGGAATTGCTATATTTAGCCTGTTTAGTCCCCAATTTATGAATAAGCTTTCTTTTGATGTCGCAGGGTTAACGCCTGTTGATATAGATGCGTTTGACGCCACGTGTAACCACCTGCGCGAAAACTACCGCGTGGAGGTACCGGGCGATATCGATTTTCAGCTGGAACAGTTCGAAACCTTTAATCATTACAAAGACCTGAACATCAGGGATACTTACGCCATAAAACATATCGGGGCCGATAGCTACATGCTGTTTTTAGAGATGAACCCAAATGCAAAAAGCACCAGGGCTGAGTTGAAACACCATCACAACTATCAGCCCTGGGCCTTAACTTATCTGAAACAAGATTTTGGCCGGGTGTTTATCCGCACGGAGACCTTGCTAGACAAGATCCGCGAGATCGTCTTCCCCATTGAATTAGATTTCAGGGAAGACAAACCCTTCAGTGACCGTTTTTATGTACTTACCGACGACAAGGAAAAAGCGCACAAGGCGATGACGCAGCAGTTCCGTGATGCCATGATGCTGATCAAGGAGACAGATTTTGTGGTAGAGATCTTTGAGCATACCCTTATCATAGGCAACCGCAAACCGGTAGCGCCGGAGCATGCCTGTTATCTGGCGGAGTTTGTATCACGGCTGGCGAATCTTAGCTAAAAATAACTTGTCATACTGAACGGAGTGAAGTATTCTTCCGCTCGTTTACAACCGGGGAGATCCTTCGCTATCGCTCAGGATGACAGAGTGGTTGAAATTTTAGAAAAACTTGTCATACTAAACGGAGTGAAGTATCCTTCCGTCTGTCCACAATCTGCAAGATCCTTCGCTATCGCTCAGGGTGACATGGTGGTTTAATTTTAGAAAAACTTGTCATACTGAATGAAGTGAAGTATCCTTCCGCTCGTTTACAACCTGCAAGATCCTTCGCTATCGCTCAGGATGACAAGCTGGTTTAATTTTTAGAAAAATCTGTCATACTGAACGGAGTGAAGTATCCTTCCGCTCGTTTACAACCTGTAAGATCCTTCGCTATCGCTCAGGATGACAAAGTAGTTGAAATTTTAGAAAAACTTGTCATACAAAAAAGCCCTCTCTGCTTTGCAAAAGGGCTTTCCGAAAACTCAACACTTATTAACTTACTTTTCTAATTTGATTCCTTCAGCTGCCTCGGGTACGCGCCTGTCCACCGTCTGGATATTTTCGTTCATATAATCCTTCTCCACCAAACCATCGCGCATCCGTACAATACGGTGGGCGTGCATGGCAATATCTTCTTCGTGGGTAACTAATATAATGGTGTTGCCCTTGGCGTGGATATCTTCCATCAGGCCCATAATTTCTATAGACGTTTTGGTATCCAGGTTACCGGTTGGCTCATCGGCCAGGATGATAGACGGATCATTGATCAGCGCCCTGGCAACCGCCACACGCTGGCGCTGCCCGCCCGAAAGTTCGTTAGGGCGGTGATCTGTACGGTTGCCCAGTCCCACATTTTCTAAAGCTTTGCGGGCACGCTCGTTCCGTTTTTCTTTGCTGATGCCTGCGTAAACTAATGGCAGGGCCACATTATCTAAAGCGCTGTTACGCGGCAGCAGGTTAAACGTCTGGAAAACGAAACCGATCTCGGTGTTCCGAACTTCGGCCAAATCATTATCCGTCATGTGGCTTACGTTGATGCCATTCAGTATGTATTCGCCTTTGGTTGGGGTATCTAAACAACCAAGGATATTCATCAGGGTCGATTTTCCAGAACCCGACGGGCCCATCAGTGCTACAAACTCGCCCTTATTGATAGTTAACGAAACCGACTTTATAGCATGGATAATCTCCGCACCAATAACATATTTACGGCCGATATCTTTAATGGTAATAAGAGGCTCTTGCTTGGTCAATACTGGCATGTTCCGTTTTTTTTTGGTGTTTGGACAGCGTGGGGGTGCAAAATGTTACACTATTTGAAAAAGAATCAAGAGATGAGATACAAGAATCAAGAACGCTGCAATTTCTTCTTTGTCCTGACTCTTGATTCTAATTGTCTTGACGCTCTACTTAATCACTTTCTGCACCAAAAAATGGCTGCTATCATGATCGGGGGCGTTGAGCAGGGCTCCTTCAGTAGTGATTACCTGTTTTACTACATCTTCGCGCAGCGGGTTGTTTTCGGAGATCATGTAAACCAGGGGCTCGACACCGGTGGTATCTACTTCGTTTAGCTTATCCATAAATCCCAGTATTTTGTTCATGTCCTTTATCATTTCGGCCTTTTCGTCTGCGCGCAGTTCCAGCCTTGCCAAGTGGGCTACCTTATCAACCGTTTGTTCGTCTATGATCATTTTACTTCTTCTAATTTTTTGCTGATGATGCCGTATACCTGGTCGCGCAGGGCATCGGCATCTTCAATAGTTAAATGTGCCGTTTCTATCGGCTTATGTACAAATATATCACATACCCCCGGTTTTGAGCCGTGCATTTTACCATTATCCCACAAAACTTTCCAGGTATTTAATGAAGTAACGGGGATTATGGGGATCTTCAGCTCGATGGCCATGCGGAAAGGCCCGTTCTTAAAACTGTGTAATTGCGGAGGATAAGTATCCGGTATAGTAGCCTCCGGGAAGATGATCACCGTTATGCCCTGCTCCAGCCTGCCCATAGCCGTTTTAAACGCGCGAAAGGATGCCATCTTGCTTTCGCGGTTAACAGGGATATCCACCGTACGGAAAAACAGGCCGGTCACCAGTCCGTCTACCAGTTCCTGCTTACCCATAAAGCAGCAATTGCTTTTTACCAGCAAACTCATCACAGTAATATCCAGGTTTGAGGTATGGTTGGGGGCAACGATATAGGTTTTAGTCCAGTCGATAGGCACCTCGTAGGTAAATTTATAGCGGATACCAACGGTTAACGAGCTGATATAACCCCACACGCGGCGCACGCTGTTCATGTGCCGGTACCTATCCGGCTTTAACGAAAAATAGTATAAAAACGGCCAGAACAAAAAATAAAAAAATGCAACGGCGCCCTGGTAAAGGTATAGGTGCACTTTCTTCAATATCATTTTCATCGCCCTCAAAAATAGAAAAAATCCTTACTTTCGCCCCCTATATGGAAACTGTTGTTAGTGGCATCCGCTCAACCGGAAACCTGCATTTAGGAAACTATTACGGAGCGATACAAAACTTCGTAAAAATGCAGCATGAATATAATTGCTATTTTTTTATTGCCGATCTGCATTCGTTAACTACCCACCCTACTCCTGCCAATTTACACGGCGCGGTAAAACAGGTACTGGTAGAATATTTAGCTGCAGGAATCGACCCGGAAAAGGCTACTATATATGTACAAAGTGATGTGCCCGAGGTGTCGGAACTATACTTGTACCTGAACATGAACGCCTACACTGGCGAGCTGGAACGCAGCACTTCCTTTAAAGATAAAGTACGCGCTAACCCCGATAACGTTAACGCCGGTTTATTGACCTACCCTGTTTTAATGGCCGCGGATATCCTGATCCATAAAGCCACCAAAGTACCCGTGGGTAAAGACCAGGAGCAGCACCTCGAGATGTCGCGCACGTTTGGTAACCGCTTTAACCGTTTATATAATAACGAGTATTTCCCCGAGCCGTATGCCTTTAGCATGGGCGAGAGCCTGGTAAAGATCCCCGGGTTGGATGGTAAAGGCAAAATGGGCAAAAGCGAAAGCGAAGGCAACGCCATTTTCTTATCAGACACGCCCGAAGCGATCCGCAAAAAAGTGATGCGCGCCGTTACCGATGCCGGGCCTACGGCAGATAACCAGCCTAAACCGCAGGAGATCCAGAATTTGTTCGACCTGCTGAAGGTGGTTTCTACACCCGATACGCTGGAGCACTTCGATAATCTTTACAATACCTGCGCCATCCGCTACGGCGACCTCAAGAAACAACTGGCCGAGGATATGATCATCGCTACTGCACCCATTCGCGAAAAAATTAATGACATTGCAAGCGATGCCCCGTATTTGAGGCAGGTAGCCATATACGGTGCTGCCAAAGCACGCGAAAGCGCTTCAAAAACAATCAGGGAAGTACGCGAAATAATAGGTTTCAGGAAGTTCTAGGTAGTTCACTGTCTGAATCGGAATTTTCAGAATTAGAAAATTTTCAGAATTCAGATATAGCCGGACAAAAACATTATCTTAATTCAGTAAATTCGGAAAATTCTGATTCAGATTATATGCACATAGCTATTGTAGGAAATATCGGCGCGGGTAAAACCACTTTGACCGAAATGTTAGCGAAAAATTACGGTTGGGAGCCCATGTACGAGGCTGTTGATAACAATCCCTACCTGGAAGATTTCTATAACGAGATGAAACGCTGGAGCTTTAACCTGCAAATCTATTTCCTGAATAGCCGTTACCGCCAGATCGTAGAGATCCAGAAAAGTGGCCGCAACATTATCCAGGACCGCACCATATACGAGGATGCTTACATTTTTGCAGAAAACCTGCACGATATGGGCCTGATGACCACCCGCGATTATGAGAACTACGAGGCTATGTTCAATAACATTTGCGAATTCATCAAACCGCCCGATTTGCTGGTGTACCTAAAAGCATCTGTACCTACCCTGGTAAACAACATCCAACGCCGGGGCCGCGAGTATGAAATAGGCATCCGGATAGATTACCTGTCCAAACTGAACGAGAAGTACGATAAGTGGATCAAAGGCTATAAGCTGGGCAAACTACTGATACTGGATAAAGACAACCTTGATTTTGCCAACAACCCCGAAGATATGGGTACCATCATTAACCAGATAGAACGCGAAATAAACGGGTTGTTTTAATGATAACTTAATAATTATTTAAGCCTGTCGAATTTCGGGAGGCTTTGTTGTCAGGCATAACTTCTAATACTTGTATCACGATTATTTGCTTGTGAATCTGCCGTAAACAGTTAGGAAACTACAAATATTGCAAAGTTTATTTTTCATTAATTGTTAAATAGAGTGTTACAGCAAGTATAAAAAAATAATATATTTAAAACTTAAAAGAACCTCTATGGAATATAACGAGATTGATGAAGAAATTATTGAATCGAATAAGGAGATTGTCGATAACATAACTTTAATTTTATCAGAAAATATCAAAACATATTCCAGAGACTGGACAGTAGAAACTATATATAATCAAATTAAACAGGGGAATATTGAATTAAATCCAAAATTTCAAAGAAGAAATGCTTGGACTGATGAGAAACGAAGTAGATTAATTGAATCTTTAATCCTTAAACTTCCTGTTCCAGAAATTGTATTAGCCGAAAGTCATGAAGAAAAGAATAAATTCATTGTATTAGATGGAAAGCAAAGATTATTAACAATAGCTGGATTCATTGAACATGAAACTTATAAATATTGGGACAAACCTATTTTAAGAGATTTAAAGCTTAAACCTAAGCTCAATAATATGAGCATAGAACTTTTATCTCAAGATATAAATAGAGAGTCATACAGAGCTTTTCAAAATTCAGATATTAGGTGTACTGTTGTTTTTAATCAAACAACAGATGATATATTGTACGAAATTTTCTACCGTTTAAATTCCGGCGCAGTACCGTTATCGATGCAAGAGTTAAGACAATCCTTAAGAAAAGGAGAGTTTTCAGATTTCCTAATGGAGTCTACTGAAAAAATTGGCCCATTACACAGGGTGTTAGGAATAGACCAGCCTGATAAAAGGCTTCTTGATGCAGAAATATTATTGAAGTTTATTTCTTATAGAATGTATTTAAGTAAGTATAATGGTAATTTGAAAAAATTCTTAGATGATACATTAGTTGTATTAAATAAAGAGTGGGAGACTACTCATTCGATCGTAAGCAGGCTTTATTTAGAATTAGATTTAGGGATCGAACTTCTCTCCCAAATAACGGGTATGGATAATATCGGGAAATATTATAACGAAAATAGATTTAATCGAAATCTATTTGATGTTCAAATACATTTTTTTTCTCAGTTAAGCGAAAACGACATAAATCAAATTAACAACGCAAAATATTTAAAGGGATTTGAGGAATTATCAAAGCAAGATAATGCGTTTAGGAAATCAATGGTTTCTTCTACAAACACTAAAAAAAGTGTTGCAATCCGGTTTGATTTATTTAGGCAATTAATTAATAGCTCCTATAATAAAGATTTTAAAAACCTCCTTCCTTTAGAATGACGGAGTTGTCTGAGTTAAAAAATCACTGCTATAGATTGTACAGGGGATTTTTAAAGCCGTATATTCAATCAACAACACTACTTCCTACGGCCCAAGAAGAGGACAGCGTAAAAGCTTTTTGCGTTTTAGCACATGCAGCTTTTGAAGAATATTTCGAAAAACTCACTATTAAGACCATTGAAAACTCTTACAAAAAATATAAAACAAAGGCGTTTGTTACAAGTATTCCTTCAACTCAGGCTGAGGTGGATCAATTTAATGACAATATATCTCAATTGTTAAAAACGTTAATACTTGCCAACGCATTTACTATATTTTCCAACAGCAATTCAGATACATTAAAGACTCATAAATCAAAACTTGAATTAGCATCTCAATTACAAAAAAATGGCATTGATTTAACTCTTGAAAACATCTCTGAATTAACAAAAAAAACCGATTCTTACACAAAAGAAATTTTAAAAGAAGTTGTTAGGTTTTTCAGAGGAAACATTGAAGCCAATCATGGAGCATCGTTAAAATATCTTCTTAAACTTTTAATTCCTGTTGGAATAGATATACCACAAGATTTATCTTTACTAAATTCACTGCAAAAGGTAGCAAAATATCGAGGTACTTACGCACATACTAAAGGTGATGTTACCGTAATATTAAGCGCTTCTGATATAGTGAAATATGTTGCCGACGCATTTGAGCTTTGTAAATTGATTGACGGCAGTATCAATAAATTTCAATCTTATATAGCGTAATAACGCACTGGTGTCAGTTATAATAAAATTCATTTTCAAAACAGTTTGATCGGCCGGCAAAATTTGTAGCGCTCACGGTAGCAGCTGCAACCGGTGGCTGATACAAAGTATTGCTGCCCAACGGGCAAAGCGGCTACATCAGCAGTAAAAATATTAGCGAAGCAAATTCCATGCGCAGCATTACGCTGAAAACAGAACAGCCCCTTTACAATGCGCCCGATAGTGTAATGCGCCAAGTAAAAAGCCTATCGCATCAGTGCAAAAGGTAAATCTACTGGCGGCTTACCGTAATTATTTATTGGTAAATGCTGATGGGGAAATAGGATGGATAGAGGCTAAATAGGTCTATTTAAGGATTAAGGAACAAAGCTAATGCTAACTCTTCTACAATAACTTGCGGAAATTACGGTTAGTTGTTTCCTCTAAAAGTCGCAGGTGTTATCCCAGTTTTATTTTTGAACAGCCGGTTAAAATATTGAGGATATTCAAACCCAAGCCGGTACGCAGTTTCGTTGACAGATAAGTTGGTAGTTAGCAATAACTGTTTGGCCTTCTCAATCAAAAAATCGTGAATATGTTGCTGGGCACTTTGGCCTGTTACCGATCTTAACATATCGCTTAAATAATGAGCAGACACGTTCATTTGTGCAGCCACATCATTCACGTTTGGCAGTTGTGCAATATTTGGCTGTTCAAAATAGTTACGAATGTAAGTGGTAAAAGTAGCCAGCAAATCTTCCTCTGCCTGTTTACGCGTTATAAACTGGCGGTTATAAAAACGGTTGCTGTAATTAAGTAATACTTCCAGATAGGATACGATAACATCCTGGCTAAAAAGATCAATAGGTTGCTCATACTCTTTACGGATATCCCTCATGATCTTCTCAATGGTTTGCTCCTCATCATCAGAGAGGTGGAGGGCTTCGTTGGCACTGTACGAAAAAAAGTTATAATCGTTGATCCTTTTCCCCAACTGATATTTACGTATCAAATCGGCATGAAATACAAGGTACCAGCCGGTAACCTCGGCAACATCTTCGGGGCTATCCAGTGTAAAAACCTGTTTAGGTGCCGAAAAGCCCATCGTGCCTTCACTAAAATCATAAAACCGACGGCCATATCTTATCGGCCTCTTTATATTTCTTTTAATAAAAACGCTGTAAAAATCATAAATGAGTTTATTACTGGCCAACTCCGGGTAGTCTGAATTACATTTAATCTCTAATACAGTAAGCAGCGGGTTCTTGGGCTTTGGATGCCCTAACACCTTGCAAAATTCTGTAATTGAATTAATAACCAATGGTTCTGATTCTTTTTTCATCATTAAAATCAATACGTTGTTAAAAGCGGCTACCGTTTCAAAGGTAGCTGCTTTATTGTACCGTAATTGTTAATTGTGCTATATATTTACACCATTCATCGAATATTCATCATACCTATTACCGGCGGCGATACCAGCCGGAATGATCGATTCCAACGCAATTTGCTCTTCGGCACTTAGCGTGAGATTGGTTGCCGCAGCATTTTCTTCTATGTATTTGATACGCTTTGTACCGGGTATAGCTATTGCGCCTTTTGAAAGCACCCATGCCAAAGCCAGTTGCGAGGGCGTTATGTTTTTTTGCGCGGCCATTTGTTGAATTTGTTCAAGCAACTCCATATTCTTATAAAAGTTTTCTCCCTGGTACCTTGGGATCTGCCTGCGAAAATCGTCCGCGGCAAAATCATCAGGGCTCTTGATCTCGCCGGTAATAAACCCTCTGCCTAATGGCGAGTAAGCAACAAAACCTATCCCCAGTTCGGCCAATGTATCCATTACACCATTTACCTCGGGCTCGCGTTCAAATAGCGAATACTCGCTCTGTACAGCCGTTATCTCGTGAACAGCATGCGCTTTTCTTATAGTTGCTGCCGAAGCTTCTGACAAGCCGATATAGCTGATCTTACCTTCCTTAACCAGATCGGCCATAGCGCCAACTGTGTCTTCAATAGGCGTGGCTGGATCTACACGGTGCAGATAATAAAGATCGATGTGATCTGTATTTAAATTTTTTAATGATCGCTCGATCGATTTACGAACGTAATCTGGTTTGCCGTTAATTGCCCAGGTCAGTTGTTCGTTATCATCAATTTCATAACCAAATTTAGTTGCTATTTGGTAAGCATTTCTGTTACCACTTATAGCTTTTGCCAGCAATCGCTCATTTAATATCGGGCCGTATAAGTCGGCAGTATCCAGTAAGCTAATACCCAATTCCAATGCCCGGTGAATGGTTTTTATGGCGTCCTTTTCGTCTGCTTTTCCATAAACGTCTGCCCCGGCAAGTGTGGTCATACCCATACAGCCCAACCCTTGGGCCGGCACCATGAAACCTTTACTGCCTAACTTTACTTTTTTTATCATATCCATTGTTTAGTTTATTAAATGAAGTACAAAGGTGCCGATCGCCTAACGCAGTAAATTATACAAAGCGGACGTATTTGTATACAAAAAGGATTTTAGCTTTTACAACAACCGGGGCACCTATCCGTCAACCGTCAATTTCCCTTCTGCAAACATTTTCAATACGTTACTGCCGACAACCTATAACTTCCCAACAATTGCAATTTTAGCGCCCCAATCCCGCAAATTTTCTTAATTTTGTATCCCGTACACAAACAATTGGCAAAGGCTTAATTCTGCTGCCAGGATTTCAAAAAAATCATGACTAAATACATCTTTGTTACGGGTGGCGTTACCTCGTCATTAGGGAAAGGCATTATATCCGCCTCATTAGCTAAACTACTCCAGGCACGTGGCTACCGCGTAACCATCCAAAAATTCGATCCTTATATTAACATTGATCCGGGTACTTTAAACCCTTACGAGCATGGCGAATGCTATGTGACCGAAGATGGTGCCGAAACCGATCTTGACCTGGGCCACTACGAGCGTTTCCTAAACACGCCCACCTCAAAAGCCAACAATATTACTACCGGCCGTATTTACCAGAATGTAATTAACCGCGAACGCGAAGGTGCCTTTTTAGGTAAAACTGTACAGGTGGTACCCCACATTACCGACGAGATCAAACGCAACATGCGTATACTGGGCGAAAGCGGCGACTACGATATTGTGATCACCGAAATTGGCGGTACCGTGGGCGATATCGAATCATTACCATTTGTTGAGGCCGTGCGCCAGTTTAAATGGGAAGTAGGCTCCAGCAATGCCCTGGTGATCCACTTAACACTTATCCCCTTCCTGGCTGCTGCGGGCGAGTTGAAAACCAAGCCTACACAGCACTCGGTTAAAATGCTGTTGGAGTATGGCATCCAGCCGGATATATTAGTTTGCCGTACCGAGCACCACATCAATATGGATATCCGTAAAAAGATAGCCCTGTTCTGTAACGTAAATATAAACGCCGTTATCGAATCGATGGATGCATCAACTATTTATGATGTGCCTTTGCTGATGCTGAAAGAGCAACTGGATAAAACCGTACTGACCAAGTTGAAACTGTCGTTAAAGAACGAGCCTAACCTGGATAACTGGAAAGCATTTTTGGGCCGCCTCAAAAACCCAACATCTGAAGTAAGGATTGGCCTGGTAGGTAAATATGTGGAACTGCCGGATGCCTATAAATCCATCATCGAATCGTTCATCCATGCCGGTGCTAAAAACGAATGCAAGGTAAAGGTGCAATACATCCCGTCAGAACATTTGACTATCGAGAACGCGGTTGATAAGCTGCGCGGCCTGCATGGTGTATTGGTCGCACCGGGCTTTGGCGAGCGTGGTTTTGAAGGCAAGATTGAGGCCATCCGTTACGTACGCGAAAACAATATCCCGTTCTTCGGCATCTGTTTAGGGATGCAATGTGCTGTTGTTGAGTTTGGCCGCCACGTTTTGGGCCTTAAAGATGCCAGCAGTACCGAAATGAACCCCGATACCCCTAACCCGGTCATCGCGATGATGGAAGACCAGAAAACTATTGTAAACAAAGGTGGCACCATGCGTTTAGGCGCATACCCCTGCGATTTAAAGAAAGGTAGTAAAGCGGCCCTGGCATACGGCGCAACGCACATTAGTGAACGCCACCGCCACCGTTACGAGTTTAACAATAAATATCTGAAAGACTACGAAGCAGCCGGTTTAACCCCATCGGGCATTAACCCCGAAAACAACCTGGTAGAGGTGGTAGAGCTTAAAAACCACCCGTTTTTTATAGGCGCACAATTTCACCCGGAATTAAAATCAACAGTTGCTAATCCGCATCCACTTTTTATTAACTTTGTCGCCGCTTCGCTGGCTTATGCCCGCAAGAAGTAATTGTTTTTTAAAGAGTAAGTAAAACAGTGTATTGGCTGGTACTGCGCCTGTAACAAAAGCGGCGAAAGGTGGTCATACGATATATTAGATAATGGATAAAAATACGTTTACAGGATTATTCCTGATCATGCTCATCATGGGCGCCTCGATATACTTTATGAAGCCTGATGCGGCGGCCATAAAAAAAGAGCAGGAAAGGGCACATGCCGATTCACTTAAAAAAGCTGGTTTACCAGCCCCGGCAGCAGCCAATACCGCCAAGTTTGATACCACAAAAAAAGCAACCGTTGTAACCGACTCTGCTATTTTAAAAACACCATTTGGTGCTGCAACTGCTGGCAGCGAGCAGTTTGTAACGTTAGAAAATAAGGATCTCCGCCTTAAACTTTCTACAAAAGGCGGGCGTGTTTACAGTGCCGAGCTTAAAGAATTTAAAACATGGGATAAAAAACCGCTGATACTTTTTAACGGTGAAGACAACCACTTTGGTTTAAACTTTAGCGCAGCAGGCCGAAACATTAATACTGACGATCTTTTCTTTACGCCAAGCACTACCAATGCAGTAGTTGCGGGTGCCGATTCATCGTCGGTTACTATGCGTTTAAGCTACAGCCCTACCCAATATGTAGATTATATTTACTCGTTAAAAGGCACGGGCTATAAAGTAGGCTTAACTGTAAAACCAGTTGGCTTAGAACAAATAATGGCCAACAATGGCGCTGTTACAGTTAACTGGGCCAGCGAGCCTTTGAAACAAGAAAAAGACATGAACCTGGAGCGCCAGTATTCATCCATCTATTACAATAATTTTGATGGCGAGAACGGCGAAATTGGGGACACCAAAGATCAGGACAAATCATTAACCGAGGGCAAAACCCAGTGGTTATCCTTCAAACAGCACTTTTTCTCGTCGGTATTGATCAGCAAGGAAGGTTTTACCAAAGCTAACTTATCTGTTGCACATGATACCAGCGAGCACGCCGTAATTAAACACATGAAAGTTAATGCGGCATTATCTCGCAGTGCAGATGGCAGCTACCCGCTTACCTTTTACTTTGGCCCTAACAAATACAGCCTGTTAAAAGACCAAGGCAATTACGATCTGCAAAAACAGATCGGCATGGGCTGGGGGCCGTTAAAATACATTAACCGTTTTGCGGTATTGCCCGTATTTAACTTTTTGCAGCAATTTGGCTGGAACTACGGTATCATCATCCTGGCACTAACCATTATACTGAAGTTGGTATTATCGCCGCTTACATATAAATCATACCTCTCAATGGCTAAAATGCGCGTACTGAAGCCGGAGATGGACGAGATTAAAGGTAAAGTTGGTGAAGATAACCCTACCCTTTTACAGCAGGAATATTTAAAACTTTATAAAAAAGCTGGTGTAAATCCATTAGGAGGCTGTTTGCCGCTGGTTATACAAATGCCTATCGTGATCGCGTTCTTCCGCTTTTTCCCAAGCTTATTTGAGCTACGGGGCCAAAGCTTTTTGTGGATGCATGACCTGTCGACTTACGACTCGCTGCTAACCTTTGCGCCGCTGCCGATCATCGGGTGGACACACATCAGTTTAATGTGTTTATTGATGACGATCTCGACGCTGATCTACACGTACTTTAATAACCAGATCTCAGGCGCTACCGGCCAGATGAAATATATAGGTTACATCACCCCTATCATTTTCTTTGGCGCGCTAAACGGCTACCCTGCAGGTTTGAACTATTACTACTTCCTGGCCAATATGCTTACCTTTTTACAGCAATACTTAATTAAGTTTATGGTTGATGATAAAAAGATTCATGCTCAGATCCAGGAAAACAAAAAGAAACCGGAAGACCCTAAAAAGAAAAAATCAGGCTTCGGTGCTAAATTGGAAGAAATGATGCGCCAGCAACAACAAGTACAGGCGAAGAAGAAATAAGTTGATTAGAGATTAGTTGACTAAAGAATATCAAACCCACAGCTTTTAGCTGTGGGTTTTTTTATTGCTATTGTGCATCGTAAAGCGTCCACGCTTTACGATATGCCACAGAGAGCGTCTACGCTCGCGAAAAATGATTTATATGGTCGACTGTGGTTAGATTTCTTATTACCAACATCAATGGCGTAAATAAATCCGTCGTATAACTAAAATAATTAGCAAAATATTTTACATTTGTATACGTATAAGAACTATGTATGCAATTGTAGATATTGAGACGACGGGGGGGCATGCCAGTGCTAATGGCATCACAGAGATTGCTATATGTATCTATGACGGTAAAAAGATCACCCGCCGGTTCGAGACTTTGGTGAACCCGCAGCGCGACATCCCCGTTTATATCCGTGCTTTAACAGGCATCACCAACGAAATGGTGCAGACTGCTCCGCTTTTTGAAGATGTTGCACACGAGATCTACCACATGCTTAAAGGACAGATCTTTGTAGCCCATAATGTTAATTTCGACTATTCTTTCCTACGATACCACCTCAACGCAGCAGGTTACGAACTGAATGCCAACAAGCTATGTACGGTAAGGTTGGGCAGAAAGATCATGCCGGGGCTGCTATCTTACAGCCTGGGTAAACTCTGTACGCACCTCGGCATTGCCAACAACAGCCGCCACCGTGCTATGGGCGATGCAGAAGCAACTGCCCAGCTATTTGGCTTATATCTAAAAAGTGATACAGCCAACCATATCGGCCAGGCGCTAAAGCAAAACTCAAAAGAACAGGTGCTGCCTGCTAACCTACCCAAAACAGATATAGAGGCATTACCAAACGCGCCGGGTGTTTATTACTTCCACGACCAAAAAGGTAAAGTGGTTTACGTAGGCAAAGCAAAAAACATCCGCAAAAGAGTTTGCAGCCATTTTACGGGTAACAACCCCAACATGCAACGGCAGGAGTTTTTAAAGAACATCTATCGTATCAGCCACCAGGTATGCGGTACCGAGCTGATCGCCTTTGTGCTGGAGGCGGTAGAGATCAAACGCCTGTGGCCTAAATATAACCGTTCGCTCAAACGTTTCGAAAACACCTTTGGCCTTTATGCTTATGAAGACCAGCGCGGATACCTGCGTTTAGCAGTTGATAAGCACCGTAAACATATGCCGGCGGTATATGCCTGCAACTCGTTCCTGGAGGGGCATAACCTGCTGCTGCAACTGATCGACACTTTTGAACTTTGCCCTAAGCTGTGTTTTATACAAAAAAACAATGGGCCCTGCAGTGGTAGCCATACCGGCGCATGTGCCTGCGAGGGCAACAAAACGCCTGATGATTACAACCAAAAAGTAACTGCCGCTATAGATGAATTGAAGAAAGCACTTCCTACATTCGCTATTCGTGATGAGGGCCGTACCGATGATGAACATAGCTGCATCCTGATAGAAGAAGGCCGTTTTTATGGTATGGGCTATATATCCCACTACTACGATGCCGATAACATACAGGCGTTAAAGAATTACCTAACCCCGTATCCGGGCAACGATTATATCAAAAACATTGTAACCGGCTATGCCACCCGTTTCCCCGAGCGGAAGGTAAGTTTCTGTTAAGTTATGTAAGGGTTTGAGGGGGTGTAAAGGTTGAAATTATAGAAATTAAATTACCGCTCTATTCGTTAACCTCACAAACATTTCAAACCTTTTCAACCTTCCCAACCTCTATAACTTTTCAACATACCCAAAACAAATCCTTTTCCTTCTGGTTAATATATTATCATTTTAATAATATAAACTAACCATTATGGACAGCATAAATCAACAACAACCCGAAGACAATTTCGAGAACCTGGAAGGCAACGCCGCCTGGAAAAAATTAAAGGAAATGGCCGAGGGCGTAAGCTGCTTTTTTTGCAGTAACATCAAAACGGGTTTACCTTTCTCTACCCGCCCAATGTCGCCGCAAAAGGTAGATGATAACGGCGACTTATGGTTCCTGAGTGCTAATGACAGCCACAAGAACGAAGAAATAAAACGCGACCCTATGGTACAGTTATTATTTCAAGGCTCCAAGTATTCCGACTTTTTGAACGTTTACGGCATAGCAGAAATTAGCGAGGACAAAGAAAAAATCAAAGAGTTATGGGAGCCCCTGTTAAAAACCTGGTTTACGGAAGGTGTAGATGATCCACGTATCTCGGTTATTAAAGTATCGCCTACCGAAGGTTACTATTGGGATAACAAACACGGTAACGCCGTAGCCTTCGCTAAACAATTAGTAGGTGCGGCCCTCGGTAAAACTTTAGATGATTCTATTGAAGGCAAGCTAAGGCCATAAATAGTGATTAGTAAACTCATATACAAAGTCTTGCATACAATTTGCAGGGCTTTGTGTTTTATTTCGACTTTTTATTAAATCATGCCTAACTGACGAAGATCAAAATCTAAGTTTATAGGCTGTTTGAAATGAGTTTTAATTAGGATTTTGTGAATATCAATAGGAAGATCCTCAATTGTCAACGGATTCGTTGGAATCGCCACCAAATGAAAGTCCGTGTCAGAAAAATTATTAAGCATTGTTTTATCGAAAGCAAACAAACCTTTTTCTGCAAATTCAATAAAACACTTCAAATACGTTTCATCATCCATATATAATGTACTTATTTCGGATTGATAACCGCATCGCAGATACGAGTTCTGGTATTGAAATATGTTGAAACAATATCGAAATCTAGTCGTGAAACTGATATGGTCAATGGAAGTTTGCCTCCACCAGAGGCAGCAAATTCAATATTGGTTCCGTCGGTAAAAAACCAGTCGAAATCAAATGACTGTTGTTCAATTTCTGATATCATATGTAATCTAAATTATTCCGGCTTTCTCCAACTCCACCTGCATTTGCTGTTGTAAACTTAAAGCCTCAGCCCTTGCGGCATCGGCAAAATCTTCGCCACCGCTTGCATAAATAATAGATCGGGACGCATTTACAATCAGTCCGCAATCTTTGGTCATGCCGTATTTGCATACCTCTTCTAAACTGCCACCCTGTGCACCTACACCAGGCACCAGTAAAAAATTATCAGGGGCGTACTTACGGATATTAGTAAACTCTGTGCTTTTGGTTGCCCCAACAACAAACATCAGCCTATCAGCACCTGCCCAGGTGTTGGCCTTTTGAATTACCTGCTCAAAAAGGTAGCCCCCTTCGGTTGGCAGGTATTGGAAATCTTTACTCCCTACAGATGAGGTAAGGGCCAGGATAATTACCCACTTACCATCGTACTTTAAATAGGGCGTTACGCTATCATTACCCATATAAGGCGTAACAGTAATGGCATCAAAACCCATACCGGATGCCTCCTCATCAAAAAATGCCTTGGCATAATTATCAGATGTATTGCCGATATCGCCCCGCTTGGCATCTATAATAGAAAGGCAATCTTTAGGCAAATATTCATAGGTGGAGATCAAACTTTGCAAACCTTTTAAACCACGGCTTTCATAAAAGGCGGCGTTTGGCTTGTAGGAGATACAAAGATCTTTTGTAGCATCAATAATGCGCTTATTGAATTCAAAAACCGGGTCGGGGTATTGTTTTAAAAATTCAGGGATCTTATCTATGTCGGTATCCAGCCCCACACACAAAAATGATTTCTTGAGTTTGATCTGTTCTATAAGCTGGTGGCGTGATATCATAAGGTATACTTTAGTTGGTGGCAAAAATCAAAAAAATAGGGCGAATAGCTTATTATTTTTTAATAAATTTGCAATTCAAGAATATTTATGTAAAATTGCAATGTTTTCCCTTGCATTTCTTGCACTAAAGAAACAATTTGATCCAACTTTATTACAATTTCTAATACTTGCCTGGGCTAATTTTGCATTACAGGGACAACAACAATTTCTTTTTCAAATTTAAATTTCCTTTTGAACTACATTTCATAACATGTCTGATACAATCGAATTGAACGACAAACTCGTTTCTGAGTTGCGTGATATTGCCAAAAGTTTAGGAATTGCTGAAGCAGACGAGCTGAGAAAAGCCGCACTGATAACCGCGATTGTTGGACAACAACAACTCATAGAAGCCGCCAGAAATCAAAACGATGTTGTTAATAATAACTACTCTGAAAAAACTGCTGACGCACCTGCTGCCGAAACACAAGATAGCGGCGAAAAAACCCGTAAAAGAACACGCGTTGTAAAAACTAAAGACCAGCCCCGTGTAGAGGTGCCTTTAAATGACACAAACCTTTTTGAGCAGGAAGCAGATGCTGAAGAAGAGCTGCAGAATAACCCGCCTCAGAATTTTGCTACCCAACCCGTTGCTGCACAGGAATCTACCACAGAGAGCACTGAACCGGTTAGGACAGAGCAGGCCGACCAGCCCGCATCAACAGAAACCCGCCCTCAAAAATTTGACCGCCGTGCAAATGGCCAGCAAAAAAACCAGGAAGCGATCAACCTTGATTTTGATAACGTAATTGTAAACGAAGGCGTGTTAGAAATAATGCCCGATGGTTACGGTTTCCTGCGCTCTTCAGATTATAACTATTTAACCTCTCCCGATGATATTTACGTATCACAGAGCCAGATAAAGCTATTCGGTTTAAAAACCGGCGATACCGTTCGCGGCAGCATCCGCCCGCCAAAGGAAGGCGAAAAATATTTCCCGTTGGTACGCGTTGAGGCCATTAACGGCCGCATACCCGCCGAAGTGCGCGACCGTGTTCCCTTCGATCACTTAACGCCACTTTTCCCGTCAGAGAAGTTGAACCTGTTCACCGACGCCGGTAATTATTCTACCCGTATCATGGATCTGTTCTCCCCTATTGGTAAGGGTCAGCGTGGCTTGATCGTAGCGCAGCCTAAAACGGGTAAAACCATGTTGTTAAAAGATGTGGCTAACGCAATTGCTAAAAATCACCCGGAAGTTTACCTTATTATCCTTTTGATAGATGAGCGCCCGGAAGAGGTTACCGATATGGCCCGCAGCGTACGTGCCGAAGTAGTATCGTCAACTTTTGATGAGCCGGCAGAACGCCACGTAAAAATTGCCAATATCGTTTTAGAGAAAGCTAAACGTATGGTAGAATGTGGTCATGATGTGGTTATCCTGTTGGATTCCATCACCCGCCTTGCCCGCGCTTATAACACCGTTGCCCCGGCATCCGGTAAGATCTTATCAGGTGGTGTGGATGCAAATGCATTGCACAAGCCTAAACGTTTCTTTGGTGCTGCCCGTAACATTGAGGATGGCGGCTCGTTAACCATTATCGCAACTGCGTTAACAGAAACCGGCTCTAAAATGGACGAAGTTATCTTTGAAGAGTTTAAAGGTACCGGTAACATGGAGCTGCAACTGGATAGAAAACTATCTAATAAACGCATCTTCCCTGCTATTGATATTACCGCATCGAGCACCCGTCGCGACGACTTGTTACTTGACCGCGATACGCTACAACGCATCTGGATATTGCGTAACCACCTGGCAGATATGAACTCGCAGGAATCAATGGAGTTTTTACAGGCGCAGATCAGGGGCACCAAAACAAACGAGGAATTTTTGATATCGATGAATTCATAATATCTTAATGAATGTGGAGTTATATTTAACACGATGTTATGTATAACTTCATGCATTTTTCAAGAAAATATGATACCTTCATAAACAGATGAAGACACGTGTAAGAAAACATGTTCCTAATGCCATAACGTGTGCTAACTTATTCAGCGGATGTATAGGCATTGTATTCGCCTTTCAGGAAAACCTTATTTTTGCAGCTTACGCCATCTTTTTAGCTGCCATATTTGATTTTTTTGACGGCTTTGCCTCCCGTGTGCTGCAATCTTTCTCAGGCATTGGTAAAGATCTGGATTCACTGGCAGATATGGTAAGTTTCGGCGTTTTACCATCAGTAATCATGTATGAATTGCTTAGCCAGGGTCCGCAGATCCCTGCCGTTAGCCCCTGGTTAAATTACATTGCCTTTTTACTGCCGGTGTTCTCGGCATTGAGGCTGGCTAAATTCAATACAGATGTACGCCAGTCCGACAGTTTTATCGGCTTGCCTACGCCAGCTAACGCCATATTGATCGCATCCTTCCCGCTCATCCTGGAACAGCACCAAAGCGTGGCCCCCTACATTTTAAACCCCTACGGTTTAACAGTATTTATTGTTGTAATGTGTACACTGTTAGTTGCCGAACTGCCCTTGATGTCGCTCAAGTTCAAGAACCGCGATTTCAACAAAAACTTTTATCGCTATATCTTGCTGTTATTTTCGGCAATACTCATTCTATTTTTTAAATTTGCGGCAGTTCCGGTGGTTATCATTATGTACATCACCCTATCTTTAATTCAACTAAAATTCGCAAATGACAAAGTTCCTGGCTGAAATAGACGTAATGCCTAAAAAAGAAATTCTTGACCCGCAAGGAAAAGCAGTTACCGGTAGCATGAAAAACCTGGGCTTGTCAGAAATTCAGAACATCCGCATCGGCAAGCATATCACGTTAGAAATCGAGGCGGATAGTGAAGCTGCTGCCACTGCCAAAGTTGACGAGGCCTGCAAAAACCTGTTAGCCAACCTTATTATGGAGAGCTATAGCTTTAAGTTAGAGCCATTAGTTTAATTGCACTACGAGTAAAGACTTATAAAGACATTTTCATATAAAAGAGAAAGGCAACCAAAACGGTTGCCTTTCTCTTTTAATTCTATCTTTTGTCCTTTATCAAACAGTGTTTTATATGCTACAGGTTCGCTTCTTTTTCTGCTTTTATCTTCTCCAATTCGCCCAGGTTTGATGTAACCACGCTTTTAACATTGTTAAACTTTGCAGTAATATCTGTAGGATCTGCCCCGCCGGCTTTACAAAGTATTTCCACCTCTTGTATATTGGCCTGGCTTTGCGGCATACCAAAAAAGCCCAGGTTGGGTTTTAATTTATGTGATGCCGAAGCCGCCGTAGCCCAATCTTGCGCAGCTATTGCACTATTAATCGTATCTAACAATTGTGGGGTTTGATCTAAAAACATGGTGATAGAATCAACGATGAATTCGTCGCTTCCATCGGCAATTTCGTACAAGAATGAAAGATCAAGATCGGGGTTTGGTAAGCTATCAGACATCGTAAGGGTTTATAATTCAAAATTATAATTTATTTACAATCAAGTCGTCTTTTAGTTCGCTTTTTAACTGCAAAATATTCTTTTTTAACAAAGGGTGTATTAAATGCGGCACCAACTCCACTAATGGCTCTAAAGTAAACCGGCGGTTGTGCAGTTCCGGGTGCGGTACAACCAGGCCCGGCTCGTTAATAACAGCATCGCCATAAAACAAAATATCGATATCTATCACCCGCGAGCCCCATTTGATGTGGCGCGTGCGGCCTATCGCTATCTCAATTGCTAAAACCTTTTGCAGTAAGGCTTGCGCTGATAGCCCGGTTTGCAATTCAACAACCTGGTTAAGATAGTCGGGTTCATCTGTTTTACCCCATGATTGCGTTTCGTATAACGCCGATGATCTGCTTATGGGCGCTACGTCCCGCGCTATCAGTTCAACAGCCTTTTCAAGATATTCAATACGGTTGCCAAGGTTACTACCCAACAATAAAAAAACATCAATCATGTTGTAACAAATATTATGAATGAGGCTCTTAACATTATCCCGTGCGTAATTACTAAGTTTGCATATATAACGATTTATAATAGTTAATGAAACAATTCTTCAAATTTGTATTCGCTACCGTTGTTGGTATCATCATAGCCAGCATTATCCCCATAATTGTGATCATAGGCATCATATCTGTTGCCAGCAGCGATAAAGCTGTTGAGGTAGACGCCAACTCCATCCTACATATCAAGATCGCTTACCCCGTTAACGAGCGCACACCCAATAACCCTTTTGCCGGTTTAAGTTTTTTAGGGCTCGACGGCGAGAAAGCTATCGGCCTGAATGACATCCTTGCTTCGATCAAAAAAGCTAAAAAAGACGATAATATAAAAGGTATTTTCCTGGATGAAAGCTACATGATGAGCGGCCAGGCCACTACCGAAGAGATCCGTAATGGACTTATCGACTTCAAAAAGTCGGGTAAATTTGTGGTAGCCTATTCTGAAATTTATACACAGGGATTTTATTACCTGGCATCCGTTGCCGATAAAGTTTACATTAACCCGAAAGGGATTTTCGAGTTTCGCGGCTTTGCTTCCGAGATCACCTTTTTGAAAGGCGCGCTGGATAAATTAGGCATCGAAGCGCAGATCATCAAAGTAGGCACCTACAAAAGCGCGGTCGAGCCTTACTTTTTAACCAAAATGAGCGATGCCAACCGTTTGCAGGTAACATCGTACTTAGGATCGATGTATGATCACTTCCTTACCGGCATCAGCAAAAACCGTAACATCAACAAAGATTCGTTATTCAACTTAGCCAACAACGGCACCATTCAGGAGCCGGAAGACGCTTTAAAATACAAACTGGTAGACGGCCTTAAATACAAGGATGAGATACTAGCCGATCTGAAGACCCGTACCGGCATAACTGAAAAAAAAGATCTGCACAGTGTTGAACTGGCCGATTATATGAAAAGTGACGCAAAAAAAGACAATGAAGAAGCGGGCACCACAAAAAACCGCATCGCTGTAGTTTATGCATCGGGCGAGATCAATGGTGGCGACGGCGACGATAACAGTATCGGCTCTGAAGCTATTTCAAAAGCGATCCGCAAAGTGCGACTTGATGATAAAGTGAAAGCGGTAGTATTACGCGTAAACTCGCCGGGAGGAAGTTCGCTGGCATCAGATGTGATCTGGCGCGAGGTAATGCTCACTAAAAAAGTTAAACCAGTTATCGTTTCTATGGGCGATGTGGCTGCATCTGGTGGTTATTATATTGCCTGTGCTGCCGATTCTATTTACGCCGAGCCCAATACCATTACTGGTTCTATCGGCATCTTCGCGGTGTTGCCTAACCTGCAAAAACTATTTAACGATAAGCTGGGTATCACCTTTGATGGTGTAAAGACCGGCAAATTTGCCGACCTGGGAGATGTGAGTCGCCCGTTAACACCTGAAGAGCGCGCTATTTTGCAAAAGAGCGTTAACCACGGTTATGACGCCTTTACCAAAGCAGTAGCCGACGGCCGTGGCAAAACACAAGCCTACATCAACAGTATTGGACAAGGCCGCGTATGGACGGGCAGCCAGGCGTTAAAGATTGGCCTCGTAGATAAATTGGGCAATATTAACGATGCTGTAAAATCGGCAGCTAAAAAAGCTAACCTGAAAGAATACAAACTGGTAACCTACCCCGAGCAAAAAAGCATCCTTAACAAATTTGGCGAAGGCTTAAGTACCGAAGTAAAGGCCCATTTTGTAAAGGCTGAACTGGGCGAAAATTACCGCTACTACGAGCAGATAAAAGGCGTAACCCAAATGATGCGTACCCCGCAGGCCCGTATGCCTTATGATGTGGTGATCAAATAAGTTTCGTAAGATATTGAATGGAAAAGCTGCCTGTTAGGGTGGCTTTTTTTGTAGCTAACAAAAGCTAAAAAATCCTTTTAATTAATTTTTTAAACCACCCTGCATTTTCGTTTCGATAATTTAAAGCTCTTTCATAACCGGCATTTCGCTCCGAAAAATAAGTCTCACCTTCAAACCAATTAAAGCAATCAATCGGATTTACATCAATTGCTTTTTGCGTTAATTCGATAAACTGTAAGGGGATCCATGCAAATAAAACAAGCCCATTCTTATCTTTAAATAGGTAAAACCATGTGTCAATTGGAGGGCAATCGTTAACATCAAAAAAGCCATCTGAACATGATTCCGAAGCTCCATCTATTACAGTCTTATCTATTTCAGCAACCAATATCCTGCCTAATATTTCTTTATTGCTGAAGCTCTCGCTTAAAGCTGTTCGCTTATAATCGTTTTGTTTTTTAAAAAGTTCATCATAAAAATTCTCATTTCCACCTAAAATCGGATCAATGCTCCATTCGGTTTCATTCCAACTATACTGTTTATGGCTTGCAACGCCGAAAGAAAAAAGCGGCTTTCCATTATATTCCGGGTTAAAAGAGCGTAACACTGATGCGTTATTTTTTACAGGCAACTGTAATTGCTTCTCACAATATTGTTTTGTTATCAATAAATTCTCGTCGAATATTTTTTGGTCGATATCTAACATTTTGCCAGTCAATTGTTATAAATATACTGTATTCGGCTTTTATAATTAAAAAATTATTCAAACCTCAATTTGTATTTTTACGGCCAAACCAAATTATGGAAAACAAAACCATAGCGCGTACGCTTCGATTACTGTCGCAATTGATGGAATTGCACGAGGTAAACCCTTTCAAGATCAAATCAATTGCAAACGCTGCATTTAAGGTAGATAAACTGCCCTTCCCTATCGCCGGTAAATCTGTTGAAGAACTGGAAAAAATTGATGGCATAGGCAAAAGCCTGGCGGCCAAAATAGCTGAACTGCTGGAAACCGGCACCATGACCGAGTTGCAGGATATCCTTGCACAAACGCCGGAGGGTGTGGTAGAAATGATGGGCATCAAGGGCATCGGTGCTAAAAAGGTGGCTATTATCTGGAAAGACCTGGGTATCGAAAATGTAGGGGAACTCTACTACGCCTGTAATGAGAACCGCCTGATCGAAGCCAAAGGCTTCGGCCTGAAAACGCAGGAGGAGATCAAAAATGTGATCGAATTCCGCATGGCCGGGAATGGCAAATTCTTATACGCTCAGGTAGAAGCTGAGGCTTACCAGTTGTTAGAAGAGATTAAAGGCATCTTCCCGGAAGCATTAAAGCATGTGGCTGGCGAGGTGCGCAGGCGTTGCGAGATCATCAGCGAATTGGTGATCGTAGTGGGTAGCCTTAACCAGCAAATAGCGTACGATGCACTGGCAAAATCACAGATCTTAAAAAACGTAACCTTAAACGGCGACCATATTGGCGGCGAACTAAGTAACGGATTATTGGTAGATATCATCTGCGTAGATAAATCAGAGTATTATAAAGAACTTTTCATCAACACCGGCAGCGATGAGCATGTTGCGTTGGTGATGGATAGAATTACCGGCGGATTAGAGCAACCTGAAAGCGAGGAATTGATATACCACAAGGCAGGCCTGCAATGGATGCCATCTGAATTACGTGAAGGCCAGAACTTTATGGAACAGGCCGAAAGCAATACGCTCCCAACCCTGATCGTTTTAAACGATCTGAAAGGAACGTTGCACAACCACAGTACATGGAGTGACGGCGTAAACACGCTCGAAGAAATGGCCCTATACTGTCGCGATGTACTGAAACTGGAATACCTGGGCATGTGCGACCATAGCAAAAGCGCATTTTACGCAAAGGGTTTGAGTATCGAACGCGTATTACAACAACAGGAGGAGATTGACCACCTGAATAAAAAGCTGAGTGGGTTTCATATCTTTAAAGGTATCGAGTCGGATATTTTAAATGACGGCTCGCTGGATTATCCGGAAGAGATTCTGCAGCGTTTTGATTTTATTGTTGCCTCTGTGCACTCTAATCTTAAAATGAGCGAAGCCAAAGCTACCGAGCGGTTGATAAAAGCTATCGAAAACCCTTACACTACCATATTAGGCCATCCTACCGGCAGGTTATTATTAAGCCGCAAAGGATACGATATTGACTACGTAAAGGTAATAGATGCCTGTGCCGCCAATAACGTGGTTATCGAAATAAACGCTAACCCGGTACGTTTAGATCTGGACTGGCGCTGGCAATCGTATGCACTAAGCAAAGGGGTCAAACTATCTATCAACCCCGATGCCCACCGGATAAGCGGCTTTCATGATATGAAGTTTGGCGTGCTTGCCGGGCGTAAAGGCGGCCTTTATAAAGAAATGTGCTTAAATGCGCTATCTTTGGATGAAATTAAAAAGGTATTTGAATTTAAAAAGCCTAAAGTGAAGGCTTAAACCAAAAAGGTTAATGGTTACTGAAGAATTAAAGGCACACCAGGAATTAATACAAAAAGTAATTGATACACTTGGTGCCGATATAGAAGCGGCATGCAAATTGATTACCGACACCATAAACAGCGGTAACAAAGTACTTACTGCGGGGAATGGCGGCAGTGCTGCCGATGCACAGCACATCGCAGCCGAATTAAGCGGCCGTTTTGTAAAGGATCGTAAAGCGTTGCCGGGCATAGCGTTAACTGTTGATACATCTGCATTGACGGCCATTGCGAATGATTACGGCTATAACCACGTATTTGCCCGCCAGGTGGAGGCTTTGGCCCGTCCCGGCGACTTGTTCATCGGTATTTCTACAAGCGGCAACAGCCAGGGTATATTAAATGCATTTGAAGCGGCAACTGTTATCGGTTGCAAAACCTTAGGTTTAAGTGGCCGCGATGGCGGCAAAATGAACGGCCTTTGCCATCTGAATATCGTTATCCCTTCTGATGTTACCGCGCGCATACAGGAAATGCATATCCTGATTGGGCATATACTTTGCAAGGCGGTAGACGACTTATTTTAATAATCAATTGATGCAAAGCCAACTGGAGCAAACACTTTTAAGTAAAATTACCGACCTGCCCACGTTGCTTGCAAAAGTAAGCGACTGGAAAAACGAGGGTAAAAAAATAGTGTTTACCAATGGCGTGTTTGACTTGTTACACTTGGGGCACATCACCTACATGGCTAATGCGGCTGAATTAGGTGATAAACTGATCATCGGCTTAAATGCAGATTCATCTGTAAAACGATTGAAAGGACCTAACCGCCCGGTAAATGACCAGGCCAACCGCGCGGCACTGCTTGCCGCGATGTTTTTTATAGATGCAGTAGTTGTGTTTGAAGAAGATACTCCCCTGAATTTAATTACTGCTGTGTTGCCCGATGTGTTGGTAAAAGGTGCTGATTATACCGTAGAAAATATAGCAGGAGCCAAAGAAGTTTTAGCCAACGGCGGTGAGGTGAAGACCATAACATTAGTAGAAGGGCACTCTTCAACCAATATTATCAATAAGATCAAAGCACAGAGAAAAGAAGGTTAAAAGTAAAGGGCCAAAGGTTAACTCACTAATTCACCAACTCACTAATTCACTAATTATTTTGAAGATCCTGGTTATCCGCTTCAGTTCGATGGGTGATATTATTTATACAACGCCCGTTGTACGTTGCCTTAAAAAGCAGTTGCTTGATGCCGAAATACATTTTATAACCAAGCCTGCATTCAAATACATTTACGATAATAACCCTTACGTTGACAAACTGCTGCTGTTAAAACCTACACTGGCAGAAACGATTGCAGAAATCAAAGCGGAAGGTTACGATTACCTAATCGATCTGCATAATAACCTGCGCACTACCCTAATAAAATTACGCACAGGCATTGAATCGTCCACCTATAAAAAGCAAACTATCCGTAAATGGCTTAGTTTAAAGTTCCATTTAAAACTGGTGCCCCCTACTCATTTGGTCGATCGCTATATGGAAACGGTTAAGTTTTTAGGCGTTACGAACGATGGCCAACCGATAGATTACTATATCAAGGCCAATCATCAGCTGGCCAGCCTGCTCCCCACCACCCACCAAAGCGGCTTTGTAGCATTTGTAATAGGGGCAACCCACTTTACCAAGCGCATGCCTAATGAAAAAATCATTAGCATTTGCAAGGAAATTAACCAGCCCGTTGTATTGCTGGGTGGCGATGATGTGAAAGCAAATGGCGATCAAATTGCGGCGGCTATCGGCCTAACTATCTTTAACGCCTGCGGTAAAACTTCGCTGGATGAGTCGGTGTTTTTGGTGTCGAAAGCGCAAACCATTATTGGTTTTGATACCGGGCTTACCCACATTGCCGAAGCTTTTAAGAAGCCCATCGTATCTGTTTGGGGAGGCACCGTGCCCGAATTATTGGGCGTACAACCCTATATGGCAAAAGATGTTTTTGTTGCCGGGATTGACCTGAGCTGCCGCCCCTGCTCAAAATTCGGGTTGGAAAAGTGCCCGCTGGGGCATTTTAAGTGTATGAAAGAAATTCCCGAGGGGCCGATAACAGAATTTGTAAACAATCGCGCCTGATTTACCTTATTCAATTATGAAAACGCTTTTACTTGTACGCCACGCCAATGCCCTGCATGAATCTGTAAAGGGCGATTTTTACCGCCATTTAAGTGCTAAAGGATTAGATGAAGCCAAACAAATGGCTGTTACCGTAAAGGAAACGGGGCATGTACCGCAGCTGATCATCAGTAGCGAAGCAGCAAGGGCGCTTACTACAGCCACCATCTTCGCTGATACTTTCGGCTTGGATAAACCGAAGACTAACGCAGCTATTTATGAGGGTAACGAACAAAAGCTACTGCGTATTATCAATAAATTCCCGGACGGGTTTGACAATATTGCCCTGGTTGGTCACAACCCCGATATCAGCAACCTGCTCCTTTTACTTACCGGGCAAATGCGTGATGTACCCACCTGTACCGTCGCATCTATAAGCTTTGAGTTTGACGAGTGGGAAACCATCAGCGCCAACACCGGCGACCTGGACTGGTACTCCACGCCCGAAAACAGCTAACTGATACAATACGCCTTACCCGGCAACGACCGGATAAAACCCTGTAACTCCATATCCAATAAGGTCATCGCTAACTGACTAACCGGCATATTCGCCTTTATCGAAAGGTCATCAATAGCCAGAGGAGCTTTGTGCTGCTGAATGATATCATAAATAGCTTTCTCGGGCGCCGAGAGGTCTATTGGCAACATCAATTGCTCAGGCGCGGCCTTCATATCACTATTCTTTTCCCATCCCATGCTGTAGGCCAGATCTGCTACGCAGGTAAGCAATGAAGCTTTATTATTACGGATCAGGAAGTTACACCCTTCCGAGTAATCATCGCCCAACCTGCCCGGGAATGCGAATACATCCCGATTATAAGAGTTAGCAATTTCTGCAGTGATCAAAGCACCACCCTTCAAACCGGCCTCAACCACCACGGTAGCATCAGCCATGCCGGCTACAATCCGGTTACGGGCCGGAAAGTTTTCGCGGTTAGGAACAGTGCCGGATGGGTATTCGGTAAGCAAACCGCCATTCTCCAGCATCTTTTGTGCTAAACCCCGGTTTTGGCTCGGGTACATTTTATCGTAACCATGGCCTAAAACACCTAAAGTAGGCACGTTCATTTGCAAACTTTCGCGATGGGCGGCGGTATCAATCCCTAAAGCCAGCCCGCTAACTATCAGTATATTATATTCCTGCAGTTCCTCTACCAGCTGCTTACATAGGTTTCGTCCGTAATCTGTAGCATTGCGGGTACCTACAATGCTAATAACGCGGTGCATGTTTAGGTTAGCGTTCCCTTTAGCGTAAAGCACTAATGGCGAATCGTTACAATTTTTTAAGCGCTTGGGGTAGCGGGCATCAGCATAGTAAATAACGTCAATGTTATTCTTTTCGATGAATTGCATTTCTGTTTCGGCCCTGCGCAAAGCCTCATCAAAATCGGCAAGTTCCAGCCGTTTAGCGCCAAGTCCGCGTGCCTGCGCCAATACTGCCTTAGATTGCCGGAAGATCGCTTCTTCGCCACCGAAATGACTGATCATCGATTTTGCCAGCACAGGCCCTATTTTATGAACAAAAGTTAATGCAAGTTGGTGTTGTAACGACATGATATTGTGTGCCCTAAAGTAAAAAATAATCCTAAAATAATTAGCATTTTATTTAAAAAGCTCCCACTTTTTTGGATAGAGTTTGATGTAAAATAAAAAAACTATAAAAATAGTTTGCAAACTATAAAAATAGTTCTACCCTAGTCTAACTATAAAAATAGTTTGCTATGACACTTAAAGAACTCACCAAAGCCGAAGAGCAGATCATGCAGATACTGTGGCAATTGAACGAAGCCATTGTTAAGGATATCCTGGACAAGATTCCTGACCCAAAACCCGCCTACAACACGGTATCGACCGTGGTACGGGTGCTGGAAGGCAAAGGCTTTATCGACCACAAAGCCTACGGTAACTCACACGTGTACTTCCCGCTGGTTAGCGAGGATGCCTACAAGAAGTTCACTTTTGATAAGCTTATGAACAATTACTTTGATAACTCTTACAAAAGCCTGGTATCGTTCATTGCAGATGATAAGGACCTGGGCCTAAAGGAACTGGACGAACTGACCGAGCTGCTCAACAAACTAAAAAACAAAAAGAAATGAATTGGCTGCACTACCTTGCTGAGGCAAATATTTACCTGGGGGTATTTTATTTGTGCTATTGCTTATTCTTAACTAATGAAACGCATTATACCTTAAGCCGCATTTATTTGCTGTTTAGCTCTGTAATAGCTTTTGTGCTTCCGGTTACGCAACTGAGCGTCCTAAAACCTTCTGAAAATCTGGAATTTGACCAGTCGGCAGCTTATGTTAATACCGCTGCAACGATGCGACTTACCCCACCACCGCCGCCGCCAGAACCACCCGCTTTTACCTGGCAGGATGGTTTGTTTTATATGTACCTCGCTGGCGCGGCTATCGCATTAATAGTATTCGCATTTAGATTATATCAACTTTACCGCCTATCGAGGAGTGACAAGCAAGTGCTGGATAATAGCTGTCAAATCATCCATCTGCCCAATGATAACACCGCCTTTTCTTTCTTTAATTACCTTTTTATCGGTACCAATATTGCGCAGTCGGATACGATCATCGCGCACGAACTGGTGCACATCCGTCAAAGGCACTCCTGGGATATTATGCTGCTGGAGGTGCTGAAGGTGATCAACTGGTTTAACCCTTTCATTTATCTTACCCAACGCAGCTTGAAAACGGTGCATGAATATATAGCCGACGAGCAAACGGCAGCCTACGAGCGTGATGCACTCACCTACTCTTCTTTTTTATTGAACAATGCCTATGGCATACAAGGTTCAACAATTGCACATTCATTTTTCAATTATAACCTTTTAAAAAAGAGAATTATCATGTTAAACAAAAACCGATCAGGTAAGTTAGCCAGGCTAAAATACCTTGCAATGCTGCCGCTTTGCGGCGGGATGCTCTGTGCGTCCACACTCGCGTTCGCTAAAGATTATGGCTGGGTAGACCTAACGCCAAAGAAAGCCATCGCCGAAAAACCCAAAGTTAAACGGCTGAAAATCAAAGACGGAGATATGACGTTTTATTCAGATAATATTTCCGTCAAAGAAAAAGACGGGAGCCGTAAAAAATATCTGGTCGGCACAATTACACCCACGGATATCAGCTATCTGCTAACAGAACATAAACTAATAGTGGTTATAATTGAAGTAGATAGCGCAGCTAACCGGGCTAACCCATCGGTGGTTTTCCCTGATACCATTAAACATAAATTACCTCCGCCACCGCCAGCCCCACCAAAAACGGTTGTTAAAGAAGTACCGTTGCTTCCCCCGCCACCAACAGCTCAGGATAATTTAAATCTGATTACTTATATGGGTAAACATGTCCGCTATCCGGCTGTAGCCCGTAATAAAAATGTAACCGGCAATATCTTGCTTAGCTTTAAATTAGATAAAACGCACAAAGTAACCGACGTAAAAGTAGAAAACGGTATTGGCTCCGGTTGTGACGAAGAAGCTGTAAGAACACTTAAGAGTTATGCAGCTGCACTTCCAAAAGCTGCTGGCTCTTATAAAATGATGGTGACTTATATGTTGGTGGATGGTGATGATCACCCTATTAATGAGCCTAAACAGATTGAGTACAAAATTGCAAGCCGTAATGACTTTGTAGGACAGGTAAGAATTGCCGGATATATTGCAACCAGTGCTAAACGTTTATCTTCCAAGCAAAATTTCAATCAAAAATCTGGCGACGTAAATATTGTGATCGATACGCCTGTTACCCCAAAACAAATAACAAAAAGGCCGCCGTCTTCGCCGCCAGCTCCGCCAAAAATTAAAGCTGAGAAAAGGGTAACGTCTATTTTCAAATCCGACAAAACACAAGGCGGCTTAGCAATCGCACCGCCATTACCGGGTAGTAATAAGGAAGCCAAACTTACCCCGCCCGCTCCGTATGACCCTGCTTATGTAGCCTTATACAACTACATGGCCCGGGCGGTGCGATACCCACAAGCCGCCTTTGCATATCAGGTAACCGGCAACGTAATACTATCATATTTATTAGATGCCAACCATAAAATAACTAATATAAAAGTATTGAATGGAATCGGTTCGGGATGCGACGAGGAAACCATCCGTGCAATGAAGTCTTTTACGGGTGTGGTAACTAAAACACCCGGCCAATATTATATGACCACTATTTTTGCTTTACAAGGTTATACCAAGAAGTTTGAGCCGATAGGCGATATCAGGTTTAAACCCAATTATGCAGGCACAATTATTATTATGGGATATCCAAAAATTGTATCGTCAAATAAATTACAGAAAGCTACAATTGGTTTGCCCTCAATAAATAAAACGAATGCGTCAGTTCAAAATGAAACATATCGCAAGAACGCAACTTTAACAAATGATAAGGCTGTAAGGTTGTTAGCTCCGCGTATTAAAAAGCTTGATTACTATTACGCAAAAAACCTCCCGAAATTCCCTCTTATTATAGTGAATGGAAAAGAAGCTGTTTTCAAAAACCAGCCTTTAACCATAAAACATCTTGTTGTTACAGCAACCGATTCAACAATAACGCACACTGCTACCGAAATATTCGCAATGAATAAATGGGGCGATAAAAGTAAAAATGGCGTAATTGAGTTATTCGGAGAAACGTCTGTTTCCTTTAATTAAATCATTTATCCCTTTACGTAGATAACCTGCCTGATTTCAAAAAACTCCTCCTCAAAGTAGTGTTTGAGATGATATTGCTGAACGGTTAAACCCGCGTCGGCAATTTCTTGTATAAGGTTGCTAATGTTAAAAAAAGGTTTGTACTTTTAGCTATAACATCAACAAAAATGCAACCAATTAAAAGATCCGGCAGATCAACCAATTCCCTTATATTAAAATTAGCGTTATTATGCTTATTACTAATTGGTTGCAGCTACTCTACTTATGCAAACCATCGGTATAATAATTACACAAACAACCATCTGACCGCAGATAGCCTTACCAAAAGCGACCAGATGGCTTTTAATGAATTGGCTAAATTTGTGGCCCGGACTGTACGTTACCCTAATGCCGCCCGCGCTAAGTATACAACAGGGAGGGTAATTGTCGGCTTTATGTTTTCACCAACTGGGCGTATTACCAATGTTACAATTATTAGTAGCGTAGCAGATGGCTGCGATGAAGCTGTTACAAACGCACTGTTATCTTTCCGGGACGAAAAACATAATTTAAAAACAGGAGATTACAAATTATGCGTTGATTTTGATTTGGCCGGAAAAGCGTTTAATGAACCGCTACCCGCCGAGCTTAAAAAAGACCCCACATTTTTAAATCAAATTGTTATCTCTGGGTATTCACGATAATAGTAAAAGTAATTATCCCTTTACGTAGATAACTTGCTTGGTTTCAAAAAACTCCTCCTCAAAGTAGTCTTTGAGATGATATTGCTGAACGGTTAAACCCGCGTCGGCAATTTCTTGTGTAAGGTCCCCGCCTTTTAAATACAAGATCCCGTTAGGTAATTTATTATTACTCGTCTTGCTGAACTTACCTTTTACCCAAGGGTAAAAATCCTTCAACTGCGTTACCGCGCGCGACACCACAAAATCAAATTTCTCTTTAATATCTTCGGCGCGGGCATGGGTGCCCTTTACATTTGGCAAGCCCAAAGCCGAGGCCACCTCATTAACTACCTTAATTTTTTTGCCGATAGAATCAACTAGGTGAAAGTTGGTATCCGGGAATAATATCGCCAGCGGTATACCCGGGAAGCCTCCACCGGTACCCACGTCAAGCACGTTTGAACCGGGTACAAATCCCATCACTTTTGCTATGCCTAAAGAATGCAGCACATGGCGCTCGTACAGCAGGTCGATATCCTTACGCGAGATCACGTTGATCTGGCTGTTCCAAAACGTGTACAATTCCTGGAGGCGGGCAAATTGCTCCTGCTGCTGTGGGGTAATATCCGGGAAGTATTTGAGGAGCAAATCAGATGTCATCCTTATTATGTCTGGTAATAATGTTACCTAAAAGGTATCGTGCCCTAAATAGCTGAGCCTTAACCGTACCCAACGGCAAATCAAGCTGCTGAGCAATCTCTTCGTATGATAGCTCGTCGAAATACCTCAGCGTGATCAAATTACGGTACCGTATAGGCAGGCTTTCTATCAATAATTTTAGCTCTTCGGTTTGTTGTTTTTTGATGGATGTTTCTTCCGGATTCAACCCGTCAGATTTGATCTGCAATGGCTTTTCGTCGCCATCCTCATCCATCATGCCATGTATCGATTGAGTATTCAGTTTTTTCTTACGAATAAAATCGATACAGTTATTGGTGGCCACCCTAAAAAGCCAGGTACTAAAGGCATACTCGGGCTGGTATTTATCTAACTTTTCAAAAGCTTTGGCGAAGGTTTCTACCGTAAGGTCATTAGCATCTTCTTTATTGTTCACCATCTTTAGCACCATAAAGTATATCGAATCTTTATAGCGGTGCATCAGATCGGCATAAGCCTTTTGGTTACCCTGCCTTGCCTTTACCACCAAGTGAAAATCGTTCCGGGCGTTCTCGGTAAAATTGGCGTTTACTTCCATCGGGTGGTTTTTATAAATGTACCAATCAATCCAAACACATTTAAGTATGTGTAATACATGATATCAAAAAAGGGCAAGTACCATACCAAGTCGTTACAATCCAATTTTTTAAATACTTTACAATAGATGAAAATTTGTAAAATCAGCCTAAAAACTACTAAACCGACTGCCCAAAGCGGTTCAAACTTAAATACAAGGCACAAAATAAATAGAATATAAAACAAAAAGCCGCTCACCGCATCAAAACTCAGCATGCGCCTGTGGTTGTTTTTGTACAGTTTCCCCACCCCCATGTGGCGCTTTTTTTGCCTGTACCAGCCACTTAGGGTTGTTTTGGCATCAGTATAGGTAAAGGTATCGGGGTGTATCTCTATGGCCGTATTATCACGGGTTCCATTCTGGTTCACAAAAAGGTCGTCATCGCCGCCCATTACGTGCATATGTGCGGCAAAGCCTTTTACCCCAAAAAACAGCGATTTGGTATAGGCCAGGTTACGGCCAATACCCATATATGGGTCGCCGCTAAGGGCAAATGAAAGATAATTAATGCCTGTTTTAAGCGTCTCGAACCTGATAAAAGGATTTAAAAAATTACCGGTTTTAGTATAGGGCGAGTACCCCAAAACTATCTGGGTGGCACCCGTAAAATTTGCGGCCATCCGGGTTACCCAGTTTAAAGTTGCAGGTTTACAATCGGCATCGGTGAATAAAAGATGCTCGTGTTTGGCAGCCTTGATCCCCAAGGTAAGGGCAAACTTTTTACCTGTTTTGTAGCGGGCGTGCTCGGTAATGGTAACAACTTTAAGGTGTTTAAATTCTTCCTGGATCTCCAGTAAAACCTCTGCCGAGCCATCTGTCGAGCAATCATTGATCACCACTACCTCATAATCCGGGTAATTTTGCTGTAATATATAAGGTAGGTTTGCGGTAAGGTTGCGCGCCTCGTTGCGGGCACTGATGATGACGGATATAGGTACAGACGGCCCGGGTAGCGTTTCACCCGGTTTGTAGCCGGCCAGTTTACTGTGGTTACTCAATAAATAATACAGCTGAACGATGAAACAAAGCTGTAATAAAACAAATAACGCGTCTTTGATATAAACTTCCAATGCCCCTATAATATAAGGTGCAAATTTGTTAAAAAAGGTTGATAATATGGTAGAAATGTTATAGAAGTTGTAAAGGTTATTAAGCTTAAAACAGGTGCTTAATTCCCTTTAATATATAATTACCGTATTCCATAAAAGTTAAGCTGGTATTGCGGCTTTATCATTGACTATTCGTTATAACCTTTCTCAACCTAAATCACTAATTTTGCGCTACTAAATGAAATTTACTTTAACAGCACAAGACCCCCTTTCAAAGGCCCGCGCAGGCGAACTGGTTACAGACCATGGGGTTATACAAACGCCAATTTTTATGCCTGTTGGCACCGCAGGTACCGTAAAAGCGGTACACCAGCGCGAACTGAAGGATGATATCAAAGCCGATATTATACTGGGAAACACTTACCATTTATACCTTCGCCCCGGTTTAGATACCATTGAACAGGCAGGCGGCCTGCATAAATTCAATGGCTGGGACGGCCCTATCTTAACAGATAGCGGCGGTTACCAGGTATACTCGCTAAGTGAAGTTCGTAAAATTAAAGAGGAGGGCGTTACTTTCCGCTCCCATGTGGACGGCTCAAAACACTTGTTTACGCCCGAGAATGTAATGGATATTCAGCGTACCATCGGTGCCGATATCATTATGGCCTTTGATGAGTGCACCCCCTACCCCTGCGAATATAATTACGCCCGCCGTTCTATAGAGATGACACACCGCTGGCTTAAACGGTGTTGCCAGCGATTTGACACTACCGAGCCAAAGTATGGGTATAACCAAACGCTTTTCCCCATAGTACAAGGCTCTGTTTACAAAGATCTGCGAATGCGCTCGGCCGAAGTTATTGCCTCTTTTGAGCGTGAAGGGAATGCTATTGGCGGCTTATCGGTAGGTGAACCTGCCGAAGAAATGTACGCAATGACAGAAATTGTGTGCAATATATTACCGGAGCAAAAACCACGTTACTTAATGGGCGTAGGTACGCCTATTAACATTTTGGAAAACATTGCTTTAGGTATTGATATGTTTGACTGCGTGATGCCCACCCGTAACGCCCGTAATGGCATGCTTTTTACCAAAAACGGCATTATGAATATGCGTAACGAAAAGTGGAAGAACGACTTTAGCCCTATTGAAGCCGACAGTGACCTTTTTGCCGATACGTGCTATTCCAAGGCCTATTTACGCCACCTGATACATAGCGGCGAGATGCTGGGCGCGCAAATTGCTACGCTGCACAACCTCCATTTTTACCTGTGGCTGGTTAAGGAAGCACGCGAAAAGATAATTACCGGTGAGTTTTACGATTGGAAAAACAAGATGGTAACGCGCCTGGGCACCAGACTATAATGAGGAAATTCACCCACAGATTTTTAACGGTTATTGACCGGTATATCATTAAAAAGTACTTGGGGACGTTTATGTTCACCCTCGGTATCTTCCTGGTGATCTCTGTAGTATTTGATATATCTGAACACCTGGATAATTTCTTGGGTGAAGAAAGTACGTTGCATGATATCGTATTTGTTTATTATGCCGGGTTCGTCCCCTTTTATATGATGCTGCTATCGCCGCTGATCAACTTTTTAGCGGTGATTTTCTTCACTGCTAAAATGGCCAACCAAACCGAGATCGTACCTATACTAACCAGCCGCGCCAGCTTTTACCGTTATTTAAGGCCTTATGCGCTATCAGCAACGCTCATATTTATCGTGTCGTTATTTGCCAATTTGTACCTTTTACCCTATACAAATAAGCTAAAAGTTAGCTTTGAGGGTAAGCATTTTTTCAATAGCGACGACCCCTCAAAGAACGAAGTACACATCCAACTTGACAAAAACACCTACGTTTTTATGCAATCTTTCAACACAGAAGCAAAAACGGGCTACCAGTTTATGATGGAAAAATACGATGGCGACGAGTTAAAAGAGCGCCTGACCGCCCCCAGTATTGCTTACGATACCGTTAAAAACAGGTGGAAAATCATTAGTCCTTCTATCAGATATGTGAACGGGTTAAAGGAAAAATTTATCACCAGCGGCCCTTTGATTGACACCGTTTTAGATATGCGCCCGGTTGATTTTGAAGCCCACGATAACGTTGCAAGTAACATATATGGCGCCATGTCATTGCGCCTTTTAAACGAGGGAATAGAGAAAGAAAAGATCCGAAGCACGGGGGTAATAGTTGATATGCAATTCGAAAAATACCGGCGTTTTGTAGAGCCTTTATCGTCATTTGTACTCTGCTGTATAGGGGTTGCTATCTCGTCGCGCAAGGTTCGCGGGGGGGTTGGTTTACCCCTGGGGATAGGGATTTTCATCTGTTTTACCTATATCGTAGTCAATAAATTCGCACTGGTTTTTGCCATAAAGGGGGGCTTCCCGCCGCTAATCGCTGTGTTTATACCTAACATTATCTTCGGTTTATTGGGTTATATTTTACTCATTCGCGCTCCAAAATAATGACCCAAACACCCGAAAATACCGGCCTTACCAAGAACCTTATCATCCTTCATATAACTGTTTTTGTTTGGGGTTTCACCGGGATTTTGGGTCAGTTGATTACAATTTCTGCAGTAAATCTGGTATGGTATCGTGTGCTAATTGCAGTAATTTCCCTGTTTTTTTACGTGATATTCAGTAAAAATGAGAGAAAAATAGAACCAAAAACTTACCTTAAAATGGCCTTAACAGGGGCATTAGTAGGCGGGCACTGGATCCTTTTTTTCGCTTCCATCAAACTTTCTACCGTTCCGGTCACTCTCGTATGCCTCTCTTCTATCACGCTTTTCACAGCAATTCTGGAGCCCCTAATCAACAAAAAATCCATTTCAAAAATGGAAATCATTGCCGGAATTTTAATAGTTACGGGCATTACATTGATCTTCAAATTTGAAACGCAATACACTAAGGGTATTATTGCAGGTCTTGCGAGCGCAGTACTTGCCAGCCTTTTTTCAATCATTAATGCACGTTTTGTACAAAAAATCACTCCCCCGGTTATCGCGTTTTATGAGCTATCGGGCGCATTGGTTTGGATCACTTTATATCTTATAGCCACACATGGCTTTAGTAAAGACCAGGTACCTAACCACGCCGACATTTCCTATCTACTGGTGTTGGGAACACTCTGCACATCGGTTGCGTACGTTGCCGGGGTATCTGTAATGCGACAGCTGTCTGCATTTAAGGTAGCGCTGATCACCAATCTTGAACCGGTTTACGGTATTATTATGGCGTTTATTTTCTTCGGCGATATGAATAAAATGACAGCCGGTTTCTGGGCCGGGGCGCTCATCATTCTCTCCACTATCTTTCTATTTCCGCTTGTGCAAAAGCAGGTGGTGCGCCGCCGCACAAAGGTTTAATTATTCTGTTTTTTCATGATCGTTCAATTATTCCTCCAAGATTCTATCAGGGTAGGGGCAAAGTATGCCTCACAAAACAGCATCTTTTAAGCGTCTGTAAGCAATTATATTTTCGGGTGAGCCCTTGTCCTCAACAATTACTTTAAGTATCAGCAGGTGCCAAATCCAAGATTCAGATAGTGTATTTACACCTCGATTGGCCGTTACTCTATCTTAACGGAAAAAACTCAGTATAAATCAAAAAAATAAGAAAATATCACGGTTTAAATAATTAAAATATTATTATGAAAATCAGATATTTATATAGTTTACCTAATATTATAAATTATACAAAATCGATTTTGAAAAGATTAAATTACTAAATATATTAGCATTGACTTCATGAACTTATAAAATTTTTGCTTAGATGATTAAAAGTCAGTATATTACAATGAGTTAATTAAGATAGATATACCTACTGTGATTTCAGAGATATGTGATGTACAAAGTGTACCGAAACTAAAATATGAGAATTTATAAAAATCAGGGGAAGAGGAGAAATCGTATACAGATTCAACTTCTTAACGGAAAATCATCGCTTAAAATTCAATCATTGACTAATTACAAAATACTATAACCGTGCCAGAATGCAATAAGGAAATACACCTTCGACCTGGATGGACTTTGATCGCGCTGAAGTTTAAAATCAAATACCCCCTTGAAAAACTATGTGGAGGTTTTGACAGACTAATCCCAGCCTCCCACCTATTTTTGAAATCGTAATTATTGTCATCTGCCGGCGTTGAGGCAAACCTGATTTTTAAAAGAGATTAAAAATCCGCATCTTGTAAAAACTGTAACCACAAGAAATTCATGAGCTTTAAAAATATCGTTGCCCTGGTGATCGTTGTGCTACTCACAATTGTGATCATGCAAAACACCGACGAGGTGAAATTCACCATTTTATTTACCACCACCTATTTATCAAAAGTGCCGGTAATGACAGCTATCGCCGTGTCTGCATTTGTACTGGGTGTGCTGGTAGGCAGGCCAAAAAACAAGAAATACGATATCGCCAAACATCATGAAGACATCTACGGGAAGGAAGATCCCAAAACACTAAGTGACGAAGACCGGGATTACATCAGCTGAGTAGTGAGTAGTGAGTAGTGAGTAGTGAGTAGTGAGTAGTGAGTAGTGAAAATTAGTGAAAGAGGTCTGTTGTTTTAGACGTTATAAAAAACCTGGTAGTTTTCTTCCATGTTCTTCAGATCCGGCTCGGCCTCAAAAATGCCAAAAACCGATGCGCCAGACCCGCTCATACTGGCATACAGCGCACCATGTTCATATAGTTCTGCTTTTACGCCACGTATAGCAGGTCTGTCACGGAAGATATGGCCCTCAAAGTCATTCTTAATAGTGCGTTTCCAATTAGCTATGGGCGTTTTTATGAGGTCGTATAAAGTTTCAGAAACCGGGGCTGGTTTTACTCCTCTGTACGCCTCTGCGGTCGATACGTGCTCATCAGGCATTACCAAAGCAATATGATAGCCGGAGAGGTCTAATTTCACTTCTTCAAACTCATCCCCCTTCTCAAATGCGAACACCGGTTTGTTCTCAATAAAGAACGCGCAGTCGGCACCCAGTTTGCGAGCATATTCCATCATTGCATCTGACGATAACTCAAGGCTAAATTTATCGTTCATCAATTTGATAAAAAATGCCGCGTCGGATGAGCCTCCCCCCAACCCCGCACCTATCGGGATATTTTTGTGCAGGTGAATTTTTACCGGCGGTAATTTGGGGAAATCCTTTTTCAGCAGGTGGTATCCTTCCACGCAAAGGTTGTCGTCCATGTCGCCCGGGATCTCGAGGCCGGTCGATTCAAAACTCAGCTCGTTCGCTTCTATCACTTCCAGCACGTCATTAATTTTTAGCGGGTAAAAAACAGTCTCCAAATCATGGTAACCATCCGGGCGGCGCGCAGTGATATTTAGTCCGATATTTATTTTAGCGTTAGGGAATACGATCATTTTGATTTTGATTAACACCGTATGTATTTATACACATCAGTAGGATACCAAAATTAGATTATTTTTCTTTGTGTTTGGAAGTAGTTGTAAGGGTTAGAGGAGTTGTAAGGGTTGGAAAAGTTAAAAGCGTTAACCGGCAGATGAAAAGTTTTGAAGATCTTGAAGTTTGGAAACAGTGCCGGGATTATCGAATAAGCATTAACGACCTCTTAAAACAATTCCCTTCTGATGAAAAATTTCGATTGGTTGACCAACTTAAAAGATGCTCAAGATCAGTTACGGCGAACATTGCTGAGGGACATGGCAGATATCATTACGGTGACAATATAAAGTTTTGCAGAAATGCGCGTGGCTCTTTAAATGAAACGCTGGATCATTTGATTTGCGCCCACGACGAAAATATAATCACCCAGGATAAATTGAATGAATTTAGGTTAAGTTACGAGAATTGTTTTAGGCTGCTTAATGGTTACATAGCTTATTTAAAAACATGATTGACTCAAACAACAGGTTAATTAAGAAAAGTCATGATTAGTGCTTTCTAACTTTTATAACCTCTCTAACTTTTAAAACTTTTAATAACTCACATGAAACAATACCTCGACCTGATGCAGCACGTGCTTGACAACGGCGCGCAAAAGCATGACCGTACCGGCACCGGTACCATCAGCGTGTTTGGCTACCAAATGCGTTTTAACCTGCAGGATGGGTTCCCGATGGTGACCACCAAAAAGCTGCACTTAAAATCTATCATCCACGAGTTGATCTGGTTTTTGAGCGGCGATACTAATATCCAATATTTAAAAGATAATGGCGTACGCATTTGGGACGACTGGGCCGACGAGAACGGCAACCTGGGCCCGGTGTACGGCTACCAATGGCGGTCATGGCCAATGCCCGATGGCGGGCACATCGACCAGATCACCCAAGTGGTAAACCAACTCAAGAACAATCCGGATTCGCGCCGCATCATGGTATCGGCCTGGAACGTAGCCGATGTTAACCAGATGGCGCTCCCCCCCTGCCATAGCCTGTTCCAGTTTTATGTGCAGCCGGCAGATACCGCAAAAGGCGAAATACGGGGCAAGCTGTCCTGCCAACTTTACCAGCGCAGTGCCGATATATTTTTGGGCGTACCATTCAACATTGCATCATACGCTTTACTTACCATGATGATGGCGCAGGTGTGCGACCTGGATTACGGCGACTTCATTCACACCTTTGGCGATGCACATTTGTACAACAACCATATCGAGCAAACCAAACTACAGTTAAGCCGCGAGCCGAAGCCACTACCGACGATGAAGATCAATCCTGCGGTGAAAGACATCTTCAGTTTTAAGTTTGAAGATTTTACGCTGGAGAATTACGAGCCGCATCCACACATTAAGGGAGTTGTTGCGGTTTAATAAATTTTGTAAATTTGAAATTATGAGCACTGCTGAATTAAAAGAAGAAATACAAAAGGCTATTAACCAAATGCCGGAAAGCGATCTGAAAGAAGTGTGGGATCTGATCAATAAAAAACAGGGCAAGAATAGCATCGATGATAAAACATTAGATAAATACATGGATGCTATTATCTCAGAAAACCGGGGTCTACTTCAAAGATTAGCACAATGATAGGTTTGCAATCTGTTGTTCGTATCCACAGCAGGTTAATTGATGAATTTGGAGGTAGTAAAGGGGTACGCGACAATAGTTTGTTAGAATCTGCCTTAAACCGTCCTTTTGCCACCTTCGATGGCATAGATCTCTATTCTACCATTGCAGAAAAAGCTACCGCCGTATTTGAAAGTTTAATTATTAATCATCCTTTCATGGATGGCAATAAAAGAATTGCTTATGCACTTATGGAGGTTGTACTACGCCATGGGGGCTTGGTTTTAGCGGCCAGCGAAGATGAAAAATATGAGTTGGTAATTAACGCTAGCACTGGGGTATTTAGATTCGATGAGATCAAAAATTGGATCGAGGCTAAATCTAAAAAAAACGGCAATCTATAAATCCAGTAATGACCATATCCATAATAGTAGCCATTGCCCAAAACCACGCCATTGGTAAAAACAACCAGTTGCTTTGGCACATGCCTAACGACCTTAAACATTTTAAACAGGTAACATCGGGCGGCACCATCATCATGGGCCGCAAAACCTATGAGTCAGTTGGTAAACCGTTGCCTAACCGCCGCAATATTGTGGTTACCCGGCAGGAGATCCAAATCCCCGGATGCGAGGTGGTAAAATCTATTGACGAGGGCTTATCGCTATGCGCGCATGACGAAGAAGTATTTATTGTCGGCGGGGCCGAGATCTACCGGCAAGCTATGGCTAAAACCGACAGAATCTACCTAACCATCATCCATAAAGATTTTGATGCCGATACCTTTTTTCCGGAGATTGACTATCTGCAATGGACGGAAGTAAGCCGCGAAGATTTTGAGCCGGACGAGAAAAACCCGCTCCCTTATTCGTTTATCACACTAAACCGCGCTTAACAAAACCCTATTTATTTTGTTTCAATTAAAAATTTCATGCTACTGAAATTTTATTAGATTTGCCGTCTTATTTAAAAAGCTTATAAACTAATTAATTACATATTTTAATTCGCGATGCAAGGAAAAGGGGTTATTAAATTTTTCGCCATTCTGCTGGCTGTAGTATGCTTATACCAGCTTTCTTTTACATGGGTGGCCCATAAGGTTGAGAATGATGCCAAAGTGTATTCAAAGGGCAATACCGATAAGGAAAAGGCTTATTTGGATTCGATGTCAACTCAACCGGTATATCCGCTTTTTAACCATACCTACCAGTATTGTTTAGAAAGAGAGCTCGCCCTTGGGTTAGACTTAAAAGGCGGTATGAACGTTACGATGCAAATTTCGTTACGTGAGTTGGTACAGTCGTTAGCCAATAACAACCCTGATGTTGTTTTCAACCAGGCATTGGCCAACGCGCAAAAGAGAAGCGTTACCGAGCAAAAGGATTACATTACCCTTTTTGTTGATGAGTATGAAAAACTGGCACCTAACGCTAAACTGGCATCGATATTTGCTAACAGCAATAACCAGGAAAAACTAAAGTTCAACTCATCAAACAGTGATGTTGAAAAATACCTGAAGGATCAGGCAGATGTTGCCGTTCAACAATCATACACGGTATTGCATACCCGTATCGATCAGTTTGGCGTAACGCAGCCAAACATCCAACTGCAAAAAAGCACCAACCGTATTTTAATTGAGTTACCGGGTGTTAAAGAGCCGGAGCGTGTACGCAAGTTATTATCCGGATCCGCTAAGTTAGAGTTCTATCAAACTTATGATAACAGCGAGGTTTACCAGCTTTTTGTAAATGTTAACGGCATTTTAGCCGCTAAAAACAAAGCTGCTGCGCCTAAAGATACCACTAGGGCTGCTGTAACCGCAGGTAAAACTGCTACCTCGGTAAAAGATTCTGCTAATTCATTACTTGCCAAATTAAAAACCACTACCGGTAAAGATTCATCTGGCTTAAACAAAAGCCAGTTGGCTTCGCAAAACCCGCTATTCTCGGTAATGTCTTTAGTTACTTATCAAGATGCAAACGGTCAGCAGCAATTAAACCCGGGCCCTATTGTAGGTTACTCGGCTGTAAAGGATACCGCCAAGGTTAACGCTTATTTGCGCAGCGCTGATGTTAAAGCAGTATTGCCACAAAACCTTAAATTACTTTGGGGCGTTAAGCCGATCGAAAAAACTAAGGTTTTTGAATTATACGCCATCAAATTATCGGGTGCAGAAAACGGACCGGTATTGACAGGTGATGTGATCAATGATGCCCGTAACGATATCGACCAGACAAAGGGCGGTTACGAAGTTACCATGTACATGAACTCGCAAGGCGCGCAGAAATGGAAAACCGTTACTGCCGAAGCTTCTGCAGGTGCACAAAAAAGAGCAATTGCTATTGTGTTAGATGATAACGTTTACTCGGCACCAAACGTACAGAACGAAATTTCTGGTGGTGTATCTTCCATATCTGGCGGTAACTTCACTTTAGAGGATACTAAGGATTTAGCCAACGTGTTAAAAGCAGGCCGCTTACCAGCTCCCGCCCGTATCATTGGCGAGGATGTTGTTGGCCCGTCATTAGGCCAGGAAGCAATCAGCGCAGGTTTACTGTCATGTGTATTAGGTTTAGTAGTGATTTTGATCTTTATGATCGCTTACTACAACCGTGCAGGCACCGTAGCCGTTGTTGCGGTATTAGTAAACGTATTCTTTTTGATGGGTATCCTCATCAGCTTACGTGCCGTATTAACCTTACCGGGTATAGCAGGTATCATCCTGATATTAGGTGTAGCGGTCGATGCGAACGTATTGGTTTATGAGCGCGTGCGTGAAGAGCTGGCTTTAGGCAAATCAATCCGGATTGCCATTGCCGATGGTTTTAAACATGCCCTACCATCTATCTTAGATGCCAACATCAGTACTTTTTTAACAGGTGTTATCTTGTTCTTGTTCGGATCGGGCCCAATCCAGGGTTTCGCAACCACGCTAATGATCGGTATCGTTACTACTTTGTTCTGTTCATTACTGATCTCGAGGTTGATCTTTGAATTTATGTTAGAAAAAGGCTGGGATATCAAATTCTCACGTCCATGGAGTTCACATACTTTCAAGAACGCAAACTACGGCTTTGTTAAAAACCGTTTTAAATTCTATGCCTTCTCTGGTGTTTTCATCATCGCCGGTTTAATATCAATGGTAACACGCGGTTTTAACTACGGTGTTGACTTTGGTGGCGGCCACACTTACATCATTAAGTTTAACGGCAAGGTTACTACAGAGCAGGTGCACAATGCTGTTGATGCTACTTTAGGCCGCGGTACTGAAGTGAAAACTTTTGGCGCGGATAAGATCAGTATTAACACCAACTATTTAATAGACGATAACAAAGCCGATGCTGACGATAAGGTACAGGCAGCATTGTTGCAGGCGTTATCATCAACACCAGCTACTAAAATTAATGCGAGCCAGATCTTGAGTCATCAAAAGGTAGAGGCTACCATTGCAAACGAGGTTAAAGCCTCTGCAAAGTGGACCATTATCATCGCTATTTTAGTGATTTCGGCTTACATACTGATCCGTTTCCGCAAATGGCAGTTCAGCCTGGGCGCAATGATCGCTACCGCGCATGATTCGCTGTTAGTATTATCGTTCTTCTCACTGTTTAAGGATATACTTCCGTTTTCGTTAGATATCGACCAGGCCTTTATCGCTGCGTTGCTTACCGTTATCGGTTACTCCATCAATGATACCGTAGTTGTATTTGACCGGATCCGTGAATTCCTGGAACTGCACCATTCCAAAACTGACGACCCTAAAGAGGTTATTAACCATGCCATCAATAATACTTTAAGCCGTACCATTATTACTGCTTTAACGGTTATTATGATTTTGGTGATCTTGTTCGCATTCGGTGGTGATGTGATCCGTGGGTTCTCATTCGCATTATTGATCGGCGTTATCTTCGGTACGTACTCGTCAATCTGCGTGGCTACACCCGTTATCATCGACTTTGGAAAAAAAGACCTGAGATAATAATCCATCTCATATATTTTAAAAGGCTCCAAAGAACATTTGGAGCCTTTTTTGTTTACTATGCAAACGCATAAGTTTCAATACCCAAAATGTACTCAAATGAGCAATACAGATAGTTCTAAATTTCCAACAGTAGTGATCATAGGCGGCGGCTTCGGCGGTATACAGGTGGCTAAACAACTGGCCGATAAGCCTGTAGAAGTTATCCTGATCGACAAGCATAACTACCACACATTCCAGCCGTTACTTTACCAAGTAGCTACCGGTAGTTTAGAGTCAGAATCAATCGCATTCTCGCTCCGGAAAAACTTTGAGGGACAAAAGAACTTACGTTTCCGCCATACCGAAGTTTCCCGGATAGACAGGGAAAACAATACGGTCGAAACTACCATTGGCCCCATCAAATACGATTATCTGGTTATCGCAACGGGCTCAACTACCAATTTCTTTGGCAATAAAGAGATAGAGCACTACGCTATGCCAATGAAATCTATTCCGGAAGCTTTAAACCTTCGGTACATGGTATTACAGAACCTGGAAGAGGCTATTTTAAGGCCGTCTAAGGAAGAACGCGCAGCCTATTTATCATTTGTACTGGTTGGTGCAGGGCCTACCGGTGTAGAGCTTGCAGGCGCCTTGGCCGAGCTGCGCAATCACGTGTTGAACAAGGATTACGCCGAACTGTCTAAAGATGAAATGAAGGTTTACCTGGTCGATTTCCTTCCGAAAGTTTTGGGACCGTTTTCTGACGAGGGATCTAAAGCCGCAGACGATTTTTTGCATAAAATGGGAGTCGAGCTGTTGCTGAATGTTAAGGTGGAAAGCTATGACGGCAACGAGATCAAATTCGAGGGCGGTAAAAGTATCAAAACCAAAAACGTGATCTGGTCTGCAGGGGTACAGGGTGTTGTGCCGGAGGGAGTATCAAAAGACGCCATTGAGCGCGGAAACCGCATCAAGGTGGATACCATTTGCCGCATGATAGGCACCGAAAACATATTTGCTATTGGCGATGTGGCTGCGATGATTACAGACGAAACACCAAAGGGACACCCGGGTGTTGCGCAGGTAGCTATCCAGATGGGCGAAACCACGGGTAAAAATATTGTGCGGATGCTTCGTGCAGAGCAACCCTTACCATTTAAGTATAATGATAAGGGCTCGTTAGCAACCATTGGCCGCAATAAGGCCATTGCCGATATTGGTAAGTTTAAAACTCAGGGCTTTTTTGCCTGGCTGATATGGATGTTTGTACACTTGATATCATTAATGGGCGGTCGCAACAGGGTTATCGTATTTATTAACTGGGTATCAAGTTATATCAGCTATAACGGTGGCAGCAGGCTGATTATCCGTAACTTTAAACGCGAAGAGCTGGTTCAAAAAGACGAACAGGTGAGCAAACCCGATTAAATCATGGCCGAAGCTTTAAAGATAACCGAGTGTCCGCGCGATGCCATGCAAGGCCTGCATGATTTTGTGCCTACCGATGTAAAGGCTGCCTACATAAATCTCCTTTTACAGGTAGGTTTTGATACGATCGATTTCGGTAGCTTTGTATCACCAAAGGCAATACCGCAAATGCGCGATACTGCTGAGGTGTTAAGCAAACTGGATCTAAGCGCGACCAGGTCAAAACTATTAGCTATTGTAGCTAATTACCGCGGCGCCGAAGATGCTGCCAGCCACGAAGAAATCACCTACCTGGGTTACCCTTTTTCTATTTCAGAAACCTTCCAGTTGCGTAATACCAACACAACTATTGACCAGTCATTCGACAATGTAAAGCAAATCGCTGCCCTGTGCGCTACTAAAAACAAAATACCATTGATATACCTGTCCATGGGTTTTGGCAACCCTTATGGGGATATATGGAGCACAGATATTGCAAAAGAATGGACGGAAAAGCTGGTGAAAGAGGGGATTTACAACATTGCCCTTTCAGATACCATCGGCATTGCCACACCCGAACAGATCAGCAGCCTCTACCCTGCCCTGGCAAAAGAATTTTTAGGCGTACAGTTTGGTGTTCACCTGCATTCTACACCCGATACCTGGCTGGATAAGATAGCCGCCGCACACGAAAGCGGTTGCACCAGGTTTGATACTGCCCTGAAGGGTTACGGTGGCTGCCCGATGGCGGCAGATAACTTGACCGGCAACATCGCTACCGAAAACGTGATTGCCTACCTGCTGCATCAAAACATCGAATTAGGCCTTGATCTGGATAAACTGCAGGAAGCGATGGATTACTCGAGCAGGATTTTTACGAAATAAGTTTGGGATTGAGCTAACTCATAACCATTTTATAATGCTTTATACCCGCCTCTTCAAATTCTGCTCCTTCCGTTATAAATCCGAATTTTTTGTAAAGACCCACAGCAGGTGTTTGGGCATGCAGGTAAACATAACCGGCATCGGCGGGCAAATCATCCAAAACGGCTTTAACCAATGCCGACCCTACCCCACCCCTAAATTGCGACAATACGGCAAAACGCTCCAGTTTGTAGCCATTATCGGTTTTGCGCCAGCGGGCAGCACCGGCTGGCTGCCCATCAACAGTAGCTAAAAAGTGATGGGAAACCTCTTCGTTCTCCCGCTCTAATTCGGGCGGGCAAATACCCTCTATAACAAAAACCTGGTGGCGTACAGCGAATGCCGTTTGCAGATCGGCGGCGTTATCAACCTTTTTTACTTCTATTTTTGAGGGCATTAGAGTAATGCGTTTGAGTTTTAAAGTTGGTTATTTTTTTATTATGGTTCTCTTCTGCAGCATCAATAGAGTGTGTACAGGTGATATCATCTTCGTTCTCGGCCAGGTCGGACAGCTTCACATAAAATTTATGCAGTTGATCCAATTCCTTTTCGGTCAAGTCTTCAATATCCACCATTCGGTTACTGGCGCCCTGGTGCGAGGCAAGCAATTCGTTCAGCTTTAGGTGGATAGCCTTTGAATCTTTGTTTTGCGATTTTTGGATCAGGAACACCATTAAAAAGGTAATAATAGTAGTGCCCGTATTGATGATGAGCTGCCAGGTATCAGAATATTTAAATATAGGACCAGTTATCAACCAGACAACAATTGTCAAAATGGCGATGATAAACGCAGCCGAGCTGCCTGTTGCAGCGGTGGCCCAGTTGGCAAACCGCTCAAATAAATTCTTGTTCTTTTTTGCCATTTCAGTGGGGTAAAATTATTATCTATAACCTAAAAAAAGCGCTAATGTTATATCCATTAGCGCTTTTTATTCTTATTGGCTCTACAAGCTTATAGCTTGCTGTTCACGTCTATACAGTTCAGATCGGCAAAAGCCACTTTTAACCTTGCTACGAAGGTTTCTTCGGCTTTACGCAACCAAACGCGCGGGTCGTAAAATTTCTTGTTTGGAGAATCGTCACCATCAGGGCTGCCAATTTGTGTTTGCAAATAGCCTTCTTTTGCCTGATAGTAATCCCTTATACCTTCCCAAAATGCAAACTGCATATCGGTATCGATGTTCATTTTGATAGCACCGTAAGAGATCGCTTCGCGAATTTCTTCCTGGCTTGAACCAGACCCACCGTGGAATACAAAGTTGATCGGCTTTTCGGCAGTTAGGCTGTGTTTCTCTTTCAAAAACTCCTGTGAGTTATGCAAAATAACCGGCTGTAATTTAACGTTACCCGGTTTGTATACACCGTGCACATTACCAAATGCAGCTGCAATAGTAAAACGATGGCTCACTTTAGAAAGTTCTTCATAAGCATAAGCAACCTCTTCTGGCTGGGTATATAAACGTGAGCTGTCAACATCGCTGTTATCAACACCGTCCTCTTCACCGCCTGTAACACCTAACTCAATTTCAACGGTCATGCCCATTTTGGCCATGCGCTCTAAGTATTTGGCAGATATTTCAATATTCTCTTCAATCGGCTCTTCAGAAAGATCCAGCATGTGTGATGAGAATAAGGGTTTGCCTGTTTCGGCAAAGAATTTCTCGCCATGCTCTAATAAGCCGTCAATCCACGGTAACAACTTTTTAGCGGCGTGGTCGGTATGTAAAATAACCGCAACACCATAATGCTCGGCTAATAAATGAACGTGTTTAGCGGCAGATACACCGCCCAAAATGCAGGCCTGTAATTTTGAGTTATCTAATGATTTACCCGCATAAAATTGCGCGCCACCATTTGATAATTGAATAATTACAGGAGAGTTAACAGCCGCGGCTGTTTCCATAACGGCATTAATTGTATTGGTACCGATCACGTTTACGGCAGGCAATGCAAACTGATGTTTTTTAGCTGCTTCAAATAGCTCCTGCACCTGATCGCCGTGCAGTACGCCTTTTATATTTTTTAAATCCATGTGCGTTTGTTTGGGCTTCGAAGTTATAAAAATAGTTGAAAAGTTAAAGATGGAAAGGATGGTAAAAGTTGGAAAAGTTATAAAAGTTGCCTTGGTTATCGCCAATTTACCGTTTGTAACGGTTTGAATTGCTGCCAAATAAGTTTGACGGTAATAATAAGTTATGTAAAGCCGCTATCAACGGCTTTACATTTGCAAACCTTTTCCTTTACCCCCAACCTTTATCTCCTTATAAACCGCTCTAACCCTTAAACTTTTACAACCACTCCCAATAATTACAAACCTTTTTTCGTTTCTTTGCAATACTTGAAAGACTTAGAAATAGATATGGCCTGGTTTAAGAGAGAGATCAAAGGGATAATTACGACTACTGAGGAAAAGAAGGAAGCGCCCGACGGCATCTGGAACAAATGCCCTAATTGTAAAAAACCGTTGCATTACTCAGAACAGGTAGAGAACCAATACGTTTGCCACTATTGCGGTTTCCATTTGCGCATTGGCTCTAAAGAATATTTTTCTGTTTTGTTTGATGATAACCAGTTTACCGAACTGTTTAACAACCTGCACAGCGGCGACCCCCTAAACTTTACCGACAGTAAAAAATACACCGACCGCGTTGCCGAAACGCAAAAAAAGACCGGCCTGCAGGATGCTATCCGCGCCGCACATGGTAAAATGAACGGCCAGGAAGTAATGATTGCCTGTATGGACTTTAACTTTATAGGTGGTTCTATGGGGTCTGTAGTAGGCGAAAAGATTGCCCGCTCGATAGATTACAGCATCGCAAATAAAGTACCCTTCATCATGATCTCCAAATCAGGCGGTGCCAGGATGATGGAAGCGGCGTTTTCACTCATGCAGATGGCTAAAACTTCAGCTAAACTGGCTTTATTGAGCCAGGCTAAGGTACCGTACGTATCTTTACTAACCGACCCTACTACAGGTGGTGTAACCGCTTCGTACGCGATGCTGGGCGACATTAATATTGCCGAGCCGGGTTCACTTATCGGCTTTGCCGGCCCGCGTGTTATTAAAGAAACCATCAAAAAAGATTTACCTAAGGGCTTCCAGACTGCAGAGTTTGTGCAGGAACATGGTTTCCTTGATTTTATCGTAGACCGCCGCGAAATGAAGGAAAAACTGGCCTCATTCTTAAAAATGCTGACACCGGTTACACCTAAAGAAGAAAAAGTAATTGAGCCGAAGGGTTAGATTAAACAATATTTTATAATGAAGAAGCTGTCTGTGAGGATGGCTTTTTTTGTGCTCAAAAACTATTGTCATTGCGAGGAGTGATAGCAACGCGGCAATCTCAGCCTATCCGCTTGTCCTCTGAGATTGCCACGCTATCGCTCGCAAGGACATGAGTTTTAATACCACACGTCATTGCACGGAGCGATAGCGACAAAGCGATCCCCAATGGAAAGGTCGACGACAAACATATTGAGGGTGACACCACAACCAAAAAAGCCATTCGTCAGTTTAACGAATGGCTTTTTCTGTAAATTAAAATTTGAAAAAGATCTTAGATACCTTCTGTACCCGGCTCGTGCCCTACCATCCTGCCGGTTGTACGGCCATGCGGGCGGCTGGCAAAATCTGTTTTTGTAGCTACACCAACTGACGGGAACTCATGTTGGTTTGGTGGCGTTACATCGTTAGACTCACTGTATGAGGTATCTGCGCCTTCCTGCTGTTGCTCCTGCTCCGGCTGGCGGTGGTATTGCGCGCCGTCCTCGTTGTGAGACTGTTGTTCTTCAGGATTTTCATTCGGGTTGTTATTCGGTGTGTATTCCGGATTTTTTTCGTTGCTTTCCATCGTTATTAGTTTTTAATTGTTACTTAATAAAGTATCAAAAATGCTGCCAAAAATTAACTATTTTGTAAATAAACCTCTGTTAAAATTGTAGCGTTACGTTTCAATTAATTAATAATTAGCAGATTAACTCTATTGCCGTTAAAAGCGATGATAGTTGACAAAACCCGGTATTGTATCATAAAAAAGCCACTTGTTAGTTTTACAAGTGGCTTTTATGCCTGCTATTCAGGCCGTGCTCGGCAACGTTAATTCCGGGTTTCGGCACCGCCGCCGTTGTCTACATTACCACCGCCTTCCGTATCGTCGGCGTTTGTTTCATAATCTTCGTTCAGTTCAGTATCAGCAACGGTAGATTGGTCATCTGTGTCCAGCTCATCGTCAGCAACAATCAATTCATCGTCGGTACCCAATTCGTCGTCTGTATCGGCTAATTCATCATCCGTGTCCAACTCATCATCTGTAGTTGCTAATTCATCATCTGTGCCCAATTCATCGTCGGCTCCGTCTGTAGTAGTCGCGCTGCCATTATTCGATAAATCAAACGAAGTTGAACCATTAGGCTGGGATTGATTTTCAAAACCGTTCTCTTGTGTGTTTTCTGCAATAGTTGTCATGGTAGTAGTTTTTTGTTTGTTTACTAAGTTAACTTACCAAGAGGCACAATTGTTTTTCAAAATAAGAGAATAATTTAACTACTATGCATTTACCATGCAAAGGCTTTTCAGTTTAGCCACGGTAAAATCGATCTCTTCCTTTGTATTATGTTTCGAAAAGGAGAACCGCACCGACGGCCTGTCGGGGCTGGCGCCTATTGCCGTTAACACATGCGACCCAATATCGGTACCCGAGCTGCAAGCGCTGCCGCCGGATGCCGAGATACCGGCGATATCCAAATTAAACAGAAGCATGTCGGCCATTTCCATTTCCGGGAAAGAAACGTTCAGTACCGTATATAAACTTTTAGCCGGGTCAGTCTCGCCGTTAAACTGAACGCCTGGCACATCCTGCTCTAACTGGGCTTTCATGTATGATTTCAACTCCTGGATGTAGGCTTGATGCTCGTCCATTTCAGCATAGGCTGCTTCAATGGCTTTAGCCAAACCAACAATACCGTAAATATTTTCGGTACCGCCGCGCATGTTCCGCTCCTGCGATCCTCCATAGATCATCGGGTTGATCTTTACCTTGTGGTTGATGTGTAAAAACCCTACACCCTTCGGTCCGTGCAGCTTATGCGCCGCGCAAACCATAAAGTGCACTTTAAGCTTGCTCAAGTCATGTTTATAATGGCCGACAGTCTGTACCGTATCGCTATGAAATAACGCGTTGTGGGCCTCGCAAAGCTCTCCTACACGTTCAATATCTGTGAGTGTCCCTAATTCGTTATTGGCGTGCATGAGGGAGACAAAGCTGCGTTCGTTATCCTTTAGCAAGGTTTCTAAATGGTCATAATCTATATTACCCTTTTTATCAACGTTTACATAGCTCAACTTGATCACGCCCGCCTTTTCCATCGATTGCAGGGTATGGATCACCGCATGATGCTCCAATTTAGAAGTAATGGCGTGGGTAAGTTTATGGTCGATAATACCGCAGCGGATAGCCATATTATCGGCCTCGGTACCACCACTTGTAAAAAAGATCTCGGCAGGCGATGTATGCAGTAAGTTTGCTATGGTTTTGCGTGAGCGCTCGATAAGCGTGCGTACCTCGCGGCCATGAGCATGTATAGACGACGGGTTACCAAACTGGGTTTCCATCACTTTGTACATTTCCTTTAAAACATCAGGATCAAGGGCGGTAGTGGCTGCATTATCTAAGTAAACACGCATGGGGGTAGTTATTAGTGAGTAGTTGAATAGAGATTAGTTACTTTCTTTCGGACTTTCCGTCGTCCCGACATCTGCTTAACTATTCGTTTAAATTCAAAATTTCTTTTATATCTGTTATAATCTTATTAGCCAATCCATTCGCTACAGTTTCTGAATTACCTTCAGAATAGATGCGGATAATGGGCTCGGTATTCGATTTGCGCAAATGTACCCATTCTTTGTCAAACTCGATCTTGAGGCCGTCGATGGTAGAGTGAGGTTGCTTTTGATATTTCTCCTCTACTTTCAATAACAATGCGTCGATATCCATTTCTGGTGTCAGCGTGATCTTATTTTTTGAGATGAAATAATTAGGGTACGAGCTTTTTAAAACCGATACCGGCTTGCCAAATTTAGCCAGGTGCGTTAAGAACAATGCGATACCCACCAAAGCATCACGGCCATAGTGCAGTTCGGGATAGATCACCCCGCCATTACCTTCGCCGCCGATAATGGCGTTAACTTCCTTCATTTTGTTTACCACGTTTACCTCACCTACGGCTGCTGCATGGTATTCGCCACCGGCGCTCTCGGTAACATCCCGCAGCGCACGGGTAGACGATAGGTTTGATACCGTGTTGCCTTTTGTATTTTTCAATACATAATCTGCAACGGCAACTAAGGTGTATTCTTCGCCAAACATGCTGCCATCTTCGTTTACAAAACAAAGGCGGTCAACATCCGGGTCGACGGCTATACCCAGATCGGCTTTCTTTTTCAAAACTTCCTGCGATAACGCGATCAAGTTCTCGGGCAATGGCTCGGGGTTATGCGGGAAATTACCATCAGGCTCACAATACAGTTCATGAACGGTGTTAACGCCCATTGCTTTCAGCAATGCAGGTACAAAAATGCCTCCTGTAGAGTTTACGCAATCGATAACTACGTTAAAATCAGCCTTTCTTATCGCATCAACATCAACTAAAGGCAAAGCCAATATCTTGTCGATGTGTTTTTGCAGGTAGGTATCATCGTTGGTTACCTTACCCAGATCATTTACTTCTGCATATAAAAAATCGCTGCTTTCGGCAATATCTAAAACTTCTTTACCATCGGTATCGCTAATGAATTCGCCTTTCTCGTTCAACAATTTAAGGGCGTTCCATTGCTTTGGATTGTGGCTGGCTGTGAGGATGATACCCCCTGCTGCCTGCTCGTCGGGAACGGCTATTTCAACAGTTGGGGTGGTGGATAAACCCAGGTCTATCACATCAATGCCCAAACCCTGTAAGGTACCGATAACCAGGTTGTTGACCATAGTGCCCGATAAACGCGCATCACGGCCCAATACGATCTTTTTTAAGCCGGAGCGTTTTACCGCCCAGCTACCAAAGGCCGAGGTGAACTTTACAATATCCAAAGGGGTTAAACCTTCGTCGGCTGCGCCACCAATGGTCCCTCTGATTCCTGAAATTGATTTTATAAGTGTCAAAATTCAAATAGCTGTTAGGCTACAAAAATATAAATATTTAAGCGATAGCAATGTAAAATTACAATCGTTTAAAGGTGATGATATTAGCTATCTTTACACTTTTACACAGATTTGTACAGATAAAACCCGATGCCCGACCAGCTTTTACACTTAGACAGGCAACTCTTTCACTACATTAACAATAGCCTGTCCAATTCTATTTTCGACTGGCTGATGCCGCAGATGCGTAACCCTGCACTCTGGATCCCGCTTTATTTGTTCATCATCATTTTCTGCATCTGGCGATACCGTAAACAAGGTGCCCTACTTATAGCGATGCTGGCCTTAGCTGCCGGTTTTGCCGATTTCACCAGCGCCACCCTTATCAAAAAACAAGAGCAGCGGGTACGCCCCTGCCGGGATGCGGTGACCAGCGCCACGGTGATTAGCCGGGTGCCCTGCGGTACGGGTTATAGCTTCCCCTCCACCCACGCTACCGACCATTTTGCTATAGCCGTATTTTTAAGCTGCCTGTTCTATAAAAAATGGCCCCGGGTGGTGCCAGTGCTATTGTTTTGGGCAGCCCTGATTTGTTTTGCGCAGGTTTATGTTGGGGTACATTTCCCGGTAGATGTGGTAAGCGGTGCAATATATGGGAGTTTGATAGGATGGTTATTTGCATTAGGGTTCAGGAAGTTGCAACCCGGATTTGTGGCTTAAACAATTAGCGTTCCGTTTAAAACGGAACAGTGCGGAACACAGCGGAACACTTGCTGATAAAAACGGAACACTAAGCGGAACAGACCGATAAATGAATGCCGTTTGTTTTATTTGTTTGCTAAATCCCCGTAAAAATAAACAGTGATAACACTTCCTCTGAAATTATAATCTGCCCCAATTAATTTAACATATGAAAACTATCCTTTTAATCATCTTCGCTTTGTTTTTTAGTTTAACGGCAAAAAGTCAATATTTCAAACTGAATCATGGTGTTTATACTATTGCACCGCAGGCAGCAAAAAAGCTAACTAAAGCCGAAATAGCAAATTTTATAACTAACGATTATAAACATTCGCAAATTATTTCAAAAAATGAACTTGTTTACCAATCAAATCATTTACTGATCTCTTACTGGGACCTTTTTACAAATGTGGAATTCAGAAAATCATTGGAGCAAATCCAAAAAAGCATGGTTAATTTATTGACCAACAGTGAGGTTTCGTTAAAAGGCACTAAAATCACGATATCAAAGATCATTACCGTTAACGGCACAAGATATCTTATATTGGAATATCAGATGGATGACGAAGTCTTTTTACGCTTTTCATCAGAAACAAAAGAAAATGGGGTTAATTTTAATGGCATTATCCAATTTAAAAAGCCTTACGAGGATGAGGCCCAAAGGGCATTGGCAGAGATACTACCAACCATTAAATTTAAGATCAATTGATTTGGCCAATGGGGCTGCAGTTTTACCCTTCCAGCCCTCACGGACGAGGGAATTACCTGGAAATAAAAAAGGCACTCATCAAGCACCACGTGTAAATTTAAACACCACCTCTAAAAATCTCTAATTATCCCCGCATTTTATCAAGCAGATCGCTTAATTGCAGGGCCTCTTTTTCGGTAAGGTTTTGCTTGACCAGATCTTTGGTTTTAAAGCTCACATCCATTTTTGTAAGGGTCTCTAAACCCTGTTCGCTGATGCGGATATCTACGGCCCGACGGTCGCGGTTATTGGTGCAGCGGGATACCAAACCCTTTTGCACCAGCCTGTCGACAATGCGCGATGCATCAGACATTTTATCTATCATCCGTTCTTTAAGCAAGTTTACGGTGGCTGGTTTGGGGTACTGGCCGCGGAGGATGCGCAGGATGTTAAACTGCTGCTGGGTTAGTTTATACTTTTCAAATTCAGGGCGCATGTAATTATTGATCCAGCCGTATGTATAGCTGAGGTTGATAACCGCCTTATGGTAATTATCTTCAAAATTAGTGCTCCTGATATCTTCTTCTATCCCCATTATTGAAATGAAATGCCAGCAAATATAATTATTTATCTTTTGATTTATTGTCCTGCTTTTCGCGGCCATAGCCCCAGGGGCAATGCAGGCACTTGTTTTTGCAGCAGTAACCGCGCTTAAGGTGGTACGCTTCGGTGAATACAAAGTTACCATCCGTGTTGATATAATAGTCTATCCCTTCCAGCAGCATTAGTTTAATAATTTCACGAAAATATCGTCCTTAAAATGCTCTTTCAGGTGTGAGCCATTACCGTGTAGAGTCCAAACCTGTGTAGGCTGGCTTTGTTTAATGGTTTCGATAATGTCGTTCCAGTCGGCATGGTCAGATACAAACAAGGTATCCTGTGCGTTTACCTGCAGGTTTTTCCAGCCCGAAGCAAACAGCCGCTTTACCCCCGTTGCCCTAAAGTAACTGTCAAAGGTAAACGGCGGTACAACGTACACCCACTCTTCCTGTGTTTTCATCAATTTACGGCCATAGATCTGGTGGTTACCTATCTCAAAGCCCATCTGCTGATAAATGGCATTTATGGGCATTATGCGGTGATGTACCAGGATCTTCTTCCGCGGGGCGTAGTCGTTTATCATCCGGATGAGCCGCTGGCTCTTACCCAAACTATAGGCCCCTAAAAGGATATTGATCTTTATATCATTCAGCTTTTTGATCTCTGTTACCGGGTCGGGGTGCAGCACGGCAGGGTCGGCAAAGGTGCTTTCGGTAATCAGTACGTCGGCCTTTGCAAACTGATAAGGTTCGCAGGTGGCATCGGGTTGGAGCTTGTAGTCGCCGGTGTACAGGTACCGTACGCCAAGGTACTCCATCAGGATTTGTGCGGAGCCGGGCATGTGGCCGGCCGGAATAAAGGTCAACTGTACATCGCCTATGCTGAACGGCGCGTTATATTGAGCCGTGTATATCACTTTACCCGCATTTTTACCGTAGCGCAATTGCATAAAGGCCCAAGTGGTGGCGGTAGTATAAATTTGGTGGTTGCCACTTACCGCATGATCTGCATGGGCATGGGTTATTACGGCCTGGTTTACGGGTTGTTTAGGGTCGAGGTAAAAGTCGCCATATTTACAGTACAGGCCGTTGGCATCAATAACAACAAAATCGTCAATTATCATTTAGTATGGGCAAGGGATAGGTACAATTGATGCAAGGCTAAAACCTGCGGTATCACCAGTTGCGTATCATCATTTATAATCAGGTCATTAGCCATTTCGCGTTTTTCCTCTTCGCTAAACTGGCGGTCGTTACGGCCTTTTACTTCAGCGGCAGTAATGCCGTCGCGACGGGTAACGCGTTTAATCCTCAGGCCTAACGGGGCCGATACCATCACCGACCTATCGCACATTTTGTACGAATCGCTTTCAAAAAGCAGGGCGGCCTCCTTCATAATATAAGGTACAGTAGTATCAAACTGCAGCACCCATTTATCAAAAGCACGGAAAACAGCGGGATGTACCAGGGCATTCAGTTTGGTGAGCTCGGCAGGGTTATTAAACACAATGCCGGCAATATGTTTACGGTTCAAGGTTCCATCTTCCAGGTATGACGTATCGCCAAAGGTTTGTTTGATGCCTGCTATCAATTCCGTATCATCCGTCATTACTTTTTTGGCTTCGTCATCAGCATAAAATACAGGCACGCCCAATACTTCAAATACTTTGCAAATGGTGGTTTTACCGCTGCCGATGTTACCGGTGATGCCTATTTTTAACATTTATTTTTTAACGATGAAGTCAATATTCTGCGGCTCTATTTTAACCACTTTCCCGTACGATGGTAACCGTGTAATTTTAACAGGCAGCGCATTGTAACCGTTAATCCGCCATTTGTCCAGATCGGCAACGGCTTCAAAATCATCTTCGCTGGCATCGGGGTAATTGGTTAATGATGTGGTAAATGTAACCTTAACTTTCTGGGGGAACACCTTCACATCATAATAATTATGGTTATTGATCAACCGTACCGGAATTTCCATTGTTTTTTCGGTAAACTCATCAATCGGGATGTTTACGATAACGGTTTTGGGCAGTATATCCAAATTACCCTCCCTGGCAGGCAGCAGGGCAACCCGGGAGCTGTAGCTTTCATTAACGCCCGTTAGCTTCACCGAATCTGTTTTCCAGCTATTGATCCGGGCTAAAACTTCGGCAGGGCCGCTTATGGTCACGTAATCGGGTTGAATTTTTACATTGTCTGACTGGGCAAACTGCTTTTGATAGTTGATCTTACTCACCAGCTGTACGGGCACACGCTTGGTCATCCGGTTAGAGAAGTCGAAGAAAAGCGTATCGGGCGTAAAGGCGATGATTTGGTGGTTAAGGTCTTTAGCCAGGTTAATCTGCTTCAGTTGCGTGTTTAATACAATAAAGCTCTTATTATCCAGCGTGTGCAGATCAATGCTTACGGGCCTTTGCTCATCATTCATTTTATTGACCAGCATTTGCCAGCCGGTGCCTTGTACCACCGCATCTATGGTGTCTGACTGCAGGGGATGAAAAGCCCGCCTTAACGGCGCGTTCCTGAAGGTAATGACCTGCTTAACCGTGTAACGGTAAGGGTTTGACAGCGAAGTGAACAGCCAGGCAAATACAGCAATTACCAAACAGGTAACAAACGCCGAAAGGCGCCTGCGCTCGATTGCTGATAGTTTGATGATGGCCATTTTATTTTGAGGTAAAAGCTAAAAGGCTAAAGGTAAATGGTTATAAAAGAAAAAGCGAAAGAAAACCTTTCGCCTTTTACCCTTAGCCTTTAACCTTAAATTACTTAGTAACTACGGGTGTATTCAGTGCCTTTGATTCATCTAAAGAGATAGCCGATTTGTTGAAACGGATGCGGCCGCCATTCTCTACTTCCAATAAAAAAGTAGTATCAGCTATTTCATAAACCTTACCGTGGATGCCGGCAGTGGTTACCACTTTATCGCCTTTTTTAAGCTCTTCGGCATATTTCTTTTGATCCTTTTGTTTCTTCATCTGCGGGCGGATCATGAAAAAATAAAATACCACGGCAATTAATCCGAACATGATCAGTTGCTGGTAACCTAAGCCTCCGCCGGCTTGCAATAAAATAGCTGTTGTCATTTTTTAATTTATATGATTATTTAGTAGTTACCTCGCCAATTAAGTGCACCATGTTTTGTGCAGGGTTGGTATTGGCGGTTACGGTAATTTGTTTATCCTGCAGGCCCATTTTGCCTGCGCTGTTAAAGGTTACTTTAATTTCACCATCGGCACCGGGTGCTATGGGGGTAGTAGGCCACTCGGGCTTGGTACAGCCACAAGTTGCAACCGCATCCTTAATGATCAACGGCGATTTACCCGTATTGGTAAACTTAAAGGCATAAGTAACCTTATCGCCGGTTTTAAGCTTCCCAAAATCGTGGGTTTCCTTTTCAAATTTCATGGCCGGTGCGTTGGTTGCACTGGTAGCATCAGCAGTAGTTGAAGCTGATGTTGCGTTTGTGTTAGATGTTGCCGAATTGCAGGCTGTAAATAACATACCGGCAATAACTGCACTTAAGATCAGTCTTTTCATTTCTATTTTATTCTATTAATCCTCTGCCAATTTTTCTTACTTTATTCTGGGCTTTCAGCTCAGCTAAAATCTTGTCTAATATACCGTTTATAAACGAATTACTTTTTGGCGTACTAAACTCCTTCGAGATCTCCAAATACTCGTTAATAGTAACCTTAACCGGGATGGAGGTGAAATTAATAAATTCTACAATAGCCATCTTCATTAATAAAGTATCCATCATCGCAATACGGTCGGGCTCCCAGTTTTGGGTTTTTTCAGCAATCAGCTCCTGGTAAGCCGCATCATGGCGGATGGTTTGCTCAAATAAATTCACCACAAACTCCTTGTCTTCGGCCCAGTTGCCGCTTATTTCGGCCAATTTGTTCTTTTTAAGATCTTCGTCATCAGCAAAGTTCTTGAAAGTTTTGGCTATCAATGCCTGCAGCACCTCACGGTCTACCGGCCAAAAAATAAACTTATCTTCAAAAACCTGTTCGGCTAATGACGATTTAAGGATAACCTTCTTAAAAATAAACTTGATAATGTCTTTGTCTGAATGGATGCTGTTGTCCTCTTTAGCCAGGTATTCGGCATACTCGGGCGAAGCCTTTAAGGTATCGAAAAGTGATTTGGCCAGTTCCGGGTCAAACGACCACTCTGCTTTATACTTTTTTGCAGCGATTGAGTATTCGTTGCTTTGCGCAAGCGTTAAAATAAATTTGTTGCTCAACAGTTTCAGGTTGGCGTTCAGATCGTCGGCCGTGGGCAAGTGCTTGTTGGCGCGTTCTTCTGCATCGCGAGAGGTGTATTCTGCTACCTCGTTAATTAAGGATAGCATCCAGATATACATTTCAAAAACCTGGTCTATACTACCCAGCAGGAATTTTTCGTATGCTTTAACGTCTTTGGTATTCGATTGGTGGTACGCATACAGCGATTGTAACACTTTTACCCTAAGGTGCCTTCTGTTTAACATTTGTAAGAACGATAATGGCGGGCTACAATGCCCGGCCCTGATAAATTACTAATAGGTTGATTTTACTTTTTTAATATCCGCAATGCGTTTCTCAGCAATTTTATTCGCCGCGTCAATAGTAGAAATGTTTTCGGCCTTAGAAAGTTTTAAAACATTTCGTGTTGCGTCATAAATATTTTCGGTAAGCTGCATGGTACGTTTTTTACTGTAGCCCATCAGCTCCGAATAACCGTTGATGATACCACCCGCGCTGATCACATAATCGGGCGCAAACAGGATGCCTTTATCCAGCAGCATCTGGCCATGTTCGGCCTCATCTGCCAGTTGGTTATTTGCCGACCCGGCTATAATGGCACACTGTAACTTATTAATGGTTTGCGTATTAACAGTAGCACCCATTGCACATGGCGCGTAGATATCGGCATTGATATCAAAAATGGTATTGTTGGATATGGCCTCGGCACCGTATTTTTTAGATACCTGGCGCTTACGCTCGTCGTTGATATCGCTTACATAAACTTTGGCGTTAGCCTCTGTCAATAGTTTAACCAATTGCTCGCCTACATGGCCTATACCCTGTACTATAACGCTGCGGCCGGTTATGGAGTCAGATCCGTAAAGTTCTTTTAATGCGGCCCGCATGCCCATGTAAACGCCCATTGCCGCAACGGGGCCCGGGTCGCCGCTGCCACCCATTGTTTCGGGTACGCCAACAACATGCTGGGTTTCCATACGGATATATTCCATATCGCGCGGATTGGTACCAACATCTTCGGCAGTAATAAATTCGCCGTTCTGGTTTTTAATAAAACGGCCAAACTTGCGTAATAAAGCTTCGGTTTTGTCCTTACGGGAGTCGCCGATGATCACCGCCATACCACCGCCCATATTTAAGCCTGCAATAGCAGCTTTATAGGTCATGTTTTTAGATAAGCGCAACACATCCTGCAAGGCTTCCTTCTCGGTTTTATAGGCCCACATACGGGTACCACCCAAAGCGGGGCCCAATGTAGTGTCATGAATAGCGATGATTGCCTTTAAGCCGGTATCGGGGTCGCTGCAAAACACAACCTTTTTATGACCATATGCTTCCAGCTGGTTAAAAATACTATCGGTGTTGGTTTGGGCAGGCATTGTAATAACGACAAGTAATAATGTTTCTCTTGGTGCTGCAAAAGTAGGAGTTTTTTTTATTGTGGCAAAGTTTAGTTGTAGTCGGAAAGTAAGGATGTCTGAAAGTTGGAAAGAAAAACTTAGCAAGAGGGAGATGAAAAAGATCATGGACGGATAGCAACCAATGCAATAAGAAATTTTGAAGGGCTTTAACGTTTACTGATCGTGGCGTTGCCTGCGGCCGGGCTCATCCGCTCATACGCCTGCAGGCTTTAGCTACAAGGCCGGTATCCGCTCCTATCCCTAACGCGGCCAATTGCACCCGCGTCTAAAGCGCAAAGCGTCAGACTTATTTCTTCACCCTCTTTGCGCTTGCGCAGAGAGGGCGACCGAGCAAAGCAATGTCGGAGTGAGTTGTTGGCAAACTTTGATTTCAACTCCACTTACTGTACTTTTGAATGTTTGAAAGCAGTTGTCCGTCTTCCGGACTTTCGGTCGTCCCGACTTTCGGACAAAAACAAGCATGAAAGAACTCGCACACCTCAATAAATTCTTTTACAAATACCGCTGGCGGCTCATCCCGGGGATCTTGTTTGTAGTCATCTCTAACATATTTGGTGTACTCCCGGCGCAGGTTATCCGCGTAGCGTTTGACCTGGTTACCGAAAATATCGGCGTTTACCAACTGTTTGAGGGCTTTAACCGCCAGGAAGTGATCTACGATATATTTGGCTCGAGCCTGTTACTATTTGGCGTACTGGTGCTGATATTGGCCTTGCTGAGGGGCTTATTCCTGTTTTTTATGCGGCAAACCATTATCCTGATGTCGCGCCATATCGAGTACGATCAAAAGAACGAGATCTACAGCCATTACCAGCGCCTTTCGCTGGCCTTTTACCGCCGCCACAACACCGGCGACCTGATGAACCGCGTTACCGAAGATGTAAGCCGTGTACGTATGTACCTGGGGCCAGGCATTATGTACAGCATTAACACCGTGGTACTTTTTATATTGGTGATCTACGCCATGGTTACGGTAAATGTACGGTTGACTGTATTTTCTATTTTACCACTCCCCGTTTTAGCGGTGATCATTTTTTACGTGAACACGATTATCGAGTTCAGGAGCGAGCAGATCCAAAAACGCTTATCGGGCTTGTCCAGCTTTGTGCAGGAGAACTTTTCGGGCATCAGGGTCATCAAATCATACGTACGCGAGGGCTTTGTACGCGGTAAATTTGCCGATGAGAGCGAAGACTATAAAACCCAAAGCATGGCTTTAGCCAAAGTACAGGCCATGTTTTTCCCGGCGATGCTGCTGCTGATCGGGCTAAGCAATGTGATTACGATATACATTGGCGGCGTAGAAGTTATGAAGGGCAACATTACCGCGGGTAACATCGCCGAGTTTATTGTGTACCTGAATATGCTGGCCTTCCCGGTGATATCTTTAGGCTGGGTTACCTCGTTGGTGCAACGTGCAGCAGCATCGCAAAAACGGATCAACGAGTTTTTACATGAGGTGCCAGAGATCATATCACCTGATGTGCCTGCCAAACATCTGAACGGAAAGATTGAATTTAAAAACGTATCATTCGTTTACCCCGACACGGGTATCGAGGCATTAAAGAATGTGTCGTTTATAGCTAACCCCGGCGAAATGGTGGCCATTATCGGCCGTACAGGTTCAGGAAAATCTACCATGGGTAATTTGATCATGCGCATGTATGATACTACAGGCGGGCAGATCCTGATAGACAACGAACCGTTAACCAGCCTAAACCTGGATAGCTACCGCGCGCAAATTGGCTTTGTACCGCAGGAGGTTTTCCTTTTTTCGGATATCATTTCGCATAACATCGCCTTTAGTGCAGATAAACTGGATATGCCGCGCGTAGAGCAGGCCGCCAGGGATGCTGCCGTGTACAATAACATTATCGAACTGGATAAAGGCTTCGATACCTTGATAGGCGAGCGTGGCGTTACCTTAAGCGGCGGTCAAAAGCAGCGGGTGAGTATAGCAAGAGCCATTGTAAAACAACCGCAGGTATTGATCTTTGACGATTGCCTCTCGGCAGTCGACACCCGCACCGAAGAAGAGATATTGAACAACCTGGGCCGCGTGATGCAGGGCAAAACGAGTGTGATCATATCGCACCGTATCTCCACGATTAAAAATGCCGATAAGATACTGGTACTGGATAATGGTGAAATTATTGAACAAGGCACCCATAACGAATTGATGGACCTGAAGACCGCCTACTTTGAATTGTACGAAAAACAATTATTGGAAGAAGAAGAGCAGATTTAATTTCCAACATTTACAATCTAAATGCGTAAAAGTTTATGTAATTGCTTAATTATATCGCATTTGCCACTTGCGATTTAAAAAAATAATTATATTTAGCCAACCAAAACTATTACGATACAGAATTTTATGGGAGATTTTGATAACAGAGAGCGCGAAGAAGTACACTCCAAGAAGGTTAGAGCCGGCAAGAGAACTTATTTTTTTGATGTAAAGGCAACCCGGTCAAACGATTACTATGTGACCATTACCGAAAGTAAAAAACGTTTAGAAGACGGCGTTTTTGTGAAGCATAAGATCTTTTTATATAAAGAGGATTTCGAAAAATTTGCCGAGGGCCTAAAAGAAACGGTTGAGTATATTAGAGACCACCAGGAAGTAGTAGAAAAACGCTATGAATACGGCGAAAATCCGGAGGTGGCTAAAGCCGGCGAAGATTTTTCGTACTAAATAAACGCAACAGCAAACACCTTAAATTATATAAAACACCCTGCCCCATAAAGGCAGGGTGTTTTGTTTTATAGGGCGCTGCCTCCGCCTGTGTGCATAGCCGACCCTATACTGGCCGCGAAAACGATAGCCCCTATAAATATGAGAATATATAAGATAATGATAACGATAGTAGCTATCCCCCAGAGCTTAAAAAAGGATTTAAGCTTACCGAATGCAACGGTCATCTGCCCGGTATTGCTGTAAAGGATGCCCTCTTTTACCTTGCTGCCAAACTGGTAAAGGTAAAGCGAAAAGAAAAAGTTGAATACCGCAAATGACAGATAAAAGCCACTCATTATAGACCCCATCATGGCAGGGTAAGGCATCATCGGGTTTATTTTAGCGGCATTGGTGAATACGGTACCCACAAATAGCGCACCTATTACCGTAAAACCGGTTACAATAAAGCCAATAATTGACAAAAAATTAGCCCATTGCCCGGCCTTTTGAAGATAGTATTGCGCTTCTTCTGATAATAAGATGTTTTGATCTTTTGTGTGTTCGAATGGGTGTTCTGGTGTTTCCATTGGTTGAGTTAAAGTTTAGTTTCTTTAAAACTAACTAAATATGCTCAAACAAACAAAATATCAACTGTAAAATAAATTTATAAAAGTGTGCCCTTCAATATCAGCACCGCTATGCTAAAATAGATGATAAGGCCGGTAACATCTACCAATGTAGCTACAAATGGTGCGGAGGAAGTTGCAGGGTCGGCACCCAGTTTTTTAAGCAATAAAGGTAACATGGAACCCGCCAAAGATCCCCATAACACCACACCGACAAGCGAGAAGCCGATGGTGATACCTACCAACGCCCAATGCGGCCCGTACAGATCACTAAACGCGCTGAAGATGGCGATACGGAAAAAGCCGATCAAACCTAAGGTTACGCCCAGCATCAAGCCGGATAAGATCTCGCGGCGCATTACGCGCCACCAATCGCCAATAGTTACCTCTCCCAAGGCCATGGCCTGTATAATTAATGTGGATGCCTGCGAACCGCTGTTACCCCCGCTGGATATGATAAGCGGGATAAACAACGCCAGCACAACGGCCTGTTCAATCGCATGCTCAAAAAAGCCCATTGCCGTGGCGGTAAGCATCTCGCCCAAAAACAAAACTACAAGCCAGCCTACCCGCTTTTTTACAAGGCGGAACAGGTTAATATCCAGGTAAGGCTCGTCCAAAGCTTCGGTACCACCTATCTTTTGGATATCTTCTGTATATTCTTCGTTGGCTATCCACAGGATATCATCAACCGTTACGATGCCTAATAAAATATCGTCGTCATCGGTCACCGGCAAGGCCGTACGGTTATTCATCCTGAATACATTTATAGCGTCTTCCTGCGGGTCATTAGCACTTAGGGCTATCAGGCGGCCATCCATCAGGTCGCTTACCTTTGTTTCGGGCGCAACTAACAGTATCTCGCGGATCCGGATATCGTCAAGCAAAATACCATTATCGCCAATTACATAAATAACATCAATGGTTTCGGAGTTTTTGCCGTAACGCCTAATGTGCGATAGTACCCTCGTAACGTCCCAGCTTTTTTTCACCGCAATATAATCGGGTGTCATTAAACGGCCAACGCTGTCCTCTTTGTAACCTAATAGGGAAAGCGCCTCCTTGCGGTCGTCAGGCGACAGGTGCAGGATCAGTTTAGTAACCGCATCGCCATGTAATTCGCTAAAAAAAGCGGTGCGGTCATCCGGCGGTAACTCGTTTATGATCTCGCTAACCTTTTTACCCGATAGTTTTTTAATGATACGCTCCTGTGTAGGGAAATCCAGGATACGGAAAACATTCACCGCGCGGTTGATAGACAATATTTCTATAAACTTAGGGCCATGTTCGGGCAGTTCATCTATAAGTTCCTCTACGTCAGATATGTTGAGGTTATTCAGATATTCCTGTAGCTGTGTGGTATCCTCCTGCTCCAGTAACAATTCTATTTGCTCAACCATTTCTTCCATAAAAAAACCCTCTTATTTACATGTTTATGCCTTGTTTTATACCAATTGGTACTGCTGGCAAAAGTCGTTTATTTTTTCAAATTACAAGGTAGTTTTTTCTGTTATCTTTGCGGCTTTAAAAGAGGCAGGAAAACAAGAATCCAAGAGACAAGATTCTTTTCTTAATTCCTGCGTCTTATAATCTTGATTTAAAAACAATATGGGTTTACAATGTGGTATAGTAGGTTTGCCGAACGTAGGTAAGTCGACACTTTTTAACTGTTTATCAAACGCAAAGGCACAGGCTGCAAACTTTCCGTTTTGTACTATCGAACCAAATGTGGGTGTGATCACCGTGCCGGATGAGCGCCTGACCAAACTAACCGAAATAGTTAACCCTAAGAGCATTGTACCCAATGTTATTGAAATTGTCGACATTGCCGGTTTAGTAAAAGGAGCCAGCAAAGGCGAAGGATTAGGTAACCAGTTTTTAGCCAACATCCGCGCTACTAATGCTATTTTGCACGTTTTACGCTGCTTTGATAACGATAACGTGATCCACGTGGATGGCTCTGTAGACCCTATCCGCGATAAGGAGATCATCGACACCGAATTGCAGCTGAAAGACCTGGAATCGATTGAAAAGAAGATCCAGAAGGTGGAGAAGATGGCCAAAACAGGCGGCGATAAGGAAGCAAAAAAAACTTACGACGTGCTCACCATCTACAAAAATCACTTGCTGCAAGGCAAAAGCGCGCGTACTGCCCCCGTTGAAGAAGAAGATAAAGAATACATTGAAGATATCTGGCTGCTTACCGCTAAACCGGTAATGTACGTTTGTAATGTGGACGAAGGCTCTGTAGTTACCGGGAATGCCTATGTAGAAAAGGTAAAAGCGGTAGCTAAAGAAGAAGGTGCCGAGGTATTAGTGATATCTGCACAGATAGAGGCCGAGATAGCCGAACTGGAATCATACGAAGAGCGCCAGGAATTTTTAGGCGACCTGGGCCTGACAGAATCGGGCGTAAATAAATTGATCAAAGCGGCTTACCGCCTGCTTAATCTGGCCACCTACTTCACGGCAGGTGTGCAGGAAGTACGTGCCTGGACCATCACCCAGGGTTTTACAGCACCGCAGGCAGCCGGTGTTATTCACACCGACTTTGAAAAGGGTTTTATCCGTGCAGAAGTGATCAAATATGATGACTTTGTAAAATTTAACGGTTCTGAAGCGGTGATCAAAGAAAACGGCAAAATGTCTGTAGAAGGCAAAAGCTATGTAGTGGCCGATGGCGACATTATGCACTTCAGGTTTAACGTGTAGGTTAAGAGATGCAAGAAATCAAGAGTAAAGAATAAAGAAAACTTCATTTATTCGCTGCGGCTTGAATCTTGGTTCTTAACTCTTAAATCTAATAGTATATTTGCAGCAGCAACCGTTCGCGTAGTTCAATGGATAGAATTATGGCCTCCGAAGCCGTCGATATGAGTTCGAATCTCATCGTGAACACAATCTATATGGCGGGTAACTACACAGTTACCCGCTTTTTTTTGCGCTTTATTGCCAATTTAGCGGGCTAATCGTATTATATTGATACCTTTACCCTCACATGGAAGAAAGAAAATACCTTACAACCTGGAGAAAATATATCCCGGTTATTCGCCTTCACCTGAAGAGAAGCCTTACTGAAGAGCAAAGTTTCAAATTGAATATCACTGATTTTGAATCTGCCGGCGATCGCGGTAAATCAGGCTATACCTTTAGCCTGCAGATGGAAAATGGTAAGGTTATTAATAACATTAGCGGCTCTGCCGTTGCGCGCGACCTATACGAGGCCTTAAAAACCGACGAAACTATCAAATCGATGATCCAGGATAAGGCCATCAAAATAAGTGTTGGTAAATCTTTTGTGTTCAGCATTAAAACTACGCACATATCATCTTTTAAGCCAGAAGAAACTGCCGGTTAAGGCAGTTTAAAGGCAAACCTGTACATAACCTTTTTGCCGGTTTAGATCTGTTCTGATACTACTTTGTTATCAACTTTTATAGTGGTTACTAACCTGCCTGCCGGTTCGGTTTTTGGCAGGGTTACATCTACATGGAATTTAATAGCCGTGCCAGAAGGCATTTCTATCACTTTTTCCCAACGCCCGCCGGTAGCATACTTATCGGTATGTTGCGCGCCGTCTTTATCGGTATAACTGATTTCGGCAGGCGTACCGTTAGGAATCAGCGTGGTGTAGTTAACTGTATAGGTTGCCTTTTTAGCGATTTTGAGTTCGCCGCGGTTCATGTCATAAACAGTGTAGCTGCAACTGCTTAATACAAAAGCGACCACCGCGAGATAGATAGCGTTTACATTTTTTTTGGATGTTTTTACAATGGTAATAAAAATAGCGCAATTACCGGGCGGTGCCTGTGGCGATGATAGTAAGCGATCTGCTAACTCTAATTGGGTTTACAAAGGTTTACATAATTCAATAAAATATAAACATAAGTAACTAATAATAAGACAATTAAGAAATTACTCGGTTTACAGTAGAGTAATAATCATAACTGATTGGCAACGGGTGTTTTACGGTTTAACACCAGTAATTTGGCACCCCGCAAATTGCAAAGCGACGGCCATCTCGACAAGGCAATTTACCGTTTACTGATCTTGTTCAGCGTTATTTGGCGTTGCAGGTTGCATTTAAACCTATCGGTACCATCAACCTGCAGTTTGGTGTGTTTGGTTTGCCTGCCCTGCACCCTTGCCCGCCACATTTTAAAGCTGGATAGCTTCATCTGCCTGCGCATCAGGTCAATTACATTTTGTTCGGTAAGGCCAAACTGCGCTTTTATCGCGTCGAACGGTGTACGGTCTTCCCAGGCCATTTCTATGATGCGGTCAGTATCTATAACAGAAAGATTTTTAATAATTGCAGGTATGCTCATTGGCTATTAAACGCTTAAAGATCGATTTTGTTAGTGGGTTTTGAAGCATTCGTCGCATTCAACTCATCCGGTCGTTGCTTCGCTCGACCACCCTCTCTCCGCAAGCGGAAAGAGGATTATCTACTTTTTCCCTTTTATGCAGTCGCTCGGCTCCTGCCGGGTGATGACTATTTTGCGGCGTCCCGCCACAGGGTTGTCGGCCGGAGGCCTAATAATAAATGTCACTCGGCAGGAGCCGAGCGACTGCCAAGAGGCCTTTTTGTAGTCGCTCGGCTCCTGCCGAGTGACGACTATTTTGCGGCGTGCCGCCGCCGGATTGTAGGCCGGAGGCCTCATAATAACGGTCACTCGGCAGGAGCCGAGCGACTGCGAAATTTCACTCCGCACGAGCCGAGCGACTGTAAAAAGGCCTAATAATAAAATTCAAAAGGCAGGAGCCGAGCGACTGCGAAAGTCTTGAATTACCATATTTTTTCAGAAAAACTTCTAAAAATCTTTAATTATTTGACCGTATACGTTACTTTATTGACACCTGCGCCGGTAATTTTTAACGATTTCCAGTTGGCAGGCAGCTTGCTTTTGATCTGTGTGATGCCGGTTGGGGTAATATCCAACCCGCCGAAACCCATAAGCATGGCCTGGATAATACCACCTGCCCCGGTTGCAAAGTAGGGGTTGGTACCGCCCTTGGTTTCTGCAATTACCCGGAACGGCGGGTTCAGGTTGGGCTCGTAAGCTTCCTTAAACCAACGATAGGCCTTTTCGCCATTACCTAAACGGGCATATAGCAGGGCAAATACACCCTGTGTCATGGCAGGTGTGCCTTCATCAGGTACGCGGGTTTCGTAATACTCCAGGTCTTTTTTGATCTGCGCCGGGTCGGTAATGGTTTTTAACGGGTAGGCCAACAGGTTAACGTCGGCTTGCTTAATACCCTCACCTTTATAGGTGGCAAACTCGCTGGTTACGCCGTTGGCCATTTTTAATATCGGGATATTTTGTGCCACGTACTCCCAATCGGGGTTCGCCGTCATGCCAAGGATCCTGGCGGCGGCGGTGGCATTGCGCAGGTTAACCTGTGCGGCAGCGTTGGTGAAAGCATTGTTGTCAATATTTTCGGCCCACTCATCGGCAGCTACTACGTTTTTGATATCATAATGGCCGGGGCCATTGCGTTCAACACGGCTCACCCAAAAATCGGCAGTGGCTTGCAGCATCGGCCAGCCACGTTCGCGCAGCCATTGTTTGTCCTGCGTTACGCAATAGTAGCTCCAGGCGGCGTTGGCCACATCGGCGGTGATATGATGCTCGAACGGGCCGCTTAAAGCCCATACAGGCGTTTCTTCCACCCCGCTATCGGCACTTTCCCAGGGAAACATTGCGCCTTTGTAACCATGCGAAAAGGCATTTTTGCGCGCGTTTTCCAGTCTTTCGAAACGGTAATCCACCATAGATTTAGCGATCTCGGGGTGCAGCACCAGCATAGCCGGGAACATCCACAGATCGGTATCCCAAAATACGTGGCCATTGTAACCCAGACCCGACAAACCCATTGGCGATGGCGAGAGAGCAGTACCCTCTCGCGAAAACGAATAAAGGTGATACAACATACTGTGTACGTCCTGCTGTGCCTGTGCGTCGCCTTCTATCTGTATATCGCTCTTCCAAAGCTCGTCCCAGGCTTTATTATGAAATTGGATCAGCCTGTCGCGGCCCTCCAGTTTAGCAAAAATGGTTAAACGCTCGGCCTCATTCAGCGGGTCGGCATGATGGGCTGACGTGATAGAAGATCCGGTGACTCCATATTTATAGGTTTCGCCCGCAGCGATAGCCCGGCTAAACTTCATGAGGTGCATGTTATTGTCCCACATCTCATGGATCACGCGCGGCTCTTTACCATGCTCTTCGTTAAACAAAAACGAGGTGGATGCACAAAGCTGTAATTTACCCGTAGGGCTTTTAGCCGTGGAGGTGAGCAGGCTGATGGTTACATGCGGCCTGTCAATCTCGTTATAATAATTCTCTACCTGTTTTAGGGCATCGGGGGCCTCCATTACACTGGCGGCAGTTATGTTGATCGGCTTTTTAGCGGTAACTGCCACATCCATCAATACCGTAAAAGGTAACTGGCGCAGCGAATAATAGGTATAGCTGATAGTGGCCTTGTCCTGGTAATCAAACGTGGTGGTAAACGCAGCATGGTGCATATCCAGTTCCTGGCGCATATTGCTTACCATTTTAGCATCCAGGCGTTTGCCATCTATCTCCAGGTACATGTTAAGCAGGTTGAAGCTGTTTAGAAAGTTGCTTACGCGGCCACGGCCGTACAGATCATACGCACCGGCCAGTACTACATTCTTCACTTTAAAAGGCTCGGGCGATGATACGATCCCAATCATCCCGTTGGCGGCGGTAATACCGTAATAATTTGCGGGATCTATTTTATCAGCCTTGATAACCCAGGGACTAACCGTTTGTGCCGATAGCCTTACTACTGCGTAAATTGATAATATCGTGGTGAGGGACAGGATCCTTTTCATTTATAAATCTTTATTTTTTGATCTTTAACTGCAATTTTTGGTTAACTAACACACCTATTTTTCGGCCCGTCATGGTGCCTACAATACAGGCATTTTTATAATGGATACCGCCGTAAACACGCGACAGGGCCGCCTCTTCTGCCGCCGCCCTAAAGGATGGGAACTTGCGTGGCGCAATGCCGAATTCAGATTCGGACGAATCGGTATAGGCCACTTCATTACCAAAATCGTGCGTTAAAACCTCTGCCGCGGCAGCTGAGATGACCGCGTGTCCGCTAATATATTCCGGGAATGGCGGGGTTTGGATATATGGCCGCCAATCCGGGTTGATCATTTTGGTGATCACCGTTTCGGGGCGCACGCTGTTGGCTTTGTATTTTACGTACCAACAATTGATAAAGGCATCAAATAAGGCAATGGAAGTTTCGGTGTAGGCGGCAACGGTCGAACCAAAATCCGACTTTGCTATTTTTGTACCTATGCCTGCTATATTCATCCAATGCCCCCCCGGCGAAAACTTTTTAGTTGCGAACGATGCATGACCGATAACATTCAGCTTAAATGGGTTATCATCCCAAAAATCGGCCATGTGGCGTTGATCTGTAGTGAGGCTGTCGACCATTTTTTCAACCTCGATAACGGCCTTATAAAATTTGCCGTTCTTATCCGTCATGTTATAAGGTGGTGGTTCGGGGGCCGGGATCTGCGAGGCCGAATCCAGCACCATCGGTCGGATCTCGCCCCAATGTGGCTCCAGCGCCTGTGCATACATGGGCGGCGTAGGGATCCAGCGGCCATCGGTACGGTTTACGGTATATTTGCTGGCACTGCGGGTTTGCGCATAGTTGTCTTTTTTGCTCCAGGCCATTATGTGTTTGGCCACAGCATCAGAATAAGCAACAGAGTTTTCGAAAACGTCTGATGGCATACCCGCGTCTTTCGCCTTTTGTTTCAGCTCATCTACGTATGTGGTTAAGCTGCCTTCCGGAAACGTTACCGCATTGCCTACAAAACAGAAGGATAGCAACGACGCAAACTGAAAATCAATCTCTTTATCCTTATTCGGTTTGGGTGTTGCGGTGAGGTGTTTGATCTGCCCGGCTAAGGAGCGGAAATGCTTCGGGTCGCCGGCGGCGATCACCTCATAGGCGGCAATATTAGCATAGGCATAATTACGTGAAGCAATAACGGGCGGAAAGTTGTTTTCTAACACTACGTCGTTGAGCTTTTTAACGGTAACGCGGTACAGTTCTGGGTCGTGGGTAACCTTTTGGTAATCAGCTTTCTTACAGGATGCAAAAAGTATCAACATGCCCGCAATCAAAAACAGGAAACGGTTCATAACAATCAATTGGTTTAAAGAAATCCCTTTACTTTAACGTAAAGGATCTATTGGCTTTTTCTTTGTTTACAGGCTAATATAGGGTTTTTATAGAAGATGGCGGCCATAAAAACTGTTTGATTTTAACCGGGCTATTTAGTTACTTTTGCGTTGCTTAAAGGCGTATAAACCCGCCTTCTATTTGCTTTTTACCGACCAACTTCTATGAAAAAACCGGCTCTGATTATATTGGGTTTACTGTTACTGGCTTTTATAAGTATTTATTACATCATCCCGCAAAATATTATCGCCAAAAGTGTGGTGAATATAGACGGTACAGATGCTAACGTTGCCAAATTCATTATTGAGCAGCGGTCATGGAAAAAATGGTGGCCGGGCAGCCATAACGGCGACGACAGCACCGTTTATACCAACAACGGCGTCATCTATAAACTTTTAAAAAGCACCAACGGCGATATCCAGGTTCAGATAAAAAAAGGCGACAAGATTTTAGACAGCCACATTACCTACCTTGCTGTGGCCGATGGCGAAACGCAGGTTACCTGGTATGCGTCGCAGCAAAGCAGCCTCAATATTTTTGGCCGTATTGCCGGTTTTGTAAAGATAAAAGAGATCCAAACGGAGATGAGCAGCTTGCTTAGCCATTTCAAACAGTTTATGCAAAAGGATGTAAACGTATACGGCATGAAGGTTAACTTGAAAAAGGTGACCGATGAGACCATGCTGGCTACCAACACCACTACCAAAACCTACCCTACCACAGCAAACGTTTACAGCTTAATAGCCAACGTTAAAAAGCAGATAGCGGCCAAAGGTGTTAAAGAAAGCAACCAGCCCATGCTGAATATTTTTAAGGTTGATAACAATGAATACCAGGTAATGGTGGCTATCCCTATTAACAAAGCGATTATGCCCGATGCCGGTTATGTGGTAAACCACATGCTTAAGGGGGGGAATATTTTAGAGGCCGAGGTTAAGGGGGGCCGTAAAACGATAGATAACGCCATGGCGCAGCTAAAGAACTACACCCGCGACCATCACCTTACCCCACCGGCAATGCCCTATGAATTGATCATAACCGACAGGCAGGCCCAAACAGATACCGCCAAATGGATCACCAAAATTTATTATCCTATATTTTAGGTTAATTACTTTGTGATCAATACCAGTTTACCATCATAGGTGGTAGCTATAAATGCGCTCCCCGCAGTTGTTTTGATAGGTTGCAGGCTATTGATCTCCTGAGCGTTTAATAATGGATTGAGCCAGTATTGCGGTGTAGCAAGGCGTTTACTGCTGGCATCGTAGTGCATGGTAACCAAGCCTAACGCATCATATTTACCCTCGTAAGGTACCACACCCCAAAAATTACCGCTCAATAATACATCACGTTGCTTGTTATTAAGCGGGATAATTGCGCGGATAGGTGCCTGCTGATACAGGTACGGCAGCTCGCTTACCTTCTTCGCGTTCATGATATCGCTGATGTAAACACTCCTGAACTGGTTGGCTACCAAGCGGCCGCTATCGGTTAATTTATCCTTAAAGATCTCCTCAGTTGTCTTATCAGCCATTTTCTGGAAGCTTAAGAACTCCTTTTTTAGGAACGGCAATTCCTGCTCCAGATCATTCTTGGGGCGGAAGGGGTAGTATTTTCCCTTGTAGAAATAAGACAAGATTAGGTCATTCTTGCCATCGTTATCTACATCGTTATTGTAGGCGTACAGCGGCTGCTTATCTGTGACGTTATACTTGTTATTGGTACCCCAGTTACCGCCTATCAAATCGGCTTTGCCGTCACCATCAAGATCTGCAATAGCGGCAGACTGCCACCAGCCCTTCGCATCGTCCAGTAAAGGCGTTGAAAATTTAACCAGTTTTTTGTTCTTGTTCAGGAAGATCTGGATGGGCTGCCACTCCGACGATACGATAACATCCGCCACTCCATCCTTATCCACATCGGCAGCGGTAATTTCTGTTATGAAACGAATATTTGTTACTGCTGCAAACTGGTTCTTGGGCGCGATGGCAAAGTTGCCATCCTTTTTATTCAGCAATACGACCGAAGCCGCAGGTGCTGTATAATTGGTAAAAGAAATACTACCTGCCAATAAAATGTCTTTAAGCCCGTCGCCATCAAAATCATACATAAAAATCTTTGACACCAGGTCGGCCACTACGGGCAGGGCCTCATATTCGAACTTAAAGTTGCCCTTGTTCATATACAATCGCGGTTGCATGCGCTTGCCCGGTTCCAGGAACGGGTGGTTAGCACTCAGCACGATTAAGTCCGGCAGGCCGTCGTTATTAACATCCACCCATTGTGCGCCGGTATCGCCATATTGCTTAAATCCGTCAAACCCGGTTATGGCCACTTTAGTAAAGGCCCCGCTTTTTGATCCGGCTAAAATATACTTTTCTTCGCCGGCTATACCGCCAACGTAAATATCATCTATCCCGTCGTTATTGGCATCGGCTACGGCAACCGCGGCGTTATGAGGCAAATAGGTATGTGGTAAAAGATTGTAATAGTTAAAATCGGGAGTTTCAAAGGTTTGCTGGTTAGCCAGTATTTTAGCATTTACCGGCACGCTGTTAAACTGCTCGTCTGCCTTTAAATAATTTGCTATTAGTAATGACACATCTGCAGCGGTTTGCGTTTGTGCTTTGTTGTATGTAATAACAGTTTTCTTATTCAGGCCGAAGTTATTGATCAGCTGGTAAGAGTTATCGGGCCACAAAATCATCAGCTCAGCCGGTTTATCGCCGGGTAAAAAGGTGAAAAGCAAATTATTACCTTGTGTACTTTCGTAAGCCGTGCTTGTTTGAATTTCCTGGTGATCTACCTGCGTTTTGGAGCGCATGAATAACTTGGCGCCAATACCATCGGGGTTGGCTTTAGTATATTTTACGCTCAATTTCAGGAATGCGGGCTTCTTGTCTTTATCGGCCTTTTCCATCGTCATGTTCTGATAGATGGAAGCGGGCTCATCCATGTTATTGGTTACCAGTTCAAGGTCGCCGTCGTTATCCAGATCAACCGCTACAGATCCGCAGGAGATAGACGCCTTTTCCATATCGTTGCCGGCACTCACATCGTTAAATTTCAGTTCATCGGCCCCATGGTACAGGTAATTATGCACCTGCCCGTCGGGCATCAGGTTGATCTTTTCGCGGTCGAAGAAACGGCTGGTCTTAAAATCTTTGATCACGTTAGGGTCGCCCAGGTATTTCAGGTAATCCATATCGTTAAGGCGCTTTTTGATCCCGTTAGAGAAAAACATATCCTTGCGCCCGTCCATATCAAAATCCTGCACCAGCGGCGACCACGTCCAGTCGGTTGCCGACATGCCCGAGTACAGGCTGATATCGACAAACTTTTTGCCGTTACCTACATTCAGCTGTAACGAATTTTTGGAATACTGGTAATAATAACCCGCGTTTACCTCCTGGTTATAAATATCAAGGGGCTCGTCGTTTATAGTGGATTTGAGCGCCTTTATTTCTTCGGGCAGCATATCCGTACTGATCACATCCAGGTGGCCATCTTTGTTCACATCACTTAGCGCGTTCCCCATCGAGAACAGACTGGTGTGCCCGAACGCATTTTTCAACTCCTCTTTAAACGCTCCGTTTTTTTGGTTGATGTAGTAATAATCCTGTTCAAAAAAATCGTTACTCACGTAAATATCGTCCCAACCATCGTTGTTTAAGTCGCCTACGCTTACCCCAAGGCCATAGCCAATGGGAGCTGAGTAAATGCCGGAGCCTGCCGTTACATCGATAAATTTTCCGTTATCATTTTTGAACAAATGGTCGCCGGCATCATGGCTCACCTTTAAGCGCTGGGTAGAATCGCCGTAGGTATCGTTACTATGCACCGATGAGGTTAGCAGGAACATATCCAGGTCGCCGTCTTTATCGTAATCAAAAAATGATGCCTGGGTAGAAAAGCCTGCAAAATCAAGCCCGTATTTAGCGGCCGACTCGGTGAAGGTCATGTCGCCGTTATTGATGTAAAGTTGATTTTTACCCTTAAAGTTCTTGAAGTTAGCTACTACGCAAACGTAAATATCCTTTAACCCATCGCCGTTGATATCTACAACCGTTACACCCGTTTTCCAGCTGCCGGTACCGGCCAAGCCTGCTTTGGCAGTAACATCTTCAAACTTTAACCCGCCTTTATTCAGGTAGAGTTTACTAGTGCCCTGATTGGATGAAAAGTAAAGATCTTCCAGCCCGTCGTTATTAAAATCGGCAGATGCTACGCCCGCGCCGTTATAGAAATACAGATAGTCGAGTATATTGACCGAATCTGACTCAATGTTCTTGTTTATAAAATCTACATGGCTTTTATCAGCCGAAACCAGTTTAAAGATCCCCTCTCCTGCCGACTTCTTTTTGCACGAACTAAACGCACAAAGCACAGCCAGTAAAGTAAAGCCAAAGTAAATAGACGATCTGAATAGATTAGATTTCAGCATGGGTACACTAACGTAATTTATATGCTTTTAGCTTATCATCATTAATACCGAACAAATAATATTTTTCGCCACGGCTGTTTTTGATCATTAATGACGACCGCACCTGCCCGGTTAATTTAATACCACTTTTGGCCGGTGGAATATACTGAAAACCGCTTTTGGTATATTTATAAATCTGGCCGTAACTGGCGTCTAAACGGCCAACCTCGGGCTTAAAACCATAAAAGTTACCGGCCAGCATAATAGCGGGCGCGCCGCTATTATCTATATCATCAACTAAAATGGTGCCTATGTTTGATAGCTGTGCATTGTACGGAAACGGTTTAACAGCAAACTTGCCGCCCTCGTTAATAAATGCAGCCGATGCCAGGTAATTCATTTCGTGCACTTCGGCACCTTGCAGGGCCTCGTCATTAAAGATCTCGCTGAACGGTTTACCCGCGTAATCGGCATATTTCAAATACTTCTTTTTAAGCAGCGGCATCTGCCCAACCAGGTCGGGTTTCATGTGGAATACATACGGCACATGGTCGCTCCGGTACATTTCTGTAACACACTCTCTGGTACCATTGCTGTCAAAATCCTTAATGTAGATCTTCATCGGCTCGGTAGCCGTAGCGTGGAATTTAGAGTTGAGCCCAATATTGCCGGCAAGGATATCTAACTTGCCATCACCATTAATATCAGCTACCTGCAGGCTCCCCCACCAGCCTTTGTAATTGTCCAGCTGCTTATCTTCGGTAAATTTGCCTTTGTTGTTTTTAAAGATCTTGATGCCCATCCAATTACCGGCTATTACTAAATCCGGGTAACCGTTGCCGTCAATATCAGCCCATTGTGCTGCCGTAACCATACCCGGCCTATTGTTGCCCAATACTTGCTTAGAAACATCGGTAAAGTTGCCTTTCCCATCGTTATGCAACACGTAAGACTCCGGCGATGCGCCGTACGTGCCCGGTACACTGCGCCCGCCGATGAAAAGATCCAGGTAGCCGTCTTTATCATAATCTACCGCGGTGATGACCGACGCATTAGTTGCCGCGTGCACAGACTTTTGCGGATTACGATGCAGGTTACCCTTGCCGTCGTTCTCGTAAAACCGGGGGAAATAAACGATGGTGCCGGCCTCATCTTCGTTACCGCCAACGCCAATGATCAGGTCTTCATCCCCATCACCATCAAAATCGCCAAAAACAGCGCCTGCATTTTCCAGGTAGGTTTGGGTTTCCAGGTCTTTTGGCCGGTAAAGTTTAAACCGCCCGTTTTGTTGCTGGATATAAATTGATGCCGGGTTATCCTTCGAGCTGCCGAAATAAAAATCGGCCAGGCCATCTTTGTTAAGATCACCTTTAGCCATGTAAGGGTTTTCGGTAGATAACATTTGCAGCATCAGCCGCTCGTTATCAAAGTCGATAAAGCCATCTTCAGTATGTTTGGGCACCGAATCAAACAATGTTTTCTCCGTTTCTACAAATAGTTGCTTTACCGACGGTTTGGTAAAATTGTAGGTTAGCCGTGCATCGGCCATTTTGTAGGTATAAACCTTATTTGCTGGCAGGCTTTTAGCCACCTGATATTTGCCGCCCGGCCAAATGATCTGCAGGGAGTCTACCTGTTTTACCTTGCCTAAACCAATTGTCAGTAAATTAGGCGATGTGCTGCTTTCAAAACCCCGTGTTGGCTGGTGGTAATAAGTAAACTCTTTGCCCTTTGCAAAAGCTTTTATCGTTGTACCCACTGCGAAAGTATTCTTCCCTTCGCCCTGTAACTTTATCTGAACGAAATTATTACGCAGTTTTTCTGCATTGCTCTTATAAATGAATAATGGCATGTTGACATTATTTACGATCAGGTCATTATCCCCATCGCCATCCAGGTCCCCGTAGGCTGCACCGTTGCTGAATGATGGCTGATCTAACCCGAACTCTTTAACCTTATTAGTAAAGGTAAGGTCGTGATTGTTAGAGAAGGCGTAATTGACCAGCGGGGTAGAGACCATCTTATCCGTAAAGTTCTTATAATCGAATTTGCGCTTCTCGGCAATCTTCGCCATGTTTTCCCTGTTACCCAAAAACTCTATATAGTCCTGGTCGGTCAAATCTTTATAGATGCCGTTAGATACAAAAATATCCTTCCAGCCGTCGTTATCCATATCAAAAAATAGAGCGCCCCAACTCCAGTCGGTTGCGCTTACGCCTGCTTTAAAGGCCACCTCAGAGAAGGTGCCGTCGCCATTGTTCAGTTGCAGGCAGTTTTGCATGTACTGGTTAAAATAACCATCGTGCTGTTTTAGTTTGATCACGTCGAATGATTCGAACGAGGTCATTTTCTTTAAGCGCTTATCCCCCTCGGGCAGCATTTCTGTGGTAAAGATATCCAGATTGCCATCGTTATTAATATCGGCAATGTCTGATCCCATCGAAGCCAGGCTCAGGTGGCCTGTTTCTTCCTGTATGTCTTCTTTAAAAGTTCCGTTCTTTTGGTTGATGTATAAGTAATCGCGTTCAAAAAAATCGTTAGATACGTAAATATCCGGGTAGCCGTCGTTATTTACATCGGCTACAGATACGCCCAGGCCAAAACCGATATCGCTCGAGAAGATGCCAGCCTGTTTGGTAACGTTTGTAAAATGCCCGCCATCGTTGCGGTAAAGGCGTGCGCCGCCCAACTCGTCGACCACCGCGCGCAGGTTTTTGCTAAAATCAAATGAGCCGATAGGGCGGAAAGAGTTGTTCAGGATAAAGCAATCCAGGTCGCCGTCATTATCATAGTCAAAGAAAATGGATTGGGTGGACAGGCCATTATCAACCAGCCCATATTTCGCGGCCTCTTCTTTAAAGGTGCCATTATGTTGATTGATGAAAAGTTCGTTCCCTTTGCGGTCGATAATATTGCCGCTGTGGCAAACATAAATATCCAACCAGCCATCGCCATCGATATCGACCATGGTTACACCGGTGCTCCAATATTTAGTGCCCTTTACCCCGGCCTTGTCGGTAATGTCATCAAATTTCCAGTTGCCCTTATTCAGATAGAGCTTATTGCCCCCCTGGTTAGAGGTAAGGTAAACATCGTTCAGCCCATCGTTATTGATATCGCCAATGGCAACCCCGCCGCCGTTATAATAGTTGCGAAAAGTGAATACATTGGTTTTACTTTGCTCATTTAACGTATTGGTAAAATTGATACCAAGCGTGCTGTTATCCTGGATGGAGAACAACGGGTTTTCGACACCGCCTTTTTTGCATGACGCCAACGACGCAAAGATAAAAATCAGGGGAAGGATTAACTTTTTATACATCGAAATGTGCAGAAAAAACAAACGTAGCGAATTTCTTCGCTACGTTTAAATCAAATATAACTAATTAAAAACAGGTTGTTAAAATTAATAACCTGCGTTTTGTTTCAAGTTAGGGTTGGTATCAACTGCACGTTGTGGAATTGGATACACGGTGTAAGTTTTAGCAGAAGCCAATGGGCGCTGATCAACCGGATCGTTAAATTTCTCGAAACGGATCTGGTCATTTCTTCTCCAGCCTTCCCAGTACAACTCGCGGCCGCGTTCTGCCAACATTACTGTCGCATCAACACTGCCAACAGCAGTTGCACCACGCAGGGTACGTATTAAGTTAACAATTGTTAAAGCGCTCTGGCCGTTAGGATCTGTACCGCCACGCATAATTGCTTCGGCTTTCATTAACAATACATCGGCGTAACGTAAAATAACGTAATCGTTATCAGAGTTATCATCATTAACGGTATTGTTTGCAGATGGCTGCGGGAAGTACTTGAATACACGGATACCCTGTGCTTCGGTAGAAAAGTTTAAGTTAACTTCTGGTGTGAACACCAACGGTGCACCACCGCGTTGTGTTAACGCCTTACCACCGGGACCAAATTGCTGGCCTACTGCAAAACCGGCACGTAAACCAATTTTATCAGTTAAACCCGGATATGCAACACCACGGCGCTCATCTGTAGCCTCAAACGATTTGTAGAAATCGGCAAGGGTAGTAAAGCCATTCCAGCCATCTGGTGTCTGGTTGTAGTGTAAGCCCATTCTCCAACGGTTTTTGGCTGATGCCGGCGCGTTGGTTGTTGTGTTGTAAAAACCAAAAATGTTACCTTTTGATTGGGTTGAGTTATCCCAGGCAAAATCCTGAAAATACTTACCTGCAGGCTCTAAAGAGTAACCAGATGCCGTAATTTTGTTAGCATACTCAATTACCTTATCCATATCAGCCTTAACAAAGGTGAACGGGCCACCAACTGCGGTTGATTTGTAAACAGCTTTGTTCAAATAAACTTTAGCTAATAATGCTTGTGCTGCTGCTTTATTGGCAATACCAATGTTTGCAGACGTTACAGGCAAGTTAGCTTCAGCAAATTCCAAATCTTTGATGATGAAATCAGTACCCTCGCTGCGGCTCATTACCGTAGGGATAGCCGTTGTTGCACCTGCCGGGTCACGGAATGGGGCCTGGCCATAAAGATCAATGATCTGGAACATAAAGTAGGCACGTAAAAAACTTGCCTGGCCCTTAATGTTTGCATCAGTTGCCTTTGAAATAACCTGGCTTGCACGAAACACACCGATGTTTAACTGATCCCAGGTATCATTTACCTGATTGTGTGTTGCTGTCCATGTATGGGTGTGCAGCTTGCGCCATGTACCAAAATCTCCCCAGTCGGTACCGCGTGTCGGGCCCATCATTTCATCTGTTGAGTGCTCTTGTAAAGCGTAAGTGTTTGCCTGATCTGTTTGACCATAAAGTTGTGAGTAAACACCACCAAGGTCTGTGCTGCTGGCTGCTGCATTGGGATCAACCAACGATCTCGAGCCATAAAGCTTCTCATCTAATTTTGCGCAGCTGGCGGCAGTCATCAATACTATACCGCACAATACCGCTCTTGTAGCTATTTTTTTCATACTAATATTTTTTTTAGAAACTTGCATTTAATCCTAATGTGAATATACGTGACTTTGGATAAGATGTATAATCTATACCTCTTGATGCAACGTCGTTTCTTTGTTTATCTGTGTTAACTTCCGGATCTAAGCCAGTGTAGCTGGTGATCAGGAATAAGTTTTGGCCTGTAACTGATAATCTTAATGATTTGAATACGCTGCCAGTTAAACCAAAGGTGTAACCCAATGATGCGTTGCTTAATCTTAAGAAATCACCTTTCTCTAAGAAACGGGTTGATACCTCGCCAGAGTTAAGTGCATTCTCGTTAGATGCAGCTACTGCTTTAGTTACGTTACGACCACTTACAAGGTTGCCTTTGTAGAAGAAAGCATTTGCAGTATTGTTGTAGATCTGGAAACCGGTTGCAGCATTCAGGAAGAAGCTCAGATTCCATTTACCGTAATTAAAGTTGTTGGTTAAACCCGCAGTAAATTTAGGGTTAGGGCTGCCTTGAATGGTTGAAGCATCAATACCTTGTGGGTAAATACCAAAACCGTTAGCATCTAAACCAGCGTAATTAGGTACGTTAAAGCTGTATAACGGGTAGCCGTTAGCAATGATCTGTGCGTATGCACCAGATAAGCCCTGGCCATCAATGTTACCGGTTACGATGTTACGGCCCACAAAGTTCTCAACTTTGTTTTTCAACAAAGTCATGTTGTAGGCAATGTCCCAGGTAAATTTGGTGCCTTGTACAGCAGCAAAGTTTAAACCAAGCTCAACACCAGTACTCCTTACGTTACCTGGTAAGTTAACATAGATCCTTGATGAAAACGCCGGTTGCGCAATATCCTGGAAGAATAAAAGGTCTTTAATTGATTTGTTAAAGTAATCAACACTACCGCTTAACCTGCCCTTAAGTACCGTGAAATCTAAACCTGCACCGTAAGTGGTGTTGGTTTGCCATTTCAAATCAGGGTTAGGTAAGTATTGCTGCGGGTTTGAGTTACCGTTATAGTTTAACTGTCTGATAGCCAGAGAAGCGTATGAAGGGATCTCCTGGTTACCTGTTTGGCCATAGTTTAACCTTAAGCTCAGGTCTTCAAAGAAACCACCTTTTGGCATGAAGCTTTCATTGCTGATACGCCATTTAGCTGCCAATGCAGGGAAGTTACCGTATTTGTTGTTAGCACCAAAACGGGTTGAACCGTCACGACGGATAGTTCCTGTCAAGATGTAACGATCTTTGTAAGAGTAGTTAACACGTGCAAAGTACGATTGTAACCTGTAGCTCGAGCTATCACCCACAGGGTAAGCTAAGTGTGTTTTAAAATTGTTATAATCTTTTACCAAAACACCCGGCTGTGAAGTACCGAAGCCGAAATCGTTACGGTTAAAGTTTTTGAACGTTTGGTATGAGTAACCAGCTAAAACAGTTAATGAACTGTTATCGGCCCATTTCTTGTCATAGTTTAAGGTATGCTCAGTAGTGTAGTTAGTTAACTCGCTGTGTTGTAAAATTGCTGTACCATTACCTGTTGGCGATGGGAAGTTTTGCTCCCTGATACCGATCGCATCGGTATAACCAACAACTTTAGGATCGTAGAAGGTTTTTCTTAAGCCTCTTGAGATATCGGCGCCAAAGTTGCCTTTGTATGATAAGCCTTCAAATAACTTGATAGTTAATGAGAGGTTGTTCAAATAACGGTTGATGTTATCACGGTCGTCAATTTGATTTAACAATGATACTGGGTTACGGAAACCGTTACCGTTAGGGAAACCATCGCTGTTGTAACCATTGATATCAAAATACCTGCCTTGAGCGTCAAACACCGGGATAGTTGGGTTTAACTGGATAGCAGCACCTACTAAACTACCGTTAAAGCCGGCGTTATTAGTAATAGGCGCAAACTGATCTTTCACGTTTGAGTAGGAAGATTGTAAATCGAACCTCACAACATCCTTAAAGAAAGTTTGAGACGCGTTGATACGTGCATTAAGACGTTTCAACGCTGAATTTTTAACAGTACCTTGTTGGTTATCATAACCTAAGGTTGCACGGTAAGTACCACCCGAATTGTTAGCACCACCAAAACCTAAGTTGTAGTTTTGAGATATCGCTGTGCGGAAAATTTCTTTCTGCCAATCTGTATTACCTCCGTAATCAACACCTCCGGCTGCTACCGGGCCAGCATTTGCACCAACACTTGTAACTGCTTTCAAAAACTCATCGCGGCCTAAAATGTCATAACGTTTTGCAACGCTGGCAACACTTGTATTAGCAGAGAACTGGATACCTTGTCCCTTACGGCCTTTACGGGTTGTGATTAAGATAACACCGTTTGCACCACGTGAACCGTAGATAGCAGCAGATGATGCATCCTTTAATATAGAGATGTTCTCGATATCGTTAGGGTTGATAAATGATAATGGGTTACGTGCTGATGAGCTACCTGCACCTACACCATAACCGCCAGAGCTACCACCACCGTTATCGATAGGGATACCATCTACAACGTAAAGCGGCCCGTCGCCAGAGCGGATAGAACCTGCACCACGGATGGCGATAGTTGCACCTGCGCCAGGCTCACCACTTGAAGGCGTAACCTGCACACCTGCAATACGGCCCTGTAATAACTGATCGGGTGTTGCAATAACACCTTTATTAAAATCCTTTGTACCAATCGAAGCAACAGAACCCGTCGCATCACGTACACGCTGGGTACCGTAACCAATTACTACAACCTCGTTTAAAGATGTACTGGACGATTCCATTGACACGTTTACAGATGTTTGGCCGTTAAGCGCAACAGTTGTTGCTTTATAGCCGATGTAGCTTAATGAAAGGCTTGTTGTGCTTGCCGGTACAGATAATCTGAAGGTACCGTCAACGCTTGTTAATGTGCCTGTGCCGGCACCTGCACCCACAGATACACCTATTAAAGGCGATCCGTCTTTCTTGTCTGTTACTTTACCTGTAACAACCTTGTTCTGCGCCAAAGCGGGCTGTACGAACAAGCAGGTTAAAGCAAAAAAACATAATGTGAGTAACTGTTTAAATTGCATAGTTTGTGGTTTAATTAAAAATTGGTTATATAAAATTTTAGTACATGGTTTCCATTTCGTTGCAAAGGCCGACTAAAAACTGTCAGTCGTAAAAGCCCTGCAAAACTTCAAGCGTAATAACACTATCAGTTAACAAAAAATAAAATCTTGAACGGTATTAAATTGGTTTATAATTCAGCCCTCATCAGGCTATTGGTTTTGGCTTGTAAACTTATTAAAGTATTATTTACCTATACAAAGATGTATGTCTTACTGCTAATTAACTACTGCTTTAGCTTATTTATAAAAATTTATAAGAAATTTAAAGATTAAAAACCTCATTATAAAGTATTTAACAAATAAAAACCATCGAAAAATATAACTGATTTTTAAGGTTTTTGAGCATTTTAAATGCTCAAAAAGGCTTTATATAGTTTTTAAAACTCCCTATCTCATATTCGCCTTCCGGCGTTAAGCTACCGAGTCCACTGCTTTGATGTCCATTATCCTTTGCTCAAATTGCTCCGGATTTTTAGCCTTCGCTTTGATCCTCATTTTGTAAACGTAAATGGTATTTACCGAATACTCCAGTATTTTAGCGATGGTATCATTGTCATTGATCCCCATCCGGATCAGCGCGAAAATGCGAAGATCGGTATTAAGCACTTCATGTTCTTGTGGCCATATCTGGTCTTTTTCCTCGAACAGGGAATTAAACGTGGGGATAAAATTCGGGAAGATCTTTAAAAAGATATGATCGAAGCTGTAGTACAGCACCTCACGCTCCTTCTTGATGTTGATGTTATTGATGATCAACCGGATATCATCGTACTTTTTGATCGACAGCTTGGTATCTACCGACATTTTTAGCTTTTCGAGTTTTAAGATATAGCCGGAGATGATTTTAAAAAACTGGCCGATGTACTCCTCTTTAATATGCGCGTCTTCTTCCAGTTTGTGATTAATGTCCTTCAGCTGGATATTTTGATCTTCAATAATGCGTTCTTTATGCTTAAGTTTACCTAACTGCTTGTAAATCATAAACAAAAACAAAATAACCAACGATGCCAGGCCGGTAATTGCAAGCAGGTACATCAGTATCCTGTTCTTTTCCTTTTCGGAGTGGTTAAGCTCCTCGGCAGCAACGAGGGGTAGTATCGCCCCTATCTGGATTTTGCGTTGCCTGGCTCCGTAAAAATCGGCATCAGCCTTTGCTAATTGTATAAAGTTATAGGCATCCTTAATATTCTGGTTTTTATAAAGCTGCTCGGCGAGCATCCATAGAGCAACGGTTTCCTTTGTAGATGATTTAATATCGGCAATGGCGGATTGGGTTAGCAGCATCAAAGCCTCATCGCGCCTATTGGAATTTAAATATTTGATTGCCAATGAGCAATTGATCATTGCCCGTAAATGCATGGATATGGGCTTACCCGAATATAATAATTTACTCAGTTCGTTTGTGCTGCTGATATCATTATTTAATTGGGCATCTTTTAAACCGGTATAATGCATCCAGTTGATTGATCCTTTTGGGGTAAGCGCTATAGCAGAATCTATATAGGCATAACCCGCTTTCATGTACTCGGGACTAAAATATTTATCGTTGTTGTACTTAGCCAGATCGGTATTACAGCGATACATAATAAAATAATACTCCACCTTCATAGAGTCTACCAACAGTTTGGGATTGATGCCTTTCATACAATCAAAGGTCTCTTTAAACATTCCCGATGAAAGCAGTATAAAACCAAGCTTAATCTGGCTGTAATAGGTGCGCGATAAATCATTCATACCTATACTGATGTTTTTGAGCTTGTTTACATAAACATAAGCCGAATCATACTGGTAGGATTTATACTCTTCGTATAGTTTAAGGCTTACGTCATATTGCGCATCATAATTATAAGGCGAAAGACTGTGCTGAAATTTTTTGAGCTTTTGTATGCGGGCTTGCTTTACCGCGTCATAGGTATCTTTACGGCTTATCTCTGTTTTTAGCGCGTTTAACAGGCTATCCGTACCGGCAAACGATACCATAGGAAACGCAACAAACAAGGCAAAAGCTATCCGTAAAAATATCCTCATACAACTGGGTGCCAAAACACATTAAAGTTAATAACTAAAAATTAAACCCTACACGCTTTTAGGCACATCAAACGTTTTTACTATTATGACAGCTAATCATTATTTTTAATTGGATACTATCATTAAGTATTTAGTTACAAATTCATTTTTGATAATTTTTATGTGGATTTAGGGTAGTGTGATCAGTTACTTAAATACACTATGTACCCTAAAAAAGGGCCTGCAAACTATCTTTGCAGGCCCTTTTTAGGATGAACTCAAGAGTTTATTAGTAGCTAACTGTAAACTGGTCATTAACATTTTTAAACACCATGCTCCTTATCTTTTCACCCTCTACCGGGTTTGAAAAACCTGTGGGGTCAAATCGCGATATCGGTAACATCAGTGCCTGGAAATCATCTTTAGCCTGGGATGCCTTTCCGTTTAATTTAATGGCGGTAGTACCGAAACCGTGCAGCATCACCTTGATCATACTAAACTTTGATTTACCCGCTCCTTCTGCCTTTGCAAAAGTAATGGTCTTTTTAGCGGCATCGTAAGTGATCGCTTTGCGGAAATATTCGCCTTTCTCATAGTCGAACGTTTCACCATCATCTTCGTAATAAACAAATTTGTTATTTACATCACCTTTATAAACATGTACATAAAGGGTGTCTGACGGCTTTTCGGTGGTGTTCTGGATCTGTGTTTGCATCGGGATAATGCTGCTCTCTTTCACATAAACCGGCAATTTAGATATGCCCAGGTCTAAAGCGATCTTCGCATTACCCTGCTGCACTTCGCCGTTGTACAGGTTATACCATTTCCCTGCCGGGAAATATAGTTTACCGTAATTGGTTACCCCGTCAAAAGGGAACACTAAAAACCCGTGACCAAACATATACTGGTTCTCATACATACCATTATAAACGTTCTCATCATGGGTATAGTCAATAGTTAACGAGCGCATAACGGGTTTACCTGTTTGGCTGGCCTCATAAAACGTGGAGTATAAATAAGGTAATAAACGGTAACGCAGGTTAATATAGTTTCGGGTGATCTCTAACACCTCCTCACCATAAGCCCAGGGCTCCGATGATTTGGAGTTGATACCCGTATGGTTACGAAAGTAGGGGTTAAACGCGCCTATCTGCATCCAGCGGGCGTATAATGATGGCGACGCGCCACCAGTAAAACCGCCCACATCCATACCTGTAAAAGGTACACCGCTTAAGCCCAGGCTGTTCATCAACCTAACACCTAACAGCATGTGGTCGTTCTCGGCGCGGTTATCACCCGTCCACATAGCGGCGTAGCGTTGCAAACCTGCGTAACCCGATCTGGTAAGAATAAACGGCCTTTTGTTTTCCCGCGCGGCTTTGTAACCCTCATAGCTGGAGCGGATCATCTCCAACCCGTATACATTGTGTATCTGCGGGTGTGAAGCGATCCTCCCTTCAAAATTGAACAAAATGTTATCCGGTGCCTTCTGTCCCCAGGTGCTAAACTCGTTCATATCATTCCAGATACCGCTTACGCCTTCGTCGGCATATTTCTTTAACTCGCTGCCCCACCAGGCACGCCCTTTAGGGTTGGTAAAATCGGGAAAGTTGCACCAACCCGGCCAAACCTGGCCCGTGTAGTTGCTGCCGTCGGGATATTTGGCAAATATATCTTCCTTTAATCCGCGGTCGTAAACGCCGTAGCCTTTTTCGGCCTTAATCCCCGGGTCAACAATCAGGGTAACTTTAAAAGCCATATCCTTTAGCTTTTTGATCATCGCGGCAGGGTCAGGGAAACGGTCTTTATCCCAGCTAAACACTTTGTATTTATCCATATAGTGGATATCCAGCGTGATACCATCCGCTGGGATCTTCTTTTCGCGCAGGGTATTGGCTATGCGCATTACCTCTGCCTCAGGGTAGTAACTGTATCGGTTTTGCTGATAACCTAAGCTCCACAGTGGCGGCATCTTCATCAAACCGGTGAGGCTGCTGTATGATTTAATTATATCGGCAACTTTGGTATGCGCGATAAAGTAATAATTCATTTCGCCGCCCTTGGCACCGAACGACGAGAACCTGTCATTGCTGGCACCGAAGTTGAAATCGCTTTGCCAGGTATTATCAAAAAATATCCCGTAGTTAACGTTGTGGTGTATACCTATATAAAAAGGTATAGTGCTATAAATAGGATCCTGACTGGTGCTGTAGGCGTAGGTATCGCTGTTCCAGTTAGTGTAGGCATTGCCCTTACGGTCCAACCCGCCTGTTTTTTCGCCCAGGCCGATGAAGTGCTCGCCTTCCTGCATTTTTTTGTAGGTGGTAACGCTCTCGTTCACCCATGAGGTGCTTAAGCCGGCTTCGTCCTGATTGATTACCTCTCCCGCTGCATTGCTGAACGTAATATTGTATGGGCTTTTTTTGATATTTACCTTTAACGAATCGGTAATGATGTTGATCTCGGTATCGTTTTGGGTGATGTTTACTTTCGTGGTAACAGGTTTAGAGATCACCGCGTACGAGAAATCTTCGGCAAGCTTTTGCTTATCCATCCGCACCCTAATGATGTTGGGGCTATAAACCATCACACGCACAAAGGCGCCATCGGTGCCAATATCTATGGTTTGGTTATCTATAGTAACACTTTTTACATTGCCCACCTGCCTGACAGGGTTCTGGGCGGATGTCGATTGCACGCATGCAGCAAATAGTGCTACTGCCACAAAACAGCTATTAAAAATCTTCATTCTTTATCTTAAACGGTTTATTAATGGGTATTTAAATGAGGTTAGGTTTCATTTAAACCGGCGCTCAATGGTAATCGGCACCTTTTTAATTATGGGATGAAATTAAAACACATTTGTGGTAAGCCGCGCCGTTTAAGCCCCCCGATATTATTTTATAACAAAAAACCCCCTAATTATTAAAATCAGAGGGTTTTCGCAGTTTTATTTATATCCGAATATTGGCTAATAATCTGCCAAAATAATGATATTATCGCTTATGGGTGTAATTTTCTCTATCCCGTTTAAAAAACTCAGGCCCACTACAAAGCTAAAACCGGCAACGGTGCCGCCCATTTCTTGTATCAGTTGGCTGGTTGCGGTAACCGTGCCGCCGGTCGCCAGCAGGTCGTCATGGATCAGGATGCGGTCGCCGGGGGTAAATGCGTCCGTATGGATCTCGATAGTAGCGGTGCCATACTCCAGTTCATAAACCTTTTGGTTAACCTTAAAAGGTAATTTGCCTGCTTTACGCACCGGGATGAACGGCACACCCAACTGAGTTGCCAGCGTTAACCCGAATAAAAAGCCACGGCTTTCTATCCCGGCAATGCCATCTATCTGTGCGCCCTTTAATTTTTCTAAAAAGGCATCGCTTATTCCCTCGCATAAAACGGGGTCCTTTAATATCGGGGTGATATCTTTAAAGATAATTCCTGGTTTTGGGAAATCGTGAATATCGCGGATAGCTGCCTTAATTTGCTGTTGTATCATTCAAAAATTATATATGGTTCAATTTTACGCAAAATTTGTTCGTCGATAATGGCAATATTCCTCAAATCGTCCATCGACTGATAGTCGCCATGCTGCTTACGGTATTCTATCAGGGCATTCACTTGTTTATAGTTTAAATAGGGCATTAAACGTAGCTTATCAAAAGTGATCGTATTGATAGCGATTTTGCGAATGCGCCGGACATTTACCCTAACTTGTGGGGCAATCTCTTTATATTTCAGCTCATTCACCCCAAAAACCTCTTTCAGTTGTTCTTTGGCTATAAAACCGCCCAACCGCTCGCGATAGTTAATGATGCGCATGGCGAATGCAGGGCCGATCCCCTCTACCGAGGTTAGTTTAGACGAGTCGGACGAGTTAAGTTCGACCATAATCTTTGGTTTAATTGTTTCGCTATTAACGCTAATATAGGGCGCTAACCGTTTATAGTCGACGGGTGTAATGCCATAGATCTTTTTCAGATCGTCATCCTTGTAAAATTTGCCGCCTTTGCTTCTGTAATTAATAATAGTGTTTGCCTGCCCCGCAGTTAGCCCCAACTGCTGCCATTGGCTTGCCGTTATAGTGTTAGGGTCGAATTTAAAAGGTGCAACGTTTGCAGATGTTTTACTGTCTTTTGATGTAAACGCCGGGTTGCTTTTGTTAAGCTGCGCTATCGCTAAGTTAAACTCGTTTGGGTTAATTGTGTTATCTTTGGTAAACCATTGATAAACGAACGGCGCAGCCAATGCCACAGCTATCAATACAAGCAGCACGGTAATGCCGTTCCAGTCCCGTTTGGTAAGGGACAAGTAATTTTTAACGTGCGTTTTCATCCAATGGCCTAAATAAGGGTTAAATTAAATAACTTACAACAAATTTATTCCGCTACTTCCTACCATGAAAGTTATCACCACCGAAGAGTTCGCTAAAGCCACAAAACTGGATGCACTTAAAATGCCCGGGTTGGCCTCTCTGCTGATGGAATTAATGAAGATAAACCAGGTGAACGACCTCTTTGCCCAGGCACAACCCAAAGAAGGGCCCGACTTTGTTGACGCCATTTTAAAAGGTTGTGGTATAGAAATAGATTTTGACGAAGCCGAACTAAAGAACATCCCCAAAGAAGGCGCATTTATTGCCATTGCCAACCACCCTTACGGCGGTATCGAAGGAATGATACTATTAAAGATACTTTGCACCGTAAGGCCCGATGCCAAGCTGATGGCTAACTTTCTGCTCAAAAAGATCCCTAACCTGGCCAACTATTTTGTTGCGGTAAACCCTTTTGAGAATGTAGAGCATTCGTCAAGCATCAGCGGGTTAAAAAACACGTTGGAATTGCTGGCCAACGGCACACCGATAGGCATTTTCCCGGCTGGCGAGGTATCCACCTTTAAAATAGAGAAAAAAGAGGTTACTGACCGCCTTTGGCACCCGGTAGTAGGTAAGATTATCGCCAAAGCTAAGGTGCCGGTGGTGCCTATATATTTTCACGGTAACAACGGGTTGCTCTTTAACCTGCTGAGCATGATATCGCCTGCGTTACGTACAGCCAAGCTCCCGTCTGAACTGTTTAACAAGCAGGGCCAAACCATTAAACTACGCATTGGTAAACCTATTAAGGTGGCCGATATCCCCGATAATGCCAATAGCGCCAAACTACTTAATTACCTGCGTGCCAAAACATACGCCCTGGGCGCAGGCTTAGACGAGGAAAAGAAATTATTTAACCCACGTAACCTGTTTAAGGTAAAAAGCCTGCCCGAAGCTATTGTGGAAGAAACACCTGCCGAAAAGCTGGAAAACGAGATAGCCCCACTGCGCGAGCATTATAAGGTTTGGACAGAAAAGAACTACGAGGTATTCATCACCCCTACTAACCTGATCCCTAATGTGATCCGGGAGATAGGCCGCCTGCGCGAGGTCACCTTCCGTGAGGTGGGCGAGGGCACCAATAAAGCTACCGACCTTGACGGCTATGACATTTACTACCACCACCTGTTTATTTGGGATATAGAAGCCAGGTTAATTGTAGGGGCTTACCGCATTGGCCTGGGCGACGAGATTTTTTATAGCGTGGGCAAGCAGGGTTTTTATATTAACGAACTTTTTAAGATCAGGGAGCAGTTTACCCCGATATTGAAAAAAAGCCTGGAGCTTGGCCGCTCGTTTATCCGTAAGGAATACCAAACCAAGCCCTTACCCCTCTTTTTACTATGGAAGGGCATCCTGAAGTTTTTGATAGATAACCCACGGTACCGATACCTGATTGGCCCGGTAAGCATCAGCAATTCGTTCTCGCAGTTCTCTAAATCGTTGATAGTAGATTATATTAACCGCAACCACTTTGACCACGACCTGGCACAATTTGTTAAGCCAAGAAAGAAATTCAAGGTAAACTTCGAAAATATAGATACCGACCTGCTGCGCTCTGCAAACGAGGACACCTTTAAGGGCCTGGATAACCTGATATCGGAAGTAGAAACGCACAATATGAAAGTGCCGGTGCTGTTACGCCAGTACATTCAGCTTAATGCCAAGATCATCAGCTTTAACATCGACCCTAAATTTGCCGATTGCCTGGACGGTTTCCTGGTGCTTGATCTGGAGAAGGTGCCGGCAGATATACTGGAAAAACTGGGCAAGAACCTGTAGGTTTGTCCGTCCGTTTCCTGTGCGGAACTTGCGGACAAGGCCGGACAAGCTTGCCTCGTTCAGCACGTGTACATAATCATTTATTAACAAAATTAAAAAAGGGTTTGCAAATTAAATTTTATCACCCTATATTTGCACCTCTAAAAATAAAGAAAAAGAATAACAAAGCTATACGATGGCAAATCATAAATCATCCTTAAAAAGAATCAGGTCAAACGCTGCGAAGCGTCTGCGCAATAGGTATCAGGCTAAAACAACCAGAAACGCTATTAAAAAATTAAGAGGTACTACAACTAAAGTTGATGCTACTCCTTTATTGTCTAAAGTGATCTCTATGTTAGATCGTTTAGCTAAAAAGAACGTGATTCACAAAAACAAAGCTTCGAACAACAAATCAAAGCTTACCAAGTTTGTTAATGCTTTAAGCTAACCGCTTAATTAATCATATTGAAAAGGGATATTGCGTAAGCATTATCCCTTTTTTTGTTTTGAGCCTGATTGCAACTCACCCCGACATTGCTTCGCTCGTCGACCCTCTCTTCGCTAAAGCGAAACGAAGGTTAAAAAAATCTAACTCCTCACCCTCTTTCCACCGCAGGCGAAGAGAGGGTCGCGCACAGAGTGCCGCGGGGTGAGTGCTCGGCGCTCATCCAACTCACCCCGACATTGCTTATTACACAGTACCGCAGGCTTAGTAATTTTTTCCTATTTTAGGCTGATAAACCTAACCGCTTGTGGAAGAGTACCAAAACAAGATCAGCATAAAATCATGGGCCGAAGAAGACCGCCCACGCGAAAAGTTAAGCGGGCAGGGCCGCCGTGCCTTAACTGATGCGGAATTGATCGCCATCCTGATAGGCAGCGGCAGCCGCGATGAAAGTGCCGTAGAACTCAGCAAACGCATCCTGCACCATTACGAGAACGACCTGAACAAGCTGGGCAAGGCTTCTATCAGCGAGTTATGTAAATTTAAAGGCATCGGCGAAGCCAAAGCGATCTCTATTATTGCCGCGCTTGAAATTGGCCGCCGCCGGGGCGATACCGAAATAAAGGTTTTGGATGAGGTTAAGAGCAGTCGCGACGGTTACAATATTATGCGCCGCCATTTGGTCGATCTTAACCACGAGGAATTTTGGCTGTTACTAATAGGCCGCTCCAGCAAGGTACTGGCTAAAGAACTGGTAAGCAAGGGCGGCCTTAGCGGCACCGTTGCCGACCCTAAGATCATCTTCCATATGGCGTTGCAGCACCAGGCAAGCGGTATTATCATGGTACACAACCACCCATCAGGCAACCTTAAACCCAGCCGCGAAGATTTGGTACTTACCAAAAAGATTGCCGATGCAGGCCGCATGCTGGATATCAATGTGCTCGATCATTTGATCATTACAGATAGCGGGTATTTTAGCTTTGGGGACGAAGGGTTGCTATGATGTCAGATCTTAACCACTATGTCATTGCGAAGAGCGCAGCGATGCGGCAATCTCATAGGACATGCGGATATGCTGAGATTGCCACGCTATCGCTCGCAATGACATATTGGTAAAGTATTGCTACCTTGTCCGTCCGCTCCCTGTGCGGACATTGCGAACAGACCGGACAAGAAACCACCGTCACCTAAATCGTGGCTACCGCAAACAAGGCAGACATTACAGCGTTCTACTTTAACAAATCAAAAACTAACACACCATGATAAACCAACCCGAAGAACAAGACGATATGCTGCAACAGGACGATCAGTTAGCGCAAACAGAAAATGATGACCAGATGAGCCAGCAGGATATTCATAGCAATGGTTTTGAAGAAACCAATGAACCAATTGGCGAAACGGATGAAACCGACCAGGCAAACCAGGCGTACGAGGCAGCAGAACCATCATACACCCTCAACCTGGATGATATTAAAACAGAAAAAGACGAAGACAAATAGTCTATAATCGTCATCAAACATTCCTACGCGTCATTGCTTCACAGCAATGACGCGTTTTGTTTACTAATCATTCCACATCAAAAACCTTTCACCTTTCATCCTTTTACCTTTCTGCCTAAATTGTATCTTTGCCGTTATAATGAAGATATCGTACAATTGGCTTAAAGAATTCATCGAGACGGATAAAAGCCCCGAAGAATTATCTAAAATACTAACGGGTACCGGTTTGGAGGTAGAAAGCCTGGAGAAAGTGCAGGCTATCCCAGGCGGGCTTGAGGGCCTCATTATCGGCTATGTGCAGGATTGTATTGACCACCCTAACAGCGATCACCTGCATATTACAAAAGTTGATGTAGGCGGTGTGGAGCCTTTGCAGATAGTTTGCGGTGCGCATAACGTTGCCGCAGGCCAAAAGGTAGTTGTAGCTACTGTGGGCACCATGATATACCCCACTGTTGGCGAGCCTTTTAAGATCAATAAATCAAAGATCCGCGGCGAAGTATCTGAAGGGATGATATGTGCCGAGGATGAGATAGGCCTGGGTACCGATCATGCCGGTATTATGGTGCTGGATGCCGATACCGCCGTAGGCACGTTAGCTAAAGACTACTTTAAGCTGAACGACGACTACATGTACGAGATTGGCCTTACCCCCAATCGTGCCGATGCGGCATCGCACCTGGGTACGGCGCGCGATATTGCAGCCTTCCTGAAACTGGGCATCAAAAAGCCTGATGTATCTGCGTTTAAAGTAGACAATACAGCGAGCAAAATAGAGGTAGTTGTAGAGAACGAGCAATCGGCCCCGCGCTACTCGGGTTTGACTATTACGGGGGTCGAGGTAAAAGATTCGCCAGCTTGGTTAAAAGAGCGTTTGGCCGTTATTGGTGTACGCAGCATTAACAACGTGGTTGATGTTACTAATTACGTACTGCATGAACTGGGCCAGCCCCTGCATGCTTTTGATGCCGCTGCCATTACCGGTAATAAGGTGATTGTAAAAAACGTAACAGAGGGCACCGTTTTTAAAACTTTAGATGATGTAGAGCGCAAGCTGCATGCCGATGACCTGATGATCTGCAACGCCGATGAGCCGATGTGTATTGCCGGTGTATTTGGCGGTGCAAAAAGCGGCGTAAGCGAAAGCACCACCAGCATCTTTTTAGAGAGTGCTTACTTCAATTCGGTAGCGGTACGTAAAACCTCAAAAAGGTTCGGTTTAAAAACCGATGCTTCGTTCCGTTTTGAAAGGGGTACCGATCCGGATATGACGGTGTTTGCCCTCAAACGTGCAGCCCTGCTGATACAGGAAGTTGCGGGTGGTAAGGTATCGACGGACATTTTTGACCATTATCCTGCACCTATAGCACCGTTTGAAGTGGAGGTGAGCTATAAGAATATCGACCGGCTGATCGGCAAAGCCATTGGTAATGATACCATCAAAGGCATTATCACTGCGCTGGATATAGCCATTGTAAATGAAACCGCCGAAGGCTTATCCCTTAAAGTACCCCCTTACCGTGTGGATGTAACCCGCGAAGTGGATGTGGTAGAAGAGATCTTACGGATCTACGGGTACAACAATATTGAGATCCCTGTACAGATCCGTGCATCGCTCAACACCTCTAACAGGCCCGAGCGTGATACCGTGCAGAATGCGATATCTGACCTGTTAACCGCTAACGGTTTTAACGAGATCATGGGTAACTCGCTCACCAAATCAAGCTATTCGGACGATATTGAGCATGCCGTAAAGATATTGAACCCCTTAAGCAGCGACCTGGATGTAATGCGCCAAAGTATGCTGTTCTCGGGCTTAGAGGCCGTAGCGTACAACCAAAACCGCAGGGTGGCCGATCTGAAACTGTACGAGTTTGGCAAGATCTACAGCTTTGTAGATGAAAAATATGTGGAGGCACAACGTTTCAGCATCTTTTTAACGGGAGCCAACACAGGCGAGCAATGGAACCGCAAACAAACTGCGGCCAGCTTTTACAACCTGAAGGCAATTGTAGACGGCATCCTTAAAAAGCTAAACGTTACGGATTTTACGGTAGAAGACACCGCCGCAAATAATCTGGCCTACGGCCTGCAATACCTGCGCGGCAATAAAGTACTGGTTGCATTAGGTTCGGTAGCACCGGCGGCCTTAAAAAAGGTTGATGTGGATAAGGAAGTGTTTTACGCCGACTTTAACTTTGACCTGGTGTTGAACCTGGTGCGTAAGAATGCGATTATTTACCAGGAGGTAAGTAAATTCCCGGCAGTACGCAGGGATTTGAGCATGCTGATAGATAAAGCCATAACCTTTGGACAGTTAAAGCAAATAGCAACGCGGACGGACAAAAAACTGCTGAAGGAAGTGAACGTGTTTGATGTTTACCAGGGCGATAAATTGCCTGCCGGTAAAAAATCATACGCGCTGAGCTTTGTACTGCAAGACACCGAGAAAACTTTAACAGATAAAGCGATTGATGCCCTGATGCAAAAATTAATTTATAATTTAGGCAAAGAAGCAGGAGCAGAAATAAGGAAATAATTAGTGAATTAGTGAGGGAATGAATTAGTGATTTGGAATATTCACTAAATCACTAATTCGCTAAATCACTAATTGAACAACTCGCTAATTCAATAAATCACTAATTAAGAAATGGCCTCAGTAGCAGAACAATTAAATAAAGTTGTAGAAAAAACAGAGCGGTTAATTGAGCTTTGTGCTGCTTTGCAGGAAGAGAATGACCTGCTTAAATTGGAGAGCGAGGCGTTAAACGTGGCGATAAAAGCCAGCACTAATAAAACAAAAGACCTGGAAGAGAAGCTTCGTGTATTGAAACTGGCAAAATCTTTTTCAGAAACAAATGAAAAAAGTGTTGACATTAAGCAAAAAATTAACGACTTTGTGCAGGAAATAGATAAGTGTATTGTGTTGCTGAAAAAGTAACGCAGAAAGTGAAAAGCTCAGATGGGAGAAATCTCAATAAAAATAAATATTGCTGACAGAGTTTACCCCTTAAAGGTAAACATGGAAGAAGAAGAGATTATAAGAAGGGCAGCTAAGCTGATCAACGACCGTATAAAAGAGTACCAGGAGAATTACGCGGTTAGGGATAAACAGGATCTGCTTTCAATGTGTGTGCTGCATTACGCAACATCGTCATTAAAAGCGGATAAGAAAGTTACTACGGATGATACCGAAGTAGCCGAGAAAGTTTACCAGTTAGATCATTTGCTGAACGATTTTTTTTCGAAACAATAACGTTCTTTAAAAATAAGTAAGAAGTTAAAAAGTGTAAAGTACAAAGCGATAAACGGCTTTCGGCTTTTAACTTTAAGCTTTTAACTAAAACGAGCACATTAAGATTTAACCGCAGTTAAATTTTAAGTTTCACTATTAAAAACTTAACGCTTCAATATCTACGGATCAAAGAGGCATGCGTTGATCGTGTATTTAACGGTAACCCGTGATTCACAACATCCTGAGAGAGGTTTTTACAATACATGACACTTAGAAGTTTAGTTGCGGTTTTTTTTATTTATATAACCTAAAGTAATGAACACATTTTTGTACTTAATAATCGGGCTCCTCATCGGGGTCCCTACCGGCATTGTCATAGGCCGTTTCCTGTTACGCAAACTTTTCAAAGACCAGGAAGTAAATGCCCAGAATAAGGTAAAGAAGATTTTAAAGGATGCGGAAAACAACGCCGAGATCTTGAAAAAGAACCGTCAGTTAGAAGCAAAAGAGAAATTTTTACAACTCAAGGCCGAGCATGAGCAGGAAGTAAATGCCAAAAACAATGTGTTGAACCAGCGCGAAAACGGCATCAAACAAAAAGAACAATCGTTTAACCAGAAACTGGACAACCTTACCCGTAAAGAAAACGAAATAGATGGCGTTCGTAAAAAACTGGAAGCCCAAACCGATAACCTTATCAAAAAACAGGAAGAAGTAGAAGTGTTGAAGAACCAGCACGTGGAGCAGTTAGAAACCATTGCCGGTTTAAGCGCAGAAGATGCCAAAAATCAGCTGATTGATAACCTGCGCGAAGAGGCCCGCAGCAAGGCAATGGCCCAGATCAAGGATATTGTTGACGAAGCCAAGCTTACCGCTACCAAAGAAGCTAAAAAGATAGTTATCCAAACCATTCAACGTACCGCTACAGAAAGTGCTATCGAGAACACGGTATCGATCTTCAATATCGAAAATGATGAGATCAAGGGTCGTATCATCGGTCGCGAAGGTCGTAATATCCGTGCGCTGGAAGCGGCAACCGGTATCGAGATCATCGTAGATGATACCCCCGAGGCGATCATCCTATCAGGCTTCGACCCGGTACGCAGGGAGATTGCCCGCCTGGCCATGCACCGTTTGGTGACTGACGGACGGATCCACCCGGCACGTATTGAGGAAGTTGTTGCCAAAACAAAAAAGCAGATAGAAGAAGAAATTGTTGAGATAGGCGAGCGTACCGTGATCGATTTAGGTATTACCGGCTTACACCCGGAACTGATCAGAATGGTGGGCCGTATGCGTTACCGCTCTTCATATGGGCAAAACCTGCTACAGCACTCACGCGAGGTTGCTAACTTCTGCGCTACGATGGCGGCAGAACTTGGGCTGAATGTAAAAATGGCGAAACGCGCAGGCTTACTGCATGATATTGGTAAGGTACCTGATGATAACCCGGAATTGCCACACGCAATTTTAGGTATGCAACTGGCCGAAAAATATAAAGAACACCCGGAAGTGTGTAATGCTATTGGCGCCCACCACGACGAGGTAGAGATGACCTCCATGTTATCACCTATCATTCAGGTGTGTGATGCTATATCAGGCGCAAGGCCGGGTGCACGCCGCGAAGTGGTAGAAAGTTACATCAAGCGTTTAAAAGAGCTGGAGGAGCTTGCATTATCATATCCTGGCGTTGAGAAAACATTTGCGATACAGGCAGGCCGTGAATTGCGTGTTGTGGTAGAGAGCGAAAAGATCTCAGATGCACAATCAGAAGTATTGGCTGCTGATATATCTAACCGGATCCAGACAGAAATGACCTATCCGGGTCAGATAAAAGTTACCGTGATAAGGGAAACCCGTTCGGTAGCATTCGCAAAATAATTAACCTTAAATTTGAGCCCTTTTTCCCGGTGTTCATCAGGAGAGAGGGCTTTTTTATTATGGCGAAGCAACATCTCAATACTAAAAAAACTATCCGCATACCGGAAAACCTGCGCCCGGTCGAGGTTTATTTTAGCAGGCTAAACGCCAGTCATCAAAATCCAACTAACTTGCTGCTGCACTTTGTTTGTGTACCGCTAATGTTATTAGGCATATTGGCCATAACCTGGGCTATTCCCTTTCCCTATTTGAAGTTTTTAGGCCGATACAATGTTATGTTTAACTGGGCATCGTTTGTTATCGCTTTCAGCGTTTATTACACGTTGAAGATCTCCCCGAACCTGTCTTATACACTATTGCTGGTACTTTTTGCCTTAAGCTACGGCGTATCGAAACTGGCAGCCTGGGATATAGCCGGAGGCCCGCCGTTAATATGGGTAGGTACAGCTATTTTAGCCATTGCCTGGTTTGGCCAGTACATCGGAGGTAAAATAGAAGGCAGGGAAATTTCTTTTCAGGAAGATAAAAAATTGGTGCTTTATACCCCGATTTGGGTACTGCACTTTTTAGCCAAAAGAATAGGTTTGAAATATTAGTATTCTGTTTGCTCACATCTTCCTATAAAAGAAATGGCTTTGACAACTTTTTAAAATTGCCAAAGCCAATCTATCGTTTTAATATCTTTTAAAGAAAACCCTGCGCTGCCCCACTAATAATCGTCGTTCAAAGCAAAGGCGCTCTTTCTATCTTTCCATTTACCTTTGGTAAAATCGGGGAACGGCTGCGGCATGTTACCTTCTGCGATAGATTTACCCGATAGCGGCAAGATCACGCTCATGGTTACCGAATCATAGACATCGATAGGTGTTTGTACCTTCCGCTTAACCGATTCTATAAACGCCTGGAACACGAAGAAATCCATCCCGCCGTGACCGGCACCTTCGGCTGTCTTGGCATATTTTTGCCAAAGCGGGTGGTCATATTTATCCAGCCAGTCTTTAGCCGGGTCCCAAACGTCATCTTTTTTCGATTTCCCTTCAATGTAAACCGAGTGGTTCACATCCATCCATAAGCCCTTAGTCCCCTGTACCCTAAAACCTAACGAGTATGGTCGCGGTAAATGCGTATCGTGCGACAGCATCACCGTTTCGCCATTGGCACAGTTGATCATGGTAGTGACCACGTCGCCGTTTTTATAATTAATTTTCGCATTAGGGCTACCCGGTGCTTTATCTTCCACATAAGCGGCCAACCCGCGCGCTTTGGATGCGAAGGAAACGAGGTTGGTAAACCTGTTGCCATAATTAATATCGGCATAGTGCATCAGCGGGCCAACACCATGTGTGGGGTATATATCGCCATTGGTATCAATATTATATTGGGTACGCCATTGCGCCTCGCTAATGGCTTTGGGGCCAAACTCAACCCCGCCGCCGTAATATTGCTTACCATCGTTAAACAACACACTGCGTAGGTTGTGCTGATAGCCCCCTTCCAAATGGATCATTTCGCCGAGCAGGCCCTGGCGGGTCATATTTAGTACGGCCATTACATCGCGGCGATAGCAAACATTCTCCAAGGTCATGTAAGGCATTTTGGTCGCTTCTGATGTACGCACTATTTCCCAGTGATCTTCTACCGTTAAACCTGCAATTACCTCGCAGCCCACATATTTACCGGCTTGCATGGCATGCACCGCCTGGTCTTTATGAAACTGCCACGGCGTAGCGATGATCACCGCGTCGATATCTTTGCGGGCCAATAGTTTTTTATAAGCGTCTAACCCACCGGTGTATTCGGCTGGAAGCTTTTTACCTTTCTCAACAAACTGTTTGCGGCACTCTGCAAGTGATTGCTCCTGCGTATCGCAAATTGCCACTATCTCTACATCATCGCGCAGCAAACCCTCGTCTATATGGTTGCGGCCACGCAGGCCTACGCCAATATAACCAAGGCGAACCTTATCCATGTTTTTACCAAAAACTGTTGCCGATGGCAGGATACTAATACCGGCAGCCAGTAGTGTACCCGAGGTGATAAATTCTCTGCGATCCATAATTAATGTTGATGTAAGTGGTGTAAAAGTTTACTTTTCAAATTAAGGGAATTATTCTGACACGATGATTAATCGGATTAATTAGATTGTTGGATTTTTTCATAAAAGCGCTTGCCCGTCATGCTATGTCGGGGAGCAGGCGGACAAAATTTATATATTTACCTTTAAAATGAAGCGCTCCATCCTCATCCTGTTAACAGGCATTGTAATCATCACTTTTTGCTCATCATGGGGTTTCTTTGCGCATTACCGCATTCACCGGCTGGCGGTTTTCACGTTGCCAAAGGCGATAGCGGGGTTCTACAAAAGTAACATCGAATTCATCACCGAACACGCCGTCAGTGCCGATAAAAAGCGGTACGTAGATAGCACTGAAGCTCCACACCACTTTTTAGATGCCGACCATTACGGCAAGCAGCCCTTTCGCGATATCCCCCAGCACTGGATAGACGCGGCAGCCAAGTACTCCAGCGATACATTAAATAAATACGGCACCGTTCCATGGGCTATTACAAGTAACTATTACTGGTTGGTTAAGGCTTTTAAAGCCCATGATACTACGGCAATACTCACCCTATCGGCTAACCTGGGGCATTATGTTTCGGACGCACATGTACCGTTACACCTCACCCAAAACTACGATGGTCAGCTGACTAACCAAACCGGCCTGCATGCCCTTTGGGAAAGCCGCCTGCCGGAGCTGTTCAGTAATAATTATAACTACAATGTGGGTAAGGCACGCTACATAGCCAGCCCATTGGCGGAAGCTTTTCGCATCTGCCGCTCTTCCTATAAAAGTGTAGATACCGTTTTGCGTTTCGAACGGATGCTGAACAAACAGTTTACCGATAGCACCAAATATGCGATGGAGCAGCGTGGCAACCGCAAGGTGAAGGTCTACTCGGTAGCTTACAGCAGGGCCTATAACAGAATGTTGAAAGGTATGGTGCAACGGCGTATGCGCTCATCCATATTAAGCGTGGGCAGCTTTTGGTTTTCGGCATGGGTGGATGCCGGGCAGCCCGATATGAATAAGCTGATTGAGCGAAAACTGACAAGAAACCAACAACATCAAATAGATAAAGAAGAAGCGCTCTACCGGGCCGGCAAAGTGTACATCGCACCAAAAATTACTGATTTTTAGTTATTATTTAAGATTTTTGAGTTTTTTTACTGGTAATTGCAGCATAAATAGGCGGGATAATAGACAGAACAATTATAGCAACTACCACCAAAGTAAAATTGCGTTTTACCACTTCGATATTACCGAAGAAATATCCCAATACTAAAAAGCTCAGTACCCAGGCCAAGCCACCTACAATATTGTACAAACTATATTTGCCCAAAGGCATAGCCCCTACCCCTGCAACAAAAGGTGCGACGGTACGGATGATCGGTAAAAACCGGCTGAAGATAACAGCTTTGCCGCCATACTTATCAAAAAACTCTTTGGTTTTGAGGTAATATTCCAGTTTCAGAATCTTGTTCTCGGGTTTAAAAACTTTGGGGCCAAGGTAATTACCTAATAGGTAGTTTACCGTGTTGCCTGTAAAAGCTGCTATCACTAAAATAATCCCCAACACATAAATATCCAGTCCGGTTTTGCCACCTGCGATAAGGGCACCTGCCGCAAACAGTAACGAATCGCCCGGCAGGAATGGGGTAACCACAAAACCGGTCTCGGCAAAAATGATCAGGAACAGGATAAGGTATGTCCAGCTTTGGTATTGGCTGGTTATCTGCGCAAGGTGCTTATCAATATGCAGGATAAAATCTATCAGGCTGTGTATTAATTCCAAGGTGTTTAAATTTTAGCCAAAAATATAAAGATTAAGCGGAAACCCTTAATTATATTTCAGCGGGATGGTATTGAGGATAACGTTAGTATTAAAGGCGGCGGTATCAGCCCTGCCGGTTAAGCCGTAGGCATAAATGGTATATAGGCTGCCATCCAATATGGTTACGTTGGTGAGCGTTTTTAAAGCTACGCCCGGGGCAGATGATGCGCTTACATTAATATTATAGTTACCCGCAGTAACTTCTAAGTACTTGGTTACACCTTTGTAACCTATCCGGCTAAAAGCGGTTGTATCATTCAATGTCATATTAAGCAGCGGCGCATTGGTAGATGCATTAATAAACCGCACCTTACCCCGGCCAATTGCAGGTGCACTGCCTGTATCAGCAACTATCAATGAGGTAAGAGAACTGTCAGAACGTAAACCGGTAACCAACCAGGTGTATCTTACATTGGGCTTGAAGCCTCCTTGCGGGGGTAGTAAATTAGTAATATCGACATTGTTAATTACAGTGGGGCGCAACAGATAAGGCGAATCTACTGTATTTAACAAAAAGTAGCCCGACGGAGTTGGGTAGGTGTAGTTGGTTGTACCGAACAAAATATACGTATTGTTGATGCGGCTATACAGGTTAAAAGGCCGTACGTCCGGGCTTACATTGATCAGGTTGATCTGCGCATTGGCGGTACTCACACTCACACCGCTTTTACCGCACGATGATAGCATAGGCAACACCATTACACCGATGATAAACAAGCAAAGGCAAACCGATATATAGCTCCTGTTATTTTTGGTCATTTCAATTATCTGTTAACTACTAAACCGGTACCTAATACGGCATCGCCCGCGCCGTTTAATTTACCTTTAGTAAATAAAGTATAAACCCGCCCGGCAATTAATGTGCGGGTCTCGTCGATTTTAGCTATTGTACTACCCGACTGGTAAACCCTTATCCGCTTGAGCCCGGCATTTACCGGCAAAAATACTGTAGCCGTTTTAAAAGCCCGCACCTTAAACTTAACCGTATCGCCAACCATCACATCCAAATTCCCGGCATCGGGTGCAGCATTCACAAACCTGATGCGGGCCCTATTTGCAGTATCCGCCTGTAAAGTATCTAAGGTAGTAAAAGTAAGATCGGTACTGCGGCCGGCCACGTAAAGCGTATAGGTTTTACCGCTATCTAATGCAAGCGACCTATTAAACAATACTACAGGGCTCAACGGTCGCTTAAAATCATAATTCTGCTGCCCTACCGCCACGCCTATATATCCCGATGAACCTAAAGGATATAAGCTTGATGACACGTTAACCCTGGTACCATTCACGTAATAGTTAAGGGTATCTGTAAAGGCATTCACTACGTTTAAGTTAGTGGTTTGTACCACCGTAGGGGCATCATCTGTTTTTTTGCAGGATGCAAGTGCAACAGCCAATAGCACAACAACTAAAACGGGTAACTTCATATTCATATAAACGGGCAGATGCTATATAACTGTGCAATTATAGGTTTTGTTATCCGGTCAACAAAAAAGTCCGGGAAATATCCCGGACTTTTTTGTGAAGTTATGTGTGTCGAAGTTGTCAGTTAGTTCTATTTAACTCATCACTCACCACTCAAAACTAATTACGCGTAGCTATTCAGCATTACCGGCATCACCAGCATTAGTACGTCTTCGTTCTCGTCGCCGCCTTGTGGCAGCAATAAGCCGGCACGGTTAGGGGTCGACATTTCTAACGACACCTCTTCGCAGCTTAAATTCTTCAGCATCTCTATAAGGAAACGGGCGTTGAAACCAATCTCCAGGTCTTCACCTTCGTACTGGCAGCTTAATCGCTCATGCGCTTCGTTAGCAAAGTCAATATCTTCTGATGAAATATTTAACTCGCTGCCGGTTATTTTTAACCTTACCTGGTGCGTGGTTTTATTGGCGTAGATAGCCACACGGCTTAATGAGCCTAAGAACGATAAGCGGTCGATAGCCAATTTGTTCGGGTTCTCTTTAGGGATCACGGCCTCATAATCCGGGTAGCGCTCGTCAATTAAACGACAAACCAGGTTGATGTTACCAAATTTAAAAAAAGCACTGGTGCTGTTGTATTCAACAGAAACATTCACATCGTCGGCCGGTAAGGCTGACTTCAACAGCGTTAATGCCTTTTTAGGTAATATGAATGAGGTTGTGCTATCGGCTTTGGCATCCTTACGGCGGTAGCGTACCAGCTTGTGGGCATCGGTAGCTACAAAGGTTAAATGTTGGCTGCTTAACTGGCAGTAAACACCCGTCATAGCGGGGCGCAACTCATCGTTACTTACCGCGAAAATGGTTTTATTGATCGCCTCGCCCAGTACGGATGCCGGCAGGTTTACTGATGATGCATTCTCCACCACCGGGATCTTCGGGAAGTCCTCGCCGTTTTCGCCGCTCAGTTTGTATTTACCATCGCCTGCGCTTATCTCAATAGCAAACGTTTTATCGTCCACAGAAAAGGCTACAGGCTGTTCCGGTAAAGATTTCAAGGTATCTAATAAGATCCGTGACGGTATAGCTATGCGGCCATTTTCTTTAGCTTCTACAGATAAAGAAGTGGTCATGCTGGTTTGCAGGTCGGTTGCAGAAATGGTTAGGTTTCCGTCTTTTATCTCGAACAAAAAGTTTTCCAGAATAGGCAATACCGTGCTATTGCTTAACGCGCCGCTTACAGACTGCAATTGCTTTAGTAAGGTTGAAGTGGAAACTATAAATCTCATGTGTGTTTAACGTTTATCTATCAAAAGTATAAAATTTAATGAGCATACTTTCGCTTGCGGATATAATGTTGAAAAATAGCAAATATTAACACCATCCCTATCGGCACAATGTTATTAACTAATTGCCAGTACAACTTTTCGCTGCGGATGCGGGCGCGGCTCAGCAGGCGGATCTTGATCTCTTTCGACCGCAGGGAGATCAGTCCCGAATCATCCGTCATGTAGTCGGCTATGTTCAGTAAAAAATTCTTGTTGGCATAGCTTTGGCGGCTGTAACGGTCATACCCTAACGGGAAGGGCGACCCATCCGGGCTTACCTGGTTCTTTAACATGTCGCCGTCACTCAATACTACCATTTTTGTAGGCTTGCTTTGAGCGATAATGGGCACTTGATCGGTCAGGCCTTCCGGCACGGCACGGTCCTTATAATCTGATGCAAACCGCCCTTCTAACAAAACGGCCGTATTTTTTGGCTGGCTTTGAAACTCCTTAGGGTCGGGTTGCTGCTGCAGGGCCTGTAACGACAGCATATGAGGCGTTTTGATCACCTTATTAAACGGCGACGATGCAAGCAGTACCGTCTTTTTAATATTCTTTACATCTATCAGGTCGATAGTACTGGCAAACTGACTGCTGATCCCATCCAGATTTTTAACGATGGGGTGTTTGGCCAGGGGCACATAAACAGGGTAAAATAACCAGGGCAGCAGCTGTATCTGCGGCTGGCCGCCCACGTCACCCGTAGTTACCGGGATCTGCATGGCGTTCATATCGGCAATCAGGTCGTAGTTAATGCGTACGCCGTATCCAAACAGCTGGTCATCCAGGTTCAATTGCTTGTTAAATGCCAACTGTTCATTACCGTGATTATGCATGCTGTCCAGCTCGGCAGTTACCTGGTCAAGCGCCCAAAGTACCCTGCCGCCGCGCATCAGAAACTGGTCTACCTTAAACTTCTCTAACTCGGTAAAAGCCTTATCCGGTTTGGGCACAATCAGCAGGCTTATTTTTCTGAGGCTGTCGAATGCAATAGTTTTCAGATCAACCCTGCCCACCAAAAAACCATCGCTTAAAGACCGCATGGCATCGTTCAGTTGCAGATCGGTCAACTCGCCGTGGCCTTCGGTAAAACCGATCCGTTCTTTACCCCCGTGGGTCAGTTTTTTAATGGCCGATGCAAAGGCATATTCCAGGTTTTGGATGGAATTGTTCAGCACTTCGTCGGGCGTTACGTTTACGCTACTTTGGGTTTCCAATAGCTTTACGGCGATGCTTTTATCGCCGTAGTTTACCAGCGCGAAAGGGAAGATCACCTTTTGCGATACGCCGTCGTCCGTTTTAACACTCAGGTTTTGCGCCAGGATGCCCTTTGCTTCCAGGTCGTCAAACACCGGTTTTTGCTGATCTTCGGCCACGCCTTTCAGCGGATCTATAAAGGCGAAGGTGAGTTTGCTGTGACTGTAAGCCTGCAAATCACTCAGCATATCCTTAGTGGCCGATTGCAGCCGCTTCATTCCGCCGGGGAAGTTGTCGCCTTGCAGATAAACGGTCACAATCACATTTTGCTGCAGGTTATCTACCAGATGGCGGCTAACCGGCGAAAGGGTAAAGCGCTTCTCGGTAGTGAAATCGAACCTTGTAAATATTTTAACTGATATCAAGCTGACAGATAGCATCAACCCGAGCGTGGTTAGGAACGCGGTATTGACAAATTTCTTTTTTAACTGGCGATGGATCACAAAAAGTGTAAGCCATATAAATAAGGTGGAGAGGACGATAAAATAAACCAGATCGCGGGTATCCAATACCCCACGACTGATAGATTCGTAATGCTCGGTGATACCTAATGACGACAGCCCCCAGCTTTGCAGGGAAAGAATACTATTCAACGAATTGAACCCGCTATAAAAGAAAAAGCACAGAAAAACGGCGATGGTAAAGGCGATAACCTGGTTTTTACTTACCGACGATGCAAATAACCCGATTGCGGTAAAAGCCGCACCTAATAAAAACAAGCCGATGTATGAACCGATGACCGCACCTGTATCTATATTACCCTGCGGCGTGCCCAGGGTATAAACTGAGTAATAGTAAACCAGTGTAGGCACCAGCGCGAAAAGCACGATGGCTACCCCGGCAAAGTATTTGCCCAAAACTATCTGCAAATGAGTAAGCGGGCGGGTAAGCAAAATTTCAAAGGTGCCTTCCCTCCGCTCCTCGGCCAGCGAGCGCATAGTGATGGCGGGTACCAAAAACATAAACAGGTAAGGCGCGGTGCTAAACAAGCTGTCCAACCCGGCGTAACCGTAGGCCAGGATACTGGTATAGGGGAATACCCATAAAAACAATCCTAAAACAAGCAAAAAAACACCAATAGTAACATAGGCTACCAACGAGCTGAAGTAAGTTGTAATTTCTTTTTTAAAGATGGGGAACACGGTGTAAAGTTTGTGTGTTAAACGCCGAAATTACGATAATAATGTGCCAAAGCAAAGCTGCTTTTCCCAACCTTTATAACTATTACAAGCCCTCTAACCTATCAACCAACCGCTACCAACCTAAACGATACGCCACCCTTATGGCAGTTTGGCGCAAGCGGCCACCGCCCCAGTTTTCGTAATTGATGCTGAGGTCGATCCCGGTATGTTTACCCGTAGCGAAAATAAACCCGGGGCCAAGCGCATAGGCAAATAGCTTGTCTTTTGCGTAATTGGTTTCTATAGCGCTGCCTGCTTCGGCCTCCAAGTATATGCCGGGGCCAAAATAAAACTTACCCCCAGCCTTTATCGGGATAAAGCCCGCCGCCGGTTGCGATGTATTGCTGCCTGTTAATGAACTTTTATAGCTAAAACTATTATAGCCTGCCGTAATACTCAATACTACCGGCGTTACTATCGGGATCTCTAACTTAGCCGACCCACCTACGCCTATACTGTAGATACTTTGGGAAGGTGCGCCCACGTCAAAGCCCAGACTAAGGGTTTTAGTTGGGTCAGTTTGGGCATGTGCGGCGAACGTTGCTATGGTGAAAATAATGAAGATCAGCTTTTTCATAATGCGGCTAAAATACAAGATTACCCTTTGCAATTTACTTTATAGTGTACACAGCTATACAATTTCCGCAGAATGGTTATAAATAGAATAACATAACTACTTGGCAACAATAATTTTACAATAGGGCGTTTATATTAAATTAACACCCAAAACGGTTATGAAAACGGTGCCTATAAATCGCTTTTTAGCTACAATGCTTCGGTTATCGAGGTTAACCATTATTATCAATTGGTTTAACAAGTAGCCTGCACGCTGCCTGACGCTTGTCCTTTTCATGTATAATTAGTTAACTTTAAGCTTTAACTACATTACATGAAACTAAAGTTCACTAACTTAATGCTGATTGGCGCCCTAAGCTTATCGGCTAACGCGTTTGCAACAGAAGGCGGCAAGCCTGCAAAAGGCACTTCGCCAAACGATCCCCCAAAAAAATACATCGACCCTGCCAACATGAATCCCTCTGTTAAGCCAGGCGATAACTTTTTTGATTACGCCAACGGCAACTGGATAAAAACCAATGCCATCCCCGCGAAAGAAACGCGTTGGGGCAGCTTTAACATCCTTCGCCAAAACAATACGGATAAACTTTTAGGTTTACTGAAAGACGTAAGCGCAACCGCCGGCCAGCCTAAAGGAAGCTTAAAACAGCGCGTTGGAGATATGTATGCCAGCGGCATGGACAGTGTTGCTATAGATAAAAAAGGGTACACCCCTATTTTACCAGAGCTGCAGCGCATTGACAAGATCACAACACTGGATGGTGTGATTAATGAAATGGTTTACGAGCGTGTAAACGGCATCGGCGGTCCATTGTTTGGCTTTGGCGTTGGCCAGGATTCTAAACACGTTGATAAGTATATTGTAAGCCTAAGGCAAGGGGGCACCAGCCTGCCCGACAGGGATAACTACCTGAAGGAAGATGCCCGGTCTAAAAAGATCCAGGACGCCTTAAAAAACTACATTACTACGTTGTTTACATTAACGGGTACCAGCGCAGATGCCGCCGCAAAAAATGCTGCCACGGTTTACAATCTGGAAAAATCGTTAGCCAAATCGCAATTAAGCCGTGTAGCCCAACGCGATCCGAATGCTACCTATAACAAATTCTCTGTTGCCGATTTCAGCAAACAAACACCGCATTTAAACTGGGTTAAATTGCTGCCTGCATTACAGGTAACCGGCCAGGACACTTTGTTGGTTGGCCAGCCTGCCTTTTTTAAAGATGCTGATGCTTTATTAGCCGCAACCCCGGTTGAGGACTGGAAAACTTATTTAAAATGGAATATTTTGCAAGGGTCGGCTTCATTGTTAAGCTCACCATTTGTAAAGGCAAGCTTTGCTTACAACAGCGCATTAAGCGGCCAGCAAACTCAAACCCCGCGCAGCGAACGCCTGAGCGGCCAGATAGATGGTTCGTTAGGTGAATTGCTTGGCCAGCTTTATGTGGAAAAGTACTTCACCCCTGCAGCCAAGCAATATATGGTCAATCTTGTAAATAACCTGAAGATCACCCTGGGCGACCGCATCAAGAATCTTACCTGGATGAGCGACGTAACCAAGGCACGCGCTTTGAAAAAACTGGCGGCCTTCAGTGTGAAGATCGGCTACCCGGATAAATGGGAAACCTATAGTGGTTTAACTATTGACCGTAACGATTACTACGGTAACGTAAAACGCATCTCGAAATGGAGATACAACTTTAACGTTACCCGTTTGGGCAAACCGGTAGATCGCACCCGCTTTGGCATGAGCCCGCCAACGGTAAATGCCTCTTACAGCCCAACTAATAACGAGATCATGTTCCCTGCGGGCATCCTGCAGTTCCCGTTCTTTGATTTTGGTGCAGATGATGCTGTAAATTATGGCGGCATAGGTGCTGTTATCGGTCACGAAATGACCCACGGCTTTGACGACCAGGGCCGTCAGTATGATGCTGATGGCACCCTGCGCGATTGGTGGACCAAAGATGATGCGGACAAATTTAAAAGCCGTGCGGACCAGGTTGTAAACCAATACAACGGTTTTACCGTTTTAGATACCGTGCACGTAAATGGCAAATTAACCCTGGGTGAAAACCTTGCAGACTTAGGCGGGCTGAACGTAGCTTACGCTGCCTTCAAGAAAACCAAACAAGGCCAATCGACCACAAAGATAGATGGCTTTACGCCTGATCAAAGGTTCTTCCTGTCATGGGCACAGGTTTGGAGAGGATCGCAACGCCCCGAGGCTGCTGCGCAACGCATCCTGACAGACCCGCACTCACCTGAAGAATTTCGCACCAACGCGCCTATCACCAACATAGATGCCTGGTACAACGCCTTCAATATTCAACCCGGCGACAAGCTTTACAAAAAGCCTGAAGACCGGATAAGGGTGTGGTAATTTTTTAGATATGAAACGAAAGCCCGGTTGAGAGACCGGGGCTTTTTTTGTTAAGTGTCTTGTCCTGAAAAAAGTTGACTAATAAATAGTCAACAAAATGAGTTATAAGGTAATTAAAGTAAAGGGTGAAGCCTCGCAGTTAAGGTACAGCGAGGCATTCAGACGCTCT
>NZ_JACWMX010000007.1 GCF_014773245.1 Mucilaginibacter glaciei | reverse complement strand
AAAGAAATTAAACTAAAGTCCTACAACAAAAAAGCTCAAACATCTTTGGTGGATGTTTGAGCTTTTTTATCAATGTTTGTGCAATCAAAAATAGTCAACCTATTTCAGGACTACTCAAAGGATCAAGGCTCCAACTTGTCACCCCGGAAACGACATTTTGTTTTAGCTGCAAATTATAATTTGTACTTGGGGTATCCCAGCGTTGCACAACGTAAGTTCCATCTGCGGTCTTTGTTTGGCTAACATGCAATAATGCGCTTGGATTTACAGCCCCCACTCCAATCCTTCCTGTGCCGTCTATTACTAAATCATTTCCATAATACCATTGATTTCCGGAGCCAACTTTGTCGAAATATCTTCTGGTACCAAACATCATTTTGCCGGTAGGATCCTGATCATTACTATTTCCTGCTACGGTGATAATTCTTCCCTGGCCATAAGAGTTAGTGCCATCGGTATTAGCGGGGATCGCAAATTCCAGCTGTGCACCCGCGGCGGAATTTCTCCCGTTTGTGTTGGCCTGAACGATCATGCTTTGGGCTGAAAGTGGCGTATATCCGTCAATCGAGTTGCCGCTCGTTATCATATGCAACTTGGATGCGGGAGTCGAAGTTCCTATTCCGACATACCCGTCGCCTGTTATGCGCACCCGCTCCAGATTGGTTCCAGTGCTGATGGAAATACCGCCACCTGTCCATCCCGGGCCGCGCAAAAAGGAAACTGAACTGTTTGTTTGTCCGCCGAAATTGTGTTCAATAGCGAAACTTTTAACGTCAGATAACGTCGAATAGATTCCGTTGAGCTGCGAGTAATAATTTTTTACACCTAAAAAAGTACCGTTCCCCGTGGCATTACCCTCGCTTAATCTACCCAAAACGGAGGATAGCTGGGCGTCCATGGGTTTTCCGACGTCCAGGAAAGCCGCCGGATTGATTGTAGAAATTCCAACTCTTCCGGCCCCATCTATAACCAAATCATTGCCGTAGTACCATTGATTTCCTGTTCCTAATTTATTAAAGTTACGCCTGGTACCCAAGATCATCTTTCCTGTCGCATCGGCATTAGTTGCTGTACCTGCGACGGTGATAATTCTTCCTTGCCCGAAAAGATTTGATCCGTCCGTGTTGGCCGGTATCGCAAATTCCAACTGGGCACCGGCATTCTGGTTTCTACTTCCTGTATTGGCCTGTATGGTCATGCTTTGATCACCAATAGTATTGACGGCATCAGCAGTGTTACCGGAACCGATCACATGAAATCTGGAAGCCGGGGCGGAAGTACCCACACCAACATTGCCACCCTGCGCATTCAAGAGTAATGCGCCAAAAGTGCTGCTGTTGCTTACGCTTTGTAAAGAAGTAGCCCCATCCACGTCTGCAGTGGTTCTTAAAAGCGCATAGGTCTTTGTCCCAAAGCCGACTTTCAAGTTGGTACCAGCTGCCGCATTGTTGGAATAAACGGCCATGTTGCCACCGACGATATCCAGCCGATCGGCTGGACTTGTCGTCCCGATGCCTACATATCCATTTGGATCTATGACAAGTCTGCTAAATCCTGCAGTAGCGTCCGCTATAACAAAATTTCCCGCGCCGAGTGATGAACCATTTGCCGCAGCCAGGAAACGATAACTACGTCCCCCGTAACCGACATTTTCCAAGCCGAAACCAAATTCAGATAATGACGTAAAATTATTGTGAACATAGCAGAAAGATACCCTAAACCGGATCCTACATAACTGCTTACGGTTAAAGGGTAACCCGGATTTAAATACGTGCCGTTGAGATTTCCGATAGCAACCCTGCCATTGGCAACAGACATCGTTGCGTTGTTTCCTGTTGTGCCAAAAAGAAATCGGCCGGAATTTGCCCGGAATGCGATATCTCCCGCCATAGTGCCGGGAAAGTGGGTGTTGGAGGTGGTAATAAGGCCAGGGGCATAACCCATGAGCGTTCCGTTGTTTCGCAACGTAAAAGCGGGGTTTACGCCATCAGCCGAAACGCCGTCAAGACTTGTATTGGAAAAAACATGCAATTTGTTTGCCAGGGAGCTGGTTATTCCAATCCCGACTGCATCCGGTGTTGTTGTTGTGCCGCCCGAGGAATTGAATTGCGCTATCAACAGGTTTGGTGCTAGCATTAACAATCCTGCTGCGAAAAGTAATTTTCTCATAATAAAGCAATAAGGTTGATGCCAATAATTACAGTATAAACTGATAGGCATCAAAGTATTAGGTTTATTCTAAGATAGTTATTTAACAAATATTATTATCTGTTTTGAAAAAAAAATATTCTATCACAACGAGATGCCCAGTTTGGCTTTCAAAAGATCAATATCCTTTTGCTGCTTTTTATTTAAGGCCGCTTCGGCGTCCAACTGTTTGTCTTTTTCGATCAGGTAAAGCGTCAATTCCTCAATTTTTTTGAGAAGCAATGTGTTCATTTCACCGAGATTGATGCCGTTTTGAGACATTTCTTTGGCCGAAGGCACCTCGGGCAGATGATGCATTTTTGAGATAAATGCCTCTACGTCTTTAAGCGTATTCAGTTTATACTTTTCTTCAAAGACGTAATCCGGAGCAGGTACATTCAGGTCAACCCGCACCTCTGTCGTGTGAATATTTCCGTTTACGGTTAGCTTTGCATCCGTATTTGGCGTACCTATTCCAACGTTTCCATTATTTTTTATGGTTAGTCTCCTGAATGGTTGAAGATCCGCATGCGTTATATTATAAGAGTTTCCGGTCGTGATCCGGTTGTAAAAGGCAATGTCGCCTGAGTTTTCATGATCCATCATACTAAAATCAGAGTATTGTCCGCCTTCAATATGCCAAAGATTATCTGCGTCAACCCAGTGGATGTTGGACGAATAGGCTGACCTGACGTATCCGTTTTGCGATGCCATTGCGGCATGTAGATAGGATTTGGTTTGCCCCGTCATCGTTAAAACCGGGTTGATCGCATTCTTGGTAATCATGTTCAGTGTATTGGCAACTGAAAGCGTGCCTGTAGGGTCGGTATCTCCAACGCCCACACTTCCATTTTTAAAGGTAAGACCTGAGGAGATTTGCCCATTATTTGTCGGAGATAAGTTCCAGCTGGTTGCACCGGAGGAGATCGTTTGCGACAGCAAAAGATTATAAGCACTGTTGGTACCGTCCCACCGTTGCATGGCATAAAAACCATCAGCACTATTATTTTGTCTTACATGCATTAATGCGGTGGGAGAGAGCACTCCAATTCCAATTTTACCCGATCCATCAATTGTGAGATCATTACCGTAAAACCATTGGCTTCCTGCGCCGGATTTATCAAAATATCTTTTTGTTCCCAGGATCATCTTACCGGTTGCATCATTGTTAACCGTGTTTCCAGCCACCGTCATAATCCGGCCCTGGCCGTAGAAATTTGTGCCATCTGTATTCGCCGGAATGGCGAACTCCAGTTGAGCGCCGACATTTAAACTGCGCCCACCCGTATTTGCCTGTACTGTCAAACTTTGTCCTGATAATGGGTTATAATCATCCAGACTGTTGCCGTTACCCGTAACGTGTAATTTCGAAATAGGAGCGGATATGCCCACACCCACGTTTCCTCCGTTAGGATCAAGTAAAAGTGATCCGTATGAATTGTTGGAGTTACCGACACTTTGGATGGAACCTGCTCCATTAGCATCAGCAGTGGTATTGATCAGCATATAAGTTTTACCTGTCGCGTTGGAACCAATCTTTAAATTAGTGCCTCCCCCGGAATAGACCGACATGTTTCCACCCTGAATATCCAGCCTATCAGCCGGGCTAACAGTTCCTATGCCGATATTACCGGCAGGATTGATAACCATTCTGGTAAAACCTGCCGTAGCGTCTGCAATTCCGAAATTTCCGGCTCCGACGCTAGACCCTGAGGCTGCGGCCAGAAAACGCCAGTTCCTGCCGTCCTGACCATAATTATTGATGCCAATACCAAACTCTGCGCTATTACTTGAAAACATGGCTGCAAGATATCCGAACCCTGACCCAACCCCAGTATTCACATTTAAGGGGTAAACCGGGTTAATAAAATCAGGGCTGTTCAAATTTCCAATCCCGACTTTACCGTTGGCGATAGCCATAGTAGGGTAGGAACCGTTGAAGCCGAAAAGCATTTTTCCTGAACTGGACCGAAAGACGATATCATTAACGGCCGAGCCGCCAAAATAGATACCCGCGGTGGAAACCAGTCCTGGAAATTGGCCGACGATAGTGCCGGCATTTCTCAACAAGAGTGCAGGATTGTTAGTGCCGTCAACGGATATGCCGTCATAAAAACTGGTCGAATAGACGTGCAGCTTATTAATGGGGCTGGTAGTTCCTATGCCCACCTGATCGAGCGTTGTAGTCGAACCTCCGGCGTTGCTAAATTGTGCCATTAAAAGGGAAGGAATTAGAAGGAATAGTCCCGCAGTAAAAAGGAGCTTTTTCATGAATTGAAGTGATAAGGTTCTATTAAAAGGCTTGGATATTTCGGACGTTCCAATATAATAATATTTTCATTAAGAAGTATTATTATATTCTTTAGAATTAATATTTCAATATTTTCGCTTGTGCGCGCGCGACACTTGAATGAAAAATTTCGTCATCAGGCTATTTTTCGCTGACCCTATTTTTTTTGAATTGAGTTAGGGGCTTGCTTTTTATTACTCATCATCAGAAAGGAGCCGTCATATAGATGCGTCTTGAACTCAGCGTTTATAATTGCCGGATTAAAATTAACTGATAAATTTTCGAAGCGCTAACATACCGTCGCATCGCCATTGTTTTGTCTGGTTGAAATATCAACAAGGTTAGGTTGCAAGAGTAGAAAATCTTTTATTTTAAAATTTATAAATCAAGTTTTAATACTCCAAATTTTCGACAATAAACAGGTGGCGTTTCAAACAAAGGATAAGTATGTCAATAATTAGAGGCAGACGTTTTTTTTCTTTAAGCGGGTCTTTGATAAACAATTTTGTAAAAGAGTTGACTTACATACAATTTGGCAACAAACCGTGCGGGAGTTGAAAAAAGCAAGCCGCGAATCTCGCCCATTGCGCGCAAGCCGGATAATAGTAGTAGCTTTAGATAAAAAATGATGATGCTTAAAGGACACACAATCAAAAAAGTAGTGCTTGCATGAATAACAATCAAACTATTTCCCTATCAGAATTTACGCTGCTTGGTAATTATCTAAAAGCTAACGAGTACATTTCCAATGGAGAGGCGCTGGTTTCGCAAAGTGGAAAGTTTTTAGCCCTGATCGACAATGACGGCCGCCTATGCATTTATCAGCGCAGAGCCGGCGGGAACCAGGCGGATTTGTATCATTGTGTGCTGATGACGGGATGACCGGCGGGTACTTACCGCGGGACATTGCAGGCAAATGGCAATTTTAGTATTACCGGGGTAAGCGATCAGCCCGGAGCTTCCACTTTGGTTTGGTCTTCCAACACGGAGCATGGATTTGATGTGGCTTATTTTCTGATCATGCAGAATGACGGGAATCTTTCCGTTTATGGTGGCACCGGACCTGCGGATTACCGGGAAAGGCAATGGTCAACAGGAAGCCCGATGCGTGCCGAAGCTGTACCCAAACCTCCGCCAGTACCGGAAGAAATTATTATGGGAACTAACATGGCCTATCCCAGCGGAACATCCTGGGGATTGCCGCCCAACGAGCCTGTCCTGCAACAATTCCGGGTTCAAAAAACAGGATGCCCGACAAATTTATTTATCGGTATGGGCAATAACCAAAATGCATATGGGGCAAGAATCAGGTTCTTACGCGGAACGGAGACGGTTTTTGAACGAACCTATTCTAATCTTGTGCAAAGAAGCCAGGATTGGACCACGCCTTACCCGCTGGAAGGATTTTCCGAAATATTGGTGCGCGGCGAGTTCATTACTATAGAGCTCACCGTTTTTCAGGAGGTGGGTATCGAACCGATACACGCCAACCTGGAAGATTATCCGAAAGGGGTCATCAGCAGAAGTGCTGCCGCGATCAAATTTTACGTGGAGGGCCTTAGTCAATTAGAAACAAACATAGATATCCAAAAAAAAGTTGACGGGCTGGTTTTGCTGCAGGACGGAGAAACAAGGACAGTTGCCATCGGTGAGCAAATGACATTCAGTATGAATACGGAAGGAGAGGTACTGGAAACGATATGGGTATTCCCCCCGGAAGCGATTGGCCTATGGGTGCAGTCTCGAAAACGGGGAATGATGGTTTATGAACCGGAAGTTTTAAAACTGGGGAGTTCGTCTCCTACATTCTTTTATTCCAAAAAGGGGAATTATTCCGAAGGAGTGCGCTGGAAGATAAGAGACGTACACGGAGAGGTCATCAACGGGGAGGGTAGGACATCTGTTTGGCGGGTTACCGATCTGGAAGACTTTCGCATGCGGTGCAGGTGCCATGCTGTAGCGGTACACCGCCTGAGCGGAGGAGCGGTAAGGATGCAGCTCGGGTCCAGTACAATTCCGGGGATGATAATCAAATTTGAGGCTGCTTTGGAAGCAGGTGCCTTTGTTATGGAATTGTCTGTTATTCAATTTGTAAGAGGTACGCGAAGGTATACAAAAGCCGATGGGTCCACATTTTTACTAAGCACGGGTGAGGAGTGGTATCTTGATCGCACGGATGAAAACCCGGAGATATATTATAAAGGCCGGGGGGAGGATAATGATTCCTTTACGGAGTTGGTGCTGGAAACGCCACGCTCTGTAATGATGGTTGATAATCCTTCTTCTTTTTTAGACCAGCGTAAACTTGGCGTGAGTGTGAATGAGACCTTCAGGACTTATCTGGTTGTTCGTCCCAAAGTGCCCGACCCGGCCAATGCACGCTGGGGTACCGTGGGTTATGTAGAATGGTCCTGGAGAGCCTCCATATCACGGCCGTCAGCTGAAGATTTATGGCCTCATGAACCGGCTGAATCCTATGTGACCCCAGAAGCCGAACTGATCTTTACCAATACGGATAGGTTGCCGAACTGGGCACATGACACCCGGGAGCTGGTCACAAAGCTTGAAATCGAATTTGCAGACGCGGTGCTATCTACACCGCCTGCAACAGGAATTACCAATGCCCGGATCATTGAAATCAAAGCGCATACGTCGATGACCGGCGAGTTTAAACGTCAGGTGGAAGAGGTGATCTGCGTTCCCGTATCTCAATCAAATGGTGATGCCTTTTCCTGTTTACTTTGGGCGGAACTGGCCGATGCCAATAAAGCACTCAGCATAGCCGGAATAGAATCGGTCCGTGAAGTCGAACCCGCCAGGCGGTACTCTTTAGCGCATAGCGATGTCCGGCATACAATGACGGTTGATGTCGCCCCCTTTAATCTTTACAAAGACTCGGTAAACCATTTTAAATTTGCGGAGGCATTCAGTCCTTACACCATGAGCGAACTGGCGGAGCGTCTGGTAAGGGAAAGTGCCAGGCGGTATCCTCACACGACGCTCAGCGCGCAGATATTTTCAGTTGATACGGTTTTTTTAAATTTTTCTTCCGAGATAGACGAGGAATTTCTGAGATGGGTAGCCTCTTATGCACAAGGGAGCATGGCTGCTCGTGCGCAGGCTTTTCGTTCAGATGACCCGCCACCAGTCCATGACGGTCCGCTGATGTAGTGATTTGATGCAATTTTGAAGTACGTTTGCAATAGGCAGAGCGCCCATTGCAAACGTGAAGATTCGTTAAGTCATAACGCTATAGCTATTCTGGTCTTACATTGGATTGGCTTTCTGATCTTCCAAGAAATTTTTTACGAAATCGCTCATCCGGATCCCATAAAAGTCGGTAATCATCTGGAGGTTTTTTTAAGGTGAAGTTTACTTAATAATTTTCCCAAGCCAGGAAGGCTCCCCGGGTAATTTTCATACAGTCGGCCACATGTTGTTGTGAGTAATCATGACGAAGGCGAAGCTTGCGAAGCGCTAGCCCTACGCCTACGGGCACAATTAAAATTCCTTGCTTAACAGGCCGTTGTCCAGTTTCTATATGCTGCATTTAAATTGAGAAATTGAAAGGTTCTTTTAAATGTATGCGTACATGCTTTCAGGTCACAAAAAATTATCTAAAGGGAGCGTTGCAGATGCTGAACGTTATTATTGGACCTAACATTGTTAGGAATACTTGCTATATCGCCATCCCCCGTGCAGTTTATGAGCAAAACTTTACCAGAGAAATCATTTCTTACAGTGTTATAAACATTTGTAAACGGGAGAACTCAAACAGCCCGATAAATAAATTGAATGTAATTCCAGCGACTTAAATATCGGCGAGAGGTGAGGGGATAAGTTGAAACAATGATGCTTGCGGTGCCACAATGATTCCTATGGGATTATATTCTGAAGGCTTACAATATCGATTTAAAAGTGGCGTATTATCTTCTTTTTGTAAGTCATGCGATTCTTCTTAAAATTATCGATTATTCGTAAGACAAAAATTAATCTAATGTCGACTAAAACATGCATCCTTGCGGATTATCCCCATCAAACCAATCTCCCGATTTATTACCGGCTTTATTTACCGACTTGCCGACAACCCTTTTTAGTAATGCGCTATTCTCAATTGGCAAGGGAGTAAACCTGGGCTTCCTCTCCGAGATAAAGGTCTTTAACTGCTTTAGCCGATAACATTTTCCTTTTGATCTGAAGTTCTTTATAGCTATTGCCAATAGCAAGCCTTACTTCCTCGAGGTAATTGTTAATGTATTTGACATCCTCCTTATTCCCTTTGGCGGCACCTTTGCCGCCGTCCCAATTTTTGGGATCAACATTTTGCTTTAAAGCGATGTAAGCCCGTTGACGGTTAACGGTCACGCAGGCATAAATAGGCTCTTTTCCGTCTTTCGCTTTGTCGGGACGGGTGGTAAAATGAATACCGAACGACTGTGATGTTTGCATAAATTCTAACTTTTTAGTTTTAAATGTTTCTTACTTCATCCCGTTTTTAGGTAACACAACAGGTAACACAAATACATTTAAAAATTGCCCGAAAAAAAACAACTTTTAACGCTGTAATAAACTGTTAATCAATTTATTGAAGCGGTTTGTGTTACCTAAGTTAAAAACAAAGAACAGGTAGTCGGATAGGTAACGAGAACGTTGGCTTTACAAAGGGTTTTTAAGGGGATAATTAATGAAAAAACCCCTTAAATCAGCGATTTAAGGGGTTTTCGGTGTCTCCGATGTTAGAGTTTGTGCGCCCACCTGGGCTCGAACCAGGGACCAAAAGATTATGAGTCTTCTACTCTAACCAACTGAGCTATAGGCGCTGAAAATATTTACTATTTTCGAGGTTGCAAATATGTAAAATTGAAGCCGGAATTACAAAAATCATTTCATTTTTTATGGAAACTATATAACCGGCTGTTTAAGAGATAATTTAAATTGCAACGATACCGCGCAAGGCCAAATTACATCCCAATTTGTTGGGTAGCTATACCTGCAGTAAAGATGATCTTGTTTTCAAATGTGTAATTGGCGGCAAATTCGGCGCTTTTTACACTGGCAGCGTCATCCCTTTTCAGTGTGAACAGATCTGCATTGCCTTTTAAGGCTGCAGTAGCGTTATCTTTGACGCTTAAATTAACCTGGTAAGCCGCTAAATTCAACTGTGCAGTGGCGTTGTTGTGTAAGTCGACTGCAAATTCAATTTTAGATATATTACCGAATGACTTCACGGTAGAATTGTCGAAAACCGATACCGAACGTAAATCGTTCGCGCTTACCCAAACCACCAATTTTTCGGTTTTGTAAGACGATATGCGTAACACACCGTTTTTGCTTTGTACCAGGGCGCTTTCTGCGTAGTATTTGTTGTAAATCTTTACCTGGTCGGTGTTAGCGTCAGAAATGTAAAGTTCAACATTGCCGTGCACTTCAATTTTATTGATAGCACTGATATCGTTAAGCAGGGTGTAAGCATCATCTGTTATAGTTTTTGCGCTGGCTGCATTGTTGGCTCCCAATACTGTTACTAAAACAGCTATAAGGGTTAAAATTTTAATTTTCATTGTTTTGATATTTTGTATGATGTTGTAAAATGATCGTACCGGATAATTGAAAGTACGATTGCTAAAAGTGTGATAATCAATATAACGACATAATAATTAATGCGTTTACGACCACCTCTTTTTGGGCACCGCAAAGGTGCGGTTAACCAGGGAAATTAATATAATCTTAGTGTAATAATTACACTAAGATTTGGTTTTGTTTTTTAACGCTGATTTTTGTACTAAATAACTGTTTTACAGCACCAAATATCAAATTTAACCCTGTGTTTTTAGTTTATAAAGATTGAAGGATGAAAAATTCAGGCGAACCTTTTCGTTTTTCGCGGCGTAAAAAGGCCTGTTGAGCGGGTGAAATTTTAGAAGCCGGGCTGTTTTACCTTGTATTTAGTTCTACAAAACTCAAAATTACTTCGAGCCTGGTTGTTATATAAATAGCTTTACAATCAATAGGAATATTATTTTTATTGATTATTGTATAAGTTATGTTATTTTCATACGGGCATTGCTTTGTGTTTTTTAACGGTAATTACAAAATAGGTGTGCTGGTAAATATGTTGATGACGAAAATGGGCAGCAAAATGCCGAAGATATGGGTGGCAGTATTCCTACTGTTTTTAACTTTTACAGCACGCGCGCAACAGGCGCCTGAGAAAAGCAACAAAGAGCTGTTAGACCTGGCGGTTTACGAAATAAACGAAGACAAAAACTACCCGTATGCGTTCGATTTGGTGAACTTCGGTTTAAAGCAAAACCCGGACGATACCGAACTACGCGTATTACTCGCCCGTTTATATGTTTTGACAAAAGAACCTGCTAAAGCGGGTGCCGAGTTTAAAAAAGTATTGGGAAAAGACCCGAATAATGCCGATGCACTACAATACCTAAAAGATATAGACCCCAAGTATTTGAGTGGGGCGGATGCTATTACTAAAGTGCCAGCCAAAAAGGTAGCTGGCAAAAAGAAGTCTGTAATCGCCAAACAAGTAGCTATTCCTGTTGATCAGGTTGCCGTGGTTGAGAAACCCGTGAACGTTAAACCAGTAACTGTCCCTGTAGAGAAGGTTGCCGTGGTTGAGAAATCCGTGACCGTTAAACCTGTAACCGTTCCGGTAGAAAAGGTTGCAGTAGTTGAGAAACCCGTGTTCGTTAAACCTATAAGCGTTCCGGTAGAAAAGGTTGCGGTGGTTGAGAAACCCGTGACCGTTAAACCTGTAGCTGTTCCTGTGGAAAAGGTGACGGTGGTTGAGAAACCCGTGATCGTTAAACCTGTAACCGTTCCGGTAGAAAAGGTTGCGGTGGTTGAGAAACCTGTGAACGTTAAACCTGTACCTATTCCGGTAGAGAAGGTTGCGGTGGTTGAGAAGCCAGTGATTGTTAAACCTGTAGCTGTTCCTGTGGAAAAGGTGACGGTGGTTGAGAAACCCGTGATCGTTAAACCTGTAACCGTTCCGGTAGAAAAGGTTGCGGTGGTTGAGAAACCTGTGGCCGTTAAACCTGTAGCTGTTCCTGTAGAAAAGGTTGCGGTGGTTGAGAAACCTGTGGCCGTTAAACCTGTAGCTGTTCCTGTAGAAAAGGTTGCGGTGGTTGAGAAACCTGTGACCGTTAAACCTGTCGTTGTTCCGGTGGAGCAACCTATTCTAATGGGCGAAACTAATAATGCTGGTGTATTAGTCCAGAGAGCTAAAATGCTTGCCAAAAACAATGATTTTGAATCGGCGTATCGAATAGCATCCGCCTTGTACCATTCCGACCCGTCGGACCAATATCTTATTTCCTTTTATGCCGATCTGCATGTACAGGCGGCAACTTATTACCGTAACCAAGGCGATAAGGTCAAAGCTGATCAAGAACTTGCGACAGCGTTTGCCATCAATCCTGCAAATTCCGCGGCTTCCGCTTACATGGATTTGTTAGAGGCTAATGATAAGGCGATGAAGAAGCCTTAATACAGTTTGTGTAGGGCAAGTTCGTCTAGTTGTGTTTAAACCTTTAATAACACAATCCCCGAAAAGCTAATCCGGTCGATCGTTCTGCGGGAAGATCCTGATCGCTTTAATAAACCTGCCTTTATAATAGGGGGCTAATGAGGTTTCGGTTACTCCGTTGGCCCTGCCCGATGTGGAGTGAATAAAACGCACATCCCCTTCAATGTTTGAAGTGATGATCCCCATATGGCCTACTACACGTATCGTGCTGTCTGTACCTGTAAATAGTATCAGGTCGCCGGTAGTTGATCGGTTTACATCAATTTCCTTCTGTACATAAGTAAAGTCAACCGAGGTACGCGGTACAGCTATCTTGAAATGGTTAAACACATAGGTAATAAACCCCGAACAGTCAAACCCTTCTTCAGGATCTGTAGAGCCGTATTTATATTTAACGCCGGTAAGCGTTTTGGCGTAGGCAATCAGCTCTTGTGGGGTTGTGGTGCCCGTGATAACGGTAGTTATATGCCCGGTAGCATCAGCCGCAGGTGGGGGGATGTTATTTTGAGGGGTTTTTAATAACGTATCCCCAACGTTTGTGATCACATAGGTTGGCTGCCGCGGCTCGCCGCAAGATAGCAGCGTAGTAAATAGAATGAAACATCCGGCAATTGATCGCATATGTTACTTATACACAAATAATTGTATTTAAGTTTTAGGGTAAATAAAAAGACCCCTGTAAAGGGGCCCTTATATTTTATGATGCTTGCGTTACAACAGGTTCAGCAGTTTTTGCAGGTTTTGTTGTTTTTGCTTTTGAAGCCGTTTGTGCAACAGGTACTTTGGGAGCAGGAGCGGCAACTTCTGGTGCTTTTTCCTTTTCTACAGGTTGTGCGGCACTAATCATTTTAGCGAATTTTTTAGCTACTTTGCCTGAAGCCTTCACCAATTTCTTTTCAATTTTTTTAGTGTCGGCTTTTAATTCGGCGGCCGATTGTTTAATGGCGGCTATGATATGGTTTTGGATGTTAATGGTAACCGCTTTTTTAGCAGCTTTAACCATGGCCTTACGTTCTGATTTCTTCATATAGTGGTGATAAGCTGCAAATTTAGGTTAATATTAAGTTACTTGTATGTTATCATTATGTTAACAAATATTATTTAGGTAAAGTTTGTTAAAGTATATTTATTAATAATAGGTTGCGAAATTTATTCGCTAATGATATATATCGCGTATAATTGAAACATGAACTGGATTACGCGTGACCGTCCCAAAATTGACCGTATTGCATGCCCCTGGCTAATTAAACGTTTTATAGACCCCACGGCCCAGATAATTTTTGCGCCGTTTAAGCAAGTGCTAACATATGCCAAAGAATTGGACGCCATCCCTTTTGATTTGCCCAACGTGGAATATTCTCATTACGATGATCGCTGTACTTTTGACTACTTTATTAAGAAGCACAAGCTAAAAGATAATGCACTTGATACGATAGCAGCCATCGTTCGTGGTGCTGATACGGACAGGCACGATTTTGCACCACAGTCTGCTGGTCTTGAAGCCATCTTCTCGGGCCTGGCTTATAATATAAATAACGACCATAAACTTCTGGAACTTGGGATGATTATTTATGATGGGCTTTACAGCTGGGCCACCCACCTTTACCAATTAAAGCATACCCAGGCAGGCCCGGCAGAGCAGATGCTGCTGGATGTTTTCAACAAGTACATAAAACAAAACAGCTCAAAAAAAGCACCGCAGTGGGCCAAAGAGTTAAAAGAAATAATTCAGGATCAAATTGATACTAATATGAGTCTAAGTTTACAGCAAGTGTCTGACGAATTAGAGATTAACCCAACCTATCTTTCGCGCGAGTTTTCTAAGCACTTTGATAACCTGTCATTCGGTGATTATATCCGTAAGTTGAGGATCGATAAAGCTATAAATCTGATGCAAACTACCAGTTACGCGCTTACCGAGATAGCTTACCTCACGGGCTTTTCAGATCAAAGCCACTTCACCCGGACCTTTAAAAAGCAAACCGGCGAAAATCCCTCTGTTTATAAAAAAAATATCAGCAAAGGTAAAGAGGAGGCTAAATAGTATAAACTATACAATTTTGAGAGTTGGACGTGTGTTAGTATTGTGCCCAATATGAAAACACTTTTAATGAGTTTTTTATTTCTGGCGATTCTTAGAAACTGCCTTGCACAGCAGGCTGCTGTCTACCCACGCATTACCGGCTATTTTAGCATCGTTCAGCCGTTGACAACCTTTGCAGATGGCCATTTTACCAGCAATGTAGGAAAGGCTTATACCGTTGGCTTTCCTTTCGGGATTAATTTGTTGAAGAGCGACAATTTCGGGGTTAGCTTTGAAGTAGCACCGGCCATCCGGACAGAAAAAAACATTTCCAAAGTAAGCACGGTTTTGTTTCACCCCGGTGCCATGTTTCGGTTCAGGCATGGCTTTACGTTTATAGGGCGTATGGCTTTTGAAACTAACGGGCGTTTTGGTGTAACGCCTGTGTTTAACCAGGTTATTAAAAAAGGTAAAGACGCAAATTTATTTGTTTCAGTTCCGTTCCCGGTAAGGTTTGGTAACGGTCTGCCTGCTTCGATAAGTACAGGGGTGCAAATAGGTGTCTCGTTTTAAACTAATTACCAGTAGCGTCTCCGCAACCAAAATGCAACGTTTACCAGCGCTATCAGGGCCGGCACTTCAACCAGAGGACCTATTACCCCAGCAAATGCTTCGCCCGAATTAATGCCGAAAACGCCTATGGCAACTGCTATAGCTAATTCAAAGTTGTTGCCGGTCGCTGTAAATGCTATTGCGGTACTGCGCGAATAATCGGCCCCAAACCATTTGCCGATAAAAAAACTCAGCAAAAACATAATGGTAAAATAAATCACTAACGGAAGCGCGATACGTAAAACATCCATCGGAATCTGTACAATAAGGCTGCCCTTCAGGCTAAACATCACTACGATAGTAAACAGCAGCGCAATTAAAGTGATGGGTGATATAAATGGGATATATGTGTTTTGAAACCATTGTTCACCTTTTAATCTGATAAGTGTATAACGACTGATAATGCCCGCTGCAAATGGCAACCCCAGGTAAATAGCTACACTTTTAGCGATCTCTGCAATAGTGATATTAACAGCTAAACCCTTCAAGCCAAATAATGGCGGCAATATGGTGATAAACAACCAGGCATAAACGCTGTAAAGCAACACCTGAAAAATACTGTTCAAGGCAATCAGGCCCGCGGCATACTCCCGGTTACCTTCTGCCAGTTCGTTCCATACCACTACCATGGCAATACAACGCGCCAGGCCAATCAATATTAAACCTACCATATAGGTGGGGTGGTCGCGCAACAGTGTAATGGCCAGCACAAACATCAGCACCGGGCCGATGATCCAATTCAGGATCAAAGATGCGCTCAATACTTTGGTATCCTTAAAAACTTCGCCCATGTTTTCGTACTTAACCTTGGCCAGCGGCGGGTACATCATTAGTATAAGACCGATTGCCAGCGGGATATTGGTTGTGCCGCTGGAAAAAGAGTTAATGAGTTGGGCTGATGAGGGGATAAAATAACCTATTCCAACACCTATGGCCATTGCCAAAAAGATCCAAAGGGTAAGGTAGCTATCCAGGAAGCTTAGCTTTTTTCGATCTGCCGCGGGGGCGCAATCATTAGCAGCCGCCATTAGTTTTTTAAATTTTCGTTTACAAAATCCCGGCTGTATTTTTTGATCATATCGCGCACTTCGCTGAATTGTTCCATTACCTCCTCATCCGTTCCCTTGGCTTTGGCAGGATCGGGAAAATTGTAATGAAATTTAACTGCCTGCGTAGGAAAATAGGGGCAGCTCTCTTTAGCGTTATCGCATACGGTTATTACGTAGTCGAAATCCACATCCAGGTATTCGTTGATGTTATTAGAGGTATGTGCGGAGATATCTATCCCGTCGCGTTTCATTATCTCAATAGCTTTTGGGTTAACACCGTGTGTTTCTATCCCCGCGCTATAAATAGTTGCCCTATCGCCGGCAAAATGCCTTAAATAGCCTTCCGCAATTTGGCTGCGGCAACTGTTGCCGGTGCAAAGCACTAATACGTTTTTCATCTTATTTTAATTGTTTAGCAACATCCCGATCCGGGGGCGCATGAGTTTTCATTGGCGGTTACCAGGTTTTTTAACTGGATCATCGGTTTTTCCATTATGGGAGCGCAGCATTCTTCGCCGTTATCATTTGTACCGCAACTGCCGCCACGGCTAATGGCTTTACATTGTACCGCATCCGGGCGCAGGTCAATGGTCAGTGTATCGTTATCCATAACCATTTCATTTGGGAACATCTGGCGCGTATCAAATTCCGAGTTGCCAAATTCAATCTTAACCATAGCGTTAGGGTTAAGCGGCAGCATCTTTTCTACCAGGTTGATAATAGACAGTGCCTTTTCCACTTTCATCGACCGGTCCTGCTGCTCATCATGGGGCACCCAAAGCTGCAAAATTACCTCTGTCCATGCATTCATTACACCGCCGCAATCTACCGAGGTGATGGGCGCTTGCTTTATCTCGGTGATATGGTATGCCGCATCGACAAATTGGCCCGCGGCATATTGAAATTGCAAGTAGCAATTGGGGTGTTGCAGCAATGCATTTTTAAAGTTTTTCCAGGTGATCGCTTCTGTTTTATTCATGGTTTTTATTCTATTTTAATATTGCAATATTACGATGGAATTGGTCAAAAAAATCAGCAGCAGGTTTGTATATCTTTATAAGAACCCAACAGCATGCCCAACCCTGTTTGCAACTCGCTCCATACCGTTGGATTGATGCAGTAGCAAATGCTAACGCCTTCAATTGTACCTTGAATCAGCCCGGCATTTTTAAGTTCTTTTAAATGCTGTGAAATAGTTGGTTGTGCTAAACCCAGTTCATCAACCAAGTTGCCGCAAATACAGGTGTTCGATTTAATGATCTGCTGCAAAATGGCTATCCGCGCCGGGTGCGCCATTGCCTTAAGCATTACGGATAACCGGTTTTGTTCGGCTGTAAATATTTCTGTTTTTGTTAGGCCCATCTTTATATCGCAATATTACGATTAATTTAGATTTTCAGATAATATTTATTTGATTTTATTTAACGGCTTTTCAACCTGAAGATTTTCAGCTACTTATAATCCGTGAAAACAAGCCAAGCATAACCAAGTAGATAGGCGATTAACCCGCTAAAAAAGGCCTATGTAATAATTAAGTTACAATAGCTATTTGTGATTATTCGCGTTGAGATATCCAAACATTTTAACTTAAACGTTGTTTATTTAATTATAACTACTACTATGAAACGGTTTAACGAAAACGAAACGGTAATTTATACCGACAGTGATGGAAGGAATATTGACACTTTTGTTGTATTTGAAACAGATATGGCTACCGGCATTACCCATATTAACCACATGGATATGAAGGTTCAAGCTGACGCACTACGGCTGCACCCAGGAACTATCGAAAAATACAATTTACCAATGGTTGATGCTTTTAGCTTCGAGATCTTTAAAAAGCTTAAAGATAAATACGGTGCTAAGGATGTTCCTTCAATTAGCCGCGACTTGAAAACGGAGGCTAACCATATGCATGTTTTAAAACAGGCATCCTAAATATAATCGGTATCCGGGAATATCAGTTTTGATATTCCCAGGCACTTTGGTAGCCACTAATGTTTTCTGCATAGGTAACCATGTCTGCGTAGAATGGCAAGCGTGTAATTGTCGAACTATCACCTATAATTACTAATTTTTTTCGTGCTCTTGTCATCGCGACGTTCATGCGCCGGGTATCTGCCAAAAAACCAATTTCACCTTCGGCGTTACTACGGGTCATACTGATATAAACCACATCCCTTTCCTGCCCCTGGAAACTATCTATCGTATTTACCGATATTTTGTCTTTATACTTTATAAGTTCCGAAGCTTCAAACAACTCTTTCAAGATTCTGATCTGCCCTTTGTATGGAGATATGATGGCTATCGACGGAAATTCCAGCCCTCTTGCCGCGATCTGTTCTGCCAATTGGTACAGATGTTTAAACAGAAATACAGCTTCTTCGGGATTGGTGCTACTGGTGCCTTCCAGCTTTTCATCAAAACCACAACCTGCAGTATCTACAAACGTCATGGGCAAATCCTTTTCAAACAACAAGCGTTGAGCTACGCCCTCATTTGCCTTCAACCGGTTACCGTAAAACTCGCGGGACGAGAAACCCATGATGGCCTCATTCATACGGTACTGTTCTTCTAATAAAGTAACAGCTTGCGGGTGCTGGGTGGCGCATTTCTCAAGCAGGGTAGTAGCCAATCCCTTTTGTGCTGCCTTGTTTGATTTGATGGTGGGTGCCAGTTGCAAATGGTCGCCCGCCATGATGAGTTTTTGGGCCTTCAATATCGGGATCCAGCAGGCGGGTTCTAAGGCCTGTCCGGCCTCGTCAATTACTACGGTATCAAATTTTACATCGCGTATCGTGTAGTGGTTGCTGCCCACCAGCGTAGCTGTGATGATCTGCGCTTTGGCAACCAGGTCGTCGATGATAAACTGCTCGGTTTTAGCCACATCCTTCATAATGCGGTGGGCTTCATCAAAAAGGGCCTTGCGCTGGTCACGCTCTGCCTTACCGAAACTGCGTTTGTACTGGTGCGCCATATTCTTATACCCTGACGCCTGCTTTTTCATCTCTTTAATATCCTTTGTGTACTTATGATCACCCATTTTGCTATCGAGCGTAAGTGCGGATAACTTTTCCGAAACACGGGCAGGGTTGCCGATACGTAAAACATTCAGGCCCTCGGCTGCCAGCTTCTCGCTCAACAAGTCTACCGCGGTATTGCTGGGTGCCACCACCAGGATCTGCTTATTATCCTGTTTAATAAGGCCTTTTATGGCTTGCACAATGGTGGTAGTTTTTCCCGTTCCCGGCGGGCCATGGACAATAGACAACTCGTTTGCACCTAAAATTTGCTGTGCTGCAGTTTGTTGCGATGGATTGAGTGACGGAAACGTTCGGTTATAATCGGCATCTGCAAAACCCGGCTCTGCCTCGCCAGTCAGTATCCTTATCAGTTTGGCCTCCGGTTTATCTTTTAGGGCCGAAGCAGTTTTCAATGCCGACTGCATTTCATCGTAACTGTTGTTATCGAACAATAATTCAACCCCTAATTTACCGTTGCGGGTCCAGTCGGGCAGTTCATCGGTGAACAGAGTTATTTTGAGCCTGTCGCCGCCGGAGTAAGCAATGGTGCCCTCCACTCGATCAGTACCTGCATCATGGTTGCTGAAAAGCACAGCGGGCACCCCAAACCTAAACTGATGCGAAAGATCTTTATGGGTTGTGCGCTCCACCTCAACCGTTATATAATCGCCTCGGCTGGGTTCGTTACCCCGGATAGCGATTGGGTACCAGGTAATACCTGCCGCCCGGCGGTCGCTTACTGATGTGCTTTGGGTGAGTTTTAAATAGGCGTTGCGGTCTTCTTCACGTTCAATCCTGAGCAGTTCCAGCAGATCTTTAAAATAATCCATTGCGGCAAAGGTAAGGTGAAAGTAGTCATTCACACAAAGGCGTGAAGCCACAAAGTTTTATTTCAGCGACTTAACCTTTTTGCACTATTTAAACTAAATTCAACATCATGAAAAAAATATTTCTGTTTGTTTTAATCTGCTTGAACATATCCGCATCTGCCCAAATTAAAAAGCCGGCTTTCAGGGTGCTGGCACTTTACGAAAATGGCGGGCATCATGTAACCTATTCTAAACGGGCAAAAATATGGCTGAACCAATTGGCGGCAAAAAAAGGTTTTGCTATAGATTATATCCAGAACACAGATCAGATAAATGAGAAATTCCTAAGCCATTACCAACTCTTCATTCAGTTAGATTACGCACCTTATGCCTGGAAAAAGGCAGCTGTAGCGGCATTTCAAGATTATATAGATCAGGGTAAGGGCGGCTGGATAGGCTTTCACCATGCTACTTTATTGGGCGAGTTTGACGGTTACCCGATGTGGCAATGGTTCTCGCAGTTTATGGGTGGCATCACTTACAAAAACTACATTGCCACATTTGTGCAGGGGAGTGTAAATGTTGAAGATAAACAGCACCCCGTAATGCGTGGAGTGCCGGCACCATTTGTGGTAAAGCAAGAGGAATGGTACACCTACGATAAAAGCCCGCGGCCCAATGTGCATGTGCTGGCCAGTGTGGATGAGAATTCCTATCAGCCTGCCACAAATATCAAAATGGGCGACCACCCCGTGGTGTGGACCAATGAGCAGGTGAAGGCCCGCAACGTTTATATTTTTATGGGGCACTCGCCTAAGTTATTTGATAACCCGGCGTATGTGAGGTTGTTTAGCAATGCGATTTTTTGGGCAGCAGGAAAATAAAAACCTCTTTGTCATGCTGAACGGAGTGAAGCATCTTTCCGTCTATTACCAACTGGAAGATCCTTCGCTATCGCTCAGGATGACAAAAGGAATGCAAAAAAGCCGCCCTTTGAAACAAGAGACGGCTTTGGCGGGGGCGGTTGTAATCATTCCATCACAAACTCACCATCATTAGTTCCACCCTCCGCCTAACGATCGGTACAGGTCGCTAACGGCACTTAACTGCTCGCGTTTGATCGATACCAGTTCCAGTTCGCTCTGCAACACGTTGCTTTGCGCGGTTATCACTTCTAAGTAATTAGCCAGTCCGTTTTTAAACAGCAGGTTGGCGTTACCGGTAGCCTGTTGCAAAGTATTTACCCGGTTAGCAGCGATAGCTTGCTGCGCTTTCAATTTATCTATTCTCACCAAAGCATCAGATACCTCGCCAACTGCGTTTAACACCGATTGACGGAATTGCAGCACATTCTTTTCGCGGGTAACCTGGGCCACCTTATAAGTTGTGCTCAGGCGTTTTCGGTCAAGCAGGGGTTGGATCACACTGCCCGATACCACGCCGAATAAAGAAGCCGGGATATTAAACCAGTTGCTCGCCCTGAATGAGTTTACACCACCCTGTGCCGAAATGCGTAAAGCCGGGTACATCTCTGCCTTGCTTAAACCTACGTTGGCGTTGGCAATAACCAATTGCAGCTCGGCCGACCGTACATCGGGCCTGCGGCTTACCATGGCCGACGGGATGCCCGCTGATAAGGTGGCTGGTACCTCTAATTGATCAATCGTCGCACTACGCTCAATTTTATCGGGCAGTGAACCGGCTAAAATACGCAGGGCGTTTTCCTGTATGGTGATGTTCTGCTCAAACTGGGGTACCAGCTGGGCTGCTGCCAAACGCTGCGCATCTGCCTGTTGCACGGCTAATGAAGTAACCTGCCCGGCATCGTATTGTAAATGGATGATCCGCAGTGTACTATCATTCAGCTTAACATTTTTTTGAGCTATCTGCAGTTGCGCATCCAGCATCAGCAGGTTGTAATATCCTTGTGATACACCGGCTACGATGTTGGTTTGGATCAGCTTTTTAGCTTCGGTGGTTTGAAGGTAAGTAGCCAGCGCACTTTTGCTCTGGTTACGGATCTTGCCCCAGATATCAGCCTCCCATGAAAGGGATAGGTTGGCATTGTAATCTTCGATGTGCTTGCTGCCGATGAACTGGTTTAAGCTCAGGCCGTTCAAACTATTGTCTGACGGGCGGCTGCTATTAGCTGTAACGTTGGCGCTTACCGTTGGTACGTAATTCCATTTAACCTGTTTAAATAATAATTGCGATGCTTCAATACTCTTCACGGCAATTTGCATGTCGTAATTTTTATTGATAGCACTGTCTATCAGTTTTTGCAGGGTAACTTCGGTAAAAAAGCTTTTCCATTTAATATCGGCAATACTGGTGGTATCGCTGGTTGCAGCTGCATCGCGGAAAGCCACGGGCAGCGCAGGTTTGGGTGTTTGAATATCTTTTGAAACTTTACACGCGCTTAATGCCAATAATAGCATAAATGCGAATGTGGTGGTGTATCTTTTCATTGTCTTGTTTTTAAGAGCCTCACCTAAATTCTCTCCAAAGGAGAGGATTTAAAGAAGGATTTATATTAAATCAATTTTTGTCGCTTTGTTAATCGACTCACCCCGGCTCCGCTGCGCTTGCCGACCCTCTCTGCTTCGCAAAGAGGGTGGAAGTTATTTCTTTTTAACCCTCTTTCCGCTTGCGGAGAGAGGGTGGTCGAGCGAAGCAATGACCGGGTGAGTTACCTCAACTCCAGTTCTTTTTGCTTACCATCAGGGTTATAGTTCTTATCCAGGTGCCTTGATATTGGCGCGCCGGTGATCTTTTCTTGCAAATGCTGGAAGATCACGAACAATACCGGGATAATGAACAGACCTAATAACACGCCCGACACCATACCACCCGCGGCACCAATACTGATGGAGTGGTTACCTTGTGCAGATGGGCCTGTAGCGATACTCATGGGGAACAACCCGAATACGAATGCCATAGACGTCATGATAATTGGGCGCAGCCTGAGTTTGGAAGCTTCGATTGCCGACTCCACCAATCCATATCCGGCCTTGCGGCGTTGCACGGCAAACTCGATGATCAGGATGGCGTTCTTTGCCAGTAAGCCTATCAGCATGATCAGCGCTACCTGTACGTAAATGTTGTTTTCGATACCGGTTAAACCCAACACCACAAACACACCAAAGATACCGGTAGGTATTGATAGGATCACCGCCAGCGGCAGGATGTAACTTTCGTATTGTGCAGATAATAGGAAGTAAACAAATACCAGACATAGCAGGAACACAATGGTGGACTGACCGCCCGATGAGATTTCCTCACGCGTTTGGCCCGAAAACTCATAAGCGAAGCCTTGCGGTAATTCCTCTTTGGCTGTCTCCTGGATGGCTTTTATGGCATCGCCGGAGCTATAACCCGGTTTAGGGATAGCATTGATTTGGATAGAGTTAAACAAGTTGTAACGAGAGGCGGTTTCTGAACCATACACACGGGTTAATTTTACCAGCGTGTTGATAGGAACCATTTCGCCTGTTTTGTTTTTTACAAATACGCGATCGATAGATGCAGGGTCGGTACGGTCGGCTACATCAGCCTGTACCACCACGCGGTAATATTTACCAAAGCGGTTAAAGTCTGATGCCTGCGCGCTACCAAAGTAGGCCTGCATGGTTTGCAGGATGTCTTTAACATTTACACCCAACTGGTTGGCCTTATCATCGTCGACTTCCAATTGTAATTGTGGATAATCGGCCTTGAACGAGGTAAACGCATAGGCAATAGCCGGCTTAGCCATAAGCTTGCCAATAAAATTATTGGCCACGCCGCTAAATTTATCCAGCTTGCCGCCGGTTTTATCCTGCAGTACCATATCTAATGCTTCTACGTTACTGAAGCCCGGTACGGTAGGGAAGCTGAATACAAAGAAACTTCCTTTGGTTATGGCAGCCAGTTTACCACGGATTATGTTCTGGATCTCGTTAATGTCTTTCACATCGCCTCGGTCCTCATTTGGTTTTAACAGTACGAATACGACCGCTGCCGATGGGCTGTTGGAATTGGTTAACAGGTTAAAGCCTGATATAGCAGTAACAAACCTTGCGGCAGGCAAGGCGCGCAATTCTTTTTCGGCCTGCTCCAGCATTTTGGTGGTACCATCTAACGATGTACCTGATGGGGTAGATACCGATATGGCCACAAAACCCTGATCTTCTGTTGGGATAAAGCCCGATTTGGTGGTGCTTACCAGGTAAACGGTAACCGCTGTGATCAATGCCAAACCACCCATGCTGATCCATTTATTTTTGATCAGGAATTTAATGCCGCCAATATACCTGTCGGTTAAGGCAGCGAAGCTGCTGTTAAACCCGGCGTAGAATTTTTGTGTGAATGTTTTCTTCACCGCAGGCTCGCCATCTTTTGTATGGTTGCTCTTTAAGAATAAAGCTGCCAGGGCAGGGCTTAAGGTTAAAGCGTTAACCGCCGAGATCAAGATAGCGATAGACATAGTAAAGGCAAACTGGCGGTAAAAGATACCCGTTGAGCCGGTCATGAAACCTACAGGTAAAAATACCGCTGCCATTACCAGGGTGATAGAAATGATGGCCCCTGTAATTTCGTGCATCGCTTTTGTAGTAGCTTCTTTAGGGCCTAAATGCTCGTGCTCCATTTTGGCATGCACGGCCTCTACCACCACAATGGCATCATCTACCACAATACCTATTGCCAGCACCAGCGCAAACAACGTAAGCAGGTTGATACTGAACCCAAACAAGTTCATGAAGAAGAACGTACCGAGGATAGCCACGGGCACCGCAATAGCAGGGATCAGGGTCGAACGGAAATCCTGCAGAAAGATGAACACCACGATGAATACCAATATAAAGGCTTCGATCAGCGTATGCTGTACCTGTGATATAGATTCGTCCAGCGCGGTTTTGGTACGATAGAACTGGTTCCATTTGATACCCGATGGGAAATCTTTTGCGGCCTTTTCCATCACCTTGTCTACCTCTAACTGAATTTCGTTAGCGTTAGATCCGGCTAACTGGATTAGCCCGATACCTACACCGTCTTTACCGTTTAAGTGGGTTGCACTGGTGTAAGAGTAGGCGCCCAGTTCAACACGGGCAACATCCTTTAAGTGCAGTACAGAACCATCTGCATTGGCGCGGATAGCAATGTTCTGGTACTCTTCGGGTTTGGTTAATTTACCTTTGTATTTTATAACGTATTCAAAGATCTCGTTACTGCGCTCGCCCAATTTGCCGGGGGCAGCTTCTAAGTTCTTGTCTTGTATGGCTGCCATCACTTCGGCAGGGGTAATCTTGTAGGCGGCCATTTGGTTAGGGTTCAACCAAACACGCATCGAGTAATCCTTTACACCACCAAATATCACGGCCGAACCAATGCCGGGGATCCGTTTGATCTCGGGGATGATGTTGATGGCCGCGTAGTTGGCCACAAATGTCTGATCATATTTTTTAGGGTCGTCGGTATAAATACCAATGGCACCAATCAAGCTGTTTTGCTGTTTAGTGGTGGTAATACCTTGCTGCACCACCTCGGCAGGTAATTGCGCAGTGGCTTGTGCCACCCGGTTCTGCACGTTTACCGCTGCCTGATCGGGATTGGTACCCTGTTTAAAGTAAATGGTGATCGCTAATGAACCATCATTACTGGCAGTCGAGCTCATGTAGCTCATATTCTCGACACCGTTGATGGATTCTTCTAATGATGGTGCAACGGAACGCAGCACGGTTTCGGCATTTGCGCCGGGGTAAACAGCTGTTACCAATACTGCCGGCGGGGCAATATCCGGGAACATCTGTAAAGGTAATTTGGTTAAGCCCAGTACACCTACTATCACCAACAATATGGAGATAACGGTTGATAGTACCGGCCTTTCTATGAATTTTTGAAACATGATTTCTGTAATTTTTGATATGATTTTTAGAAAAATGAGACAAGACGAAGGACCCGAGACGTTTTTTAGTCAAAACATCAAGCCAGCAGTTCTTATTCTTTTAAGTCCTTTCTCTTTATTTCCGGTATTAGTTTTTTACTACTGCTGCGACTTTATCAGCCTGTTTTTGCGGTGCTATGATGGTGCCTTCCTGTAAGTGGTCAATTCCACTTAGCACGATCTGGTCGCCGGCTTTAACACCATCGCTGACCAAGTAGTTGTTGCCGCTTTTACCCACAATGGTAATAGGTACTTTCTTCACTTTATTGCTATCTGCAACGGCAAACACAAAGGTTTTGTCCTGCATTTCTATCGTAGCCGATTCCGGTACGATCAAAGCATTCAGGTGTTGCAGGCTTAAGCGAACTTTACCGGTGTTACCTGAGCGTAACAGGCCATTAGGGTTGGCAAAGCTTGCCCTTACAGTAATAGCGCCGGTGGTTTTATCAAACTGGCCGTCTATCACATCAATTTTACCTTGTTTGGCATATTCGCTGCCATCGGCTAACAACAAACCTACAGACGGTAAGCGTTTCAGCTTATCTTTTAAAGTCTCGCCGGGGTATTGTTCTTTAAAATTTACGAAATCCTTTTCGCCCAGGGCGAAGTAAACATGCACGTCGTGCACGTCAGACAGTTGGGTTAATGCTTCAACATCCTGCGGCGATACCAGGCTTCCTTGTTTTTTCAACAAACGGCCTATGTAACCGGCAACAGGGGCTTTAATCAACGTATAACCTAAATTGATCTGTGCAGTAGCTACGTTTGCCTTAGCCGATTCAATATTGGCCTTAGCCACCTGGTAAGATGCCTTAGCTGTTTTCAATTGGTAATCTGATATCACCTTATTAGCTACCAGCGGGGTTAATTTGTCAACCTCAATTTGCGCTGTACCTAATGCAGCTTCAGTAGCGTGCAGGGTGGCCAAGGCGTTGTTTAAGGCGGCACGGTAAGGCTGTTCGTTTATTTTAAAAATTGGCTGGCCTGCGTTTACAAAGGCGCCTTCGTCAACAAATACTTTGTCTAAGGCACCGCTTACCTGCGGGCGTACTTCTACGTTAACGGTACCTTCAATACTTGCAGGGTATTCCTGGTAGGTGGTTTGTGAACCAGATGTTACCGTAGCTACAGGCAATGCCGGTGGGGGTGGGGCTTGAGGTGCTGTGGCTTTGGGCCCGCAACTAAATAATGATATGGCGATGATCGCGATCAGGATGATTTTCATGATGGTTAATTTTGATGAGTTTGATGTTGTTAATACAGTTCTTATACTGTTGAGATATATGGTGGAATCGGTAGTGTTCATTTTGGTAATTGTTTATTCGTATTGTTATTGATTTAAAGTTTACAGACTTGCTGCACACTACATGTTGCAACAATTAATGTTGTTAACATATTTAACACTGTTAAGTGATGGGGCGTTGATGTGTTGTGTTTTCATGGTATGTATGTTAATTATGATGAGTAATTTATGTTGCTTAGTGTTAATCGTACATAAACAGTGTTAATAAATTTAACACTGTTCATTATTAGGTAAAAAAATTAAGGTGTTATAGATCTTATTATGCTTGCGATCGTATCGCGCAGTACCTGGCGGTTTATCTCGTCTGTATTGCCGCGGTTAAGTAGGTTGATAGAAACCAACCCGTGTACTACCGACCAAAAGGTGTAATACTTGGTACAGATGATCTCTGAATCCATATCATCAATGTGCATTAGTTCGCCGATGGATCCGGTGATAATATCCCAGGGCATTTCTGCCTCAGGTAATTTATTAACCATTTCGCAGCAGTTTGTGGTAACGCCAAACATTCCCTGATATAGTTCTTTATTAGCGAACGCAAAGTTCCAATAGGTTAACCACATGGCCTCTAATTGCTGGGCCGGCAATGTGTGCTGGTCTTTTGCTTCCTGTAATTCTTTTGACAACAATAAAAAACCCTTGCGGCTTAATTCTAATAGTATTGCCTCTTTATTAGCGAAGTATTCGTAAATGATAGGAGCGGTGTATTCAATCACATCGGCTATTTTACGCATACTCAGGGCTTGCCATCCGTCTTCTTTAACAATTTGCAAAGCGGCATCAAGGATGTTTACCCTTGTTTCCTCTTTTAATCGTAATATCCTGTCTTTACTGGCCATTTTGTGTTAGCACCATTAATTTATTTAACAGTGTTAAGCAAATATACAACTGTTATATGAAACACCGTTTCATCCTATTGTCATTTACTTAAACTTTTTCTAATTCTTTTGCTGATGCGGCACTGCAATTATAGCTTTCATGAAATTTTATAAGCTTTAGCATAACATCTATAGCAATCTCATAATTTTTAGCGCCAACTTCTTTCTTATACATATTTTCCAGTTCAGTAACCTGGTTTTTTAAGTAGTTGTAAAATTTTGCGCCTTCTTCGGTCATGTGCAGCATCACCACGCGGGCATCGTCGGGGCTTTTTTCACTGCGTACCATTTTTATTGCTTCCAGTTCCTTAATGATCTTGCTGGTTGCTTGTTTAGATACGTTTAGCTTCGATGCCAGTTCATTGTTAGAAATTCCGGTGGTGCCAATGCTCATAAATAAGGGCATATGTGCACTGTTAAAACCTGGATTATTAACTACGCACAGTTTTTTACTGCCCCATTCGTCAATAAACCTTTTTAAAAGGTAGATCAACTTAGGGGCTACCCTTTTTGCATCTTCTGTTATTGAACAATAATCTCCCATGATTTCTATTAACTACAACACTTAAAGGTCAACTTGGTTCACGAATGTATTCATTAAAAATCAAATTTAACCATAGCCCTTACACCCCATTCCGGCGCGCCGGGGTTATCCAGGTAAGTAAAACGTTTAACCAGGTCGACCCGTAATAATTTAAAGATGTTACCTACACCCACGCTGCCTTCCATGTATGGTTTAGAGCCAAGCGCGTAAGTGCCGCCATTAGTTCCGCCGCTGCCCGGGAAACGCAGCAACGCACTGTTGTTTGCCGGGTTATTCTCGGCACGTACACCGCCCCAAAGGCTCTTAAAGTCAATGATCTCGCGCAGTTTCAGTTTCTTTAGCAAGGGTACCCGGTTAAATAAAAAGCCGTTGAAGTTATGGTCAATAGCGATACTGGCGTAATGGTCGCTCACAAATTCCTGGAAGTTCATCAGGTTATAAGAATACAGCTGGAACGCGTAAGTCTGGTTGGCATGATGTATATCCAACAACGGGAACGGCACCTGGCCGAAAAGATAGCTGCCTTCGGCACTCACATCTGTGTACCCTAACTGCGACAGGTAAAAACGTTTAGTGATGTTACCTGTAAAGTTCTGATAATTATAATCGCCGCCTAATAAACCCTTTACACCTTGCTGATAGTTTAGTGTGAAAACCGGGTAACGGTCAGGTATTGGGGTGCGGTAAAGTTTACCCTGGTAAAATTTCTCGTGAGGTGCCCAGCGAATCTGTGCAGATAACTCGGTAGTATTGATCCGATTAACATCGTTTATGGCGCCATTGGGTAACAAGTTACGGAACTGCAACGAACCCGCGGGCGTTTGGCCCCATTTTTTAAAGCCTAAAGCGTACGATAAGTGATTGCTGAATTCATGCACATAATCTAACCGGAAAATGTCATTATACAACCACACATCGTTATCTCCGCGTTTGAATGATAACAGGAAGTTACTTTCCTGCACAAACTGCAATTCCTGGCCCGGTATTTTGGTATCGTGCTGAAAACTGGCCCGTACATAACTTTGCGGGAATGCGTAGATAGATTTGTTGTTAAGCGAGTACGTACTGCTCAAAAAGTATTTAAACTGCTGGTCTTTTGTACCGTAAGCGCCATAAGTTTCAAAATAATAACGCTTGCTCAATTCAGGGGTGCTGCGGCCGCCTATCCTGGGGCGGAAACCTTCTACCGGGTTAAAGCTGTAAAAGGTGTTGGCAGGGCCTACCTCAAATTTGCCATAGTTTTTATAGCCGGCTAATACCAGCGTGGCAATATCCATCGTCTTTTTAAACGACGGGATAGTTTGCAGGCTATCTACGTTCTTGTAGATCCGGGCGGCATCGGCATCTAAACTGTCCGGGCGGCTTTGTGTCCAGTACTGGTCGCTTTTTGTATCAGCGTTTGACGCGAGCACTTGCGCCGGGCCTTCATAAATTTCTTTGCTGCGGGGTTGGTTGATCTCAAAATTGTTGATTGTAACCAAACGCTCGCCATATACGCCGCCGCCCTTGTTTTTGTTGATCCCGAATTCGATCTTCAAGTTGCTTTGGCTTAGGTGGTACCGGCCATCGTTGTTTTTCTCATACGATAAGTTGGCCTGCATCTGCCTTACAAAGTTAAGGTTGATGTTTTTATTAACTGTCAATTCTGCATTCTGCACGGCAAAGTTGCCATCCATTGTCACGTACATACGGCCTTCAAAAAGTAACCCATTTGTATTGCGCGGCGTAAAGCTCAGTTCGATCAGGTTGGGTTGCTGGTCTTTTAAAGTATCGGTAATAAAGAATTTATAGTAATCGGGAGAGTGATCGGCAATTGGGCTCAACAACTGGTTACTCAATAACGATATATTATTATCGTAGATATTGATATCCTGGTACATCCGGTTAAAGTAAGTTTTAAGTCCTTCGTTATCTACAAAGTTGGCATCATACTTAACCTGTTTGTTGGCCTCTACCACCTGCTTTTTAGCATAAGGGGCCTTACGGTAATAATTGTCAGATAGCTTTTCTTCCAGGTACATCGGTAACAGGGTTTTACCACCAATAGCGGTCGAATCCTGCTCTTTAAACATGAACTGGTAGTTTTTAAAGATCTTTTTATTCTTAAATTTATCAGAAAGGTTACTCAGCGAAAAGATCATCCGTTCGTACTGTTTGTACTGGGCGTAATCGTAATTTTCTAACTGGTTTTGTTTTTTATGCTCGATCACCTGGCGGATCAATTCAACCGCGGGGTTATTTTTATTGGTGTATTTTTTCTTTTTGTTGGAGCGTACCACCACCTCGTTCAGCGTGCGGTTATCTTCTATCAGGTTAAAGTTGATCACCTGATCCTTACCCGGCTCGATGTCCTTTACAATAGTTTTGTAGCCGATGAAAGCTACCTTTATTTGTTTGTAATTACCGTTGTTAACAAGGCTGTATTCGCCTTTGGTATTGGTGCTCATGCCAACGCTGGTACCCACGAACGATACGGTTACGAAAGGCATTGTTTCTTTACGCTTTACATCGGTCACAATACCCTTAATAACGGGGCTTTGTGCCATTGCAGTAGCAAGCGATAAGGGCAGCAGGAGTATAAGTATGATGCTTTGTTTAAAAAGCGTGATAAGCGGTTTCATTGTGATAGTTGTGAGATTTAGAAACAAGGTTGGTTAAGTTGATGGCAAGGATTTTCCACTTCGCGTTTTTTGGTAAGTGGTTTTACAAATTGCTGTATGGCCCTGGCAGATGTTGATGCAAAGCTGCGCAGGGTTAATGTCAGGAATTCCATATCGATATTTGGCCCTAAAAAGTTTTGCTTTAAACCTTCGCCAACCATATCTACAACTGTTTTAAAAATGTGTGGCTGGTGAGTAGCCGAAGTAGTACTAACCGACGTACGGTTATCACCGGCAAACTGTTTTTGTGTTGTGCTTAATGTTGATGCGTTATTGGCAACCACTCCTGTTGAGAATGTGGTTGTGGTTGGCTGAGATAGATAGGTATTTTCCATGGCGTTTTTGAATAACAGTACAAATGTAAACCGAGTTGACCATATTAGTCAACTTAATTTACTAATTATCGGTTTTGTGACAATAAAATGAAATTTAAGACCATGTAAAAGATTGTAATGACAATTGACGATTAAACTGAGCGTTTTATAGCTGATTATGTGTTAATGTGACACAGTGTATATTTTACACCGAAGTTCAATATTTTACTAATAATCGTAAGACGAATGAGGATTTGTAATCTTTTAGATGATGATAGATTTTTCAAAAAAGAAATTTGGAGGCCGCGCGAATCAGCACTACGTAAAGACTTGATGCAACTCACCCCGGCACCGCTACGCTGGTCGACCCTCTCTGCTGCGCAAAGAGGGTGAGGAAAAACAAAAAGGAAAATGCAGCTAAACCCTCTTTTCGTTTTAGCGAAGAGAGGGCGTTCGAGCGGAGCAATGACCGGGTGAGTTGGTTGTATTATATCCCGCTCCGCAGCGCTGGCAATACTTCTCCCATCAAATCCTCACATTAAACGACACATATGGGTACCAGCCTTCATTGGAGTGACCCGCCAGTACCTGGAAGATGAGCAACCCGGCAGGCGAAAAGTAAAGGCCGCCGCCCGTGCCCTGATGCCATTTGGTTGAGCTTTCGCCCTCAGCCCAAACCCGCCCGGTGTCGTAAAAACCGGTTACGCCTAATTCGCCGGGCAAAATATAGCTGCGAACAGTTAACAGTTTAGCCCTTGCTTGCAGGTTATTGTAAACCATGTGCTTGCCTGCAAAGCGGTTTTGCACATACCCCAGCAGGTTGCCTTGCCCACCCAAAAACATCGACTGGTAAAAAGCCTGTTGGCCTATGGTAACACCGCCGCCTACACGATCTGACAGAATGATGGTGCCTTTTGAATTGATCTTCTGGTAAAAGGTAAACTCGGGGCGTAATTGCGCGTATGATTTGGAATAGCCGTTCAATCCGTCATAACCCTCTAACGTAACGTTTAAATAGTAGCCACCTTTTGGCAGCGGCAGGTCCTTCCGTTTGTTGATATTTAGATTAACCACCAGGCCTAAATGAGCTTTGTCTTTATTTACTGTCAGGCTATCGTACGATCCAATTTGGGCTGCATTAGTAATAAAGCGCCCGGCGTTATCATTAAAATCCAGGTGGTAAAACTGTATGGACGGGCCTATGCTTAACGTGCTATGGCTGCCGGTATGCCAGCGAAGCGACACATCAAACTCATAGGTATCAAACCGTGTGCGGTAAAACCTGCGATAATTAGGGATGGCTTTATTAAGCACGGTTTGATTGCCCAGGCCAAAGAAGTTCAAGGTATTATCGGGCGCTTGGATATTGGCGTTGAGCAACAGATCGGCCTTGCCGATGGCTGCTATCCACTCGCCGTTATATTTAATCCGGAACGCATCTGTAGCAAATGAATGTGTTATCAATAATTGCTGTGTGCTGCTGTAAGGCAACTTGCGGAAACCATCTTTTTTGGTGTATTTGGCACCAACGCCCAGTAAAAACCCATCATCTACGTTCAAACCCGCGGTAGCCAAAGGTTGCCAAATGTTATAAAGGTTGGTAGGTACGAATTTAGTATTCATCGTATCGGCAGATAGGTGGGTGTTTAACCGGCCCGCGTCGCCCTCAATTTTTGTGGCCTTATCATCGTAAATACTCACCGCTTTGTTTGCCGATAGCACGTTGTAAGTATTATTGCCCTTGCCGCCAACTATCCTTATTTTGATAGGCGACCGGTTGCTGTTGATCACAATATGGTCATCGCCATCGCCGGTATAAAGTCTTAGCTCCTGCGTTATGTCGGGGTTATAAGTCAGGGAGAAAAGCGTGTCGCCAACTTGTTTGTTTTTAAACTTGTTGATGGCTACATGCAGGCTACCATTGGTTTTTCCTGTAATAGTTATCTGCTCATCTTTATTAGTAGCGCGCAAGTCGACTATGCGGTATATAAAGTGGTAATAATCGCTCATGGCCCGGGGGATCTGGTCGCGGCGACGTTTTAGTTTGTTCAGTAATTCATTATGCCTAAACCCATACACTTCTTTGGGCAAGCGGCGCAAGCCCTCTTCTAATACCGCATCTGTTTCGGCGGCGGTAAATTCGTTTACTATCTTCATCCATTCGGCATAGCTCATCTGCGCATCGGGCAGTGGGTTTACAAAACGGGTTTTTGCCAGCCAGTATTTTGCTGTAGGAATGTCGGCCTTAAAATCGCCTAACAAGGGGTTGATGAATGACAGTGCTGCAAAATCCGGCAGCAGGCCTTCCTCCAGGTGGAAAACCTGGTCGCGGTCGCGGGGTACACCCGTGTATAATTTTTGTCCCTTGCCCGTTTTCTCCTCCTGCCAGCGCCACTGGTCCTCATGGCGGTCCCAGTCGCCAAGCAGCATATCCAGCATCCGGGCACTTAAAATTGCTTTCCCGTCCAGTCGGTTATCATAATCTTTTGCCAGGTTAGCCAGTGTCTTTTCCGTATTGTCAGATTTTCCCGTTGGCTCCCGTTCCTCCAGCAGGCAAACCGTTCCGGCAAATGCTTTTCTGTATTCGCCAAGTGCGTTATCATCGGCAACCACGCCAATTACAGGGTTGGCATGTGGTACGTTGGCCGCAGCGGCCAGGGGCGGCACCACTAATGCCGAGTAGGGGTGCTGCCCGCTCAGTGCATCATTTATCCAATCAACCGCGAAGGTGTTTTGCAAAGGCAGGGGCAAGAGTTTGTCGGGTGTTTTCTCCACACTGCGCAACACCCATTCTCGGCCGCTTTTATCAACCAGCCTTAAAGATTTAGATTGCATCCCGCCGCCTTCTTTAACAGGTGTCAGCCCTCCGTACAATTCAGATATTTTTATAATGGGCAGTTTAACCGGGGTGGCCCATTCTTTACGATAGTTTGCGCCAAACAGCCAGCGGTGAAAGCTACCAACGTTATTATAAACAGGGTGCACTTTAATAATTGTGCTATCCTTAAATGTTGCCTGGGCGAAAGGCTGTAGTTGCTGCGCCCGACTTAAAAGACTCGCAAAAACCAGAAGTAGCGTACCGGGTAAATTTTTTAACATTGTGCAGGTGGCTTATACAAATATCAGTTTTTAAATAGCTTACAACTATACTTGAACTGAAAAATCTGAACACAATTGCATTTGGTTGACTTAAAACAGATAGCTATTTAGCTGCATTACTTTGTAATTAAGTTTTTATTGTTTTAATTTTCTAAATTACCTCCTGTAATGCTGCATTCAGCGGCGTAATCAATAACAAATAAACTTTATATGAAAATTAAAGGCTTACTATGCGCCGGAGTGTGTTTGATAATGTTGACTGCGGGTGCTGCCAAAGCACAGCGCGCGGGTAAGCTACCACAACTGCTATTGAGGTTAGATGATATCGGCATGAACCACTCTGTAAATGTGGCCATGCAGCAGGTTGCTAAAACGGGCATGCCTTTTTCTGCATCGGTGCAATTTGCCACGCCCTGGTACCAGGAGGCTGTAGAGATCTTAAAGAAAAACCCACAGGTGAGCGTGGGGGTACACCTAACGCTGACATCCGAATGGAAAAATTATCGCTGGGGGCCGATAACCGGGCGTACCGTTGTACCGAGTTTGGTAGATTCGGTAGGCTATTTCATGCAGTCGACCGGTGACTTTGCCAAAAGCGGTTATAAAATGAAAGAGGTTGAAGTCGAGCTATCCGCACAAATAGAGAGGGCATTGAAGTCGGAGTTGAAGATAACCTACATTGATCCGCACATGGGTGTGGCATTATCTACACCGGCAATGCGCACCATGACCGAGCGCTTGGCACGCAAATACAAACTGGCTATATCAACACTAAGCGAAGTTACCTATTATAAAGAAACGTACCTGGAAATGTGGGGCGAACCGGTGGCCACTAAGAAGTCGGCATTTTTAAAATATGTAGCAAGCGGACTGAGCGCTACCCGCCCCAACCTTGTGGTGATCCATGTAGCACAGGTGGGCCCGGAGATGGATGCTCTGTTTGATATGAATGCCAGCGAAATGAATACCAAAGAAGGTAAGCCCCTTACCAGCCTGCACCGACAAACAGAATTGAATATGCTGCTCTCGCCGGAGTTTAAGGCAATGGTTGGCAAGAGGTTCCAACTGATCAATTACGATCAGTTATTGGCAGGGCAGGATCTCAGCATTTTGAAGCCATCAAATAACAGGTAAGCAGACATAATTAAATTTGCTCGTTAACTAAAGTAAATGGCATTATTTAGCCTGATTTTTTAAGTAATTGTCTATTACAATGCCGAAGTTTAGTAGAAAACCTTTAAAAATTAGAGATAATTAAAGATTTTTAGAGGTGTTTTTAGATGTTGATGTTTGAATTGTGTAACTTTGTATATGCCAACTACAGAGACCCTCGAAGATTTTTATAAACAAAAGTTTAACTGGTTACCCGAAAACCTGGGGCAGGAGATAGGACACTTCAATGTTTTCAGGTTAGAGGATTGTTATATGCCCGGCGCTAAACCCATCGTATATGCCCGCAGGGATTTTTACAAAGTCAGTCTGATTAGGGGTAAGAACACTATCCATTATGCAGATAAAAGCATTGAGGTTGATGGCAGTACGCTGGTGTTCTTTAACCCGCTGGTGCCCTACACGTTTGAGCATACCGATTCTGTACGGTCGGGGGCGTTTTGTATCTTTAAAGAGGCTTTCTTTACCGCCATGATGCGTAATAGCATCCATGAGTTGCCTATGTTTATGCCCGGAGGCAGCCCAACATATGCGCTTAATGAAGAACAGGATAAATATGTTGCCGATTTGTTTGATAAAATGTTGAACGAGATCAAATCTGAGTATCGCTTTAAGTATGATCTGCTGCGTAATTACGTTACCGAGCTGATGCACTACGCTTTAAAGATCCAGCCGCAAGAAACGCTTTACAAACACCCCGATGCTAACTCGCGCATAACCGCCATCTTCACCGAGTTATTAGAGCGGCAGTTCCCCATAGAGACACCTGCGCAACGCTTCAGCCTGCGCTCGGCCAAAGATTTTGCCGATCAGCTTTCGGTACACGTTAACCACCTGAACAGGGCTATTCGCCAAACTACGGGTAAAACTACTACTACCCACATCTTTGAACGCCTCACCACAGAAGCAAAAGCCCTGCTTAGGCACACCAACTGGAATGTGGCAGAAATAAGCTACAGCTTGGGTTTTGAAGAACCGGCCCATTTCAATAACTTTTTCAAAAAACAAACCAGTACAACGCCGTCTTCTTACCGAGTTGTTTGAATTTTGTAATAATTGGTTTGAATGATGTAAACGCTCTTGTACCTTGTAATAGTACTTTTGTTGAACAAAAACATCAGTATAATGCAAAGCAAAAAAACATGGTTCATTACAGGCGCATCAAAAGGTTTTGGCCTTAGCCTGGTAACGCAATTATTGGATGCCGGACAAAATGTAGCGGCCACATCACGTAATTTACCGGGCCTGGTTGATGCGGTTGGCATTGCAGGCGATAATTTTTTGCCAATTGAAGTAGACCTTGCTAACGAAGACAGCGTAGGATGCGCGCTTCATCAAACAAAAAAAGCGTTCGGCAGGATAGATGTTGTGATCAATAATGCAGGTTATGGGATAGGCGGCAGTATTGAAGAATTAACCGACAAAGAAACCCGCGACAGTTTCGATATCAACGTGTTTGGTACATTGAACGTTATCCGCAATGTGATGCCTTATATGCGTTATCAGCAAAGCGGGCACATTATTAATATTTCCTCTATTGCAGGTATTGCCCCGGCTACAGGCTGGTCGGTTTACGCGGCTACTAAATTTTCGGTTATAGGTCTGTCCGAAGTTTTAGCGGCCGACGTAAAAGAGTTCGGCATCAACGTTACTGTAGTTGCACCCGGTGCTTTCCGTACCAGCTTTTTAACACCGGAGTCTATCCTTATCGCCAAAAACCAAATTGAAGATTACAAAGCGGTACGTGCCATTAACGAACGATATTTAAAAATGGATGGCCAGCAAGCCGGCGATCCTGAAAAGGCAGCAGCCGCAATTATTGATGTGGCGAATGAAGAAAACCCACCGATGTATTTATTGTTGGGTGGCGACTCTTATGACAGGGCCATGAGCCAACTGGATAAACTGGAAAAGGAATTCCGTTTTAATGAAGAGCTTTCGCGCTCAATGGCATACAGTGCTTGATTATCGATTGACCTTTTAAAACGAGAGTATACCACCCGTAAACGGTCGGTTAGCGAAGGATTTTAATTTTTATTTTGACAAACTCCCGATAGAATTTGGGGTTTGTAAGAATGTATATTTGACACACAAAAACTTAAAAAACAAATACAAAATGATTTCAGTAAAAGGATACGCGGCACAAGATGCCGAAACCGATCTTGCACCATGGGACTTTCAACGCCGTGAGGTGGGGCCGCATGATGTGCAATTCGATATTTTATTTTGTGGCGTTTGCCACTCCGATCTACACCAGATCAAAAATGATTGGTTCCCCGGGATATTCCCTATGGTGCCCGGTCACGAAATTGTTGGACGTGTAGTTAAAGTAGGCGACCACGTTACCAAATTTAAAGTGGGCGATTTAGCCGGTACCGGTTGTATGGTAGATTCTTGCCAGGTTTGCGAAAACTGTAAGCAGGATCTGGAGCAGTACTGCCTGGAAGGTAACACGCAAACTTACAATGGAATGGAGCGTGATGGTTCATCGCCAACCTACGGTGGTTACAGCAATAGCATTGTGGTACGCGAGGAATTTGTGCTGCATATTTCTGACAAGTTAGATTTGGCAGGTACCGCACCGCTACTTTGCGCAGGTATCACAACCTACTCGCCTTTACGCCACTGGAAAGTTGGAAAAGGCCACAAATTAGCCGTTTTGGGATTAGGTGGTTTAGGCCACATGGCAGTTAAGTTTGGTGTTGCTTTTGGTGCAGAGGTTACGGTTTTAAGTACATCTGCAAGTAAAGAAGAAGATGCTAAAAAATTAGGTGCACACCATTTTGTGGTTACGAAAGACCCTGCGCAGGTTGAAGCTGCTAAAGGCACATTCGATTTTATATTGGATACCGTTTCTGCCGAGCACGATTTTAACATGTACCTGGGTTTATTAAGAACTAACGGTGTTCATATTTGCGTTGGCGTTCCGCCTAAACCGGCAGAAATTGCTGCGTTCAGCCTGTTAGGTGGCCGTAAAAGCTTAGCAGGATCTGGTATCGGTGGTATAGCTGAAACTCAGGAAATGCTTGATTTTTGCGCCGAGCACAACATCGTTTCTGATATCGAAGTGATAGACATGAAGGATATTACAGCATCTTACGAACGTATGGTTAAAGGCGATGTACGCTATCGCTTTGTAATTGATATGGCAACTTTATAAGCAGCTATTCCATTGATTAAAAGGCGGGTAACCAACGGGTTGCCCGCCTTTTTTTGTATCAGCACCGCACAGCGGGTGTAACGTATCCGAACAGTAAAAATTTGTTGTTGTTTTAATTAATTGATTTTGAGATGTTTATATTATGGCATAGCTTTGGTAAGCCAAGTTAATCAACTCTAAATATATGATCATCAATCAATTGAGGTTCGCGTTCAGGAATTTGATCCGTACCAAAACCTTTACGGCTATTAATATTGGCGGGCTGGTAATCAGCATTACTGCGGTTATATTAATGTCGTTATACATTGAGAATGAATTGAGTTTTGATAAATACCATAAAAACGCGGCAAATATTTACCGCGTGGTTGATGATAAAAAAACCAACGCGCTCATGCAACATGGTGCCGGCTCTCCGGGCCCTTTAGCACCGGCTTTACTAAATGATTTCCCGCAGATAAAAGAGGCTGTAAGAATCATCAGTGCCGAAGCGCTGGTGAAGTATGAAGATAAGCTTTTTGAGGAAAGGCACTTATACTTTGCCGACCCACAGATATTTAAGGTGTTTGACCTGCCAATGATCAGTGGTAATATAGCGACTGCGTTGGTTAACCCGATGAGTATTGTTATCACGGAGACAACGGCACACAAGTATTTTGGTAATACCGAAGCTGTAGGCAAATCACTTATATTAAATGGGGAAAATTTAAGCGTTACCGGAGTAATTAAAGATGTGCCTGCTACATCACACCTTAGTTTCGATATCCTGATATCGATGGCTACCGCAGTGAAAAAAGACTCGGGTTACGACTGGTTGTTTACCAATTGGTACTCCAATAACTTTTACACCTATATTTTACTGCCTGATGATTATGATGCTAATAATTTGGTAAACCAGTTTGATGCCTTTGCTACCCGGCATAAAGCCAATACCGGCAGTACCACGCACCATTATAACCTGGAAAAATTAACAGATATTTATCTACATAGCGACCGGGAAAACCAGGCTGGTAAAACGGGAAATATAAACAGTCTATACGTTTTTGCGGCCATTGCGCTGTTTGTTTTGCTGATCGCCTGTATCAATTTTATTAACCTTTCTACTGCCCGCAGTGCTGAACGCGCCAAAGAGGTAGCTATAAAAAAAGTGAATGGAGTAAGCCGCGCAGCTTTAATCAGCCAGTTTTATATCGAATCTTTTTTAATGGTAGGTGTGGCGTTAATCATTGCGTTGTTGGCGGCCTACATGATAATGCCTGCATTTAACACTTTCGCGGGCAAATCCATTGTGTTTAACCTGTTAACGCCCATACATATTGCAGCCTTGCTAAGTATTTTGATTACAGTAGGGTTTCTATCGGGTAGTTATCCGGCGTTTGTGCTATCGGGATTTAATCCTGTTGCCGCTTTGAAAGGCACATTGCGTTCATCAACATTTAGTATCGGCATTCGTAAAGGCCTGGTTGTTTTTCAATTTGCTGTTTCCATCATTCTGATCATCAGCAGTATCGTCGTTTATAGTCAACTGCAATTTATGCAAAAGCATGATCTGGGCTTTAAACCATCGCAAACGCTTGTGCTCAATTTTGAAGGTGACGGTTGGGTGAAAAAGCAAAGCCAACTAATAAGTAATGAATTGCTGCGTATAAAAGGAGTAAAGGCGGTTACGGCGTCGTCAGATGTGCCGGGCAATATAACTTCGGGTGGTTGGTCTATGGAATTTGCCAAAAGAACCGGCGACACGATACATGCAGAGTTGCCAATAATTTTAACCGACTTTAATTTTATGAGGCAATATGGCGTACCGATGGTAGCCGGGCGGGCGTTATCTAATCAGTTTGCTGCCGATACCGTGGAATCAATGATCATTAATGAAAGTGCCCTGCGTAAATTAGGCTTTAAAAATGCCGACGAAGCCATTGGCGTTAAGGTGGGGATGTACCCTAATGATGCCCGCGTAATTGGTGTTTTTAAAGATTTTCATTTCGAATCATTACAAAAGCAGATCGGCCCGTTAGCTATGCGGATAATGCCCGACAAGTTCCGGGTGTTTTCTGTTGAAATGAATACGGCCGATGTGAAAACCACGGTACATGACATTGAAAAGCTCTGGAAAAAAATGGTACCGCAAAGGCCGCTGGAGTATAGTTTCCTGAACGAAAGTTTTAACCGTCAATATGAAGCCGAGATCAAATTTGGGCAAATGTTTGGCGTGTTTACAACTCTTGCTATCAGTATAGCATGCTTTGGGCTGTTTGGGCTGGCGCTTTTCAGCGTTAAACAACGCAGAAAGGAGATAGGGATCCGCAAGGTGATTGGCGCATCCGTTATGCAGATAACCGCGCTACTGTCAAAGGAGTTCGTTAATCTGGTATTGATTGCCATCGTGATTGCCTGCCCGATAGCTTTACTCGTAATGAATAAGTGGATCCAGGCATTTGCCTACAGGATTGAGATCGGCTGGTGGATCTTTGCACTTGGCGGGTTCATCGCCATCGTCATTGCTTTGAGTACAATTAGTTATCAGGCAATTAAGGCTGCTATTGCCAACCCCGTAAAAAGCTTGCGGAATGAGTAATTTGTAAAAGAAGTTATTTAGTTATTACATTTGATTTCAAATTAGCAATCAGCATGAGAATATTTGCCGCCCCCATAATGGCTATCATCTTTTTAGGATGGGTATTTTATATTGCCTTTATCACCAAAACGATTAAGAAGCACAAGAACGAAGTGTTTGCCGGCTTCTTTTTTATGGCGATTTGGGCGGTGATCATCGGTTTGATATTCATTTAAAATATGGGAGTTAAACTAATCCTTACCGGCGCAACGGGTTTAGTGGGCGAGGGCGTTTTGCTGGAATGCCTTCAGCATCCGCAGGTTGAAAGTGTTTTGATAGTTAACCGTAAGCCATACAAAGGGGTTCCAAACGCGAAGCTGAAAGAAGTAATAGTGGCCGATTTTTTTAAATTGGAGAATGTTAGCGATCAATTAAAGGGTTACGATGCATGTCTGTACTGTGCAGGTGTAAGCTCGAATGGCGTTAATGAAGCAGATTATACACGGATTACGGTAGATATCCCTTTACACTTTGCCAATGTGCTATTGGATCTTAATCCGGGTATGATATTTAGCCATGTTTCGGGCAGCCATACCGATGGATCTGAAAAAGGCAAAATAATGTGGGCACGTGTTAAAGGCAAAGTAGAGAACGCCCTTATGAAGCTGCCCTTCAAAAACGTATATAACTTTCGCCCGGGTTTTATGAAACCAACCGCGGGGCAGCAAAATATAAAAGGCTATTACAAGGTGATCAATTGGTTATCGCCGCTATTAAAATTGGTTTTCCCGGGCCAGTTAAGCACTATGCGAGAGGTAGGCCTTGCTATGATAAACAGCGTATTAAGGGGCTATGCAAAGCAGGTATTAGAAGTTGTTGATATAAAAGCACTTGCCAAATCAGCATAGCATACACCCTCAGTCACAAATCTGTTACATAAACTTGATTTATAGGTAAACGCTACCAACTAAACGGCTTAATTTCCTAATATTATACCTTTCTTCTGTCAGGGAAGTAAGTTCTCACATATAAAAAAACTATAAATGATCAGATCTTTAAAAATTGCGCTGCTGATTCCGTCGGTGGTATTCATGGCTTTGACCGCCAACGCCCAAACGGCCACCGGGCCCAAGTTGGTAGAAACGGTTACCCGCAAAGGGACCGAATTGGTTATCCCTTACCAAAAGTATGTATTAGCTAACGGTTTAACCGTGATTTTAGCCGAGGATCATTCCGATCCTTTAGTGCATGTGGATGTAACCTATCACGTAGGTTCGGCCCGCGAAGAAATTGGTAAATCGGGCTTTGCCCACTTCTTTGAGCATATGATGTTCCAGGGGAGTGATCATGTTGCCAATGGCGATCACTTTAAAATTATTACTGAGGCCGGCGGTACGCTGAACGGATCTACCAACCGTGACCGTACTAACTATTACGAAACTGTGCCTGCTAACCAATTAGAAAAAATGCTTTGGTTAGAGAGTGACCGTATGGGTTTTTTGCTTGATGCCGTTACCCAGCAAAAATTCGAGGTACAGCGTGCCACTGTAAAGAATGAGCGTGGCCAGAACTACGATAACCGCCCTTACGGCTTAGCAAGCGAATACACCTCAAAAAACCTATATCCTTACGGCCACCCATATTCATGGTTAACTATTGGTTATATCGAAGAATTGAATAAAGTAGGTGTGAATGACCTGAAGAATTTCTTTTTGCGCTGGTATGGCCCTAATAACGCAACCGTAACCATTGGCGGCGATTTAAACCCTAAGCAAACATTAGCATGGGTGCAAAAATATTTTGGCAGTATCCCGCGCGGCCCGGTTGTAAAAAACATGAGCTTGCCTGCGCCGGTATTAACTGCCGACAGGTACGTTTCTTATACCGATAACTACGCCAAATTACCTTTACTATCTATCACTTATCCGGGCGTTAAGCTTTATGATAAAGATATGTCGGCTTTGGATGCCCTATGCGAAATTATAGGCCAGGGCCGTAACTCTATCTTCTACAAAAATTTTGTAAAAACACGCAAAGCTGCGCAAGCAACAATGAGTTCACAGAATTCTGAACTGGCCGGCGAGGTAAGTGTACGCGTGGTTCCTTTCCCCGGCCAGACATTGGCTGATGCTAAGAAATTGGTTGATGAGTCTTACGCTGAGTTTGAAAAAACAGGTGTGAGTGATGACGCATTGGTGCGCTTTAAGGCAAGTGCGGAAGCAAATGCTATCAATGGCCTGTCGAGCGTGAGCGGCAAAGTATCTGCTTTGGCGCAGGCACAGTACATGACCGGTAACCCAAACCAGATAGCCCGCGAACTGGCCGATATCCGCGCGGTTACTAAAGAAGATGTGATACGTGTTTACAATCAATATATAAAAGGCAAACCGGCGGTGTTATTGAGCGTATTGCCAAAGGGCGGTGCCATTGCACCCATTGCTGCCGATAACTTTACTGTAAACACAGCGGGGTACAAAGCGCCTGATTACGGGTACAATGGCTTAAGCTATAAGAAAGCTACCGATAATTTTGACCGTAAGCCTAAGCCGGGTGTAGGTGCTAACCCTGCTATTAAAGTTCCTGCCATCTGGACAAGCACTACAGCAAACGGCATAAAAATTATCGGAACTCAAAACAGCGAGATCCCTTCAATAGCTATGCAGATAGCCATTAAGGGTGGCGGTTTATATGCGGTAACAAACCCTTCAAAAGCGGGTTTGGCAGGCATAGTAGGCCGGATGATGAACGAGGATACTAAAACCTACACTGCCGAGCAGTTTAATTCTGAAATGGATAAGTTAGGCAGCAATATCAGCGTATTTGGGAGTGCAGAGGATATGATCATCAGCGTATCAACTCTCACTAAAAACCTGCCTAAAACAATGACCCTGTTACAAGAGCGTTTGCTGAACCCTAAGTTTACCCAGGATGCGTTAGACCGGATCAAGAAGCAAGCTATCGAAGGTTTAAAACAAGCTAAAACGCAGCCGGCGGTTGTAGCATCAAACGTGTATAATAAAATACTTTACGGGACGGATAATGTGCGTACCTACGCCACCGGCGGTAACGAGCAAACTTTAGCGGCTATCACTTTGCAGGATGTGCAGGACTTTTATGATAACTACTTCACGCCGTCACAAACCCGTATTGTAGTGGTAGGCGATGTTAACCAGGGTGCAGCCCGTGGCAACCTGGCTTTCTTAAACACCTGGAAAGATAAAAAGGTAACCATCCCGGTTTTAACAGAAGGTAAGACGTTTGGTAAAACTACCCTTTACATGGTAGATGTACCAAACGCGGCGCAGTCAGAGATCCGCATTGGTTACTTAGATAAACTAAACTATGATGCAACCGGAGACTATTATAAATTGGGTATAGCCAACTACATCTTAGGCGGCGCGTTTAATAGCCACATTAACCTTAATCTTCGCGAGAAAAAAGGCTGGACCTATGGCGCACGTTCGGGCTTTAGCTCGGGTAATTTTGGTGGCGATTTCACCGCGTCGGCAGGTGTGTTGCGCGCTGCAACAGATAGTTCTGTTGTTGAGTTTATGAAAGAGATCCGTAACTATCAGGCTACCGGTATCACGCCGGATGAATTGAAGTTCACCCAAACTTCGATAGGGCAGAGTGATGCACGCCGCTATGAAACCAACGGACAAAAAGCTGCATTCCTGTCACGGATCTTAGAATATGATCTGAAGCCCACTTATGTAGATGAGCAGAACAAGATCTTATCAACCATTACCCCGGCAGAGATTAATCAGTTAAATAAAAAGTATTTAAATACTGATAACATGATCATATTGGTTGTTGGTGACAAGGCGACAATATTACCCGGCTTGCAAAAGTTAGGTTACCCCATTGTTGAGTTGGATGCCGATGGCAATATGAAAAAGTAAGCAATCGCGATAGCAATAAAAAAAGCCTTCCTGTTAATTCAGGAAGGCTTTTTTGTGTTTATATATCGGGTATTAATTTTTAATAAACGATAGATTCGCATTCCTATACTCAGGTTTTTTGAGTTGGCTACGTAATGCTTTGAAGCTTTGTAGCGGCCCTTCAGACGATAACAAGTTAACCGCCCAGGCGGGAAGGTTACCGGCCGGGTCAACATTCAGCGTATATTCAACTTTCACTTCATTTTTTTCAACAGGGGTTATCAGCCATTTGCCTTTCGAGTTGGCTATACGTACAATGCCGGTTTTAGGGCTAACCATTCCGGGCACAGCGGGGCCGTCAACAATAACCACTTTGGTTGCCGGATCTTGTGTAACGGTAAGATGCGCAACAAAGTCACGGTTCTCTACCGGCCAGGGCAAACTCACTTCAGAGTAATAGTAAACTTCAGATGGCGATACCTGTTTTAGTAGCGTGCATGATTTGGTATGATAAACCCATTCGGTACAGGTTTTAACATCAAGCAGCACCGCAACAATTTGTGATAGGTTTGCCTGGAAATTACACTCCACCCGTAAGGCCTTTACTTTTGAATTCTCTACCGGGCTGGAGTAAACTTTAATCCCGTCGTGGTCGTTCTTTAACGTCCAGGTGGTTTGTGCGCCGGCTATGGAAAAAACCAGCAGCAACAGTAATAATATAGCGGGGCATTTAAACATATAGCATTATATACCACAAAAATAATTATCCGGTTTTAGCGATATGTCATCGGCAAACCATCTTAAAATTTTTCGATCTGCTTGTTTATCCTGCGCGATTGCACATAAAGGATGCCGGAAAATACCAGAATATAAACTGATGCGAAAGCAACGTTTTTGCCGTTAGGGAACTTGTAATCCGTTAAATAGATCTCGCGGGGGAAGTAATTGCGATAGTAAATTTCCAGGTGGTTATTTACGTCGATGTGTTTTTTAGCGTAGTTGGTGCCAATATTATCTACATAGCTTACCACGTTGTTATTTATAAAATCGTTGTGGTAAACCATTGTCGCCTTGTAAGGCTGCGGCAGTTTCTTGTTTACCTCTACACGCACCACCATGGCGGTAGCAATTTGTTTTGTATTAATAAAAACGACGGTGTCTGCCAGGTATAAAATGCCTATTAGGGTAAGTAAGCCTTCTGCGATGAACAGTAATAAATTGCCTCGGCGTTTTAAAAAGTCCATCACAGAAGGTTTTTAGTATTAGGCAGTGGCAACCAAACGGTTAACGCTACGGTAAACATACTCATTATAAATATGCCTGCGGGCAAACCTGCCCGGCGAATCTGCATTTACTAGTTTTACGTAAACGGCCCTTGGCACGTCAAAATATTCGTATGTATTACCGTCTGTAAACACAACCTTTAATACTTGCTTTTCAAATTCAAAATCGGCAATAGCAGCGTTAGTAGTAGTTTCGGTATATTCGGCTATTGACTGCGCACGGGTTTCGGGAGCAATGCTTACCAAAAAATGATAAGCTTCGATAATGGTTTTGCTTTTTTCTTCGGCCTCTACACGGCTTTCGTCCTGAAATTTATCGGGGTGCCAGGTTTTCATCAGGCTGCGGTAAACCAGTTTAAGTTCTTGCAGTTCGGCTGCTTCTGCTACACCTAAAAGCTTGCGGTAATCAACTATTTTTTTCATCTATATTATGCTTATCTTTATTCAATTAGGTTAAATTCAATCAACCGGTCAAATAAGCCGCGAAGTTACGCTTTTCTTAGCAAATATTATTTGAAGTAGTTGTAATAAAAATTTATTGTTTTTAATTTAAAAGTTTTATTTGTCTAAAATGCCCATTCAAACATCCTGATCATATTATAGAATCGCCAACACTGCTATTAAGGCGATAATAGCCGGTAAACTTTGCTTAATTAGTATCGATTTCCCCGCGGTAAACCCGCCGTAAAGAGCCGCAACAACCACGCATCCTAAAAAGAAAAGGGCTATGTTTTTACTCCAAATTAGATCTTTGATCATTAAAGACCATATTAACCCTGCTGCTAAAAACCCATTATAAAGGCCCTGGTTGGCGGCCAGCGAACGGGTCGGCTCAAAAAGCTCGGTAGGGAGAGACTTGAATGTTGCCTTGCCTTTGGTGGTCCATGCGAACATTTCTATCCATAAAATATAGAGATGTTCTACAGCAACTACGGCAATCATTATTTGCGCAAAAAGTTTCATGGTGAATAATTTAGATGCACCAAATTAACACAATTCCTTCAATTATGATGCGGTTTGGGTTGTGATATTGGTGGCCACTACAAAGTAGTTGGACAGGAGGATGCTTACTAAAGATTTTTAGCGGATTGTTTTATACAGAAATTAAAAAATGATTGTAGCTTTAGGGACCATGAAGACCGAAAAACAAAAAATGATCGATGGCGAATATTATATTGCCAACGATGATGTACTGGCCAGTGAACGTGCAGCGTGTAAAGCTTTGCTCAAAAAACTCAATGTTGACGAGTACGTAGTAGGACAAGGCACCAGGGACATATTGGAGCAATTGATACCTAACGCCCCAAAAAGCTTATACATCGAACCACCCTTTCACTGCGATTACGGTTACAACATTACCTGCGGCGAAAATGTATATTTTAATGTGAATTGCGTAGTACTTGATGTAACGCATGTTAAGTTGGGTAATAACGTGTTTTGCGCCCCGGCGGTACAGATTTATACAGCAACCCATCCGTTGGATGCGGTATTGAGGCGCACTAAGGAAAACGGCAAGCCCGTAACTATTGGTGATGATTGCTGGATAGGCGGTGGCGCGGTAATATGCCCGGGTGTAACCATAGGCAACCGCTGTGTAATAGGGGCAGGCTCGGTAGTTATCAAAGATATCCCCGACGATTCATTGGCTGCAGGTAACCCGGCAAGGGTGATCCGAAAAATAGAAACGCAGGATAGGCTGATTTAAACAAAAAACCCTTACCTGCACCGGCTAGGGTTTTTTGTTTATTGTTTTTTGATCTCCACCCGCCGGTTAAGCATCCGGCCAGCTTCGGTTTTATTGTCGGCAATCGGTTTGCTTTCACCAAAGCCCTTTGCGATTAATATATCGGCGTTAACACCCGTATTTACCAGGTAGGTTTTTACCGAATTGGCACGCTCGACAGATAAGGTCATATTGTGCTCATCTGTGCCCTCTGCGCTGCTATTACCATTCAGCACAAATTTAACCGAAGGGTCTTTTTTCATTTCGGCTGCTGCCTTATCTAAAATAGGGTATGCCTCTGTTTTTAAGATGCCGGAGTTAAACTCAAACTGTATGTTTTTAAAATTGTAGTCGGGTTTATCAATGGGCGGCGGAGCGGGTTGCGCCGTAGCAGATTGATCAGGTTGTGGCACAGGTTTGGGTGCGGCAGCAGGTGCAGGTGTTTCTACAACCGGCGCAGCTTTTTGTACTACTTTTTTTGATTTGCACGCCGGTAATGCTGCCATGGCGCATACTACAGCAACCGGGAAAATGTAAGCTCTTAATTGTTTCATGATATGTTTGGTTTGATCAAATATATAGGATTAAACGGTGCAAAGCCCAAATAGGTATAAAAAGCATCGAATATGGATCGGTATCATTAATTTACCAGTTGAAATTAACCCAAGTTCAGCATAGCTATTATACAGTTTAACAGTATACAATATTTTGTTGTTACAACTAACGGCTATTTAAACATTGGCGGGCACAATTGTTGTGCACTAATGTTTTTTTAATAATTTTACGCTCTCTCCCCCTAAAAAATTTAACTATTGCCGTCCGGCAGTAAGAAATTCCTGCTTTTCAATATTTTATTCAAAGATTCACGCATTTATAGAGTTAATGAGCACCTTTCCGAGCAATTTTAGTAACGAATTATTACTTGATATTTTAGCACAAACCAATACCGCTACTGCTATTCACAGTACCGATGAGATGATCATCGAAACGGCTAACGATGCGATGATAGCTATTTGGGGCAAGGACAGGGGCGTTATAGGTCTGCCAATTGAAGAGGCCTTGCCCGAGTTGAAAGGCCAACCGTTTCTGGGATTGCTGCAAAACGTATTGCATACCGGCGAAACTATATCTGGCACCGATACCCGTGCCGATCTGGTAGTTAATGGTGTTTTACAGCCATTTTATTTTGATTTTGAATACCGTGCAATAAAAGATAAGGACGGTAAACCTATATGTGTTTTACACACTGCCCTTGATGTAACCCAGCGCTATCTTGGCCGACAGCGTGAATTGGAACTGGAAAGTGAACTTCAGGCTACTAACGAAGAATTGGCCGCAGCTAACGAGGAGTTGGCCGCGCAGAATGAAGAAATGGCATCAACCAATGAAGAATTGGTGGCTACCAACGAAGACCTGAGTAATTCGAGGCAAAGTTTATTGCAGGCTAACACCAGCCTTGCACAAAGTGAATTGCGGTTCAGGAGCATTGTTGACCAGGCCCCGGTAGCCATATGTGTATTGGTAGGCCGAAATTTAATAATCGAAGCTGCAAATGATACTATTCTTAGTCATTGGGGTAAAACGAAGGCTGTTATAGGCTCGCCTATGGCCGAAGCCATCCCTGAATTAAGTGGTCAGGGATTCTATGGGCTGTTAGATTATACCTATACTACCGGCGAAGTTTACCGGGGTACCGAAGTAAAGGCTGTTTTGAAGCACGAAGGCAAAATGATAGATGGCTATTACAGCTTTATTTATCAGCCGCTAAAAGATTATAACGGGAAAATAACCGGGCTAATCATCGTGTCATCTGACGTTACGGAACAGGTTTTATCCCGTCAGAAGCTCGAACTGAGCACAAACAGGTTAAATAGTATGGTGATGACCGCCCCCATCGGGATGACGGTTATCAAGGGGCGCGACCTCGTTGTAGAAATCGCCAATAAACCCATGTATGATCTCTGGAGCCGCACTCCGGAACAAGCCATAGGCAATAAATTACTCGATGTTTTCCCGGAGTTGAAGGATCAGCCATTCCCTAAAATGTTGTTAAGCGTGTTCGATACAGGCAAACGTGTTTCTGTACCAGAGATTCCCGCCATAATTTCGACGTCTGATGGGAGGATGGAGGAATATTTTGTTGATTTTGCTTATGACCCGTTATATGACCTTGAAGGGAATGTAGAAGCTATTTTGGCCACCGTAATTAACATTACCGAGCAGGTAAAAGCCCGCGAAGAGTTGCAAAAAGCGAAAGATACACTGAAACAGGCGATAGAGTCTGCGGATATTGGTACCTGGAGTGCCGACATGGCTACAGGTTTGCTTACCCTGTCTGAACAAGCTAATCAACTGCACGGCGTACCTGAAGGCAAAACCATTACGCTGGAGCAAGCAATGACCACTGTTACACCTGAATATATTGACAAGGTAAACCATGCGATGAGAGCGGCAATAGATACGCACGAAAGCTTTGATATCGAGTACATCATTAATCCGCTCGATGGCAGTAAGCCAAGATGGTTAAAATCTACCGGTAAAGCCTATTATGATGATGAGGGCCAGGTTATTACAATGTCCGGAACGATGATGGATATAACCCAGAGAAAAGAAAAAGACCAGCAAAAAGACGATTTTATCAGTATTGCCAGCCACGAGTTAAAAACGCCGGTAACCAGCCTGAAGGCAGCCCTGCAATTGCTGGATAAGATGAAAGGTAACCCTTCTCCTGTTATGCTGCCCAAACTGGTAGAACAAAGTAACCGCAGTATGGACAAGATAAGCACCCTGATAGAAGACCTGCTTAACCTGAGCCGTATGAACGAGGGGCAGCTAAAACTGGAAAAATCCAGATTTAGTGTACAGGAGTTACTGGACCAATGTTGTAATCATGTGCGTGTAGCAGGTAAATACGAATTGATAACGCAAGGTGATGAGGATGTTGTTGTATTTGCTGATGAGCATCGCGTAGATCAGGTTATCGTAAATATGGTGAATAATGCGGTCAAATATGCGCCGAATTCGCTGAAAATAATTTTAGACATTGAGAAGCAGGAAAAAGCTGTTAAAATCTCTGTGACAGATACAGGTCCGGGTATCCCAAAAGAAAAACAAGAACACCTTTTTGAGCGTTATTACCGTACTGATGCAGCCGGGTACCAAAACTCAGGTTTAGGTTTAGGGCTGTACATAAGTGCCGAAATTGTACGTAAACATGGTGGTGAAATAGGCGTAGATAGTGAAGTTGGCAAAGGCACAACCTTTTGGTTTACATTGCCATTATAGCAAGTAAATTGGTCGTAATAAAACCATCTGCCCTTTAATTAAGTATATTTGTAAAATTAATTAATCGATACTTGAGTATAACAGCCGCTTACCCATTACCAGAAAATGAAGACGAGCGTTTAGAAGCGCTGGAGTCATATCATGTTTTAGATACCACGCCGGAAGAAGATTTTGATGAGCTTACTTTACTGGCTTCAGAAATTTGCCAAACGCCAATTGCGCTCATCAGCCTGATTGATGATAAGCGCCAGTGGTTTAAATCGCATTATGGATTAGCCATAGACGAAACCCCTAAGGAATACGCCTTTTGCGCCCATGCCATCGTAAACCCCAATGAGGTTATGGAAATTAAAGATAGCCGCCTGGATGCCCGTTTTGCAAATAACCCATTAGTTACCGGCGACCCACACGTTATATTTTATGCCGGTGTACCTTTACTAAACGAAGACGGCCATGCGTTAGGCTCGCTTTGCGTAATAGATAACAAACCAAAAGAACTTACGGCAGGCCAAACCAAAGCGCTGAGGGTTTTGGCCAAACAGGTTTTAGCCCAGATGGAACTTCGGCGTAAAATTGCAAAGGTTGAAAAGGCCAATGCTGAATTACTGGAAACCAACGCTTTTATACAGAAATTCGCATCGACTGCCGCACATGATATTAAAAACCCGTTAAGTAGTATTATGCTTACTTCGCAGGCATTACAGGCACGCTTGGCTACCACCGGCGATACACGCAGCCGCAGTTTGGCGGATATGACCTATAACTCCTCTAAAAAATTGTTGACCCTTGTTGATGAGATGTTGCAGTATTCTAAAGCGCCGGCATCATTGTTATCTAATCAGCAAAGTTTTGAACTGGGTACTTTGCTGTTCAAAGTAGCAGAACTAATCAGTATCCCCCCTGGGTTTAAGTTAAACTATCCTAATGGTGAAAATAACCTCGTTTGCTCATCCGTAGCATTAGAACAGATTTTTCTCAATCTCATTAACAACGCGGTTAGGTACAATGATAAAGACCGTGGTATTATCAATATCACTTTTGAGGAAACCGGCGATTTTTATAATTTTAAGGTAGCAGATAACGGTATGGGTATTGCGGAAAAGAACCTTGCAAAAATCTTTCAGAAAGAAGTGACCTTAAACGTAATAGACCGCTTTAATGCCAAAGGCACTGGCTTAGGGCTGCATACGGTTAAATCTCTTGTAGAAAAACTAAAGGGTACAATCACCGTAACCTCGCGCACGGGCGAGGGTACGACATTCGCTTTTTCCATTAAAAAGAATGTCAATGTCGACGAGGATGAACTTAACGCTTTTTAAGGTCGGCCATTACCTTATCTAATTGCTTATTAAACTCATCGGGTTTCTCAACCATAGGGAAATGCCCGGTGGCATGTACTTTAAATAATTTGAACGGGATCTTTTTTGCACTAAGGCCGGTAGTATCAGTTGGCTGATAATCACTGTTGATCAGGTAAAGCATCTTTTTAGCCTTCAAAAGTTGGTCGCCTTCATTAAAATCATCCCAAGCCAGGCTTTTTATCGCTACGGTGCTATCTGTATGGGCAACGTCATTTAATATCCTTTCTCTTATCGCTTTACTGGTTGTCTTGAAAAAAAGTAACTGATTAAACCATTCAAAGGCAAATTTCTTAAAGTTCTTTTTCATGGCGGCGATGGCTTCCGCATATTCTTTTTTTGCCTTGGAAGTATCGCCGGTTGGTGCCACACCCGCCGATTTAAAATTATCTACACCTACCAGGGCGATAACGTTCTCCGGCGCGTCTATCGCCCCTTGTAAAATAATATCGCCCGCCATGGAGTGGCCTATTAGTACAACTTTTTTGAGCTTTAGCTGATTGATCACATTTTTAACATCCGCACCAAACGCCCGGGTATTAAATTCCTCCCTGTTCTTGTCAGATTGGCCGTAGCCGGGGAGGTCGATCGTGATGACCCTATACCTGCTGCCAAAATGTTTTACCTGGTCGGCCCAGTAAGTTTTATTAATAGCCCAGCCATGCACAAATAGCAGAGTGGTATCGCCGCTGCCGGTATCTGTATAATCTATATTTACATTGTTGCTTACTATGTTTACTTTAGCCTTTGAAACGTTTTGCCGCTGCGGGTTGCCGCAGGTAAATAATACCAGGCCGAGAAGTGATACAAATAGTCGCTTTAATAAATTCATGGTTAGCGTTTTAAATTTCACAACGATACAAAAAAAGGTTTTACAAAGTATAGTTTTAACTTAGTTTAACAGATAATCAGTAATATGCCAGCATCGCCGGATATAGAAAATATCATCAGCCAGTTTAATATTCAAGGTAGCATCGCTCAAATTAAGGTGGTCGATACCGGCCATATTAACGATACCTATCATCTGCAAAACGCCGATGCTATGCAACCCGATTATCTGCTGCAACGCATCAACCACGCCATATTTAAGAACGTGCCAGGATTGATGGATAACATCCGGCAGGTAACCGAGCACCTGAAGGCAAAGTTAGCGCCCGAACAGGCAGATACGCACACTATGACCATTGTTAAACTACACGATGGCAGCCTTTTTCTTAAAGACCACCTGGGTAATTACTGGCGGATATTTCATTTTATAAAAGGCACAAGAAGTTATGATCTGGTAACAACCACGCAGCAGGCTTTTGAGGGCGGTAAGGCATTCGGTAGATTTCAAAGTATGTTAACCGATCTGAATCCCGACCTGTTGCAGGATACCATCCCCGATTTCCATAATATGGAGCACCGGCTGGATCAATTGGAAGAAGCCTTGAATAATAACCTCGCCGGCAGGGCGAAGGGCATAAGCGCCGAATTGGAATTCATTAATGAGCATGCCGACGAGATGTGCGGCATTTTATATTTGGGCAACGCAGGCCGCCTGCCGTGGCGCATTACCCACAACGATACCAAGTTTAACAATGTACTGCTGGATGCCAGCGACCGTGCCCAGTGCGTGATTGACCTGGATACGGTAATGCCGGGTTACGTTGCCTATGATTTTGGCGATGCTATCCGCACCATCATCAACACAGCAGCAGAGGATGAAGTTGATCTAAGTAAAATCGACTTGAATATCCTCTTTTTTGAAGACTACACCAAAGGGTATTTTGAGAAGGCCAGGAGTTTTTTAACCGATATGGAAGTGCAATCATTACTGTTGGGGGTGTTTATGCTGCCCTTTATCCAGGCTGTGCGTTTCATTACCGATTATCTCAACGGTGATATCTATTTTAAAATCAATCATACCGAACATAACCTTCAAAGGGCACGCGCGCAAATACAACTGATTAGGAAACTGGAAGAAAATAAAGAAGATTTAAGAGGAATTATTAATTCATACAGATAATTAATCCCAAACAATATACCACGTGCCTTCGTCGCTTTTTGCATAGCTTAGGCCATCGCTCATCTGATGTACATCCCGGTCTTCTGCAGGGTTAAAATAGTTTTTGCGTTCATAGATGCGCATGCCGCCATTTTCGCGTTGCAAAAAGGCTATTAATGCGTTCATCGCCGGGCCTATTTCATGCAGCCATTGGGCATCGCCCTCCTTTACAAATGCTGAACTCATAATTATTAGTTTTGATCTTTTGATACAACACTTTTTATGCCGAAAACGTTAAATACTAATGGAACAGTTGAGCATTTTTGATGGTGGGCTGCAAAGCCCTAAACTACCTTCCGAATTGATGGATTACCGATCCGGGTTTTTCACAAAAGAGGAGGGGAGCGAATTAGTGCCGCTTTTAAAAGAAAACATTAGATGGAGCCAGGAAACTATCCGGATGTACGGCAAGCTGCTTAATACCCCGCGCTTAACCGCCTGGTATGGCGATAATAATAAAACATACGCCTACTCTGGCAAAAGATACGACCCTTACCCCTGGACTAAAGAATTGCTTTTTATCAAACATCGCGTGGATGCTGCATGCGGCGTCACATTCAATAGCGTGTTGTTGAACCTGTACCGCAACGGCAATGATTCGGTTGCCTGGCATGCCGATGATGAGCCCGAATTAGGCAGCAACCCCATTATCGCGTCGGTAAGTTTTGGGCAGGTAAGGCGGTTTGATGTGCGGCATAATGATGACCGTAAACTAAAGTATTCCGTAGATTTAGAGGATGGCTCATTGTTAATTATGAAGGGCGATCTGCAACACAACTGGCAGCACCAGATCCCTAAATCTGCCAAGGCAATGAGCGAGCGGATCAACCTTACTTTTAGGATAATTAACTAATGACAAGTTGTCAAAACCTTAAAATGGGCATTAACTTAAAAGAAATGTAAATATTTAAGTAATTTATATTCTGTTACTTGTATCGATTATATAAATGCAATGATGAACTATATTAAATTATACTGGCCGATACATGCATTTGGTTCTGTTAGTTAAACATCGTTAAAAATTTCGGTAATTTATCGCTAAGTTTGTATTGCACACTAAAAGAATCAGCATGAAAAAAATAATCCTTTTGGCCGTCGGCCTTGGTTTCGGTACCATAGCCTTTGCTCAAACAACCATCACTCCGGCAGGGGCTGGCATCACTTACGGTAAAACCTTGACCGCAGACAATTCCGTAAGTACCGAAGTGCTCAATTCAACTCTTAGCAAGGATTCTGTTTATACCGGCAAGATCACCGGTACGGTAGTTGAGGTTTGCAAAAAGAAAGGTTGTTTTATGAAGATAGCCCAGGTGAAGGGTGCGCCTATTATGGTGCAGTTTACAGATTACGCCTACTTTATGCCGCAAAACATTGTGGGCAAAACGGTAGTGGTTGAGGGTAAGGCCAAAGTAAAAGAAACCTCGGTAGCCCGCTTAAAGCATTACGCCGCCGACGCCGGTAAAAGCATAGAAGAGATAGCAATGATCAGCGAGCCTAAAAAAGATATATCTATTATGGCCGATGGTGTTTTGGTGGTAAAATAAACCTTCGATTGAAATTTTTGAAAGGCCTGTAAGCTTAGCTTTTGGGCCTTTTTTGTTTACTCATACTTCTACGCTGTGTATTTTGTACAAATCCACTACAACGATTTCGACAATAGTTTTGGGTGCTTTGGCAGATTAATCCTATAATTACAGTTTCCTTGCCAAATTATAAACCCGTTATGAAAAACTTCCTTGACCAGGATTTTTTGCTGCAAACAGAAACTGCTAAACGCCTCTATCATGAGTTTGCAGCCGATATGCCCATTATCGATTACCACTGCCATTTACCGCCCGACCAGATAGCCAATGATATCAATTTTGAAAATATCACATCGGTTTGGCTTAACGGCGATCATTATAAATGGCGGGCCATGCGGGCCAATGGGGTAGATGAAAGTTACATCACCGGCAATAAGAGTGACAAAGAGAAATTTGAGCAATGGGCGGCAACCGTACCCTACACACTGCGCAACCCGCTATACCACTGGACACATTTAGAGCTGCGCCGTTACTTCGGGATCGACTCGCGACTGATGCCGGGTACAGCTGATTATATTTACAACGATTGCACCGCCAAGCTGCAAAGCCGCGACTACAGTGTGCGCAAACTTATTACCGGGCGTAACGTGGAGGTGATCTGTACGACTGACGACCCGCTGGATAGCCTAGAGCACCACCAAAAGATAAAAGAAGACGGGTTTGATTTAAAGGTATTGCCCGCGTTCAGGCCGGATAAGGCCATGTATTGCGACGATACCAAGGCAATGAATACATATATTGCCCAATTAGAGGTGGTGGCTGATACGGTAGTAAACAGCTTTGAAAGCTATCTGCATGCACTGAAGAAACGCCATCACTACTTTGCCGCAAATGGCTGCTGCGTATCCGACCACGGATTGGAACGCATGTATGCCGATGATTATACCGACAATGAGATCGTAGCAATCTTTGCCAAAATACGGACCGATCAGGTTTTAAGCCCGGTGGAGCGCGGAAAATTCAAATCGGCCATGCTGTATAACTTCGCCGTTTGGGATCATGAAAAGGGCTGGGTACAGCAATTCCATATTGGGGCCATCCGCAACAACAGCTCACGCGGCTTAAGGCTTTTGGGGCCTGATACAGGCCGCGATTCCATCGGCGACTTTTTACAAAGCCGCAACCTTGCCCGCTTTTTAGATAAACTGGACAGTGAGGACAGGCTCACCAAAACCATCATCTACAACATTAACCCGGCAGATAACGAAATGATAGCTACCATGGCCGGCAACTTTAATGACGGCTCGATAGCGGGCAAGATCCAGTTTGGTTCGGCCTGGTGGTTTTTGGATCAGAAGGACGGGATGATCAAGCAATTAAACGCGCTATCTAACATGGGGCTTTTGAGCAGGCTGGTAGGGATGCTGACAGATTCGCGCAGTTTCCTTTCCTTTCCGCGGCATGAATATTTCCGCCGGATCTTGTGCAATTTATTAGGTGATGATATTGAGAATGGCGAACTGCCCAACGACTTGCAATGGACGGGCAAGATAGTGCAGGATATTTGCTATTACAATGCCAAAAACTACTTTGATTTTGATAAGAAATAAATGAGCGGGTTACTTCAACAAAACTATAAAGAAGGGGCCGTGCTGTCATTTGGTGAACTGCTGTTGCGCATCGTGCCCGATGCCGGTGGCGAATGGTTAAATGATAACGTGCTGCCGTTTTTTATTGGCGGTGCCGAATTGAATGTGGCTACGGCTTTGGCCTTGTGGGATGTGCCTTCTAAATATTTTACAGCCCTGCCGCAGAATGGCATGTCTGCACAGATCGTTGAATACCTCAGTCGAAAAAATATCGATACTACGCCGGTTTACTATCAGGGTAACCGGGTAGGTTTGTACTACCTTACCAAGGGGAAAGACCTGAAGCATGATGCCCTGATCTATGACCGGGCCAACTCAGCATTTGCCGATCTGCAACCCGGGATGATCGATTGGGATAAGGTGTTAGACGGTGTTACCTGGTTTCACTTTAGTGCGATTTGCCCTGCAATTAATCAGCAGGTGGCGGATGTTTGTATGGAGGCTTCAAAAGTAGCTTCCGAAAGGGGGATCACCATTTCAATCGATTTAAATTATCGCTCCAAGTTATGGCAGTATGGTAAACATCCTAAGGATGTTATGCCAGAGTTAGTGAAGTATTGCGACGTGATTATGGGCAATATTTGGGCCGCCGAACAGATGCTGGGAATAGAGGTATTAGGCGATATACATGAGAGCGGCCAAAAGAGTATTTACCTGAAAGAGGCCTTGTCATCGTCAGAAAGGATCATGGCAGAATATCCAAAATGTAAGGCAGTTGCCAATACCTTCAGGTTTGATGCCACTGGCGATATCGACTACTACACCGCGCTGTATTATGAAGGTGAATTTTACAATTCGCAAGAATACCACGCCACTGAATTTGTTGCCAAAGTAGGCACCGGCGATTGTTTTATGGCCGGGCTGATCTACGGCTTTTACAATAACCTGGGCCCGCAGGAAACGTTAGAATATGCAACTGCTGCAGCTTTCCAGAAGTTGTTCATTGCCAGCGATGCCACCACACAAACTGCCCAGCAAATCACAAACACCATAAAAGCATGAAGAGTAAAGAAACCGTTTTAGACAGCATTTTAACACAGGGGATGCTGCCCTTGTTTTTTTACGAAGATGCCGATGTAAGTTTAGAAGTGATCCGTACGCTTTATAAAGCAGGGGTTAGGGTGCTGGAATATACCAACCGTGGTAAGGAAGCCTTGGGCAACTTTGAGTTTATCAGCAAGATCGTCAAAAAGGAAATCCCCGATCTGCACTTGGGGATAGGCACGATTAAGACTGAAGGAGAGGCAGAACGATTTATTAATGCAGGTGCCGATTTTATTGTGTCGCCGATTATCGATGCCGGTGTAGCCCGCGCTGCCGAGCGCTATAAGATGCTTTACATACCCGGTTGTATGACACCTACCGAAATTAATTTAGCGCAAAGCCAGAAGGCCGCCCTGATCAAGATCTTCCCGGCTAATATTCTGGGCCCGGCCTTTATATCATCTATCCGCGAGCTATTCCAGGGGCAGTTATTTATGCCGACGGGAGGGGTAGAGATAGAGGTAGGCAATATCTCCGAATGGTTCCGTTCCGGGGTTTGTGCGGTAGGCATGGGCAGCAAGCTCATTAGCAAGAACGTGCTGGATAACAGGCTATACGATCAGTTATATAACGATACGGTTAAGGCTTTGGAATTGGTACAGTTGAGTAAATAGCAACAACTTGGCATGGCATTGCCCCCTTGCTTATCCGTTTCATAAAGCCTCAATTAAAATCGTATTTTCGCCCTATGGAGCAACCCAAATCAAAAGATCCGTTACACGGTAAAACTTTAGAAGCTATCCTGAACGCCCTTGTTGCGCATTTGGGCTGGGGCGAAATGGGTTACCGCATCCGGATCAATTGCTTTTTGGATAACCCTAGCGTTAACTCCAGTCTTAAATTCCTGCGTAAAACGCCCTGGGCCCGTAAAAAGGTAGAGGATCTGTATATCGAGTGCAGTAAGGATATGCCTGCGTAACAAAAGAGCCACAATGTCTTGTGGCTCTATAAATTTCTTAATGTTTCTTTTTATTATTCAATTTCGCTTTATATCCCGAGCTAAAATTATAAGTCTTTGAATTTTCAGGCTTCTTTTCGTGGAATGCTGCACCCGGCTCGTATTTGTTAGGGTCGGCTTTAACAGGTTTTTTGGCCGCTTCTTTTTCGGCTTCCTTTTGCTTGCGTTCCTTTTCAATTACCAATTCTTCAGGTAATTCGGCGCGCTGCATTTTTTGGCCGGTAGTATATTCAATTTTAACTACCTGGTCCAGTTCCAGGTCGGTCACAAAGGTCAACGCAAGCGTTTCATCTTCCGCATTAACATCGTGGTTGCTTACATGCTCGATATAAACAGCTTTATCCGCAGGCAAATCCAAATGGATAATGAAAGGGATATTTTGCAGGTCGATGCTTTCGGTGTTTTCGTTCGCTACGATCAGTACGCGCAGACTGTCGTCCGCTTTAAACTCGCTGATATCCTTTACCAGGTTATACTCAAAATCGGTAGGGTTTAATATAGCTACCGCGTTATGGATGCGGTTTTGCAGGCTCTTGTAAACGGTCTCGGCAGTTTGGCGGGTGTTGGCAAAAACTACCGTTTTGGTGAACAGTTCCTCATCGTACATGAACAAGTTCAGCAAGTTAACCTTGGTGCCAAAGTTAGGCACATGGTATAACATCTGCGGATGCATAGGTACTTGCTGGTCAGGTAGTTCTTCTACTTCAATTGTAGTAGGCAAATGCATGAAAGGGGCGATCATTTTCTCCAGCTTGTCATGCAAAACCTCGCTAAACACCAGATGTTGCGCCCTACCGATGCTGTTGGCTAGTTCCACTACAGGTAACTGTAAACCTTTCTTTACTATCTGGTGGGCATCGTCTACAACCAATAATTCAACCTTGTTCAGGTTCAAGCCTAACTTCAGGTAAATAGCACGTGCACGGTCGGGCGTTGCAATTACGATGTCGGCACCATCGGCCAGTTCGTCCATCTGCTGCTCGGTACCTGTACCGGCATGCAGCGTAACAATGGTCAGTGATTTATTTTGGTTCAGCCTGTCAAACTGGGCTACAATTTCAAAGATCTTTTCCTGGTCGGGTGCTAAGATCAGCACGCGCGGTACACCTTCGGCATCGTGGTTAAAACGGTTGATCGTGCTGATCACGTAGGTGGTTGTTTTGCCACACCCTTCAGGGCCGATGCCGATCACATCCTGACCGCCGGTAATGCGGCCCAGCGTTTTTAACTGGATCTCTTTCGGGGTATCAAACCCTGCTTCAACAACCGATCTTACTAATAGCTTTTTAAGCTTAAACTTTTCTGCCCACACCATTTAAAAAATATAAAGAGTGCAAAGATACCAAAACCATATTGCTTTTAAGGAATGAGGCTCAATGCGCCAACACGGCGGCCTCACGGAGATTAAATTGTTACTCAGCTTGTAACTATCCAACTCACACAGCCTGCTTTTCCTAAAATCAATGCTCTTTTTTATGTAAACCCATGTATTTTATAATTTATTGATTATCAAATATATATGAATTTAATTTATTGAAATATGTAAACCTTTGTAAACCCAATTTCGGCAAAATGGCTTCAATGACATTCGCTACTTAACTGACAGTCACTTTGTTTTCTGTAAGATGCCACCGAAATACAGGCTGGAAATAAATTAAAGTGCTATATTGAGCGCACCAATTTATGCTTATAACTAATGTCTAAAAATAACACGTTCACAGCGGTTGCACTTATAACCTCGCTGTTCTTTATCTGGGGTTTCGCATTGAATTTGAACCCGATCCTGATCCCGCACCTCAAAAAAGCCTGCCAGTTATCAGATTTTCAGTCATCGTTGATCGACTCTGCATCTTATATCGCCTACTTCCTGCTACCAATCCCTGCGGCGCAATTCATGAAAAAATACGGGTACAAAGGTGGTATTATTATTGGCCTGCTGCTATTCTCGGTGGGTGCATTATTGTTCTACCCGGCTGCTGCGGTTCGTAATTACGCTTTCTTCCTGTCGGCCTTATTTGTAGTATTCTCGGGCATGGCGTTTTTAGAAACTGCCGCTAATCCGTTGATAACCTTAATTGGCGACCCCAAAGGCGCAACCCAACGGATTAACTTCTCGCAATCGTTTAACGGACTGGCGGCTACCGTAGCACCCCTAATGGGTGGTACCTTTATCCTGTCGGGTAAAACGCTTACAGCCGCCGAAGAAAAAGGCATGTCGGCAGCGCAACTTAATGAATATTTAAATAAAGAGGCATCATCCGTTCAGGTTCCTTTTCTTGTGATCAGTATCGTAGTGTTTTTGGTTACCATAATGGTTTGGCGCACTACCTTCCCGGTTGTCAAGGAAGAAAGCAGCGACGAAGTTTTGGACGAAAAACGTTCGTTAGGATCGCGCATTGCGGAGTTATTAAAGGATAGGAAGCTCATGTCGGGCGTGTTGGCTATATTCTTTTATGTGGGCGGGCAGGCCTGCGTAACCAGCTTTTTCATCCGCTTTAGCGAGAAGGTTGCGCAGATCTCTGAAAAGGATGCTTCGCAAATTTACCTGCCACTGGCTTTTGCAGGCTTTATGGCGGGCAGGTTTATCGGCACCTTTTTGATGAAGTATTTTAGCCCTGTAAAATTGCTGGTTACCTACAGTATTATAAATATATTTCTGATCATATTGGCTGTTAATTTAAGCGGCATGGCGGCGGTTTACACGCTGATGGCGGTTTGGTTCTTTATGTCTATTATGTTCCCGACGATATTCTCGTTAAGCATCCGCGATTTGGGTGCCAAAACCAAACTGGGCTCGTCGCTGGTTATCATGGGTATAGTTGGCGGTGCGATTATGCCGCCGGTTATGGGGCGAATATCTGACGCATCTAACATCCAGCTGTCTTACCTGGTGCCGGGCGTTAGTTTTATCATGATCTTATGGTTCGCTGTAAATAATTTGAAGGTGAAGAAGGTGGCTATTGTAGCCGGCCATTAATCAGAATAAAAATGAACTTGAATTTAACTGATAAGATATTTATAGTAACAGGTGGTGCTAAAGGCATTGGCGAAGGAATTGTACATGCGTTAGCTGCCGAGGGTGCTATCCCGGTGATCATTGGCAGGAGCGAGGCAGATAACCTGAAAGTAGTTAACGAGATAAAAGCCCTCGGGTTTAAATCCGATCAGGTTGTTGCAGAGTTAACTGACCCAAATGCGTGTGAAAGATCTGTAAAGCAGATAAGTGATAAATATGGCCGTATTAACGGCGTGGTAAATAATGCCGGCGTTAACGATGGCGTAGGTTTAGAAAGCGGCGATTACGACAGCTTTATAGCATCCCTGCATAAAAGCATGGTACATTACTACCTGATAGCGCATTACTCTTTACCAGCCTTGAAAATATCAAAGGGCAGCATTGTCAATATTACATCAAAAACTGCCGAAACCGGCCAGGGAAACACGTCGGGCTATGCGGCATCAAACGGTGCCCGTAATGCGTTAACCCGGGAATGGGCGGTAGAATTGCTCAAATATGGCATCCGCGTAAATGCGGTTGTTGTTGCAGAATGCTGGACACCCTTATACGAATCATGGATAAGTACTTTGCCAGATCCTGATGCGAAGCGAAAAGAGATAGAGGCGAAGATCCCACTGGATAACCGCATGACCACTACAGAAGAAATAGCTAATACCGTAGTATTTCTACTGTCCGACAGATCAAGCCATACAACCGGGCAATTAGTTTATGTCGATGGAGGATACGTGCATTTGGACAGGGCGATAAGCGCGTTGTAATTAACTTCAAAGCCACCATGTCATTGTTAGGACATGGTGAAAATAAGTAAACATTCTGTCATTGCGAAAAGCGCAGCGAATGTGGCAATCTCAGCATATCCGTTTGTGCTCTGAGATTGCCGCGCTATCGCTCGCAATGACAAATAATCTTAAATGTTCGTTTGTAAAAACTACCGGGCGACTTACCCTATAAATTCTGCGCTATCACAAAGCCGCTTGCCCAGGCCCACTGAAAATTGTAGCCACCCAGCCAGCCGGTAACATCCACGCATTCACCACCGAAAAACAGCCCCGGTACTTTTTTAGCTTCGAGGGTTTTAGACGATAGCTCGTTGGTATCAACACCGCCGGTCATTACTTCGGCCTTATCGTAACCTTTGGTGCCGGCTGGCTTTACCTTAAACTCGTGCAGTAACAGGCTGATGTCTTCCAGTTCCGTTTTGGTTAATGATGCCAAGTTTTTATCTGCCGGGATATAATCAACCAACGCCTCGGCAAACTTGCGGGTAAACAAGCCGGAAAGGTAGGCTAACAGCATTTTTTTACCGTTTTGTTCGCGTTCCTGCAAGATCAAGTTCACTATATCTTTTCCGGGGAGCAGGTCGATGTAAATATGTTCGCCGGGTTTCCAGTACGACGAGATCTGCAATACTGCCGGGCCGCTTAAGCCCCAATGGGTAAACAAAATATTTTCTTCAAAGCTGGCCCTGTCATTCCATACCCGGCAAAAGATACTATTGCCCGATAGTTGCTCATACCAGGGCAGGTCTTTACCCGTAATGGTTAACGGTACCAGGGCAGGAGAGGTTTCGGTTACCTGCATAGCAAATTTACGGGCCACGCGCAGTCCAAAATCTGTAGCACCCATCTTTTGGATGGGCAGCCCACCGCTGGCAATGACCACTTTTTGGGCGGATAATATCTGTTGTTTATCGTTACGGGTTACAGTTACGCTAAACCCATCTGCCGTTTGCTCAACAGCGGTAACTTCGCTGTCACACCAGATCTCCTGGTCCAGATCGGCACAAAGCTCGGTAAAAACGTTCACTATATCTTTGGCCTTATCACTAACCGGGAACAGCTGGCCAAGCGTTTTCTCTTTACCCTCAATGCCGTACGTCTCAAAAAAAGTCACTGTATCATCCACCGTATATTGTGCTAATGCCGACCGGGAGAAATGTTCGTTTTGGGAGATGAATTGTTTGTGCGTAGCATACAGGTTGGTATAGTTACATCGGCCGCCGCCGCTTATCAGTATTTTGGCGCCCACTTTGTCGTTCTTTTCCAGTATCAGGGTACGCTTGCCTAAAAAGCCTGCCTGTACCGCGCACATCAGTCCGCAGGCGCCGCCGCCAATTATTATAGCATCAAAGTGTGATTGTTTTGTTAAATTTGCTGTCATGGATGATGTTTCGCAAATATCAGAATTTGGAAAGATACTTATCTTTTTAATTACAGGTATCATACTGGTGTGTTTACTGTTTGTAACCAACAGGATATTAGCGCCTAACCATCCCAATTACGAAAAGCAAACCACTTACGAGTGCGGCGAAGAACCTACCGGCAGCGCCTGGTTACCCTTCAACTCGCGCTTTTATGTAATCGCACTGGTGTTTTTACTGTTCGATGTCGAGATGGTGTTTGTCTTCCCCTGGGCCACGGTTTTTGGTAACCGCGAGTTATTACAGATAGATGCGCGCTGGGGTTGGGTAGCACTAACGGAGATGTTCATTTTTTTAGGCATCCTGATCTTGGGCCTGGTTTACGTTTGGCGCAAAGGCGACCTGGACTGGATAAAACCGAATGTGATCACCCCGAAAACCGATACGCAAGTACCGCAATCCTTATACGAGCAATTAAACAGGGAGCAGAGTGATTTTAAGGTGCGCAATTTTAGTTTAGAGTTAGCGGCACCGGTTGCTGTTAACGCTCCGGTGGTCGCTGCTGCGGCAACGTCCGAAACTGCGACCCCGATCAAAAAGCCTATGTTTAAACCATCATTTAAAAAGCCAACTAATGACGCCTGACCTGACTAATGAAAGCGGTGGTATAGTGATCACTAAAGTAAACGACCTGATGAATTGGGCGCGTTTATCATCTTTATGGCCTTTAAGTTTTGGGATTGCCTGCTGCGCGATAGAAATGATGGGTTCAATGGCATCAACTTATGATCTGGATAGGTTTGGCGTTTTCCCGCGGCCATCGGCACGCCAGGCAGATGTAATTATCATTGCGGGCACGGTTACCTTTAAAATGGCCGAACGCATTAAACGCCTGTACGAGCAAATGCCCGAGCCTAAATATGTGATCTCGATGGGCTCATGCTCTAACTGCGGCGGCCCATACTGGCAGCACGGTTACCATGTGGTAAAAGGTGTTGACAGGGTGATCCCCGTTGATGTATATGTACAAGGCTGCCCGCCCCGCCCCGAGGCTTTGATCGGCGCTATCTTAGAACTCCAAAAGAAAATTGAACAGGAACAGTTGATAGGGTAGGTAAACCTTCTACCGGTTGCTAACAACTGTAAGTAAACTTATGGTGGCGCGATCGTTTCAGCGTCTGAAAATCAACACACTGGTTAGCAAGTGTTCATGTATGTTCACGGTGTTCATGGTGTGAACGTAAACACTATTGCCATAATTCCGCGTCCCGCAAAGAGCATTTCTTTTTTGCACTTAATCCGTTACATTTGTTACCTATGCAAAAAATACTTGTAGCCAACAGGGGTGAGATCGCTTTACGCGTTATGCGTTCAGCGCGCGAAATGGGGATCAAAACAGTGGCCGTCTATTCGGCTGCCGATAGGAACGCCCTGCACGTCCGTTATGCCGATGAGGCCGTGTTTATCGGCGAAGCACCATCTAATCAATCCTATTTGGTCGGAGATAAGATCATTGCCGCCTGTAAACAAACCGGCGCCGAAGGTATCCATCCCGGTTATGGTTTTTTAAGCGAGAATGCCGCTTTTGCAAGGCAGGTGCGCGAGGCAGGTTTGATCCTGATCGGCCCCTCGCCCGAGGCGATGGAGGTTATGGGTAACAAACTATCCGCCAAGGCTGCTGCCTTAAAATACAACATCCCGATGGTACCCGGCACCGAAGAAGCCATCACCAACATTGCTGAAGCAAAACTTCGCGCGGTAGAAGTCGGTTTCCCTATCCTGATCAAAGCCGCCGCGGGTGGTGGTGGTAAGGGGATGCGCATCGTGGACACCCCTGCCGATTTTGAAGAACAAATGAACCTTGCCGTATCTGAGGCTACATCCGCCTTTGGCGATGGTTCGGTATTTATAGAGCGTTACGTATCATCGCCAAGGCATATCGAGATCCAGGTGCTGGGCGATACGCATGGTAATATCGTACACTTATTTGAGCGGGATTGCTCGGTACAGCGCCGACATCAAAAAGTAATTGAAGAAGCGCCATCATCTGTATTAACGCCCGAAATTCGCGAACGGATGGGCAAATGCGCCGTAGATGTTGCGCGTTCGGTTAATTACACCGGAGCTGGTACCGTGGAATTTATAATGGATGAAAAGCTCGACTTTTTCTTCCTGGAAATGAATACCCGCTTACAGGTGGAGCATCCGGTTACAGAACTGATCACGGGTATCGACCTGGTGAAGGAGCAGATCCGCATTGCCCGTGGCGAAGCCATCAGTTTTAAACAGGAAGATCTGCACATTAGAGGGCACGCGATGGAGTTGCGGGTATATGCCGAGGATCCCGATAATAATTTCCTACCCGATATTGGCACCCTGCAAACCTACGTTACGCCAAAGGGACCCGGTGTAAGGGTAGACGATGGCTTTGAGCAAGGAATGGAGATCCCGATCTATTATGACCCGATGATAGCCAAGCTAATCACCTACGGTAAAGACCGCACCGAGGCTATAGAGCGTATGATCAGGGCTATTGACGAGTATATCATCACCGGTATCACTACTACCTTGCCGTTCGGTAAATTTGTCATGCAGCACGAGGCCTTCACCTCTGGTAATTTCGATACGCACTTTGTGAAAAAATATTTTACGCCCGATTCCCTGCAAACCGGTAACGAATCAGAGGCTCTAATAGCAGCTTTGTTAATGGAAAAATTACTGGGTACTAAAAAAATGGCAGTTGCTGAAACTGCTGAAGTTGCTGAGAGTAACTGGGTGAAGAACAGGAGGGGGTAAAGACTGTTTTTTTTGATAAATGGGTTTACAAAGGTTTACACATTTTCATAATTTTTATACTTAATATCCTGACTGTTAATTATTTATAAAATAGGCGGGTTAACACTTCTGTTAGGAGTATCGCGTCTGGAAGGCACTCTTAAAACACGATTAAATTAAACTAACTCTTTCAACTCCTCAATCAACCTTACCTGCCCGGGATTGATCTTTATTTTAGCGGTTTCCAGATCGAACCAGTCCGCGCGGTCAACCTCTTCAAAACTGGCTAGTTTGCCAGATTTTGGCGGCCATTCCATTTCAAACAAGTTGCTTTTAATATTGGTATGATCCAAATCGCCGACTACCGCCCAGGCATGTATCACTTTTCCGCTTTTTTGTTTGACGGGTTTTAACGGGACAAAATCGCCGGTAATTTCTTGTCCGGTTTCCTCAGCAAATTCACGCCTGGCAGCCAGCAGGGGTTCTTCATCATCAGTATATTCACCTTTGGGAATGCTCCAGGCGCCATCATCTTTATTTTTCCAGAACGGCCCGCCGGGGTGCACCAGAAAAATTTCTGTTTGGCCGCTTACTATCCGGTATAAGACAATTCCCGCGCTTTGCTTTGGCATATAATTGATTTTAAAGGCAAATTAGCAAAACACAAAGTATATTGGTTAGTTTTACTCCTATAATCCAATAAAAATTTTATTGCTATGCAAGATACCCGGTGGAATGAATTTAGACTCTGCGGCGACTATAATGTGGATCTGCGCAGCCTGTACATGGCCTGGGCCACACCCGCCGGGCTCGAGAAATGGTTTTTACGTAAAGCCGATTTTTTTACCGTTCCGCTGCGCCAGCGTGCAGCCGATGAGCAGATTATGAAGGAAGATACATACACCTGGTATTGGCATGGCTTTAATAACGATACGCTGCAAAAAGGCAGTATATTGGAAGCCAACGGGCAAGACTTAATTAAATTTACCTTTAGCGGCGACAGCGTAGTTACCGTTAAATTTTCTACCCGTAACGGGCTTACCATTATCGATTTGACGCAGGATAATATCCCCGAAGAAAGTGACCCTAAAAAAAATCTGCTGGTGCAATGCCAGATAGGGTGGACATTTTACCTGACCAATCTTAAATCGGTTATGGAGGCCGGTAAAGATCTGCGCAATAAGCGGGTGGAATTGGATAGTTGTTTTAAATAGCCTGCCATACTTGTCATGTCTAGATAAACTGATATTTTTATATGCTTCATCTGCTATTATTGACGTTTTTAACGGCGTTTAATAATCCTAAAGCCCCTGCGGATACGACTATTATCGTTACGATTAATACCGGCAAGCGGGCACAGGTAATTGACAACATCGGTGCTTCGGGATGCTGGTTTTCTGAAGGAATTGGAAAATACTGGCCGGAGCAAAAACGTGAAAAAATAGCACAATTACTATTCAGCCGTAAACAGGATGTAAAGGGCAATCCCGAAGGGATAGGCCTTTCGGCCTGGCGTTTTAATATTGGCGCGGGTACCGCCGAGAAGGGCGATAGCAGTGGTATTAAAGATTTTAGAAAACGGACGGAATCATTCCTGAGTAAGAATGGCACCTATGACTGGAGCAAACAGGCGGGTTATCAATTCTTTTTAAAAAAAGCGCATGCTTATGGCGTAGAAAATCTCATTGCGTTCGTTAATTCACCTCCCGTGCAGTTCACAAAAAATGGCCTGGGTTTTAAACTTGAAAAAGATTATCACTCAAACTTAAAGCCCGGCGCCTATGACGCTTACGCGGAATTCCTATCCAACGTGATCAGGCATTTCGACCGCAAGGGGCTTCATTTCAGCTACATTAGTCCGGTAAACGAGCCGCAATGGGATTGGGCCGATAAGTATATGCAGGCCAAGCAGGAGGGCTCGCCATGGAAAAATGATGAAATATACCAGGTTGTTAAAACGCTTGATAAAAGCCTTACGCAAAACCATCTCGACACAAAAATATTAGTTACCGAGGCAGGGATGCTCAATTACCTCTATTCGGGTAGTACGGGTGCGTCTGCCCAGATACAACAGTTTTTTAAACCGGGCAGTGCGTTATATATGGGCAATTTAGCGCATTTGCCTAAAATAATTGGCGGCCACAGTTACTTTTCGGAAGGTACCGACAGTAATATGGTTGCTGTGCGCAGCCACCTCGCAGATACCGCGAAGTATTATGGCGTTAATTATTGGCAAACGGAATACTCCATGCTGGGCGACGGTTACAAGGATGGAAATAAAGGTAAACGTACGGCAATGGATTGCGCTTTGTTTTTAGCAAAAGTGATCCATAACGATCTTACTATTGGGAACGCTACTGCCTGGCAGTTCTGGAACTCATACGAGCCTGGCGGCGCCGATTTCGATACACGCTATTACCTAATAGCACTAAACCCTAAACCTGATTTTAAGGACGGCGAATTTACGGTAACCAAGAATTTATGGGCATTAGGGCACTACAGCCTGTTTATCCGTCCAGGCATGCAAAGGGTATCGGTACAAACTGATGTAAAGCAGGGGCTAATGTTTTCTGCTTACATTCACCCAAAAACAAAAAAGCTGGTAGTAGTGGGCATCAATTACGGCACATCGTCGGTACGAATAAAACTCAACCTGGAAAATACGGTGAAGAAATATCCAGCTTCATCAGTGTACCTAACTACTTCCGATAAGGCTGTTAACATGCAGCGTTTAGCAGGCAAAATAAACAATGCAAATGGCTTTACCTTACCTGCCCGGTCTATCGCCACTTTAGTAGCACCATAAATATCATATAAATATCTTCTTTATGAACCCGGGCAAAATCAGTGATTAAAAAAGTTAATTTTGCGGCATGTTTACAGGAATTATTGAAACCTTGGGGAAAGTCACCGACCTGCGGCAGGATCAGGGTAACCTGCATATCACCGTGGAATCATCCATCACCCAGGAATTAAAGATCGATCAGTCGGTAGCGCATAATGGCGTTTGTTTAACCGTTATTGCCTTGGGCGATGGTACGCATACGGTTACAGCCATTGAAGAGACGCTGAATAAAACCAGCATCGGCGACCTTAAAGTTGGCGAACCGGTAAACCTGGAACGCTGTATGCAAATGAATGCCCGTTTAGATGGGCACATTGTTCAGGGGCATGTAGATCAAACCGCTATCTGTACGGCATTTAACGAGCTTGAGGGCAGCTGGGAATATACATTTGAATATGATGCAGCGGTGGGTAATATAACTGTCGAGAAAGGCTCGATCTGTGTGAACGGTATCAGCTTGACAGTAGTTAATTCCGGCCCCAACTTTTTTTCGGTAGCCATTATTCCTTATACTTATGAGCATACCAACTTGCACAATGTGCGGGTGGGTACCAAAGTGAACCTTGAATTTGATATTATAGGTAAGTATGTGGCAAGGTTAATGCACCGCTAACGTGCCAGCATCGCTATCCTGCTTTTTGAATAATCTATAAAGCTCTTTTGTTTCTCAACAGGTGGTTTGGTAGCTAAGTATAGCTTATAATACTTAACCGCGTTCTTTTTATCCTTTAAGTTTACATCATAAAGGCTCGCCATCGAGTAGTAGATCATCGCATTTTTATCATCAAACTGTATGCTTTTCTGATATGCTAAAGATGCTTTTTTATATTTAAACAACTTCTCGTTACTATCGGCAATTTCACCATAGTAAGCCGCTACATTAGGAGACACGCCTTCGTTAATAGCCAACCCCATTTTTGCTATAGACATTTTAAAATCTTTTAATGCCTTATAGGCTAACGCCCAATAATAGTAACTGGTTTCGTTATGGGCTATTGCCGCCATATCGGCAAAGATAGAAGCACTGCAGTCGTAATTTTTAATATTATAGTAGGCAACCCCCAGTTTGGTCATCACCATGCCCGAGTTGTTACCCGCCTTAACAAGTTTCAACCCGGTCTCAACGGCTTCGGGCCATTTTTTTTGCGCATATACTAACCGGAGTAAACTATTTAGCAAAATGATATTTTCTGGATCGGTGGCTATAGCCGCATTCAAAACTTTTTCTGCATTGCCCGTAAATTTCATATCCACGTAAACGTCGCTCAGGTCCGATGCTACATCTGCCTCGGCAGGGTTAAGTTTGTTGGCCCTTTGTAAGTAATTAATAAACTGCGGAATGTCGGCTTTATCTTTAGCAATGCCTGCCAGTTGCTTATATACCATAAAGTTGGTTGTATCACGCTCAATAATTTTTTTATAAAATGTTTCGGCTTTTAAGGTATTGCCCCGGCGCAGGTTTAAACTACCCAGACTGTATAATACCGAAGTATTGGTAGAATCGGCATTATATATTCGTTGATAATACCCTTCCGCATCTGCCAAACGCCCGGCCATGTTTGCTGTATAAGCTAATTGGGCCAGGGGTTTTAATTCGGTAACCGGCTCGGCATATATTTTTTTGAGATAATCTGCTGCCTCTGCAAAACGCTGGTTCTGGTAATAATCTAACAGTAAAGCGTCGTCGGCTTTAGGGGCTTGTTGCGCAAAAGCACCAACAGAAATTAAAAAAAAGAGCAGGGTATAAAAGATAGATCTCATCTAACTAAGTTATTAGTTAGATGAGATATTTCCAAATTTTAAACAATTTTATATTTAATGCGTTAAGGTTATATAAAAATTAAGATACCTATGGATAAGTTAAGAAAATTTGAATTGATGGAGAAGATCGTCCATGAATTAGAAGATCTGAAAAATAGTAACCAGGCGTTAATACAGAAGATTGCAAAAATCGAAGTAGATAACATCGATCTTGGAAATAAGAGATTAGAAAAGGACCTGCCGGATATGCACCAGCGTATTGCAGATAACCTGGATACTATTGCAAGTATCCTGGAAGATTTTGCCAACCAAACTGAAGAGTACAGCGACAAGAACAATATCGCTGCATTGAAAGAACAGGAAGAGATCAGCAAGCTGTAATAGGTTTCGCTTAAATAGGAAAGCCCTTCAGTAATGAAGGGCTTTTTTTATGGTATTGTGTCATTGCGAGCGATAGCGCGGCAATCTCAGCATATCCGCTTGTCCTATAAGATTGCCACGTCGCTTCGCTTCTCGCAATGACATTGTTATAAGTTTTATTGATACTGAATATACATAGGCGCCGGCTTTAAGTCTAACACTTCTTTGGGTGTCATCATTCGCTTAGGGGCATTCTTGATATCGTTTTTGTAGAATAATTTAAAACCAGTAAACTGAACCGGTTCACCGGCTACGTAATATTTGTAGGTGCCTTTCTTTAACTCCGGGCCGCCCCAGCCATCCATATCCATCACGAATTGTACATTGTTGCGAAGTTTCACATCCTGGTAGTTGGTTACCATGCGTTTGGTAAAGCGGTGCACCACAAAGATCTTGGGCGGCAGGTTATATTTTACGCACAGGTCGCTTAAATATTTACTTACAAAGTTAATATCTGCCGCATCAAAAGTGCCAATCCGTTTACCGGGCACGCTGCCTTCTTTCATAGAGAATTCTGGGTCGATACCGAAATGCACGTTAGGCATCTTAAGATATTTTTCCAGCATCGGCAGTTCCTTTTCTACGGTGCTAAAACCAACCTGTATATCCAGAAATACCAACGCATTAATCGGTTTAGCCATCTCTATCACCTTATCTAATTGGCTGAAGGGCATTCGTAGGCTATGTAAACCATTACGGCCGGCATCTGCCTGCGCGGTGATGCATACATAATGTAATGCAGGTTTGACCGGTGTAGCCGGGTCGGCAGCTTGCCAGTTCTTTACCTCGGCCATTAACTTATCGCGCATTACAGATGGCTCGTACTGGCCAAGTGCCCCCATGTTTTTCGAGTACATATTACCGTAGTAAGCCACAACCCGGTAAAAGGGCAGGATGGCACCCGGCAAAGGATACGGTGCTTTTTTTACCGGCCATTTGCCTGTTTTATCGCCATTTGCCATACGTTTCATTAACGAATCGTAGCGGGCGGTATCAAGGGTGGTTCTTAAAGTGCTGTCTTTTTGTGCGGATGCTGTTAGCGATGAAGCACAAACGGATAAGAGCAGGGCAATACGGAGAGTGTTTTTCAAGTAAGTTGGGTTAGATGTTGTAATAACTTTGATCGGCAAAATAAGTTTCTATCAGTGCCATTTATTCTATACTCTTACCCTTCATGGCGGTAGCTATCGCTACGTCCATCACACGCTCGGCAAATGGGCGGGTATAGTTATTAAGATTGTCTATTTTATTATGGATCAGGTCTTTATCACCGGTACTTAAAGCAACTTTTAAGGCCTCTACATGGATATTGGTTTCGCTTATTTCTTCTGCATTCAACAAGGTGCCGTTCTTTTCCATGAAACGCTCTACCTGGTAAATGATCTGTTCGGCTTCTGTTTTAGCTTCGATGAGCATACGGGCGCTAACATCATCCTTAGCGTGGGTGATGCTGTCCATCAGCATTTGCTCCACCAGGTCGTCATTTATACCGTACGCCGGTTTTACTTCAACTTCTTGTTTAACGCCGCTCCGCAGCTCTATGGCCTGGATCTTCAAGATCCCGTCGGCATTTAGTATGAAGTTGATATCCACCTTAGGGAAACCTGCAGGCATCGATGGGATGCCCTTCAATTCAAATTCGGCCAGTTTACGGTTCTCGCTGATCAGGTCGCGCTCGCCCTGGTAAACGGCAATTTTCATATTTACCTGCCCGTCTTTTGATGTGGTGTATTGCCTGCCGGCTTTAGTCGGGATCTTAGAGTTACGGGGGATAATAGTATCCATTAAACCGCCCATTGTTTCGATGCCCAAAGATAACGGGGTAACATCTAACAATAAAATATCGCTGCGGTTACCGGCTAAAACATCAGCCTGAATGGCGGCACCTAGGGCAACAACTTCATCAGGGTTAACCGCATCGTGCACCGGGCGACCGAAAAATTCTGACACCATTTTTTTAACCAATGCGGTGCGGGTACTGCCGCCTACCATGATTACTTCGTCTATCTGGTCGATGGTTAGCTTTGCATCCTTTAACGCGTTTTGGCAACTATCGATGGTTTGCTGTACTTTGGGCAGGATCAGGTCCTCGAAAGTGTTTCGGTCAATAGTACACCAGATCTCGCCAATTTGCTGGTTAAAGATGCTTTGGTGGGCGAATGACTTTTTAGCCTCCTCCGCCTTTAAACGGAGTTGCTGGGTCAGTTCGCGGTTTTGCGCTAATTCGGTTTTATCTATGTTGTTTTTTTCTATCCAGTAATCGGCAATGGCACGGTCGAAGTCATCGCCGCCTAAAAAGGTATCACCATTGGTGGATAGTACTTCAAAAATACCGTTTTGGATCTGCAGGATAGAAACATCAAAGGTGCCACCGCCCAGGTCATAAACCGCCACGGTTTTTGTTTCTTCGGGGTTTAAGCCAATGCCATAAGCCAGGCTGGCGGCGGTAGGCTCGTTCACAATACGTAACACATCCAAACCGGCAAGTTTACCTGCATCGCGGGTGGCTTGGCGCTGCGAATCATTGAAATAAGCCGGCACAGTGATCACCGCGCGATTAACCGGTGTTTTTAAGGCATGCTCGGCACGTTCCTTTAATTCTTTCAGGATAAGGCCGGACAGTTCGATAGGTGTATAAAATTTATCGCCTACCTTTATCTTCACCAGGCTTTCGCTATCGTCATCAATGATTTTATAGGAGAAAAAGTTCTGGTAATTCTTTACATCTGCATAGGAACGACCCAAGAGGCGCTTAACCGAGAACACGGTATTTTGCGGATCGGTAATTAAAAAATCTTTAGCCTCGTTACCAACTTTTATCTCGCCTGTACTTCCAAAATGGACTATCGAGGGTACCAAAACACCTTTGCCCGTATCATTTATAACTTTAGGGTTTTTGTCGGGATCTATAAAAGCAACCAGCGAATTGGTAGTCCCCAGGTCAATGCCTACAATAATATCTTCTTTTTGTATAGAACCCGTTGCCAGGTTGATGGAAACTTTAGCCATAATAATAGTGCAAAGCGCAAATGTACTTAGTTTTAATAACGCGAATGTCATCTGAATCAGAATTTTCAGGATTGAAAAATTACAGGATGTTATTCTGAGGAACGAGGAATCTTCTGTATCTATTCGTTGCGTACTACTCATTGGAAGATGCTTCGCTATCGCTCAACATGACAACCTAATTAAATTAAGCTATGTAGCATCTATTCTGAAAATTATAAAATTCTGTAAATTTTGATTCAGACAAAATTCCGTAAATTCTGATCTGTATTTATTACTTTCATATCCTGATGAATAACCCCGCCTTATTTAAGCTGTTACTGCCGTTTTTGTTGGTTTGTGCTACTGCCGTTAAGGCGCAGCAATTTGGGGGCAACCCGCCATCCATCAAATGGCAACAGGTAAATACACTGGCGGCCAGGGTGATATTTCCGCAGGGGTTAGATACCGCTGCATTACGCGTTGCAGATGTGATACGGCGCTTAAACCCCGTAATCAAACCTACTATTGGCAGCAAACAACGACAGATCAGCATTGTACTGCAAAACCAAACTACGGTATCAAACGGTTATGTGGGGCTGGCACCATTTCGCAGTGAGTTTTACTTAACGCCATCGCAAAATAGTTTATCTATAGGCAGCCTGCCATGGCCCACCCAACTGGCCATTCACGAGTTCAGGCATGTGCAGCAATACAATAATTTCAATATAGGGCTATCGCATGCTTTGAAAGTTGTTTTTGGCGAGGGCGGACAGGCCCTGGGGAACGATCTTACCATTCCCAACTGGTTTTTTGAAGGAGATGCGGTTTATAATGAAACCCTCGTAAGCGAACAGGGCAGGGGGCGGCTGCCTTATTTTTTTAATGGTTATAGGGCTTTATGGACTAATGGGCGCAATTACAGCTGGATGAAACTGCGCAATGGATCATACCGGGATTATGTGCCCGATCATTACCCGATGGGTTATATGCTGGTGGCTTATGGCCGCGAGCAATACCCCGCCACGTTTTGGAAAAATGTTACCCATGCAGCCGCCTCTTTCGACGGTTTATTTTACCCTTTTCAAAAAGCTGTTAAAAAATATTCGGGTGATACTTACAGCCGCTTCCGTAACAAGGCCTTCGACCATTTCAAAAAGGAATTTAAAAGTGACGAGGCCGATAGCAGTTATCAAAAAAATCAGCATTTTATAGCTAACCAACAATACCCGGCCTATGTGAATGACAGCACGCTTGTTTACTTAAAAACAACGTACAGAGAGATCCCCAAATTTGTGTTGCAAACCGGACGTATTGAAAAGGACATCAGCGTGCAGGACATCGTTACCGATAATTATTTTACCTACCGTGGCGGTAAAATTTTATATGCTGCCTACCGGCCCGATGTGCGTTGGGGATACCGCGATTATAACGAGTTGGTGGTGCTGGATGTAAACACCGGGAGAGAACGCCGCATTACCCGCAAAACCAAATACTTTGCACCGGCCTTTAGTAACGATGGTAAAACGATTGTGGCCGTACAGGCAAACACAACGGGCAAAAGTGAACTACATTTATTGGATGCGGTGAGCGGTAAACTTTTAGCCGTATTACCCAATCGTGACGGTTTGTTTTATACCTATCCCCGGTTTTACGGTGATGGGCACGTGATCTCGGCGGTGCGTAACACCGATGGCAAGATGTCGCTTGTGCTTACGGATATAAAAACAGGCGCAAATAAATATTTATTGCCATTTAGTTATGCGCCTATTGTTTACCCAACGGTACAGGGCGATTTGGTTTATTTTACCAAAACATCCGGCGCAGCCGATAAGCTATACGCCCTGTCCCTAAAAAGTAATCAGCTGTTTGCAGTAACAGGCCTGCCGCAAAAAGATGCAATCGGTTTTTATCAGCCTGCTTTAACACCAAACAAACTGGCCTGGGTGGGTTTCACCGCTTTTGGCTATCAAATTAACCAGATCAATAATGACAGGATCCAACTATCATTAATAAATAATGATGTTGCAGCACCACTGTCTGATATCGGGATATCCAGATTGGAAAAGGATTCGGCCACTAATTTATTGGCTAAGGTAACCGACACGCCGTTGCCAATTACCAAATACAGTAAAGCGCACGGCTTGTTTAACTTTCACAGCCTTATCCCCAATATTAACGACCCTAACTACTCGCTGGCCATAGTAGGCGAGAATGTTTTGAATACTTTTCAATCGCGCCTTGCTTTTAATTACAATCGTGACGAAGGTTATAAAAGGGTAGGCTATAATGCGGCCTATGGCGCGCTGTTCCCTTATATCGTCGCCGGTGCCGATTATACCTTCGACAGACGGAGCTTTTTCAAAGGCAACAGTATTTATTATAACGAAACCGACCTGCACGCCGGCCTGCAGGTGCCCCTTAACTTTACAGCGGGCAAGCAGGTTACGGGTTTAACTTTAGGGAGCGATGTTTATTTTAGCCGTAATAGTTTCCAGGAAGCTTTTCGCAGCCAGTTTAAAGACAGGCAGTATACTTACCTGAATAATTACCTAAGCTTTAGTAACCAGATCCAACAGGCCAAACAGCAAATAAACCCCCGCTTTGCCCAAAGCATCAGCTTGAACTACAAAACGGCGATATCCAGCATTACCGCTAATCAGTTTTTAGCTACGAGCGCGTTTTATTTCCCGGGACTGGCTATCAATCATAGTTTGGTGATCAGTGCCGCGCACCAGCAAAAGGGGCAAAGCAATGCCATCGGTTTTTCTAACGATTTCCCGTTCTCAAAAGGTTACGGAGCCGAGAATTTGACCAACATGAACAAAGTTGGGCTGAGTTATCATTTCCCTATTGCTTATCCTGACGCAGGCGTAGCCAACCTGGCGTATATACTGCGTTTACGCGGATATTTGTTTTACGACCATACCCATGCCACAAGTAACCAGTTCACGCTTAACGGGGCGCCGTTCAAGGCAAATTTTCGTTCGGCGGGGGCGGCGGTGTTTTTTGATACCAAGTGGTTTAACCAGCAGTCCATTTCGTTTGGGGTAAGGTACAGTTACCTGTTAGATCCTGATTATTTTGGCGGGAACGGCAAGAACAGGATAGAATTGGTATTGCCGGTGAGCATATTTTAGTTAGTGAATTAGCGGATTAGTTAAATCGTGATTGGTAAACTGTGTCTGACTAATTGTGTTTCACTACTCACTACTCACTAACTATTCGCCGCTTCAATTATAGCTCTTACCCGCTCTGCGCTGGTTACATCTAAAGCATATTCATCGCCAATGCCGTCACTTAGTAGGATGTGGTCATTTTTGTATTCCATATTGCCGGGGATGCTGATCCGGGCCGACGAGTGCACCTCAGTAACGCCGGTAAAATGTACCAGGTCAGCAACGTTATTTTCGCTTACGCCACTGCCGGGCATAATAATAATGCGGCCTGCTGCCTTCTCAACCAAATGTAATAAAGTGGTAGCCCCTTCCATAGCAGTGCTTTTGCCGCCCGAGGTAAGTATGCGGTCGCAACCCAGTTCAATAACGTCTTCAAGGGCCGTATATTGATTAGCACACATATCAAACGCCCGGTGAAACGTAACGCTTAACCCGCCCCGTTTGGCAATGCTCAATAACTCCGCGCAGCGGGGCTTGTCAATTGTTCCATCTGCGTTAAGCATACCTATTACTACGCCATCGCAACCTGCATCGATACAGTTTTTGATGTCGGCCTTCATGATCTCAAACTCCAGGCCGGTATATAAAAAGTCGCCCCGCCGCGGGCGGATCAGTGCAAACAGTTTAATGTGCAGATTTTTACGCGCCAGCACCAATTGGCCGTGTGATGGGGTAGTGCCGCCCTCGGCCAGGTTTTCGCACAGTTCTACGCGTATGGCGCCCCCATCTTGCGCTGCTATGGCCGATGTTACCGAATTGGCGCAAACCTCGAGCTGTACAGCCGCTTTTTGTTCATTGTTCATAGATGAAATCGTGTTCTTGCAGCAATGAAACTACAATTTGAGTAATATGTTTAGCGCAGCTATTGTTTTAAACTGAAAGCTATTGAAGGTTAACTGCAGTGTTATTTCTTTTCGTCTTTGTAAAAGCTTTTGCCGGGAATCAGCGTGTCCTGGCTTTTTGAATCGCAAACGGCAAAACTGAAACCTTCCTGTATGGCATAAGCGCCGTATTCACCTTTTTTGTTAATAGCTAAAAAGCCTACCTGGATCTCTTTCGCAGTAGTCGGTTTCTTTTTAATGATGCGGTTAACGGCCTCTTTACAGGCATCCTCGGGCGAGTAGCCTTGGCGCATCAGTTCCACCACCAAAAAGCTGCCTACATTACGGATAACCTCTTCTCCCACACCGGTTGATGTTGCGCCGCCTACTTCGTTGTCTACATATAAACCTGCACCAATGATTGGGCTATCGCCCACACGGCCATGCAGTTTAAAGGCCATGCCGCTGGTAGTACAAGCCCCGCTGATGTTACCTTTCGCATCAATCGCCAACATCCCGATGGTGTCATGGTTATACTTACCACCCGGGCGGTGTTGTGCATTCTCTATATTCATTTTAGGCGAATACTCTGCCTTTAACAGCCATTTTTTCCACTCTTTTTCAGATTCGGGGGTGAGTAATTTTTCACGTTTAATACCCTGCTCCACCGCAAACTGCGATGCGCCGTCGCCCACCAGCATTACATGCGGTGTTTTTTCCATCACCAAACGGGCAACGGTTATCGGGTGGGCTATATCTTCCATTGCCGCTACCGATCCGCAATTACCAAACTCGTCCATAATGCAGGCATCTAAGGTTACACGCCCATCGCGGTCAGGATAGCCTGCACGGCCTACGGTATGATTTTTCATATCGGCCTCTGGGATCTTTACCCCGGCTTCAACTGCGTCTAAAGCGCGGCCGCCTTTTGACAGTGTTTTCCAGGCTTCTTTATTGGCCTGGATGCCAAAATCCCAGGTGGATATCACGATGGGCAGGTTGGGTGCAGCAACCAGATCGGCAGCTTTTACTGTGTTGTATTTAGACAGAGCAGTGACCGAGGCGGTTACAGCTGAAAGTTTAAGAAATTTACGGCGATTAAACATGGGGCTAATATAAAGGTGTGGCAATATACAAGTTTTAATGTATCAGCTTTGATACAAAAATGGGCAACAGCCAATCCCCTCTAATCTCCCCCGTAAGAGGAGATTTCTTTTAAAAGCGCTCGGGGAGGGTTTAGGTAGCGCTCTCTATTCAAAATCCTTACCGCAATTAAAGCAGTGCCAGGCTTTGTTAGTATAAAATGGCCAAACTGATAACAACAATATAAAAATGGCATTAACCCAATGTACTTTCTTTTCGGTAGCAGAGCCGTAACGTACATCTGTAGAGCCGCAATAAGGGCAAATAACCGGGCTATCGCTGGTATCTTCCTCGTGCGATTCTGCTATCAGCGCATCATCTTCTTCCAGTATCTCGCGGCAACGCTCCAGGTCGCGCTCAAATATCTTAAGCTTAATGCCACCTGCTGCCTGGTTGTAAATGGGGTTGGCGCTCAAAAAGTTTTCGTCGGCTATAAAGCAGGGGATATCGTTATCCTCCAGTTTGCTGCGGATAGTTTGGGCCAGCATTGGGTCGTAGTAGCTGGCGTAGGTGATTATCTTGTCCTGTGGTTCTGTTGCCATGGGTTTTATATTCAAAAGATATACGAAGGTAAAAGGTTTTTTATTTAATTTGAGGCATGAACCGCATCGACCGCATCTCTGCCATATTGATCCAGCTGCAATCGCGCAGGGTGGTTAAGGCAAGTGATATCGCCGCGCGGTTTGATATTAGCCTGCGCACGGTTTATCGCGATGTTAAAACGCTGGAAGAGGCAGGCATCCCCATAATAGGGGAAGCCGGGGTGGGCTATTCTATTATGGATGGTTACCGTTTGCCGCCCATAATGTTTACCCGCGAGGAAGCCACCGCTTTTTTAACTGCCGAGAAGTTTGTAGAGAAATTAACCGACGAATCTACAGCGGCGCAGCATAAATCAGCCATGTACAAAATTAGGGCGATATTGAAAACCGCAGAAAAGGATATGCTGGAAAGTATGGATCATAACATCCAGGTGCTGAAGAGCCGCCCGCAAAGCGCAATCAATAATAACGACCATATCCAAGCCATCCTAAACTGTATCTCGCACAAAACTGTGATTTGTATCGACTACCTGGCCGGCTACACTCAGCAGCAAACCAAGCGCGAGATAGAACCGGTTGGCATTTTTTACCTGGATAGCTTTTGGCACCTGATAGCCTACTGCCGCATGCGTGCCGATTACCGTGACTTCCGGACGGACAGGATCAGCTCTCTTACCGAATTAGATAAAAAGTTTGAAGGTAAGCATCCAACTTTAAAGGCCTACATTGCCCAAACTGCGCACGAGAAAAAGCTGGAAACGGTAGTAATGAAAGTTAACAACAGAGTACTGCCTTACATAGCCGAACAGCGTTATTATCACGGTTTCGTGTCCGAAAAGAAGATCAGAGATCAGGTAGAGATGACCTTCCTGACCACGTCTATCGAGGGCTTTGCACGCTGGTTCATTATGTTTGGCGATGAGGGGGAAATTGTTAGTCCGCCGGAGCTTAAGGAGCGGGTAAGGATAATTGCCCAAGGCATCCTCGATAAAACAACCAATATTTCCCTTTAAAATTTCCTGCTGACATACTGTTGTCATTAAGCTTTGTTTTTTTGCAGCAAACAACATTCACAATGGAAAAATTAACTTTATCAACCGAGGTAACTTTCAACGCTACCGCAGCCCAGGTTTGGAAAGGCCTCACTAATTACGAGATGGTGAAAACCTATTTCTTTGGCACCGAGCTCAGATCCGACTTTAAAAAAGACAGCCCTATTACCTTTAGCGGCGAATGGGACGGTAACAAATATGAGGATAGGGGAATTATCTTAGAGGTGATCCCGGAAGAGTATTTAAAGTATACCTACTGGAGCAGCATGAGCGGCACAGAAGATAAGCCGGAAAACTACGCGAACGTGAGCTACGCGCTTAACGAGGCAGACAGCGTTACCATCCTCACCATCACTCAGGATAATATTAAGGACGAAAATGCAAAAGAGCACTCCGAAAATAACTGGCAGATGCTGATGGGCGAATTGAAAAAGTTATTAGAACTACCAAGCTAAACCCACACCATGCAAAACGAAACAGAATATCTGCCTATGTTTTTTGTGGCCGGGTTAGCGGTGCGTACCCTAAATAAAGATGGGCAGGCCGGAAAAGATATTGGCCAGCTTTGGCAAAAACTGATGCAACCCGCTATTGCCGATAAACTACACAAGAAGGAGGGTAACGAGGTGTATTGTGTTTACACAGATTACGAATCTGACCATACCGATTACTATACCGCCATTTTGGGCTACAAAGTAAGCTCGATAGCGTACTTGCCCGAGGGCTTTATAGGTAAAGCCATCCCGGCAAGTAAATACGAAGTATTCACAGCTGATGGAGAGTTCCCTGCAAATATTGGCGCTACGTGGCAGCATATTTGGCAAAGCAATTTAAACCGCACCTATACCGCCGATTTTGATGTTTATCAGTTAAAAGAGAAATTTGAGGATACCGAGTTTAAGATCTATGTGGCGGTAGATTAATCAGCTAACTTTTAAAATAATGATTAGCGGGCAAAGGTTATCCTTTGCCCGCTTTTGTCGTTTGCTAAAGCACCATTCTCATAAGCCAGGTTGCCGGATACGATGGTGCTTACCACCTTTGATTTAAAGGTACTCCCCTCAAACGGCGACCAGCCGCAACTATACAGGATATTGCTTTTCTCTACATGCCATGGTTTGTTTAGGTTAACCAGCACGAGGTCAGCATAATATCCCTCACGGATAAAGCCACGCTTTTCTATCTGGAAAATGGTGGCTACGTTGTGCGCCATCTTCTCGGCAATTTGTTCTAATGTTATTTTACCGTGGTGATAAAGTTCCAGCATAGCGGTTAACGCGTGCTGTACTAAGGGGCCACCGCTTGGTGCTTGCAGGTAGGGTAATGATTTTTCGGCAATAGTATGTGGGGCATGGTCTGTTGCTATCACATCTATGCGTCCATCCAGTACGGCGGCTAAAATGCCGTTGCGGTCTGCTGCAGTTTTAATAGCCGGGTTCCATTTGATCAGGTTACCTTTTTCAGCGTAATCCTCATCACTAAACCATAAATGATGGATGCAGGCCTCGGCAGTTATTCGCTTGTCAGCCAATGAGATATTATTGCTGAATAAATGCGTTTCGCGTTCTGTCGAAATGTGCAAAATATGCAGGCGGGTGTTATGCTTTTTAGCCAGTTCTACCGCCATAGATGACGACAGATAGCACGCCTCGGCACTTCGGATCTTTGGATGCAACCTCACCGGGATATTATCTCCCAGCAGTTGTTTGTAATGGCTAAGGTTGCTTTGTATCGTGGCCTCATCCTCGCAATGGGTCGCGATCAGCATGGGGGAATTGGCAAAAAGGTGTTCCAGCGTGGTGGGATTATCTACCAGCATATTCCCGGTTGATGATCCCATGAATACCTTGATACCGCAAACGTTCCTGATGTCCGTACGTAACACCTCGCTCAGGTTATCGTTGGACGCCCCCATAAAAAAGGAGTAATTAGCCAGCGAGTTACGGGCGGCAATGTCATATTTATCCTGAAGTAACTCTTGTGTTAGCGCATTAGGCATCGTATTGGGCATCTCCATAAAGGAAGTTATCCCACCCGCTACAGCCGCGCGGCTTTCGGAATGGATGTTACCCTTGTGCGTTAATCCAGGCTCACGGAAATGTACCTGATCGTCTATACAACCCGGGAATAGGTGAAGTCCTTCTGCATTGATCTCTTTATCAGCCTTTAAATCTATAGAGCGCTCGATCCGATCGATCAAACCATCCGTTACCAATACATCGGCAATAAATTGTTTGTTTTCGTTTACAACTGTAGCGGCTTTGATGAGGATGGTAGGCATAGATCAAGGTTTTATTCTTGGGGTAGAATTAGCGGTTAATTGTTGTGCGTCGTACGGGTTGAATAATCTAAGACCAGCAACGCGTTTAAAATCTGCAGTATCTCGGGTAATTAATGTATGATCATAAACCAATGCTGTAGATGCTATTATGGCATCGGGCATTTTTATTTTCATTAATTTTGTAATCTCGATTGTCTTATCCACAATGGCTTCATCAAGATTAATGATTTGCGAGTAATAAACGAATTGTCCCATTTTCTTTTCTTTTTCAGGTTCTCCGTTATATCCCAAAACTTCGATTTTGGTAACTACCGAAAAAATTAAAGCCTAATAAAATATCGTGTCGAGAACTTTAAGTTGTGCGTTTTCGAAATGTTCTGCCAAATAATCGATTAAAACATTGCTATCTACAATGTATCCCATTCGGCTCTGCTTTGGTTAACATGATCATGCATCAATTTCGAACTTTTTTCAGATAAAAATCCGCGTAGCTGCGATGGTTTAGGTTTACTTACAAGATCACCATTCTTCACGTCTTCAATCTCAAAAGCAATAACCTCTATAAGCTTACCCACAAGGTCGTCCGGTAAGGAAATTGTCAAGTTATTTTGATCCGATTTAAGTATGGTGCGTATCATAACACAAATATATTCATTATTAAACGAATAGTAAAACCTGCCGGTTTTTATCTATTACTCTTTCATCTTTCCATCCTTAATCCATTGTCCTCAACAAAAACCTTATCTTTGCGGCTATGGCTGTAACTTTTGAAGATTTTAATTTTAACCGGCAGATCCTGAACGCCATTGCTGATGCCGGTTATACCGAAGCTACGCCGATACAACAAAAAGCCATTCCGCCGATAATGAACGGGCAGGATGTGATGGGCATTGCACAAACTGGCACTGGAAAAACTGCCGCCTATGTCTTGCCTATTTTAATGAAGCTGAAATATGCGCAGGGTAGCAGTCCGCGGGCGTTAATCGTATCGCCAACGCGCGAACTGTCCATGCAGATAGAGGAGAATATTCGTGCATTTGCTGCCAATACCGATTTAAGGGTGGTGGTACTTTTTGGTGGCTTAGGCCCTAAAACCCAGATAGAGAACATCAACAAAGGTGTTGATATCATAGTGGCTACCCCCGGCCGTTTCCTTGATATTTACATAGCAGGGCACATCGTTACCAAAACTTTACAGGTGTTGGTATTGGATGAGGCTGATAAGATGATGGATATGGGTTTTATGCCGCAGATAAACCGCATTTTAGAGGTAGTACCTGTTAAACGTCAAAACCTGCTGTTCTCGGCTACTATGTCTGACAAGATCCAGGAGCTATCGCATAACTTCCTGGAATTCCCTACCGTTATTGAGGTTACCCCGCAGGCTACCACTGCCGAAACCGTGAGCCAGCAGCTATACCATGTGCCTAATGTAAAAACAAAGATCAACCTGCTTAAAACGCTTTTAGATAAAGAAGGCGACATTAAAAAGCTGATGATCTTTTGTAAGACCCGCGTAGCTGCCGAAGATGTTTTCAAATTTCTTACCCGTAAGTTTGGCGAAAAGGAAGTAAAGGTGCTGCACGCCAACAAGGGGCAAAATACCCGTATCAATTCTATCAACTCGTTCAAAAACGACGAGGTGAAGATACTGGTAGCTACCGATGTAGCCTCGCGCGGGATTGATGTGAGTGATGTAAGCCATGTAATTAACTTTGATGTGCCCGTGGTAATCGAAGATTATGTACACCGTATTGGCCGTACCGGCAGGGCGTATAACTCGGGGGTGGCCATTACCTTTGCTGTACCTTCTGAAGAGTATTACGTTAACAAGATACAGAAACTTATCCGCCAAACCATCCCGGTTTATAACATCCCTGATACTGTTTTTATAGAAGAGACCGGATATGATGAGCGCCAGGAGCAGGCTAAAGAAATAGATTTGCAAAAGCGGAAAGAAGACCCCGACTTTAAAGGGGCGTTCCACGAGAAGAAATCACTTGCGCAGATCAAAAAATTCGAGGCTAATAAAGCCCGTAAAAATCCTAATCACCCAACCAACAAGAAACCCGTAAAACATGGCGGACAGAAACGATCTGGCAGAAAGCGTTGATCAACCCACAAGAAAATTCAGGATTAGTCCTTTAAATTTTGCCAGTGCGGGCTTTTTTATCCTGGCAGGCTACATATTTTTAAACGGAGCCAAAATTACCGGCAGCCCTTATGAGCATTGGAGCGGCACCATCAGCTTGATATTTGTGCTGTTTGGAGTAGTTGTGTCATTGCTGGATATAATTTTCCGTAATTTCTTTGCCGAAACTAAAAAACTATGGCTTATAGAGCTAAGCTTTATAACTTTGGTGGCAATTATATTTTTACTTGTTAAATAATTTTTCTTTTAGATGAAGACCGCTGAAATAAAGCTGACCGTACAACTCGACGATAATAACATCCCTGAAAACATATTGTGGGAATCTACCGATTCCAAAAACGATGAAGCCCTGCCAGTGCAGGCCTTTATGCTATCGTTATGGGATCAAAGCTATAAAAATACTTTGAAGATTGACCTTTGGACAAAGGATATGCCGGTTGATGAAATGAAACGTTTCTTTTATGAAACCCTGCAAACCATGGGCGATACCTTTTTACGCGCCACCGGCGAAACCAACATCGTTGAAGACCTGCGCGATTACTGCGCCCACTTTGCCGATAAAATGGATATCAAACAATAATTACCCAATGCGTCCCTCATCACTTTTAGCCACTACAGGCTTTTTTTTGCTGATAGCTGCAACGTTTTGCCCATTGCTGCGAGTGTTTCATATTGTTACCTGGAATGTTTACAAGCTTAACCAGCCTTACGGCATGCTGTTAATGCTGGTAGGGGTAATTGGCATTGTATGCACAGCATTAAACCAGGCTAAGGTTACGCGCATAGCTGCATGGTGCTCCCTTATTTTAGTAGCGTTGCTTTATATTGCCGCCGTACTTAAGGTAAAAACTACGTTTAGCTTTATTCCCTTTAAAGTATTGAATGGGTTTTTAACCCGGCAAATTAACTTTAAGTGGGGCTGGTTGGTGCTTTTTGCAGGTGCTATTATGGCAGTTTCCGGGTCGGTTTTGGCCAGAAGGAATAGTTTTAAATAAGCCTAATAAAAATCTATACTACTTATCTGTTTATTACGTACATGGGAGTACAGCAATAAGTTTTTTTAAACATATTTGTACTACATAAACCTTACCATTTTTTATGATTAAACTTTCTTTTCGTAATCAGGTGTTGGCAGGCTTCGGCGTGTCGATTGTCCTTGTTTTATTGGTTGGGATACTTTCTTACAAAAGCATCAACCAATTAGAAGACGATACCGTTTGGGTTGATCATACCCAAAAGGTAATAAAAACCACCAACAGTTTACTGCAATCGCTTATTGACGGCGAAACCGGGATGCGTGGCTATGGGGCCACTGCCAACAAGCAGTTTTTAGATCCATATAACGTTGCTATACCGCGTATAGGTGAAACTTTAACTGAGTTAGGTAATCTTATACAAGACAACCCCGAGCAGGTTAAGCGTATAGATTCGCTAAAGTTGTTAGTTGCCCGTCAAATGGCAATCCTTAAGTTAAACATAGACACCCGCGAGAAATTCGGGTTGGATTACATGGTGCAACGCCACATGTTTTTGGCGGGGAAGGGCAATATGGATAGTATCCGTGATATTAATAAACGGGTAATAGAAAATGAGAATAACCTGCTCGTTCAGCGTAAGATAAATTCAGAAAAAGCTTCAAGGGAAGCGATATTGGTGATTGTAATTGGTTCTTTAATATTCTTGGGGATCATCATTATCATGTTCTTTTATATCCAGGGAACCTTTAACCGCCAAAAGAAGATCGAAGAAGAGGTACGCGTGGCCAACCTTGAGCTGGAAAAGGTATTGGAAGAAAATCGCGCGAAAAACTGGTTGCTTACAGGTACAGGCGTGCTAAACGAAAAAATGCAGGGCCAGCAGAGCGAAAAAGAACTGGCCGAAAATATATTGGCAGAAATTAGCAAATATACCCAGGCCCTTACCGGTACGTTTTATTTGTACGATGAAAACCTTGATCGCCTCGATTTGCATGCTTCTTATGCCTTTAGTAACCCGGCTGCCTTAAAACAGCATATCAACTTATCTGAAGGGTGGATAGGCCAGGCCGCAAAAGACGAACGTGCGGCAGTGGTTAAGGGCAAACTGAACGATAAACTGGTTGTGGGCTCATCAATGTTAGAGAGCGACCTTTTAGAAACCTTTATCGTGCCTTTCTTTTTTGATAAAAAGTTAAAGGGGGTGGTTGAGATAGGTTATCTGAATGAAGTGCACCCCGCTGTAAAAGACTATATTTTATTGGTGGCAAATGATATTGGTATTGCGGTAAACACCGCACAGGCCCGTACCATTATGCACGACCTTTTTGAAGAAACCCAGCAGCAAGCCGAAGAACTGGAAGCGCAGCAGGAAGAAATGCGTGTGACTAATGAGGAACTGATGAACAAAACAGAAATGTTACAGGCATCAGAAGAGGAGTTACGAGTGCAGCAGGAAGAGTTACGTACCACTAATGCCGAACTGGAAGAGAAAGCCAGTTTGTTAGAAGAAAAGAACCAGGCGATTGAAGAGGCCCGCCAATCCATCACAGCCAAGGCAGATGAATTGGAAACTACCGGCAAGTATAAATCAGAGTTTTTGGCCAATATGAGCCACGAGCTGCGTACCCCGCTTAACAGCATATTGGTTCTGGCGCGCATCCTGAAAGATAACAAGCCTGCCAACTTATCAGAAGACCAGATCAAATATGCCAGCGTGATCTTTAATGCGGGTAACGACTTGTTAACGCTGATCAACGATATTCTCGACCTTTCTAAAATCGAATCCGGTAAGCTGGAAATGCAGAACGAGGTAGTGAAGATTTCTGACATCCTTGGAGATATGCAATCGTTATTTGCTGAGTTTGCGATTAACAAAAAGATCAATTACAAAACCAGTGCTATCGATGTACCTCAAACCATTTTTACCGACAAGGTAAGGGTGGAGCAGGTGATCAAGAACCTGTTATCAAACGCGTTTAAATTTACGCCCGAGCATGGTTCCATCACTATTACAGCATCGCCGGGCCACCGTGACAATACGGTTAGCTTTAAAATTAAAGATAGTGGTATTGGCATCCCTGCCGACAAGCAGAAGATCATCTTTGACGCCTTCCAGCAAGCCGATGGCTCCACCAGCAGGCAGTACGGTGGTACGGGTTTAGGGCTATCTATCAGCCGCGAATTGGCAGGCCTTCTTGGTGGTAGCATTTCTTTAAAAAGTGAACCGGGCGTCGGTAGTGAATTCACGCTTACGCTGCCTTTTGAAGCCGTTGAGGTAGCCGTGGCCGATGTACAAACTGTAGAAAGCTTTACGCCAACCACATCAAACTTTTTGGGTGGTATCAAAAAGCCAAGCACACCAGATCGCGATCCGTTAGTGGTGATTGTTGAGGATGATAAAAACTTTGCAAACATACTGGAAGATTACGCCCGTGACCATGGCTACACGTCTGTAATGGTTAATGAAGGTACCAACGCTGTGCAAATTATTAAAGAAAAGCAACCAGATGCCGTGATTTTAGATATTATGCTGCCGGACAAAGATGGCTGGCAGATATTAAAAGAGTTAAAGGAAGATAGCGAAACCGTACATATCCCTGTTCACTTAATGTCGGCCGGCGAGGCTGCGGCCAACCGTGTGCGTAAAGAGGGGGCTATCAGCTTCCTGAAAAAGCCGGTGAATACAGAAACGCTTGATAAGCTGTTTGGTGATATCATGGCCAATAGCGGTACAAAGTTTACCCAGATTTTATTAATAGAAGATCATAAGGCGCAAAGCCAGGCCCTTAAAGATCTGATGCAGAGCCAGGGGATAACGGTAGACCAGGCGTTTGATGGCGAGTCGGCATTTAATATGCTTTATCAAAACGAATATCAATGTGTGATACTCGATCTCAATTTGCCCGACATTTCGGGGTTAGACCTGCTGGATAAGATAAAAGAAGTAGATCGTTTCGCATCACTTCCGGTAATTATTAACACCGCAATGGAGCTTGATAAAACGTCTGTTAACCGGTTGATGACCTACGCAAACGCCATGGTTGTAAAAACAAGCAAATCGTCTGACAGGTTAATAGATGAGGTGAACCTATTCCTGAATAAGATCAGCGAAACAGGCATTCAGGCAACCGGTACAAGTAATACCGGCAAAACAAAGGCTATTACCAAAGGTAAAGATGCCATTAAAGGTAAAAAGGTGTTGATTGTTGATGATGATATGCGTAATATATTTGCCCTTAGCAGCGCTTTAGAAAGTTACGACCTGAATGTAGTTATTGCCAACGATGGGGAAGAGGCCATTACCCGGTTAGAAGAAATTGCCGATATTGATATTGTGCTGATGGATATTATGATGCCCAAAATGGATGGTTACGAGGCTACAAGGCATATTCGTAAGCAAAACAAATGGGCAAAACTGCCTGTTATTGCATTAACCGCAAAAGCCATGAAGGATGACCGCGAAAAATGTATAGCAGCAGGTGCTAACGATTATATAACCAAACCTGTTGATATGGACCGGCTGATAGCTTTGATGCAGATGTGGTTGGATAAATAATATGGATACTGCAAGTAGCAATTTTACTTTAACACAACCGCAAATTAGCGAGATAATAGATCTGGTAAAAAAAATTCATGGGTTTGATTTTAGTGAGTATACAAAGGCCTCATTAAAACGGCGCATGGACAGGATTGTAATGCTTAAAAAATTAAGCTTCTATGATCTTAAACATGTATTAGTAAACGACCCGGCTTTTTTCCAGGAATTTTTGGAAGAAATCACGGTAAACGTTACCGAGATGTTTCGTGATCCTACTTTTTACAAAGCCTTGCACAGCCAGGTTTTTCCATACTTGTCAACTTATCAGCATATCAAAGTTTGGTGCGCAGGGTGCTCCTCAGGCGAGGAAGCCTACTCATTAGCCATATTGCTCAACGAAAATAAACTGTCGAAAAAATCCTTCATTTATGGTACCGATGTTAATACCGAGGTTTTAAATGAAGCACGTAAAGGTATCTACAGCCTGCGCAAAATAAAAAGCTACGCCGAAAACTACTTATTTACCGGCCTGCCGGGTTCAATAACCGATCATTTTACCGTAATGTACGATGCCGCCGCCGTGCACAGTGAGCTAAAGCAAAACACTCTTTTCTCTGTACATAACCTGATATCTGATACCGTTTTTAACGAGTTTCAAATGATAACTTGCCGTAATGTTTTTATTTACTTTGAAACCGACCTGCAGGAGCGGATCCTCGACCTTTTTTACCGCAGCCTTTGCCCACTGGGCTATCTGTGCTTGGGTAACAAAGAAACCATCCGTTCAGACTCTTTCCGCAAAAAGTTTAAGGTGATCAACCAGAAAGAAAATATATACCAAAAAATTGGCGCTTAATATTGAACTCATCACGCGGTGGCAAAACTCAAAAATTTTGCTGATAGGTGGCTCCGCGGGGTCATTCAAACTGATTTTTCGGATGGTTAAATCGTTTCCTCACGATCTGAATAAAACGGTAGTGATAGTAATGCACCGTAAGAAGAACTTTTTTAGTGAGATAGAAAAACTATTCGCCGAAAATAGTCGTATGTTGCTGCGTGAAGTTAGCGACAAGGAAAAAATAGAAGGTAATGCAATTTATATTGCCCCCGCTAACTACCACACCCTAATAGAAAGTGACGGACTTTTTAGCCTTGACGTTTCTGAAGCTGTTTGGTATTCAAAGCCATCTATTGATGTAACCTTTGAAAGCGCTGCCGAAGTATACAAGCAAAGTTGCACGGCAATATTGTTTTCGGGGGCAAACCAGGATGGTGCGGAGGGTTTATTAAAATTAAGAAATTGCGGCGCATTGACTATAGCACAAAGCCCCGTTGACGCAGAAATGGCCGAGATGCCACAGTCGGCTATTGATAGAGAGGCTGCAGGATACGTTTTAAGTAATAATGAAATTTTTGAGTTGATACAAAGTAGTATATCCTGAATTGGCCCCATACCTTAGAGACAAATAAAATGACCCCAATAAATATCCTCATTGTTGATGACAGAGAGGAAAACATAATAGCGCTCGAAGCCCTTTTAAAGCGGCCAGATATCAGGTTGTTTACTACTACCTCACCTAATGACGCCCTCAAAATTGCCTGGGAAAATCAGATCTCTATAGCTTTGGTAGACGTTCAGATGCCCGAAATGGATGGCTTTGAATTGGTAGAGATGCTGAAATCAAACCCGCGCACAAAAGATATTATGGTAATTTTTGTTACCGCTATATCAAAAGAAAGTAAGTATGCGGTTAAGGGCCTTGGCGCAGGCGCTGTTGATTATTTATACAAACCGCTTGACCCTTATATTACCTCCGCAAAGGTCGATTCGTTTATTACGCTTGCACGCCAGCAGGCCGAGATCTTAGAAAAAAACGAAGAATTACAAGCCTACGCTATCGTGGTAAAAAACAGTGCTGATATAATCTGTTCTGTTGATGCAGGTAACCTGCGTATAACCACCATAAATCCGGCCGTTGAACAAATACTGGGTTACAAGCCTACCGAACTGATCGGCAAGAGCATAATTGACCTGGCTATCGATGCCGAACACGATACCTTGCGGAAAACGTTGGGCGGTATTATCAAAGATAATCTGTCGTTCGCCTCATTTGAATCGCAATTCAACACATTCGATAAGCGGAGCATATGGACAAATTGCCGGGCATCATACCGTAACCGGATGATCTTTTTAAATATCAGCGACAATTCGCCGCAAAAAAGCTACCAGCAGCAATTGATCAAATCAAAAGAGGCTGCCGAATATGGTAAAAAAGTAAAGGAAACCTTTTTGGCTAACATGAGCCATGAGCTGCGCACACCTGTTAACGGCATCATTGGGTTAACAAATATGCTGCGCAAAAGCGGTGTTACCGAACAGCAGGCCAATTTGCTGGAGATGATGGAAACTTCTTCGCGATCTTTATTAGGCGTGATTAACGACGTGCTCGATATCTCTAAAATAGAAGCGGGTAAATTTAATATCGTCCGCACGCCAAGCAACCTGCGCGAAATTGTGACAATGGTGCACGGTCTGCTTAAATTCAACGCCGATGAAAAGGACATTGATTTTACTTTACAGATAGACAAGGATGTGCCTGAGACCTTGATGGTAGATTCATTGCGGCTTAACCAGATTCTGATGAACCTTTTAAGCAACTCCATCAAATTTACATCGCATGGCTTTGTGAAATTGAAGGTTGCGGTTATACAGCAATTTGATCATAAAGCAAAGCTAAAGTTTAGTGTTGAAGATAGTGGTATAGGCATCCCGGCCGATAGATTATCAAAGATCTTTGAATCTTTTGAACAGGCCGAAGATGATACTGCCAGCAAATATGGCGGTACAGGATTGGGATTGGCCATTGTTAAAAAACTGGTTGAATTGAAAGGCGGCGAACTATCTGTTATCAGTGAAGAAGGCCAGGGTAGTGAATTTAGTTTTACAAACTGGTTTAACGTGGCCGATAGCCCCGATGTGAAATTAGAGCCTAAAAAAGGCAAGTTACTGGCGCCGTTTGTAAATATCCATGTGTTGGTGGCGGAGGATAACCTGATCAATCAGTTTATGCTTTCTAAGATGCTGAAAGACTGGAATGTTACCGTTGATGTGGCCGACAATGGTACCAGTGCCATAGAACGTTTGAAAGAGAATGATTACGACATGGTGTTGATGGATACCCACATGCCCGGCCTTAATGGTTACCAGGCGGCCAGGATAATCCGCATGGATTTTGACGAGCCTAAACGTAGCGTACCTATCATTTCCTTATCTGCAGCCGCTTATGAGCACGAGCATCAGGAAGCATTGTCTGCCGGAATGAATGATGTTTTGCCGAAACCATTTGAACCGCATGAACTGCACGCAAAAATGGTAAAATTGCTAAATGGCGGACGCCGGTTTAAAAAGGTAGTGTAGTTTGGCCTACTCCCGTCAAACGGGCCTCGTGATCCAATAACCATTTTTTGCGCCATAAGCCACCTGCGTAGCCGGTAAGGCTGCCGTTGCTGCCAATAACCCGGTGGCAGGGTACAATTACCCACAAGTTATTTTTTCCGTTGGCTGCCGCAATCGCGCGGATAGCCAGCGGATTTTTCATTTGATGTGATTGCCTGCTGTAAGTAATGGTGTTGCCATAGGGTATAGTCAACAACTCTTGCCATACCAATTGCTGGAAATCTGTACCTCTTTGTTTTAACGGCAGGTTAAATTCCTTGCGCTCACCTTCAAAGTATTCTTTCAGCTGTTTGATGGTTTATAAGAGTACGGGTACGTTGGTATCGGTCTCTTCCAAACCGTCCTCATCCCTTACTGAAACTGTACATAAATAGCCGTTGTCTGCAACCAGCAGGGCAGTACCTAAGGGTGTACGATAGTAAACCTGCTCCATATCAGGCTATTCAGTTTCGGCCTTTACCAACGATTTTAAGTAAACCTTGCTCATATTCCCGGTAAGGAAGCGTTTTGGCAAAAAGTTCATCATTACGCTGCCAACCCTGTTTAAAAAGCCCGGCACATAATTATACTTACGGCTTACAAAAGCATGGATGCCCTCTTTAGCAGCCTGGCTTACCGGCATTAGCCAACTCTTGAGCTCATTGAATTTATTACCGTCGGTCATTTCGGTAGCAATACCGCCCGGCGCAAACACGGTTATTGAAAAGTTAGGATTGGTTAATTCATAATGCAGCGCACTGCCAAAGGCCGTAATAAATGCCTTGGTAGCAGAGTATGCGGCCTGGTAAGGCACCGGGAAATAACCGGCCATACTTGATACCAGCATCAGGCTGCCTTCTTTACCGGGCTGTTCAAAATATGTCACCAGGCTGTTGGTCATGCGCACTACACCTATAACGTTGGTTTTAAGAATGCTTTCAAAACTGTCCCATGGTAGTTGGGTATGCCTGCCAAAATAGGTAACTCCCGCATTTAAAAGGGCACCCGATAAGTCACCGCCGGCAATACATTCGGCAATAACACGGTCGGCTTCTTCAGGGATGGATAGATCAGCAGTGATCACCTTTACCTTGATCCCGGCTGATGTTTCCAGTTCGGTTTTAAGCTGATCGAGTTTATCGGCGCGGCGTGCAGCGATAATGAGGTTGGCCTTAAAGTTATGCGCCAGCTGGCGGGCCATTTCCTGCCCAAGGCCAGATGATGCCCCCGTAACCAATACCCACTTACCGTTTAACTGCAATTGTTTCATGCTGCTAAGTTATATTTTTAGACCGGAAGTCGAAAAGTCGGGAAGTCCGAAAAGATAATAGGAAATACTGATCAGTCATAAGAAGAGGGTTTTTTAGTAATGTGAGTTTTTGGTTAACTTCTATCTTTCTGATTACCGGACTTTTGACTTTCTTTGCAAGATGAAACTCATGGGGCAAACCTTTGAATTGTTAAAGAAAGAAATAGTGCTGGAGTGGCGCTCCAAATACGCTTTTAACGGCATCCTGCTTTACATCGTATCTACAGTATTTGTATGCTACATTTCTTTTAACCTAAACCCGGGTTTCAAGGGTAGCCAGGGTTATCCCATCGTTTGGAACATCCTGTTCTGGATTATTATGCTTTTTGCATCGGTTAATGCAATTGCCAAGAGTTTTTTGCAGGAGAGTAAAAGCCGTTTACTCTACTATTATTGCATAGCACATCCGCAGGCAATCATACTTTCAAAAACCATTTACAACACTTTGCTGATGGGGCTTTTGAGCATATTGGCTTTTATTGTTTACTCGCTGTTTTTTACCAATTCGGTTAATGATCTGTTGTTTTACTTTGTTATCGTACTGTTGGGCAGTACCAGTTTCTCAACCGTATTTACGATGATATCGGCTATTGCATCAAAGGCGGGTAATAATGGCACGCTGATGGCGATTTTGAGCTTTCCGGTGATCATCCCGGTGATCTTGCTGCTGATAAAAGTGAGCAAAGCTGCAATGGATGGAATTGACAGGGGGCTAAGCTTGGGTAACATCGGCGTATTACTGGCCATCAATGTTATCGTTATCGCATCTTCATTAATACTGTTCCCATTTTTATGGCGCGATTAAATTGTGACACAAATTTTCATTTGCACTTCATAAATTTGTGTTTTATTAGCATTCTGTAAAATCCTCTAATTTGATAATGCGCCGCTGGTTGTCTATTCTAACTTGTTTGTTTTTGCCGGTCATCGTATTGGCGCAGGGTGGTACAATTACCGGAAAGATAATTAGTGCCGCATCTAAGGCTCCGGTGCCCAAAGCCAGCGTTTTTTTGAGCAATGCTACGTTCGGCACTGCCACCGATGACGAAGGTAACTTTAGCCTGCGTGGCGTAAAACCCGGCCAGTACGATCTGGTTGTAACTACCTTAGGTTTTGAAGAGTATTCTAAGAAAATACTGGTAGGTGCACAAGCTATCACCCTGAATATCGAGCTGACGCCAAAGATCATGATGATGAAAAGCGTTACCATCATCAGCAACGCCGATTGGAAAAAGAACTACGAGCAATTCAAAAAGGATTTTATCGGCACAACAGATAATGCTAAAGAGTGTAAGGTGATCAACCCGAGGGTATTGGATTTGATCTATTACCGTAAAAAACAGGAATTGCAGGCGTCTGCCGATGAGTTCCTGATCATGGAGAATTACGCGCTGGGCTACCGGGTAAAATACTTGCTTAACAATTTTAGCAGTAATAATATCTCGAGAATGATAGAGTATTCAGGTAAAATATTATTTGAAGAACTCCCCGGTAGCGAATCGCAAAAGAAAAAGTGGAAACAAAGGCGCGAGGATACCTATTATGGTTCTGCACAGCAATTTTACCGGTCATTGTACAAAAACACACTGACGGAAGATGGCTTTGTAATCTACAACTTTAGCAGAGTACTTAATCAAGATCGTTTCCCGGAAGAATTTATTCAGAAAAAGTTTAAACAGTTTAAGGATATTAACCGCGACTCGGCCGTGTTTTGGCAACGTCAAAACGATGTACCCAAATGGGCGCAGGAAAACCTGATGAAACCACCACTGGCTGCTAACCGCGTTTTACGCAGTACCGAGCAGGAAGGTTTGTATGTAGTTACCTTTCCATATTTGCTATACGTAATTTATACTAAAAAGAGAGAAGAAACTTATTTTAGGGATATATACAGGCCGCTGGATATGGAGAATTACGAAACCAGTGTGATCACTTTGCTGCAACAGCCCTATATACTTTTTGACAGGAATGGATCGGTTTTAGGCAACGCCCCGCTTTACGAAGGTACATGGTCAAAAGCCAAGCTGGCCAATATGCTTCCGGTTGATTATGAACCGGGAGATTAGGTTCCCGTACTAATCCTTATATCTCCCATTTTTGCCTCCTCTTTTGTCTTCCCTTCGTCATCAATCAAATAACTTTTAGCACTAAACCATTAAATTATTAGCCATCAGCGAGTTTAATAAGCAAAATAATAATACAACAAACACATAAATAAAACATTGGTAATTAAGGCCGAAAAGACACAAATCATAGACGCCTGTTAGCGATAATGCTTAAGTAAATTATTACCTTTGCCGCATAATTTATATATGAAATTCATTTATCAAACATGGTGGAAGGTATTAGCCGTTGTAATGATATTTTACACCCTGATTGCCGGTTTACTGCTTGGCGTACCAAGGTTAGAGATATTGCACGAAACTATCCGGAATACCTACTTTCACGTACCCATGTGGATAGCCATGTTCACGGTGTTTACAATCTCTGTTATCTACAGTATCAAATACCTGCAAACAGGTAAGGAGGAGTATGACCTGATATCGGTAGAATGTGTAAACACAGGGATGTTCTTTTTTGTGGTAGGCTTAATAACAGGCATGCTTTGGGCAAAATATACCTGGGGCGAGTATTGGAGTAACGACCCTAAACAAAACAGTGCGGCTATTGCCTTTTTGCTTTACTGTGCTTATGGCGTGCTGCGTAACTCGATAGACGAGGAGCAAAAACGCGGCAAGATCTCGGCCATATATAACATTTTCGCTTTCCCGGTGATGGTAGTACTCATAATGGTTTTACCACGCTTGACCGACTCGCTACACCCTGGTAACGGTGGCAACCCTGCCTTTGGAAAATTAGATATGGATAACCGCATGCGTGTGGTGCTCTATCCGGCATTTATTGCCTGGGCTTTAATGGGTGTTTGGATAGCTACCTTACGCTACCGCATCCGTTTAATTGAATTTAAAAAGAACGCAATAAATTAATATGAAAAAACTGATTCTGTTAGCTGCCATACTATTTTGCTTTTTGGCAGCCAATGCCCAAAACGGGCAGGATGTTACAATGGGTGATGTAATGCGCAGCGAAGGTAAAATTTATGTGGTTGTAGTTACTATGGTGATTGTTTTTGCAGGTTTAGCCATTTATCTTTTTAGTATGGACAGGCGTTTGAAAAAGATCGAGAAAGAAAATAATGAAACCAAGCACCTGCTTTAAGCCTATTCAAAAGTAATTTAAGTTCTATAATTTTAAATTTGCATTATTGATAAAAAATATACCAAATTTGTGCACTTTTTTAAGAGATTAATTTTTTATCCAATTTAAATTATGAATATCAATAATCCGACTGCAAATCAAGATACTCACTTTTTTGGTGATGTATGTAAAAACTTTGATCATGCAGCGCAATTCACCCAACATGATGCCGGTTTGTTAGATCAGATCAAATCATGTAATAGCGTTTACCGTTTCCGTTTCCCAATACGCAAAGGCAATGGTTTTGAAGTCATAGATGCATGGCGCGTAGAGCATTCACATCACCAGTCGCCAACCAAAGGCGGTATCCGTTATAGCGAAATGGTTAACGAGGATGAGGTGATGGCTTTGGCCGCCCTGATGACTTACAAATGTGCCATCGTAAACGTACCATTTGGTGGTGCAAAAGGCGGTATCAAAATCAACCCAAAAAATTATACTGTTGGCGAACTGGAAAATATCACCCGCCGCTACACGGTTGAGTTAATAAAGAAAAACTTCATTGGCCCCAGCATTGACGTACCCGCGCCGGATTATGGATCGGGCGAGCGCGAAATGAGCTGGATCGCTGATACCTATGCTACCATGAACCCTGGCCAGCTGGATGCTTTAGGTGCTGTTACAGGCAAGCCTATTGCATTACACGGCATTGCAGGCCGCCGCGAGGCTACCGGCCGTGGTGTGGCAATTGCCATCCGCGAGTGTGTAGGCGTTGGCGAGGATATGCAGAAGATAGGCTTAACAACAGGTTTATCTGGCAAGAAGGTAATTGTACAGGGCTTAGGTAACGTGGGTTACTACTCGGCTAAGTTTTTATCAGAATTTGGCGCGTTAATAGTTGGTCTTTGCGAGTTTGAGGGCGCAATTTACAATGAAGACGGTTTAGATGTCGAAGCAGTGTTTCAACACCGCAAGGCAACCGGATCTATCTTGGGTTATGCCGGTGCTAAAACTGAATTCAAAAATACGATGGACGGTCTGGAGCAGCCATGTGATATTTTGGTGCCCGCAGCATTAGAGAACCAGATCACTATCCAGAATATTGGTAGTATAAAAGCAAAAATTATTGCCGAAGGTGCTAACGGCCCGACTTCGCCGGAAGCAGAAGCGGCTTTTTACAAAGCAGGTGGTATGATCATCCCGGATATGTATGCTAACGCCGGTGGTGTTACGGTATCGTACTTCGAGTGGTTGAAAAATCTGAGCCACGTAGCATTCGGCCGTATTAACCGCAGATTTGAAGAAAACTCAAACCTAAATTTGGTTAACATGGTAGAAGGTATTACCGGCACGGCCTTAACGCCGCTGCAACGCTCAACCATCATTAAAGGCGCATCGGAGTTAGAGTTAGTAAATTCAGGTTTGGAAGATACTATGATCCGCTCTTATCATGAGATTCGCGAGATCTACAAGAACAATCCAAAGGTAGAGACCCTGCGTAACGCAGCTATGGTGGGCGCTATCAACAAAATAGCCGTATCGTACATGAACCTTGGTGTTTGGCCGTGATCAATTGGTTTCAAAATTTATAAAAAAAGGTTGGAACGTTATGTTCCAACCTTTTTTATTTAATAACCAAATGTGTTAAAATGTTCATGCTCGTGTTCATGAAAACTATGAACGCCGTGAACAAACGTGAACGCTTTATTATCAGATAATTGACTTTTTATGGATTTTGTTTATTGGCGATAAATGGTGACTGTTTCACAAATTCCGCGCTTTTTATCTGCGCTATCATAAACAGCGCCAGGCTGGTAGCACTGATGTTACTGCCGGGGCAATCCTGTAGGCTTGTGGTTATTTCAACAACCTCATCTGTTTGGTCTATCAGCGGTAGCCGCACCATCGTCCAGTTAATATCCCCGTCTGCCAATAACTGATATTCTACCTGCCGGTCGGCGGTGGTCTGCGGGAAATTTTCATACATCCATTTGGTGCCGAATTGCGCCTGCGGGCCTTTGTTATCAGTAGGGGTGTCTACATTCAGGCCGGCTGTTGTAATGTAGCGGGGGATGCGGTGCGATTGCATGGCCGTAAGAATATTGCGCGTAGCGTCGCTAAAAATGGTAGGCTCGCCTATGGGCTGACTTAAACAGCTTAATACTACATCGCAACCTGTTATAAGAGAAAGGATGGCTTTTAAATCGCGCGCATCACCTTTAGTAATTTCTATGAGTGGGTTGTATAATTGCAATAATTCCGGTTTACGGTGCAGGAGTTTGACCGGGAAGTTTTGAAGGAGTAGTTGTTTAACCAGGTATTTACCGGCTTTGCCGGTGCCGCCAATAACGGCAACCTTAATTTGTGGGTTCATTGAATCTCTTGATTGATAAATTATAAAAACGTTGATTTAAGCCTCATGCAACCTGGGTTAAGTGCATAAGCGATACATTGGCCCTGTGGAGGGCTTTTGTAGATTTTTTAATATTTATAGAGAGATTTTAATAGCACTAAGATAGGAGAATTATTTTCTAAGCCGCAAAGCGATGTGTTATGGTAGTTTTTTTTCACGCAAACGCGCTAAGTCGCAAAGGTGTGTTTTATGTTATAGGATTTTTTTAACGCAACGGCGCTAAGTCGCAAAGTGGAGTTTTGCGTTAGGGATAGGAGTGGATACCGGCCCTGTGCGTAAGGCCTGCAGGCGTATGAACGGATAGCCCGGGCCGCAGGCAACGCCCGCATCGTGATTAGAGAATTGTGATTAGTTAAATATAGGATAGTAATTAGTTTAAAAGCCAAAACAATCCAGTCTTAGTAGCATTCTACTCACTACTCACTACTCACTACTCACTACTCACTACTCACTACTCACTACTCACTACTCACCAATCTAATCAATAATAATTCTAAATAACATATATCCCTTGTAATAAAGTTATTTAGCTGTGCGTTTTGTATTTTTGTAATCTGATATAACAGGATTAAACCAATTAATGAAAAAAAGCTCAATATTAGGGATTGTCGTTATAGCTATTGCCATAGCGGTTATCATCAGCACTTATTCAAGCACAAGCACTTACGGATCTTTTAACGAAGCAAAAGAAACCAGGAGCGAACTGCACGTTGTAGGTAAGCTTAACAAACAGAAAGAACTGTTTTACGAGCCTACCAAAGATGCCAACTACTTTTCTTTTTACATGAAGGATAATAAGGGTTCGGACTGCAAGGTGGTTTACACCGGCACCAAACCCGAAGACTTTGAACGGTCGGAGCAAATTGTACTTACCGGCAAAATGGTAGGGAATGAGTTTCACGCATCAAGCATCCTGATGAAATGCCCCTCTAAATACACTCAGGATAAGTTAGAAACCAAAGAATACAAAGCCACACAGGCCAGTATATAACAATTTTTTAATGGATATAGATTTTAAAGGGGAGCACCTTTTACCCGGGCAAATTGGCCAGTTTTTTCTCGTACTTTCTTTCGGCGCATCATTAATATCTTTTTTAAGTTACTATTTCGCTACAACAGATAAAGTGAGCACAACCGCAGCCAGCTGGCAAAAGATCGGTCGCGTTGGCTACTACCTAAACTTTGTTGCCCTGTTAGGTATCGGGGTTTGTTTGTTTTACATTATCCGCAATCATTATTTCGAGTATCACTACGTTTGGGCGTACACATCACGCTCGTTGCCTGCGCGTTATATTATTTCAGCATTTTGGAACGGCCAGGAGGGTGGCTTTATTTTATGGCTGTTTTGGCAGGGTGTTTTAGGTATTTTTCTGATCAACAAAGCTGGTAGCTGGGAGCGCCCGGTGATGACGGTTGTCGCCCTGTCGCAGGTGGTATTGGCTACCATGGTTTTAGGTGTCGAGATATTCCATGTCCGTTTGGGCAGTTCGCCTTTCTTATTATTAAGAAACGATATGGAGGGGCCTATTTTTTCTAACCCTAACTACTTGTCGTTTATAAAAGACGGGCAGGGTATGGTGCCTTCGTTACAAAATTATTGGATGATCATCCATCCGCCAACCCTATTTTTAGGCTTTGCTGCAATGGTGGTGCCTTTTGCCTATGCAACTGCCGGCCTTTGGCAAAAGCGTTTAACAGAATGGGTACAACCTGCTATTTCTTACGCACTGTTTGCCTGTATGATATTGGGCACCGGTGTGGTAATGGGTTCCTTTTGGGCGTATGAGTCGTTAAACTTTGGCGGCTTTTGGGCCTGGGACCCGGTAGAGAATGCCTCAATCTTTGCCTGGATCACCATGGTTGCGGCGTTGCACGTGCTTATCGTATTTAAAAATACAGGACACTCATATTTTACTGCCACGTTTTTAGTCATGATCAGCTTTGTATTGACCTGGTATTCGTCGTTCCTGAACAGGAGCGGTATTTTGGGCGATACTTCGGTACACTCGTTTACCGATCTGGGGATGTTTTGGCAGCTGGTTATCGGCATCCTGATATTTTTGGCTATAACGGTTTGGTTGCTGGTAAGCCGCTGGAAACAAATGCCGATCACCAAAAAGGACGAAGAGACCTACTCACGTGAGTTTTGGATGTTTGTTGGTGCAATCTTTTTAGGTTTATCTTGTTTCCACCTGATCGTGGTAACTTCTATCCCGGTATGGAACGCTATTTTCCATACCAATATAGCGCCGCCCGCAGACGCTGCCCGGATGCGGCATTATAATGTGATCCAGTCGTCATTTGTGTTTGTGATAACCATTCTTACCGCGTTTACCCAGTTCTTAAAATATAAAAAGACCGATGTAACCCGCTTTTTTATCACCACTGCGGCTTACCTTGTTTTTGCGGCCTTTATTACCGCCTTAATTGTTTACGCTACGGGCCTCTACAAATTGAATTTTGTGTTTGTACTGGTAATGTGGGGTTCGGTTTACTCGGTAATTGCCAATGGCAAAATACTGGCTGATGCACTTAAAGGTCAGTTTAAATTGGCTGGTTCGGCAGTAGGGCATATCGGTTTTGGTTTGTTGATGGTTGGAGCGCTGATATCTGCCGGCACCAGCAGTGTGATCTCTGTCAATAACACAGGCGAGGCTTTTTCGGCAGAGTTTGCGAAAGAACAAAACCCGCGCGAAAATATTTTGGTTTACCGTAACCAGCCCCTGAAAATGGGCGATTATATGGTAACGTATTTGGGCGATTCTCTTTCCGCGCCCGATCATTTTTATAAAGTGAATTACAAGGAAATGGATGCTGCCGGTAAGGTAAAGGACGATTTTACCTTATACCCCAAGGCGCAGGTAAATAAAGGTGCCTTAGCGGCATCGCCGGATACAAAGCATTACCTGTTTCATGACCTTTATACACACATCACCATGACTAACTCTATCAGTATGACCGAAGATGCAGGTACCGAAGCTGATGAGCATAAAACGGAGGATGATTCCAAAGCTTATGACGCACCTATAGCGCACGAAGTGGCCGTAGGCGATACGATACCTTACCGTGAAGGTTACATCGTTGTAAAGAAGCTTAACAAAGGCGTGAAGGTTAAAAATATTCCGCTAAACCCGACTGATATTTCTGTTGGCGCCGAATTGGAGATAGTGGCGCACGGCAAAACCTATACTGCAGAGCCTGTTTATATGATCAAAGGTAAAGGCGTTTTTGATTTTGCTAAAAAAGTTGAGGATGCAGGTTTAAAACTACGTTTCTCTAAAATATTACCGGATAAGAATAAGGTAGAGATCACCGTTTATCAGCAACCGGAAAGCCAGAAAAAATACATCGTGATGAAGGCGATCAAATTCCCTTACATCAACTTCTTTTGGGCAGGTACCATCATTATGGTAGTAGGTTTTCTACTGTCTATCTTCCGGAGAAACAAAGAGTTAAAGACAGTATAAGTCAAAATTAAAAAGTAAAAATTAAGAAAGCGACAGGCGGTAACCTGTCGCTTTTTGGTTTTATAAAGGTTTGAGGGGATAAGTTCAATGCGCTACAAAGCGACTTTCTTTTCCCCGACGTTTACACCTTTTATAAATTTGATAAGCCCTGTCATGTAAGTTTCCTGGTCGTCGTACATGCTCATATGGCTCCCTTTGGGGCAGTAAAGGTAACTTCCGTTTTGTACCTTGCCTGCAACCATTTGCATATGTTTAGGATCCATGGTGTCAAATTCGCCGCCTATACTTAAGGTCGGGACGGATAGTTTAGGCAGATCGGCGACCCTGTCCCACTTTAATAATTTACCTGCAATACCAAATTCACTTGGCCCCTGCATAGTTACGTACAACGACTGATTGATCTTGCCGAAAGAGCGGTTCAACGGCTCCGGCCATTTATCCAGCGGGATCCTGCAAATGTGCTTGCCATAAAAGTTAGGCATTAATAAGCCCATGTATTCGGGATTCGTAAAGTCGCCTTTGGCTTCAATAGCCCTGATACGTGCCAATACCTTTGGGTCGAATTGTTTGGCCAGTACTTCATTTGCATATTTGCCGTAATCCGGGCAGCTCATCATCATGTTAGATATTACCAAGCCCTTTAAGTTTTTTTGATATTTAAAGGCATATTCTGCAGCCAGTATCCCGCCCCATGAATGGCCTAACAGGTAAAAGTTGCTGCTGTCTAACTTTAAGGCCTGGCGTACCTGTTCAACTTCCTCCACATAGCGTGGCAAGCTCCACATAGCGGTATCTTTTGGGTTGTCAGAATTGCCGCATCCTAACTGATCGTAGTAGATAAGTTCGATACCTTCGGCCGGTAAAAAGCTTTCCATACATTCAAAATATTCATGGGTGGCACCCGGGCCTCCATTAAGCAATAACAATTTTATTTTCGGGTTATTGCCTATCTTTTTTGTCCACACGTTAAATTTACCTTTTGGGGTGCTGATCTGTACCATTTGGATGCCCCCTGTTTTTACTCCGGCAACGGAGTCCTTAAAAAAAGTACTTAAAGCAATTTCGGGCGATGCAGATGTTTTATCGGCCTGTTTGCACGCGAAAAGGCAGGTTGATAGAGCGATAATGATTAAGGCTATCTTTTTCATGGACAGTGGATTGGTTACGGAAAGATAAAGATTAAAATGCATGTGTTACCGCTACATCAAAATTTATATTTGCAAATATGGGTAATACCCCCAAATGGTTTGCTTGCTGCCAGGTTAACTAAATTTAAATGTATACCGGCAAATGGACGGTAGTGTAGATCACTCCGTTATTTGTCCTTCAGTGTTTTTCTTCAGCATCTTTAATTCTGCAATGATGATAAAGCTCACGATCACCAGAAAGCCCCACGAACTGATCTTTTGGTAATTGACCATTGCCCAGGTTTTATGCTGATAGGCATATTTCCAGGCCCCTAATTTTGTGGCAACATTTTCTGCCAGCCAAATGAAAAAGCCAATCAGGACAAATGATAAGATGACCGGCATTTTGTATATGCTGCCCTGAATATTGAATTTGACCACCGACCGCCGAAAAAAGTAAAGAATAAGTAACCCGATGTAGTAACGCACATCAATTATAAAATGATTGGTAAAGAAGTTAAGGTAGATTAAGGCACCGCAGACGCGTGCAGGCCAATGGCCGGGCCAGTCTATTATCTCAAGGTCAAACCGTCGCCATGCCTGGCACATATAACTGGCAACGCTGGCGTACATAAACCCGCTATATAAGGGTACACCGGCAAATTTACTATATGCCGCTTCAGGATACGACCACGAACCGATATGCACTTTGAACAATTCCATCATTAATCCCAACAGATGAAAAACACATATTACCACAACTTCATCTTTTGTCTCTAAACCGCCAAAAAACATTGCAGCTTGGATTGCAATACAGGCAATAAGCATAAAGTCGTACCGCGGAATAAACCCCGAAAATAGGTGGGAAAGTGCCAGCATGCTAAATACCAGTACAGGGAAAATGCAGGATAATGCCTGTTGGGTGGTGAAAATTGCGAGATGGCGGATAAATGTTTTCAGAAGGTTAGGATTTAGATCACCAAAATAGCAATCTAATTTCTTCATTTTTTATAATTTAAATTTTCGCTGAAATATAGCTTAAGGGTTATGCTTTATCTTGTCGCCCGATGACCGGTTAGTTACTTCCGGTTTGCACAACAATCCACATTTTTTAACTTTTCAACAAATCCCGTAAACTATTGCCAATAGGTTAACTTTACCTGATTAATAACATCCTTAAAATTGGCTAAAAGCGAGACGAAAGAAACCCCTTTAATGCAGCAGTATAATGCTATAAAAGCCAAGTACCCCGGTGCTTTGCTGCTGTTTCGCGTTGGTGATTTTTACGAAACCTTCGGCTCTGACGCTATCAAGGCAGCAGGTATTTTGGGGATCACCCTTACCCGCCGGGCCAATGGCGCCGCCACGCATATCGAGCTGGCGGGTTTCCCGCATCATTCGCTGGATACTTACTTGTCTAAATTGGTGCGTGCCGGCCAGCGTGTGGCCATCTGCGATCAGCTCGAAGACCCCAAAACCACCAAAACCATTGTTAAGCGCGGCGTTACCGAATTGGTTACACCAGGCGTTGCTACCAGCGACAACATCCTTCAGCAAAAGAGCAATAACTACCTGGCATCACTCTATTTTGAAAAAAACAGTGTAGGGATAGCCCTGCTTGATATTTCGACCGGTGAGTTTTTGACTGCACAGGGAAATACGGGTTACATAGATAAACTTTTGCAAAGCTACGGGCCAAGCGAGGTAATCTTCCCCAAGAGCCGTCAGCACGACTTTAAAGATACCTACGGCGACCGCTTTTATACCTATACGCTTGACGAGTGGCCTTACAGCGGCGATTACGCGCAGGAAACGCTGCTGAAGCATTTCGGTGTAAAATCGTTAAAGGGCTTCGGTATTGATAAATTGAATTTAGGCATTATTGCTGCCGGTGTTGCGCTGCATTATCTGAATGAGACGGAGCATCGCAACCTGCAACATATCTCGGCTATTGGCCGGATAGAAGAGGACAGATACCTGTGGCTCGACAGGTTCAGCATCCGTAACCTGGAGCTGGTAGGCTCGGCTAACGAGAACGCCCTTACCCTGGTTGATGTGCTTGACCATACCTGCTCTCCCATGGGTGCGCGTATGTTGCGCCGATGGATAGTAATGCCATTGAAAGAAATCAAACCGATACAAGACAGGCTGGGCGTTGTAGAATACCTGATAGCCCAGGAAGAACTGCGCGAAGATTTTCAGCACCATATTCGCCAGATAGGCGACCTGGAGCGTCTGATCTCGAAGATCGGTTTGCAAAAAGCAAACCCGCGCGAAGTTTGCCAGCTTAAAAAGGCGCTGGTTGCTATCGAAACGATCAAGAAACTCGCGTTAGAATCGGCCAGTGAACCTTTAAAGGCCATTGGCGAGCAGCTTAACCCGCTCGTATCGGTAAGCGAAAAAATAGGACGCGAACTGCACCCAGAGCCGCCCGTAATGATGGTAAAGGGTTCGGTAATGCATGAGGGGATCAACGAGGAACTTGACCGCTTGCGCAAGATCGCTTTCGGTGGGAAAGGGTATCTGTTAGAGATCCAGAAACGCGAGGCAGAGATTACCGGCATCCCATCGCTCAAGGTATCGTTCAATAATGTATTTGGGTACTACCTGGAGGTTACGCACAGCCACCGGGATAAGGTGCCTACCGAATGGATCCGTAAGCAAACGCTTGTGAATGCCGAAAGATATATCACACCCGAACTGAAGGAGTATGAGGAGCAGATATTAGGTGCCGAAGAAAAGATCCTGGCGTTAGAAACCAAGCTGTATAACGATCTGCTTTACGCCCTGGCCGAATATATTAAACCTATTCAGCTTAACGCCAGCCTGATAGCAAGATTGGATGTGCTGCTCAACTTCGCGCACATCTCCATCAAAAACTATTATGTTAAACCCGAGATAAACGATAGCCGCGTATTAGATATTAAAGGCGGCCGCCACCCCGTGATAGAAAAGAACCTGCCGCTGGGCGAGGAGTATATCACCAATGATGTTTTCCTGGATTCGGAGTCGCAACAGATCATCATTATTACCGGGCCTAACATGGCGGGTAAGTCGGCATTGTTAAGGCAAACAGGCTTAATCGTACTAATGGGGCAAATGGGTTGCTTTGTGCCTGCAAAAGCAGCATCGATAGGGGTGATAGATAAGATCTTTACCCGGGTTGGCGCGTCAGATAACTTATCATCAGGCGAATCAACCTTTATGGTAGAGATGAACGAGACGGCCAGCATCCTGAACAATATATCCGACAGGAGTTTGATCCTGCTGGATGAGATTGGCCGGGGTACCTCAACCTACGACGGAATTTCCATCGCCTGGTCGATAGCCGAGTACCTCCACAATCACCCCATCGCTAAAGCCAAAACACTTTTCGCCACGCACTATCATGAACTGAACGAGTTAAGTAACAGCTTTAACCGTATCAAAAACTTCAATGTATCGGTAAAGGAAGTTGGCCAGCAGATCATCTTTTTACGCAAACTGGTCCCCGGCGGCAGCGAGCATAGCTTCGGGATCCACGTGGCTAAATTGGCGGGCATGCCAGCCAAGGTGTTAAGCCGCGCTAATGAAATACTGAAAAAACTGGAGCATGAGCGCACAGGGGGGGAGCATATTAAAGAGAGCATCCGCAAGGTGCAGAAACAGGCCGTGCAGATGCAGATGTTCTCGATAGATGACCCGGTGCTGGTGAAGATTCGCGATACTCTCAATAACCTCGATGTCAATACCTTAACTCCTGTTGAAGCCCTCATGAAATTGGACGAGATCCAAAGGGTGATAAAGGGGTAGCATTTTCAGATGTGCTGATATGCAAATGTGCGGATGTGCAAATGAGAAAACGAGAAAACGATTTCAATTGCGTAAAGTAGGAGTGACGTGGCAATCTTAGCATATTCGCTCTTCTTCTGAGATTGCCGCGCTATCGCTCGCAATGACATTTCGGGTTTGTTAATATGTTTAAAACATTTGTGGTAAATTTTCATCGTCAACATATAACTTTAACTTATGCCGATATCCCGCCGTATTCAGGCCCTTTTTATAATCACTTCTATCATCCTGTCCTCCTGCCATTCCCGTAAGGTTGCTATGCGAAATGATGCCAACGGTAATACCGAAGTAACAGTGATTAAACGCGGGCCTTATGTAATGGTGAAGCCGGATAAAGAAACCGCTGAAAAGTATGCCACCTTGATGGGCATTAAACGCGGCGACATTCAAAACGGGCGTTTATACAGTTTTATTGATGAATGGTATGGCGCGCCGTATCGTTTTGGCGGCATGGGTAAAGATGGTGTGGATTGCTCTGGCTTTGTTTTTCTGTTACAGCTACAGGTGTATGATCAGCCTGTACCGCGTACCTGCGCCACGCAGGTTAATGTGGTTAAGCGCAAATATGAAGAGGATTTGCAGGAAGGCGATCTGGTGTTTTTTGATTTTGACGGTAAGCAATACAGCCACGTAGGGGTTTACCTGCAAAACGGTTATTTTGTACATGCAAGTACCCGCAAAGGTGTGATGATTGCCCGCTTGCATGATAACGGTATTTATAAATTCTTCTCGCGGGGCGGCTCTGTTACCGACCCTGCTACCTCTGCGCAGAACGATTAGGCTTTGGCTGATAAAATCGCTAATTTCGTGTTATGTCAAAACCAAAGGAAGACTATTCTTTTTGGACCAAATACAAGCGTTACGCAGGTACAGAAATTATGCTTTATGCCATCATGATCATCGGTATTATATTAGGCATCATCATATTTAGCTGATCAATTCTTCACCAGTGCAACGTTGTAATTATCGGCCTCTACTATGGCCTGGTAAAAATCAACCAATTCATGGTAGGCCTCTTTGCTGTAATTACCCTCAATTATTTGCAATGTGCGTTTAAAAACAAGTTGATCGCCATTTAACACCATACTGGCTTTAAAAGTACCAAACGGTTTTTCAATAGCTACATCCAACGGTGTACGATCGCTTTTATAACCCGGCGGGATGGTAAAGGTTATCTCATCCTCGTCGGTGTATCCGCTATTAATATATAACGGGGTGGTTCGGCTGCGTACGTCGCGCAGAGGGCGGATGCTACGGTTAAGCGGGTTGATGGAGAAGTATAATTTGCCATTCTCTGTAGTCGCAAAATCGCGTGCATTTAATTTAATATTCTCGGTCGCTACAGGTAGTTGCTGTTTATCTTGTACATAGCTGCATTTCTCTATGTCCAGATTGCTGATGGCGTTGTAGCGTTTTTGTAAAATCTTTACCTGCTCCTTAAGTGGCTCGTCTACAAGGGCTTCATGGTTATCAAACTGGGTGCCTTTAAAAACTGTAGTTACATTGCCGGTAAGTTCGCCTTTGTTATCGATAGTAAAGCCGGCCTTGCGTGCCTGTGTGTTCACTTTGGCCGTATACTTTGGGGTGCGCATTAGTTTGCCGCCGGTAGGGGTGCAGGCCAATACGGTGCGGTCGTCTGTAAAATCGCTCAAAAAGCCAAACGGCATTTTTTGGCTGGTGCATTCCAGAAATGTGGTGTCGTTTTTTAGCGGCAGGCAAAGTATGACATGGTCGCCCTGGTTCATGCTGGCAAAATCGGCCATCATACTCACTTTACGGCTGCCCGATTTTACCACGCAATACCACGAATCTATATCTGCCGCTTTCAATAAAGCCTGAGTGTAGTTAACCAACCCTTTACAGTCGCCGTAGTTTAGGTTGTCAACATCTGCTGCTAAAAAAGGTTGGTAGCCGCCAATCCCTACCTGCACGCTTATGTAGCGTGTTTTATTTTGCATGTATTCATATATCTTTTTGGCTTTCAACTTGTTATCGGTGATACCAGCGATAAGCTTATTTACTTGTTGTATAGTCGTGGTGGGCAGGGCCTGGCGGTTAGCCAGTAGCTTATCATAGTTCCACTTACCCAATTCTTGCCAGTTAGTGAACGATCCGGAAATACCTTCGTATTTAAAATTCTCCGGTGCTATTTTAACGATACTTAGATATTTGTCAGCATTGGGGCTGTAAGGCTCATCTTTTATAGCTTTTAAATTAGCCACCTGCCAGTAATAAGTTTTAAAGCCATCTTTATTAGTACCCATGCTTACGCTTGTTGGCATGTTGATCTCTTTGTGGCGGATCTTAAAATCGGGTTTGCATATAAACGTAAAAGAGCTTTTCTCTACCGCCAGGCCTACAGTTTCGTTAGGTTCCCAATCATTAAAATTGAGCGATTGTTTTGACCTCATCTCGTATTCGTACTCTATAGTATAAGGGTAGGAGCCTGTAGATGGGCTGTAATGCTTCACGCGTGAATCCTGAAAAAGCGTTAAGTTGTCATTCGCTGCATTTACGTCAGCAAAATCCCGCTCGGTAAACTTTCCGATAGGTTGGCCAAATTCGTTATAAATGCTTCCCTTTATGGACCGGATGGTGTTGCTTTTATTGTGCCACACCACTATATGTGCTATATCATCGCCATTTTTATTCAATACGGTGATGGCCGTTTTTATGTGGTAAATGGTATTGTCAAGATCTTTAACCTCGATGGTCACGTCTTTATTGCGGATAACCGCACTGGCATACGGCAGCAAATCTTTTGAGATGCGGTCTGCCTTATAATCTGCCTGCGCCAGCACAATGGTATTCAGCAACAGTAAAAAAAACAGTGTATAAATTATTCTCATTATTTTTTTCTGAATACAATCTCGGTTTTGCCTGCCGCTATCATTTTGTTATAGAATTCTTTCAGGTAGGGGTATTCCTCGGGCTGATACACCGATTTTGTGAACTGGGTAAGGTTAGAAAATTTAAACTCATTGCCCTCACCCTGGAAATCGGTGACAAAACTACCACCTTTGTTGGGTAAGCCTATCGCTATAGGTTGCAACGAATTTTCTATGACATAATCGGCCGGCAAGTGCACCATCAATGTAAAGCGGCTATCGGCAGGCATACCCCAGTCTACCGGGTAATTACGATCGGTCAGTTTAAACGGGTTAACGGTTAGCCTTTCAAATATGAAGGGGTTAAATGATAAGCGGTTGTGGTTAAGGTTGTCAAACGCGTTTATTTCTACCTCGTAAACCTCTCTCAGCGGCATATCCAGGCTGTCGAGGTTATTGATAGAAGAAGTAAGGATTCTGATCTTAGTTAAGCGTTCGTCAAGATTTTCTACGTACTCGTCAATAGTATTGAATTTTTTAATGGCTTTGCGTTTTTCATAAGCCTGATATCCGCTGGAGTAGGTGATAATAGTTCCCTTTAGTTTGCCGTCGCTTTGCAGCGTAAGGTTTAAAGTGCTGCTGCTTTTCTTTTTTTGATCAACAACCAAGTCTATCCAGTATGACGGCTTATCCAGGCTCATTACACGGCCCTGGTCGTTAATACATTTTAAGGGGAGCATACCAAATGACAGTTCCGGGTCCGTAGCATCTAAAAAATAAGCTTTGCCGCCTATGGTGGCACGTGCAATTACATAATTAAACTCATTTTCTACCGGGTAAAGTTTGTTGATCAGTCCGTTTGACCGTGTAGACAACAGTACCGCTTCGGTAGCTATATTGGCCGAATTTAAGGCGGTTACCAAAGTCAGGTTTACATCGGCAGCATTACCTGTATGGTTATCGAGCGCTTTACGGATGCCATCGTCGCTTCCGCGCGAATTAATGCCATTCCATTTAATATTTTTTTGGATGTAGGTATAAACGGCCTTCGCCTTGTCCAAATCTTCCGTTATGCCCGCTATCGCCACGGCGATATAAGGTTTGACCGCATCCTTTTTGCGTAATTGCGAGCCAAAGTAATCTGCATGTTTAAGGTTGTAATCAATATCCTTCCAATCTTTGGTTACCATAATTTTAGCACCGCTGGTCAGGTTAGTGTACTCAGAAAGGTTAAAATAAATAGCCGATAGAAAGTTTTTTGGCGATGTCATGTAATCCTCTTCCACAAAAGCGGGGATATCATCCATTGCGTAGGTGATGTGCGAGCAGTCGCATGTGGCGCCGTGCCGGGTAAAGCAAGCTCTCTCCACTTCCGAGGTATTTCTGGTAAGCCTTAACTGGCCCCTTAATAAAACATTATAGCTCCAAAAAGCGGGGATATGCACCTCATAAGTCGATTTTATCTTCGGTATATCATCCTGAAAATGCCAGGGTTGGAATTTGTCCCAAAATGGAGTAGCCAGCCTGTATTTATACTCGATGATTGCGCCAGCCCGCAGGTTAGGCAGGGCGAATTTTTTATAGCTCCAGTACTTGTTTTCGCGCACGGTAGCAATTTTGGTCACATCCAGATCTGCAGATTTTGGGTTGCCATAGTCGTCTATATAGGTAGTAACGCCCTTAATTTCATCAAGATCCTCCCAGTTTTCGTTACCGGCAGTATAAAAGGGGATCACCACATTGCCTTTATCAAAGCCTTTGCTATCTAAAATTTTGATTTTAACATGGTACTCATATACAATTTTAATTTGGTCATCGGTTACCACATTCATGCTTGACGTTCCGTATTCATTCAACACCACTGCGTGTGCGCTCGTGTCTGCATCGTAGCGTTTCATATCTATTTCTTTCGGGCTGTATTCACCATACGGAAAGTTTTGCGCGGATGCTGCCGTCGTGATCAGGGAGATGAATAATGCGGCAAGTAAAGGTTTTATCATAGATTTTATCGTGTTATCAGGCGGGTATGAATTTAATAATTTTACCAATACTTTGGATGAGAAAATATACTTCCGATTATTTTTTAGACCTTTGCCAACTGCATCCCTGATCTGTAACCATGAAACTTATATTAAAACGCCCTCTTGCATTTTTTGACCTTGAAACAACAGGTACAAATATCGGTACCGACCGTATTGTAGAAATATCTGTGATAAAACTACATCCTGACGGTACCGACGAGGTTGGCACCTGGCGGGTACATCCCGGCATCCCTATCCCGCTGGAATCATCATTAGTGCACGGAATTTACGAGGAGGATATTAAAGATGAGAAACGATTTAAAGAGTTAGGTGATCATATTGCAGAATTTATTGGCGATAGCGACTTGGCCGGCTATAACTCTAATAAGTTTGATATCCCGATGCTGATGGAGGAATTTTTGCGTGCAGGCGTTCAGTTTGATCTGGAGAACCGCCACTTTGTGGATGTGCAAAACATTTTCCACCAGATGGAGCAACGTACCCTGAAAGCTGCCTACCAGTTTTATTGCGATAAGCAGATCGTAAATGCACACTCGGCCGAGGCAGACACCCGTGCTACGATGGAAGTACTGCTGGCACAGATTGAAAAGTACGAAGGCCATGAGTGGGAAGACAAAAAAGGTAATAAAAGCATCCCTGTGGTAGGTGACGTGGAAGCCCTGCATAAATTTACCAACCTGAGCCGCCCGGTTGATTTTGCCGGCCGTATGGTTTATAACGAAGAAGGTGAAGAGCTGATAAACTTTGGTAAGCACAAAGGTAAAAGGGTAGAGGACGTGCTGAATGCCGAACCAAGTTATTACTCCTGGATGATGCAGGGCGATTTCCCGCTTTATACCAAACGTAAACTGGAAGAGATATACAAGCGTTGGAATGGTAAACGGGTAGCCGAGCGGCAGCAGGCAAGGCCTGCACAGCAACCTCCAGTAGCTGCAAGCCCGGCAAATGAAGCACAGCCTGCAGAACCAGCTTTTCAAAATAATAGCCCAAAGAGCAGCCCGCAGATAAGCGGTAACCAACCTTATAAGAAGAAGGAAGAGCCCGCAAAACCGGTTGATGACGATATGCTGAAACAACTTGCCATGAAGTTTGGTAAATCATAGAGTTAAGATTCAATAACCAGGAATGAGATTTAAGAAGCCTGTCCGTTTGTGGATGGGCTTTTTGTTTTTACATCGGCTTCAAAAACTCAATATTTCTTTTCAAGCCGTCGAACTTGGTTCGCTTGACGGCGGAGTTTTTAAACACCTTTTGGAAAACATCGGTTGTAATTTCCTCCCAATCGGCCTTTTTTAAACCCTGCAAATCGGGGTGCGGTTGAAAAGCAGGTTCGGTGTGCAGTACCGAAAACTTGTTCCAGGGGCATACGTCCTGGCAAATGTCGCAACCAAACATCCAGTTATCCATTTTGCCCTTAAACTCTTTTGGTAACTCTTCTTTTAGTTCAATGGTAAGGTAAGAGATACAGCGGCTGCCGTCAACCACATAGGGGCCAACAATAGCTTCGGTAGGGCAGGCATCAATGCAACGGGTGCAGCTGCCGCAATGGTCGGCGGTGGGTTCTACATCATATTCCAGTTCGATATCTACAATCAATTCGGCCAAAAAGAAAAAAGAACCAACCTTTTTGTTAAGCAGGTTGGTGTTCTTGCCAACCCAGCCTAAACCCGCTTTTTTTGCCCAGGCTTTATCTAAAACCGGTGCCGAATCTACAAAGGCACGGCCGCCAACTTCGCCTATTTTGTCGTTTATTACCTGCAGCAACTGCTTCAGTTTGTCTTTGATTACGGTATGATAGTCGGCCCCGTAGGCATATTTTGATATTTTGGGGGCAGTAGGGTCAAGTTGGATATTATCGTTATAATAATTAAGGCCAAGGGAAATCACGGAACGGGCACCATCTACCAATAAGCGTGGGTCGAGCCGTTTATCGAAGTAGTTCTCCATGTAAGTCATCTTACCATGCATGCCCTTTTTTAACCACAGTTCCAGCCGCGGCGCTTCACTTTCTAAAAAATCGGCTTCCGAAATTCCGCAAAATAAAAATCCGAGGTTTTTAGCCTCGGTTTTAATCATTTGTGCGTATATCGACTTGTTTTGATGCATTTTTAAGCAAAGATACGAATAGTAAAATCTTTTAGCCGGCTTGCTTTAAGCCATACTTTTTAAATTATTTTGTTAAAATACCACATCTTTTAAAAAATTGGTATGGTTTTCTATAATGTATCGCTGTAAGATATTTAATACCCCCCAGATGCTCCAATATATTAACGACCTGCCTAAGCATGTAATAGGAATACATGCCACAGGCGAAGTAACTAAACAAGACATTGAAAATGTACTTAACCCCCGAATCGAGGAACTGACAGCCAGACAAAACGAGATAAACTATCTGCTTCTGTTAGAAACTGACATTCAGAGCTGGACTACCGAAGCCTGGTGGGAAGATTTAAAAATAGGCCTGAGGAATTTTGATAAGTGGAACCGGATAGCGGTAGTAAGTGATCAAAAAAGTGTTGAATGGTTTACTGATGCATTTCGTTTTTTCATCCCCGGTCAAACAAAGTGTTTTGAATTATCAGAACTGCGACAAGCCATTGACTGGGTTTCAAAACAAGATTAGCAACTCAAATGTATATATACTATGGAAAGTACACTTGAAGGATTTGACAGGGCCAATGGCCAGGGCAAAAATCATGACATTAAAGGGAACGTGGAAAACGCAGGCAACGATATGGTAAAAAGGGAGGATGATAATTCAGATAATAAAGATCTGGCTAAAGAAATTCTAACGGTAACGCCTGAGACAGAATCGGCAGATGGTGACGAATCACCGGCCGATACGACTCCACCAAATGATACGCCGGAGTTAGAAAACCCGACTGACCAAACCGCTTCTAATAAAGGGCAAGGCCCGGCAGGCGAAGATTTATAAAATAATAGAGCCCCCTACAAAAAAGAGGGCTCTTTTATTTTAACGTATTTATTTGGTATGGTAAATCTTTGGATTTGAATAGGTTGCTTCGCTTACAATTTTGTTGTTTTTGATCTTAAAGACACTACAATTTCGCAAGTCGTAACGGATAGGGCTATCGTGGCTTTCCTTTAACCCAACTACATCATATTCCACTACGGCGGTCGAGTCATTTACAATCGTATTATCAACCAAGTATTTGGCATCGGGCGATAAATAGAACGATTCATGAAAAATTTGATCTGCGCCTTGTGGCCCAAACGCTACACCATAAAAATCTGGCGTGGTGATATGGGCCTTGACTTCGTATTGTGTAGATAAACCTTTTAAATCGTGTGCGTTAAGCATTTGAAAGTGCTCATTGATCACTTGTTGAGTAGCCGCTTTCGGGTCAGGTTTGTTATCTGCCGGTTCGGAATTACAACCGCCCAGTGTAGTTAGGCTTAATGCCGAAAATAAGATCAATCGATTGCTGAAAGTCATGGTTAAATATAGGTAATTAGTGTAAAAAACAAACCCCCTTTTGATCGCCAAAAGAGGGTTTTATTATTTAAGTTGAGTAGCTTAAAAGCTATTCCGCATGCTATTAGCGAATGTTTTGGTTGTCCAGTAACCGCTGTCCAGTATGCGGCGAACGGTCATCAGCGGATAGTCCGGGTCGCGTTTATCAGCTAACTGGAAAGCTATTTTAAAACCGCGTTGCTGAATCTCTGGCAATACCGGTTTTTTCCAGATCCCAAATGGATAAGCGAAATATTCTATCTTTTTACCGGTTATCTCTTCCAGTTTTTTAGTTGGTTTATCAATCTGGGTAACCCAATCGTCAACTGGCCTTTCGGTAATTTTACCGTTTTTACCAATGATCTTCAGGCTGGATGTGTGCGAATATTTATCAACGCGATGATGATCCCAAGTATGACTGGCAATTACTTGACCATCGTCAGATAGCTTTTTAACCATCTCGGCAGTCATGTAATGAGGGCGGCCGATAGATACCGTCATGACAAAGAAAACACCTTTAAAACCATATTTCTTCATCTCGGGTGCTGCGATGGTAAACTGATCAAGGTCGGTGTCATCGAACGTTAGCATGATGGGTTTTTTAGGTAAAGGCGCACCGGTAGTTAAATAGTTATACAACTGATCGGGCAGGATGGTGTGATAACCACTATCAGCCAGCATCTTCATATGATCCTTAAAGGCCTGTATTTGTACGATGTAATCTTTAGCCCCTTTTGAATCGGTTGATTTCCAGTCGCGGATTTGGTGATAACAAACAATCGGCACCTGTTTACGCGCCAAAATAGCGGCCCTATCTATTTTAACATTCTCTAACCGTGCAACAGCAGGGGTAGAAGCCGGAGCCGAAGAATCAGTTTTAGCGGATGTGTTTTTATCTGATGGCTTGCTTTGGCATGATGTTATGCCCACAACGCCAAGTAAAGAGAGGGCAAGAATTTGCTTTAACATACTTGAATAGGTAGATTTTTATAAATGTAATTACAGGCCTAAAATACCATTATTACGCAGCAAATGTCAAAGCGTTGATAAAAAAGTGAACTTATAATTAAAGCACGATGCGCTTACCCTCGGCGATAGATCTTTTGGCCGCATCTAATATAACCATTACCATCATATTGTATTTGAGCGATGATCTGTCGGTTAGCCCGACCAGCCGGTTTTGCAGTACGGTTTGCAGGTAACTGATCGGGTTATCCATTGGCGGGATAATATTATTGGCCACTTTTAGGGTAGATACATTTTGATTTAATCGGGATACAATGTTTGTGTTATCTAATGCGTGCATGTAGCCGTCATCACCAAAAACTTCCAGATCTTTGATAGAAAAAGGCCAGTTCCAGGAGGCTTCTATTATACCGGTTGCCGTTGGATATTCAATAATTACACTTACATCATCCTCAACCTTCGGGTATGCCTGCAACTTAAAGTGGCGGGCAACAGCCGTTACAGCTATAGGTCGCTGGCCTTCCATCAACCAGGTCATCAAGTCAGCACCGTAGCAGCCAAAGTCAATCAGGGCGCCTCCGCCGTTCAGTTCAGGGTCGGTTAGCCAGCTTACAAACTCTTTACTGCATTTAATCTCTTTTGGCCCTTGGTGGCCGTCATGTACTACAATTTTACGAATAGTGCCCAAGCTATCGTTAGCAGCCATGTTATAAACATGCTGGTAGGATGGGTACCAGGTAGTTTCGTAATTGGTAAGCAGTTTAATATAATATTTAAGTGCTAAAAACTCCATGCGCCTGGCCTGGGTCAGGGTAGCGGCGAGCGGTTTTTCGACCATAACCGAGATCCCCAATGGTGCGCAGATCTCTACTACATCAATATGTTTTGCAACCGGGTTAAAGCCCAACACAGCGTCGGGCTTTCTTTCGGATGCCATTTTTTTAAGGTCGTCATAAAATAATGAATCGGGTAACTGGTATTGCTTTTGAAAACGCGCGCGGAGTTCTTTGTTCGCCTCGGCAATACCTACAATATTTACCAGGCCCTGCTTGTACTGGTTAAGTACATTGTGTACATGGTCATGTGACAGGCCTGCTATTCCTATTTTAAGGTTACTCAGCATCACCGGCTTAACTTGTTTTTTGGACATATCAGGGGTTAGCGTAGCCGTGTCTGCTTTAAGCGCAGGATGTGTTTGGGCTATTGAAGCTGATGAAAGAGCACCCGATGTTAGCAGCAAGATTGATAATAACCTTAAAAGTTTCATTATCTTATTTCTCTAATGATAGTGAATAGGGTACATCTGCCGCTTTAACACCTCTTGTTTTATTTGGCGCTGCCGACATATTAAAGTTGAGCACTTCGCCTTGTTGTAAGGCCTTGTGGCTTAGCCAGGTATAATTGTAAGGTTTGCCGTTTACATCCAAAGTGTTAATGTATTTATTATCGGCACTGTTGTTTGGTGCGTTGATCACCACCTTTTTGCCATTCTCTAAATTGAGGGTGATCTTTTTAAACAGGGGAGTACCTAACACATACTGATCGCTGGCCGGGGTTACCGGATAAAAGCCCATTGCCGAAAAAACATACCAGGCTGATGTTTGGCCGTTATCTTCATCGCCACAGTAACCATCAGGTGTCGGTTTGTATAATTTGTTCATTACATCGCGTACATGCAGCTGGGTTTTCCATGGCTCGCCTGCATAATTGTATAGGTAGGTCATGTGTTGGATAGGCTGGTTACCGTGCGCATACTGGCCCATGCCGGCTATCTGCATCTCACGGATCTCGTGAATCACTTCGCCGTAATAGCTATCATCAAATGTTGGCGGTAACGTCCAGATAGAATCCAACTTGGCTACAAATTTAGGTTTGCCACCCATCAGGTCAATCAAACCTTGTATATCGTGGAAAACGCTCCAGGTATAATGCATACTGTTACCTTCGGTAAAGGCATCACCCCATTTATACGGACTGAACGGGCTTTGAAACTGGCCGTCCTTATTCTTTCCACGCATCCAACCGGTTGATGGATCGAACAGGTTTTTGTAGTTCATGCTGCGTTTTTTGTAAACGTCGGTTTCTGCAGCAGGGCGACCTAAAGCTTTTCCTAATTTGTAGATGGTGAAATCGTCATAAGCGTACTCCAAAGTACGGGCAGCGTTCTCGTTAATCTTTACATCGTAAGGAACATAGCCTAATTTATTATAATAATCTACCCCATCGCGGCCTGTTGCATTTGGGCCGTCGTTATTGGCGCCGTGCGTTAAAGCCGTGTAAAGGGTACTGATATCGTAACCGCGGCCACCTTTCAAATAAGCATCAGAAACTACTGAAGCTGAGTTATTACCCACCATCACATTAGAGTAACCCGGGCTGCTCCATTCCGGCAGCCAGCCACCTTCTTTATAGTCGTTAACCAAACCCATCTGCATTTCCTTGTTGACAGAGGGGTATACCAAATTCAGGAAAGGGTAAAGTGCACGAAAGGTATCCCAAAAGCCTGTTCCTGCAAATTTGTAACCCGGCATAATTTCGCCGTTTTGCGCGCTCCAATGTACGGGCTGATTTTTAGCGTCAAGCTCGTACACCTTGTTTGGGAAGAAAAGCATCCGGTAAAGGCAGGAGTAAAATGTTCGTATCTGATCAATACTGCCACCTTCAACCTGTAAGCGGTTTAAGGTATTGTTCCAGATAGTTTTTGCTTTTTGTTCAGTGATATCAAAGCTATCGGTACCAACTTCCCTTTTCAGGTTCAATTCGGCCTGCGCTTCGCTAATGAATGATGAGGCAACGCGCAAATGCACCTTTTCTCCTTTTGCGGTTTTAAAACCTATCACAGCCATTACATGTTTGGCGTTTAGTTCCTGGCCATTTGCTACGGTTGTATCGTTATAAACCTGTGATGTACTGATCGGTTTATCTACATAGATCACAAAGTAATTCTTGAAATTCTTTAGCGGACCGCGGGCGTATTTGGTAGAGTAACCTACAATTTTGCGCTCGCCCGGGATAACTTTTATATAAGAGCCTTTATCAAAAGCATCCACAATGATAAATGAGCTATCGGCTTTTGGGTAGGTGAACCTGAATTGTGCCGCACGTTCGGTAGCGGTCATTTCAGTGGTTACATCATGATCAGCCAGGTAAACGCTGTAATAATACGGTTTAGCAACCTCGGCCTTGTGCGAGAACCAGCTGGCGCGGCCGTTTTGCGATACCTTTAATTTACCGGTCACCGGCATTATGGCAAACTGACCGTAATCATTCATCCAGGGGGAAGGCTGGTGGGTTTGTTTGAAGCCGTTTATTTTATAAGCATCATAGGTGTATTGCCATCCATCGCCCATTTTGCCGGTTGTGGGTGTCCACATATTCATGCCCCATGGCACGGCAACGGCAGGGTAGGTGTTACCATTACTCAGGTCGTATTTAGATTGAGTGCCCATTAAAGGGTTAATCCATTCTACAGGATCAGTTACTTTGTTTACGTTTTGTGCGAAGGTTTGCGCCGAAAATAGAATAGCGGATAAAAAAAGGAAACTTTTTTTCATAGAAAAGGAACTTAAACTTGATTTTAGATACAAATCGACCGTAAATATAAAAGACTGGCGGTTATTGCCAGTCTTTTATAATCATTTTGTTACCAACCTGTATTTTGTGTGAGGTTTTTGTTGGTGTTGATCTCGCGTTGCGGTACCGGCCACAAATAATATTGTGACTTGAAGGTTACACCCTGCTCGGTAGGCGTAGTTGTTGCCTCGCCAAAGGTGTTGTTAACCACATTGTATGCTTTGTGGGTACGCTGTATGTCGAAATAAGCTTTGTCTTCGTAGGCCAGTTCGTGGTAACGCTCTTTCCAGATTGCTTCACGGAACTGATCTTTAGTTAAAGCGGCAGTAAGTGAAGATAATTTAGCCCTCGTCCTGATCGCATTAACTTGCGCTAATGCCTTTGTATTAGGACCGCCAACCTCGTTACTTGCTTCTGCATAGATCAGCATAGCTTCGGGTAGCCTTAAGAAGGTCCAGTTTTCATCGCTGATACCATTACCCAAAGCACTTTCCAGGTGAAAGTATTTGTACAGCGCGTGTACACCAAATGTTATAGTATTAGCTGGTGCGCCATTTTGGGGATAGCTGGAGAAGTAGAATTGGCGCTCCTGTGTGCGTAAGTCGCCTGTTTCATAGCTATTAAAAAACTGGTTTGTCGGAATCATTGCACCAAGGTGATCGCCGTAAGCACCTACCGGTAGATTAAACGGTACCGTAAGCTGAGGAATGGCGTTATCACGAACACCCACCAAATACTGGCTCTGAAAAATTAGTTCGCCCTGGTTTTTATGTGCATTGTCATGCAGGTAAAGGTAATTGTCAAACAAGGTATAAGATGGTAACACCAACTCTGCCGTAGCGGCCGCCTTAGCGTAGTTCTCCGTTTTATTCAACGGGAAACCAGCAGTAGTTAAATATACACTTGCTAATAAAGTGTTTACAGCGCCTAATGATACTTTACCGGTTTGGTCGGTAGCTGCTAAACCAGAGGCCTGTGCTAAAGTTAAATCGGCTATGATCAGGTCATAAACAGAAGCAACCGGGCTGCGTGAAGGATAAAGGTCAGCATCAGATACACCAACCGTTTTTGTAACTAATGGTACATCGCCATACAGTCTAACCAGGTGGTAGTAAAAGAATGCCCGCAGAAAGTAAACTTCGCCTAAAAGCTTTTTCTTGTCCGCATCAGGCATTGCCACATTTGGTATTTGCTCTAAAGCCAGGTTAGCATTGGCTATAGCGTTATAGCTGCCGCGCCAAACGGTTTCAAAACCGGGGTTAACAGCATCTGTACGCTGGTTGATTACATTGCCATTGTTAACGCTTTGACCCAATGAGGTAGCGTGGCCGGCAAATAATTCAATGGTGATAAACGGGCTTTCGCCGTAGGCATCGCCGTTTTGAAAAAAGTATAAAGAGGTGTAAATACCATTGACAAACGTCCGTGCCTGCGAAGCATTCTGAAAGTAGGTGTCTTTAACGAAATTACTGTTGTTCTTCTCGTCAAGATATTTTTTACAGCCGCTTGAGCATATCGTGAGGATCAGTATTAAAGAACCGATCCCGTATTTTTTTAAGTTAAATTTCATAATATATATGCTAACATTTAATTAAAAACTTGCGTTTAATCCCAACAAGAATACCCTTGGCTTTGGATAATCAAAGAATTGGATGTTTTGGGTAAAGTTGCTCGGTGCCCCTTGGTTAAAAGCAACGTTACCGTTGTAGGTAGAAACCTCTGGGTCATAACCTGAATATTTAGTAATTACAAATAGGTTCTGAGCTTGTACGTAAAGCCTTAAACGGCTCAGCTTGATTCTTTTAACCAGGTTGTCTGAAAAGTTGTAACCCAAAGTTACAGCACGGCCCCTGATGAAGTTGCCACTCTCCACCTTGGTAGAGTAGATCTCTGTTTGGTAACGCACATACGCCGGACGGCTTTCTGCAATGTTTGTGTTTTGGTTGGTTGGTGTCCATGCGTTTAATACGGTAGCATAGCTGTTTGCCTGGCCAATACGATCCTGTGCAGAGTGCTGCGTTAAGTTCATGATCTGGTTGCCGTAGTTAAATTGCAAGTCAACACCCAAATCAATATTTTTGTAGGTAAACGTATTACTGAATGTACCGTAACCTTTAGGGATAGACCTGCCCAGGATGATTTTATCAGCAGCAGAAACTTTACCATCATTATTGGTGTCCTGTATCTTCAGATCGCCTGGTAGCAAGCCATAAGTTGCCGCCTGTGCTGCTTCTGCAGTACCCCAGGTGCCTAACACTTTGTAACCGTAGAATGAGCCGGCCGGTTGCCCAACCCGCATCAGGTTAAACTGAGAGAGGAACGTGGGGTCAAGGAAAATATCGTCGTTTGCTGAACCTAATGCCAAGATTTTATTGGCTAAGAAAGAAATATTAAAAGATGAGTTCCAGGTGAAATTATCACTTTTAACATTTACCGTATTAATAGTCAACTCCAAACCTTTGTTTTCAAGCTGGCCTATGTTTTTAAACACGCTGGTAAAACCGCTTGTTTCAGGTAAAGGAGCATTTAGCAAAAGTGCCTTTGTTTTCTTCAAATAAGCATCAGCTTCTAAGGTAACCCGGTTGTTAAATAAACCGAATGATACACCTAAATCGTACTCTTCAGTCTTTTCCCATTGCAAATCCGGGTTGCCAATGCTGGTTAAGTTGGTGCCAATTGCCTGGGTTCCGCCAAACACATAGTTAGTGGTATTGATGTTGGCTAAAGAACGATACTGACCTATTTCTGAGTTACCTGTTAAACCATAACTCAACCTTACCTTAAGATCAGATATAGTTTTGTTGTTTTTCAGGAAATCTTCCTGAGACACCCTCCAGGCTAACGCAGCAGATGGGAAGAAACCATATTTAACATTCTGACCAAAACGGGATGATCCATCTGTACGGCCTGTAAAAGTTAGCAAGTATTTTTCGTTGTAATTGTAGTTAACACGGCCGTAGTAGGATTGTTGCTGCCATGCCGTGTAATCTGATGATGGTTGGCCAGGAATACCGCCTGCACCTAAATTATAATATTGATAAAAATTATCAGACAAACTGCGGGTAGATGCCCCCAGACTTAACTGCTGGAAATTTTGACGCTCTGTACCTACTACAAAGTTTAAAGTATGTTTATCAAACTTGGTGTTGTAGGTAAAGTAGTTTTGCCATTGCCAGAAGGTGTTGTTGTTCTCACTAATAGAAGCACTGCTGTACGATTGATCGGCAGTAGGGCCGCCTACTAAACCACTGCTTGAGCTTGGGTAGTAGTTAGCGGCATTAGTAACACCTATTACTGTTTTAAACTCCAGCCCTTTTAACAAATTGATAGTGGCATAACCATTACCGCTAAATACACGCACACGCGCCAAGCGCTGAATTTCTAAAGCCTGTGCAACCGGGTTGTCGCCACCCTCTAAGTTAGGGTAATCGGTTCTTTTACCGTATGTGCCATCAGGGTATCTGACAGGGATGAATGATGGCATCTCTATCATGGTACGCGGGATATTGTTACCGCCTGTACCATAGCTGCCTAAGCGTTGGTCTTGTGTGTTATAGTTTAGTGTAGCGCCAATTTTTAACCATGGTTTTACCTGGTTATCAAGTGTTAAACGAGCGTTGTAGCGTTGCAGTGAACTATTAAGGATGATACCCTGATCGTTCGCGTAATTCAGGAACAAACCAAAATTAGTATTCTCAGATCCGCCTGTTACTGACAGGTTATGGTTTTGGCTGTAAGCCGTGCGGGTAGTTGCCTTTTGCCAGTCTACATCGTATAATGGGTTAAGGTTACTATCAAACAGCTTGCCTATCAACGCTGTTCTTTGCAGTACAGGGTTACGGCTGGCATAGTTACCGGCTGCCCATCCGGCAGGGTCGTATTTTTGGATGTTGGCATATGCCTGATCTTCAATAGCCATAAACTGCTTTGAATTGAGCACCGGAATTTCTTTTGCCATACGGCCCACGCTTACGTAAGCATCATAGCTTACTGTACTTGGGCGGTTTTTAGCACCACGCTTGGTGGTTACCAAAATAACACCGTTTGCACCACGTGTACCGTAAATGGCTGTTGATGAAGCATCTTTCAGTACGTCGATACTGGCAACATCGTTAGGGTTAATTGCGTTACCGCCTGCAGTCCACACTATACCGTCCACAACATATAAAGGATCTGTATTGGTATTGATAGAGCTGTAACCACGGATGCGGATCTTGGTATCGCCACCCGGTTCGCCCGAGTTTGATGATACGTTTACACCGGCAATTTTACCACCCAATTCTTGTTCCAGGTTGGTTTGGGGGCGCTCCTGTAGGGTTTTTGCGCTAATGCTACCTACAGAACCGGTAAGGTCTACCCGTTTTTGGGTACCGTAACCTACTACAACTACCTCGTTAAGTGCTTTTGGCACTTCGGCCATTACCACATCAATTGTGGTACGGCCGCTAACAGGTAATTCCTGCGTGGTGTAGCCAATAAAGCTAAACACCAATGTTCCGTTGCCGTCAGGTAAAGTCAGCTTGTATTTACCATTAGCATCTGTAGTGATACCTGTTGTGGTACCTTTTAACTTTACATTTACACCCGGCAGCGGGCCTTTAGCGTCTGTGACTGTTCCGGTTACATCAACGGCCGCAAACTGCGTGGTGCTGGTCTCATCTTTCTTTTTAACCACGATGGTTTCGTCGAAAATTTTGTAGGTGAGTGGCTGATCCTTAAATGCTTTATCTAAAGCATCGGTTAACGGTACGTTGGTAACATCGATATTAAATGCGGTTGCCTTTGACATGTCACGTTTGTCATACATGAAATGGTAACCTGTTTGCTTCTCTATCAGGCGTAAAACTTTAGCAACAGATGTGTTCCGTTCTTTGAGAGATACCACCTGGCTGTAGCTTTTTGCGCTAACGTTTGTGAGGGCTGCAATTATTAAAATAGCAGTGAGTTTCATAACCAAAATAATTTTGGAAAGTTTAGACCATACCACAGGCACGGTCTTAGAATTAAAATTCATAAGTTTGTTGAGTTTGGGTTAAACATTAAGTTTCAATTCGTCTATTGCGATGGTTGGTGAACCCAGATATATAGCCGGGAAAGTGGGTCGAAACACTTCCCGGTTTTTTTTATCTAAAAGATGTGCCTGTATGAATTGAGTACTGCACAACCGGGCTCGCCATTGGTTAACTTGCTCCGTGTATCTCTTCCGTCATAATGTGTTTTTTAAGGTGAATAATTGGTATATATAGATGTTATTTTTTGGCTTAATTTATTCTACAATGATATGCTTACCTTCAATATGCAGGTTTGCGCCACTATAGTTTAGCATGCTTAATAATGCCGACGCTTTTACGTTGCGGGATATCCTTCCATTTAATTCCTTCGTCGTTAGCTTTCCTTTGTAGGTGATATCGATATCATACCAGCGAGATGCCTGGCGCAATATCACATCTATACCCGCATCACGAAACTGAAATATGCCGTTCTTCCACGCAACTTCATCGTCAACGTCAATATTATTGGTTACGTTGGTATTGCCGGTCGCGTTAACCTGTGCCTGCTCGCCGGGTTTTAACTTGTAGGTTGATGTGCCACTTTTTATATTTACGGCACCCTCCAATAAGGTTGTTTTCATCAGGCTTTCGTCGTCATAAGCCATTACGTTAAAATGGGTTCCCAAAACCTCAATCTCTGCGCGGTTGGTTTTTACTTTAAAGGGCATTAATTTGTTCTTGGTTACTTCGAAGTATGCCTCTCCGGTAATCTCAACATCGCGGGAATTTCCTGTAAACCGGGTAGGGAATTTTAATGAAGATGCAGCATTCAGCCAAACTTTGGTACCATCGGGTAAAATAATCTGGTACTCACCACCACGTGGGGTTGTTATGGTATTGATAGATACGGCAGCGTCTTTATCGCCAATATTGGATAGGTTGTAAACCAGTTTGCCATCATCGGTTTTGTTAACCAATGTATTGCCTTGTTTAGCCAGTGTGCCGTTTTTAGCATTATCCAATATAATGGTATTGCCGTTGGCAAGGGTTAACAGCGCTTTACTGCTACCCGGCAGGGCATCATGCAGTGCTACTTTATTTTTGGCTACAAGGGTTTTGACGGGTGCTTTTGTTTGATACAGATATAGATAAGCTCCAAAACTTAAAAAGAAAAGAACTATAGCCGCCGCAGCAAGTTTGGTCCAAAGGAGAAAGGTAGGATGTGGCCTTGCGTTAGGTATATTACCAACAGGTTTTGCAGCAGTTAAAATATTTTGAAGAATTTGATCTGTTTGGTTAGTGGTAAACAACGGGGCAGTTAAATGGAGGTCGTCCCAGGCGGTGCGGATGAGTTCAGATAGTGCATCATCTTTTTTCCCGGCTGCTATTAAAGCAAAAAGTTCGTCGCGCTCCTGCAGAGTGGCCGTTTTGCTGTAATAGCAGTTAAAAAGGTACGATAACCTTGATCGGGATGTGTCCATTCTAAATGTTGTTCAATAATTGGTAGTTGTAGGGCCGGGAGCCGTATTAACTATAAGACACAACAGGGGATGAAAAAGGGGGTATAGGTTTGTCGATTTTTTTAAAAAAATATTCCGGCAACCAAAATTATCACCGCGGCATTGTGGTTTGCCTGTACAAAGTTGGTAATAGAGTGTGTAGCTACCTGCAAATATTTTTTAACGGTTTCGCGTGAGATGCCCATTTTGCTGGCTATCTCATCATACTTTAACCTGTCATGACGGCTTAACAGGTAAACCTTTTGTTGCTGCGGCGGCAGGTGGTCTATAGCCTCGTCAAGCAAGTTATAATAATCGTTATTCTCAATTACTTCGGGCGTATTTGAAATTAACTCAATATTCTCAATACTTTTTTGAACTATGCGCTCCTTAGCTAATTTGCGTAAACAGTTTAGCGCGTGATTTTTGGAAACCACAAATAAGTAAGCCTTAAAATTATTTACAGAGGTAAGTGTTTCGCGGTTAAGCCAGATCTTTAAAAATGCATCCTGTACCACTTCTTCGGCAAGTTCTAACGAATCGGTGATCCGGAAAATATGGGTACCTAAATGATGGTGGTAGGTGTTGAAAAGCAAACTGAAAGCATGCTCATCACCACGGGCCACCTGCAAAAGCAACTCTTTTTCGCAAGGTAAAACCAACTCAGACATAGGTAGTATTTGGTGAATGCAAGTACAGCAAAAAATGCAGAAGTTGCAAGCCAAAAATATCTAAATGTTAATAAATTTTCGTTTCGTGTAATTTTTACACGTTTATAATGCGCTGATTAATAATTGTTTAACAATTATTAATCATTTTAAGAACATGCCTATTCTTTTTAAAATAACGACGGATTGCCTCCCAATTTTATCTTACCTAAGTGCCTGTACGCGCTTTCGGTAGCTTCGCGGCCGCGTGCCGTGCGCATTAAAAAGCCTTCTTGTATTAAAAATGGTTCGTAAACTTCTTCAATCGTTCCTTCTTCTTCGCCAACTGCTGTAGCAATTGTTTTTAAACCTACAGGTCCACCCTTGAATTTATCGATGATTGTGCTGAGGATCTTATTATCCATCTCGTCCAGTCCGTGTTCATCCACATTCAGGGCGTTCAAAGCATATTTTGCGATGGCAGTATCAATATTACCATCGCCTTTTATCTGGGCAAAATCGCGGGTACGGCGTAGCAAAGCATTAGCAATACGTGGCGTACCACGGCTGCGGCGCGCAATCTCATAAGCACCCTCGTCGCTGATAGGTGTACGCAAGATAGCTGCCGACCGTAATACAATAGTAGTTAATAATTTTGCGTCGTAATATTCCAGGCGGCTATTGATGCCAAAGCGCGCACGCAGCGGTGCTGTTAGTAAACCCGAACGGGTAGTTGCACCCACGAGGGTAAAGGGGTTAAGCGAGATCTGTACAGAGCGAGCGTTAGGTCCACTTTCCAGCATGATATCTATCTTAAAATCCTCCATTGCCGAATAAAGATACTCTTCAACCAGCGGGCTTAAACGGTGTATCTCGTCAATAAAAAGGATATCGCCGGTTTCCAGATTGGTCAGTAGGCCTGCCAGATCGCCTGGTTTATCTAATACCGGGCCGGATGTGATTTTGATACCTACACCCATTTCATTGGCGATGATGTGCGATAGGGTAGTTTTACCTAAACCCGGAGGGCCGTGCAACAGCACATGATCAAGCGCCTCGCCACGCTGGCGCGCTGCCTGTACAAATATGCGCAGGTTGGCTAATATTTTATGCTGGCCGGTAAAATCTTCAAATGCCTGTGGGCGCAACACTTTTTCTATATCACGTTCGGCAGCAGAGAGGTTTTCCCGGTCGGGGTCAAGATTTTCATTCATTGCCAACGAAATTAGTATTTATTTGGAAGACCTGAAATATGAGGTGTTAGATTTGAGACAAGAAACTTAAAATTCGACTGATCTCACATTTAAAGTCTTATATCTTTTGTATGGGGTATTTTCTAAACCAGCTGTTGATCTTCATTTGCAGTACGCCGAAGACGGCTTCTTTGAAGATCCCTTTTGACATTTTGGAGGTGCCTACCGTACGATCGGTAAAGATGATTGGTATCTCGACCACGTTAAAGCCATGTTGGATCGTAGTAAATTTCATCTCTATCTGGAAAGCATAACCTACAAATTTTACCTTGTCCAGGTCGATAGTTTCGAGTACCTTACGGCGATAACACATAAAGCCGGCGGTTGAATCCTGGATAACGATACCTGTGATAAACCGAACGTATACCGATGCAAAATAACTCATCAGCACCCTGCTCATTGGCCAGTTAACTACGTTAACACCTTTAATATACCTTGAACCTATAGCCGCGTCTGCACCCTCAATACATTCCTGGCGTAACCGCAGCAAATCGTCTGGGTTGTGCGAAAAATCGGCATCCATCTCAAAAATATAGTCGTAATGGCGTTCGATGGCCCATTTAAACCCGTGGATGTACGCGGTACCTAATCCCAGTTTACCAGATCGTTCCTCCAGAAACAATCGCTCAGGATAATCACGCTGTAAGGCCTTAATGATGGTGCCGGTGCCATCGGGAGAGCCGTCGTCAACTATCAGCAAATGAAAATCATGAGGTAAAGAGAATACCTTATGAATCATCCGCTCAATATTTTCTTTTTCGTTATACGTAGGTATAATTACAATGCTATCGGGCACTTAAGGCAGAATTAATAGATGTACAGTTAAAACGTTCGCCGCTAAAATAATTTAAAATAGTACGGCTTTAAAATAAAAAAGCAGGAAAGTGGATTGCTTCCCTGCTTTATCGGTATTTTTTATTTACAAGCTATTCGCTTCTGCTGCGGCTTTGTTATCGACGTAAGGATCGGTAATGTAGTTTCGCTCTTTAAGTCTTGGTGAAATAATCAAGAATAAGATGATGAAAACTAAAATAAATCCTACAAAAAACCACTCGTAGTTTGCACCTTTTAAGTTTGTTGCCCACCAGCCGCCGCCTTCAATAAGCCCGTTTACAACGGCGGTGATCAAATTTCCAAATGACACAACCAGAAACCAGATACCAGACATAGTGCTTTTCATAGATTTTGGCGAATGCGTGTAAGCATATTCTAACCCGGTAATAGACACCAGTACTTCGGCGGCTGATAATATCAGAAAAGCCAGTACCTGCCACCAAATAGATGGCGAACCACCGTGATCAAGGCTGGTATGTATAACGCCGATTACTATGAATGATATAGCTGTCAGCACAAGGCCCGCACCAAGCCTGCGTAATGGAGTTGTTTTTAGGCCCCGTTTATCAAACCATGGATATACTACATAATTAAAAAATGGTATAAACAACAGCAGGAATATGGTGTTGAAAGTTGACAGCTGACCAGGGTATATGGTAAATTGGGTAAAACCAAGATTAATAACACGATCCATCTTCTCTGCGTATAGCGTCCATTCAGATAAGCATTGATCCCAAACTGCCCAAAATGCAAGCGCGAAAAAGAATACTGTCATAACTCGATACACCGCTTTTACACCTTCAACGCGTTCAGGGTCATAGGGGCCTTTGGCAATATCCAATATGGGTTGCCCCGGTTTGCGTTGGCTTAAATGTGTTAGCGCATACCAGGTTATAAAAACCAGGTTGTTACGGTTAACGCCTTGCGGCGGAACTTTCACATATTTTTTGCGGCCCGAGAAAAATATAAGGGTAGCCAGCGCCATCAAAAGTCCGGGAATACCAAACGCCCACTTAGGCCCAAAATGCTCATAAGTCCATGGAATAGCTACGGTCGAGATCATAGAGCCTGCGTTGATACTAAAATAGAACCAGCCATAAACTTTAGAAAGCAGATCCTGATTGGTGGCATCAAACTGATCGCCAACGTTAGCCGATACGCATGATTTAATACCGCCGGCACCAATGGCAACCACAAGTAAACCTAATTCAAAGCCACTAAGACCGCCGTCGAAAGTTGCCAGCATTAAATGGCCGATGCAGTATATTATAGATACATATAGAATAAGCTTGTATTTACCGGTAAACCAGTCGGCCACCATGCCGCCAACAAATGGCAAGGCGTAGGCCACCATCACGAACAGATGGTGTAGCTTATTAGCGTGAGCATTAGCTTGATCGGTTAATAGCGGATTATCTGTCGGATTGAAAAATTGTTTTACTAAAAACAGAGTGAGTACAGAACGCATCCCGTAAAAGCTAAAACGCTCTGCCGCTTCGTTACCGATGATAAACGGAACACTACTTGGGAATCTTGATTTTTTTTTTGCCGGGACTGTTGTTTGTAGGTTTTCTACCATACTTTTAAAACTATTTTTTTGCCTAAAATACTATAATTAACTTAAACCGAAATTTTATACCGAAATTATTACAAGCCTCGCTGTAATGTTTGGATTTGAGCAGCGTAATTACTGTTTAATTCTTTTTGATACAGGTACTTCGCTTTTGTCAATAAGTGCCTGTTTTTTAGGGTCAACCAGTTCAGCGTCCCTATCTTCAGGGATGTTGCGCATGTCCAGGTTCTCTACAAAGGCCCATTTGCCATTTTTTAATTGGTAGCCGTCGTAGCTCAGATCCGGGCCGAAGGTTTCGGGCTGATCTTTCATCTTTTTATCGGGAGGGGACAGGTGATCAAAAACGATTAACTGCTGCCCCGGTATATAACGCAACAGCATCGACGCCTGGCGGGTGTATTCAAAAATTATCCGTTTACGCGTTTTGCTGTTACCATCAAAAACAGGCATGCCCAAAAGAGGTTTGTTATCGGCCCCGAATGAAAGTACTTCGATCACCTTTTTAGTAGACTTGACAGTGTTTCCTTTCCAGCCTAACAGTACGTAGTAAGGTTTTGCGGGATTGCCCGCGCTTGTGATCTTGTAATATTGCGCGCCATACCATTTATGGTTATCGGTAACAGAATCTTCCGGGTTTTTTAACAAAGGCGAGTAATCTTCCAACGGATACATTAGCAATTTGTCGCCGTTATTCATTTGGATAGTACCGTAAAAACGGTAGCTACCATCCTGATTCATAATGTGCCAGCTAAATATGCGGAACTTATTATCCGGCGCATTCATCACACTAACGCTTTTTACCGAATCGAAAGAGTAATTAAACGAATTTGGAACCATTAAAGCACTAACCAGTGTTTTAATAAAGGCATAGTTGGCGCTTTTTCGTTCCAGATCTACCGTGTCATTGATAAATTTTTTACCTAACAAGATCAGGCTGTCGCGGTAGATGTTTAACTGTTTAGTGTTTTGATTGCCCGCCGGATTCTGAGCAAACGAAACACCGCATATAAAAAAACAGGCAAGGGCTAAAAAGAAACTTTTCATTAATATTTATTACGATAATTAGGGCGACTTATTGCAAATGCAATTATACTAAGTTTTCGATAACCATTGCGCTGGCCCCGCCGCCGCCGTTACAAATGCCGGCTGCCCCAAACTTCCCATTGTTTTGCTGCAAAACATTTATGAGGGTTACAATGATACGCGCGCCCGAAGCCCCCAGCGGGTGGCCGATAGCCACAGCGCCACCATTAACGTTAACCTTTGCAGGGTCTAACTTCAATATTTTGTTATTGGCTACAGATACTACCGAGAATGCCTCGTTGATCTCAAAAAAGTCTATTTGTTCTGAAGCTAATCCTGCTTTATTTAAAGCCAGCGGGATTGCTTTAGACGGAGCGGTAGTAAAATATTCGGGTGCTTGTTGTGCATCGGCGAATGATACTATCCTGGCTAAGGGTTTAATACCCATAGCTTCGGCTTTTTCTTTACTCATCAGCACTAATGCAGAAGCACCGTCATTTAAGGTTGATGCATTAGCTGCTGTAACGCTGCCATCTTTCTTAAATACCGGTTTCAATGTAGGGATCTTATCAAACTTTACAGCCGCAGGTTCTTCGTCAGTACTGAATAAAGTAACCTCGCCCTTTTTATCCTTTAACTCAACCGGTGTTATCTCATTATTGAACTTGCCCGCGCTTTGTGCAGCTTGTGCCCGTTTGTATGATTCTATGGCGAATGCGTCCTGCTCTTCACGGGTTACATTGCAATCGACCGCGCAGAGCTCGGCAGCAGACCCCATGTGGTAATCGTTATATACATCCCAAAGCCCGTCTTTAACCAATCCGTCGGTAATTTGACCGTTCCCTAAGCGGTAGCCGTTACGGGCCTTATCTAAATAGTAGGGTACATTGCTCATGCTTTCCATACCGCCGGCTAAAACAATCTCGTTATCGCCATTGGCAATGCTTTGGGCGGCCAGCATAATGGCCTTCATTCCTGATGCGCACACTTTATTAATCGTAGTAGCCGGTAAATAAGGAAGGCCTGCATAAACAGCTGCCTGGGTTGCGGGTGCCTGGCCCAAATTAGCTGATAGCACATTACCCATGTACACTTCCTGGATATCGGTAGGTTTCAATCCGGCCTTTTCAACCGCCGATTTGATAACAACAGCGCCTAACTGCGTTGCTGATAATGCTGCCAAGCCGCCACCAAAACTGCCAATAGGTGTACGTGTGGCTGATACGATATGTACTTCTTTCATGAAATTGTCTTAAATAATTGGTGGCCAAATTTAGCTTATTTGTTTAAAGCTTAACGAGAAAAGGCAAATTTATTATGCATGCATATCAAATTTGTTTTTTCTTCCGGGCAGATTTCTTCCGGTCATTCAGTGCCTGCTGCAGCAAATATTCTATTTGCCCATTGGTGCTCCTGAACTCGTCGGCACCCCAGGCCTCAATTTCTTTGAGCACATCGGGGTTGATCCTTAATACAAATGCCTTTTTCTCTGCCATATTTTTAGCTTGCAGCCTGCGCTTGTCGTATCAGTGTTAAATGCAACCCAATTAATGCTAATAAAGGGATGGGTGGCATATCGTTTGTTTTTACGGAAGGATCATACGTTACCGTGAACGGTTTACTGAAACTCCACCATTCCTGCTTCAGATTGATGATATCACCGTACATGTCGTGGCTCAAAGTGAGCGAACGGGCAAAAAACTTTTTGTACAGATAAGTAGCTTTAAAGCCGTTCTCCATTTCGAGTAATATGTCCCTTTTCCAGGTAGCAGGTATTAATGTACCAATGGTTTCATCGTCGCCCTTGTTAATTAATAAATTACGTTTTAAAAGGCCTTTCATCTTAATGGTCCAAAACCCATCGGCTGTTTCTATTATCGCATAGCGTTTATAGTTGTTTTTATAACTTAATTTACCATAAACAAACTGCCCGTCTGTTAACTCGAAATAGGGAAAAAACCACTTGTGCCTTTTAACAAATAGCTCAGCGGTTTTTACCTGGTCGAAATTTCTGAATTCGTTCATCTTAGTGGTATAAAGTGCCTGTATTTACAATGGGTGATACACTTTTATCACCACAAAGCACTACCAGCAGGTTGCTTACCATGGCTGCTTTACGTTCTTCGTCCAGCTCGATAATATTCTTTTCCTCCATTTTAGTCAGTGCCATTTCAACCATCCCTACAGCTCCTTCTACAATTAACCTGCGGGCTGCGATTATGGCCGACGCCTGCTGGCGTTGCAGCATTGCATGGGCAATCTCGGGTGCGTAAGCGAGGTGCGAGATGCGGGCTTCTAAAACTTCAATCCCCGCACGGTCAAGGCGTTCATTCAGTTCCTTTTCCAGTAAGATACCCACTTGGTCAGATCCGCCGCGCAAAGTAATGCTGGCATTTTCATCCTCGATATGGTCATAAGGGAAAGAGTTAGCTAAATGCCTCACCGCTGCCTCGCTTTGTATGTTAACATATTGCAAATAATTCTCTACAGAGAATACCGCTTTGGCCGTATCTTTTATTTGCCATACAATAACTGCAGCAATCTCGATAGGGTTGCCCACGCTATCGTTCACTTTAAGCTGCTGTCCGTTCAGGTTAAACGCCCTCAGTGACACCTTTTTCTTTACAGTGAAAGGGTTTACCCAAAAAAAGCCGTCGTGCTTAACGGTGCCGGTGTATTTACCAAATAAGGTAAGCACCTTAGATTCATTAGGGTTGACAATAGCCAGCCCTGGTAATATAAAAACAAAGTTGATGACACAAATAATGGCGCCTATAGCGGGCTGTTCTGCCCAGAAACAAAGGGCTGCGCCTGCAATAAGTACTAATACTAATACAAAGGCTAAATAGCCCGATGGTGCTGTGATAACTTTTTCGGTATTCATGGTTTTGATTGATTTAAAATGATATCATAAAGATATCAACTTTGATTTGATAAAAACAAGAAAAAACGCATATAACCGAAACTTATATTATTTTTACCATTGAGATATATATCAATGGCAAAACTTTCAACGTCAAGGCAAAAGGCATTACTGCGCAAATACGCACTTAATGTTAAATATTTTATGATGCTGGTGAGTATATCCGTAATTGTATATGCTTTACCAAAGCAGGCCAAATTTGGTTACGAGTATGAGAAAGGGCGCATCTGGAGCCAAAAGGACCTGATATCGCCCTACAACTTCGCCATACTAAAAACCAACCAGGAAATTGAGGCTGATAAGCGCGCCGCGCTTGCCACCATTACCCCAATATATCAGCGTGATAACTTAATGGTTGCTCAATTAACCGAAGGTTTTAAAAACGACCTTGAAGTTAAATGGCATAATGCTGGTATTAATGATAAGCTTAAACCCGAATATCTGCGAAAGGGAGTAGAGCTACTTGCCTATGTATACGATAAAGGCGTGCTAAAACTGAATGCAAAATACCAGGTCAAAAGCCCCAATTACCCTATAACCATACTTGACCACAACGTTGCTGTAGAAAGAAACACTTCAGACCTGTTTACGCGCGAGCGCGCTATAGCTTACTGCGATTTTATAATAAGTAAAACACCCGGCCTTGATAAGGCCTTTTTACTTAACCTGGTGCAAGACAGGGTGCAAACTAACCTTACCTATGATTCTAAATTAACAACTCATTTGGAAGAGGAGGTGACCGACAACCTTTCTATAACAAGAGGGATGGTGCAAAAGGGGGAGACGATTATTGGCAAGGGGTCGGTTATTAATGATGAAGCTTATCAAAAGCTGGCTTCGTACAAAAAGGCTTTTGAAGATAACGCCCGAATAAACGGTAACCGTAAATTGGTATTGCTGGGTCAATTTTTATTGGTTGGTATCGCCATTACCTTATTAATGGTGTTCCTTTACCTTTTCCGTAGGGACATTTTTGATGATAACCGGCTGGTGAGCCTGATACTGCTGGTAATAACGGCCATGCTGGCAACACTTTCGCTGGCTTTAAAGCTACAGTTGCCCAATTTATATTACATCCCTTACTGTATTGTGCCAATCATCATCCGGATATTGTTTGATACTCGTTTAGCCCTAAACATTCATTTGCTGGTAGTACTAATTGCAGGCTTTTTTGTGCCAAACAGCTTTGAGTTTGCCTTTTTCGAGATCACAGCGGGTATGGTATCTATTTATAGTATTAAAAATCTTATCCGCAGAGAGCAATTCCTGATCTCGGCACTTATTATCACCTTTACTTACTTTGTATCCTTCCTGGGCATTTCATTAACCCGCGAAGGATCTTTTACCAGTATCGATTGGGTTGATTTTGTGCCATTTGCTGTAAGTGTAATGTTAACGTTGCTGGCTTACCCGCTCATTTACGCGTTTGAAAAAGTGTTTGCCATTACATCAGATATCACCCTGATAGAACTGACCAATACCAACGCGAAGTTATTGCGTGATATGGCATTTAGCGCTCCCGGTACCTTTCAACATTCATTACAGGTAGCCAACCTGGCCGAGAACGCCATATTTGCAATTGGAGGTAACGCATTATTGGTGAGGGCAGGGGCTTTGTATCACGATATCGGTAAAATGGAAAACCCACTTTTCTTTATCGAGAATCAAAACTCAGGGTTTAATCCGCATGATAAACTGCCTTATGAAGAGAGCGCTCAAATTATTATTCGCCACGTAAGTAAAGGCATAGAAATGGCCCGGAAGGCTAACCTGCCCGAAATTGTTATCGACTTTATCCGCACACATCATGGAAACACCCGGGTTGATTATTTTTACCAGTCGTTTTTGAAAAATTTCCCTGAAAAGTTCGTCGATGAGAATATTTTCAGGTACCCGGGGCCGGTTCCGTTCTCAAAAGAGGCGGGTGTTTTGATGCTTGCCGACTCGGTTGAGGCAGCATCGCGTTCCTTAAAAGAGCCCGACGAAGAATCGATAGGTGTACTGGTTGACCGCATTGTTAAATACAAGCTCGATCAAAACCAACTGAAAGACAGTAATATAACTTTAAAGGATCTGGAAACCATTAAACAGATCTTTAAGCGGATGTTGATGAGTATTTACCACGTACGGATTGATTATTAAAAATCTGATTTATTTTTTTGACAGCTTAAGCGAATTACTATATTTGCAATCCCTGAAAAAAGGGAAGTGTAGCAAAAATACGGTGAGGTGCCTGAGAGGCCGAAAGGATCAGTTTGCTAAACTGACGTACGGGAAACTGTACCGAGGGTTCGAATCCCTCCCTCACCGCCAGATTGATAATCAAAACACATCAAAAGCCTGTAATTCAATGAATTACAGGCTTTTTTCGTTTCCGGGAATCGTTAAAATATGTTAGAATTCGAAAATCTTTAGTGCGTCGTTTTTTTCGAAAAAAAGACGAGTCGAACATGTTGTAATTTATTGACATACAACATGTTCTTGCGCTAAACGTCTTGATTTTTATTAGCCGAATTTCGATATTTATTCACCTTTTAAATGTGTCGCTATGTTAGAAAAAAGTATAGGCCTGTTGTTTTTTTGAAACAACCTCGAAATTACACTGGGTGGCCTTATGTACGTGTATCTGCGAGTTACAGTAGATGGAGTTCCAAAAGAAATGTCAGTGAAGAGGTCATGGGAACCCAGCCGCTGGAGTGGCATGGCAAATCATGCGATTGGAAACAAGGAAGATGCCAGAGCGATAAATGAATATCCGGACGTATTACAAAATAGAGCCTATGAAGCAAGGAGAAAATTAATCAAAGGTGGAGGGTTATCACAGCCATGGCGATAGTCAATATTTTAAGCGGCGCAGAACAGCGACAAAGAAATTTGATTGTGCTTTTTAAAAAAGCACAATGATGATATACAGGAAATGATAGGTAAGGGTCTGGCAAAAGGGACCTGGATCCCATTTGATACATCCTACAAGCATATTGTACAATTTTTAAGGTCGGAGTATCAAGCAGACGATATCAACGTTCTGTCTCTTGATTTGGAGTTTATCAAATAACTGCTTCACTGGTGTCGTACAGTGAAGAATTTGAATCACAACTCGACCCTGAAAAATATTACTAATATACCATCGATTAAGACCACATGGCTACTACACACCGCTTTGTAACTGACTGGACACCTGATAAGTTCTTAGATTGGGCAGCCTCAATCCATGAGGATGTGCGGCTGTATATACTTAAGATCCTTGACCGGAAGCAACACCCGGAGAAGGCCTATTAAATCCTGCTTGGGAGTGCTGGGCATCGCCAAGAAAGCCGGGAACGAGCGCTTAACGATGGCCTGCCAGCGTGCGCTTAGCTACTGTATCCATAACTTGCAGAATGGGACGGCCGGCAAAATGGGCGTATAGAATGGCAGATACAATATGCCAAGTTCCGCTATAAAGCCTTTGTAGAGGACGTTTATTACTATGCCGACAGGAGTATTGACCGTAACCGGATCATGCGCCTGGCAGACTGTACCTTTGTTGATCGCAATAAAAAGATACCGGTTACTGGCAGCACCGGTATCTGTAAAAGCTATGTGGCTTTTGCAATCGGCTATCAGGCCTGTATGCTCGGCTACAGATTGTTTTATGCCAGCACGCCTAAGTTATCACTATACTAAAAATGGCTAAGGCAGACGGCTCCTATAGCAAAGAACTGGCTAAACTGGAAAGGACACAGCTGCTCACACTGGATGACTTCGGTATCCAGCCTTTTGACGCACAAAGCAGGGCTGCGCTGATGGAAATGATCGAAGATCGGCATGGCAAGACCTCGCTGATAATAACCTCACAGCTACCGGGTAAGCAAATGGTTTGAAGTGATCGGTGAAAAAACGGTTGCTGATGCGATCCCGGACTGGATCGTTCACGATGCGCACCGCACCGCATCGAACTGAAGGGAGAATCTATGAGAAGAAAACGTAACGTTGAACCGGAAACCAGCTACTAATGAAAATACCTTTTAAATAACAATTTTTGTACACGCTGTTATAGCGTTTGCTGCACGCCCCGCGTCAGCTAATTGCCTGGTAAGTTTGGCCCGGAATCAGGTGTTCAACATCTCCATAACATACACCTACAATCAAAGATGTCGATATTATGAACGTTTTTTCTTCCGTTGACTTTTTTTTAATAAAGAGAATTTTAAAAATAGGCTATTTAATCTACCGTTGAGCAATACTCAACTCAAACGGGCGATGGCTATTTCGGACGTTTTGACAATAGTTCTCAATTGTTGCCGAATCTGTAATTTAGCAATTATATTATCAAAAACAATTTTCATCATTTGCCTTATCTCGTTTTTTTGGATTTTAAACTAAACTCCCTGTTGATTGATCAGTTATATAAATTTCTCAATGAGTTAATTGTCATATCTGCCGTAAAACAGGTTATAGCACTGTTGGTATCGATCTGGTCAGTAACAATATTGTTACTCGTCTGTTATTGTTATTTTACAAGCTTTTGATTATCTAATAATTTATTAAGTCTTGGATGTGAAAGTATATTTCTAAGCGGGACATATGGTCTTATTTTTCAAAGTGGGTTGGGAATACCTTCTTGATTGGTAGTAAATAGCTGACCAAGTTAGTCGGGGCAACATTAGCAAAAAGGCAGTGCTTAGCTAGGAAGTTGTGATTGTTTGGGTGAGCTAAGCAGGTTTTAATATATTCTTGTAACGTAAGAGCCAAGCGACGATAAGCATAGTTATATAACTCCAAAAAACTGTGTTGATAATGAATTCAAGACTTAAGCCACGCCAAAATACCTGAAACAATCCGGCGAAAATAAGGGCTGTGCCCAGCAAGTATCCACCGAATAAGCGCTCGGCTTTGATGGAAATAGATTGTGCAACCGCCCCGTAGATAAATAGAAATAACCATACTCCAAAACCGCCATAAGACAAGTAAGCATCAACAATAAAAGCTGGTTTAGCAGACACGGACGATGCCCGGTTGACTACACCAGCATCGTACACTCTTTCCATTATCACAGCCTCTGTATTCGGTTTTTTGGGCCAGAATATTCTGGGAATAAGAGCGGTGAGTGATTGACTCATTAGCATTGTTTTATAAAAGGGTATTTGTTGCGGAGTAGACTGTACAAAAGTAGTAAACATGTCTATTTCACTTAATCGATAAACAAGAAAGCCCCAATTAGTTTCGTCTATTTCGTCACCGGAATTTAACACTGCATGAAGCGCTAATTCGCTAGCCTCATCGGCAGACGCATCACCTGACCACGCATTCGCCCGAAATGTAGTGGCATATGTGGGCAATAAAAAGAATAGCAAAAATATGACTGGTATAAAAACAGCTAGCACAATTTTCTTATAGGTTGGATATAGAAATATAGCTAGTACTAATATGCTGATTATGATAGGCTCCTTAAATCCGGATGTTAAGGCAGTATAAAAGTTCGAAAAATATAGACCTAAAGAAACTATCGTATACCATAGTTTTTTTTGTGGAATGGCAAATGCAAGGGCTAAAGTTCCAGCTATAAAACTGAGTGAAATTAGTTGGTTTGAAAATTGGGACAAGCCTGGTATTTTGGTAAATAGTATAGATAACGGTAGGCATATAATAGCAAAATGAAAAATTAAATCACTTTGACTACGCGTTTCCACACGATATTTTAGTTTTATGGGATAATTCATAAAGCATAGCATACCGCTGACGAAAGCTGCATGCCCCAGACAATAATATCGCTGGCATTGCGCAATTATGTATAGCTTTTCACTGTCCAGCCCAAAAATACTTTTTACAGTGCTCAAATTATTATATCCCAATTCATTCAAGAAATAAAATATGGAGGTGCAACAGGTATAGCCGGCAAAAATAATTTGTACCGAGAATATCGGGCGCATCAATTGCGAAGCAATAGGCATGTCCGTTGGTAAAGCTTTTACCCAACCCGTTAATGTGGCAAAAAATATAAAAAACGAACCAAGCCAAGCGATATAGTATGATACCAATGGATCCGATTTTAGCAATGTCGCCAATATCCAGGGTACATTCAATAGAATTAAACGTTCAAACGACAGATTCTTGTTCATTAATTACATGTTATACGCAAGATAGATTTAATGTTGCGTAAATTGAGTTTCGATGGCTGTCGCAATTGATAGAAAAGTATAATTACGGATAACTTGTGCTGATCGGGCGCCCATTTTTAAAAGCCGCGTTTTGTCAGCAGTAAGCGTTTTTAAAGCGGCTGTCAATTCAGCTGTATTTTCGCTTCGGAATGTAATACCATTTGATTGTTTTATTAAATCAACTGCGCAGCCCACTTTATCACTTGCAACAATTGGCTTACTGCATGCCATGGCTTCGTTTACAGCAAGTCCCCAGGTTTCTCCGGGGCCTTTTGAGGGCAGACAAAAAATATCGCAAGCTTGGTAGATTACAGGCATATAAAATTGATTTTGAAACCCAGCAAAGTGCACGTTTTTATTAGTTGCGGCCTTTTTCTGAAGAGCACCGCTTAACTCACCGCTACCTGCAAACAGCAAATGTACATGTGGCATGTTAAGCTTTAAAAATGCGTCTAACAAAATATGCGGCGATTTTTTAGTTTCCAATTTGCCGGCAAATAGTATAAGTATTTCATCCTTGTTGATTTTTAGATTTTTTCGTAATTGGTCAACTTCCGTTTTTCTGCTTTCAGCAAAACGTTCGTTAGCAACAGCGTGCGGCGCAAACAATAATTGCCTCTCGGCTAAGCCATGTGCTCTAAAATAGGCTTTATTGTTTGTACCGACATAAAAGGCAGCGCTTACGTGTTTATAAACCCACTTTAAAAATAGTACCCTCAGCAGAGATTTAATGCCGGTTTGGTTATCCAACATCGTCGAATCACCCCTGAAATATATGGGTACCTTGCCTTTAAAATAACGCAATGCTTTTAAATGGCTGTGATAAGCCCAGCCGAAGACAAGTATGGCCTCGGGCTTCCATTGGCTAATATCATTTATCAGGTTAGGGTTGACAATCCCTCGAAAATGGTGCGAACCTGAATTGGTAGCGGTGTTTTTAACCCATACATAAGGATAACCTTCTAATAGTGGAATGTCCCAGGTTACTGGTTTGCCGAAACCTGGATCAAACTTTTGTTGTGCGCCTTCGCCCCAGGTATAAAATACCTTGATGCTGATTTTTTTCCGCTCATGCAGCATTTTAAACACAGGAGCATAATACTGGATTGGATGAGTTACTATTACGGCTAACTTTTTCATAAGTTATCGCTATGAAGCATGATATAGCGCGTACTGACAAAGCACCTGATCAAATAAGAGGCATTCTTGGCGTGTCATTTCCAATGCTGAATACTTATCAACGGCATTAGTATTGTAGTCAATGTTGGCCGTATTCCCATTTATAAGCTGATCAAAAAAAATATTCAGATTTACCGTGCTTACTTCGTCATAATTATAAATGTGCTTTACACCATATTCCTGCAGGATGGGTATGGCCGAACTTGCTTTGTTGAAAATGGCCAGCACCAGTTTCCGATTTAGCAGGTAGGGGAATATTTTTGATGCTGTATATTGAGGATCGTCTGAACCAGGAATGAATAGTGCATTGGCTTGTTGTAAGGTTAGCAAGACATGGTAATAGCTAATCCTATCAGTAACTTCAATAACATGGTGCCCGATACCAAATCGTTGTGCCAGCGGCAAAATGGTTGCAGTGCCCTTCCCGGTGGGTGCATAGCTAGTACCGATAAAGTAAAATTTTATTTTAGAAAAGCCTTCCATATTGTTTTCTAACCCTAATTTGAAGGTCTTGAATACCGGGGCAATAGCCTTGTGCAAATCCTCGCCTCCGCGACCTATGTATACGATATTGATAAACCGATCGTCCAATAGTGAGGGGAACATTGGGCTATTATCTTTAGCAATTTTCAGGTCGGGTTCAAAGGCACCGAAAGTTATTACCGCCGCCGGAATATTTTTAATGACCGAGTAACGGGATTTGAGTTCATCGATATAGCTCAATGACACGCTAATCAATCCATCAACATTTTTTATGGCGATGGGTTCAAGGTATTTGTTGAGTCTATAAGCAAACCAATACTTTGGTGGACGCCGGTATTTGGGCTTGGTCATGTAATAATCAGAATGCCATGGATCCTGCATGTCTATCACATAAGGTACATTAAAGCGCTTTTTCCAATATGCGCCTAGAATGCAAAGCGGGAACTGGGTTGTTGAAAAGTAAATAAGATCAAATTGATCGTTTTTTAAAATTTGGGTTACCTGCTGTTTATAAAACCATAGCGATCGTACAGCAATACTGCCTAAGCCAAATTTTGAAGTAAACTTTTTGCTAAATGCTTTAACCTGGTGTATGGTGGTAGAGGGAGGCACACTTTGCTGCAACAGCTCGTCGGTTGCCATATCTGAATAAGTTCCGGCTACGGTAACCACTTCAACCTGCCATCCCATACCCTCAAAATAAGGTAGGCTCATGCGTACCCTATGCATATCAGCTGCGTTTACGGGCGGGAAATAAGGTGAAATGATGAGCAGTTTTTTAGGCATTTGATTAAATCTATTTATAAAGGCGACGAAAGAATTTCGGGTAAAGGCCCATGGTCATATGCAAGCCATAACTTTGGTTCAATAGCCTTTTGTTTTGGCTGAAGGGTATTAGTAGCGAGATATAGAAGCCAATACGATAGACTCGGCTTTGTGTCCATTTGTGCCAACCCTTACCACGATTAACGTAATAGTCAACCACTATCTGGTAGTTCCATCGCCAATCAAGTTGATGAACAAGGTTTTTTTTGAATACCACATTGTTCAAGGCTGCCTGATCATGAGAGCCCCATATTCCCTGGTCGCTATTATCCCAGCAATTGTATGGATATGATCCGTTGAGATAAGCTTCTTCCAAAAGATGCAGCGATTTTTGATAGGCTATAATGAAACCTGTATTGGCTGTCCATTTAACATGGGCCGCCTGGGTATTTGACTGAACAGGATCTTTACAAAGGCCAATCTTGGTTTCATCAAAACCTTCTATTGGGGGGCTTCCACCTTTTAACATGAGGTCGTCATCAACAATTATATACCGTTTAAAACCGGGTACTAAACGATGGACGATCAGTTTATTGAAATGCGGGGCTCTGTCTTCGCCTGCCATCTGCTTTTTCACCAGCATGCATGAATACCCGTGTAGTGAAGCCCATGCGGCAAGGCCAGGATAGGTAAAATTACTTAAATGTGAACGTTTACCTATCGATACCATCAGAACTATTGTATCTGCCGATTCTGTTATTACCTGTTTTATGGCTGTCGTTTCCACCATTTGTTGTGCTTAAATTTTTCTCTGGCCTCCGTCCAGTCGCAAACCTCATCAATAATATCATAAAATCCCCGTTGATTTTCGGGCAAGTTATTGGTCTCAACATGATTGATGATGGCCGGTAATTGCCCATAAAACGATTTGGTACGGTGGGGAGGATGTAATGACCACATCCCTTCGCCCGATCCTAAAAAATCTATCCGTTTCAGATTATGCTTTTTTATAAAAGTGCTGATTAGGTGTTCGGGTAAATCGGCATTACTCTGCCCGTCAATGATAGCCTTTACTTGGTTGCGAAGCGAGGGTTTTGTTATAAGGAGCTTGTTATTGTTGAACTTAGATTTATCAATTAAAAAAATCCGGGTGCTCATACCGGCAAGCTGCCAGGTAAAGGGCGCTATTTTGTTCATGATATGTTGCCCTTTTAAAGTATCGTTATGATCGGGCGGCCCTGGCAGCGGAGCCATTACAAAGCACGTTGGATCGATATTAAAATAACTCACGGCTTCGTTAATCCAGTTTTGACTACCGCCGCCCAGCAACATATCCGAATCCAAATGAAAAACCAGCTTGTTGGTAGCTGTATACAAGCCAAAAAAGTAAGCGTAAAAAGGACCACCCCTGAAATCTTTAAACGGCATCTGCGTTTTGCCAAAAAAGTATCTGGCAATTTTTTGTTCAACCGACGAGCTGTAATCAACAGTTATAACTTTAACAGGGTAAAAAGGCTCGATTTTTTCCTTCAAAAATCTATCTAAAAAATCTTTATATGTATTCCAGCCTTCGGCAAAGCGGCCTTTGCCCTGTTTAGTATCCACAGTTAAAATAATTTCATCGACCTGTTGCTGCAACTGGTTTAACTGATGCGGAAGCAGGTACTGCATATGCTGGTAATCGCCGGGAGCGAGGTTGATCTGTAAGCTAACCTTATGTTTCAAAAATGTTTTTTATAAGTATAATCAATTTATCTGCCTCATTAGCCCAGGAAAAGTTTACCCTGTAAAAATCAAGCACCTTTTTTTTTAACCCGTTCAGTTCACTGTTCTGTAATTTTGCACCAAGCTCATTCAGTATTCCTATTAATTCACCGGCATGGCCTTGTTTATACTGGAAAATAAGTTCGGGGCATTGGCTCGCTATTTCCGCCTGCCCCTGGTTGTATGAACTTATTATCGGAAGCCCCGCAGCCATGTAATGAAATAGCTTGTTGGATATGGTGAGGTTTTTATTGGGCGGATTGTCGGGCTCAAGCGCAAGCCCGAAATCGTAATTGGTCATATCATCAAGTAAAGATTCGTTGGGGATCAGCGGTAAAAAAATAATGCGGTCTTTTGCTGCCATCAAATTGTTAAGCAAATCTTTATAGCCGTTAACAATCTTTCCCCGTAGGCTGATTTCCCATTTGAACTCACTTTGCGCTAAACAACTAATGAAAAATTCAAGGCCCCTGCCCGGCCCAATGGTTTGCGAAAACCAATATAGCTTTATAAAGCCGACGGGCTGCCCATGATCAATAATTCCGGTGGATGGGATAAAGGAATTGTAGATTACCTCGGGCTGCTTTAAGGTATTAAACTGGATCTTTAGGGCGCTAGCCATGGCTTTTGATGTGGTATAGCAGCATGCGCCCTGTTCAATAGCTTTTTTCTCGGCTTTTTTGAGCAAATTTATCGGTCTTCCTTTTTGGGCATTGGGCAAAAGATCTTCCGAGTACCAATCTTCTATATCAAAGGCTATTTTACGTTTAGTAACCATTTTGCTGCCAACTACGGTAGCAAGTTCCTGGTGCATGATCAATAAATCGGCTTTTGACACCGATAAATATTTTTTTAATGCTGATACATGATAACCCAAGCTATTCGGGCTTTCGATATTTAAATAGGTTTGAGCGGCCACCCAAAGCTTTTTAAATATACGCGCTTTTATTGATGAGCGGTTTTTATACCGCAGGTCGCTGTATATTTTGTAATGCACATCGCTGTTGTGGAGCAAAGCCATATCCTCGTTATATAAATCCCCACTGTAAACAGCGGTCAGGATGGTTACATCAAACCCTGCACTGGCCAGTGCTAGCGCTTCTTTTAAAACACGCGGATTACGGCAAACATGCGATTGGGAAACGATAAGGATTTTTTTAGTCATCAGGTTTTTACCGGAGATCTTTTACGACCATATTTTAATTTATTGCTCAGGTTGATGGAGGGTTTTTCGATGAACGTATAAAATAGCCAGGCTAAAAATAACGACATGCCAAGGCCAAAAGTAAGCCTTAACCATTCGTAATTACCAGCCAAGGGGAGATGTCTTGAAACTGCTATCATAACCCGGCCCCAATCCCAGTGAATTAAATATAATGAATAACTGACAGAGCCGAGCCAAACGCCCGCACTGGTTAACCTATTGTTTTTTTCGGCCGGAATAAACAATATAAAAAGCACAGTGCAGAGGGCTGTTATAGATTGATAACGGCCGTTTACATACATGATGAATGCTGCAACTGCTATTGTTAAACTCCAAAATAAAGCTGGTTGCAGTTTTAATTCGGTTTTTCTGAATAGGACGATGCCCAAGGCGAACATACCAAACCAATTTGGCAAAAACGAGCTTGGTATTACAAAAGCTAAAGCAAACATAGGTAAAAGCGACAACACAAATACCGTATTTGACCTGGATGTAATGAGCGGGTAAAAAAGGCTGATGAAAATATAAAATTGTACTTCAATGGCCAGTGTCCAAAACACAGGAACTGTCCAAAAGTAACCTAAAATGCTGTTCAGATAAGCAAATTCACTAAGCAGAATCCTGCTATCCGGAACCGGAACTTTGGTAACCATCATTAACGCGATACCCAATATTATGGTTATTACATAAGGCGGGTAAATCCTGAGCAGTCGTTTTGCGTTAAATCTGCCATAATCGGCCAGACGATAGCTTCTCATAGCCATACTGTAGGGCAAAATATAACCGCTTATCACAAAAAAAATCTCAACGCCTAAATAACCGTATTGCCCAGTGGCTGCCACGCTTTTGCCTAATGAAGAGTTGTTGGTGAGGTGAAACCAAGTTACCGCTAACGCTGCTATGCCACGTAATATGTTTATGTTTTTTAACGGCATTATGGTAGCCCGGCTATAACGTTCAGCGCAATATCCACGTATTTTTGCGCGCATACTTCAAGCGATAGGTTTTTAAGAATGTAGTCGCGCGGCGCAAATTCAAGGTTTTGCTGCTTATTAATAAATGTACGTAATCCTGATATGAAATTTGTTGCATCCGTAAACTTTACCCCGCAGCGCTTATCCCAGTAGGGAACGGAGCTTACCGGTTCAAATTTTACTTTATCAGGATAATAGGAAGGGTCCTGCCACATACCGCCGCGATCCCAGGCTAAAATTGGTGTGTTGGTTGATAAGATCTGCTGATAGGCCAGCCCCTGCGTTTCATGTTCGCACAAAAATATAACCGCTTCCGAAACCGATATTTTCTGCATTAGTTCGGCATGGGTGTAAGCGCCATATTTTATGGTTGAAAATGTTTTACCCGACAATGACAGGTGGTCTTTTATCGGCTTGACCAGCGTATCGTTGTAATGATTGTGCTTCCACCTTATTTTGTCGTAAATTAAAAAATCAAATCGCTTATCAGCCGCTTTAATACCCTGATGCCATTTCTGCGTATCGATACCAACAGGCCAGGTAACAACTTTTGAGCCGTAGTACTTCTCAAACATTTGCTGCATCCAGTCGCCGGGAACGAGAATCTTTTTTACGTTAGGATATTTGTCAAAAAGATCGGGACAGTCCTTAGGGTGCGAAAAAACCCCGGCGCCAAAAAGTATCGGATTTTTCCATTTTTTATCAAACAATAACTGTGGTTTGCCAATAATACAAGCCAGTTCGTTAGGATGTTTACAGATGTATTTAAAATCGTTGAAACGATATGGAATCTTCAAGATATCAAGGCCCTTCAGTAATTCAAGGGCCACCATCATTACGCCTCCCGGCCGCGGCCTGCCACGAATAATACGCCTGATCAGTTGCCGAGGGTACCTATCAAATTTTAGCCACCTGTCAGGATTGGGTTCCCGGTAAAAAATGTTTAAAGGCAGCATTACACTTTTTGCGCTAATATCGCATAACTCATTCCACTTGAGTTATGATCAAAAACTTCGATAAGTTTTTTAATGAGCCGATAAACTATTTGAAGAGGAAATCTTAAAAGGGATAATTGCTGGTCGAAAATTTTTGTGTTGCCGTCAATGGTTACGGCCTTCACAATTTTAAATCCGTTATCATGGAGTAATTTTTCAACTATATGCGGCCATGGCGTAAAAACATGATGGTTGTTATCAAGATCGTTTTGCGTAAAGCAGCTTAAGTTGCCTTTCATGAGCAGGTTCAGTCTCGAATTGCTCCAGGCCGGGCTTGGTGTGGTCAATAGTAAATAACCATCCTTTTTTAAAACACCGGCGATGTTTTTAATACTGATCCAGGGATTATTTAAATGTTCTATTACTTCTAAGAAGGTTATAAGATCAGCCTGTGGGTCGTCATAAGGAAAAGGGTTTTCAATATCCCATTGCCTGCTGTTATCTGCAAGCGGCGCGAGATCAAAACTCTGATAGTTGATTGATAACTCCTCACAGTACTGATATAAAATTTCATCTCTTGAGCCGACATCGAATACCGTTTTTATCGCCGGGTTCTGATCAAGAATGGACTTTAAAGTTTGCTGTGCCCATATATAGCGGTTTACCGTTAAATTTTTTTCAAACTTCATTGGGCGTAAAAAAAAGGTGTATGTTCTTGATGATCATTTTATTTGTTGCGATGCTGAAATAGGTATTGTATTCTTTTGGCAAACTTCCATCCTTTAAAACGGGCTATTGTATTTAATAACGGCCCTCCGAGGATCATGTTGTACCGGTAAGGGGGAAGCTTTTCCAGCTCGGTTTTTACCTGCTTGTAAACATCAGGATGAATGATATAAGATTGCACTGCCAACTCGGTTAACTGCCTGAAGGCCGCTTTTAAAGCCGGTTCATCGGTGCGTTTGTTTAATAAGTAAGTATTCCTTAATAAAGTTGATTTGAGCAGGCTGAACATACCGAGAGTATTACTTTGGGAGGCTAGGTTTTGAGTCGTTTGTTTATACTTTCGGTAATAATTATATCCTTTGGTCTTTATAACTCCTTTAGAGTTCAGTACCATCCTTGCAAAAAATTCGCCATCGTCGTCAAGTGATAATTGTTCATTCCAGCCGCCAGCTTTATCTATCAATGCTTTGGGTGTAAGCCAGGCGTTGGGCTGTACCATGGAAGCGCTAAAATTATACCCACCCCAAAGGTGGATCATAAAATCAACTGGGTTTTGAGTAGTATACAGAAACTGCTCTTCATAAGCCGAAGGGATTTTTTTAAAGGGCTGTTCACCCTCAAAAAAATGAACAGTACTGCATACGGCCATCCTGTCATCGTCACCAGAAAGAGCCTGTATCTGGGCCTCAATTTTATCGGCGCTTAATATATCATCAGCATCCATAAACTGAATATATTTCCCCCGGGCTACCGACAAGGCTTTATTTCTTGCTACGCTTGCCCCCCGGTTATCCTGTTGCAGCAGGATAACATTACAGTTGCTGAATTTCTGAAGTTCCTGCCACGTTTGATCTGTTGAACCATCATCAACAATAATAACTTCAATATGAGGATAGCTTTGATCTAATACCGACCGAATAGCCTGCGATATATATTTTTCGCAATTATAAGCGGGAACACATACCGAAACCAACGAAAGCTTTTTCAGATCAGCTTTTTCCATGCGGTTTTATAATACACTTCTTTTGAAAGATCGACATAGTGATGCAAAATACCCTGGCTCTCATTCACGGTTATCTTATCAGGATTAACAATATAGCTGTCGGCCGGCAGCACATTGGCAACATCATTGCCTATCAGCATAGCTGATAACGCCTGCTCCAGGTAATAGGAGGTTCCTTCCTGTTGTTCTAGTTCGCGGGCCCAAAGTTCTAGCTTATCCCAATCTACGGTATCGCTGTTTAAACCGATTGCGCCAACATTTACTAGCAGTTTAATGGGTTTGCCGGTTAGCTCTTCCATCAGCTTTTTTGAATAATAATAAGCTTCCCCGCAATCAACCATATGGATGGGCTTGATGGGTTGGCTAAGCCATGCCATGATCTGATCGGGTTTATGCCAGAAAAGCATATCCGAATCAAGTACCAGTTTCCAGGCATTGCCAGGTATGGTATGTATATCCGTTAGTTTTTTAATATGCGTGTAAACCGCTCTTTTTTGATGCAAGTAAGGGTAACGCTCAATGGGGATTATCTTGTCCAGATTTTGCGCGATGATATTTTTGGTGATGAGATCCGCCCCGGGCAGTTGTTTTTTGATCCGGTTGATCAACGCGTCGTCAAAACTTCCGTCATCAACCAGTATAAACCTGAAATTTGTTCCGGCAACAAGTGTTAATGAACGGATGCAATACAGTGTTTGGTACAAGTAATTTTGCCCGGTTAGAAAATAAACAGGCAAGCCATCAGGTGCCGAAATTACAGGTGGCAAGCCAACTGATCTTTTTTCCATCTGCTTGCGGGCCGCCATCATTTTGCGGTAATTTATATACCCTCCAAACCGCCTGAAGTGCTTGAGCCGGGATTTAGGATTACGATAGAAAAAGTTAATTAGCGTTTGCATCTGTTAGTTTTCGGGCAGTGCGGCCATCCCTTCAAAAGTTCCGCAGACCCCTTGCCATTTAATATAGCTGGATTTGTTTTGCCAAGCTTTATACGTAACCCAGGCTTTTATTTTACGTGGTAACACGCCCCATTTCGGTATTTTTTTCCAAGGGTTAATGCCATGGCTTTGCAGTAATTGCACCCATGATTTATTGGTATTATGGATCAGGCGAGCCAGATAAGCTACTTCCATGCGTTTGGCGGGGATAATGTGCTGCAAAGTTAATTGCGGGAAATAACCTACCTGCCATCCTGATCTCAGCATTTCAAGCACTAAGTCATTATCACCTCCCGAGGTTAGGGATGTGCCGGTTCTATCGCTGATGTTACTTTGGCCGGTCGTTATTTTTTTGATATAAGTATCCAGCGCCTCACGCCTCATCGCCATGCCTGCACCAATCGGCGCAGCTTGAGGGTACCGATTAGCCCATTCTGAGATCATGACATTGTCGCCCAGATTGCGAAGGGCTAGGTTGCCGTAAAATTCTTTAAGCCAATCCGGGGGCCTGGATTCGAACAATGGTGACGATTTACCACCTATTGATGCTACCTTCGGATATTGATTGAATATGGATAGAACCTGCTCCAGGTAATCGCTATTAAGAACATTGTCATCATCAACCATCACAACAATATCGCCTGTCAATTCATTGAATCCCCTCAGCCGGGCATAAGTTAAGCCTTGTTTAGTTTCTGTAATAATTTTGGCAGAAGGGTGCCAGTCCAGATCAAATTCGTTATGAAAATAGTTGGATGAGTTGTTATCGACGATGATCAGTTCCCACTCATGCTTTGCTAAGGATTGGCTTTTCAGCCCGTCAATCGTTTGTGACAATCGTTTTTGATCAGGATTGTAAGTGGAAATAATAACCGAAAGCCTCATTAATTAACCAATAGATCTGCGCTTAACGGTTCGTTTTTTAAGCTAAGCTGTTTTAAAACGGCATCCACTACCAAATCTGCCGAGATCATGTTCATGCACTTTTTATCGTAATGGCAGGTATTATGTAACCAGCAGGGTGAGCACTCAACTGCCGAATAAATATTGTCAAAACAGGGATAGCCGGATTGATCGGGCCGTTCCCTGCCGCCGTAAATGATCACGGCACGGCAATTAACCGCCCGTGCCAGGTGCATCATAAAGCTCACATGTGATAATAGCAAGACCGCGTTGCTTAAAATGGCGGCGGTTTGGCGTACATCGGTTTTTCCGCGCATGTCGATAACATCAGTTAACGGCGCGTCAGCGAATGAGCCTAACTGAATAAACTGATAATCGTTCTTAAAACGGTCGACGACCTGTTGATATCTTTCAACTATCCACTCTTTGTTGCGCATAGGGAAAAGGGCTGCTGCAGCCGAGCTTGTTATTACGATAGCGTTTTTTGCCCACTCACCGCTATGGCGTTCGGTGGGAGTAAGGGTCAATACCGGTTTGGCTTTGATATTACCCTTCAAGTCCAGGTCATCCGCCATTTTTAAAATGATGTGCTTTTCCGGCACTTGGTCGCTATCGGTTTCTTTATTGTAAACGGTATATTTTGGATAAACCGTTTTTACGTTGAATAGCTTCAATACCGAGCCGGATAGTAAAGTCCTAAAAGGTTGCACTAATTTGATATGCGGGTTGTGCTCAAATAACTGACCTCTATCGCTTTTAACCCAAACGTTTTTAAAACCGCGCTCGTAAAGCGCGGCGGTTAGCACGGTGAGCAACAAGTTATCACCTAATGATTCGCCAAAGGCGATGATATGCGATGGGATCCCGTATTTTAAAATTTTGCCAAGCGTAGCGGTTATGGTTTTTATTGATCCGGCCAATTATCTCGCGGGCTTTGCTGTCCAGATCAGCATATTAAAAAATGTTTTGAACCTTTGGGAAATGCTAAGCGGGTTGGGCCGGATTATATAATATAAAATGTTGCTCCAGGCAAAGCTCATGCTTTGTTTTGTTTTGGCAAGATAAAGGCAGCAATAAACAGATTGGTTGAGACATGCGGCCTTGTCATCAAGTTTATCAGCAGCATTGTGTTGTGCTAATAAATGGTAGTGATAGCTAAAAAAGCGATAATCGTACATGGTTGAGCTTAGTCCCGCTTCACCAAAACGCGCTATATCCACATCTATATATCGAGTTTTAAATGCCGGGTTGCAAAACACTTTTAAGGTTAAATGATAATCGGCCGCCACTTTAAAGGTAAGCGCGTATTTACCGGTATATTCAAATACATTACGTTTATAAAATATACCCTGGTGATGGATGCCTCGCGATAATACTTTATTCAGGGTATTGTCGGTGTATTTTGTGCCGGATACCGCGCCGGTAACATTGCCGTAAACCAGATCGGCGTTTTGACTTTGTATAGCATTATACATTGTTTGCAGCGTATCCGAACCGGCAAGCGTATCATCCCCTCCTATAAAATAAAACCACTGGCCTGTCGCCATCTCCAGGCCTTTATTCATGGCATCATAAATACCTTTATCGGGTTCGGATATAAATTGGACGGCCGTTTGCCCGTATTTCCTAAAATTATTTACAATAAGTTGGGTATCATCTGCCGAACCTCCATCTACAAAAACTAATTCAATATCCTTAAAACTTTGGCTGCTGATGCTATTCAGCGTTTGCTGAAAAGTTTTACTGCTGTTAAACAGCGGCATGATGATGGAAAAAAAGGGTGTCAATTGGTGCTTGCTTTCAAAACATTATTAACCTGTGTTACCCAAATGCTGAAACCTATATCGTTCCAATGCGCATCGCTGCGGGAGTATAGATTTCTTTTATCCCTTTTAAAAATATTATAGAGAGGGATGAGGGGAACGCTTGCTTTATTTTCAATTTGTGGGGCTAACTGATTATAATTAAGCCTATGCTCATCGTAAACTGATGCGGCATTAGGTATAAGCGACAGGTAAACCTTTTTAAATCCTAACGATAGATAACGTTGTTGATCGATTTTCAAGCCCGCGCTTATCGAATCGATCTCTAACGGTAGCAAAGACCTGAATACAGATTTTTCGGAGGTTGTATCTATTGTGCTATTTAGCAACAAACGTTGCTTATCTGTACTTACAGCCACCTCTTTAGGTAATCGCCCTAAAATATAGTAATTGACCGATGCTTTAAGTGCTTTAAAAGGCGTGTACACTTTATCATCAAAAAGTAACAACTCAATATTTTTATTCAGATCCTTATTAAAAAGGATGTTGCCAATTCGTTCAAATAGTGAAACTGGTTTGAAAGGCGGAGGGATTGCCGCGTAATTTAAGATCTCAAACGAATTTTTTGAGCGATAGTTGGCGATGTTCAATTCCGAAAACTCCATGATCAGGTAGTTTTGTTTGGTGGTATCAGGTTTGATGGGTCCGAAGGGAAATCGCCTGTCCAGAAAAATAACGTGGTCAAAACCATCAAAGGCGTTATTGAAATTTTTATCTGCCGTAAAGCTATCGCCTATAATGTAGAGTACTTTATTGGTTGGGTTTTTATCAACCCGGTTATCGTAAGTTTTAAAGGGCGTAAGTTTGATCCTGTATTCGGGAATGAAACTCATGCCGTACAGATCGCCGTATTTCCATCTGTCGCTGCGTATAAAAATTTTGCGATAAAGCGATTGTGTTTTTTTGCTTTCGGGTGTAAGATGGTCGAAATACCTGTCTTGCTTAACCCGGTTCACAAAGCCCTGGTTCATGGCTGTTAGTAAAACCGCCAGGCTTGCAATAGTGATTAATATGCCGGTTATATTACGCATCAAAACTGGAAATAAATAAACTGAGCCTCATTAAAAACACCCAGAAAGTAGCAGAATATAAACAGCACAATGGAAGCCATTATTTTTTTGGAGATGCTCAGTTCCGCTATTTTGTACAGGTTCTTTTCGCCCGCCATCAACAAAATGATGATTAGCAGGCAATAAAAGACCTCTTTTATATTCATTAACCCGGCAGCCGTATAACTCATGTTATGGAACGTTACAATATGCCCAAGCATAAAAAAGGCATCCTGAATGGTATGCGCCCTGAAAAAGATCCAGGCAAAAAGCAAGTACATGAAAGTGAAAACCACGCTTAAGCTTTGGTACAATTTAGCAGGAATCTTTTTTGCCAGTTTGGTCCGGCGCTTTTTGGTATAAACCTCGTAACACATGGCTACAGAATGCAATAAGCCCCAAATAATAAAGGGCCAGCCCGCGCCATGCCATAAACCGCTGACGAAAAAAGTAACCGTTAGGCCGAAGTACACCGCCCCTTTGCCCCAATCGCGTTTGTTGATGAGGATGGGGGTAAACACATAATCGCTAAGCCAAGTGGAGAGTGAGATATGCCATCGGCGCCAGTATTCGGTGATGGAAGTGCTGGTGAACGGGTAGTTAAAATTCCGCATCAGTTCGATGCCGAGGGTAAGCCCCGCGCCAACTGCTATATCCGAGTAACCGCTAAAATCGCAATAGATCTGGAAGGCGAAAAAGAAAATGCCCACCATCATCTCCAACGCCGAATGGGCATGCAGGTTGGCAAACAACGGATCGACATACAATCCCAACCTATCGGCTATTACTACTTTTTTAAACAGACCCACCAGCATCAGAAAAATACCGGTAACCAGGTTTTTAGTATTGTAATTATTAACCCTGTGCAGCTGTGGTAAAATATGCTGTGGCCGCTCTATAGGCCCCGCCACCATCTGCGGGTAAAACATTACATATAGTGAGTAAATGCCCAAATGCCGCTCGGCTTTTTGATTACCGCGGTACACCTCGATGGTATAACTCATGGCCTGAAAGGTGTGGAAAGACAACCCGATAGGCAAAATTAAGTTAAGCAACGGAATTTCGGGCGCGTGAAATGACGAGCCGATAAAGTTGATATTCTCGGCCAAAAAATTGAAATACTTGTAAAAAGCCAACACGCCGATATTAGCCGCCAAACTTAAAATAAGGAAAAACTTACGCCTTCGCCCCTCCGACTTTTCGATCACAATTCCAGCGATGTAATCAATAATAATAGTAAAAAATATAATGAGAATGTATACCGGCTTAAAGTACATATAAAAGTAACAGCTTGCAGCCAGCAGCCATCCCCAGCGGGCTTTATGAGGCAGCAGGTAGTAAACAGGCGTTACTGTCAGGAAAAAAAGTAGGAACAGGAGCGAGTTAAAAAGCATTGACCGGGCGGTGGTATCGGGAGGTTATTTCTGCGTTTTTTGTACTATCACGGCACACATATCGCCAATGTTTTTCCAGGTATAGATCTCGGCGGTAGTAAAGCGGATGCCAAATTTTTTTTCGATGGCTACTATCAGTTGTATGTGGTTTAACGAATCCCATTCTTCCACATCGACAGCGGTGGTAGCGGTGGTAAGTATTATATCGTCGCTTTCAAGTACATCTTTAAAAATATCGTTAATCTGTGTAAGTATTTGTTCGGTATCCATTATTGTTTGCCTGTTATAAAAGTTTGTTTATTGATGTAGCTATATGTATTAAGTTCCCAAGCATCACCATTTAAGGTGAAGCCGAGGTTCTGGTAATGATCTTTTACGATGCCATTCTTTTTTGTAGGCAGACATTCACCCATAATTTTGCTGAAACCATGATCCCGGGCAGCTTGTACGATATTGTTAAGCGTGAAGTTTTCCATCCCGCGTTTTAACACCCGGCAGCTCATAATCCAGGTATCGATAAAAAGAGTGTCTTCACCTATTGTTTTGAGGATGATCACAGCGATCAGCCCGTTATCTCCAAATTTATCTTCAAGGGTAAAAGTCAGGGTAAAATAATTCTCCGAGCTGCTGATATCTGCTATATCAGCCTCATTATAGCGCATGTTGCGTAGATTAAACTGGTTTGAGCGCAATGTTAACTGTGCTACTCTTGGCAAAGTGAATTTATCAACAGCATTCACCCGAGATTGCATATCCAAACTGGCCAAATAATCTGCCTCGTTAACAAAGCTATTTTGGAGGCTTGTGCGCTGGGCCTGTTGGCGGTATTGTTCAGTACGGTCTTTATCATCTTCGGTAAAAGATGCAGTATCAAATAAATTTAACTCCCGCAAAAACAGCATATAATCAGCAGGATCATCGGGTAGGGATGGTATTGTAAGTTGTGGGATGGCCGATTTTACCATCTCGCGCTCAAAGGGGTTATCATCCAAAAACACCATGCTATCCATCCCAATGTTTAGCACCTGTTGTATATATCTGATGTTATCAACTTTGTTTTCCCAATTGGCCACAAACAGGCTGATGTCATCAAGTTTAAGTACCATATCGGGGTGGGAGATGAATGGTTCCTGCGCTATTTCGAGCGTGTTTTTACTGCACACGGCTAATATAATGCCCCTGTTTTTCAACTCGCGGCACCAAAGCTGCAATTGGGTAAAAGCTTTGCCCATGCCCAAGCTGCCTATCATGATATTTTCTATGCCATCGTCACCAATAACACCACCCCAAAGGGTATTGTCCAAATCAAGGACGATGCATTTTTTTGATTTGCCGAGTGTTGAAGCGATAATCTGGCAGATGCTTTGACCAATAGCCGGTAAAAAATCAATCCCAAATGCCATATCGGCATAGATGTACATTTTGGTATCAAAGGTGTTTTCGTATCCTTTAACAGCCGATAGAGATGCCAGATCCGTAATATACAAACCTGTATTTTCGGAAGCTAAGTCCATCAAACCAAGGTTTATTTTGCGCAGTTGATACAAAAACGAGCTTTGTGTTTTAGCCGCGTAGCTGCCAAAAACCTGGTCGTTTATTTCAATATAAGTATTGATGATGATCTGGGTTTTCAGGCGCTGCGATAAGATGTTATACAGATCGATAGTTTTTGCGATAACCTGATCGGTAAAACCCGTGCGGTCATCTTGTTTATAAAAACTATGCAGTAAATGCTCGGTTGATTGTATGATAACAATGTAGACAGGAGCGAAGGCATACAATTCGGATGTAGGACCGTAAACTTGCTGTTCAATTTGGTTGTAATCAGCCTCGTATAATTCCAGGTTTAAACCAAGCTCTGCGCCGTAACCCCTTATCGCCGTATTGATAAACTGCGATGCGCTATCGGCAAGTAACGCTACCTTAACAGGAGTTAAGCCTGTAGGATTATTCTTTATGTTTTTTTTTAAATCGGAGAATGAGAGCATTTATTAAAAGCTATATCAATTTAAACAAGCGGTAAAGTTTGGTTCGGACGCGGTTCAAAAACATGATCTTCTTCCATTCATCTACTCTGCCATGCGCGTTGGGAGCCCAAATCATTTGATGATCTGCCTCCCATTGTGCTTTCATTTTAGGCGAGTGGGTTTTTGCACCGCTATGCAAATTGGTAACAGATAGTGAAGCTTTTATAAGTTGCCTACGATGGTCTTTTACCAAACGAAGCCATAATTCATAATCGAGCGCACAATGTAGCTCTTCCCAAACTGGTTCATGGATATTTGCGCTCCAAAAAGTTGAAGGCTGTATAAGACCCGGGATTTTAATAAAATAATCAATAAAAGGGAGAATACGAGTTGTTGTTGTCTGACCGGTTAATACATGATAATTATCTCCATAACCGTAAATGAATTCGGCTTTGGTTTTTATGAATGCATTGATTACCCGATAAAATACCCCCTCCGTATAATAATCATCGCTATTTATCCATGCATGAAAAGAGCCAGAAGAAAGACTGAAACCGATATTGATGGCATGGCTTTGTCCATTGTCTTTTTCGCTTTGATAATAGCTAAGCCATGGCGCATATTTTTCGATGATCTGCCTTGACCCATCTGTACTGCCGCCGTCAATAACAATGTATTCAAGGTTGGGATAGTTTTGAAGCAGCACCGCTCTGATGGTTTGCTCCAGAAAGTCGGCCTGGTTAAAGGACGGCGTAACAATGGTAAGTTTTGGCCAGATTGTTTTATCGCTATAAATAGTCGGGTTACACTGTTGATCGAACGGCCAGCCCGTTTTACTGTTTGGGGGAGCGGGCAAATATTTTAACAATCCTTCAGGTTGCGATAAAACGGTCGCTAAAGGATAACCAATGCCTTTCTTTTTAAACGATAACAGATATTCATTCAGGTCGGGAAGGTGCATTTGGCATAAGATTATGTAATTGCAAAGTGCTTACTACCGCATTGTAAACATCAATTAACTGTACGGCGTCGATATTTAGCTCTGACCAAAGTTCGTAAGCCGCGGCATCTGCTTTAAAAGCAACGGGAAATAAACTGTTGATTTTATTTTCGATATGATCAGGATACGGAATAAACCTTTTATAAAGATCGCCTTTCGAAATGCAAACGGCAGGTATTGATAACGCAGCCGCGATATGCACCGCTACCGTATCGCTGCAGATGACAAGTTTTGCCCCACCGATCAATTCACATAACTGAATTAAACTCAATGCACCGATTTTATTGATAACTCCTTTCATCGCAAGATCTTGTTGGATCATTAGTCCATCTGCAATTTCGTCTTCGCCTCCGGCAAATATGATATTTACATTCAGATTTGAAATGATCAACTTAGTTAAATCGCTGAAATTTCTATTTGACCATTTTCGATTCCTATCACGGGCTCCAATAAAAATTACAATGTAATTGTTGTATACAATATTTAATTTTTGTTTATTGATGAACGGCTTATTGTAATGACATTTTTCTTCGGCAATTATTTCAAACAATTGTTTATTTCTTTCAAATTCATGAGTAGCACCGCCAGGCACAGTTATTAACCGCGTATAATAAGCATTGCCTTTATTCTTAAATTGCGTTGACTGGTTTGTTGTATTTCCATCAACACCGATTTTGTTTGGGGCATTTAAGTTTTTTACTATCCAATCAACCTGGGTCTTACGTGAATAATTAGTGTAAATAACGCTGTTCAACCTTAAGCGATGAAGATCAACTAATAATTTTAACAATTTCCATTTTAAGAAATAGCCATCGGTATTCCAAAAAAAACGATCTACGGAATCTTTATCCAAGTAAGCGGAAATATCCTTATATGCCAGATTGCCAAGTAGATAAATATCATAGCCCCGGTATTTTTCCGATTGCTTTAAAAAGGCAAGAAAATTTCTGAATAAAATATAATCCCCAATTCCGTCATTCTTAATAATCAACAGCGTGTTTTTTTTTGATGGAACAAAAAAGAATAAAGCCTTGATAATGCCAGGGGCAATGATACGTATAACCAAAAATTTAAACTTATTTTTGAGAGAATGCATTAGCCTTTAGGTCGTTGATTTGATGCAATTAACTTTGCATTGTTTAGATCGTATTCTGTAAGACTTTTTATAGGTGTTTGAGTTGATTTTTTTAAAAGAAATACTACTTTGTTTTTTACCTTATCTATTATTGAGTTATTAGGTATTAGCGGATTTTTGTCGAACTTTTTCCTTGTAAACAAATGAAGATTTTCCCCATTGGAATATAAATTCAAATGGTATCTATCCGCTATTATTTCTAACGATTTCAGACTATAAAAAGTTATATGCTGCCCTGTTTCCTGAGCAATGTACCACCAATCGGTTGGCGAATTAATTTCTCCAGGTACAAGTGTTGTTGAAATTAGAATATTTGACGAATAGGCAAGTAGTTCTTCTAATAACTTATAAGGGTCGGTAACATGTTCAAATACTTCAAAACATGTTGCTGCCTCAAATTTTAGTTCGTTAACTTTTAGGTCTGATATATCATAATTAACTGCGAATATATTCTGGCAATAAATATCCTGTCGATAAAAATCCAGACCCTTATCACGCAGCAGTCGTACCAGGACACCATAGCCGCCTCCGAAATCGAGAAACCGACTATTCGTGTTGAATTTTTTTGATATAATATCAAAAACGTTATTGCTTAGAGTTATGTTTCTATTCAGCAGCCCGATATCAGTTGCAGTAATGGCAGTTTCATAAGCTTCGTCCAGCCAATATGGCTTTTCTGTTTGTAGTGATCCGCAGTAGGTGCATTTGTAATACTGCACATCGTACTTAAAAAGGACTATAGCCTGAAATAGGTTAGTTAATTTATTTGAACATATGGAGCAGATCATTTTTGAGAAGAGCTAAAGTGTTTTACTGCTTTAAGCAATTTATTATATGCAACCTTGATAATAGGAATTTTTTGCCCTATAATGAATTTAATACTGTTAAATCTGGTATTGCCAAACTGATATAACTTTTTAAAGGTTTTTTTGTCAGTCCATTTGGAAATCCTGATCTTGGAAAGATGCCTTATCGTATCGATCGAACCGAGCGGTAACGCGGCTGTTTTCGCATCATGCCCCAATGTATGTGTAGCCCCAGCTCCGAAACCTATATTTGATATCAAGTTACAGGCCGGTGTAATGCCTATACCATTATTTTTGTATATGCTATATGACCATTGAATGTCCCATGTATCAATAGAATGGTTGGCCATTTCACTAAAACTATTTTTCCAAAAGTTATATTCTTTGGTGTCAGGAAACTTTATTTTTAAGGTATTGAGGAAGTCTTGATTTAGATCAATGTTGTATTGATACTTTGACCATGCCCTTTTCCAGGTTGCCCAACCCCATATATGTATGTAATTGCTAAAGTAATAACTGCTTTTTATACGCGAGCTTTGGTTATGAAAGTAAGCTCCTCCAATGTGCATAACTTGATCCTCAAACCGATATCTTTCTAACAAACATGCGCAAAGATTAAAAAAACTCTCATTCGGTAAACAATCGTCTTCCAATACTATTCCTTCATCTACATAATTAAAAAACCAGGTAATAGCTTCTGAAACCGCTTTGCCGCAACCTATATTTTCCCCTCTGAACAGGGTTTTTACTTCACAATCCCAGTCAACATGGTCAACCATGGCCCTTGCGCTTTTACATAATAGCAAATCATCCGGGCGATCGTGCCTCGGTCCGTCTGCTGCAATAAATAAATGGTCCGGTTTAAACCTACGAATGGCCTCAAAAACGGTTCGGGTGTGATCGGGCCGGTTAAAAATTAAGAAAAGCACGGGCATTTTATAACTCATGAAATATTTGACAATTATGTTACCGTACTACCTATACTTGTTAAAATCCGGGCAACCAGCTGATGGTGAGCTGCTATTTTTTTTCTGTTTTTCATAAGGGAAGAGCATGTGCCGAGCATTGAATTTAATGAGATCTTTTGCTCAATGGTTATACTTTTTCGTTTAATTATTTTCTGAAAAATCAGTAGTATGATGCTTTTAAGATATGTTTTGACCGCAAAGGACAACCATGAATCATTTATCTCACGAATAGTTCTTTTATCGCCATTGAGAAAAACATAGTAACTATTTAGCAGTACACTACTATAGCTAAGCCAATATGAAAGGTTATTAATATAGCTTAGACTTTGCCTTTTTAGCGGTACAAAATGTTTAAACTGGAGCTCGTTGTTAGCTATTATCTTATATCCGCTTAAATATATCGCCAGGCAAATTTCAACATCCTCGCCGCAAATTAAGCTGGTGCCGGTGCGACCAGATGTAATTTGTTGCCATCCTTTGTTAAACAAATCAATTATAACAGCTTTTTTATAAATTGAACCGGCTCCATAAACCCAATGCTGACTTTCGGCCCATGTTTGAGGGCCATTCACAAAGTAACCGGATAAGCCGTTAAGCTGGTTATTAAAAGGCTGTTGGGGCTCAAAAACGCCACAGCCACCAAGTGCACCAATGGTTTCATCGGCTTGCATAAGGGCAAAGGCTTTTGCAATATAATCGGGAAAAAGCCAATTGTCATCATCACATGTTAAAATGTAATCATATTCGGCATGGGATATCCCTGTTTTAAAAGCGAAGTTTTTTCCGAGCCGATCCTGATTTAAAATTTTGAAGCCTACGTTGGGCATATCGTATTGTTGCCATTCACTATCAGCAACTGTTAAGGTGTCATCTGTTGAGGCGTTATTTATAATGATAATCTCCCAGTTAATTTTAGCAGGCACAAACTGTGTAGCAAGGTGCCTGAGGGTTTCGGGCAGGCGGGCCGCGCTATTATAACAACAAATTAATACGGAGATCCCTAAATGTTTGGATTTATCCATTAGGAGCCATCAATGACTTTAACAATGAAGCTTCATCCGCGTTTAATAAATAGTTTTTTTTCATCAACTGATTATTTATGGCTATTTGCTTATCAACTACGGCAGTATCTTTATTTATCATCAAAATGAGATCTATAACGGCATTAAGGTTAGGACAAACGTTGATGTAACAAGATTGCTCGCAGTCCAGGCGTTTATCTACATTGCAAAAAATAGTTTTAAAACCAAGGTTGATGCTCTCGATCGCTGAGTAGCCCATAAACATGCCGACTGTAAATGCAAAAAAATAACCGCTTTTGATATCGTCAGGCAGTTGGTGCATCGGGATGGATTTTTTGGTAAAATCAATTTTGTCACCAACCTCCAGCAGTTCGGCCATACGTACAATATTCTGATAGATTTCGATGGTTTCAATGGCACCTATGAATGTCACTAAATAATCTTCAAAACCCTGCTGTTTAAGTTGAAAGGCAATGTATACAAGATCGAGGAATGAATTTTTATCCCCTGCTATCCGGGCAACTAAATTAATTCGTATCATCGATAAATAGTTTTGACAGCACTATTTTTGCTTTTATTGCATCGCCATATTGCTGGTAAAGTTCGCCGTGCTGGTATTTGTTGATGCTAACTATAGTGTCCTCGCCATTGCCAAAAATTTCCTGCTGGTAGCTGTATTCCATGTTGAAATACTGAATACTGTTATTTACGTTCCAAAAGTAGCGGTGCCTGTGTGTTATAGTATCAAACACCTTTTCAACGTTATATAAGCCGATAGTATGTACGCTATCGTAATATTTTTGCGCAAAATATTTTAATTTGATGGCCCACCATGCCGAATGCATCATTTTAAGCGGCGCTCTGAAATGTTTGATAGGCCTGATCCGTGTGTGTACGACTTTGATACCTTTACCTTGTAAAATAGAATCATAATACTGGTGCTGGTAATTGTCCAGTATCAATACCGTAGGTTGGATATTGTTTTTTTGGGCAAAAACGGCGAGCTCGACTAATAGCTTTTCTGCACCTCCTATGGTTAATTTATTGCTAATTATTAAAACCCTTTTCATAAAACTTACGCGTCATTTTGCAGATATAAGTTATTTCCTGTTCTGTAATCCCTGGATTAAGAGGTAGGCTCAGGCAAGTTCCAGCCATTTTCTCTGCTATCGGGAAATCGCCGTCTCGGTAGCCGAGGTATTGATATGCCTTTTGCAAATGAGCCGGAACAGGGTAGTGAATACCTGTACCGATGCCCATACTGTTTAAATATTTTTCTAAGGCGTCGCGCTTATCTGTACGAATTACGTACAGATGGTAAACATGCGTTGCTTTTGGTGCGGTAGTTGGCAATATAAGCCCGCAAATGCCTGCAAGGTGCTGATCATAGGCGGCGGCTATTTTTCTCCGCTCATCAACCCATCCGGTCATGTACTTCAGTTTTACCGAGAGAAAGGCGGCCTGTAGTTCATCAAGTCTTGAGTTTATACCAATAACTTCATTGTAATACTTCTTTTCAGAACCGTAATTGCGCAGCAAGTTTGCCTTTTGCGCAAGGCCAGCATCGCTGGTGGTTAAAGCCCCTGCATCGCCATAAGCCCCCAGGTTTTTGGTAGGATAAAAGCTGGTTGCATTAATGTGCCCAAAACTGCCGGTAAGCTTACCGTTGTAGGTACATCCCTGGGCCTGTGCATTATCCTCGATAACAAATAAATTGTGCTTGCCGGCAATTTTCATGATTGCGTCCATCTGGCATGCCTGACCGTACAGGTGCACCGGCATAATCACTTTTGTTTTTTGAGTAATGGCCGCCTCAATCCTATCCGGATCGATGTTGAAGGTTTGCGGATTGGGTTCAACCGGCACAATAGTGGCACCGGTCTGTGATATAGCTAACCAGCTAGCGATGTATGTGTTTGAAGGAACAATTACTTCGTCGGCTTTACCAATTTCGAGTGTTCTAAGCGCAATGTGCAACGCATCGAGGCCGTTGGCTACGCCAATGCAATGCTGTACCTCGTTATATTGTGCGTAAGCTTTTTCAAAATCGGCAAGTTCCTCACCAAGTATATACCATTTACTTTGGAAAACCCGTTCAAATGCTGCACGAATTTCTTTTTCAACTAAGTTATTTTGGTTGTTAAACGATAAAAAGGGGATATTCACTACGGTTTGTTAAATGTTATTACGGTACCACCCCATGAGTAGCCAACGCCAAAGCCAGCCAATAGCCATTTTTCTGCGGGGCGTACCTTTCTTTCATTCATAGCTTCAGACAGCGCGATAGGTACCGAGGATGATACCGTATTGCCTACGTTAGCCATGTAGATATAAAATTTTTCTGCGGGGATCTCTATTTTTTTGCGTAGGTGCTCCAGCAAAAACTGGTTGGCCTGGTGCAAAATAAACTGGTCAATATCTGTTTTATCTAAATTGTTTTTAAATAATGTATCGGCAATAAGACTGGGAACAGCCTTTGATGTAAAAGCGAAAATTTCAGGCCCATCCATATGCAAATGCCCCGGCGATTGCTCGTTGCCATAACCATCGTTAACGCTATCCGCATTTTTAGACGGGTAGCGAATAGCGCCTTGTTTTACTATCAGGTTTTCGGCCCCTTTGCCATCCGTCCCCAACTCAAATTCACCTATGCCTGCAAAACCGTCGGTGCTAACCAAAGTAGCGGCAGCCGCATCGCCAAAAATGGTGCGGTTGCGCTTGTCGCCGGGATGGATAAATTTGGAGTAAGTTTCAGAGGTAAGCAGCAGGATGTTTTTCGCTATCCCGGCAGCTACTAATCCTTTGGCCAAAGCCAAACCATAAATGTAACCCGAACATCCAAGGTTAAAATCAAGCGCGCCCGCTTTGACCGGAATGCGCAGCTTATCCTGGATAATACAGGCCGTAGTGGGTAAAAAATAATCGGGACTTTGGGTGCAGTACAGTATAAAATCAATTTCGGTTGGGGCAATGTTGTGCTCCACGAAAAGTTTCTGAGCGGCGGCAACTGCCATATCTGATGCAAATTCATCCTCGGCCGCGATATGCCGGGTATCGATGCCTATTTTATTGGCTATTTTTTCTACACCCCATTCAGGGAATAAGGCTGATAGTGTGAGGTTAGTCAATCTTTGCTGCGGAAGGTAGTAGGAAACAGCTTTAATAAAAGCTTGCATTTAGCGTATTATAAAGCCACCGTCAACTACCAACGTGCTGCCCGTTACCCACTTGCTGGCGTCAGACAATAAGTAAACCGCTGCATTGGCAACGTCGATAGGTTCTCCATATCCTAATGGATATTTTTCTTCGTCTTTTTTCATTTGTTCTTCCGTAAAAGAGGGGTCGTTGATGAGCTCAGTCCTAATCATTCCCGGCGAAATATTATTAACCCTTATTTTTTGAGGAGAGAGTTCGGCAGCTAATACTTTTTGAACACCATTTATGGCCCCTTTTGAAGCGCTGTACATCGCATTACCAGGTGCGCCTATATAGTTACCTGCTATGGATGATATGAATATTATTGACCCCTTTTTATTTAACTTTTTAGTTTTTAATAGCTTAGAAATTAAAAATGCAGGCGAGAAAAAATTTGTTTGAAAAATTGCATCAAAATCAAGCCTGTTTAAAAACTTATAAGGCAAGGCTTTTATGATCCCCGCCGATAGCACCACTCCGTCTAAATTAGGCATTAACTGCGCCAGGTTTTCCAGTTCTTCTTCTATCGCCAAATCGGCAATATATTGCCCTCCGGGTATTTGGAGTTGGTGGAAAGTTTCAGATAATCTTTCCTCATTTCTACCTGTAATATAAGTTTCTGCGCCCATTCCTGAAGCACTGATAGCAATCTGCCTGCCTATGCCTGAAGAGGCGCCTGTAACTAAAATTTTTTTACCTTTTAAAGAGAACGGATTATCCATAATATATTAAATCGGGGATGACCAAGTTAGTAGTATTACAGTGCATTGTTGCCCATGATAAACCCACACCAAAACCACATGCAATTATATTATTTTGCCCATTCCTTAATTCATCGGCAGTTTTCGTAACCATGGTTAAAGGGATACTTGCACTGCTGGTGTTACCAAAATCTTTTAATGAGTAGGGCACTTTGTTTTCAGGCAGCTGCAATTTTTTCCTAATGCGTTCATTCATCATCAGGTTGGCCTGATGAAAAAAGAAATGATCAACCGAATCTTTTACTATTTCGAATTTTGTTAGTAATTTATTTACGGTTTCTGGGGCTTTGGAGATCCCAAAAGAAAACACATCCATACCATCTAACCATAATTCACTATTGTTGCGAATAATACCCTTATCAATCACATGTTCACTCAATGAGGATTCTGAAAAGCGTCTACGATGCCCACCGTCGGGTATTATAATTGCTTTATAACCACTTCCATCGCTCGATAGGTGAAACTTCATCCCTTCATCTAACTCGCAATACTCCAACGCAGTTACAGTACCTGCATCGCCAAACAAGGGGTAAGTGCTCTTATCTTGTTTTGAACAAGATATGGATGATACATCGCCAACGCAAAGCAGGGCTTTTTTTATCATCCCGCTTTGCATATAACTGGCAAGTGTACTTAATCCATAAATATAGCCCGAGCAACCTAAGGATATATCAATCGTAAAACAATTTTGAGAAAGACCTAAACGATGCTGTAACGATGGTGAGGTAGCAGGTACAAGATAGTCGGGTGATTGGGTTACCATTATCAACCCTTCAATTTCATCTTTATTCCAATCTAATTCTTCAATCAATTTTTCGGCTGCTGCGAAACACATATCAGAGGTGCAGATGCCCTGTGTTGCCACATGCCGGCGTTCAACACCGGTTGTTTTAATTAATTTATCAATATCCATGCTGGGGACATCAATAATTTCAAGGTTTTCTTCAACATATGCGGGTACACACGCTGATATCCCCCTTATTGCAACATTTTTTATGCTTAAAAATGCCATTTATAACTTTGATTTAGCCAAAACAATGTCGTATATGTCTTGTATTGTTTTTGAATTTCTGACGTCATCACCGGTTAATCTAACTTTGTAGCTGTCATCAACCATTGCAATAATAGAAAGGGCTGTCATTGAGCTCCATTCGTCGTTTTCTTTAAATAGAGTTTCAGCAGTAAAAGTGCTTGTATCTAAATCGTCAAATTGTTCTGTAAACTCTTGTATAAATTTTTCAATATTCATGACTTGTGTATTAGGTTATATTATACTTGTTAAAAATTCATATTTCCGTTTTGCGTCGGCCTCATCTATGGTAAAATAATAGTTAATCTCATCTTCACCGGTTATCCGGGAAAACATCCTATGAAACCGAAGTGCTTTTTTGTTGTCTTTTCTTACATCAAACACACATCTCTTATTTTCTAATTGGTTGGCTGCAAAATCCGCAAGAAAAAGATCTGATTTTATGCTGATAAATTCGTCGCATCCAGGTTTTACAATCCAGCTGCCGTTTGTGTATGTATCATTTTGAATATCGTAAACCCTTACAACGCCAACAGGCTGATTATCTTCATCGGCAAATAAAAAATAAAATTCCTGCTGTTTTTCTTCCCGCTTTTTGTATTTCCTGATCCAGTCAATTTGTTTTTGCAAATCGTTCTCAGTAGGTGACAGGTACCGGGCATGAATGTTATCGGTGCGTAGGCTTAAGATAAATTCGGCATCGGTTTCTTCAACCAGCCTAAAAATCAGGCCGTACTTGTGTATGGGTAGCTGCATCAACGCTTTTTATATTGTTTAAATGACTCATACTCTCTTAAATAATCATCCTCTGTATACAACATGGAGGCCAACACCAGGCAAATAGCTCCCGACGAAAAATTGGAAAGATCGCGCCATATGCCGGGTTGTATATGGATGCCTAAGTAAGGACGGTTTAGCTGTACTATTTTTTTATTTATGCCATCGTCTATACATATATCAAAGCTGCCGCTGGCCGCTACTATAAACTGCTCGAGTTGCTTATGCCCGTGTGCTGCGCGTGATTCACCACCAGGTATATCATATAAATAATATACACGTTTAACAGCAAAAGGGATATGGATATTGTTTTCGACCGGGGTAATATTCCCTGCGCGATTATGGATACGGCGCAAGTGGGTGATGTTACAATCAAAAACGGTTGAAGAATTACCCTCCATGTTTGCTGCTTATAAATTGATCAATGTCCCTGATATAATCTGTTTCATCATATTTACCATCTGCCAGGATCAGGGCCAGTGAATTAGTAGAAAAATTCTCGATCTCACGCCACATCAATTTTGGTACGTACAGCCCATAGTAAGAACGGTTAAGGCTAAACCGCATTTCCTTTTTTCCGTCTCTAAGCACCACATCAAAGCTACCACTCAAGGCAACTATAAATTCTTGAAGATTTAAATAAGCGTGCCCACCCCGCCGTTCGCCACCAGGTACATCATAAATCCAGTAGGTACGCTCAATTTTAAAGGGAATATGATTATTTTCTTCAATAAAGGATAGATTTCCCCGGTTGTCTAAAAACTTGGGGAGTTGTATAATGTGTGGGTATTCCATTTGCTATGATGCCTTATAACTAATAACAAAATCAAGTTTCGGATGAATTACACCCGGTGCTAAAGTGCTGTTAGTACCCTTACTTTCATTTTCAACTTCAAATCCGATAAAATCATCGGCACCAAATAACAGGTAACGCTGATTTTCGCCAAAAATTAATTTGAACGAATAACTGCCGGCATTCAATAGGTTTGGAGGAATGGTACAATTAATAGTGTAAAACCCAGTTTTTGAATCGTTATTAGTTGATATCAGCACACCGTTATGGAAAACGGGGATCTCCTCACTGTTTTTTAATTCGAATGTGGCATCAAGGTTAATACCTGCTTTTTGGTTAAAAAAAACCATTTCAAAACTAACACCGGTCGAAATGGACATGGCTTCGCCGATATGCGGTCTAATAATAAATTTTAACACTTTTATATTTTCGTTTCCGGGTGCTGCGCTCAGATTTCCAAGGTGTTCAAAAGTTGAGCGGATATTGTTATTGGTTTGGTAAAATTGAACCGCCTCAAGCTGCCTGTCTGCATATACCATTTGACCATGTGCAAGTACAATACCCCGGTTACATAATGTTTTAACTGCAGCCATGTTATGGCTGACAAATAAAACTGTACGTCCTTCACTTTTGCTTACCTGCCTCATTTTACCGAGGCATTTTTTCTGAAATTCTGAATCGCCCACAGCCAGCACTTCATCAACTATCAGTATTTCGCTTTCAAGATGCGCAGCCACAGCAAATGCAAGTCGCACATACATCCCTGACGAATAACGTTTAACCGGCGTATCTATATATCTTTCAACACCAGAGAAACTTACGATCTCATCAAACTTTTTTGAAATTTCATTTTTACGCATGCCCAATATAGTGCCGTTCAGATAAATGTTCTCCCTGCCGCTAAGTTCCGGATGAAATCCGGTTCCCACCTCCAGCAAACTGGCAATACGGCCTTTTATTTTTACAATTCCACTGCTTGGTGTTGTAACCCGGCTCAATATCTTCAGCAGTGTACTCTTACCCGCGCCATTACGGCCAATAATACCCACGGCATCACCCTGCTCAATATCGAAGTTTAAGTCTTTAAGGCTCCAAACTACATCACCTTCAAAATTAGAGATACGCTCATTAGTTTCACCTAATTTAAGAAAAGGATCTTCTCTTCCCCTTATCCGTGCCCAATAGCGCTCCACGTCACGGGAAATGGTTCCCGTACCAAATGTGCCCAACTGGTACACTTTTGATAAGTTTTCAACTTTAATTACTTTGGACATTCAAAATTAGTGGTTTGATTACAGGCAACTGCTCATAGCTTCGCCTCGTAAGTCACAATTGATATGCAACCTATTTTGTCAAGATACGTTTTGCAACAACGCTATATTATTTTGTCACTGTTGATAACGCGATGGATTCAAAAGACCAAGCTTTAAACAAAAGGTACCTGGACTACAATATTAATACTTTTTAAAGAATCAGTGAATCAATATTTGAAGTTAAAGTATAGTAATTGGCAACCAACTTGTCGTACTAGAAACCCTTTAACTAAATATCAAAAGATATCAATGTTAAGCTAAGAAAACGGCGAATTATATAAGCTTTCCTGCAGATTATTTTATTAAGGAATCGTCTTTAAGGTATTGTTCAGGCAGAAACTCTTTTGGTGAGCATTTTAAAATAGCAGACAACTTGTTTAAGTGCCGCAGATTATAGCTGGCGCTCGTGTTCGTACTCTCTACATGTCCGATAAACCCCGGGGAAAGATCCAATTTAACCACAAGCGCAACCTGCGAATACCCGGCGTCAAGTTGCAGCCGTATTCGCGCACTGGAAAAACTATGATATCTCTTTATACTTGCGTACAAACTGGGATAAAGTTAAAGCAGATCTTGACGGCAAAGTGATGATAAGCGTAGGCAACCAGGATAATTTCCTTTTAAACTATGCTGTAAAGCTGTTGGACGCGGAAATGAAGAAACTAAATTCCTCTTTCGTTTTCACTTACTACCCTGGTGATCATTTTACTATAGCCACAACGGAATTTTTTAAAGACGGGAACAGCTTTTTAGAAAACCAATACCAGCAATGGCAGGACAAGCGTACACGAAAATAAAATTCGCTTCTTTTATTAGTTTTTAAAGTTAAAGCTATACCGCTTTTTACCGTATCTGCATTTTGTATTAACGATGGTTTCGTTGCCGACTTTATGGCTCCCTACATATTGACAGATATGGGTATTAAAACCACAGCGTTATTAGTTATGCCAAGTTCTGATTTGTTAGTATAGAAATAGAGATATCTCCAATCTCGACAGTACAGCGTGGCTATCCATTTTGATTTAATTATCTCAATTTATTTTTATATGCTTTTAAGAATATTGTAACTAAGTTGAGTTAGTTTAAGGGGGATTTTGAAACTTTATTCTTTAAATATTCAATTTATCAGTATTTAATTCTTTTAGCTGTCAGATGTGTAATATTATAGATAGGTATGAATTAAACCCTGGCTGCTGTTAGCTGTCATAGATGTATAAATTTTAAAGAAGATGAAAAAGTCAGTTATATTATCAGCAATATTATTCGGGAGTTTGGTTTACAACACAGCCGAAGCGCAAATATCAATTCATTTAGGTTTTAACGTACCGGTAAGGCGCGTGGTATATGCACCAGCACCGCAGCCTGTACAAACAGTTTACGATGATAATTTTGACGACAGCGATGATTACTACTACCTGCCGGAAGTAGAAGCCTACTACAGTTTATCGCGTCAGTGCTATTTTTATAATGATGGTGCACGTTGGATCTCCGCAGCTTATTTGCCGGGCTCATACCGTAACTATGATTGGCGCACCGCTCGCCATTTTGAAATAAGGGGCCGCAGGCCTTATATGAACCATGATGTATACCGCGGCCGCTGGGGTGGTAACGATAACCGTGGCGACTGGAACCGGGGTAATAATAACTATGCGGGCCGAGGCTACGATAACCGTAACTATGGCGGCGGCGGGTTTAACAGGGGCGGCTTTGGCGGCAACCAACCAAGAGATAATGGTTATAACCAACCACAACCTAACCGTAACGATGACAGAGGTGGAAGGGGTGGCTGGGATCACCAATCACAAGGCAACGATAATAGGGGACGTGGTAACTGGGGCGGCGGGCAGGCACAGCCGCAACAACCAAGCCGCGGCGATAACCAGGGCCGGGGGAACTGGGGCGGCGGGCAAGCACAACCACAGCAACCATCACAAAATAATGGTGGCGGTCAAGGCCGGGGCAATTGGGGCGGTGGCCAGCAACAACCACAACAGCCAGGCCAACAGGCACAGCCATCTAACAACGGTGGTGGCCGCGACAGAGGCAATAACGGTGGCGGACAGGGTAGAGGTAACGGCGATGGCCAGTTTGCCCAAAACCAAAATGGAGGCCGTATGGGTATGGCCCGCCCAAGATTTTAATTAGCCGATACGTTTGATATAAAGTAAAAAGCTCCCGGTTAATCGGGAGCTTTTTTTGTTAATAGTTGCTGGCAGTGGTGAGCAATTCGATACTTTCGCCACTGAGTTTTAATTCTGCAGCCCCGGATAATTCCTTTAGCTGATGTACGCTGGTGGCACTTGCAATAGGCCCTGTTATGCCCGGCCTTGCCATTACCCACGCTATCGCGACGGCTGCGGGTGTTGCGTTATAATCGCCGGCAACTTTGTCTAAAGCAGCCAGGATCTTATATCCGCGGCCATTCAAATATTTTTTAACCCCGCCGCCTCGTTGGCTTTTGTTCAGGTCATTTTCCGACCGGTACTTGCCGGTCAAAAAGCCGCTTGCAAGTGAATAATAAGTGATGACGCCGAGGTTATTCTCCCGGCATAACGATTCGTATTGCTTTTCGTAATCTGCACGGTCATATAAATTATATTCGGGCTGCAAGCTTTCATATCGGGCAAAGCCGTTATCCTTACTTACCTGTAAAGCCTCGCGCAGGCGGTCGGCACCATAATTTGATGCACCGATCGCCCGTACTTTGCCCTGTTTAATCAGGTCGGTATATGTTTCCAGTGTTTCAGCTAAAGGAGTATCCTTATCATCGTCGTGCGATTGATAAAGATCTATATAATCGGTTTGTAACCGTTTTAAAGAGTCCTCAACAGCCCTGGTGATGTAAGCCTTAGATAAACCTTTTTTATCCTCAGTCATCGGCTTACCCACCTTTGTGGCTAAAATGATTTGATGGCGTTTGCCGCTTTGTTTAAGCCAGTTACCAATAATAGTTTCGGATTCGCCGCCGGTATGCGCCGGTACCCATTTGGAGTAAACATCGGCAGTATCAACAAATTCAAAGCCGTGGTCTACAAAGGCATCCAACAATTTAAAAGAAGTTTTCTCATCGGCTGTCCATCCAAATACGTTACCGCCAAAAACAAAGGGGCGCACATATAGTCCCGATCTTCCTAATTCTCTTTTTTCCATAACGCGTTATTTTGTTTCTGCTTGTATCTGCTCGGCCAGTTGATCTACCCATCCCGAAAAATAGGGTTCGCTGCCAGCTATACGCGCCCAATGGCCGTTAGCATCTTTGGCGATAGTTAACTGCAGGCTTTCATCAAGCGCGTTAAATTCGTATATCTCATTATTACCGGTAACTATTCCATTTACGTCGGTATCAGAACCGGTAAGCACCGCATCAAATTGCTGTTCCATAGTATATGTGTTTAAAAATTCAACAACAGGCAGCTCATTGTGTTTGGATGCCCTGCGTTTTAACACGTAGTCGACCTTGTAGTTTGTGTTTTAGAGCTTAAAGGAATATACCCTTTTAAAACCATTTATAGGTAAATCCTGTTATCTATTTAACCAATAATAAATTATGCTTAGTAATAATATAAAATATTTCCAGGTGGGGCAGGGCGTTTGGGGCATGCGCCTTCTTTTTGTAAACATCTATATGATCGCTAACCGCCGTGGCGGTACCGGTAAAGGCTGGGTGCTGGTTGATACCGGTACTAAGGGTAATGCCGAAAAGATCATAGCCATGGCCGAATCTTTATTTGGCCCCGGCACCCGCCCGTCGGCAATCGTTCTTACACACGGGCATTCAGATCATTCAGGGTCGTTATGTGAATTGCTTAAATATTGGGATGTACCGGTGTATGCGCATACCTTAGAACTGCCTTACTTAACAGGAAAGTCAGATTATCCGCCGGTAGACCCTGAAGCAGGTGGCGGCATGATGAGTTTAGTCTCGTTCGTATTCCCTACAAAGGCGATCAATGTGAGTAAAAACATCCGCGAGATAGATATGTATGACGGTATCCCGGAGTTGCCGGAATGGAAGGTGATCCACACACCGGGTCATACACCTGGGCATATTTCGCTATTCTTCCCGTTAAACACCACCTTAATAGCGGGTGATGCATTTGTAACCACACCTGCAGAATCAGCTTACCATTTGATGGCTTACACTAAAAAAGTATCAGGGCCGCCAAGGTATATCACATCCGACTGGATAGCAGCAGGTAAATCGGTACGTAAATTGGCCGCTTTGCAGCCGCGCATTGCCGCCACAGGCCACGGCCCGGTAATGCGCGGAAAAGAACTGCAAACCGAATTGAACTTTTTAGCTAATCGTTTTGAAAGCATCGCAGTACCAAACGACGGCAGGTATGTTGGGCATTCAGCCGTGTCCGACCAGAACGGCGTACGTTATATACCGCCTTACCAGGGCACCGTTAAATTAAAAACTGCGCTGGCTATTACGGCCGCATTGATAACTTTTTTTATTGTGACCAGGGTAAGCAGGGCTTAACGGATTTGTTTTACATTTACCACTGTGGAAAATGTAACCCCCGACCCGAACGTACTAATTGATGTGGTAAATACCCGCATGCCCTTTGGCAAATATAAAGGCACGCTGATATGCGATATGCCGGTAAGCTACCTGGAGTGGATGCAAAAAAAAGGTTTCCCACCCGGTAAATTAGGGATGCTAATGGCCAGTGCCTACGAAGTAAAGATAAACGGATTGGATAAACTGCTGTTTATGATTAAGCAAAAGCACGGGCGATATTAGACCAAACGTAGAGCAGCTTCGCAAGGTGGTGATTTTACTAAGTAGTAGTTACCGGGTAAATCAACTTTACCCGCAGATGACGTTCAATTACAACTACCTGTTTATTAAATGCGTAAATTGTACATATAAATCAAACTGACAATCATGAAACGAATAGGATTATATTTTGCATCGATTATATTATTTTTAGGCTGTGCAAACGGCCAGACAAGTGGTAATAAAAACGCCATAGCGCCGGTGCCTAAACCGGCAGCAGGCGAAGCGGTAGCTACTTTTGGGGGCGGATGTTTCTGGAGTATGAGCGAGGCTATGAGCGAATTGAAAGGAGTTAACAAAGTAGTATCGGGGTATGCAGGTGGCAATACCAAAAACCCAACCTATGAAGAGGTAAGCACCCGTACTACTAATCATGCCGAGGTTGCGCAGGTGTATTACAACCCTAAAGTAATCAGCTATGCCACGTTAGCAGAGTCGTTCTTTTTTGCACATGACCCAACCACGCTTAACCGCCAGGGGCCGGATGAAGGTACCGACTATCGCTCCATCGCGTTTTACCGTACCCCGGAAGAGAAAGCTACTATAGAAGGTATCATTAAAAAAGTAAATGCTACCAAGCATTACAGCAATCCCATAGTTACGCAGGTGGTACCCTTCAAAGCTTTTTACGCTGCCGAGAACTATCATCAAGGTTACTACCGCACTAACGGCGATAATCCTTACATCAGCAGCGTGTCTGAACCGAAGGTTATGAAATTCCGCAAAGCGATGAAGGCGGAGTTAAAACCTGAATTTCAAAAATAACGACAGGTCGTTATAAGAAAAGGGTATTTAAACGAATGTTTAGATACCCTTTTTTATTTCAAAACGATACTCCTTAAGGTGGTAGCATAATTTATATCGTGAAAAACATAATATCTCAAAACATGTTATTTGGGCGAGCAAGTGGTTTAGCTTGGTATTTAACCCCTACAATATGGATATTAAGAATTTTACAAACCTTCCGTTTTACATCAAGCTGGCCTGCGTGCTTTTTAGCCTTTTTGCCATTGGCTATTTGGTTATTTTAGCTAAAGAGATTTTGTCTCCGCTCATATTCTCCTGCCTGTTCTCCATACTATTGTTGCCGGTGGCTCAATTTTTTGAGAGAAAGATCAGGCTGCCGCGCAGTGCTGCATCAATGATATCGGTGATCCTTTTATTATCGGCAATAGGCATCATTCTTTATGTTATCGGCTCACAGGTTTCAAGCCTGGCTAACGATTGGCCGCAGTTTCAAACACAGTTACATAAATCTGTGGACGGTTTGCAGGATTGGGTGTCGGCCAATTTCCATGTAAACGAAAGCAAACAGGCCACCTATGTTGATACCGCTAAAGAAAAGATTCTGGCATCGGGCACTACTGTGGTAAGTACCACACTACTTTCTCTATCATCTATCCTGCTATTCCTGGTTTTTACATTTATCTATACCTTTTTCTTCCTGCTGTACCGCACCTTGATCATGAAGTTTTTAGAGTCGGTTTTTTTAGAAGAAAACAAAAAAATGGTGCACGAAATTGTAGAGCAGGTGCAATTCATTATCCGTAAATACATTATTGGTTTGCTGATAGAAATGGCTATAGTGGCCGGTGCGGTAAGCCTTGCATTTTGGGCACTGGGTATTAAATACGCTATTTTATTGGGGCTGATAACGGGCTTGCTAAACATCATCCCTTACATCGGTATCTTCTCCGCCATGGTACTTAGCGCATTGATCACCTTTGCTACTGCCACCGTTGCCAGCAAAGTACTGCTGGTTATTGGTACGCTCGTAATAACCCACTTAATCGATAGTAACATCTTGTTACCTGTGGTAGTAGGCTCAAAAGTGCGTATCAATGCATTGATAACTATTTTAGGTGTAATTATCGGCGAAATGATCTGGGGAGTATCCGGTATGTTCCTTTCAATTCCCGTTATTGCGGTGCTGAAGATCATTTTTGACAGGGTGGAGAGCCTGCAACCATGGGGCATTATCTTGGGCGACGAAGAAAAGAAACAAAATAAACTGGCAACCAAACTGGTAGCCAGAAATAAAAAGGTTAAGGGTTAAAGATAATATTCACTGCTGATGTTGTCGTCATGACGGCATCAGCAGTTTGATTTGCTCCTCCCTTAGTGCTTGCACAGTTCCCCATCTTATGTTATCTTTAAAGGCCTAAATCAACCAATTAGCCTTTTCATGAAACCACATTATCCTATTTTAGATGGACTGCGCGGTACTGCCGCTATTTTAGTTGTCATATTCCATTTAATGGAAGGATTTTATCCTGATCTAACCAAGCACCCAATGCATCACGGGTACCTGGCGGTAGACTTTTTTTACCTGCTATCAGGATTTGTAGTGGGCTATGCCTATGACGATCGCTGGGCTAAAGGCATGACCATCAAACAATTTATGAAGATCAGGCTTAACAGGCTGCACCCGCTGGTAATTTTGGGAACTGTAGTGGGTGCTATTGTTTTTCTTTTAGATCCTTTCAGAGCTACGAGTGTTATTGACATTGGCAAATTTGTTACTATAATTCTATTCGGATTTACTTTACTGCCTGCACCTCCATCCATGGATGTACGCGGCTGGGGCGAAACCCACCCTTTAGACGGCCCTTGCTGGAGTTTAATGCAGGAGTACATTGCAAACATCCTTTATGCCGTAATTGGCCGCAAATTAAATAAGGCTGCTTTATGGACGCTGGTTATCATTAGCGGCATTATACTCACTATAGTATCGGTAGATCATGGCGACGTAGGCACGGGTTGGGGATACGGTAAGATCCAGTCAAAATTTATTGCCGATTTCTTTTACGGCCCAAACTCGGGCGGTTATCCTAATATTTGGGTTGCACCTGTGCGGATGATGTTCCCTTTCTTTGCGGGTTTATTATTGTTCCGTACGGGTAAACTGGTCCGTATACCGATGGCATACATCGTTTGCTCGTTAGTTTTAATGGCGCTCTTCTTCTTCCCGTGGTATAGCTGGAATGGTTACTACGATGCAGCCTGTATCATCATCGCTTTCCCATTGATCGTAGCAATGGGCGCAGGGGGGCAGATAAGCGGCCGTTGGGCTACACTATGCAAGTTTTCGGGCGAGATCTCTTACCCGATCTACATTATGCACTACCCTTTTATTTACGTTTATACCCTTTGGATAGCAACAGCCAAACCGGCCGGTACCACCGTTTTTGCTGTCGCTGTTGGTTTGTTCTTCTTTTTTGTGCTGCTGGGCTATGCCGCATTGAAATTGTATGATGAGCCGGTAAGGGCGTGGCTGAAGAAGAAATATTTGACCGTTGTTAAATAGATTAATAAAATCTCCTGATGAAGGTACTTACAACTTATTAAACCAACCCTTTTTCCAAAATACTGCCACCAGTCCTGCTCCGATAAAAAACATGAGCAGGAGCGCATAAATATAGGCGTGGTGCATGTAAAGCTCAGGCATGTTATCGGGAATTAAGTGGCCGTGTGCATCTTCGCGGCTAAAGTTCATCCCGTAAACTCCTGCAATAAAGGTTAGGGGAATGAAGATTACCGAGATGATGGTGAGCACCTTCATTATCTCGTTCATACGGTTACTTACCATCGACAGGTAAAGGTCGATGATACTGCTGGTTACCTCTTTATAACTCTCTACCATATCCATTGCCTGGATGCAATGGTCGTAGGCATCACGCAAGTAAAGTTTGGTATCTTTGCTAATCAAATCGCTTTCGCTGCGGATCATATCATTGATCTTGTCCCGCTCGGGCCAGCAGGAGCGGCGGATGATGATCAGCGTGCGCTTCAGTTGCTGCGCATCAAACATGATACTTTTATCGGGCCGTTGGTAAAGTTTATCTTCGGTGGTATCTATCATATCACCAATCTGCGATAGCAGCACAAAATAGTTATCGAGGATAGTGTCAGTTAGCGCATAAAAGATATATCCCGGACCACCTACCCGGATGATTCCCTTCCCGGCCTTTAACCGGGTAGTAACAGCTTCGAAATAATCCAGATGGCTTTCTTCAAAACTGATGATGATGTTATCCTTCACTATTCCGCTGAACTGGCAGTTCACCAGTTCGTTTTCTTTATTGAAGTAAATAACCCTGCTGGTGCCGAATACGTAACCGTCGTACTCATCAAATTTTGGCCGCTGGTGGGTATTAACAATATCCTCTAATACGAGTTGGTTAATGTCTAAAAAAGTACCAATATCCTCAATCAGGGCGGCATCGCCCAGGCCATTTATCTTGATCCAGTGGGTGTGGTCTTTACATTTTTTGATCTGTTGAGTAATGGCCTTCATATCCGTGCCTTTACTGGTTTGCAGGTCTGTCTCGTTGAACGAGTAGATCACGATCTGCGGCTTTACCGCATCATCAGGGATAATGATGGAGCCCGGGCGCGCACCCACATTGATTTGGCGTTTGCGGTTTTTATAATGTACACGCTTGGTATAAGTTGCCATTTACAGATAGTTTAAAGCCTGTGGGCCCTGATTAAATAAAAGGTCGACGATGCTCAGGTTTTTCAAAAAGCCCTGCCGTTCCTCAAAAACCTGAAAATACGCTTTTTGTTCCACATCGGGCTCAATTTTGGGGCTCATGGTGCTGCGCAAATCGGTTAAATTAGGGTAAGCTGCTTCATAAGTTTCGGTAAATTGCAATGGTATCTTTATTTTTAGCAGGCGCAGCAATAGTTCCAGTTGTTCGCGATTATAATCTACAAGGTACGTGAAGTTTTTTTCATAAAAAGGGGCGAAATCATCTTCATAATATTCAAAAAATGCCGAGCTGCGGTAGCATGCGCTTAAACTTAACCAGTGCAGGCGCTGCCATTTAAAATCGTAACTTATCTTAACATCTTTGGTTTTAGTGTGGTTTTTCGAGCCTTTTGATACCGGCACGGTTAAACTCAAAGGGCCATCGGGCGAGTAGATGTTGGTTCTGTTGCGATAGGTTTGCTTAGGGAAATGTTCTTCTACCTCCAATACGATATGGGGTTTAAAAGCATTCAGCTTTGTAAAATAGTCAACCGGCGGCAAATAAAACAACGGGAAAACAGCACCATTCTCAATCATATATTATTTTTATGTTTGTGGCAAAATTGGTTAAAATAATGTTAAAAAAGGTGGTGAATTACACGGGTATATTTTTTTGGTACCTGTTTTCGTTACTGCCGTTTTGGTTTTTATATCTCGTGTCCGATTTTTTGTACCTCATAATCTACTATGTTATCAAATACCGTAGGGGTGTGGTTGCCGATAATTTAAGAAATTCCTTCCCGCAAAAAAGCGAAGCAGAGCGTATTAAAATAGCAAAGCAATATTTTCATTACATGGCCGATTTGCTGGTGGAAACTTTTAAGATGATCAGCATTAGTGAAAAGGAACTGCTTACCCGCATGCGGATCACCAACCCCGAAATTGTTGACCACTACTTTGCACAAAACCGCAGCATTATTGCAGCTGCAGGGCACTATTGCAACTGGGAAATGGCGGCATTGGCCTTTGGGCGGCTTACGCCTAACAAAACAATTATTGTATACAAGCCGCTTACCAACCCAACGTTCGATGCTTTTTTGAACAAGCAGCGAGCAAGGTTTGGCGCCATGATGGTTACGATGAAACAAACGCTGCGTACGATGATTGCTTTAAAGGACGAACTCACGATAAGTGTTTTAGCATCAGACCAAACACCCGTACGGCATGAGATAACTTATTTCACCACCTTTTTAAACCAGCCGACAGCCGTTTTTTTAGGGATAGAAAAAATTGCTAAAATGACTAATGCCGTGGTAGTATTTTACCGGATAGAGCGGATAAAACGCGGCTATTATACCTACACGCTGGTACCGCTAATTGAAAACCCGAAAGAGACCGCCCAATACGAAATTACCAACACGCATGTAGCGTACCTGGATAAACAGATAAAAGAAACCCCCCAATACTGGCTTTGGAGCCACCGCCGGTGGAAATTCAAGCCCGAGGATATGAATAAATGATGCAAGCACCCAAAGTTGCCGTAGTGATTTTAAACTGGAACGGCCTTAAATACCTTCGTGATTTTTTGCCATCGGTGTTGGCATCAACCTGGCCTAACCTGGAGGTTGTGGTTGGCGATAACGGTTCTTCTGACGGATCTATTGCTTTCGTTCGTACCGTTTATCCGTCTATAACCATTATTGAAAATAACGATAATTACGGCTTTACCGGCGGCTATAACCGAGTGCTGGCCAAAGTGGAGGCCGACTACTATATCCTGCTCAACTCCGATGTTGAAGTGGAACCGGGTTGGATAGAACCCGTAATTGCCCAAATGGAAAGTGATGAATTGATTGCTGCGGCAGCACCTAAGATCAAATCATTCCTTCAAAAAGATTATTTTGAGCACGCGGGTGCTGCCGGCGGCTTTATTGATAAATATGGGTACCCATTTTGCCGCGGGCGCATTTTCTTTGATATAGAGGCAGATACGGGCCAGTACGAGCAGGCAGGCGAAATTTTTTGGGCATCGGGTGCGGCAATGTTCATTAAAAAGAAATGCTGGGACCTGGCGGGTGGGTTTGACGAAAGTTTTTTTGCCCATATGGAGGAAATTGACCTTTGCTGGCGCTTAAAAAACATGGGTTATAAAGTGGTTTATTGCCCGCAAAGCCAGGTTTATCACGTTGGGGGCGGAACTTTAAATGCGGAGAACCCCTTTAAAACCTATCTCAATTTCCGTAATAACTTATTGTTGCTCAAAAACAACCTGCCGTTTTGGAAAGCATTTTGGGTTATCACAATCCGTTTTTTTATGGACCTGCTGGCACTTACCCGCTTTTTAATGGAAGGCAAACGCAAGGATGCCTGGGCGGTAAGCCGTGCTCATCAGAATTTTGTGCGGAAGATTTTTAGTCCGAAAGACAGAAAGTCCGCCAGTCAGAAAGAAGCTCAATCCAGCATCAAACATCTCAATTCTCAAACCCAAACCGGCACCTACAGCCGCAGCATTGTTTGGGATTTCTTTGTAGGTAAAAAGAATAAGTTTACTGATCTGGAGCAACGGGACCTGCACTATTAGCATCTGGCAAATTGGAGTCGCTTATGTCGGGCACTTTACCATCATGGGCTACTTTTTTGTGCTTCTTCTTTTTATTGTTAAAAAGCAGGCTTTGCTGGTCGTCTGTAAGCCTTAGGTGGATATCGCTTTGCGGGAATGGTATTTCGATATGTTCCTTATCAAACATCATATAAATATCGGTAAGGATGGTGCTTTTTAACGAGAGCCAGTTGTTTATATCCGCTGCCCAAAATAACAGGCGGAAGTCCACCGAATTTTGATTAAGGTTATGTACAAATATCAGCGGGGCAGGGTTGTCCATAATATCCTCGCTATTATTCAGCAGGTCGGTTAAAAGTGCTTTCACTTTCTCAACGTCCGATCCGTATGCTACCCCAATGATCAGCTCGATCCGTCGGTTGTTGTTGCTTAATGTCCAGTTAACAACATGATGCGATATCAGGTCTCCGTTAGGTATAATTACTTCCGCGCCATCGGCGGTAGCAATCTTGCTGCTGCGGATGCCAATTTCCATGATAGTGCCCGAGCGGTTATCTATTTCTATAATATCACCTATCTGGATAGGTTTTTCAAAGGCCAGTATCAAACCCGACACCAGGTTGTTTACTATGTTCTGCAAGCCGAAACCGATACCGATACCGAACGCACTGATAATGATAGTGATCTTATCAAGCGGGAAGCCCGAAGCCGCTACAGCCAACAAAAAGCCAATAGCAAACACGGCCATTTTGATGAGCAGGGTAGATGTACGATTCTTCTTTTTCAGTACATCCATATCATTGGCATGTTTCCCGGCAACTTCGTACAGGTAACTGATAATACGTGCCGCTACTGATGAGAACCAGATAACAGCGATGAAGATGATAATACTTTGAAAGGTAAACTGGGTATTGGTGCCGCCCAAACTGCGCGACTCTGTGAGGAAGTTTCGAATATACTTGAATACTGCGTCCTCAACACTCAGGTTTTGGGTAAGCATGATCACCCATAGCACGCCCGCCATTATAGATAAAATGCTCCTGAACTTATTTTGCAGCATCTTAAAATCAATAAACGAACTTATGGCGCTGCTATCCTTATTTGCCTCCAGTTGCATGAACAGGGCTTGCATGAGGATCTGGACCAGGTAATACATACCCAGTGCCAGCCAAAGGTTATAAACCGCCGTTACACTGATGATTTTAGACAGGGTGACCCTGCCAAATACGTTACATAAAATAGAGATAATAAGCAGCCCTATGAATACCCGGATGATAGGAATAGTATAGGGAAGGTATTCTTCGGGTTTCTTCTTCACCTCGCGGTGATACCATACGCTGCTGATAGCTGTAGCTAATGATGATAATAATACGATAACGCGATCGGTATTGGATACTTCTACGAATAAATTGCTGAAACTATAAACAGCCGTAAGCCAAAATAAGATATTTAAATATTTAAACTGAATAGGCGGGCATGTTCGTTTTACCAAATGCAATATCCCTGCTGTCAATACAGTAAAAAATATTTCCTGCACCACAACCGGCGGATGGTCATAAAAGTTGGGAACGATGGCAAATGCTACAATTATTGCAGATGTTATTGGATAGAGGGTGACGTATTTGGTATGACGGAAAACTTCTTGTGGTGCCGCCTTTACCCGTAAAACCCTGCGCCTGTTTGAATAGATCCAGGCGAAGAATAACCCAAACAATAAGGCGCCCGCGAAATGGATGAGCGGATCGCGGCCTATAAAGAAGTTAAGCAGCCGCTTGTTCATATTAGCGGTTTTACCTAAAGCCGAACGGAACGTACTTGTCGTATCGGTGTCAAATACCCAAATAGGGTTGTTTTCATTACTTAAAGCCTGGATGCTGAATTCACGGATCTTAATATCTATCTGGTCTTTTAAATCGAGCAGGGAGATGTATGCTGCAGAGATCCGGTTTTGCAGTAGCCCGATCTTAAGTAAGATCTTTTTATTGTTGGCATCCAGTCGCTTATGCTTGCTATCTATCGCTATTTTCTGGATCAGGAAGGTAGTAAGCAGGCTGCTGTCGGCAGGTACAATTTTCAGGCTCGAATCCTTGTCCATTGACGATAGCTCGTTTTGGTTTTGCACCAATTTTGAGTTGATGGCAGCAAGCCGTTCCTGGTAAATGTCTAACTGGTCGTCACTCCGGGTCAGGATATCCCGGATGGCGTAGAGGTAGCGCAGCGTGCTCGACTTATCGTTATCTATCAGCGTTTTTATCAAACCTATCCGGCGTTCAAATGATGGTAGTTGCTTACTGATGTCGACCGTATCTATATTGCGCGACAGGCTGGTTTTGATCTGATTGAATGATGATGTGTAATATTCAATCTTTTGTAGCAGGTTGTTAATAGAAGTATCCGACTTTTTAAACGTCCGCATCATCGAATCTCGGCGCAGGATGCTCATCCGCAGCGAATCGCGAACAGACATTTTCTTTTTTTTTGCCTGAGAAAAACCATCGGCTTTAAACAAAGTAAGTATAAACAGTAGGGGGAGTGTTATTTTAAATACTTTATTCATTTTATATAATTCGAATTTCGAAGGTTTAACTTCGAATGAAGTGTATCGTATAATATTAGTAATTCAGCAACAGGCTTTCAATGCCTAACCGGTAAGAGTGCATCCCGAAACCGGCAATTACACCTTTGCAGCTTGTCGCCAGCATGCTGTGATGTCTGAACTCTTCCCGCTTATATACGTTAGAAATGTGAACTTCGATTACCGGGGTATTAATAGCCGCAATAGCGTCGGCAATAGCGATGGAGGTGTGCGTGTAAGCACCCGCATTTAGCACTATGCCATCAAACGTAAAGCCAATTTCGTGCAGCTTATTTATAATTTCACCTTCTACATTACTTTGGTAGTAATTTATGGTGATGTTTGTGAAATGACTTTGCAACTCTGAAAGGTAGCTTTCAAAATCAGAACTGCCATATATAGATTTTTCGCGTACGCCAAGCAGGTTTAAGTTTGGGCCGTTTATAATTTGTATATTCATTTGTTCAAATTTAAGTATAAAACATTAAAACTAAAATCGATTGAATTGGGCCCCCGCAACTAAAGGATTTAAGACTTACCTGAAACTGGAACGTTCACTTGCAGCAAATTCTATTGAGGCCTATAGTAAAGATTTAGAAAAACTATATCAATATGCTGAATTACAAATAATTAAAAAATCACCTACAGAATTTTCTTTATCGGATTTAAGGGGTTTTATTACCTGGGTCGCAGAGCTGGGCATGATACCGTCTTCTCAATCGCGCATAATTTCGGGCATCAAAGCCTTTTATAAATACCTGCTAATGGAGGATTACATTAGTTCCGATCCGTCGGAATTATTAGAAACCCCGAAGATAACCCGTAAACTGCCGGATACCTTAAGCATCCATGACATCAATAAAATGATCGCGGCTATCGATGTATCAAAACCCGAGGGCGCACGCAACAAAGCAATGCTGGAGGTAATGTACGGCTGCGGATTACGCGTATCTGAATTAACGGAGCTTAAACTCTCTAACCTTTACCTTGACCCTGATGTGGAATTTATAAAAGTAACTGGTAAGGGGAGCAAGGAGCGGTTGGTGCCTATTGGTAATGAAGCCATTAAGGCCCTTAAGATCTGGATAGAATTGATACGCGTTCATTTCCCCATCAAAAAAGGCGAGGAGGACATGGTGTTTTTGAACCGCCGGGGCAGCAGGTTGAGCAGGGTTTACGTTTTTATGGTGATTAAACAGCTTGCCGAACTAAGCGGGCTGCAAAAGAATATCAGCCCGCATACGTTGCGTCATTCATTTGCTACGCATTTAGTAGAAGGGGGTGCCGACCTGCGCGCCGTGCAGGAAATGCTGGGCCATGAAAGCATTACTACTACCGAGATATACACCCATCTGGACAGGGAATATTTAAAGAGCACGATTATAGAATTCCATCCGCGTAATTGACCGTTGATTCAAATGATTAGTTGATTTCGCTGATCAAAATCAACGTCATCAATAAAATCAATCGAAATCAGCGGTTTGCCTTTATCATCCTATCCCGTCCGCTCATGTCTTTTCTTAACTCAATGTTAGTAAATCTTTTATGGTTTAATAGCTCAACTGTTTCCTTACCAAAATTCTCATTGATTTCCAGGAATAGTAACCCGTTCTTTTCCAAATGATCTGCCGCAAAACCGGCGATGGCTTTGTAAAAAACCAGCGGATTATGTTCAGGTACAAAAAGGGCCGAGTGGGGTTCAAAATCAGTCACATTAGTATGCATCCTTAGCTTATCTTCTAATGTTACATAGGGCGGATTAGAGATGATGATATCGAATTTCGAATGTTCAATTTCGGATTTGATGTCGAGGATACTATCTTCAATAAACGATACATCAACTTCATTGACCACAGCGTTTTGTTTAGCCGTTTTTAAAGCTCCGGGAGAGATGTCCAGAGCGGAGACTACTGCATCCGGTAGGTTCTTTTTTAAACTGATGGCAATGCACCCGCTGCCTGTGCCAATATCAAGTACAGCTAACTTTTTACTTTTAACTTCTAACTTTTTACTTTCCTCCAAAGCCCATTCAACCAGTTCTTCTGTTTCCGGCCGCGGTATCAATGTGGCGGGATTTACCAAAAAGTTTAATCCGTAAAATTCGGTAGTGCCTAAAATGTACTGTACAGGTTTGCCGGTTTTAAGTTCATTGAGTACAGCCGAAAGCTTTTCGCCAGCATTGGCAGGTATATCATCCTCAGGGAAAGCTTTGATCTTCGCACGTGAAACACCGGTTAATTCTTCTAAAACCATTAAGGTTATCGCGCCGGTTTCGCGGGCATCATATAGCGAACCTAATCCCTGCTGATAGGCCAGAAATACATCCTTAATAGTTTTCATGCAACAAAGTAACATAAAACCTACTTTTGCACAATGGCATTACATGAAATTTATATGCAGCGCTGCCTCGAGCTGGCCGCGCTGGGCGCTGGCCGGGTTAGCCCAAACCCTATGGTTGGCGCGGTGATAGTTCATGCCGGCCTTATAATAGGCGAGGGTTATCACCAGCAATACGGACAGGCACACGCCGAGGTAAATGCCGTTATAAGGGTGATGGAGCAGTATGAAAATTATGCCGAATTGTTAAAAAATTCAACTATCTATGTTTCTTTAGAGCCTTGCGCACATTACGGTAAAACCCCGCCCTGTGCCGATCTCATCATTAAGCACCGCATCCCGCAGGTGGTTGTAGGTTGCCGCGATCCATTCCCCGCTGTGGACGGCAAGGGTATAGAAAAGCTGATGGCCGCGGGTATTGAAGTTATTACGGGCGTTTTAGAAGCGCAATGCCAATGGCTAAACCGCCGTTTTTTTACACGTGTGCAAAAGCAACGTCCCTATATCATTTTAAAATGGGCGCAAACCGCCGATGGATTTTTTGCCCCCGCAGATCGCAGCCAGCATTGGATAACCGGTGCCGAAGCTAAGAAATTAGTACACCAGTGGCGCGCAGATGAGGATGCCATATTGGTAGGTAAGAACACCGTATTAGCCGATAACCCGCAGTTGAATGTCCGATTGGTGGACGGGAAATCGCCAAAGCGGGTTGTTATCGACCGCAAACTGGAGTTAGCTGGAACTTTAAATATATATGATCAAACAGTTGAAACGCTGGTGTTTAATAAAATTAAAACCGATATTGACGGCAAGACAAAATACATTGCCCTGGAAGATTTTGACCGATACGTGCCGCAGTATATTCTGTTTCAATTGTATCTGCAGGATATTCAATCGGTAATTATCGAAGGTGGGGCGCATACTTTAAATACCTTTATTGCCGATGGTTTATGGGATGAAGCACGTATTTTTACAGGCGCATCTGTTTTGAATGAAGGCATAAAGGCACCTGTTGTATCCGGAGCAAGCCGCGGCAAGTGCCCGGTAGGGCAAGATACGCTGGAAGTTTTTTACAATAAATAAGCTACCTAAGTTAATGTTATACGTTTTTTTAAGTGTTTGCTGCAGTGTGATTGTGTCGGTTTTATTGAAACTGGCAAGGCGCTACAGTATCGATATTTTCCAGGCCATTACGTGGAATTACGCAATGGCTATTGGCCTTACGTGGTTCTTTTTTAAACCACAGCTGGCAAATTTGCAGCAGCCCCCCATTGGTATTTACATGGCAGTAGGGGTTTTGTTACCGCTGGTATTTTGGGTAATGGCCTCGTCGGTACGGGTGGTAGGTATTGTACGGACCGATGTTGCCCAACGGCTGTCTTTATTCATCCCCATCATAGCGTCGTTCCTGCTGTTTAACGAAGCTTTAAGTCCGCTAAAAATTGTGGGGATAGTGGTTGGCTTTGCCGCTATATTATGTTCAATTCCCTGGAAAAAGAAAACCGCTAACCGTAAAGTATTGAGCAATGCCTGGATCTATCTGGTGGTGGTTTTCCTGGGCTTCGGCGCGATAGATATCCTGTTTAAAAAAGTTGCGGCCTTTACCGCCGTGCCTTACACCACATCGCTTTTCCTGATCTACTCCTTGTCATTCGTTATTGCATTTATCGGACTGCTGGTGCGCGTGTTTGCCAGACAAACACGCATTGTCTGGCCGCACATTGCCTTCGGGCTGATATTGGGGGTAGCAAATTTCGGCAATATCCTGTTTTATTTAAAGGCGCATAAGGCATTATCCACAAGTCCCTCGGCGGTATTTTCGGCCATGAACATTGGCGTCATCAGCGTAGGGGCGGTAGTAGGTTTATTTGTGTTTAATGAACGCCTGAGCCTTTTAAATAAAATCGGTATCGGGCTGGCCATTATTGCTATTATCATTATTACCTACAGTCAATATTAATGCTTTTTGACGATACTTATAAAACCATTGCCCAACCAACGGAAGGGATTTTCCGCGACCGTGGCAGTAAATTCTTAGCCTTTGCTTACCCAGTAAATTCCGATAACGAGATTAAGGGAATAGTTGCTAAACTTAAAGCAGAACATCCTAAAGCCAACCATCACTGCTGGGCAATTCGCTTGGGGATAGACCGTTCGGTGTTCCGCGTAAATGATGACGGCGAACCATCCGGTACCGCAGGCAGGCCCATACTGAATACACTGCTATCTAAAAACATTACGAATGTTTTGGTAGTAGTGGTACGCTATTTTGGCGGGACGTTGTTAGGTGTACCCGGGCTGATAAATGCCTACAAAGCAGCCACCGAAGAAGCATTGGCACAAGCGCAGGTGATAGAAAAAACGGTTAACGATATCTATACACTCACTTTCGAGTACCTGCAAATGAACGATGTGATGCGCATCATTAAAGAAGACCAATTACAGATTATAGAACAACGATCTGAACTGAATTGCGACATCCAACTCAGCATCCGTAAAACACAGGTAGAGCAGGTGATGAGTAAACTGAATAAAGTAGCAGGGTTAAAGATTTTCTATAACTACAGCGGCTAAGACACGATTAATTTTCCCTATTTTAGTCGGATATGCAATCCTTCGATATCGACAAAACCGACCTGCTCCGCATCAAAACAGCCCTTGATGCTGATGATGCTGAATTACAGTTGGTTCTGAGCGAATACCACGCGTCAGAGATTGCCTTGCTTTTTGAAAAACTCCCACAGGAGGCCAAAGAGCGTATCATTAACATCCTTCCTGCCGATATCGCATCTGAGGTGATCTCGGAAATGGATGAGGAGGAGCACCCGGAAGACCTGCTGGCAGGCCTTGATCCCGAAAAACGTTCGGAGATTGTTGAGGAGATGGATTATGACGTAGCGACCGATCTGATCTCGCAGATGGACGAGGAAGATCAGAAGGAGATCCTGGAGGAGATAGACCAGGAGGATGCTACCAGCATCCGCGCCCTGTTAAGCTACGACGAGGATACCGCCGGCGGTTTGATGAACTCCGAGATCATCAAGGTGCACATTAATCTGAACAAGAAAGAGGCCTTAGACGAGATCATCCGCCAGTCGGAAGAGATGGAGGAGTTTTACACCATTTGCGTGGTTGACGATCACGACATCCTGAAAGGCATCGTATCTATCAAAACCATTATTAAAGCCCGCGGCGATGCTCGCATCAGCGACCTGGTAGATACCGACTTTGTGTATGTAAAGGCCGATCTGGACCAGGAAGAGGTAGCCCGGTTGATCTCGCAGTATAACCTAACCAGCGTCCCCGTTGTGGATGACAGCATGAAGTTGCTGGGCCGCGTTACCGTTGATGATATCATTGACGTAATGGAAGAGGAAAACACCGAAGATATCCTGAAGATTAGCGGTGTATCTGAAGACGAGGAGTTGAGTGGTAATTGGCGGGATGCGGTAAAAAGCCGTTTGCCCTGGCTGGTTCTTAATTTAGGTACGGCATTTTTAGCGGCGTCGGTTATCAGGCAGTTTACCTATGTTGAAGAACAGTTACCCATCATTGTAGCCTATGTAACCATTATTGGGGGCATGGGCGGGAATGCCGCTACGCAGGCACTCGCTGTTACGGTAAGGCGTATCTCGTTATCGGATCTTACTGATGCGCAGGCCTATAAAACCGTAGTAAAAGAGTTTTTAGTAGGGATGATAAATGGAGCTTGTAACGGGTTGATCGTATTGCTCTTTGCCTTTTTTTATGATAAGAACCCTATGCTGGGTGTCGTACTATTCCTGGCGATGACCGGCAACTTAATTGTTGCAGGTTTAACAGGAGCAGGCATTCCATTGATATTGAAAAGGGTAGGGATAGACCCTGCGGTGGCATCGTCCATCATCATCACTACCTTTACAGATTGCATTGGCTTTTTATTGCCGCTTTGGCTGGCATCAAGGTTTTTATTATAAATTGATTAGCAGGTGATTTTCACGCAAAGACGCTAAGGCGCAAAGTGAATGGATGAAATTAAATTTCTAAATTTTTATAATTGATTTTAATTCCCGCAAATACGTAAAGAGCATGGATGAAAATGAAATTGCTAAAATTATAGTTAATGCAGCTTTTGAGATCCATTCCAGTCTTGGCCCAGGGTTGTTAGAATCTGTTTATGAGGAAATTTTGTATTTCGAATTGCTAAGTAAGGGGCTATTTGTTGAAAAGCAAAAGGGTATCCCAGTATCATGGAAGGAGATCAAAATGGATATTGGTTTTCGCGCTGATCTAATTGTTGAAAAGCGTGTGATTGTTGAACTTAAATCAGTTATAGCAATATTGCCGGTTCATTCCAAACAAGTTTTAACTTATTTAAAGTTATCGCGCTGTAAACTTGGGCTGCTTATTGATTTTAACGAGCCGCTTATAAAAACGGGTATTACCAGAATAGTAAATAATCTTTAAGTCTTTGCGACTTAGCGCCTTTGCGCGAAAAATTAATTATACAACACAATTAGCAAATAAACTTTTAATCTTTGCATTTAATAGCGAGATTTAAAAAACACATCAGTCGATATAAAATTAAAACTAATGACAGAAGTAAGATACGATTGGATACAGGAACAAATATCAGAAATATACCACTCACCATTGCTTGACCTGGTTTACAGGGCTGCAAGCATTCATCGTGAGAATAAGGATTACTCGGAGGTGCAGATCAGTTCGTTGATCTCTATAAAAACAGGCGGCTGCCCTGAGGATTGCGCTTATTGCCCGCAGGCTGCGCGTTACAATACAGGTGTTGATGTTCATGCTATTATGCCTAAAGAAGAGGTAATAGCTGTTGCCCAAAAGGCAAAAAATGGCGGTGCCTCCCGTTTGTGTATGGGTGCAGCCTGGCGCGAAGTGCGCGATAACCGCGACTTCGACAAAGTGATTGATATGGTGAAAGCCGTTAACGCGATGGATATGGAGGTGTGCTGCACCCTGGGCATGCTTACCGAGGGCCAGGCGCAACGTTTAGCCGATGCAGGCCTGTATGCCTATAATCACAATTTGGATACTTCTGAAGAGGATTACAAGCGTATTATCACCACCCGTACTTATGACGACCGTTTACAAACCCTGGAACATGTGCGTAAAGCCAAGATCAGCGTTTGCAGTGGTGGCATCATCGGCCTGGGCGAAACCGTTGCCGACAGGATCTCGATGCTGAAAACTTTATCAAACCTACCCAAGCACCCCGAGAGCGTTCCGATCAATGCATTGGTACCGGTAAAGGGCACTCCTTTGGCCGATCAGCCGCGGGTATCAGTTTGGGATATGGTACGCATGATCGCTACGGCGCGTATCATTATGCCTAAAACCGTGGTAAGGTTAAGTGCCGGCCGTACCGAGATGAGCACCTTAGAGCAGGCTTTCTGCTTTATGGCGGGTGCTAACTCCATCTTTGCCGGCGAAAAGTTATTGACCACACCAAACCCTTCTTTTGATGAGGATATGGCCATGTTTGAATTGTTAGGCTTGAGCCCGCGCAAAGCCTTCAAGAATGGACGCCCCAACGAGCCGAAAGAGTTGAGGGAAATGAGCATTAATGAGGTGATATAATAGATGGCAAGGAAAAAATATAGTCTTGCCGTTCCGTCATTCGATGAGCTATTAGTTCCCGTTGTTAGAGCTTTAATCAAACTCGGTGGTTCTGGGTCAGTAGAAGAAATTAATAATCTCGTTTATGAAATCGCCAATATTTCCGAAGCAGTTTTGCAAGTGCCTCACGGTGAGAGTGATACTCGAAAAGAAGTAGATTATCGACTCGCTTGGAGCAGGACTTATCTAAAAAAATTTGGCCTGCTTGAAAACTCGTCTCGTGGAATCTGGGCTCTATTAAATGCAGATATAGACGTTTCTAACCTTGATAATTCAGAAATTGTACGTTTTGTAAGAGAAAAATCAACGATTGAAAAATTTGGAAAGGTTAGTCCGGAAAAATCTATAGAAGTCAATCAAGCGAAAAAGGAAATAGAAGAAGAAGTTGAAGATACAGAAGAGTGGAAAACTCGTTTGCTAAATATACTTTATCAGATTACCCCATCTGCCTTTGAAAGATTATCTCAAAGAATACTACGTGAAAGTGGATTTTCACAAGTTGAAGTAACAGGTAAAGTTGGTGATGGCGGAATTGATGGTAAGGGAATTGTGCGGGTCAGCGGCCTTTTAAGTTTTCATGTGATATTTCAATGTAAGCGTTACAAGGGTTCTGTTTCACCAAGCCAGATTAGAGACTTTAGAGGTGCAATGCAGGGGAGAGCTGACAAAGGATTGGTAATTACGACTGGAACATTTACACGGGAAGCAATCAAAGAAGCAACTCGTGATGGTGCGCCGCCAATTGATTTAATAGATGGCGAACTTCTTTGTGATAAGTTGAAAGAACTTAAATTGGGTGTTTCAACTAAACTCACTGAAACGGTTGAAGTCAAAAGTGATTGGTTCGATAATCTTTAGCTGTAAATATCATGAAGCGGTTTAAATTAAATACCACATTCGAAGAAGACGAAGAAGAACGCCGACAGTTTTTTGTAAGTTTATCTTATTCGGAACGATTGAGGTATTATTTTAAGCTGCGTAACATGATCAACTTTCATAAAAAAGATTATCCTAAAGGTAGAATATTTATCATCTGTAATATGGATAATTGGGTTTAGCCCGATTATCTATCCCCCCTCCAAAACAAAAATGCCATAGTGCTTCTTTATACTCAAAAAAGAAATACTATGGCATTTGATCAATATCACGAGCCAGCCAATGAGCTGAGCGACAAAACCCGCACCTTTGCACGCATGATCGTATCCCTTGGCGAAGAAGCCGAAGCGATCAACTGGTATGAGCAACGCATTTCTGTAGAGAAAGACGCGCAGGCTAAAGCCATTATGCAAAACGCACAGCACGAAGAATTTAAACACTTCGGTATGGACCTGGAGTTTTTGCTTCGCCAAAAACCGGTATGGCGTAAAACCCTGCAAGCCATCCTTTTCAAAGAAGGAGATATTGTAGAACTGGGCGAAAAAGGCGAAGAAGCCTCAGAATAATTACAACACTATTTCGGCATTACGGTTATTGTTTCGCTTTGATCGTAATGCCATATAGATAAGTGCTAATACAGTAATACCAGCCGTTACGTACATCACCATCGGGATCCTGGCGATTACATCCTGGTAATACCAGCCGGACAATAATGCCCCTAATCCAATCCCCGCCTCCAGCGAAATATACATCGTAGCCATAGCCTTCCCGCGATATTCCGGATGGCTCATATCCACCGTCCAGGCATTAAGGGCGGGGGATAGGATACCGGTAGCAACCCCGTACACAGCTGCACCCGCCATCAACCCGGCAAAGGTATCAGCATATCCCACAATGGTTAAAGATATAGCGAGTAACACCAAACCCGTGTTAATTACATGGATGCGCCCATACCTGTCTGATGCCTTACCCGCTACAAAGCGGATAACCAATGAGGCGATGGTAAATACCATAAAAAATAAGCCTTTATTAACGATGCCTAAGTGTGCGCCCCAGTCGGGGATGAGCGTAAGGATGGCGCCGTAAGCGATATAGGATAAAAAGGTGACTATCGCCGCGGGCAGTACTTCGGGCGCGATGATATCCCGGCGGGAGATCTTCAGAATGGCAAAGCTGAATTTCTGCCTGATTTGCAGGGTCTCTTTCATGTTCATCAATATCACTATCGACATTAAGGCGAACAGTGAAGAAGTGTAAAATAGCGCATTTAACGAGAAGTATAACCTGATGGTACTCCCTATTGCCGGGCCGATAGCCAGGCCCGTGCTAAAGCACAGGCCGTGAAAACCTAACGCCTCGCCCCAGCGTTCGCGGGGTACAATATCTGCCACGTAAGCCGCAGTTGCGGTAGGTTTAAACCCGGTAGAAAAACCATGGATTAGTCTCAGAAACAAAAACCCCGAAACGGTGCCCAATACAGGGTAAAGAAAACCGCAGATAAAACAAACTATCGAGCCAACCGCCATAATAGGCACACGTCCAATTGTATCTGTCAGCCTGCCACTGAATGGGCGGGAGATGCCTGCAGTAAGCGTAAACAACGCAATGATCAGCCCCTTATATTCAGCCCCGCCAATGCTGCTTAAATAGGCGGGTAGCTCGGGTATCAGCATGTTAAAACTCGCCGAGAACAATAATGAGCTCAGGCACACCAACGCGAATTGAAGGTTGTAAATTGGGTGTAGAGGTTTAGCCATGTCAGGGTACCATAATAGCAGCGAAGATAAAGTTTCATTTCAATACACGCGATTGTACCGGATTGAAATTTGGCACCAGGCAACCTAATTAACATTTATTACTCCCAACTGATCCTAATCTTTTGATTACCACTTACCACATAATGCAGGTGGCCCTCTTTAGTCTCTTCACCTTTTAACAACTCTTTGCTATTACTGATAGATACGGTGAACTTTGGCAATTTGTGCTTGTCCATTTTAACCACCATGAGTTTTGTAGTTAAACGCTCGTCGCCCAAAGTGTTAAACGTAACAGGTGCACCCTTGCGGTAGGTAAAATGTGATGTAGGATAATCTACATAGATCATAAAGTTCTTATCCGGGATACGCAGGTAGTGGCGCGGTAAAATGCCAAACGCGTTACCGGCACCGTATACTTCTTGGCCTACCTGTCCGCTTTGTTCCCACCCATCGTGTAGGTCTTCCAGTGCTATCCACAGGTTGGGGTCTACTTCGCCCATTTTAACCTCACCAGACAGCATGTCTTTCGGCAACATTGTCGGATAATAGTAAATGGCACGGTTTACCAGGTATTTAACATATTCGGCCAGCAGTAAGGAAACGGACGGAAGGATCTCGATACCTTCTGCATGTTTCAAATAGTCATGAATAGCGCAAAATACTTCTTGTTCCTCATAAACGGCAGTGTAGGGTGCATCATTCAGCGGGAACAGGCAGAAAAACGACGGGAAGTTTTTTCCATATCCGTAATTACAATCCCAAAGCCGAACGTTTTTAAATATGCCTGCCAGGCAAAGGTAACTTAACTCCAAGTATAGCTTTTTACCGGTAATCTTGTGTAGCCGCAATAGCGCCCCCGCAGAGAATGCCGTATTGTTTGCCTGGTAAAAAAGATCAAATCCAAGTCCCTGTAGTTTTTTTGCCGACTTTTCTGCCTCTTGTAAAAAGCGCTTTTTACCGGTGAGCTCATAAGCCTGTAACATTATGTGGGCGTATAAACCGGGTACATCTTTTTCGCCACCTTTACCCGGCTGGGTTTCGGCTTTTACCACTTCGAGCGTATCCATTTTATAAAATACCGGCCATTCATAGTCAAAATGACGGGCTACCTTAATGGCAAATTCCAGTGAATTCAGGAACAACTCTTTCGCCACAACATCTCCTTTTAGTGCTAATCGCGATAAGTTCAATAGCGGATGATGCAAATACCATGAATCCATCACCATAGGTTCTTTTTGCTCTTCTTCGCCTTCTAACGTATTGGCAACAGCAGGTAACCACCGCATTATAGTACCTAATTTTTCGTCGTAAAAAGTTGACAGGGCCTCTTTAGTGCCATCAGTAATATCCACTTTGTTGCCACTCCATTCTTCATAATCCGTTAAGGGGAGCAAAACGGCCAGTTGCACCATAATTTCTGGCGGGGTGGCGTAATCGCTTACGTAGGCATTAAAGTATTCATGCCCGTTTATCTGCGACCAGCAGCCCGAGCTTTCGACCAGGTCATGCAGGCCTTTTTCCAGCGCATCCGGCCAGTTTTGATAAATAGTATCCGGCTTAGGCAACTGCATGTAAGCCTGTGCGAGCATATTTAGGTACTGTTCTGTTACCGCAGCCTCTTTATCGGCAATTACATCATTCAGCACCACTATTGCATCAGATATAATCACTTCTTTTCCGGCGGCTAAAGGCTTGTCTATCGCCGGAGGTAAGGCAAATCCCAATTCGGGCCACTGCCCCCCAACCGTATCACCGGCAGAAGTTTCGGTTTGCTGGTTATAATCTGCAAGGGCAGTGAGATTTTGCAGATACAAAACCGAACCGGACTTTGGTTTAGTATTATTAAAATAAATCACACCCGACCGGGTGCCGACCTGACTTAACAATACATCACCTTCTGTATCTGTAAGTTCATTACTCCCGGGGATTATGATATCTCTTGGCCAAAAAGGAATGAAAAGGTCCGATTCTGGATTCAGAGATGTCGTATAGCGCAATAAGCCATCGTCCGGAAACGATATATCTACTTTGAATGACCCAACGACCGAACTTAAACGGATAGTAACGCCATTATCAGTTTCAGACTTTCGCTTTATTTTTAAGCCGCCACCCGGAGAATAGGCAGCACGAAATGCTATCCGCCCTTGTTTAGGCCGTTCGACTGAGATCCACAAGGAATCGTCAGAACAATAGACAGTGTACATATAGGTGCCAACTTGCCTGTTGTAAAGGCAAGGCAGGCTCAAATTGGCAAAAGTATTGCAGGCAGCTATTGCCCAGGGAGATAAAGCATTCATATCAGCTGAGGGAAGTTTAGTGTCCTTTATCAACCGAACATTTAATTATATGTTTTAATAATTTAATATATATACCTATAATTAAATATATCACACGCCCATTATCGCAAAAATCTCTTTGATAGATAAATGCGCACCACAAACAAACTCATCGGCTGCGCCATAATAGATGGTAATCGTATCGCCGTCATCTTCCAAAACGTGCCCGTTGGTAAACACTACATGGCCGAAGAAACCGCTTACCTCGTAAGGTTCGGTTGGTTCCATAATAGGTCCATCGGTGCGTGCGATAACCTTTGACGGCTCATCCAGGTCGAGCAAGAAGGCACCCAGGCAGTAGCGGTGTTCTTTGGTTGCGCCATGATAAATTTCCAGCCAGCCCTTTTCTGTTTTTATCGGCGCAGCACCGGCACCTACACGTCCGCCGTCCCATAGGCCTTCGCGGGTTTTAACAATACACTTGTGGTTGCCCCAGTGTACCCCATCCGGCGACTCGGCCAGCCAAATGTAGTTGCCACCAATATCTACACTGCTTGGCCGGTGCAGGGCGTAATATTTCCCGTTTATTTTCTCTTCAAAAATGGCTACATCCTTGTTGTGGGGCGGCAGGATCATGCCGTGCGATTCGAATGTCTTCCAATCGGTAGTGGTGCGCATACCCACACCAACGCCGCTGTCAGACACAGCGGTAAAGGTGAGGTAAAAATTGCCCTTCAGGTTGGTCACCCGGCAATCTTCTATCCCGAAGGTTTGCAGTGGTCCCTTGCCAAACAAGCGGGGATAGCCATCCGGCTCGTAGAATTTAACACCGTCATCGCTGCATAATAACCGCAGATGGGACAGGGTGGTCAAATAATCTACCCCTTTGTAGCGTACTACCCGTGTATCGGTAGCAATAAGGTCGGCATCGTTCAAAGCAATTTCCATGATCTTTGTCTCGCCGGTTTCTGTCAGGATGGGGAACGAGATCTGCACGTCCGACTGCTGTGGCCGTTCTGCAACCCGAACCAGTAACCACGTTTTGCCCTCAAATTTAAATGCACCCGGGTTAAGCAGGCATGCAATGTGCAGGCCTTCGATGGATGCTTTCAGGTCTTTGGGCGATAACAGGGGGTTTTGCGGGAAACGTTTGGCTATATCAGACATAATAACATTGCTTTGTTGTGTAATTAACAATAGCCCCCAAAAATGGTTGTGCCGAATTAGCTTTTGGTAACATGGTGCAACACCTTCCGGTACAATTCCTCTGGCAGGAAAGGCTTTACCACAATATCATTAATGCCGGTTTGCTTTACCCGCTGCTCAACTTCTTGTGGCAAATTAGCAGTAAGTGCAATGATGGGGATCCGAATCCCTTTAGCGCGAATAGCTTTTGAGGCCTCGTAGCCATCCATTACGGGCATGTGCAGATCCATTAATATGAGGTGGTGCTTAGCGGTATCCAGCCTGTTTAAAGCTTCCTGCCCGTTTACGGCTACATCGATATGGGCACCCCATCGCTGCAGAAATGTTTGGGCTACCATTACATTGAGCGGATTATCCTCTACCAGTAAAATATTTACGCCCTCAAATACCTTCCCTTCGTTAGGGAGGTTGGCGGTACTACTGGTCCTTTCTTGAATTGTTGCGCTCTTCTTAAAAGTCTGGTCAAAATAAAACGTCGAGCCTACGCCTTCCTCGCTGGTAAGGTTGAGGGTAGAATTTTGCAGTTCTAAAATGCGTTTGCTGATTGACAGGCCAAGCCCTGTACCACCAAAACCACGTGAGGTGGACGAGTCTGCCTGGGTAAAACGATCAAATATCAATAGCTGATTAGCATTGGAGATGCCTATACCGGTGTCTTTGACGCTAAAGCTCAGGGTAATGTGCGTTTCGTCCTGCTCCTTTACAGTCAATTCAACCATTACAGCTCCCTGTTTGGTGAATTTGATGGCATTGTGTACCAGGTTGGTCATCACCTGTGCTATGCGGATCGGGTCGCCCAATACTTTATGCTGTAAAGTGCTGTCGATAGTCAAGTTCAGTTCAATTCCTTTATCCCCGGCAGTGCTTCGCAGGCTGGTAACCACATTGCGGGCAATGGCGGTAATATCGGTATCTATCTGCTCAAAGGTGATCATCCCCGCCTCGATCTTATTATAATCGAGGATATCGTTAACAATTCCCAGTAGGTTGTTGGCCGAGAAGATCATCACATCCAGTTGTTCGAGTTGATCTTCGCGCGGATTATTCTTACGCAGCAAATGGCTCATCCCGATGACCGAGTTAAGCGGTGTGCGGATCTCGTGGCTCATAGTGCTCAGGAATTCGCTTTTGGCAATTAAACCTTGCTCGGCTTGTGCGCGCGCCTTCTTCAATTCGAATGATACGCGGTGCGATAGTACGAGCGATTGCAGGAAGAAGAAGCTCACATAGCCCAAAAAGCTCAGAAACTGTAACTGCGGGATAAAGCCCCAGTAGTGAAACAACGATATGGCAAATACCATCATCAAAGCCAGCGAACTGGCCAATGCATAAACCGACCCCGGCCGTTTTTTGCGGTATGCTTTAACGTAAATATAAGGCACATATCCTAAGCAATAAACCGTAATAACCAGGAAGGGGTTAATCAGTTGACTGAAATATACGGGCGGCAACAGGAGGGATGCAACGGTGAATGCCCCACAAACCGAGCATATAGTACCGATAATCTTTTTATTAATATCATCGGGGCATAAGTAACGCGTGTACAAGCCAAACAAGCCGATGCCCAGAAACAAAGTCATGTACTCCAGCCGGGTGGTGATATACCAGCTCACATCCGGGAATATAGTATGCAGTACATAATTATCTGTACCGATGATGCGGTAGCAATATACGATGGAGTATAATGCGAACAGCAGGATAGCCTTATCGCGGTTACCAAACAGATATAGCCCTAAAAAGAACAGCCCGCCCATAAATAAACAACCGGTAAGTAGCAGGTCTACCGCTTCGCCACGGCGCCTGTTTAATAACATCGTATCTTTATCCTGAATGATAAGCGGCTTGCTGATGCCACCGCGGCTATGTACAAAATTCGCTATCTGTAAAACGAGGTGAAGCGTATCGGTATTAGGCGGCACGTTGAATGCCCGGTAGCCCCAGTAGGGAACAAAGCCATTGGCAGATTTGCTTACCATCCCGTTTTTAGCAACCTCCTGGCCGTTTAAGAAAAGGCGGTAGGCAGAATATACATCTGGCATCGTCACGCGCAGGGGTACGGTATTTTGGGGGAGCAAGACGGTTAGCCGGTAGGTGGCATAACTAAAAGCAGGCATCTTTTTACCGTTCACCGTGCGGTTGCTCCACAAAGAAGGGAAGTTAACCAATTCGCCGCTGCCCGTTGCTTTTTGGCCGGGATTGAGTAGTTGCTGCCAGAAAAATTGCCACTGGCCGTTCAGTTCAATTTCTTCCTGAAAAGAGGTTTGGCTGCGCAGGTCAATAACGCCGTTTTTAGCCGCCGGCAATACCGGGTTAGCCTTTGCCCGGCCAACGGTTGTAATGCAACAAAGCAACAAGAGTAAGACAGCGTAACCGGGCTGTTTGATCTTCATTGAACGGATAATTAATCAGAGCTTAAGGTTGTCAAATATAATATTTTCCGGGGCAGATGGGTGGGAGGTTCTGTGAAATTGTATTTTTTTTAGTTTGGGATTGAGCGGCTCAGCTGAAAGCTGAAGTCGTGTATACCACGGGTTGAAAACCTGCAGTATCAGCGCCCATGTCATTGCGAGCGATAGCGCGGCAATCTAAGAGGACAAGCGGATATGCTGAGATTGCCACGTCGCGAGTTTTAAGAACAACTGTCATCTCGAACGAGCGATAGCGGGAAGAGATCTTCTTGGTTAAGCAAAGTTCGCATCCGTGACTTAGAGGATTTCTCACTATCGTTCGAAATGACAATTTGTTGGAACAGTTACCTCAACACATCCTGCCCCGTAAAGCGTTTACTTCTTACAAAGCGACTTTTTGACTCCGCTCTACAGGTTTTAAAACAACTGTCATCTCGAACGAGCGATAGCGAGGAGAGATC
>NZ_JACWMX010000006.1 GCF_014773245.1 Mucilaginibacter glaciei | reverse complement strand
ACAAGCGCCTTATCAGGATGCGATAACACCTGATCTGATCCTGCTTGACATCAATCTGCCAAAAGTTGATGGAATAGAGGTTTTAATTCACATAAAGGAAAGCAAAGTTTTAAAGCGCATTCCTGTAATAATGTTGACGACATCATCTGCGGAAGCAGACATTTTAAAATCTTATAATAATCATGCAAATTGCTATATCACAAAGCCCATCAGCCTGGCGAGTTTTATGGATGTGGTATCAACCATTGAGGAGTTTTGGGTTTCCTTAGTTCAACTTCCGGTAAAGAAAATATGATATGCTATTCAACCCTATCAGCATCCTTGTTATTGAGGATAATTTTGGTGATTTTTTTTTAATAGAGACGTGTTTGCATGACACGCGTATTGATACTAAAAATATTCTACACGCACAAACATTGCAGCAGGGTATAGCAATTCTGTTATCCAATACCATCGATCTTATCCTGTTAGATTTAACACTGCCTGATAGCTTGGCAGGCAACTCATATATAGAAATACAATCTTACAAAAAAAACATTCCTGTTATTATTTTATCAGGGGCAAAAAATGAAGATATGGCACTTGATATTATGAAACAAGGTGCCCAAGATTATCTGCCCAAAGATGAATTAAACCCGAAAATATTAGAAAAAACGATTCTTTACTCCATTGAGCGAAAAAAGAACCTCACCTTATTAGACCAGTCGCAAGCCCAATACCGGCTTTTGTTTGACAATAATCCTTTGCCGATGTGGACTTACGATGTAGAAACTTTAAAATTCGAAATGGTTAATGATGCAGCAATAGAACATTATGGCTATAGTAGGGATGAGTTTTTGGGGATGACCATTTTAGAAATAAGACCGGATTCGGAAAAGCAACGTGTAAAAGAGTTCAATTTCGCAAAACATACTAATAGGTTAAAACATGCAGGTGAGTGGCAGCATTTAAAGAAAAGCGGAGAAATTATTAATGTGGAGATAACATCTCATCTTCTTGAATTTGATGAGAAAAAACTGAAGCTGATAGTAGTTTATGATGTTACTGATAAATTAAGAGCAAAGGAAGAACTTGAAAATAGTGAAAAGATATTTAGATCATTGGTAGAGTCTTTTCCGAACGGCGCGATATCGCTTCTTGATATCGATTTCAACTTTATATACACCAATGGCATGGCATACCAAAAATTAGGTTTAAACCCCAAACCTAATATCGGTCAAAAGTTTCTTTGGCGGGATCGCTATAAAAATGATAAAAAAAGGGTGTATTCAGAACTCGAAAAATGCTTAGCGGGAGAAACTGTATCGTTTGAGTTTAGCGGGATTAACAATGTGTACACCAGTGTAGCCGCGCCAATTTTTTCAGAACGAGGAATTGCGGAAAAAATAATTGTGATAACGCAGGATATTACCGATAAACACAAAGCAGAACAACACTTAAAATTGCTTGAGTCGGTGATCGTTAACAGTTCCAATGGCATCATGATCGTGAATTATCCAAACGGAAAAAAAAATGGCCTCGGAATTATTTTTGCGAATAAAGCACAACAGGAGATGACCGGCTACAGCTTGAACGAGTTACTGGGCAAAAACCCAAGGATTTTTCAGGGAATAGATACCGATAAGCACGCATTAGACCAGATCAGAAACGCTATCGATAAACGGCACAAGACTTCGGTTGAACTGATTAATTATAGAAAAGATGGCACAGCATACTGGGTGAATTTATCTGTTGTACCTATATTTAACAGTAAACGCAAATGCACGCATTTTATCGGCTTAAGTAAAGATATTACGGAACGAAAAATTTCTGAACAGGCTATGCAGAAAGCAAATGAAGAGTTAATGGAGAAGAATAACCGACTTTACGAAATAGCCATGATCAATTCCCATATCATCAGAAAACCTGTTGCCAATATTTTAGGCGCAATGGGGTTGATTGATAAATCCTTAATTAATAACGCAGTGATTGTAGAGTTAATTGAAAAGATTGAAATTAGTACCCAGGAAATGGATAGTGTAATACATGATATTGCAGCAAAAGCTGTAGTTTAAATGTTTGTGTTATTTTACCCATTATTAGGTTAAAAATAAGCCAAATTCCAAACTGTAAGTATGATATTCTCGTAATAGAGTTTATTAGAATCCAAGCACATCAACATTTCGGAAATTACCAATTAGCCTTTAGCGATTTTTTCTCAAACTAATTTCGGTATGTCAGTTCAGACAATATTTTTTTTCATTATTTTATTAATAAGATCCATAAAAATAGCTCACCTAATTTAATATCATGACTTTAACCTCCCGCTGGAAATTTATTTGGCCTTACGTGATTTTAATCATGACTATTCTGTTCATGGTGAGTTTAGATTCGCGCTTGATCAGTAATTCGATAAAAGAGCATAAAACCTATGCCAGAACGATCAACCTGGCTGGAAGGCAACGGATGCTGAGCCAAAAGATCATCAATGGGTTGCTATTGGCGGGCTTGAATGATACGAGCCGGAAACAGCTGATCCAAGACCTTCATGACTGGGATAAAATGCACACCTCCCTTCAACACGGAGACGACGTTAACGGACTAATGAATTTAGACGATACGCCACTCATCAATCTATTCTATGCAATAAATCCCAGCCAACAAAAACTTTACAAAGAAGTAGTAAAATTGTCGGACACTATCAACGGAGGTATTCAAAAGCGACCTTTAGATATCGCAGTGATTAAAAATGCAATAAGATTGCAAAAGGATTATCTGGCAAAGATGGATCATATTGTTTTTGCTACAGACAAGTATGTTGAGCAAAAGCTGACCAAGGCGGCTGACGACGAAATGCTGGCAGCCCTAATTTCGGGCGTTATTTTATTACTGGAAATATTACTGATTGTTTATCCATATCATAGAAAAGCAAACCGGGATTATGATAAAATAAAAATTCAAAGCCAGGAAATCGAGGATCAGAAAGAAGAGATCATCCAGCAAATGGATTTGTTGTCTCAACAGAACCTAACATTAGACAACCTGCAAAGAACGCAGAAATTAACACTTGATGCGATAAATGCCGGGGTTTGGGAATGGGATATCATTACCAACATGCAACAATGGTCAGGGAAATTCTACCAGCTTTTGGGTTACCAGCCTGATGAAATACCTGCCAGCTTTGATGCTTTTGTGAATGAATTACTTCACCCAGACGAAAAGGCAAAACTTGATGAAGCGATTAAAAATCATTTAGCAAAACACACTCTTTACCAATTAAATGTAAGGCTTCTCAACAAAAATGGTACCTATCGTTGGTATGAAACCTCTGGCAAAGCGGAGAGAAATGCCGATAATATTCCTACTAGGATGGCCGGATCAATCATTGATATTAACGATAAGGTCACTTATGAAAGGCAGCTTGAAATATCAAACGCTACAAAAGACAAATTACTGGCTATCTTATCTCATGACTTGCGGGCACCCATAGGCAGCTTAAAATCACTTGTAGATTGGCATAGGGAGGACTACATCTCAGACGAGGAGTTTAAAGAAAGCTTGCAAAAGATCAAAACGACAGTTACTAATCTGTCCGGATCACTGGATAATATTCTACAATGGGCAATGAGCCAGATAGGGGGATTTAAAACCAATCCGCAAAACACCGGTATTGAAGATGTACTTATATTAGTCTGGAATTTACTAAAAGAAACCGCTGATGATAAGGGAATCACAATGCATTGTAAATTACTGAAAGATGGTGTCGTGTATGTGGATCAAAATCATTTATTCTTAGTTCTAAGAAACCTGATCAGTAATGCGATTAAATTCACACCGTCTGGAGGGCGGATAGATATTATGGATTTTGTTAAAGACGACCATGTTTACATTAAGATCACGGACTCAGGGAAAGGCATGACGGCAGAACAAATAGCGCTGATTTTTGAAAATAATCAGATAAGCTCTACTCCTGGAACAAAGGGTGAAATGGGCTCGGGATTAGGATTGTCGATTGCCTTTGATATGTTAAAACGAAACAAGGGCGTACTGGAAATTACTAGCGAAGTTACTAAAGGCAGTTCTTTCATTGTAGTTATCCCGAAGGCAGAAGCCGTGTAAGTTTTCATGCAACCACACGATAGATTTACTCAATCTCTTTGAATACAAAACAAGTCTAAGTCTTTAAATTTTCAGAGTTTTAAGGGAAGACGTTGACGGATTTAAATGAGGACTACCTGAATATCTCCATTTGATTTAATTGACCAAAATAGAAAAAGCAAAGGAAACAATAAACTAACTTGATTGGTTTCCATTAGCAGCCCATAGGAAAATAGGCGCTTAAGTAACTTGTAATTCATTCAATAACTTTAATTGTTCAACAAATGGTTTGAATTATATCCAGTCTGGGGAAAAGATCGTTACCGAAACGTTTTGGATCAGAAGAAAAAGGACACGGGTTTATAAGGCATGAAGATACTTTTAAATGCTGCGGGTGAACAAAAGATTATTGTTAATTTTCTATATCAATGAGAGAAAAAATGCAATTTATTGCTTTAAACTTGTGATGTAGGCTTTCTTTATATGACAGGTCTGTATATTGCGGAATATAGACTTTCGTGATCAGCTTCACCTAAATTTACCGCGGAGAATAGATCAAGTCATCAATCGCCTAAACGATAAAATAAACAGGTATGATCTTCCTGAAGAATTGGCTTTGGTCGCTTTTTTTTCGCCTTTACACTCTCACCGCATACTCGTTGCCATGATTGCTTAATAAGTGAAATATATTTTAACCTATAAATGAAAAAATGTCCGCTTTGAATTAGCGCATTTTAGGTCTGATATCGGCTATCAGACAGTGTATTTACAGTTGCGAATCGAGAATTTGATATATCAATTTCAAAAGAATTAAGATCTCAACATTTTAATTTAAGAAGAGGAGTTTTGTACGCTTAACATATAAAGACGCTGATAAATATAAAGTACAAAAATAGTTGTGATTAGAAAACCATAATTTATTAGTGAGTCGGATGTTAAAGACGTTGCCATAATCATCCACAGATAGTACTTTAAATAATAGTAGGCCGCTGGAATTGTTATTGTAAAACTTTTAATAAAAATTAAAAGATATCCTAAAATTGAAAAAATTCCGAATGATATATATACTTCGACTAATCCCACATCGGATAGGAAATAACCATAACTATCTCCTAGCGCCAAAACAGCTTTCCCGTATCTTGAAGTATCATTAGCAAATCCATTCCCAAATATTTTACTGGCTAAATTGGGTGTAAACTGCGTCAGGAAATAGTCTGCTGCTTTGATTCTTATATAATCTTTTCCGGCCGAGGCGTCTTCTTTCTGTTGGTCCCGTAGCCCGTTGCTTAATTTGGTTTCCATGCTAATGAAAGCGTAGCCTGCGACGACAAATAATAGAACTACAGCGATTTTGTATTTTGGCTTTACCGATCTCAAAAAATGGATTAAATATAATAGCAACATAACAAAAATAGTTTGTCGAGTGACTTGCAGTACCACTATTACTATACCGATAATCGCATACGTAAACCAAAGGTATTTATACTTTGCGGCGGTGGTAGTTACTTTATTAATTGCTATAAAACAAGAAAGGAAAAAAACTCCGCCCCCAGGAAAGTTGACGCGTATGATTCCCCGGTCTTCTTTGAACTCTTCATGGAAACCAAAATACACTATATTACTATGTGTGAATTGAAAAAGAAATAAAATGATATAGAGTGTACCGTAAACCAAAACGATGGTTTCAATATTCCGGATAGAAATTTTTGAGTTCAATAAGTAAAAAAATATAGGCCATATTAAATAAGGAAGGGTTGTTGGCGCGTAAGAAAGTTCTTGTCCCCAAGTAATTTGAGCCATAAAAATGGAAAAAATTATTGCACTGGTGATTAATTGAATAGGCAAGACGAAACCACCCTTAAATTTAAAAAAATATGGCAACGAAATAAGGACTGCGATCAATATATAACCATAGGTGAGGTTTTTTAAAATTCCAGACTGTGCGATCGTTGCATCAAAGAATTTTATCGAGAAAATAACCAAAAAAATTACGAAACCCAACTTCAAGTTCATTCGGGGTTAATTAATTATAATTGCCAAGCGACTATTTTGCAAAGTAATAATTCTGGATTTAGTTGTCGTATCCTTTTTCGTAATTATATTTTTGAGCTAACCATAGACCTACCAGCATTTCCGATCAATTGCGCGAAATCATGATCATTATGCAGTTTACGAATTGCGTTATGGTAACTAGGTTGCAAATTGTATAACTTTCTTTATTGATAGCATCAGTTCTCTCAATTCTAATTATGTTAGTTGATACAGTAACTGAACTTAACATATCTTCTAATACTTTAATATTTATTCCACCTATGTATGTAAGCGGCATAACCATACATAGTGCATTTTTACATCAGGTACCTACCTTTTACTACTCACATCTTGAAGTGCCTTTTTATATGTATTGTAATAAAACCTTTTAGGCTTTATTACAGCTAAAATGTATCGCATAAACGTATTATAGCAAATATATCTAATCAATCGCAAATATATTGGACCTCGACGAATTCTTATTGAAAAATCATGAGCTTTATGAAATTGATTCTTTATCCTTTCGAAATCTTCATCTCCAGAATGTTCAACAACATATCCTACATCAAATGATTTGTCATTGCAAAATTTTGTGAGATAGTAGTTAAACGACTGATGGCCAGCTTTAAAAATCACGTTGTTTACAACATACTTGCTCACAAAAAGTATTTTTATATTACTTAACATTTGATTAATAATGTAAATTCTATTTTTAAATGCGTTATAAGTGGTTTAGCGGATATTTTCTAAAAACCCCATCATTCGTTTTTATGATTACTTTTTTTCGATGATTTTATTTTTTAAGGGCTTGAGATATTCTTTCATAATGGAAACTTTAAAGTAATGCGGATTAATCACGTTAAGCCCTTTTCGACGCAGCAAAATGTAAGTGAAAATGAAGAGGAACAGCTCTGTTACCACCAGGTTACTAAAGGAGCTGATGCAACCCCAGTGTTTTATCATTAAAAGATTTAAAAAAATACTTAAAATCCCTTTTAAGGCCGTTAAATTGGTTGAAATAACTTAAAATTCATCAGAAAAATGAGAACGTTTAAAGATATCGAAAACTAAGATTTGCCATTTTTTTAATGTCTCTTTAAATTTCTTGGTTTGTATTTCGCTAATTGGAATGGCAATGGTTATAGAAGTCCCTGATCCGTTATCTATAGTTAAAAGTGCTTTTAATCTTTTGACTCTTAATTTTATGTTTTCTATTCCCATGGAATCTATTTTTATATTGTCTTCATTAAAGCCAACGCCATCATCTTGTACGTTTAGATGAACAAAATTGTCATCCAATGTGATTAAAAGCGCGGCATTATTAGCTTTAGAATGTTTAATAGTATTATAGGCTAATTCTTTGCTTATCAAGTAGATATCTCTTCTTGCCTGACTGCTGATATTGACATTAATAATATCGTCAGGAATTAATGACTTAAATTCAATCGCTGAATTCTGAAATAAATTGCTCAGCTGGAATTGAATGTAGTAGAGTAGGTTTTCCAAGTTGTCATTTTCAATATTGGTGCTCCAAATAATTTCTCTTATTTTATCAGAAATTTCACTAACCATGGTGCTAATTTCAAGTATCTCTTTAACATCTTTACGCTTTTTACTGGCCAAGTCGGCATAAAGATGTATGGCAAATAATCCAGAGCCGATATCGTCGTGAATTTCTCCGCTTATCCGTAATCTTTCTGTCCGCAAGGATTCCTGCTCTGCGTAAAAGGCACGTTGAAATGCTATCGTGTTCAGATAATAGCTTATCAAAAAATAATTGATTAACGCTAACACAAATATTATTATAAAAATCCTGACCCAAGTACGTTGCCACCAAGGGGCCAAAATCTCGAATTTATAGGTAATCACCTGACCATTTAGATCAGATTTAGGATCAATTGAAACGGCTTTAAAGGTATACGAGCCTGGTTTTAATAGTGGGAAATTTAACACCCTTGCACCAGGCAACGAAACTTTCCATATCGGATCATTTCCGGTAGTCAAAGAATATTTTAAATAGATGCTTTTGCCGTAGTAGTACGATGGGATGCCTATTTCGAAAGAAAAGTTGTTTTGGGAGTAATGCAACGGTTGATGTTCAACTGTTGAGATCTTTTGATTATTTACTGTTATGCCAAGTAAGTAATTTTTAGGTGGGCTTTTAATTGTTTTTTTATCTAAGCTATACATAAGTAAACCATTTAATGTGGTTAAATATGCGTTCCCGTTCAACTCCTCAACATCGGTTACTTGTGCGTCCTGCCTCGTCGGTAAATCGTAATGGTTGATGAACTTAAGTGTAATTGGATCTAACAGCTGCAACGGCCCTGAGCCCATTATCCACAAATGACCGGCAATTGGTTTTAGCTTAAAAACGGATGTAGATAGTAATCCTTCCGATGATGAGACTTGTTTAATTGAATTGGAGTGATATATGAGTAAACCTTTGTTGAAAGTGCCTACATAAATGCTTCCGTTTATAAAGCAAACTGATGAGGAATAAATTGGCTGATTTTGATAAAAGATTTGAGTTAATGCTTTTGTGTTAATTTCAAATAAACCGTTTTTAAAGGCGACAATTAAACTTTTTTTTTTCGGATAATAACTAACGCTTCTGCATTTTTTGTTTAAATAAAACCAGTTGTTTTTTTCATCATATCTAAAAATGCCTCCCCATAAACCGGTAAATTTTTTTTTTAACGAATCTGATCTATTTTCAGGCATTGCAAATAGTCCATCCGTAGAAGCCATAAAAGTAAATTGATCTATTTTAATAATTTCCCTTACATATTTAATAGGGAGATCTGTGATAACATTATCGTTATCGATTTTCCGTGTAAAATTTATAAATCCAAGGTAAAGCGTACTGCCATCAATAGCCGTCAGTGAATTAATTGCGCCGACATTGCCACCGAAAGATTCAGTTTTTATTATTGAATTGCTGGCTGCATTATAAGTTAAAAACCGGCCTTTTTTTGTGCCGAAAAGCAGATTGTTTTTCCATTTGAGTGATGCACTGATCAAATCGCTGTTTGAGGTGACAGATTCGATATTGAGTTCAATTATCCCCGGGTTTTTTTTGTACTTTACAAAAAGGCCTTTGTCTAAGGTGCTTATCCATTGGTTGCCTTCCAGGTCTATTACTACATCAGATATGTTGAGGTTTTGTATATAATCTTTATTGCCAAGGTGATAACTGCCTTTAATTGTATTGACCCATTGCCCGGCTGCGCTTATTGTAGTTGAATTTATAAAACTTTCAAATGAAAAAGTTTGGGCAGTTTTAACAGTATCATTTTTAATAAATATTTTTTTTACCTTACCAGCCGGGTTAGTTTGTAAAAAAGCGGTGTCATTTAAGGTAGTTATGTTAAGTGTTGAAAGATTTGCTGCCGACCCTTTAAATAGGTCGTCACTTTGGATCTGCCTGTAGGCATCATTATTTTCATAAACAAACCAGCCAGATTTTCCGTTGACGATAACACGGTTTTTCAGCACCGCCAGCGAGGTTGTAGGTGATGTAGCGCTGTTATTGCTCTTAACGTATTTTGCTGTTAAAGATTGTGTGTTTAAAACAAATAAGCCTTTATCGCTTGTTGCTACAAGACTACGTCCAAATATGGCTATTTTGGGATATCGGGATTCTTCATCAGCTTTGTAAGCCCCCAGCAGCTTCATTTGCTCATATTCTATGTAAAATATTTGCCCAGTGAAGTTATTGAACCATATTTTCCCATCACTATCTTCGCAAAGCCCAGTTGCAGCGAGCGAAGATTGAGAAGGATTGGAAAAGTTAATAATATTAATCCCATCGTACCTGGAAACACCGAGGTCCGTTGCTATCCATAAAAATCCGTGTCTATCTACAAAAAGATCGTAGATGATTCGAGTGGGGAGGTCAAGTGCAGGTTGTAATGTGTTTGATTGAGAGCTGCTGTATTTGGGTAAAGTAATAAAAAATAGAACTATAGCAATTATTGCTTGCTTAAACATTTGAAATTTATTTTTTGTAAATTAATAAATCTTTAAAACATTTATCTACATTTTAAGATTTATAATTTATATTTAAAAAATAGAACTTATAATTATATGATATCTGTTGCCATTATTGAAGATCATGACCAATATCGTAAATTATTAGTTGATATTATTTCCCAGAATTCCATTTTCCGAATTTCCGGAGATTATTCATCGGCAGAAGAAGCATTAATATCCCTTATTGCAAGCCCTCCTGATATCGCGATAGTTGATATCCAGTTAAAAAATCTTTCAGGGATTGAGTTAATCAAACAAGCCAGGCAGCGGGTGCCAAACACTTTGTTTTTGATGTGCACTGCTTTTCAGAATAACGAAAACGTTTTTAATGCATTACGAGCCGGTGCCAGTGGATATATCGTAAAAGGATCATCTGCCGATGAGATTCAAAGTGCCATTATTGAATTATATAATGGGGGTGCACCAATGAGCCCTTATATTGCTAAAAAAGTTATTAGTCTTCTGCATGGTAAAGAGGAAACCAACAATTATAACCTGACCGAACGGGAGTTGGAGGTGCTTTCTTTACTAAGTAAAGGGTTATTATATAAAGAAATTGCCGACCAGCTTCATATAACTTTAAATACAGTAAAAAATCACTGTAAAAACATCTACAAGCGCTTGCACGTACAAAACCGGGTTGAAGCACTTAATAAGTTTAATGCATAGATATTAAATTTCAAGTGTCTGATTTTAAGATACTTATAATCCTATTCCCTATAGCCCTATAGGGCTATTTTCTGGCATCTGTTTTAACCACACCTTTGTCATGTCAATAAAGTGAATCGTAAACTTTATGGCCCATGTAGCAATATGAAATTTTATACTTCTATACTTTAAGTTATAATGGAAACCCGGAACGTATTTATCTTAATCTTCCTGTTTTCGGTACTTGACCTGGTCGGTATCAATTGTTCGCATTTATTGGTATTGTATCTTTTAGGCAAAAGCGGGGATACAATTTCATTTAATTACGTTTTAATTATACTGCTTAATTTATCATGGTTTGCATCAGCTTACTTAATAAAATTATATAGGACAAAAAATGTCCAAAGCATGGGCACAATATTATTTAAAAGCATTCTTACTTTTTGTTTCCAAATTCTATGTATAGGAATTATATCCGCTATTTTTAAAAGTTTGGTGATTGATCAGAAGATTGTTTTTTACAGCCTGATAGGAGAGTTTTGCGCTCTTGCACAAGTGAGGGTGTTTATGTTTATAACTGAAAAAAGTTTTCAAAATCTGCAAAATTACAAAAGGAAGATAGCAATAGTTGGTAACACCGAACTTAGTAACAAAGTGGCGCAATACTTTATTAAAAACAAGGTGGCCTTTAATTTGATCGGGCATTTTAAGGACGATAATAAAATTGCGGATATCGCTTTCGGTTCAAAAGGCGGCATAAAAAACACGATAAACTTTGCTATTGAAAACCATGTTGATGAAGTATATACAATGTTGTCATCAGCAGATGACCCTGCCTTGGCCTCTTTAATTGAAAAGGCAGACCAGCATTGTGTTAAACTTAGGTTTATCGCAAGTTTTGCTGAACTGGAGAAACTGGATGGTTCACAGTATCATTTGAGCAGTTTTTGTAATGGCGTCCCCATTTTAACAACTGGGCCCGAGCCGCTTAATTCGATACGGAACCGCATCATTAAAAGATTATTTGATATAGGATTTAGTTTTTTCGTTATAGCTTTTATTCTTTCGTGGCTTGTTCCATTGTTAGCTATTATCATTAAAAGCGAATCAAAGGGGCCGGTTTTCTTTAAACAGTTACGCTCGGGTAAAAACAACAAGCCCTTCTATTGCTACAAGTTCAGGAGCATGAAATTAAACGAAAGTTCAAACTATTTGCAAGCTGCTAAAAACGACGCTCGAGTTACCAAAGTTGGCGCAATTTTAAGGAAAACAAGTGTGGATGAATTGCCACAGTTTCTTAATGTATTACTTGGGGATATGAGTGTAGTTGGACCTCGCCCTCATATGCTTTCGCATACAGATCAATATCGGTTAATTATTGAGCGCTATATGGCGAGACTATTTTTTAAACCGGGCATAACTGGTTGGGCGCAAGTAAACGGGCATCGCGGAGAAACAACAGACAAATTGCAAATGAAACATAGAGTAGAACATGACATTTGGTACATAGAAAATTGGTCTATCAGGAAAGACATCGGGATAGTATACAAAACCTTTCTGAATGTTATTCATACAGACGTAAATGCTTATTAAAATAGATGAACAACGTGTTCATAAACTACTGCTTAGATTGACCATGTGCAAAAATTAATCATAATAGATGACGACCCCTTTTTTCATTTTATAATAGAAAAGATCATGAACCGCCATACAGACAATACGACGGTGACTTACAGCTACGATGGTATGTCGGTAATTAATCACTTGAAAGAGAATTTGGGTGATGAGTCCATGCTGCCCGACTATATTTTCGTTGATCTTAATATGCCATTATTTAATGGGTTTGATTTTGTGAAACTTTATGAAGAATTGAGCTCGTCTATCTATAAAACAATAAAAATTTATATCGTTTCGTCATCCATCAACCCCAGGATTATAAGAGAGGTTTTGAATTACCCATTTATCTCTAATTATATCACCAAACCAATGACAAAGAAGATATTAGAAGGGATCTTAAATATCTCCTAACGTAACATCCGGTCGTACAAGCAATGGCCGGGATCATTATATACATCACCATAAAAACAATTACCAATGTTAAAATACTCCCGAATTCTGATTTGCACATTAATAAGTGCTGTTGCGCTCTGCTCATGCGGATCGTATAAAAATATCCCTTATTACCAAGATCTTAACAGAACTGGCTCAACTGATACCGAAGTTCAAAATTATGTGCCATTGACTATACAGCGCGCTGATATTTTAGGAATAAATGTTAGCAGCAAAAGCCCGGAGTCGAGCGTGTTATTTAATTATCGCGTTAACGGCAATAGCGGGGATAACGCACCAGACAACCCTATAACCGGTTTTTTGGTTGATGAGAATGGCGAGGTGCATTTGCCACTTGTTGGCGACATGAAAGTACTCGGTTTAACAACCAGTCAGTTTCGTAAACAACTGAATGATAAGATGCTTACTTTTTATAAAGAAGCTGTTGTGAGTGTGCGTGTGCTTAACTTTAGAGTTGCCGTTTCCGGAGATGTGCAACGCCCAGGTATCTATAACGTTCAAAACGAACGCATCACCGTTACGCAGGCGTTAACACTGGCTGGCGATTTAAATATCACCGCCATACGTAATATTGTGCTGATACGTGAACAGGACGGAAAACGGAAATTCATTCCACTTGACCTGACGTCTAAAAAAATATTCGACTCGCCTTACTACTATTTAAGAAACAACGATGAAATTTATGTGCAGCCTGATCGTACCAAGTACGCAACTGTAGATAGGGGGTACCGTACAGCAACATTGATACTTTCAGGCCTTTCAATTATTGCTATTGTGCTATCAAATTTATACAGGTAACCATGATAGGACAATCAACAGATACAATCACCAATCCGGCAAATGTTAAAACAGATAAACCGGTTAGCTGGGTTGCGGTATTTAATACTTACGCTTACCACTGGCCACTATTTATTATTGGTATTTTAATGGCAGGGGCAGTTGCATTCGCGTATCTCCGTACGGTTAAGCCTGCATATGAAGTGAAAGCGACTTTATTGATCAAGAACGAAAAAAAATCGTCTGATCAGCAATCAACCAGTCACGATATTGATCTTTTAAGTACGCCGCGTATAATTGAGAATGAGATCGAAATTCTTGGTTCAAAACAATTGATCAGCCAGGTAGTAAATGATTTGCAATTATGGACTACTTATCAAAAACGAGATGGTTTATCATGGATTGATGTTTACAAAGCGAGCCCGGTAAAATTGACGTTGTTACAGAAGGGAACAGTCCTGCCTGGGCAGCTTACCATCAAAATAAAAGATCAAAAAACGTTCTTATTAATTACTAAAGATGGCGCTCCTCAAGAATTCTTTTACAATAAAGCTTATACAAGCGGATTTGGAAAATGGCAATTAGCGCCAACGGCAACACTTCGGCAAAATATCGGTGCGACTATTAAATTGACAATTTCCGATCCGGATGTTACAGCATTAGGGTATCAACAATCGATATCGTCGAGCTTGCCGAATAAACTGGCTACAGTTGTTGAATTATCCCTAACCGACGAAGTGCCGCAACGGGCTAAGGAAGTGCTGGATAATTTAATATTTAATTATAACCTGGCCGACGCTACAGAACGCGACCAGGATGCTAAAAAAACAATCGACAGCATAGATAAATCAATCGAATTATTGGGTGGCCAGGTTACAAAGGAAGAGAAAGGGATAGAATCTTACAAAAGCAGTAGAGGCTTAACGGATTTAACAGCAGCATCGCTAACAAGCCAGCAACAGCGCCAGGATAATACGAAAGACCTTAATAATGTTAACGTGCAACTGGGTGTTGTAGAAGGCATAGAAAGCTATGTAAATTCCGCAAAAAACTCAGGTCCGCCGTCTACCAATGGTATTGATGATCCTACCCTCATAAAATCGATTGACAGGCTTTACGAACTGCAATCAAAAAGAGATGTTTTACTGGAAACCCTACCGCAAACCAATCCGGATGTAAGGGATGCCAATCTTTTAATCCAGAAAACACAGGGTGTAATAAAAAAGAACATAGACAATTACAAAGAAACCTTAAAAAGTAAAAGGAACGGGCTGCAGTCTGTTAATAATAATATCGAATCGGTTATTAAACAGATTCCAACCCAAGAGCGCCAATTTGGAAACTTAACCAGAAACCAGGCGGGTAAAGAAAATATTCTTAGCTTCTTACTTCAAAAAAGGGAAGAGTTCCGACTGAGTTTTGCGGCTAAGATCAAAAGTGATCGTATTGTCGATCCGGCTTATGTTGCTTCTGTAAAAACTAAAAAATCTGTTGTGTATGCATTGGCTTTACTTTTAGGAATGGGAATCCCAGCAGGGTTGATTTTCTCCAGGAATAAATTAAACGCGGGTATAACCACGTCAGAAGATATTACAAATTCTGTAAACGTTCCTGTAATTGGTGAATTACCTTTTGACGCTACTCAAAGCACCATCGAAAATAACGTTAATACCAATGCGGTGAGCGAACAATTCCGGATACTGCGCACTAAACTTCGCTATTTGGCAAAGGATACCGGTGAAGCACGGGTTACTTTACTAACATCAAGTATAGCAGCCGAAGGGAAGAGTTATGTAAGCAGGAACCTTGCGGCAGCATTGGCGTTTGCCAGCCGCAAAACTGTAATACTGGAGTTAGACCTTCGTAAACCCAAAATTGCCGAAGCATTTAAACTTAGTAAAGGCCGTTTAGGAATAAGTGATTATTTGATAGGAGGGGTGGCTTTAGAACAGATCATCCAACCATCAGGTATAGATAATGGCCTTGACATTATCAGTAGCGGGTCAGTGGTTAATAACCCGTCAGAGTTGTTAGAAAAAGATAACCTGGGCGAGTTAATTAACCGGTTAAAAACCTTATACGACGATATCATCATAGATAGCCCTCCGATAAAACTGGTTGCCGATGCGATGATTCTATCCAGACTGGCAGACACCACGCTCTATGTTGTACGGCAGGGCTTTACCAAAAAAGCCGACCTCAATGCCATCAAAAATCTGTTTAATCAAAAAAGTGAGCTTAATATCCACATCGTTTTTAATGGGATACATCGCCTTAAATACGGTTATGGCGACAATTACAATAACGACTACTATAGCTCAACTAATGGGTCAAAATCTAAGCCGTCTATATTCAGCAACTTTTCTGAGAGGCTATAGCTAAGACTTTAGCTTAATTAAACGTCACCGAAAATTAAATAATCAAATTGAGTAAATCAATAAAGCAATTAACCAAAAACCTGTTTTCGCTAACATTAGTGCAAATAGCTACATACGTATTGCCGTTAATTTCCGTGCCCATTGTTTCGAGGATCATAGGGCCGGAAAAGTATGGCACCATTAATTTTGCAGTTGCTTATGTTGCTTATTTTACGTTGCTTATAAGTTACAGTTTTGATTTTTCGGCTACTCGCAAAATATCAAAAGATCCGGATAACGCAGAAAACAGGAATAAGGTTTTTAGTGAGGTTTTTTACACCCAATGTCTGCTGTTTGTTTTATCTACCATCACATTTGTTATTTTACTTTACATGGTAACCCAGCTTCGGGAAAACAAAACCGTAGTGATATTTTCCTACCTACTTTGCGTAAGTACCCTATTTACTCAAAACTGGTTGTTCCAGGCCATGCAAGATCTGTCTAAGGTAGCCTTATTCAATCTAATAAGTAAGGTTTTGTTTACCGTCGCCATTTTGATAGTGGTGCGCAAAAATCAGGACTACATTTGGCAGCCTTTGATAATTAGTATAGTACAGGCTGTGATTGCAATTTGGTCTTTTAGCTGGGCTTTTAAAAAGTACAATATCAAATTAATAAAGCTACCGCTATCCAGATGCTGGGAGGTTTTGAAAGAAGAGCGGATCATATTCTTCTCGCTCGTGTTTGTAAATCTCTATTCAAGCACCAATACAGTAATATTGGGCTTATTTCAAAACGCTACTCAGGTTGGTTATTACACCGCTGCACAGCGGCTTATAATAATTGCACAATCTGTTTTAGCTATGCCTTTAGCCCAGGCTTTTTATCCGTTTATTGGTAAGGCATTTGGCGAAAGCCGGGAGCAGGGGCTGCGTGTTGCACAAAAGCTCATTCCACTTATTATAGTGTTTTTGGGTTTCGCCACAATCGCCATGTTTGTTTTAGGCCCCTGGGTAATAAGGATATTTTATGGTCACCGGTTCGAAGAAGCTATTCCTGCTTTTCAGATACTAACTATAGTTCCTTTGCTATTCTCGCTAAACAATGTATTGGGTATTCAGATCATGCTGAATCTTGGTATGGACAAATACTTTTTTAAGATTACGGCCTGTGCCGGCGTATTGAGCATTTTATTGAATTTTTTAATCATCAAACGCTACGGCTACATGGGTACAACGGTTAACTGGCTGATAACTGAAATTTTTTGTTTCGGAAGTATGTACTTCGTGTTGTACAGGCAAGGCTTAAACCCAATCAATGTTCAATATTTTAAATTATCGGCCATGAAGGAGTATCTCAATCCCATTAAAAATAAAATACTACGGTCAAAAGGATAAAAAATCGATTTAATATAAAGTATAATAAACGCTATGAAAAATAGCTGGAAAAATGAACAAAAGTACAATTTTCTTATTCCTGCTGGTGATCTTTTCTTTAAAGATCTTTGATGCTACCATTGCTGCAACAGGGGTATTAAAAGCGTTGTGCTATGCATTTATGTTTGTGGGTATCGCTATATCGCTTCCGCATTTTTTTAAATTTAAAGGGGGCTTTGTACTGGCAGTACAGTTAATTTCTGTTTCGGTGCTTATATCAGTGTTTATGGCTCAGTACACATGGGGCCAAGGCTTATCAAACAGCCCAACAACTATCCCGTATGCAATTGGGTTCGTTTTCTTTTTCCTGATGAGTGTTCGTGTCCCGATCAAGACAGTTGAAAATATTGTAATGATATACGGGGTAATTTATATCCTGCTTTTTCTTTTTCAATTTACGCATTCTGGTACAGTTTATTTTGGCCGTGCGCAAGAGTTTAAGTTAGACCGTGGGATAGTCCGCGTTAACTTTCCGGGTGCCGGGGTGTTTTTTCTGGCCTGTTTCATAGCTATTAACCGGGTGACCAGTTTGGCAAACAACTATAAATATTTGTATCTGCTATTTGCACTGGTGGCCGTGGTGATTATTATTTTACAGGTTACACGCCAGGAAATTTTTGTAATGCTTTTAGTTTACCTGATCCACTTTTTAAGAAGCGTTAAGCTGCCTTATAAATTAGCCGTTATAGCACTTTTTACCTTGGGTGGTTATTTGTTTATCCATTCAAACAATACGGTGAGCAAAGGTTTGGGCGAACAGCAAAAACAAGATGCATCATACGGAAAGGATTATATCAGGATTCTTGCTGCCGATTATTATCTCACCCAATTTACGCCCAACGGTATAAGCAAAATATTGGGTAACGGTTTTGCCAACGATACATCAAATTATGGCAAATCTTTAATAGCGCTGGGTGACAGGTATGGTTATTTTTTAACAGACGTGGGGATAGTTGAGGTGTATATTTCGTTCGGGATATTTGCCATAATTGGTTATGTTTTAATATTCGTTAAAAGCTTTACCATCCCCGTTCCTTCAGATTATTACTATCTAAAGTATTATTTGTGGATGATCATGTTAACTTGTTTGACATCCGATTTCCTGATCTCTTATTACTTTTTGATCACAACTGTTTTGGTGCTGTATTGCTACCAGGTAATTTATGAACAAAACAAACTAAAATTATCTACAAACCAATCATGAAGTATACAATAGGCATACCGGCATACAAGGTTACATTTTTAAAGGAATGTATTCAAAGTATTTTAGATCAGACTTGCAGGGATTTTGAGGTGGTAGTGGTGAACGATGCATCGCCAGAGGATATTGATAGTGTTGTAAAAAGTTTTAATACGCAACGTATAAGATATTATACCAATGAAAAGAATTTTGGGGCTGAAAACGTGGTCGACAATTGGAATAAATGCCTTTCATATGCGAAGGGTGATTTTTTTATATTAATGGGCGATGATGATAAGATGGCCCCGGATTATTTGGAGGAGTTTGACTCCTTAATCGAAAAGTATCCTAAATGCGGCGTATATCATTGCCGCACGGTAATCATTGATGAAAACTCAAACGCGGTACAACTTACTGATCCGCGACCGGAGTTTGAAAGTGTGTACGATACCATATTGCAAAGAATAGAGGAAAAGCGGCTGTTTTTTATATCTGACTATGTTTACCGAACATCTACGTTAAGAGCAAATAATGGCTTCTTTAAACTGCCTCTTGCCTGGGGATCAGACGATATATCATGCTATATCGCTGCCACCAAAAACGGTATAGCACATACCAATAAACCTGTATTTATGTACAGGCGTAACTCACAAACCATATCTACTGGTGGTAACATTTATTTAAAAATGGATGGTGCATTGGCTGAAGAAAAATGGCTGTTGGAGTTTGTTGAAACAGAACCAGAAAATACCTCGGATAAGATACTGCGACAAAGTATCATGCGAATCATACGGCTGTATTCGCAAAAAAAGAAAATAAGAACAATTTACGCGTCCGAACAATTGCACCCCCTTTCACTAATAGCAAAATGGTTTAAGCGCAGAAAACAATATGGACTGTCGATAGATGAATTAATGTATGCCGCCCTGATGAGAATCAAGGAAAGCAGGAAAGGAAAATATGAACAATAATACACCCACAAAGCCTAAAGTTACTTGGGTAACCCCGGATCATTTTTTAGACACAGACTTTAATCCCGATCTTTTTAAGGGGTTATTACAGCATTTTGATATACACTGGATAGTAATGTTCCCAAGTAAGAATGCAAGATTTAGCGAATCAGATTTGGATGATATAGAAAAACTTCCAGGACTTACTATCGAATTTATTTATTGGACAAGCAGGGCCCGGAGCATAAAAACTTTGCTGTTTTATGAAAAGGTTTACAGGAGCATCAAAGCGTCAAAGCCAGACCTTACTTATTTCAATTACGTGCCTACAAACCCTTTCATATTACCCTTGTACTGGCGAATTAATCAGGAAAAAACAATTGTAACTGCGCATGACGGCAACGTTAAGTCGAGTTTTAAGATGCCAATGCTTTCGGCTATGGTATTTAAACTTGCCTTTAACGCTGCAAAATATGTAAACATGTTTTCGCCTACGCAGGCAGCATTATTCAGCGCTTCATTTAAAGATGCGAGAATCTTTATTATTCTACTTGGCTTAAAGGATTTTGGTGTAAGCAGACTTGAAAAACGTACAGATAGTATCGTGTTCTTTTTCTTTGGCTCAATTAATTCCAACAAAAATGTCGGCCTGTTGATAAGGGCGGCCTGCAACCTTTATGACAAAGGGGTTAGGGGTTTCAAAATTTCCATTAACGGCTTTTGTAACGATTGGGATAAATATGCATCGCAAATTAAATATCCTGAATTGTTTGAGCTTGATATCCGGATGATAAAAAATTCAGAGATAGCCGACCTTTTTGCAAAAAACCATTATGCTGTATTTCCTTACAACGAAATGTCGCAAAGTGGCGCAATTAAGGTTGCTTTTAACTACAATTCACCGTTAATAACATCCGATTTGCAGGGCTTTACAGATGAGGTTAAAAATGGGCTGAATGGCTACGTATTTAAATCTGAAGACGTAAATGACCTTGAAAGGGTTATTACGGAGCGAATAACTCATCACGATAGTGAATATGCTTTAATGCGGGATCAAATAAAACGCTACAATCAGGTAAATTATTCAATTGAAGCTTTAACAGGCAAATATCGACAGATGTTTCAAAATGTAATTTCTGCAAATAAATAACGAATGAGTATATCCGGCAATAAAAATATATTATTCTTCCAAAACTCTATTCTCCCGGCAAACGGGGGGGTGCCACGTGTTTCGGATATCATATCCAAAGAACTTATCCGCAGGGGATACAAATGCTATTTCGTTTTTTACGACAAAGATAACAATCTGTACGCCAGTGACTGTAAGTTAAAAGTTGATTTTAAGGGTAACTATCAAAAGCTTGAGATGGATATTATGCGATTCGCAAAGGAAAAGCAAATAGATGTGTTTTTATGCCAAAACACCTATTATAATCCCTTTATAAAGGTATTTAAACAGCTTCGTAAAGTTTACCCCTTCAAGCCTTTTCTCTGTTTTTTACATGCCTCACCAGATTACTGGCAATTCTCTTTTAAAGAAAAGATCGATTTTTCGTCGGGCAGTTTTCTGAAAAATGCTATCAAAAAGATTGCTAAAAAAATAGTATTCATCTTTCGTAACCCATATTTAAAAACAACAACTGCTCTTTATGACCTGTGCGACAAATTTATTTTGCTGTCCGATTCCTTTCATGAATCATTTTTAGAGATCTACCAAAAAGAAAAAAAAGATAACAAATTGTTAACCATTCCCAATCCTCTAACTTTTGATAAATATCTGTTAATGGAAGAGATAAGTGCTAAACAAAAAATAGTATTGATCATAAGCCGCCTTGAAGAAAGCCAAAAGAAAATTCTTAGCGCTCTTAGGGTTTGGAAGCTGCTGCCTAAATCAACCCGCAATAGCTGGAAATTAATGATTGTTGGTTCAGGACCAGACGAGGCGGCTTATAAAAATTATGCTAAAGAGCATAATCTTCATGACGTTTGTTTTACGGGCCAGCAGGTTGATGTAATTAAGTATTATCAGCAGTCGTCTATATTCCTGATGACCTCCATTTGGGAAGGGCTGCCAATGTCGCTTTTGGAAGCGCAGCAAAATGGAGTGGTGCCTGTTGTATTTGATAATTTTTCATCGGTTTACGATGTTGTTTCGGATGGTGATAGCGGATACATTATCAAACAAAATAATGTGATGGAATTTCGGGATAAACTTTGCGAACTAATGGAAAACGAAGGTCTGAGAAGGCAAATGGCTTTAAATTCAATTAAAAGTAGCAAAGGTTATCATGTATCTAATATCGTAGATCAATGGGAGCGGTTGTTAAGCAGTAAATATGCCGATGTGAAGGCTATCAATCCAATAGCGAAATGAGTTTTATAAAATTCATATTGCAGGACTGGCAGTCCAACCGGGGGAATGTTAAGGGCCGCGTGTTTATGCTGTTGTTTAGGATAGCGAATTTCTGTTCAACCCGCCGCATGTATTTCTATCTGGGATGCCTTTACATCATTTTTTACAAAATATTTATTCAATGGCTTTTTACGCTTGAGGTACCCTGGAATATTACAGCCGGTAAAGGGTTGGTAATATTTCACGGACAGGCATTGATTATTAATAAGGATGTAGTCATCGGCCGCAATTGTACTATTAGGCATTGTACAACAATTGGTACTAAGCAGAAGTCAGACGGGTCTGTAACTCACGCCCCGGTTATCGGCAATAATGTGGATGTTGGGAATAACGTTTGCATTATTGGCCCAATCCATATTGGCGACAATGTTAAAATCGGCTCCGGCTCAGTTGTCGTTAAGGATATTGCAGCGGATTGTATCGTTGCAGGTAATCCTGCAATTGTAAAAGGCAATTCAAACCGCTTATTAAAAGATTCAACTATAAATATCAGGTAATGGTAAGGGAGTTTAAAATAAATAATTTTGATTTGCTGAGGCTGTTTGCTGCGCTTGAAGTAGTGCTGTTACACTCGTTTCCACACTTGCATCTTCCGTATCCTGCTTTTTTACGGGTGATTTTGAATTTCCCCGGTATAACAATGTTTTTTGTAATGAGCGGGTTTCTGATCTCTGCATCTTTAGAAAGAAATCATGACATCGTCGTTTATTTCAAAAACAGAGCATTCAGGATTTTCCCCGCTTTGTGGACATGTATTGTATTAACCATAATCGTAATCGCCCTTGTCACAAACATCAGCTTTTTTAACATCAAGGCCGTGTATTGGTTTTTTGCTCAACTTGTTGGGTTAATTTATACACCTGAATTTTTGAAAGGTTTTGGTTTCCGATCATATAACGGGAGTTTGTGGACTATTCCGTTAGAGCTTCAGTTTTATGTCGTATTGCCAATTTTATATTTTATTGTCAATAGGGTATCATCCAAACAAAGCATACGCACCGTTATTATCATAATAAGCTGCGCTTTGTTTTGTTTTATAACCTACTTTTTAAAAGTGCATTACGATGCCGATAATTTTAATTACAATAATATCCCTAAACCATTACGGTATTCATTTATTCCTAATATTTACTTGTTTCTCTTCGGGGTCGTGCTACAGCGGTTAGAGATTTACAAGTCAAAATGGGTGTATGGGAAAGGAGCATTCTGGCTGATGGCTTATTTATGTGTTAGTTATTTAGTTCCAACTTCCAATACAACTTACATTTTCAAGCTTTTATGCCTGGGTGTTACTACTATTTCACTGGCCTACACGCTGCCTACGTTGTCGAATAAAATTTTTAAGGGTAACGACATTTCTTACGGCGTGTATATCTATCATGGTTTGGTTTTAGGGGTGATTGTGCAGTTTCAATTATTTGGAAATGCACTTTACATCCCCGTCATTTTAGCCACGACTATTGCACTTGCCACTTTATCCTGGGTGTTTATTGAGAAGCCTATTATGAAAAGTAAAAAGAAAACTATCCATCATTTAAAAACGATCGAAAACACCTAATATATTCTGGTCATCGATATCGATGTTAAAACGAATCTTAAAATTATGTTATTAAAACAAGTGATTATTATCGGCCCCAGTGTAGAGCGTACTAAAGGCGGGATGGCTTCAGTAATACAAGGCCTAACAGAAAGTAATGCTGATGCTTATGGCTATCAGCTAACCCATTATACATCTCATGTGGAAGGGAACGCTATTGAAAAATTATCGTTTTTCTTTACCTGTTTATTTAAATTATTATTCAAACGCAACATCGCCCTGGTACACATACACACTGCTTGTGATGCCAGCTTTTACCGAAAAGCGATTTTTGCATCAATATGCCACAAAAAAGGGGTGCCGGTAATAATGCACATTCACGGTGCCGATTTTGATACTTTTTATAGTAACGCACATAAGGCTATACAGCGTATTATACGACGGTCGCTAAAAAGGTGTAATAAAGTAATTGTGTTATCTGCATATTGGAAAAAGTTTTTTGAAGAAACTATATGCCTGAATAATGTCGTGGTACTTTTTAATGCGGTAAATGTTGACGCTTTTAAAAGTTGCAGCGTTATACCTTACAATATAGGGGCTTTTCTATTTCTGGGGAGATTAGGAGAACGAAAAGGAATTTACGATTTGGTTAAAGCAATTGACATCCTTGTCCACCAGGAAAATATGCAGCATCTACAGTTTTACTTTGCAGGTGATGGCGAGGTAGATGAGGTGAAAAAACTGATAACTCAGCTTAATCTTGACCAATATATCGACGTTTTAGGATGGGTTGGGGAGGATCAGAAAAAAGAAGTTTTGCTTAAAGCTGATACCGTGGTTTTGCCATCTTATAACGAAGGCCTCCCCGTAGCACTGTTGGAGGCAATGGCCGCAGGGAAGGTGATTTTGAGTACTGCGGTCGGTGGCATACCAGATTTAGTGACTGAGCAAGTCAATGGTTTTTTAATAACTCCTGGTGATATAAACAGTTTAGTGACTACAATTAAACATATTTATCATTCACCCGGCCAAATGGAGTTAATTTCTAAAAACAACGTAAAGAAAATACGGAACGAATACAGCTCGGTAAAAATCAATCAACAGCTATTCCAGCTTTATAACGACACATTATTGGCGGGAAATAAATCATTACCTGCGCAACTGCAAAATCAATCACAATCTTAAATAAGTTAGATGATCATTAGAAGTAAAGCACCGTTAAGATTAGGCCTTGCCGGTGGCGGGAGCGATGTATCCCCGTATAGCGACCTGTATGGCGGGTTGATATTAAATGCGACGGTAAACATGTTTGTTTATTGCACCATTGATGTTGGCTTAGATGATAGAATATATTTTAACGCACCGGATATAGAACACACCGTTCAATACGACTCTGCATTGGTGCTCCCGATGGATGGAAAACTTGATATCTTAAAAGGAGTTTATAACAGAATTATAAAAGATTACGATATAAAAGCCCCTTTGAGTTTTACAATGACCACCTACTCCGACGCGCCTCCAGGCAGTGGTTTAGGTTCATCATCTACACTTGTGGTTGCTGTTGTAAAGGCTTTTGTAGAATGGCTTAATTTACCTTTAGGCGAATACGAAATTGGCCATTTAGCTTACGAGATAGAACGAAATGATTTGGGCTTGACAGGTGGTAAACAAGATCAATATGCCGCAGCCTTTGGTGGCTTTAATTTTATGGAATTCCATCAGGATAGGGTAATTGTAAATCCGTTGCGTGTTAAACGCTGGATTGTTGATGAATTAGAATCGTCGCTTATTTTATATTATACAGGTGCTTCAAGGTCGTCTGCAAGTATAATAGACGAACAAAAACGGAATACGTCTTCTGGTAACCTTGTAGCGATAGAAGCTATGCATCAGATAAAGCAAAGCTCATCTGACATGAAAGAGGCGATACTGAAAGGAGATATCCCTATGCTGTCGAGAATTTTGGCACATGCATGGGACAACAAAAAAAAAATGGCCAGTTCAATTTCTAACGACGATATAGACAGCGTTTTTAAAGTTGCTTTAGAAGCAGGTGCTTACACAGGTAAAGTTTCAGGTGCCGGCGGCGGCGGTTTTATCATGTTCCTGGTAAACCCCGTTAAAAAGGTACAGGTTGTATCGGCATTGAACGCGCTGAATGGACGAGTTGTCCTATTTCAATTTAGCGAAGGCGGATGCCACGGATGGAAGATTTACAATTAAATTACAAACTCATTAATATTGAAGCTATGGATAATAAAATAATTGCGCAGATTTCGTCGTCAATTGCAGCTAAGGAGATTTTATTGGCTGATAAAGAGCAACTAAATTTAATAAAAGAAGCGGCCCAGATGGTTGTAAACGCCTACCAAATGGGTAATAAAACTTTGTTGGCAGGTAACGGCGGCAGCGCGGCTGATGCCCAACATATAGCCGGCGAATTTGTAAGTAGGTTTTATTTCGACAGGCCAGGCTTATCTTCGATAGCTTTAACTACAGATACTTCTGTTATAACAGCGATTGGCAATGATTACGGTTACGAAAAACTCTTTTCTCGCCAGGTACAGGCTATCGGCAATACCGGTGATGTTTTTATCGGGATTTCGACTTCAGGTAACTCACCGAATATTATAGCCGCATTATTAGAATGCAAAAGTAAAGGTCTTAAAACCATCGGACTAACTGGCGACAGGGGGGGAGAGATGACCAATTTATGCGATATTTGTATAGAAGTTCCGTCGTCTGAAACGCCAAGGATACAGGAAGCACATATTCTTATTGGCCATATAATTTGTTTCCTTGTAGAAGAAGAGATCTTTGGAGCACTAAAACCCGAATAATGGAAGTAATTATTTTAGCAGGGGGCATGGGTACACGTTTACGGGAGGTTGTTGCAGATGTTCCGAAACCAATGGCCCCAATAAAAGGAAAGCCGTTTTTAGATTATTTGCTTAACTGGGTGTTAGAGTATGAAGTAACTAAGCTGGTTTTTGCAGTAGGTTATAAAGCCGAAATTATTAAGGGTCATTTTGGAAATGTTTTCCACGGAATACCTGTTTTTTATTCGGAAGAAACAGAACCATTGGGAACTGGCGGTGCAATAGTCAAGGCACTTAATTTTATTGAAGGCGAGAACGCTATGATTATTAATGGTGATACCTATTTCCCAATTAATCTTGATTGGTTTAATATGTTTCACCAAACATCCGGACGCGCCCTTTCAATAGCATTAAAAGAAATGAAAGATTTTGACAGGTATGGCACGGTGCTTTTAGCCGGTGATACAGTAACAGGTTTCAAAGAAAAGATGCCGCTTGAAACAGGGCTGATAAACGGTGGAATTTATTCGCTGAATAAAGCTTTTATACAAAGCATGATTTTACCTGCCGTGTTTTCATTTGAGCAGGCTATTTTAGAGCAGCAATCTTTAACAGGAAATTTAAAAGCAGTAGCTTTCACCAATGTTTTCATAGATATTGGCATCCCTACCGATTATAAAAAAGCTTGCGAGGAATTATGAAAAAGGCCCTCTTTTTAGATCGGGACGGTGTGATTAATATTGATAAAAACTATGTATACAAAATAAGCGACTTTGAATTTGTAGATGGTATTTTTGATCTGTGCAGAAAATTTCAAAATGATGGCTACCTTATCATTGTTATAACTAATCAAGCGGGAATAGCGCGAGGATATTACACCACCAATGATTTTAAAAAATTAACTGCCTGGATGACAGAGCAGTTTAAAGTCGAGGGCGTTATGATTGATAATGTATACTTCTGCCCTCATCATCCCGATTTTAATATCGGTTGTGATTGCCGAAAACCTAACCCCGGTATGATATTAGATGCTGTAAGGGATTTTGATATCGATCTGTCTTTAAGTTTGCTTATCGGCGATAAACAAAGTGACCTGGATGCGGGAAGTAACGCCGGCATTAAAAAGCTTATTCTGACTAAAAAAGATCAATCATTAAGAACCCTGGAGTATAACGGCGTTAAATTGCTTTAACTATATTTCAGATAATGGAAAAGATTTTAAGGCTGCAAAAGCTCAGTTGATATTATTGGTGGCCGCTTGCTGATGTGGCAGTGTGATTGAAGATTTCACCATTATTTTTTCTGATAAAAAGTGAAGTTGCCGTTTTGGATGTTATGCTGATGTTTTTAATCCCCGCACCAGACATGGTCAAATTGTAGCTATTAGCGGGTTTATAACTCTGTCTGTCTACTACCGGGATTGTCGCTTTGTCGTCCTCAATATAAAGGTTAAAGTCGTTTCCGCCGGTGAAAGCGGTATTTGTAATTGCCGTGCCACCCGCCGCAGGCAAAAGATATCCGCTTAAAAACTTGTTCCATCTTGCTTCTCCGGCAATAGTTGAACCATCAAGGTAAATTGGCTGCGGTACCCCCTCAATGTCAACAAAAGTAAATGTGCATTGCTTTGCGCCACTTAACCAAATCCCCCTGTAAGCAATTGAACATTCGTAATTGGCGAAAGTAATTAAATTAGGAAATTTTTGACCGCGACTATTGCTGCTTTTAAGATAGAGGCCTGCATATGGAATTTTTTTGCTGCTTACCGCTCTGATAAATCCAAAATGACTGTTGCCATAGTTGGTAGTACTGCTTGTATTTTCAATCATGATGCTGTGGTTATTATTATTTATAGCAGTTAGATGGGAAACATTCATGTCGAAAAAGTTTTTACCGTAAAAGGCCGGGCTGGTCCGTGAATTGGATTGGATAAATATATTATCTATACTGCCGCCCCACACAGAAATTTCAGAATTACCGGAATCGTCTAATAGCAATCCGGCATTTGACTCAATTCCGGCATAGATATAAAGATCACGTAGCACAATACAGGCTTTATTTTTTATTACAACAGCATTCTTCCCTTTTGTATTTTGGATTATCCGCGCGGATAGCCCGTTACCACAAATTATAATTTGCTTATTCGGTGGTAGGTCATTGTCCCAGCCCGTAATTGTCAACTCATCAGTCAATATATAGTCGCCCGGCCCAATGAAAATACTTCCGCCGACGGTTCTTGAAATCGCATTAATAGCAGTTTGCAAAACAGTATAAGCATCCCTGCCCTTTAATAACGATAATCCGCTTCCGTCGCGTGGATATGCAGTTATACTTTCACGGTTGTTTTCGATGACATAATCATAAACTTGCACAGGTTTTGATTGAGAGAATAATTCAGATGCGCAACAAATACTTAAGCAAAATAGCAATGAACAAAATTTTTGAAATCTACTTTTAGTTAACATGAAGATGCGGATTGTAAAAAAGTGTTATTTTAAGACAGTATTATGCTAGGCTGTAAATTTTTAAAGCCTAGGTGTTCCGTAAGTTGTTATAAGCTGATAAAAAAATATGCTATATTTGTATCTTAACTAATGGGTAACCTGTATTCAATTTTTTTAACCTAATTAATGTAACCATGCGCTTTCCATTTTCGTATAAACTACATATGAAAAGAGCCCGCGCTGTATTGTTTAGAGAAGGTACGCAGAATTTGGATATTAGCGATGAATCTAAAGCTGTTGCTACTAAAACGTTAGTAACATTAATTTTGGCCAATTTGTTTTGCGCGTTGCTTTTATATATTATCTATCTGGTTTTTTAACCGATATCATTTTTTAATTGATCTCACAATCTTAGGTTCAAAAAATTAATTAGCTTCTTTACAATTTTTTGATCTCAATGTTTTACATCAAACTGTAGCCCTATAGGGCTATTGATGTTTTAGTGTATTAACCACACTTTCGTATCGATCTAATATTATTTAAAGATCGATATCTATGGAATCAAAGCAAATCATTTTTTTACGCTCAATTCTCAGTTTGAGCGATATGCTTGTGCTTAATATGTGTTTATTTGTAGGCAATTACCTTTCCAATAAATACGGTTCTCAAAATTACGCCGACTTATATATCCAAACCTTGTTACCTGCTAATGCACTTTGGGTTTTAGTAACAAGTGTGTTTAGAGTTTATGGCGAATATACTATTTACAAACTTTCTGATATAAATAAAGCAACATGGCGTAGCATTTTATTGTACGCAATATTAATTGAATTGTATATTAAAATTACAACGCCGCACACCTTTCCAAGTAATTTTGTGTACGTGTTTTTCGGACTCGTCGCACTATCTTTTTTGATTAGCAGATATTCGTTTTCTGTAATAGAAAAACTCATGACAATCAATTTCAGCAAGCGCACGGCATCTGTGTTAGCGATTGCTTCTATTGGCGGCCATTGGATTGAACTGCAAAGGTTAACCCCTTTATTCAAGGATCATGATGTAACCTTTATATCAAATAAGAGTTTTTTAGATAGTAAAGTAAACGGAAGCAAATATTACAATGTACCTGATGCAAATAAAGATCAAAAGTTTAATCTGATTAAATGCTTTTGCATGGTATTTGTCCGTGTAGCTGTACTTAGGCCGGGCGTTATTATTACAACAGGCGCCGCGCCAGGCTTGATGGGTATCGTTATAGGGAGAATATTTGGAGCGAAGACAATTTGGATAGATAGCATAGCTAACGTAGAAAAGTTATCCTTAAGTGGCCGTATCGCCACTAAAATTGCTGACAGAGTTTACACACAATGGTCACATCTTTCTACCGGAAAGATCGTTTATAGCGGCAACTTACTATAATGGTTTTTGTAACAGCCGGAACACAACTACCTTTTGATCGTTTGGTTAACGTTGTTGATCAGATTGCAGCGCAGTATCCCGATACAATATTCGTAGTGCAAGCTTTAAAGTCGGCAGTGCAAACCAATCACATACAATTGGTTGATTTTCTATCTCCCCGTGATTTTGATAAGCATTTTTCTAATGCAAAGCTAATCATAAGCCACGCGGGCATGGGGACAATTATATCAGCCCTGGTCAAGAAAAAGCCTATAATAGTTATGCCCCGGCTCGTTAAGTTTAATGAACATAGGAATGACCACCAACTTGGCACAGCAAAGCAAATGGACATAGATGGCTATGTTCATGTAGCCTACGATGAACAGGAATTAATTGCGCAGTTCAAAAGCATGTGGCCGGATAAGTTGATAATCCGAAAAACAATTGCTAATGAGGCATCTAAAGAATTTATTCAGGATCTCGACCATTATATCAAGTCCCAATAGAACCTATCTTTTATAAATATTTATATAAACATTAATTATGAAAAAAACATTGACCCTAATTCTTTTGGCATCTGCTTGTCTTTGGAGTTGTAAAAAAGACAAGCAACAAATCAATGATCAGGAAAACTCTGACAAAGCCAACGGCGTATTCAGAATTGTAAGTAACGCAACTGCAAAATATAATCTTAATATTTTAGAAGTTTCTAGTTTGGGGCTACCTGACACAATACAAAACATAACCACCAATAGCGTTTCGAATTTTATATTTGGCTTCAGTCCACGCGTAGGGAGTAGGATAATTATTAGAGCAACCGCGCCTAACGCTACCAACTTAAATATTACTCTTGGCTACAAAGCTGTAAGACTTGGCCTTGATTCAGTAAAACGAGTTGGAAATGGCCTGGCTGCAGATTTTCAGTATACTATAAAAGATTGATTAAAATTTATATCATCTAATAATTTATTAAAATTATACCCCTCGGTTAATTCCAGAGGGGTTTTTGGCGTAATATAATTTGAAATAACACAACATCCCAATTTATCGCCCCGTATACAACCAAACATTTAAATGGTTTGATGTTATGGGGAGATTTTTAAAATTTTTTGGATTTTTTTTATTCCTAATAGGTTTATTATTGTTTGGAAGTAGTTGTATTAAAAAAGACCCTTTTATAATTCCAACGACGCGGTTTACAGAAACCACTAACCCCACTCCAACTGCTGTAACTCCAACATTAAGAAACTCGGCATCATTTCCGGTGGGGACTGCTGTCGACGATTCGCCGATGAATACCAACAAAACCTACTCAACAATTTTAGGCAATGAGTTTAGCAGCATTACGCCAGAGAGTGCAATGAAATTTGACCGGGTGGAGTGGAAGCAAAATAATTTTGATTTTTCAGCTGGAGATGCAATGGTTGATTTTGCGCTATCACACAATCAACGGGTGCACGGGCATACGCTCGTATGGCAGCACGCACTACCAAACTGGGTTAAAAGTTTTTCGGGCGATTCAACTGCCTGGGAAGGGATATTTAAAAATCATATCACTGCAATGGTTTCCCACTACAAGGGTAAGGTTAAATCATGGGATGTGGTTAACGAAGCTATCGACGATAATGATGGTTCGCTTACAGATAAAGACAAATATGGCCCCGGCACCGGAAGTTTATGGCGACAACACTTAGGGGCCAATTATATCGTTAGGGCGTTTAAATATGCTCATGAAGCGGACCCGGCATCTTTATTATTTTATAACGATTATGGTAACGATAATGGCGGATGGAACGATGCCAAAATAAAATCTGTAATATCTATTGTAAACAGCGTAAAAAATGCTGGCGGCACTATTTCCGGAATCGGCATTCAAATGCATATCAATCTAACTACCGATAATAAAAACATTAAAGAATCTCTTAGACAGTTTGCTGCAACAGGCTTATTGATTCACATATCTGAACTGGATATTTCCGTAAATCCATCAAATAACCCCTTGTTCGTTTTTTCAGAAAACTTTAAAACGTTACAAGCAGAAAAATACCAATTTCTTGCAAAAACATATAGAGAAGTGGTCCCGAAAGTACAACAATTTGGTATAACAACCTGGCAGTTCAGCGACGCTTACAGCGAAGCAACATTGTCTGGAAAAAATGATTTTAGACTGCTTTTTGATATGAATTATCAGAAGAAAGCCGCCTACGATAGTTATTTAAAAGGGTTGATGAATTAGTATTGTCATTATAAATGCCATGAAATCCAATTCAACTAGGATTGCAAAGATTGATTATGCTACAACGGGGACAATTCAGCCGGAACGATTCCTCCATCAATGTTGGCCTCAAATTAAAGGACTACACCACTGACGCACAATAATAATGCGAAATAGCACATTTTTTGATGATGAATCAAAAACAAAAAACCCTTTAAATCAACGATTTAAAGGGTTTTGATAATTATTGATAGTTGATTTGGCGGAGAGATAGGGTTTTGAACCCCAGGACTTGTTACATTCAACAGTTTTCAAGACTGCCGCAATCGATCATACTGCCAGCTCGCGATAGAGAAAGTAAATATCTTCTTTAATTGCCAATTTATAAAAGCAAGACTTTATTCATTATAGCTTTAACTTTTTTAATCCAATTCAACGTCGATTCTAATTGATATTGAATCCCTAAATAGTCTAAAGCAAGTTATGTTTTGGTTATACCAAAACGACTTGCCTTCGGGTTCGCTATGCTCATGATTGCTACCTCACTCCGTTCCGCAGACACTTAAAAACAATGGGAAAGTATTGTGCGAATTTTCATTCGCCCATATTTATGTTTCTGTACTACCGAAATGCTTGTCATAAAAGATTTTCCCTAACCCGCAGTTTTGCTTACGAATCAAAATGAGCAAAATGGCCCGGCCTAAAAAAGAGAAAGAACAGAAGCTATCAAAAGTATTGGTAGTTCGCCTGACCGAAGGCGAGTTAAAGCAATTGGAACAACTCAGTATCATGTGCAGCCAGCATGTTTCCGTGTTGGTCCGGAATCGTCTTTTCTCGGGCAACTACCCTAAAGCTGTAACTCCGAAAATCACTGTCCAATTATACGCGGAACTCAACCGTATCGGCGTAAACCTGAATCAACTGACCAGGCAGGTGAACTCCGGCAAACTAGCGGTAGGATTGCTACAGGTATTGATTGCACTCTTTGCCCAGCAGCAAACCATCATTCAACATTTATTAGATTATCGCTGTTGAAAAGTTCGGATCAAACTTTATGGGTGCGTTAGCTTATAATCTAAAAAAGTTGAACCACCCGGATAGGAAGCAGCGGGCGGAGTTATTAGCCACCAGCTTCATTTCCATATTGCCGGGCGATATAAAGAAAGAGGTAGAACTGATCAGGCAGCTGCGGCCGGCATTGGGCAAATATGTCTGGCACACCAGCCTCAACTTTTCTAATGACGAGAAACCATCTAACCTGACTAATGCGAATTTACTGGACATTGCTTTTGACTATATGAAAGCCATGGGTTACGATGATAACCAGTACCTGATCGTACGGCATCATGATGCAGACCACCCGCATGTTCACTTACTGGTTAACCGCATCAGGTATGACGGCAGTGTGGTATCAGACAGCAATAATTACCGTAAAAGCCTTTCGGTATTGAGGAGTTTGGAAGAACAATATAACCTGGTATCATTAGCGCAGGATAACAGCGGAACCTTGCAGCAGTAGAACTTTATAACCCGCGAGCCGGGTAACGACATAACAGCCGAACTTTACAGCAAGAGAACAACAGAGCAGCGTAACCGTGCAACCCAACGGTCACTGACTAAGAACGAGATTGAAAAAACTGTCCGTACAGGTATCCCTTCTGACAAAAGCCTTTTACAGGCTTTGCTTGAGCCGATCATCTACGAGAGAAAACTCACCTTACAGGAGTTTATCAGCCGCAGCGAGCAAGCGGGTATATCACTTCTCTTTAACCAGGCCAGCACCGGCAGGATAAGCGGGATAACTTATTTTATCAATGACTTTAAGATCAAAGGGCAGGCATTAGGTAACCGGTTTAAATGGGCGTAGCTGATCAAATATATAGACTATGAGCAAGACAGAGACAGCAAGGCAATTAGCCTTGCAAACCATCGCACAAAAGCAAAGTACGGAGCATATACAACAGGTACAGGAAAGCCAGGAGAAGAACAATCCACAAGTGGACGAAGAGCGGGCGTTACTGATTCAAACGCTAGAACAGATGCAGCTCAACGCGACAGCCAATACGAAATTCCTCAGGGAAATGACAGCCAGCCAGCAACAGGCCCTACAAAGGATAACGGCCTTGGAGAACAAAGCGAACAATCAGCAGGCAGTTACAAGGAGATGGAGGAATATAGTTCTATTGACACTGACGGCAATAGTTATGCTGATACTGATTTACAAAGTTATCCCGGTATTGAGATAGCGGATGATATAGATGATGAGGCTATTCATGGCAGGAACAGGCACAAGCAACGAAAAGCAAGGACAAATAAACGGTGAACAAATGTGCAACCCAAATCGACTAATTCGCGATTTGCGAATGGTTTATAGATTAGTAGTTTTGTCGAACCAGTTTATCAATATCCATCATTTGTGATTCTGTAAGGGCGACATCCGGTCTAAGATTATTGTCACTAATTTTACCAGCCGGTCTGATATGTTCTTTTACCCCAAAACGAACAAATATCTGTGTGTGTGGCAAATTAGTATAATACATTTCACCGAATCCGTTAGGATGTCCGTTGACAGGAGTCTGGCCAATTAATTTAGCTATATGATTATCCCTGATCAATGTTGCAAAGGATAGTGCGCTCGAAAAAGTTGCTGGGCCTATGACAATTATCACCTTACCTGAAAACGTATTTGGCACAATCTCCGGATTTACTTGTTCAGATGGGTAGCGTAATACTTTTCCCACAGGTTCAGCTGCGTAGCTTGGATTTTCTATACCCCAAGACTTCAACAGTTGCAAATATTCGTCACTTCTTTTCCAATTGGTTTGATAATCCATATATGGTTTGCCATATATATAACTTATAAGATAGTCGCCGACAGATGAATTGCCACCTTCATTATGGCTTATGTCAATCACCAACTTATTCACTCCATCTTGTTTGATCTGCCTGAAAATACCGTCAATCTTATGTTTGATAGAATCTAAGCTATATTTACCTTTCGGCTTTACGTCAAAAGAACATGCATTAATGTAACCGGCGTCATTATGTCGTGTATAGGAAAATCGTTCTTCACAATCTGCCTTATTAGCTTTAATCGCTAAATAATTATCCCATTCTTTTAGTGTTATCCCGGTAATATTGAACGATTTTCCATTGTTAGTTTTTAGTAAAAAGGTTGTTTTTAATTTGGATGCCCAAGGATATAAATAACCAAACTGCCGGAGTGCCGTTGCCGTGCGTTGCTCGGGAAATCCGGTTGTTGCTAACGCACATTTTTGCACCAGTTCTTTACGAGATATTCCGTTGATACTAAGAAGTGTTTGCCCTTTAATACTGTTGTATTTGCTATCTAAACATACATCAATTGCATAGTTCCCGGCTACCTGTTTCAGTGTAAAAGGCAAGTAGCCCGTCAGGCCTGCTCTATTTTCACAAGCTGACCATAAGCCTGGTCGAAGCCGTACACCTGTTAAAGGATATGAAAGGGAAGCCTGACGTATCGGTAACGGACGAAACGCTTTCGTTTGAACAAAGAGCATGGAGTTATTATCCCCTGTCACTCACTAAAGAGCAGCAGCTTAACCCTTACCTATTTTTAGAAGCCTTCTTTGGTAAGTATAACCTGCCGCAATATAGGGAACACTTGTATGACTGGCTGGAGTATGGCCTTTCGGTTAAACCCGCCGGGGAGTTTATGGAAGCGGAAGATCTGCTTACCGTAAATGAAAACCTGCAAAAACTATTTGATGCCGCTTGGTTCATTTTCCAAAGAACTTCAGCAAAGCCTTCACTAAGAAATGATGTTAAGGAAGAAAAAGTGCTTTTTTCGCTGTCTGCTAACCTGTCTTCGGCAGAAAGGGAGGCAATCCCTGTTTCGATGTACCAGCTTGACAGTGGTTTGCAGGGAAAGCAAAGTGCGTTGATCAGCAGCATTGTATCGATCATCATTCATAAAATCAATTCGGTAAAAGCAATTGTCTATTTGGGTGCTGCACCTCTTAATAAACTTTATCTGCTCGTGCTGACCGATAACGAGGAACAGCGGCAGTCACAGGGACTGGCAGGGATGATAGAAGACAGTTGCAGGGAAACAGCCAACGTAGTCGCTTTGGTACATCATTCCTCCGCGCTGTTTACCGGCTTAAAGCGTGGCAACCGGTTTATGAATACTGCGCTTACCCGTTCGCCCGCATATTTATCAGGAGATTTGTTATGACCGTCTGCCTTGCCTTTGACGGATCTTATAAATGACAACTCACTAAACCAATGGGAACACTGGTATAAGCTGGCAACGGACTTTTGGAATGGTGCTCAGTTTCATTTAAAGCAGGAAGCGGATAACGCTGCGTTATTCTGCCTTCTTCAAAGTGCGGAATGTGTCCTTATTACTTTAGTACGTGCGGTATTAAATTATGATATCAATAACCACAACCTGTCACGGCTGCTGGCCATTATTGAAATGTTTACAACCGATATCACCGCCGTGTTCGGTTTGGACTACCACCTTTACCGATCCCTTTTTGGTGTGCTTAAACACGCTTATGTCAACGTAAGGTATAAAGATGGGTATAAGGCCAATCATAGCGACGTAGTGATGTTGTCGGGCAATGGAAAAGCTTTGTTAGGTGCAGCGAAAAGGGTTTATGAGCGGCACAAGCTGACAAGTGTTCTTTAACCTTCTTCGGGAATTGCAGCTGCGGCAAGCGGCTCATTACATCACGCGTATGCACGCTACATTCATTACGCCGCCAGCCTCGCTGAAAAGCAGGAATAACTTGTACCTCGTTACACCTGCGGAAAAGAAACAAATAGCTGGCTGAAAAAAAATCAATTCCTATAACTCTGTCTTATAAATTATTAGTTTAACTGATAACAAAATCAATACTAATTACTAATTGTTGCTTTTTAGTGCAGATATAATAAAGACCAACCCGGCCCGAAGCCGTCAGCTTATTGTTCGGTAGTACCGAAATGCTTGTCATAAGGTTTCTCCCAAATCCTTCATCATTGCTTCTTAATCGGAAACAATGGAAACTGGAACAAAGGAAAAGCGGAAAATAAACTCGGCCGATGCAGTAGCGATCCTCAAAAAATCAGGGGTCGAAATAGATGAAAAAAAAGCGCGAGAAGTCTTGGATTTGATGTATTTTTTTGCTAAATTAATGTAAATCAGAACTTTAAGACATGAAAACAGCAGATTTATATATACGTGTAAGCACCGATGAACAAGCCGACAAAGGTTACTCACAGCGTAACCAGGAAGAGGTATTAGTAAAATACTGCGAGATCAATAAGATAACGGTACGGAAGATCATTTTTTAGGATCATTCGGCAAAAACGTTCATTCGCCCCGAATGGACAAAGCTGCTCGGCTTCCTACGCCAGCAGAAAAATAAGACAGACCTGGTGTTGTTCACCAAATGGGATCGTTTCAGCCGTAACGCGCCTGATGCTTACCAGATGATCGCTACCTTAAAAAAACTGGGAGTAGAACCACAAGCCATCGAGCAGCCGCTTGATATGGAAGTTCCTGAAAATAAGATGATGCTGGCGATCTATCTAACAGCACCGGAGATTGAGAACGACAGGCGGGCTTTAAACGTGTTCTACGGGATGCGCAGGGCAAGGAAGGAAGGCAGATACATGGCGACTGCACCAGTAGGCTATAAGAACAGAACATTAGATGGCGGAAGGAAAACTATCGTACCCTATGAGCCGGTAGCATCCGTCCTGCAATGGGCGTTTGACGAATTGAGCATAGGCCAAAATACAGTGGTGGAAATCTATAGACAGGCAAAGGCAAAAGGGCTTCCATGCAGCAAGAACAATTTCTGGCATGCTTTGCGAAACCCGGTTTACATCGGGAAGATCGTTATCCCTAAACTAAAAGAGGAAGAAAGCTATATGGTGGACGGCCAGCATGAGCCGCTGATCAAGCCAAGCGTTTTTTACGAGGTACAGGATGTGCTGGAAGGACGTAAAAGAAGACTGAAGACCAAGATCGTAACGCAGGATATGTTAGCTTTAAAAGGCTTTATAAACTGCCCGAAGTGCGGTAAGGTGCTTACTGGCAGTGCGTCAAAAGGAAGAACCGCCCATTACCATTATTATCACTGCAACTCAACCTGCGGGTATAGGACACGGGCAGAAGAAGCTAACAGCATATTTGAGGAACATTTGAAAGACTATGTATTAAGTCCAGATGCCGCTGCGCTGTTTAAATCGGTTATACTGGACGTTTATAAAAACGAGCATCAAACTACCGGGAACAGCAGGAAGCAGTTTATAGACCGTATAACCGCGTTAAATAACAAAGTAACCAAGGCAAGGGAACTGTTATTGAATGATGATATAGATGCCGCTGATTTCCGTGCGGTGAAAGTGGAAGCGGATCGGGAGATCATAACACTCGAAAGTAAGATCAGCGAGTTGAGAACTAACAACATGAGCGTAAGCGAGGTGGAGAAAACGCTGGATTCCGCAATGGCGAAGCTTACTTCTATTGATGCATTGTATTGTAAATCTGATCATTACGGAAAACGGAAACTGATTGGTTCGATATACCCCGAAAAATTCACATTTGAGGATTTGAAAGTTCGAACCGCGAAGACAGGGGATATATTTAGTTTTATTTAACTGATAAACAAGGAATTACAGAACAAAAAAAATGGGACAACGACCAGAAATTCTGTGTTGTCCCATAGAGTGATCCCGCTGGGATTCGAACCCAGGACCCCAACATTAAAAGTGTTATGCTCTACCAGCTGAGCTACGGAATCAACTTTTTAACTTTTCGCTGCTGCTAGCGTTTCCGTTTAAAGTGGTGCAAATATAGGATTTTCAGATATTCCCTGCAAGCCCTTTCCGAATTTATTTTAAAGTATAAAATAAGGTGTTCATTGTCAGTAACTAAAGTTTAAAAATTCCTATTCTTCCTCTATCTCCAGCAAACAAAATGAGGTTACCACGTTTCGCTTTACGGCAAACATTGTAACTTGTTACATCAATTTTACGCCAAGTTTTACCTCCATCTGAAGTTATGTTACTGCCCGGTGTACCTGTTGCGATAAAAATATCATCATTTAAATATTCAACACATGATTGAAAACCAGCAGGTTGCTGTATGGCAAGAGCCGGTTTACTATTGATGCTGTAGGTTGCAACAGAGTCTATCCTATTATCTTTTGAATAATCGCCGCCTACAATAATTGTTTTTTTATTCCCATAAGCGATAGAGAATGCTCCCTGACTACCTTTACCATGTAAAATGGGGATGTTTACTGCAACCGGATTGTTTTTAACATTTTTATCCAAAGTTACTAAGCGGGCGTTACTACCACCGGTAACTAACGAGAAAGTATTTTTGGTTCTCCTAAAACAAGTGCCACTGGCGGCAAACGCCGCTTCATCGGGCAGTGCAAGGGGTTGGGTTTTGGCAAGTGCCCATGTATCACCAGCATCAAAAGTCTCCAGAATTAGAAATTTATTATTTATTGGATCGCCCAAAACCGCCCCGTGCTTTGTGCCATTAAATTCAAGTGCATCTAAAAAGTATGCTTTGTCGTTATTTTGATAACAAAGCTTCCAATTTATCCCGCCGTCAATGGTTTTTAAAATGAGTGCCGGTGTGCCGGAACTGACGATGACAGCCTCTTTGTCAGAAAAAGCTTCAATATCCCTAAAGTCGGCTTTTTCGAAACCTTTAACCACCGGCCAGTTCCAAGTCTTTCCTGCGTCTATTGTAACACCAACGGTACCTTTACTGCCGCTTACCCAAGCTATGTTATTATCTACAACAGATAACCCTCTTAGGCTACTCGTAGCGCTCTGATTAACAAGTGTTATAGTTTGCGCTGTTAAAACCCTGGGGAGCAATAAAGATATTATACACAAACAAATGAGGTAACTTACTTTCATTTTATCCGGCTAAAGTTCTCTGTTCTACCCAGTAATGAGATACCCATATATCCGCGAACTTTAAGTATATCCCCTTTTAAAGTCATTTTGCAACTATACGTTTTGCCGCTTTGAGGGTCATATATAGTGCCGCCTTCATAAACATTGTCGCCATCGTAAACAAAATCTTTCAGGATTTCCAGGTTTAATTTAGGCCGAGATCTCAGTGTGGGATCAGGATTAAACTTATCCAGTTTAGGTTTGCCATCCTCATCAGGCACTTTCATCCAAACCAATTTGCCAAAAAACTTGCTGCCTTTTTTATAAATCTGTATCTGCCCTTCGCTGGTAGGACTTAGCCATTTTCCTAAAATAGCATCAGCGTTTTGGGCAGATACAGTTAACGTACAAACGGCCATAAATAAGATGGCTAAACATGCTTTTTTGATCATAAAATTGTAATTGGTATATCGAAGTTACCTTTTACAAGGCGTTTTACAAAGCCGTTGCATATTTTTTCATTTATTTTAATAGCATAGGATAAAAAATTATATTTGCAGCCTCATAATGCCCGGATGGCGAAATTGGTAAACGTTGCGGTCTCAGAAGCCGTTGAGAATTGTCTCTTGAGAGTTCGAGTCTCTCTTCGGGCACATCCACAAAAATGAGCGTCTTAAATTAGAAGTTCTAAATAAGCATATCTTATTTAAGGTTTTTAATTTAAGACGTTCTGCTTATATGAGAGCCCAGGTGGCGAAATTGGTAGACGCACCATCTTGAGGGGGTGGCATTCGTAAGGATGTGGCGGTTCGAATCCGCTCCTGGGCACTACCTTAACTTATCAGGCCTTTTTATATCGCTGCTGATAGTACCACTCAACAATGCAAACTCCGTCGCTCCAAGACAGCTTACTGTCTGACGCTAATTGAGCTATCAATACAGATAGGTTGTGCAAATAGCTACTTTTAATACTGCTATCCAAATTTTGTAAAGTTTGTATTGCGCATTTCGTTATCTGCTGTGCATCTCTAAATTGTCCACAATCGTCAGCCAGTTTTAAATTTATTAGGATAGTCGGTAACTCTTTTCTCAGTGCTTGTTTAATTGTGTCATCAATATTGCCAGGGATGATCGCTGTCAAAGCATCTGCCAGCGGCGAATCGACAAACAATTTTACACTTTCTGTTACAGTAACACCAATATGCACTGCTGTCTTAATAGATGACGGAAAACTGTCAAATAGCGATTTGATATTGAGCCAGAAGCGTTTTAGAAAAGATATTATACTCATATTTTTTTAATTTTTATGTGTTCAACTTCGCGCTGTAAAAGTGCCACCTGGCCTTCTAAAACTCTCAGGCGGATTTCGTTCACTCTGTTTTGTGCTTCTTGTTGCATACGCACATCGCGGAGATCGCTTTTAAGTTCGAAATAAGTGGTCATTATAGAAATAACGATACTTGCTGTGCTGATAATGGTAACCACAATATTCTTTATAGTGATACCCTTTAACTCACGATGTTCAAAAGTGGTCATGATGATTAAATTGGTTTTAAAAAAAGTTCACGTTCTTGCTTACGCCGGGCAGATAGTGTTTTAGAAATCATCTTTTTGCCGGTACTTGGTTCTGTTATTTTATCCCATAACAAAAACTGATATGCAGCGCCTTCATAATCTGCTGCATTCAACTTGCGGAGCAGGGTTGATTTTTTCAAAGCGCCGGTACCAACATTATAGGCGAATGAAACAAGGGCGTCAAACTGGTTTTGATTTAAGGGCACTTTAACAAGGTTTTCAACAGCATTCATATACCCTGTCAAAGTGTCGGTAAGTAAGGCAAGTGCCTGAGCTTCGTTGGCAAGGTAATCCCCGCGCCTGATAGTTTTGCCGTAGCGGTATCGGGTAGATCCATAGCCAATAGTCCAAATACCCGCAGTATCTTGATACGCTTTTAGTCTTAGCCCTTCGAAGTTTTTGATTACAGCAATACCATTGTCACTTAGTGTTGTCATTCGATATGTTTTTATAGGGTTCATATTGCTTAACCGCAAATTGGGCTATGGCCGCGATTGTTCCACCGATTGAGGCGATTATGGTTATAATATGGCTGGGAATTAATTGGTTTTCTGCCAGAGAGATAGACAATACGACTAAACTTGCTCCGAATACCTGGGCTTTTTTAAAAAATGAAGGAGTGTCATTTGTTATACGCTCCCAAACGGTATACTTTTTTTCCATGATTAAATTATTTAGGGGGTTTAGAACTTTCTTTTTTAGCAACTTCAAAAGCTTCGTAGTCCTTTTGAATGGCGTTCTGCTGTATTTCGGTAATCGCTTTCCTTACCGCAATAGCCAATTGCTCCAGGCGAGTAATTTGTTCGCCAGACAATTTGGGACTTGTCTTGACCTGCGCCCAGTCGTCGGCCGAAAGGGTGATGGCGTAAATGGCTTCGGCGTTTAGTGTGAGTGGAATCTGATAAACCTTTTGCGGATCGACTGTAAACTCTTGCTTTTGAACGTCCATTGAGTCCGCTTTCGGTTTTTTCTGGGCCATTGCGGAATAGCTTGTGCCCGCCAGGGCGATTAATAAAATTGCTTTTTTCATGATTGTATAATTAAAGTTTAAAGATTATTTATGGCTGAACAGGAGCTGCTATAGCCAACCAGGTACTTGCCGCGTACTTGAGATACACCATACCCCCAGCTGTGATATTTCCGCAGATTACCCGGAAACCCAGCGCGGCCGATGGGTATGTGCTGTTTAGATTTGCAGAACTTAAGGCGGTGGTAGTTGAATTAAAGGCCGTGAGGTCGATCGTTTCATACCTGCCGGACGCATTCCTTACCAATGTGCTATAGCTGCCCGATGTGTAAGCATTAGCAACATTCTGTAGAATAGGGCCATTGCTGATCATGGAACTGCCGAAATACGCATTCCCGCCATTTACCCACAGTGCGTAAGCGCCGTTGGTTGTGGTTAATGTACCACCAGCAGCATTTGATAAAACAGGTGCGCCAGCTATGTATAAAGTTGCTGTAGTGCCTATCGTTTGGTTATTATTAGCAGTCAGCGTAGCTATTCCCAAGCTGTTTACTGCGGCAAACGCAGAAGTAGTGGTAGCTGCAAAACTATTTAAAGTGATATTATCTTGTCTACTTGCCAAACCCAATGTGCTAAAAGCACTACCACTTGAATAAGCTGTATTTGACATCTGGAATAAAGCTTGTGGACTCGCAGTTGAACCGATATTAATACGTCCAGTTGTAGAAAAACTACCTACATTATTCAGTACGGCAACAGCACCAGCCGATGATTGCCATTGTTGTATATTACCAGTTGCGCCTGCATTTGACAGATTTACTATTAATGCAGGATTGGCATCGGCCTGATTTCTTGATATAACAGCTCCTGTAGTTGGTAAGATCAAATACGCATTATTGGTTGTAGCCGTATTGGAAAACCCATTAAGATAAAAAGTGCCATTAGTATTGATGCCCGCAACGCCTGTTCCGTTTTGCTGCCACTGTTGGATAAATGAACTGCCCGATACGTTATTTACAATCAAAGGAATATTACCATCTGCAACATTTCTGGATATAACCGTCCCGGTTGCTGTCGTTGAAACTGATGAGAAGTTAGCATTTGATGAATTCTCGAACGATATGCCCTTCAATGTTTTAGTTAGCGTTTTTGTACCGGTAATAGTTTCATCAATGGCTTTATGAACGATGGTGCCGAGCATGGCAGTGGTGTCAGTTTTAGATAATTTCAACGGCATTTGCGAAGCTAAATTGAGCCTGCTCACAACGGCTCCCGCTGTATCTATCGCCGTATTTATTGCAGTTGCTCCGGTGTAATTACCACCTAAAAACCCATAACCCATTGTATGCGCGGCTAAGGTAACGTTCGATGTTAAAGGGAAGCCTGCCACTGTCCGGGCCGTGGGCACATATCCGGTTAGTGCAGATGTTACCGCGCTTGTAGATGGGTAATCCGTTGAGGAGTTAGTAAGCGTAGTCTTTTTGTTAGACAATATTTCGTAACGGCCATCAAAGGCTGTGAGATTAGCATCAAACACATTACCCGATAAGCTCAAAAAGCTACCGTTTGTATAGGTACCTGCCCCGCTAATCTGTCCAAAATAAATCGGGTCGGTGCCGATTACTGGCGCTGATCTGCCGATGTAAGTCCATTGCGTGTTTTTGTTGGCCGTGCCAACAGTAACGAGTACGGTGGCCTGCTCTAACTCCGCGCTTTCATCAGCATCCGAAACACGCGTCCATGCACCGGTAGCTACCAGGTAAATACCGTTTTGGGCCGGCGCTGTCTGGCTTCCTACCAATACCCGGTTACCTGCAACTAAGGCTATACCATCAACTGTCTGTGTACCCGATAGCGTTATATTTCCGGTAGTTTTTACGCGCACAGCGTTCTTCCAGGTAATGCCGGTTAACAAATTATCAATATAGCCTTTAGGAGCTGCTGATAAAGCATTGGTTGGGGTGATTGAAGGTAGTATTAAGTCTCCTGTAAGTGTACCGCCTGTAGTTAATAAATAACTTCCCGCTGATTGATAACGCGCATCATTAGACGCTAAACTATAAACAGGTGAGCTATTTATAAAGATACTACCGTTTGTATAAATATTTCTTCCGTCTATATTAAAGTCGCCCCCTGAAAGGCGCATCTCGCCGTTTAAATTAACAGTTCCAGTAAGATTAATATTAGCACCTGTTTTATTTACGTCGAAATTACCACCACCGCTCGCTAAAAAATAACCGTCAACTCCAGTTTGTTTAAGATTAGTCGCTCCAGTTATAACATTAATCGCTGTGCCATTATTTCCGGTTATTTTCTGGGTTCCATTGAAACCATTATCTGCGTTTACCTTTGCGTAGTCCTCATCGCTTGCCGCCTGTAAATATCCAGAGCCATCTACAGATAGTATCTTGCCAACGTAAGCTGGGTTATCAAAATGAACTGTTGGCCCATTTGTAAAATTCACGTTACCGTTTAGAGAAGTATTCCCATCTATTAAAAAGTTACTTAATAAATGAGTAGGAACCCTAAAGATAATACCAGGATTGTCCGCATTCCCATTAAGGTCATTAAACGATGCAATTTCGTTACCCGTAATTGCTCCGGCAATCTTAAGTCCATTACGACCGTAAGTAGTGATATTCATTGATACTGAGCCAGGTGCAATTTGTCCCCCCCACGGAGTTGATGGATTGCTTCCAACTTGCGTACTACTTCCTAAAACTAAAGCATTCCCTCCAAGATTTAAGTTATTTGTAGCACCACTATATGGAACAAGCGAAATAAAATCATCTGTTGTTGCTAGCGTAAAAGCACCAACTTTATTAGGGGTAGAGTAAGCCGAACTTCCAACTGAAAAACGCAAAGCAACGGGGTTTATACCATCGTCTGTATGCGATATATAAGCATCACGACCGGCGGTATAAATAGAAGAAAACCTAATTGCTGATTGCTGTTGTAATTGAAGATTTTTCTCAAAAAACGCAAAATCATTAAATTGAGCCTGCCCCAGAAACGTTGAATAGCTATTAAATGGGGTATTGAAACCATTATTAAATATTTGTAAGCCGTCAAATGTATTACCCCCACTCAATTTAGCATAGGCCATATTTAAACTATCAACATAGCCTTTATCTACTAAAGATAAATCAGTGAAGTTTGATCTGTAATTATCGGTGTAGTGTAAACCTTTACTATTTAATTGGTCTACAATAGATAAATCTGAACTAATGCCACTTTGTTGCCCCGTAGTTGGGCTTATTGTGTAAATACTAGTTGCGGAAGGAAAAACGCTAAGTCCTGAAATTGATGTGCTTGTATTTACTCCTAAGTCAATGAGCGGCAATTCGTCAGGGTCACCCGCGTTTCCCGCCGGGGCCCTTGCTTGAAATATAAAATTTCCTCTTGCATTTCCCCCCGATATTGTGAACACTTTATTTAATGCTTCAATAGTTGTATTTTGTGTTAAATTGCCACCCAATTGTATATCACTACCCACCTGCATCAAACCATTAGATGCCGTTACTGCTGTGCTATCAGTTTTAAACACGTTAACCCAATTTTCACTGCCAAAGCCTATGTTTTTTTGAATAACGTATGACCCGCCGCCCGCTACTTCACCGGCGCGGAATTTTGCTGTTGAGTTTCTGTAAGTAGTCAACCCTAAAAACGGCCCGTTATTAAAAGAACTGACCTTTAAGTTTCCCGCGCTTATATCTCCCGGTATTAATGAGCCTCCGTACGACGATAAACCTATTGTTCTTGCGCCTAGGTCCTGAAAAATATTGAGCCCGGTGAAAGAGTTCCCCCCTAATAAATTAGCTTTATTTGCTGAAATACTATCTACGTATTTCTTCACCCAGTTTCTTCGTGCAAAGTTTACCCAGTTTCCATTGCTGTAGGCGAAGAAAGAAGTATCGCCTGCCGTGATCTTTTTATACCAGGTAAAATTTGGACTAATTGCTGTAGGCGCATTCGGTGGGATATCTTGTGCCCGTAAGCCCACGGCATAAAGCATAAGTATTAATGTGTATAAAAGCTTTTTCATATTAAAGTGAGGTTTGAGTATTTTATAATTATCTGCCCATCAGGATACTCGGGAAAGTCAAAACTGATTGCTGTTTGGATTGGTATTCCCGAAGCTCTATTCACAAATCGTTTAGCAGATATATCCGGTCGATCCTGAAGGTTACCATCTTCGTCTGAAATCTGCACCAGGAATTCCCCATTGCCATAATTTTGAAAAAAAACAGATTGCCAGTTATTTATTACTATTGGATTGGCTGAGCTTGCGGTAAATTCAAAAACATAAGGTTCGGAAGGTGTAAAAAACATACTTATTCCATTACCCCAAGAATCCGCTATTTTAGGCCCAAAAAAGGTATAGGTATTAGTATTGATATAAAAATCTCCATTTAGTCCTAACTCGTTTGATGGGTTTAGGAGACCACTTAAAATTGTTTTGCCGTTTATCCCTGGCAGGCCAGTATCGCCTTTTAAACCCATTGGGCCTTGAGGGCCGGTTTGCATCGAAAAAACCTGTGTCCAGCTTCCGCTACTTTTTAGGTAGAAAATCCCCTCAAGCGTATCGATGTAACTATCTGCATTTTTGCCTGTCGCTATTAAGGGAGGCCCTAATCCAAAAAGCAATGTGCCGTCACCGGAACCCGTCTGCGGTAGCGTGTAGACCACTGTCCATATCCCGGATGTTTTTTGAGCGAACTGACCGGTACTTGTTTTAAGGAATACATCACCATTTTTACCGGTGTTGTTTTGTGGTAATATCGCCCCGAAAGTAATAGCCGCGCCCGATGTTAAGTTACTTGTTAAGTATTGTAGCAGCAGGCTGATGGAAAACTGGTAATCGACACCGTTATTTACCAGAACAGATATATCGTTAGCGTTTAAACCGGATGATACAGGTAATTCGCTTATTTTTTTATCTGTGGCCATTAGATTAAATAATCAGTTAGAAATTGGTTAAGATCAAAATTGTCTGCTGGGTAGTTGAGATCTGAAATATCAACACTGCGGATACGCGGCCCTGCTTGCCTGGCGCTTTTGTTTCTGCGATTGTAATGCCATACCGGGAATTGTTCATGATGGTCCAGCAGAAACCGCTCTACCTCGTTTGCATAGGCGTTAGCTGTGCTTCGCTGTTGTTGCACCAGCTTTACAATGTCTTTCATCGGTACAGCATCGGCATTGTCATAGCGTTTGGTTACGGGGCCGGTAGCTGTATAATGCACAGCATCAGCTTCAATAAACCGGGCGAATGCAAAATAGGATAGCACCGGTAACAAGCCCTGGTGTAATACAATATGCCCTTGCTCGTCCAGGTATTCGCTGCCGTTTAGCAAATCTTTATAGTGCTGGGGGGCGTCATCTTTTAAAGTACCATCGATATCAAGCTGTTTGATCAGGTCGTAAAACAAAATGTAGCCTAAAAACGGCTTTAAATCCAACTCTTGCGCTTTTTGAATGAATACTTTTATCCGTTCTGGCTTTACGTTAGCAGCAATATCTTCGTAGCGTTGCAGGGTGGCCAGGGTTATTAAATTTAACATAGCGATGCCCTCCAACCTCCGCCAGCCGGCGGAGAAATTTTTAATTTCTTCATGTTTTTTTGTTTAGATGTTTTTATCGCCGGCTGGCGTGTTTAGGCACACATTGCTTCTGCCTCGGCCTGTTTAAAGCCGTAAGCGTAAACCAATGCGGCAATTTTATTGGGGGTCGGGAGGGTTGATTGCAGCAATTGATTAATTGCTGCCCCCGCTTTTATCCCCGCTACCTCATCAGCAATATTTGCGGGGATGGGGGTGATAGACCAATTGCCGGTTTGATTGATATCGGTATGGTAGTGACAGAATAAACCTGCCAGTGCTTCGCTAAGCTCCACCCTGTCGGGGGCGGTATTATCGTTTAATTCGGATATCGCCTGCTTTTTCTCACTGCCATTGCTTAAACCGGATGTTTTTTCGGCGTTGATCAATTCTTTGGGTACAGAGAATCCCTTAATGATCCTCGCTTCAACGGACCGTTCTGTACTTTCGAAAAGCTTATCGTTGTTCTGAATAGCATATGGCTGAAACTCCGGTTTAGCACTTTCGTCCTCATACTCTATCACTATTATTTTTTGAGCGCTTTTGGCCCCTTGGAAAATGCCCAGGTCTTTCTCTAACTGCGACGGTGCGTCTACACCATGGGCAATATTTGAGCTATTGTCGGCCTCTTTGCGGCGCGATTGCATAAACAACATGGTTGATGGAAGAAAGCCTGTAGTCACCTCACGGTTATTAAAGATCTTTATACCAGCCTCAGTTTCAAAATCTTCCCAAACCGAATCGGCTTCAATTAACGGATAATCATTTATCTCCGGGTTGAAATATAATAGTTGCCCTTTATATTTCTCCCATCCACCGGCGGCTTCTACCTGTTGTTTGATCACAAGCTCGTTTGGATTGTACTTATCCATAAAGGTAATTTTGCTGCGCATGATGTTTTTCCATGTCTTGCGGCCCCAATCGCTGTAGATGGCAAACTTGTCTGAGGTTTCGGTATTGTCGGTATCGCCTATGCGCACATCCTCAAACTTTACATAATTAACCGAGGCTATCTTGAAGTTGGCGTTGTAGTTTACATGAATAGCGAATCCACTGAACAGCGCTTTATCTTTGGCAATAGCTTTCAGTAGTTTGGCTACGGTTAAACCTTTATCGTTAACGATCTGCTTACCTAAAGCGGCTTCTTCAAAACCATTACCGCCAATAAATTTGGTGCGCTTGTTCCAGCAATCTTTGGCTGTGGGCGATTGTGCCACCAGCTCCAGCATACGTTGAGGATAGGCGTTATCCATATCGTAATTTAGGATGCCGAAGGTTTGGTTAGGCCTTACCAATATACGCCGTTCTATTTGTGGTAAATAGGTCTTCATTTAATTAGTGAATTATTGATTTAGTGAGTTAGCGGTTGGTTTTGAGATTCGCTTTCGTTTGACTTTTGGCCTGCTGCTTTTTATGTCTCCTTGACTTTCGGACTTCCCGCCTTCCGTACTAATAACAAATAGTGATACGATATGCGGGTATTGCTTAAGATACCATTTGGCTTCCTCATCTGTTAAATTGTCGTTAACATGCACCGCTGTCGAACCCGGGGCGAACTGATGCTTGCCGGGTTTTAAGTTGTATTTTTTCATTTTTTAGTCATTAGGTCATTGCTTCGCAGTCATTGGTTCATTAACCATCTTAAAATGACTCAATGACCTAATGACTAATAATTTGAACTACGCTACCAATGCTTCCAGCGCGGCAATAGTGCTCGCGTAGGTCGCTGTGCCGCTTTGTGGTGCGATAGAAACCGCACGTGGCGGGTAGGGTTCTTTCAATTTATCAGGGTTGGTTAACTTGATTTTGTACCCGCCATCCAAAGTTTCGTCTGCGGCATTACGTTCTGCTTCGGTTACGATCAACCCGTTTACCGCGCCAAATAATTCGATTGCCGAGTCGCTGTCTTTGTAATTGTTTACCGTAATTGCCTTAACACGGCCGTAGCCCATGGCCATCAATTGCGCCTTAACATCAACAGAGAGGCCGGCAATGTTAAAGTCTATCTCTTCGGTATAACGCGGGCCCACCTGGGTTTTGGCCAGCTTGCTCGTGGTATTGAAGCTGTTATTGGTGCCCTCGAATTTGTAAACCTTAGCTGCGCTTACCGCAGTAAGACCTGTAACGATCAATGGGTTGGCCACATCGTAAGTGAGGGTGATATCATCCTGATTAAAAATGTAGACCACATCTTCGATGCCCGATGTAACGGGCCCGGCCGTACCCAGGCTAAAGCCCGCGTTTATTTTATTGTAAATTGACATAATTTAATTATTGAATTATTGATTTGGTGAATTGTAGGAGTTGTGATTGAGTTGATTAATCGTTAATTCACTCAATCACTAACTCGCTAATTGCCCTTAGGCGCTCAGGTAAAACAGCTCGTTAGCAAACTTGTAGTTTACGGCGGCTTTCATGCGGGCTTTCATCCGTACTACGTTATCGTTTGTGTAAGGCTTCATATAAACGGTAGATAGTTCTGAAGCATCGCCCAGCAGATCAACACCCAGGAAAAGGTTTGATGAACGAGCGCCCAAAATGGTATTGGCCTGCCAGTGGTTCATGAGTTGTAGCGGCACACCCAGGTAATCCATCTTCTTCGGATCAGTAAAGGCGTTTAATACATTAACTGCTTTATCAGCTTGTGCCTGTGCGTAGGCATAGCCAACGTGAAGCGGGATCTGCAAGTTAAAATCTTCCTGGCTGCGGTCGGCAGGATCAAGCTGGGCGTAAATTCCGGTTAACACATCCAGCACATTACTGCTGTTAATGTAACTTACAGTAGCAGCGGTTGAAGAGCCGCTGAACGTAGCCGGCCTGCGGGTGTTTACTTCGTTGTAATTACGCACTAGTTTAAAGGTAGTGGCACTTGCTACCTGGATAAAGTACGATTGTCCCTGCACATCGATACCTGCGCCGCCGTTTGTTGTATCTTTACTGGTACCGGTTACGGCAGTTATAGTTACTACATCGCCATCTTTGAGTGTAGAGGTAGAGCTAACGGTTACCTGCCCCGTGCCGCTTATGGCTGAAGCTGCCATCGACGTATTCGCTCTACCCAAACCTACTTTATAAACGCCGCTTGCAGCGGCTATAGTTGGCAATAAACCGGTGAACGGAGCGGTAAAAGCCGCCTCTTTAGTAGCGCCTTTGCCCAGCCAGTACAAACGCTCGTTAGCAATCTGTATCTTGGTGAGGTAGCGTTGAACCATAAAATCACTCAGGTCAACTACACCTTCGTAATCCTGGAAAGCACCGGGCTTTAACTGCTGGGTTTCCCATGATTGTACCAGCTTGTCCCATTGTTCCTGTTTCATGAATTCATACACTACAGGGTCAAGGTAGCTTTCATGTTGGGCGGCTGTGGTGCCCTGGTCTGTAAACAGGCCGCTTGGGTCTTGCAGTACCACATCGTCGTCTACATCAAGGATCACCTTGCGTGCTTTAACGTCGTTAATAACAGTTAGCAGTCCACGCTTTACGGAGTCGGCCTCCAGCAGCGTGCTTGCCATGAAACCCGCCAGCGCTTCACCGGCATAGGTGTTGTTTGTAAATGTAAATTGAGCCATTTCTTTTTTTTGTTGATTTAGTTAGATGGTTTATTAAGCAGTAGGAATTGGTTAAGTGCAGGTTACTTGTTATCCGATGTTTTATATATTTGAGTATTAGTTACAGCTATGGAGCATTCAAAATATAACCCCGATGAAATTCTGCAGATACTGAATGATTTTTATCATTGTCAGGCGGTTTTTGATCCAGAAGTTTATCCGGGCGAAGATTTGACCTTCCAGACCACTATTAAGGAGTGGAAAGAGACTTGCGATTTGGTAAATTATAAAAGCTTAGCTAAGTGTTATCATGACACATTTCAGCTTCCGACATGTTTAGAGGAGTTGGAAGAGATCTTGTCGACAAAGACAACTTCGCTGCTGGGATTTTGCCGTTATATAGCTGACTACGCAACAAAGCAAAACGTATCGCCCATAGTAATGATGGGGCAGCCTTGCATATCTGCTGCAATTTTCAAAACACTCATCAGTAACTTAAAAGACCGCGGTGTCGATATTCAACATATCAGTCCAAGCTCTAAATTCCCGCCACTTTTTTATAAACACGGTGCTATAATTTTAGAGGAAGTAAGCAAGTTGGCACCTGGTTCCTTAACAAAATTTGAGTTTGAGGATAATCGAATCAGTAAAGCGGGTAGTGTTTTTCTTCTTTTTTTCCTGCTTGCTATCATCATCGTGCCAGTATTCTGGCATTTTCATTGGCTGTTATTCGTTCCTCTTTTTGCGGGCATTACCTTATTGACCATTGGCAGCAAGTTTAGCCCTGCCAAACAAATTATCGGTGGTTATGATACTGTTAGAGATCTGATAAAAGGGATGCAGGCGTTCATGTAACTCTTATCAATGTTAGTTTATTCTGCTGTAGTTATTAATTTCTTTTTTATTTCCCCACCGCCTTCTTTACAGCATTTTGTGCCAGGGCACTTTGTGGGGCAAAAAAGGGTTGGGTTTCTGTTTTTGCCTTGCTGCTGCGTTTAGATCCTTCCGGGGTGAAGTCGCTTTTTATTTCGTTCTTTACCTCCTCCCGGGTTTTAGTGAGGCGGGTATTGGCTTCTTCTAAAGCGGCTTTAGCCTCAGCCAATAAAGCGTTTTGTGCATGTAGGCGGGCCTTAAATTGTTTGATATCGTTTTGTACATCGGCGGGTTTACGGGTCTTTTTAAATTTGTCGGCAGGCATCTCTTCTTCTTCGTCTTCATCGACAATCTCTGCCGGCGATACCTTTTGTACTTTACCTTTTTCGATAGCCAATTGCTCGCCGTCGGCTGTGGTATAGGTGTCTGTAATGGCAGGGGTGGTCATGTCCTCGTCCTGGTAAACTTCGGTGCCTTCGCAAAGATCGCCGCTGTGGTGCAGGGAACCTTTGTCTGTAACGGTTTGCTTGTTGACCACTTTCTTAAAAAAGTTCATAATCTTGTCTAAAACGGAGGTGGTGCGCTCCATTAGTTCTCGGTTGTCCATGTTCATAGTTGTTTTTTGGGTTAAGATCTTATTGATGCAACGCTGATAAACAGCTGGGGCGGTATCAGTGTATTTTTTGATGAGCGCGCTGTTAATGATGGTTTCGGCGTAATCTTCAATGGCATCTATAAAGCCCAGGTTAAGCGCCTGGTCGGCTGTCATCCAGGTAACGGAATTGATTAAACTGTTAACCGTAACGCTGTCCAGTCCGCTTTTGTCCATATAGATCTGCGCCAGTCGTGATTGCACTACATTCAGCATCTGCACATCTTTTAAAAGCTCATCGGCATTGCCGCCGCTGCCTATCATTGGTTTGTGAATCATGAGCAACGCATATTTGCTCATCACTATTTTGCTGCCTGCCATGGCTACGATTGATGCTGCCGAAGCTGCCAGTGCGTCGATATAAGTGGTTACGTTGCCGGGGTACTTCTTCAGCAGGTCATAAATGGCGATGGCATCGAAGGCACTGCCGCCTACCGAACTGATGTGCACTTCCAGATCTGCGCCGGCAGCGATCTGCAACTGGGTTTGGATGTAGGCCGACGATAAACTGCCCGTTCCGATGCAATCCGTTTCGGTATCATATAGATATATCTTCATTTTTTAATTAGTGAGTTATTAATTTAGTGAATGCGCTGGTTTAGTTGACTGAACCTTGATTTTTAGGATTTTCGATTGCTTGATTTAAAAATCGTGAAATCCTTTAATCATTATAATCAAGGTTCAAAAGATTGGTTTTGAATGCCGATTGGCATAATTCAAAGGTCGGAACAATTTATTTTGGTTGTGGTGACAGTAATTTGTCAGTAACTTGTAATTGTCATCCCGAACTTGTTTCGGGATCTCTAAAGATGAGCATTTGTGCAACATATAAACCTTAATGAGAGGTGTTGAAACAAGTTCAGCATGACCTTTCAATTGGAACTATACAAATATCAGCACTATCACTCCGACTTATGGTGACAGTAGTTTGTCAGTACCGTGATGTTGTCTGAATCAGGATTATCAGAATTCTTAAATTATCAGGATAAAAATTTTGATAATCTTTTAATCCTGTAAATTCTGATTCAGACGATCTAACTGTACAAATATCGGTGCTATTCTTTTTAGTGATGGTGACAGTAGTTTGTCAGTATGATTGTCATCCAAAATCACCTGAAATCTTTTAAAGAAAACTATCTATCAGTAGAGACAAGTTGATTACTCCTTGGGAGCGATTAAATTAATTGAAAAATCGTTAAACTCTGTTTTTATTTCTTCGATTAATGGATTTTCATTTAATGTTAGAAAACCTAAATACATTTCCTTTTTATTATCCGTGTCGTCGCCTATTACAACTTCTATTGAATGTTTTACTATTGTGTTAGCTTTAACTATGGTATCAGACCATTTATTAAATAATTTATTTCTACACGCTTGTTTTCCGTCGTTTGCATCACAATGATACAAAAGAACTGTTTCAATTCCTTGCTCTTGTAAAAAGTCTAAACAAATTTTATAAATTGTACTGGCTACTAATTCGTCATTTTTGTTTTTTGAGTCAGCATTGAATTTCTTTTTATGAAACCCAAAGGCATAACCTTTTTGTAGCAATAAAGGATAATTGTTTACATAGCCAGTGTATTCATCCATGTTGAAGTATACAGTATAACCAAGATTATGGTCAGTAGTAAATACATAGTAAATACTGCCATCCTGTTCCTCGGCTTCAAAGTAAGAGTAGTATTGATCAGGCAATTATTTGCTTTTTTTTGCCTTGTTGAATAAAGGAAGGTTATCGATTTTTTTGAAAGTTTCGGCTTTCTTCCTATTCAAGTCATCAAAAAAAGCAATAGCCTTTAGATTATTCGGCGATATTACAATTTTTTTAATTTCCATTTTCGATAGTTTTTATATGATTACATACAAACATAAATATTTGTTTCATAATAAAAAATTATTAGAAACGAGACCAATTGTGAGTGTAAAGTTGAAAAGCTTAACACTTTTTCACTTTTGTAGACTTTCATCTTGTCAATTGGCAATAGAAGCAGTTATAATCGTTCTAAACAAGTTGTGATGCATTTATAATATAATTATATGTATAAAATATATCATCGCTACAATCTCTTATAATAGCTATTTTTGATATTATTTGGAATAATTATAAATTGTATTTTAAATGTAAAATAAATAATTACCCTTTTATTTAACGATTTAATTATACCATTCATATACGTATTATAAAATGCACCCCGCACCACAATCCCGCACCTCAAACAGTGAAGCAATTCAGCGCCCGCCAGATGGTGCGCTCGTCCTTACCGAACTTTACTTCGGCCTCCAGCACGGCCTGGTGCTTGGTGATGGCGCGGGTTTGTACCTGGGCATTCACCCACAGGTAGATCTCGCGATAGGTAAATACTTTGGCAGTGATAAAACCGGCCTTGTACATGGCCGAGAATACCCCGTCGTCGAACAGGGTGTTGGCAAGTTGGATATTCATAAGATAAGTAAAAAGTAAAACGTGAGATATCAAAAGTCAACGCAAGGGTGTCCCGGTTTTAATTTGACTTTAAATTTGAATTAAAGATTCACCCTGTTAACCGTTTGGGCCAGGATGTTTTGCTGGTTGTTAACGTCCTTCACATCCACATAAATAGGGGGGAAGTTGTTGATCATTTGATAGGCCAGCGTGTTGGCCAGTTCTTTGGCATCATTAACCGGTTGGTTATAATAACGGTTGGCATTGCCGCCATCTGTATAGATGCCGCCTATGGCATAGCCGCGGCCGGTGTTAGATACCGAGAAATCGCGCCCGCCGTGGGCCACGTTGATGGCGCTTACCAGGTTACGCGCCCAGGGGTTGCGCATGGCCTCAGACACTACTACGGCCTCGCCGCTGCGCAGATAGGCGTTGGTATTATCGGTACGGCTATAGCCTGGTAGTAGGGTACCGCGACCATCAGATACGAAGTGCCCGCCTTTGGCAAATGCCGGTGGTTTCTGCGCCAGGATGGTAGCCACTTGCAGCGCGGTAGAAGCGATGATACCGGGGATAACAAAGGGTGCGATTACGCCCGTTTGCGCCGTTACCTTGGTTACCGCCAGCGCGCCGTTAACTATCGCCTGTAACAACGATGCCCGCTGCTCGGATTTAAAAGCCTTGAGTTTTTCTTCAGCTTCCTTTTTCTTGTACTTATCTTCAATAGCTTTACGCTGGGTGGCTGTAAGGCTGGTGTTACTCAGCTCGCCGACCTTTTGGGTTTCCAGCCCCTTTAGCTTGGCATCACTTGTCGACTTGATGTTGTTGCCGATGATGGAAAAGGCCTTATCGGCAACCTGTTGGGCGGAGTTCAGGGCAAATTCCTTACGTTGCTGCTCGTGTTGGTTAGCTACATCGGTAAGGGACTTTTGCTTGTCCAGTTCCAGCTGTTTTATCTTTTCGGTATTGCCGCCGGCGAGGGCAATTTCGTAATCGTATTTATCAGCTATCAACTTTTTCTCGGCATCCATTTGCTGACCGGGGAGGATGGCTTTGTTCAGGTCTTTTTCATCCTGCTCCATTTTACCTTTCTTTAATTGCACGTCCCGGTTATGCTGTTGTTCGATGATGTTTTTAAAGCGGGCCTCCATAGCAGCTTTAGCCTTTTCATTAGAGAGGTCTAAATTGTTGCCAATATTTTGATGATAGGTTTGCTGCAGCTGCTCGCTTTGCTTATTGTACTCCTCCTGGCTTACAAGTTTTTTTCTCAGTTGATCGTTCAGTAAAGCTAACTCTGTGTCATAAAGCTTTTTTTCTTCTCCAATTTTTTTAATAGCATAGCCCGAAGCCGCCTCAAGTACCTCCAGATGAGGTGGATGAACATCTTTAGGTGCTTTTGCTTTTAATATTTTCCTACTTGTGTTGACGGTTTTCTCTCCGGCATTTTTATAGGCTTCATGATATGCTTTTCCGGCATTGCCGCCTAACTCAACCATTTCATTTTTTAAATGATTGAAACCGTCTTTAATAGTAGTAGTAGTTTTATTGATTTCTTTACGGAGCGTTGATACCCCGGCAGAAATTTTTTCGGGGTTTAATGTAAATACGCCGCTAAGTATATCGCCCAATGCGCTAAAACTTTTGCTGAAAGTGTTTATAAGCCCTGTCCAGAATCGTTTAATGGTATCACCCGGGGAATACAGTGCATCTACAATCGATCTGCCCAGGCTTAAAAAGGCTCCGTTTATTTCATCTACAACAACTCCTACGGCTGCTAGTATGCCTTGAAATCGTTTAATCCCTATTTTATCTTTGGTAAAATATTCGGTAATCGATTCAAGCACCAAAACAAGCAACCCAAATCCGGTTGCTTTCAACGCCGAACCAACGCTTCGCAAACCTGTTTTAGCTACATCTAATCCGTCTTTCATCGCGTTAAAGCCTTTCGAAACAGAATCTAACACAGGTGCAAAATCACCCGCTCCGCTATACAGATCTTTATATGAATCTTCAACAGCCTCTATTGATTTCTTATGAAAATCGAAAACCTCCCTGCTTTTCTCAAGTTTTTTCCCCTGATCATCTACCGTTTTACCAAGCAGCGCAATTTGATTGTTTAATTTTGATGCACCTGTAACGTTATCGCCTTGTGAACTGGTAAGATCTACATATTGTGCTTTCAGCGACTCCAACAAGGCCTTGTTTTTTTCAAATGAACCTTTCGCCATGTCCAGCATCCTGGTGTTTTTATCAATCTGTTCGTTGTTGCTTTTCAAAGCGTTTTCAGCTTTTCTTAACTGCACGGAAATGTCTTGATAGGCCCTGGACGATTTTTCAGACGTTACTGCCATCTTGGATTGAGCTTGCATCAGCTTATCAAGCGTGTTAGTTAACTCAATGTTAGCGTCTTTTAAATTCTGTGTTTCCGATAAAACTCCGGATATACTTTTATCACTTTTCATATTATGTAATTTATGCTATTTGGCATATTTAAATAAAAAATATAAGCCCGAAACGGGCTTATTAAATTGTTTAGATTTTATTAAAAATCAGCTTTTTCTTTTTCTTTGCCCTGTTTAGTAGCCTTTTCTGTTAAATTACCCTCACTATAAATTAATACAACAGATCCGTCACTTTCAATTGTAGCAAATATTTTATTGTTTTCATTTGTCCATATCGTTTCATAATCTGCATTGCCAGTGGTTATGGCTTGTACCTCGAAACCATTTCCATCTTCGTATGGTTGCTTAAAAGTTTTGTGGCTTTTACCCTTTCCATAAACATCACTAATATCACTCACTAAACTGTTATAGTAATCTATTAGTTGAGGTTCTAACTCGGGTCTAAACACAAAATAAGCTCCATATGCCTTGTCATCTATAAACATTACAAAAAAGCTTTCAGCCTTTCTACTCCCTAATGAAATATTTGACGATGATAATAGAGTTGGCGAAGCGCCGGGGCTTATTTTACCACCCCTGTTTTTAAGTGCTGCTGTCACTTCAGCTACAGAACTTCCAAACTTTATGCCCAAAAAGGAATCTATCGGCTTTGTGGTTTGTGATTTAGCGTGAAAGGCAAAAAATAAAAAAGTGATAAGAAGGAGTTTTTTCATGTTTATAATTTAGTTGTATAGTTTACAATTGTTTAAGATTTAGAAGTTTTTCTGTTTTTAAAAGTGTGGTTGTATCAAACGTAATGTGCTTCGTTTTTTTAATAGCCTCAGATTCTTCTAATCTTACATCTGCAGCTTCTACGTAATAATAATCATTAGCTAAAACATAGCCTTTTGGGATAGTTATTTCATAGCCGCGATCAACAACGCGCTCATTAGGTATTAAGCCATACCATTTTACGTTTGTGCCACTTCCAACAAGCATCGTAAGGCTATCTTTTTCGGCAAAGGTGCCGATAAACGCTGATCCGTTTTTAAATAAATTTTCTTTTGTAATGACTATTTCGCTCATATCAAGCATCAGGTTACTTTTGTTATTTTTATCCAATTGCGCAATTATTTTTCTTTTCTTATCCACCGATAGCTTCATTTTTTTTACGTCAGCCTCTGTAATAGGTCTTATAAGACGGTTAAACCTAAACACAGCATCAGATGTATCTGTAACAAAATATTCGTCGGCGTAAAGTTTATCGTTTTTTTTTATCTTGTACCAGGAAAGATCAGCAGCCTTGTCATGCTGACGTATAAAATATATACCAGCTACAAATACCAGTAAAACAGTTAATGCCTTGGATGTACCATATTGGCGTACCCGCCTGTTCCAAATGCCTGTATGTTTTTCCCAATCAATTTCCAGAAGCTGATCCCTCAAGCTGCGCTCTCCAAATATTCCCATAGTTAATTAAAAGTCTGCGTTACTCTTTTTTTTATCTTGCTGAGACTTCAACGCCATTAAACTTTTGTCCTGGTAGGTTAGCATAATGGATAAATTATCGGTTATAATAACCATAACACTTCCAGGCTGTTGTTCATCTTCCAATCCCCAAAGCGTCTTAAAATCTGCTTTACCTGTCGATATAGCCGTTACTTCGTAACCATCACCATCCTCATACGGAGGCTTAAATTCTTTTGTAACAGTGCCCTCTCCATAAACCCCGGCAATATCTGCAACTAAATCATTGTAATAATCTAATGTTTTTGCCTCTAATTCAGCTTTGAAAATAAATCCGGCCTGGGCTGCTTTACCATTTGAAAAGGATACAAATGAATGAGTAGTTTTTCTGCCGCCTAATTTGATGTTGTCAAAAATTAAGAAATCTGCTTTGCTACTTGCTTTGATAAAAACAGCACCTTTAGCTTTTAAACCGGCGATAACCTGTGCTGGGGTACTGCCAAATTTAACACCTAAAAACGACGTGATGGGTTTTGTTGATTGTGATTTGGCCTGTAAAGCCGTACATAAAAACAGTACAAGTAAAAATTGCTTCATGATGGTATAGGTTTGCTAATATTATTGGTAAATATAAAGCTTAGTTTTTGAAATCCAAATAGTTTAGAAATTATTTCGCCTTAAGTAACAATACTAACAAATCATCGTCCAATAATAAATTGACCAATGATGATCGTATTAAAATCCGACTACTTTAGCACCCATGAGCGCCTTACCCGTTTTATTAACGAGAACCATATTAAGAGAGAGGATATTTTAGTAATCACTCAAATTCCCGGATCATTTACCATTTTATTCTATGCGGATGATTCGGTACAGGAGGTTACTCACGGGATGTTCTCTTAACCCAGTTTCACCAGTTCCACCTTTACGGGCTGCCCTTTGCGCCAGCTGTCTATCTTGTTAATGTAATAATAGGCGCTATCCTGCTCCAGGTAAACTGGGACTAACAGATCAAGTGTTAAAATATCCCGGGGCGAGAGCATAAAGTAACGTTCTACCTTTTTGGTTTGCTTCAATATCTTCTCCAGTTCGGGGTAATATTGCTTGCGCAGGTCGTCCCAGTGCAGGCTTTTACCGGTCATATCCGTACGGTAAAAGTAGGGGACGGATACGGCGCTGTTCACCACATGGTCATGCGCGGGGTTGCCATCGGTGAATTTGATGGTTTTGCCGCCGTGTTCGCGAAGGTCTATGGTTTTATTGATCAATACACGTGGCGATACCCCGATATTAAAATCGTTGTCCTCGTCGGCACCTTCTGTCATTTTTATCTGGGCGATGCTGCCGCCAATGTAGGGGCGGTTAAGAGTAGGGGCAAACTGGCTCTCAAACAGGTCGGCCGTGGCGGGCAGGGTCTTATCGGCCACGGTTATCCGGGCATCGGCAAAGCCTTTGGGTAATACGGCCTCGTCGTCTTTATATTTCAAATAATTTACCTGCGCATAATTTCCCAGCTGGAAAGCCACGCTTTTGCCCTGGTTCAAACACTTATTAGTCCAGTTTTGGGCCACGGGTATGTTACCTACAATGTCCCTGAAAGATGCAAAGTTGATAGTACGGGTATTGGTATCCGTTTGGCAAACAACACCAAAACGCTGTAGCACATCTTTAAGCAGGTCCTTTTGGCTGATATCCGGGAAGATGCGCTCGCACTGAATATCCTGCCCGTATAAAATGCCTTTGCTGGTAGGGATGATGGTCAGGGTTGCCCCGGTTTCGATGCTGAAGTAGGCGGGCCTGTCGCCAAAAAATTCGTAGCCTACTCTGAGCTGGTTACCTGCGGCCAGATCTACCGATGCCGATAATACTGTGTTGGAAAAATTGCGGTATCCCCTGATGCTTCCGCCGCTACCGCTTAAACGCTCAAAACCGCCTGCAAAATCAAAGTCGGTTTCGGCCAGTGAAATGGTGGTGCCCGCATCGGTATAAAAAATGCTTATTTTTAACGATGACGGGTGGCTGCCCGTTACCCGGCCTTCAAAACGGAGTGCCGGAATGGTGAGCTTAACCTCCACATTGCTGATCTGTTTGGCCGTAAAGGTGGTGCCCCCGGCAAACTGCCCGGCCGGATCTTTGATCATGGCATTGAACGGGATGTTACCCTTATTATCATATATCGGGATGTGGCTAACATTCAGTTTTTGGCCAATGGCCGCTTCCAGTCCGTAGGGGTTAGCCTTGTTCTGATACTCGGTGCCATGTTCAAATGTATTGTTGCTGAACTGTGCAATGAGCAGCGGGTACAGCGGGTCTTCCATTAACGATCCCACCCCTTTGTATCCATTGGCGGCCAGCAACATATCAATGGCGGTTTTGATGAAAAAGCCGGGGCGCAGGTAACGCACATTTACCTCGCACTGCCCCGCGAAATTGTAAAGCAGGTTGCCGTAATCAACCACCGGCCATATCCAGCCCTCTGTATGGGTTTGCGAGGCTACCACGTTGGCTACATTCCAGTTATGCTCCCATTTTTTGAATGGATGGTTGGCACCGTAGGCGGTGGTTTCATCGCCCATGTCATACAGTTTGCCGCTAATGGCATCAAAAAAATCTACGTTGCCGCTCAATATGGTTATGTTGGCGTTATCCTGTTCGATGCCGTTTAAAGTGGCCAAACCATAAGGGATGATCTCTAACCCGTCCTGCACAATTTTGGCTTCATAATTATCATAAGGTGCGGCTGTGGCAAAGGCCACATCATCCGGGAAGCCTAAAATCTGCCTGTTACGCTGCGTAAGCGGCAGTTTGAACTGGTTGCTGGTATTGCCCTGCTGGTTTTTCACCTCGGCCAGGTTGTTGATCTGGAAAGTGAGCGCAATGGGGCTATCGTCTGCAAGGTCAACTAATTGATTATTGATATAGAGTTGGATTTGGTTCATTAGATGTTACTAAATTTGTTATTTTCGCAAAAACCTTATCATGAAAAAGATCTACGCTCTGCTGCTTATTACACTACTTTGTTTAACTTTTTATTCTTGTAGAAAAGATTCACCGGCTAACAATACCTTCACAATTGTTGGTGAATGGCGAATTGATTACCGCATTTACGATTACTACGCGAATGGAAAAGTTTTGGATACTTTCACTTACCAGTACGATAATAGTAGCCTGGAATACGCGAATTTTAATGCGGATGGAACCGGCAGCTTTAAAAAAGCGGGCGTAGTGAATACAACATTTAATTACTCTGTTTCAAGCACCACAATTAAATTAACCAATGTTACCGCTATAAGTAACGGAACATCTAATACAGTTAGAGACGCTACTTACACGATCATTACGTCAAAGGCGAATGAATTGCTTTATTCGGTAGAAGGGGTTGTAGCCAGCCCTACTAATTACGATAAGTCCGTTACCCGCATCCACTTAGTAAAGTAAAAAACGCGGGTGCTTTGGTGTAATACCGGCCTATTGGGTTTGAATATTAATTGCCGGCAGGTTAAACGTTAAGCTGAATGGTGCCTGGCCGTTGCGGGTATCGTACTCGCTGTAGGTGGCGGTATTGATCACAATGGTTTGCCATTTAACCGGGTTTTTATTGACGAGCATTTGCACCTTTGGCGAGTACTTGATGGATTGCAGCCCCTTGATATCGGCCACAGCCAGGTCTTCGGCTACTACTTTTATTTTTTGTCCCGCTGTTTTGCTAATCACTTCTTCGATGCCCTGCTGGTTCTCCCAGTCGAACACGTAGTTTTTGATGATCACGGCGTTCTGTACATCCAGGCTAACTTCCTGGTTGTAAACAAAGCGGTAGTAGTTCCAGCAACCTGTAAGGCCTATCCAGCGCAAGTAAACCGATTGATCATCTACCGCATCGTCAACCCGTACGGTTTGGGTTTCAGTAAGGGTGTGGGTAACGGCATCTTCGTCAGTGTATTTCAGGGTGATATTCAAGTAATAAACATCGGCAGTAAAGTATTGATTGATCAATAGGCGGTTCAATCCCAGCTGCTGTGGTATAGGTATGGCTACTTGATTTTGGCGCGCTATCACCAGTTTGCTGCCGTCCTGATTTAATAGCCAGCTCCCATCATCATTGAGCAGGTAACTGGTTTGCGGGCCGCCTGGCAGGTGGCGGCGGTTAATATCCAGCAACGTGATTTCACAAAAGACGTCACGGCCGACTAAGTCATCGCTGTAAATAAAACCAATGTCAAACGGGTAGCCATTACTGTAAGCAGGTTCGGCAAAATCGGTTATCCATTTGGCCTTTTCGGCACCGGCCGGTACCGCGCTAAACGGCACGTAGGCGGCCAGGTTGCCACCGTAGCGCTCACCTAATTGTTTAGCCGCATAAAGTACATAAAACGGATGGCTTAAACAGATGAACGCCGATCTTTTGGCCTCGCCGCCCTCGTCCCACTCTTCTGCGTAGGCTACCCGGTAACTGGCACTCAGGTTATCATCGCGGTAGTTACTTTGGGTGTAATCGCTATCGTCTATAGGGCGCAAAATGCTTTGCAAAAAGTTAGAAAGATCGGCACGGGTTACGCCTTCATTATTGGGCCTGTTGCTGGCGGTGATAGTGCTTTGCGCCCCGGTTAATTTATCAAAATAGGTGATCTGTGTAATGATCTTATAATAGTGCCGCAGCCGGTTAATGTTGATAAAACCCGTGGCGGGGCCATTGTAGGGCGTGTTTATGATCAGTTGGTTAGGGCTTACTGTAACTTCAGTTTCATAAACACCCCGGTAGGCGCCCGCCTTCAGGTAAACCTTATCGCCTTTAACAATTGCGGCTGTATTCGCTGCGTTTACGGTTACCAGGGCCTTGCCACTTGCAGGGTGTTCCTGCACAGCCAACACGCCAAAATCTTTACGCTGATAAGTAAAAACTACCGGGTTGAAGGCTGCATTCCAACGGGAGATGTTGCCCCCGATAAGCGTTACTGACGGATCGGCAAGCAACAGATTATTTAACCCCGTTACATCGACAGATTGCTGAGCAGTGCAGTTATTGGCATCCTTTGCATAAACGGTTACCAACCCGGCGGCCAACCCTGTAAATATATTTGACGACTGGTAGGTAAGCTGATCTGTGCTGTACAAAATGGGCAGATAGCTGGATGTGGCATTAACCCTGATCTGCCCGTCGGCTGCACCGGGGGCACTTTCTGGCTGGATAGGCACTACAGAACTAATGAGCAGATCGCAGGTATTTACGGGTGGGGCGGGGGCAGGCACGGCTCCAACAAACGTAACTGAAAAAGTTACGTAGTATGGGTTAAGCGGGTTGGTATCTGTAAGCAAACCCGTGTATATGGCAATGCTTTGCCCGGGGATGCTCACGGTGTAGTTGTTAATAACCCCGTTTTCTATCACCTGGTAGCTTACGGGTACGTAATCGCCATTAACAGGCCGGCCTGTCGTGGCATCGGTAAGGGTAATGTACACCCGCCCGTTTACCTGGGTGCCGTTTTGGTAGGTGCTGCTATAATCTATACTTGCTATGAGTGACATTTTCGTAAGGTTTTTTTTGTTGCTATAGGCGATAGTTGGTTCCGGGAGGTTTTGGTTCTTATGCCTCAGCTAAAAGATTCATAATACATGGTACTGAGGGTAATGGTGAGGCCCACGCCGGTGGTATTCACATCAAATTTATTGTACACGGGCAAGCACTTGGCCTTTTCACCGGCTTTGACGCGGAAGTAACGGCCGTCACCATCGCGGTATTTGGCAGCCTTTACCATAAACTGGTTAGCCATATACATGGCCTGTTGCACGTAAGCCTCGTTTTGGGCGGTAAACTGGCCAAATTCAGTTTTGTACAAAAACTCTATGTAAATGGTGAAAATATTATTGACCGAGCCATTTACCTGCGGCGATACCACAATGGGCTGCAAGGGGTAAAGCATTACGCAGGGGAAGGCCGCATCGTCTGCCAGGGTGTTCAGTTCTTTTTCGGTACCGTACAAAAACGACGGCGCGCCGGTAAGTGTTTGGGTGATAGCTTCTATTTGGTTGCGCATGGATTAATTAGCGAATTAATGAGTTAGTGAATTAGTGATTGGAAATCAGCGACCTGTCATTTCTCCTCGCTCTCGCTCGGTCGGAATTACATCTGTTTATTACTGCCCGCTGCTCATCTCCATATATCTCTTTTGGTACTCGGCTTCTGTTTTGTTAAGGAGTAGTTTAGTGAGGATGCGTTCATAAGGCATGGCCAGGATGCTTTCCCATTTGGTGATATCACCGCCGGCCAGGGAATTGACGGTGTTGATGTATTTGAACTTTTCGAAAGCTTGCACACCGGCCCGTTTCTCTAAAGCCGTAACAGCCGACGCCAGAAGCCGATTCTCGGTTTCGATAAGTTGGGATAGTTCATAAAAAAATGTTTGGCTATGGGCAGCGCCTCCGTTACCCTAAGTTGTTTAATGGCTTCGGCAAAGTCGGCGGCGGCGTACTCGTTGTAGTGTTTGCCGGTTGCCCGGCAGTATAGGTAGTAACCCAATACTTTGCAGCAGGCCGTAAGCGAAGGGTTAAAATAATCCTGCCAGTTCTCTTCGCCGTACAGATTGATGTGCGCAGTGATCTCGTCGCTGATAATGTCCCTTGCGGCCATAAAGGCACCCGCAGGCTCTAAAGAAAGGTTGCGGATTACGTTAACGGTAACGATTTTATCATCAATCATCAGCGCGACTGTTTTTGGGATCTCATCGCTATTGTATAAATATTTGATCTGATGCGACAGGGATAACACGGCATCGGCAAAATCCATAAAATCATTGGCATTCACTACCGATTGCAGATCGCTCACCGGCACTCCCGAAAGGATGCTGATGGCTTCCAGGTCGCCCAAGTCTTTACTTTCCTGCAGGGCTATCATTTGCCCCAGGGTAACTTCGCTTAGCTGTGAGGGGAGTTTGAGGTTTAGCTTTCCGGTGGTTGTGCGGAGGGTTTTTTCTATCATCTGTTTTGTGATTATTTTGATTTAAATGATTATACTGATTTTCTTAGATCTCCTCTCGGCAGGGGGGGCAGGCGGGGCGCCCATTATGCCATCCCAATCAATTCCTCGTAAACGCTACCTTGATAGGAAGATGGGGCATATGGTAGTCGGGTAGTGTTTGGTTTTATAGGTTTTAACTTTAGCATGTTAAGTGCAACATACCTTAAAGGGTCTATCAGGTGGTTACAGGTGTCAATGGGCTGGTTGGTGCTATGGCCGCTTTTATCAGTTTTCCATTTGTATTTTTCAAGTTCCTTGCGCAGGTTTAGGCTGTTGCGGGTAACGTTAAGATGATAGCGCTTGAGGATATCTATCGAATGATTTACGCTGTCTGCGCCTTTTTTGGCACCTGTTATTTGCCAGCCTAAACGCCTTAACTCTTCAATAGATTTTGGCTCGGCACTATCGGCGATAACAGGGGTTGATTTTTTTAAACCCGCTTTGCTCAATCTTTTGGAAATATCCGTATTGGTCAATTCGGTTTCGTAAAGCAATTCCTCAATCCAAAGCTCACCGTTTTGCTTATACACCAGCAGGCAACCGGTTTCGTCTTGACTATAGCCGAAATCCAGGCCTGCTGCTAACAATTTAGCATCGGGCGGTATAGCCTCGCAAATGCTCCATTTACTAAAAATCAACCCGGTTACACGGCCGGTGAGGCCGCGAGCATAGACCTTCCATAGCTCCTCGTCTTCATTTTTTAGCGACTCGATCTTATGGCGCGTATTATCATCTAAAAATGGGTTATGTCTATGGTCGGATATAATCAGTTCAACGCCCGGTTTGCCAATTAGTTTCTCGTGCGCCCAAAAGCCGCTATTAGGGTTGTAATCAATAAAAATGCGCTTACGGGTACGCAGGGCCAGCTCGGTGTATATGTCCCATTCAATGCCGTTGGCTTCGTTTACAAAAAGATAATCTCTTTTGCCGCTTTTTGCATCCTGCGCATTGCCGTATGATTTAAATTCGATCAAACTGCCGTTATCAAACTCATAGATACGGTCTGTTTTGTTTAAGTTCTTTACCGCGCCCTGAAAGACCGGCGAACTGCCATGCACGGCGGCGGCATCGCGCATTACTCCCGATTTGAGGTTGGGGATATCCTGCCCGACAACGGTGATCACAACCTTTTGAGTAATAGCCAGGCTAAAAAGTACCTGTACAATTGCATAGGTTTTACCCGAGCTGGTGCCACCCTGGTTGATAATCACCTGCGCTGTTGATTGGTAATTGTGTTTAAATAAGGAGCTGGTTTTCATAGGTGAATTCAATAGGATTGATAGTTAAAGGCACGTATAACTGGAGCAAAAAACCCGTCGTAATGTTCGGTTACAGCAGTACGTCTTTTTCGTTGCCTGCTAATGCGGGGCCGGATTCAATTATTACCGCCCGCTCAATTGTGGCGGTGTTATTATTAGTCGCAGTGTCTGTTTTATCTGCCCATCCCATGCTTCTTAAAGCGAATATCGCACCGGTAGGTGATGCCTGCGATAAGCGTTTTTCATATTCAGATTCTATCTTTAGGCGGGCCTTTCGTAGTTGTAATTTGTGCTTGCCCTTCAATTCATATTCTTCCATTTCCTGCTTGCTACCAAAGCCGAGGTGCAAGGCAAGGCCGGTTAAGAGTGCAGGTTCGGGCAGGCGGTCCCATATAATCTTTTCTGTTACTTCCGGTTTTTTATCGGCAGGTTTTTCCGGTAGCTGCTCAATGTGGTATTCGCCTTTAATGTGCGTGAAATAGGCATCGATCCGCCGGGCAAACTCCGTAGGTTGGTAGACGTAATGCATGAAGATGTTAGTTTATGTTTAAAATGCCGATTGGCATAAATTATATTCAAAAGTACGAAAAAGTTTTGGTATTTGCTAATATTATTGGATTTATTTTAAAAGAAGGTATGTCTGTATTATGCAATTATCTATCGTGGCATAACTCATTTGCCAGCCAAAATAGCCAACCGGTACACAAAACCTATATATTTGAACAATCTGTCAATCAGTAACACCCACTACTTAAATTAATGACTATTCGTGCGGTAATTTTTATAACGGTCCTCGGGTTTTTATGCCCGGCCATGCTGAACGCGCAGGATAGAAAATCGAACATCCCCTTTACGCAGCAGCGGCTGAACGATACACTGGTGGCCCTGCAAAATGATACTATCAGGCAAAAGGATCTTTACGATGTGATTAGTTCGGTATTCAATAAGCATAAGGCTGTCGAAAATAAGGCAACGGTTATCGGCACCAAGCCCGTGTATTCAGTATTGCCCGCTATTGGCTACACCTTGCAAACTAAACTGGCGGTAACCCTATCGGGCAATGTGGCTTTCCGCACCGGGCCCGACTCGCGCATCTCAACCATATCCTCAAACGCGGCTTATACACAGCGTAAACAGATCATCATTCCCATACAATCCAACATCTGGACAACCGACAATAACTATAATTTTATAGGCGATATAAAATTTTATAAATATCCGCAAAGCACTTTCGGGCTGGGCAGTAATTCATCGGCAAAAAACAATAACGCGATGGATTACACGCTGTTCCGCTTTTATGAAACCATCCTGAAACATATTACCGGTAACTTGTATGCTGGTGCAGGTTTTATTGTAGACAAGCATTTAGGGGTGGAAGAAGAGGGTAACCCCGATGGCAGCCTCAGTGACTATGCGCGCTATGGCCCCCAGCAAAGCACCACATCAACAGGTATTACGCTAAATGCACTGATAGATATGCGTGATAACTCTATTAATCCTACCCGTGGTTTTTATACGGCATTGCTTTACCGGGATAATAAAGAATTTTTAGGCAGCACTTCCTCTTGGCGATCATTAGTGGTTGATGTACGCAAATACTGCCGTTTCCCTGCAGGCTCAAAAAATGTACTGGCCTTTTGGAGTTACGATTGGCTTGTGCTTAACGGCGAGCCGCCTTACCTTGATCTGCCCGCTAATACATGGGATCAGTACAACGGTACAGGGAGGGGTTACATACAGGGCCGTTTCCGTGGCGCGCAAATGGTTTATGCCGAAAGCGAATACAGGTATGCCATATCCCGCAATGGTTTATTAGGCGGCGTAGCATTCATTAATGCTGAGTCATTCTCCAGTGCGCCTGGTACACCATTACAAAGGGTACAGCCCGGCTACGGTGCAGGGCTGCGCATTAAACTTAACAAGGTATCAAAAACCAATATCGCGATAGATTACGGATTTGGCAACCAGGGGTCGAAAGGGGTTTTTGTAACCGTTGGCGAAATTTTTTAACAAAAATTTAACGTTGATCCCTTTCGTTTTGTAAAAGTTTAATTATCAGCGTAAATAATTAAAAAGCATGGTGAAAAAAAACAAACCTTTTTAATTGCGATCTCGTTTATATAGTAAGTTAAAAATTGTTAAATTTTAGCTAAAAGGAGTGTTGGAGGTCATAGTTAAGTTGTTTTTCATTAAGTTTATTGCATCTATTCGTTATGCAGCTAAAAAGGTTTACTAACTGGTGTATTTGTGTTGCTTTGCTACTTTCGGGTATGGCCTCATCTTGCCAGAAAGATGCTACAGATAGCGAGATTGCACGGCAACAGGCGGTAGTGAAAGCCGATAGCGCAATCGCCAAATCGTCGCCGGGTAATTACCTTGCCCTTAGCGGCACCCTTATTATCAGGGTGCAAGATTCTACTTATAAATTTGATGCCGCTACAGATTCTATCGCTTTTGTGAACATGAATGTGGGCGATGATAAATATTTTGGTGTTACCGCCATTAATAAAGATCACACTATGAGTTTTGGCCTTTCCTCAAAAGGAATGGCCGCCACCGATGTAACTCGTGGCATAGAGGGCAGCCAGTTAATATTAAGGCCCGATGCTATGCACACCCAACAGTACAGCCTTACCCGTTTTACGGAAACCGGCGATGCGGGCAACATTAAACTTACCGACTATCGCCGCGATACTGTTTTGGCCAAAGGATCATTCTTTACCTTCCTGGCTAAAGATGATAAGGAAGGTTCGCCATTTTACAGGGTAGAAGGCAAATTCGACCTGAAGATCAAAAAATAATGCTAAGACAAACAGCCGCCACAGCTTTTAAACAGTCTTTTTAAAACAGCCCTTTTTTGTATTGACAGTTTATTGTAAAAAAGGGCGTTATACGCGGTCTTAATCCCGCTAATTCTTTCAAAATTGGCCTTTTTTGTGTACATTTGTAAAAAAACAAAAGGAGATTAATGAAAGTATTTATTGGAGGCCTTCCGCTTGAAGTGAGTGAGGCCGAACTAAATGCGGTTTTTGGAGATTTTGGGCCTGTTAAATCACTCAGAATTGTTAAAGATCGTGAAACAAAAGAGAGCAGGGGTTTTGGGTTTGTTGAAATGGTGAACGAGGCAGAAGCTAAAGAAGCGATAAGATGCATGAACGGGCAAAGCTATTACGGCAAACGCATTACTGTAAACATTGCCGAAGATAAGGGCCCCGGTTTTGGTGGCAATGGTGGTGGTGGTAACAGAGGCTTTAGCCGTAATTAATAACCCCTTATAATATTTTCTTTTTTGATTAGCCGGCAGTGCCCGGCTTTTTTTGCGCCTAATATTTAAGCTACCTGTGCGCTACAATTATAGCTTTCTGGAATATTATTTTGCCTTGGTTAAATATTATTATTATAATTGTACTACCCCTAATCCGTTATTATAAGTGCTACTATTAGGTATATCAACAAACTCTGGATCCATATTACGGGGCCCACTGCCGAGTTTTCGTTAGAGACCAGGATATTTCACTCCCTATGTGTAATTGCCATTTTTGCGCTGGCATATAATGTTCCCTTTAATTATTTTATCGGCCTGCCGCTTATCGCTTTAATAAGCCTGGTTGCTGTTATCATCTTTTCTTTTCTGTATTATCGGTCGCGCCGCCAGCGTAAGTTTAACTCTACCTTTATCATGTTTGCGGTTACCGGGCACGTGCTTTTTATCGCTAACTTCATTTATAACTCGGGCACCTATGGCCCAACAGACGTACTGATGGGTCTGAGTATTTTACTGGTACTATGTGTGGTGCCAAAATCGCAGCAAAAGCCATGGGTAGCTGTTAATATATTGATTATTTGCCTGCTGCATTACATAGAATATAGTTGGCCTCAACTGATACCCGATACTTATATGAATAAGGAGAGTCGGTATTTCGATATAACATCGGGCTATATTGTGGTGGTTATAGTGATCTATTACACCGTCACTTATTTACGCCGCAACTACGATCACGAAAAACGGTCGGCATCTGATAAGGCTACTTCCATAGAGCAAAAGAACCACCAGATAGTTGATCAGAACCACGAGTTGGAACGTGTTAATACCGAGCGAAACAAACTGATGTCTATCATTGCGCACGACCTGCGCTCTCCGTTAAGCAATATTCAAAACTACCTGGAGATGGTTACCGAGTACGAATTGGAAACCGACGAGCGCCGAATGGTAGAGGGCGACTTGTTGAAGGTAACGCGCAGCACTATAGACATGCTGGGTAAGTTGCTGATATGGTCAAAAGCCCAAATGGACGGGGTAAACGTTAAATTGGGCTATGTAACCCTGCGCCAGTCTTTATTTAATACTATTGAACTGGAACGCTCAATTGCGCTTAAAAAGGATATTACGCTTATTAGCGAGATTGACTGGGAGGTAAAAATTGTTGCCGACAGCGACATGCTGCAGCTGGTTATTCGTAACCTGATCAATAACGCCATTAAGTTTACCCCGCATGGCGGGCAGATAAGCTTTAAGGCCAAACATATTGGCCGCGAGTGCTGGCTCATCATCCGCGATAATGGTATCGGTATATCTTCTGAAAAGCAAGCCGAACTGTTCTCGCTCCGTGCGGCATCAACCTTTGGTACCGATAACGAAAAGGGTGTTGGCCTTGGCCTGCTGCTTTGTAAGGAATTTACCGAACTGCAGGGCGGTCGCATTTGGGTAGAAAGCCCCGAAGGTGAAGGCACGGTGTTTTACGTATCTATGCCGACGGGTAGTTGACGTTATAAGTCGTACGTCTTACCTGGGGCGTTGTACGTAAAACGTATAACGTAATACGTACAAATCTGATTAGGTTTATTACACAACATGTACGGTTTTTTACTTTTGAATTTTTAATTTTGCCTTATATGAGGCCTGGTGATAAAGTTATTTGCGTAAACGATAAGATTGACCCTGATAAGAACGAAGAGATCCGCCGTGATTTTGAGATCTGGATCACGAGGGATAAGGAGTACACCATCCGCGAAATATTGGATAACAACGGCATCGTTACCGGCGTACTGTTGGACGAGGTTCACAACTTTCCTAAATTCTTTAAACTTATCAACCGTTTTCAGGAACCAGCCTTTGCTATCTGGCGTTTCCGGAAGTTACAGTACAACGCCACCCCGGCCGAGGCTTTAAGCGAAGTGGAAGAACTGGTGGACGTAGAAGAAGAGCAACTGATCAAAACTAAATAAGATTAGCATCATTGATTTAAAATGCTGACTATGCTTAATGGCATAACACGGAAGGTGAAATCAATTGTTTTGTATTCTACCTTGCTTTCAGCTTTCTGCACATAACTTTAAACTTTCCACTTTCTAAATCCATTCCTGTTCTGTCGCCGCTTCGGTTTCCACCAGGTAGGTGAGCACGTTGCGTAACACCGCCTCGCGCGCCCATTGCTGCTCTGTTAATGATGCATCTTCGCGGTACCAGTTAATGGCCTCGTTGATCTGTATCCGTGTTTTATAGGCAAAGTTTTTGGTGGGGTGTACTTTAGTTCCTTCGTAACTGTTCAGTCCCTCGGTTTTGATGATCTTTGCAAATTGTTTCAGGCTGATATCCAGCAGCAGGCATTCGTCCAGGGAGTTTTTAAAATCTTGCTTATCCTCCAGCCAAAGGGAAAAGGTGTCTTCGTTCAGTTCATGTTCGGCAATGCAAATGCGACTGTAATCGTAATCTACAGATATGATCATCCACCATAGCTGGTCTTTAAGTTTTTGAGTTAGTTTCATGTTAATAGTTTTATTGTTTTGTAGTAGTTTGTCATGTTGAGCTTGTCGAACCATTAGGCAGCCATTCCAACGCGTTTCCTTCGACAGGCTCAGGATGACCTTTCTTATTAAAAAGTTTATCCCTTCCGTTCAAAGGCAGGCGTCCATCCCGGCAGGTACTTTTGTATGGCGGCTATCTCGCGGCTGTATTTTTCGCAGATAGCCTGGTAAGCATCCAGCCGTTGCTGCAATTCGTTGCTTTTTAACTCGGTTTTATTGGTAGGGCGCAGGGCGCTGTAGGCGATATGCATCGGATATGTTTTTTTGGATTTTAAATTATATGGAGGCAGCCAAACCATTTTAACCCGCCCGGATTGCTTGTAAAGTACTTTCTTGATATTCTTTATTCATGATAGTTGGATTGTTAATAATTTGTATTAGATTAGCAAATATTGACGATTCAAATATACAGAATAATCTTTATTTAAATCAAGATAAATCTGTAATTATTTTTTATTTATATGGAAGACGCATCGAAGCCTAATAAAATTAAAACTATACGCCCCGAAACACTGGAGTTTATTATTTTATATAACCAGTTGCGAGGTAAAGCATTTAATAATAATACCGAGTTGGCCGAGTCGCTTGGTTTTAACTCGGCCAGCAGTATTACTGAGATTATTAAAAGCCGCCAAAATATCGACCCGGAAAAGCTAAAGATATTTAAGGATAAATACAGTGATATATTGGGGATAAAGAAGAGTACAGATAAAACTGTATCTGCCATGACAGAAGAAGGAATCCCGATGTACGATATCATTGCGACGGCATCGGGCGTAGAGGTTTACAACGACATTAACGACTCGCGCCCGGTTGGCCGCATGAACTTCCCCGGGATCGAGGAGTGCGATTTCGCCCTGCCGGTTTGGGGGCATTCTATGTATCCTTACCTGGAAAACGGCTGCTGGGTGGCATTGAAAATTATCAGCGACCGCAAGATATTGCCCGGCGAGGTTTACTATATTGAATGGGGTGATTATCGTATGTATAAGCGCCTGCTGGCCAGCGATAACCCCGAAGAAGTGATTGCCCACTCAGATAACGTTACCGAAATGATAGGCAACCGTTTAAAGTACGCGCCGTTCCCCATCCGGATAGACGAGATCAAAAAGCTTTGCCTGGTAAAGGATATCCATAAAAAGCATAACCATTAATGGATGTGCAGATGAGCAAATATGCGGATATGCAGATGTTCTTATTTTTGAATTTTTACTTTTAAATTGATGACTATCCGCCTTGCTACCCTTGCCGATATCCCGTATATCATGTTGCTGATAAAAGATGTGGTGCCCCTGATGCGCGCAACCGGTAATTTGCAATGGAGCGACGATTACCCTAATCCCGAAGTATTTGAGCGCGACATTAGCCTTAACCAGTTATGGGTAGCTGATATTGATGATGCCATTGCAGGCGTTATCGCCATTACCCATGATCAAAGCGAAGAATACACCCAGGCAGGCTGGGATATTACCGAGCAGGCCATTGTTACTCACCGGTTAGCAGTTAGTCCACATTACAGGGGCAGGGGTATAGCGGAGCAATTATTAAACAAGGCCGAAGAAGAGGCCATCCGCCAGAATATCCCCCTATTGCGCATAGACACTAACACCAATAACCAGGCAACGCAAAAACTTTTCCCGAAACTAGGGTACACCTACTCGGGCGAGATCAGCCTGAATTTTAGACCGGGCTTGCGGTTTTTGTGTTACGAGAAGCGGTTGTAGCCGCTTTTTTATAAACGCGTCATTGCGAGGTACGAAGCAATCCCCCGATAGACAAGTAGACTACGAGCATGTCGGGGATTGCTTTGTCGCTATCGCTCCGCGCAATGACGCGGGCTTTTTCATCAGCGTAATCCTAAAATCATTTAAATCAGCGGTCGGTATTATGTTATTCCTGTGATACAACTTTTACCGCTATCCCCGAAATTTGAATTTCTACTTATAAAAACATCGACATATGGAATACAGACAATTAGGCGGCTCGGGATTAAAGGTGCCCGTATTGAGTTTCGGAACCGCGACCTTTGGCGGCGCCAATAATTTTTTTAAAGCCTGGGGCGATACGCAGTTAGACGAAGCTAAAAAGCTGGTGCGCCTGTGTATGGATGCCGGTGTTAACTTTTTCGATACCGCCGATGTGTATTCGGGCGGGGTATCGGAAGAGATATTGGGTAAGGCGCTCGAAGGCATCCGTAACGAGGTACTGATATCGACCAAAGCCACCTTTAAAATGGGCGACGACCCCAACTACGGCTCATCACGTTTTCACCTTATCCGCTCGGCAGAGAATAGCCTGCGCAGGCTGAACACCGACCATATAGACATTTACCATATGCACGGATTTGACGGTAATACACCTGTTGAAGAAACCCTGCACGCGCTGGACGATCTGATAACCAGCGGCAAGGTGCGGTACATTGCCTGCTCCAATTTTTCAGGCTGGCATCTGATGAAATCCATGTCGGTTTCTGAGCGTTACGGCTGGTCGAAATATATAGCGCACCAGGCATATTACTCTTTATTAGACAGGGAATTTGAATGGGAACTGATGCCCGCAGGGATCGACCAAAAGGTGAGTACCATTGTATGGAGCCCACTATCATCAGGTAGATTGAGTGGTAAGTTTCGCAGGGGCGTACCGGTGCCGGCAGATAACCGTTTGGCACAAGGTGGTAGCCATGGCCCCGCGACAGATTTTGAACGCCTTTACACCATTGTAGATGCGCTGGACGAAGTAGCCGAAGAAGTAGGCAAATCGGTAGCGCAGGTATCGCTCAACTGGCTGTTGCAACGCCCGACTGTCGCTAACCTGGTGATAGGTGCCCGCAACGAAGAACAACTAAAACAAAACCTGGAGGCAGTAGGATGGAACCTGACTACAGACCAGGTTAAGAAGCTGGATGCGGCAAGTGAAATGGCCCCGATTTATCCATACTGGCATCAGAGGCAGGATAGGGACCTGAACCCGCTGCCAAAGTTCTATTAACAAAAAACGCCTCCCGGTTTTCAGGAGGCGTTTTTTGTTATACTGATTTTACCTGTTTCATTTTCTCGGGGTCCCAAAACATAGGGGCATTTTTAAAGTAGCTGTCGTTACATAGCAGTGCAGGGGCTGCTGCGCGATATCCAAATACCGCATCCTCGGTTACCTTACCCTTGTTGCGGATGGCGTTAATAAAGTTATTCATGTGATCATAGGGGCCGCCCAGGTAACCCTTTTCGGCGTCGTAGGTGATCTGCTCTGGTGGTAGCATCATTTTACGGCCGCTGTTGGTTTGGCCCATCTGCTTCATTTTTTCGATGTAGAAAGGGTCGCTGTTATCAATGGTTTTGTTGCGTTTAAGGGTCACACTATCCCAGGTAATATCCATCGAGCCTTCGCTGCCCACCAGTTTAAGGTAAGTGGTGCCGCTGGTGCCGTCTACAAAGTTACAGCGTAAGGATAGGTTAAACGCCGGGTGTGCCGCGGCTTTGGCATAATCAAAGGTGCCTAACAAAACATCCGGCACTTCGCGGCCATCGTTCCAGTAGCGTAACCCGCCCGATGCATAGATCTTATTAGGCCCCATCGAGCCGGTGATAAAATGCAGGCTGCTAAACAAATGCACAAATAAATCGCCCGCCATACCGGTGCCATAATCGGTGTAGTTCCTCCAACGGAAAAACCTTTTAGAATCGAACGGGCGTTTAGGTGCATTACTGATATAGGTATCCCAATCAATGGTTTGGGTAGATGCATCATCGGGGATGGGGTATTGCCAAACCTCTACCGCACCGCGGCGGGCCCAAAAGCCTTCGGCATAATTCAAATCCCCAATTGCGCCGCTTTTTAAAAGTTCGCGGGCCTTCTCATTCCCTAAAGATGATACACCCTGGCTGCCCACCTGGAAAACCATTCCGGTTTCCTGCTGCGCTTTAATTACCGCCGGGCCCTCCATAACGGAGTGTACCATCGGCTTTTCGCAGTACACGTGCTTGCCGGCATGCATCGCATCAACAGAGATCTGCTGGTGCCAGTGATCGGGTGTGGCGATGATCACCGCGTCGATATCCTTGCGGCTTAATATTTCTTTATAATGCTTGGTCGTGAAAAGGTCGGCACCCCATTTAGTTTTGGCATCTTTAAGGCGGCCGTCATACAGATCGCAAACGGCAACCAGTTTAACACCAGGCACTTGAAGTGCTGTATTGGTATCAGACGTGCCCATGCCGCCTGCGCCTATCAGTGCAATGTTTACCTGGTCGTTAGGGCCAAAGTTGTTGTATTGCTGTTTTAAATAGTAAAAACTACCGGGTTTATCGGTGGCTAACAAACTGCTGCCGGCTGTAACAGCCGCGGCGGTGGTTGCCAGTTTTTTAATAAAGCCCCTGCGCGATGCTTCCTGATCTTCTTTCATAAAGGGTATGATAAGAGGGTTTTTATTTTGGTTTATGTGATAAAGTGAAGGTATAAATTTATTTAATGAGTTTACAGATTATTGTTACGGACGCTTATATAGTCAAAATAATGATTAGCCTTTTTAGACTAATTAAACTAAAATTAGCCTTTTTAGGCTAGTAAGTATAAAAGCAAATGCCGGATGTTTGCGGCCTTTTTTTCTTAGCACTTCCTTGTATTAGTTACAACCCAAAGTAAGGGCAACCATACAGTTGCATCATAGAAATGCATTTTTATGGTATACCACAGGGCACAAACTATCAACTCCAATCAAAACCATTATCTTTGCTGCATACACATGAGCAAAACCGTAACACCCTACCAAAACGAGCAGGCTACCAAGAAAGAGCAGGTGGCCGATATGTTTAACAACATCTCAAAAACCTACGATTTTTTGAACCATTTTATGTCGCTGGGCATTGATATTATTTGGCGCAAAATTGCCATTAATGAATTAAAGGTCAATCAGCCTAAATTAATTTTGGATGTTGCTACAGGTACCGGCGATTTTGCTTTTGAGGCCTTATCTATTTTAAAGCCCGATAAGATCATCGGAGTGGATATCTCGCGCGGGATGCTGGATATTGCCGATCAAAAAATAGCCAAACGCGGCCTGGGCGATCAATTTGAGGTAAAACTGGGCGATTCTGAAAAACTCCCGTTTGAAGCTGATATGTTTGATGCGGTTACCGTAGCTTATGGTGTGCGTAATTTCGAGAATCTCGAGACAGGCCTTGCCGATATTCACCGGGTATTAAAGCCGGGTGGTAAAGTGGTAGTGCTGGAGTTCTCTAAACCTAAAGTATTTCCGGTAAAACAACTGTACAAATTTTACTTTAACTATGTTACCCCAGGTATTGGTAAGCTGTTTTCTAAAGATGCCCGCGCGTATAGCTACCTGCCCGAATCCGTCGAGGCGTTTCCCGATGGTGCAACTTTTACCGGTTTAATGGATAAAGCAGGCTTTAAAAATACCAAAAACAGGCCTTTGGCGTTTGGTATCTGTTCCATTTATACAGGCGTTAAATGATTAAAACCCGGTACCTATCCATTTTATTGCTATTAATGAGTTGCAGCAATCGCTTGTTTGCCCAGCAATTAATACCTGCATGGGGTGGCGGTGCCGATGTTAGTGATTTTAGTGCAGGGTTTAGTTTCTCATACGTTTCCAGCAATTTTAAGATTGTAAAGCAACCAAATTGGCGCAGCCCTTATCTGGACCCTGCCAATAATAACCGGCCCGTTACTGATTCGTTAAACAGTATCAGTTCGAGATCGCTGCCGGGTTTTTCGGTTGGGTTTTTAGCCCGCTACCGCTTAACAGATCATTTAGAGGTGCGGGCTACGCCATCGCTGGTGTTTGCAGACAGGTCTGTAAGTTATAAATATGCCACCCCATCGCAGGATGTGGATAAACAGGTGCAAACCACCACGGTAGATTTCCCCATTTCAATAAAGCTTAAATCCGACAGGATAGGCAACATGCGGGCCTATCTGTTAGGCGGCATGAAGTTTTCAAACGCTATCGGCTCCAAAAAAGGATCGGATGTAAATGCCGGGCCGCTGGAAAAGTTACTGAAGAACAATCGGAGTTATTCATCGTACGAAGCAGGTTTTGGTTTCGATATCTACTTTGAGTATTTCAAGCTCTCGCCAGAAATTAAGGTTAGCAATTCTCTCGGTAATATCCTGGTGCAGGAAAATCACCCGTTCTCGTCGCCTATCAGCAAGCTATCATTGCAAACGGTAATGTTTAGCCTGTTTTTCGAGTAAATACCGTCTGAATCAGAATTTTCAGAATTATAGAATTAACAACATAAATTAACACTCGCATTCTGAGAATATATAAATCCTGAAAATTCTGATTCAGGCGATTTAGAGAGTGCAGTAATTATCCCAACATAAAAACATAATTTCGCTGCCGATAGTTAAACTACCTATGGCTAAAATTGCATTAATTACAGGAGCTACCGCCGGGATAGGCGAGGCCTGTGCACATACCTTCGCCCGCGAAGGTTATGATCTGATACTGACCGGCCGCCGCATGGACAGGCTGGAGAAACTGGCCGAAGAGCTGAATACTAGATATAATGTTGAAGTGGCGGTATCGTCGTTCGATATCCGCAGCCGCGAGCAGGTGGTAAGTAACCTGGAAGGGTTGCCCGCCCAATGGAAGAAGGTAGATGTGCTGATCAACAACGCAGGGCTAAGCCAGGGGCTTGACCCGATTGATAAGGGCAGCTTTGACGATTGGGACACCATGGTTGATACCAATATTAAAGGGTTGCTTTACGCCAGCAAAGTGGTGAGCAACTGGATGATCACAAATGGGAGCGGCCACATCGTTAACTTAGGATCTATAGCCGGGAAAGAAGTTTACCCTAACGGCAATGTGTATTGCGCAACCAAGCACGCGGTTGATGCCTTAAATAAAGGGATGCGTGCAGATTTGTTGCCGCATGGCATCAAAGTATCGGCCATTCATCCGGGTATGGTGGAGACGGAATTCTCTGAAGTTCGTTTCAAGGGCGATAAGGAAAAGGCCAAAAAGGTGTACGATGGCTTTGAGCCGCTAAGGGCGCAGGATATTGCCGAAACCATCTGGTTCATCGCATCGCGCCCGGCACACGTAAACATTAATGATCTGCTGATCATGCCTACAGCACAGGCATCAGCAACAAATATTTTCAGAAAGTAAAATAGTTGTGCAGATAAAATAAAAAAATGTCGTTTCGAAAGAGCGATAGCGATGAGAAATCTTCTGCACTTTGCATTTAGGAATTCAAAGCTAAAAATTGTCCCTTTTAGAAGATTTATCTTTATATCTTGTTCGAAATGACAATCTTTTTAACCCAAAATTAGAAATCTGAAGCTTCAATCACTAATTCACCAAATCACTAATTACAAATATGTCACTTATCACACAAATAGACCAGGATATTAAACAAGCCATGTTATCTAAACAGGCCGACCGCTTGCGCGGTTTGCGTGCAGTAAAATCAGCCTTACTTTTAGCTAAAACTGAAAAAGGTGCGGCAGAGGAACTAACCTCAGAAGCAGAGATTAAGGTACTGCAAAAGCTGATCAAACAACGTAAAGAATCGGCAGATATTTACAAAACGCAGGGCCGCGAAGACCTGTACGATATTGAAATGGCCGAGATGTATGTAATTGAACCCTACCTGCCACAGCAAATGACGCGTTTCGAAATAGAAGGTTATATTCAGGAGGTGATTGAACGCTTAGGCGTCACATCGGTAAAAGACATGGGCCGCGTAATGGGTGTAGCTAATAAAGAGCTTGCGGGCCGTGCCGATGGTAAAACGGTATCTGAAGTAGTAAAACAATTGTTAGGATAATTTAATTGTTATTATAGTTGCATGTGCAACCTAATAACCTAAATTTACAACTTTTCAGACTGTTATTTAAAACGGTCTATTATACTTACAATAACCAATACTATATAAAGTTTTGCTATGGATCACGTGCTTAAAGAAGAAAAAGGTTTTAGTTACATCGAAGCGGGTGAAGGTGAAACGCTGTTACTTCTGCACGGTTTAATGGGCGCTTTAAGCAACTGGGAAGATGTTGTGAACGAGTTTAGCCCACATTACCGCGTTATATTGCCTATACTGCCAATTTATGATATGCCATTGCTCACTACCGGTGTGCGTGCGCTTTCAAAATTTGTACATAAGTTCATAAAATTTAAAAAGCTGAGTAACGTTATTTTATTGGGTAACTCATTAGGCGGGCATGTAGGCTTAATTTATGTACTGGCACACCCGGGTTATGTGAAGGCGCTGGTTTTAACGGGCAGTTCGGGTTTGTATGAAAATGCCTTCGGCGGGTCGTTCCCAAAACGCGAAAGCATAGATTTCGTTCGTGAGAAAGTGCAGTATACTTTTTATGACCCGGCAATTGCTACCGATGAGTTAGTGAACGATGTATTTGTGATGATCAACGACAGGCATAAGGTGATCCGCATATTGGCTATGGCAAAATCGGCTATCCGCCATAATATGAATAAGGATCTGCGTAAAATTACGATGCCGGTTTGCCTTATTTGGGGCCGCGATGATAAAATAACCCCGCCGGAAGTGGCAGTGGAATTTAATGAAATGCTACCTAATGCCGAATTGCATTGGATAGACAAATGCGGCCACGCCCCGATGATGGAGCGGCCTGTTGAGTTTAACCGGTATTTGAAGGCTTTTTTAGATAAAATCAAAAAATAGATATGCTTGCAATTGAGCTGATAAGTGATGCGGTACCGCCGGTACATACTTCTGACAGTATTCAGAAGGTTTATGACCGCATGCAGGAGTTTCGCATCAGCCATTTGCCAATTGTAAACGAAGAACAGTTCCTGGGGCTACTGTCTGAAGATGATTTGATAGAAGAGCCTGACTATAATGCACCTGTAGGTGCATTGGCATTATCGTTGGTAAACCCTTACGTACTGGAAGATCAGCATATTTATGACGTGATCCGGCTGTTTTACGAGCGCAGGTTAAGTGTAGTGCCCGTACTCAATGCCAAACACGATTACCTGGGCATGGTTACCATTACCAGCATGAACGAATATTTCGCCACCCTTACATCGGTATCGCAGCCGGGCGGGATCATCGTGCTGGATGTGGATATAAAAAACAACTCCCTTGCACACATGTCGCAGGTGGTGGAGTCAGACAATGCCCAGATCCTGAGCTCATACGTCCGCAGTTTCCCCGACTCGACCAAACTGGAGATCACTCTGAAAGTAAACAAGCAGGATATCTCCAACATCCTGGCTACATTTCTGCGTTATAACTACGATGTTAAGGCCACCTTTAACTTTACCGACCACAACGATAACTCAATGGACCGGTTCGATTCTTTTATGAATTACCTGAATTTGTAGGTTTGGTATTTGTGCTATAACACTATTATTTAAAACAATAAGCCGTATTTTAACTGCAAAGTTCGATATTCGTCTCAACTTATGAATATAGCAGTTTACGGCAGGCAATTTAATGATGCTTCGGTGTTCCCCTTCATTCGCCAGGTGTTTGATAGCCTGTTGCAGCATAACGTAAATATATACCTGCATCAGCAACTGAACGATAACCTGCAGGGCAATATAGATACCTCGGGCTTTAAGGTGCTAAAAACCGGCGACCCTATAAAAGGCATAGTTGATGTATTCATCACCATTGGCGGCGATGGCACCCTGCTGGATATGGTTACCCTTATCCGCGATAGCGGCGTGCCTGTAATCGGTATAAACTTTGGCCGTTTAGGTTTCCTGGCCAGTATTAATAAAAGTGATATCGCGGCGGCCATCCATGCCGTAGTGAATAAAGAATTTACGATCGATAGTCGCGAATTACTGGTGATAGAATCTGACCAGAAGATCTTTGGCGACGATAATTTCGCGCTGAATGATGTAACCATCCACAAGCGCGACGACTCTGCCATGATTACTACCCATGTCACCCTTAATGACGAGTTCCTGAATTCGTACTGGGGCGATGGTATCATTATTTCTACTTCAACCGGGTCCACAGCCTACTCCTTAAGTTGCGGCGGCCCCATCATCTTCCCGCAAAGTAACAGCATAGCACTTACCCCGGTAGCACCACATAATTTAAACGTACGGCCTATCATCCTGCCAGATACCAGCGAACTGGCCTTTGAGGTAGAGTGCCGCGGCAGCAATTACATCGTATCGTGCGACAGCCGCACCGTGATCATAGATAAAACCATGAAATTCAAGGTTTATAAAGCGGGTTTCCAGCTCAACCTTATCCGCCTCAATAATGAAAGCTACTTATCTACGTTAAGGAAAAAGCTGTTGTGGGGTTTAGATGCCCGTAACTATTAAATTTGCCTTAATGCCAAAACGTTTATTATTTGTTCTGTTAGTATCGATATGTACCGTTGCAAGTGCCCAAACCTGGGAAGTTGGGGTCGGCGTAGGTGGCGCAGGTTATATCGGCGATTTAAATACTAATCCGGTTAAGCCAAGCGGCCTATCGGGTGGGTTGTTTTTTAAACGAAATTTTAATGGGTATCTGGCAGCAAGGTTAAACCTGGCAGCAGGGCAAATAAGCGGTTACGATAGCAAATCAAACGACCAGCAACAGCGCGACCGCAACCTGAGTTTCACCGATCCTTTGAAGGAAGCCAGCCTGGTGGCCGAGTTCAATTTTATGAAATACATCCCGGATGCCGGTAAAAATAAATATACACCTTACATTTTTGTGGGTGGCGGCATTACCCAATACACACCGCGTACCAAATATAAGGGGGGCACCTACAGCCTGCGCGATATCATGACAGAGGGGCAAAGTATCCCCTATAAAAAATCGGCTATTGTTGTGCCTTATGGGGCAGGCTTCAAATATAACTTTGCCGGTAAATGGACGGTAGGGGCGGAATTAGGTTACCGCTACACCAATACCGATTACCTGGATGATGTGAGCGGCGTGTACCCTGATAAAAGTAAGCTCGTTACCGCACCGCAAAAAGTATTGTCAGACCGTTCCGGCGAAAATACAGGCGTTTTTACCGGTTCGCCGGGTTCGCAGCGGGGCGATTTTAAGGCGCATGATACCTACATGTTTGGTTGGTTTACCCTCTCTTATACTTTTGTTACGCAAAAGTGCTATTACGAGAATTAAATTCTGATAAATAAATATAAACAGAATTATATTCTGTTTTATGAAATAAAGCATTAATTTTAAGCGTTTAATAATTAATTAACCAAATTATAAACCTTAAAATTTAATGCCATGGCCGAATTAACCGCAACCCCGCAAAAACAAGGCGCTCGTATCCGCACCGTTAAAGCACCGCTCCGGGTAGATCTAACCGCTATGGTCGATCTGGCTTTCCTGCTGATCACCTTTTTTATCCTGACAACCACGCTGGCCAAACCAAAGGCATTAGATTTGGTGATGCCTGTAGGTGATGAGCCGGGTGGTGTATCAAACTTGCGCACTCTTACGCTTTGCCTGGGCAAAAACAACCAACTCTTGTATTATTTAGGCGAGGCTGATAAACCGGTTGTATCCGCCACGCTTACCAACTACGGCAGGCAGGGTCTTCGCCGGGCAATAATTGATATGAAGGCCAAAGTGAAGCACGATACCGGTAAAAGTATGATCGTGCTGATCAAGCCTGCCCAAAGCTCCGTTTACGAAAACTTGGTAAACGCGCTCGACGAAATGAAAATAACCGGTGTACAGCAATACGCCATCGGCGATATAACCCCTGCGGATATTAATCTGCTGAAGGGCAAAGAGGTTTATTGATAGGACGATTTTTTATTACGGCACCATTACATTAAAAGTAATGGTGTTTTTTTATGGTATAATCACTTGTAGAATACCATCTTAATTGACAGAAATTGTGATACCTGTGATAACTACATTCAAAAAAAGCCTGTTTATTTCTTTTTTACCGCATACTAAAATAAATACAATTAAGTTTTACCTTTGTCACCTGAAAAAAACAGCATAAGTTATTGAAAGCTTTGCTTAAAAGATGTTTAATTTTAACAAGGCCATGTATTTAACTGCCCCAATAAAGCAGTTAAAAACGCATAGAAAATGAGTATTAAGGATCAGATTGATTTGCACAGATTGCCGCGCCACATAGCTGTTATTATGGATGGCAACGGACGGTGGGCTAAAGGCAAAGGCAAATTAAGGGTGTTTGGCCACCACAACGGCGTGCTGTCTGTACGAGACGTTGTTGAGGGTGCCGGCGAATTGGGTATAGAGTACTTAACACTGTACACCTTTAGTGCCGAAAACTGGAACCGCCCCACCTTAGAGGTTAACGCCATTATGGAGCTCCTGATCAGTACGATCAATAAAGAGATTGCCAAGCTGATGAAAAACAATGTGCGCTTAAATGCCATCGGCGACCTTAATCAGCTGCCTGCAAAATGCCACAGGGAATTGAATAACGCTATTGAAAAAACATCTGTAAATACAGGGTTGGTAGTTACACTGGCTTTAAGCTACAGCTCGCGTAACGAGATTGTGCAGGCTGCGGCCAAACTGGCTGCCCAGGCGCAAAACGGCGAAATTAACCCTGCCGATATTGATGAACAAATGTTTGAGGATAATTTATATACAGGCGGTATGCCCAACCCCGAGCTATTGATACGCACGAGCGGAGAATACCGGATAAGTAATTACCTGCTTTGGCAAATTGCCTATGCCGAGCTTTACTTCACCACAAAATTATGGCCCGATTTCCGTCGGGAGGATTTGTATGAAGCCATATTGGATTATCAGAAACGCGAACGCCGTTTTGGTAAGATAAGTGAGCAGGTAAACTAAATTTTTACTTTTAACACTTTTTAACAACTGTATAAATTATTTTTAGCCCACTAAAATATTCGAATGAATAAAGTTTTTTTTGCTATACTTTTCTCTTTTATAAGCGCTACAGCACTTGCACAGATACCCGCTGGCGGGCGGGCTCCGCTTACAAAATCCATACCTGCCGATAGTTTAAGCTACCTTAATCCTAAAGATTATATTATTGGGGGCATCAGTATATCAGGGGCTAAATATCTGGATAAAGATGTGCTGCTGCAGATATCTAAACTAAACAAGGGTGATAAGATCAACCTGCCCGGCGAGCAAAATGCCAACGTTATTAAAGACTTGTACAAACAAGGCCTTTTTGACGATGTGCAGTTAAATGTTCTGCGGATAAATGCAGATACCATTTACCTGGAAATTGCCGTTACCGAGCGCCCCCGCTTGTCAAGGTTGCACATAACCGGCATCCGTAAAGGCGAGATTGAAGATGTAACTAAAAAACTGAGCGATAAAACGGGTAAAATAGTAAACGAAAACTTACTGAGCACCACTACCGCTATCATCAAAAAGCACTTTAATGAAAAGGGCTATTTAAATACCACTGTAAACATCACCCAAACAAAAGACCCGGGCGATGCTAACAGTGTGATACTGGAAGTTGCCGTTGATAAAAAATCGAAAGTGATGATCAACGACGTTACTTTTGAGGGTAACAAAGCATTCTCGACCGCCAAGTTGAGGAAGTATTTGAAAAAAACCCGCAAACGCCGCATCTACAATATTTTCGGTTCCAAAAAATTCAAGCAGGACAAATACGAAGAGGATAAACAAAGTCTGATCGAAAGTATGCAGGGCAAAGGTTACCGCGATGCTGAAATTATTAGCGATACCGTGACCAGGCATGATGATAAGACTGTTGATGTAAAGATCAAACTGAACGAAGGCCCTAAATATTACTTCGGTAAAATTACCTTCTCTGGTAATGCAAAATATCCGTCAGAGATCCTGACCAAAATACTCCAGATTGGCAAAGGGCAAACCTTTAGCGAAGAGGAGTTAGGTAAAAGAATATCGGGCCCAACGCCAAATAACGATGATATATCATCACTGTATTTGAATGACGGTTACCTTACCTTCAATGCCGACCCTGTACAAACCCGTATCTATAATGATACAGTTGATATCGATGTGCGTATTTACGAAGGCCCGCAATACACTATTAACCGTGTATCATTAAAGGGAAATGATGTTACCAACGATAAGGTGGTAATGCGCGAGATTCGTACTAAACCGGGTCAGAAATTTAACAAAGAGTTATTGATCCGCAGTGCACGTGAAATTGGCCAGTTGGGTAACTTCGACGAGCAAAAGACGGAGCCCAAGCCAACCAATATCAACCCTGCCGATGGTACCGTTGATCTGGTTTACAACGTGGTTGAAAAACCGTCAGATCAGATCGAACTTTCGGGTGGTTTTGGTGGCGGCCAGTTAGTGGGTACCCTGGGTTTAACGTTCAATAACTTCTCGTTACGTAACATATTCAACTTAAAAGCTTACAAACCGTTACCAAAGGGCGATGGGCAAAAGTTAAGCTTAAGGGGCCAGTCAAGCGGGCGTACTTATCAAAACTTCTCGTTCACATTCTCCGAGCCCTGGTTAGGTGGTAAAAAACCTATTTACTTCGCGGTATCGGCTTACACGCAAGGCAGTTCAACCGGGCAGTATTATCCTAAAACAAGCCCAAGTTATAATAACCTGCGTATCAATGGTGTGGGTGTAACTTTAGGTAAGCGTTTAAACTGGCCTGATAACTACTTCCAGTTAAACTACTCATTAAATTTTGACCACTATAACCTGGATAATTACCCCGGTTACCTGTTCAATAACGGTACATCATATAACATCAAGTTAACGCAAGACTTTAGCCGTAACTCAGTCGATGTTCCAATTTATCCAACAGCTGGTTCAAATATCAAGTTAACGTTGCAGGCCACGCCGCCATACTCGTTATTTAATAGCATCAACTATAAGATTGCTACGCCAGAGCAGCGCTACCATTTTGTAGAGTACTATAAAGTTAAGTTTGATGCGCAGTGGTTTACCAAAATCACCGGTAAATTAGTGTTGATGTCACAAACCAGGTTTGGTTACTTAGGTACCTACAACAAACTGGTTGGGCAGTCGCCGTTCGAGCGCTTTAAATTGGGTGGTGATGGTATGCAAACCTACCAGTTCCTGCAGGGTACGGATATCATCGGGCTAAGGGGTTATGAAAACTTCTCTATCGTGCCCGAAGGTTCGAACCTGAATGCCAATACCAACCAGGGTGCTGCTATTTACGATAAATTTACTATGGAGTTAAGGCACCCGGTAATTGCCAGCCAGTCGGCAACCATATTCTTCCTGGCCTTTGCCGAAGGTGGTAACGTGTGGGATAATATAAGCAAGGTTAATCCGTTTAACGTAAGGCGTTCGGTAGGTGTAGGCGCAAGGATATTTTTGCCGATATTTGGTTTGCTTGGTTTAGATTACGGTTACGGTTTCGATGCGATACCTGGCGCGCCTGATGCTAACAAAGGGCACTTCCACTTTACCATTTCACAAAGCTTAAGCGGTGGTTTTAATTAAAATTTGCTAATCCATATATGAAGAAGATAATATTAATTCTATTTTTTACTTTTGCAGCCTTTACGGCGGCAAACGCGCAACGCTTTGCTTATGTAGACTCCGATTATATTTTAAAACATATGCCGGAGTATGCTTCATCGCAAAAGCAGTTGGCAGCTATATCAGACCAATGGCAAAAAGAGGTTGACGGGCGCTTTCAGGAGATTGACCGTTTATATAAAGCCTACCAGGCCGATCAGGTTTTGATGACAGCAGATATGCGTAAACGCCGCGAAGCAGAAATTGTGGATAAAGAGAAACAGGCAAAAGATTTGCAACGTGCAAGGTTTGGCCCCGATGGCGAATTGGCAAAGAAAAGTACATCTTTGATTAAACCAATTCAGGATAAAGTGTCAAAGGCAATACAGGCAATTGCCGAAAGTGATAACCTGGATATGATCTTTGATAAAAACAGCGAGGTGATCATGCTTTATGCAAGCCCCCGTTATGACAAAAGCAATGATGTGATTACACGGTTAGGGCTTAAACCCGGTGTATTTGCCAAATAAAGATTAAACAGACAATAAGAACTATTTTTTAAACACCAGAGAACAAACAGAAATGAAAAAACTATTTAAAGTTGCTTTTGTTGCAGCAGGATTGTTATTTGCAAGCAACTTTGCAAAGGCGCAAACTAAAATTGGTTATGTACCTTTTGAGCAGATTTTAGGTTTAATGCCAGAGGCTAAAACCTTGAACTCTCAGATCGATATCTACAAAAAAACCTTTATTGACCAATTGGGTGCCTTAAATACCGAGTTGCAAAACAAAAGCAAAGAGTACCAGGACAAAAGGGCAACCATGACAGATGCTATCCGTGTAGCTAAAGAAAACGAATTACAGGATTTGAGTAAACGTTTCCAGGAGTACCAGAACACTGCTCAGCAGTCTGTTGAAACTAAAGGTAACGAGCTAATGAAACCGTTAATTGAAAAAGCGCGTACCGCTATCAATGCAGTAGCTAAAGAAAAAGGTTACACTTACGTTTTAAACTCATCTAATACAGATCTGATCGTATCTCCTCCGGGTGATGATATGAGCGCAGCTGTAAAGTTGAAGTTAGGTATCAAATAAGCCGAAAGATTTAATTATTTATAAAAGCGCCCTATCCGGGGCGCTTTTTTTAGTTTTGTACAAATGGCATCTCCTATAGGTATATTTGATTCTGGCTACGGCGGCTTAACTGTATTCCGCTCCATTGCAGCGCAACTGCCGGGTTACGACTATTTATACCTGGGTGATAACGGACGCGCGCCTTATGGCAACCGCTCGTTCAAAACCATTCATCAATATACCTGGGAGTGTGTGCAGTGGATGTTTAAACAAGGCTGCCCGTTGGTGGTGCTGGCCTGTAATACGGCGTCGGCAAAGGCGCTGCGCACCATACAGCAGCAGGATTTGCCCAACGGCTATGCCGATAAACGCGTTCTAGGAGTGATCCGTCCTACAGCCGAGGTAGTAGGTAACTACACTAAAACTAAACAGATAGGGGTGTTGGGTACTACCGGCACCGTGCAATCTGGTTCATACTTATTAGAGATCGAACATTTTTTCCCCGAACTAAAGGTGGAACAGCAGGCCTGCCCGCTATGGGTACCGTTGATAGAGAATGGCGAGTACGATAAACCGGGCGCCGACTACTTTGTGCAGCTCTATCTGGACCAGTTGATGCAGCAGTCGCCCAATATCGATACCATTCTCTTAGCCTGCACCCATTACCCGTTACTAATGGATAAGATAAAGGCCCACGTGCCGGCCCACGTGCAGGTATTGGCACAAGGCGATATTGTTGCCGCCAGCCTGGCAGATTATCTTGCCCGCCATATGGAGATAGAACAGACCCTAACCAAAACCGGCGACAGGAGTTTTTATACCACCATAGATGATACCGATACGTTCGACCATCACGCATCGGCCTTTTTTAAGGATATAGTTAAAAGCCGGTTTGTTGATGTAAGGGAATGTTTGTAGATGAGCCTTTAGATATGCAGATGTGCAAATATGCAGATGTGCAGATATAAGAGCCCGACAACCCCAACGATAACTGCGCTAACCGGCATAGCATAACACACGGGTGGCACAGGCACTGATAAAGCACCAACTTTAATAGGGGGTTACCAAGCCGTCAGTTTTCTTTGGTTACTTGTCTTTTGCTGTTAAAAGAAAGTAACATCCACTAACCACTCATAGAGCAAACCCATTCTTCACTGAGATCTAATCGCAAACCGGTCCGCTGAGATTGCCGCGCTGCGCTCGCAAGGACATGTGATTAAAATGGCATCCTGTTCAACACGACGATAAAATCCAATCTCCTTCCATCCGCTAAATCCCGGCGTTAAAATTCCCCTACCAAATCAGTCAACTATCCGTGGCATTTACTAAGTTTGCAGCCAAAGCAAACGCCCTTGAACTTTTACGTTACATATTTTTTAACAGCTGCAGGTTTATTTGGCTTTGTGGGCGCTTTTACCCTTTTTGGCGTATGGGGCGAGCGTAAGATCAGCGCGTTTATCCAAAACCGTTTAGGCCCGACAGAAACGGGCAAGTTCGGCAGTTTGCAAACCCTGGCCGATATAGTAAAACTGCTGCAAAAAGAGCTCATTATCCCCGCAGCGGCGGATAAGGTATTGTTCCTGATGGCACCTGGGATTATTTTTATAGCTGTTTACCTGGGTTTTGCGGCATTGCCCTGGGCGCCAGGACTGGTGCCCTCGCAAATCAATATCGGGCTGTATTACATCTTCGCCATTATCTCTATCGAAACCCTTGGCATCCTGATGGCCGGATGGGGATCTAACAACAAATATTCAATACTGGGGGCCATGCGCTCGGCGGCGCAGATCATCTCTTATGAAATCCCCGCTGGGTTTGCCGTTATATCGGCAGTGATGATAGCCCAAACGCTTAACCTGCAAACTATTGCCATGCAGCAGGGTATTTTATCCTCAGAAACCAGTAAGTTTTTAGGGATGTGGGATGTATCCAAAATAGGCGGGATTTTATCATGGAATGTTTTCCAGGCACCGCACTTGCTGGTGGCTTTCGTGATTTATTTTATAGCATCGTTAGCGGAGAGCAATCGGGCACCATTTGATATCCCTGAGGCGGAGTCTGAACTGGTGGCGGGTTTCCATACAGAGTTTACCGGCCCTCAATTCGCGCTGGTTTTCCTGGCCGAATACTCGATGATGTTTTTAGTATCGATGGTTGGCGTTATCCTGTTTTTAGGGGCATGGAATACGCCGTTGCCAAATATAGGTTCCGTAACTTTGGCCACCTGGACTACGGGCACTGTATGGGGTATCGTCTGGATCCTGGCTAAGACTATGGCCTTGGTTGCCGTACAGATGTGGATAAGATGGACGCTGCCCCGTTTACGGGTAGACCAGCTTATGAACCTTTGCTGGAAAGTGCTTACCCCGCTGGCCTTTGCCTGTATGCTGCTATCCGGCGTATGGCGGCTGTGGGTGATGTAGGGGTGGGAGATAAAAGACAGTAAGAGGCAGGAATAAAGACAGAAGAATAGCAATAGATCAACGGAATCAATTAATCATTAAAATCAACGGTTCAGAAATTGTTTAAGAACGCATTCAACGGATTAACTACTGCATGGAAAGGCCTTAGCCTTACCCTGAAGCACCTGTTTACGGGGAATTCCAGGCGCGAGATCATATCCGTTAAGGACGATAATTACTTTAAACGCCAAAACGATACCAATACTATCCAATACCCTAAACAGCAATTGCCGGTGCCCGAAGTGGGCCGTTACCAGTTAGAGGTAGAGATTGATGACTGTATCGTGTGCGACCTGTGCGCTAAGATCTGCCCCGTAAATTGCATCGATATCGAATCTATCAAATCAACAGAAGGATCTATCGGCGAAACATCCGACGGGTCGAAGAAATTGCTTTATGCCGCTAAGTTTGATATTGACATGGCCAAGTGTATGTACTGCGGTCTGTGTACTATTGTGTGCCCTACCGAATGCATTGTGATGACCAATCAGTACGATAAAACCGTATTTGAGCTGAAGGATTTGAACTACGAGTTTTCGGACATGTCGCCCGAGTTTGCCGCCGAAAAGCGTATGCTGCTCGAAAAACAAACTGCCGAAAAGCAAGCTGCTAAATTAGCCGCCATGAAGGCAAGGGAGGCCGGCGCATGAGTGTAGTACAGCTCGCTTTTTACTTTATGGCTTTGGTAACGTTGGGTTCGGCATTAACGGTTGCTATCAGCAAAAACTTGGTGCGCAGCATTTTTATGTTCTTTATTACCCTGTTCGGCCTTGCAGGGTTATATGTGTTGGCCCTGGCTGATTTTGTAGCTGTAACCCAGATAGTAATCTATGTAGGTGGTATTTTGGTGCTGATCTTATTTGCATTTATGCTCTCAGGCAAGGAAGCGCTGGAAGCCGCTCAAAAACAAAGCAGCCGTTTTGTAAGCTTAAAAAATTTGCCGTCTTTATTGTTGGCACTGTTTTTTTTAGTGGTGATGATCAACGTGATCTTTAAGGCTGATGTAGCTAATCTGCAATGGTTAAAAGAAGCCAATGGGACGCAAAATGTCATAGGCGTTAATGAATCAATGATCAACAATATCGGCGTTAACTTGATGACGCGCTACCTGCTGCCGTTTGAGGCTATATCGGTGTTGTTGATGCTGGCGCTGGTAGGCGCCGCCCATTTATCCCGGAAGGAGGACATGCGCGGATGATAACCCTGACCGATTTTATGGTGGTAAGTGCTGTGCTGTTTTGTACCGGCCTGTTCATTATCGTATCGAAAAAGAATGCTATCCAAATCCTGATCGGTATCGAACTGATGCTGAACGCCGCCATTTTAAACCTGGTAGCCTTTGGCAAGTATGACCGCGTAAACAACAGCGGACAGATATTCGCACTGTTTGCTATTATACTGGCCGCAGCAACAACTGCTGTAGCATTGGCCATAATATTGAATGTGTATAAGCAATACAAAACCATTAACCCCGATCAAATAAAGGATTTAAAAGATTGAAAGAGGCAATTTTACCACAGGAACTGCAAACCATTTACCTCACTATCCTGATAGTGCTGCTGCCTTTTGCCGCCTTTATACTTAACTTTTTATTTTTAAATAAAAGCAAGGCTTCCGGCTGGGTATCAACTATAGCTATTTTAATCAGTAGCATATTTTCAATATTCGTATTTACTGCTATCTGGAACGGCCCTGTTATCCACGTACAAACCATCTGGTTCACCATTGGGGATAGCCAGGTGCACGCGGGGTTGTTATTAAATAATTTATCTGTATTGATGCTGGCGTTGGTGCCTTTAGTGGCGCTGCCGGTGCATATCTATTCTACCGCCTATATGAAGGACGACGCGGGCTACGGTAGGTATTTTCGCTATCTGAGCTTTTTTTGTTTCAGCATGCTGGCTTTGGTTGTGGTGGATAACCTGGTACTGTTTTACGCTTTTTGGGAATTGGTGGGCTTCGCCTCGTACCTGCTCATTGGTTTCTGGTTCGACAGGCCTGCTGCGGTGCAGGCCAATAAAAAAGCCTTTATCATGAACCGCATCGGCGATATTGGTTTGCTTACCGCGATCATCATTATATATACGTTATTTGGAACTTTCGACTTAGAAAAACTATTTGGCGCAGAAGGTTTTGTAACAAGGTATTCATACATTGAAAATGGGACTTGGTCATTTTATTTAAATCATGTCTTGCACGTTCCTGTGAGCAGAGGTTGGACCGTTATGGCACCTCACACAGTAACACAAATCCCGGCTATTTGGCAATACGTAGCGTTTGGTGGTATATTTTTAGGTGTCGCGGCAAAATCGGCACAGTTCCCGCTGCATACCTGGCTGCCCGATGCCATGGAAGGGCCAACCTCTGTGTCGGCATTGATCCACGCGGCAACGATGGTAGCCGCAGGAGTGTTTTTATTGGGCCGCGTATATCCCATGTTCAACACTACCGAGCTGAATATTTTGGCCGCTGTGGGTTGTTTTACCGCGTTTATGGCCGCCACCATCGCTCTCACACAAACTGATTTGAAACGCATACTGGCGTACTCTACCATATCACAATTGGGTTACATGGTCATGGCTATGGGGATAGGTGCGTACGCTTCGTCGTTATTTCACCTGGTGACACACGCTTTTTTCAAATGCCTGCTGTTTTTGTGTGCCGGTATCGTTATCCATCAGATCAAGCACGTTAAAGAAGATAATCACCTCGACATCGATCCACAGGATCTGGCCAATATGGGCGGCCTGCGCAAAAAGCTGCCTGTTACCTTTGTAGCCACTTTAATCGCCGGACTGGCGCTGATAGGCCTGCCGCTAACTTCGGGCTACCTATCCAAAGAAGGCATTTTGGTACAAGCCTTTGAATGGGCGGAACTAAAGGGCGGTGCATTTATGCTGATCCCTGTTTTCGCCAGCATCACCAGCTGGTTAACCGCATTCTACGTAGCGCGGATGATCCTGAAGGTTTTTTACGGCGACATGAACCTGTCGAAGCTTTATCCGAACATCACCATACATATAGGCGATGGCGGCTGGCGCTACCAGCTGCCTTTGATAATGCTGGCCTTGTGCAGTTTGTTCCCGCTGTTTTCGCTTAACCCGTTAGCGCATTCGGGCTGGTTAACGGGCGGTTTGCCGCAGTATGGCCAATATACAGCGGGTTTAGTAGAATTGATGGTGCCCGTGATCATCAATGTAGGTAGTATCGCGATGCTTTATTATGCATACATGGCGTACATCAAGCAACGAGATAAAGTAGCTGCCCAACCCAGCCTGCTGCACCGCATCTCTTTTAACGAATGGTATATCGATGCATTTTATCAGCGGGTTATTGTACGTGCTGTAATGACTTTCAGTAAAGCCCTATACTGGTTCGACCTAAAGGTTATAGACGGTTTGGTGAACCTGTTTGAACGCATAGCCCGCTGTATAGCCGGTGCCGCCGCCTGGTTTGATAAATATATTGTAGACGGTCTGCTGCATTTGGCTGCGGCTTTAGTAGCTTACATCGGTGGGATTGCGCGCCGTTTTCAAAACGGTAAAGTGCAGTACTATTTATTTAGTATGCTATTGGCCGTAATTGTTGTGTTTATTTTAAAAATACTGATCTGGAATTCATGAACTTGTTAACCCTGCTCATATTTACCCCCGTACTGTTCGGCCTCATCATACTGGTGCTGCCATCATCTATGCGGGCAAGTTTTAAATATATTACCCTGTTCGCTACTTTGCTGCAGCTGGCCTTCAGTATTTTTATATACGTGAACTTTAATGCCGATGCGGCACACGCGGGGATTAGCCACGAGGCACAGTACCAGTTTGTACAAAAGCTGCCCTGGATCAACTTAAACCTGGGCGGTGCGGGTAAAATGCAGATTGAATATTACGTAGGGATAGATGGTATTTCGGTAACACTGCTGGTAATGACCGCCCTGGTAATGGTGGTAGCAGCCGTAGCTTCCTGGGAGATCAAAAGTAATTTGAAGGGGTTCTTCGCGTTGTTCTTGCTGCTGGATATGGCCGTAGTGGGCGTATTCTGCGCTTTGGATTTCTTCCTGTTCTACACGTTTTATGAACTGATGTTGCTGCCTTTATACTTCCTGATAGGGATGTGGGGCGGTGCCCGGCGCGAATACGCCGCCATTAAATTTTTCCTGTACACTTTGTTCGGCTCTGTTTTTATGTTGCTGGTGATGATCGGGCTTTACCTGAGTGTAAAAGACCCGGTTACGGGTAACCACACCTTCAACATGGTACAGATGATGGATCCGAAGAATTTTATCGATGGTTCGGTATTTTCCATATTGAGTCACCAAACAATAATGGGCATGCCGGCGCGTACAGTTGGCTTTGTGGTGCTGTTTATCGCCTTTGCTATCAAGGTGCCGGTTGTGCCGCTGCACACCTGGCTGCCCGATGCGCATGTAGAAGCGCCCACGCCGGTATCTATCATACTTGCGGGGGTGTTGCTTAAAATTGGGGGCTACGGTATTATCCGCATTTGTCTGGGCATCTTCCCGGATGTGGCCCATTCCGGTGCCTTTTGGCTGGGGTTGCTGGGGATCATCTCTATCCTGTACGGTGCGTTCAACGCCCTTGCCCAGCGCGATCTGAAGCGGATGATCGCCTACTCGTCGGTATCGCACATGGGTTTTGTATTACTGGGGATTGCCTCACAAACTGCCGAGGGCATCAGCGGAGCGGTACTGCAAATGGTAAGCCACGGTTTTCTATCAACCATGTTATTCTTTTTGGTGGGTGTGGTTTACAGCCGGGTGCATGACCGCGATATCTACCACTTCCGCGGTCTCGCAACTTTAATGCCGCGCTATACGGTTTATGTAATGGTGGCCTTTTTTGCCTCATTAGGTTTACCGGGTTTTTCGGCCTTTGTAGCCGAGGCGTTTACGCTTGCCGGCGCATTTAAATCGCACAATATAAACGGTCTGTTGCCTTATTGGATGGCGGTTTGTGGTTCGGTGGGCATCCTCTTAAGTGCCGCCTACTTCTTGTGGACACTACAAAGGATGTTCTTCGGTACCATATCTTTAAAGGGCGGCGACTTCTGGAAGGGAGCACTTACGGACATCGACTGGCGCGAAAGGCTTACCCTGCTACCCTTAGCGATAATGGCTTTGGCACTGGGCATTATGCCCTCATTGGTGCTGGGTAAAATAAATGAGTCAGTATTGGCGCTGGTGCAATATTTACAACTAAAATAATTTTAAAAATATTTATGGAATAAGGCAGGCAGGTGCATCATACAGGTAAATAAGATAACTCCATATGAAAAAGCTATTATTTATGACCTGCCTGCTTATCGGTTTCCAAATGGTTAAAGCCGCCGATGGCGAACAAAAGATCACCTCAAAAGTGCAAAAAGTAACGGTGTTTTTAAACAGCGCGCAAATAACGCGTACGGCGCTTGCCAATTTACAGGCGGGTACGTCAACGCTGGTGTTTGAGAATATCTCGCCTGATATTGATGTACAGAGCCTGCAGGTAAAGGCCCCCGGCGAATTTACTATCCTATCGGTTAAGCAGGAAATGAATTATCTGGTAGATCAGACTAAGCTCAAACATATTGATGAGTTACGCGCACAACAAAAAGCTATTCAGGATAAAATTGCATTGTTGAACAACGCATTTAACGTTAACCAACAGGAAGCAGAGATGTTAAATAAAAATCAGGTAGTGAGCGGGCAAAACTCCGGGCTCGATCTGCTGAAATTAAAACAGGCACTTGATTTCCAGACCCAACGTTTAACAGATATTAAAAAGAGGGATCAGGCCATTCAAAATGAGATCAATACCTTAAATGCCGACCTGCGCAAATACGATAAGCAAATTGCAGACATTGCCAAAGGCCGCAGCGGTGCTACCAGCAACGTATTGGTAACGGTATCATCAAAAACTGCGGTGCAATCGTTATTTACTTTAAGCTACGTGGTAAACAATGCAGGCTGGTACCCTACTTACGATATCCGTGCCAAAAACGTGAACAGCCCTATTACCATTGCTTATAAGGCCAATGTATCGCAGCAATGCGGCGAGGAGTGGAAAAATGTGAAGCTTACACTTTCTACAGGGAATCCAACTGTTAGCGGCAGCAAACCAGAGTTAACGCCCGATTATTTAAACTTCGGCATGTACTACAGCGGCGGGCCAAACGCCATTACAAAAGTTACCGGTCACATATCCTCATCGGATGACAGGCAGCCTTTGCCGGGAGTTACCATCAGGGTTAAGGGGACGTCTATCGGCACACAAACCGATGCTGCCGGGAACTACAGCTTACAGGTGCCTGCAAACAACCCCACGCTTGTATTTGGCTATATAGGTTATGCTAACCAGGAATTGCAGGCAAGTAGCAGCGTGATAAATGTAATCATGCAAGCGGAGTCGAATGCGCTAAACGAAGTGGTTGTTGTGGGATACGCAAATGAACCCCAGTACAAAAGGGATCTTACAGGTAGCGTAGCAACTTTAAATGGCAAAGCAGCCGGAATTATGATTCGCGGAAACTCCAGCATTCTATCTATCCCGGTAGCGGTTAATCAAACTGAAAATCAAACCAACATCGAATTTAATATCGATAACCCCTATACTATCCCTGCGGATGGTAAGCAATACCTGGTAGAAATACAGGAAGTAAATACTGATGCAATTTACCAGTACTATGTGGCACCGAAATTAAGTACAGACGTATTCCTGACTGCCCGCATCACGGACTGGAATAAGTTTAACTTTTTAAGCGGCGAGGCCAACCTGTTTTTTGAAGGGACATTCATCGGGAAATCGCTGATTGATACCCATGTGGCAACAGATACGCTCAACCTGTCGTTAGGGGTGGATAAGAATATTGTGGTGACCCGTACCTTGCAAAAGGAATTGAACGGCAAGCAAACCTTCGGTGCCAACAAAAAAGAAACCCGCGACTGGCTTATCACCGTAAAGAACCGTAAAAATCAACCCATTAATTTGCTTACCGAAGACCAGGTGCCTGTTTCCCGTAATTCAGACATTGAGGTAAATACGCAGGATATAAGCGGCGCCGAAATGAATAAACTTACCGGTAAAACTTCATGGAGTTTAGTTGTAAATTCGCAGGCAGAAAAACAGTTGCATTTAAAGTACCAGGTTAAATATCCTAAAAACCAATCTGTAATAGTTCAATAGCTCAATGAAATATTTGTTCCCCGAAATAAGCAATCAGTTAACCAATGCCTTAGGCAGCATCCAGTTTTTTATGCCCGAGGTTTACCTCACCGTGCTGTTTGTACTGGTATTGGTTACTGATCTGTTCTTCGGTAAAAATTCTGCCAAAATTTGCCGTGGTGTAGCCTCAATGGGGATGGTGTTTGTACTGTTTAAAGACCTGCAGCAGTTCGAACTCATTATTACCGGCGGCAGGCTTATATTTAGTAATATGCTGCTGCTGCATCGTACAGGCATATTTTTTAAACTGGTTATAGATTTATTGAGTTTTATCCTGCTGCTTTATTTTCCCTGGGATCATCGCCTTGCGGCGCACCGTAAGGGGTTGTCTGACCTGTATACTATCGTTATTGGTTCCGTGCTGGGCTTGCACCTAATGGTAATGGCGGTTAATCTTTTATCTATTTACCTGGCGATAGAATTTGTATCGCTGGCATCATACTTATTGGTAGCCTACCGGTCCGAGAATGCCTTTAGCACCGAGGCGGGGTTGAAATATGTATTGTTTGGTGCAGCAGCATCAGCGGTGATGCTGTATGGGATCTCGCTTCTTTATGGGTTCACAGGCACTTTAGATCTTTTTTCGGGCCACCTGGCCGAGCGTTTGGCGCAGGTAAACGGCCTGAGTGTTTCGTTCGCGATCACGTTGGTTTTAGCCGGCATGGGTTTTAAATTATCATTTGTGCCCATGCACTTTTGGGTGCCCGATGTTTACGAAGGCGCGGCCACGCCGGTTACGGCCTATCTTTCAACCTTGCCTAAAATAGCTGCCTTCGCTTTGCTTTGGAATTTTATTACCCCGTTTGTATTTTATAATAAGTGGCAGGGGTTCGATTTCAGGCTGGTGCTTTCGGCGGTGGGCATCCTTACCCTCATAGCCGGTAACTTTGCCGCGGTGCTGCAAAGTAATGTAAAACGCATCCTGGCTTACTCGGGTATAGGGCATACCGGCTTCGCGTTGATGGCTTTGGTTACTTTTACGCCGCAGGGCCTTTCGGCGTTAACCTATTACCTGCTCATGTACGGGATGGCTAATATTGCCGCCCTGGCACTGGCTAACTACTTTGAAAATACCGAGGGTATTACCGATGTGAAGGATTATAGGGGCCTCGGCTTTAAATATCCGCTGGCTTCGGTAGTGTTTGTAGTAGTGCTGATCTCGCTGACGGGGATCCCCATCAGTGCCGGTTTTACGGGTAAGCTGTTTGTGTTTTCGGCAGTGTATAGTATCTATCAGCAAAATCATGATGTTTGGTTGCTGGCGCTGATGATAACCGGGGCCATTACCACAGTTGTAGCACTGTTTTACTATATCAAGATCCCGTTGAACCTATTCCTGCGTCGCAGTGAGTTGATCGTAAGCGAGAATAAATGGTCCATTAAACTGGTGGTCCTTTCGCTGGTGATTGCGATTGCTTTGGTTAGTTTTGGGATCTTCCCTGATTTGTTGATGCGGTATTTGTAGAGAGGAATCCTGATGGAATAGGCTTTTAAAAACTATGCTGTCATTTCGAACGATAGAGAGAAATCTTCTACAAGGGATGTACAGACTTTACCGTACTCAGAAGATTTCTCCTCGCTGTCGCTTTTTCGAAATGACATTATAAATAAATGATATTAATAAATTCATAATAAAAAGCTATGCATGCATAATTAACTATACTTAATTGGTAGTATATTTTCATTTTTCATAAAAAGTTGGGCAAAAGTTTATAAATTCAGGCCGGTTTTAACCTATCGGCTACTAAATTTATATGAAACGTTACTTTCCTTTCTTTATCATCCTGGTAATCCTGTGCCTTACATTTATTTTTCCATCTATCGAATACGACAAATCGGTAAAGGCGAACTTCAATACCGGCGACATTGCCTGGATGCTTATGTCTACTGCCCTGGTATTGATCATGACACCCGGACTGGCCTTTTTTTACGGCGGGATGGTGAACAAGAAAAACGTGATCTCTACCATGCTGCAAAGCATTGTTTGTATGGTTATTATCACGGTAATGTGGGGCATATTTGGTTTTAGCCTGGCCTTTGGCGATAGTATTGGCGGGTTGATAGGTAACCCGTCTACCTACTTTATGATGAAGGGCATGCTGGGTAACGCCAGCTGGAAACTGGCCCCGACCATACCACTGCTGCTATTTGCCATGTATCAGCTTAAGTTTGCCATCATTACTCCGGCACTCATCACCGGTGCCTTTGCCGAGCGCATCCGCTTTAACTCATATATCATCTTTTTGGTGCTGTTCTCCATATTCATCTTCTCGCCACTGGCACACGCCACCTGGCACCCCGATGGCGTATTGTTTAAATTAGGCGTACTTGATTTTGCAGGCGGAACGGTAGTACACATGTCGGCGGGGTGGGCGGCGCTGGCGTCGGCACTGTTCCTTAAAAAACGTAATGAGGCTAATCACTCGCCCGCGCGGATAACCTATGTAATGATAGGCACCGGGCTGTTATGGTTCGGTTGGTTTGGGTTTAATGCGGGGTCGGCATTTGGGGCAAACCATTTGGCGGTAACGGCGCTGGCCACCAGTACCACGGCATCGGCTGCGGCAGGTGTTACCTGGATCTTTTTTGATATGCTGCGCGGCCGTAAGCCATCGGCTATGGGTACCTGCATAGGGGCGGTGGTGGGCCTTGTTGCCATTACACCGGCAGCTGGCTTTGTAAGCGTGCCGCACTCGCTGGCTATCGGCATCATATCGGCAGTGGTGAGTAATTTGGTGGTAGAGTGGCGCACGCGTACTTCTATTGACGATACTTTAGATGTTTTCCCCTGTCACGGGGTGGGCGGTATGGTGGGGATGCTGCTCACCGGCGTGTTTGCCAACCAGAATGTAAACCCTGGCAACACCACCGGCGATGGTCTGTTTTTCGGGCATACGCATTTGTTTTTTGTGCAGTTGCTGGCCTTAGCGGCTACTTCCATCTTTTCATTTTTCGGGTCGATGCTGTTGCTGAAGATCACAGATATGATCTCGCCTTTGCGTGTTTCAAAAGAAGATGAGGTGCTGGGGCTTGATATTAGCCAGCACGGCGAGAAGCTATAAAATGTTCACGTTCACTACATGAACATCGTGAACATTCATGAACATCTCATTATCAGTTATTTAAGCGTTTGGCTTTTTGCTTTTACTGACACGGTTGCGTCACCTAAATGCATTGAATTTATATTACGTACAATTCCGGCTTGAACCTTTTGGCCAGTAGTCCGGTTGCCTGTTCGGGATCTATTTCCGCTACCAGTATGCCCGGCTCACCATAAGGTTGATAGGCTATGCATTTTCCTTGCGGATCTATCAATGATGTGGTTGATTCCTGGAATTTCATGGCGTAACCTACGCTGGCAAAGTAGATGGTGTTCTCTAAAGCCCGCATCATCATTGCCTTTTCATAATAAGGGCTGTTGATGCTGCCCCATTCCGTTAACTTTACCCCCTGCATATCGCTGCCGGACAGATGGGGGTGAAACACTATCCGGGCACCCTCGCGCGCAGCCCATCGGGTCGATTCGGGGTAGCGGAAACCCTCGTGACAGATGGTAATACCGAATTTAATACCGTTCACCTCAAATAACCGGCGGGTGGTGCCAGGTGCCCACTGCCCGTCTTCACTGGGGTCCAGTTGGTTTTTACTTTGATAGCCCAGTTGTACGCCCGCGGCCGATACGACATGCGCCACATTTAAAAATTGGTCACCTTCATACCAATCCATGGGGATGATGATCGCAATACCATGAGCAAACGCAATTTTACAAACCTTATCCAGGGCATCCTGCAAAACAGTAAGGGGTTGTTTAGGCACCTCATGATCTGCCAGCGGATAACCCGGTAAAAAAGTTTCAGGAAAGCAAATGATCTCGGCATCTTGATTGGCAGCTTTTTTCGCCATGTTGTCAATAACAGACAAAGCATCATCAATTGATTTGGGGAATGGGGGAGTAGCTAAGGCAATTTTCATAACAGTTATTTGTGGTGCTAATTTAATGGTCCGGACCGTCATTAAACGGATTAAGAAGATCTTTCGATTAAAAATAAAGCTCTTTTTTAAAAATCAAAATGCATCTGTAAATCACCTCAAACAAGATCAATAAAAAGTACTAATTAATGACACGATGTTTAAACACAAATCCAACTAATCTGTTACCTTTGCGAGCTCATTCCAAATCATGAGCGATCAGATTAAACATGAATGCGGTGTGGCATTTATCCGCCTCTTAAAGCCACTGTCATTTTATCAGCAAAAGTACGGCACTGCGCTGTACGGACTAAACAAGCTTTACCTTTTAATGGAAAAACAGCACAATCGCGGCCAGGACGGCGCAGGGGTAGCTACCATTAAACTGGATATTGAACCGGGTAAACGCTACATTAGCCGCCACCGTTCAATGGCTTCAAACGCCGTTGCAGATATATTTGAATACATCCAGAAAAAATTTTCCGAGATCCAGAAGGAAACCCCTGAACGGATGTTAGATGCCGAATGGTTAAAGGAACACGTAAGCTTTACCGGCGAAGTGTTATTGGGCCACCTGCGCTACGGCACCCACGGTAAAAACAGTATTGAAAGCTGCCACCCTTTTCTGCGTCAAAACAACTGGATGACCCGTAACCTGGTTATTGCCGGTAACTTTAACATGACCAACGTTGATGAGCTACTGCAGCAGTTATATGACCTGGGGCAGCACCCCAAAGAACAAGCCGATACCATTACCGTGTTGGAAAAAATGGGCCACTTCATCGATACCGAAGTACAGGGCTTGTTTGACCAGTACAAGCGCGAAGGACTGGACGATAATGCCGAGATCAGTAAGCTGATCGCTAACGATATGGACGTAGCCAAGATCCTGCGGAAATCGGCCAAGAACTGGGATGGTGGTTATACCATTGCCGGTATATTGGGCCACGGCGATGCATTTGTAATGCGCGACCCGGTAGGCATCCGCCCGGCGTACTATTATTATAACGACGAGATTGTGGTTGCCGCTTCTGAGCGCCCCGCTATCCAAACGGCTTTCAATATCCCTATCGGCGAGATCAAAGAGATCCGCCCAGGTCATGCCCTTATTGTTAAAAAGAACGGCACCATTACCGAAGATATGTTTAGCGAACCGGTTGAGAAAAAGGCATGTTCATTTGAACGCATCTATTTCTCGCGCGGCAGCGATGCTTCTATTTACCGCGAGCGTAAACAGCTGGGCCGTTTGCTTTGCCCGCAGATACTGGAGAACATCAACAACGATATTAAAAATACGGTATTCAGCTATATCCCTAATACTGCCGAAGTTGCGTTTTACGGCATGGTGGAGGGTATACATAAGTATATTAAAAAATACCAGCGCGAAAGGTTGCTTAACCGCGACGATAAGATCAGCGAGGAAGAACTGACCGAAGTGTTATCCCTTGCACCACGTGTAGAGAAGATAGCAATTAAGGATGTTAAGCTGCGTACCTTTATTACCCAGGATGCCGACCGCAGCGAAATGGTCGCCCACGTTTATGACACCACTTACGGCTTGATCAAAAATGATCAGGACACGCTGGTGGTATTGGATGACTCGATAGTGCGTGGTACTACTTTGAAGGAAAGCATCCTGAAGATCTTGGACAGGCTTGGGCCTAAAAAGGTGATCGTGGTATCGTCTGCCCCGCAGATCCGTTACCCGGATTGCTATGGTATCGATATGTCGCGTATGGGCGAGTTTGTTGCGTTTGAGGCCGCCATCAGTTTGTTGAAGGAGCAGGGTATGGAAAAGATCATTACCGATGTTTACCAGCAATGTAAGGATGGTTTGAAATTGCCAAAAGAGGATGTAAAGAATTATGTAAAGGCCATCTATGCGCCATTTACGGATCAGGAAATATCTGACCGGATAGCTAAGATCATCACCCCTAAAAATATTAAGGCCGAAGTAAAAGTGCTGTATCAAACGTTAGATAACCTGCACATTGCCTGCCCCGATCATACCGGCGACTGGTACTTTAGCGGCGATTACCCAACCCCGGGTGGTAACAAGGTAGTAAATCGCGCCTTTGTTAACTGGATGGAAGGTAAAAACCAAAGGGCTTACATGTAAATCCTGTCATTTCGAGGGAAGCGCAGCGACGAGAAATCTTTTGGAACAATAAGCGTAGACATTGCTCGTGAAGAAGATCTCTCCTCTCTATCGTTCGTTCGAGATGACAAGGGTTTTAAATCCTGTCATTTCGAGGGAAGCGCAGCGACGAGAAATCTTCTGGAACAATAAGCGTAGACAAGGTTTTTTTAAATCCTGTCATTTCGAGGGAAGCGCAGCGACGAGAAATCTTCTGGAACAATAAGCGTAGACATTGCTCGTGAAGAAGATCTCTCCTCTCTATCGTTCGTTCGAGATGACAATGTTTTTAAAATCCTGTCATTTCGAGGGAAGCGCAGCGACGAGATATCCTCTGCGAACAATAAGTGTAGACAAGGTTTTTTTAAATCCTGTCATTTCGAGGGAAGCGCAACGACGAGATATCCTCTGCGAACAATAAGTGTAGACAAGGTTTTTTAAAATCCTGTCATTTCGAGGGAAGCGCAGCGACGAGAAATCCTCTGCGAACAATAAGTGTGGACATTGCTCGTGAAGAAGATCTCTCCTCTCTATCGTTCGTTCGAGATGACAAGGTTTTTTAAATCCTGTCATTTCGAGGGAAGCGCAGCGACGAGAAATCCTCTGCGAACAAAAAGTGTAGACAAGGTTTTTAAATCCTGTCATTTCGAGGGAAGCGCAGCGACGAGAAATCCTCTGCGTGCAATAAGCGTAGACATTGCTCGTGAAGAAGATCTCTCCTCACTAACGTTCGTTCGAGAAGACAAGGGTTTTAAATCCTGTCATTTCGAGGGAAGCGCAACGACGAGAAATCATCTGTGAAGACGTTGCGCGTGAAGAAAATCTCTCCTCACTATCGTTCGTTCGAGATGACAAGGGGTTTTTAAACAAGGCAACCCACCCAATCTCTAACTCGCGGCTGGTGCAGCAAATACATAATGGGTTACCAACCTATCCACCAATACTAACGCAGCGATGATCAACGCGATGCCGGCAATTTCATTAAGCCTGTGTACAAACTTCGGCGAGATCTTATCGCGCAATTTATTGGCGTAAAAGGCTTTTACGGTATCTAAACCAAATTGTACTACCAATATGGTAATAAACATTACCGCTATTTTTATGGCGCGGTTATGCACGCCCTCATGAAAAGCGGTACTGGCTACGCCGATAACTACCGTCCAATGGAAAAGAATTGTAGGGTTAAAAATGCACATCACAAAGCCCTTGATAAAATAACCTGCACGGTTTACCTTGGTTGGTACCTTGTTCTGGTAATCCACATCGGCTTTTTTGAAAATGTAATATACACCTATAGTAAAAAGGATGGTTGCACCAATGATGCCTGCCACTGTTTTATCGTGCGGGGTAATATCAAAGTATTGCGAGCCGAACAGGATGGCACCAACAAATACCATATCGCTGCTTACCACACCAAGGGCAAGGGCTACCCCAGCATGAAAGCCTTTTTCAATACTGGTTTTTATTAAAGCGAAAAAAACCGGGCCGGTAATAAACGTAAGTACTAAACCAAACCCAATTCCCGAAATGATGGCTTCTATCATTAATTAAGGCTTATATCACTGTTTTTTATCAAGTAAAAAAATCAGGACACTAATATGCGACTTTTATTGGTTAAACAACAAAAACATAATTTGTGATTTATATTTTGAAAAAAAGATGGTCGTAATTCTAAAAAAATGGTTTATGTTTAGTGTTTTAAACACACCAATTTAATAACCTCATTTTAACAATGGCACAAGACAATACTAAAAGCTATGGTTCAGCATTATACACGCTGGCCACAGTATTTTTCTTTTGGGGCTTTTTAGCTGCCTCTAATGGTATTTTTATTCCTTTTTGTAAAGCGCATTTTAGTTTATCACAATTTGAGTCGCAATTGATCGACTTTACCTTTTATGGTGGGTACTTTATCGGCTCATTAGGCTTGTATTTTGCTTCGGCTGCATCAAAAGTTGATATCCTTAACAAGATTGGTTACAAGAATGGTATCATTATAGGGCTCATCATTTCGGCTATCGGCGCATTGATCATGGTGCCTGCCATTAACTCTGGTTCGTTTGCCTTTATCCTGGCAACTTTCTTTGTTATTGCATTGGGTTTCTCGTTACAGCAAACTGCTGCCAACCCGTTTGTGGTTGCATTGGGCACGCCTGAAACCGGTTCAAACCGCTTAAACTTTACCGGTGGTGTAAATAACTTTGGCAGTATTATGGGCCCTGTTGTGGTAAGTATCGTGCTTTTCGGTTCGGCCAGTAAACTGATCAAACCCGAAGATGTACAAATATCATCAGTAAATAACCTATACTACATATTGGCGGGCTTATTCCTGGCAGTGGCATTGTTCTTTTGGTTATCAAAATTACCAAGCGTAACAAGTGATGAAAAGATAGAGGCAAGTAATAAAGCCAACCTGCCTTTAGGTATCATCTTTATTGCATTCCTTTTAATATTGATAGCAGGCCCTGCAAGTAAATCTACCGGCATCCCGCAATCATACTTTGTGTACGCATCATTAATTATCATCCTGGCATCGCTTATCGGCTCGGTTTCTGCAGCGGGTAAAAGTAAATCGGGATGGGGAGCTATGCAGTACCCTCAATTGGTTTACGGTATGATAGCCATCTTTACTTATGTAGGTACCGAAGTTACTATACAGAGCAATATGGGCGCATTATTAGAAACCCCGGCTTTTGGGGGCTACAAACCATCAGAGATAGCGCCTTTTATTTCTTTGTACTGGGGCAGTTTGATGATAGGCCGCTGGACGGGTGCCATCGGCGCGTTCAACCTGTCTAAAACAACCAAGATACTTTTAACTATTGTTGTGCCTTTTGTTGCATTTGGTGTGGTATTATTAGTTAACCACTTAAGCGGTACTAACGTAAGTAACCTTTATGTTTACGCAGTTTGCGTTGTGGTACTGATAGTAGGTTTCCTATACGGCGCACAAAAACCTATCCGCACACTGGCGGTATTTGGGATATTGGGTGTCATATTTATGATCGTAGGTTTAATGACCAGCGGTATGGTTGCCATCTTCGCCTTTATTAGCGGTGGCTTATGCTGCTCTATCATGTGGCCGTCTATATTCTCGCTATCGGTTACCGGTTTGGGCAAATACACCAGCCAGGGTTCGGCATTTTTGATCATGATGATCTTAGGTGGTTCCATCATCCCACCGGTGCAGGGTATCCTTGCCGATACCAGCGGTATTCACTTATCATACGTGGTGCCGGTTATTGGTTTTGCTTACCTGGCATTCTTTGCCTGGAAAGCAGGTTCGATCCTTCGCAAACAAGGCATCGATATCGATCATGTAGAAGTATCGGGCGGTCACTAATAATTTAAGTGATCAGGCATTCAGAGGTTAGAGATTAGGTAAACACTAATTTCTAACCTTTTTTGTTAAGACTAATCTCTAACCTCTAATCAACCAAAATGAAACCCACCTTCGATCATATTTTCATGAACCTGGCTACAGATCTGGCCAAGCGCTCACACTGCGTTAAGGCACAGGTAGGGGCGGTGCTGGCTAAAGATACGCGCATCATCTCGATAGGTTATAACGGGCCGCCTGCGGGTACGCACAATTGCGATGAGGAGTTCCCGGAGCATGGTTGCCCGCGCGACTCTAAAGGCAGCTGCTCACTGGCCCTCCATGCCGAAGAAAACGCGATATTATATGCTGTAAAAAATGGTGCTAATTTAGAAGGGGCTACACTTTACACAACGCTATCGCCGTGCCTGCCGTGCGCCAGGCTTATCTTTTCTGCAGGCATTAAACAAGTTTTTTACGATAAATCGTACGCCGAATACAAAGGCTTAACCAGCGACGAAGGGGTTGATTTTTTAAACAGGTTTGGCGTGAGCGCGATTAAGGCTGTTTGAATCAGGATTTTCAGAATTTTTAAATTAACAAGATGCTTAATGAATTCTGAAAATCCTTTAATGCTGTAAATTTTGATTCAGACCAACAACGGCTCTACCTTATCTAAAGCGAATTGTAGTTGCTGCTCAGGTGTCAGGTTGGTATTATCCAATATGATGGCGTCACTGGCCCTTACCAGCGGGCTTTCGGTACGGGTGGTATCCTGATAATCGCGATGGGCGATGTTCTCAAATATATCTTCCAGGGTGATATCGGGATTTTTTAGGTGGATCTCTTTGAAGCGGCGTTCGGCGCGTACTTTCGGGTCAGCAGTCATGAAGAGTTTTACGGGCGCATCGGGGAATACGGCGGTACCGATATCGCGGCCATCCATTACAATGTTTTTTAGCTTACCCATCCGCTGCTGCTGCTTCACCATTTCACGGCGTACTGCTTTAATGGCCGATACTTCACTCACCTTTTCAGATACCGGCATCAGGCGGATCTCGTCAGATACCTCCTCATCATTCAGCGTAATATGAGTTTCGTAATCACGTGAGTGGAAGTTGAGATGGATATTTTTTAATGCGTATTCTATCTGTTCAAGGTCTGTTGAGCTGATATTGTTGCGCAGAAAATACAGGGCAACAGCACGGTACATGGCGCCGCTATCCACATAAATAAAATGAAGTTTTTTTGCTAAGGCCTTGGCCAGTGTGCTTTTACCGCATGACGAGTAGCCGTCGATAGCTACCACAATATTTTTACCCATCAGGAAACGAAGTTACGGTTTTTAGTGATTAATTGAATGGCGATTAGTTGATTTGGTGAAAGGTTGACTCAGCTATTGATGACTATTAACCCATCAATAATAAATAAATCATTTACTATCTTCAACCCCATGAATTTAGATAAGGCCGCGCTGCAAAAAGAGATCTCGTACAAAACATCGCGCAGCGGTGGTGCAGGCGGGCAAAATGTTAATAAGGTATCTACCAAGGTGGAGCTGTTGTTTTCCATAAATGATTCGGCTTTGTTTGATAGCGAAGAAAAGCTTTTGCTGAATGAAAAGCTGCAAAACCGTTTTAATAAGGACGGCCTGGTGCAAGTGATCTGCGATGAGGAGCGCAGTCAGTTCCTGAACAAAGAGATAGCCGTGGAGCGTTTAATTGTCCTGCTGACCAAAGCCCTGCACAAACCCAAATTGCGAAAACCCAGTAAGGTTAGCCGCGCTGCCAAACTTGCCCGCCTGGGCGATAAAAAGATCCAGTCGGATAAAAAAGATAATCGTAAACGTAATTTTGATTACTAATCAAACCGGTACAGCAAAGTTAACGATCCCCACTGATGGGTGCTTTTTACCATTTGCTTCACCTCGCGGGTATTGATAAACACCGAAGCATCCAGCACAATGCGGCTGCTGGCCAAGCTTACGCCCAGTTTATTGCTGAATACAAAGTGGTTGATATCGCCCACTATTTCCTGCGTTCCAGGCTCCGGGTGGTCCTTGAAGATATTGCCCTGCGCGGTGGCATCATAAACCACTGCGTTTACCTGCGGTTTGTAATAGAAGAACAATTCTGTCTTGTGTAGCAGGTTGTTATTGACCTTGCTGGCCGTACTTTGTGTACTAACAGATTGATATAACTGATTAAAATTACCCAAGCGCAGCATAGGGCCTATACCTACGGCGTTAAAGCCGGTGCCCAAATTCAAATAACCGGAGAACGTAAGATCGGCGGCTGATGCGCGGGCGATCAACTTGTCTACATCAAGGTTCAGGTTTACTTGTGCGGCATTACGCACCTGGTATTGCCAGCTGTTGAGCTCATAAAAGCCAAAGGTATTATGAATGAATTTTTGAACGGTATAACCGCCGGCGGCAGGGCCAATAACGCCCACTTTAGCTCCTAACCTAACCGAAGTTTCGTTTTTGTAAAGCACATTGCCGGTCAAGCCTAAATACAAATAACCTGCAAATGGTCTATCCACATAATCTGCCGAGGGCAGGTTGCCCGATTGCGCATTATAGATCTTTTGCCCTAACTCGACCGTGAAAACTGAATTGGCAACCCTGTCCCGCATGCGCTTGCCCATGGTTAACGGATCTTTTGCGAAGCGATAGAACAGGAAAAAGCCGTTGGTGTAATACCGGTCAGACCCCTGGCCCAGGAAAGAATCGTTATCCGATTGAAAACCAATCTCATGACCGCGGTTTTGAGCAAACAGACTAACGCCGCTTAAAAGGCAAAGAGTTAAGGCAAGTAATTTTATTTTCATTCAAGGGGGCTTTTAAAATCGGTGTGCTAAAATAGAAAAAGCCCCGGTTTCTTGGGGCTTTTCTGTGTAATATTATTCTTTATGTCATCCCGATTTATTTTGGAATCTAACAGGACTGGCGGACATACGTAGTGCTTGCTTGCATGAGAGATGCTGAAATAAATTCAGCATGACCCGCGGTTACTCTACGACAACCGTCTGTTTTTCTTTCTCTTTAACGGTCAAATCTAAAGCATCCGTTACCTTTTCATCTAATAAAGCCAAGGTAACCACCTCGCGCATATCGGTTACGTAGTGAAATTGCAGATCGGTGATGTAATCCTCTTTTATCTCCAGGATATCTTTCTGGTTGGATTTGCAAAGGATGATCTCTTTAATATTTGCGCGTTTAGCCGCCAGGATCTTCTCCTTGATCCCGCCCACAGGCAACACGCGGCCGCGCAGCGTGATCTCGCCCGTCATGGCCAGGTGCGGTTTTATTTTGCGTTGGGTAAAGGCTGAAACCAATGCTGTAAGCATCGTAACGCCTGCCGATGGTCCGTCTTTTGGGGTTGCACCCGCTGGTACGTGCACGTGGACATCCCACTGCTCAAACAGCTTGGGGTTAATGTCAAAGAACCCGGCATGTGCCCTTAAATAAGCTAGGGCGATAGTAACAGATTCTTTCATGACATCTCCCAGGCTACCGGTTAGGGTAAGCTTGCCGTTACCGGGGCTTAAGCTGGCTTCAATAAACAAAATGTCGCCGCCTACAGATGTCCAGGCCAGGCCTGTTACCACACCCGCTGTGTCGTTACCCTCATACAGGTCCTTGTCGTAAATAGGGGCACCCAGTATCTTCTCTACCTCGTTTTTGCTCACGGTAGCATTGTAAGGCTCTTCCATGGCAATGTTCTTGGCCACGCCACGGATCACAGACCCTATCTTTTTCTCTAAAGCACGTACGCCCGACTCGCGGGTATAATCTTCAATGATCTTTTCAACCACATCGGGTTTTATCACCACATCTTTTGCGGTAAGCCCGTGCGCCTCGCGCTGTTTAGGCAACAAGTGCTTTTTAGCAATCTCTATTTTTTCTTCGATGGTGTAACCGTTTACTTCGATAATTTCCATACGGTCAAGCAGGGCAGGCTGGATGCTGCTCAATGAATTTGCTGTCGCGATGAACATCACGTTCGACAGGTCGAAATCCATCTCTACATAATTATCATAAAAGGTGCTGTTCTGCTCAGGGTCTAAAACCTCCAACAGGGCTGATGATGGATCCCCACGGAAATCTGTACTCACCTTATCTATCTCATCCAATATGAATACCGGGTTAGCTGCACCGGCTTTTTTTACCGACTGAATGATCCGGCCCGGCATAGCGCCGATATAGGTTTTACGGTGACCGCGAATTTCGGCTTCGTCGCGTACGCCGCCCAGGGCCATCCGTACATATTTGCGCCCCAATGCTTTGGCTATTGATTTTCCCAACGATGTTTTACCAACCCCCGGGGGGCCAACCAAACAAAGGATAGGGGCCTTCATGTTATGTTTTAGCTTCAGTACAGCCAGGTATTCGATAATACGCTGTTTCACTTTATCTAAACCGAAGTGGTCCTTATCCAGCACCTTTTGTGCGCGTTTAAGGTCAAAGTTATCTTTGGTAAATTCGTTCCACGGTAAATCCAGCAACAGCTCCAGGTAATTAATCTGTACCGAATAATCTGCCGCGGCAGGGTTGGTTCGGGTTAGCTTTTCCAGTTCTTTACCAAAATGTGCCTTCACCTCTTTATCCCATTTCTTTTTCAGGGCTCGCTGGCGCAGGTTCTCAATTTCCAGGTCGGGAGAGGTGCCGCCCAGTTCTTCCTGAATGGTTTTGATCTGCTGGTTCAGGAAATAATCGCGTTGCTGTTTATCCAAGTCGACCCTTACCTTGGTTTGGATCTGGTTTTTAAGTTCCAGCATTTGCAAGTCAAGCGTAAGGTGTTCCAGCACCATATTTATCCGGTCGCGAAGGCTTGCCGTTTGCAGTAAAACCTGCTTGGCAGCCATATCCGCATTCATATTTGATGATATGAAATTGATCAAAAACGAGGTGCTCTCGATATTGCGGATAGCGATACCGGCTTCGCTCGGGATATTTGGCGATAGCTGTATAATGTTCATGGCCATGTCTTTAACAGACGATACCATGGCTTTAAATTCTTTATCTTCTTTGGCCTTAATTTCTTTAAAAGGCTCTAAAGTGGCCTTAATATAGGGCTCGCTCTGTACTTCATCCTTTAACTTAAAACGTTTTTTGCCTTGCAGGATAACGGTAGTATTACCATCGGGCATTTGGAGCATTTTAATGATGAGGGCTATGGTACCAACCTGATGCAGCTGGCTGAATGAAGGGTCTTCAACACTCACATCCTGCTGGGCAACAACACCTATCAGGCGGCTGCCTTTATTGGCATCGCGGATCAGTTTGATTGACTTATCGCGACCTACCGTAATCGGGATCACCACACCCGGAAAAAGTACCGTGTTGCGAAGCGGCAGAATAGGCAGGATCTCAGGAACCTCCTCATTATTCATCTCGGCCTCGTCCTCTGATGACATCAGCGGGAAAAACTCCGAATCTTCGTTGATAGAGGGCATTGTATTTTTAAAATCGAACGGGTCGTAACTCATTAATCACCTTGTTATGCACAATAATAAAACGTCAAAATGTCAGCCGCTACAGCGAGCAGCATTGCCATTACATTAAATTACTATTAGTTATATATTCAAATATACTAATTCAAGAGCTATGCCAATATAAGGTAATCAAACGGACAAATTGCAGCATGATTGTAAACGCTTCATTATTTGCGTGTTAGTGCCGATTGGATAGGCGAGAAAGTTTTTATTGCTTTTGAAATAAGTGGAAAAAACGTCATGCCCCTGAGAGATAAGCTGTTCTGTTTGTAAATTCATTTAGATACATTAGATATATGAAAAATCGCTGTATAGTCTTGCTTGGATTAGCTTTATTGCTTGCATGCAAAAGGCGTGGGGAACAAAAGTCTGTGGCTTCAAAAAAAGATGTAATACATGTCCTAAATAAAGTCGTGATCAATTCGGACTCTGCAACCAAAATTATACATGAAAAACAAGAAGAAGAGGTTGACGAATTAGATAACAACCTAAAAATAATCTCTTTGGCAGAATATGATGCTATTGACAGTTTAAACAAGTCACGTTGTGGCTTAGACTCAAGTGGCTTTGTAAAAAACTTGGGGGTTACTTTAAAAAGTCGATGTGATCAAGTTTGCGAAACATATCTATATGAAATTAAAAGCGGCAAGACTATGCCTTTGCCCGCTGATTATGATGCCGGTCTTTTAGGATTATTGGTATCACCCCTATGCGATCGATTTGTAACTTACTCTTCCTATGATATGCCCGATTACGATAAATACTATAATCATCGCGCATTAATTGTTTTGTATTATATAAACAAGGGCGTTGGGATAAAAGTGATTACGGAAAAAATGAAGTTCGGCCTTAGGAAATGGTCTATCAACGAAGTTAAATGGCTTGATAATAAGTCAATTGCTTTGAAATTATATCAAGAAGCATATTCGGATAAAGTCAAATTTGCTTATTTTAAGGTTAGAATAGAAACAAGGTGAATTCCCCAAAATCTTATAATACGGGCTTTGGTTTCTCTTTATCCAGTTCTTCAAAATATTTTTTACGTACCACGCTGGTCATTTTATGATCGCCGGTATGGCTCCAGCCGGGGGGCATAAAAATATAAAGAAATTTATTTTTAATGCCTGGTGCACGGTAAACGTCTTTAGCAAGGGCAACGATCTCACCGAAATAGGCATCTAAAAAACTGTTCTTGATCATGGGCCTGCTGATACCATATTCTATCGGGATGTTCCGGTCTTCGGGGTAATAAGTGCCAAAGGCCCTATCCCATATATTAAGCAGGTTGCAAAAGTTCGTATCCATATACACCACATTACGGGCATGGTGCACCCTGTGGTGCGAGGGGGTAAGGATGATGTTATTTAAAAAGCCGAGCCTCCCGTCTTGAATAACATTTTCGCCTACATGGATCATAGCCCCCCAGGTACCATCAATAAACATGATCACAAACAGCATGGCAGGGTTTACGCCCAGCAAAATACAGATACTGGTGCGGATCAGATCGGCATAGGGTCCTTCCAGAAAGAAATGCGCATAGGTAACCGAAAGGTTCATGGTTTCGGGCGCATGATGGGTGGAGTGCAGGCACCACAGCAGGCGTACCTTGTGCGCCAGGTAGTGGTAAATAAAGTGGGCAAATTCCCATATAATGTACCCGTAAATAAACCAGTACCAGGTAAAGGTTGTTTTAAATATAGCAATGGGTAAAAACCATTTTATGCAAAGCCCTATCATCGCAATAGATATCACCCTGCCCACAAAGGCATTAAGCACATAAGTAAAAAACGAAATTTTGTAGTGGATAACCTTAAACCGCTTGTAAAAGGCGGCCCGGATGATCTCGAATAATAATAGGAGCGGGGTAAGCGGTACCAGCAAAGAAACCATACCCTCATAAGTCAAAAACTTGCCGTAATTGCCCGATCTGATGATTTCCAAGAACCCGCCAAGCCCCCAAAAGCCCGTAAATTCGTTGCCGATAGCCTTTAAAAAATCCATCTTAAAAATATAATTGGTTTACGCCCGTAGATAAGAATTAACGCAATTAACTCAACAATAGCGTAAAAAGCAAATCTAAATGGGTTGTGGGTGTTTCCTTTACCGCACAGAATTGTCATTATCCTAATTTGTTGTGCGCATTAAATAAATTATTAACAAATTGCGCGCAACGCATAATAATTTACCACATTGGTAGTTTATGTATTGTTTACGGTTAAACCCTTTAGTTACTAATGAGGCTGTCGGCTATAATTTCTTTGATTATCATTACCTCCCTTGAATCATCGGCGCAAAACGCCTATGTAAAAATGGGTCAGCAGGCCTTTATGGATGGTAATTTTAAGGCAGCAGTAATGCAGCTGGAGAAGGCATGCCTTATCGACTCAACCAATGCTAATGCTTATTGGATGCTGGGTTACTCTTATTATCACAGCGAAAACTATCGTAAATCCATCATCGCTTACACAAAGGCTATTTTTATTAACCCGGTTGACGCTACCGCTTATTATTACCGGGCAAGGGCAAAAGGTTACCTTGGTAAAGACCTGGCGCTATCGCCGCAGGAGCGTGAAAAGCACTTGTTAGGTGCTATATTTGACCTTACAAAAGCCATAGCCATTGATCCTTCTGAGCAAAACAAATCATACCAAACCCGTGGCATAGCTTACCGCGAATACGGGATGTTTAAGTTGCAGCCTAACCCGCATACCTATGATAAGGTGAGGGGTACCAACTCCCTGCGCGCATCTGTTACCGATTTAGAGAAGGTGCTGAACAGCAACCCCAACCGGTCGGATATCTCATCGTTATTGGAGCTTTCCAAAGAGAAGCTTGCATCTGCTGTTGGGCATCATTAATCTCTCTTTCCTGGAGGCCGGCTCGTTTGACAAGGGTATGCACTAACGCTAAATAACCTTTGTCTTAGAACTCGCCCTTGATCTTATAACTATTGCCGCCCATTACCTTTACATGCTGCATTTTCTCTATCTGGTAGAACGTACCCGGCAGGTAGGTTAATTTTTCGGTAGTGTTGTAAAGGATGTTTTGGGTATCGTTTTCTATTTCAATGGCAGTTACCTTGCCGTTTTCCCGGCAAATGGTGATGTATCGCGTTTTTAACTCCGGGTATTTGGCTTTATAGGTAATATTGGTTGCGGTAGAATCGACTGTGTAACTTTTGCTCCATGCGGGTTTGTTGATATCGCTTTCGGTAAACAGATTAAGCTCGCGCGCCCAGTTGCTAATCTTTACTTTCTTGCTTTCCTTATCACCATTATGGTCAACAGACTTGTTTACCTCATGATTGGGTTTGGTAAGCCTGGTGGTCTCGTGCTGAAAATATTCTTTGATATCGAAGAACTTTACCTGCGCGCCGGTTTCTTTAATAGCCGGTTTACAAGCATATCCGCAGCATAAAAGTGCAGCCATGCCTGTAAGTGAGCCATATTTTAAAAAGGGTTTATACCAATACATTCCCGGTCATTTCTGCAGGGATAGGTACGCCTATCATGTGCAATATGGTAGGGGCTATATCGCCCAGTTTACCGTCTTTAACCTGTTTAACATCACTGTCAATAATAATGCAGGGTACCAGGTTGGTGGTATGGGCAGTGTTAGGCGATCCATCCTCGTTGATCATATAATCTGCATTACCATGGTCGGCAATGATGATGAAAGAATACCCATGCTGTAAACCGGCCTCGACAACTGCCTTTGTGCAGGCGTCGGCTGTCTCGGCTGCCTTTACCACCGCGCTGAAAACGCCGGTGTGGCCAACCATATCGGTATTGGCAAAGTTAAGGCAAACAAAATCCGGCCATTCGGCAATCAACTCCGGGATGATCGCATCGCGGATCCCTTCGGCACTCATTTCGGGCTGCAGGTCGTATGTAGCTACCTTTGGTGATGGCACCAATAAACGTTTTTCGTTGATGAACTCTTTTTCGCGCCCGCCCGAGAAGAAGAAGGTGACGTGCGGATATTTTTCGGTCTCGGCTATCCTGATCTGGTTCTTTTGGGCGCCTTCCAATACTTCGCCCAGGGTTTTACTCAGGTCGTCCTTACGGAAAACCACCTTTACATTTTTAAAGGTTTCATCATACGATGTCATGGTCACATAGTCGATGTTCAGGGGCTTCATATCATACTCAGGGAACTCCTTTTGGGTAAGTGCCTGCGAAATTTCCCGGCCCCTGTCTGTACGGAAGTTAAAGCAGATCACTACATCGCCATCCTTTATAACGGCAACCGGTTGCCCGTCTTCGCCGGTTTTGATGATCGGCAAAATAAATTCATCGGTAATCCCTTCGGCATACGATTTTTTAATCGATGCTACGATATCGGCAGATGGCTCACCTATGCCTTTAACCATTACGTCGTATGCTTTTTTAACGCGCTCCCAGCGGTTGTCGCGGTCCATAGCGTAATAACGGCCAATAGCCGATGCCAGGGTAACAGCCGTATCGGCCATATGGTCTTCTAAACTCCTGATAAAACCTGCGCCCGAGTTAGGGTCGGTATCGCGGCCATCTAAAAACGCATGGATGAATACCTTTTGCAGGCCCAACGCTTCAGTAGCGTCAACCAAACCTTTTACGTGGTTAATGTGCGCGTGTACACCGCCATCACTTACCAAACCAATCAGGTGCACATCTTTATCATTATCCTTAGCATATTGAAATGTTTCGGCAAGTGTTTCATTTTGTACAAATTCTTTATCGGTAACGGCTTTGTTGATACGGCCCAGTTCCTGGTAAACCACGCGGCCCGCACCTAAATTCATGTGGCCCACTTCCGAGTTACCCATCTGCCCTTCGGGCAAACCTACCGCTACGCCCGAAGCTTCGAGCTTTGAGTTAGGGTATTGGGCAATCATCGAGTCAAAAAACGGGGTGTTGGCAGCCACAATGGCGTTCGATTGGTCGTTACGGCCGTAGCCCCAGCCGTCCAATATAATTAAAGCAACTTTTTTTCTGTTTTCCACAATGCAAATATAAAAGCAACGTTTAAACATTGTGGTTTAAAATTGGTTTATTTTTTGCTGCATCATTTCTTTAGTTTATTGGTCATATATGATAGCGATGAAACAAAGATATACGCCGTTACTTGTGTTGCTTTTGATGCTGCCTGCCATTTGCCATGCCGGCCCTATTGAAAAGATAACTGATTTGCTAAAGCAAGGCAACACGCACGAGTTAGCTAAGTATTTTGCTGCTAATGTAGATATGGCTGTTTTAGAGAACACCAATGTTTACTCCGCCACACAATCTGAACTCATTCTTGAGAAATTCTTTAAAGAAAATAAACCTACAGGGGCTAAAATTTTTCATCGCGTAAGTTCCAATGCTAACTACCAGTTTGGGGTGGTGATCCTTACTACTGATAAAGGTAAATTTCGCGTATCCTTTACCCTTAAGGAGGTGGGAGCCGAAACGACCATCATTGAACTGCGGATAGAAACCGAAAAAACCTAATCAGTCGTCAATTGTTCTTACTTTTGAAACTCAAAAAATCAAAGGTTTGGACAAGGAACTTATACATCAATTTATTACCGCATCATTAGCTGAGGACGTTGGCGACGGCGACCACACTTCATTAGCTACCATCGAGGCCGGTACACAAGGCAAAGCAAAATTATTAGTAAAAGATACGGGCATACTGGCAGGTGTTGAACTGGCGCTGGAAATATTTAGCGTTGTTGACCCAAACCTTAAAGTCACCGTGTTTTTGAATGACGGTGCCGAAGTTAAACCTAAAGACATTGCCCTTGAAGTTGAAGGCGATGCCCAAAGCATTTTGAAAGCCGAACGGCTGGTGCTTAACTGCATGCAGCGGATGAGCGGTATTGCAACCACAACCAATAATATCGTACGATTGCTAAAAGGCACCAATACCAAAGTATTAGATACACGTAAAACCACACCCGGCCTTCGCTACCTGGAGAAATGGGCAGTGCGCATCGGCGGCGGTGTAAACCACCGTATTGGCTTGTACGATATGATCCTGATTAAGGATAACCACGTTGATTATTCGGGCGGCATCCGCAGGGCTATCGAAAATGCAAACAACTATCTGAAAGAAACAGGCAGAAAGCTGGCAATAGAGATTGAGGTGCGTAACCTTGACGAATTAGAGCAGGTGTTGCAAACCGGTAATGTAAACCGCATTATGCTGGATAACTTCAATTTTGATGATCTGCGACAGGCCGTAAACATGATCGAGGGACGTTACATAACAGAAGCGTCGGGCGGTATCACTATCGATAACATTCGTGACTATGCCGATTGCGGTGTTGATTACGTATCGGTAGGGGCGCTTACCCATTCGGTAAAGAGTTTGGATCTTAGCCTCAAGGCTGTAAAATTATAACGATATATTGCGTAGTATAACATCAATTTAATATTATTGCATAGATGCTATCAGTCTACTCCATTGCAGCGCTTATTCTTGCATATCTCTTTGGCTCTATCCCTACAGCGGTTTGGATAGGACAGGCCTTCTATAATATTGATGTCAGGGAATACGGCAGTGGTAATGCGGGCGCTACCAACACTTTCAGGGTATTAGGCAAAAAAGCAGGAATACCTGTTATGCTGCTCGATATTTTAAAAGGATGGACGGCTACTAACCTTGCTTATGTAATAGGCGTAACTACCACCGGTCCTTACCATTCTGTAGCTTTTGTTAATTATGAACTGGCGCTGGGTATCGCCGCCGTAATGGGCCATTTGTTCCCGATATTTGCCGGTTTCAGGGGCGGAAAAGGTATTGCCACACTTTTTGGAATGATATTGGCTATTAACTTGCCGGCATCTTTACTTTGTGTTTGTATTTTTATTGTTACGTTGCTAATTACACGCTACGTGTCACTAAGCTCAATAATGGCGGGCTTTACTTATCCATTGGGGGTTACATTTATATTCCCGGTGTATATTAAATCGGTCATTATATACGGTATGTGTATATGTATTTTAATATTAGTTACGCATCAAAAAAATATTGAACGCTTATTAAAGGGTAAAGAGTCGAAAGTCAACTTATTTAAAAAGAAAACAACCGCCTAACTTACCATGAAAAAAATTAAACTTTTCGCTGCATTGGTTCTTGCCATTGCCTTCTACTCATGTTCTACAGTGCCGTTAACCGGCCGTTCACAATTAAGCTTAGTAAGCGACGACCAGGTGAACCCTGCGGCTGCTGCCAGCTATCAACAGTTATTATCAGACCCTAAAACGAAGGTTATTGCAACAGGTACAGATGCACAGCGCGTAAAGCGTATCGGCAGCCAGTTGGCAACTGCTATCCAACAATATTTGAATGCTAACGGGTACGCCAACCAATATAATTTTTCCTGGGAATTTAACCTGATACAAAGCCCTGAAGTAAACGCCTGGTGTATGCCGGGTGGTAAAGTGGCCGTTTATAGCGGTATTTTACCTATCACCCAAACAGACGCAGGCTTGGCAACAGTAATGGGTCATGAGATCGGCCATGCTATAGCCAAGCATTCGGCCGAGCGCATGTCACAGCAAATGTTATTACAGGCCGGTGGTGCCGCGGTTGGTGCTGCTACAGGCGGCAGATCGCAAATTACGCAGGCCGTGGTTAACCAGGCTTACGGTATAGGTGGCCAGGTTGCCTTGTTAAAATATTCGCGTAACCAGGAGTCGGAGGCAGACCGTTTGGGCCTCACCTTTATGGCAATGGCCGGTTATGACCCGCACCAGGCGGTTGCATTTTGGCAACGGATGGCTGCACAAAGCAAAGCCGGTGGCACACCTGAATTTTTGAGTACCCACCCAAGCGATGCGACCCGGATAGCCAACATACAGAGCCTGATACCCGAGGCGATGAAATATTATAAAGGAAGATAATATCGAATAAATAGATATTTAAAGGCTGCGAAGTTTATTCTCGCAGCCTTTTTTTATGTGATATTGGTGATAAACAAGACTTTGAATTAAACGTTCAACCTACATGGCCACATCTAAATCCCGCTTTCTTACCGCTCAATGGAAAAACCTGATCATGCTGAATTACGAGGTGCAACCAGAAATTTTGCGACCCTACCTGCCCGCCGGTACCGAATTAGACCTGTGGGAGGGCAAAGCACTGGTAAGCATGGTCGGCTTTATGTTTCAGGACACAAAAGTGCTGGGGATCAAATGGCCGTTCCATGTAAATTTTGAAGAAGTAAACCTGCGCTTTTACGTACGCCATTTTGATGGTAAGGAGTGGAAACGGGGCGCTGTTTTTGTTAGCGAAATAGTGCCAAAGCCAATCATAACGGTTATTGCCAATACGTTATATAAAGAGCATTACAGTTGGTATCCTATGCGGCATTCAACCTTTAAAGACGGCCCTAATCACACACAGTTTTTGTACGAGTGGAAAGTGAAAGGGAAATGGAATAAGATAGGCGCAACGGTGCGAAACAGTCTGGTAAAAATAGAACCCGGTAGCCCCGAAGAATTTATTTTTGAGCACTATTGGGGGTATAACCGCCTAACCGACTACAAGACAATGCAGTACCAGGTAGAGCATATATCCTGGCACGTTGCAGAAGTAACGGACTACGTATTTGAAGCAGATGTTGAAGAGTTATATGGAAAAGAATTTGTGCCTTATTTGAGTGGAAAACCCTACTCTGCTTTTTGGGCCAACGGATCTGATATAGGGGTGAGGATAGGGGATAAGTTAGTAGTGGAAAAGTAGAGAGAGACAATTACAATTCGTGCGGATTGAGTAATTCAAGATTTTTTATGCTCTTGAAATCATCCATGTTACGACTGATTAACGTATAACCATGAACTACTACAGTTGCTGCTATGATAGCATCTGGTAATTTTATTTTTTTAGTTCTGCATAACGCAATAGTTTGTTCGATAACTTCTTTATCTATCTGAATAACACCGGCAAGTTTTATGAAATTTTCCATTGCAGCTGTAGCCAACGGATACCCAAGAAACTCAATATAAGTTACGAATGAAATAGTAAAGGCCTGGTCGATAATATTTACCAGAAAACGTTTGCCATTTTGTGGCAGACGCTCCAGCTGAAAATCAATTAATACATTAGTATCAATCAGAAATTTCTTTCCAATTCATTTCTGCTTTGTTCTATATACTGTGAAAAAGTCTCGCCTTCTTCTTTGCTCATTGTTCCCGCGTAATCAGAAGGTTTTTTTGAAGTAGCTGGGTTTGCTTTTGGTGCTGTAAGTTCTTTAATATCTTCATGCCTGGCAGTTATTTCATTCCACTGGTTTATTGGAATCACAACAGCAGTTTGATTGCCAGCATCGTCAGAAATATATTGTAGTGCCATAATCGTTTGTGTTATGCGTAAAATTAAACAATTTAATAACGTTTGACAATTACATATTATTAGTTTGGCGAAGTTATACTATAAACTCAGTATTTAACTTTTGCGCGCTAAGACGCCAAGGAGCTATCCTTAAAATTGCGTCTTTGCGCCTTTGCGGGATATTTAATTCAACGAGGCTTTTAACTTTGGCTCGCAAAGGCGCTAAGACGCAAAGGAATTATTAAGTCGTTATATTCTTTTCGCGGTATCAATTTCTTGCTGTCCCAGTACTTCCAAAATAGCTTTTGCCTTTAATAAACACTCCTCATACTCCTGGGCTGCATTTGCGTGGTAAGTAATAGCGCTGCCTACCTGGAATGAAAGGTACTTATTTGATGAGTTATACAGTATCGTCCGGATCACTACATTAAAATCGAAATCACTATCGGGACTAAAATAACCGAACGCTCCGGAATACACGCCCCGCTTGCTGCGCTCATATTGTTCCATTAGCTGCATGGCGCTTACTTTGGGTGCGCCAGTCATGCTGCCCATAGGGAAGGTGTTCTTTAATGCTTGTACAGGTGTTACGTCATCTCTTATCTCACATACTACGGTAGATACCATTTGATGCACCTGCTTAAAGCTTTGTATCCCGAAGAGTTCCTCTGTCTTTACCGTACCCGGTTTGGCCGAATGGGTCAAATCGTTACGTACCAGGTCTACGATCATTACGTTTTCCTGCAGTTCTTTGGGGTGGTTGCGCAATTGTTTAATGATGTTTTGGTCTGTTTCCAGGTCAGCGTCACGGCGTGCGGTGCCTTTTATAGGTTGCGAGATCAGTTTATCGCCGCGTTTGGCCAAAAACCTTTCTGGCGATGCACAGATGATATAATTACCATCCCATTTAACAAAAGCGGAGAACGGGGTAGGCGAAAGCCCGTTTAAATTTTGGTAGATAAGTAGCGGATCTATCTTTGCGTGCTCTGCATAAAACTCCTGACAAAAATTGGTTACGTAGATATCGCCACGGTTGATGTGGTCTTTGATCCGATTAACCGTATCGATATATTCCGGGCGGGTGAAGCGCGATTTTAGATCAAGTTCATTGGCATTGTAAACCGTAGAGAGTTCGAGTCTCTCTATGGTCTTGAAAACGATATCTGCATCAGCGCCGGTTATTTCTACCGCATTACCCTTTATGCTGATAATTATCTCGGGCGCGAAAAAGTACAGGTCCGGGAAATTCAATCCGTAGTGATTGGATGATTGCAGATCTTCTATCTCATTCTTCAGATCGTAACCAAAAAAACCAAAGATAAACCCTGGATTATCCTCACGAAACTTTTCCAGTTGCTCAAAGGCGTTACCTGTGTTTGCAGTAATTTCTGCTTTTTTCCCAACAGCGATCAGGGTGTCAAACTTGCCGTAGGGGTCGGTGAAGTTGTTGCTGTCCAGGTAACAGGCCGTATCGAATTTGGCTGCCCATTGCAAAGCTTTCTGTTTAAATAGGGGGATGTTGATCACCTTGATATTCACCCGGTAAAGTTAAAACTATCTGTCCTTATCTAACTTCATGTTCTCGTCAATATCGCGGTTCTTATTGATCAGCCCGAAAGCCAGAAAAAAGCCCGGGAAAAGGCCTACCGAAAGATTGACGACCGCAAAAAGTACTACTAATACCAATATCACATAAATGTACCAGCCAATAACTTTAAAGTTGTTAGCGTATTGATGACGCCTTACGGCTTTGATTGCCTGATAGCTGGCCAGTGCCATCAACAAAGACGAAACCGGAGTGAAATAGTCTCGCCAGTCTTTCGATGGGTATAAAACATACATCCAATAGCCGAAACCTAAAACGCTTAATACTAAGCAGATGATAGCTATAACCAGGAGTGTTGCCGGCTTAAACATAGTTTATTTTGCTGTTTTAGTTAGCTAAAATACAAAAGGCCCCGTAAAACGAAGCCTTTGTAAAGTTATTTTTGAGGTTTTGCTTAGTGCAATACCAAAGTTTGCTTCCTGTCCGGGCCTACAGACAACCATTTGATAGGCACCTGCAACTCCGCTTCTAAAAATTCGATGTATGACTGCAACTTTTCAGGGATCTGATCTAATTCAGTAATGCCGGTAATATCTTCTTTCCAGCCGTCAATTTCTTTCAGTACAGGTACGGCATCAACAGAACAAATGTCGTAAGGCATATAGTCTATCTGCTCGCCTAAATAATTGTAGTGGGTACAAGCGTAGATCTTGTCGAACCCGCTCAATACGTCAGCCTTGGTCATTACCATTTGTGTGACGCCGTTAAGCATAATAGCGTATTTTAAAGCTGGCAGGTCTATCCAGCCCGTACGGCGTGGCCTGCCCGTGGTAGCACCAAATTCATGGCCTATCCGGCGTAATTCTTCGCCCAAGTCGTTATCTAACTCGGTAGGGAAGGGGCCGCCACCAACGCGGGTACAATACGCTTTAAATATACCTATCACATCGCCAATCTGGCGTGGGGCAATACCTAAACCTGTACAGGCACCTGCAGCAGTAGTATTTGATGAAGTTACAAAAGGGTATGAGCCAAAATCTATATCCAGCATAGCACCCTGCGCGCCTTCTGCCAATACCTTTTTGCCATCCTTAATGTAGTTGTTTACCAAATGCTCGCTATCTACCAGCGGGAATTGTTTAATCAGCTCTACCGCCTCAAAAAATGCAGTTTCACGCTCGCTAAAGTCGGCTACTTCGCCGTACATGGCTTGCAGCATCGAGGTGTGTTTATCAACCAGTTTCTGGTAACGCTCTTTAAAATCGGGCAGGGTAATATCGCCTATGCGTAAACCATTACGGCCGGTTTTATCCATGTAAGTTGGGCCGATACCCTTAAGGGTCGAACCAATTTTACCGTCGCCCATTTTCTTTTCAGAGGCAGCATCCAGCAGCTGGTGGGTAGGCAAGATCAAATGCGCTTTTTTAGCGATCATCAGGTTCTTTTTAGCCAACAGGTCGTGGCCGACATCCTTTAATTTATCCAGCTCTTTTTTGAGCGTGATTGGGTCAATCACCACACCATTACCAATCAGGTTCATGGTGTTGTCAAAGAAAATTCCCGACGGGATGGTATTCAGTACAAATTTTTTGCCTTCAAACTCCAAAGTGTGGCCGGCATTAGGGCCGCCCTGAAAACGCGCAATCAGATCGTACCCTGCGCTAAGCACGTCAACAATTTTACCTTTACCTTCGTCGCCCCACTGGAGGCCTAATAATACGTCAACAGCCATTAATAATATCTTGTAGTAAATGTTAAATGATTTTTTGATTGAATTTTTACGATACTTTTCGGTCACAAAAACCATCGCGCAGTTTTGCGCAGTTACCGTAAAGGTTTAACGAGTGGTGTTTGATCTCGAATTTAAGGATATCGCCCATCATGCTCTGAATCTGCTGGATGCGTGGGTCGCAAAACTCTACTACCTTGCCGCAATCGATGCAAATGATGTGATCATGCTGTTTGTAGCCATATGATTTTTCGAATTGGGCCATGTTCTTTCCAAACTGGTGTTTGGTAACCAGGTCGCATGATACCAGCAATTCTAAAGTGTTATATACCGTAGCGCGGCTAACCCTGTATTTTTTATTTTTCATGTGGATGTATAGCGATTCCACGTCAAAGTGATCAGTCCGGGAATAGATCTCCTCGAGTATGGCAAAACGCTCAGGCGTTTTTCTGAGGCTTTTATTTTCGAGGTAGGCCTCAAAAATCTTTTTTACCAGCGCAATAGTTTCCTGTACAGCCATAAAATTAAATTACCCACAAAGGTATTAATAAATATATAATTGCGCTAATTAAGATACAAGAGTAAGACGCAAGAAAGTAAGTTGAGGACAGTTACCAATTATACTTTTACTCTTACTGCCTGGCGTCTTGCTAAGAAGCCTTCTCCACCACCGAGTCAAACCTTACTACTGATGTGATGCCTTTGATCAGCAGGATCTTTTTGATCAGGTTATCCAGGTGCACGGTATCGTTAACGTAAACCATTATCGATCCTTCAAAAATACCGTTATCACTATCTACCGTTATCGAACGGATATTCACCTTAAAGTCGTTTGAGATTACGGTAGTCAGCTTGTTGATCAAACCCACCTCGTCAATCCCGCGGATGCGCAGGCCGGTTAAAAATGCCAGTTCCAGTTGTTTGGTCCACTTGGCCTTTACAATCCGGTAGCCATAGTTAGCCATTAGTTTGGCGGCATTAGGGCAGTTGGTACGGTGGATCTTGATGCCATCGCTCACGGTAACAAAACCAAACACGTCATCGCCCGGGATTGGGTTACAACAGTTAGAAAGCTTGTAATCTATCTTTTGCAGGTCCTCGCCAAACAGCAGCACATCGCTATCCTTGGTTTTAAGGTTACGGACGATGCTTTGCAATTGCTCGCTTTCTATCTTGTCTTGCGGTTTGTTCTCGATCACTTTTTCAGATGCCTGATACTCCTTCAGGTCTTTCATATCAATAAGCCCTTTAGCTACATTGTAAAAAAGGTCCTGCGTGGATGGCAGCTTGAAAAAGTAACTCAGCTTATGTATGTTCTCGGAGTTATAAGTGATCTTTAAAGATTTCAGCTTACGTTCCAATATTTCTTTGCCATCATCGGCAATCTTACGTTTTTCTTCCTTTAAGGCCGATTTGATCTTCGCCTTTGCTTTGGCCGTTACCACAAAGTTCAGCCAGTCTTCCTTAGGGCTTTGCTTGCTGGAGGTGATGATCTCCACCTGGTCGCCATTTTGTAGCTTATAGCTCAATGGCACCAGCTTGTGGTTCACCTTGGCGCCAATACAACTTGCGCCCACATCGGTGTGGATCTCGAAGGCAAAATCAAGCGCGGTAGCATTTAGCGGCAGCTGGATCAACGCACCCTTCGGCGTAAAAATGAAGATCTCGTCGCTAAACAGGTTCATCTTAAAATCATCCAGGAAGTCTAAAGCGTTCGAGTCGGGGTTTTTCAACATATCCCTCACTTTTTGCACCCAGTTATCCAACCCGTTATCGGTTGATGATTCTTTGTATTTCCAATGCGCGGCAAAGCCCTTTTCAGCAATTTCATTCATGCGCTTGGTACGGATCTGTACCTCTACCCATTGCCCGCGCGGGCCCATCACGGTGGTATGAAGCGATTCGTAACCGTTCGCTTTTGGCGATGAGATCCAGTCACGCAGCCTGTCAGGGTTAGGGCGATATAGATCGGTCACGATCGAGTAGGCCTTCCAGCAATCTGCCTTTTCTGATTCCGGCGTACTATCCAATATGATCCTGATAGCAAAAAGATCATATACTTCCTCAAAAGGTATCGACTTCTTTTTCATCTTATTCCAGATGGAGTGGATAGATTTTGGGCGGCCAAACAGCTCGGCATTTAGGCCTTGTTCTAAGATTACTTTATTAACAGGATCTATAAAATCCCGGATAAATTTCTCACGTTCGGCCTTCTTTTCGTTCAGCTTTACCTTGATGAACGAGTAGGTTTCGCGCTCCATGTATTTCATGGAAAGATCTTCCAGTTCAGACTTTATGGCATACAGGCCCAGGCGGTGTGCCAAAGGGGCGTATAAGTACACCGTTTCTGACGATAGTTTAAGCTGCTTATCGCGCGGCATAAATTCCATGGTGCGCATATTGTGCAACCTGTCTGCCAGTTTAATGAGTATCACCCTTACATCATCGGCAAGAGTAAGCAGCATCTTACGGAAATTCTCTGCCTGTAACGAGCTGTTCGTGTCAAATACGCCCGATATTTTGGTTAAGCCGTCAATGATCTTGGCCACTTTTTTGCCAAATTCCAGCTCGATGTCTTCCAGCGTAACGTCGGTATCTTCAACCACATCATGTAACAATGCGCATACAATTGATGTGGTACCCAGGCCTATCTCTTCGGCGGCTATCTGGGCAACGGCAATGGGGTGGTATATATAGGGCTCGCCGCTTTTACGGCGCATATCTTTGTGGCTCTCTAAAGCCATATCAAATGCCTTGCGTATCATGCGTTTATCTCCCTTTTGCAGGGTAGATTTACTTGCACGCAACAGGGTACGGTACCGCTTCAGTATCTCTTTCTTTTCAGCTTCCAGGTCAATCACTAAATCTTTCATGTATCAGCGTTAGTTCTCTCGTATATATCACTAACCTGCAACAATATTTATTATTGCGGGTTATTATAAAATAACAAAATAAAATGCGTTAATTTTGTATCAAGTAAAAATATGAAATTTATTGCCTTAATAGTGCTGTTTTGTTGTACGCTGGGTACTGCCAAAGCCCAGGACGATAAACCGGCACCTCCAGTACATCTTGGCAAAAATGATACCATCAAAACGTATATGACAAAGCTTGATGGCGAGCTGGTGCCCTGGATAGTTTTGCCGGACGTGGTTATTAGCGACACACGCATTTTTGCGAGTGCGCAAGACCGTGCAAACTACTTTAGATTAAGGTACAACGTAGTAAAGGTTTTGCCCTATGTGCGCTTTGCCGGCTCCCGCTACCAGAAACTGCAGCGCGACCTTGCACTTACCGGAGATAAGAAAAAACAAAAGGAACTCATCAAGGCCTGCGAAACCGAAATTAAGGACCTGTTTAATAAGGATATTAAAAACCTGACCATCACCCAGGGCGAGATACTGATCAAACTGATTAACCGGGAAACAGGTAATACCAGCTTTGAAATGTTAAAGGAATTGAAGGGCGGGTTTAAGGCCTTTGTTTTTCAATCTGTAGCGCAGGTGTTCGGGCATAATTTGAAGGAAACCTACGATAAGGATGAGCAGCGCGATATTGAAACAATACTGCAGCAGGTGGGTTATGTTTCCATGCAAAACTAATGATGGATACCAACAACATCTACCAATTTAACGTTGATAAAATAAGCGGCGAACAAATAAACCTGGCTGACTACAAAGATAAAGTACTGCTGATTGTAAATACTGCCTCGCAATGCGGCTTTACCCCACAACTCACCGACCTTGTACAACTTAAAAAGGAATTTACCGGGCAAGATTTCGAGATACTGGCCTTTCCGTCAAACGATTTTGGCGGGCAGGAGCCTTTGGAAGGTGCCGCTATTGAGCAGTTTTGTTCTAATTACGGTAACAACTTCCCGGTGTTTGAAAAGATTAGGGTGCGCGGCCCATACGCCGACCCATTGTATAAGTTTTTAAGCGATAAAAAAGAGAACGGAGTACTAAGCTGCACCCCACGCTGGAATTTTCACAAGTTTTTGATTGACCGCAACGGCACCGTGGTTGATTATTTTTACCCGTTCACTAAGCCCACTTCATCAAAAGTGAAGAAAAAAATTCAGCGGCTTTTGGGTGCCGATAAATAATTATCCTGTTTATGAAATTAGATATTTTAGTTTTACCGGTACACCCGGACGATGCCGAACTGGGCTGCGCGGGGGTTATCTTAAAACATGTAGCTTTGGGCCATAAGGTGGGCATAGCCGACCTTACCCGTGGTGAATTAGGTACCCGCGGCACTGCCGAAATAAGGGCGCAGGAAGCCGCCAAAGCCGCTGCCATTTTGGGACTAACGGTTAGGGATAACCTGGAACTGCCCGACGGCTTTTTTACCAATACGCAAGAGCATCAGTTGAAGGTAATTGCAGCCATCCGCAAGTATCAGCCGGAAATTATTATTACCAACGCTTATCATGACCGCCACCCCGATCATGGCCGCGCGAATGAGTTGGTAGAGGCTTCCACTTTTTTATCGGGTCTGCGCCGGATAGAAACTTTTGAGAACGGTGTATTGCAGGAGCCCTGGCGGCCAACCCAATTGCTCCATTTTATACAGGACAGATACATCCACCCTGATATTTTGGTTGATGTGACCGATTACTGGGATAAGAAAATAGAAAGTATTTACGCCTATGGATCCCAGTTTCATAACCCCGACTGGAATGAGGATGAACCGCAAACCTATATCTCATCGCCGGAGTTTATCCAGGTGGTTGAAGGCCGCGCCCGCGAATTCGGTAAAAGCCTTAACGTGAAATACGCGGAAGGGTTTACTTCAAGGAAGATATTGGGCGTAGATGATCTGTTTGATCTAAAATAAATTTTCCTGTCATTTCGAACCGAAGTACGAGGGAGAAATCTATTAGCATTTGGAAAACTATGCTGAACGCAGAAGATTCCTCGTCGCTTCGCTTCCCTCGGAATGACCAATTTATAGGTTTTTAATAACCTGCCTGTCATTTCGAACGATAGAGAGAAATCTTCTGCGACAGATGAGTTTACAACCTGGCAGGTTTAGGAGATTCCTCTTCGCTGCGCTTCCCTTGGAATAACTAAAAACAACAAAGGCCCCAAATTTCGGGGCCTTTGTTGTTAAACTGCTACGTATTCGAAGCGGTTGTTTTCGTTGCTTCGTTCGCGCTTCAACTTATTCTCTTTGGCAAGTTTTAGCAATATGCCCGATAGTTCGGAAGTCTTAAAGTCGGAGTCGAAGTTGTTTTTGCAATAATCCGCAATGGCAGATATAGAATGTGGCAGTGCGAAAAAGTCGCTGGCCATCAGCTGGTTAAGCACCTTGGTAGCGCCGGGTTTTTTACGCCCCGGTTCTGACGGGCGGCTTTCATCTTCACCTGCAAAACGTAAACGGCGGCTTCTTTTATTGAAAATTTCAGATCCTTCCGTTTCCACCCGCTCCCCATCCATAATCTCGTCTAATAAACGGTCCACAACTCGCACCTGCACCGCCTCAGACTGGAAAGAATTAACAACTTCAGCAATTTCTGTAAGCTGTTTTTTTAATTTTTCAATTTGTCTGTTCATTATAAATAAATACTCTTTTGGTATATGTAGAAAATTAATGTGTTACAACTATGTTTATTTAAAACAGCGTTTATTATATAACAAATAATATAATATATAACCGCCACTATGCAATTATAGTATACCTTATACCAAAAAAGCATCTGTTAGGTTTTAACACAGGTGCTTGTAGCAATATTATTACAATGATATTATAACTGAGGGAGTATTTTTTGCAGCATTTGCAGCCCTTCGTCAATATGCTGCTGCTCAATAATAAGTGCGGGCCTGAAACGGATGGTACGGTCGCCACAACCCAGGTACATGATGTTGTTTTCCAACCCTTTACTAATGAAGGTATCGCGGGTTTGCTTGTCCGGAAAATCAAACGCGGTGAGCAGGCCCTGGCCACGCACGTTAGCGATCATGCCATTTTCGGCGGCAATTGCTTTCAGTCCATCCTGCAAGTAACTACCTGTAGCGGCTGCTTTATCGCAAAGGTTATCCTCTTCAATTATCTCCAGTATTTTTGATGAACGTACCATATCTACCAAACTGCCGCCCCAGGTAGAATTGATACGCGATGATACTTTAAAAACGTTATTCTCCACCTCATCAACCTTTTTGCCGGCCAGGATACCGCACACCTGCATTTTTTTACCAAAGGCTAAAATGTCCGGTCGTGCTTTTTCACCAAAGTGCTGGTGCAGCCAAAATTTGCCGCTTAAGCCAACGCCGGTTTGTACCTCATCGTAAATCAGCATTACCTCATTTTCATCTGCTAACACACGTAATTGTTCTAAAAACTTCTGCCTTACGTGTTTGTCGCCACCCTCAGATAATACGGGTTCAATAATAATGGCGCAAATATCGTCCGGGTTATCGGCAAATGCTGTTTTGATCTCAGCAATAGATTTAGCCTCGCGGGCTATAAGGTCGCCCAGGTTAGTTTCAGTTAATGGGAAACGGATCTCGGGAGTAGAAACCCTTGGCCAGTCGAACTTTGCAAACCACTTTGTTTTAGCTGGTTGTGTATTGGTAAGGCTTAATGTATAGCCCGAGCGGCCATGAAAGGCATGCTCAAAATGAATCACCTTGAAACCTTTTTCGGTAGTATGCCCTTTAGCAAAGTTCTTTTGCACTTTCCAGTCCATAGCCGTTTTTAAAGCATTTTCTATAGCCAGCGTCCCGCCCGAGATAAAGAAAGCGTGGGGCAAATAATCGGGGATGCCTACGCGGGAAAATGTTTCTAAAAACTGGGCGTATTGCTCGGTATAAATATCAGAGTTAGATGGGTTGGTTAACGCGGCTAAAAGCAGGTTCTTTTTAAAAGCCTCATCATTTAGCATTTTAGGGTGATTGTAGCCTAAAGGGACAGATGCAAAGCAGGTAAAGAAATCTAAAAGCGTACGTCGGTTCTTCGCGTCGTAAATGTGCACGCCCTGGCTTTTTTCCATATCGAAAGTAAGGTCGAAACCATCGGCAAGGATGTGTTTACTCAGCGTGGCCTGGACGTTTTGTGGTGTTACCTGCAATTTGTACATAGGTGTATTGGTTTATACAAATCTAACAAAATGACCTCAAAAACAATAATTTAAAGGTTTTTGAACCGATTGGCAAAAAAGTAACTTTAAATTAACTAAACATGGTTTTTGAACTGACATGCGTTTTGGTATGAATTAAAAGCGGGAGTTTTGTTTGGCGCATCGGCGCTAAGAAGCGGTTTAAACACGATATCTGTTATTTGTAGAAATCCTAAAAATCGCAAACATCCGCTTAATCACGGTTAAATTTTTCCTTCATCCCCAATAACCCCCAAATGCCACCGGTATGGATGGCCAGGATCTTACTGCCGGGTTTAAAATGATCTTTTGCGGCAAGGTCGTATAAGGCATATAACATTTTGCCGGTATAAACCGGTTCGATGAGAATGCCGGTTCGGGAAATAAAGGCTTGGATAAATTGGATCAGTATGGGTGTGGTTTTGCCATAACCGCCAAAGTGATAGCCGGTATGCAGGTCATAATTTGCGGGGGCGGTGAGGTATCGGTCTATTTCCTCTTTAATAAACCCGCCATTCTTAAACACAGGTAGGGCATTAAATTGGGCGTTTAAACCTGCATCCATTAAGCCGTTAATAATCCCGGCTGCTGTGGTCCCTGTGCCGCAGGCGCAAAAGATGTGATCATAATTTTGTTCAAGTTCTGCAACTAATTCGCTGCAGCCTTTAGCCGCTAAGGCAGATGCACCTCCTTCATCTATAAAAAAGGCATCAGCATCACCGGCAAAATATCTATCAAATAAAGCCGGTTTGTCGCGATAGCTTTCGCGGTCGGTGAAGATCAGGTGCATGCCGTGCAAGCGGCATAAAAAAAGTGTGTCGTTCTGCATTTCTTCGCCGCGTACTATGCCGGTTGCCTTAAAGCCAAACCTTGCGGCGGCGGCAGCGGTGGCTAACAAGTGGTTAGAATATGCACCGCCAAAAGTTACCAGATGCGTTTTGCCTTCGGCTTGGGCCTGCAGTAAAACATATTTAAGCTTACGCCATTTGTTACCCGATATGATGGGGTGGATCATATCATCACGCTTGATAAAAACCTGCACCCCCTTATCTATAAATAACTGATCGTGGATTTGGTGAACCGGGCTGTAGATGTCGAGATGGATGTCCATACACGAAATTAAAATAATAACCTCTTGGTTGAGGCCTGTTTTCGGTATTAATAGATTAACCTTACTTTTGCGCCTGAAATGACAGAAGAAAACGACTTATTTGAGCAGGACGAGCAAGACCTGTATGAGCATTTACGGGTGGTGGTAGATAAGGGCCAGTCGTTATTGCGGATAGATAAGTTTTTGATGCACCGGGTAGAGAATGCCTCGCGTAACCGCATCCAAAATGCGATAGAACTGAACAACGTGCTGGTTAATGATAAGCCCATTAAGGCAAGTTACCGCGTTAAGCCGCATGATGTTATCTCTGTTGTTTTACCGCACCCCCCGCGCGATACCGAAGTATATCCCGAAAATATACCGATAGCCATTGCTTATGAAGATGATGATGTACTTATCGTAAACAAAGCCGCTGGTATGGTGGTGCATCCGGGTTTTAACAATTATCATGGTACGCTGGTGAACGCACTGGTATACCACTTCCAGCAATTGCCCACCTTGCCGGGCAATGACGGCAGGCCGGGGCTGGTACACAGGATCGATAAAGATACATCGGGCTTGTTGCTGATCAGCAAGAACGAGCGCAGCATGAGTTACCTTGCCCGCCAGTTTTTTGATCATACCATTAGCAGAAAGTATTTAGCATTGGTTTGGGGCGACCTGGAGCAGGATGGTACCGTGACGGGCTACATTGGCCGCAGCCCTAACGACAGGAGGGTAATGTCGATATACGATGACCCGGAGAAGGGTAAATGGGCGGTAACGCATTACCGGGTGTTGGAACGGATGGGTTATGTGACGCTGATAGAATGCAAACTGGAAACCGGCCGCACGCACCAGATCCGCGCACATATGCGGCATATTGGCCACCCGTTATTTAGCGATGCCATGTATGGCGGCGATAAAATATTAAAAGGTACTGTATTTAGTAAATACCGCCAGTTTGTTGATAATTGTTTTGAAATAATGCCGAGGCAGGCCCTGCACGCGCAGTCGCTTGGGTTTATGCACCCCTCATTAAAAAAGGTTTTACATTTTGAAGCACCACTACCGGCTGACTTTAAGGGTGTTTTAGAGAAATGGCAAAAATATACCAGCGCAAATGCACCCGGTCAGTTGCAAAATGACGAAGAAAAGATTTAAATTTTATCCGGCGACGGCAATCTTAATTAACAGATGTGCGTTAATAGCCTGTTAATATCGGAAGCAAATACGCAAATTTGCATAGTACTCAAATCTTTTAATGACGCCCAATTACATCAATTTTAACGGAGAGATAGTCCCAGCGGATACGCAGTTGCTTACCATTGCCAACAGGGCATTCCGGTATGGCGATGGCTTATTTGAAAGCATGCGCTTGATGAAGGGGAAACTTAAATTCCCCGAATTGCATGCCGACAGGCTACAGAAGGGGATGAAAGCCCTCAAGATAGACGGTTACTCGCAAGCCGATAGCTGGTTTTTGAAAGAAAAGGTAGAGGAATTGGCCCGCCGTAATAAAATTAAGCACGGCCGCCTGCGCTTAACCGTTTACCGCGACTCTGAGGGCTTATATACGCCTTCTCAAAATAAAATGGCCTACTGCCTGGAAGTTACCGAAGTGGATGAACCCCGCTATTTTATGAATGAGCGTGGCCTGATCATGGATGTGTACACAGAATTAACCAAGCCGGTTAGCTGGCTCTCTAATATCAAAAGCTGCAATTCGTTAATCTACACAATGGCGGGCATCTTTAAACAGCAAAATAAGCTGGACGAGGTTTTTTTGCTTAATCAAAACGGCTTTTTGTGTGAGGCGGGCAGTTCCAATTTGTTCGTTTTTTATCAAAACCATTTATATACCCCGGCGCTTAGCGAAGGTTGTGTGGAAGGGGTGATGCGGCAGGTAGTGATCAAATTAGCCCAGGAAAGCGGCATTTCCTTTACCGAAGCGCAGATCAACCCCGAAATATTAAACCAAGCTGATGAAGTATTTTTAACCAATGCCACCAAAGGCATCCAGTGGGTGATGGGTTACGGCGTAAAGCGTTATTTTAATCGAGTAAGTAAGGGGTTGATGGATGAGTTGAATAAGGCGTAGTTAAGATTGGTCGGGATGCTGCCTTGTATCAAATAATCTTAATACTATTAACCGATTGTCGTCAAACCGATAAAATACTTTGAGTCGACGATGTACTACAAATGCTCTCATTGAAGTATTATGCTCTTCCAAACTACCCATTTCGGGAAATACACCTATTAAATCTAAAAATTTAATTACCAAATTTTTGAAATTGATAGCATGCAAGCTACCAAAATCTTTCTTAATGTAGTTGAGAATATCATCGAAGTCTTTTTGAGCCCTTTTTGATAATACGACTTTAAGACCAGTTGGCATATTTGATTTTTAGTTCATCAAGTGTGATAAGCGTGTCGTCATTTTTGCTTTCCTCATAAGCGTCTATAACACTTTGCTGTTGGGCTGGTGTCAATGAATTCCACATAGCGCCGTCAGAATTAAACGACTGACTCATCGCATTATAAAATTGTTCAATTATTTCAGGGTCGTCTATCTGATCGATTAGATTGTGAAATTCTGATTTTAATTCTGCAAGGCTCATATTCTAAAATTAATGGATTGCATCCAGATTCGCAAATTCAAACTTACCCCTCTACACTCTCTGTCGCTTTAATTTTTGCTAAGATTCCATCCCATAAGGCTATCCTGGCGGTTAAGGCTTCTTTAACGGCTTGGGTCGCTTCGGCCCATTTGGCAGCGTCATCACCACAAAGTTCGGCGGTCATTTCATAAGCCAGGTTAGAGTGATGGTCGCCGTCTACCTCAATATGGCGCTCCATGTAATACAAGAAAACATCTACTGAGCCCGGTAATTGTTCGTTGGTCTTCTTAACCATCTCTATGAACATCCCGGGGATCAGATCCTCCCGGCCAAAGGTAAATACGGCAGCCTGCAAAAAACTTTTGCCGGTAGCAATTCCTTTAAAGGTGTGTTTAACAAATTCGCGCGCTGCGGTCGGGATCTCGGCATTCTCTAACGCTACGTTAAACTCCTTTACGGTGCTCAGTTGTTGAAATAACGATATGATACCCGATGCATCACAGTTTGCCTGGTCCATCGCTTTCAGGTACAGCTCAAAATGGCTGGTGCGTATACCGTTTTCGTCCACATCACTTTCTTCGCCGGTTACAATTTCATTGATCAGGTAGCGCGTATTGGCGGTGCCAACAGGCATCCAGGGTAGGGTGATACAGGTTAAGTTACGTTGTAACGCCTTTAATAACGACATGAAATCCCAAACGGCAAATACATGGTGCTGCATAAATATATGCAGGTCATCAAGGGTGTTAATATTATGGTATAAGGGGTGGGCAATTAACTGCCCGCGCAATGGTGCTATTTCGTTTTGCAGCTGCGCTAATCTTTCTGCACTATTCATTGTTTATAATTTATTTCCTCTTAAAAACTCTTCAATACTCATTCGTTTTTTGCCTTCTAACTGTACATCGGTAGGGCAAACGTAGCCGTCTTTTGTAGCAAATTTCAGGCTGGTTTTGTTGTTTGTTAAAAAACCGCCGGGTAAAATGCCGGGTTCTGTTTCCTGATATTCGGCGTTGTAGATCTTCAATACTTTACCGTTCAGTACAGTATATGCGGTTGGTGATGGGCTCAACCCGCGGATCATATTAAAAACAGCCCTTGCTGGCTGGTTAAAACTGATCAGGCAATCCGTCTTAAAGATCTTTGGCGCATGCTTTAATTCCATGCCCTCGGCCAGTTGCTCCTGCGGGTGCTCGTTGTATTTGTTGCCCTCAATCCCCTTTACGGTTTTTACCAGTAAGCCTGCGCCCTTATCCATCAGTCGGTCATGCAATTCCCCGGCAGTTTCGGTACCGGTAAGGGTTACCTTTTCGGTAAACAGAATATCGCCGGTATCAATATCGTGTTTCAGAAAAAAGGTAGTAACGCCGCTTTCCTTCTCGTCATTAATAATAACCCAGTTGATAGGGGCAGCGCCACGGTACTGCGGCAGCAAAGATGCATGTAAGTTAATAGTACCCTTTGCAGGCATATTCCAAACAGCCTCAGGTAACATGCGGAAGGCCACTACTACCTGCAAATCGGCTTTTAAAGCTTTAAGCTCTTCTAAAAATTCAGGGTTCTTCAGTTTTTCGGGCTGCAGTACCTTTAGCCCGTTGGCAACAGCGTATTGCTTTACAGCAGATTCGTTCACCTTTTGGCCACGGCCTGCAGGTTTATCCGGCGCGGTTACTACGGCTACCACATCGCAACCTGCTGTAATTAAGGCATCCAGCGATGCTACGGCAAACTGGGGGGTACCCATGAATATAATTCTCATAAGCTAAATACGATGTTTTAAATGAAACGGTTGCCAGGCTGCCCCTGTATAAACCCATTGTAATATTACTTATACAATAGATATTTACTGCGGATAGCTTTAAACTTAACCAATCCCGGTTCCCAGCTTGCGCGGATCTCGGCCTCGGTTTTACCGTCAATTATTTGCTGCTGCAAAATTTTGTTGCCGGCCAGTTTGGTAAAGTAAGGGATAAAAAAATGCTCCTTATCCGGGTAGGCCTTATACAACCCTAACAGCCAGGCTAAGTTAAGCCTTCCGGTTTTCTTAATTATTTCAGTATTGTAATCTTTTAAATTAAGCCCGTAGCAAACCTGGTCCTTTAATGGCGGGTCATCGCTCATGCCCGGGATGCTTACCGGTTTAAAGGAATAATCGTATTTGCCCTTCAATAAAGGCCCGCCTATCACCTGGAACGGAAACATAGTACCCCGGCCTAAACTCAGCTTGGTGCCTTCAAAAAAACAAATGTGCGGGTATAGCAATATCGACTGATCGGTATTTAAATTGGGCGACGGGTTAACCGGTAAATTGTAAACCATATCGCGGCTATAATTAGCCATTTTGATGATCTTGAGTTTGCATTTTACTTTGTTTTTTAACCAGCCCTCTCCGTTGATCATCTGGGCGTATTCGGCAATGGTCATGCCATGCAATATGGGTATGGTGTGCATGCCAACAAATGAGCGATAGGCGGTATCCAGTATCGGCCCGTCTATATAAACACCATTGGGGTTGGGTCTGTCCAGTATCATCAGTTCGATATTGTTTTCAGCGCAGGCCTCCATCAGGTAGTGTAAGCTGGATATATAAGTATAAAAACGGGTGCCAACATCCTGTATATCAAATATCATCAGGTTAATGCCTTTTAAATCGCCGGGTGTAGGTTTGTAATGTTTGCCGTATAAAGATATTACGGGTAATCCGGTAACAGGGTCGCGTTCGTCATCAATTTTGGCACCGTCCGAAGCATTTCCTCTAAAGCCGTGTTCTGGCCCGAAGATCTTTTTGATGCCGACACCCAATTTAACCAGGCTATCTACCAAGGGTGTTTTCTTGCTGCCGATGATGGATGTTTGGTTCACCATCATTCCAATACTTTTACCCTTCAGGTAATCGATGTAAACCGGCAGTTGCTCGGCAGCAGTTAGAATAGGTTTTGCAGCGATATTGTGCGGTCGGGGTACTACTTTAACAGCAGGCTGGGCAAAGTTGTCGCAGCTGATAAACAACGCGCCGAGCAATAAAAACGGGAGAAATAACTTTACACGCATCATAAATTATACAGTTAAAGCAAATTTAAAGGCGGTATGTTTAACACTAAAACCGCATATTTGCGAAGGTACAAAAATCATTCTGCATTGAGTTTCGCCAGGTTCATATCCAATCGTATAACGTTCAAGTCTAAGCGCACCTTCTCTAAACTGATCGTGCGGATCGCTATCATCGGCATTATGCTGGGGTTGGGGGTGATGATATTATCCATCGCCGTAATTAAGGGTTTTAAGGGCGAAATAAAGGATAAAGTGCGTGGATTTGCAGGCGATATACAGGTGGTGAAGCTGGATAATAATAACTCGTACGAAAACTCGTCCTTTACGGATAGTGCCGCGGTGGTAAAGAAGATAAAGGGTATCCGCGATGTGACTGATATTACCCCTTACGCCACTAAGGCAGGCATATTGAAGGCTAACGACCAAATTGAAGGCGTGGTGCTTAAAGGAGTTGATCGAACCTACAATTGGAATTATATCAAAAAATCGCTGGTATCGGGCACGGTGATCGACTTTAAAGACGATACTGAACAGATCCTGATATCGCAATACACAGCCAACCGGTTAAAGTTAAAAACAGGCGATGGCTTGCTGATGTATTTTATACAACAGGGCCAGTTGCCCCGCAAACGCAAATTTAAAATTAAGGGCATCTTTAGCTTAGGGGTAGATGAGGTAGACAAAACCTTTGTAATTGGTAAACTATCGCTTATTAAACGCCTTAACGACTGGACAAAGGGCGAAATTGGCGGTTACGAGATCCGTGTGAAGAATTTTGATAGGGTAAGTACCGATGGCAACGATATTGATGACGCGCTGCCGCTCACCCTAAAGTCGAATACGATTATTGAGAATTATCCAACTATTTTCGACTGGCTTAAATTGCTTGATGTCAACATAGTGGTGATGCTGGTGCTGATGACAGTCGTTGCTGTGATCAATATGATATCGGCGCTATTGATCATGATACTGGAGCGTACCGCCATGATAGGTATGCTGAAGGCTTTGGGAGCAGGCAATTGGGTTATCCAGAAGATCTTTTTATATAATGCAGCCTACCTGATTGGGGTAGGGTTGGTGTTGGGAAATGTTTTAGGGTTGGGCATCGGTTACTTTCAGCAGGTTACACATATTTTTAAACTCGACCAGGCATCGTACTACATGAGTTTTGTCCCCATTAAGTTTGATGCTATGGATGTCGTTTTACTTAACATCGGCACCCTGCTGGTTTGCCTGCTGGTGCTTATCATCCCGTCGACCCTGGTTACCCGCATTTCTCCGGTAAGGGCAATCAGGTTTAAATAAGCCTAATCTTATTTTTTTGATGAGGTAAAGTTGATTTTCAGGTTTAATCCGCCTGCGCCAAACTTCAGATCCTGTGCGCCCAGCCCCGCAAGCGGATATTTAAGAAAAGGCTCTATTATCAAACGGGTACTTTTACCCAATGGATAACCAACGCCGAAAGAAACGTTTAGCATTTTGCCAAAGTAGAAGTTGTTAAAACTATTGGTAGCGGTTTCATCTGCCGTTTGGGTGGTTACGGAACTGAAACCATTGGCGTTTACGCTGTTTGCCTGGTAACTGTAGCTGGATGTGTAGCGCTCGTCAATAAAAGTACCCGAACTTAAACCAGCAGAAATATAGGTATCGCTTTTTTGCGGGTTAAATTCATATTTGATATTTACGGGTACATCTAACCCAATCAATCGGGCATTGTAGCCTTTAAACGCGGGAGGCGCAAGGCTGTTATTACTCACAAAGCCGGCATCTTTACTTAATACGGCAGCAGCAGGCGCGGCACTATAGGCCTGGCCGCGGGCAACATTATCAGGCGGCATATTATTGTAACGTAATGTATTTTGCGCTAACGATACCCCTGTAGATAATTTAAAGTGATTGCCCAGTTTAATATCCGACGTAAAACCAGCACCGCCATTTACCTGGTTGGCACTGCCGGTTGCGTAATTGACATAAGTAGCCGCATATACGCTAAAGTTCACTCTTTTACTATCAACCCTTTTTGGTGTTTCTTTTTTAGCAACGATGTTTTTGTTTTCTTCCTGTAACAGTTGCGAGATAGTTTTTGCAGTTGGCACTTGTTGTGTGGCGGTAATTCCGTTGTTTACAGAAGGTGTTTCGTTAGCTGCTATTTGCAGTTTAGATGCGGTTTTTGAACCATCTGTAATATTCGGTGCAGGCGTAAGCGGCAAATCATGCTTAGGCACATTGGCCATTGCAGGTTGCTGAACAACAATCATCGTATTGTTCTGTAGTACTGCCGATTGGGCATCTGAACCATAATTGCCCGCCAAATTGCGGGTTTTAGTATTGCCGGTAAACGGCTTTTTAGTTACCTCTGTGTTTCTCTCAGCAGTATTGTCATCAGTTGATGTACCGGCAGTAGCAGCGTCATTTACAGTACTGTGTTCAGCAGTGGCATTTGCAAGGTTGCCTGTGGTGGCAGTATCCTTTAAAGTATGATTGGCTTTTGTTTGGTTAGAAAAATTTTCAGTGGTTTTTTGCGGGTTTAAGAACCACAAACCTATACCCAAAAACACAAGCAATACGGCCGCGGCACTGCCCCACCATAGCCAGGCCATCTTATCCTTCTTTTCTTCGGCCGGGAATTTTTTGCGCAGCTCCGCCCATCCGTCATTGGCAGGTGGGTATGAATAGTCTTCAAACACCTCGCTGATGCGTTTAATCAGATCGTTATCAAATTGATCATGCATGGCTTTGCGTCTCTGTTGTTATCAATTGTCTTAATTTTTCCTTTGCCCGGCTCAAATAAACCCGCGACGAACTTGCCGGCAGGTTTAATATCTTTCCTATTTCATCGTGGTTATATCCATCAATCTCGTACATGTTAAATATCGTAAGCTGTATCTGCGGTAACTGCTTCATCAGCTTCAGAATATCCTGTGCATTTAAATTTTCTATCGCGTTGGCATTGGTGCCTACGGCAACTGCCGTGTCAAGGTCTATGTTGGCCGTAAACTTTAATTCTTTCCGCCGCCTGTCAATAGCGGTGTTAACCACAATGGTGCGCATCCATGCCTTAAAGGGCTTGTCGGTATTATAACTTTTTATATTATTAAACACTTTTATAAAAGCGTCATTTACAACCTCTAAGGCGTCGTCGTTATTTAAACTATAGCGTACGCTAATACCCATAGCATAGCCATAAAACTGCTTATACAGCAGTTCCTGATGTTTAAGGCTACCGGATATGCACTTACTTACAATTTCGTCTTCAGTAAGGCGGTGAGATAATTGCATTAAAGTTGTTGATACAGCTTAGTTAATTAGCATTACGACACAATAAGTATGAACGCTACACACAGTACAAAATAAATATAAAAAAAGCCCCTGCAGCAAACAACCACAGGGACTTATATCACGCGACCAGGAGCTGGTGTTAATTTATCCGTTTAAAATCGTAACGGTAATTAAGTGTATCGCCCTGGTTAAATAAAAGTACCAATGTAGTGCCATCGTAGTTGTAAAAATAACTTCCGTACAAATGTATTTTATCATTTGGCGGGTTGCCGGTTTTAGGGTAGGTGGTATCGTCAAAGGCGATATAGGTTGCATTAATACCAAAGGGCCCTTTGCTGCCTGCGTGCACCGTAGCGGTGTCGCCCAGTACTTTGTAACCTGCCCCTGTTTCTAAAACCAGCTGGATGTTAGCCTTTTTTAAAGTGTCAACAACTGTTGCACCAACCTTACGGCGCAATAGTTTAAATGTGCCGCCAAAAGTACCCGTGGGTACGGGTACCGGTGTCGATGTGTTATTGTTGAAGCAGCCGGTAGCAAAAACTACTATGGCTAATAGAACCGGTAATAAAAAGATAGATGTTCTTTTCATAATACAATATTTGTGGTAGATGTTGTTATGTTTACGTTAACTTAAAGGTAAACGCTACACTTCAAATAATATTTCTAAACTTTTTTGGCCTCGTTCCAAAATACATCCATTTCGGCAAGGGTCATATCCTGCAATTGTTTCCCATTCTCTGATGCCTTACCCTCCAGGTATTGAAACCGTTTAATGAATTTGCGATTGGTTTTCTCCAGTGCGTCCTCGGGGTTAATATTAATGAACCTTGCGTAGTTAATTAGCGAGAAAAGCAGGTCGCCAAATTCGCCTTCCGCTTTTTCGCGGTCAATATCAGCTTCGTTAACGTGGTTAAATTCATCTTTAAATTCCTGAAGTTCCTCTTCAACCTTGGCCCAAACCTGGTCCTTGTTATCCCAGTCAAAACCCACGCCGCGGGCCTTCTCTTGTATGCGCGATGCCTTAACCAAGGCCGGGAGTGATGCCGGTACACCACCTAAAACAGATTTGTTGCCCTCTTTGAGTTTGATCTGTTCCCAGTTGCGCTTTACATCTTCTTCGTTGGCCACGATGGTATCGCTGTAAATATGCGGGTGCCTGTTGATGAGCTTATCGCAAATGCCATTGAGCACACCAGTGATATTAAAATCGTCAGTTTCTGAAGCGATACGCGAGTAAAATACCAGGTGCAGCATAATATCGCCCAGTTCCTTTTTTATTTCGTCCATATCGCCACTCAGGATAGCGTCAGATAGTTCGTACGTTTCTTCAATGGTTAAATGGCGGAGGCTCTCGAGCGTTTGCTTTTTATCCCAGGGGCAATTGATCCGCAGGTCGTCCATAATGGTTAATAACCTTTCGAAAGCGGCAGAGGGGGTATGAGCGGTAATTGGTGCTGTTATTGGCATACCGCAAAGATAGTTATCGGTTTGCGGTTTGCGGTAAACGGTTGGTGGTTATTATTGGCGGCTTGTAAAAGGACTGGGCAAAAATTTGCTTGCAAACCATCTTTCAGCTACAGTGAAAGTGCCCGTAGCATTTCTCTTTTACCCGGTGCGCCGGGGGCTTTTTGCACCTTTAACCCCAAAGCTTTTATGGTGCGCTTAAGGTTGCCGGTAATGGCATAGGTTACAAAAACACCGCCGGGCTTTAAAAATTTAAGGGTGTGGGTAATCGCCGCTTCATCCCACATTTCGGGTTGGTGGGCTGATGCAAAGGCATCAAAATAGATCACATCAAACAACTGCTCGCTTCTAAAATCGGCCAGTTTGCGGGCGGCTATCTTAAGGTGGCAATAAGGATTAACCTCCACTATGCTAAGCAGCGATTGGCGGTAACTGTTTAAAAAGCTATGCCAGATGCCGTTAGGTACATACCGTTCATAACCGGTTTTACCAATCATATCGGCTGTTAGGGGGTATGCCTCGATGCCCGCGTAGTTAAGTTGCAGCTGTTGATTGGTACAGTAAGCTGCGCTGAGCAAAAAGTTAAGCCCGGTTCCAAAACCAATCTCTAATATCGATACAGATGGCAGCGGGTCGCTGCTGTGTCCTAAAAAATATTGCAATCCTTGTTCTACAAATACATGCTGGCTTTCTTGCAATGCGCCGTTGCGAGAATGGTAATTTTCACCTACATGAGCATTGTAAATGGTGTTGGATCCATCGGCGGTGGTTACTATCTGTAAATGGCCGGGCGTTTCGTCGGGCTGCATATTAAAAACTAAATTGAGGCCGAATTTATGCAAAATCTAACCGCTTAAAAATAATTACATAGTTCAATTCAGCCGGAGATCAGGCTACTTGAGCCAACAGACGGTTTAAGCGGCTGCAATATTCAGGTAACGCAATCTCGCCCTTGTCATATCCTTCAACCAGCTCGTCTATTTGTTTAGCTACTTTCATTCGTACCTGGCTGTTTTCAACAGATACCGAATTTGATTTTATGGCGGTTAATTTATGTACAGCTGCTTTTTGCATAAACAACGGCTGCACATCTTTAGTCCCCGTCATCATGATCTGCATTTTGCGCCTTTGCAGTTTATCGAATTTTAATATCAGGAATACGATGATCGAACCAATCACTAAAAATGAAAAAGTGGTTAGCAAAGATGATGAAGTAATAGTAAGCGTTTCCATGTTAAAATAGTCTTAGTACTTTATTATGTAGACGTTTACGTGCCTGCGTACGCTTAGGTTACGCTGATTTTTCTTTAAAGAAGAAAAAATTATCAACATGCTTTTTTTGTTTAGCGGTTTTTAAACAATCCGTATACCTTTGCGCTATGCTAACAAAGCACTTCAGAAATTCTATCGGGTTAACGGGCAGTATGTTTGCCGTTTTTATCTTAACCATTTGTTCGGCACAGGCCCAGGGTAAAAAAGAAAAAATAAATAGCGATCAGCCTGAAAGTAATTTTAGGTTTAAAACTATTGTGATTGATCCTGGTCATGGCGGCAAGGACCCCGGTGCGCATGGCAGCTACTCCAATGAAAAGTCTGTGGCGTTAAGCATCGGCAAAAAACTGAAGGCGGCTATCAATAACGAAATAGCCGGTGTAAATGTGATTATGACGCGCGGCACCGATAAATTTATTGAACTGCACCGCCGCGCAGATATAGCTAATGAGAACAAGGCTAACCTGTTCATCTCCATCCACTGCAACTCTACGCCCGAACGGACGGGCACGCGCAAAGGTTCGTTACTATTGGTTTATGGTTTTCACCGCAAGGAGGAACAGATGGAAGCCCTGCGCGAAAATGCCTCGATCTTTATAGAAAAAGACTACCGTAAAAAGTACAACGGTTATGGCGATGATGCCGCCGTGAATGCTATTGTACTGGCAGCCTTTCAGCAGCGTTACCGCAAGCAAAGTGTGCAATTTGGCGATCTGTTGAACAAGGAATTTAAGAACAACGACCGCCGTAGCGCGGGTGTTAAGGAGCAAGGCGTGTTGGTTTTACAGCAAAGCGGGATGCCGGGCCTCCTCATTGAAACGGGCTTTATCAACAACCCTGATGATGAACGCTACCTCAATTCTGATGAAGGGCAGGACGTTATCGTTAGATCGATAATGAAGGCTATCAAAAAATATCGTGATAGCCTGAACCAATAAGGGAGCTCAAAATCTTAGCTTAATAGCTTCCGCTAAATAGGAGGGACTGTTAACACCATAGTGATATTTTTTAATGATATGGATTTTATTAACTTTAATAAAATCTACACATCGTTATTATGAAATCATCTATCAACACCAACCGCCGGGATTTTATACGCACAGGATCGTTAAGTGCCGCTGTACTATTACTCAGTTCAAAACTGTCTGCCTTAGCGGTACCCGGTAAAAAGCTGGGGGTAGCCCTGGTTGGTTTGGGTGGTTACAGTAGTGGACAGTTAGCCCCTGCATTGCAGCATACCAATAATTGTTACTTGGCAGGTATCGTAACCGGTACACCGGCAAAGGCCACAGAGTGGGCGCATAAGTACAATATTGCCCCGAAAAACATTTATAACTACCAGAACTTTGATGCGATTGCCGGGAATAAGGATATCGATATTGTGTATGTAGTGTTGCCGGTATCTATGCATAAGGAATATACTATCCGCGCGGCGCGGGCTGGTAAGCATGTGATTTGCGAAAAACCTATGGCCCTTAATGCCGCCGATTGCCGGGAGATGATCGCGGCCTGTAAAAAGGCCAACCGCCTGCTTTCTATCGGGTACCGCCTGCACTTTGAACCGCACACACAAGAGGTGATGCGACTTGGGCAGAAACATGTTTTCGGTAAGGTTACTAAAATTGACACAGGTAATGGCTTTGTTTATAATGGCGACCCCAACGCCTGGCGGTTAAAAAAGGCACTGTCTGGCGGTGGCGGGCTGATGGATATGGGTATTTATGCTATCCAGGGATCGCGCTATACATTAGGGCAGGAGCCTGTTGCAGTTAAGGCCACCCAGCAGAAAACCCGCCCGGATTTTTTTAAAGAGGTAGATGAAACCATATTTTGGGAGTTGAAATTCCCCGGCGGTGCTAAGGTTACAGGTAAGTCAAGCTATAACGATAATTGGGGATATTTAAATGTGGAGGCCGAAAAAGGCAAATTTGCGCTTGAGCCGGCCTATGGCTACGGCGGATTGGATGGGACTATAAACGGTAAGCCAATGAAAATTCCAAATATTATACAGCAAGCTGCGCAGATGGATGATTTTGCCATCTGTGTTAAGCTGAATAAACAAAGCCGCGTACCCGGCGAAGAAGGTTTAAAAGACATGAAGGTTGTTGACGCCATTTACAGGAGTTTGGATAGCGGTAAGTGGGAAAGCGTCGGATAAAAAACCGGATTATGCGTATAGGGGCTGTTTTGAATGTTTGTCCCCATTTAGTACCCATGCTGATTGTTGGTAAACGCAATTATGTCGCAATACTTAAGGTCAAATTGATATATTTACCACTCACAATTTATGCCTGAACTTTATATGCGTTTAAGACGGTTAGTTTTGTTAATGATAGTGCCGCACTTATTGCAGCTATTTGGGTGCAAGCCCAAATCTATCTATGGCAATAACCCCGCTGTTGGTAAATACTATGATATCAACGGCATCAAACTTTACGTAGAACAATATGGTAAGGGGCAGCCTCTACTGATGCTGCATGGTAACGGCGGCGATATGAGCGCCTTCACAGAAAATGTGCCTTATTTTGCCAAACGCTACCACGTGATATTGGTGGATAGCCGGGCGCAGGGAAAGTCCACAGATACCAGCCCAACCCTTACCTATGAGCAAATGGCCGACGATTTTGCCACCTTGCTTGATACCCTCAAACTACCTAAAGCATACGTAATAGGCTGGAGCGACGGCGGCATCAATAGTATTGTAATGGCGATGCGGCACCCGGATAAGGTGATCAAATTTGCATCAACCGGTGCCAACCTCTGGCCCGATTCGACCGCTATCGAACCTGCCGATTGGAAGCGGGAGTTTGAGTATTATAACCGGCACAGAAACCGGATCTGGACTACCGATGCCGCTAAAAACCAATGGAAGATTTTTATGCTGGATTGGGCAGAACCTAACATCAAATTAACCGATATTCAAAAGATAAACGTACCGGCAATGATCATAGCGGGCGATCATGACGTGATCAACGATGCGCATACCCGATTGATCCAAAAGAATATCCCCAATTCGAAACTATGGATAGTTAAAAACTCCGGTCACGGTACCCTTATAGAACACGCTGCTGAATTTAACAAGCAAGTAGACGCCTTCTTTCAGGAAAAATAGTATTTGTCATTTCTTTCTAAAATAAAGATGTTTAAACATCTTTTATGTTTGTTATGTGATCCCTTTATATATCTTTGAGCATAAATTATTAAACACTTAGATTTAAACACATGAAAAAGATTTTCTCAGTAGCTGCAGTAGCATTATTTATGCAAACAGCCGTTTTTGCACAAACAACTTACAAGGTTGATAAGGCACACTCACGCGTTACATTCACCATTACCCACTTAGCGGTAAGCGATGTTGACGGTGTTTTTAAAGATTTTGATGCTACTATGGTTGCTGAAAAAGCTGACCTGACCGATGCTAAAGTTAATTTTACAGCTAATACAGCTTCTGTTAATACAGATAATGATAAACGTGACGGCCACTTGAAAAGCGAAGACTTTTTTGATGCGGCTAAATACCCAACATTGGCTTTCGTTAGCACAGGCATTAAGCCGGCAGGCGCAGGTAAATTTAAATTAGCGGGTAACTTAACGTTACACGGTGTTACTAAACCTGTTGTTTTTGACATGCTTGCCCGTACAGGTGTAAACCCAATGAGCAAACAACCTGTTACCGGCCTTAAAGTAACCGGTACAATCAAACGTTCTGACTTTGGTTTTGGAAGCAAATACGGTTCTCCGATGTTGAGCGACGAGGTTACAATCGCTGCTAACGGCGAATTTGCGAAAACTAACTAAGCTTTAATTATCATAAAATTAAAAAGCGGTTCCCGGCTTAACGCCGGAACCGCTTTTTTTATGCTGAAAAGTTTTTAAATGCGTACGAAAGTCATGGTTTTGCCGATAAACTTAAAGTGCCAGTAGCCCTTTACCTTTAGCTTACCGTCTTTATCGATATAGGCCGATGAATTCCAGTGACGGCCGTTTTTGGCATCGTAAATAACGCCGTCTTCCCATGAATTGCTATTAGGTGAATAAGTTAATTTTTCCAGCACGTTCATACCTAATATCTTGCGTTCGCGCAACGTGGGGTCGGGATTTTTGATATCTTTCCATTCATCCATTTTTTTGGTGTCGCCTTTATCGCTGAACCAAATAATTTTTGCCCTGAATTCATCGTCGGCCTTGTAAACCTGTACGGTAAGGTTTTTTTCTTCGGTTTGCCATTTTCCGCATATCACATCCGCTGCAACCATAGTGTTGGTTGGCTTATCTGCATGGCTGGTAAAAAGCAGTAACGAAATAAAGCTTAACAGAAATTGGTGACTCATAAAAATTATAGCTTGCCTGTTAGTATATCGGTTACAATCTTAATGCCAATTTATGACTTAGTAATTACAAAAGCAATAGCCTGCACACATTTGGTTTATAGCTATTTGCTATGCTGTAAGATTTGTAAATATTGCACCTTTTTATTTAACTACATCAATTAAACCAGGGTGCATTCGCAAACGTTGTCGTATTCAAAAGTAGTCTGGCCTGTATGTATCACTGGTTTCTGATATATTTGAAAAGTAAACCTCCTATACAAACCTCTCTTTATGAAGAAATTTACGTTGTTATTGCCCTTGCTTGTGGTGAGCGTTACCGCTTCGGCACAAAAAACAAACATATACCATAAGGGTTGGGTAGATTTTAACAAAAATGGCCGTATGGACGTTTTTGAAGATCCTAAACAAACAACTGATAAGCGCGTTGCCGACTTGCTGAGCCAGATGACAGTTGACGAGAAAACCTGCCAGATGGCAACCCTTTACGGATACAAGCGTGTGCTTAAAGATGAGATGCCGACCGACCGCTGGAAAACTGAGGTTTGGAAAGATGGGATAGCCAATATAGACGAGGAGCTCAACAACCTTACCTCGCATACGGACGACGCCCCCACCCAATATTCCTTCCCGTACAGCAAGCATGCCTCGGCTATCAACACCATTCAAAAGTGGTTTGTTGAGGAAACCCGCATGGGTATCCCGGTTGATTTTACAAACGAGGGTATCCATGGGTTAAATCATGATCGTGCCACCCCTTTGCCCGCGCCGATAGGCATCGGTAGTACCTGGGATAAACAATTGGTACGCCGCGCGGGCCAAACCGTTGGCCGCGAGGCTAAAGCCCTCGGTTACACTAACGTGTATGCCCCCATATTAGACCCCGCCCGTGACCAACGCTGGGGCCGCGTAGTGGAATGCTACGGCGAAAACCCCTTTCTGATAGCGGAGATGGGCAAACAGATGGTATTAGGCATCCAGGAAGAGGGGGTTGCATCAACCCTTAAACATTATGCTGTATACAGTATCCCCAAGGGGGGCCGTGACGGCAGCGCCCGTACCGACCCGCATGTGGCTCCGCGCGAAATGCACCAGGTTTACCTGTACCCGTTTCGCCGGGTGATTCAAGAGGCGCACCCAATGGGCGTAATGAGCAGCTATAACGATTATGATGGTGTGCCTGTAACAGGCAGTTACTACTTTTTAACGCAACTGCTGCGCCAGCAATTCGGTTTTGACGGGTATGTGGTAAGCGATAGTGAGGCGGTGGAATACATTTATTCTAAACACAAGGTAGCCGCCGATTATAAAGACGCCGTACGCCAGGCAGTAGAGGCCGGATTAAATGTGCGCACCAACTTTACCCCGCCGCAAACTTTTATATTACCGTTGCGTGAGCTGATCAAAGAGAACAGGATCAGCATGAAAACTATCGACGCGAGGGTGGGCGATGTGCTTAGGGTAAAGTTCAGGTTAGGGCTGTTTGATTACCCTTATGTAAAGGACCCAAAAGCGGCTGATAAAGTAGTGCATACCAAAGCCGACGCCGCCATGAGCCTGCAGATGAACCGCGAGAGTATGGTGTTGTTAAAGAATGAGAACAACCTGCTGCCGTTAGATGTGAAAAAATACCCCCGTATTTTGGTAACCGGCCCGCTGGCTGCCGAAACCAATTACACTATTAGCCGCTACGGCCCGTCGCATAATAAAATGACGAGTGTGTTAGACGGGATAAAAAACTATATGGACGGTAAAGGCCTGGTGATATATACCAAAGGCTGTGATATTGTTGATGCCACCTGGCCCGAAAGCGAGATCATCGAAACTCCCCTAACCGATGCCGAGCAACGGGAGATCGACAACACCATTGAGCGTGCAAAGGAATCTGACGTGATCATAGCCGTGGTAGGCGAGGATGTGGATAGGGTGGGAGAGAGCCTGAGCCGCACCGGCCTTAACCTGCCCGGCCGCCAGTTAAAGCTGATTCAGGCCCTGCAGGCCACGGGTAAACCGGTTGTTATGGTCATGATAAACGGCCAGCCGCTAACTATCAACTGGGAAAATAAGTATGTGCCTGCCATTTTAGAGGCTTGGTTTCCGAGTGTGCAAAGCGGCCAGGTAATTGCCGAAACCCTTTTTGGTGATAATAACCCCGGCGGTAAATTGCCTATTACCTTCCCTAAAACTACCGGGCAAATTGAGTTTAACTTTCCGTTTAAACCAAACTCACAGGCCGGCCAAAGTGGCCCTAACAGCTGGGGTAAAACAAGCATAAATGGCGCACTGTATCCGTTTGGCTACGGCTTGAGTTATACTCAATTCGAATACAGTAATTTAATGGTATCGCCCGAAAAAGGTAACTCGCAGGGCGATGTTACCGTAACGGTTGATGTTACCAATACCGGCCAGCGCAAAGGCGACGATGTGGTGCAGCTTTATCTGAAAGATGATGTCAGCACGGTTACCACTTATGAATATGACCTGCGCGGTTTTGAACGCATAACCCTCAACCCCGGCGAAAAGAAAACCGTAAGGTTTACCCTGCACCCGGACGACCTGGCCTTGCTGGATAAAAACATGAACTGGACGGTTGAGCCTGGCACCTTCCAGGTATGGATAGGCCAGTCGTCAGAAGATATTAAGCTGAAAAAGACTTTTACCGTGGAGTAGGGGTTTGGAGCTAAAAGTATAAAGTTATAAGTAAAGCGTGGATGGCTTGTCTGTAATACTGCCGTAACCTTTCCTATTTAAAACTGTTACGATAATATGGCTGATAAATTAAAATTAGACAATAGCTGGTTAGGAGGCGACGGTATGGACAAAACCGGTACCACTGTAATGGTGCGCTACCGGCCAAACCTGCAAGGTTTTATCGATTCCAGCAAATACCAAACCCGTATCGATCTGGACTGGCTATATGATGATACCGGCGACGGGGCTTATATGCCATCGAGCGGCGAGCAAACCGGGATGGAAGAACTGGAAGAAGCCCTTGGCTTTACCTTTGCCGACGACAACCAGAGTATCTTGGTATTTGTTTATACCAGCCAGGGTACCCGCCGGTGGGTTTGGTACACGCAGGATAGCCACGAGGCAGAGCAGCGTATGCAAGAAGTAATTAACACCTTTACCGATTTTGATATCAGCATAACCCATAAGGAAGACCCGGAATGGAAAGAATATTTTGGCTTGATTGAAAGATATGAAGATAATTCCACGGTTCAATAACTGTTTTTCGGTGCTTTAAACCCAGTTAATTTATGAAAAATATAAAGATCCGCCCGGCCGAAATAAAGGATCTGGACACCCTGCGTCAGTTTGAGCAAGGGGTGGTTACTGCCGAGCGGTCATTCGATCCGACTATCAGGCCCGATAATGTGACCTACTACGATATTGAGGACTTGATCGTTGACCCGCATATTCAGCTCCTGGTTGCCGAATTGGACGGCGAAGTGATTGGCAGCGGGTATGCACGCATCGAAAATTCCAAACCCGAACTGCGCCACCGGCAGCATGCCTATCTGGGCTTTATGTACGTATTGCAACAATACCGCGGAAAAGGCGTAAATGGATTAATATTATCGGCACTAAAAAACTGGGCCGCAGCCAACGGTATTAGTGAGTTACGCCTTGAAGTTTACAATGCCAACGAGAGCGCCATTACGGCGTATGAAAAATTTGGTTTCGGAAGTCACATGCTGGTTATGCGAATGGGGTTATGAAAGCACATCACGCAATACAAGCGAAATTTAACCTTGTGGCCAGTGTATAGTAAACACTGATGTTGTACTTTGCAGCATTATTTTTAATTTTAACAAATAATTGATGCCCTAAAAATTCTACCGGGCATAAAATATTCTTAATGGAACTAAAAAGTAATAATGTTAAGGGCAGCTGGTTAAAAAACATGATCGTTAAGCGGCTGTACTTTGATAAAGCGATGTCATGTGCCGAGTTAAGCGAACTTTTCGATAAAAGCATCCCATCTATCGCTAAGGCAGTTAACGAACTTATAAAGGAAGGTTTTGTAGTTGAGCAGGGGTACGCACCATCAAGCGGTGGCAGGCGTCCCTTAATGTACGCTATCAACGCGCGCGCCATGTTTATTTTGGCCGTAGCGATGGATCAGTTGTCGGCACGCATTCAACTGGTTGATCTGCATAATAAGCCGGTGGCCGACCTGGCTACAGTGGAGTTGAAACTGGCCGATAACGAAAGTGCATTGCCTCAATTGATAAGCCATCTAAACACCTATGTTGAAGATAGCGGTATTGATAAAGGCAAAATAGCGGGTATTGGTATAGGAATGCCCGGCTTTATCAACGCAGCTGAAGGTATTAACTATACTTATATGGATGCCGATGGCCAAAGCCTGAGTGAATATATTACCAGGGCAACAGGCATTAATTCCTACATTGATAACGACAGTAGTTTGATAGCCCTTGCCGAGCAAAAATTTGGTATTGCCCGCTCGCAGCAGGAGGTGATGGTAATTAATATTGGCTGGGGTATAGGCTTGGGTATGATCATCGACGGGAAAATCTTTCGCGGGTACAACGGTTTTGCAGGCGAGTTGAGCCACATCCCATTGTCTGAAGACGGGGATTTATGTGAATGCGGAAAACGTGGTTGCCTGGAGGCAGAGGCATCTCTGCTGGTAGTGGCCAAAAAAGCCGAAGAGGGCATTAAACAAGGCCGGGTAACCAGCCTGAAACCGCATAACGGACAATCGAAATTAATGGGTGATTCGCTGATGGATGCTGCCAACCAGGGCGACCAGTTTGCACTCGAACTACTTTCAGACGCGGGTTACAAAATAGGTAAAGCGCTGGCCATCCTGATCCATATCATGAACCCGGCCAACATTGTACTGAGCGGCCGGGGTGCTAAAGTGGGCAAGATATTGCTTGCGCCCATACAGCAGGCCCTGCATAAATATTGCATCCCCCGCCTATCATCGGGTACCGAGTTATTAATATCCTCTTTAGGTTTTGATGCCGAGCTTATTGGCGCGGCGGTATTGGTGATGGAGAATTTTGATAAGGAAATGAAAGGGTAATTGCTTTAATTTTTTAAATATCAATAAATGAACGTATTGCTTTTAGGGGGCACGGGGCGCACCGGGAAGCTGATAGTAAAGCAACTGTTAGATCAGGGGCATACTGTTCATTTGATAGTAAGGGATAAGGCTAAAGTCAATATCGCACATGCCTCGCTTACTGTTTTTGAGGGATTGACATTAGATGACAACCTCCTTAAAGAAGCTTTACATGGCTGCCAGGCTGTAGTTAGCGCGTTAAACATCTCCCGTAAAAGCGAATTTCCGTGGTCGGCATTGCGTACACCCAAAACGCTGATGTCGGATACGATCAGTAAAATAATTGCCATAGCACCTCAATTTGATCTCAGGCGGGTAATTGTATTATCTGCGTGGGGTACGAGCGATACGCGAAAGGATATCCCCTTGTGGTTTAAGTGGCTGATAGAGAACAGTAACATCAAGTATGGCTACATGGATCATGAACGCCAGGAACATCTCTTAATGCAGTCTGGCCTGCAGTGGACGGCGATCAGGCCGGCAGCGCTAATCAATTCTGCAGCAAAAAAACCAGTTGTAGTTAGTTTAAGTAACAATCAAAAACTCTCGCTTTTAATAAGCCGTGCTGCCGTGGCTAATTTTACGGTAGATATACTGGAACAGGGTAAATTTATTTGTGAAGCACCGGCCATATCCTGGTAAAAACGGTGTTGCTTGCGGGTAAAGCGACAATTGGTGTTTACGTATCAAAAAAGCTGTTGAGTTACACGCCACAGGCGTGCGCCAGTATTGCTATTTCCTTATAGAATAATCGTCAGATCGGCAAAGTTATCAATTGTAGCCACCTGTCCGCTTTCAACAACGCCAAACCCGTAGGATGCGAAGATGAACGGTACACCTGCTTTGGCAGCCGCTTCATAATCGCCCATGGTATCGCCAACATACACCGGGGCCTTAAGGTTATGGTCGTTCACAATATCCTTAATATTATCGGCCTTAGGGTTGCCCTTGGTACCAAAACACTGGTGCGCCAAAAAATGCGGGTGCATCTGGTTCAGATCTAAAAACAGTTCGATATAACCGCTCTGGCAATTGCTTACAATGTATAATTTGTATTTTTTGCCCAGGTAGTTGAGGGTTTCTTTCAAAAGGGGGTAAAGTGTACCGCCTTGCTTATGTAGAATTTCCAGTTCGCTTACCGAGCAGAGCTGTTTAACCTCGGCACGTTGCGCATCATTTAAAAACGGGAAAAGTGTTTCAAAGATCTTATCATAGGTCATCCCAGTGATGGAACGCACACGTTCGCTAGTCATTACTTCATCCTTCATGTAAGGGGCCTGATTTAAGGCCGCCTGCCATGCACTCGTTATGGTGTCGGTGCTGTCCCAAAGGGTGCCGTCCAGATCAAAAATTATACTGTCGTATTTATCGTGTAAACTATCCATTGCTGCGTATTGTGGCGCAAAAGTAAACGTTTATTTGGAAGGAGGGGAACGATGGATAAAAATTGATCCTTGATTCGCAATATCCGCTTAATTAATGTTTTAGTAAACAAGAGCCTGCCCAAAGGCGAACAGTACCGCAAAGAACGGTACGGCCAGTACGGCAAATACCCTTGCTTGTGCTACTTTGTCCGAGTCGCCTTTAACAAATACATGATAAAGGTCGTTTTTTATTTTAGTGGTTATCGCTTTCATAGTAAACAGATTGATGATTGTATTTCTGTTTATTCTGACAGGGATAAAAGCGGAAAGTTTAAAATAGTAAGGTGATTTTTTGCGGGATTTTGCATCAAACGCTTTTCATCATCTGCAAATCAGGTTCGGTATCGTATAGCTTGGTGTTATGGATATTCCAATCTTCAATATCTATCAGGCCGGGCTTTGTCTGGTAATGGGTATCATCTGCAGGGCATTTAACCACATAACCACTCAGGCCTGCCAACACAATAATAGGCCTGCTGCCGCAGGTTTTGCAAGCCTTGCAGTAGATGGATTCAGGAATATTAACGTAGCCCCGCATACCGTTATATACGAGGGTTTATTCCGCTGGGTTGTATAAATTAAAAAATATTTGTTCTAAGAAATTATTTCGCGTCGTTCACCTCAATCAGGTACCCGTCGGGATCTTTAAAGTACACCTGGTTAACGCCATCCACACGGCGTTCTACTTTACCGGTTTCGCCTTTCCAGTTGCTGTATTCGACTTTCATATCGTTAAGGTGGTCAATAAATTTAGTTACTGATGGTACGCTAAAGCACAAATGCACACCACGCGGGTAATCGGCTTTCGGGCAGTCACCCTGTATCACGTGCATCGCCAGATTTGGCCCGATTTTGTACCAGGTATGAACGGTATCTTTAAACGGGTTAGGCATTATCTTGAGTTGCAGTACGGTGGTGTAAAATTGGTTACTCAACTTTAAATTTTGCGAGCATAAAGCCGCATGATTAAAGGTTGCCTGGGCATTACCAAATAGAGGGGCGCAAAAAATTGCTGTCGCGATAATGCCTTTAGCAAGGTTGGCCTTAACTAAGGCTGCTTTTTTCAAAAATGTCATAAATGCTTGTTATATTGATGTTATAAATATACAGTTTGCAAAAGAACGAAGCCATTTTTAGAAAACTATTTATTGCAAAGGTGCCGTTTAGCAGCAGGAGATGGATATATTTATTGCTTTTTAGAGTATATGGGCAGGCCTTACATTAAAACATACAGAGTTTGCGCAGGCATTATTGGATTGCTGGCATTGCTTGGTGTAGCGCTACAGTTTTGTACGGCCATCCCTGCATTCCTGGCAAACGGTCGTACACTTGCCGGATCACTTGTTGAGTTTTTTAGCTTTTTTACTATTCAAAGCAACCTGTTGGTGGCCATTTCGCTTTTTATAACGTCGGTTACCCCAATCAGGAAGAACCAATTTTTTAACCAGCCATCGGTTGTTACCGCTATAACCGTTTACATCAGCATTGTTAGCCTGGTTTATAATTTGTTATTAAGCCAGCTGGCTAACTATAAAGGTATGGCTAAACTTGGCGATGAGTTAGTGCACCTTATTGTTCCGGTATTAGTTATTGTATACTGGCTTACGGCTGTGTTAAAAGACAAAATAACCTGGAAAGATACTATTAGATGGCTGTGGTACCCGGCCGCCTACCTTGTTTATATATTTATCCGGGGCGCACTAAGTGGCTTTTATCCTTACTTTTTTTTAGATGCAGCTAAGTTTGGTTACCCTAAAGTTTTAGTGAATATTGTGGTGCTGATGCTGGTATTTTTTTGCTTTAGTATATTTTACGTAGCTATTGCCCGATTTATAAGCCGTACCTCTTAAGCGTTATAACGCAAATCGTCTATTTCCGCTGATCTTGCTATTTGTAACAAGTTAGTTATACGCCCTGTTGCGGACTAAACTTTGTGTGGCTGCTGTAGTTTAATATAAAAGCAACAGAGATAAACACACTAAAAATATTACCATGAAAAACGACTTGAAAAAATTAGCATTGCTCCTGTTATTCGGAGCAGTAGCCTTAGGGGGATGCGCGATTGAGAACCGTGGCCACCGCAGATATGACAGGGATGACCATGGCCGCTATGACAGAGGCCGCGATCGTAACCATTACAACGACCATCACTACAATAATTACTAAATACAATAAACAATCAAACCATTAACAATTTATAATAATAATAACCATGAAGTATCTAAAAGTATTAGCCGTAGCCATTATCACCATGTTTGCCGTTGAAGGCGCACAGGCACAAGTAGTAGTAAAAGCACGTATTGGCGCACCAGCGCAGCGCGTTTATCCGGCACGCCGTACAGTTGTGGTAAACAGGCCGGTTTATCGCCGCCCGTACCGCCGTAATGTAGTGGTAACCCGCAGGGCTTATCGCCGTCCGGTTTATCACCGTCCTGCACGCCGCACTGTAGTAGTGCGCCGCCGCTACTAAGTATAAAATTAAAATCAGTTATAGTTAGTTAAAAAAGAGCCTTTCAGCATAAGCTGAAGGGCTCTTTATTTGGTTACCAATACCCAGTCTACAATAGTGCGGGCCTTACCCGTTTTGATCTTATCCAAAGATTGCTGTGAAAGGCCGTAATAGGGCTTGTTTAACTTGTTAACAGAATTGGGGTAACCACCGCCGATAGCGAAGTTTAAGATCAGGAATTTAGGGTTATCAAATGCCCAGCGACCGTATTTTTCGGCCATTGCTTTAGTCATCGTATAAGTTATGCGGTCGTCAACCTTAAAGGTTAAACTGGCAGGTGTCCAGTCTACGCTGTAAATGTGCCATTGGGTCACGTCGGTGCCTTTAGCGAAAGTATCGCGTTTGGCAAACGGTGTGTTACCAAAATAACCGGGCCCGTGTACTGCGTTACTGATCCATAAGCCGTCGCCCACAGTTTCCATTACATCAATTTCGCCGCAATCGGGCCATTTGCCCTTGCCTAACGCCCAAAATGCAGGCCATAAACCTGCGCCATCGTCCATTTTCATGCGTACAGATGCCGTGCCGTAGGTAAACATCATCTTATCCTCGGTGTTTATCCTGCCCGATATAAAATCATACTTGCGGCCCTCCTTACTGGTATGCCCAGGATTGTATATGGGCTGTATAACAAGTGCGCCGTTCTTTGCACCTTCGGCTTTACCTTTGATCAGGTAAACTGTAGCTGCTGAATCTACATACGCCTGTTGCTCGTCATTATAGGTGTTCCCGGTTATCTCGATGTTCCATTTGCTGCGGTCGAGCGTTTTCTGGTTAAAGTCTTCAAAAAACACGATCTCTTTTTTGGTTTTCTGGGCTATTGCGCCGCCCATTAAAAACAGCAGGGCCGATAGCGTAAGCAGTTGGTTTTTCATCAATGAATAATTGGTGCACTAAAAATAGGCAATAGATTTTACAGCGCCTGCTTTTTTACATCACAATTACCTTAGCTTTTGTATTTTGCGGCAAAAAACAGCAACTATGCATGGTAACGGTTTATTTAAGGTTTTCTTTATCATAGCAGCTATAACGTTGCTGATGGACTGGTACGTTTTTAACGGTTTACGCACGCTGACAAATGATTGGCAATCAAAACCTGCAAAGGTTGCTGTTGTATGGGGCTTCCTAATTATCTCGGTTGGGGTAACAATCGTTTTTTTATTGGGGATGACCAGTTTTCGATCGGCAAAGGGGATGACCCCTTTTCACGAGTGGATGCTGAGCTTATTCTTAACCTTTTTTGTAACCAAGCTGATTTTTATCATCATACTTTCCTTGGGGGATCTGGGCCGGTTTATTTATGGAATTGCCAATAAAGCAAGCGGCCACCGAACAAATGGCGAACCGTACTTTGCGCCGCGCCGCAAGTTTATCAGCGAGATAGCCATACTCATCGCTGCGATTCCCTTTAGCGGGGCGCTCTATGCTATGATTCGTGGTAAATACGACTATAAAGTACACCGCCATACAATATATTTCGACGAATTGCCAGAAGCTTTTAACGGTTTTACCATTACTCAGTTATCTGATATCCATTCTGGTAGTTTTGATAATGTGAACGCCATGCAGCGCGGCATAGACCTGGCTAAAGCTCAAAAAAGCGACCTGTTTGTTTTTACAGGCGACCTGGTGAATAATGCTGCTTGGGAGATTGAACAATATATTGACCGGTTTAGCCAGATCAAGGCACCCTTTGGTCAGTTTTCTATATTAGGTAACCATGATTATGGTGATTATATTGAATGGGACAGCCTTGCAGACAAAGTGGCGAACCTGGAAAAGCTAAAACGACACCACGCCGAATTAGGCTATAGGTTATTATTGGATGAGCATGTTAACCTGGAAAAGAACGGGCAAAAGATTGCACTCATCGGCATACAAAACTGGGGTCGCGGTTTTGTACAAATAGGCGATCTGGATAAGGCGATGCAGGGTATAGACCAAGATGCCTTTAAGGTACTGCTATCACACGACCCTACTCACTGGGAAGAGCAGGTACGTTTTAACCCAACAGATATTCACTTAACACTATCCGGCCACACTCACGGTGCGCAGTTTGGTATAGAAGCAGCAGGCATCCGCTGGAGCCCTGTTAAATACCGCTACCTGGACTGGGCGGGTTTAGTTAAGGAAAAGAACCGCCACCTGTATGTGAACCGCGGCTTTGGCTTCCTGGCATTTTCAGGCCGTTTGGGCATCTGGCCCGAAATTACAGTGATTACGCTGAAGAAAAAGATAGCATAGCTGAGCAAAAATCAGGTTGTTTTAGAGAACATTGTTAGGTACAAAAAAACCCTTCAGCGCGAGCTGAAGGGTTTTTGAATATATGCTGATCCAATAATTTTAGTGCCTGCCGCGACCGTGGCCAAATCCACCGCGACCATGCTCGAAACCACGGCCCCTGAAAGCCGGGCGATAGCCGCCACCACGATAATATGCCGGGCGACCGTAATAGGCCCTACGGTAGCCGTAACCGCCTTTGTAAACTACAGTGCGGGGGTAATATGCAGGCTGATTATAATAAACCGGCTGCGGGTAATAAACCGGTTCCGGCTGATAAACTACGCGACGGTAGGGGTATGGGTCGCCAATATGGATGCCCACACCTACACGCACCTGTGCGCTTGCAAACTGAGCGGAGATAGTCAAAACGAGTGCTATTATTGAAAATTTAATCAGTTTCATGGTAAATGATTTTTAGTTAAACTTTGTTTCTTTTGTAGGTATGACACATATTTTGTGCCATGGTTTAAAAAAAACTTACCATTCACCTCTATATTAGCCCTCGTACAAACTTAATTTGCTGCGTAAATAGCTCACTTCCTGTTGCATATCATCTAATTTTTGCAGTAAATTATTTATGGTAGCAACGCCCGGTTCGTTTATATCCAGTTCGTTATGCAAGCGTACCAAACGCTCTAATTTCTGTATCTCGTCAATAGGGATGCAGTTAGTTTGGTTTATAGCTGTTACCGTAACCAGGCCGGCATCGGCCAGGTAATCAACAAAAGTGTACTCCACATTATGGAACACACAAAAATCACTGACGGATATTACGTTCTCTGTTCTCATAGCGTTAAGTTTAGTTTTATGATTTGGCTAATTCTTCAAATAATTCCTTTTGCTTATCGGTAAGGCTGGTAGGGATCTGGATGGTGTAGGTAAGATACAAGTCGCCCAGCTGGTCATCCTTTTTATATTTGGGCACGCCTTTGCCTTTTAGCTTAACCTTAGTATTGGTTTGTGTGCCGGGTGCAACCTTCAACTTAACTTTGCCGGTCAAGGTATCGGCGGTGATCTCGCCGCCTAAAACTGCAGTATAAAGATCAAGGCTAATGTTTTTATACAGATCGCTGCCCACCCGTTTAAATTCCGGGTCTTCGGGTATCGAAAACTCTAAATACAAGTCGCCGGCCGGTGCACCATTACCGCCTGCGCCGCCATGCCCGGCAATTTTAATGGTTTGCCCGTTCTCGATCCCTGCCGGGATGGTTAGCCGGATATTTTTACCATTAACGGTAATGGTTTGCTTTTTTGATTCCATCACATCACGCAGGTTTAGCTGTAACTGGGCATTCATGTCCTGCCCGCGGTATTTTTGCTGCCTGCCACTGCCCGCCGGGCCGCCGCCAAACATCGAGGTGAAGAATTCGGAGAAATCGCCGCCGCCTCCAAAACCACCGCCACCAAAGCCCTGTTGACCGCCGCCGTAGCTGCGTTGCTGGCTTTGCTGCCGGGCTTGTTGCTCATAGGCTTCGCTATGCTGCCAATTCTCGCCGTACTTATCATATTTTTTGCGTTTTTCTGGGTCGCTTAAAACCTCGTTGGCTTCGTTAGCCTCTTTGAAAAGCTTTTCAGCTTCGGGGTTGTTGGGGTTAAGGTCGGGGTGGTGTTTGCGCGCCGTTTTACGATACGCGTTCTTGATATCTTTTTCGGAGGCGCTTTTGTCGACGCCTAAAATCTTATAGTAATCTATAAATGCCATGTCAGTATAGGGATGTCTGTGTGTAAAACGACGAAGCCGAAGCTAAGTTTTAATTTCGATATAAAATTACCTGTCAATTATTAAATTAGCTTCCCAATTATTTACAACAAATGCCCAACAGCAATACAACGTTTAAACCCAGCCCCACGGCGTACCTTAACGTACTACGGATCTTTGCCTGCTTAATGGTACTTGCCGTACACTCCGGCGAGTTCTTTTACATTGGCGCGAGTAATGCCATCGTTCGCGAAAATCACGTATGGGTGAATAACTACGGCAGCTTTATGCGGGCGTGTGTGCCACTGTTTGTGATGATATCTGGCTACTTGTTGCTGCCGATAAAGGAAGAGCCCAACGTGTTCTATAAAAAACGTTTCAGCCGCATATTGATCCCGTTCCTCATCTGGTCATGTATGTATGCCATAGTGCCTTACCTGTTGGGTAATAATACCCTGTCACAATTATGGCATAACCTGTACATCATCCCCCTGAGTTTTAGTGATAATGCGGGCCATCTGTGGTTTTTGTATATGCTTATTGGCATTTATCTGTTTATTCCCGTGATCTCGCCATGGGTGCAATCGGCATCCAAGCAATTCAAGCAATTTTTCTTGTTGTTGTGGATAATTACCCTGTTCATCCCCTACATCAAAACTATACAGCCCGATCTTTGGGGCGAAGTATTCTGGAATAAATTCCCTGCAGGATACTATTTCTCCGGTTATATTGGTTACCTGGTTTTAGGGCATTATCTTAAAGCATACGTCAAGTTATCTAAGGCAGCAGCCTTAAGCATCGGTTTAGCGATGGTGATTACCGGGTATGCAATTACGCACATGGTTTTTGACCATCAGTTGCCTTTCGCCAAAAGCCTCCCGGAATTGGAACTATCGTGGGCGTTCCCTACGATAAATGTTGCCCTGATGGCTATCGGTTTGTTCCTGATGTTCAGCCTGATTAGTTTTAAAAGCGCGGTAACGGAAAGCTTGATAGCCAAAGTATCTGGCCTTACCTATGGCATGTATCTGGCGCATATCCTTGTACTTAATCAACTGTTCCCAATCATTAATAATTGGCTGCACGATGTAGTGCTGGTGATCCCGGTATTAGCTATCTGCACATTTTTAGTAACTTATGTATTGATCAAATTATTATCATACCTGCCGGGCAGTAAGTATATTGTTGGATAAGCTACTTGTTTTAATGGGTTTATTGTTCTGGTGATACTTTGACGCAGGACTAACGCCAATATGCCATAGTTTTGATTGGGGCTGATATTTGGTTAATTTTAAATCCTCAAACACGCACCTATGGATACTACCATCTTCCAATATTTTAAAGATATTCAAACCAAAGAGATAGCCCCGGGCTATTTTTCTAAATTGATTCATACGGCTAATAATACCATTAATTTTATCGAGGTAAAAGCGGGGTGCGTGTCGCCATATCATACCCACGTGCACGAACAGCTGGCGTTTATTATCGAAGGGCAATTTGAACTGACGATTAACGGTGTACCTCAGATATTAGATGCAGGATTGTTTGCGGTGATCCCGCCTAACGTACCGCATGGCGGCAAAGCCATTACCGACTGTAAACTGATTGATGTTTTTAGCCCGGTACGGGAAGACTTGAAAGCGCTTTAATTTTTTGCCCGATATTTTTAGATTTGCCGCATGGCTATAACAACTGCTACCCTTACCGATGTACCCGAATTGGTTGTTTTGATAAACGGTGCCTATCGTGGCGAAGGCTCCAAAAAAGGCTGGACAACGGAGGCGAACCTGATAGACGGGCAACGTATTGACGAGCAAAGCCTGACCGCCCAAATGGGTGACCCTAAGGCGGTGATTTTGAAGAATACTGATGAAGATGGTTACATAACCGGATGCGTTTACCTGCTTAAACGCCCGGACAAACTATACCTGGGCATGCTCACGGTATCGCCATTACTGCAGGCTAATGGCCTGGGAAGAAAATTACTTCAGGCAGCCGAAGACTATGCCCGCAGCATTGATTGCCATACCATCACCATGACGGTTATTACCACACGTTTAGAATTGCTGAACTGGTATGAACGCCGCGGCTACCAAAAAACCGGCGAAGTTATCCCGTTGATCATCCCCGAAACGTTCGGCATTTTGAGGCAGCCTGTAGAAATGTACAAACTGGACAAAGAGGTTTAACCTTTGCGCGAATAAATGTGAATTAATCAACCGATCAATGCAACGCAGTTAATAAAAATGTGTCTGTTGGTTGTATGGATCAGCTCGACCCCCGTTTAAAAACCTTTATTATTGATTATTGCAGCAAATATAAAGTGCATGGCATCAATCCTAACGAGCTGCATACCAATACCAGTATTGACCTTGACCTGGATATTGTAGCTATTGAGATAGACCTTTTCTTGGCCGAGTTTGCCGAGCAATTTAATATAGATAGTTCTAAGTTTAGCTGGTACAGGTACGGTTATCCAAAAGGATCAGCACGGGTGCGTATCATTAAAATGCTATTTAACTATGACCGCAAGTGGGTAAAAGTATTGGCGGGGTGTTGTTATAAGCCCAAATTTAAAGCGCAGGTTTTACAGGAGGCTTTGCAAACCGGTAAGTTGGTGTAATGGTTACTATTCGCTACATTTAAGCTTTATCCGCAATCATCGGAAAAACCTAAATAATGCCATTTTTAAAACAAACCATCAGCCTGCTCTTGGTGCTGCTTGCCGCTGCTGCATTTGCAAAAAGGCCTGTAACTGTAATTTCGCCTGATAAAAAAATCAGCTTCAAACTAAATACTGATCAAGTCGGGATGTTTTACAGCGTAGCTTATAAAGGCATAATATTGGCCCAAAATTCCAGGTTAAACATCAGTTTTAAAGAGGGTGGTGCTTTTAACAAAAGTCTCGTTCTGTCATCGGCCAAAATGGAACGCCTAACCGACGACTATGATCTGATAGTGGGAAAAACCAGCAAGGTGCATAGCGAATGCAATCGCATTATTATCCCCGTATCGGAACAAACCGGCTCTAAACGCAAACTAAATTTGGAGGTTAGAGTGTTTAACGACGGATTGGCCTTCCGTTATAGGATACCCGCGCAAAGCGGATGGAAAACGGTAAACGTTACCGACGAGATAAATACATTCAACTTCATTCAAAACCCCAGGGTTACGGCTTTACTGTTGCCTAATTTTACTACGTCGCACGAGGGGGAATACACTAAAACCACCCTAAAAGAGTTAAAAGCCGATAATTTGATGGACATGCCTGTGCTGTTAGGATTCGCTAATGGGGTATACGTGTCGTTAACAGAAGCCGCTCTGCATGATTATGCCGGCATGTACCTTATTAAGCACAACAATGTGTTAGAAACACGCTTATCGCCCTTGCCTAATCAACCGGATATTAAGGTAAAAGCCACCCTGCCGCACAACAGCCCATGGCGGGTGATGATGATGAGCGACCGGGTAGGGGCGCTGATAGAAACCAATATCCTAACCAACCTGAACGAGCCCAATAAGATAAAGGATGTATCGTGGATAAAACCGGGCACCACTACCTTCCCCTGGTGGAATGGCAACGTTACGCCCGACAGCCTGAACGCCCCCGGCAATAATTACGTGACCAATATGTACTATGTTGATTTTTGCAGCAAATATAACATTGCGTACCACTCAGTAGTTGAGTATGGCCTGCACGAATGGTATGTGAACGATGGCGAGGGTTTCCAACCCGGCCCGCATGCCGATCCGTCCAGAGCGGTACCGGGCCTGGATATGCAAAAGGTATGCGATTCGGCAGCGGCAAAGGGTGTGGGCATCCGGGTTTGGGTGCATTTTTACGCGCTTTATCCAAAATTGGAGCAGACTTTCGCCCAGTACGAAAAATGGGGCATTAAGGGCCTGATGTGTGATTTTATGGACCGCGACGACCAGGAAATGGTAAACATGCAGGAAGAGATCTTACAATGTGCTGCTAAACATAGGCTACACATTCAATTTCATGGCGCGTACAAACCTACGGGCATGAACCGCACTTATCCTAATGAGTTTACCCGCGAGGGCACTTTAAACTACGAGAACGACAAGTGGGGAACCCGTGTAACACCCGCGCAGGATATCGATATTCCATTTACCCGGATGCTTGCCGGGCCTACCGATTATCATTTAGGGGGTTTCCGGGCGGCTACCCCGCAAAATTTTAAAGTGAATTATACCCGCCCCATGGTGGTAGGTACGCGTTGCCACATGCTTGCGATGTACGTAGTATTAGAGAATGCCTTAGGGATGGTTTGCGATGCGCCTGAAGCTTATATTGGCCAGCCCGGTTTTGAGTTTTTGCAGCAGGTACCCACTACCTGGGATGAAACGCGCGTGGTAGATGCCGAACCCAGCCAGCGCATTGCAATTGCCCGCCGCAAAGGTGATAATTGGTATATTGGTGCAATTACCAATAATAATGCCCGTGAACTGAATTTAAAACTCGACTTTTTAGGTGACGCCACTTATGGGGCCGAGGTTTACAGCGACGCGCCGGATGTAGGCATAAATGCCAATCACTTGATAAAGGAACTTAAACAGGTATCCCGGCAAACGGTACTAAAAATGATACTGGCTGGAGGTGGCGGGCAGGTGGTGCATTTGTACCCGTTAAAGAGGTAGGTGCCGCTGTCGCGTCATGCAGAACTTATTTCCGTATCTCTCTTATGCAAGGTTGTCCACTCGTCCTGTGAGATCCTGAAACAATTTTAGGATGACGGGTCTAAGATTGTCATACCGAGCGGAGCAATTCCCTCCCTGCAAGTATGGCTGCCTGGCTAAGAGCGGCGCAAAGATTCTTCGTTTCTCAGAATAGAAAGTTGGAAGGTATTACTCTATCCTCAAACCGTTTTCACTGGCGGCTATTAACTTTTCCAAACGGCTGAGTTGCGTTTTTTCCTGCTTGGCGGTCATTACCCGGTGTATGGATAATTTAATATACCCCGGCGGCTGTGATTGAAAGAATGCCCAGGCCGTTTTGTTACGCCTGAATATTTTTTCATATTCAGTGCTGAACACTTTCGCCTCGTTCTCAAAGGCGTAAATGCGTGAGCGGCTCTCGTCGCGTAGTGCATAGGCGGCTACGCCCGCAGGTTGCATCAACCCTTTTTTGGTTAGTTCTTCAATTTTATTGATATTGACCGCGCTCCAGATGCTTTTGGCTTTTCGTGGTGTAAAGCGGATGGTATAACGTTCCTGGTCCATTGATTTGCGAACGCCATCAATCCACCCGAAGCAAAGCGCCTCATCTACCGATTGCGGCCAGGTAATACTGGGTTTACCGCTGCCTGTTTTGTAGAAACCAACCAGCAGCTCCGTTTCCTTGTGCGCATTATGCTGCAGCCAGTTGCGAAAACTGGCCGGTGTTTCAAAAAAGGTGGGTTCCATACCCACTAATGTAGTGCTTTGCTACGATTTTTTAGAGGTAGCTATAATCACTATACCTCCTACCAGCAAGATGCCGCCCAGATAAGGTGGCCAGTTAACTGTTTTTTGCCTGTCGGCCGAGATCTGAATAGGGCCGGCATCTACAATTTTCTCTTTTTTGGTATAAGTAAAGCCTGTCCATATCAGCATGGCTGCGCCGATAACGATGAGTACTATTCCGATAGTTTTATTCATGATGTTAGTTTATTGGTTGATTGGTACTTAGTTCATTAGTTGAATGCATTTTTTTGAGAATTGTTTGTATAGAGACCACAATCTTAAAACAAACGGGCTTCAAGCCTGCTTATATGGGTATGCAACAGAAAAAGATAGGTAGGGGCAAAGCCGAGGCAGCGAAGAATAATGACAATGGATTAATAGAAACCATGAAGCCTTTTGTAACTTTCGGTGTTAAGGCGTTGGCTGTTTTAGGCAGCGCGCTGGTTCATATTGTGAAGAATATCCCCAAGCCGGAAGACCATCGGCCCGCCAATAAAAATGATAAGGTAATTAAGATCTAAAATTTAAGGAAGCGAGGTGTCGTATCAAAGCTTTTTTCTCTTGCCTCTTTTAATCTTGACTCCCCTTCAGAGCCATTTTCCAAATTCGTGGAACTTTTTGATGCTGATGCTTACTTTGTCGCCCACACTATATTTACCGCGGGCGTAGTTAAACATGCGCAGGGAAACCTCCTGTCGCTCAATGATCAATTCTTCGTAAAAGCCTTTAAATAACACTTGTTTAACAATCCATTTTTTACCCATCCCCATCACATCTACCCTGATGTTTTCTGCATAGATCACTACACTACCGCGTTTGGATGCAATGCCGCAAACTTCGGCCTGGGCGGCGGTAAGTTCTGTGCTGGCTACGAGTATTTTTGATGTGTAAAGCAATTTGGGCGAATGGTAAAGTTCTTGGGGCGAGCCATGCTCAACAATTTCGCCCTCTTTGATCACGATCAGTTCGTCGGCCATAGAAAGCAGTTCGGCAGGGTCATGCGATACCAGTATTACAGTAACGCCCCATTCGTTTACAATCTGCCTGATGTCGTGCTGCAAGCCTTCGCGGTAATTGGCATCAACCTGGTTAAAGGGTTCATCAAGCATCAGTACTTCGGGCCGGTTAATTAACGCTTTGGCTATGGTTACCCGTTGTTTTTCGCCGCCGCTTAACTTGCCAAAAGGCTGATCCCGCAAATGGAAGATGCCCAATAGGTTTAGAGCCTGGGTTGTTTTCTGGATCTGGTAATTTCGGTCTTCCGTAGGTAGTCCGTTACTTACGTTTTTCCATACGTTGGCACTCGCATCCATTTCCTGGCTGTCCTGGCTCACCATAGTGATTACCGCATGTGTTGCTTTAAAGGCAGCGCCACGCTGCGGCAAAGGCTGGCCATGAAAAAAAACATCGCCCGAGTCGGGCTTTATCATGCCTGCAAGCAGCTTAAGCAGCGTGGTTTTACCACTGCCGCTTTCGCCTACAATGGCGGTGATTTTGCCCTTGGGCACAAAAACGGTTATGTTGTTTACACCCGACGACTTATCTCCAAAAAAATTCTTGGTAACAGATATGGTTTCCAGTATCAGTTCGCTGTTTGCAGTTTGTGGTTCGGGTGTGGTGGTAAAAAACATAATTATCAAACCTAATCTAATAAAACTTATACGCCAAGAAAAAGTAAAAAGTTAATAAGGTTATAGAATTACAACCCTGTTCTCTAATAATTACCGCCGACAAGCACAAGCCAACCGCCCACTCCGGTCCCGATTATATGACGCGCGGTATTTCAGTCTTTTATTTGTTTAAAAACCCATGTAAGGCTTGTTGGGTAAACTCAGATAAAACCAGTTCGCCACTAATGGCGGCGCGATGTGCCAATAGCTGGTCCCAGTTTTCGGTGCCTTCCCAAAGGATCTGTTTAAGGCCTGCCAACGCTTCGGGATGGTAAGTGGCTAATTTGTTAGTCAAGCCGGCCACCCCTTCATCTAATGCAGCAATATCGGCATACACCTCATTATAGAGTCCCTTTTCTTTAGCCCATTGTGCCGACTGAAAATCTGCCGCGCGAATGGTAAGTTGCGAAAATGCAGGCAGGCCAATTTTGCGTGTTACGGCGGGCGATATTACAAAAGGTCCTATGCCGATAGCCAGTTCGCTTAGTTTGATAGATGCGGCTTCTGTAGCCAGGCAATAATCGGCAGCGGCAGCTAAACCAACCCCTCCACCAACAGCTTTACCCTGAACGCGGGCGATGATGATCTTTGGCGATTTACGGCAGGCATTAATCACGTTGGCAAAACCCGAAAAAAATGCAGCTCCGGCTTCTTTATCCTTTATCTGCAGCAGCTCATCAAAACTGGCACCGGCGCAAAAGGTACGGTCTCCTTCGCTTTTTAATACGATAACACGGGTTAGCGGGTTGTTGCCCGCTGCATCGATAGCATCGGCAAGTTTTTTAAGCAGTTGTGCAGGTAAGGAGTTTTGCGCCGGGTGATAAAAGCTAATGGTGGCAATACCGTTAGCACTTGTAGTAAGCGTTACATTTCCGTTTGGGCTGTCGGTCATCATTGGTAAATTGGGAATACGCCAATATCCGCAAATTTAGCGTAGATGCAATGGGAATTTATTTGGAATAAATGGTGCCAGTGGTATGCTATGAATGTTTTTTTGGAAAGAGAGCGGTTTTTTACTACACCAGCGGTAACACAAAATAAAAAGTAGACCCTACTCCCGGTTCGCTTTCAACACCTATAGCACCGTTATGGTTACGAATGATCTCTTGCGAAATGTACAGGCCCATGCCCAGGCCGCTGGTCATGTTATGTCTGTCCTCCACACGGTAAAAGCGTTCAAATACTTTACTTTTCTGATCGCTGGACAGGCCTATGCCATGGTCGGTAACGGCGACACGTACTTTATCGTTCTGCTGAACAGCCGCCACCTCAATTTCTTTATTATGAGGCGAATACTTTACCGCGTTGTTGAGCAAATTCATCAGCACCTGTTCTAAACGTTCCTGGTTGCCCTGTACGATAAAGCCGGGTTGCAGGCTCAAGTTAAAGGTGTAACCGGGATTAATATGGCGGGCGTTTTCAATACACTGGCTCACCATATCTGTAATGTCAACATCTGTTATGGCATACTGTAAACGGCCGGCTTTTATTTTGCTTACGTCTAACAGGTCATTGATAAGGCTTTGTAATTTATTGATAGAGCCCAACGCCTTGGTGATATATTGTTTTACAACAGGGGGTAGCTCTTCCTTTTTATATCCTGCAATTAATTGCAGGTAGCCCTTTAAACTGGTTAAGGGCGTTTTAAGCTCATGGCTGGCTATACCTATAAACTCATCCTTACGTTCCATTTCTTTACGCTGCTCTTCAATATTGGTGGCGGTGCCCACCCAAAAAATAATATCCCCGGCATCATTCAACAACGGTTTGGCCCGGTTAAGGTGCCAGCGGTAAACGCCGTCGTGGCGTTTATATCGGTTTTCTATCTCAAACATTTCGCCGGTAGCCAGGCTGTGGGTGTATTTTTCGAGTGTAGGGGCAAGATCATCAGGGTGAACTAGCATTTCCCAGTTTATTTCATGCTCATCGTCGGCAGTAAGGCCTGTATAATCAAACCAGCGCTGGTTGTAAGATATAAATTCGCCTGTGGGCAAATTTGTCCAGGTCATCTGGTCGATATTATTAGTAAGCAGTTTAAAGTGTTCCCTGCTGATAACCAGGTCATGCGTGCGCTGGCGCACGGTATCTTCCAGGCTATTGTTTAATTTTTCGGTTGCGGCGTGGGCCTCAAATAATTCAGCATTACGGGCTTGTAACGCACTTTCTGTATTTTTTAGTAAGGTTAAATCCGTTATGATAATACTTAAAGCAATACCATTATCCAACTCGATAGTATTGCAGGAGAACAGGCATTGCATATCCTTACCGCCACCGTCTTTTAAAATAATCTCGGCGCGGCATTCGTTAGTCCAGCTGTCTTTAATTATATGTTCCAGTTGTGCCTTAGATTTTTCGGGTACAAAAGATACCAGCGGCTGCCCTATAGTATGTTCCAACGGGGTATCAGCCATAATAGCAAAGCGTGTATTGCAATAAAGAATTATACCTTGCTTATTAATAGTTACTGCGCCTTCGCTCATCTTTTCAATGAAGACACGATAGGTCTGATCGGCAGTTTTAAGGGTATATAGTTGATGGCCTGATCCATCTTTGACAATAAGCGCATCAACCTGCCCGGTGCGGATGGCATCGATAGTTTCATGCGCTTCATCTAATTGGAAACGCAGTTCCTCAATTTGGCTTAATAAGCTTTCTTGTGAATGTTGCTGTTCCATATTATTTAATTAACCCCAGTCCCTTTAATACGCGGTTCGTATCGCTCAGGTCACCAATCATACGGCGTTCAGTCCCAGGCGACTTTTTGATGAGCAGCGGTAAAGCAATTACGTTATCAAACTCCGCGAGTTCTTTTTGTTGATGAATATCGATGATCTCTAACTTATACCGCCCGGGAAGGTGCTTTTCGCAAATTGCCTTTAAGTTTTCTACGGCACGGATAGAATTGGGCGATGCTCCCGATATAAATAACCTAAGCTCATAGGCCAGGGCCGGTGTATCCTCTCCGCAACTTTCTAAAAACCCTTCCGAATCGCCCATAACTAACTATTATACAATTAAGCCGGGCGAATGTTCAGGCCAACCAATACCTTTTCTTCATTACTCAAGTCGCCTATGATCTTCCTTATCGGTTCAGGTACTTTACGTACCAGGGTAGGGATTGCGAGAATCTGGTCGCCTTCAGCCAGTTGGGGGTGTTCCAGCAGGTCAATCACTTCAATGCGGTACTGGCCTTGCAGATGTTCTTCACAGTACTTTTTTAAGTTAGCTAATGCGGTAACAGATTTTGGTGTTTTGCCGGCTACGTATAACCTTAACTCCCATTTTTTATCGGGTTCACTCATTCTTTATCTTTTTTGCGGCTTTTGTTATCCGTTTTTTCTTTTGTTTTCTCAATTTCTTCACCACCTCTAAAACGCGTTACTTCGGCACGGCTTTTATCTAAAATTTGTTTCTTTAACTCCTCTTCAATATAGATTTTGTTTAACTCTTCTTCAACAGATTCATATTCAGTTTTCAGGCTGGCAATTGTTGATTCCAACACTTTGCGCTTGCGCAGGATCTCCCTGTCTTTACGGCTAACCGCTTGCGTGCGGATCGCTTCGCCGGTTTGTTCCAGTAATATTTGCTCCTGCCTTGCTGATCCGGTAAGCACACCATCGGGGCCCAGATAAACTTCAACCAGGTTAAGGCCATTATCGGTGATGGTAAACTCACGCACCTGGTTTGAATGTTTCATGCCCCGGGCCTTCATTACATACAGGCCACGGTTACGTTCGCCGTTAAATTCAATGTCACGTACCAGTATCCAGGTATCTACTAATGATGATACCCCCTCGTCCGTTTGTTCATTTACAATTGTGTTTAAGGTTAAGGCAGTAAACATTACAGAGATCTGCTCTTCCTGCAAAAAGTCTATCATTCTCACCAACATATTTTTTACCTCGCTTACCGATGCAATGTTGATGAAGTTGGTAATGGGATCAATGATCACGGCGCGCGGCTGGTATTTTGTTATACATTTATGCATGGCCACGAGGTGCATTTCCAAACCGTATAGGTTAGGCCTTGAAGCGTTGAAAAAAAGCAGGCCGCTATCAACGTGTTTTTGCAGATCGATACCGATTGACCGCATATTGCGGATGATCTGGCTGGGTGATTCTTCCATTGCGAAATACACGCATGATTCGCCCCGGTTGCAGGTTTCATTTGCGTAAGATGCTGCCAGGCTGGTTTTGCCTGTGCCCGCCGTACCGGATACCAATGCGCTGCCACCTCTGAATAACCCTTTGCCGCCCAGCATATCATCAAGTGCCGGTATGCCGGTTGATACCCGTTCTGACGATACCTCGTTGTTCATTTTAAGTGAGGTAACAGGCAATACGGAAATACCTTCTTCATCTATCAGGAACGGGTATTCGTTGGTGCCGTGCACTGTACCACGGTATTTAATAACGCGTAGCCGGCGGGTAGAGATCTGATTAACTACGCGGTGGTCTAACAAAATCACACAGTCTGAAACGTATTCTTCCAGCCCCTGGCGTGTAAATGATGAACCATCGCCGCGTTCGCCAGTTATGATGGCAGTGACACCTTTTTCTTTTAAGAAGCTAAACAGCCTGCGAATTTCTGTGCGCAATATAGCCTGGTTCTGTAAACCCGAAAATAAGTTCTCTAAAGTGTCAAGCACCACACGTTTAGCGCCAATACTGTCAATGGCATACCCAAGGCGGATAAATAACCCTTCCAGATCATACTCGCCCGTTTCTTCTATTTCGCTCCGGTCAACGTGTACATGGTCTATCCGTATTTTTTTCTCGTCCTGTAGTTTCATCAGGTCGAAACCAAGTGAGGCCACATTATTGGCCAGTTCATCTATTTTTTCTTCAAAAGCTATAAATACGCCGGGTTCGCTGTATTGAATAGCCCCACGTACGATAAATTCAATAGACATTAAAGTTTTGCCGCACCCTGCTTCGCCGCAAATAAGCGTAGGCCTGCCGGTTGGTAAACCGCCTTCGGTTATCTCGTCGAGACCAACAATGCCTGTAAGCGTTTTAGCAAGTGTAGGGTAAGGGCGTTTATGGTTTTTTTTAATTTCACTCATTAAATCGGGGAGTATTAATCGATAAGTATCGTAAAAATATAAAATATACCTTGTTAAGCAATTTAATTGCCTCCAATAAGTTTGAAATACACAAATACGTTGTAAAGTATCGTGAAAAATTATATTCCACAAATAACTAAACAGTTAAATAAATGTTTGATTTTGAATGAATTTAATGCAAAAAAAATATAATCTGCCGCGGGGCGGTTAATTTTGCTTGAGGGGAAGCGAGACAAAGAACGAGCAGCCTTTATCCTTCCCGTCGCTGGTAGCCCAGATCTTGCCGTTATGCAGCTCAACCAGAATCTTGGCTATGGAGAGGCCAAGCCCGTTGCTTGTTTCTTTATTTGTAGGTATGGCACTTAAGCGGGCAAACTTGGTAAATAGTTTTTGCATATCATCCTCGTTTAAACCCTGGCCCTGGTCTTTAAACTCCACAATCAGATTTCCGTCTACTTCGTCCGAGCGGACGTTGATCCAGCTATTGTGGTGCGAGTATTTGATGGCGTTGCTAAGCAGGTTCTCAAAAATCTCCAGTACCCGGCTCTCGTCAAACCGGGCTATTGACTTGCAATTAAGTTGCATCAATATTTTTTGGTCCTTTTGATTAGCCAGCACTTGTAAATTATTAACCGCCTTGGTGATCAGTTGGGCAGAATCAACATCTTCAAACTGCAACATCATCACGCCGTTTTCGGTTTTTGCATGACTTAATAATTCTTCAAGATCGCCTAAAATCCGTTTTGCAGCATTGAATATTTTGCCCGCCATCGACTTAACCGTATCCTGACCGCTTCTTTGTTCAATAAGGTTGCTGAATAAGGAGATGGCCGTTAAGGGGTTTTTAATATCGTGCACCGCAATGTTCATCAGGTCGGTTTGTACGCGTACGATGTTGCGGGTGGTTTGGCGCAGTTCCAGCTCATCCAAAATAATGTCTGACAGACATTTGAGCATGTCGAGTTGTTTAGCCGTAGCCTCACGGGGTACATCATCCACCACGCTAACAGTACCCAGCAGGAAACCGTCTGGTGTTTTTATAGGAGTGCCCGCATAAAAGCGTATAGAATTATCAGCTATCGGTAAAAGGGTATCCTTAAGTTTAGGCTCTGTTAAAATATCGGAAAAAACGGTAGTATCGGCACTTAAAACGGCAAGGGTGGCAATAGTATCTTCAGGCAATTCATTATCGCCTGCAGTTTTGCCTACCTTGGCCTTGAAAAAAACGCGGTCGCGGTCAACAAAGCTTACAAATGCTATAGGTGTATCAAAGATCTGGGCCGCAAGTGTGGCTATCTTATCGAAAGTCTTATCTGCCGGTGTATCAAGTATTTCGTATTTATATAATTTCCTTAGTCGCTCTTCGTCATTTAGCGGGATAAGAGATACCGTTTTTAAAAAAGGATCCATAAGGGTAAAATCAAAAGTATCTAAGTCGTATCGATAAGCGCAGCTAAATGTATGGTTAATAAAGCACAATATATTTATTATAAAATGTATGCAAAAACAAAGCAGTTATGCTAAATTCGCGTATGTAAAGCGGCATATTCCCTAATTGTCGCAACCAATACTAACGTTTTACGGCCCCCGATGGAGAACCATTACCTGCAAACTCAAAATATTTTTAAAACCCTTATCGAAGAATCGCCCTCTCCGGTTGGTTTATACGTTGGCCCTAACCTGGTGATACAACTGGTGAACAAGGCTATCCTAAAAGTTTGGGACAGGGATGCATCGGTAATAGGCAAAACTTTTATAGAGGCCCTGCCAGAAATGGAGGGCCAACCCTTTGTAGACATCTTAAAGGGAGTTTACAACACGGGTATACCTTATTCGGCAAAAGCCGCCAGGGTTGAGCTTTTTGTTGACGGCAAACTGCAAACCTTTTATTTTAATTTTGACTATAATCCTCTAAAAGAAGACGATGGCAAAGTTTGGGCCATATTAAACACTGCCGACGATGTTACCGAACTGGTATTTACCCGCCAAAAGTTAGCCGAGAGTGAAGAACGTACGCGTTTCTCCCTCGAATCGGCCGGGTTGGGCACCTGGGATCTGGACCCTGTGAATGATGTGGTGGTTTGGGATGCGCGTTGTAAAGAGTTATATGGCTTTAGCAAGGGCGAGGATGTGGTATCCTACAAATACGTATTAAAATATATACATCCCGACGACCGGGAGCGAATAGATCAAACAGTACAGGAATCGCTTAAGCCGGAACTTGGAGGCTTTTACGACAGTGAGTTCCGTACGATAGGCGGCGAGGACAACCAGTTAAGGTGGTTACGCTGCAAGGGTAAGGCCTACTTTAATGACGAAGGCCGCTGCATCCGTTTTGCGGGGACGGCTTTAGATATTACCGAAGAGGTTTTAAATCGCGAGGAACAGCGTAAATTGATCACCCTGATTGAACATACATCAGATTTTGTAAGTCTGAGCGATCTGGACGGTAATGTAAGCTTTATTAACGCCGCCGGCCGCCGGATGGTTGGTTTGCCCGATGGCGATATAAACCGCCACAACAGTGAATTTATAATGCCCGCCGAATTAGCCAGGCTAAAAGATACGATTAATAAAACCTTAATGAACAAAGGCCGCTGGAGCGGCGAGGTGCTATATCGCCATTTTGAAACGGGCGAGGCTATCCCGGTATCCGGCACATCTATGCTCACATATGATCCGTTAACAAATAAGCCACTGGGCCGGGCCACCATCGTACGCGACTTGCGGGCAGAAATTGCCGGCAAGCAGGCTTTGATAAAAAGCGAACAGTTATTGCAAAATATTACCGGCGCATCGCCAACAGCATTGTGGATGAGCGATGACCAGGGGCTAATAACCTACGCCAATAAAACCTGGGGCCAGTGGACGGGGCAAACGTATGAGCAAACGTTAGGTAGGGGCTGGCTGGACTGTCTTGTAGACGAGGACCGAGAGCGCGCGGGAAATAAGTTTGTTCAGGATCTTGGCGCACGCGCCGCCTACAAGGTTGAATTCAGGATACGGCATAAAAATGGCAAAATTCACTGGTGTGTGGCCACCGGTAACCCGCAGTATAACGCACAATCGGAATTTATAGGTTATGTAGGCTCCTGCACAGATATTACCGAAACTATACAGAAAGATATTGAATTGCAGCTTAAAAATACTGAGCTGAAAGACCGGATAAGCCAATTTGATTTTGTAACTGATTTTATGCCGGTGCAGTTGTGGACCGCTAAACCAACCGGCGAACTGGATTACGTAAATAAGCCAACCATCGATTTCTTCGGTTTACCTGTAGCTGATATAATTGGCCCCGAATGGCTTGGAAACGTACACCCCGAAGACAGGGAAGGCTGCATTGAGCGGTGGACACGCTCATTGCAAACCGGCGAAGTATACCAGTACGAATTCCGCCTGCGTGACAGGTTTGGTAATTATAAATGGCACCTTACCCGTGCCTTACCTTTTATGACCGATGGCGTAATTGCCAAATGGTTTGGTACAAATACAGATATTGACGAGCAAAAGCAGATGCAGCGCCAAAAAGACGATTTTTTGGGTGTTGCCAGCCATGAATTAAAAACCCCTGTTACCAGCATTAAGGCCTACGCACAGGTTTTGGGCGCTATGTTGAGTAAAGAAGGCGAAGGGAAGAAAGCTGCTATGGTTGAGAAGATGGATGCGCAGCTAAACCGCCTCACCAACCTGATAGGCGATCTGCTGGATGTTACCAAGATCAACTCGGGCCGGATACAATTCAATAAAACCTGGTTTGATTTTAATGCCGCCATACAGGACAATATCCAGGACCTGCAGCACACCACTAACAAACACATTTTGGTGATGGACTTTAAAGAGTGCGGGCAGATGTTTTCTGATAAAGACCGGATAGGACAGGTGATAACAAATTTGATCACCAACGCCATTAAGTATTCGCCGCATACCGACCGCATTATCATCAGTACCGAGCGGGAGAATGACGAAATCACCGTTTGCGTACAGGATTTTGGAATTGGCATCCCCGAAGATAAAAGGGGCAGGGTTTTTGAGCAGTTTTACCGGGTAAGCGGTAGTAAGCAACACACCTTCCCCGGTTTGGGTTTGGGGTTGTATATCAGTAATGAGATCATCCGCAGGGAAGGTGGCAAAATGTGGGTAAATAGTGTTGAGGGGCAAGGGTCTACCTTTTGTTTTTCATTGCCAATAAACCAGGATACGATAACAGATACTAAATAAGTTATTTAATAATTAGTTAAACCTTGCGGTAGTTTGGGCATCAAACTACATAGTAAAATGAAACAAAAAAAAATAATGATAGCGGACGATGATCCGGGGATAGTGGATGCTGTGGAGATGCTGCTTGAATTTGAGGGTTACAAAGTAACCAGTACGGTAGATGGATCGACTGTGCTGGATATGAAAGAAGAATTGCCCGACCTGCTGCTGCTGGATATTTGGATGAGCGGCGAAGACGGCAGGGATATATGTAAAAAGCTAAAAAGTACTGCCATCACAAAAAACATCCCCGTAATTATGATCTCGGCGAGCCGCGACATCAGGGAATCGGCCATGGCTGCCGGTGCCGATGATTTTTTAGCCAAACCCTTTGAAATGGATGAGCTATTGAAAAAGATTGAGGTTTTGACCCATCAGTAATCGTCTAAAAATGAACGTAGATGTCGATATTTTTGAGCGGATGAAGGCGGGCGAACCTATCAGGTTAGACGATGAGCAATATTTTAAGATACATGATGTTGTTTCAAAAACGATCAATCTGGTTACGGAAATGAACGCGACTTCTAAGGACGTTGACCAGATACGGGACCGGTTAAGCGTAATCACCGGTACTTCGATAGATAAATCTACAATTGTATTTGCCCCTTTTTACACAAATTTCGGCATTCATATCCATATAGGTAAAGATGTGTTCATCAACCATGCCTGCACTTTTTTGGATATGGGTGGCATCACTTTAGAGGATGGCGTACTTATCGGGCCCAAAGCCAACCTCATTACAGAAAATCATCCCATTAAACCCGAAGACAGGAAGGCTTTGGTATGTTGCCCAATTGTGATAAAACGTAACGCCTGGATAGGTGCGGCGGCAACTATATTACCCGGTATAACCATTGGCGAAAACGCTGTGGTAGCCGCGGGTGCAGTAGTAACGCGTGATGTTGCCCCAAATACCATCGTTGCCGGGGTACCTGCCCGCAAGGTGAAAAGTATCTAAATCACTATTCCCCTATTAAGCTTCATTATTTCTGTGCCGATAAACGTTTAGCATTTATACGGCTACTCTTTATCCTTAACCGCAACCTTATTCATATCCTCGCCCCGCCATGGTTCGTAATTTAAGCCTGGTGTTAGCCAATACAATAAGATCACCCTTGAGTAGCGGTAATTGAACGGCGACAAGATAAATATTACCCCCATTAATACCGCAACATACAACCACGGCGAATTTGAACCTGTTAGCACATGCGTTGCTACAGCAAAGGTTACCATTTCGGCAACGTTAAAGGCATAGCTTACAAACATAGCCACATACCAGTATCCCGGTTCGCGCTCATATACCAGCCCGCAGTGCGCGCAACGTTCGTGCATTTTTTGGCCGCTAAAGCTGTAGGTAGGGGTCGAATAAATATCCCCGCGGCGGCAGCGCGGGCATTTGCATTTGACAATGCCCATCAGGGCAGATACCGGCTTGTTAGGTTTTATATTATCGGGTGTCATGGGTCAGTGTTTGTTTTCTAAATTCGTCGGGCGTGGTGCCGGTATGTTTTTTAAAGAATTTGGTAAAATAAGAGTTGTCGGCAAAGTTGAGCTTACCGGCTATGGTTGCAATATTTAGGTCGAGGTTCACCAACAGGCGTTTAGCCTCTAAAACAACCCGATCGCGTATCACTTCGCCGGCGGGTAACCCCAGCATATCGTTACAAAGCGCATTTAAGTGGTTTGGGGTGATATACAATAATGCGGCGTAGTCTTTGGGTAATTTAAGTGTTGTAAAGTTCAAGTCGACCAGTTTTCTGAAGCTTTGTAGCAGCGTATAATTATAGGTTGATGAGGCTACATGGTTGCTGTTAACACCTTGTCGTGCTACGGTAATAAATAATTGCAGCATCAACACCCTAATGAGGTCCATTCCCGGTTTATCCGGCGCAGCACTTTCCTGCACCAATTGATCAAACAAGTCAGTAATATGGTCCCTGCTTTTAATGTCGAGGTTAATCACTTCATCGTTTACATTACCGCTAAAGAATGGAAAGGTGTCCAGGTAGTCGGGCCGTAACAAAAACGACTGGAAAAACGCTGCCGAAAAGTTAATGATGTAACCGTCTACCGGACCCTCAAAATTCCAGCGGTGCACCTGGCCGGGGGCCATAAAATAGATCTGGTGAGGCTTTACAGGAAACGTTTTGAAATCGATGGCATGCGTACCGCCACCTTGTGTAAATAGTACTACGTGATAAAAAGTATGCTTGTGTGGCAAACTCAGGTTTTTATGCTTTTGCAGATAAGGGGCAAAGCGGCTCACCAGCAGGTCTTCATGCTGATGATCAGACAATGCGCAAATATCATATACCGGGAATGCCTTTTTCACTATGATACAAAGATACTTAACAATTGCGCCGCCTAATGGTGACGGATATCACTTTTATGGTACTATTTACTTATATAATCAAACGAAAAGCTGACAGAAAAGAATTGCAGTGCGGGAGACGATTTTCGCCCATAATCTTTCCGTAAAATCTATGCGTACTTTGTGGTTAAAAAACTAAAGATTAATTTCACCAACATTATGCAAAAACCCGATAGCCTGATCTTTGATATGGATGGTACCCTTTGGGATGCCGTTGACACTTATGCCCACTCCTGGAATGTTGTTTTTGGCGAAATGGGGATCGACAAAACTATTGACCGCCATATACTTGCGCCTATGGTGGGCTGGGAAGGTAAAAAGGTGATCGAAACCCTGATGCCCGAGTTTGACCACCAGAAACGCCTGGATATTTATGCTACCGTAAACAACAGGCGGCACTCATTGATAGGTGATATGGGCGGCATTATGTATGACGGTGTGATGGAAGGTTTACCTAAGCTGGCAGAAAAGTACAAGCTTTTCATCTTGAGTAATTGTGCCAAAGGCATTATCCGCCAGTTTATCAATTGGGCGGATATTGACGCCTATATTACCGACGAGATTGCGTACGGCACCAACTTTATGCCCAAGAATTTTAATATCAAACAACTGATAGATAAACACGACCTAAAGTCCCCGGTTTATGTGGGCGATACCGCCGGCGATGGCGAGCAGACACGGTTGGCGGGCATCCCCTTTGTATTTGTAAGTTACGGTTTTGGTGATACAGATGACCATGATGTTAAATTTGATGATTTTACGGCATTGACCAATTATTTTTTAAACTTATAACCGGTTTATCCGTTAGCTTGATAAATAAAAACACAACACTATGAACAGACGCGTTTTACCTATAGTTTTAATTGTATTGTTACTTGTAGTAACCGGGGTAGTTTACTACCGGTATTTCTTTGTTTTTGGCGAAGGTGTAAAAGCCGGAACAATGAATTACTTTGTTAAGAAGGGTAACCTTTTCAAAACTTATGAGGGCCGACTGATCCAAACCGGCATCCGTTCGCAAACCCAGGGTAATATTCAATCTAACGAGTTTATGTTTTCGGTTACAGACGAAAAGGTTGCCGATAAACTTAACCACAGTGCGGGCGCAATGCTTGATCTGCATTACAAAGAATACAAACACACCCTGCCCTGGAGGGGTGTAAGTGTATTTGTTGTTGATAGCGTAATGTTGGCAACGCCTGTAACGCCAACAGCACCTTGATAATATTGAGGGTGAAAAGAGAAAAGACTTGACGATAAAAGATCAAGGATAGAAATAGGATCGAAGAAGTTTGATCTGAGAAAAGTTTAACAAAAAAGGGAGAAGCATTGTAACGCTTCTCCCTTTTTTGTTTGTGCTACGGCGAGGGCTTTAAAATAACTCGTCGGCTTTGCCGGAGTTCTGAGTAAGTATCTTACTCAGGTTATATTGCCTTTCGGGTTCATTATCTCCCTTTATCAAGCCTTTATTAAACAGCGCGACTAATATATTCCGTGCATCATCCTCGTGGATATGCGGGTCGGTAGCGGCGTCTAATTCGTTTAATTTCGCAGCTACCTGCGGCGCTGTGGCATATTCTAATTGTGCCAGTGCGTAAATAACGTTATCCTGAAATGATGCACCTTTTTCATATTTGTGCGGTACATGCAATGGCTTATATTCTTTTAAAAAATCCTGATCCGGGCTGTCCATAATTATGCTGATAGTTTAATTGAGTCGCGCAGGGCTTTAACCGCATCATGCGCTATATTTAATCCGTGTAGCTGGTTGGTTAAGATAGTAACCACCTTATCGTCTTCCCATATCAGTTCCTTATCATCTAAAGCTTTGCGGTAGGCGCTTTTGGCCACGTCTTCGCCGTATTCACAGTCAGATAATATTGAATGCGCATCTTGTTTAGAGAATGCCGCTTTTACGTCCATCCAGGTGTTATGAAACTTGCCTGATAACGTAGTACCATCGGCAGGCGAGCCGCCTAATACACGGATATAATCGTTCAATTGGTTTACGTAACCTGTGCTTTGATCAGCATAACTTTCAAATATTCCCTTAATAGAGCTGTCTTCGGTGCTTTCCAAAGCTTTTTGGTAGCCTGCAATGCGGTCGTTATTTATTTTGATCAAGTCGTTAAGGGCCGAGATCTGGTGTTGGATGTGCTGTAATGTTCCCATGGTAGTATATATTAGTAGTCTATATATGTGTGTGTTGTTATTAAGGAAACACTGTATTTAGGTTAAAAGTTTTAAGTATAGCGAAAAAATTCATCAAAAAATCATGTCCTATAAGGAGTGGGAGCATAGGAGATACTCGGGGCCGATACTTTATGTATACAACTCCTGTTCTTCTGTATAGTAGGTTTTCCGGGTTGCTTCTTTGATCAGGATCTCTTTGCCGGTAGGGCTTTGTTTCTTTTTAGCGTTATGGATCAGCATAAAATCGCGGATCTCGCCGGCGATGATATCGGGGTTCGATTTGATGATCTGTTCTTCGGCGTTCTTTAAGACAGAGTGGATCGACTTCAGGAGTGCTGCCACCTTATCATCCGGGATCTTATTCGCAGCGGAAAAAGGCGAGATCCGGGCATCCCATAGGATCTCATCCGCGTAAGCATTACCTATCCCGCGGATTATTTTCTGGCCCAGCAATACTGTTTTTACGTTGGTTTTAGTTTTGCCCAGTTTGGCTTTTAGGTAGGTTAGATTTGCTTTATCGGCATCAGGGGCATCTTTATCAGCCGGGTTTAAGGTTGGGTTGGCAATCCCCTGGAAATCCGTTAGCACCAGTCCGGTATCATCTGTAAAAACTATTTCGATGAGACTATACTTCTGCTCGTTTTTGCCCTTAAATAAAAACAGTTTACCGTGCAGCATCAGGTGCAATGCCAATACATCGCCTTTACTAAACTTAAAATACAACTCCTTCCCGTCGCGATATACCTTATTCAGTTTTTGACCGTTTAAGGTATCATTCAGCTCACGATGCGTCACATTCAATTTAGGCGCTTTATGCACGGTGATTGTTTGAACGGTTTTATCGGCCAGCATTTTATCAAGGTTGCGCGCAAATACTTGCAGGTCGGGTAGTTCGGGCATCTGAATTAACTTTTAGGTGGTACAATTTAATAAGCTTACAGTAATTGAAACAATAGTATTTAATAAAAGTTATCAACCATACGATAGTTTCTTTCGTATTATCTATATTGGAGCAATTCCTCCCCCAAATTTTATAATGTACAATGCCATTTATAACAGCAGTATCTAAAATTGATTTGCCTAACAGGGTGCCGCAGCACGAAGTAAAAGAACAGGCGCGTGCCCTCTTTTCGGTGGATTTCCCTCAGGTAGACCGGCTCATCCAGGCGTTTGACAATACCGGGATTGTTACCCGCAACTTTGCCAAACCGATAAGTTATTATGCTGAAAATACCACGTTTAAAGAGCGTAACGATGCGTATATAAGCCTATCGCTGCAGTACGCTGTTGAGGCTGCAGAAGTGGCGATCGCAAAAGCCGGGATCGATAAGGACGAGATAACTGATGTGCTTTTTGTATCGACCACCGGGCTGGCCACGCCAAGTATAGATGCCATGGTTATCAATAAAATGCGGCTAAACCAGCATGTAAACCGTACACCAGTATGGGGTTTGGGTTGTGCAGGCGGTGTAGCCGGTATGGCTAAGGCAAACATGGCGGCAAAGGCAAACCCGGATGCGGTTGTGTTACTGATTGCAGTCGAGCTTTGCTCGCTTACATTGATCAAAAGCGATTATAGCAAAAGTAATTTCATTGGATCCAGCTTGTTTTCTGATGGGGTAGTGGCAGTGATTGTTAAAGGCGATAACCATGCTCAACAAGCAAAGCAATTGAATATATTGGCTAATAGCAGCAAGCTATATTACGATTCTGAAGAAGTAATGGGCTGGCAGTTTCAGGATGATGGGTTTAAGGTGGTGTTCTCTAAAGATATCCCTACATTTATCCATACTAATATCAGCGGTGATGTTGCCGATTTTTTGGGTAAACAAGGGTTACAGCTAAGCGACATCAAAAACTTTATCTTCCATCCCGGCGGTACTAAGGTCTTAGATGCTTACGTGGATGCGTTAAAGATTCCCGGCGATTTTTTAAAGAACACCCGCCAGGTTATGACTGATAATGGCAACATGAGCAGTGTTACCGTGCTATACGTATTAGAGAAATTTATGGCCGAAGGCTTTGCCGATGGTTACGGGCTAATGCTGGCCATGGGCCCTGGCTTTAGCAGCGAAATGATCCTGTTAAAAATGCAAAACTAACCCTAACAATGACCTTTATCCTTTTTATCAGCTTCCTGATCATTCAGCGCATATCTGAATTACTGGTAGCTGCCCGAAACGAAAAATGGCTGCGCGCTAACGGTGCGGTTGAGTATGGTAAAGAGCACTACCCGTACATTGTATTGCTGCATACGGCTTTTATCATATCAGTAATTGCTGAGTATATTTACAGCGACCATACCGGCACCAATTATTTTTTCATCGTGCTGTTTTTTGTGTTGATAGTGATCAAGGTAGTGGTGATATCAACCCTTGGCCATTACTGGAACACTAAGATTTTTAAAGTGCCTGGTTCTAAACCCGTGGCTACAGGCATTTATAAATACATTAAGCACCCCAACTATATCATCGTTATTTGCGAGATAGCCATTATCCCGCTGGCCTTTAACTTGTATTATACGGCTGTAGCATTCACTATTTTAAACGCCATTATGCTATCGGTGCGCATCAAAAAAGAGAATGAAGTGCTGGCGATGTAAGTGGCGTTTTAAATATTTTGTATATTTGATATATGGTGAGGACAATTTTAAAACCGGAAAACCAAAGTGTTTTACTCAACGTTCCTGAGAACTTTGTTGGTAAGCAGGTAGAAATTATTGCATTTACTATTGATGAGGCGCAGTCGAAAGATATCGTTCGGGAGGAATCACTTACTTTTCAGGCAAGTGAAAAGGCGCTTTCAAAAGACTGGCTTACCATTGAAGAAGATGTTGCATGGCAAAATTTGTAAAAGGGGATGTTGTTGTAATTCCGTTTCCTTTTTCTGATCTTTCTGGATCGAAGCGCAGACCCGCCTTAGTACTTGCAGATCTACCTGGTGATGATATCATTCTTTGCCAAATAACCAGTCAGCAAAATTTAGATAACTTTGCTATTCCATTAATACATTCGGACTTTGTTTCGGGTAATTTACCAATTATATCTTATATCCGCCCAACACGAATATTCACTGCAGATAAAAATATGATTATTCGGATTTCGGGCTCTGTAGATAAATCTGTTAGCTCGAAAGTTGCACATTTACTTTCAAACCTTTTCAAATAAACCGGCTCAATTTAAGTAAATTACTACTATACGTTGTGTAGATGTATAGCAAGCCCTAACTTGCCCTACAAACACATCCAACATGAAAACAAAAACTTTTTTTTCTGCGGCAGCTATCGCATTGTCATTATCTGCATTCACTACTTTTAGTACTGCCGAAAAAGATGTGCTGGGCACCTGGAAACTTGATGAGGCATCAATCCCCCAAATGGTTGACGGTATCATAACTAAAGCCGTTGCCGCTGCGCCGGATGCCGAGGATAAAATTAAGGAAAGCAAAGGTGAAATTGTTGAACTGGTCAAAAGCCTTCAGGTAACCTATAAGGCTGACGGTACCTACGAGTCGGCATCAACGCAAGGCCTTAAACATGGTAAGTGGGTTTTAACAGATAAAAACCATAATATTCAAATAACCAAAGCCGACGGTACTACCCGTAAGGATAGTATTTTGGAATTGACAGCATCTAAATTTAAATTACTCAACCGCGAACTGAAGGTGACTACACTTTATGTAAGGCCGTAAAATTAAAATTTATACCCCCCTCCGAATAAATCTTACGTCATGCCTAATTTATTTTGGCATCTCACAGGACAAGTCAATGGCTGTTGTAGTTTAAACATTGTATGAGAGATGCTGAAATAAATTCAGCATGACCTGATTACATAAAAAGAGCCATTCAGCATTTGCTGAATGGCTCTTTTTATTAATGTATGCCTTAATTATTCCTTCCCTAAAACAGGGGCAAATTTGGTGGCGTAATCTTTTAACTGTGCCCCCAATTTTTTACTCAGGGCATCCTGGTGGCCGGCTTTACTAAACTCGGTGATACCGTTTAGTACCTGTATGCCTATCTGTATATCGCGCACACTCATGTTACCGCCGCCTTGCTGCAGTTGGTAATAATTGTAGTTTAACTGATCTACCAAAAAGGTATCAATAGCGTTGATAATCTTGTTCCCCAGGGTAGGGTCGCCTAAGCGATAGGCAATTTGCGCCATAAACAGTTTACGGCCCGCTACATCAATGTACGGATTCAAATCGGGCAGTTCGTCGTCAGCCTTGTGTAACACCTTAAGAGCAAGGTCACCGTCGCCTTCCTGCTCCAGGTTGCGGGCCAGGTCTAAGAAAGTGGTAAGCATTACCGGGTAAAACATATTGGTCGATTCATGGTCCAGGTATTTAGCCGTTTTAAACTTGCCGAATTTAAACTTGTTCATCACGTTGTTGTACATCACCAGGCTATTGGTTTTGCTTAACTGGTCCTGATTGGTGGTGTCGGGTTTTAGCGGTAATAAGCGGTAAGTAAAACCTTCTTTATACAAATACGGCTGTAAACCTATCAGATTGCTGTTCCCGATTGTGGTGGTAAAGCAAATAGGGCGTTTCCAGTTATTATGCGCCAGGATATCCAGTATGGCCAAATTCTCTTTGGTCACGTAGTTAGAGGTATATGTCCAGTGCATGGCCGTGTCCAGCTTGCTTTTTTGCTCGGGTGTGATGACATTGTTCTTCATCACATCGTCCGGGTTTATCTTCAGGCTGAACTTTTTGGTAGGCAGGTAGTTCACGCTTTCGCCCGCATTGTTTTGCCCTTGCATCGCCTTGTCGTCCGATGTGATAAAGTCAAACACATCCTTTACTTCGCTGTAGCCGGGTATTTTGGCATCCTGGTAGTAAATAACGTCTCTTACACCTTCTTTATACTTATCAAAAGGCATGGTGATAGGCAGCGGAGCACTTTGGTTCATTTGCTTTTGCATCTGGCGGATATACCAGTCGCCAGTAAACAGGCTCAGGTTAACAATGCGCACATCCGGGCGGATGCCTTCCACTTCCTGGTCGTACCATAACGAGTAGGTATCATTATCGCCGTAGGTAAACAAAATAGCATTTGGCGGGCAGCTGATGAGGTAGTTGTAAGCCATGTCATGCGGTGTCATTTTAGTCGAGCGGTCATGCGCCTTCCACTCTTTTGACGCCATTAAAATAGGTGCTAATAATAAACAAAGGCCTGTAGCCGCGTAGGCAGAGATTTTGATATTAACTTTGGCCCAGTTTTTCATCATATCGGCAATGGCAATAACGGCCAGGCCTATCCATATAGCAAAGGCATAAAACGAGCCCACGTACGAGTAATCCCTTTCGCGCGGCTGCACATTGGCCTGGTTAACGTATAACACTACAGCAATACCGGTAAAGAACCAAAGCATCAACACAATCAAGGCATCGCGTTTTTTATAGCTGAAATGGTAAAACATCCCCAATAACCCCAAAATTAAAGGAAGGGCATATAGCGGTGTGTAAGTTGTACCGTGGATAACCGAGTTGGGCAGGTGTTTGCCGCCGTCAAAGATCCCGCTTGTCCAGTTACCATCATATCCCTCTGTGCTGGTTTGGCCGTCTTGGTCGTTATAGCGGCCAACAAAGTTCCATAAAAAGTAGCGGCCATACATCTGGTAAATCTGCCAGCTAAACATATAGCGCATGTTATCATAAAACGTAGGCGATTGGGTATCGCTCATTTGCAGCCACTGGCGGTAAAATTGTACATCCTGCGCATCATTGCTATACATACGTGGCAGCAGGGTGGTCTTATCGTATATGTAATTTGTTTTTTTGCCGGCAACCTCATAGCTTTTTTCGCCTTTACGGTAAATATTTGCTCCCTCGGTTTGATCTATAATTTTCGAATCAAAGAGCTGGCCTGTAAGCAGCGGGTTTTCGCCGTATTGAATGCGGTTTAAGTAGCCGTACATCACAAAGGCATTATCCGGATGCGAGTTGTTGAGGTTAGTATTAGCAGTTGCCCGGATAGGGATATAAGCAAACGAGCCGTAGCCAAAGTATATAAAGGCAACACACAGTAACGCAAGATTAAGCGTAGGCATGTTGTGTTTGATACTGTAGCGGATGCCAAATACCAGTGCCGCGACAATCAGCAGGAAAAAGAAGATGGCACCTGTCCAGAAGCCCAAGCCTAACGAGTTCACAAAGAATAGATCGAAATACGCAGCAAACTTAATAGTATAACCACGGATGCCATATTGTACAAAACCCAGGATAACAACGCTGATTAAAAAAGCGATGATGGCGCTCTTAGTATTAATATTTTTATACCTGCGGAAGTAATATACCAACGCCAGCGCCGGGATAGTTAACAAGTTTAAAAGGTGGATCCCGATAGAAAGACCGATAACGTAAGCGATAAAAATGATCCACTTGTCGGCACGGGGCTCATCGGCATGTGCCTCCCATTTTAATATCGCCCAGAATATAATAGCGATGCATAGCGATGAAAGGGCAAAAACGATAGTCTCTACAGCCGAGAACCAAAAGGTATCGGTGTAAGTGAACGCCAATGCGCCCACCAAACCTGCACCCATAATAAGGGTGGTTTGGGAGTCGCCAAATTCCTTGTCGCGGCCGGCTAATAATTTTTTAGCGATAGCGGTTATGCTCCAAAACAAAAACATTACCGTAGCACCGCTGGCAATTGCCGAGCCCATATTGGTAAAATAAGGCACTTTGGCATTATCGCCGAAGGACAACAGTGAAAACACCTTGCCCAGCATGGCAAACAAAGGGTAACCCGGCTGATGCGATACCTGCAAACGGTAAGCACATGATATAAATTCACCGCAATCCCAAAAGCTTACAGATGGTTCTAAAGTTAGAATGTAGGTTGAGGAGGCTATCACAAAGCAGAGCCAGCCTAAAAGGTTATTGATCTTGTTGTACTGCATGTATCAGGGTAATGTGTAAACGCGGCAAATATCAGTAATTTTATAACTAAATTGTAATTATTAAGCCACAGGGTCTTGAAAATTAACAGTTTTTAACGGATAATTTCGTCCTGGTAGCCAACAGCGGTCTACCTTTGGGTAAGCGCTAATAAGGTAAGAAAACCCCCTCTTTGCGGATCAGAAAGAGGGCCGGAGGTGTAGTTTTTAAAGCGTGACCTTGTAAAGCGTGTATTTAACATTATAGTCGTAAGGGTTAAAACTTTCGGCTGCACTCAGGTAGATGGTCCCCGAATTATCTACTGCTAATCCCATGATATTGCCGCCGGCCGGGTTGGCAAAAGTGTTAGTAACTACGCCATCTTTAATTTGATATAGGTTGTTCCCTAAAGCCAAAAAAAGCGTACCCGATGCATTGACCGCCAAATCGGCGGGCAAAGCTTGCCCGTAAACTGATGTTGTAGTAAAAGTTGTACCTGTTGCAACGGTAAAAGGCGTAGTAGTAATTACCCCGGCAGGTGTAATTTTGGCCAGATAGCGGGACGCGTTATCAATAAGGTAAACATCGCCGGTGGTGGTCTGTAATGCCATAGCGTTAACTCCGATAAAACCAGGTAGGGTCACCGGTGCCTTATCAACCCGTGCATTAGCGACTGTACTTACCAGCCCGGACGGTGTAACTTTCCGGATAATTGACGCATCATTAATGTAAAAATTGCCGGTAGCTGCGTTAAGGACAAGTTTAGTAGGGCCGATAAATTTAGCTTCTGCACCTTGTCCATCCGCATAAGACGAGTAGCTTCCCCCTGCAATAGCATTAAAGGAACCGTCTGGCAATACTTTCATCAATCTCAAGGTGAAATCAGGATAGGTATAAGGTTTTGCGCCGTTGGATTGAAACGGCGATGTAAAATACATGGTGCCGGATGCATCTGCTACGGCCCCACCAAAATTTACCCCGAAAAAGCCATTACTAATATATTCAGTGCCTGCTTTAGTTAACACGGTCACCGCTCCCGCCGGTGTTATCTTAGCTATCCTATTTTGGTCCGTGCCATAAATATTACCTGCGGCATCAAATGATATAAGCCTTAAACCAACGTTGTTAACAGTTGTGAAAGTTGATGAAGTAATTTTAAAATCGTCTTTGTATGTTAAAGTTTTACCATGGGTGGTCAATACAATTTTACCGGAAGCTGCGTTTGAAGGTGTTTTTAAATATATTGCCTTAAGTGTAGCTGAATCTACAACTGCTGGAATTCCGTTAACACTAACACTCGTTTTAGACGCAGTAGTGCTAAAATTTACGCCCAATATAATTACCCTGCCACCACGCATACCCGCAACTACATTAAGCCCTGTGATTTGCGGATCGGGTGTTTCAACGGTAAATTTGCCTGGGTGAACATAGCTTTTACCATTTGTATAGATGGTAAGCGTTACCGGGCCCGGGGGTACTTGATCCGGTATCATCACCTGGATACTGGTAGAGTCACCGAAAATAACAGGCGCGATTATATTATTAAATAGAACCGTACTTTCTTTAAAATCCTGGCTAAAATTATGACCATTGATCAGGATCACGCTATTGGGCACGCCCAAATTATTGAGAATGTATTTGTTGTAATAGTGCGGCCCGTCGGAGTAGCGCTCTCCATTATAGGTATAAAACTCCATGGTGGTAATTACCGGTAGTGTGGCAGTGTTCACAACAAATTGTTTATCTTTTTTACAGCCGAAACCCAAAATCTGGAGTATTAAAACAAGAGCAAAAATTGCCGGGCGTTTTAAAATGCTTGATGCGATAAACATGGTAGTTGTGATAAACGATAAAAATAATAACAAAATAGCAATAATAAAATTCCTTTTTACTTGATAATGAAGCTAATGCCCTTTCATGACCACAAGCCGTGTGCGTTCATGAACAAAAGATATGGTATGAGCTATTAGTTATCAGAAGTGGGCGCATTGACACTTTATTCTCCCGCCAATTTCTATCTTACAATAAATAATACTTATTTTGCTGCGTATGCAAAAAATCTACTCCCTTGTTGCGGGTAAAACGGTGTTAACGCTATTCTTGCTTATTCTTACCGCCGGATTGGCCAAAGCGCAATCGGTTTATTTGCCGCAGTCGTACCAGTTTTATCAAAAGTTTAACGGGCAAATCTATTCAAAAGGGAGTTTGAAGCATACCTCGCTCAGGCCTTTTTTAATAGACAGTACGGTCAGCACCCGATATACTGAACTGATGAACATAGGGGTAGATACCACCAGAAAAAGCTGGGTATCGCGCAAATTGTTTAATGAGCACCTGATCCAGGTAAATAAAAAGGATTTCACATTCTACGGCGATTTCCTGTCTGAGAATATCTGGGGCCATGACTTTGATGACCCTAACACCAAACCCGCCTACTTCCACCCGATCGGGGTAGGGCCAAAGGCTAAACTGGGGCTCAATACCCGTGGTTTTCAATTTGGCGGTACGGTGGGCAGTAAGTTTTCCTTTTACACCAGCGGTTACGAGAACCAGGCGGTATTCCCGTCATACTATAATCGGTATGTGGATAGTTTAGGCTTTGTGCCGGGCCAGGGATATGACCGCAGCTTTGGTAAAACCACCAAAGATTATTCGTACGTAACAGCTTTACTCTCGTACACACCCATTAAAGAACTAAATATTACCCTGGGGCAGGATAAAACCTTTATTGGCGATGGGTACCGCTCGCTGCTGCTGTCAGATTTTGCGGCTAATTACCCTATGCTGCGGGTAACGGCCAACGTAAGCAAATTCCAGTATATGATGATGTGGACGATGCTACAGGATATCAACGAAAAAAAGTTTGACTCCTTTGGTAGCAACCGCCGCAAGTACGGCCTGTTCCATTATCTGGATTATAATGTTACCAATAGCCTTTCGCTGGGTTTCTTTAACGCGGTGATCATTCCCGAGGCTGATGTAAACGGCAACCGCCGCGGTTTCGATATTAATTATATTAACCCTATCGTATTTATACCAGGCTCGGGCCCATCATCACAACCCGCCAATACTATGGTAGGTTTTACCGGTAAATATAAATTTTTGGATAAAAATGCTATTTATGCCCAGTACCTGATAGATAAGCTGCAATCGGGCAGTGGTGGAAAAAATCGTACTGGTTTACAATTAGGTGCCCGTGGCGGCGATATTTTCGGGGTGAAGAACCTTAGCTATATTATGGAATATAATACGGTACAGCCCGATACTTATTCAGATAATCAAACCCTAACGTATTATACCTTTTACGGGCAGCCGCTGGGCCACCCGCTGGGGGCAAATTTCAAAGAGTACCTGGGTATTATGAATTATACCGCCGGAAGGTTTGATTTTCAAGGGCAGCTAACTTATTCGCGCTACGGGTATGATGGCACCGTGTTTGATTACGGCTACAACCAGTCTATGCGCCAATACCCGGCAGCAGTCAGGTTTCCATTAGGCCCGGGTGTTACTACCAGTGTAAGGTATGCCGAGGGTACGGTATCATTTATGGTTAACCCCAAATACAACTTCCGCTTTGAGTTAGCCGGTCTGTACCGCGACGAAAGGAACGCCCTGGGCAGCAAAAAAACAGCCATGATTTCGTTCGGGCTGCGTACTACGTTCAGGAATTTATATCACGATTTTTAAAGCGCTCCTAAATCCTCCCCGGTAGGGAGGACCTAAAAAAATGGACGAAACTAAAGCCATCTTCTTTAAAGGGAATGCTATTCTGATTTTAAAAAGTCCTCTCCTTTGGAGAGGATATAGGTGAGGCTTTTCCTATCTTTGATTTTCTCTAATTATTATTATGGCTACAGAAGTTAAGTGCCCAAGCTGCGGACATGGTTTCCCTATTGAGGAGGTTATGGCCGAGGAATATAAGCAGCAGCTAAGGCTGAAGATGCAGGATTATACCCGCCAGAAAGAAGACGAATACCGCCGCAAGGATGACGAATTTTCTGCCCGCGAAAAGCAGCAGCAGGACGCCTTTGAGCAAAAACTGGCGGCTGAAAAGAAGACCTTACAATTGTCGCTTGAAGAGAACCTCCGCAAATCTATCGCATCCGATTTTGAGAACCAGTTGCTGATGCTGCAAAGCTCGGTAAATGCCAGTGCCGAAAAATTAAAGGAGTCTCGCCAGAAAGAACTGGAGTTTATGCAGCGCGAGCAATCCCTTAAACAAAAAGAGGAGGAGATGGAGATAGCCATGCAGCGCAAACTGCAGGAGCAACGTATCGAAATAGGCGAGCAGATCCGTAAGCAGGAAATAGAAAAGTACAGCATCAAAGATACCGAGCATCAGCTAAAGGTTAAGGAGATGGAGAAGCAACTGGAAGACCAGAAAAAACTGGTGGATGAGATGAAACGCCGCGCCGAGCAGGGGTCTATGCAATTACAGGGCGAGGTGCAGGAACTGATATTGGAAGAGCAGCTGCGTACTTACTTCCCGTTTGATCTCATCAGCGAGGTGGGCAAGGGCGTACGCGGGGCCGATTGTGTGCAAACCGTACGAAATCAGTTTGGGCAGGAGTGCGGCCGCATCATTTATGAAAGTAAGCGTACATCGGCCTTTGGGGGCGACTGGATAGAGAAGTTGAAGAAGGATATGCGGGCATCTAATGTAGATGTAGCTGTTATAGTAACCCAATGCTATCCAAAAGGAATGGATTGCTTTGGCGAAAAGGACGGTGTTTGGATCTGTAGTTTTGATGAGGTAAAGGCGGTATCGTACATCCTGCGGGATGGGGTGCTTAAACTGGCCGCGTTGGCCAAATCACAGGATAATAAGGGCGATAAGATGCACCTGCTGTATGATTACCTAACCAGCAGCGAATTTTCTGAACAATGGAAGGCCATCCGTGAAGGATATATGAGCATGCGCATCTCGATCCAGAAAGAGCGAGACGCGATGGAGAAAATGTGGAAGGCGCGCGAAAAACAACTGGAAAAGGTTTTACTGAATGCCGCCCACATCAAGGGCTCGATAGAAGGTATTGCCGGTAACGATATGATCCAACTCAGTTTGGGTGACGAGGACGACGCATTATTGTTAGAATAAACCGCCTCATTTTAAGCTAACTGCAATTTTATACTGTTAATACAAACCATTATATGTAGATTTATTTTTTTGCTACTCACCCATATACTTCCCGGTCAGTTTTCATAAACTCATTTTTAACATTCCTGTAATGATTAAAGTTTTATTGGCCGAAGACCATAACATGGTTCGTGATGGTATTAGGTCATTGTTAGAAAAAGAAGAAGACATACAAGTTTTAGCCGAAGCCTCTAATGGTAAGGAAGTATTGAAATTTCTGAAGGATGGTTTAAAACCCGATATCATCCTCACCGCTATCAACATGCCGCAAATGAGCGGCGTAGAAGTTATTATCCGGCTCAAACAAACCTATCCCAATGTCAAGGTTATAGTGCTGACCATGCTTGACGACGAAAAGCATGTTGTGCAGGCATTTAAAGCGGGTGCTACAGGTTACATTCTCAAAAGTGCCAACGCTACAGAACTTACCTTCGGCATCCGCCATGTAATCAGCACGGGCGAGCGTTTCATTTGTACCGAACTATCATTAAAATTATTGGATAAACTGGTGCGCATCCATGACCATAGTTTTGAAGTAAATGCTGAAGAGATAGACATTTCAGAACGTGAGGTAGAAGTGCTAAACCTGATAGCTGCAGGCCTTACCAACCAGGAAGCGGCAGAAAAGCTGCAAACCAGTAAACGAACTATAGAAAGCCATCGTAAAAGCCTCACTGATAAAACGGGTACCCGCAACACGGCCGCCCTGGTACGTTATGCCATCCTAAATGGTATTATATCTTAATAGGATATTACACTGTTTTTTAATTACGTAGTAATTAATTAAAAGTTGTAATAGTATAAATACGAATAGTTCATGTGTTAATATTCTATATTTGAGTATTTGTACTGACTGATATTGAATCGGAATAAACAAATTTTGCAGCATATTCATCTTGCACGATTTATGCTCAGCAACACAGGTATTAACAAGGTCATTCTATTAGGTCAGGTTACTAACGATCCGCACTCAGGTATTTTAGGAAAATTAAAGTTTAGCTGTTTTACGATAGTTACCAACGAGGTGATTAAAAAGGGTACGGAAAATACAGAACACAACGAGTACCATAACATAAGGGTACCCGAAAAGTTAATGGAGCAAGAGAGTTTGCAAATTGCGATTGGGCAAACCCTGTACATTGAAGGTAAGATCCAAATGAGTTCTTTTGTAGATGAAACAAGAGTGAAAAGGTATCTATCGGATATTGTAGCCAACAAGGTTGAGATCATTAATTTTGTGATGGTTAATGCTTAAGCAGATCTGTGGATTTAAATAGTTATAAAAAGAGCCGCTTCACGCGGCTCTTTTTGCTTTATGACGATATCGCCCAATTGCACCCTTATATAAAAAACTGTAATTTTACCGTTTTATCATTAGGGTGTATACCCGTAACCTATGGCAGATATAAAAGCATTATCGCAACTGGCTTTACAGCTATTACAGCAATTAATTTCTATACCATCTTTTAGTAAAGAGGAAGACCGCACCGCCGATCTGATCGAACAGCTTTTGCAGCAGCACGGCGTTATTACGCATCGCAAACTCAATAACATCTGGGCATGGAACAAGCATTTTGATGCTGCCAAGCCAACTATATTGCTCAACTCACACCACGATACGGTTAAGCCCAATTCCGGCTACACCCGCGACCCTTATGATGCCAAAACAGAAGACGGCAAATTATTCGGCTTAGGTAGTAATGATGCCGGGGGCTGCCTGGTATCGCTGATAGCCGTATTCCTTTATTACTTTGAGCAAGAAAACTTAAAATATAATTTTTGCCTGGCTACCACCGCCGAAGAGGAAATCTCCGGCGTAAATGGCCTGGAATTAATTATTCCAGATTTAGGTAAACTCGATTTCGGCATAGTAGGCGAACCTACTTTGATGGACCTGGCCATTGCCGAACGTGGTTTAATGGTCTTAGATTGTACTGCGCATGGCCGCGCCGGCCATGCAGCCCGGGAAGAAGGTGATAACGCTATTTACAAAGCCCTGGCAGATATAGAATGGTTTCGCAATTTTAAATTCCCAAAAGAGTCGGAAGTATTTGGGCCGATTAAAATGTCGGTAACCATCATTAACGCCGGCTCGCAGCATAACGTAGTACCCGCTACTTGCACCTTTACGGTAGATGTACGTGTTACTGATGCTTACCGCAACGAAGAAGTGTTGGAGATTATCCGCGAGCATGTAAGTTGTGATGTAAAGCCACGCGGCATCCGCTTAAAACCATCGTCGATAGTTAAAAACCATCCCTTTGTACAGGCAGGCGTAGGCCTGGGCCGCAAAACATACGGCTCGCCAACTACTTCAGACCAGTCGTTATTAGACATTCCATCTATTAAAGTTGGCCCCGGCGACAGCGCCCGCTCACACATGGCGGATGAGTTTATTTATGTAGAGGAGATTGCCCAGGGAATCGAATTATATGTGCAGATGCTGAGTAAGATCGTGTAAAGCAAAGCCTAATTTCATAGTCATTTCGAGGGAAGCGCAGCGACGAGAAATCTTCTTCGTTGTACTTGTTGATAGGCAAAGTCATAGACCTTTCAATGCAACAGGATTTTTTAACTTCGTTCAAGAGATAGTTCTCCTCGCCATCGCTGGTTCGAAACGACAGTTGTCTTATAAAAGCCTCATTGTCATTTCGAGGGAAGCGCAGCGACGAGAAATCTTCTTCGATTTGCTTTTGGGCTAAGCATAGTCCGTTACATATTTATCTAAGAGGATTTCTCCTCGCTATCGCTCGTTCGAAATGACAGTTATTTTAATAATCGCTCTATCGGGGCTATCTCTTTTGCTCCGGCAGGAACTATCCATCCAATCTGCGGTTTTTAAATAAACCACCTATAACATTAAGCAGTAAAATTAATTGCCCGGCAAGGGGTATAGCGATTAACGTTGCATAGATCAAGTTCCAATTAACGCTGCTTTCTTTCTTGGTAAACGTAAAATATCTTGTTGGCAGCGCCTCTTGCGGTGTATAGAAACCTAATATAATTAACAGAGCAATCAGCGGTAAAATTGAAAGGAGGATATGCGCCCACGTTAACCTGATTGAAAGTAATACGCGATTGCTAAGCAGGTAAATTATCCAGATGATAAGTAAGATCAAGGCGAGGAGGCGGCAAATAACAGCGATGGTGATAACAAAATAAGTATCACGCAAATTGACGTCGACAGTTTTGTGTGGTGAAATAAACGAAGCGATAAAGAATACTGCAGCCATTAACAAAAACAATCCAAATGGTTGGGTTTTCAGGTTAATAAAGCGCAGTTGTGTATTGGGCATAGGGTTAAATTTAAAACAAATAAAGATAACAGATTCTGTTCCTATCGCTACTGGCATATTGTTAAGCTATTATGAACATACTGTAACGGTTGTGCCCCATCGGGGCAACCGCTTTGTAGCACCAAACAACCCCCTGATTTTTGCTCCGTTAGGAGCTACCCATCTACCCCATTTAATTTTATATTTGCAGCATGAGCAAGCTTTGGCAAAAAACCACAAACGTTGATGCACTGGTAGAAAATTTTACGGTGGGCCGCGACCGTGAGCTGGACAGGCAAATGGCCGCCTTTGATGTGCTTGGTTCACTGGCGCACACTACCATGCTGCAATCTATCGGTTTAATGGATGCCGCCGACCTTGCCCTGGTTCAACGCGAATTGAAAGCCATCTACGCAGATATAGAAAAGGGTAATTTTACCATTGAAGATGGGGTAGAGGATGTACACTCGCAGGTAGAGATGTTGCTTACCCAGCGCATTGGCGATGCCGGTAAAAAGATCCATAGCGGCCGCTCCCGTAACGACCAGGTACTGGTAGATCTGAAACTCTTCTTCCGCTATCAGCTACAGCAGGTAGTGGAGCAAACTGATAAACTATTCCGCCATCTAATTGAACTGAGCGAAGAACATAAAAACGTTTTATTGCCGGGCTATACGCATTTGCAGGTGGCTATGCCCTCCTCATTCGGCTTATGGTTTGGTGCGTATGCCGAAGGATTGGTTGACGACCTGGAGATGGTGCTTGCCGCCTGGAAGATCACCAATAAAAATCCTTTAGGTTCGGCAGCCGGTTATGGCTCGTCGTTCCCGCTTAACCGCACCATGACCACGCAATTGCTGGGTTTCGAGAGCCTGAACCATAATGTGGTTTACGCACAGATGGGCCGTGGAAAAACAGAACGGATCATTGCGCAGGCCTTATCATCTATTGCAGCTACGCTGGCCAAAATGGCGATGGATCAATGCCTTTACCTGAGCCAGAATTTTGCCTTTGTAAGCTACCCCGAAAACCTCACTACCGGCAGCAGTATTATGCCGCATAAAAAAAACCCGGACGTTTGGGAAATTATGCGTGGTAAGTGCAACCGACTGCAAGCATTGCCAAACGATGTGGCTATGATGACCACTAACCTGCCATCGGGCTATCACCGCGAATTGCAATTGCTTAAAGAGTTATTGTTCCCTGCGTTTACGGATCTGATAGATTGCCTGCAGATGGCCACCTTTATGCTGCAAAACATCAGCGTAAACAAAAATATATTGGACGACCCTAAATACGCCTACCTGTTTAGCGTAGAAGAAGTGAACAAATCGGTATTGAATGGTACGCCGTTCCGCGATGCTTATAAACAAGTTGGGCTGGCAATAGAGCAGGGCAATTTTTACCCCGATAAAAATATCAGCCATACCCACGAAGGCAGCATAGGCAACCTGCAAAATGCAGAGATAACCGCAGCGATGAACAAAGTGATCGGCAGCTTCGACTTTAAAAAGGTGGAGCATGCGATAGAAGAGTTAGTCGGTAAGTCCGAAAGTCGGTAAGTCCGAAAAGCAAACACAAAATTATAAATGTAATCTTCCGGACTTTCCGTCTTCAGACGTCCGGACTCCATAAAATCATGAACGGACAAAACAGAGCAGACATATACCCCGGTTTGGAGGTAGATATCATACTGAAGAAAGATCAGCGCAGCGGTAAATTAACGCGGGGCTTTGTAAAAGATTTGCTAACCAGCAGCTCTTTTCATTCCCGCGGAATTAAGGTACGTTTGGAAGACGGCCAGGTAGGCCGTGTTGCCGAGATAGTTGAAGAAGATTAATTGGTCTATAAGCTATAGTCGATATTAAAACAAATACCATGGTCTGTTGTCTATCGACCAAGTACTTATAAAAATGAAACCAGTAGCCGACCCTAAAAAGCATTTTTTCTTCCGGATGGAGGCGCACACACGCTTTACGATAGCGTTGGTTGTAGCAGCCGTCACTTTTGTTTTGAACAGGCATATGCAATCTATACCTGCGCTTGCATTAGTTACCTGGATAGGCTTTTCTTTAACCATCATCATTTTAAGTTGGATAGTGATCCTGTGGGCGCACCCAAAGGATATCCGTAAAATTGCCAGTCTGGAAGATTCCAGCCGTTATTTGATCACCTTGTTTGTACTCACAGCTTCGCTGGTAAGTTTGCTGGCTATTTTTCTGCTGCTTAAATCATCCAAAGGGGAATCGGAGGAGAAAGTGGCTGGTTACGTTATCCTGGCCATGGGGGCGGTTATTACATCCTGGTGGATGGTGCATACCATTTATACGATGCGCTATGCACACTTATATTATAGCGTAGATAAAGGCAACCGCAAATTTGCTGGTGGTTTGGAATTCCCCGGTGATGACAAAGAGCCCGACTATATGGATTTTGTTTACTTCTCGTTCGTGTTGGGGATGACGTTCCAGGTATCAGATGTCGAGATCTCTTCTAAACAGATCCGCCGCATTGCCTGGGCGCACGGGCTCATTTCCTTCGCGTTCAATACCGCTATTGTGGCGTTGAGTATCAATATCATATCTGGGCTGGTATCGAAATAGTCGTGAGATCAAATAAAACATGTCATTGCGAGCGATAGCGTGGCAATCTCAGAGGACAAGCGGATATGCTAAGATTGCCACGCCGTTATCACTCCTCGCAATAACACAGAAATAAAATATTCTACTCTCCCTCTATCTTCGAATGCTTCTGCGTATCAATTATGGTAGTGTAAACTAGTAACGATATGGCTATGCAGCCCGTTACGTACCAATAAAACCATTCTTCGTGGCCGTTTTGCTTAAATAGCAACGCAAGGTATTCTGCCGAGCCGCCAAATGCCGATACCGCGATGGCATAGGGGAAACCCACGCCCAAAGCCCTGATATGAGCCGGGAAGAGTTCGGCTTTTACCACCGCATTGATAGAGGTATAGTTACTTATGATGAGCAGCGCCAGCATGATAAGCCCGAAGGCCACCCAGAAGTTATGTGTTGCGCTTAAATAGGTAAGGATAGGGATAGTAGTCAGTGTGCCCAGGATGCCGAATACTTTGAGCATCGGCTTGCGGCCTACCTTGTCCGAAAGGAGGCCGTACAATGGCTGGATGAGCATAAAAACAACAAGAGTGAGCGTTGATATCAGTGTGGCTTCGTTCTTGCTGAAACCGTTGGTATTCACCAAAAACTTTTGCATGTAGGTAGTAAACGTATAAAACGCAACCGTACCGCCAATAGTTAATCCGATAACAGTCAGTACCGCTTTAGGGTGCTCGGCCAGTGCCTTTAGTGAGCCGCGGGCACTGTGATGGGTATCGCCCTTTTTATCCAGGTCGACAGACTCCTGTAGGCTCCTCCTCAAATACATCACGATAATGGCCAGTGCCGCGCCAATGCCGAAGGGGATGCGCCAGCCCCAGCTGTACAATTGCGTTTCTGTCAGGAATACGCGCTGTAATAATATCAGCACCGCTAATGCAAGCAACTGCCCCATAATCAGCGTAACATATTGGAAGCTGGAATAAAAACCGCGGTTTTTTTTGGTGGCCATTTCGCTGAGGTAGGTAGCGCTGGTGCCGTATTCGCCGCCAACGCTTAAACCCTGTACAATTCGCGCCAGCACCAGCAGGATAGGGGCGGCAATGCCGATGTGTTTAAAATCGGGCGTGATGCAAATGATCAACGAGCCGGCACTCATCAGCAAAACGGAAAAAGTCAAAGCCTTTTTGCGCCCGTGTTTATCGGCAAATGTCCCCATTAGCCAGCCGCCAATGGGCCGCATTAAAAAGCCTATGGCAAAGATGCCCGCCGTATTCAACAGTTGCGCGGTAGGGTTGCTCTTCGGGAAGAATGCCCCGGCAAAGTATAGCGAAAAGGCCGAGTAAACATACCAGTCGTACCACTCTACCAAATTCCCTAACGACCCGCCAACAATCGACCATACACGGCTTTGGGTGGTTTGGGTTTCGGCGATGTTGGAAATGGTCATGGATAGTGGATTGGAGTCAGCAAGATAGGTAAATTTGTAGAGGTTTGGTAAAGCAGGTAGGCGAGCTTGACAGACGGAACGATTAGCTCATAAATCCGGCATAGCGTAACACACGGTTATCACAGGCACTGAAAACTCACTTACTTTCAAAGAGTGTTACCAAGCCGGCAGTTTTCTTTGGTTCGTTTCTTTTTTGCGGAAAAAGAACGGCGAAGCCCTCTTGTGTACCTAATAGAAAAATTAAAACACGAAAAAATGAACATCCACTGACTGTTTAAATAGCAAAACCATTACTAACGGAGCACTAATCAAATCGGGGATTGCTTCGTACGTCGCAACGACGCGCTTAAACGAACTGCAATAATTTTTATTAGCTATTTGTTTTAGTCCCATTCTTCCCTAACTTACATCATGCTTTTCACCGAAGATTTTTTGCACTACGTATGGAAGTTTCGCCTGTTCGACAGGCTGAACCTGCAAACTACCGAGGGCGAAGAGTTGGAGGTTTACTCGGCAGGATTGCATAACACCCATGCCGGGCCCGATTTCCAGAATGCCCGCATCCGGATAGGCGAGACCACCTGGGCGGGGAATGCCGAGCTGCATTTATCATCATCCGACTGGCAGCGCCACGGCCACACTACAGATAATGCTTACGATAATGTGATCCTGCATGTGGTTTACCGCGATGACGAGCCGCTGATCCGTAAGGATGGCAAACGTGTACCCACGCTGGAATTGAAAGACCGTATTAACCCCGACCTGTATAATCGTTACCATAACCTGGTATTCGGGACGCAAACCATTATCCCCTGCGAAGCCAGCATCGCAAAAGTAGATGGCCTTACGATGGAAAATTGGCTCACCCGGATCTTGGTAGAGCGTTTAGAGAAAAGGTCGGAGACAGTCATCGCCGCCCTCAACCAAAACCGAGGTGATTGGGAAGAAACTTTTTACCAATTCCTGGCGGCTAATTTCGGGTTCAAAACGAATGCATTGCCTTTCGAGCTGATGGCCAAATCGTTGCCGCAAAGTATTTTGGGTAAACATAAAAACAGCCCGATGCAGATAGAGGCACTGATATTTGGGCAGGCAGGTTTTTTGAATGAAGACTTTGCCGATGAATATCCGCAGAAGCTAAAAAACGAGTATGAGTTCCTACAGAAAAAGTTTAGCCTTACACCGATAGAGAACCACCTTTGGAAGTTCCTGCGGATGAGGCCGCAGAACTTCCCAACTATCCGGCTGGCGCAGTTTGCTGCTTTGGTGGTACAGAGCAACCATTTGTTCAGTAAGATACTCGAAACGAAAGAAGTAAAACAATTGCGCGATCTATTTAGCAATTTACAGGTAAACCCTTACTGGGAAACACATTACAGGTTTGATAAGGAGTCAAAACCTGCGGGCAAACATTTAGGTGCCTCGTCAGTTGACACTATATTGCTGAATACGGTTGCATTGTTTCTTTTTAGTTATGGCCGGCACCTGCAACAACAATATTTTATAAGCCGTGCGTTAAAGTTGTTAGAAAATATTCCGGGCGAGCAAAATAATATAACCGCAGATTTTGCTAACTTAGGACTGAAAATAAACACAGCCTTTGAATCGCAGGCTTTGTTGGAGCTAAAAAATAACTACTGCGATCATAAGAAATGCCTGCAATGTGGCGTTGGAATTAAAATACTAAAACCCGCTTGATATGTTACAACGGATCTTCACCTTTTTTGAGCGTTACTCTTTTGGGGTATGCACTTACCTTGGCGAGCGTTTTAATATCTCGATCTCCAAAATCCGCTTGTTTTTTATTTATACCTCGTTTTTAGCAGTCGGCTTCCCGCTGATATTTTACTTCTTTGCAGGCATAGTGCTCGATCTGAGGAACTACATTAAGCGCCAGCATACTTATTACAGGTAATTAGAAGTATCATTCAAATTGTCATTTCGAACGAGGAACGAGGAGAAATCCTCTTCCAGAGCAATATCTACACCTTTCATTCACAGAGGATTTCTCGTCGCTACGCTTCCCTCGAAATGACAGCGTGAGTCATTTTATCCAAACAAATCCTTTTGCTTACCAATAAATTGCGGGCGGTGTACGTTGATATTTAGCTTCTTATTTAGTTGTTCAATCACATAGTCGCATAACTCGGGCGAGTAGCGTTCATCGTGCTGGTGCATAAAAAACCATAAGTTTTGCAAGCCCATATCCTTCCATTCCACAATTTTATCCACCCACTCGTCACACCTCACATAATCGGTAGGGTGCAAGCCGTTACCAACAAAGCGGATAAATGCGCTTGGGGTGGGCAGCATCATGTGTACCACATCCCTCCGGCCCGACGCATCGGTAATGATTGAGCCGATATTGAGGCGTTTAAAAAGATTAAAAGCAGCTTCCTTATTTTCGGGAACAGCAAACCAATCTTTATGCCTTAACTCCACATATACGGGCACATCGGTAGGCAATTTCTCAAGGTAGGCGGTCAGTTCGGGCAGGCTTTTGAGTGTAAAATTATCGCTCAACTGCAAAAACAAAGGCCCCAGCTTTTCGCCGAACGCCATGATGCCCTCATAATACTGAGTAGTAATGTCATCTGCATTTTTTAACCTGCGGATGTGGCTGATACTTTGCGAAAATTTAGGGCAAAATTTAAAGTCGGGATTGGTATCTGCCTTCAGTTTCCATTTGGCAATGGTTTCCGGGCCGTAGACCTGGTAAAACGTGGCATTTAACTCAATGCAGTTAAAATGCTTCACGTACTCATCCAAAAAGTTGGCGTCTTTGGTTTTTAGCGGATAAATCTGGCCCACCCATTCCTTACGGCCCCATTTGGCACAACCTACATGCACCTGCAAAGGCTTGTTTTTATCGGCAGCAGCGAGGGTGTCTATAGTAAATTGAGGGTTAGCAGGTAAGCGGAAATCTACACTGCTTATTTGCTCATCGGGTACACGGCCAAATTCCATAATGATCATTTAAAACATTGCAAGTTACCGTTTATCGGCGCTTTTTTAAATTACCCTGGCAATAAAATCAAAAAAGGAGGGGTAGTTATAGCAACATCCCTCTTTTTAAATTCGGTTGGTACTACAAGAACATACCGCCCGAAGCTTCGATGCGTTGCGCGTTGATCCAGCGGGCATCTTCGCTGCATAAAAAGGCAATCACACCGCCTATATCATCCGGCTGGCCCGGGCGGCCTAAAGCGGTGATTGACGAGATAAAATCATGCATGCCGGGGTGGCTATCGAACGCCCTTTTGGTAAAGTCGGTTTCGATAATGCCGGGTGCAACCAGGTTTGCCGCAATGCCCCGGCTACCTAATTCTTTAGCCAGATATTTGGTAAATACCTCGATAGCGCCCTTCATAGACGCATAAGCCGCATAACCCGGCGTAGCAAAACGGGTTAAACCTGTTGACAGGTTGATGATGCGGCCACCATCGGCAATGGTGGTGAGCAGGGTTTGGGTTAAAAAGTAGACGCCTTTAAAATGTACGTTAAAAAGGTTATCAAAATCTTCTTCGGTAGTTTGGGCAAATGGCGATGCGGCATCTATACCGGCATTGTTGATCAGGAAGTCGAAAGTATCCCTGTTCCATTTTTGCTTTAATACTGCTGTTAATTCATCTTTAAACGCCGCGAAAGTTGATACTACGCCGGTATCTAACTGTAAAGTAGCAGCGCGTAAGCCTAATGATTCAATTTCTTTTACTACCTCGTCTGCCTCTTCCTTTTTACTGCGGTAAGTGATAATCACATCATTACCCTTATGTGCTAATTTTAACGCGGCGTTTCTACCAAGGCCCCTGCTGCTGCCTGTTATCAATGCAATTTTGTTTGTCGGTTCCATTTTTTGTTTGTTTTAGATGATGGTACAAAGGTGCATCATCAAGCTGCTCAAAAAATGGTATCAACATCGGATAAAATGGTGTCACCTTCGGAATGTGAGGAGGGTGTTAAACTATGTCATTGCGAGGAAGCGTAGCGATGTGGAAATCTCAGCATGCCCGCTTGTCCTCTGAGGTTGCCGCGCTATCGCTCGCAATGACACATTTACTACGCAAATAGCCCCGTCTTAAATTCCGGCTTTAAACGTTTCTTAGAAGCCTGTTCGTAAGCGTATCCTATTTTGATCAGTTCGCCCTCACTCCAGGCGGTGCTGAAGAAGGAGAGGCCCATCGGCAAATCGTGCCAGGCACCCATCGGTACAGTAATGTGCGGGTAACCAGCCATTGCGGCGGGGGTAGAGAAAGAGAAACCGTTGTCATAATCGCCGTTGATGAGGTCGATACATACCGCAAAGCCATTGGTTGGCCCGGCTATGGCGTCCAGCTTATTATTTTTCAGGATTTTATCGATAGCCGCGCGGCTAACACCAGTCGATTTTTTTAATGCGTCCAGGTACTCTTTGCTGTTCAGGTCGCCTTTGGTTTGGGCGAGTTCCAGCGTTTCCTGTTTAAAAAACGGCATGGCCTTGTCTTCATTCGCTTTATTGTAGGCAATCACATCTTCCAAGTTTTTTACTTTGGCGCCTGCTGTGCTAAGGTATTGGTTCAGCCCATCCTTAAACTCGTAAAGCAGCACCAAAAACTCTGATCCGCCGGCTTCCTTCATTAACTTTGATAATTCTACTTCTACTACCTCTGCACCTTGTTTTTTAAGCGTTGCAATAGCGTCCTGCATTAATTTTTCGGTGCCTGCATTGGGGTGTTCTAATTTTTCAACGCCGATGCGCTTACCTTTCAAGCCGTTTGCATCTAAAAATTTGGTGTAGTCTTTTTCAGCTTTGCTGGTTAGGGTGTAGCTGTCCTTCGGGTCGATGCCGGCTAAAGCGGTAAGTAGTATGGCCGCATCTTTTACGGTGCGGGTCATCGGCCCGGCGGTATCCTGTGTTTTGGAGATGGGGATGATTCCTGTTCGGCTCAATAAGCCTACAGTAGGTTTAATGCCCACCAAACCGTTTACCGACGATGGTGAAACAACCGACCCATCCGTTTCGGTACCAATGCCTATGGCGCACAGGTTAGCGGCCACAGCTGATCCCGTTCCCGCGCTCGATCCGCTTGGATTCCTGTCCAACACATACGGGTTTTTGGTTTGCAGCCCGCGGCTGCTCCAGCCGCTGGTGGAGCGTGATGAACGGAAGTTGGCCCACTCGCTCAGGTTGGTTTTACCTAAAATTACGGCACCAGCTGCGCGGAGTTTATGCACAATAAAAGCATCCTGCTTGGCAAAATGATCACCTAAAGCTAAGGAGCCAGCGGTGGTATGCATGTTATCGCCGGTATCAATGTTGTCTTTGATCAGTACCGGAATGCCGTGTAACGGGCCGCGGATCTTTCTAGCCTTACGTTCCTTATCCATGGCATCGGCCATATCTAAGGCGCTTTTATTCAGTTCGATAACCGCGTTAAGCTTTGGGCCGGCTTTGTCAATGGACTCAATTCTTTTTAAGTATCGCTCGGTTATGGCTCGGGACGTGTGTGTGCCATCCTTCATCATTTTCTGCAGACTGTCAACCGTGGCTTCGTTCAGCTCAAAATCGTCTATGGTGTTTCCGTTGGCGTCGGTTTTGTTTTCTGCCGATGGTGTGCTGCATGATGTTGCCGTTACCAGTGTAGTTAAGGTTAACCCGGCTAATGATCCTGTTTTTAAAAAGTTTCTGCGTTGCATAAAAGAGGCTGATAAAATTTACCCCAATTTAATAAAATATCAGTCGGTTATTACTTAGTCGTCAAAATAAACCGGTTTTGGCGATTCGGGTATCACCAATTCATTATTAAAATCAGGCAGCAGTTTATGCAGGATGTTTGGCGGCATGCTGCCCACATCTAAAAATTTCCATTTTTTGCCTTTATCATCGCTTACGCCCAGCAAATACGATTGGCCTGCGTAATGGCCTTTAGGCATTTTAAAGATGATGTATTCGGGGATGAGGCAATGGATCTGGCTCCCCGCCTTGTAGAATTTACCCGGCGAGCCTACAGTGCCGTCAAAACGGGTGACGCCGCGTTTGCGCAGGGTTTCTATTTTATCTGTAATGAGTTTCTGCATAAGCTCGGGCCCGCCGGACAGGTCTATCAATACCGGATAAGTAAGTTCGATTACCGTTTTATGGTCGCCGTCAAATGTTGCCACGGCATAGCGCATGGCTTGTTTTTTAAACGCAGTAGTATCTTGGGCCAAAAGCTGAAAAGGCAGGAGCAGGCACATTAAAACACGATTGATCCTCATTAAACTAAATTAGATTTATTCCCGGTGATCAGTTGATCAACTGAGTACCTGTTATGATCGGCAAATAAATAGAGCAAGGCAAAATAAGCTCCATAAATTATCTGGGTAAATACAGCATCCCACTTTTCGAGCATGGTTGATCCGAAAATTAAACTGAGTACAATAGCCACACCCAGTATGTTCGCAAAGCGGGTAAATAAACCTAAGATCAGCAAGATGCCGGTAAGCAGTTCCAAAAATGGCAGTACGATGCTGTAAGGATATACTAACGCATGCGGCAGCATGGTATTTGTAAATTGTTTTTCGATGCCCGCACTGAATTTAACTAACTTAGGTATCCGTACTAAACCATGTCCAAGCATACTCATGGCTATGGGCATGCGGGCAAGTAAGTAGGCTATATTGGTGTTCCTCATTCTTCGTTAACAATGTAAATACGCCGATGTTTAGTTAAAAACCCGGCGTTTTTGGTTCGGGGATCTTTAGATCTTTATTAAAGTTTGGGAAGATCTTCGGTATGGCTTGGATGGTGTTTTTGTTAAGATCCAGGAAGGTCCAGTTCTTTCCGCCATCGCGGCTTACAGCCAGCAGGTTGCTATTACCTACAATGCTGGATGTTGCAGTGGCCACTCTGATGCTTTGCGGCACCAGGCAATGAATTTCGCTACCAGCCTTGTAAAACTTGCCCGGCTCACCAACGGCTGCGCTTTTTATGGACATACCGCCCGCTTTCATCTGGTTCATACCTGCAGTTAGCAGTTGTACCAACTTTTGTTTACCACCCGACATTTCGATCACTTTGGGGTAAGTGTAATTTACTACCGTATTATAGTCGCTAGCCATGATCGCGTTTACAACTATGTTCGCCTGCTTTTTTAGTGCCACCTTGCTCTGCGCAAAAAGGCTTACAGGCAGCATCAGCAGTATGAATATTTTGATAGATAATTTCATGTTCTTTTTTTTAAATACTCTTTGTACTTTTTAACTAAAATTATCGCTTTTTTAAGAGAATTTCATCTGCTAATTTTTTAGTGCCGTCTACCTTATCATCCGGGTTTATTTTAAGCCCGAGAATACTACTGACCATGTTAAAAACATCCACATTTTGAAAAGCCGGGATGGTCAGTCCCTTTTTAAACGCCGGCCCCCAGGCATAGAACGTGGCGTGCATGTCTTTAACTAAAGTAGGGTCGTAACCGTGCCAGCCGGGATTAATGGTTTTACGGTTGCTCAGGTTAAATACCTTTGGCCAAGCCGGTATCAGCAAGATGTCGCCAATACGATTGTGCCAATCGTCTGCCGCACCGTAATGCAACCGGGCAGGTACGTTGGTTTTCAAATAAACCTGATAATCTTTAGCCTCCTTCTTCAATTCTTCATAAGTGCTTTGTATAGATGTTTTGTCCTTCGCGTATAACTCCACTAAAATACCGTCGCCGGAGATGGTGAATTTTGAGGTATCGATAGCTGCCGGAATTTTGATCTGTTCTTTGGTGTCAACCTTCGTCATCCCGTGGTCTGATACGAACACAAAGTTTACATCAAGCCCGGTAGTTTTAACGGCTCTGGTTAGCTCGTTTACAGCCGAATCTACAAAATGAACCTCATGCGCGACTTCCGGCGACTCCGGCGTAAATAAATGCCCGGCATGGTCTACCTGCGGGAAATAAAAGGTGATGAGATGGGGGCGTTCTGCTTCGGGTAGTTTCAGCCAGTCAACCACAGCGGCAATCCGGTCATGAATCGCTATTTTTTCGTTATAAATATAGGAGTAAGTAGGGCGGATACCTTCAATGGCCGATTCGGACGCTACCCAGTAAAAACTGGCGGACAGCATTTGCTGTTTCTCGGCCAGTACCCAAAGCGGGCTGCCGCCGTACCAGGTGCCATCGGCAACTTTCTTTTTATTGCCCATGCTGTAAAAATCTTTTCGGTCGCGGTCATAAAAAGTATTGTTTACCAGGCCCGAGTGCGATGGATACAGGCCGGTTACCATCGCGTAATGGTTAGGGAACGTTACCGATGGGTAAGAAGGCAGCATAGAGGTAGCCGCCACGCCTGTTTTACGTAGGCGGATCAGGTTGTCTGCATGGTATTTATCTGCATAATCCCAACGGAAACCATCGGCCGAGATTAAAATAACGTACGGCTTTTTTTGCTGGGCGGGGCTGTTTTTGCGGTTGGGTTCTACTTTTTGTGTGGTATCAATTACCGGCATCGCTATCTGGCCAAAGCTGTTTAGGCAGGCCAGCGCAAGAAATATCAGGAGGCTATACTTTTTCATGCTATGTGTTAAGTGGTAAAAATATGCAATTTAAGGTTAAGCAAAGGGTAGCGCAGTGTAAAATGTTCGTGTAATTCTCGCAATAATCTTACAATAAAAGGTGGTTTGAGATAGGGGCAAATGCCTACCTTGTATGACCATTAAAAAGCAATTTGATGTTTACGGATAAATTAATATTTGTTGGGATAATAGCGGCTTTGGCCCTGGCATCATGCAGCCGGCCACAAAATATCTACACCAGCGAATGCTCTGAAGGGGTTATCTACAAAAAGATTACTTTTTCGCATTTGGTAGATAGCCTTAAATATTATGACAAGCAATATGTTGAGGTTACCGGTAAGTATGTGGAGGGTAAGCAACTATCGGCATTGGTAAACGACAGCACCTTTGCCGAACATAGTAACCGCCGGTCTGTATGGGTGAATTTTTCGCAGGATTGTGCACTGGTGTTGCCAGGCACTAATACTGGTCTTTTTCAGTTCGGAGATGGTAACTTTTCCAAGATCAATAACCGTTTGCTCACCATCCGCGGCAGGGTAGATAAGCACCAGAAAGGCCCGGGCAAAGATTACCGTGGCGCCATCGATATGGTAAGCTACGTCAGGATTTATTGAAATAACTAATTTTATTAGCAAACAATTTAATTGATATGATGGTTACTATCATACAAATTAAATATTATGACTGAAGAAAATAAAGATCAGGAGCTGTTTGATGATGCAGCAGATCAAAATGAAATTAAAGGCTCAAACATGGTAAAGGATCCGGATGAATGGACAACCGGCGATGAGCCCATGACGGGCGCACAACATTCCTACCTCACCACATTATCTGCCGAAGCGGGGGAGGAGTTTGATGAAACCCTGAGCAAGGCCGATGCATCTAAAAAGATTGACGAACTGCAACATAAAACCGGCAGAGGATTGGATAACGATCAGTAACTGATATTAAGCTGATTGCTTTCGAAAAAAGCTTTGATGGTGGCAACAGACGCACTGTTGCTGCCATTATTATCCCAATTACCCGGTGGCCGCAAGTAGCCTAACAGGTTTGCTGCTTCCTGTTCTTCCAAAGATGAAAACCCCATTAACCAATCTGCAAAGCTACGGTGATTGATAGGGCCATCGATAAGTTTGATAATGTTTTTATGCCTGTTATCAGTAATTATCTGGCCGAAAATATGATCTACCTCGTTGTCGTCGCCTTCCAATACTTGTATAAATGTGCCTTCGGCATAGAGTAATATACCTGATATATTGTGTGTTTGGTTATACAAACGTGAGGTTACCAAAATTTCCATTAAAATATCTTTGGGCAATGGCTTGATAGCGGTACTTACGTAGACAATATTTTTCATCAGAGGGGCAATTTTATTATTTATATACACCCTACGAATTAACTTAATAAGTTATGAATAAATTAAATTGTTGTTATTGCTTTGACAATTAAAAGATATTTTTTAATTAATAGATAATTTCGAGTTTATTGCGTTCTATAAAAGTTTTGAGCATAGCCGCGCCGTACTGTCGCCATTATCTAAATTTAACTTATTGCCCGGCATAAGGTAACCTGACAGGTCTATTGCCTGTGATAAGGATACGGATGTAAAGCCCGAAGACCAGTTTGCAAACTCCCTTTGATTTATCGGCTCGTCTGCCAGTGTTACTAAATTTTTATGCCGCGGGTCTTTCGCAATTATATTAAATATTTTATCCACGTCGTCTTCGGCACCTTCTAAAACCTGTAAAAAAGTACCCTCGCTGTAAAGTAAAATACCCGACACATTCCTGAACGCGTTGTTTTTACAGGCAACCGTTAACAGGTCTGTTAACGGTTGGTCGGTCATTAATTCAACGGCGGTACTTAGGTATACAATGGGTTTCATGAGGCAACAATAGGTTGCCGCAATTTACCGGTTTGCGCCGCTTGTAAAAATAAAACCGTTAAATAAACAATTTGGGAATGCTTTTTAGATGGTGATCTGCAGTCCGTCGTAAGCCAGTTCTATCCCGGCGGGCAGTTCTTTTGAAACGTCGGCATGTTTGCCCAGGCGGTGGCTGATGTGGGTAAAATAGGTTGTTTCGGCACCGATATCCTGTGCAAAAGCAATGGCTTCGGCCAGCGTAAAATGCGAAATATGCTTATCTTTTTGCAGGGCGTTAATCACCAGTATTTTTGTCCCGCGGATCTTTTCCTTTTCATCGACAGAAACTGTCTTGGCATCGGTGATATAAGTGAAATCTTTTATTCGGAAACCCAGCACCGGCAATTTATAATGCATCACCTGGATAGGCGTAAAGTGCACGCTGCCCACAACAAAGGGTGTTAAGCTAATGGTGTTTAAGTTTATTTGCGGGATACCCGGGATGCCCTTATCGTCAAAAATGTAAGGGAATTCGCGGCGCAGGGCTTTTTGAACGCGCTCATCTGCATAAATATCAACCGGGCCGTTTTGCTTGTAATTAAACGCGCGGATATCATCCATCCCGGCAACATGATCTTTATGCTCATGGGTAAACACAATGGCATCCAGGTGCTGCACGTTAGCCCTCAGCATCTGGTACCTGAAATCGGGCCCCGAATCAACCACAATGGTTTTATCATCAGCCTCTATCAGTATTGAAGAGCGCAAGCGTTTATCATGCGTATCGGCAGATAAACAAACTTCACAATTATCACCTATAACGGGTACGCCTTGCGACGTGCCTGTACCTAAAAAAGTAATGATCACAGCTGCAGTTGGGTTTGTTTTATCTGGTGCAAAAATGCAGCCTGTTTTTCATCAAGCAGTTTATAATCTATCTCTAATGTGCGGGCAAGGTCGGCTACTGATGCAATTTTACTATCCAGGTTGGCGAATTTATTTACTACAACCACACGGCTGCTTTGCAGCAGGCAGGCCCCTGTTTTAAAATTACCTTTCTCATACCTTACGCGGTAACCGGCTGTTTTTAACAGCAATTCCAGTTTTTCAAGCGTATGGGCGGTCATGGTAAGCATCAAGTTCAAAATTAAAAACATTTAGGCATTTAAAAGGGTGATTTAGCAAATTGATTTGGAATAAAACGCCTTTATATACTTATTAAATTAATTTAATAACCTTAATAGCGCTGTATTAATTGCCGTGATAAATTTATATATTGTACCCATAATCCTGAGTACCATTAACCTTTATTGACTATGCCCCAAAAGCCCGAACGGTTCCTTTCGCTGGATGTTTTCCGCGGCATGACCATTTGTTTCATGATCATTGTAAACACACCCGGCAGCGGGGCACACCCCTTCGCACCTTTAGAACATGCGGCCTGGTTTGGCTTTACCCCAACCGACCTGGTGTTCCCATCGTTTTTGTTCGCGGTAGGTAACGCCATGAGTTTTACCAGCAAAAAGTTTGACAGCTTAAGCACTGGCGCGGTGTTGGCGAAAATATTTAAGCGGGCGATATTGATATTCCTGATCGGTTACCTGATGTACTGGTTCCCGTTTGCCGATCTGCATGAAGGGCACTGGGTTTTAAGGCCCATCAGCGGTACACGTATCATGGGCGTGCTGCAACGCATTGCGCTATGCTACCTGTTTGCATCGCTTATTGTATACTTCATCAAATCGGCACGTACCATCATAGCACTGAGCATATTGATGCTGGTGGGTTATCAGGTAATATTACTGGTTTACGGTGATCCGGCGGCTCCCTATGACATGCTGACCAATGCAGGTACTTATCTGGATAAATACCTTTTGGGCGACGGCCACCTGTACCATGGCGAACATGTTGCTTTTGACCCGGAGGGTATTTTGAGCACGCTGCCCGCGATTGTGAACGTTATTTGCGGCTACTTTGCCGGTAAATACATCCAGGAAAAGGGCAAGGGCTTTGAAACCATTGCCAAAATGTTGTTAACGGGCTGCCTGTTCCTGTTCATTGCCTGGTGCTGGAATATGACTTTCCCGATGGGTAAAAAATTATGGTCGAGCCCGTTTACTTTGCATACGGTTGGGTTAGACCTCATCATCTTATCTGCCCTAATCTACGCCGTAGAGATCCAAAAATGGAACGGCTGGAACTGGACGGCATTCTTCACTACCGTAGGTAAAAACCCACTGGCCATCTACATCCTGTCGGAGATATTGATCATCGCTTTCTGGATGATCCCGGTAGGCAAACACAACTTTTTCGACTGGATCAACAGTACGGTTTACCAGGTGATAGCACCGGGGGCGATAGGTTCATTACTATTCGCGATCAGTTACATGCTGATATGCTGGTGTGTGGGTAAAGTATTGGATCAGAACAAGATCTATATAAGGGTGTAATTGTCTTTATGTCTCGCAAAGGCGCGAAGACGCTAAGAAAAAAAATTGCGTCTTTGCGTGAGAATACATCTGCGTTTGTATCGCATGACAAGGCTCAGAAAAAAAATGCGTCTTTGCGAATAATATAATTATCGAAATGAAAAAACTAACGCTCCTCACCATCGCGCTTTGCGCCGCCATAGTCACCAACGCCCAAACCTATGCCGAAAAACTGGGCTGGCCTAAAGGCGCAAGGGTAATAATCCTGCATGTAGATGATGCGGGTATGTCGCATGAATCTAATCTTGGGGTAGAGAACGCAACCAGCGCAGGTGTGGCTAATTCAACCAGCGTGATGATGCCCTGCTCGTGGGTGCCGGAGTTTAAAGCTTACTTGGATAAACACCCAACGCTGGACGCTGGCTTGCACTTAACGCTCACCTCCGAATGGGATAACTACCGCTGGGGGCCGCTTGCCGGTAAAAACCAGGTGCCGGGTTTGGTTGATAAGCAGGGGGCAATGTACGCCTCGGTAGGGGCGGTATACTTTTCGGCCAAGCCGGATGAAATAGACAAGGAAATCCGTGCGCAGTACGACAGGGCTATTGCGATGGGTTTTGTACCTACGCATCTCGATTCGCACATGGGGACACTTTTCGCTAAAGACGCCTTTATGGAAAAGTACCTGCAATTGGGGATCGAAAAGAAAGTACCCGTAATGTTCCCCGGTGGGGATGATCTTTTTTATCGTGCCGAAGCAAAGGCCGCAACTATCGCTGAGCTAATAAAACAAGGAAAATATATAGAGGGAATGACCATACCCGAACCTGCGCCTTTAGTAAAGGCAAAAGCCGTTGGCGAAATGTTGTGGAAGAATGGCCTGCCGGTTTTAGATGACCTGCACAACAGCAGTTACGACTGGAATATGCCGGATATCGCGCACAAAACTGATCAGCAGATTCAAAAATGGTATACCGACCATTATATTGAAAGTATCGGCCGCCTCTCACCCGGGTTAACCATGGTAATTATGCATTGTACCGATCCATCGCCAAATTTTGACCAGATCTCCGACACCGGCAAGAAACGTAAAGGCGACCTGCTGGCCATGACCGACCCGCGCTTGAAAGCGTTTCTAAAACAAAAAGGTTTTATCCTCACTACCTGGAGGGAAGTGATGGAACGTAGAATGAAAGTGAAAGAGTAAGCAGATATTTAAAATTATTTGTCGCTGGCTTAATCTTTGCATCATCAGCATAAACTAATTTTATGCCGGAAGGGCCAAGCATCCTCATTTTAAAAGAAGCCGTACAGCAGTTCAAAGGGAAAAAGGTTATAAAGGCCAGTTGCAATAACAAAACATTGGATGCCAATATCCTCAAGGGCCAAACCATTACCGATTTTAAAAGTTGGGGCAAACATTTTTTGATCTGCTTCCCCAAGTTTACCGTCCGCATCCACATGATGATGTTTGGCAGCTACCGTATTAATCAGCATACCGAAAAACCACCGCGCCTGAATTTGCAGTTTGAAGATGGTGAACTGAACTTTTATGCCGTATTGCTGCATCTGATAGAGGAGCCATTAAATAAAGTCTACGACTGGCAGGCCGATATTATGAGCGACAAGTGGGACAGCAAAAAGGCCGTTAAAAAGATGAAAGCTATCCCCGAGTTGCTTGCCTGCGATGCGTTGATGGATCAGCAAATCTTTTCGGGTGTGGGGAACATCATCAAAAATGAAGTACTATTTCGCATTAAAGTACATCCGGAAAGCGTGGTAAGCGCTATGCCACCAAAAAAAGTCAAGGAAATGATCAACGAGGCCATCAAATACAGCTATGAATTTCTGGAGCAACGCAACGCCGGCACGTTAAATAAACACTGGAAAGCATATAATCAAAAGATCTGTCCGCGTAATCACATCCCGTTTAGAAAGGAAAATACAGGCCGCTCGCATCGCACAAGTTTTTATTGCGAGGAGTGTATGGTGAAGTATGAGTAGTTTCTCATTGGCTTACGAACCAATCAGCTGGCTAAGTCTTTGACAGGCTCAGACTGACAATATACTGTAAGGGTCATGGTGAGCTTGTCGAACCAAACAGCTGGCTAAGTCTTCGACAGGCTCAGACTGACAATATACTGTAAGAGTCATGGTGAGCTTGTCGAACCATATATCTGCCTAAGTCTTCGACAGGCTCAGACTGACAGAGAAAGCAGTAGAAACTTATTCGCCGCTCCCTTGTTAACCCATCATAATTAAAAAACCTATGAAAACTTTAACAGCCCCCGGCGATCCGCATTCTATCACCGTTATCATGGTCCCTAAAACTCTGGAATTTCACGATCATGAGATTGTCCGCATCGATTCTACCGACAGCGATAAAACCGTCGAGAAAAAGATCTTTCGCATTGTTGACGGCGGCGAAGACCATTGGGAACTGCAATTTGAATAACAGTGGGCTTTATTCCCTGGTAAACACAATGATTTTTCCGCGCTGGGTTAAAGTGAACTGCCCTTTAACAGTATTAAATTCCATGTGGATATCGGCCGGCGCATGTTCAAATTTATCTTTAGCAACTGCATCCAACTGAAGCTGGGATTGCCCTGCAGCCTGTCCATATAGTGTATTATCACTATTTTTGCCTACCGTAATTTTGAGCGGGAATGCCGGGCTGGTATATACACCTATGTATTTGTCCAGATCTTCCGCTTTCAACGTTATCAACTTAAAAGTAGGTAACTCAAACGGCTTGTTTAAAACGATATTGGTAACGCCTTTCAGCACTTTATCTGTTAAGTAAATACCACCGTTTGATGTATAGGAAATAGCAAGTTTATGCGCAGGGAAGTAAGAAAGCTCCGCCCGGAAACCATCTATCGCGCCATTATGACCGTAACTTGCTTCATCACCCTCGCCCGATTTTCGCATGGCCAGGCCATACCCAGCCTGAAAGGGCTGCATCTGCGCCAGGCTTGTTTTACTCACTAGTTTCCCGGCAAATAATGCTTCAATAAACTTCACCAGGTCGGCAGGGGTTGAAACCATTGCCCCGGCCCCCGCGGGGATGCTCATATCTGTCTGCGGCAATTGCTTCCATTTATCCGCAAAATCGTAAGATAGTGCCTCATTGTTGGCCGGGTTTATTTGCCCGCCATAGTAGGTGTCATTTAATCCCAATTTATTAACGATTCGTTGTTTAACTAATTCGGGGTAGGGTTTGCCGGTTACCTTTTCTAAAATATAACCCAATAAAATAAAATTGGTGTTGCTGTATTCATATTTAGCGCCCGGCTCAAAAGCAGGTTTAAGGGCGGCCATTTTGGCTACCATTGCCTCATGCGTTTGGGGCAGGGTCATATAGGTACCAAAATCGGGCGCATTTGTAATATTGAATAAGCCCGATTTGTGGCCCATTAACTGGGCTATTGTGATCCTGGCTGCGTTAGGCATCTGCGGGTAAAACTGATCTAAAGTGGTTGCTAAGGATAGTTTCCCTTCTTCTATTAGTTGCATCACCATTACGCCGGTAAACATCTTACTTATAGAGCCTACGCGATACTTAGTTTTAGCGGTCGCCGGTATTTTAAGGTCGTCTTTTAAAGCCGCAAACCCTACAGCTTTTTGATAAACTATTTTGCCGTTTTGCGCTATGGCTAAACTACCCATCGCCTTATTATTAGCTGCTAATACATTTAAAAAGCTATCTAATTTGGCAGTGTTCATTTGCTGTGCGTTGGAGATGCAGTTTATTGAAAGTGTGATCACTAACAAACTGAGTATTTTTTTGATCATGGCGATAACGGGTTTGGTAAAAGTATGTGTTGGACTACTGCCTTACACCGCAGGTTACGGTATAAGAAAAATATATATTCCTTACGATAGCTGCCTGGCAGGTTTTACAGAAATCTGTTCTGAAGTTTAGCCGCCCGGTGTTTAACCATTTTGTTAAATAAAGTTAAACGACACAATTTTTAATTTTTTAGCCGTTTCAGGCTGATAATTTAAAACCAAACACACTATGAACACCCAAAAAAAATTCTTCGCAATCCTTTTGACCGCGTCAGCTTTATTTGTCGGTCTCCAGTCGAATGCGCAATCTATTGAAAAAAGCAAGCTCCGGTTCGGTATCGGCATAGACGGATTATTACCTGTCGGCAGTCTTACTAACACTACTAACTTCGGCTTAGGCATAACGCCCCGACTGCAGTATGGCATTTCAGATCGTTTTGCCTTAACCTTTACGTCGGGTATTTACCACTTTTTCCCAAAGGATGTTCTTATTCAATATGGCTCGCAATCCTATAAAGCACGTTATGATTTAGATGTTATCCCGGTAAAGGTGGGTTTTAAAGCATTTGTAACCTCAAATATTTACGTCGGCGCAGAAGGGGGTATAGGGTTTCAGGTTGATAATGGCGGCGGCGATACAAAATTTTTGGGCTCCGGAGGCATCGGTTATGCATCAAAAAAATGGGACGTAGGAGTGCGTTATGAAAATATACCGGGTAATGGTTATAGAAACGGTATCATAGGCCTACGTTTAGCTTACGGATTCGGCCTGTAATAAAAACACATTTATAATAAAGCCCTTATCGTAACGGTTAAGGGCTTTTTATTTTTTATAGTATTTGTAATACTGTGGTTTGGGAAGTTGCTTTTAAACCCATGAAACATAACACGAGCTCTTCATCAAAAAATTAAAAAATATCTGTTTAATCTAATAACTTTATATTTGCAATCAAACGCCCATACTCAGGATGCCGACTAAAGGAAACCAGTTCAGATCAAATAGTTTTAAGGAAGAGAATATCCCGCGCGAACCTGGTGCCAAACCTAAAAAAGAACGCGCCGCGGTAAAAGATCTGGGCGAGCGCCTGCAGTTATTTGACCTGCGCGACGGCCGCGCCGTTAAAATTGCCGGCTTGTTTTTCCTGGTACTGTCGGTATTTTTCCTGATTGCTTTTACATCGTACCTGTTTACCTGGGAGCAGGACCAAAGCTACGTATCAAAAGCTAACGGTGGTTGGGGCAACCTGTTTAAAACCACTAAAGAATTATTAGAGAACGGCGTTAACAACCCCATGATTGATAACTGGCTGGGCAAATTTGGCGCGCTGCTTTCTAACCAGTTCATCTTCGAGTGGTTTGGTGTGGCATCGTTTGCCTTTGTGTTCATTTTCTTTGTGATAGGTTACCGCCTGTTATTTAAAATAAAATTATTTTCGGTAAGTAAAATGCTGGCATACACGTTGTTCAGCATGGTGTTCGTTTCTATCGCTATCGGCTTTTTTCATGCCTTTATGATAGATTACCCACACTTTTTAGAGGGTGAATTTGGTTTTTGGACCAACCGTTTACTGAGCGCACAAATAGGCCAATCGGGCACGGGCGGCATCCTTATCTTTGCCGGGCTAACCGTTTTGATCATCGCTTACAATATCGATTTTAAGATCCCTAAACTGCGCGACCGTATGGTTGAGCCTGTAGCGGTTGACCAGGTATCGCCCGAGCCGGTTGAACTGGTTGAAGAAGAGATTTCCCTGCCTGTAGAGTGGCCGCGCAACGGCAATCGGGTTAAGGATACCCTTGCCGAAAGGATGGCAAAAGTTGAGCCGGTAAAGCAGGAACCTATCCTGCAAACATCAACCTTTCATGAGCCGGTTGTGCTTACGCCCGAGCCTTATGTAAGTAACGAGCCTGAAGAAGATAACGAGATCCCGCTGACGATTAATGTAGAGCGCCCGCAAGCAATTTTAAGCATTGAAGAAAGCGATGACACCAAGGCTAAAAGCCTGGTTGAACAGTTTGGCACTTATGATCATAAGCTGGAACTGGCATCGTACAAATACCCGACTATCGACCTGTTAGAGAATTACGGCACCAACAAGATCTCGGTAGACTCGACCGAACTGGAAGCAAATAAGAACAAGATTGTGGAGACGCTTAACCACTACAATATTGAGATTGATAAGATCAAAGCCACCATCGGCCCAACTGTTACGCTCTATGAAATTATCCCCGCGCCAGGGGTGCGCATCTCCAAGATCAAGAACCTCGAGGACGATATCGCACTGAGTTTAGCGGCATTGGGTATCCGTATCATTGCCCCTATGCCGGGTAAGGGTACTATCGGTATTGAGGTGCCTAACCAAAACCCCGAGATGGTGTCTATGCGGTCAATCCTCGCTACTGAAAAATGGCGCGATAACACAATGGACTTGCCTATCGCATTAGGTAAAACGATCAGTAACGAGGTCTTTATCGCCGATTTGGCTAAGATGCCCCACTTACTCGTTGCGGGTGCTACTGGGCAGGGTAAATCGGTAGGGATCAACGCTATATTGGTATCGCTACTTTATAAAAAACATCCTGCGGAATTAAAATTTGTACTGGTCGACCCTAAAAAGGTGGAGCTTACACTCTTCCGCAAGATAGAGCGGCACTTCCTGGCTAAACTGCCCGATGAGGCAGATGCTATTATCACCGATACTAAAAAGGTGGTGAACACGCTCAATTCGCTTTGTATAGAGATGGACCAGCGTTATGACTTGCTGAAAGATGCACAGGTACGTAACTTAAAAGAATATAATACCAAGTTTGTAAACCGCAAAATAAGCGACCCGGAGAAGCACCGTTACCTTCCGTTTATTGTACTGGTAATTGACGAGTTTGCCGATTTGATGATGACTGCCGGTAAAGAGGTTGAGCAGCCCATAGCGCGTATAGCCCAACTGGCGCGTGCAGTAGGTATCCACCTGGTTATTGCTACGCAACGGCCATCGGTTAACGTTATTACCGGTACTATTAAGGCCAACTTCCCGGCGCGTTTAGCGTTTAGGGTACTGTCTAAGATAGATTCGCGTACCATATTAGATGCCGGTGGTGCCGATCAGCTGATCGGTCGCGGTGATATGCTGCTCTCAACCGGCAGCGACCTGATCCGCCTGCAGTGTGCCTTTGTTGATACACCGGAGGTAGAGCGCATCTCCGACTTTATCGGCAACCAGCGTGGCTATCCATCGGCCATGTTCCTGCCGGAGTATGTGGGCGAGGGTGAGGCAGGCAGCAGTGCAAAAGATTTTGACCCGGATGACCGCGACCCGATGTTTGAGGATGCCGCGCGATTGATCGTGCTGCACCAACAGGGATCCACCTCTTTAATTCAGCGTAAAATGAAGTTAGGTTATAACCGTGCAGGCAGGATCATTGACCAGCTGGAAGCCGCCGGTATTGTTGGCCCGTTTGAAGGCAGCAAGGCCCGTGAAGTGCTATATCCCGACGAATACAGCCTGGAACGCCACTTGGAAACCCTGCAAAAACCGCGCGATTAAACTAATCAGGGTTAAATTGCTCTAAACTATTACAAGCCATAGCGGTTATTGTTATCACGCTTGAATTAATCTGCACATGAAAAAATTAACACTATTGATACTGGCTTCGGCCCTGACTATTACCGGAGCGTTTGCCCAAAAGGATGGCGATGCTAAAGCGATTCTGAGTAAATTGAGCACCCAATACCGCAGCTATGATGCCGTTAAAACCGATTTTAGCTTAACGATTGATAACCAAATGGCGGGAATACAGCAAAAACAAACAGGTACGCTGATCGCCCGTTCAAAAACGAACAAATATAAGGTGACCATGCTCTCTAATACGGCGAAACCAACCGTTATGCAGGAGATCATCAGCGATGGTAAAAGCCAGTGGACTTACCTTAAAGATGCTAACGAAGTACAGTTAAGCGACGCAGATAACAGCGAAGAGAGCTTTAACCCGGCCAAGATCTTTACGCTATATGAGAAAGGATATAAATACCTGTACACCGGTCAGCAGAAAATTGGTGGCAAGATATATCAGGTGATAGACCTGACACCCGAGGATGCCAAGAAAAGCTTTTTTAAAGTACGGCTGATGGTTGATAAGGTCAAGAACCAACTGTACAGCGCCCAGATCTTTGACAAGAACGGCAGCAAGTACACCTACACGCTGCGCACTTTTACACCAAACTACAAAGCAGCCGAAACTGTATTTGCCTTTGATAAAAAAGCACACCCCGGCGTTGAATTGGTGGATTTAAGGTAATTTCAAATACAACAAATGATATTTTCAGCGATGGGTTTTACTCATCGCTTTTTTTATTTTTAGCATTCGCTCGGCTCCGGCCGAGTGACGATTATCTTACGGCCTCCGGCCGACGAGATATTTAACTGCGGCCAGATGCCTGACAATAAGCCTCACTCGGCTGTGCAGAACGAGTGCAGTAAATATGAGCGCTATCCCCAATATGCTGGTCGCCGACTTTTCTATCGGGGATTGCTTTGTCGCTATCGCTCCGCGCAATGACGTGCATGGTTGGAGTAAACTTTAGCAGTCGCTCGGCTCCGGCCGAGTGACGATTATCTTACGGCCTCCGGCCGACGAGATATTTAACTGCGGCCAGATGCCTGACAATAAGCCTCACTCGGCTGTGCAGAACGAGTGCGGTAGATATGAACGCTATCCCCAATATGCTGGTCGCCGACTTTTCTATCGGGGATTGCTTTGTCGCTATCGTTCCGCGCAATGACGTGCATGGTTGGAGTAAACTTTAGCAGTCGCTCGGCTCCAGCCGAGTGACGAATATCTTACGGCCTCCGGCCGACGAGATATTTAACTGCGGCCAGATGCCTGACAATAAGCCTCACTCGGCTGTGCAGAACGAGTAGGTAGATAATCAACTGAATTTCAAAATCATTTAAATCAGTGGTCAAAACTAAATGGCTGCTGTAATCGTTATTGATGTTGTAAATCAAAACAATGCAGGCAGAAGAGATTGAGCGCTTAATCAAAATAAGTAAGGAACGGCCGCTAATGCCCGAAACTTACGTGCCTTGGGCGGAATTAGCTACGCCCGAAGATCTGTACCTGCCCGAAGTTTTAACATCCTTGCAAGGGCTGCCTATTTACGATACTTTAACCCCTTTACAAAAAGCTGATCTTGGCCGGCACGAGGTAGTGCAGGTGCTCTATTCATACGGGTGGGGCGAAGCGTTGTTCTGCGTTTTCATGGCCAAGTTTGCCTTGGAATTGCCGCCCGAAAGCCCCGAGCACCGTTTCCTGATCCGCGAGATCATTGAAGAATACCGCCACCAGGAAATGTTTGCGCAAGCCATAGCGCAATTGAACGGTAAACCACTTACCCAAACAACGGCTCATCGTTTAAGTGGTAAAATAAGCACCAACCTGCTCCCTGCCGATTACCTTTTTATGGGCAGCGTTGCTGTCGAACTGATTACCGATAAATACGGTAACTACGCCCGCCGCGCACCGGAGATTTACGTGGTTTTAAGAAAGGTTTTCGAACTGCATAACATTGAAGAAGGCCGTCATATCCATTTCACTAAGGGCTTATTGGAACGCTACACAGCAAAAGCCGGGTTTATTAAAAAATCGGCTTACAGCTTTGTGATCCTGATCAATATCCATTTTGTGCGTACCATGTACGTACGTAAAGAAATTTACGAGCGTTTAGGCATCACTAATGCCGATGCGGTTTTTAAAGAAGCGAAGCAAAACTTTCATAAAAAATTCAGTCAGAACTGCCTGGGCGATATCATCAAGTTTGTGGATAGCTGGGGCGGTTTTAATTTTGCCACCCGCTGGGCCTGGCGTTTGTTGCTAGGGGCGAAGGTTTAATATTAAAAGTTTTCCATGTCATTGCGAGAAGCGCAGCGACGCGGCAATCTTAGCATATCCGCTTGTCCTCTGAGATTGCCGCGCTACCGCTCGCAATGACACGTTTTGGAATATCTCGCCCTCTGCTTCACTCTCAGCTCAATCACTCCGCGTAATTTATCGAGGATAAAACCTTTAATGTTCCTTCCGCTTCAATAACCCACCCGTAGTATCATCCACACTGGTTTGTACAATGAACGCGGCGGGGTCTATCCTCAGGATCTCTTTCTTTATCAAGGGTACTTCCAGGCGGGTGGCAACGGTGAAAATGATCTCGCGCGGCGAGTTGATGTGCCCATCTTTACCGTAGCCGCTTTTACCCTGGTAAACGGTAACACCGCGTCCCAGATTTTGGGTGATCGCTTCGCGGATCTCTTCGCCCTTTACCGATACTACCGTCATTCCGGTATATTGCTCCAAACCATTCAGTATCAGGTCGATCATTTTTGAGGCCGACAGATAGGTAAGGATGGAGTACAAACCAGACTCTACACTGATAATAAATATGGCAGCGATGAAAATGAATACGTTTAAGATCAATATCACATCGCTCACACGTACAAATTGTGTTTTTTTATTGACCAGTACTGCGGCGATTTCGGTGCCGTCCAATACTGCCCCGGCACGGATGGCCAGGCCTATACCCGCACCAATAAATACCCCGCCAAATACAGCGGTGAGCAATTTATCGGGTGTAACATCAGGGAAGGTGACAAAGGCTAAGCACAGGGACAGCCCTGCTATGGCCACCGCACTTTTTAAGGCAAATTTCATCCCCAGTTTGCGGTAACCCAATACCAAAAACGGCAGGTTAATAACAAATATTAAAACGGATAATGGCAAATGGGTAACATCGGCAACTAACAGTGAAATCCCGGTTACGCCCCCATCAATAAAATGGCTGGGTAATAAAAAGCCTTTTAAACCAAACGCGGCAGAAAGTATCCCCAGGATGATCATCGTAGAATCGATGATGACAGATCGGAATTTCATAGTGGTATATATTAGGATGCGGCGTTAAGATAACAAAAAATCAACAACCCCGGCTAATCCGATAGCTTGGAGGCGTTTACCATCCGCTCTTTAAACCTTCCTTCAAGGCGGCCTGATAATTGTCCAGATCGAAGGAGTAGAGGTAGGGGGCTTTGTGCGCTCCGCCCTTGCGGGTTGCTTCCAGTTTGTTTAATATGCCGAAGCCCAGCATGCGCCGTTGAAAGTTGCGGCGGTCCAGCTTGGTGCCCAGTATAGTTTCGTAGAGTTTTTGCAATTCGGGCATGGTAAACTCTTTGGGCATCAGGTTGTAACCAATCGGTTGATAGTTAAGTTGCAGGCGCAGGGTATCTAAAGCGGTTTTAAAGATCTGTTCATGGTCCAGCAAAAATGGCGGCAAATCGTCCAGGTCACGCCAGGTGCATAGTTCAGAGAACGCATCAGGGGTAGGGTTAACGTCAATAAAATCTACGAGGGCATAGTAACCGATAGAAATAAACCGATGGCTAAAAAAGTTCTTTTCGGGCGCCACAACCTTGTTATACATTTCGTTATGTTGCCGGTTACGGTCCGCGTCGCCAAAAACATGAAACTGCTTTAAAAATATTTCGTCTATCCCGGTGCGTGTTGCTAATATCCTGGTTGCGGCTACATCAATAGGTTCCTCTTTTTTTACAAAACCACCCGGCAGCTGCCAACCGGCCTCGTTCTTGCTTTTAAGCATCAGTACCTTCATTTGCCCCTCATGGAAACCAAATACCACACAATCGATAGATATATGGTCCAGATATAACAAGTTTGCCTCGGCCGAAAATTCTTCCAGTTCCTGTTTAGTCAGCATTTACGATTCTAATAAAAATTACTTTGAATGTTTAGATTTAATATCTACAATTGTGTACCAATTACACCCGTTGTTAACATATTATTAATAACCAATTATAGTTAATAAGTTTAACATACTTTAATAATGTAAAAAATTACATTTTTAATTGTTGTGGTAACTTTTAAATAAACCCCTTTGCTCTAATGAAAACATTTTTTACCAATAAGCCCGTTTTAAAGTTTGCCGCCGCTGCTTTACTGGTTATGCCTTATGGGGCAATGGCACAACAGCCTGCTGCCGACGCCAAGATGAACACCTTTGTTAGTACACTGATGAAGAAGATGACTATTGACGAAAAGATTGGGCAGCTTAACCTGGTAACCGGCGGTATGGCCATTACCGGCTCTGTTACCAACAGCGGGATAGACAATGGCATAACCAAAGGTAGCATCGGTGGGATATTTGGCTTATACGGAACCGACAACGTACGCAAGGCGCAGGATGCTGCGGTAAAGGGTACCCGCCTGCATATCCCTTTAATATTCGGGTTGGACGTGATCCATGGTCACCGCACTATATTTCCAATTCCGTTGGGCATGTCGGCAACATGGGATTTGGGCCTGATAGAAAATGCCGCTCACATTGCCGCGAAAGAGGCCACTGCCGAAGGGCTGAACTGGGTGTTTTCGCCCATGGTTGATATTGCCCGCGATGCCCGCTGGGGCCGCATCTCTGAAGGCAGCGGTGAAGACCCGTGGCTAGGCGGTAAAATTGCCGGTGCTATGGTACGTGGCTACCAGGGTACTAATATGAAAAATGCTGATGCCGTTATGGCCTGCGTAAAGCACTTTGCATTATACGGCGGTGCCGAAGCCGGCCGGGAGTACAACACCGTTGATATGAGCCGCCTGCGCATGTACCAGGATTATATGCCGCCGTACAAAGCCGCTGTTGATGCGGGTGCAGGGAGTTTCATGAGCTCGTTCAACGTGGTGGATGGTGTGCCCGCTACAGGTAACAGGTGGTTACTAACCGACCTGCTGCGCAATCAATGGGGCTTTAAAGGTTTTGTAGTGTCAGATTATACCGCCGTTAACGAAATGACCAACCATGGCATGGGCGACTTGCAACAGGTATCGGCCCTGGCGTTAAAGGCCGGCTTAGATATGGATATGGTGGGCGAGGGCTTTTTAACGACACTTAAAAAATCACTGAATGAAAAGAAGATAAGCCTTGCCGATATCGACCTGGCTTGCCGCCGCGTGTTAGAGGCTAAATATAAATTAGGGTTGTTTGATAACCCTTACAAATCCATCAACCCGGCAAAAGAAAAAAGCGACGTGTTTAATGACGAGAACCGCAAAGCGGCCCGCATCACTGCCGAGCACTCTTTTGTACTCTTAAAAAACAATAACCAGATCTTGCCACTTAAAAAATCGGGTGGCAGTATTGCGGTGATTGGGCCACTGGGCGATAATAAACGCGACATGCTGGGCACTTGGGTAATTGCCGGCGAATGGGAAAAATCGGTAAGTGTATTAGAAGGTATCAAACATATAGTTGGCGATAATGTAAAATTAAACTACGCCAAAGGAAGCAACATCACCGATGATGCTGAATTTATGAAACGCCTTAACTTCGGCCCGGATATGGTTAGCCTGGATAAAAAGTCGCCCGATGAGATGATAGAAGATGCGGTTAAAGCGGCCAAGAAATCAGACATCGTGTTAGCCGTAGTGGGAGAATCGCAAAGTATGAGTGGCGAATCGTCGAGCCGGTCGGATATCAATATCCCCGAAAGTCAGCGTAAATTATTAAAGGCGTTGTATTTAACCGGCAAGCCCGTGGTGATCGTATTGTTTAACGGCCGCCCGCTTACCTTAACTACCGAGAATGAGAATGCAGCCGCTATATTAGATGTATGGGCACCCGGCACAGAGGCAGGCAACGCCATTGCCGAAGTGTTATTTGGCAACTACAACCCCGCAGGTCGCTTAACAGCCACCTTCCCGCGTAGCGTGGGCCAGATACCAGTTTATTACAACCATTTAAATACAGGCCGACCGTATACCGATGGGCCTACCAAATTCAAATCCAACTACCTGGATATCGCAAACGATCCGTTGTTTCCGTTTGGTTATGGTTTGAGCTACACTAAATTCACTTATAGCGATATTAAACTAAGCAAAACCAATTTAAAGGGTAACGATGCGGTAACCGCTACCGTTACTGTAACCAACGCAGGCCCATACGCCGGCGAAGAAGTGGTACAGTTATACATCAGCGACCCTGTGGCCAGTGTGAGCCGTGCGGTTAAAGAATTGAAGGGCTTTAGAAAAGTGATGTTGCAGGTAGGGGAGGCGAAAGAGGTAAGCTTTACCATTACCCCGGCGCAGCTTAAATTTTATAACAGCCAGTTGAAATATGATTGGGAGCCAGGCGAGTTCGGTATCCAGATAGGAACGAATTCCGCAGATGTGAAAACAGCCAAAGTGCAGTGGACGAAGTAGTAAGTAAGGTGAATTAAATAATAAACCCGGCTAAATTTGCTTTATATAAAACAGATTGTAATATGCCTTAGCGGTTAGCTAAGGCATATTTTTTTTATACAAAAACTAAATTAGCCAAATAAAATCCTCTTAACTTACTGTGTTGATACATAGATTGGCAGTGAATTCTGATGCAATAAATGATAACATAAGGTTAACGTGAGGTTAACACAGCACTTGTTCACTACGTGTTTTTTAGGCAGAAAGTGATGGCAAATTCTAAAATTTTTATGAATGGTTGCTGATATGCAACTTCCATAAAAAATAATGTGGGCTTTTTACTCTAAAAAGTATTGTATAACAACTTTTTTACATTGCTAAGTTTTTATTAAAGAAGGGTATTTGTTAATATTTATTTAATGGACAATTAATTTAATATAAACTATAACGGTTTTTAATTGAAATAATAAATAATTTACAATTCTATTAGCGGTGCTTGTGTAACCTATACACACTATTTATATTAGTGCATTACCATTATAAACTTTTCATCACACGAAAAGAAAACAAACTTAACGAACAACAGCACGATTAATGATCCATCAAAATAGTTGGGTACGTTAGGATGGCGGGCGAAATAAATTTTAACAGGTGATTGCCACTATATGATAAAACTTTTACATTTTTTTCTTTTAAACTTCTCAGCCAAAGGGTATCTCACCCCTTTCTCAAAAGAAAATCATTTAGGTTTTGTCTTGTTGCCCATTCCGGTAAGTGTCAATCGTTTATTCAAGCATTGAACTAAAGTCTTAAATCAAATATATTAATCAACTAAATCTCAATCTCATGTTTAAAAGTTTACTCCTTAAGGGAAGAACGCTATGCCTGCTACTATGCTGCATGGTTTCTTCATTGGTAGTTACAGCCCAAACAAAACGCACAGGCCGTGTTACTGGCAGCGACGACAAGTTGCCGGTAGTTGGCGCCTCGGTGCGTATCAAGGGCACTACTACCGGAACACAAACAGACGTTAACGGGCAATTTACATTAAGTGTAAGCTCGGGCAGCGTACTGGTTGTATCGTACATCGGGTATACCCCGCAAGAAGTTACTGTAGGCTCAGGCGACCAGATCTCAGTGGTTTTACAGGCAGCAAGTAACAGCTTAAATGAAGTAGTGGTAACAGGCTACACTTCGCAACGTAAAAAAGACATCTCTGGTGCGGTTGCAACAGTTGATGTTGCACAAGCCATTAAAGTACCTGCAAGTAGCTCAGACCAATTATTACAAGGTCAGGCATCGGGTGTTACGGTGGTAACACAGGGTGCGCCGGGTGCAGGTGCCCAGATCCTTGTTCGTGGTATCTCTAACTTTGCTAACTCTTCTCCGCTGATCATCATCGATGGTGTACAAGGTGGCGATTTAGGTAACGTTAACCCTAATGATATCGAATCTATCTCGGTATTAAAGGATGCGGGTGCTGCTGCTATCTACGGTATTGCGGGTGGTAACGGTGTTGTTATCGTAACTACTAAAAAAGGTAAACAAGGCAGGTCAACAATAACCTATGATGGTTATTATGGTACGCAAAGGCCTTTAGGTGGTAACCCTTTCAATGTATTAAATGCAAAGGATTATTTGACACTTGTAAAACAGGTTGACCCTAAAAGCAGTTTGTTTTTGCCAAGCGGTGCCATTGCCGATTTTGGTGCACAGGGGCCCGGTGTTAAAGGTGTGTTTGCAGCGGGTGCGCCTGAGGTTGATCCATCTCGTTACAGGTTTGATACCTTTAACCCAAACAATGATTACCTGATCCAGAAATTTGACAACAACCAGGGTACTGATTGGTTCCATGCTGTATTCAAACCTGCATCTATGCAACAGCACACTATCAGTGCGCAAGGTGCTAATGATAAGAATTCTTACTACCTGTCTGCAGGTTACCAAAATACACAGGGTACTCTTATAAATACCTATTTTAAAAGGGCTACTACACGTATTAATACTACATTTAATATTAAAGATCACTTCCGTGTAGGTGAAAATGCTTCGTTATATTACACCTTATCTCCAACAGGTCAGGGTAACATCCCTGGTGGTAACCAAGGCGAGGGTAACTCTATCTCTGAAGTTTACCGTATAGAGCCGCAGATCCCTATCTACGATATCTCTGGCAAACAATATGCCGGTACCTGGGCAGGCCCTACCGCATTAGGTAATGCCGTTAACCCGGTTGCTACACAAGACAGGCAAAAATTCAATACTAATAAAGCCTGGAATATTTCGGGTACAGTATTTGCTGAAGCGGATTTCCTGAAACATTTCACAGCGCGTACAGCGTTTAGCGGTACGGTTAACAACTTCTCTAACTATACCATCAACTACCGCCCTTATGATAGCGGTGAAGGCCACGGTGGTACAGAAAGCTTCAGCGAAAATGCAGGTTACTACAACAACTACAACTGGAGTAACACTGTAGTTTACAACCAGATAATTGGTAAACACAGCATCAATGTTTTAGCCGGTTATGAGCAAAGAGAAGAATTTGGACGCGGTGTTGGTGGTAGTGTTACCAGTTTGCCATCTCTTGATCCTGCATTCGTAACTTTATCAGGCGGTACAGGTTCATTAACTGCTTTCAGTTACAATGCCCAGCCTATTACGCACCAATCTTTTTTTGCTAAGGTAGACTATGTATTCAATGACAAGTATATTTTATCGGGATCAATACGTCGTGACGGTTCTTCAAGATTTGCACCAGGCAAAAACATCGGTTACTTCCCATCAGGGTCAGCTGCATGGCGCGTAACTCAGGAAGAGTTTGCCAAAGGCATCAGCTGGTTAAATTCGTTAAAGATCCGTGGTAGCTACGGTGTTGCCGGTTTTGACAATAACGTATCACCATCGAATGCTTTTTCACTTTATGGTTTGGATAAAGGTGCATCTTTCTATGATATCGGCGGTACAAGCAGCAGCATCCAACAAGGTTTCTACAACCGTACCATTGGGAACGCTGCAACTACCTGGGAAAGGGATTACATCGCTAACGTAGGTTTCGATGCAACCTTGTTCAATAAATTAGATCTATCGGTAGAATATTACCAAAAACGATCTACAAACTTGTTGTTTGCCCCGGCATTGCCTGCAACAACAGGTGGTGCTTCGCCACCGTCAATCAACACTGGTGAGGTGCGTAACAGAGGTATCGACGCGTCGTTAAATTACCGCGATAAAATCGGAAGCGATTTTGGCTTTAACTTAGGCATTCAGTTTACTACTTATAAAAACAAAATTTCCAATATTCCGGCACCTTTCACCGTTGTTGGCAGCCGTATAGGCGATATCTCTCGTCAGCAATCAGGCAACCCGATTGGTTCTTTTTACGGGTATGACGTAGTTGGTTATTTCTCGTCTGCGGCTGATGTTAGTGCTTCTCCTACTCAGGATGGTGCTGCACCGGGCCGTTTCAAATACCGTGACGTTAATGGTGATGGTAAAATTACACCGGATGACCGTACTTTCTTTGGTAACCCAAACCCAGACTTTACTTACGGTATCAACTTAGGTTTTACTTACAAGAATTGGGATCTGAGTACCAACCTGTATGGTTCACAGGGTAACGACAACTTTAACTATGTTAAATACTGGACTAACTTCTACAGTTCATTAACCGGTAACAAAAGTAACGACCTGTTATTTAACTCATGGACACCAACTAACCTTAACCCTAAAGCGCCAATTGCCGAAGCAACAAGCAGCTTTAGTACAAGTGGTGTAGTTAACTCATACTATCTTGAAAATGGTTCATTCCTGAAAATGCGCCAGGTACAGTTAGGTTACACATTTAAAAATGGTATCAAGACAATCGGTGCTGATAGGTTAAATTTATACATCCAGGTAGTTAATCCTTTCGTAATTACTAAATACACCGGTTTAGATCCTGAATTGCAGGCAGTTACTGGTAACAGTAACGGTGTTGATTTTGGTAACTATCCAAGTACCGAACGTAAGTTTATCTTCGGTGTACGCGTAACGTTTTAATTAGAAAGAATTTAAAAAGTTTTAAAGATGAAAATATTAAACAACAAACTAATTATTGTGGGTTCCATAGCCACGCTTGCCTTCTCTATGTCGTGTAAGAAGTTCCTGGAAAAAACGCCTACAGGTTCATTAAACCAAATCGTATTGGCTAACAAAGCCGGTGTTGACGGTTTACTGATAGGAGCCTATTCACTTGTTGATGGTGTGTACAACGGCCAGGCGGGTGCTACATGGTCTACCGGTACAGATAACTGGATCTATGGTAGCGTTGCTGCAGATGATGCGCACAAAGGTTCAACCCCCGGCGATCAGCCAAGTGCTGCGGATATCGAGTCGCGCACTATGACAGGTGTAAACGATTACCTGGATCCAAAATGGAGAATGAACTTTGCAGGTGTACAACGTGCAAATGATGTACTACGTGAGATCCCTTTGGTAAAAGATGGTTCATTATCAGCAGATAATATTGCACAAGCAACTGCCGAAGCGCGTTTCCTGCGTGGTTTTTATCACTTCGAATTAGCCAAATTATGGAGAAATGTGCCCTATGCTGATGAAACCGTTACTTATGATGCAGGTAACTACACCATTGGTAACCCTGGCCCCATTTGGGATAAAATAGAGGCTGATTTTGCAGCAGCAGCTGCTGTATTGCCTGCTACACAACCGCAAGTCGGCCGTGCAAATAAATCTGCTGCAAGAGCTTTTCTTGCCAAGGCTTATATGTATGATCATAAGTACACTGAAGCAAATGCAATCCTGAAAGATTTGATCGCTAACGGTGTTACTGCCGGTGGTGCCAAATATGCCTTGGGTAAATACTCAAATAACTTTAACCCGTCAACCAAAAACGGCCCCGAGGGTGTGTTTGTGGTACAAACATCTGTTAAGGATGGTGCAAACGGTTTAAATGGTAACGCAGGTAGCACACTGAACTTTGGTGCAGGTGGCCCGGCTTCATGCTGTGGTTTCTTCCAGCCGTCATTCAGTTTAGCAAATGCTTTCAAAACTGATGCAGTTACAGGTTTACCTTTGTTAGATACTTATAACAATTCTGATATCAAGAATGACCAGGGTATCAGCGAGGCATCACCGTTTACGCCAGAGACAGGTACTTTAGATTCACGTTTAGACTGGACGATAGGTCGCCGTGGTATCCCTTATCTTGACTGGGGTTTACACCCGGGTAAAGCATGGGCACGTGACCAGGATGACGGTGGACCATACACCGCTATCAAAAACGTTTATTACCAGGCCGCACAGGCTACAACATCAGATACTTATGGCGGTTGGGCTGCAAACCAGGCTACATCTAACAGCTACAATGCTATCCGTTTTGCCGATATTATTTTATGGGCTGCAGAGTGCGAAGTTGAAGTTGGTACGTTAGAGCAGGCACGCGTTTATGTAAACCAGATCCGTACACGTGCTGCTGATGCTACAGGTTGGGTTCATACTTACATCGATGCTACTAAACCTACAGGCGGTTACACCAGCACACCTGCTGCTAACTACAAAGTTGGTTTATATCCTGCTACGGCATTTACAGATAAAGCTACTGCACGTAAGATCGTTTATTTCGAGCGTCGTTTGGAGTTTGGTATGGAAGGCCACCGTTTCTTCGACTTACAGCGTTGGGATGGTGTGACAGGTGGCCCACAAGGTGCCGGTTACATGGGCGCGCAAATCAATGCTTACTTAGCACATGAAAACGCTGTTCCTAACTTCCCTATCTTGTTGATCAAACAAGCTAAATTTACAGTTGGTAAAAACGAGTTATACCCTATCCCGCAAGCGCAGATAGATATCACTCAGGGTAATATCAAACAAAACCCGGGCTACTAATTTTTAGCTTAGGTTCTTATAAAAAAGAGGGGGAGAGTTAATCTCTCCCTCTTTTTTTATTATATATTTGTTTCAGACCTATTATAATGAGAGCTTTAAGATTCCCCATATTAATTGCCATTGCGCTATTTGCGTTCTCCTGTAAAAAAGCCACGCTTTTTGAAAAAGTAGCCTCGTCACATTCCAACATCAAGTTTAATAATAACATTGTAGAGAACGATTCTATCAACCCGCTGGATATGCTCAATATTTATAACGGCGGGGGCGTAGGCGTGGGCGATTTTAACAACGATGGCCTGCAGGATCTTTACTTTGTGGGTAATGCGGTATCAAACAAATTGTATATCAACAAAGGCGATATGGTTTTTGATGATGTGACCGATAAGGCCGGTGTAGGCGGTAAAGGAGGCTGGGGAAGGGGCGTGGCCGTGTTTGACATTAATAACGACGGCTTTAAAGATATTTACGTTTGCAATACGCTTTTAAACAATCCGGTAAAGCGAGTGAACCTGCTGTATATTAACCTGGGCCCGGATAAAGACGGCGTTCCGCATTTTAAGGAGCAGGCGGCAGCATACGGCCTGGATATTAATGTACACTCCACAATGGCTTCGTTTTTTGACTACGATAATGACGGCGACCTGGATATGTACCTCACCGTAAACGAAGCCAAATCGACAGATAATACCAGCGCTTTCAGACCGATAATTACCGATGGCAGCGCCCGCAGCACGGGCAGGCTTTACCGTAACGATTACAACGCCGCGTTAAAACACGCGGTTTACACGAACGTTTCCAAACAAGCGGGCATTCTGATAGAAGGCTACGGACACGCAACCAGCATAGCCGATATTAACCGAGATGGCTGGAAAGATATTTACGTTACCAACGACTTTTTACCCAGCAATATCCTGTACATCAACAATCACGATGGTACTTTTACCGACCGCACACGTGAGTATTTTAAACATACCGCCACCAGTGCTATGGGGCAGGATATACAGGATATTAATAACGACGGACTTGCCGATGTTTTTGAACTGGATATGGACCCCGAGGATAACTATCGTAAAAAGATGTTTATGCCGGGCACGCAATACCAGCTTTATCAAAATTTTGACAACTACGGCTACCAGTATCAGTACAATCACAATACCTTACAACTTAACCAGGGCCCGCGCCTGGGGCAAAATGATTCGATAGGTGCACCTGTTTTTAGCGAAATAGCATTTTTGAGCGGCGTAGCCCAAACAGACTGGAGCTGGGGCCCTATGATAACCGATTTTGATAACGATGGTTTTAGGGATATTGTAGTTACCAACGGATACCCCCGCGATGTTACCGATCATGATTTTATCACCTTCAGGGAAGAGTCGTATGCCGTAGCCACCAAAAAACAAGTGTTGGATCAGATCCCGGTGGTGAAGATCCCTAACTACGCGTTCCGTAATACGGGTACCCTGCAATTTGAGGATGTTTCAAAAAAATGGGGGGTAGACGAGCCGAGTTTTTCTAATGGTGCCACCTACGCTGATTTGGATAATGACGGCGCTATGGATATGATCATCAATAATATTAACAGCGAGGCATCGATATACCGCAACACCCTGCGCGAAAATAATAAAGACGACAGCCACTACCTGCATATTCAATTTAAAGGCGACGAACAAAATAAGGACGGTATAGGTGCCTGGGCCGATATTTATTACAATAATGGCAAGCACCAGGTTTATGAGAATTCGCCTTTCAGGGGATACTTATCAACTATTCAAAACATAGCCAATTTTGGTTTGGGAAAAGTAACCCGGATAGATTCGGTGGTGATCAAATGGCAAAACGGTAAACAGCAAAAATTGCAAAATGTAAAGGTCGACCAAACACTCACTGTTACCATAGCTGATGCAAAAATCGGCTATAGCTTTGATGCGCCGAAGATCAACACACAATCCCTGTTTACCGAAGTAACCAAAAACGCGGGTATTAACTACATCCATAAGTCGGACGATTTTATAGATTTTAACATCCAGAAACTCATTCCACATAAATTATCGGAATATTCGCCGGCCATTGCTGTAGGCGATATCAACGGCGATGGTTTTGATGATATGGTGGTTGGCGGCACTTCCAAATATCCGGCACAGTTGTTTCTACAACAGGCCAGCGGCAAATTTATTCAAAGGGAGATGCTTGCAACGGTACCATCGGGCGGCACCAAATTTAAAGACGAAGGACTGCTGCTATTTGATGCAGACGGCGATGGCGACCTTGACCTTTACGTTGCCAGCGGTGGTTACGAGCAGGAACCAGGGTCTATATCCTACCAGGACAGGGTTTATATGAATAACGGGAAAGGGGATTTTACCTTGCAACCCGACGCTTTGCCCGCTAACTTTACCAGCAAGTTATGTGTGAAGGCAGTTGATTACGACAAGAACGGCAAGCTTGATCTGTTTGTATCGGGCAGGGTGCAACCATGGGAATACCCTAAACCGGTATCGAGTTTGATATTACGGAATGACAGCAAGCCCGGCCAGATAAAATTTACAGACGTAACACCAACCGTTGCCAAAGGCTTAACCAATATAGGCCTGGTATGTGATGCCGCATTTACAGATTATGATAACGATGGCTGGCCAGATCTGGTAATTACCGGCGAGTGGATGCCCGTTAAGTTTTTTAAAAACGACCACGGTATCTTTAAAGATCAAACGGAGGGAACGGGAATTGCTAATCAGTTAGGTTGGTGGAACACCATTACCGGTGCCGATTTTGACCACGATGGTGATATAGACTACATTGTTGGCAACACTGGTTTAAATACTTTTTACAAGGCTACAGATCAGTACCCCATGTATATTACCGCTAAAGACTTTGATAACAACCACAGTTATGATGCCTTCCCATCTGTTTTCCTGAAAGATAAGAAGGGGGTAATGCAGGAGTTCCCGGCACATACGCGCGAGGATATTGTGAAACAGATGATCAGCATGCGGATCAAGTTCCAGAACTTTAAATCGTACGCGGTAGCGACAATGGATAGCGTAATAACGCCCGAAATGCGTAAAGGTGCTATCAGGTTAAAGGCTAACATGTTGCAGTCGTGCTATCTGCGTAATGACGGCAAGGGTAAGTTTACGATGATACCATTGCCTGAAGCCGCGCAGATTTCGCAATTAAGCGGTATGGTGGTTGATGATTTTGACGGCGATGGTAATTTGGACGTAGCCTTAAGCGGAAACGATTTTGGCACCGAGGTAAGCACCGGCCGGTACGATGCCTTTAATGGCTTGTTATTAAAGGGCGATGGCAAAGGCGGTTTCAAGCCACTCACCATTCAGCAAAGCGGGATTTATATCCCCGGCGATGGTAAGGCTTTGGTGAAACTGCGCGGCGCTAAAGGGCAGTATTTACTGGCGGCATCGCAATATAAGGCTGCGTTAAAATTGTTTGAATTGAAAAAGCCGGTAAGCACTGTTAAACTGCAGCCTTTAGATATGTTTGCCACCATTAAATACAAAAATGGTAAGGCTGAAAAAAGAGAGTTTTATAACGGTGGATCGTTCCTGTCGCAATCTGCAAGGTTTTTTAACACCGACAAGTCAATGGCCTCGGTTACGGTGACGGACAATACAGGCCATGCGAGGAGTATTCTGTTAAATTAATATATTGCCTAACCTATTGATATGAAATATTTAAAGATTTTATTTGCCGCTGCTTTCGTTGTGTTCGCCACAGGTTGCAAGCAAAAAGATGAGGCAAAGCTACTAAGCGATGCCGAGGTTTTACACAACAATGTCGACCAGCTTACCCAGGTTATTATTTATGATGTATTTAGTCCGCCGGTTGCAAGCCGCATTTACGGCTACACATCGTTAGCCGCGTATGAAACGATGCGCTTTGCCAACCCAAAATACAACTCGATTGTGAGCCAGTTAAATGGCTTTAAACCCATCCCGCAGCCGCAAAAAGGTAAAAAGTACAATTACGCCCTGGCAGCCACCAAAGCTTACTTTACGGTAGCGCACAAGGTTACCTTTTCAATAGACACACTTAAAAAGTACGAAACAAAGGTATTTGCCATGTACCAGGATAACCTGGACGATTCTACCTACGCCCGGTCGATGGCCTTCGGCGAAAAGGTGGGCAAAGCTATTTTAGGTCGCGCTGCTTTCGATAACTACCCGCAAACAAGGGGTAAACCAAGGTTCTTGGGTGTAGAAGAAGACGGTAAATGGCGCCCCACCGCACCCGACTACCTGGACGGTGTAGAATTTTGCTGGGGTACGATGGAAACCTTCGCGGTAAAATCATCGTCAGACTTTGCGCTGCCGCCGCCACCTCCGTTCAGTAAAGATAAAAACAGTGAATATTTTAAGCAGAATTTATCGGTTTATAACCAAAGCAAAAGCAATACGCCCGAGCAGCTCATCATTGCTAAGTTTTGGGATGATAACCCCTTTGTGATACAGCACAGCGGGCACATGATGTTTGTTAACAAAAAGATCACCCCCGGCGGGCACTGGATAGGGATAACTGCCATCGCGTGCAAAAAAACCAAAGCCGACGCGGTGAAGATTGCGCAGGCTTATGCTTTAACCTCGATAGCCTTGTATGATGCCTTTATTTGCGGCTGGCAGGTTAAATACGCCACGCAATACATCAGGCCGGTAACAGTTATTAATGCCGAGATTGATAACCGCTGGCTGCCCTTGCTGCAAACCCCGCCATTCCCTGAATATCCGAGCGGGCATAGCGATATCAGCGGTGCATCGGCAGTGATCCTGACGCATTTATTTGGTGATGATTTTAGTTATATGGATACCAGCGATTTGCGCTATATAGGGATGCAGCGCCATTTCGATTCGTTTTTAAAAGCAGCGGACGAATGCTCTTTAAGCAGATATTATGGTGGCATCCATTATAAAGTAAGTGTTAATGCGGGCGCTACACAAGGCAGGCAAATTGGCGAATACATCTGGAATAAGTTAAAATTGCAGAACTAACAATAGTAGAAGTATTAAAGGTCTTATGAAACTGAATAGAACATTTTTATTTACATCATCTTTATTATCGGGCATTTTTTTATTGGCGGCCGGCACCTTGTTTAACGGCTGTAAAAGTAAACCGACCCAAGCATACGAACTAACCGGTGATACCATTGCCGATGGTAAGGCCCTGGTACAATTGCATTGTACCAAATGCCATTCGCTGGTACCTGTAAACGCGCTTACAAAAACGGTTTGGACGGTACATAGCCTGCCAGCCATGTCGCAATTTTTAGGTATTTCAACCTATGGTACTGATTATTACAAAGCCGACAAAGACACTGCGGGCCTTTCGCTTTTAGAGTGGCAAAGTATTGTTACCTATTACAAAAAAATGGCACCCGATACCTTAATGCCGGCTAAAGCGCCCTCGCCCTTATTAAACGACTGGGCTGGTTTTAGTATAATAAAGCCTGCTAAGGTTAATGATATTTGTTTTACTACCATGGTGGCATCGAGCCCTAATACAGGCAAATTGTACACAGGCGATGTGGTATCCGGTTACATGACCGGGTGGACAAGGGATTTGAAAGAGAGCGGGCAAACTAAATTACCTTCGGCTGCGGTAAATGCCGAATTTGTAAAGGATTCGACAGGTGCCGAGCAGGCCATCATCTCCTGCATAGGCCGTTTAGACCCGGTTGATTTTCCTAATGGCAGGATCTATAACGTTGCATTAGGTAGTAAAAATCAACAGCCAACCGAGGTGGCATCAGACTTGCCTCGCCCGGTACAAACCCTTAATGCCGATTTTGATAAGGACGGCTCCAATGAAATTATTGTTTTAGGCCAGGGGCATTTACGAGGTGGGATATTTTTACTCAAGCCAACAACCGACCATAAATCATACAAGCAATTTACCATCAGCAGCAGGGCAGGAGCCGTGCAGGCGGTGACCGGCGATTTTAACAAAGATGGCTGGCTGGATTTGATGGTGCTGTTTGGCGAGAATAATGAGGGCTTAGCGCTTTTACTAAACGACCATAAAGGCGGTTTTACATCAAAAGATCTGCTCAATTTCCCGCCAACGAATGGCTCGACCAGTTTTCAACTGGCTGACATGGACCATGACGGTAAGCTTGACCTGATCTATACTTGCGGCTACAACTTTCGCGATTCGCGGATCCTGAAACCGTACCATGGCTTGTATATTTTTAAAAACCTTGGCGATTTTAAATTTAAGCAAACCTTGTTTTACCCCATAAACGGCTGCACTAAAGCCATCGCTACTGATTTTGATAAAGACGGCGACCTGGATATTGCCACCATAGCATTCTTTGCCGATATGAAGAGTAAGCCGGCCGAAGAGTTTATTTATTTTGAACAGGATAAACCAATGAACTTTAAAGCGCATGCCGTACCGGTTAGCCAAAATGGCCGATGGTTGAGCATGGAAGTGACCGATCATGACGGCGACGGTAAACCGGATATTATTTTAGGCAATTACGCGGCAGGTTTTTTGTTTCAGCCTAACTTTACGCCCAATTGGGATGAGCATACTCCGTTCATCATATTGCAAAACAACACAGGTAATAAGCATTACAGGTAGCGGGTGAAGATTGATGCGAAAGAGATATAAGTTGTCTATTAATAAAACGGCCATTTTAATTGCTGCAGTGATCACTGCGGCAATTTTTGTGCTGAACGGTTGCAGTGAAAGTCCCACTCAAAAAGCCGGCCGCGAAGTGACCGAAGGTGGTGACCTATCAAAAAAGTATTGTGTTAGCTGCCACCAATATCCCGAACCTGCACTGTTAGATAAACGCACCTGGGAGCGGGGCGTATTGCCTGCCATGGCTGGTAAATTAGGCCTGCAGCAGGAAATGGGCGCTTATTACATGGATGCCCACTCGCAAATAAACCTCGAAGACTGGCGGAAGATAAACGCCTTTTACCACACCCTTGCCCCACAAAAACTAACCCTGCCCAAGCGTACTGCCGTACATGATTGGGGTATTTTTGAATTGGTGCGGCCCGCGGTTGTAGATACTACCCACGGCCCGGCGATGACCAGTATGGTCAAATTCAATCCTTATGATCATCTAATCTACACAGGTTTGGGTAACGATGTATATAGCTGGGATAGCAAACTAAAAGGTACGCTCGTAAGATCGTTGCCATCGCCCGTTACGGCGGCTAACTTTTTTAAGACAAACGATGGAAAAAATGCTGCGGTGTTTACCTGTATTGGCGTACTGCCGCCAAATGATCTGCTTAAAGGCAGTATGCAGCAAGTCATGCTGGGTTCGAAAGATCCGGCTATGAGGTTGGTTACTGATAGCCTGCCCCGCCCCGTGCAAACCGCCACCGGCGATTTTAACAAGGATGGCTTAACAGACTACATCGTATGCGGTTACGGCAACAATGTTGGCGGCATTTACCTGGTACAGCAGCAGCCCGATCATACTTTCAAAAGAAAGGTTATACGAGCATTACCGGGTGCCATACAACTGGAAACCGGCGACTTTAATAATGATGGCTGGCCTGATGTGCTTTGCCTGTTTGCCCAGGCAGACGAAGGCGTATGGCTGTTTTTAAACGACCGTAAAGGTGGCTTTACTACTAAAAACCTGCTGCGTTTCCCGCCCGTAAATGGTACCAACAGCTTCCAGCTGGTTGATATGAATAACGACGGCAAAAAAGACATTGTTTACACATGCGGCGATAATAACGATTACTCCAGTATATTTAAACCCTATCATGGGGTATATATTTTTACTAACCGGGGCGATTTTACCTTCAGGCAAACTTTTTTTTACCACATTAACGGGGCATCAAAGGCCATGGCTGCCGATTTTGACGGCGATGGCGATATGGACCTGGCCGTTATCGCGTTCTTCCCCGATTTTGTGGATCATCCAGAGGAGGGTTTCACCTACATGGAGCAACTCTCGCCCAATAAGTTTAAACCTCATGAACTCCCTATTAGCCAATACGGACGTTGGCTTACTATGGATGTCGCAGATGTTGACGGCGACGGCGATCAGGATGTTGTGCTGGGCAATTTTTCTATTTACGGCGACAGGCTCATTAACCAAAAGGAGTTTAAGCCAAATTGGGACCTGTATGAGCCTGTAATCTTGCTGAGAAACAAGACAAAGCATCATTAACACATTTTTTATTAAAATTATTTATTTGATTAATAAATAGTTATGATTCAATTCGTTTATTTGATAGTACTATGTATTGCATGATACCATGTTATGTGTATGTTTGTGATATAAATTAAATAATATGAAAAAGTTCATTTACAAACACATTCAAATCATTGCCTTATTTGCCATGATGATCATCAGTGGTGTATCCTGCCGCAGGGGTAACAGCACAACCATATCAATGCGCGATGACAATAATTCGCAAACTATAGAATACTCGGGCAGGGTAGTGTTCGGTACAGATCACAGAAGTATAGAAAGCATCTCTAAAAAGGGTTACGTAAAATTTGAACGCAATGGTAAGAAGGTAGGAGCCGAAGCGGGTACGAACGGTAAGATCAGTTACGAATTTGACGGCGGCAGCCCCGTACAGGTTTTAGATGAAGGCCAAAAGCTTTTTGTAGCAGATGCCGTGCAAACCATCATCAAAGAGCGGAGCAAATTACAGGCAATCAAAAATTAATTGTTTAAGATATTTAGGGTATGCCCTAACTGTTTTTTACCGCCCTGCCATCCCTGGTGGCCGGGAATTATAAATGCTGCCTGCGGATATTTGTCAGCTACATTTTTGATGGTTTGCGGCCATTGCTTTAGGTTGGCATCTCCGGTAAAACCTTTGGTGCTGGCGTCTATGCTTTTAACCAGGCATCCTCCAAAAAGTATCTTACCTTGGGGCAGCCATACCACAATATTATCGCTTGTATGGCCTTCGCCGGGGAAGAAAGTTTTTAAAGTAGTGCCTGCAATAGTAAATGTAGTGTCGTTTGCAAAGGTAAACTGTGGTAACTCGTTATGTTCTTTTTTGGCGAGTAAATAGGTTTGGCGGCTAGCATAGGTTTTGGCTCCCAGCTTTTTTAACACATTAAAACCGCCCACGCAATCGTCATGAAAATGTGTGGCAACGCAAAAGATGATCTTTTTGTTGAAACGTTGCTTAACACTATCTACCAATTGTTGGGTTTGTTCATCACCCCAGGGCGTATTAACCAGTACAATGCCCTTTGGTGTTACTGCAAATAAACTGTTGGCAGGGAAGGGCTCATCATCACCGGGAGGGTAACCGTAAGAGGTGCAGGCGTAAAAGTTTTTAATTAAGTGGCTGATGCTGATCTTGACCGGCTTTTTTTGGCCGAAGCCTGCGGCCGAAATCAACAGGCAAACTATCAAATGAGTTAACTTCATTTACAATTCCTCCAGCATCTCCAGCGTCATTTTATCCAAACCGCTCACCACCAAATTAGCCTGTTTAAGCGTATCGGGTGATCCAATGCCTACTGCTTTCATACCCCCGGCTATCGCGGCTTCTATACCGGCTATGGCATCTTCAAATACTACGCAGTTTGCTGCCGCTACCTGCAATGCTTCGGCTCCTTTGGTGAATACTTCCGGGTCGGGTTTGGGTTTGCTTACGCTGTTGCCATCTATCACGGCATCAAACAGAGGCAATAGCTCCAGTCTGGTCAATATTGTGGGCGTGTTTTTACTGGCAGAGCCGATAGCTGTCTTCAGCCCTGCATCGCGGCAGCTCAATACAAACTCGCGCGCACCGGGTAAGATCTCGGCAGGCGTCATGGTGTTGATCATATCGGTATACCATTCATTCTTTTGGGTAGCCAGCTGCTCTTTCTCGTCGTCGGTTTTGTTAGTAATATTTCCCCAGCCCAGGATCAGGTCGAGCGAGGCCATCCGGCTTACGCCCTTTAGTTGTTCGTTCTGTTGCTCGGTAAAATCGAACCCCATCCCATTGGCCAGCCGTTTCCAGGCTTTGTAGTGGTAAACAGCAGTGTCGACAATAACTCCGTCGAGATCAAAAATGCAGGCTTGGATGTTTTTCATAGTACGGTAAAGGTAAAAGTTGGTTTGGTAATAATCGTTATAAATAGTTATGGAAGCTATTTGTTTAGGTAGTTAGCGTAATACATTCTATTACAATATATACCCTTTTCGTGTAAGCCATCAGGATCAAGCAAACAAAGCATTCATGAATATACATGCGTGCTAATAAAATCAAATACGACAGCGAAGCTTAATTCTTATCGAGCAGCAGCTTTAAAACATCTTTTTCCTCATATTCCTTTAGCCAGATATTACCCGGAGAGAGAGTACATATTGGTGCCCAATCGCAACGGTCTGTGCATTCCATACGAATCACTTCAACATTGCCCTTGCCATCTTTAACAAATTTTCCGGCAGTTTTATATAGGCTTTTGCCGCCGCGTTTAGCGCATTTGCTACCTGTACACACAAACAGCACTTTATCCGGTACAGTAAATTTAGCCATTGCCAAAAACATTTCGTTGTTGGTTGAACTTGCAAAAGTCGGGTTTGTTTTTAAAATAAATTTTAACCGTGATTTTCCTGATTTATGGATTAACAGGATTTCACAACAGTAGTTGGGTCAAGAAAATCCTTTAATCCCATTAATCAAGGTTCAGTTTTGTATCATTGCAAATGCTCAAAAAGTCCTTCGTCTTTTGCCTTTTCTTATTAGCAATTACCACTGCCTGCAATAAAAAGGAGACTTTATACAAAGTGGTAAAGGTAAAAGATGGAGATACTATAGAACTGCTTTCTCCCGATCATCAGAACATCACCGTAAGGCTGGCTGAGATTGATGCCCCCGAAAAAAGCCAGGCATTCGGGCAGGCCGCCAAGCAATTTACCGCCGACCTTTGCTTCGGCAAAATGGTGAAACTCATCGGTAACACTAAAGACCGTTACGGTCGCACGGTGGCAACCATTGAGTTGGAGAACGGAACTAATGTCAATTATGAAATAGTGAAAAACGGTTATGCGTGGCAGTACCTGGCCTACTCGCACAATAATGTAGAACTGGCCGGGCTCGAGCAAAATGCCCGCGAAAGTAAACTTGGGCTTTGGCACGATCTTAACCCCACACCACCCTGGAGCTTTCGGCGGGATGAGAAAACACAACGGTTAAATAAGCCGAAAGTACAATCAACCAAACCAAAAAGACATTATCGAAAAAGAAGAAAAAAACTGCCGGAAGCGGTTAGTTTTTAGTGAAAAAATAGAGATTTTTAGAGATTTACAGCCTTAAAACACTTATGGTTATAAATCGTTATCTTGCCTGAAATCCACCCAGTATGAAGATATTTAAGGCGCTATTTGCTGTACTGCTAACCGGCCTGCTGATATGGGCATTGCAAACTAAGTTTGGCGATATCCCGCCATTAGGGGCTTTCCTAAACCCGGCTACCGGCTTTTGGCAAAATGCTGAAAGTAAGGATGGTGCAAAAGATAAAGAGTTAAATCTTAGCGGCTTACAGGGTAAGGTAACCATCCGTTATGACGAGAACCGTATCCCGCACATCTTTGCGGAAAACGACCACGACCTCTATTACGCGCAAGGCTATGTAACTGCACAGGAGCGCCTTTGGCAAATGGATATCCAAACCCGCAGTGCAGCGGGCAGGCTCTCAGAAGTGGTTGGTGTGAAGGCGTTGGAAGTTGATCGTTACCATCGCCGAATGGGCATGGTTTACGGTGCCGAGAATACCCTGCGCGGCATCATGAAAGACCCGGTTATGGGCAAGGCGATCACCGCTTACAGTGATGGGGTGAACGCCTACATCAAAACCCTTAGCCCTGCTCACTATCCAATTGAATTTAAACTGCTCAACTACGCACCCGAGGAATGGAAACCCATTAACTCGGCTTATTTGCTTAAGTTAATGTCGGAGACTTTGGCAGGTGGATCTAACGAGCTGGCCATGACCAATGTGATGAATAAATTTGGCGCAAAGGTGACCAATGACCTGTTCCCCGACCGCGAGATGCACGAGGACCCTATTATCCCCGCTGGCACTAAATGGGATTTTAAACCCTTACCTGTGCCACAACCACCGGCAGCTTTCAAAGCGCAGCTGTTGGCAAGTATGAAACCTAAGGATAGGGTAGAGGGGATAGGCAGTAATAACTGGGCTATCAGCGGAAGTAAAACGGCTTCGGGCTATCCTATACTGGCTAACGACCCACATTTAAATCTTACTTACCCCTCCATATGGTACCAGGTGCAACTGGCAGGCCCGGGGGTGAATGTTTACGGGGTGAGTTTGCCCGGTGCGCCTTGTGTGGTCATCGGTTATAACCAAAAAATAAGCTGGGGCGTAACCAATGTAGATGCCGATATACTGGACTGGTATCAAATTAAATTTAAAGACAATAGCCGTAACCAATACTGGTACAACAATAAATGGAATAATGTAACTAAACGTGTCGAAGTGATAAAAGTGCATGGCGCCAAGTCTGTTATCGATACGGTATTGTATACCGTGCATGGCCCGGTGGTGTATGATAACGCCGGTATAGCCAAAGGCGGCCGCGAAAACGTACCGGTAGGTAATGCCCTGCGCTGGGTGGCACACGATGAATCGGACGAGTTTAAGACATTCTATTTACTTAACCGTGGTAAAAACTATGCGGATTATCGCGAGGCGCTCAAATACTTTTCGGCACCGGCACAAAACTTTGTCTTTGCATCGTCGGATAAGGATATTGCCATTACGCCAAATGGTAAATTGCCCTTGAAATACAAGGACCAGGGCAAATTTATAATGGACGGCAGCAACCCTGCAAACGACTGGCAGGGCTTTATCCCTAACGAGCAAAACCCAACTGTAAAGAACCCGCCGCGCGGATTTGTGAGCTCGGCCAATCAATCATCTACCGATGCTACCTATCCGTATTACATCAACTGGCAATTTGCGCCTTATGAGCGTGGTAAACGCATTAATGACCGTTTAGGTGCAATGCAGAAGGCAACGGTGGATAGCATGCGCAACCTGCAAACAGATACCTATAGCATCCGCGCGCAGGATATTTTATCCACCATGCTCAAATACATCGACCCGCGGCAGCTGGATAACGAACAGTTGGCTGCGCTGAATGAATTGAAAAAATGGGATAAAAATATTGTAGTGAACTCAGTAGGGGCCAGCATCTTTAACACCTGGTGGCAAAAGTTTTACCGCCAAACCTGGAACGATAGCTTCGGCGGCGATAAAACAGTGCTTAACTTTCCGTCGATGGACAGAACGGAAAAACTTTTAATGGAAGATCCTAATGCTGTTTGGTTTGATGATAAGAAAACACCGTTTAAAGAAACTGCTGCCGATCTGTTAAGTCGTACGTTTAACGCTACCGTGGCTGAGTTAACCACAAAATACGGCAATATGGGCGCGGCATGGCAATGGGGTAAGGTGAAAAAGTTTGAAGTGCGCCACCTGGGCAATGTACCCGGCTTTGGATCGGGTAATTTTGAATCGGCAGGTACAGGGTCAACGGTAAACGCCTTAACCGACGGGCATGGTCCGTCGTGGCGCATGGTGGTGCAAATGGGGCCGCAAACCAAAGGTTACGGCATTATCCCCGGCGGGCAATCCGGCAATCCCGGTAGTTTTTATTATGACGATATGCTGCCCGTTTGGAAGGCGGGCAAATTGAAAGAACTGCTGTTTCTGCAATCGACAACCGAAAAATCAACACGGATCAAATCGACCTTAATCTTAAATAAATAAGCTATGTTATTCCCTGTCATATTGTTTTTAGCCTTTGTTAGCGGTTTTATTTTGCCGTGGTGGGTGGCCTGCATATTTTCATTTGCCGCCGCTATTATCTTCGGTAAAGGCTCGTGGGATGGCTTTTGGTCGGGCTTTGGTGGTTTAGCCATTGCCTGGGCTGCGTTGGCCTTACTAAAAAGTTTCCCTAACGAGCATATCCTGGCCACACGCGTAGCCAGCCTGTTCCATATCCCGCATTGGGGGCTGCTATTGGCTATCACGGTTGTTATCGGCGGCCTGGCAGGAGGGATGTCAGCGTTATCTGGTGTGTTGGTAAAGAGGGTTTTTGAGAAGGGGTAATATGGATGTTAAAGAATTTTGGAATTGGTTTGTTGCCAATCACTTAGATTACGAGCGACTTGACCAGTTGAAAAACGAGTCACGTGACGATTTACTCGACAAATTCGAGATACAACTTCACAAATATTGCGATCAATTGTATTTTGAAATCGGAGGAGAACCAGATGGTAGCATAGAGTTAATCATAACTGCTGAAGGTAATATCGAATATTTTAAGACTGTTGAAAATCTGATAGCTTGTGCTCCAGATGTTCCTAATTGGGAATTTATCGCTTTCAAACCACAAGTTAAAGGGCATTTTAAAGCCGAATGGGGACCGATTGAACTTGATACGAATAGTTTGTGCTTTAATCCATCTAATAAGTCTGATGAATTGGGAATCGCAATTATCGTGTACGTCAAGGATTATAGATCTGAGTATGAAGAAGATTGTTATGACTGTCTGTTCAAAATGTTGGATACCATTTTAGGAGAAAAATCTTTTGCTTTGGATATAAAAAAAGTAATAATCGAATCGTACGATCCAAAGTTAAGTGATGACGATGTGATACCGATTTTGAAACTACCTGACTATGTTAGGTGGTATAAAGCAAAATATAACTGATGCAGTATTTGCTGCGTTGTCGGGTGTGTTGGTAAAGCGGGTTTTTGAAAAGGCGTGATGGTTTCGCAGTGGTAGCGGTGTATAGTTTTAGTTTAACTGGGATTTGGTAGTATGAATAAGCAAACGCTACCGCAAGTGCACCCTACCGCAAGCGTCCTCGCTTGTGGTAAACTACTCAATTTATCGGGAAACTTTACATAGCCTCGCCACAAGCGAGGACGCTTGCGGTAGCGATAGCCAGTAATGGTAAAACAATAAAAGCAGTGTAAACCCACTATTTTTATAATAAATTGATTATCAATATTTTATGTATTAAAATACCTGAAATATGTAAACCTTTGTAAACCTTTTTATCCTATTTGACCATTTACAACGACTCACCTATTTAAACAAAAACGCCCCGGCCAAACAATGGCCGGGGCGTTATATTCAAAGCTGGATTGCCTATAATTCGCTTAAAGTCTTCTTCAACTCCACCACAGCCGCCGAGGTATTCTTCGATGATTCAAAGATTTGGGCAGAGGTTACACCGTTGCCGTAAAATGCCGTATTAGATGTCTTATTAATAGCCAGGTTGGAGCCGTTAACGCTGATACCTGCAAATAAACCCTTACTGCGCGAGTAAGAATAAATTTCCGCTTCCAGGTTCTGATCGGTACTCGCGGTCGAGCTGCGGCCAACAGGTCCTGCTGCTGCAGAGATATCGCCACCTATGGTAAACTCTCCGTTCTTTACTTTGGTCAGTACGCCTTTATGCTTAAATACCAGCACCAGGTCTACCGATTGTACGCCTATCTGCAAACCGAAACTTCCACCGGTCAGGGTAATAAAAACGGGGTCGCTCCACTTGCCATCGGGCAGTTTAACCATTGCCACGCCCTGCCCGCGTTTGCCGCCGATAACAAAACCGCCGTTGATCATCTTCGGGATAATGACGATGCCCTGGTATTCCTCCAGTAACTGGTGAGGGATCTCGTCAGTCATCTTAGTAAACTCCTTTAGTACAGCTGTTGAGTTCTGGATCCTCTCGGTGCCTTTATCGTCGGCAACCTTTGCCGATGCCAGTAAAAAGAATGCGCTTATTAAAAATGGTAATCTGAAATGTTTTAGTGTTTTCATGGGGTAAGTACGTGTATGTATGATTTAAATAATACCCATTTAACTCTGTTTTGTAATATTTGTTGTAGAAAAGGGAGCGGGTAATAATTCCGCATTATCTTTGCAGCAGTATGAATAAGCCCGGTCAGCAGCAGGTTTTCAATATAGGTAGTACCGAATCTTTTAATGAGATTGCGCTGCAAGTGTTTCAATATCAGGCGTCGAATAACGCGGTTTATCAAAAGTTCATTTCAGGTTTGGGTGTCGATCCGGCACAAGTTCAATCGGTAGAAAAAATCCCGTTTTTACCTGTCGAATTATTTAAATCGCATAAAATTATAATCGGGAACGCGGAGGATGAAGTGGTTTTCACCAGTTCGGGCACTACGGGTATGATCACCAGCAGCCACCACGTTACGGATGTAAGCTGGTATGTGCAAAGCTTCCGTAAGGCGTTTGATCTGTTTTACGGCGATATCAAAAACTACACTGTTTTGGCCCTGCTGCCCTCGTATCTGGAACGGAAAGGTTCGTCACTGATCTACATGGCGCAAGACCTGATCATGGAATCTACTAACCCGGCGAGCGGCTTTTTCCTCTACAATCACCAGGAACTGAACGAGATGCTTTTACAGCAAAAGGCAGCCCAAAAGCCGACACTACTAATAGGCGTAACCTTCGCACTGTTAGATTTTGTAGAAGGTTACCGTGTGGATTTTCCAGAACTGATCGTGATGGAAACGGGTGGTATGAAAGGTCGCCGGAAAGAAATAATCCGCGAGGAATTGCATCAAACCCTTTGCGACGGCTTTGGCGTTAATGCCATCCATTCAGAATACGGTATGACGGAGTTATTGTCGCAGGCATACTCAAAAGGTGATGGTGTTTTTAACTGCCCGCCCTGGATGCAGATCATCACCCGCGATACCAATGATCCTTTTACCTTAGTTGGTGAGAATAAAACAGGTGGTGTTAACATTATCGATCTGGCCAATATCAATTCGTGCTCGTTTATTGCCACACAGGATCTCGGCAAAGTTTATGCAGATGGTTCGTTTGAAGTGCTGGGCCGCTTTGATAATTCAGACATCCGCGGCTGTAATTTGCTTATCGCTTAAATAAGTACACTACTCACAGAATTTGTTATTTTTGCACCCAATCAGAATTGTTAATACCATGATAGATAAATTTTTGCGTGACGAACAAGACCCAAAGGCGGTTGAGAAAATATATAGTCGTTTAGTTGATCTTTTAACCACCGGCGAAGAGATCTTGTATATAGCGGTGCAAAAAAAGCCGATTGTGAACTTGTTTCCCGATTGCATCGCCATTACGAACAAACGCATCCTTTTCTTTACGCCGGCCAACCTTGGCCTGTCAATAAAATTTGTTGATTTTGTTTGGAAGGATATTGTTGATGTTTATACTAAAGAAGAAATCATAGGCGCTGTTTTTAGTGCCAAAACAACCGCTGGTGCCGAAATGGGTGTTGATTACCTGCCTAAGGTACAGGCCCGTAAACTTTATCAATACGCACAGGAACGCAAGGAGGCAGAACGCGAATTACGCCGCCAGCGCGAGTTGGAAGAGAAACGTGCCGAGTCTGGTTCACTGAATATAGACCATGCTGCACAAGTAGCCTTCCAGCCATCTGCACCGGTGGTGAACCAGCAGCCTGCTGTCGCGCCAATACCGCCGCCTGCACCTGCCCCGGTTGAAGAGCCTAAAAAGGATGAGCTGACTGAGAAATTAAAACGCTTGAAAACACTGTTCGAAAACGGCCTCATCTCGCAAGAGGAATACAACCACAAAAAGCTGGAGTTACTAAGCGATTTTTAAGGCATATCTAAACCCGCCGCAAGCAGGTTTACTTTTTTTCGGGCAATTCTAAAGGGTATTATGAGCTTTTTACAGAAGTCTTTCATCAAAGTTAAACGGATGGGTGGCCATCACTTTAACTTTATGCATATCCGGATGATGGGGGTTGAGCAGGTAATTAAATTCCTGTGATACGATTGCCGACGGTATTTTTAACATAAGGTATTCGGCATCTTTAATAAATTGATTGCCTATTTCTTTCAGGGAAGCAGGCGGGGGCTGGCTTTTCCAATTGTTGGGCAGGGTGGTTACGTCAACAGTAAGTATGCTGTTGTCGGGTACCTTGACTTCGGCCAGGCAAAAGTTAGCAGGGCTAACAAGTGGCGGGATGTGTACCAATACTTCCAACGCCGCCAGCGCCCTTGATGATGCCATGTAAACTGCAGCAGTGCCCTTACTGTTCCAGCGTGCGCCGTACAGGCGCGCGCCTGTACCGTCAAGGTTGTCAACGTAATCACAGCTGGCAATCCGATAAAGTATCATTTAAACAAAAATACCGTGTTCAATACGGCCTAACTCATTAAAAACCATATCAAACCCTGCCGATGTATCTAAAAAGCTAACCGGGGCCTCACCGTCAAATACCAGGCTTGGTGTTTTTACCCAAAGCTTAAATTTATCTATCGAACCAAATACCTCTTCGCCGCGGGTGTACAGGCGGGCAAGCTCAACGGCCTTTTCGGCATATTCAGTTTTGATGATCGCGTCATCCTCGTAGCGCTGCAAAGTGCGCTCACTAATGTGCAGTATATTGGCTAATTCCTGAATGTTTAGCGAGATTATTTTAGCCAAAGCCAGTAATGACTTTTTAGGGAAACCACGGCGAGCCAGGCTGATAATATCCAGATCTGATGAAGATGTGGCGGACTTTGACGCGCCTAATAAATTATAAAACGGGGTTGATGAAGCCTGAGTAATATACATTGCCATAGGTTCATTAACTTCATTTTTTACCGGATGTTTTATTTTGTACGACATTTATACAAAAATACATACCATTTGTCGTATTTTCAAATTATTCAACAATAATTAAAAAATAATTTTTCTTCCCTTTTTGGGCTACTAAGTATTTGTTATTGATAAGGTTAGTTATTGTAAACATATCTTCGGCAGTAGCTATTTTATTCCGGTTGATGGATACGCCACCGCCCTGGATCATCTTCTTAGCCTCACCCTTTGAAGAGAAAATAGCTGTTTTGCCAGCCAGTAAATCGGCTGCGTTTAAACCGGCTGCCAGTTCTTTTGCATCAATAGTGTAGTTAGGCACGCCGCTAAACAGGGCTGTAACTTCATCATTGCTCAATTCGTTTAAAAATTCGATGCCTGTATTGCCGAACAAGAACTCGGTTGATTTAACTGCCTTTTCAAAACCATCTTCACCATGTACACGGATGGTGATATCCTTTGCTAAAGCTTTTTGCAATACGCGGGTATGCGGCGCAGCATCTTGTTCTGCTTCCATGGCTTCTATCGCATCAAGCTCAAATAAAGTGAATATGCGGATATACGCCTTTGCATCCAGATCGGTTGTATTTAACCAAAACTGGTAAAACTGGTATGGCGACGTGCGTTTAGCATCCAGCCAAACTGCGCCGCTTTCGGTTTTGCCAAATTTGGTACCGTCGGCTTTCTTGATCAATTGTGTAGTTAAGGCATATGCCTCGCCCTGGTCCTTCCGGCGGATCAGCTCGGTACCGGTTACAATATTACCCCATTGATCGCTGCCGCCCATTTGCAGCACGCAGTTGTTATGTTTCCACAGATAGTAAAAATCATAACCCTGTACCAATTGATAAGTGAATTCAGTAAACGACATGCCGGTATCGCCTGCCAGTCGTTTTTTGACTGAATCCTTCGCCATCATATAGTTAACGGTTAGGTGTTTACCTACATCGCGGATGAAATCTAAAAACGTGAAATTCTTAAACCAATCATAATTGTTAACCATTTGGGCACTATTGGCGCCGGTGTTAAAATCAAGGAATTTTTCTAACTGGACCTTAACAGATTGCAGGTTATGCTGCAGCACGTCTTCTGATAATAAATTACGCTCCTGCGATTTGCCCGACGGGTCGCCCACCATACCGGTTGCTCCACCTACCAAAGCATATGGCTTGTGGCCGGCGCGTTGAAAGTGGATCAGCGTCATGATCTGCGTAAGGTGGCCCACATGCAACGAATCGGCAGTGGGGTCGAAACCAATATATCCGGATGCCATGCCTTTACTCAGCAATTCCTCGGTTCCGGGCATAATATCATGCAGCATGCCTCTCCAGCGTAATTCTTCAACAAAATTCATTATCGTATATCTGTTATAAAAGGGGCAAATATAGCACAATAATTTATTGCCGATATAGCCATTATGGTGCCCTGTTCAAACATTCATGTGTCATTGCCGTATAATATCTGCACCGGCGGTTGTTTTTGAACATTCGTTTTTGTAATTTGACAACACAGGTAATCAGTGCCCAACATCTTATGAATTTTCTGTCGCATTATTATTTTGACCGTGATACCAGCAATTGCCACTTTATATTGGGTACTGTGCTGCCCGATCTTTTAAAAAATGCGGATAAATCCATTATACTTCATCCTGAAAAGTTAATACACCCCGACCCCAAAGTAAATGCTATGATAGAGGGTTGGAACAAACACTTGCTGGTTGATAAATATTTCCATTCATCTGAATTTTTCCTGACGCATTCGCACCATTTAAAAAAAGAACTGACGGGCGCTATCATCGGGTCGCCCGTAAAACCTTTCTTTTTAGGGCATATTGCTATCGAATTGATATTAGATAACCTGCTGATCACCTCGCACCAGGTAAGAGTCGATGATTTCTACGACCATCTGGATAAGTGTGAAGAGGCAACCATCCGTGAATTTTTAGTGTTTGCCGGGATGCAAAACCCCGATGTTTTCTTTAAATTTTATGAAGAATTTAAGCGTAGCCGCTATTTGAATACCTATGTTAATATCGACCAGATCACCTATGCACTAAAACGCATCTGTATGCGCGTTTGGCGTAACCCCTTCACGCCACAACAGGAGCAGGACATGACCGGTATTTTGCTGAACTACAGGTTAGGGTTGCTGGAAACCTACCCGGTTATCTACCAGGAGATAACTGACAAATTGACTTAAGTAACCCTTATTAGCTATAAGTTGGGCGGCGATGATAAGTAACCGCGTTAGCGATAGTAGTGAAAACCCCGGAATGAAGCGACGCTTCTATCAGCGGCGCGGAATGAGGAGTTGTAGCGGATAGCGCGGGCCGCAGGCAACGCCATACACCGGCGATAGAAAGTAGTTCATATGCAAATGGTTATAAAAAATTACCAACTGCTCTTTATAAATTCAAAAATCCGATCTGGATTTTTTCACTTCCCTACAAAAACTGCCTAAAAACCAATATTTAACACTAAAAAAGATTTTATCTATAAAAATTATATCCATACCTTTGCAGTCCCAATTAAGTGTTGGGAAAAAGGAGTAAAATTTATTAATGGCAAAAAAACAAGAAGCAGAAAAAGAATTAAAAGCGAAGGAAGCTGAACTGGGTACAGTTACGGCAACCGCTGAAAAAGAAACTATTGAATCAGAAGCTGATTCAATATCAATTGAAGAAATCAAATCAAAAATTGCAGCAGCACCTACACCTGATCAGGATTTTGACTGGGATGCTGACGACAAAAAATTTGGTAACTACAGCGACAGCGATCGCGAGGAATTAGAAAAACTTTATGACGGAACATTCAGCTCTATCACTAAAGGCGAAATTATCTCAGGTATCGTTGTTAACATCAACAACAAAGATGTTGTATTAAACATCGGATTTAAATCTGACGGTTTAGTATCTGTTTCAGAATTCCGTGATACACCAGACCTTAAGGTTGGTGACACAGTTGAAGTATTTGTTGAGTCGCAGGAAGATGCTAACGGTCAGTTGGTATTATCCCGTAAACGTGCAAAAACTCAAAAATCATGGGAGCGCATTAATTCGGCACTGGATAACGATGAGATCATCACAGGTTTTGTTAAGAGCAGAACTAAGGGTGGTTTAATTGTAGACATTATGGGCGTTGAAGCCTTTTTACCGGGTTCACAAATCGATATCAAACCTATCAGGGATTATGATATCTATGTGGGTAAAACAATGGAATTTAAAGTTGTTAAGATAAACCACGAGTTTAAAAACGTAGTGGTATCGCACAAAGTGCTGATTGAAGACGATTTAGAAAACCAAAAAACTGAAATTGTGGCCAAATTAGAAAAAGGCCAGGTATTGGAAGGTACCGTTAAAAACATTACCGACTTTGGTGTATTCATCGATTTAGGTGGTGTTGACGGTTTACTGCACATTACAGATATATCTTGGGGCCGTATCGAGCATCCGAGAGAAGTTTTGGCATTGGATCAGAAGATCAACGTTGTTGTTCTTGATTTTGATGACGAGAAAAAACGTATCGCTTTAGGTTTAAAACAATTAACTCCTCATCCTTGGCAGTCGCTTGATGAGAACCTGCAAATCGGTTCAAAAGTAAAAGGTAAAATTGTTACTGTTGCTGATTATGGTGCTTTCTTAGAGATCATCCCGGGTGTCGAAGGTTTGATCCACGTGTCAGAAATGTCATGGTCTCAAAACCTGCGTAACCCACAGGAATTCCTGAAAGTTGGTGACGAAGTTGAAGCACAGGTTTTAACTTTAGATCGTGACGATCGTAAGATGAGCCTGGGTATTAAACAATTAACACCGGATCCTTGGCAAAACGCTGGCGAGAAATACGCCATCGGCACTACCCACTTAGCTGCTGTTAAAAACATGACCAACTTTGGTGTGTTTGTTGAGCTGGAAGACGGAATTGATGGTTTGATCCACATCTCTGACTTATCATGGTCTAAGAAAGTAAACCACCCTAACGAATTTACTAAGGTTGGCGAAAAATTAGATGTAGTAGTTTTAGAACTTGATATCGATAACCGCAAATTAAGCTTAGGCCACAAGCAATTGGAAGAAAACCCTTGGGATACTTTCGAAAGCATCTTCACTATCGATTCGATACATGAAGGTACTGTGATCAAAGTAACTGATAAAGGTGCTATCGTAGCGTTACCTTACGGTGTTGAAGGCTTCTGCCCAACCAAACACCTGGTAAGAGAAGATGGTAAAAGCGTTAAGGCTGAAGAGACTGCTGAATTCAAGATCATCGAATTCAACAAAGAAAACAAGCGTATCGTAATTTCACACTCACGTATATGGGAAGAAGCCCGTGCTGATGCCCGTGTTCAGGAATTCGAAAACCGTAAGAAAGAAGCAAAATCTGCTAACAGCGCGGTTAAGAAAGTGAAAGAATCAGTAGAAAAATCAACTTTAGGCGACCTTAGCGTTCTTGCTCAGTTAAAAGAGCAAATGGAAGGTGCAGAAAGCAAAGCGGCTAAAAAGCCGGCTGCTCCTGCTGGTAAAAAGGCAGAACCAGAAGCTGAAGCTCCTGCTGCTGAAGAAACTGAAGAAGTTTAATCTTTTAAAGTTCAAATATTCAAAGCCCTTCCGTGAAAACGGAAGGGCTTTTTTGTAAAGCAGCTATTACTTCAAAACCGGAAATTTCCCGGCATCGAACAGGCTTTTTTCTGCGACCATCTTTTCAACATCCTGCCATTTGCGTGGCGCATCTGCAGATAAGTTGGTGCCTTTATCTTTTCCTATTTGGATGTCGTCTTCGATCCGCACGCCTATATTCCACCATTTTTTATCGCAGGGGCTACCGGCAGGGATATAAATACCCGGTTCAACAGTGATCATCATATTCTCCATTAGGTTACCACCATATGCGCCTCTATCATGAACATCAAGCCCCAAATGGTGCGATACGCCGTGAGGGTAATATCTGCTCAGTTCTTTTTCACCAGTAATAATCCCCAACTTAATTAACCCTGCTGTCAGTACTTCACGGGTTTTTGTTTCCAGCGACGTGTAGGGTACACCCTCTTTGCAAAGTTTAAATACTTCTTCCTGTGCATCGTAAACCAGTTGGTAAATGGCTTTTTGCGCTTCGGTAAATTTACCATTTGCCGGGAAAGTGCGGGTAACATCTGCAGAGTAGCCATGGTATTCGGCACCCACATCCATCAGCACCAATTGGTTTTGAACTGCAGTAGCGCTATTTTCTTCATAATGCAATATGCAGCCGTTACCACCTGCACCTACTATTGGCGGGTAGCCTTCATCTTCTGCACCATATCTTTTATGCACATATAACATAATACCTTCCAGTTCGCGTTCGCTCATGGTTGGGGTTACCGCCCGCATTGCTTCTGCATGCGCCAAACTGCTGATAACCACCGATTTTTTTAGAAGCACCATTTCTTCGGCAGTTTTTACACCACGCAATTGCGTAACAAAATCATCATACATGCTCGGGCCGCCTATTTCCGCATTAATCTTGCTTTTTACCACTATTAAGGTAGCGGAGTCGGGTTTGGCTATCAGTTGCTGCAATATTGGATTGTTCTTATACACATCCCGCTCCATCTTTGGTGTAAGGTAAGTTATGAGCCGGTTTATGTTTTTAGGCGTAGCCCTTAGATTAATGAAGTTAAGGTCATCCATTAGTTCCGCGTCAATTGCTTTGATTGAAGCCTTTAACTTAAATTGCTCAACAAGATTGCTCAGGCTGCCTTTTGATGCGTCTGTACCTGTATTAGCCGGAATTCCATTGTATAAAATTTTGCTGAACTTTTTAAGATCGATCGGAAAAGCGGCGAATTCGTCACTGTTGTAAGCCTCCTTGAAGCCCAATGTTGCTTTTGCTCCCTCAACGCCCAGGCGTTTCCCGGTCCATTGTTCACGGGCTGCATCGCGTTTTTGTACAAATAAAACCTCATTGTAAGCGGCGTTTCCGCGGTTTTGCATTTCTTTAAAAATCAACAGTAATGAGTTAGGCTCTTTATACCCCGAAAAGTAATATAGATCGGGATTTTGATGATAAACGTAATTAACGTCGTTCGAAAAAACCTGTTCGGGATAAGCAAAAACTACAGCCACTGAATTAGGGGGCATTTTATCCCTCAACGCCTGGCGGCGGCCCGCATGAAATGATGCGTTAAGGTAATCGGTCGGTAGCTTTTCTTGTAATACTGTTTGGGCGTTTACGGTAAACGCGACAGTAAATACGTGCGCTGTATGTAGTAGAATTTTATTAAAAAGTTTCATGGTTTTAAAATAGTATCTTGAAAGCGTATGGAAGGTAGGCAAAAAAGGTTAAACTTACATTCATATCAAGGGGAAGAAATTTTTTAACAGAAATATTAAATGCCGGCTGGGGTTAACGTTTTAGCTGAGGCAAATTATATTTTTTATTACCTTTGCCCAAATCCACCTATACGATGCAAAATCTAACGCTGCTCGACGGTCAAAAATTCCAAATTACAATTCAGCGTTTATGTCGTCAGTTAATAGAAAATCATAACGATTTTTCCGGTACAGTTCTAATTGGTATACAGCCGCGGGGTATTTACCTGGCCAAACGCGTGGCCGACGAGTTACGCAAGATCTTACCCGAAAGCAATATTCAGCAAGGCGATTTAGACATTACCTTTTACCGCGATGATTTCCGCAGGCAGGGGTCGCCATTGGTGCCTAATCAAACCAAAATAGATTTTATTATAGAAGGTAAAAAAGTGGTAATGATGGACGACGTGCTGTGGACAGGCCGCACCATCCGTGCAGCTATGGATGCCATGCAGGCTTTTGGTAGACCAGAAAAGGTGGAGCTACTTGCATTGGTAGATCGCCGATACTCGCGCCATATACCCGTAGCGGCAGATTATGTGGGCATAGAGGTAGATTCCATTGCATCGCAAAAGGTTGTAGTGAGCTGGAAAGAAACCGACGGCGAGGACAGGATCGTGTTGGTATCTGAAGTGAAGGAAGAATAAGTATTTCGAAATTCGGATTTTCTATTTCGGATTTCAAAAGACTTATGATTACCAGATAGTAAAACAGGCAAAATAAAAATACTAAATCCGATATCGAAAGTCCGATATCCGAAATAAAAAGGAATGGCATTAAGCACACGGCATTTATTAGGTATTAAAGATTTGAATAAGGCAGATATAGAATTGATATTTGAAACTGCCGATAATTTTAAAACGGTGCTGAACAGGCCGATCAAAAAGGTGCCTTCCCTGCGGGATGTGACCATTGCCAATATCTTTTTTGAAAATTCTACCCGTACCCGTTTATCATTTGAACTGGCTGAGAAAAGGCTTTCTGCCGACGTAGTAAACTTTGCGGCTTCTTCTTCATCGGTAAGCAAGGGCGAGACCCTGATAGATACCGTTAACAACATCCTGGCCATGAAGGTAGATATGGTGGTTATGCGCCACCCGTATGCCGGGGCTGGCATATTCCTGTCCAAGCATGTAAAGGCCCAGATCGTAAATGCCGGCGACGGTGCCCATGAGCACCCTACGCAAGCTCTGCTGGATGCTTTTTCTATCCGCGAACGTTATGGCGATGTTGCCGGTAAAAAGGTGGTGATCGTAGGCGATATCCTGCATTCGCGGGTAGCCTTGTCAAACATCCTTTGCCTAAAACAGTTGGGAGCCGAGGTAATGGTTTGCGGCCCTACAACGCTTATCCCAAAGTATATAGGATCGTTGGGGGTGAAGGTGGAGCATAATTTAATCAAAGCCCTCAATTGGTGCGACGTGGCCAATATGCTGCGCATTCAGCTGGAACGCCAGGATATTAAATACTTTCCCTCGTTGCGCGAATACACGATGCTTTACGGCCTGAATAAGCAGATCCTTGACGGGTTGAACAAAGAGATCACCGTAATGCACCCGGGGCCCATCAACCGCGGTGTAGAGATCACCAGTGATGTAGCCGATAGCAAACAATCCATCATCCTTGACCAGGTAGAGAACGGCGTAGCCATCCGTATGGCAGTGCTATATTTATTGGCCGGGCAGGCGGTATAAAACGCGGATAAACTGTGTTTCAAACTTGCTTTTGTTGAACCGGGAATTTATGTAAACCCACCTTTTTTACAAGTATTTGATTGTAAGGTTTTTAACGCCTTGAAGTTGGCGAAAGTGTAAACTTTTGTAAACCCATTTTTACGTTTATTTGAAAATACATAAGTCTAAAACAAGCTTGAAATGGCAAGTTACAAAGGATAAAATGTGTAGTTTCCAATCCCGGTTTTTAGCTTAGAATTCTATTCGCCGCATCCAGTCCATTTGTCAGGGCGGCTTCCACAGTACCCATTGCATTGCCACCATACAAGTACTCGCCCGTAAAAAACAACGTGTTATCTATTGGTGTATTTAATAGTTTTCGCGCTTCGGGTGCGGCAACGGTATCGTAAGCATAGGAGCCGCGGGTGAATGGGTCTGCTGTCCAGTTCATAATTCGGCTGGCCACAAGCATACTTCTCAGCTCATCAATTTCACGGTTAAAGATGTTCGCTAACGATTGCAGGCCTTGTTCTAATAGTTCGGCATCCGGTGTGGCAACCTTTTCCTGCGCTGCCGGTCCGCCTATCCATCCGGTCAATACATTTGATTGATCGGGCGTTTGCGTCCACCAGGTAGGAATCTCTTCATCACTGAACAGGTACCCCATTTTATCAATATTCCGCCCCGCCATTCTCCGCGATTTTTGGTCCAGCCAAAAAACCTCACTAAATTCGAACAAGATCTTTATCACCGCGCCAAAGCCCATTTGCAGTATCGCGATACTGTATTCTGGAATCCCTGGCTCAAAAGTAATGGCGCCCTGTTCGTATTTAGCGGCTTGCAAAACACCAAGCGGCATTGCGATCAATAATTGCTCTGCTATATATTCTGCGCCATCCTCACATATCACTTTAACTTCACCTTTTTGCCAGTGTACCGTTTTTACTACCGAGTTAAGCAGTACTTCGTTTCCATATGCCTTACACTCGTTTACCAGGTAATTGATCATGGTACAGTAGCCGCCATCAACCCGGTGCTGGGCGGCGTTGTCCTCGTGCTGCCATTCGTTACGCAGTGCAAAGGCGCTGGCATTATGAGGATCGGCAGTATCATAGCCCGATACAAATTGCCAGACAGCATCCCTCAAGGTCCTGAATTGTTCCCCCGGAAATTCTTTTGTTAAGAAATCATATATGTTGGTGTCTTCTTTTAATTCGGTCAGCCGGTCGATCAACAGATCCCAATCCTCCATGATCATGCTATTCTCCTTAAATTCGCCGTTTTCAAAGCGCCACATTTCGGCATTGGCGCTTCGGTGAGGGAGGTTGGCTTCCTTGAGCAAGTTGAGGGTAATGGGAAGGTCGCCGTGAACAAACTCAGCACCCAGTTCGGTATTTATAAAAAAAGATCCACCGCTCAAGGTATGGATGCGCCCCCCGGTTCGGTTACGCGCTTCTAATATGGTCACTTTTTTTTTGGCTTTGCACAATGTACGAGCTGCCATTAAACCGGCAGCCCCGGCGCCGATCACCAAAACAGTATTTTTCATAGGTAGCTGCAAGTTAGAGGGAATAGATTTAAGATGCAACTCACCCGTCATCGCTACCGCTCGACTGCCCTCTCTTCGCTGCGCGAAAAGAGGGCAGGAAAATTAAAGAAATAAAACTTTCAAACTCGTTGCCAGGCAAAGTAGGGCAGGGGTAGATTAACCTCGCCGACTTTCAAAAAAACTATTCTATTTTAGCGCAACAAACAACCGCGAACGCTGTATTCTTATAAGATATGAAGGATTATTTTAAAGTTGACGAGTGGAAGATCATCGAAGAGGGTTTCGCCCCTGGATATAATAAAGTTGCCGAAAGCGTTTTTAGCCTGGGTAACGGCCGTATGGGTGGCCGCGCCAATTTTGAAGAGGCTTACAGCGGCGATACTTTGCAGGGTAACTATGTAGCCGGTGTATACTATCCCGACAAAACCCGCGTAGGCTGGTGGAAGAATGGCTACCCCGAATACTTTGCCAAGGTATTGAATGCTGCCAACTGGATAGGCATCGATGTTAAAATCGGCGATGAGCAGCTGGACCTGGCCAAATGTGAGATCATAGATTTTCGACGGGAACTGAATATGAAGGATGGTTACCTAAAACGTGATTTTAAAGCGAAGACCGAATCAGGCAAAGAAGTTGAGGTGGAAGCCACCCGTTTTTGCAGCATAGCTGATGATGAAGCGGGGGCAATAAAATATACCATCAGCCCTATGAATTTTGATGGGGAGATAACCCTGACCCCCTTTATCGATGGTGACATTGTAAATAAGGACAGTAACTACGACGAGAAATTTTGGGATGAAGTAAGCAATGATATCCGGAACGATCGCGGTTATGTTCAACTCCGCACCAAAAAAACGGGTTTCGAAGTTGCCACGGCCATGAAGTTTACTGTTTTGCAGGGCGACAAACCTGTTGAATTCAAATCTGACTCCATTCAAAAAGAAAAATATATAGCAGCAGATATAAAGGTGCAAGCCAGGCAGGGCGAGGTAGTTACGCTTTTAAAATACGCCGCAAATTTATCATCACAAAACTATCAGTCCGATGAACTTTCGGCTAAGGCTTTGGAGATGGTTGAGCGCATCAGCCAAAAAGGCTTTGATACCATGCTGGCCGAACAAGCTGCTGCCTGGGCCGAAAAATGGAAACATAACGACATTGTAATAGAGGGCGATGCTGCCGCACAGCAAGGCATCCGCTTTAATATCTTCCAGCTGAACCAAACCTACACGGGTGAGGATGACCGCCTGAACATCGGCCCCAAAGGCTTTACCGGCGAAAAATATGGTGGCAGTACTTATTGGGATACCGAGGCTTACTGTGTACCGTTCTACTTAGCCACTGCCGAGCCTAAAGTGGCCCGTAACCTGTTATTATACCGCTATAAGCAGTTGGGTAAGGCCATCGATAACGCTAAGCTGCTGGGCTTTAAAGATGGTGCTGCACTATACCCCATGGTAACCATGGACGGAACTGAATGCCACAACGAGTGGGAGATCACGTTCGAGGAGATCCATCGCAACGGGGCTATTGCTTACGCCATTTTTAATTACACCCGCTATACCGGCGACGAAACCTACCTGACAGATTATGGACTGGAAGTACTGATCGCTATTTCCCGTTTCTGGGCGCAGCGGATCACCTGGTCGGCAGAGCGGCAGTTGTATGTAATGCTGGGCGTGACCGGGCCAAACGAGTACGAGAACAACATTAACAACAATTGGTACACCAGCACTATCGCTACCTGGTGCTTAAAATATACTTTGCAGGTTATTGGTAAAGTAAAGGAAGCCAACGCCGCGAAGTATAAAGACCTTGTTAGCAAGATCAGCTTTAACGAGGAGGTGGAGTGCGAAAAATTTTCCGATATCATCAACAAAATGTACTACCCAAATGATGATAAGCTGGGCATCTTTTTACAACAGGACGGCTACATGGATAAGGAGCAGATTCTTGTAAAAGACTTGCCCGCAGCCGACAGGCCATTGGTGAAGAACTGGAGCTGGGACCGAATCCTGCGGTCGGTGTTCATCAAACAGGCTGACGTATTGCAAGGACTTTACTTTTTTGAGGACGACTATGATCTGGAAACCATCCGCCGCAATTATGATTTTTATGAACCGCGCACGGTACATGAGTCGTCGTTATCACCTTGTGTGCATTCCATATTGGCCTGTAAATTAGGCGACATTGACCGTGCATATGAATTTTACCTGCGTACCTCCCGCCTGGATATCGACGATTACAATAATGATACCGACGACGGCTGCCATATTACCTCGATGGCCGGTACCTGGATGAGCGTTGTAGAGGGCTTCGGCGGGATGCGGGTTAAGGATGGCATGTTGTCGTTCAATCCCTTGCTGCCCCATAAATGGGAGGCGTTCTCGTTCCAGGTTGGTTTTAGGGGCGCGTTGCTGCAGGTGATAGTGAGCAGGAAGGCGGTAAGCATTAAAAATATATCGGGCATGGGTGTTACGGTAAAGGTTAATGGTACGGAATATGTAGTTGTGTCCGGGGCCGAAGCATGTTCCGTTCCGCATTGAACGGAACACTGCGGAACACCTTACAAACAAATGGAACAGTCAATGGAACACCCGTCGGTTAACGAACCATGTTAACTGTAATGCAAACTAACGAACACACTGCTGCCCCTCTCAATAGGGAACGAATTTATAAAAAAAAGCAAGTCATGCCTACAGATAACAAACTGATCATTTACCAATTGCTACCACGCTTGTTTGGTAATGCCAATACCACCAATAAAATTTATGGGTCGGTCGCAGAGAACGGTACGGGAAAGCTTAAGGATGTTAACAATACCGCTTTGCAGGAGATTGCCAGAATGGGTTTCAGTCATGTTTGGTATACCGGCATTATAGAACACGCCACCATGACGGATTACTCGGCCAATGGTATCAAGGCCGATGATCCTGATGTGGTAAAGGGTAGGGCAGGGTCGCCGTACGCCATTAAAGATTATTACGACATCGCTACCGATCTGGCCGATGATAAGGAATTTCGCATCAGCGAGTTTAAAGAACTGATAGGCCGCACGCATCAAAACGGCATGAAGGTAATTATCGATTTTGTGCCGAACCATGTGGCTCGTACCTATGAGTCAGACATTAAGCCAAATGGCGTACGCGATATTGGCCAGGACGATGATGACAGCCTCCATTTTTCACCCAATAACGACTTTTACTATATGCCGGGCTATCCGTTTATTGTCCCCGGCGGCTATAACCCCGGCGGGGACGGATTTGCATCGCCCCTAAAGGATGGCAAGTTTGATGAGTTCCCGGCAAAGGCTACGGGGAATGATGTGTTTAACCCGTCGCCATCAATTACCGATTGGTTCGAGACGATCAAACTCAACTATGGGGTTTACTATCTGGACGGGCACAAGCGCCACTTTAGCGGCCCGCCGCCGCTATGGGGTAAAATGCTGCATATATTAAGTTATTGGGCAGATATGGGTGTAGACGGTTTCCGTTGCGATATGATAGAGATGGTGCCGGTAGAATTTTGGGCTTGGCTAATTCCCCAACTAAAGGAAAAATATCCCGGCCTTATTTTCATTGGCGAAGCTTATGATAAAAGCCAGTATTACAATTATATCCAGCAGGGCCAGTTCGATTACCTGTATGATAAAGTGGGCCTTTATGATGCCATCCGCAGGCTGACTTGTAACGAACCCGGCGCTAATACCTGGCAGATAAACGACGTTTGGAATAACCACACCCGCGGTATAGACCAGCACATGCTGCGCTTTATGGAAAACCACGACGAACAACGTATCGCGAGTGTGTCGTTTGCAGGTAATGCCTTATTGGCTGTTCCGGGGATGATCGTTAGCGCTACACTGAACACCGGCCCGGTGATGATCTATTGCGGGCAGGAGGTTGGCGAACCCGCAAAGGGCGAAAGCGGTTTTAGCGGTGACGATGGCCGCACCACTATCTTTGATTATTGGGGTGTACCCGAACATCAAAAATGGATAAACAAAGGCCAATTCGACGGCGGGCAGCTATCGGCACAACAACAGGAGTTACGCGGTTTTTACAGCAAGCTGTTGAATACCGTAAAAAGCAGTGATGCCCTGCGCAATGGTTCCTTTTATGAATTGATGATCGCTAACGAACATCAGCCCGGCTTTGACACTATGCTGTATATCTACGTCCGGTACACGGCTGATGAGCAGGTAGTGGTTATCGTAAACTTTAACCGGCAAGACAAAACTTTGAAACTGCGCTTACCGGACGATCTGCTGAACCAGTTTAATTTGAAAGGCGAGATAACATTTACCGATCTGTTGACTGACAAGATCTTTAAAACAGATGATATTCAATCAGGTGTTGAGATTATGATCGGGGCTTCGGGCGGGCTTTTACTAAAATTATAGTTTTCTGAAATAACCGTGCATATATTGGTTGCCATATAAGGCTATAACCTTTTCTGACTTGTCGGCTAAAAATTCATCACAAGCCATTTTTACACCGGGGGCAATATCGTGTCCCGGGCCGTTCTCGGTAGGGTCGTTATAATCCATTAGCGCGCAGATAGCGCCGGCGCTCATGCGTGGGTAAAGGTTTTCAAGGCAATGCAGCACTACCTTCTTGTGCTCCATTGCGCCGCCGCCAAACCCACAATCGATATGTGCGAATGCGATTTTATCCGGCAGTTGAGATGGTACGGTATCAAAAAAGTTCCCTTTATGGATTATGGGTTGTTTTAAACCCGCAGCATTGAAATTCGCTTTTAAAAGATCCTCAATATCTCCTTTAAGTTTGAAAGACATGCCAAAGGTATCAAAGCCATGCAATTGCTTGTCTGATTGCCGCAGCTCTATAACTTTCTGGAAAATCAGGGAACATTGCCCGGCAAATATGCCCAATTCAACCATATCACCTTCAATATGGTTGGCTATAACACTATCAATTAAATGATAGTAATTGATGCGCTGTTCAATAGTGTTCATGTCAACACTGGTATCCAACTGCTGCACATTATAGCCGGTTTTTAAAAAACGGAGGCCCTTGTTTACGAAGTTTACCAGTGGCGACTTTTTATTTTTACGAACGCCGAAAGGCGGTTGGGTTAGGAAGTAATTATTCATTTTGATAAGGAAGTATTGACTTGTATAAAAGTAACCAATTAATTAGCTGTAATTTTAATTCATGTGATTTTTTTGGCTCAATTATGGCTGATATATTCGTTAATAAATCGTTTATTAGCTGTTATAACAGGCAACTGATATTAACAAATGCAATTATTTAGCCTCATGAGCGAAAGATTGCCGCACATTTTGAATTTTTTATGGAATCAAACGTACCAAATCCAAACCCCGAACTTTTGACAGCCAAGCTTTTAGAAGCCGATGAGTTGATGGAAGATGAAGAGTTTCACCATTTAAATAACCCTGCAGACGGAATAAAGCCGATTGTAAAGAAATATTTGGGCACGCCCAATCATGCAGAACAACTGGGGAATAAATTCTACTTTACCGATGGTGATGCCAGCGTGGAGGTAGTAGTGGTGAGCAGCGAGATCATTCGCATCCGTTTGGCGCCGCACAGTGTTTTTCTGGACGATTTTTCGTACGCGGTACCAAAATTACCGGGTAAACGTGTGGAGTTCACCCTGTTTGAAGATGAAAAAGAATATAGGGTAAGTACATCGGCCATTAATTGCCACATCCGTAAAGCCGATTTCTTTATTTCATTTTCTGACAAGGACAGCACAGTCACCAGTTGCGATGCCGCGCCGATGCACTGGGAAGAGAACACACAGTTTGGCGGTTATTACGTGTTTTGTACCAAAACTTGTGCCGAGCAGGAAAGTATTTTTGGGTTAGGTGATAAAGCTACTGAACTTAATCTTCGGGGTAAACGGTTAACCAACTGGAATACAGATGCTTATTCGTTCGGTTTTAACCAGGATCCTTTATATAGGGCTATCCCGTTTTACATCAGTGTAAATCAGGGCATTGCACACGGTATCTTCTTTGATAATACCTTTAAGGCCCATTTTGATTTTGGTGCCGAGGATGTGACTAAAACCAGTTTTTGGGCAGATGGAGGCGAACTGCAATATTACTACATCCACGGCCCGCACATGATGGATGTGGTGAAAAACTACCATCTGTTAACCGGCACACACCCGATGCCGCCGCTTTGGGCGCTGGGTTACCACCAGTGCCGTTGGAGTTACTATCCCGAAAATAAGGTAAAGGTGATTGCAAACGGTTTCCGCCAGAACAGGATCCCCTGCGACGGGATCTACCTGGATATCGATTATATGGATGGTTACCGCTGCTTTACCTGGAGCCCTAAATATTTCCCAAATCCTAAAAAAATGATAGCCGAGCTGGCCTCGGCCGGTTTTAAAACCGTAGTCATTATCGATCCCGGTATCCGTGTAGACGATAATTATTGGGTATTTAAAGAGGGTAAAGAGAAAAGATACTTTTGCCGCCGCAGCGACGATTACTTTATGGAAGGCCACGTTTGGCCGGGCCGCTGCCAGTTCCCTGATTTTACCAACCCAGAGGTACGCGAATGGTGGGGTGACCTGTTCGACGACCTGGTAGAAACGGGCGTTGCAGGCGTTTGGAACGATATGAATGAGCCCGCTGTGTTTGGCTCGGGCACCTTCCCTGATGATGTGCGCCACCAGTACGATGGTTTCCGCGGGTCGCACCGCAAGGCACACAACGTTTACGGCATGCAAATGGTGCGCGCTACCTATGAAGGTTTGCGCAAGCAGATGAAAAACAAACGCCCCTTTACCATCACCCGCGCGGGCTATGCGGGCGTACAGCGTTACTCGTCTGTTTGGACGGGCGATAACGTAGCCTCATGGGAGCATTTAAAGCTGGGTAATATCCAGTTGCAGCGTTTATCCATGTCGGGCATATCGTTTTGCGGTACAGATATCGGCGGCTTTAGCGGCGAGCCTGATGGCGAGTTGTTTACCCGCTGGATCCAGATGGGTACGTTCTCGCCGTTTATGCGCGCGCACTCTGCCGGCGATACCAAGGAACGCGAGCCCTGGAGCTTTGGCGAGCCGTATACCAGCATCAACCGTACATTTATAGAATTGCGTTACCGGCTGTTGCCTTACTTATATTCCGCTTTTTGGGAGCACCACCGTTACGGTTTCCCTATTTTAAGGCCGGTGGTAATGCAGGAGCAGGATATTATGGCTAACCATTTCCGCCAGGATGAATTTACCTATGGCGACAAGATCTTGATTTGCCCGGTATTAGAATCTGGTCAGCAAAGCCGCAAAGTTTACCTGCCTAAAGGCAAATGGTATAACTGGTGGAGCCTGGAATTGGTAGAAGGCGGCCAGGAGGTAGTCGTACAAACCCCGCTGGATATTATCCCAATTTTTGTAAAAGCAGGATCTGTAATACCAGAGTACCCGGTAATGCAGTACATCAATGAACGGGAAATTGATGAGGTGAAGCTTAATATTTTTTATAGTGACTACGAAGTTAACTCGTTTGTATTTGAAGACTACGGCGAAACATTTGCCTACGAGCAGGATATTTACCTGGAGAAAAAGTTTGTGGTAAAGGGAACTGCCGATAAACTAACCATCCAGCAAAGTTTAGAGGGCTTGTACACGCCACGTTACGACGGGTACCATATTAAGGTTAATGGCCTGCCGTTTATGCCGGCCAGGGTAGTAGCCGATGGTATCAATATTGCTACCATTACATCCAACCCCGATAAAACCTACGAGTTTAAATTCAGTAAGAACTTTAAGCAGATAGAAATTTTTAAATAGCATCAAGGCTCCCTAACCGGAGCCTTTTTTGTTGTGCAATTCACCTCGGATTCGCTGCGCTGTCCGACCCTCTCTTCGCTGAAGCGAAAAAAGGGTGAGGAAATTAGAGGGTGAAGGCAGCTACACCCTCTTTCCGCCGCAGGCGAAGAGGGGGTCGCGCACGAAGTGCCGCGGGGTGAGTACCTTTTTTCTTTTAAATAAACATCTGCCCGTATTGTATGTTCAATAATTATATATTTGAGCAACAGGAATTTTTTCTGATACCAATTAACCTATGCGTTCAAACGCTCCCTTACTATGGCAAAGCAAACCAAAAAGACCGATACTGAACTTACAGCGGCAAAACCTATTTTAGCAAAAAAGGAAACTAAGCCAAAAGTAACTAAAACAGCCTTGCCCGGATCTGAAGATGCCAAAGCAGTGAAAAAGCCGGTTTTAAAAAAGACTGCCGAAAATAAGGCTACAATTAAAAAAGCAGCTGCTCAGAATTCCGCACCGATAGAGATCATCCCGAATAACGAGTTGAAGGCTGTGGAGCCATACAGCCGCTTTACCGACTTTGATATTGATCTGTTTAAATCGGGCAAGCACTATAAGCTGTATGAAAAGTTTGGGTCGCATGTGGTGGAATATAAGGGCGTGGTGGGTACTTACTTTGCCGTTTGGGCACCAAACGCGCAGTATGTATCGTTAATTGGGAATTTTAACGGGTGGAACAAAGGCTCGCATACGTTGAATTACCGCTGGGATGCTTCGGGCATTTGGGAGGGGTTTATCCCGAATATAGGGGTTGGCGAGACTTATAAATACTACATTAAATCATCTACTGGCGAAGACCTGGAAAAGGCCGATCCTTTCGCGTTACGCTGGGAGTTGCCGCCGCACACGGCATCCATAGTTGCCGATACTTTTTACGAGTGGGACGATAAGGCATGGATGGCCGAACGCTATAAATATACCGCTTTGGATAAACCTTATTCGGTTTATGAAATGCACATCGGCTCGTGGGCGCGCAGCCCCGAAAGCCCCGAAGAGTTTTTGAGCTACCGCCAACTGGCAGAGATCCTGGTGCCTTACATAAAAGAAATGGGCTTTACGCATGTAGAGTTTATGCCGATAATGGAGCACCCGTACTATCCAAGCTGGGGCTATCAGATAACGGGCTTCTTTGCCGCATCATGCCGCTATGGCACACCGCAGGATCTGATGTTTTTGATCGAAGAATTTCACAAAGCAGGTATAGGCGTAATATTGGATTGGGTGCCATCTCACTTCCCTGGTGATATGCATGGCTTGTATAATTTTGATGGTACGCATCTTTATGAGCACGCCGACTTAAAAAAAGGCTTCCACCCAGATTGGAAATCATACATATTTAATTACGGACGTAACGAGGTACGCGCCTTTTTGATCAGCAATGCCATATTCTGGTTAGAGCGGTATCATATTGATGGTTTACGCGTAGATGCGGTAGCATCCATGCTTTACCTGGATTACTCGCGTAACCACGGCGAATGGGACCCGAATGAGTTTGGTGGTAACGAAAATTTGGATGCAATATCATTCCTGAAAGAATTCAATGCTACCGTTTACAGTAATTTCCCGGATGTGCAAACCATTGCCGAAGAATCCACATCGTTTAACGGTGTTAGTCGGCCGGTTTATACCGGTGGCCTGGGTTTCGGGATGAAATGGATGATGGGCTGGATGCATGATACCATTGATTATTTTTCTCAGGACCCTATTTATCGCCGGTATCATCAAAACGAATTTACCTTTAGCTTGATCTACGCCTTTACCGAAAACTTTATGCTGCCGTTTTCGCACGATGAGGTAGTGTATGGTAAGAAGTCGATGATAGGTAAAATGCCCGGCGACGACTGGCAGCGTTTTGCTAACCTGCGTTTGCTTTACAGCTATATGTTTACCCATCCGGGTAGTAAGTTATTATTCATGGGCAGCGAATTCGGCCAAAGTGCGGAGTGGGATTTCCAGAAATCGTTAGACTGGCACCTGTTGCAGTACGAGAGCCACCAGGGAATGAAGGAAACCGTTAAGGCACTTAACCATTTGTACAGATCTGAACCGGCGCTATACGAAAAGAGTTTCGACTGGACAGGGTTTGAATGGATAGATGCCAGCAATATGAACGACTCTGTTATTGCCTATAGCCGCAAAGGGATAGATAGCGCGAACGACCTGGTGATTGTATTTAACATGACCCCGGTAGCGCATTATAACTATCGCATAGGCGTACCTGCCGCCGGCGAGTGGCAGGAGATCTTCAATTCCGACCAGACTAAATTCTGGGGCAGTGGCCTGATCAATTACGAGCCGGTAAGATCGGAGCAGGTGGCCTGGCATGGTAAAGAAAACTCCGTCAGCATAACCACGCCGCCGTTGGGTGCCGCTATATTTAAACGGGTAGCAGCCAAAGCTGTTGAAAGCAAGAAAACCAAAACGCTAAAAACCAAATAATCAGCTACTATGAGTGGTAAATTTTTTTATCTATACTTTATCGGTGGCTGTGTCGCGCTTGCCTTATTGGTTTATGAGCTGATAGTTGCCTATCCCAATATCAAAGCCCAGGGCGCGCTATTTTACGCCATACCTACGCTATTGCTGTATTACATGGCTTATAAAACCTACCATGTTAAAAAGGACGGGGAGTTAATGTAAGGGGGAAACGGTGTTCGTAATTGATAGATCTTAACGGCTGTTTCTACTGTATATTTGCACCTATGCCCACGCTAACATCAACCGAAAAAGCAATACTCCCGATTTACCCGTTGATCCAATATAACAGTACTAAACCGTCGATGATCGAGGTGAGGGAATCTGACGGGCAGGATATTACATTGGACCCGGGTTTTTTAGAATCCCACCGCAAGGATTTCTACTTGTTTGTTTTAGTAGAGGAAGGCGCAAGCAGGCACTGGGTTGATTTTGTGTTATACAACACTAAACCAGGACATTTTTATTTCTCTAATCCGCAGCAGGTAATTTTAAAGGAAGAGATAAAGCCTACAAAAGGGTTTGTTACCTGCTTTACCGAAGAATTTTTGATGCTGGAAGAGAACCGGATGCTGCGCCAGCTGCCCGTTATCCAAAACCCGGCAGGTGCACATGAATTGGTTTTGACTGCAGCTGATGCCGCCTACCTGAAAGATGTGATGGGTAAAATGGCAGCTGAATTTAAAAGCGATGAAACCTGGCACAACCAGATGCTTACATCATGGTTGCGTGTGCTGGTGATTTACCTGAGCAGGTTATACACCGAACAATTTGGTGAAGAAATGATCACACAAAACCATTGCTTGTTAAAAAGCTTTCAACAATTAATTGGTGGGCAGTATGCCGATACGCATGATGTTGCCGCATACGCCCGTCAGTTAAATATCAGCCCCGGTTATTTAAACGATGTGATCAAGCAACAGAGCGGTAAAACTGCCATCAGCCATATCCATAACCGCTTAATAGTTGAGGCTAAGCGACGGTTGCTGCATACCGAACTATCTGTAAAACAAATAGCGGACGAGTTGGGGTTTGACGACGCTGCCTACTTTAACCGTTTCTTCAAAAGACTGGTTAACTGCACCCCGGCTGCTTACCGCCTGCAAATCCGCGAAATGTACAGTTAATGCCATGCTTTGTGCAGCTATTTAGAGCGGCTTACGCCATACCTTTGATCTATGAAAAAACAAACCGTATTAATAACCGGTGCCAATAAAGGTATTGGACTGGAAAGTGCCCGGCAATTGCTAAATGCAGGCTGCCATGTGTTTTTAGGATGTCGGGATAAAGTGCGCGGCGATAAGGCTGTCGCGGAATTAAAGGCCGAGGGCCTGGCTGATGTGGAATTGCTGCTAATAGATGTAGTGAGCGAAGAGTCTGTACAAAAGGCTTACGATGAATTGGCCGGAAGGATCGAATATCTGGATGTATTGATCAACAATGCCGGCATCCCCGGTGATTTCCCGCAGATGGCGAGCAATACGCCTGATCAAATTTTTAAAGCTGTTTTTGAGGTAAACCTTTTCGGTGTTGCCCGTACCGTACGGATCTTTGTGCCGCTGATGCACAACTCGCCGAACCCGCGCATCGTCAATGTAACTTCTGATCTTGGTTCGCTTACCCTGCATAACGACCCGAGCTGGGAGCATTACCAGGTGAAAAGTTCGGTGTATGGTCCTTCAAAATCAGCGTTGAATGCCTACACAGTAGCTTTAGCGTACGAATTAAAAGATAAGTTTAAAGTGAACATGATCAACCCCGGCTACACCAACACCGAATTTAATAATAACCAGGGCCCTAAACCGGTAGAGGATGGCGCTAAACCAATTGTTGAGTACGCTATGTTAGATGCCGATGGCCCGACAGGTAAGTATATGAGCGACTATGGCGAATCGCCCTGGTAGTTGTACATTCAAATGTCATTGCGAGGAGCGCATGCGACGCGGCAATCTCATAATATGCTTAGCGGTTATGCATTAGCTAAGAGATTGCCGCGCTATCGTTCGCAATGACATGGATTTTAAACCCTTTTACCTCCGCTCGTTATACACCCCAAACTCCGCTATCGAAACTTGTTTGGCGGCCTTATCTATCCATACACGTACTTTGTTACCGTAAACACGGTTAAAGCGGTTGATCTTAAAGCGGGTTTCATTACTTACCTGGGCTATCGGTTTCCAAACGCCATTTTGCAAGTACTCTAAATGATAACTGCTAATGTTAGGTTTCGACTCGGTTAGGGTTACGGCATTAAAATCCTGGTCCTTACCAAAATCAATCTCGTACCAGGGTTTATCAACCGCCGGGTTACTCACCCACGAGGTGGTAAAATCATCGTCATTGGCGAAATCCATAATTTCAGAATCATCGCTCCAACTCGAATTTGCCATTTTGCCTTTAGCCAGGTTGGTAGATATGATAGGCTCGCCGGTAGGGGCAAGCTTTGGTGCCGGGTCGTCGTTTTTCCACAGCTCACCAATTTGCTTAAGTGCGGCAAGGGCGTTATCATCAATTAACCCATCACGGTTAGGTGCAACGTTCAGGATAAAATTACAATCAACCTTATTTAGCGGGATAATATTTTCGCTTACCATTTTGGCGGCATCCTTAACGGGTGTAGTTGGGAAGCTGGTTTTCCAGAACCAGTTTGCCTGGATAGGCAGGCAAGCCAGGGCCGGCATGCGGTTGGCACCTTTATCTATACGCTGGCCGGCTCCCATCTCATAAGTTTTTATATCGCTGTAATACAAACCTTCGGCAGGGTATTTGGCGCCATTAAGGTCCATCAAAACACACTCCGGCTGGATAGATTTAACCAGGCGGTACACATCTTCAAAAGGTATATCATCATATGAGATCCGTGACCACGGTGCATCCCAGCCGTCAATTATAATCGCCTCTATTTTACCATAGTTGGTGAGCAATTCTGTTAATTGTGCCTTCACCATTTCAAAATGTTTTTTGGTGATAGCGTTAGGGCGCAGGCGATGGTGCGTATCGAGTATCGAATAGTAAAGCATAACCTTTAACCCTTGCGCGCGAAAAGCAGCGGCAAATTCTTTCACCACATCCCGCTTTAACGGGCTGTTCATTACATTATAATCCGTGGTTTTGGTATCCCAGATGCAAAAGCCACTGTGGTGTTTAGTGGTCAAGCAGCCGTAGGTCATATTAGCAGATTTTGCCGCCTTTGCCCATTGTGTGGGGTTCAATTTCTTGGGGTTGAATATAGCCGGCGATGCATCAGGATCCGGCCAATCGGCATTCATATAGGTGGGGATGTTATAATGAATAAACATACCGAATTTAAGGTCGACAAAGTTTTGCTGAAGCTCGGTCAGTGATTTTGTTTGTGCAGATGCCGAAAACAAACAGATTAATAAAAGTGTGCAGGTAAATAGTAGGTTCTTCATAAATAGCAGTTGTAACTGAAGTTAAATACGAGCTAAACTTACGGCTTCTGCCATCTAATCGCTAAAGATTTTTTATTTAATATATCGAATTGATTTCGTTAGCACATTTTGCGGCTTCTATGATATTTCCCCGGCTGTTTTAACTGTAATCGTGGTGGCTGTCTTTGTAGTTAAATGTGCAATCGCTCTACCGATAATTATTTCGCCTGAAATAAACATTTGAACCCCTAAGTATAAACATTTAACGTTGTGTTTATGCCCAACTTTACGTCAATGCCATAAGGCACAAACCTGTTATTAACCAATTATTATTATGAAAAAGAATTTAGCCTTTTTAGCCCTTGGGTTAACCTCATTAATGTTTTTTGCATCCTGCAAGAAAGACAGCACCAATGCCAATCCGGAAACGCTTACCGGAGGCGCTCCGGCATCGGCCGATTTACAATTGGCCACGACCGCATCTTATGTATACAGCAGCAACAATAACTTTGCTTCTTATACAGACAATGGCAGTTACGGGGTGTATAACGATGCTTGGGGTACAGGTACCGATCATACACAAACACTTAATGTTTGGAGCACCACCCATTGGAATGTAGTGACCAACCAGCCTACCGGCGGCAATGCTGTAAAAACTTATCCGCATAGCACCAGGCAGGTAAATAAGTTAATCGGATCATTAAACACTTGTACCAGCAGCTTTAATTATACCGTTCCTTCATCGTGGACGGGCGATAGGGCTTATGACGTATGGGCGGGTAGCAGCGATAAATACGAGATTATGATTTGGATGGGACGCGATAACAACTTTAACCCCCTTGCTGATGCCTACAACGGTAGCGGCGCGGTACCATCTTATACTAATGTAAATGTGGGTGGGCATACCTATAACGTTTACCATAAATATTGGGCAAACACTGGCAAGTACGTATTCTCTTTTGTCCGCACAGCTAATACCAGCTCGGGAACGGTTAACATTAAAGATGTATTGAATTGGATCCGCAATACGCCGAAATGGATGGGAAATGAAAACGTAAACCGTATCGAGTTTGGCTTCGAAATAGGATCTGGCAGCGGCACCTGGACAATGAACAGTTTTTCTGCTACGGTAAACTAATCTGCAACACAGCCTCGTCCGCCATCATCACGGCGGCAACCGCTCATTCAATTAAGCCCTATACTTTTTGTATAGGGCTTTTTTGTGTGTGGGGTAAATTAAGGCAAGCCTAATAAACTCATTGCAACTTTGTTGATTTAATGTAAGAATTTATAATGATACCCTCCTGTTTTAATTTACAAATGAAATATTGTTGCATTTACTATATATTTGCGGCGATGAAATTATTAAAACTGGATAATATCGGGATGACGGCTTCTACACTTTGTGCTATCCATTGCGCAGCGGTGCCGGTTTTCTTTACCAGTTTGCCTATTCTGGGCCTCGGCTTTTTGGCTAATCCCTGGGTAGAGTGGTCGATGATAACTCTGGCGCTGATCATTGGGATATCGGCCATTGGCGGCTCTTATTTCAAATCGCACCGCAGGCCTTTGCCTTTGATGTTATTAGTTATTGGCTTTGCCACCATTATATTGGGCCACATTTTTATCAGGGGCTGGTTAGAAGCCATTGTTGTACCCATTGGGGGCTTTACCATTGCGGTTGCCCACTTCTTTAACTATAAATACGCGGGTACCTGCCCATCGGGAGATAGCTTTTTGCATGTAAAGCATTCGCACCCACACCCGCATAATCATGATAATATAGCCGCTTAACCTTATATTTACAGCATGGCATCAGTGAAAAACAATTACCAATTTGAGGATCTGCTGGATAAGCATCAGCTCAAAAAAACGGCTCCGCGGTTAAGGGTATTGTCAATGATGTACTCCAAAAATACGGCTACATCGCAACCCGACCTGGAAAGCGTGATGAATGATATCGATCGTGTTACACTTTACCGTATCCTGAATGTGTTTGAAGAGAAGGGCATTATCCATAAGGTTTTTGATTTAAATGGCACGGCCAATTACGCGGTTTGCCATTCGGATTGCGGGGCCAACCATCACCACGATGAGCATTTGCATTTTAATTGCACAGGTTGCAAAAACGTTTACTGTTTAAATGAACTTACCTTGCCGGCCATTACGCTCCCCGCAGGTTTTAGAGCCGAAGATTTCACGCTTTATGCGTCGGGTTTATGCCCTAGGTGCGATAAAAAAAATCCTGCAAGGGCTTAAACGCCCGCTTTATCTGCTATCAGATCATTCTGGAAGATCTTGGTGTATTTCCTTCTGTCGAACTTGTACAATTTAGCTGCGCGGTACGATACCCCCTTTTGCTTCTCGTCAAGTTCTTTCAGAAAACCGTAGCTCAGCATCTTTTTACGGAAGTTCCTTTTATCCAATTTCTTGTTCATCACTGCTTCATACAGCGATTGCAACTGCGTAAGGGTGAATTTCTCGGGCAGCAACTCAAACGCTATCGGCTGGTAATTTAAACGGCGTTTTATTTTGTTAAATCCTGTGGTAAAGATCTCGCTGTGGTCAAATGCCAGTTTAGGCAAATCATTAACCGGATGCCAGAATGCGCTTTTAGCATACTGGGTTACCGGCTTTACTTCTTTTTGGCCATTAATACGTATCAGCGCGTAATAGGCAACGGTAATTACCCGGCCCTGCGGGTGGCGGTTAACCTCGCCAAAGGTATGAAACTGCTGCATATGCAGGTCGCGCAGGCCGGTCAGTTCATAAAGTATCCGCTCTGCGGCATTGTCAATACTTTCGTCTTGCTCTACAATGTAGCCGGGCAAAGCCAGCCAATCTTTAAAAGGTTCTTCGTTACGCTCAATAAGCAATATCTTAAGCTCGCCGGCCTCAAATCCAAATATTACACAGTCAATGGAGAATACTGAGTCAAATGTAGGTAACTTTACTTCCAAGAGTTGATAGATTATATAATTCTTTAAATATATACCGTTAAATCTATATCCAAAAAAAAATAAATAAATTTAATGGTGTAAATCTGACACACTATATTCGTGCCTACAAATCTACTTCGCGTAAAGATGCATAAAATTTCAAAAATAGCAGTTCTTACTTCAGGTGGCGATGCACCCGGCATGAACCCATGCATCCGCGCGGTAGTACGTACGGGCATATATAACGGTTTAGAAGTTGTGGGTGTTCGCCAGGGTTACCAGGGGCTTATTGACAATAATATGTACGATATGAGCACCCGCTCGGTAAGTAACATACTAAACCTGGGCGGTACCATACTCAAAACAGCACGTTGTTTACCTTTCAGGAGCGACGAAGGTATGGAGTTAGCTTACCAGAACTTAAAATCACAGGGAATTGATGGCATTGTAGTGATTGGCGGCGACGGCACTTTTACCGGTGCTTTGCGTTTCTCTAAAAAATATCCTGACATTTCTGTACTGGGCGTACCGGGTACTATTGATAACGATCTTTACGGATCAACCTACACACTTGGGTTTGACACCGCTACGAACACCGTTATCGAAGCGATCGATAAGATCCGCGATACGGCCGATGCGCACGATCGTTTGTTTTTCATCGAAGTAATGGGGCGTGATTCGGGGGCGATAGCCTTACGCGCAGGTATCTCTTGCGGTGCCGAAGCTATTTTACTCCCAGAACGCGCTACGGCTATAGAGCATTTAATTGAGAATTTAAAGGCAGGGCAATACAACAAAAAGTCATCAAGCATTGTAATTGTTGCCGAAGGCGATAAAAGCGGCGGTGTGTATGATGTGGCCGAAGCGGTAAAAAAACAGGTTAAGTTTTACGATATAAAAGTTACTATATTAGGCCACCTGCAGCGTGGGGGCAGCCCATCGGCATTTGACAGGATACTGGGCAGCCGCCTGGGTTTTGCAGCCGTAAACGCGCTGATTGCAGGTAAAACACAAATGATGGTAGGGCTCGAAGCCAACCATATAAAATTGACAAGCCTGGAAGAGGCGCTCAATCATCACCAATTTAAGTTAGAGGATGATTTGATGCAGATGTCAGAAATATTGTCAATATAAATGATTGCAGTTGTATATAGTGGATCAAATAATGCGGGTTGGCGGCTGTCTTTTAAAGGCCGTACGGTAGCCTCGTTTAATACAAACGCTATTAATCCCTATTTTAACGACGAAAAATACATTACCCAGATCCTTAATAAAAACATCAATCTTATCCACCATGCCGAAGAGATCAGGCGCATCTATTTTTATGGTGCGGGCGCTTCATCTGATGATTTGCAACAGGTTATTCATAATGCATTTTCCGGTTTCTTTAAATTCGCCAAAGTGACTGTAGGGCATGACATTGAGGCAGCCGCTATTGCTTGCTGCAAAAATAACCCCGGTATAGTGAGCATCTGTGCAAGCGGCTCAAACGCGGCCTGGTACGATGGTAAAAAAGTAACCCCTAATAATTTTGGTTTGGGTTACATCCTCGCCGATGAAGGTAGCGGTAACTGGCTTGGCCGACAGCTGATTAAGAGTTTTATGAGCGAAACCATGCCGCTTAACCTGCGCAAAAAATTTGAGGGGCGTTATGATGCCGACCGCAAAACCCTATTAGAAAAAGTTTACCGCCAAAAACAACCTGCTTTGTTTCTTAGTTCGTTCAGTGATTTTTACCTGGACAATAGAGATGATGTTTACCTTCAAACCATAATTAAAACCGGCTTTGGTAAGCTTATTGATACCTGTATATTACCATTGCAAAAGCAACACCCGGATATGCCCGTGCATTTTGCAGGGTCGGTGGCATTTAATTTTCAGGATTGCCTGCAGGAGAATGCCGAAAGTGCTGGTGTTAAAATAGCGGGGATAATCAAAGAACCTATAAATAACTTACTATCATATTATTCTAATAAAAATTAAAAAATCATGAAAATAGGAATTAACGGCTTTGGCCGTATTGGCCGTTTAGCTTTCAGGGCTGCAATTGAAAGAGAAGGCGTTGAAGTTGTTGGTATTAATGACCTTGTTGAGCCGGATTATATGGCTTACATGTTAAAGTACGATTCAACTCACGGTCCGTTTAAGGGCACTATTGCTGTTGAAGGCGGTCATCTGGTTGTAAACGGTAAAACTATCCGCGTTACTGCCGAAAAAGATCCTGCTAACCTTAAATGGGGTGAAATAGGTGCCGAAGTAATCATCGAATCTACCGGTTTATTTTTGACGTTAGATACTGCCCAAAAACATATTGATGCCGGTGCAAAGAAGGTTGTAATGAGCGCGCCTGCGAAGGATGATACCCCTACATTTGTAATGGGTGTTAATCACAAAGAGTTAAAGGCCGAGCAAACTATCGTTTCTAACGCATCTTGTACTACCAACTGTTTAGCTCCAATCGCTAAAGTGTTGAATGATAACTTCGGTATCGAAGAAGGTTTAATGAGTACTGTACATGCGGTTACTGCAACTCAAAAAACGGTTGATAGCCCGTCTGCAAAAGACTGGAGAGGTGGCCGTGGTGCTTATCAAAACATCATCCCTTCATCAACAGGCGCTGCTAAGGCGGTAACTTTGGTTATCCCTGAGTTGAAAGGCAAATTAACTGGTATGTCTTTCCGCGTGCCGGTTGCCGATGTATCCGTTGTAGACTTAACTGTTAAACTGAAAAAAGGTGCTTCTTATGAAACCATTAAAAAAGCAATGAAAGATGCTTCTGAAGGTGAATTAAAAGGTATTTTAGGTTACACCGAAGATGATGTAGTATCTGAAGATTTTAAAGGCGACCCACGCACATCAATTTTTGATGCTAAAGCGGGTATTGCTTTGAATGACAACTTTGTGAAAGTTGTATCATGGTACGATAACGAGTGGGGTTACTCAAACAAACTGATTGACCTTGTTCAGGAAATTGGTAAATTGTAATTTCAAATACCCTTTTTATATTTGCAGAGCCTCCCGAAACCCGGGAGGCTTTGCTATTTAATGTAGCTTTTTCGTAACATTTTTAAAGGTGTTTATGTAATTTCAAACTTTAACTTTATCATTAGGTTATATCCTAAATTTCTACAGAATTCGATGCAAACGAGCGTTAATTATATTTTCAGATCTATAGTTCTTACAACTTTATTTTTATTTGCAGGCCTTACATCAAACGCCTATTCAATATTAGCGCACGAGGCTATTATAGATGCTTCCTGGAAACAGGTAACCATCCCTTTACTCAAACAAAAATATCCGGATGCTACGCGTGAGGACCTGCTGCTGGCACATTCTTTTGCTTATGGCGGCAGTATTGTAGCAGATATGGGTTACATGCCTTTTGGCAACGCCATTTTTACCGATTTGGTGCACTACGTTCGTAGTGGAGATTTTGTAGAGGCCCTTATAAAGGATGCAAGTAATTTAAACGAATATGCTTTTGCGTTGGGTGCTATGTCGCACTATATGGCCGATAAATACGGCCATTCCATGTCTACGAACTTAAATGTGCCGATCATCTACCCCGAGTTAAAGAAAAAGTTCGGCAATGTAGTTACCTATAACGACGACCACAGTTCGCACAGCCGCATGGAGTTCACCTATGATGTTTTGCAAATTGGCCAGGGCAATTATACATCAGAAGGGTATCATGATTTTATTGGTTTTAATATATCTGTACCGGTTTTGGAACGGGCTTTTTATGAAACCTATGGGTTACAATTGGGCTCGATATTTTCAAATATCAATGGCGATATCAACACCATGCGCTGGGGGGTACGTAATTTATTCCCCCTGTTAACCAAATCGGCCTATAAATCAAATCAAAGCGAAATAGAAAAACTGCACCCTGGTATGACGGCAAAAAAGTTTAAGTATCGCTTAAGTAAGCGTTCATACAATCTGGAGTTTGGCAAAGAACACAAGCAGTCAAAATTCTTTGCCCGCGCTGCCGTTTTTTTAATTAGCATACTGCCTAAAGTTGGCCCGCTTAAGAATCTGAAATTTGTATCGCCGGGCAATGAGGGTTTAAAGCTATTTGCACAAGGATTTATAGCCATATCACAAAACTACCAAGCCGCTCTTGCAGATGTTGGGCAACCGGGCTTTCAATTACCTGATATTGACTTTGATACCGGTAAGCCAACCCATTTAGGCGAGTATCCGCTGGCGGACAATACCTATTCTAAATTATTAGAAAAGCTAAATAAACAGAATTACAAAAACATCACCCCGGATTTAAAAAACAACATCGTTAATTATTTTAACCATGCAGATACGGCTAAGCTAATACTAACAGACCACCCCGAGCGTTGGGCAAAAACAAGTGTTTTTTTAAAGCAGATCAAAAATATTACACCCATGCCGCAGGATACGCTGATTTCTTTAGTAAAAGATAATCCCACTAAAATCGATCCTCCAAAATTGTAACCGGGCGGCATTACCTTCAACTGTGATGCTACCAATATAATTATCTGCCAAGTTGAAGGTTTGGGTTACCCAGTCGGCGTTATTTCCTACAAGTGAAGGGTGGATACCATGTACGCCATCTAAAGCCGGTGTCATCTGTAAGTGCTCACCTAAACCTTGCCCCGTTGCTTTTAATAACGCCTCTTTACGAGTCCACAATTGGTAAAAACGTTTTGTTTTATCCCGTTCGTTGATGTACGATATTTCTTCACTGCTAAAATGCTCGGGCAAGATATCGTCAAAGTGGAACTCAGCGTCGACATATTCAAGATCGGAACCCACATGTAGTTGAGATACTGCTATCAGGATCCAATCACCGGAGTGGGAAACATTAAACTGTAATTGGCTGCCGGCTGGCGTAGCGATGTAAGGTTTTTTGTTTTCGCCCAGGGCAAACTCCATCCGTGCAGCATCTGTGTTTAGGTATTTGGCCAGGATAACCCGCTGCGCCCCACGGCTTATTACAAACCGGTCGCGGTCGCATTGTTGCAGGTACTTGCTACCCCTCTGTTTTTCCGATTGATTGAGCAGAGCGGAAAAATTGTGCAACAGTTCCAGATTTTCGCCAATGCGGATCTGCCAGACGTGTACTTCGTTTTCAGTAAGGGGCGGTGTAACAGGGTGGGCAACCTGCCATAGCACGTCGCCTAAAAAAGTATTATAAACCTTACCGGTCACTACCTGGATTTTTTATTGGCCATCGCATTCAGCCGTTCCTGTAGTATCTCCGCGAAGATCTTATCGTTAGGTGCCTTAAATATCGAGTTATGCTCGCCCGGTATGCGATGAACGTTTACACCTTTTAGCGCGTAAGGTTTCCAGCCCATGTATTCGAAATCATCCAGGTAAAAGGAATGCGTCTCTGCCCTGAAAAGTTCTACCTCTATATTATAAGGCTGGATGCGGTAGTGCATCTGGGCAATATCGTTCATCTCGTCAATCTTATTCGAGTAGCCAAAAAAGCCAATCTGTTCATCTTCCTGTTTGCCAGCCTTTAATTTCCATAATATGCGGGTGGCTATCCGTTGTAAAGATCTGCCGCGGCGTTCGATAGTTTTTTGGAAACCCTCTTTAAACGTAAGCGAATACCATAAACGCCGGGCTACATACATACCGCGTTTGTAATACTGCACCAATGGCGAATCATAAAACGGCGTACGGTAAGCGTAAGTATCAAACATGGCCAGCATCTGCACCTCCAGGTTTAAAGCTTCCATCTGGCGGGCCATTTCAAAGGCTATGATACCACCAAATGAGAACCCGGCCAGTGCATAGGGGCCATTTGGGTTTTGCACCCTTATCGACGAGATGTAGTGCGCTGCAATATCTTCGATCCGGTTAAGCGGTTCATCAACACCGTTCAACCCTTTTGCCTGCATGCCATAAACAGGCTGGTCGGGGTCCATGTGCATGGCCAGCGTGTTAAATAACAACACATTTAAACCGGCCCCATGAACAATATAGATAGGCGTTTTACTGCCTTTAGGCTTAATAGGCACTAAGGAATCCCAAGTTACCGATTTACCATCCATTTGCAGGGTAAGCGACAGCTTTTCGATAGTAGAATTCTCAAAAAGTATAGCCAGCGGTAAACGCCTGCCGGTTTCTTTTTCAATATTGGCCATCACCTTCACAGCAATGAGCGAGTGGCCGCCCAACTCAAAAAAGTTGTCGTAAATACCAATTTTGTCGATACCCAGGTGCTTTTTCCAAATATCGGCCACCATGGTTTCCACATCGGTACGCGGTGCAGTGTACTGGTTAACACTTTCAGTAGGGATCGCGCCGGTTTGAGCAAGTGCTTTTTTATCAACCTTACCATTGGGGGTAAGCGGCATCTCAAAAACCTGGATAAAGTTGTCAGGCACCATGTAGTCGGGCACGCTGCCCCGTAACAAGTTCCGCCAAAAATTAATGCACTCGTTAAAGTCGTGGCCTTTGGTATCGTCGGTTAAAGCAATGTAAGCTACCAACTTATCTACGCCGTTACTATCCGGACGGGCTAATACTACAACCTGTTTTATATCAGGGTCTTTGGCCAGGTTAAACTCAATTTCGCCGGTTTCAATCCGGTAACCGCGAATTTTCACCTGAGCATCTATCCGCGAGATATAATTGAGTTCGCCGTTAGGGGTAAAGGTAGCCAAATCGCCGGTGCGGTACATTTTAGCATTAGGCTGGTTGCCAAATATGTCTATTACAAACTTTTCTTTAGTTAGATCGGGTTGATTTAAGTAGCCTTTACCCACGCCGTCGCCGCTAATGTAAAGTTCGCCTGCTGCACCGGGAGCCATCGGGTTCATAAACTTGTCCAATACATACACACCGGTGTTGGCTATAGGTTTACCAATGCTAATACTTTTATCCCCGGCTTTAATCTCCTTTAAAGTAGACCAGATGGTAGTTTCGGTAGGGCCGTAAACATTCCATAATGATGAAGCCCTGCCAAGTATCCGGGTAGCCAGGTCCATCGGCAACGCCTCGCCACCGCATATCACCTTTATCCGCTCCTGTTCCCAGCCCGACTCCAGCATAATTCGCCAGGTATACGGCGTCGCCTGCATTACGGTAATGTTTTCCTGTTTGATGATATCCAGCAGGGCGTAACCATCTTTAGCCTGTGCCGGGTCGGCTATGACTATTTGCGCGCCGGTTATCAGCGGTAAAAACAACTCCAGCCCGGCTATATCAAAACTGATGGTAGTTACTGCCAAAAGCTTATCGGCGGCGGTCATCCCCGGTTCTTTTTGCATGCTGTACAAAAAGTTGACTACGTTATAATGCGCTATTTGAACACCCTTAGGCATCCCGGTAGAGCCGGAGGTGTAGAGGATATAAATCAGATCATCGCCCGAAACGCTTACCTCGGGGTCGGTAACGGGGTACTGATCTAAAGTTGGCAGTACATCCTCCAACAGGATTTCTTTAGCATTAGACTGATACTGGCCCTTATATTTTTGTGATGTTAACAGCACCACAGCGGCCGAATCGGCCAGCATATAATTGATACGGTTTAGCGGAAAAGCAGGATCGAGCGGGATATAAACCGCCCCCGATTTGATGATCGCCAGTAAAGCCACAACTAACTCGGCATATCGGTCTAAAGAAATACCCACTTTGTCGCCCGGCTTAACACCACTACTGATGAGCAAGGCGGCAAGTTGGTTTGCCTTTTCATTCAGTTGTTTATATGTAAGTTCATCCTGATGGAATTTAATGGCAATGCTACCCGGATTTTTCCCTGCAACTTCGCTGATGATCTGGTGCAGTGGCTTACCTTTCGGATAATCAGCTTTTGTATTATTCCAGGTTTTTAATTTCTCAAAAAGTTCTGCCGAGTGCATTAACGGTAATTTGCCAATCAGTGTTTCGGGCGCTTTTACCAGTTCATGCAGCAAGTGTTTAAACTCGCCCATCATCCGGGCAATGGTGGCCGCCTCAAATAGTTGGCTGTTGTACGACCATTCAAGCGTTAAGGGTCCTTTATTATCGGTAATATTCAGGAAGATCTCGAAAGTTTCGTACTCGCGCGCGTTGTTAATGTATTGGTGCTGTAAGCCCTTGAAGCTTACACCCTCATCCATCCCTATATCTATATTAAAAACGACCGGCACTAAGGGCAACCTAGAGGCATCCCTGGGGATGTTCAGGTTTTTAAGTAACGTACCAAATGTATATTGCTGATTATCATAAGCATCGAGCACCTGGCTCTTGCGAACTTTTAGGTAATCTATAAATGGCTTTTCGCCATCGGGCTGGCTGCGTAAGGCTAGTAAATTTACGCAATGCCCAACCAGGCCATAGTTGCCCATAGCCGATTGCCCTGCGGCAGGCAGGCCAATAATGATCTCTTCCTGTCCCGTAATTTGCTGCAGAAAGATCTCGAAGGCCGTCATCAGCGTAGTAACAAAGCTGGCGCCTGCCTTGCGGCCCATTTTTTTAATCTCGTCAACAAACGGGGCATCCAATCCAAAATCGGCACGCTGGCTTTTAAAGTTACGCAAGGCCGGCCTCGGGTTATCTACCGGTACGTTCAGTAAATGGTTGCTGCCTTTAAAACTGTTTAACCAGTAAGCTTCGGCAGCTTTATATTCTGCTTCTTCGGACAGTTTACTTTCTTCTAAGGCATACTCACTAAAGGCCGGGGCAGGGGGCAGGATGGGTTGCGTACCGATGGCATATGCCGTGTAAAGTTTGCTCAGATCTTGCAGCATTACACCTATCGACCAGCCGTCGCAAACAATATGGTGGGCCAGCAGCGTAACGTAATGCTCTTGCCCGCTTAATTTTAAGATCGACGTTTTAAATAGCGGGCCATTCACCAGGTCCATAGGTGTGATGGCGTTTTGGCGGGCAAAGTTTTTGATGAACAGTTTATTCTGATCAGCATTATACGCCGTCAGGTCATGGTAACCGATGCTGATCTCCGGGTTATGGTACACGCAAATTTGCTTACCATCGGCACTGAAAACCGACCGTAAGGCCTCATGCCGGTCACTTAAGGCCTGCAAAGCCTTCAGCATAGCAGGCTTATCAAAAGGCCCGTTAAGTTGTAACGATACCGATTCATTATAAGCACAGTTTGCATCGCTGCCGCCAATAAGGCACGACGTCCAGATCTCTACCTGCGATTCGGTGGCCGGGGCAACCAAACTAATCCCCGGACCTGCAAACGGATCGAATTCGACGGAGCTTAACTCGTAATTTAAACTATTGCTATCCAAAACTAAATCGCTTTTTGTTTAACCTGTAAGTATTTGCCGGGATTTTTATCATCACTAATGAACCAACCAGGGTTGCCCTCTTTATCGCGGCCAAGTTTTGCCCCCGGTACCGGCGGCTCGCCCATATCATTGGGGGCAGAAGTCGCGGCTACAGGTTTATCCGTATCGGTATCGTAAATAGGGATGAATTCGGTCTCGATCATTTCTGCAATCACCTCTTCAAACCGGGCTATAATAAAATCAACGTCCGCATCGGTGTGCGCATCCGTAATAAAGCAGGGGAACCCATCCATAATATGCAGCCCGCGCAAACGCAGGTTAGTAAAGATCAGTTCACTATAAGGGAATTCCTCATGATACTTAACCTTCCATAACGAGCCGAAATTAGCTACGTACATCGGCGTTTTATGTTTCAGGAGGATCTCGTTCAAGGCGGCAGCTAAACGGGTGGTCTTATCCGTTAAGCCTTGCTGCAAGGCAGGGCCGCGCTCTTTCATGTGCATTAATGAGGCCTTTACCGCCGCTAATGCTAAAGGGTGGCGTACAAAGGTGCCTGCAAAATAGGTAACGCCCGCATCCGGACTGGAGTCGTCGCCAAACTGCCAGGTGCCGCCGTCAAGCGCGTCCATGTACTCTTTTTTGCCGATGATAGCACCTACCGGCAAACCACCACCGATAACTTTACCATAGGTGCCCAGATCGGCACGGATACCGGTAATGGCCTGGATACCGCCCGGGTGCATACGGAAGCCAGTGATCACCTCGTCAAATATTAACGCAGTGTTTGATTCCGTAGTGATCTCTCTTAATTTCTTTAAAAATTCCAGCGGCAGGAATTCGGGGCGGCGGCTTTGTACCACCTCTACCAATACGGCGGCTATTTCGTCTTTACGCTCTTCAATAATGCGTAAAGATTCGTCGGTGCCGTAATCGAGTATCAACATGTTCTGCACATTCTCGGGCATGATGCCGGGGGCTGCAGGCACGGTACGCAGTTTTTTGGTACCACGTACAATTACCTCGTCAATAATACCATGGTAAGACCCGCTAAAGGCTACGATGATAGAGCGTCCGGTAACGGTACGCGCGATACGCATGGCACCCAATATAGCCTCCGACCCTGTGCTGCAAAGCGCGGCGCGATCAAAGCCCGTAAAATCGCAAAGCATTTTACAAACTTCGCCGGCAAGTTCATGTTGCGGGCCAATCTCATACCCTTTTTCAAGCTGCTCGGCAATGGCGTTTTTCAATACATCCGGCTGATAGCCCAGCATGTTGGAACCGAAACCATTTAAGGCGTCAATGTATTCGTTATCGTCTACGTCCCATAAACGGCTGCCTTTAGAACGTTTCACTACTATGGGGTAAACAATCTCTTTAGTTAATGGCTTAAAGCCGCTCACCACCCGCGGGTCTGCCATGTAGGGTCGGTGCTGCTGGGTTTGCGCTTTACTGGTTTTTGTTTTCTCGCTAAAATCAATAATCAGCTGATTTAAAAAGGCCTGTTGTTTTTTATTTAAGCCGGTAATATGTTTGTCTATTTTGGCTGTTGCGCCAAAAGGTTTCTTGATTTCTATTTGTTCCTCGGGCGTTAGGTCGGGCTGTAACGAGGCCGGGGCGACCGGAGCGGTTAGCTTTTCTGTAGTAACAACTGGTGCCTGCATAGGTGGTGGCGGTAAAGTAACCTGCACCTGCCTTACAGGCATACCACTACCCTGTAAAGTTGCTACCTGGCTGGCCAGCAATTGCAATTGCTGTGCTATCATATTTAAGGCGGGGTTGCCGCCATCCGTGTAAACGGTCGGCTGGCCATTTTGATAGATGGGTTGCTGATAAACAGGCTGTTGGTAAACAGGTTGCTGATAGCTTGGCTGCTGATAAACAGGTTGAGCCTGGCCATTTTGGCTGGCCGGTGCCGATAATGGTGCAGCGACTTGCTGATATTTATCGGCCGGTAAAACCTCATCCAGGTAATTGGCAAGCAGGTCAAGCGTGTTATGTTCCTCAAACAGTTTCCTGAAGGTGATAGGCACATTAAATTCTTTTTTCAGGTTGGTTGCTATCTGGGTAAGCAACAGTGAGTCAAACCCGATTTCTACAAAGCTGGTGTTGGTGCTATCAATATCAATGCCTGATGCTACTTCAAAAACCTCTTTAAGCTTCTCTATCAGTGCAGCTTTTCTGTTCGCCATAATGGGTGGTATTTCTTGTGGATAATCAATTAGTGTTTCTGTAGGGGCTTCAAAAGGGGGGGCAAGTACATTTATGGGGGCTACGGGGTCAACCCAGTAGCGTTTACGGTCATAAGCATAAGTGGGCACGTTTACCCGCAGACGCTGCTGACCCGCGTAAAAGGCTTTCCAGTCCGGGTCTATACCGTTTATCCAAAGCATGCCTAAGGCTTTTAAAACAGAGCCATAGGTAGTGCTGTCTTTTGAAGTTTCTATACCGGGTATAGAGGTAACCGTTTTATTACCTGCCTGCTGCTTTACCAGTGTAGCCAGCACTTTGCCGGGGCCAACTTCTAAAGCTAAAAAGTTTTCATCGATCAGCAACGATGCCATATCGGCAAAGCGTACGGTATTGCGGAGGTGGTTTGCCCAATAAGCCGGGTCGGTAGCCTCTGCCTCGCTCATCCATTTACCGGTTATGGTAGATATGATGGGCCTGACCGGTTTATTCAGGGTAGTGGTTTTAACCACCTCCTCAAACGGGGCCACAATTGGGTCCATCATAGCCGAGTGGAAGGCATGGCTGGTTTGCAATACCCGGTTGGCAATGCCCTTATCGGTTAGTATATCAGCAAATTTATTTACCTCGTCATCCGTACCGGCAACTACAGCTGCAACGCTGCCATTTACTACGGCTATAGAAAGCGTATCGGGCATTATGGCTTTCAATTCATTTTCAGCCAAACGTACAGATAGCATACTGCCGGGTGGTGTTTCGCTCACCATTTTAGCACGGGTCGCTATCAGTTTAATGGCATCGGGCAGGGTAAAGATGCCTGCAAAATATCCCGCCACAAATTCGCCGATACTGTGCCCGGTGAATACTGCGGGCTGCACGCCCCAGCTTATCCATAATTTAGCCATCGCATAGCTGATGATGAATAATGCAGGCTGGGTGTACAAAGTATTTTTTAAGGCTTCGCTTGCGACTTCATCCGAGCTATCGTTAAATATTATCTCAAGGATGTTCTCCTGATCGGTGCCCTTTAATAAAACCACGCATTTGTCTACCGCAGCTTTAAACACGGGTTCGCCCTCGTAAAGTTCGCGGCCCATATTCAGATACTGCGCCCCCTGCCCGGGGAACATAAAGGCAATATCAGGCACTTTGCCGCTAATTTTTTTTGATGATGCAGCGTCGGGCTTTGCCTGGAGTTTGGTTATCAATTCCTCTTTGCTCCCGGCAACGGCAAAGCTGCGGTTGGCAAAATCTTTACGGGTGGTTTGCAAAGTATAGGCAACATCGGCTAAGGTGGCGCTATTATAATCGGCTGCATAAGCGGCCAGTTTACCGCGATAGGCACTAACGCTATTTTCGGTTTTAGCCGACCAGGTGAATAACTGCTGATCGCGGCCCGGTGAGCTGACTTTTTCTTCCCTCGGATATTCTTCCAGCACCACGTGAACATTGGTGCCGCCCACACCAAAGGAACTTACACCCGCAATGCGTTTGGTAGATTCCCAATTTACAAGCGCAGTGTTTACGTAAAACGGACTGTTTTTAAAGTCGATATTTGGGTTAGTGTTTTCGTAAAACAATGATGCAGGGATCTTTTGATAATAGACGGCAAGCGTGGTTTTGATAAAGCCTGCTACACCTGCCGCTGCCGTTAAATGGCCCATATTACTTTTGATGGAACCGATAGCGCAATATTGGTTTTTTTCTTGTGGGCCAAAGGCCATAGTGAGGCCTTCCATTTCTATCGGGTCGCCTAATTTGGTGGCGGTACCGTGGGCTTCTATATAACTAATATCAGCAGGGGATACCCCCGAGTTCTGGATAGCCATAGCAATAGCGCCCGCCTGCCCGCCGGCGTTTGGCGCGGTAAAGCTGCCTTTGTCGCCGCCATCATTGTTAACGCCAACGCCTTTAATTACCGAATATATGGTGTCGCCGTCGTGTATCGCTTCTCCTAAAGTCTTCAATAAAACAACACCTGCACCATCGCTGAACACGGTACCGTCAGACCCGGCATCGAACGAGCGGCAATGCCCGTCGACACTCAGCATGGTGCCTTCCTGATATAAATGGCCGCTGTTGATTGGCGAAGTTATCGCCGAGCCTCCCGCAATTGCCACATTACATTGCCCGTTACGCAAACTGGCCACCGCTTCGGCAATGGCTAAAAGCGAAGTTGAACAGGCGGAATGCACGCTTACCGCAGGGCCTTTTAAATCGAGCTCATACGCGGTACGCGATGCCACATAGTCTTTCTCATTCAGCGTAGTTACCAACAGACTGCCTACATTGCTGATGAGTTGCTTGTTGGAGATGACATTGTTGATGAAATAAGTATTGGCCCCTGTGCCGGCAAAAACGCCAACAGAGCCATCGTAACGAGACGGTAAATGGCCTGTGCTTTCCAGTACTTCCCAGGCTATTTCTAAAAAGATCCGCTGTTGCGGGTCCATCAGCTCGGCTGCCTTTGGGTTGATGCCGAAGAACATCGGGTCAAACTCATCGGCCTGATCAATTATCCCCCGGGCCCTTACGTAGTTGGGCGCATATCTGATGTTGGGTGGGATAGCGGGATCAAGTTCGGCATCGGTAAAAAATTTGGTGGTTTCGCGCCCTTCGACCAATACCTGCCAAAGTTCATCAACGGTATTAGCACCCGGGAAACGGCCTGCCATACCTATCACGGCGATATCGCCGCTGTTGGCCTTCACTGCTGACTTTGGCACTAAAGATTTATTCTTTGTATTTAAGCTGCCATCTAAAAACCCGGCAATGCCCGCTATGGTTGGGTACTGGTACAGTTTGGTAATTGGCAGAGTGTAATTCTGAGTTTTTAATTCGGTGACTGTTTTTAAGGCAAGCAATGAATTGCCGCCCATTTTAAAAAAGTTATCGTTTACGCCAACGCGTTCAATGGCCAGCAATTGCTGCCATATGGCGGCCAGCACCTCTTCTGTTTTATTGCGATGCGCTACATAGGCACCATCGGCCATATCGTTATGGTCCGGATCGGGTAGGGCATGGCGGTCTGTTTTGCCATTGCTTGTTAAAGGCATCTGGTTAAGCGCTACCCATAAAGCGGGCACCATGTAATCAGGCAGTTTTTGCTGCATGTAGTCCTGCACCTGTTGTTTACTGGCACCGTCATTCAGTACCATGTAACCAATAAGGCGTTTCATTTTCTGGCTATCGTCGCGGGCTAACACGGCGCCCTGTTTTACCAGGCCGCTTTGCAGCAGCACGCTCTCGATCTCGCCCAATTCAATCCGGTAACCGCGCACCTTCACCTGGTCATCCGTACGGCCTATGTATTCGATATTACCATCGGGCAGCCATTTACCCAGGTCGCCGGTGCGATAAAGCTTTTCGCCGGGTTGGTCACTAAAGGGGTCGACTACAAATTTTTCTGCGGTCAGATCCGGTTTATTCAGGTAGCCGCGGGCAATGCCGTCGCCGCTCAGGTATATTTCGCCGACTGTGCCAATAGGGCATAGCAGGTAATCGGCATTAAGTATATAAGCACCCCGGTTTGCCAATGGCTTGCCAATAGGGATGGGATTACGTAGTTCAGTATCATTGATCTCGTAATTCAACGAGAAAGTCGTATTTTCTGTAGGCCCGTAACCGTTAACGAGTTTAAGGTTTGGATATTTATTGCGGATAATGCCGATATGTTTTTCGGAAAGTTTTTCACCGCCAACAAGGGCTGCAGTTAATCGGGAGAAAACCTCGGGGCTGCTATCGGTTAGTTGGTTAAACCAGCTTGATGTAAACCACATGGTGGTTACCTGATTTGTGGCGATCAGGTTTTGCACCGCAACGCTATCCAGCAAATCTTTTTCCGGGCAAAATATTAGTTTGCCTCCGTTTAGTAATGTGCACCAATATTCGAAGGTTGTAGCATCAAAAGATACCGAACCGGTAACCAGCAATACATCTTTTTCGGTAAGCGATAAGTAACCCATCGCGTCCATCAAACTCACTACGTTACGGTGCGTAACCATTACGCCTTTTGGCCTGCCGGTAGATCCGGAAGTGTAAATGATATAGGCCAGATCGGCAGGAGCGGGGCGGGTTTCTAAATTGTTGACGGGCTGTTTGCCTATCAGATCGCGGTCATTATCAAAATCGATAATTGTAGCTGCCGAATTGGCAAACCTGGCTATGTTGGCTGCACTGCTCACTACGACATTTGCAGACGTATCATCAAGCATATAGCTGATGCGCTCTTCGGGGTATAACGGGTCGATAGGCACATAGGCACCGCCGGCCTTTAAAATCCCTAAAATGGCCACCATTAGTTCTAATGAGCGGCCAATGCATAAGGGAACCAGCGTGTCAGCAGTAATACCTTTTTGCTGCAGGTAATGCGCCAACTGGTTAGCCCGTGCGTTCAGTTCACTGTAGGTAAGCTCTGTTTGTTCAAACACGACAGCAACCGCATCAGGCGTTTGGGCGGCCTGTTGTTCAAAAAGTTCGGTAATGCTTTTATCTTTTGGATAGTTAGCCTTCGTATCATTGAAATCATTTAAGATCTGCCGGCCTTCGGTGGCACTCATCGTGCCTAAATGTTGGATATCATCGCCTTGTAACTTGCGGCACAGCTGGCCGGTTCGCAGCAATTGCTGAGCGTTGAGAACGTTATTATCGTTAAAGCAAAGTTCGCCCGGCATGCCTTCAGCAACAGAGCTAAGCTGATCATCGGTGATTAAAGCAGATAAATTGCCGGCGGCCTTACCGGTAGCAGGAAACAGCGGATATAAAAATGCTTCCGCTGCTTCTTCTGGGGTGTAAAAATTCTTAGTAAGGCTATCCATTAAGCTTATAGTAATAAGGCCGGAATTAGTCGCAGCCTGTTAATTATGCCTTTACTGCGTTATAAAACCGGGTTTAAGATAGAGATTTTTTGAGATTATAATTTTATTACGCAACCAAAAATTTCACAAAAAATTCATTTTAACCATCGCTTAACAACTTTTGTGTTTAAATATGCGGTGGTAACCTTTGGTTAAGTTTTACGCAGAAAAACTATCGCCTTTATAAACAACTGGAAATACGATATCAATGTTGATAGTGTGTTGTACTCCTCGAAAGAGGAGCTTTCAATACAGCTAATGCCAATAATCAGGGGAACTGGATCTGCGCCGGCTCGGCAGCTACAATTTCGGGCCGACCTTTATGCATTTCAAAAACACCGCTAACACAAAGTTTTTTACCTTTTAAGTTAGCCCAGTCCAGCGTTATTTTGGTGCCCTTTACCGCGATGGTATATTTTTGGTTTGGGTATGCCCCGCCCATGTTAATAAGGGTTAGCGTATCGCTAAAAATCTTTATGGATGAAACCTCGTCGCACAGGGTTTTTGATTTGCCCAGGTTGGCTTTAAAATCATCGGCATTAAAAGTTTGGGCAGAAGCCTTTACTGTAAAGGCAGCAGAAATTATAAGAGCGAGCAATAGTTTTTTCATCAGGTAAATATAATTATAGGCGGGTAATATCTGCGCAACCCAAAATATTTTTAAACGTAAAATAGCTAAATTTTATAAATAACTTTTACTTGCAATAATTGCAGTTGCAACATTTAACTATATTTACGCTTGGCTATTGCAGCCTTAAGTTGTATTTGCTTATTACTAAAACCTAATCTACAATAATATAAAACACCGCCAATGTTGCTCAAACTCACCGGCATAAAATTACCTGTAAGGTGCTATTGGTTACTATTGCTTTTTGCTTTTAACCCTTGTTTTGCACAATTAACCAGGGTTACCGAGATACAGCAAAAGCTCGAAAAGAAGATCCCCGATACTACCCGGCTAAACCTGCTTAAAGATCTTGGCATGGCTTACTCAAGTGTAGACCCTGTTAAAAAGTTTTATTATTCTAACGTTTACAAAACGCTTGCCGTTAAGCTAAACAAGCAGGCCAATGTTGCCGATGCGTATATTCAAATGGGCATCTCTTACGGCATCCGCAGTAAAATTGACAGCGCCCTGTTTTATTTTAACCTGGCTTATAATCACGCTAAAAAGCATGGTGCCGCTATGGAAACAGGCCGCGCCCTGGCCAATATGGGTTTTGCATACGGTAGGCTCGATGACGATAAAGAGCAGATCAGCAAGTACTTTGAAGCACTGACGATCTATAAAAACATCAATTACGAACTGGGCCAGGTTCAGTTATACAATAATATAGGTGGTGTATATTTCGACCTGGATAAGTTTGCCATCGCGCAAAGCTATTTTGAGCAATCGCTGGCTGGTTATACAAAAATGAAAAATGAAACCGGTATGGGCAACGCCCTATATTCGGTTGCTAATTGTTACCGGGCGCTTAAGCAAAATGAAAAGGCACTTGAATATTACAACCGTAGCTTAACCATTCATGAACGTTTGGGGGATTTGAACGGTGCAGGCCTTGCAAGAATGGGGCTGGGCCGTACCTACACCCAGCTTAAACAATATAACCAGGCAATAACCAACCTCGACTCGGCACTGGTTAAAGTACGTAAACTGGACGATAAGTACCTGGAGGCAAATGTGTTGAATTCAATGGCGGTTACTTACAATGCCGAAAAAGATTACGATACGGCTATAGGTTATTCTAATTTAGCATTGAAGATAAGCCGGGCAATCAAATCAAAAGGGATGGCTTATGAAACCATTGGTAACCTGGTGGAAGCTTATAAGGGTAAGGGCGACCTGAAGAATGCGCTGGATTATCAAACCCAATATGTATTAACAAAAGATAGCATCCGCGAGGAGCAGCAGTTGAAAGACCTGTCGCTGATAGAGATAAACCGTATCCGTGGCGAGAACGCCAGCCTGGAAAAGAACAACCAGAATATAACCGAACTGAACAGCACTTACCTGGATAAAATAAACCGGTATAGTACGGTTATTATTGTAACACTATTGGTACTGATATCGGCCCTGTTGTTTTTGGCTGTGCTTTACCGGCGCAACATGGCCAAACAGGAAACCAACAGGGCGATAACCCAACACTCTGACGAAATTGGGGCTATCAATGACGAGCTGGAATTGCTGAATGAGGAGATGAACGCGCAAATGGAGCTGACAACGAAGCAAAATGCGGAACTGGAACGGTTGAACGACGTAAAGAATAAATTTTTCTCCATCATATCACATGATCTGCGCAGCCCGCTTAGCACCCTACAAACCTTGCTTGCGGTTTACCGGGAGGGCGAAATTGACGAGCAGGAATTGGGCCCGCTGCTTAACAGGCTCGAAGAAACTATTATAAATACAGGTACTTTTTTGGATAACCTGCTGGAGTGGTCGAAAAATCAGCTGGATGGCATGAAGGTTAGCCCGGTTAATTTCAACATTAGCGAAAGCATAGTAGAGAATATCGAGTTGTTTGCTACACAGATAGGGGAAAAGAAACTGCAAGTGAGCAGTTTGGCAGATGCCCGGGTGGTTACCCATGCCGACCCTGATATGATTAACCTGGTGGTCCGCAACCTGCTATCAAACAGTATTAAGTTTTGCCACCCCGGCGATGCTATTATTTTTAATGCGCAGGTTAACGATAAGTTGGTGATCGTATCTATCAGTGATAATGGCCCCGGCATCAGCAAAGCCGAAAGCGAACGCTTGTTTAGTTTAGACAGCACCATCAGCGCCGGCACGCATGGCGAAAAGGGCAACCACCTGGGGTTGATATTGTGTAAAGATATGGTTGAGCAAAATGGTGGTAAGATTGGCTTTGAAACCAACCCCGGCGAAGGCACTACCTTTTGGTTTGAGCTCCCCGGAGAAGTGGAGGAGGAATAGTTATAAAGTAGTAATAACAAAGGCCGCATTTGCGGCCTCTGTTATTTATTGATAGCATTTATCTTGTTATAATGGCTAAAAAAGCCGATTGCATTTCGGAATAACTATTAGCCTATAAAATTGATCAGGTCACCGTTCAGCCTGTCTTTTGCCGTAAGGAACAAACCATGCGGTTCGCCTTCGTAAACAATAAACTCAGCACCCGGAATTAGCTGTGCAGCTTGTTCGCCGGTTGCTTTGATGGGTACGGTTTCGTCATTATCGCCATGGATCACCAGCGTAGGTACGTTGATCGCTTTGATATCTTCGCGTAAGTCTGTGCTCGAAAAAGATACGGCACAAGCTAAAGTAGATTTCAGCGTAGCTTGCATGGCAACGGTCAAATCCCAGGTTAATTGCTGTGCGCTTACCGGGTTGCTCAACAAGCCGACGCCGTAAAACTGCTTACCGAAATCGCCTAAAAAAGCAGCTCTTTCTGCTTGGATATTTGCGCCTATCTCGTCAATCGCCTCTTGTGGTACACCATCTGGGTTATCATCTGTCTGCAACATATACGGAGCAATGGAACTCACTAAAATTGCTTTGGCTACGCCCTTACCACCATGGCGGCTGAAATATTTAACCACTTCGCCACCACCCATAGAGAAACCTACCAATACGGCGTTTTCTAACTGCAACTGATCGAATAAAGCTTTCAGATCATCGGCAAGTGTATCGTAATCATAACCTGTTAAAGGTTTGTCTGATTTACCGAAGCCCCTGCGGTCGTAAGCAATAACGCGGTAACCGGCATCCGTTAATGCGGCGGTTTGGTAATCCCACATCTGGTGATCCAACGGCCAGCCATGTATTAATACCACAGGCGTGCCCGTCCCGAGGTCTTCATAATATAGGTTCACTTCTGTACCGTCCTGATTTTTTGATTGAATGAATTTCATAAGTAGAATGATGTTTGTTTTACTACCAACCCGTAATACTGTCGAATTGTTCGCTGTGATTAATTATTAATCTTTTGAAGAAAATAAAACAAATTTTAAGAATAGGAATCTCCTGCACGATTATCCCGATCATGATTTTAGATGTATCATCGGTAATATCATAACAGTACATAACAGTTATAAAATTTGAGTTAATTAGCTTAGCCGTGTTATTTACCAATTAACCTAATTTTCATGCAAGCAATTTTTGGGATCATATTCCATTTTATCGGTGGTTTCGCGTCCGGTAGTTTTTATATACCTTATAAAAAAGTTAAAGGCTGGGCCTGGGAAAGCTTCTGGATAGTGGGCGGCATTTTTTCCTGGTTGATTGTTCCGCCACTGGCCGCTTGGTTAACCATCCCCGGTTTTGCCGAAATCATCAAACACACCAGCGGGCAAATTTTATCGCTTACCTATTTCTTTGGCGTGCTTTGGGGCATCGGCGGCCTTACCTACGGGTTAGGCGTGCGTTACCTGGGCGTAGCTTTGGGCAGTTCGATCATATTAGGTCTATGCTCGGTATTCGGTGCGCTCATACCGTCAATATATTATGATTTTGTACCCACGCCAGGTAAAGACTCCATCACTATGTTATTAACGGCCCACTGGGGGCAAATGGTGCTGTTAGGTATTGCCGTTTGCGTGTTGGGTATTATCATTTGCGGCTATGCAGGCGTTTTAAAAGAGCGCGAACTATCTAAGGATAAAGAGGTGGCCATTAATAATAGTGAGTACAAATTCGGCATAGGGATCTTTGTAGCCATCGTATCGGGTGTGTTGAGCGCCTGTTTTGCCTTTGGTATTGATGCCGGTAAAATAATGGCTAACGAAGCTAATACTGCCTGGAAGGCGTTGCACCCCGGCAACGGCGAGTTCCTGTTTCAAAATAATGTTACTTACGTGGTATTACTTTGGGGAGGTTTAACCACTAACTTCATCTGGTGTATGATCTTAAACGCCCGTAATAAAACCTTTGGCGACTATACCAACAACAAAACGCCGCTGAAGGCAAACTACCTGTTTTCGGCCCTGGCCGGGATTACCTGGTTCCTGCAGTTCTTTTTTTACGGGATGGGTGAGAGCCGTTTAGGTAATGGGCCCAGTTCTTGGATCCTGCATATGGCATTCATCATACTGATAGCCAATGCCTGGGGCCTGATATTAAAGGAATGGAAAGGGGTGAGCAAAAAAGCCCTCACTGCCGTTATATTGGGTATAGTCACCATCATCCTATCTGTATTGATAGTTGGGTATGGCAATTCCATCAAACCCTGAATTACTTTATCAATCAACACAGTACATAACGGTTAAATTATATCCGGTAATTACATTCGCAACGTTAGAGATAAGAACAAATTAAAAGAACACAATAGAAATATATGTCTGCAAATACAAAAGAATTTAAGCATGTGAGTTACTTATGGGATGATGCCCGTGCGGCCGAATTGGCCGGTGATGAAGTAGCCTTGTTAATATACAGGTCTAACCTTTTGGGTGCCGATCTGCGCCTGACTAATTACGGTGGCGGTAATACCTCCTGCAAAGTAACGGACAAAGACCCGCTTACGGGTAAAGAGGTAGAGGTAATGTGGATCAAAGGATCGGGCGGCGACATTGGCACGTTGAAAAAAAGCGGGTTGGCCGCATTGTATGTCGACCGTTTAAGAAGCCTGAAAAACGTTTACCGCGGTATCGAATTTGAGGACGAAATGGTTGAATTATTCAATCACAGTATCTTCGACCTCAACTCTAAGGCACCATCGATAGATACCCCGTTACACGGCTTTTTACCTTTTAAGCATATAGATCACCTGCACCCTGATGCGGCCATAGCTATAGCCGCTGCCAAGGACGGAAAGAAAATCACAGAAGAGTTATTTGAAGGTACCGTTGGCTGGGTAGACTGGCAGCGCCCCGGTTTCGACCTGGGCTTGCAACTGAAGGAATGTCTGGATAGTAACCCCGGCATCCGGGGAATAATGCTTGGGTCGCACGGGTTGTTTACCTGGGGCGATACCGCTTATGAAAGCTACATCAACACACTGGAAGTAATTGAAAAGTGTGCGGAATATCTGGAAGAAAACTATGCCAAAAACGGAAGCGTATTTGGCGGTAGAAAGATAGAGAGCCTGCCCGATGCAGACCGTAAAAGGCAGGCGGTAGCACTGGCGCCTATCCTGCGCGGCTTCTGCTCGTCAAAAACACAGATGATCGGGCATTTTACGGATGATGCACGCGTTTTGGAGTACATCAACTCCAACGATCTGGAGCGTTTGGCACCAATGGGTACCAGTTGCCCCGATCACTTTTTACGTACCAAGATCAGTCCGTTGGTTTTGGCGTTAAAGCCGGGCGACGACCTGTCGGACGTTGCCGCCATAAAAGAAAAATTGACCCCTGCTTTTGAAGCCTACCGCAAAATGTATGAGGATTATTACAACACCTGTAAACATCCAAATAGCCCTGGTATCCGCGACGCTAATCCGGTGGTAATACTCTACCCGGGCGTGGGTATGTTCACCTTCGCGAAGGATAAACAAACGGCCAGGGTAGCGGCCGAGTTTTACACCAATGCCATTAATGTGATGAAGGGTGCAGAGGCCATATCCGAATATACCTCACTGCCCCGCCAGGAAGCCTTTGATATAGAGTATTGGTTGCTGGAAGAAGCCAAGTTGCAACGCATGCCCAAGCCTAAAGCCTTATCGGGCCGGATCGCTTTAGTAACAGGCAGTGCCGGAGGTATCGGCAAAGCCATCTCCAAAAAATTTGTGGAGGAAGGCGCGGTAGTGATCCTGAACGATATGAACCAGGAACGTTTATCCGGTGCTTATGACGAATTTGTGAAGCAATATGGTAAAGACGTTTGTGCAACAGCCACACTTGATGTGACTAATGAAGAACAGATCAAACAAGCTATGGCTACTGCGATACTGGCTTTTGGCGGCGTCGACCTGATCGTGAACAACGCGGGCCTGTCTATCTCCAAAACCATCGGCGACCATACGGAAAAAGACTGGGACTTACTTTATGACGTTTTAGTAAAAGGCCAGTTCTTCGTAACCCAAGCCGCTGTTGCTGTAATGAAACAACAAGCCATCGGTGGCGATATCATTAATATAGTGAGCAAAAATGCGCTGGTAAGCGGGCCTAACAACGCCGGTTACGGGAGTGCAAAAGCCGCTCAGTTGCACCTGAGTAGGCTAAATGCAGCCGAGTTGGGTGCCGATCAGATCAGGGTAAATGTAATTAACCCCGACGCGGTAATAAGCGACAGCAACATATGGGCCGGCGGTTGGGCTGAAGGCCGGGCCAAAGCGTACGGCGTTACGGTAGAAGAATTGCCGGCTTACTACGCCAAACGTACTTTATTGAACCAGGTAATATTACCTGTCGATATTGCCAATGCTTGTTTTGCATTAACGGGTGGGTTGTTAAGCAAATCAACAGGTAATGTCATCAATGTTGATGGTGGCGTTGCCGCAGGTTTTGTGAGATAAATTAAATCGAATTTAAAGCCGGCTCACCACCGGCTCAACTAAATTATAACCGGGATGCAAGTAGAGAATTATAAAATAGATGAGGTTAACAATACCGGCATAAGTAAACACCAGCGCCAATTTGAAAGCGTGGCCGAAGATATTGCAGATGTTGAAGCAGTTTTAAAAAAGTTAAGCTCATTTAACATTGCTATCCCAAGCTGGGCGTTAGGCACCGGTGGTACGCGCTTTGGCCGTTTCTCCGGTGGGGGAGAGCCGCGCAGCCTCGAAGAGAAGATAGAAGATGTAGGCGTAATACATGCCTTAAACCAATCAAGCAACTCCATCTCGTTGCACATTCCCTGGGATATCCCGGAGAATGCAGCCGCTGTTAAAGAGTTAGCCGCGCAGTACGGTTTGCATTTTGATGCGGTTAACTCCAATACCTTTCAGGATCAAAGCGGGCAAAAGCACAGCTACAAATTTGGGTCGCTGCACCATACGGATAAAGCGGTGCGCAAGCAGGCTATCGAACATAATATCGAAGTGATCAAATACGGTATTCAGCTCAATTCAAAGGCTTTGTCGGTATGGCTTTCAGACGGGTCGAATTTTCCAGGTCAGCTTAACTTTCGCAATGCGTTTCAAAACACGCTCGAAAGCCTGCAGGAAATTTATGCGGCCCTGCCCGATGACTGGAAGGTTTGGGTGGAATACAAACCTTACGAGCCTAATTTTTACTCAACTACCATCGGCGATTGGGGGCAATCATACCTGCTGGCTTCTAAATTAGGACCGAAGGCAGCTACCCTGGTCGACCTTGGGCACCACTTACAGGGCACCAATATCGAGCAGATCGTGTCGTTATTACTCATGGAAAATAAACTGGCCGGGTTCCATTTTAACGACTCTAAATACGGTGATGACGACCTTACCGTTGGTAGTATCAATCCTTATCAATTGTTTCTGATCTTTAATGAACTGGTGGAGGGTATGGATGCCCGGGGGATGGATCACGCCACTGGTTTAGGCTGGATGATAGATGCATCGCACAATGTAAAAGACCCGATCGAGGATTTGCTGCAATCTGTCCAGGCTATCAAAATAGCTTACGCGCAGGCGTTGATTATTGATAAAACAGCATTAAAAGCCGCGCAATATAACAATGATGTAGCTTTAGCGCAAGAGATACTACAACAGGCATACCGCACGGATGTAAGGCCGTTAGTGGCCGAAGCGAGCCTGAGCAATGGGGGGGCGTTAGACCCGGTGGGCGCATACCGAAAGTTAAAGATAAGGGAACACCTGATCAGCGAACGCGGTTTAAAAACAGTTGCCACCGGCCTGTAGTATGATGAACGCCGTACCTGTGATAGCCGTTTTTGATGTAGGTAAGACCAATAAAAAGCTTTTTTTATTTGACCAGGACTACCGCATTGTATTTGAGCGTACCGCCCGCTTTACAGAAACCGTTGATGAAGACGGCTTTGCTTGCGAAAACCTGCAAAGCCTGCGCTTATCGGTGTTCGATTCGCTTAGTGAAGTGTTTAGGTTAAAGGAGTTTAAGGTAAAAGCGGTAAATTTTTCTGCCTATGGCGCAAGCCTCGTATATCTGGATGAGTCGGGCCAGCCGGTAGCACCGCTTTATAATTATTTAAAGCCTTACCCGCAAAAGCTAAGTGATGATTTCTATACCAAGTACGGCGGCGAATTAAAATTTAGCACCGAAACAGCATCGCCCATATTAGGGAGTTTGAATTCCGGCTTGCAATTATATCGTTTAAAGCACGAACAGCCCGAGCTTTATAAACGCGTAAAATACGCCCTGCACTTACCACAATATTTGAGCTACCTGCTTTCGGGGCAGTGCTGTTCAGATCTGACCAGCATCGGTTGCCATACTGCCATGTGGGATTTTAAGAATGAGCGTTACCACGAGTGGATCCAGCGCGAGGGAATGGCTTTAAAACTCGCCCCGATCTTTGCGGCAGATAAAGCCTTGCCTGCTTTGTTCCCCGGTAATAGTTATAAGGTAGGCATAGGTTTGCACGATAGTTCGGCCGCGTTAATACCTTATTTAGTAAATTTTAGCGAGCCCTTTGTCCTGATCTCTACAGGCACCTGGTGTATCAGCTTAAACCCGTTCAATCAATCGCCATTAACGGCAGATGAACTGGATAAAGACTGCTTGTTTTATATGCAGTATAAGGGTAAGCCTGTTAAGGCATCCCGCTTATTTTCGGGGTTGGAGCATGAACAGCAAACCAAAAGGATTGCAGCACATTTTAATCAGGACGCGATAAAATTCAGGAATTTACCATTCCAACCGGACGTTATAACCAAACTAAATGCCACGCACAGGCAACAAAATAAAGAAGAGTTTGCCAAACAATCTATATTTGCAAAGACGGATTTAGCGACATTTAAGAATGACGTACAAGCTTATCACCAATTGATACTTGATCTGGTTAACTTGCAGGTGGCATCTACACGTCTGCTATTGGGCGATACCCCTGTTAAGCGGATCTTTGTAGATGGCGGCTTTAGCAAGAACAGCATTTATATGCATTTACTTGCTGCGGCATTCTCTGGTATGGAAGTTTTTGCTGCCTCAATGGCGCAAGCCTCGGCAGTGGGTGCCGCATTAAGTATCCATAAAGATTGGAACAGCAAACCTGTACCAAGTGATATCATCGAACTAAAATATTATTCGGCCAACGAGGCAATCAAAATATGACAGTAGGACTTTTTATACCTTGTTACGTTGATCAGTTTTACCCGGGGGCGGCTATTGCCAGCTTACAACTGCTCGAAAAATTGGGTGTAACGGTAGTTTATCCAACCCGGCAAACCTGTTGCGGTCAGCCTATGGCTAATTCGGGGTTTGAGCATTTAACAAGTGGTTGTAATTCGTTATTTATAGAGAATTTTAAAGATTTCGATTACATTGTTGCTCCATCCGGGAGTTGCGTACTGCACATCCGTGATCATTTGCACGATGATAACAGCCCGGAAACGGCAAAGGCGATCAGCGGTAAGATTTATGAGCTTACCTCATTTTTAACAGACATATTGAAAGTGAAAACTCTGCAGGCAAACTTTCCGCACCGGGTTGGGATACATCAAAGCTGCCACGGGCAGCGCGGTTTGCATATCAGTTCGATGACAGAACTGGTAGAACCTGCCTATTCGAAACCCGAGAGTTTGCTGAAGTTAGTTAACGGTATCGATCTGATCAATTTAGGCCGGAAAGATGAGTGTTGTGGCTTTGGCGGTACATTTTGTGTAACGGAAGAGGCGATATCCGCTAAAATGGGAAAAGACCGTGTTGCCGATCATTTAGATCATGGTGCAGAATATATCACGGGAGTGGATATGTCATGCCTGATGCACATGGAAGGGATTTTGAAACGGCAGGGCAGTAAAGTAAAAGTAATTCACATTGCCGAAATTTTAAACGCAGGTTGATATGATAAAGCAAGCAGGAAAAGACCACGCAGAACTTGCAGACGACTTTAACCGCGATGAGGATAGGGTGAACTGGCATGATGAGACACTTTGGTTCATTCGCGAAAAGCGCGACAAGGCAGCTCATAAGATACCCGAGTGGGAAAGCCTGCGGGAGGCTGCCTCGCAGATCAAAAATAACGTACTGTCTAATTTGAACAACTACCTGCTGCAGTTTGAAAAGAATGCGGTAGCCAACGGCATCGAGGTGCATTGGGCGGCAGACGCTGCAGAGCATAACGCTATAGTTCACCGGCTGATCAATGAAGCGAATGTAGTGCGGATGGTTAAAAGTAAGTCGATGCTTACCGAGGAATGCGGCCTCAACGAATATCTGGCTAAACACGGTATCGAGGTAATAGACTCCGACCTGGGCGAACGCATCGTACAATTGGCAGAAGAACCGCCAAGCCATATCGTGCTGCCCTGTATCCACAAAAAGAAGGAAGAGATTGGCGAGATATTCCACAAACACTTAGGGATCGACGCGGGTATTTCCGATCCGCAGTTTTTAACGGAGGCGGCACGGCAGCATCTGCGCGAGATTTTCCTGACCCGTAAAGTTGCCCTTACAGGCGTAAACTTTGCCGTGGCAGAAACCGGCGAGTTTGTAGTTTGTACCAATGAAGGCAACGCCGATATGGGCGCTCACCTGGCCGATGTTCATATTGCCAGCATGGGCATAGAAAAGTTGATACCGGAACGGAAGCACCTTGGGGTATTTCTTCGCCTGCTTACCCGCAGCGCAACCGGGCAGCCCATTACCACCTACAGCAGCCATTTCAAAAAGCCCCGCGCAGGCAAAAAGATGCATATCATATTGGTAGACAACGGGCGTACAGTACAGTTAGGCCGGCAAGATTTTAGGAATTCGTTAAAGTGCATCCGCTGTGCCGCCTGTATGAATACCTGCCCGGTTTATCGCCGTAGCGGTGGGCATAGTTACCATACGGCTATCGCTGGTCCTATTGGCTCCATCCTGGCACCCAACCTGGATATGAAGCAATACGCCGACCTGCCCTTTGCCTCAACTCTTTGCGGCTCCTGCTCAAACGTTTGCCCGGTCAAGATAGATATTCACGAGCAGTTGTATAAATGGCGGCAGGTATTGGTGAAAGAAGGTTATGTTCCCGCAGCAAAAAAGGCCGCTATGCAGGTTATGGCCGGTACATTATCCTCGCCAACCTTGTATAAATTGGCCGGTAAGGCAGGGCGGTTCACCATAAAATATGCACCATTTGCAGTAAGCAACAGCCTTAACCCCTGGTTTAAACAGCGGGATATGCCGGCCGCGCCAAAACAATCATTCGGTGAGTGGTATAAACAAAACAGAGATTAATACATGACCAGCAGGGAAAAGATCTTAGCCGCAGTACAAGCGAACCAGCCCGATTTAACCGCTCTGCCCGACCTTAGTGGTTTTGACGGCCAGGCCTTCGGCTCACTTGCTCAATTTGCAGAAGTGCTAACCGCGGTAGGTGGCAAAATTTTTCATGTCGCAAACTATGCTGCCATCATCAAGATCATACTGGCGCAATATGGCAGCGGCGTAAGGATAGTAACACAACTGGAAGAGCTTAAAAAACTGACCAGGGATAATTTAGAAAGTCTTTCGCAGATCCATGATCTGCATGATGTAGAAGTTGCTATAATAGCCGCGCGCTTTGGCGTTGCCGAAAACGGCGCTGTATGGATCACAGAAGAGGAAATGCAGCATCGGGTAGTACCTTTTATAGCCCAGCACCTGGCGGTGATCATCCATGAAGATGCTATTGTGCCAACCATGCACCAGGCATACGACAGGATCGCCAACACTACCTATAATTTCGGGACATTTATTGCGGGCCCTTCAAAAACTGCGGATATCGAGCAGTCGCTGGTAATTGGTGCCCATGGCCCCCGAAGTATGACCGTATTTGTATTGAAAAATAGTTAAAAATGTCTTTTTTATACGGAAAGAGTTACTTGCAGGCACTTAACCGTTATTAGCTAACTTTATTTAATGAAGCAACTAACCTTTTTTGATTTCATAAAAATTGACGAATACTCGGCCACGCCAAAATATTTACAGTTAGCCAATTCGGTTATTGCGGCACTGCATTCGGGGGCGGTTAAAAAAGACTACCTGCTGCCGTCTATCAATGAGCTAAGTTATCAGTTTGACATTTCGAGGGATACTATCCAGAAAAGCTATCGCCATTTAAAGAAGATAGGTGTGGTCAATTCATTTCCCGGTAAAGGCTATTGCATTTCCAACCTCGATTTCAGGCAAAAATTGAAGGTTTTTCTGCTTTTCAATAAACTAAGCGCACATAAAAAGATCATTTACGATGCTATGGTAGCGGCGCTGGGAGACGATGTGGCGATAGATTTTTACATCTATAATAATGATTTCAACCTGTTTAAAAACCTGCTACAATCAAAAAAAGACGACTACTCGCATTATGTCATTATCCCGCATTTTATAGAGGGCGGCGAAAACGCAAATGAAGTGATCAACGCAATTCCTAAAGATAAACTGATCGTTGTAGATAAAAATATACCCGGCATAACCGGGGATTACAGCGTTGTGTATGAGAACTTTGAAAAGGATATTTATAGTGCGCTTTACCAGGCACGCGTGCAGTTAAGTAAATATCAAACGTTAAAATTGATATTCCCGGAGCAGACCTATTTCCCTGCAGAGATTGTGAGCGGCTTTAAAAGTTTTTGCCAGCAGTATGCTTTCAATCACGAGATAGTCAACGATATCGGTAACGAGCCTATCAATAAAGGCGACGTTTTTATTAACTTGATGGAAGATGATCTGGTAACTTTATTAGAGCGTATACTGGAGTATAAGTTTAAGGCCGGGAAGGATGTTGGTGTGATATCGTACAATGAAACACCGCTGAAGAAAGTGTTGCTGAATGGTATTACCACGATATCGACCGATTTTAAATATATGGGTGCTGTGGCTGCCGAAATGATCTTAGACGATACCAAAAGAAAAGTTGAAGTTCCGTTTTCCTACATCCGCAGGGCTTCTTTATAAAAAGCTGAAATCAGATTACTTATGTCGTTAAAGTATACTTTCTATTGTTTAGTTGCCCTTTGTTTGATCTTTACCAGATCAAGTGCGCAAAGCCCTGCTGTACCTTATCATTCAAACAGTTTTAAAGCCATCGAAACCGGGTTTATAACTATCCCCGATTCTGTACAAACAAGCGTATACTGGTATTGGATCTCGGGAAATATCTCTAAAGATGGGGTAATTAAAGACCTGGAGGCGATGAAAAATGTAGGGATTAACCGCGCTTTTATAGGTAATATTGGTTTGGATGAAGTGCCGTATGGTAAAGTAAAGATATTTTCTGACGAGTGGTGGGATATTTTACACACCGCGTTAAAAACAGCTACCCGGCTAAATATCCAGATAGGGATCTTTAACAGCCCCGGCTGGAGCCAATCGGGCGGGCCCTGGGTAAAACCAAAGCAGGCCATGCGATATTTAACTTCGTCGCAGTTAATCGTAAAAGGTCCCGTGTTATTTAATAAGCTCTTGGTAAAGCCACAAATAAATTTTCAGGATGTGAAAGTGATTGCCTACCCGGTCGCGAATGATTATGAGGGTGATATCAGCTCCCTTAAACCCAGGTTCAATTCCGTTCCGGCGGTTGATTCATTAGCTAATTTGTTTGACGGTAGCGAACAAACAGGCGTCCGTTTAAAGGCGGGGCAAACGTTTTCGGTAGCTATCAACACAACTGCCGCATACACGGTTAGCAGTGTAAGCATTAGCACTAAAAAAAGGCCGGTTTATTTAGAAGGGGAGTTACAAGCTAAAACAGGGGCGGTTTATGTAACGGTTAAGCGCTTTTCGATAGATCGCACTAATCCAGAGTTGAATACAGGCTTTACACCTTATGGCCCGGCAATTATATCGGTACCTGCCACCACCGCTAAAAATTTCAGGGTAATGTTTACCAAAGTTTCGGGCAACTCGGGCATCACCGAGATCAAATTATCAACTGTGCCGATGGTGGAGAACTACATGGAGAAAACACTGTCCAAAATGTGGCCGACACCCCATCCGTTCTGGACAGCTTATCAATGGGCACCGCAGCCCAATGAGGCATCGAAATATGCAATTGACCCTGCTAAAGTTATAGACGTAACAAAATACATGGCGGCAGATGGTACACTCAACTGGAAAGTACCGGCCGGCAACTGGGTGATAGAACGCACGGGCATGACGCCAACCAACGTGATTAACGCTCCCGCACCGCCTGAGGGCCGCGGTTTAGAAGTTGATAAAATGAGTAAGGAGCATGTAGCCGATCATTTTAATGCATTTTTAGGGCAGATTTTAAAACGCGTCCCGGCAGAAGATCGTAAAACCTGGAAGGTGGTAGTAGAAGATAGCTATGAAACAGGCGGCCAAAACTGGACGGACAAACTGATTGCCGAATTTAAACAAGCTTATCGTTACGACCCTGTCCCTTACCTGCCGGTAATACAGGGCAAAGTTGTTGGCAGCCAGGATAGGAGCGACCGCTTTTTGTGGGATTTGAGGCGGCTGATAGCTGATGATGTTTCTTATAAATATGTTGGTGGACTCCGCGAGATAAGCCATCAAAATGGGTTGACCACCTGGCTGGAAAATTACGGTCACTGGGGCTTCCCCGGCGAATTTTTACAGTATGGCGGGCAGTCGGACGAGATAGGGGGCGAATTTTGGAGTGAGGGCGATCTTGGCGATATCGAGAACCGCGCGGCATCGTCATCTGCCCATATTTATGGGAAAATTAAGGTGTCGGCCGAATCTTTTACTGCGTCGGGTAACCCATTCTCCCGCTACCCTGCCATGTTTAAAAAGCGTGGCGACCGCTTCTTTACCGAGGGTATCAATAACTCTTTACTGCATGTTTACATTCAGCAACCCACCGATACTCCGGCTCCCGGTTTAACCGCATGGTTCGGGGTAGAGTTTAACCGGCTCAATACCTGGTTTTATGATATGGATGTGTTGCTGCAATATTTAAAACGCTGTAACATGATGCTACAACAAGGGCAGTACGTTGCAGATGTAGCCTACTTTATTGGCGAGGACGCACCTAAAATGACCGGCGTAACAGATCCTGCCTTGCCCCAAGGTTACTCGTTCGATTATGTTAATGGCGAAGTTATACGAGACAAACTAACCGTTAAAAATGGTAAGCTAATGTTACCAAACGGGATCAGTTATAGCGTATTAGTTTTACCGAAATTAGAAACTATGCGTCCGCAGCTTTTAGCGAAGATAAAAGAACTGGTAAAACAGGGTGCGGTGGTGTTGGGCCCGCGGCCTTTGCGGTCGCCCAGTTTGCAGGACTATTCGTCGGCAGATAAGCTGGTCCAAAGTGTAGCGGCCGAGCTATGGGGCGCTATCGACGGCAAAACGATCAAGGTTAACCACTTTGGAAAAGGGCTGGTAATAAGTGGTATGGAAATGCAGGAGGCACTCAACATGGCAAAAGCAATCCCCGATCTGAAGATCACCAAAAGCGATTCAATTTTATTTATTCATCGTCAATTACAGGACGGTGAAATTTACTTTGTTTCCAATCAAAAAAACGTGCCGGTTAGTATTGATGCGGAGTTTCGTACAGCAGGCAAAAAGCCCGAATTATGGGATGCCATTTCAGGAACTATGCGCGATTTACCGTCATACAAGCAAACATCAGCAACAACAACTATCCCGATGCAATTGGCCCCGTTAGAAAGTGCCTTTGTTATATTCAGAAAGCCGGCCGGCGGCCAGGTCGATGTTGCGAAAACCAATTATCCGCAGCCATCGGCAACAATAAATATTACCCAACTCTGGATGGTGGGTTTTGATAAGACGATGCGCGGGCCATCAAAACCGGTAAAGTTTGACAGGTTAACCGATTGGTCAAAAAGTACCGTCGACAGCATCAAATACTACTCGGGTACGGCATGGTATCGTACGGAATTTAAAGTTGCCGGGGTGGAGAAAGGCGCTAATTATATGATAGATTTAGGGGTAGCTAAATCAATTGCTAAAGTTTTTGTTAATGGAGAGGAAATGGGCGGCGCGTGGACACCACCATACCGTGTTGATATCACAAAGGCATTAAAACAGGGAAAGAATAAATTGGAAATTAAAGTGGTAAATAACTGGGTAAACAGGTTGGTTGGTGATAGTTTTATACTGGCAAATAAACGGCCTACATCAGTTATCTTCGGTCCCGACCCCAAAAATGGATTACTATCATCTGGTTTGTTAGGGCCGGTAAAAATTGATGTGATCAAATATTAAGATACATGGATAAATTAAAGATCTGCTTATTGCTTTTCGCTGTTGTCTTTTTAACAGATAGCTACGCCCAGTTACCACCTGTTTTTGCCGGTACACATTCAAAAGATGTGCAAACAGAACCTACTGTGCGGCGATACCTGTCGCCGGTAAGGTTACTTTGGCAAACAACCAAGGATGAGGCCAACATTCGCAATACGGACAAACTTTTAAAACCAGGGATAGGGCAGGCTGATCTTGCAGGAAGGGATTACTGCCTGATGCGCAATACCGCTCAGAATAAAGCGGGCATTTTGCTTGATTTTGGCCGGGAACTGCACGGTGGGCTGCAGTTGATAACCGATCAATCGCGCGGGGGCAAACCCGTGAGGGTGCGTATCCGTTTTGGGGAATCGGCAAGTGAGGCCATGAGTAATATCGATACCATTAAAGGCGCCACAAACGACCACGCCATGCGCGATTTTGAGATCTCGTTACCCTGGTTAGGTAAACTGGAGGTGGGTAATACCGGCTTTCGGTTTGTAAGGATCGACTTGCTGGATGATAACGCCGAACTCAAGTTAAAGGAAGCACGGGCTATTTTTATCTTTAGGGATATCCCTTATCTGGGCTCATTCAAAAGCAGCGATACGTTGCTGAACAAGATCTGGATGACAGGCGCCTACACGGTACACCTGAATATGCAGGATTACTTGTGGGACGGCATCAAACGCGACCGCCTGGTTTGGGTAGGAGATATGCACCCCGAAACATCGACCATAGCAGCTGTATTTGGTAATAGCGATGTAGTAACTAAAAGCCTCGATCTGGCGCGGGATATAACCCCCTTGCCAGAATATATGAACGGAATGGTCTCGTACTCGATGTGGTGGGTGCTTATCCAGCACGATTGGTATATGCATAACGGCGATCTGAAGTATTTAACGCAGCAGAAAACCTATATGATGGCACTGCTTAATCAATATGTTAAACAGATAGATGCCAATAACAGCGAAGACCTGAAAGATGGGCAACGGTTTTTAGACTGGCCCTCCAGTACAGATCCTAAAGCTATTCATGCGGGTTTACAAGGTATGCTGGCCATGACGCTAACCGCGGGTGCAGATTTGGCTACGATATTAAAAGACCCCGTTACCGCCGCAAGGTGTAAGGAGGCTGTCGCCCGGTTAAAAAAAAATGTGCCCGACCCGGCAAAGTCAAAACAGGCGGCTGCGCTTCTATCGCTGTCGGGTTTGATGCCTGCAGATAAGGCGAACGCGGTACTTTCTGACAGGGGCGTGCATGATTACTCTACATTTTTTGGCTATTATATGTTGCTGGCCAAAGCAAAAGCCGGCGATTACCAGGGATCTATTGATGCTATCCGTAATTATTGGGGGCCGATGCTCTCCTTAGGAGCAACTACCTTTTGGGAAGATTTTAATATCGACTGGCTGTCCAACGCATCGCGGATAGATGAATTGGTGCCAGCCGGTAAAAAGGATATCCATGGCGATTATGGAGCGTTTTGTTATAAAGGTTTCCGCCATAGTTTAAGTCATGGCTGGGCATCGGGCCCTACACCCTGGTTAACGCAATATGTTTTAGGTGTTAACGTAATGGCCCCCGGTTGCAAAGTGCTCAAAATTGAGCCCCACCTGGGCGATTTGAGCTATGTAGAAGGGACTTTCCCTACACCGCTGGGTACAGTAACCATAAAGAATACCAGGCTGGCTAATGGGAGCGTAAAGATTGATGTGCAGGCACCAAAGGGTGTTACCATCATTAAAATGGGTTGATTTGGCCTATAATCGTAAATCAAAAAAGCCGCTCTGATTGCAAATCTTCGCTGCGATAGAATATGATACGAGTTTTGTACCCTAGGGTTATTAAAGAGAACGAGATTCCAAAGGATTATTTTCGAACAACTTATAATAGAATTTAATGTAGTTGCTATTTTAAATGGTTAATGGTTAGCCTCCCGCCGGGATTAGAATAAATTTTTAGCCTTATTTAATCGTGTAAAGAAAACATCATTGTTTTTTAATTTATTTGGCACTTTGAACCATTTAAGAAATCTCAGTCAAGATTTTAAATTCCGTTTATTTGGATGCTACCCAAATAAGTTTATTTGATATAAATGTGCGATGTTTTGCAGCATTTTGTAGTTTAGATGTGTTTGATTTTCATTTTTAGCACTATTTTAAATGTTGTATAAACAAAAATCACTTGGCAATAGCAGACTTACTACATCGTATACAGCATAATAGCGATGAATCGGCTTTTAACGACTTGTATAAGCAACAGTACTTTAATTTGTACCGTTATGCGTTTTCATTTTTAGGTGATAAGGAAGCGGCTGAAGAAGTTGTGCAGGATGTTTTGCTGAAGATTTGGTTGGGGCGCCATAAATTACCGGTAATTAAAAATGTACAAGGGTATTTATATGTGGCGGTTAAAAACGCATGCCTAAATAATATCCGCAGTCAAAATTCAAAGCAATTGAAAGAGGAGCATATAAACAACGCCTACTATTTTCAGCTGATTGCAGATCCGGCTCAATTGCTCATATCCAAGCAGCTGCACAGCAACATACTGCGTGCGGTAGCTGCTTTGCCCCCAAAATGTAAAATGATATTTAAGATGGTAAAAGAGGATGGCTTATCCTGCAACGAGGTTGCTCAGATACTTGAGCTATCGCCCAAAACCGTTTTTGCCCAATTAGCCATAGCCATTAAAAAGTTGGAAAGCACCATAAAATAGCCCCGCCCGGCGGCTATTAAAATTTATTAAAAAATCTTTTAGGAAAAAGCGGTTGGTTGTGTGTCTTTACAAACAGAAGGACGAACCATGGCAAAATCAAGGTTTATTGAATTAATGTCCAAATGCCTGGACAAATCGGCCAGTGCAGAGGAACTGAAAGAGCTGGAAGGTTTTTTAGATGCGCATCCGCATTTAAAAAAAGTACATCATGTAGCCTTTGCGCTTAAAACCGGGTTAGCGCCCGCTGATGCAAACTTACAGGATGAGGATATTAACAGCAAGCTTGATGCCTTGTGGGTAAATATCAAAAACATTGAAAACGCTCCACAACCCAACGAAATAAAGATCGTACCTATCCGCAAATACCTTAAACGGATTGCCGGGGCTGCTGCTATATTAGTAATTGGTTTAGTTGGCATAACACTTTACACCCGTACAGCAACTGAAGATAAAATACCATTGGCTGCTGTTGATCAAAAAATAGACGTGCCTTACGGCCAAACGTTTAAACTTACCCTTTCTGACGGAACTAAGGTACGGCTGAATGCCGGCAGCCATTTTGGGTATCCCGCAACTTTTACCGGCACCCGCCGGGACGTTACACTTGATGGCGAAGGTTTTTTTGAAGTGACTAAAGACGACAAAAAACCTTTTTTGGTACATACTGCCGGCCTTACCGTTAAAGTATTAGGTACAGTGTTTAATGTAAGGGCTTATAAACAGGATAAAAAAACCGAAACAACGCTATTTAAAGGCAAAGTGCAAATAGAGTTAAAGGGCGACGCCGACAGGAAAATAGTTTTAGCCCCTCGCGAAAAACTTACGGTATTAAACGATGCCGCACCCGCAAACCATACGGTTAATGCGCCCAAAGAGGTGGCTAAGTTAAAGTACGAGCTATCAGTACTGCCGGTGGTGGATAATGATGAATATCAGGAAAACGCCTGGCTGGATAATAAACTGGTTTTCGCCAATACCGAATTTGAGGATGTAGCAGCAAGTATGGAGCGCAAATACAAAGTACACATTGTATTTAAAGATAACGCACTTAAAAAAGAACAGTTAAGCGGTGTGCTTAAAGACGAGAACCTGGAGAGTGCGCTGCTTATCCTAAAACAGATCACTTCTTTTCAATCGAGGGGGGCCGGCGATACGGTTTACATTAGCCGTTTAAACAAATAAAACTATAAACAATTTAAACTAAACGTATGCAGAAAAACAATTACCTACCAGATTCCTGATCGATCCGTATATAACAAGCAAGGGAAGAGTTGGCGCTCTTCCCCGCAAAAATTCTGGGATCTATTATTAAGAGTAAGGAGTTTAAGAGCACTTACTCTATCCATTAATTTTCAAAACAAATATAATGAAAAAAACAAGAAGGGCATTTTCGTGTCACGGTGCCCCCGCATGCCTTAAAGTAATTTTGCTAATGAAAGCGGTATTTTTTCTTATTCTGGTTACATGTATGCAGGTATCTGCCAAGGTGTACTCGCAGCAAAAATTTACGCTTAACATTAAGCAGTCTGATGTAAGTAACATTCTTACCAAAATTCAAAAACAAAGCGATTACCGTTTTTTTTACAACTACGCATCCGTAAAAAAACTGGGCAAGGTTGATCTGAATGTTAAAGATGCTTCTATCAGCCAGGTACTGGCTACCCTGATGGATAACAAACTGTCGTACAAACTGGCCGACAACAATGTGGTGATCATCACCTCGCAGGATGAAGTCAATAGCCAGATAATTGTGAAGGGCAAAGTAGTTGATAAAGCAGGCCAGCCATTGATTGGCGTAAGTGTTAAGATCCAGGGGACTACCATTGGTATCATAACAGATGTTAACGGTAATTTTACCCTGAACGCACCCGATAATAGCGTATTGGAACTAACTTACATCGGCTATGTAAAAAAAGTGGTTACGATAACCGGGAGCGAGCCTCTCACCATTACTATGGAAGAATTACCATCAGCACTTAAGGAGGTTGTGGTAGTAGGTTACGGTACCAGTAAAAAAATTGATATCACAGGTTCTGTTGCCAGCGTAAAAGGCAGCGATTTTCAAAACCTGCCGGTAAGCTCGGCTGCACAGGCCTTAGAAGGCCGCGCAAGCGGTGTAAATATTGTACGTAACGATGGTTCGCCGGGTGCCGCACCCAGCATCCGGATTCGTGGTACCGGTACTTTAAACGATGCCAACCCGCTAATTGTTATTGATGGCGTGCCAACCAGCAATCCGGATGCATTAAATGATGTTAACCCGAATGATATAGCATCGGTAGACATATTGAAGGATGCCTCCTCGGCGGCTATTTATGGTACACGTGCTGCAAACGGCGTAGTATTGGTTACTACTAAAAAAGGCAGCTACAACCAAAAGCTAAACACCACCGTTAATTTTTATAAAGGGTTCTCTAATACCACCAAATACCTTGACCTGCTAAAAGCGCCCGATCTATATACCTTAAAACGCGAACGCTATACTAATGATGGTGTTCCTATTAATGATTTATGGAATAATAGTTATTATGCCACGCAGCGTACAGACTGGCAGCGCGCCATTCTCAATACGGGCCAGGTTACCAATGGCGATGTAAATATACAGGGCGGTAACGAGGTGTCTAACTACTATCTTTCTACCTCCATTTATAATGAGAAAGGTACTATTGATAAATCAGATTTTAAACGGGTGAGTACACGTATCAATTCAGAGCATAAGATTAAACCATGGTTTAAACTGGGCGAAAACATCCAGTTATCTTATGCCGAACTGAATGGGTTTGATAATAACAACTCACAAACCGGCCTTATCTTTTCGGCCCTGCGCTTTAATCCGGCTATACCGCTTATTAATGATGACGGAACCTACGGGACAGCTAAAGCCAACTCAGAATTAGGGGACATTAACAGCCCTTATTCTACCATTCAGCAGGCAGACAGGTACACCAAAAAATACCGTGTGCTGGCCAATGCATTTGCAGAGGTAACCTTTGTTAAAGAACTTAAATTACGTGTTAATTATGCCTTTGACGGTGCGTTGAACCGCGGCTATAATTTCGGCATTGCCGATGTGAACCAGGTAAGGCAAACCCCCTCATCTACATTAACACAAACAGAAGAAGAAATTTCATCGCAGCTGTTGGAAGCCTTTTTAACCTACGATAAGGTGTTTGGTAGAAGCCACGTTACATTTACTGGCGGTTATTCATATCAGAACTTTAAAGATTACGGCTTTACCGCTTCCCGTATCGGGTACGATGATACCGACCCTTCCCAGCGCGTGCTCGGCACAGGTAATGCACAGTTTAACTCCAGTATCCAACCCCAGCCCTCTGCGTTACAATCAGGCTTTGCCAGGTTATTTTATGATTTCGACAGCCGCTTTCTGGCCACAGTAACTTTCAGGGCAGACGGTTCGTCCAGGTTTGCCAAAGGAAATCAATGGGGTTACTTCCCCGCGTTTTCGTTAGGGTGGAGATTGTCCAACGAACAGTTCATTAAAGATATCACCTGGATAAGCAACCTGAAACTAACAGGCGGATATGGTGAGTTAGGCAACCAAAGCGTTCCGCCTTATCAATATTTAAGCTTAATTAAAACCGGTACAACCTACCAAAATGGTGGCTATGCATTTGGCGGCACAGGTGTAAGTGGTGCAGCAGTTACTACAATTGCCAACCCGGATATTTCCTGGGAAAGAACAGCAATGACCAACATCAGCTTAGAAGCCGGGTTTTTGAACAACAAGTTAAACACAACAATAACCTGGTTTAATAAAAACACCAAAGACATGCTGATAGCCCCTCCTGTAGTTGGCTCAGCAGGTTCGGTTACTATCCCTACCCAAAATATTGGCGCCATGAATAATAAGGGCGTCGAGATCGACCTGAATTACCAGGGCGGCGATAAGGTACGTTATTCGGTAGGTGCAAATGCATCATTCATTAAAAATAAGGTAACGAAGCTTAACGGCGAAGGCACATTTGTAGGCTCAACGGTTTATGGCAGATCGAGCCAGGAAATTTCCCGTACTTACCAGGGGCAGCCGATAGCATCCTTTTATGGCTGGAAAACCAACGGTTTATACCAAACCCAGGCTGAAATTAACAGCGATCCTGCTTTAACAAACGATTCCCGTAAAGGGAACATCAAACCCGGCGATGTGCGCTTTTTGGACCTAAACGGCGACGGCTTGATAGATGGTAATGACCGTACCATCCTGGGCAACCCAAACCCAAATGCGGTTGTAGGGTTACAGGGCAGCGTATCATACAAAGGTTTTGACATTGCGGCAAATTTCACCGGCGTATTTGGTGTAAGTTTATACAATGCCGATAGGATGCAGGGTATCGACCCAACCTACCCGTTCAACATGTATGCCGAAACTTTAAACAGGTGGACGGGCCCGGGAACCAGCAACTCCATCCCGCGGATGTCTTTAGACCGCTCTAACGATAACTATCGCACTTCAGACCTGTTTGTAGAAAGCGGTAATTATTTCAGCCTTAAAAACGTAACACTTGGCTACACGCTTCCGGTAGGATTGAGCAAAAAAGCTTCGCTTAACAGTGTCCGGGTTTATGCATCCGGCCAAAATGTGTTTATGATTACTAATTACAAAGGTTACACACCAGAACTGGGTTATACTAACGGAAACGTGCAGCGTGGAGTTGATGTAGCGCAATACCCTGCGGTACGGACAATTACATTCGGTTTAACAGTTAAATTATAAAATCATGAAATCGAAAAAAATTATATATACGATAATGGCGCTTGTAATATTAAACAGCGCTTGTAAAAAAGCACTCGACCTGGAGCAACAGGGTGTTTACACCTCAGACAACTATTTTAGAAACGAAAAGGATGCGGTTAACGCTGTATCAGGTATCTACAGTTTATTAGAAGAGGAAGATTATATAGGCCATGCCGAAACTACTTTTGATACCCCATCTGATGATTACTGGCGCTCGGGCGACCATGGTGAAGACGAAGGGATTGAAAATTTAACGTACGATGCATCAAACGCAGCTATCCGTTATCCTTGGAAATGGCGCTACGAAGAGATCAACCGTTCTACCAATTGCATCATTAATATCCCCAAGATCACTGCTATTTCTGAGGCTGTTAAAAACCGCAGTATGGGCGAAGCCTACTTTTTACGTGCTTTTGGTTACTGGCGTTTAATGGTTATCCATGGCGATGTGCCTATTATTACTGATGCTGATTACAGCAAGCAAAACTTTAACGTGCCAAAATCATCTGTTGAAGAAGTGCGTAAGCAAATAGAAGCCGACCTGCTAAAAGCGGTTGACCTTTTACCGGAAAGCTACAGCAGTACAGACCGTGGCCGTGTAAGCAAAGGGACCGCTTTGGGCTTGCTTACCAAGTTGTATATGTATTGGGAAAAGTTGCCGCAGGCCATTGCAACCGGCCAAAAAGTTATTGCCAACAGCAATTACGCACTGGCTGCAAACTACCAGGATAACTTTACCCGCGCTAACGAAAGCAGCACCGAACTGCTGTTTTCTATCCAGGCGGTACAGAATGTCGTACAAAACGACTTTACAATTTACTACATACCAAGGGCATGGGGCGGTTATGGCTTCAGCCAGCCGTTGCAAGGCTTATCTAATGAATTTGAAGCCAACGACCCGCGTAAGAAAGCTACCCTATTAACCATTGGCGACCAGGTTGACCTGGGTGATGGCAATGGTTTAACCACCTTTACGGCCGACCTATCGGCAACCGGCTTTGCCTTTAAAAAGTATGCGGTATTTAATACGGCGGCAGCGGGCGGCGGTGTAGACCACACTTTTGCTGTACCGTTAATGCGCTCCGCAGATATCTATTTATTGGTAGCCGAGGCACTGATACGTACACAGGGTGCAGGTGCCGGTGATGCCATTATTAACCAGATAAGGCGCCGTGCCTCGGCTGCTTTACCGCGGGTTACAGGTGCAGGCATGAAAGAATTGATTCACGAACGCCGCGTTGAACTGGCGGGTGAAGACCAGCGCCACCAGGACCTGATGCGTTGGGATAAAGCCAAAATTGTTGATATTGCTGCTATTTACAACCTGCCAGTTTCAAAGGCACCTATCGACCAAAATAAAACCGTAACATTTGTACGCCCTAAAAATTACTATTTCCCTATCCCACAGGTAGAGATAGATAAGAGTAAAGGTGTTTTGATTCAAAACGCTAATTTCTAAATATACAATTCCAAGAAGCCGGCAACCTGTTTATAATACTATTACCAATAGCTTTAACAGGTTACCGGCTTTGTTATTAATAAAGTACTGATTAATGAGAAAGTGGTTATTTGTTTTTATAGGGATCATAATGAGCTTAAACGCCGCCGCACAGGTTGATGAGCAGGCGTCGAGAGCATTTATAAACCGGGTGATACCCGGCGACAGGGCTGATGCTTTTATTATAGAAAGTATCCCGCAGCAAAACGGTAAGGATGTATTTGAGCTGGCCGGCCGTAATGGTAAAATTGTATTACGTGGCAACAACGGTTTATCTGTTGCATCGGCCTTAAATTACTATCTTAAAAATTATTGCCTGGTAGAGATCAGCTGGAATACGGATGTGAAAATACCGGCAAACCTGCCACAGGTTACTGGCACCATCCATAAAACCACCCCTTATCAATACCGCTACTACCTTAATTATTGCACCTTTAACTACTCCATGTCGTGGTGGGATTGGGAGCGTTGGCAAAAAGAAATTGACTGGATGGCCCTGAATGGCATAAACATGCCTTTAGCTATTACCGGCGAAGAGGCCGTTTGGCAGGATGTATACAAAAGCATGGGGTTCAGCAACAAACAGTTGGACGATTTTTTTAGCGGCCCGGCTTATTTCTCATGGTTTTGGATGGGTAACATTGATGCATGGGGCGGCCCGCTGCCACAGCATTGGATGGATAGCCATAGAGACCTGCAGAAAAAGATCCTGGGGCGCGAGCGTTCATTCGGGATGAAACCGGTATTGTCATCTTTTACCGGGCATGTGCCACCGTCGTTTAAAGACAAGTTCCCTGGAGCTAAAGTGAAAAAGACCAACTGGGATGCCGGTTTCCCAGATGTTTATATCCTTGACCCGGATGACCCGATGTTTGAAACCATCGGTAAGAAATATATTGAGGCCCAAACCAGAGAGTTTGGCACCGACCATCTTTACTCTGCAGATACCTTTAACGAAAATGTGCCGCCCACCAATGATTCTACCTACCTGGATGGAATGAGCAAGAAAGTATTTAATTCTATGGCCGCTGCCGACCCGCAGGCTATTTGGGTAATGCAGGGATGGATGTTTCATTACAACAATAAATTCTGGCAGCCGCAGCAAATAAAAGCGTTGCTTAATGCTGTACCTAACGAGCAGATGATTGTGCTTGATCTGTACAGCGATGCCCACCCGGTTTGGAACCGCACCGATGCTTATTACGGCAAACCCTGGATCTGGAGCATGCTGCAAAACTTTGGCGGGAACATTAGTTTATTTGGCCGTATGCGACATGTCGCCGCCGACCCGGCCATTGCCCTGCACGACCCCGAATCTAACAACATGCGCGGTATCGGTATCACACCCGAAGGGATAGAGCAAAACCCTGCCCTTTTTGCCCTGATGCTGGAAAACGTTTGGCGCGATACACCGATAGATGCCGATGCCTGGCTAAAAGATTATGCACACAGGCGCTATGGCAGCATAAACCGGCAAGCAAATGAGGCCTGGCATATTCTACTGAATACGGTTTATAGCGGCGGCCTTACCGAAGGCGGCCCTGAATCGATCATTATCGCGCGCCCAACTTTAAAGAAAACCATAGATCGCGTTTTAACCAAACTAAATTACGATCCGTCCCGATTGATAACCGCCTGGGGGCATTTGATACAGGCTGCAGATAGCCTGAACGAAAGCGACGGTTTTAAATATGACCTGGTAGATGTAACCCGCCAGGTGCTGGCCAATTATGCCACACCGCTGCAACAGCAAATGGCGGCGGCAGTTGATAATAAAGACCGTGTTGCCTTTAAAAAACACAGTATGGATTTTTTAAAGTTGATGGATGATATGGATGTGCTGCTGGCTACCCGTAAAGATTTTTTATTAGGTAAATGGATAAATGAAGCCCGTGCCAATGGCATCACTGCACGCGAGCAAAATTTGTACGAATTGAATGCGCGTAACCTGGTTACCCTATGGGGCGATAAGGAAAGCGGCCTTAGCGAATATTCTAACAGGCAATGGGCAGGTTTAATTAAAGGCTATTACAAACAACGCTGGGCAATGTATTTTACTCAAATGGATAAAGCTTTAGCATCCGGGGTGCCGTTTGATGCAAAAAGTTTTGATAAGCAGGTAAAAAACTGGGAATGGCAATGGGTAAATACCCACAATAACGCTTATACCAACGTTGCTACAGGTAACGAAACTATGGTGGCTAAAAAGATGTTTGCTAAATATAGCGCTCTGGCGCAAAAAGCTAACTATTAGTAAGGATGAGTAAGCGACTGTATCTGGTTCTCGCGATAGTTTTATCAGTTTTTAATATCAAGGCTGTTTATAGCCAGGCCATAAATGATCATATGTTTGCGGCATCTGCAGCTGCCAAACCGTTTATAGATTTTGACAGTAAAGGTATTCTTGTAAATGGCAAACGCACCTTTATCGTTTCGGCAGGGCTGGAATATGCCCGTGTACCGCGCGAGTTATGGTACGATAGGTTACTGCGTATTAAACGTGCAGGTTTCAACTGCGTAGAGATCTATACCATCTGGAATTTTCACGAAGCGCAGGAAGGTAAATTTGACTTTACCGGCGACCATAACCTGGGTGCTTTTCTTGATCTGACAAATAAATTGGGGCTATACGCTATAGTACGTGTTGGCCCCTATTACTGCGCCGAATGGGATAGCGGCGGTTACCCCATATGGTTAAAATTTAAAACCGGCCTGCGGGTAAGGGAGCACAACGCACCTTTTGAAAAGTATGTAGATCGTTTTTTTGATCATCTTTTGCCTATCGTGTTTAACAGGCAGATCAATAGAGGCGGCCCCGTAATAATGGTGCAACTGGAAAACGAACACAACAACGGCTGGGGAACCGTAATACCTGATGGATATTTTAAACATTTGCAAACTAAGGCGTTGCATATGGGGCTCCAGGTGCCCTATTTTTTCAGCGGGCTGCATCACGCAACCGACCCGGCCATAAACGGAAATTTTAACGACCCCAAAAGGCCAAACCCCTGGTTCTCTACCGAGTTTTGGAGCGTGTGGTATTCCCAATACGGTGCCAAAGCGGGAGACGATTCATTATACGACCGCCGCACCTGGAAGATTATCGCCAATGGCGGCAACGGGTACAATTATTACATGGCACATGGCGGCACCAACTTTGGTTACACCAACAATGATGAAGACGCCGCCTCCTATGATTATGGCGCGGCAATTGGGCAGGCGGGTGATATAAGGCCTGTTTATCATGTCTTTAAACGTGCAGCCTGGTTTGCCCGCAGTTTTCAGGATGTGCTGGAAAACAGCACAAATGATAGTATTACGTACCGTAATTTAGTTGCGGATACTACCGTAAAGATCACTGCACGCAAAAGCCCGGATGGCGATATTGTTTTTATTGATAACCCCGGTAAAAAAGCATTACCTGTAAGGCTGCAGGGGATGGACGGCACCTTGTTATTAAACCCTGGCGAGATTTATCCGCTTGTGCATCACTTTAATATTACGCCGTTTGTAATGCTCAATTGGGCTTATACGCGCATCTTTGCAATTGTAAAACAGGATAATACAACTACCCTGATTGCCGATGCAGAACCGGGCAGCCCCCTTTCATTACAGTTTTCAACCAAAGGGAACGTTACAGCGGTTACGCAATCATCGCTGTTGAAAATTAACGGTAACCAGGTAAATTTAACAGGGCTTGCACCGGTAAGTAATAAACCATCAGCATACAGCTTCAGAACCGGTAACCATACCATCCGCATTTTGGTAATGAGCCGTAGCCAGACAGACCATACCTGGATAGCAGATTACAAGGGGCAAACTTATATTGTTAGTGGTGCCGCTTACACCGGGGATGTTGTTGTAATGGGTAAAAACATCAGTATAACAACAGAACAACCCTTAACCGCGCAAACTACAGCTGATACCTGGCTTTATACCGATAAGGAGGCTGTTTTACTAAATAAAAACAATAGCGCTGGCACACAACAACCCGCGGGTTTGGCATTAAGTAAATGGGAATATAAAACGGGCGCAGGTGCTGCCGATAAAAACGCAGCTACAAATAACTGGCTTAAAAGCAAATTCCCTCTACAAATGGGAGCCGATGGCGATATAACTGCTGATGCCTGGTACCGGACTAATTTACACATTTCCAAAACGGGCAAGTACACTTTACAAGCAAAAGGCGGCGGCAGGGCGCGGGCTTATATTGATGGCAACCCGGCCGCCACATGGCAATTGAGTGCCGGCGAAATTACCCTCAACATAAAAAAAGGGAAGCACACACTGGCTGTATTTACTGCACACGACGGCCGTGATAAACTGGCAGCTTACGTGGGCCCAATAAATAACGTGGATAGAAAGGGAATTTACGGCGCCGTATATCTAAAAAAAGGCGGCCCTTACCTCAGCAACGTTAACAACTGGTATTATTCGAAAGCGTCAAACCGCGATGCACTCAAAAATGGAGCGCCCCGGTTTGATACGGTATCATTTAAAAAATATAAAATTGGTGCCGATGCGTTTAACTTAAAACAAGGTTTTGGTTGGTTTACAACACTTATACCAAAGCTTGCAACAGGTACATCCAAAGTAACGCTGTCATTTAAAAGCGTTGATGAAAATGCAACCGTATTTGTAAACGGCCAACAGGTTAAACGCCATGAAGGCTGGAACATCCCTTTTGAGATAACCATTAGCGATACTGCCGTACTAAAGCGACCTATCAGGATAACACTTTTTATAGAGAACTATTCTAACGAAGGCGGTATTGACCAGCCGATTAGTTTAAATACTATTGGCAATGCAGCCACTGTAAGCGGTTGGGCAATGCAAGGCGGCCCCGGTAAACTTAATCAAACAATCGGTTGGCAAAAATTAAGTGCCCAATCGCGGATTGCTACCGGACCATGCTTTTATCGCTCGGCCTTTATTACCAACCTGGTTGCAGGGCAAACTTTGATATGGCGGGTTGATCCAAAAAATCTGGGGCATGGCTCGATATGGGTGAACGGGCACAACCTGGGCCGCTATCCCGAAAAGATTGCAGTTACCGGGCTGTATATACCCGAGTGCTGGTTAAACAAAGGCGGCAACCAGCTGGTGATTTATGATGAAGACGGCAAACAACCAACAGCTGTGCGGGTAATTGCCGAGCCGGCTGCAGGCAGGGTTAAACATATATTATCATCAGAAATTAAATAATATATATATAAGCATGGCTATAGCTGCAGAACGATTTACCGCGCTTGATGTGTTCCGTGGTATTACTATTTGTTTTATGATCATTGTAAATGCGCCCGGTTCGGGAGCAACGGTATGGGCCCCGTTGGACCACGCCGCATGGTTTGGTTTCACCCCAACAGACCTGGTATTCCCCTCATTTTTATTTGCCGTTGGCAACGCCTTAAGCTTTTCTAAAAAGAAACTGGAAACTGATGCGGCCTTTATCGGTAAGATCCTGAAACGGACTGTTATTATATTCCTGCTGGGTTACGTCATGTACTGGTTCCCATTCTTTCACCGGGTTAGTGAGGGTTGGGAGTTTAATGCTTTAGGAAACACCCGCATTATGGGGGTTTTGCAGCGTATTGCGCTTTGCTATATTTTCGGGGCGCTTATTGTGCATTACTGCTCACTAAGAACGGTGGTAATCATAACCGCTTTACTTTTGATAGGCTACTGGGTATTTTTGATTCAATTTGGTGAGCCGGGTAATATCTACACCATGCTTGGTAATGCAGGCACAAAACTCGATATCGTAATTTTAGGGAACAATCATTTATACCATGATAAAGGAGGCCCCATTGCATTCGATCCCGAAGGGTTACTAAGTACACTTACCGGAATCGTAAATGTGATAGGCGGTTACTTGGCGGGGGCTTTTATCCAGCGGAAAGGTAAAAACTATGAAGCTGTTGCCAAACTCTTCATTTACGGTGCCTTACTAATTGCATTGGCTTTGTTTTGGGGGCAGTTTTTTCCAATAGCCAAGAAATTATGGACCAGTTCGTTCACACTGCTAACCATCGGGATAGACTTATGTATATTAGGCTTGTTGATATACGTTATAGAGGTAGAAAAGGTAAAACGAGGTACGGGCTTCTTCCTAACCTTTGGTAAAAATTCACTGGCTATTTATCTTTTATCCGAGTTGTTATTAACCACATTACAGATGTTATGGGTAGCACCGGGTTTAAGCTTTTACGAATGGATAAACCGGGTGTTTTATCAGCGTTTGTTCCCGGGAGCGTTAGGCACATTAGTATTTGCCATTTGCTATATGCTACTATGCTGGCTGGTAGCCTATGCTATGGATAAGAAGAAAATTTACATTAAAATATAGCAACGTTATTTAGAATATGCGACGATTTGCTGCACGAACCCTGTTGATTATTACAGCTGCTTTAACGTGGTTTATTAATGCCGATGCCCAGCAAGGTAATCACCTGCAATATGTAAACCCACTCATAGGCACAACAAAAAGTAATGTACTTACCAAATGGGGTAACAACGGCGGCACTTACCCCGGGGCGGTTGCACCATCCGGCGCGCTGCAACTAAGTCCCGAAACCCGTGTTACCGCTGCAAAAGGGTATGACTATGCTGATAGCGCGATTTACTATTTTAGCTGCTTTGGGCACCTGAGCGGTTACCCCGAAGGATCTGCAGGGCGGTTTTGGGTTATGCCGGTAGCTGATGAGGGCTTTTTTGAAGCCGGCAAAAGCAGCAGGCATTTTTCACATCAGGAGGAAACAGCTACACCTGGTTATTATAAAGTTACCTTTAATGATAACCATACCACGGCAGAAGCTACAGTTACTGCAAGGGCAGGATTGTTTCGTTTTAGTTTTACAGATGGCCGTGCGCCGCAGCTTTTTATTGGCGATGCGGGCGAAGTAAGTACCCCCTCTAAAAGTATAGTACATGCTTCACATCGCAATACGGTTATTAATTTCAGCGCGGCTTACCAGGATAAAAAAGAGGTAAAGGGAGGTTGGCTTTTCACATTTAAACCTGCCGATAAAGTTATTGTGCTAAAAATGAGCACCTCATCTATCAGTTTGAACGGAGCTCAAAAAAATATCGATCATGAAATTGGTATTTTATCGTTTGATGAAATTCATCGGCATACCTCCGCCAATTGGATGAATGCATTGGCTGTTGCCGATGTAGCGGATAAAAGCACGCAGCATAAAACCAACTTTTACACGGCGTTATACCATTCGCTCTTAATCCCCTGGGTAATTGATGATGCCGACGGTCGCTATAAAGGTGCCGACGGACTGGTGCATCAAAAAAGTGGCAATAGCCAATACGGTGGTTTCTCGCCCTGGGATACCTTTCGTTCGCTGCATCCGCTTTTAACATTGCTTTATCCGGATAAACAAAAGGATGTTATACTGTCTATGCTGGATATTTACAAGCAAACAGGGCACCTGCCAACCGAATCCATGACGGGTAACCACGCCATCCCCATTATTGTCGACAGCTATTTAAAAGGCATAACCGGGTTTGATAAGCAGCTGGCTTACACCGCCATGAAAAAAAGTGTTTTAGAACCCCCATTTATCCAGCCGGATCTGGAGCTGTATAACGAGATGGGATATATTCCTTTCACCCGGTCGGAGTCGGTGACCCGTACGGTTGAATATGCATATGACAACTGGGCGTTGGGCGAATTTGCAGGGCAAGTTGCAAACCAACCAGCGGACTGTACCCGGCTATCGAAAATGGGCTACAATTACCGCAATTTGTTTAATAAAGATGCCCTTTTCATGCTTCCGCGCAGCGGTAACCAGTGGAAAATGGAACCGGGCATGTCGGGCTATAAAGAGGGCGATAAATGGGTGTACTCGTATTTCGTGCCACAAAACACCCGGGATTTAATTAACCTGAGCGGTGGTGCAAAGGCCTTTGTCGCCCGGTTAGATTCTGCATTAACCAATAACGTTATATTGTTTGATAACGAAACTGTTTTTCATTTACCCTACCTATTTAACCAGGCGGGGTATCCAAATTTAACCCAAAAATGGTGCAGGCAATTTATGCTGAACAGGTTTAGTGATACACCGGGCGGACTGCCCGGTAATGACGACCTCGGTTCTACATCAAGTTGGTATGTTTTCAGTGTCATGGGTATCTACCCGGTTTGCCCCGGCAGGCCGTATTATGCGATAGGCGCGCCGATTTTTGATCAGGTAACGCTTCACCTATCTAACGGAAAAAACCTTGTTATAAGAACGGATAATGCTGCTGCCGATAATTATATACAGTCGGTAAAAGTGAACGGTAAACCATGGCAGCAATTGGTTTTACCACATACTATGCTGACGAATGGCAGCAATCTCCATTTTACCATGAGCAGGCACGTAAGTAATTGGCCCATTAACAAAAACGCTTACATGTTATCAGAAACCAAAAGCAGCCCTGTTATTAAATTGCTGAATTATAAAGTAAGTACCCAATCTGTTGCGCCTAATCAGCCTTTAACAGTAAAATTTACGCTGCTAAATAGCGGCAGTATGGGCACAAAAAAAATAACTGTATTTGTAAATGGTAAGAACTACGCGTTTAAAACCTGTTTACTAAAGGCCGGTCAAAAAATAACTGATTCTATTGCACTTCGTTTATATCCAATTGGTAAAACTATTTTACAATTGGAACATTTGAGCAAGGTAACGATAATGGTAAAGCAACCGGTGATACCAAATTCCCACCCGTTTGTGATAAGTGGTTTAACGGCAAAGGCTATTGTTAAAATAAACGGGGAGCAACAGCTAACTTATACTATCCAAAATACAGGGGGAGTAACATGCTCTTTTAATGTACCCTTAATGGTTAATACTGCCGTATTATTTAAGGACAGTTTTGTGCTTGCCCCGGGAGAAAAAAAGGTTGTTAGTCATAAGTGGCCGGCACCTGATGGTGGTTTTAAGTATGTAAGCGTAGATAGCGCCGCGGTTACTTTTAAAGTTTATCAAAGTTCAAAAGAATCCTTATTACTTAATTTATCGCCGTTGGAAAACGTATCGGGTGATAAGGTTACAGATAAATCGGGCTTTCACAACGATGGGTATATCCTGCCTGATACAGGTATGCCAGTTGTTGAAAATAAGGGCTTTGTTTTTGGCGAACACAGCTTTATAGAAGTGCATAATTCACCCGGATTGGATGTAATGGACCAAACCATCACCATGATGGCCTGGGTAAAGCCGGTAGGGGAAGAAAAAGGGCTGGTAGATATATTTACAAAAGGCGACAGCCACGTATTGCAGGTCAGCGATAGCAAGACACTCTCTTTTTTTGCAGGCGGCTGGGGCCGAGGCGATTGTACCGTGCCGCTCCCGGCCAACTGGCGGAACGAATGGCACCATATTGCCGGCGTTTGCAATGGCAAAACCCTGTGTGTTTATATAGATGGTGTTTTAAAAGGCACAACAGCAATGGATGAAGCTGTAAATCTATCTAACAGCAACAAATGGACACTCGGCCGTAACGAGGAGTTCCCCTCCGAACGGATCTATCATGGGAATATTAATAAGGCAATGGTATTTAAAGAAGCATTATCCGCCGAAGAAATTACGGATATCTACAACACATCAAAGCAAAATTAGACAGAACTGAAACGTTCTTTGATGTAAGCGCATATAGGTATTGGCTAAGGTTTTCTGGCAAGTGCTAATAACTTTCGGTTCCCCCCGCAAAATCGGCATCCTTATCATGACCTGGTAATACATTGCTTTATATCGTCAAAAATGCCTTGGGCCAGTAAACCTTCAAATTAAATTCCTTTTTGGCGCGGTAAATGATCATCACCAAATAAATCGCGTTGGTCTTGTAGGCGCGGGTACCTTAAAACCGATAGCCTGGTCAAATTCGCTATTGCTCATTTGCTTTTGTGAAACAGTGTGAATATTTTGTGAAACAAATTGCGAAACACCGACCGTTTGCGGAAATAAAACAGGTTTTATGAAACAAAAAAATAGCCTTAATGATACCGTAAAAGCAAACGGAAACTGATTGGTTCGATATACCCTGAAAAGTTCACATTTGAGGATTTGAAAGTTAGAACCGCGAAAATAGGGGAGATATTTAATTTTATTTACCTGGTAAACAGCAAGTTAATAGGAAAAAAAATGGGACAACGACCAGGAATTCTGTGTTGTCCCAAGAGGTGAACCCTATTGGACTTTTTTCGAACCAATTTTTAAATGAATTAAAGAGTATCACTGATTTGGAATAACTAGTTTAAGCCAGCCTCAGGAACCAAATTGCGCAAGCACGTTTTAC
>NZ_JACWMX010000005.1 GCF_014773245.1 Mucilaginibacter glaciei | reverse complement strand
CCCGTGCGCCACTCTCATGAAAAGCAAGCTTCTCAATCCCGTTCGACTTGCATGTATTAGGCCTGCCGCTAGCGTTCATCCTGAGCCAGGATCAAACTCTCCATTGTATAATGTGTTTGTTTGTATCCAAGCCCTATTAACTCAATTAATAGAAACTTGTAAAAAAAAATATTCTCTTACAATATCCCGTTGCTCAAGCTTCGCTTATAACTTGTCAGCCTCCGGATCGAAGACTGATGTTACGCTGCATAATTTATTCTCTATCTCTTTTAAGAACTTTGCGCTTCACCTCGCGGCTCTGCTTTATGTTGTCGGTCATTGCGACCTCAACTTTCAATTTTTATCGTTTGAAATTGCTTCAAACTTTCAACTCTTTATCTTCAATCGTTTCCGATTTCCGACTCCCTCGTTTTGGGATTGCAAAGGTAAAAACCTTTTCTTTATTTACAAACTTTATTTTTTTTAATTTCTAAAGCTTGATTTCAATTAACAACCGCTTTTCCTTTCGGCGTTGCGGGCTGCAAAGGTAGCAACCTTTGTTAATTTTCCAAACTTTATTTTTAAAAGTCTTGTTTGTTTTTTTCAATGTACTTTCCGCTAAATCGTTTCCTCTTTTGCGGGCTGCAAAGGTATTAACCTTTGTTGAATTTGCAAACTTTATTTTTAAAGTTTTTGCTGTAGTTTTTCACAGAACGTCCCGTTATTTTGTTTGCGGGCTGCAAAGGTACGCAGCTTTTTGGCATCTGCAAATGCTTTCATATTATTTTGGTTAGTGTAGTTTTAACACGCTGAAAATAAGGCACAAAAATTTCAATTTATGGGCCAAATTGAGATGCCGATGCTTAAACGTTCCGTTTTCGGTTGCTTTTATTTTATGAAAGGTGTCTGACAAATAGTTTACGATACCGTTTTGCGTTAGGGATTGGAGGGGTTTAGCCACGATGCGCGGGCATGAGCGGCGGCGGAAGTGGCCGGAGCGCAGCGCAGCCCCAGAAAGCCCGGCCGCAGGCAACGCCCATGTATAACGCCAATCAAAAAAGCGAATCAAATGAGGCAATCTAACCTGCAGGCAAATTCTACCTTATGTTATATGCGTAACTATTATATATAATGTAAGTGCTCCGTAGCTATAACTTGTGGCATTATATACTATATACAGCATACCTAAAGTAAGTATACTGCGTTTACAATCTGCACTAATCAATACGTTAAAAGATGTTAAATACATACACTATATATATAAGGTGCGCCTTGGGCGTTATATATTCGCCTGCTAAATAAATAATTGACTCATTTATAATATTCAACTATCTTTGCAAAATGTTTAAAAAACAACTATTCCTATTTTCAAGCGTATTGTTGCTAATTGTTATTACGCTTGGCAGTTGTAAAAGCAAATACGAAAAGTTAAAGGCCAGTAACGATAACGCTAAAAAATACTCTGAAGCCGTAAAGCTTTATAATAAAAAGGACTACAGCAAAGCGCTTGGTTTATTTGAAGATCTGGTTGGCCGTTACCGTGGCCGTACCGGTTATGAGGACCTGTATTATTATTATGCTTATACCAATTATAAGCTAAAGGATTATACCGCCGCCCGTTACCACTTTAAAACATTTGCAGATACGTACCCATCAAGCCCCCGGGCCGAGGAGTGCCGCTTTATTGCAGCTTATTGCTTTTACCTGGATTCGCCCATTTACTCGCTTGACCAGGAGAACACACAGAAGGCCATTGAATCGTTACAGTTATTTATTAACTTGTACCCGAAGAGCGACCGTGTTACTGAAGCAAGTAAGCTGATACAAAACTTACGTGATAAATTAGAAGAGAAGGCCTATGCCAACTCAAAATTGTACTTGGTAATTGGCGATTTTCAATCGTCGGTTATTGCTTTCAATAATATGCTGCGCGATTACCCGGATACCAAATACGCCGAAGAATTGGAATACCTTATTATTAAGGCCCAATATGAGTATGCCAACGTAAGCCGCGAGGAAAGAAAAGAAGAACGTTATAACCAGGCTATTTCATACGCCGATCAATTTACGGAGAAATATGAAGCCAGTAAATATGCTAAAGATGTAGCAGGTTTAAAAAACGGTAGCCAGCGCGGTATAATTACTGCAAAAAGAACACTGGCCGAAGCTGCTGTAAACCCGAGGCTTGCCGAAAAACTTGCTAAAAAAGATACTACAGCTATAACGCCGCCATCAGTTAAAGGAAAAGATAATCAAAAAATACCAGCTAATAATTAAAAGACATGAACGCTAATAATGCAAACAAACCAGCTGTAGCAAGCAGCACAGTAACCCGTGATTTGCGCGAACTGGATGTGAAAACCGACAACATATATGAGTCGCTTGTTATTATGTCAAAAAGGGCAAACCAGATCTCGAACAATATCAAGGAAGAATTACACCAAAAACTTTCTGAATTTGCATCGGCTAACGATAACCTGGAAGAGGTTTTTGAAAACCGCGAGCAAATAGAGATCTCTAAACATTACGAAAGAATGCCTAAACCTACTTTGGTAGCTGTTCAGGAATTTTTAGATAACAAAATATACTACCGTAACCCGGCTAAAGAGGCTAAGGAATTGTAGTGTAACCGCTCGTCTAAATAGGGCGTGCCGAAGATGATATAGAAAGAACTCCCGCTAAGGGAGTTTTTTGTTACATTTAACTTTTATAAAATGGTTGCGCCTTTGGCGGATACAAGGAATATGCTTGAGGGTAAAAACATACTGTTAGGGGTTTGCGGCAGCATTGCTGCCTACAAAACGGCGTCGCTCGTACGTTTACTGGTTAAGGCCGGCGCAAATGTACAGGTGGTGATGACACCAGACGCTACCAATTTTATAACCCCGCTTACGCTATCTACCTTATCTAAAAACCCGGTTTATACCAGATATTTTGAGCAGGAAACCGGCGAATGGAATAACCATGTAGAGCTGGGACTATGGGGCGACCTCATGATCATTGCCCCGGCAAGTGCCAATACCATGGCTAAAATGGCGGGCGGCTTGGTTGACAATTTACTGACCGCCGTGTATTTGTCTGCCAAATGCCCGGTGTACTTTGCGCCCGCTATGGATCTGGACATGTGGAAGCATGAATCGACACAAGGCAATATCGATCAAATCCAATCGTACGGAAATATATTGATCCCCCCGGGTAGCGGTGAGCTGGCAAGCGGCCTGCACGGTGAAGGCCGCATGGCCGAGCCGGAAGAGATTGTGTCTTTCCTGGCAGATGATATCAAAAGCAAATCGCCTTTGGCGGATGTAAGGGTATTGGTTACCGCAGGCCCAACTTATGAGGCTATTGACCCGGTGCGGTTTATCGGCAACCACTCATCTGGTAAAATGGGCTTTGCTTTAGCAGATGAATTAGCCGCCTTAGGTGCCGATGTTACCTTAATTGCCGGGCCAACCGCACAGTTAAGCAAACAGAAAAGCATTAAACGTACAGATGTGGTGAGCGCTGCGCAGATGCTGGATGCCTGTTTACAACATTTCGATAAGGCAAGGGCTTGCATTATGTGTGCCGCTGTTGCCGATTATACGCCTGCTGTAGTGGCCGATCAGAAGATCAAGAAACAGGACGATGAGTTAACCATCGCACTGATAAAAACTACAGATATTCTTAAAACGCTCGGTGCCCAAAAACGTACCGGCCAGATTTTGGTGGGCTTTGCCTTAGAGACAGAGAATGAGGTACAATATGCAATAGATAAACTCAAGCGCAAAAACCTGGACCTGATCGTTCTAAATTCGTTAAATGACAGTGGCGCAGGTTTTAAAAGCGATACGAATAAGGTAACTTTGATAGACCGCACACTCAAGGCAACCGTTTACGACCTTAAGAGTAAAACCGAAGTGGCTAAAGATATTTGTGCGAAAGTTGTCGAACTGATCAAAAAATGAAGAGAGCAATCCTGATTACCCTTTTACTGACTGCCTGCTGCTTTGCAAATGCCCAGGATCTGAACGCCCGGGTAAAAGTGGTGGCTCCCAAAATTCAGATCACCAATAAACGTATCCTTCAAACGCTGGAAACCGCAATGAAGGATTTTTTGAACGGCCGCAAATGGGCTGCAGATGTTATAGCCCCAAATGAGCGGATTGCCTGCAATTTTGTTTTTAATGTGACCAACTGGGACGGCGGCAGCAACTTTAGCGGCGAACTGCAAGTGCAATCGTCACGGCCCATTTATAACTCTACCTATACATCAACCTTGTTAAATATTAATGATAGGGATGTTGATTTCACCTACACGGAGGGCCAAACTATTGATTACAGCGACCAGAACTTTCAAAATAACCTCAGTTCGATAATGGCATTTTATGCCTACATAATTGTAGGTATGGATTATGATTCGTTTTCACGTTACGGTGGGTCGCCATATTTTTCAGCCGCACAAAACGTGGCCATTAATGCACAAACAAGTTCATTCAAAGGATGGAAAGCTTTTGACAGTAACCTTAACCGCTACTGGCTATCCGAAAATCTGAACAATAAACTCTACCTCAATCTGCGCGGCTTCATCTACGAATATCACCGCAATGGTTTAGATGTAATGGCCGATAACCCTTCCAAAGGCCGCAAAGCCATTGCTGCTTTGTTACCCGTTTTGCAGCAGGTAGATCGTAAACGCCTTGGCTCGTACTTACCTTTGGCATTTTACACCGCTAAGGATGACGAACTGGTATCTATCTTCAGCAACGCTGCACCGCAAGAAAAAATGCAGGCTATGAATATCCTGACTGCCGCCGATCCGTCAAACGGTGCCAAATACCAGGTGCTGGGGGCAAGATAGCTGCCGGTTGCGCATTATTACTTACCATTATTTTGTTGATCAAAATTTTACCGCGCACTTAGCGTTTCTATTACCATTAGCTATCTTTACATTTTTTTAGATACAAACAGATAAATGACTAAACGGTGGGTGTTAAAAGAAGCGGCTAATGATAGTGTAGTACAAGAACTATCGGCAGCACTCAACATCAGTCCGGTTTTGAGTAACCTGTTAGCTCATCGCGGCATAACCAATTTTGAGGAAGCCAGATACTTCTTCCGACCGAGCGACCTGCACCTGCACGATCCTTTCCTGATGCAGGATATGGAAAAGGCCATCGACCGCATCGAGCAGGCCATAGCCAACAATGAAAAGATTTTAATTTACGGCGATTACGACGTGGATGGAACCACATCTGTTGCATTGGTATACAGTTTCTTCAACAAGTTTTACAGCAATTTAGAATACTATATCCCCGATCGTTACAAAGAAGGCTACGGTATCTCGACCGCGGGTATTGATTATGCCGCCCAAAACGGCTTTAAACTAATCATTGCATTAGACTGCGGGATCAAATCTGTCGACAAAATAGCTTATGCCAATACCCTTGGGGTAGATTTTATTATTTGTGATCACCACTTACCCGGCAATGAGTTACCCGCCGCTGTTGCCATCCTTGACCCTAAACGGCCGGATTGCGACTATCCTTATAAAGAACTTTCGGGCTGTGGCATTGGGTTTAAACTGATCCAGGCTTATGCCGAAAAAAATGGCTTGCCCTTTGAAACGGTAAGCGAATACCTCGACCTGGTGGCCATCAGTATAGCTTGCGATATTGTGCACATTACCGGCGAGAACCGCGTATTAGCTTATCTGGGCGTTCAAAAAATCAATTCCAATCCGTGTATCGGTGTAAAAATGCTGATGGAGGTCGCCGGTAAATCAACCGAATATACCATATCTGATGTGGTGTTCCTGTTAGGCCCGCGTATCAACGCCGCTGGGCGAATAGATGATGCAAAAAATGCGGTAGCACTTTTGATAGCCTGCCACGAAGATGCCGCCCGCGAAAAAGGCGACATGATCAACATCCAGAATACCGAACGCAAGGGGCACGACCTGCAGATTACGCAGGAAGCGCTAAGTGTTATCGATAATGATGATGTGCTGATCGCCCGTAAATCCACCGTGGTATTTAATCAAAACTGGCACAAAGGGGTTATCGGCATAGTAGCATCACGCCTTACCGAAAAATATTATCGCCCAACTGTTGTGCTTACCCAGTCTAACGGGCATGTGGCGGGCTCGGCACGCTCCGTTTTGGGATACGATCTATATGAGGCACTTTGTGGTTGCAGCGACCTGCTCACTCAATTCGGCGGGCACAAATATGCTGCGGGCCTAACCATGAAGCCGGAAAACGTACCCGCCTTTATGGAGAAATTCGAGCAAGTGGTGAGCAGCACCATCACCGATGAGTTGCTAATACCGCAAATAAAGATAGATGCCGAAATAACGTTAGCCAATATTACCTCGAAGTTCTATAGGATAATGACGCAGTTCTCGCCCTTTGGGCCGGAGAATATGGCGCCGGTATTCATTACCAAAAATGTGTATGTTAGCGGCAATGTAGGTTTGGTTGGTGGCAATCATGTTAAGATGGCCATTATGCAACCAGGGGCGGCAGCGTTTAGTTGCATCGCTTTTAACCATGCCGAATACTTGCCGTTGCTTAAACCCGACGTGCCTTTTGATGTTTGCTATACCATTGAAGAGAATGTTTGGCGCGAACAACGTACTATACAATTGAATATAAAGGGAATACGGTTGGTAAATAGAGAGTAGTCTATAGAGAATAGTGATTAACATCAGCGCAATCAAAAAATCAATTAAATCAACGGTTCAGATATGATCCTTAGGGCAGAGAATTTAGTTAAGAAATATAAACAGCGCACCGTTGTTAACGATGTTACGTTTAATGTAGCGCAGGGCGAAATTGTGGGTTTACTTGGGCCTAATGGTGCGGGTAAAACCACGTCGTTTTATATGATAGTGGGGTTGATAAAACCTAATGAGGGGAAGATATTTCTGGATGATCAGGATATTACAGGCGACCCAATGTACCGCCGTGCCCAAAAGGGTATAGGCTACCTGGCGCAGGAAGCTTCGGTTTTCAGGAAGCTGTCTGTTGAGGATAACATCAAAGCCGTGCTGGAAATGGGCAAAATGAGTAAGGAAAAGCAGCGCGATAAACTGGAGGAACTGATAGACGAGTTCAGCCTGCACAAAGTGCGCCGCAACCGTGGCGACCTATTATCAGGTGGCGAGCGCCGACGTACCGAGATTGCCCGTGCACTTGCTGCCGAACCTAACTTTGTTTTGCTGGATGAGCCCTTTGCAGGGGTTGACCCTATTGCGGTAGAGGAGATCCAGGCGATGGTAGCCAAACTGCGCCACCGCAACATTGGTATTTTGATAACCGATCACAATGTACAGGAAACTTTATCCATTACCGACAGGGCCTACCTGCTGTTTGAAGGCAAATTATTAGAATCGGGCGTGCCCGAAGTTTTGGCCGCTAATGAAATGGTAAGAAAAGTTTATCTTGGGGCAAACTTTGTATTGAAAAGAAAAACATTTGCCCAGTAAAATTTAGTCCATAGACTATCTACAAATAACTTACAACCCATGACCATTTTTAATTCCGTATTTACCTGGTTCATGAAAAAGCGTATCCACCAGATAGAGCTTTTTATGAAATACCCCAATGAAGTACAGGAAGAATGGTTTGAGCAATTAGTGGCCGGTGCCGAAAATACCCAGTGGGGCAAACAGCACCACTACAAAAGCATCGAAAACCTGGCGCATTTTAAAGAGCGCGTACCTATCCAAACTTACGATACGTTAAAGCCCTATATAGAGCGGATGCTCACCGGCGAAAAAAATGTGCTTTGGCCGTCAGAGATCCGCTGGTTTGCCAAATCATCCGGCACTACAAGCGATCGCAGTAAGTTTATCCCCGTTAGCGAAGAATCTTTAGAAGAATGCCATTTTAAAGGGGGCAAGGATATGCTTACCCTTTATTTTAATAACCGCCCGAATGCCCGCGTGTTTACCGGTAAAAGTTTAACGCTGGGCGGTAGCCACCAAATTGGTCAGCTTAATTCAGATACATCTTTTGGCGATCTGTCTGCCGTGCTGATGAAAAACCTGCCGCTTTGGGCCGAGTTTTACCGTACTCCCCATTTGGATATCGCACTGATAGAAAACTTTGAGGAGAAAATCGAGAAGATGGCCTATGCTACCAAAGATGTTAATGTAACCAGCATCAGCGGCGTACCCACCTGGAACATCCTGCTGTTTAAACGCATTTTGGAAATCACCGGTAAAAAGAACTTGTTAGAGGTTTGGCCTAACCTGGAACTGTATTTTCACGGCGCGGTTAACTTTACGCCTTACCGCGAGCAGTTTAAAATGCTGATACCTAATGAAGAGATGTATTACCTGGAAACCTATAATGCATCTGAAGGTTTCTTTGGCATACAAGATCAGGAAGACCCCGGCGATTTATTATTGATGCTGGATTACGGCATTTTTTACGAGTTTTTACCGCTGGAAAAACTTAACGACGAGAACCCGGAAACCTTAACCTTAGATGAGGTGGAGCTCAATAAAAATTACGCACTCATTATTAGTACTAATGCCGGCTTATGGCGATATATGATAGGCGATACCGTAAGGTTCAGTTCCCTGTCGCCCTATCGCATCCAGATCACCGGCCGCACCAAACATTTTATCAACGCTTTTGGCGAAGAACTAATCATAGACAACGCCGAACGCGCACTGGCCGAGGCCTGCTCACAAACAGGCGCTATCATTCGTGATTACACTGCTGCTCCTGTTTATTTTAAAGGCAATGAATGCGGCGCACATGAATGGTTGATTGAATTTGAGCAAAAACCTGCAGAGTTTGACCGCTTTATTGATTTGCTTGACGAAACCCTGCGCCGCGTAAACTCCGATTACGACGCCAAGCGCTTTAAGGATATGGCCTTGCGCCGGCCTCAAGTTCACAAAGTAGCCGAAGGTACTTTCTTTAACTGGATGAAAGAGCGGGGCAAAATTGGCGGGCAGCATAAAGTACCGCGCCTGGCCAACAACCGCGAATACATCGACAGCATATTGAAAATGCTGGAATTGGTTGGATAAAAATCTCTACCCTGCTGTAGCACATTGTATTAGTACCGCGTAATACTATAAAACACCTTTATGAAAAAGCATCTACTTACCGCGTTAATTGCTCTTGCTACATTGGCATCCTGCAAAAAGGAAAACACAAACACACCCGTTAGACCCGGGCTGTATGGCACTTGGGAATTACGGCACATTGGCGGCGGTTGGGGCATTAACGAAGTAATTGCCCCGGGTAAAGGCGAGCGATATCAGTTTAATACCAGCGAAACTTACGTGAGAACAAAAGATGCCAAAACAGACAAAGGTTCTTTCGCTATAAAATACGTGGGCGAGGAACGCGGCTATAAATATGGTAGCATCACTTTTACCAATCCTGATTATTCCGACGCGTTTGCCATTAAAAAAGATTCTATGACTATTGGCACATCAATTGCTGACGGACCTACGTATTTGTATATCAAAATAAAATAAGTAACTGTTATGAAAAAGATCATCATAATAGTTATGCTCTTTGCGTTTGCAGCTATCTCCTGCAAAAAAGACAAGGTAGAAAACTCTGTTTACGGCACCTGGAAGCTTACCAATTCGGGTGGTGGCAATGGCATTGTACAGGGCCCATATACCCCGGCACCAATTAAAAACGAGGTTTACCAGTTTAACAATAACGGAACGTATATTAAATATTTAGATGATAAGGTAGTTAGTAACGGGAACTTTAAAATAAACTTTACCGAAAAGTTAGGTGAGTTTAACGCAGGGTCGATAACATTTACCAATCCCGATTATAGCGACGCCTTCCAATTCAAACCAGGCACTATACTTATTGGGAGCAATGCAGCCGACGGGCCGGTTTACAACTATACTAAGATAAAGTAACCGCTTGCCATATCTTTACCGCTTCAACAGCTTCTTTCACATCGTGGACCCGCAAAATACTTGCGCCGTTCATTAAGGCAATAGTATTTAGTGCGGTAGTTCCGTTTAAGGCTTCATTAGCTGTGGAATTTAACAGCCCATAAATCATCTTCTTACGGGAGATGCCCGTCAGTATGGGTAATTGCAAGGCATCGAAACCCTGCATTTTATTGATCAATTCGTAACTATCTGTCGATTTTTTGGCAAAACCAAAGCCGGGATCAAGAATAATATCATGTATCCCAAGCTGCTTTAACTGATAAATCTTCTTTAAAAAATAATCGTACACTTCGGCAAAAATATCTTCATAGTCGGTTAGCTGGGTCATGGTTTGCGGGTTGCCGCGCATATGCATCAACACATAAGGTACTTGTAATCGAGCAGCTGTTGCAAACATATCGGCGTCCAGCTCCCCGCCCGAGATATCGTTGATGATGTGTGCGCCAGCCTTGATTGCACCCTCTGCAACACTTGCCCGGAAGGTATCGGCAGAAATAACAGCTTCAGGAAACTTTTGAGCGATAACCTCAATAGCAGGCAGCAGCCGGTCGGTTTCTTCCTGTACCGAAATATCAACTGCGCCGGGGCGTGATGAATAAGCGCCGACGTCTAAAAAGGTGGCGCCGTCTGCCAACATTTTTTCAGCTTGCTTTAAGATGGCATCTATATCGGTTTTACGGCTTGCGGCAAAAAAAGAATCGGGCGTAATGTTGATGATCCCCATCACCTTCGGCGATGAAAGGTCAATCAATTTGCCGCCCGCATTTAAGGTTACTTTTTTCTGAAAAAATGTATCTTTAGCCATCTTTTAGTTAAAAACGTTTAAAGTGTTGTAAGGGTTAAAATTGACCATCTTTTACAACATCTACAACCTTTATAACAACTATACTTTACGACAATAACTTGAGCAACACAGCAGCAGAATACGAAGCGGTAATAACCATTTGCAAAGGCCTTTTCATGAAAAAGACCCGCGATTATGGTACGGCATGGCGCATATTACGGCCCCAATCTATCACCGATCAGATCTTTATCAAAGCGCAGCGCATCCGCACCCTCGAAGAAAAAAAGGTTTCAAAGATTGATGAAGACATTACCGGCGAATACATCGGTATTGTAAACTATTGCGTTATCGCGATGATGCAGTTAGACACCACCAACGAAACGCCGTTTGAATTGAATGCAGACCATGTAGAAAGATTGTTTGATGAGAAAGCGCATGAAACAAAAGAGCTAATGTTTGCCAAAAACCACGACTACGGCGAAGCATGGCGCGATATGCGGATCAGTTCATTAACAGACCTGATACTGATGAAACTGCTGCGAGTTAAGCAAATTGAAGATAATAAAGGCCAAACCCTGGCGAGCGAAGGTGTAAAGGCCAACTACCAGGACATGCTGAATTACGCAGTGTTCGCGCTGATAAAACTGGGAGTAAAATGAAAAACGCTTTAGTTTGGTTTTGCAGGATCGCCGTTGGGCTGTTATTCATCTTCTCGGGTGTGATAAAGGCGAACGACCCGCTGGGTTTTTCTTATAAACTCGAAGAATATTTTGAGGTATTTCACCTTACCTCATTAAACGGTTTTGCGTTGAGCATGGCAATCATCCTTTGCGCGCTTGAAATGATCCTTGGATTCGCACTGCTGATAGGCGCGCGCGCCATATCGGTAGTATGGGGATTGCTGTTGCTAATCGTATTCTTCGGCTTCCTTACCTTTTACTCTGCGTTTTTCAAAGTGGTACAAACCTGCGGATGCTTTGGCGATGCCATACCACTTACACCGTGGCAGTCCTTCGGCAAGGATATGATCTTACTGGCATTAGTATTAGTGCTTTTTGTAAACAAAACCAGCATCAGATCTATCTTCCACAAAAAAACCGGCGACCAGCTATTAATAGCCGCCACGGTCATATTTGTGGGCTTTGGCTTGTATACCTATAACTTTTTACCCGTTGTAGATTTCCTGCCGTACAAAGTAGGGGCAAATATTTTACAGGAAATGCAAACACCGCAGGGTGCCAAGCCCGATGAGTTTGAGGTAACCTATAATTTGGTTAATAAAAAGACGAAGGAAACCAAGCAGATGAGCGATAAGGAATACCTTAAAACCGCTATCTGGAAGGATACTAACTGGGAAATAAAGGGCACACCCGAAAGCCGCCTGGTTAAAAAAGGTTTTGAACCCAAGATCCGCGATCTGGCTATACAGGATGCTACCGGTAATAACTATAACCAGGAATTATTGTCGAGTCCGTTTTATAGTTTGTGGATAGTGGCTTACAATTTGGAGGAAACCAACACCGAGGCGTTAGGCAGGATCAATGCACTATCAGCCAACCTAATCCAGAATTTTAATACACGGGTAGTGATCCTTACCTCCAATGCGCCGTCAAACGCCGAGCCATTCGCCAAAAAACAAAAGCTGATTGGCGAATTATTTTATGCTGATGGGGTTCCGCTAAAAACAATGGTAAGGGCAAACCCCGGTATTATGCTCATCAAAAATGGCACCGTGGTTAACAAATGGCATTTCCATAATATGCCTAAATACGAGGACCTGGTTAAAAACTACCTGAGTAAGCAATGAGCCTGATATTTTTAGTAGGATTTATGGGTTGTGGCAAAACCTCCTGGGGCCGCAAACTGGCAGCTGGTTTGGATTTTACCTTTATTGACCTGGATCACAAACTGGAAGCACAGGTAGGTACAACTGTTGCCGAATATTTTGCTACTCATGGCGAAGAAAAGTTCCGCCTGCTGGAATCAGAGATTCTGAAGACCACCGACTATCCCGAAAACACGGTAGTATCGACCGGCGGGGGCCTGCCCTGCTTTTTTGATAATATGGACTGGATGACCAGTCACGGGCAAACGCTTTACATTCAGCTATCACCAAAAGCACTTGCGCATCGCTTAGAAAACGCCAAAACGCCACGCCCCGTGCTGCAAGGCAAAAAGGGCGACGACTTGGCTGAATTCATCGAACATAAATTAGCCGAACGCGAAGGTTTTTATTTAAAGGCAACACACCATGTAGATGGTATGAGTATGAGTGTAGATGGGTTAAAGGAAGTGGTGGGGGCTATTTAAAAACGCAATGTCATTGCGAGCGATAGCGCGGCAATCTCACAGAATAAGCGGGCATGCTGAAGTCGCTCTTCGCTACACTCCTCGCAAAACACTGAGAAAGACCTACCTCAAATAAACAGCATCCTCTTCGCCTTCTACGCCTATTACCACATCAACATGTTCTTTAATAACTGTGGATAAGGCTACACCGGCAAAATCTGTAGTCACCGGGAAGTTTTTATGGTTGCGGTCTACCAGTACCACTGTACGGAGTTTTTTTAAAGGAACATCCAAAAACACGCCGAAACCATAAGCCAGGGTTTTACCGCTATTTAATACATCATCCACCAGTACGATCACTTTATTACTGCATTCCTCAATATCAAAATTGATCTGTGCATCAAGGCTTGTGCTATCTTTTTTTAGTTCGATAACCAGCAGCTTACTAGTAAATGGAGCTATTCTATCCAGCACAGTCTTTAACCTTTGAGCAATGTGGTTACCACGCGGCAAAATCCCCGCAATCAATATCTCGGTCTCATCAAAATTATCTTCCAGGATCTGGTAAGCAATCCGATCTATCTTTTGCTGTATTTGCGTACTGTTTAATATGAGGATCTTTTTATCAGGCATGGTTGGAAATATTTGATGTGTAAATATAGCAGATGGTTTTTACAACTTAACTTTTCACATACGGATAAAAAACAAAATTAGCGCCCTCTGGGGTTACCACAAACACGCACATAAACTCGTTAGGGTTTTTATAGGTGTTGATGAAGCGGTCTTTCAATTCGGCTTTGATAATGCCGCGTTCTACAAACTCGTCCAGCGTTGATGCATGGATGCTCCAGTCGGTGTTGAGCTCGGCACGGTCAAGAATCAGCTCGCCTATTTTTAACTCATGCTGATGGGCTACAAATATCGGCTGCGTCGAGATGCCTTCCATCAGAATATCGGTAGCAACCTCACGTATCGAATCATTAAAGAATTTCAGGTCGCGCTCTAAACTTACCAGCGGACTATCCTTTTTCGGTTTATCTTTTTCTCCGCCTTTTTCTTGCAGCAGCTCTTCGGGATCCATATTATTCAGTACTAAGTGTGGATTTTATTTTTCTTCTTCGGGCGGTTTAGGCTTCATCATCTTCGCATTGAAGCGTGGTTTAAATCCAGCCGGTTTCGCGGCAGATACCTCCGCAGGCTTATCTTCTTCAGGAGTTTGCTCTTTGTCCACAGGTTCGGCAGGTGTATCTTCGGTTTGTCCCGCTGTCAAGTATTCTGTAGGTTTCGGCGCAACCATTTTCATATTAAACCTCGGCTTAAAGCCTGTGGGTTTAGGCGCAGCTTCAACGGGGCTTTCCGTTTCTGTATTTACGGTTTCACTATCAGCTGTTGGTGTGTCAACTGCAACAGGGGCAGTCTTTGTTATCCCTGCTTTAAACCTTGGTGTAAAGCCCGCAGGTTTGGGGGTTGACTGTTCTGATCCTGCAGCTTCTTCAACCTTTTTAATCTCTTCAACTTCTTTAGCTTCATCAACAGGTTTCGGCTTGGTAACTCCGGCCTTAAACCTGGGTATAAACCCGGCAGGTTTTGGGGATGCCTGTTCTGATCCGGCAGCTTCTTCAACCTCTTTAACTTCATCAACAGGTTTAGGTTTGGTAACACCTGCCTTAAACCTTGATGTAAAGCCGGCAGGTTTTGGTGGTGCCTGTTCTGATTCGGAAACTTCTTTAACCTCGTCAACCTTTGCAACCCCCGCCTTAAAACGCGGTTTGAACCCTACCGATGGCGCGGCTATTTTTTCTTCTAATAAAGATTCGGTGATAGTTTGTTCAGCCAGTTGATTTTCTATGTGAACCTTTTCGGGCTTCAGTTCAGGTGCCAGGTGATAGAGCAACCTTAGCTTATTGAACCAGTATTTTTTGGTGTGGTCGAAACTCTTTTCGCCCATTTGGTTAAAGTGCTTTTCAAATTCCGAGTACAGGCCGGGCTCTCTGCTTCGCAAAGCAACCAGGTCTATCCTCTTCTTTTTAAAAAACTCTTCAAAAGTCATAGTCACAAAAGATATAAGAGATAAGAAGCAAGAGTAAAGACTAACGCCTTGCTGTCTTACTTCTTGTTTCTTGATTTTTACTTCTTAATTCTCATTAAAAATCAACATGTGTATCCAGGCTATCAAACCTGATGCCTTTATCTGTTTGCTTCCAGTCCTCACGCTCCTCGTCGGTAGCGTTTAGCAATTTGGGGAACCATTCCAGCGGAAAAGCCTGTTGCTTGCCATCGGGCTTCTCAACAAAAAGCAAACCGTTGGCAAATGTTACCTTAACTTTTTTCTCTTCCTTACGTGATGAAAATAATGGCATGTGATTAATTCAAAAGTTAAAAATCAAAAATCAAAACTATGTCCTTGCGAACGATAGCGTGGCAATCCAGTCGAACGTAAATTGGCAAAGAGATTGCCACGTCGCTACGTTCCTCGCAATGACACGATGATATTAAATCCGAAATCGAACGTCCGAAATCCGAAATCAAATTACTCCGCCATATTATGGTACACTGCTTGCACATCGTCATCTTCCTCTAACCGGTCAATGATCTTCAACACATCGGCAGCTTGCTCTTCGGTAACCGAAGTAAACGATTGCCCTACACGTTCCAGTTTGGCGGTTTTAGTTTCGATGCCTAACTCTTCGAGCATCTTCTGCATCTTGCCAAAATCTTCGTAAGCGGTATGCAGTACCGCAATTTCGTTACCCTCCTCGTCGGTATCCACAAAAAGGTCTTCCAAACCGGCATCTATCAGTTCAAACTCCAGTTCTTCCAGGTCGCGGTCGCCGGGGTCAAACGTAAATACCGATTTACGGCTAAAGATAAAGTCAAGCGAACCTGTTTTACCCAAAGTACCGCCATATTTGGTAAAATAGCTGCGCACGTTGGCAACGGTACGGTTTAGGTTATCGGTAGCAGTTTCTACCAATATGGCTACCCCATGCTGCGCATAACCTTCATATACAATTTCTTCGTAATCCTTTTCATCGCGGCTGGTAGCGCGCTTAATTGCGGCTTCCACCCTATCCTTTGGCATGTTAACGGCTTTCGAGTTTTGTATAGCCGTGCGCAGGCGCGAGTTGGAGTTAGGGTCGCCGCCGCCGGCCTTAACCGCCATTACAATTTCTTTTCCTAAACGTGTAAACTGAACGGCCATTTTGGCCCAGCGCTTAAACTTTCTCTCTTTGCGGAATTCAAATGCTCTTCCCATATTTTTTGTCGATGAACCATGGTCTATGGCCCATGGTCAAATATAATTAGTTTATGTTACAAGGTGTTCTTTAAATTGGTTAACATATCATCTGTCATCTTAGCCAGATCATATTCTATTTGCCAGCCCCAATCTTGTTGCGCCTGACTATCGTCTATTGATTTTGGCCAACTATCGGCAATGGCTTGTCGTGGATCATTATCCGAATAGCTGATCTCGAAATCGGGCAGGGTTTGTTTGATCTGCTCTGCCAGTTGTGTTGGCGTAAAGCTGATGCCCGCCAGGTTATAACTCGAGCGGATGGTCAGGCGCTCTGCGGGTGCATCCATCAAAGTGATGGTAGCTCGAATAGCATCATCCATATACATCATCGGCAAGGCGGTTTCTGCAGAAAGGAAGCTTTGGTATTTACCATTCTTTAACGCCTCGTGGAAAATGTGCACCGCGTAATCTGTAGTGCCGCCTCCGGGGTTAGCGCGCCAGCCTATCAGGCCGGGGTAACGGATGCTGCGTACATCCACACCATATTTAGCGTGGTAATATTCGCACCAGCGCTCGCCGGCCAGCTTGCTGAAACCATACACCGTGTTAGGGTCCATTACGCAATATTGCGGGGTATCATACTGTGGCGAATGCGGGCCGAAAACAGCTATAGAGCTTGGCCAGAAAACTTTGGCGGTTTTAAACTCTACGGCAAAATCGAGCACGTGCAGAAGGCCGGTCATGTTTAAATCCCAGGCCATTTTAGGTTTTTGTTCGCCCACGGCAGATAGCATGGCGGCCAGTAAATAAACTTGTGTTGGGCCGTGCTTATCAAATAAATGATGCAGGTTATCCTTATCCAGCACGTTGGCAAACTCAAAGGGCCCGCTGTTGCGGATAGCATAATTTGGGCTATTGATATCTGATGCTACAACGTTTTCGGCGCCGTGGATGTTCCTCAACGCCGTTACCAGTTCGGTACCAATTTGCCCATTGGCGCCAATAACTAAAATCTTTTCGCTCATTCAATCACAGGTTTGGGTACAAAGGTAAAAATTTGGGCGAAAACGTTGTAAGTGATTTATAGTTAACCAGACGCACAGATTTTGCATATTGCTTACAATATTGGCAAAATAAATACTTAATCTTATAGCTATAAATTTAGTTAATTATGAAGTACCTCGTTTTGCTGCTGGTATATATTGCGACAGCTATTTCAACCGCGTCGGGCCAGCAATTCAACAAAGCCATAAATAAAGATTCGCTTGCCCAAGCAATTGTGAAAGACTTGCCTAAAAATAAAAAAGAAGAATTTCTAACGCATTACAAATCAGGAAACGAACAAACAAAAGAGTTTTTATTAATGATGTTTTCAATGCCACGAAGCAGCAAAAAGCAATTGATTGAAAATATTAAATCAAATTATCATTCCATCGATCTGTTAAAAACTGAATACGCTAAATTGACCCCGAAAGGCTTTATAATATTCGTTGAGTTTAAACCGGCCGATAAATTGGTCACAACGCCTGAAAGTATAGATTTAGATATCCAGAGTAAGGCAAATAAAGTATCAATGCAAGACTGGAACCTAACTTATAATTCTACAAAACTAAACGAGATGCTTAAACTCGTAGGTTGGGATTATGAAACCTTGAAGAAGATCAAAAAACTTCTGATTGATGCGCATTGTATTTCCATTGGAAACAGGGCAGTAACCGAAATAGGATTTGCAAGGAGCGGTTTGGGAAAGTACTCTTATTTGATATTCAACAAGGACTTAACAAGCACACAAATTAAGGAATATAACAATGGATGTTCGAATATTTTTTTCGGGGGAAATATCGTACTGGAATATGGAGGAGGCGCCGTAGGTCCGCAATGCTTTCCCGATAGATGAAGTCCAGACATTATTTACCAGACTAAAGCAGTCGTCATTCCGCAAAAAAATTGCATATTTGGAGTTTATTCACAAAACAATTAATAAAATGAAAGTCGCAGTTGTTGGTGCTACCGGTTTGGTAGGCACTAAAATGTTGCAGGTTCTGGCAGAACGCAACTTCCCGGTTACAGAATTAATCCCCGTAGCTTCCGAAAAAAGTATTGGTAAAGAAATTACTTATAAGGGTAAGCAGTATAAGGTGGTTTCTGTTGCCGATGCGATTAGTATGAAACCCGATGTAGCCCTGTTTAGCGCAGGCGGAAGCGCGTCTTTAGAGCAGGCCCCTTTATTTGCCGCAGCAGGTACAACTGTAATTGATAATTCGTCGGCCTGGCGTATGGACCCTACCAAAAAACTGGTAGTGCCCGAAGTAAATGCCGATGTTTTGACTGCTGAAGATAAGATCATCGCTAACCCAAATTGCTCAACCATACAAATGGTAGTGGCCTTGAAGCCCCTTCACGATAAATATAAAATAAAACGCGTGGTAGTATCCACCTACCAATCGGTTACCGGCACGGGTGTTAAGGCTGTTGACCAGCTGATGAACGAGCGCAAAGGCATCGACGGGCCAAAAGCATACCCATACACCATCGACCTGAACGTATTACCGCATATTGATGTATTTACCGAGAACGGTTACACCAAAGAGGAAATGAAGATGGTGAAGGAAACCAACAAGATCATGGGCGACGATAGCATTAAAGTTACCGCCACCACCGTGCGCATCCCGGTAATGGGCGGCCACTCGGAGTCGGTTAATATTGAGTTTTTGCATGAGTTTGACCTGGCCGAAGTACGTAGCTTGTTAGAGAACTCGCCCGGTATTATAGTGGTTGACGATGTAGCTAACCTGAAATACCCGATGCCGCTTGACGCGCACGATAAGGATGAAGTTTTTATAGGCCGCCTTCGCCGTGACGAAAGCCAGGAAAAAACCCTGAACTGCTGGATAGTTGCCGATAACCTGCGTAAAGGTGCCGCAACTAATGCCATTCAGATCGCTGAGTATCTGGTGGAGAAGCATTTAATAGGGCAGGCTGTAGAGGCGTAGTTTAGAGATTGGTGATTTTAAAAGCCTTGTAGTGAAAACTGCAGGGCTTTTTATATATTCAACAAATGAAATTAAATCGACTTTTGATTTTTTTTATTGGTTTAATTGCTGCCTGTGCATATGACTTGATGGCGCTTGTATTAATTAAAACAGTTAATAGCTATGTATCCATTTCTTACGTATTTATACTTCCAATAATTCTTGGTGTAATCCCTGTCGTATTTACAACTCGCGAGCAATTAAAGTCTTATTATACAATTATTCTTTTACCGTGGTTTAGTACAATTACTTTTTGTGTTGTAGCTATTTTATGTGGTTTTGAAGGAGCTATTTGTCTCATAATAATCATAGGACCATTCATGGTATTGGGCACGTTAGGCGCATTCATATCACGTCTTTATAAACTTAAATTCAGCGACAAAAAAACGCCTCTTTACAGTTCTTTACTTCTGCCGTTAATATTAATTTTTATCGAAGGTTTCATTCCTGCCAGTAATCAGTTTAATACGGTAACAACAACGATTAAAGTTAAAGCAAACCGCAATGTTATTTGGACTAACATCAAAAACGTCAGGAACATCAAAAAAGAAGAGATCGAAACACATTTTATTCATCTAATTGGTATCCCTAAACCACTGAACGGCGAACTAAATAGAAATGGCATTGGTGCCACGAGAAGCATAACTTGGGAGAAAGGCATTAAATTTCAGGAAAGGATAAGTGGATGGGAAGAGGGCGTAGGTTTTAAGTATAATATTATTGTTGACTCAAACTCCATCCCACCAACAACGTTGGACGAACATGTTATGATTGGCGGCCGTTACTTTGATGTAACAAATGGCAGCTATGAAATTTTACCCATTAATAATCATGAAAATGTTATTAAGCTCACATGTAGATACAGAATAACCTCAAATTTGAACTTTTATGGAAAATGGTGGGCTGACTATATTATGGATGACTTTAATGAAATGATATTAGAAGTTATCAAAAAGCGTTGCGAAAATAAGAATTCTACTCACTCCAATCTCCGATAGCCAATTATGATCTCTTTCGCTCACCGTGTTTTTATGGAAGTTGCTGCTAACTTAAGTTTCAGCAAGGCGGCGCAGGTGTTGTTTGTAACCCAGCCTGCCATCAGTAAACATGTGAAGGCGTTAGAAGATCAGTACAAAGTGGCACTGTTTGAGCGCAAGGGCAACAGCATCCTGCTTACCGAGGCAGGCAGTAAGCTCAACGAATACCTTTTACAGGCTACCGAAATAGAACGCAAGTTAGATTACGATTTGTCTATTCTCAGCAATGCATCTAACGCGGCAGGGCATTTACGTTTGGGAGCGAGCACGACTATTGCGCTATATATTCTGCCTTCCATCCTGTCCGGCTTTCAACGCGAGTACGCCAGCGTGGGTGTGCAACTGGTTAACCGCAATTCCGAGTATATCCTGAACGCACTGCTCAACCACGAAGTAGACCTGGGTATCATAGAAGCGGATAGTAAACTGACCACCGTTAGCTATAAACCCTTCATGAGCGACGAGGTGATCCCGGTATGCTCGGCAAAAAGTCCGCTGGCGGGCAAATCGCTAACCCTGAAACAGTTTGTTAAAACGCCGCTGGCTGTGCGTGAGCGGGGATCCGGAACCTTAACCTCTTTGTTAAGGGCCCTATCTGCCTTAAACATCAAACCGGCAGACTTGTCGGTGAAGATCCGCCTGGGTGGTACCGAAGCTTTGAAGAATTTTCTGCTGGCCGACCAATGCCTGGGTTTTATGCCTAAACCGTCCATTATCCGCGAGCTTAACGAGGGCGACCTGGTAGAGGTACCCATCGAGGGCTTAAAGATCACCCGCGACTTCTTTTTCATCCGTAGAAAGGGTACCGAAGACTATGGGTTGACGATGAACTTTATCAACTACGCGTCATCTAAAATTTAATTTAAATTTTCTTAAAACTTTAATTTTTTATCCTTGTAGTTTATATACATATAACCTATAAAAATATTGTTATGGCAAATTTAAGTAATAGAAAGGTAGCACTGCTAACCGAAGAAGGATTTGAACAGGTAGAATTAACCAGCCCTAAAGCGGCCTTAGAAGCAGCAGGTGCAACGGTACATGTGATATCGCCAAAAAGCGGCAAAATTAAAGCATGGGACAAAACCGACTGGGGAATTGAGATTGATGTTGACAAACAATTAAGCGAGGTAAGCCCGGATGACTATGACGCGCTGGTATTACCGGGCGGCGTTTTAAACCCGGATAAATTGCGCCAGAATAAAGATGCAGTTGCCTTTGTGTCTGCATTTTTAGATGAAGGTAAACCCGTTGCAGCTATTTGCCACGGTCCGCAAATGCTGATCGAAACAGGCATGATCAGCGGCCGCAAATTAACCTCCTACCCATCCCTGCAAACCGACCTGAAGAATGCCGGTGCCGAATGGGTGGATGAAGAAGTAGTGGTTGATAACGGATTGATAACCAGCCGTACGCCTGCCGACCTGGATGCTTTTAACCGAAAAACTATCGAAGAGATAGGCGAAGGCATTCACGCAGAGTAATTTTAATAAAAAAGGTCATTGCAAACGATTGCTTGCAATGACCTTTTAATTAGCTTTTGCCGTATCTTCGCCCCATGCCGCAACAAAAAGCAGTGATAGTAGGTGCAGGGATAGCGGGGATAGCAACCGCCATCCGTTTGGCTGTTAAGGGTTATGCCGTACAGGTTGTTGAAGCGAACAGTTACCCCGGTGGTAAACTTTCCGAAATCGAGTTGCAAGGCTATCGTTTTGATGCAGGCCCCAGCCTGTTTACCATGCCGCAATATGTTACTGAGTTGTTTCAACTGGCCAGTAAAAATCCTGCTGACTACTTCAGTTACCAAAAATTGGATGTAGTTTGTAAATACTTTTATGAGGATGGCACGCAAATCAATGCCTACGCTGATACCAAAGCCTTTGCCGGCGAGATCCAAAATAAAACCGGCGAACCCGCAGCTTCCATAATCAAATACCTGGCTAACAGCCGCGACATTTATAATATCACGAACCATGTTTTTTTGGAACGATCGCTGCATCGTTTGCAAACCTTTTTGCGATGGGATACTCTGCGCTCTGTATTTCGTTTTCCGCAGATCGATCCGTTCCGCACCATGCACAGGGCCAATAGCAAAAGCTTTGCCGATGCGCGCGTGGTGCAATTTTTTGACCGGTACGCTACCTATAACGGATCAAATCCTTACCAGGCACCCGCTACCCTCAACGTTATCCCTCATTTAGAGCATCATTTCGGTGCCTACTTCCCCGAGAGAGGTATGTACAATATCACCCAATCCTTAGTTAAACTGGCAGAAGGTTTGGGTGTACAGTTCAATTACAACAGCAAGGTTGATGAAGTGGTGGTGATCAACGGAATAGCTAAAGGCATCCGCACCAAAGGCGAAAACATCATTGCCAATCTGGTGATATCTAACATGGATGTTTGGTTCACCTATAAAAAACTGCTGTCCAAATACCCCAAACTACATCCGCAGAAAACGCTGAACCAGGAACGCAGCAGCTCGGCACTGATATTTTATTGGGGCGTTAACAAGGTGTTTCCGCAATTAAATCTGCATAATATATTTTTCAGTGCTGATTATAAAGCGGAATTCGAACACATCTGGCAGCAACAGGATATTTACCACGACCCTACCGTTTACATCAATATCAGCAGTAAATACAAAACAGACGATGCGCCGGATGGCTGCGAGAACTGGTTTGTAATGATCAACGTACCAGCTAATAACGGGCAGGATTGGGACCAGCTAATTGCCGGTGCCCGTGAAAACATCCAGCAAAAACTCTCCCGGATCTTAGGAGAGGACATTGCCCCACTTATTGCTTGCGAAACCATCCTCGACCCGCGAAGTATTGAAAGCAAAACTTCATCGTACAAAGGTTCTATCTACGGCACCAGCTCCAATAATCAGTTTGCGGCGTTTTTAAGGCATGCGAACAGATCGTCTAAAATAAATGGACTGTATTTTTGCGGGGGCAGCGTGCATCCCGGCGGTGGCATCCCGTTGTGTCTATTATCGGCAAAAATAATAAGCGAAATGGTACCGAACGGTACGCAAACGTAAGCACAACCAGCCACGCTTTGTAGATACATTTGCAAAAACGAGCAGCGCTGATTCAATTGGGCTCATCTATAACAAGTGCTCAAAATGATTTACGTTTTTAACGCTAACGTGCGATAAAATCGCCAAACTACAACCGCACTCGTTTTAAACGAGCGCAAGGTTTAAAATCTATCCTTCATTTAATTCTCCCGCACCATTTTCTCCAGCGCATCAATAAATTTAGGCGAATCGTTCAGGCTTTCAACCAATTGCACGTGCTCTCCACCCAGGGCTTTAAACTCGTCGCCGTACTCGGTAGTTACTTCGTAAACGGTTTCCAGGCAATCGGCAACAAAGGCGGGGCAAAATACCAGCAGGCGTTTCTTACCTTCTTTGGCTAATTCGGCAATGATCTCGCTGGTGTAGGGCTTCACCCATGGGTCGTTGCCCAGGCGCGACTGAAAGCAAACGGTGTATTGTTCGCGCGACAGGCCCATTTTATTTGCTATCAAACGCGCGGTGTCGTGTGATTGTGCCGAGTAGCAAAATTTATTGGTATCGTTTAATGTGTTACAGCAACCGTCAACTTTAAGGCAATAGTTTTGGGTGTGATCACATTTTTTGAGCTGCCGTTGTGGCAAGCCGTGAAAGCTAAACAGAATATGATCAAATGTTTCGGGTTGATATTTAGCTGCATTATCAACAAAGGTCTCGATCATCAGCTCGTTATCATGAAAAGAATTGACGAAACTGATATTCGGGATAGTTTGCCAGTCTTTAACCAAACTCATCACCTTATCATGTACCGAACCCGTACTGGCTGATGCATATTGCGGAAACAGGGCGATCACTTGGATCTCGGTAACCAATGCCTCTTTCAACTTCTTTAGGGCCGATTCTATAGAGGGACTCTGATAGCGCATAGCCAATTCAACCATGTACTCATCGCCCAGGCGCTGCTGCAAAGCTTGGTGTTGTAATATGCTGTAGTGCTTAAGTGGCGAGCCCGTTTGATCGTCCCAGATGGCTTTGTACAACTTGGCAGACTTTGGCGCGCGGAAGGGAACAATTATCCCTTTTACCAATACGGTGCGTAGTGCTGCGTTCACATCAATCACCCGCGGGTCCATCAAAAACTCATCTAAATATTTACGTACATCCGCAGTAGCCGGACTATCGGGCGTACCTAAATTTACCAGTAAAACTCCCTTTTTTGCCATAATATATACCTGCAAAAATAAAATAAGTATTTGTGTTTATAGCAGTTAAATATCAGCGGAGTGTTAATTTAGAATAGATATTGAGGACGAATAATTCATTATCCTTTAACCTGCCATAGTTTCCACCACGGCACCCAGGGCGCATCGTGATGTTCATAATGATAGCCAAAAAAGTAGCAGCTAAAAAATGCAAGGAAATGATTACGCCGTAAACTGCGGCTCTGGTGTTTATTATCGTGCTCGCCCTTATGGGGTAAATAGGTGCCAAAATAAAACAGCTGTAACGTACTTAACAACGATGGCACCACCCAAAACACAATGAGATTGGCTTGTGGGATCCATATCTTCAACAGGTTAAATAGAGCCGCCATCACCACAATTTGCCAGATGGATAAGTAGTTGCGGATAAATCTAATATACCAGCTAAAAAACGTTCCCTGATGATAATCGGGATCCTCATCGGTATGCACATGATCATGGTGCTTGTGATGTTTGGTATACAATTTTGGATACCAGAAAGATGCGTAAAATGCTGTACAGGTAAAACCTATCGCATTATTTACAGATCTATTAGGCGCTACCGTTCCATGCATAGCATCGTGCGCGGTAATAAACAAACCGGTGTACAAATGCATCTGCACCAATATGAGCAGATATAATAGCGGGTTGGCAAAGTTTACCCGCCATTGCATTAATAAAATAGTGGATGTTACCCAGCAACCGATGACCAGCAGGGCAATAAATAAACCGGTATATGATGCTGATTTTTTCAAGATAAGAGCGTACTCAAAGGCGATGACTTTTACATAGCAAATAGCGTGCTGCTAATAACTTTCCAATACGGCTTTAACCTGCTGCATTAGCCACATAGGGGTTGAGGTAGCGCCGGCAATGCCCACGGTATCGCCCGGGGCAAACATAGATGGATCGATCTCGTTAGCGGCAGATACAAAGTAAGTGTCGGGATTATGCTTGCGGCATACCTCGTACAACACTTTCCCGTTTGACGATTTTTTGCCGGATACGAATACGATCTTATTAAACCTGATTGCAAATGCAGGCAAATCTTTATCCCTGTTTGACACCTGGCGGCAAATGGTATCATTAGCTTTCACCTCGTACCCGCGGGAGAGCAACTCTTCTTTGATGCTGTAAAATTTTTCCATGCTTTTTGTGGTCTGTGTATACAGTGTAAAAGCACCGGGTAAATCAGCATTGTCCAGTTCCGAGATATCCTGAAATACCAGCGCATCGCCGTTTGTTTGCCCTTCCAGCCCTATCACTTCGGCATGGCCGTGTTTACCAAAGATCAGGATCTTCTCGTTAACATCGTATGATGTTTTAATACGGTTTTGCAGTTTTAACACTACCGGGCACGATGCATCTATCAGTGTAATATTATTTGCTAAGGCAATTTTATACGTTTCAGGAGCCTCTCCGTGCGCACGGATCAATACTTTCTCGTCACGCAGGTTAGCCAGTTCGGCGTGCTCTATAATGCGCAAACCCAGTTTTTTTAATCGCGTAACTTCCTCATCATTGTGCACAATATCGCCAAGGCAATACAGGTAGCCGTCTTCCGCCAATATTTCTTCGGCCATATCAATGGCATAAACCACCCCAAAGCAAAAGCCCGAGTCCTGATCTATCGTTACCTTTAAGTTTAATTCGCCCATGGTTTTGCAAAAATAACTAATTATTAGGTTAAAGGAGCAAGGTATAGGGTTAAACGTAAAATTTGAAATTGGGATGGCGAAATTAGGTTAATGGAGAAAGGTAAAAGGCAGCTCCCGTATAAAAACCTTTGCGGCTTCGCGCCTTTGCGCGCTACACTAACAGCAATACCAAATTCAAAACTCCAAAAAAAACAAACTCTGTAATCAACAACACTGGTGCGGCATAGCTTTGTTTTTTAAAGCGAAACAGCTCAAAAACATACAATAAAACTGCACTTACCAAAAACCAGCAGATGTAATTTTTTAAGGGGATGCTTCCGTTAAGCCAGTGCCAGTAATCGAATTTAATAGCCACAGGTTCAATTAAAATATCAAGCAATACCAATGCGGCGGCACCTGTTATCACCCTAAAAAAAACGCTTTTTAAACGGCTGTGCTGCATAGTTACCCCGGCGGCGTAAACAAGCAGGAACCAGTTTACACCTATCATCAGCGGGATGCCTAATACCTTGTAGCCTAATGTACCACCATAAGCATAGCTACCAAAAAGCAGGCCGGTGTGCACCCCCACCCATTCCACCATATAGCCAATAAAAAAGAGGATCAATATTAGCAGGCCAAATTTGCTGTTGATATTTTTATGATTTAGTCCAATTACCACCAGCATCAGTAATAAATGAAAGGGGACTATCTGCAAAAACAACAAACGGGTTGCAGGCAATGCAAAACCAATAAGACCAACCACATGAAACAGTATGATAATGCCGGTAGCTAAACGCGTATTGATGGTTAAATTTTGCGGCCTTTCCATTCTGTGGTTTTGGTGAGTCGTTTTTGTATCGAGGTAATGCCAATAAGCAGCAAACTTAGCATTTGCCAGGGATGCAGCACTAAATTGCGTGATACATTTTGCCCGGCCAGCAAAGATATCATGATCCGGGTAAGCATCATCAATCCTATCATTATAAATATGAGGTTGATGTTCATGGCCAACACCACCACTATGGGCCCGCCGATAATGAGCAGCAGGTAAACTAAAAACCCGATGATGTTGTAGTTAAAGGCGGCCAGAAAATTTTTGCCAAAACCATTTACCGCCTCCTTGTATCCCTTATACATGCGGCAACTGATCAATCCGTTGGCCAGTAGCGTCTCGCCGTTTTGTTTCGAGGCCTTGACCAGCTTCATAATTTCTACATCCTCCACCACTTTGTTTTTGGCGAGCAGGTGCCATTGGTATTCGCGGTACAGTTGGGCGTTAAAGAGCATAAATTGCCCGCTGGCTGCCGCAACCGATGCGCTTTTTACGAGGTAAACTAACCGTAGCGGCAGCAGATTTAATAAGATATAATGCATCAAGGGCACAACCAACTTCTCGCCCGGGCTTATCATTTCCTGATTTGTGAATAAGCTAAGCAGGCTTAATTTTCTTAAATACATGCGGTGAATGGTGCTGTTCAACAATCCGTCGTACACCTTGTCATCGGCATCTAAAAATAAAAAGAACTGCCCTGTGGCTCGTTGGGCCAATTGGTGGCAGGCATAGTTTTTACCTAACCAACCCGCCGGAAGAGGCGCGCCTTTAAGAACTTTAAATTTTGGATGTCCGGCCGCAAAAGCGTCGCACAAGGCAAAAGTCCCGTCGCTCGAGTTATCGTCCAGAATGATCACTTCATAATTACCATGATCCTGCCGGTGGATGGATTGCAGCAGCGTTAATATATTTTCCGCCTCATCTCGCGCAGGGATCAGAATGGAAACTTTATCGGGGTAGGCTTTGCCGATGCGCTGCAATTTGGGGTTCGACACAAAATTGAACAGCGTGACCGTAAAACGCAGGATCAAAAAAATAAAGGTTACTAATAAGACAATAATCACTTTATACGGTTATTTTAATTTGCTGCGCCTTGGCATTAAGATAATGTTGCTGATAGTTTTGTTGCATTGTCGTTAAATCGTACAAACCGTCATCAGCTTTTGCTAAATAAACGTTTACCGTCGGCTTTTTATACTGCAGGCTTTCAATGAAGGTCGCCACCTGCATTAATTGGTATTTACCGGCAGCGGCTTCCGTTATTTTTTGCAGGCCTTTTTCAAAATTTATATCATCTGTAAAATTAGAATAAAGTTTACCCTGAGGAAAGATAAGTACGAGATTGCGCGGATCTTTCAATAATTCAGCAGCGTAATCCAGTGATTTTAAAATATCCCTGGAATTTTTATTGACTGAGAATGCCCCAATATATTTAAAAAAAACGACCTCGCGCATGGTCTCTTCTATTACCATTACATGATAGCGCTTGTTAAATACCTTTTGATTGACGTAATACATCAAAAAACCATCCCACCAGCTAAAGTGATTGGCTAAAAGCAATATCGACTTATCGTTATCCACATCAACCCCGTTAAAATTCACCGATTGAAAATTTCGCTGCACCAGGTTAAGGATGTAGTGGTGAAAAAACCAGCGGATGAATTTATTTTGCTGCGGATAGATCATATTAATGCGCTACGTTTACCTGGTCTTTTAAAGCCTGCCGATGAAAGGCATTGATCTTTTCGGTTAGTTCATCAAAACTTAATTCACCCGCCAAACCACAATCAAACAGGTGAAAGTATACCGACGGTTTAAGGCTTTCGAAATAATCTATCAGCGCGCAGTTGTACACGATCTGACAGGGGGCCTTTATGTTTTTGATCAAGCGTTCTATGCCCTTCTCCACTTTAATTTCGGTAGTATGGTTGGATATCAATTCGCCCTGCGGGAAAACTACCACCAGGTTCTCTGGGTTGTTCAGCAAACCCGCAGCGTATTGCAACGATTTTACCATCTCGCGCGAACTACGGTTGATAGAGAACCCTCCAAACAAGTTGAGCAGCATGCGCTTTTGCAGGTGGTCTTCCTGCATCATAATATATAGTTTACGGTCAAGATGCCAGTAGGCCAGGTAATTGCCCCAAAGGCCATCCCACCAGCTAAAGTGATTGCATAGTAATAATACCGAATGGCCGGGTTTGGGTATAAACGGTAGCACCTCCAGTTTGTTAAAGGCCTTGCGCATGCGGTAACGCATGTATATGGCAAACCAGTTACTAAAAAGGGCTACTCTGCGGGCGGGTATCATCGGGGTAAATTTACTAAATACTCATCTAATTGTTTTACCACCAGCCAATGCCCCAGGGCAACCTCATGCACATCAGGTTTATCCAGCAGGGCGATAAAAGGTTCTGCCGCTATACGCGGAAACAAATTATCGTGCTTGCCAAATATCAACCGGCATTTGATAGGATGCTGATTGATGAACTGTGCTATTTTATGAATATCGGGTTTTAACAAACGGATAAGGTTTAGGGTATAATAAACATCCTGCCGTTTTTGTTCGGTATCAATTTCATTATAGGCTATCTGGTACAGGCTATCATCTATAAAGTTTATTTTCTTGAGGTTTTTGAGCAGCGAGGGTGCCAGCCATTTACTTTTGGTAACCTGCCTGAAAAGGAAACGCCCCACCGGCTGATAAGTTAAAAAATGAAAGCCTTTGTAAACCGATAGCCCGTCAGGCGCCATCAGGATCACCTCGTCTACCAGATCGGGATATAGCTCTACCAGTATCAGCGCAATATTGGCACCGATAGAGTACCCCATTACAGAGAACCGCTGCCTGCCGTGTACTTTAAACCATTCTTCGGCATAGGCGGCCACCGTAGCTTTGGGCATGCCGTTTACGATCTGCTTTTCTGTCCAGTTGGTTAGTTTACTCTCTCCGTGAAAAAAATGATCAAAACCGTAAACATGGTAATCCTGCAAAACGGATTGCTCCAGCACATGAAATTGCTTCCCCGTCATGCCATAGCCATGAAAAGCCAGTAACGGCTTTGCGCCGCTGCCGTATTCATGATAATGCGCCTTACCCAGTCCCGGGAGATCTAAAAAACCCATAGCTGGCAATATTAATAAAATGAACCGGGATGATACAGATTTTTACAATTTATGGATGAAATTCCAGCTCCAAGTATGTTCATGTTCACGTATGAACACCGTGAACACCGTGAACATTATCTAATTTGCTGATAATTAACTATTTAAAAAAACACCTGCTGACACGATCATGTCACCAAAAATATCGTTACGCTTTAAATGCAATTCTTTAGAAATTCCAAAAATCTTTAAAAATCTCTAATGCCGCTCTTTAATATATTTCAAAATCGCGGCCGTTGCGCCGGTATTCTCTTCTACATATTTCTTAGCAATACTCGCGCAGCCCTCACGGAATTGCGCATCGTCCATTAAACTTGCTGCAGTTGACAATAATTCCTCCCCATCAGCAATACTGAATGCCGCATTCAGGCCTACTAAATCTTTAGCTTCTTTAAACCGCCCGTAATTTGGCCCGAAGATGATGGGCATGCCGAAAGCGGCTGCTTCCAGCGTATTATGGATACCCACACCAAAACCGCCACCGATGTAGGCCACATCGGCATATTGATATAAAGACGATAGCATCCCGATATTGTCTATGATGAGGGTATTTAAGCCAAAATTTGCAGTGCCGATCTCCGAGTATTTGATGGCCCGTTTATTCAACATCCCAAATAGACCGTTTATATGGTTTGCGCTGGTTTCGTGCGGGGCGATGATGAATTTCCACTCGGGGTATTGTTTGATCAGCGGTATCAGCAGCTGTTCATCGGCAGGCCAGGTGCTGCCGGCAATAAACAGCTTTTGTCCGTTTTTAAACTTCGCTATCTCCGGTAAAGCTTTGGGCAATTGCGCGTTTGCCCACACCCGGTCAAAACGGGTATCGCCGCTAATGGTTACGCTGGTTACCCCTACATCGTGCAACAAATGCTTACTGTCAATATCCTGCACAAAAAACCAGGTAACCAGTTTAAGCATTTTGAGGTGCAGGCCGCCATACCATTTAAAAAACACCTGGTTAGGCCTGAATATGCCCGATATGATGTAAAGCGGCACATGCCTGTTATGCAGCTCATTAAAATAGTGGTACCAATACTCATATTTGGTAAAAATGGCCATCACCGGGTTAATAGTTGCTATGAATTTTTGTGCATTGGCAGCCCTGTCAAGGGGTAAATAATACACAGCATCGGCAAGCGGGGTATTTTTTCTGACCTCGTATCCCGACGGCGAAAAAAACGTAACAACTATAGGTTGTGATGGGTATTGCTTTTTAACAGCCTCTAAAACGGGCCTGCCCTGTTCAAATTCGCCTAACGAGGCAAAATGAAACCAGATACTCGAATTTAGTGGATTAACTTGCTGGTTTTTACGCCCGCTTATCCACATTTTGGCTTTATTTTTATAAACAGATGCTATATAAACAAGTGTGTAGTATATTGTGATGCCAATGTTATATAGTACAAGCATTTTAAGTTTGTAATTATTATCTTCGTCGGGCATAAAAGTAATAACATTAATATTAAAAAATCTTTATGAAAATAGCTGTTGTTGGAACAGGTTATGTAGGCTTGGTAACAGGCACATGTTTAGCAGAAACCGGTAATCAGGTTACCTGTGTAGACATTAACGAGCAAAAAGTTAAAATGATGCAGGATGGCAAGCTCCCTATTTATGAGCCGGGCCTCGAGCTGTTGTTCCATCGTAACATTAACCAGAAAAGGTTATTATTTACCAGCGACCTTGCCAGTGCTATTGCTGATGCGCAAATTATATTTTTAGCCTTGCCAACCCCTCCGGGTGGTGATGGATCGGCCGACTTAAGCTACGTGCTGGGTGCCGCCAGAGACATCGCTAAATTAGTTACCGGTTACAAAGTTATTGTTACTAAATCTACCGTGCCGGTTGGTACTGCTGATAAAGTTACCGCAGTTATAAAAGCAAACACTAACATAGAGCTTGCCGTGGTATCAAACCCCGAATTTTTACGTGAGGGTGTTGCAGTAGAAGATTTTATGAAGCCCGACCGTGTAGTGGTTGGTACCATGGATGAGCGTGCCCGCAAGTTAATGGCCGAGCTTTATGGCCCATACGTACGGCAGGGTAACCCGGTTATCTTCATGGACGAGCGCTCGTCTGAACTTACAAAGTATGCTGCCAACTCTTTCCTGGCTACCAAAATATCATTCATGAATGAGATTGCTAACCTGTGCGAACTGGTTGGCGCCGATGTGGATATGGTACGCCGCGGTATTGGTGCAGACAACCGTATTGGTAACCGCTTCTTGTTTTCGGGTATCGGTTACGGTGGTAGCTGTTTCCCTAAAGATGTACAGGCACTGGCCAAATCGGCCGAAGAAAACACTTACGATTTCAAGATCCTGAACTCTGTAATGGAGGTGAACGAGATCCAGAAAAAAGTATTGGTACAAAAACTGAAAAAATATTACAATGGCGACCTTAAAGGTAAAAAATTCGCGATGTGGGGCCTGGCCTTTAAGCCGGAAACCGATGATATACGCGAAGCACCCGCTTTGTACATTATTGATGAGCTGATAAAAGAAGGGGCTACCGTTCATGTATTTGACCCCGAAGGGATGCCTAATGTAAAAGCTATTGTAGGTGATAAAATAGCCTACGGCGAAACACCTTATGATGTCTTAGATGATGCCGATGCATTATTGATCGTTACAGAATGGTCTTTATTCCGCACCCCTGATTTTGACCAGGTTTCAGAAAAGTTAAAAGCTAAAGTTATTTTTGATGGCCGTAACCTTTACGACCTGCAAAAAATGATTGACCTTGGGTATTATTATAACAGTATAGGCAGAAAGATAATTAGCTAATGGCAAACCGCAAACGTATATTAATTACCGGGGCAGCCGGCTTTTTAGGTTCGCATTTGTGCGACAGGTTTATTAAAGAGGACTACCATGTTATTGCGATGGATAACCTGATCACAGGCGACCTGCGTAACATAGAGCATCTTTTTAAACTGGAAAACTTTGAGTTTTACAACCACGATGTTTCTAAATTTGTACATGTAAGTGGCGAGCTGGATTACATCCTGCACTTTGCATCGCCGGCAAGCCCTATAGATTATCTGAAGATCCCTATCCAGACTTTAAAGGTAGGATCTTTAGGTACGCATAACTTATTGGGATTGGCGCTGGCCAAAGGTGCGCGCATGCTCATCGCTTCAACATCAGAAATTTATGGCGACCCAACGGTTAACCCGCAGCCAGAAGAGTACTGGGGTAACGTAAATACCGTTGGCCCGCGTGGTGTTTATGACGAAGCTAAACGTTTCCAGGAATCTATCACCATGGCTTACCACACCTTCCACGGTTTAGAAACCCGCATAGTACGCATCTTTAATACTTACGGCCCACGCATGCGCCTTAACGACGGGCGCGTATTACCAGCCTTTATTGGCCAGGCACTGCGCGGCGAACCGTTGACCATGTTTGGCGATGGCTCACAAACCCGTGCGTTTTGCTATGTAGATGATTTGATTGAAGGCATTTACCGTTTGCTGCACAGCGATTACAGCCAGCCGATGAATATTGGTAACCCTGATGAGATCACTATTAAAGAGTTTGGTGATGAGATCATCAAATTAACCGGTACCGACCAAAAAATGATCAGCCTGCCTTTACCAACAGACGACCCAAAACAGCGCCGCCCGGATATTACCAAGGCCAAAGCAATTTTAGGATGGGAGCCAAAAGTAGGCCGCGCCGAAGGTTTAAAGATCACCTATGAATACTTTAAATCGCTGCCTGAAAAGGAAATTCTGCATAAGGATTTTACCTATTACAACAAACACTAACCACCTCAAAAAACTGCAGCAAAACACTTTCTGCAGTTTTTGAGTATATAGTACTACCTATTAAATAACAACGATGAAAATTTTAGTTACAGGCGGTTTAGGTTTTATCGGATCGCATACCGTGATCGAGTTGATCAACGCGGGTTATGACCCTATCGTAGTTGATGACCTTTCTAACTCCGATATTAAAATTTTGGAGCAACTAACCAAGATCATCGGTTTTAAACCCGCCTTTCACAAATTAGACCTTTGTGATGAGCAAGCAGTAAAGGCATTTGCCGATAACGAGGCAGCAGATATTGAAGGAATTATTCACTTTGCAGCGTTTAAGGCTGTTGGCGAGTCTGTTAAACTTCCGCTTAAATACTACCGCAACAACTTCTTCTCGCTGGTAAACATCCTTAATGCTTTTGAAGGCCGCGGCGTAAACCTGGTATTCTCATCAAGCTGTACCGTATACGGGCAGCCCGAGCAATTACCGGTTACCGAAGATGCCCCTGTACAACCTGCGCAATCACCCTACGGCAACACCAAGCAGGTGGCCGAAGAAATATTAAAGGACGTGATCGCATCGGGCAGTGATTATAAAATGATCTCGCTACGTTACTTTAATCCGGTGGGTGCGCATGAGTCGGCCCTGATTGGCGAGCAGCCTATCGGTGTGCCGCAAAACCTGGTACCCTTTATCACCCAAACAGCCATTGGCAAACGCGAAAAACTGATGGTTTGGGGCGGCGACTACAATACGCCCGATGGTAGCTGCGTTCGTGACTATATCCACGTGGTAGACCTGGGCCGCGCACACGTTGCTGCTTTAAAGTTAATGGAGCAACAAGATTTTACAGGTATAGACTTTTTTAACATCGGCACCGGTAAGGGTAGCTCGGTATTGGAAGTGATTAAAGCATTTGAAGCAGCAACCGGCGTTAAACTGAACTATGAAATAGCCCCCCGCCGCGATGGCGATGTGGAACAAGTTTGGGGCGATGCCACTAAATCAACAGAAAAATTAAACTGGAAGGCGGAGCTTGACCTCAACACCATGATGTCGTCTGCCTGGAACTGGGAAAATTATATTTCCCAAAACCCGTTATAAGTATATTATTATGATCAAGAAAATTATTATCACCGGCGGTGCCGGCTTTATCGGCTCACATGTGGTGCGCCGTTTTGTTACTAACTATCCCGACTACCAGATCATCAACCTGGACAAACTTACCTATGCCGGTAATTTGGCCAACCTGAAAGATATTGAGGATAAGCCTAACTACAAATTTGTAAAGGGCGATATTGTCGACCTGGAATTTATCAATAAGCTTTTTGAACAGGAACAACCGGATGCTGTGATCCACCTGGCGGCAGAGTCGCACGTGGACCGTTCTATTACCAACCCTTTAGAGTTTGTGATGACCAACGTTGTGGGTACTGTTAATCTTTTAAACGCCGCCAAAAACCTTTGGAAGGGCCAGTACGACCAAAAACGTTTTTACCATGTATCAACCGACGAGGTTTACGGCACTTTGGGCGATACAGATATGTTTACCGAGAAAACGGCTTACGACCCACACTCACCCTACTCGGCATCAAAGGCAAGTTCAGATCATTTTGTAAGGGCGTATTATGATACTTACGGATTGAACACCGTGATATCAAACTGCTCTAACAATTACGGATCTTTTCACTTTCCTGAAAAACTAATCCCGCTGGCTATTCACAATATTACGCAGCAAAAACCGGTACCGGTTTACGGCAAAGGCGAGAATGTGCGCGACTGGCTTTGGGTAGAGGACCATGCAAGGGCCATAGATGTAATATTCCACAAAGCTGCTAATGGTACCACCTACAATATTGGCGGCCACAACGAGTGGAAGAATATAGACCTAATTCAATTGCTTTGCAGCATTTTAGATAAGAAACTTAACCGGGCGGAGGGTGAATCGGCAAAGTTGATCACTTACGTAACAGACCGTGCCGGCCATGACCTGCGTTACGCTATCGATGCCACTAAATTAAAAGATGAACTGGGCTGGGAACCATCTATAACTTTTGAAGAAGGGTTAGAGAAAACGGTAGACTGGTATTTACACAACGAAGAATGGTTGAATAACGTAACATCTGGCAACTACCAGGATTATTACAGCGAGCAGTACACTAACCGTTAATTGATGTTTGGACTTTTTAAGAAGAAGGAAGTAAAAAAAACGGTAGACTTTAACTATAGCGGTGTTATGGTTGATATGCACTCGCATGTGTTGCCGGGAATTGACGACGGTGCCCAAACGCCCGAAGAATCTATCGTGCTGATCAAAAAGCTGATGGAGCTGGGTATCACAAAGATAATTGCTACCCCGCATGTGATGATCGATTACTATCGTAACGATCATGAAAGCATCAATAACGCGCTTACAATTCTTAAAGATGAGTTAAAAAACCAAAACATAACTATTGACATTAGTGCTGCCGCCGAACATTACTTTGACGAAAGTTTTGAGAAACGGATAGACGACGGCCATTTGTTAACCATGCCCGGCAGTTACGTTTTGTTTGAGGTATCGTTTGTTAACCCGCCGCCAAACCTGCTTCAGATCATCAAAAAAATGATAGACCTGGGCCATAAGCCCATCCTTGCCCACCCGGAACGATACACTTATATGGATATAGAGCAACTGCGCTGCATCAGGATGATGGGGTGCAACCTGCAATTAAATACTATATCGTTAACGGGCTACTACGGTAAAACTACCAAAAAAATGGCCGAAGAACTGGTGGACAATGACATGGTTGATTTTATATCGAGCGATATGCACCACCCGCGCCATGCCCACGCATTAGAGGATGCGCTGCAATACCCGCACCTGCATAAGCTGCTGTTTGATTATCCGTTGAAGAATGTATTGCTGAAGTAGATGTGCGGATGTGCAGATTTCAGATGTGCAGACGCTTTGCAATTGTATATCGATATTGTCTTAACATCTGCACATCTGAAATCCGAAATTTGTAATCTGCACATCCGCACATTTGCACATCTGCACATCTGCACATCCGCACATTTTTTACTCGTATCGCAAAGCCTCTACCGGGTCAAGTTTGGATGCTTTTTTGGCGGGGTAAAACCCGGATGCCAGGCCGATAAAAGAGCATAAGCCTATTGCAGCGAGCAGCCAGAACCAGGGCACTACAAACGTTCCGCTAATTTGTACGGCTATCAGGTTACCCACGGCCATCCCCAATATAATACCGCCGAAACCGCCTATCAGGCATATCACAATCGCTTCAATTAAAAACTGTTTACGTATTACAGATGGCGTTGCGCCTATGGCTTTACGTAAACCAATTTCCCGTGTGCGTTCCGTCACCGATACCAGCATAATGTTCATCAACCCTATGGCAGCACCTAATAAGGTGATGATGCCAATACCAAAGCCGGCGGCGGTTATCCCGGCCAACTGCCCGCTGAGTTCCTGTTGTATCGAGTCGCTTCTGAAGATCTCAAAATTATCTGGCTGGCCAATACGCAGGCCGCGGATGTTACGGAAAAGCGATGTGGTTTCACCAATGCTGGCATCCAATGCACCGGGGTTGCTTACCTGTATTGTTACAGAAAATGACGGTTTAGATGAGGCTACGATCTGCCTGGCCTTTTGTACCGGGATAATACAGAATTTATCGCCGCCAAAACTGTTACTGCCTTTTGAAAGCAGCACGCCAATGATGCGAAACTTATTACTGCCTAATAATATCGATTTATTGATAGGGTCGTCGTTCTTAAAAAGTTTTTGTTTTAACTCATCGCCAATGATCACTACATTACCGCCATGGTCAACCTCGGCGGTCGAAAAATTACGTCCAAAAGCCATTTTGTGCCCCTTAATAGCCAAGTAATTTTCGTTACTGCCTATTACCTGTATGTTAGGGTTAGTTTTTATGCTGTTGTACTTGGCAATGGCCGTACCGGATACGGTAAGATCAATACTGGTGCGCACCGGGAGCTTAAACGTTTCTTTAAAACGAACGGCCTCCTGATAACTAATAGCGGGGTACATTTTACGGTGTCCGCCCCGGCCAAAACTAATGCCCGACCCCCGATTTTGGATAGTGAACGAGTTGGCGCCCAAGCCGGCAAAGGCATCGTTGGTGTATTGGCGGATCCCCTCAATAGCGGTGAGGATACCCACCAGCGCCATAATACCAATAGCAATAATGAGTGCCGTAAGCGAGGTACGCAACCGGTTACCACCTATGGCCTGCAACGCTATAGCAATGTTTTCTTTGTAAGTAGTTTTTACCGGCATGCTATAAATATAAAATCTTGAGGGTTTGACTGTAACACAAAGCGTTTTGTTACAGCGTACTGTTATTAAATTATTAAGATTACCAAACAGATTTGCGCGGTTACAAAACAAAAGCTACCTTCAACTTAACCAACAAGCAAATTGATGAAGAAATTTTTACTGCTGATTATAACCGGCGCAATATTTATGGGTCAGAGCAATGCGCAGACCACAACAGTTGTGACACGTAGCGAAATACCAAAACAACCAGGTTTCACAACACCTGTTATTGACGAAAATACGGTAGTAAAGGATTCTACCGGACAAATGTTGGCGTATAAAGATTGGCAGCCTTTGTTACGAAGCGGTAATTACTCTATCAGAAGCACACAGCGCCTGAATGAAAAGCCCGTTTTTTCTCTTGTCAGGTTAAGCGCTACCGAAAAACAATTTTTAACCGGCCGAAGAAATGCAGCATTAGCAAACTCATCGGCAGGTAGTAATGAGCAACCTAAAATGGCGGGTACACAACCTGTTATGAGGCCTCCTGTTATAGATGAAAACATAATCGTTAAAGATTCGGCCGGGACAGTTTACCCTTACGCAATTTGGCGCGCCATGATACGTACGAACGATTATACTTTGCGCTGGTTTAGAAAAAGCGCTGCCGACTCGGCTTCATTTACCCTGGTGAAAAGAACACAGGCTGAGAAAGACGCAAGGATGGCAAGCTTGCCAAAACCTGCTGAAAGTGACCGTTTTAAAAAGGGGGACAAGTTTTCCTACTTTAGCGGAAAAACCTTAAACGGCGAGAAACTTAACGCTAAAACAATGGCAGGCAAAGTGATTGTGCTTAACTTCTGGTTTATTGGCTGCCCGCCCTGCCGCGCCGAAATACCCGACCTGGATGCAATTGCCGCACAATATAAAGACAACAAAGACGTAATATTTGTTGCTATCGCGTTAGATGAAAGTTACGAGATAAAGGATTTTTTAAAAACCCATCCGTTTAGTTATGATATCATATCTGAAGGGACCTACGCAACCAATAAATATGGGGTGCATCTATATCCCACAAATGTGATCATCAATAAAGAAGGTAAGGTAGCCTTCTCCAGTGTCAGCAATCAGCCAGCCAACCCCTACTGGATCAAAAAAACGATCGAAGAAAGTTTAGCCGCAAAATAGCCCAACAAAAAACGGCTCCCTGATTTTCAGAGAGCCGTTTTAATATCTAAATGTATTGGGATTTATACTGAGAATGAAGTACCGCAACCGCAGGTACTCGCTGCGTTAGGGTTATTAAAGGTAAAGCCACGTGCATTTAGTCCGTTCTGGAAATCTATCTGCATGCCAGCCAGATATAATCCATGTGCTTTATGCATAAACACCACCAATCCGTCGATAATAAATTCCTGATCGCCGTCTTTCTTTTGATCAAAGCCTAAAACGTAGCTCATTCCCGAGCAGCCGCCGCCTTCAACGCCGATACGTAACCCAAAATCTTCGGTCAGTTCCTGCTGGTCTCTTAGTTTAAAAAGTTCTTTTACGGCACCTTCTGTAAAGGTTACCGGGGCAGTTAAGGTTTCGACAGTAGTGCTCATCTTATTTGTAATTAACTATACAAATATAAGGTAAAATGCGGATTTTTGTTGCAGCCGGTTTATTTATGACCCCTGCCTAACATTTTCAAGATGGTACTTTACAGCTTACTCATTGATATATTAAAATATACCATGGCCGGTGTTGGCGTGGTTTACATTGCGTTTTACCTGTTTAAACCGTACATGGACAGATCGGCCACGATCCAACTGGCCGAACTGAAGAAATCCATCAGCAGCCAAACCCTGCCGCTGCGACTGCAAGCTTATGAACGCCTGGTGTTATTTGCTGACAGGATCAACCCTGCCAACCTGCTCATCCGCCTGAGCGGTAACGGTTACACCGCTGCCGAACTCCATAGCCTGATAGTAGCCGATATCCGCAACGAATTTCAGCATAACGTTACCCAGCAAATTTACGTGAGCGAACGCGCATGGGCAGTAACCAAACGTGTAAAAGAAGATACGCTGAGCGTAGTGAATACTGCCATAAAAGCCCTGCCCGAGAATGCCACCGGGTTAGACCTGGGCCGTATTATATTGAACCATTTGAGTAAGCTGGAACAAAACCCTTACGATATCGCTACCGATCTGATCCGTAAAGACCTGGAGGACCTGTTTTAAATGGCTGATAAAAAATTCACCACCATATCCGGGATAGATATCAAGGAAGTTTATACCGAACCATCGGGCATGGCAGAACTTCCCGGCCAATTTCCCTACACCCGGGGCATTCAGAAAGACATGTACCGCGGAAAACCGTGGACCATGCGGCAATATGCGGGCTTTTCTACCGCCGAAGAAAGCAACAAACGCTATCACTATTTATTAAGCCAGGGCACCATGGGCCTTTCGGTAGCATTTGACCTGCCTACTCAGATAGGTTATGACAGCGATCATGAATTATCGGAAGGTGAAGTAGGCAAAGTAGGTGTAGCGATAGATTCTTTAAAGGATATTGAGATCCTCTTTGCTGGTATCCAGTTAAAGGATATCACCACCAGCATGACTATAAATGCTACGGCATCTATCCTGCTGGCCATGTACATTGCTTTAGCCAAAAAACAAGGCGCCGACCTAAAGCAGATTTCGGGTACTATCCAAAATGATATATTAAAGGAGTACGCGGCGAGGGGCACTTATATTTACCCGCCTACGCCATCCATGCGTTTAATTACCGATATTTTTGAATATTGCAGTAAAGAGGTGCCTAAATGGAACACCATATCTATATCTGGGTACCACATTCGTGAGGCTGGCTCAACCGCCGTGCAGGAACTGGCCTTTACATTGGCCAACGGTAAAACGTATTTAAAGGCGGCTTTGGATAAAGGGCTCGACATCAACGTATTCGCCAAGCGCCTGTCATTTTTCTTTAACTGCCATAATAATTTCTTTGAAGAGATTGCCAAATTCCGTGCGGCTCGCCGGATGTGGGCACATATCACCAAAAACCTGGGCGCAACCGACCCGGGGGCACAAAAACTACGGTTCCACACGCAAACGGGGGGCTCTACGCTCACCGCACAACAACCTATGAATAATGTGGTGCGGGTAAGCATGCAAGCGTTGGCTGCTGTATTAGGCGGCACACAATCCTTACATACAAACGGTTACGACGAAGCCCTGTCCCTCCCTACCGAAGCAGCAGCCAAGATAGCCTTACGCACCCAGCAGATCATCGCTTTTGAAAGTGGCGTAACAGATACGGTAGACCCACTGGCAGGATCCTATTTTATAGAGGCCCTTACCGATGAGTTGGAAGCGGCCGCACAATTATATATTGACAAGATTGACGCCATAGGCGGATCTGTAAAAGCGATTGAGCAGGATTATATTCAACAGGAAATTGCCGCGGCTGCCTACCAGTATCAAAATGACCTGGAAAGCGGCGACAAAATATTAGTAGGCGTTAACAAATTTACCCAGCAAGAAGAAGTTGCCCAAAACGTATTCCGGGTTGATGATGCCATCCGCAGGCAACAAATAGAAAAACTTATCCGTTTAAAAGAGGAGCGCGATAACGATAAGGTTGAGCGGGCCCTGCAAAATTTAACAGTTGCAGCAAAGGGTACCGATAACCTGATGCCTTATATTTTAACCGCAGTAGAATGCTACGCAACCCTTGGCGAGATAGCCGATTCGCTGCGTAATATCTTTGGAGAATATTGAGAAATTTTATCTTCCTAATTAAGGATTTCTTAAAACATTACATCGAAAATTAATCAACATTTTTAAACAGAAAGGTGTTACAACTTTCAAAAGCGCGATACAAGCAAACTGGTGCATAAAACACCGCTTTGCATGCGAAATATAGTGTTAATAACTTTAATATTCCTAATGCAAAAGGTTAATTTTTATAAATATATTTCTCTAAATATGTTTTTTTATCCGCTTATTTTTTGAATATTCGATGTTCCGAAACGGCCGAAAATCCTGCCGCTTCGGGTACTGTAAATCAAGATATTACTAATACTTCTATGGAAAAAACTTGTACTAACGTTTGGAATAGCTGCCTTCAGATCATCAAAGACAACATACCGGCACAAAGCTTTAAAACCTGGTTTGAGCCAATTAAAGCTTTGCGTATGGAAGGTAGCGTTCTGACTATACAGGTACCAAGTTTGTTCTTTTATGAATGGTTAGAGGAACATTATGTACAGCTGCTGCGTAAAACAATTAAGAAACAATTAGGCGACGAAGGTCGTTTAGAATACAACATTGTTGTTGAGCAATCATCCGCTAAGCCGTACACTACTAATATGCCCTCTAACGGGAATGGTGCCGAAGCTAAAAATCAGTCTATGCCGATACCAATCTCTATAAATAAGGATATCAAAAATCCGTTTGTGATACCGGGGTTAAAGAAACTGAATGTTGACCCGCAGCTTAACCGCAACTACACCTTCGAAAACTTTGTTGAGGGTGATTGTAACCGCCTGGCCCGCTCGGCCGGTTACGCTGTCGCTGCCAAACCCGGTGGCACCTCATTTAACCCGCTGATGATATATGGTGGTGTTGGCTTGGGCAAAACCCACCTGGCACAAGCCATTGGTAACGAAATAAAACGCACCCTGCCCGATAAGTTGGTCTTATACGTAAGCTGCGAAAAATTTACCCAGCAGTTTGTTGATGCCTTGAAGCATAACAACATTAATGATTTTGTGAATTTTTACCAGGCCATTGATGTACTGATCATGGATGATGTGCATAACTTTGCCGGTAAAGAAAAAACCCAGGATTTCTTCTTCCATATTTTTAACCACCTGCATCAATCGGGCAAGCAACTGATCATCACATCAGATAAAGCGCCTAAAGATCTGGCCGGTTTAGAGGAGCGCTTGTTATCCCGTTTTAAATGGGGCCTTTCGGCCGATCTGCAGATCCCAGACCTGGAAACCCGGATGGCGATCCTGAAAAATAAGATCTATCAGGACGGTATCGAATTATCTAACGATGTGGTTGAATATGTTGCCCACAATATTGATAATAATGTGCGTGAACTGGAAGGTGCAATGGTGTCATTACTGGCGCAATCAACCCTAAACCGCAAGGAGATCGACCTGAACCTGGCCAAGCAAATGCTGAAGAATTTTGTAAAGAATTCTGCCAAGGAAATTTCAATGGAATATATCCAGAGCCTGGTTTGCGAGTACTTTGAAGTACCTATAGAGATGGTTAAATCACAAACACGTAAACGCGAAATTGTACAGGCCCGCCAAATCTCGATGTACCTGGCCAAGGCTCATACCAAAAGCTCTTTAAAATCAATCGGTAACTTCTTCGGCGGCCGCGACCACTCTACCGTGATCTATGCCTGCCAAACGGTAGAAGACCTGATCGATACCGATAAAAAATTCAAAGGCTATGTAGCCGATATCCAAAAGAAACTTAAAATGTCGTAATTGATATTTTCAAAATATTGGAGAGCCTCGCAAATGCGGGGCTTTTTTGTTTATTTGAGGCGGCCGGAGGCCTCGTAATAATCCTCACTCGGCTGGAGCCGAGCGAGTGCAGTTTTTTTTATTAGCGACCCGCGCTGTCGCCCGGCTCCAGCCGAGTGACGACCATTATCAGGCCTCATAGCAGTCGCTTGGCTCCGCCGAGTGACGACTATTATCAGGCCTCCGGCCGCCTCAAGCCTCATAGCAGTCGCTCGGCTACACCGAGTGAGAGTGCAGTTTTTTTATTAGCGACCCGCGCCTTCGCTCGGCTCCGCCAAGTGACAACTATTACAAGGCCTCCGGCCGCCTCAACTTTCATCAACCGTAAAGGGCGAATCAGGATTAGCGCTACTGTAAACATAAGCAGTCTCATCATTCACCAGCATTGCTTTAACCGGATTTTGATGGATATAACCGACCTTTTGATCAAACACCGCGGCCGTGATCAATTCTATGGGGAAACTCGTTTTCTGCCAAAACTGATATTCGCTATTTTGCGCCGTTTAATTTGCGAAGAATTTAAACAAATACAACAGCCAATCTCTACGGCTCTCTTGTGGGTTTGATTCAATTGCAGCTATTATCTGCTTAGCGGTGAAACTTTTTAAATCCCGGAGGATATCCGGCAAACGGCTTTCCTCGTGTGAAATAATTAAATGCACATGGCTGCTCATAATACAATAAGCATAAACTTTTAGTCCTTTATGCTTTCGGCAAAAATCCAGACTGGATAAAAATATATCGCAATATGCAGCCCTTGTGAAAACGTCTATCCAACCAACCACGGGGAAGGTTACAAAAAACGGCCTGTCGGAATTTGCCTTTCTTAGCTCTGACATAGTTCTGATGTAATGGTTTTTATGAGGCGGCTGGAGGCCTAACAATAATTTTCACCCGGCTGCAGCCGAGCGAGTGATACTATATGGTGAATTTATAAAAAGACTTGTAAATTGCATCAACCAAATAACCAACCACATGAAAAAGCTGTTCATCCTTTTTATTGCACTAAGCCTTACAACCGCCAAATCCTTTTGCCAAACTACCGATAGGGACGACATCAAAAAAACTATCACCACCATGTTTGATGCCATGCGAAAAGGCGATAGCACTATGCTGCGTTCGGTATTCGCTAAGAGGATCGTTTTCCAGGATGTGGCCAGTAAAGGCGGCGACAACATGGTTGAGAACGAAAATCCTGATGGCTTTATCAAAGCAGTGGGCACTCCGCATAAAGATGTTTGGGATGAACGGATTACCTGGGGAGACATCAAGGTGGACGGACCGTTAGCCAGTGTATGGACACCCTACAAATTCTACCTGGGCCAGGCTTTCAGCCATTGCGGCATCGATTATTTCCAGCTTTTGAAAACCAAAGCCGGCTGGAAGATCATTTATATTATCGATACGCGCAGAAAAGACAATTGCCCGGAGTAGAATTCCGACTATCGCTATTTGTAACATTTTAAATACCTCACTTACATAGGGTTACTATTGCTTCATGATTGATATCAATACTAAACCAATTATAATCATGAAAACAAAAGCGATCATCCTGCTGGCGGGCGTTGCCCTGCTTGCTGCCTGTAAAGGAAAACAAGGTTATGAGTTTGTAAATAATAAAAGCAACGCTGCCGACACAACGGCGATGGCGACAGACAGCACGGGGTCTTCTCCTAAGCTGATTAAAACGGCCGAAATAAGTTTCAAGGTAAAAAGTGTGCAAAAAACCGGCGATACTATTGCTGCCCTTACTGCACGGTATAACGGGATGGTAATGCATCACCAAATGACCTCCGGCATCAATAACAGCCAGGATATTCACATTAGTGATGATTCGCTTATGCGGATATCAGCCATTAACACCAGCGCAGATATGAATGTGAAGATCCCATCAGAAAAACTGGAGCTATTCATGAATCAGGTAAGCCATTTAGGCCTGTATATCACTGCCCGAAAAATGGATATTGAAGATAAATCATTAGAATATTTATCAGCCAAACTAAAGGTACACAATCGGCAGGAACTGGTTGCACAACAGAAGAAAGGCAAGATCACGATAAAAGATCCCTCGGCGGTTTTATGGTTAAAGGATGATTTAGTTGATGGCCAGATCGGCAATCAGCAAATCGATCAATCGGTAAAATACAGCATGGTTACTTTGAACTTTTATCAGAGCAACACTATTTTGAAAGAGATGATCGCTAATGATGACCCGGCTGCATATCAGCTGCCATTTGCTGAAAGATTATTAATGGCTTTTGCCAATGGTTGGTTTATGTTCACCGCGTTTATCATTGGCTTGGCTAATTTGTGGATGCTACTGTTATTTGGTTTGGGATTATGGATGTTGTTCAAAATGTACAAAAAACGATACCCGGTACTAAAAGCATAACACCAAAAAGGCCGGGTAAATTGCCCGGCCTTTTTGGTGTTGTATCGTTCTTTAAAATCTTGCTTCTTTTTACACTGTCAGTTTTTTATACCTGATCCGCTTAGGCGTTACGTCACCTACGCGTTTTTTGTGGTTCTCTTCGTAATCGCTGTAGTTACCTTCAAAGAAATAAACCTGCGAGTTACCTTCAAACGCTAGAATGTGGGTACAAACCCTATCCAGGAACCACCTGTCGTGACTGATGATCACGGCGCAACCACCGAAGTTTTCCAATGCTTCCTCTAACGATCGTAAAGTATTTACGTCGATATCATTAGTAGGCTCATCCAGCAGCAACACATTCGACCCTTTTTTGAGCGTGATGGCTAAGTGCACACGGTTACGCTCACCACCCGATAGTACGCCAACTTTCTTTTGCTGATCTGCACCGTTAAAGTTGAACTTAGAAACATAGGCACGTGAGTTAAGCGGGCGGTTACCTACCATAATATTATCCAGTCCGTCGGTTACGTTTTCCCAGACAGATTTATTTTGGTCAAGGTCATCATGCATCTGGTCTACATAGCCTAACGCTACCGTATCCCCAACGCGGAAGGTGCCCGCATCAGGCTGATCCTGCCCGGTTATCAGGCGGAACAATGTAGTTTTACCTGCACCGTTGGGGCCAATGATGCCCACTATTCCGGCCGGCGGCAGCGAGAAGTTTAAATTCTCGAATAATACCTTATCGCCATAGGCTTTGGTAACGTTGTTGGCTTCTATCACGATATTACCCAAACGCGGGCCCGGTGGGATAAACAGCTCCAGCTTTTCTTCCCTTTCCTTAGTTTCTTCAGATGCTAATTTATCGTAGTTGGATAAGCGGGCCTTTGATTTGGCATGGCGGCCTTTTGCCCCCATCCGCACCCATTCCAGCTCGCGCTCCAGCGTTTTCTGGCGTTTGCTTTCGCTTTTTTCTTCTTGCGCTAACCGCTTTGATTTTTGATCTAACCAGGATGAGTAGTTACCCTTCCATGGTAAGCCTTCGCCACGGTCAAGCTCCAGGATCCAACCGGCCACGTTATCCAGGAAGTACCTGTCGTGCGTTACCGCTATTACCGTTCCCTTATATTGTTTTAAGTGCTGCTCCAACCAGTCTATAGACTCCGCATCCAGGTGGTTGGTAGGCTCGTCCAGTAATAAAACATCCGGTTCTTGCAGCAACAGGCGGCATAAGGCAACCCGGCGGCGCTCACCACCAGATAATACCGATATTTTGGTATCAGGTTCCGGGCAGCGCAGGGCATCCATGGCACGCTCTAATTTCACATCCAGCTCCCAGGCATTCACTGCATCAATTTTATCCTGCAGTTCACCCTGGCGGGCCATTAGTTTATCCATTTTATCGGCATCGCCGTAGTATTCTTCTAAGCCGAACTTCTCGTTAATGTCTTCGTATTCCTTTAATAAGGCGGTAGTTTCGGCAACACCTTCTTCTACTATTTCCTTTACCGTTTTGTCCGGATCAAGTTCGGGCTCCTGGCTCAGATAACCTACGGTGTAGCCCGGCGAAAATACCACCTCGCCGATGTTGGTTTTATCTATCCCGGCAATGATCTTTAAAAGGGACGATTTACCCGAACCGTTTAAACCGATCACGCCAATTTTAGCGCCGTAAAAAAACGACAGGTAAATATTTTTGAGTACTGTTTTTTGCGGAGGGTAAACTTTGCTTACCCCTGCCATTGAAAATATGATCTTCTCGTCAGCCATGTAGCGTTTATAATTTAGTGTAGCAAATATAATGGAATTACTGGTTGGCGTTTAAACGAATAAACACAAAATCCGTTACAACCTAATGGTGTATGATATAACTTTTCCACCTCGTGTTTACAATTTTCATTATATTTTCACGGTTTAATTTGTATCTTTCCATATAAATGATTTGGTTTGTTATTAAGTACGTAACTAACGAAAGCAAATCACCGCTTATGCCGTATTGTCATACGAAATGACTATTTGCCCTGCTCAATTTTAAATGGAAAAGTATTAACTGCTCCTTTAAAGTTTTTTAATATTGCGTTATCAAATAATATAGTTTTTAACGTTTTATATTAGTTATCAGGTCCCTTATTTAGGTTTTTAGCAGAATGTTTGTAGATAATGCTTTCCTTTAAACGGTGGTCTTATCATAATACTGTCTGTTTACTACAAACCCAAAAAGTTGGCAATATTGTTGATAAATGATACAACGATCGGCCTTGACAGATAAAAACAAATTTATAGATTAGGACGATCATAATCAAAAAGGTATATATGGAAGCTAAATTTTCGCCACGTGTTAAGGATGTAATTCAGTACAGCAGGGAAGAGGCGTTACGCCTTGGCCATGATTATATTGGTACAGAACATCTGCTGCTGGGCCTCATCCGCGATGGTGATGGTGTGGCAATTAAATTATTAAAGGGCTTAACTGTAGATACCGCTAAATTACGCCGCGCCGTTGAAGATGCTGTGAAAGGCACCATTGGCACCAACGTACATATTGGCAGTATCCCGTTAACCAAACAAGCCGAAAAAGTTTTAAAGATCACTTACCTGGAAGCTAAGATTTTCAAAAGCGATGTAATAGGAACCGAGCATTTACTGCTTTCTATCCTGCGCGATGAAGACAACATCGCCTCGCAGATATTGATGCAGTTTAACGTTAACTACGAAGTATTTAAAAGCGAAGTGGAATCACATAAAAACGATGTTACCGATGAGATGCCGGGTTCATCAACCGGTGGTGATGACGACTTTAAAGAGGACGACTCATTTAGCCAGCCTAAAAAAGTGTCTGACATTAAGTCTAAAACCCCGGTATTGGATAACTTTGGCCGTGATTTAACAAAAGCTGCCGAAGACGGTAAGCTTGACCCAATCGTAGGCCGCGAGAAAGAGATTGAACGCGTATCGCAGATCCTTTCACGCCGTAAAAAGAATAACCCTATCCTGATAGGCGAGCCTGGTGTTGGTAAAAGTGCCATTGCCGAAGGCCTTGCCCTGCGGATAGTACAACGTAAGGTATCCCGCGTATTGTTTAACAAACGGGTGGTTACTTTAGATTTGGCCTCGTTAGTGGCCGGTACAAAATACCGCGGCCAGTTTGAAGAGCGCATGAAAGCCGTAATGAATGAGCTGGAAAAGTCTCCGGATGTGATTCTGTTCATTGATGAGATCCACACCATTGTTGGTGCGGGTGGTGCTTCGGGATCATTGGACGCCTCAAACATGTTCAAACCGGCCCTGGCCCGTGGCGAGATCCAGTGTATCGGCGCGACTACCTTAGATGAGTACCGCCAGTATATCGAAAAAGATGGTGCTTTAGACCGTCGTTTCCAGAAGGTGATGGTTGAGCCTGCAACACCGGATGAAACCGTTGAGATACTAAACCGCATCAAAGAGAAGTACGAAGAGCACCACGGTGTAACTTATACCGACGAAGCTATTAACGCTTGTGTGGCTTTAACCACCCGTTATATTACCGACCGGTTTTTGCCCGACAAGGCGATTGATGCGTTGGATGAATCAGGCTCGCGTGTGCATTTGACCAATATCCATGTTCCGCAGGAGATTTTGGATATCGAGCAAAAGATCGAACTGATCAAGGTTGAAAAGAATAAAGTAGTTCGCAGCCAGAAATATGAAGAAGCTGCCAAATTGCGCGATACCGAAAAACATTTGTTAGAAGAGCTTGAGCAGGCTAAAACCGCTTGGGAAGCAGAAACAAAATCTAAACGTTACACCGTAACAGAGGATAATGTTGCCGAGGTGGTAAGCATGATGACCGGGATCCCGGTACAGCGTGTTGGCCAGGCAGACAGCGTAAAGCTGTTAGCTATGGGCGATACGATTGCTACTAAGATCATAGGTCAAGAAGATGCTATCAAAAAGCTTACCCGCGCTATCCAACGTACCCGGGCAGGGTTGAAAGACCCTAAAAAACCAATTGGTTCGTTCATATTTTTGGGCCCTACCGGTGTTGGTAAAACAGAGTTGGCCAAAGAGCTTGCCCGTTTTATGTTTGATACCGAAGATGCGCTGATCCAGATTGATATGAGCGAATACATGGAGAAATTCGCTGTATCACGTTTAGTGGGTGCGCCTCCGGGCTATGTAGGTTATGAAGAAGGTGGGCAGTTAACCGAAAAGGTACGCCGCAAACCTTACTCGGTAGTATTATTGGATGAGATTGAGAAAGCTCACCCGGATGTATTCAACATCCTACTGCAGGTGTTAGACGAAGGCCAGCTGACTGACTCATTAGGCCGTAAGGTTGATTTCAGGAACACCATCATCATCATGACATCAAACATCGGCGCACGCCAGTTGAAAGACTTTGGGCAAGGTGTAGGCTTTAGCACTAACGCAAAAACTACCCAGGCTGATTCTCACTCACGCGGTGTGATCGAGAACGCATTAAAACGTGCATTTGCACCGGAGTTTTTGAACCGTATTGACGATGTGATCGTGTTTAACTCTTTAGGTAAAGACGAGATCTTCAAGATTATCGATATTGAGTTAGGTTTCTTATTTGGCCGTGTAAACAGCTTAGGTTACAAAATTGAGCTCACATTAGCCGCCAAAGAATTTATTGCCGAGAAAGGTTATGACTCGCAGTTTGGTGCAAGGCCGCTTAAACGCGCCATCCAGAAGTATTTGGAAGACCCAATTGCAGAAGAGATATTGAAAGGTGAAATGACCGAAGGCGATATTTTGATGGTTGATTTTAATGCCGAAACGCAGGAAATAACCGTTACCGACAAAAAGAACGAGAACAAAAAACCTGAAGAAGAAGAACAGAAGTAATTCTTAAACAGCATAGATAATCAAAGCCCGTTTGCGAAAGCAAGCGGGCTTTTTGTTGTCGGCTTCCAAAATCAATATGGCTTTTTATTTATATTACTATTCGTCTCTTTAATCCTTTTTAGGGTCAAAGTTCATAGGCAATAGTTCCGCTATCCGTCTTTGCCCCCAAACTCCCTCAAAAATAATTGCACCGGGTGTGGTCACATTTCCATTTCTGTCAAACAGGGCCAAATCGTCTTTAAGATCTGCGATAGTGGCATACCGGCCTATCTGGTTTATTTTAAAAGAAGTGTCAGAACCGTAATTTGCAAAAGGCGTTTTATTATAATCTATATATAAACAATTGGGGTACTTTATAGCAAATAACCCAGTATTATCTGTCCGGCTAATATATTCATGCACCTCCAGTTTCCTTCTAACCAAAGTCTGCACATAACCCTCTTGTAAACCAGGCGAATTTTTATTGACCGACCGGATAAGGGGATAAACCTGAAAATCACTCTCGGCCACCTTATTAGCAATTACGGCCCGTAAAAAGCGCATGGACGAGCCTGCGTATACCTCCGCGCGTTTTCTTTTCCACCGGCGCAGTTCTGTATTGGAGCCCTTCAGGTTCTCTATCAACGCCGAGCCCTGATAGGAAACCTCACCCTGGTTATCGTCCTTAACGAAACGGGTAAGCATATACTTGATCCGGTAACCTAATGCCTTATTATCAATCAGCAAAAATTCACTCGATGATGCGGTAAGTATGTTGGCCGCTTTATCATAATCTATAGAAAGGACATTGGGGTTTAATATTTTACATTGCCTGGCAAGATCGGAACGCCCCAAAAATTCAATTTTAAAATTATCGTAATTCCGTGCCCAGTCAACATCAGGCCTAATCGTTACAACCTTAAGCTCCTTGGTTTTTTCAGTCAGTTCAATAGCGGGCAGCTTTATATCACTACCATTTATCAATACCGTTTGCATATGATAATCAAAGCCTACAAAACTCGCTATCAACTCATACTGCCCGGCGGGAATATTAGTTAAGGCAAAAGTACCGTCGGCATTAGTTTGCACCCCAATGGTGGTATTAGTTAAATAAACACTTGCGCTAACTATGGGTTGCTTATCCTTAGAATTGATAACAATCCCTGTTATTCTGGTTTGCGCAAAGCAGGCAAACGGTAATAATACAAAAGCAATTAGGGCCAGATGTTTCATGCTGAAAATAAAATTAACCAATTGCTTTTTCATTTAAACCTTTCCGTAAAAATTTATTCCTAATCATATAAAACGTGCAGGTGCAATTACAAACAAATCCCTAACGTTAAAACTTAACAATCTAACACCCAATGAAAAAAATTCTATCTACCCTGTGTGTAGCTGTCATCGTATTATTTACGGCTACCTCGTGCAAAAAAGAAACCGTTGTAGCACCCAACAACAATTTAACCATTTTAACCAACCTAAGTTCAAACTCTTGGGTAACTACTGACAATGGCAAAACCTACTCGGCAGAAATTAACGTGCCCGAACTGGATAGCTATGCCAATGACCATGCCGGTGTATTGGTGTACTTATCATTCACCAATGGCGTTTGGGAACAGGTGCCCGAGGTTTACAATGGCACCAGTTACAGTTTTACGCACAATACCGGTAAAGTGGTGCTATACGCCCAAACTTACAATGGTTTGCAAACAGTAGCACGCCCTGCTGCGGCTGGTGTAAAGATCGTGTTGGTTGATTCCAACTAAATAGTTACGATTAATTAAATTTCAACAGTAAAGGCGCTCAATGGGCGCCTTTGCTATTACTGTTTTTTCGCCGGTTCAAAATCAACAGGTAACATTTCTGCAGTTCGGGCTTTACCCCAGCTGCCTTCAAATATTAAAGCCGATGGTGTAGTGATGACGCCATTGTTATCAAACAGGGCGTAAGCTTCGGCAAATGCTACTATGGTTGCGGCCTGCTCTGGTTGGTCAATATCAAGGGATGCGCCGTCGCCCTTGTCCTTAGCCGCCTTTTTATTATAGTCGATGTAAAGGCAATCCCGATATTTCAGCGCGAAAAGGCCTCTCTGGTCTGTTTGCTTCACGTATTCTTCGGCCAACAGTGGCGTGTTGACCAACGTTTGAAAGTATCGGTGGTTAAACCCGTTATAGGCGGGGTTAGGCGTTCGGATCAACCGAAAAACCTGGAAATTATTTTCGGGTACAGTGTTAGCAATTATTGATCTTAAGAAATGCATGGACGAGCCGATATACACTTGGTTCCGCTTCTTTTCCCAGCGCTTTAGATCGGCTTTAGATCCCTTCATGTTTTCAAACAATGCCGATCCTTCAAAGTAAAGCGTATTCTTTTTGCCGTCTTTAATAAATTGCGTTAACAGGTATTTAACACGATAGCCCAAAGCCTTATTTTCTATCTCCAAAAAATCATAGGAGGATGCGGTTAGCTTAACCGTTTTAGGATCGAATTCCAGGTCGAGCATTTCGGGATTCAAGATCTTGCATTGTTTAGCTACTTCTGATGACCCGAGAAACTCCCTCTTAAAATTATCGTAGTTTCTTTCCCAGTTAGGGTCCGGGCGGATGTTAACTACATTCAGCTCTGTAGTTTTGGCAACTATTGCAATTACAGGCAAAACGATGTCGGCATTATTTACCATCACCGTTTGCCGGCACGTTTCATAACCAACAACACTCACAACCAACTCATATTGGCCGCCCCGTACATTGGTTAGTGTAAAAGCGCCATCGTTATTTGATTTACCGCCTACGGTGGCGTTGCTCAAAAACACGCTGGCATTATCAACCGGCTTTTTATCGGCGGCGTTCACAACCCGGCCCATTATCCTTAGCTGCGCCAGGCATACAACAGGTAACAACAAAAACAATAGCAAACCAAATCTCATCACGATCACAAATTAACTAAATAATTAGTTTAATTAGATTGGTGAGTATAAAAAGAATCTTTTTAACAGCACAGGCATCCTGTGGATGCCTGTGCTGTTAAGTATTGTTTGTGGTGTCGAATTTTATTTCGGCATCGAACGGTTATTATTTCTCCATCTGCTCGATAACGGCAGCGGTTACACCCGTGAAAGAGAAACCACCGTCATGAAACAGGTTTTGCATGGTAACCATTTTTGTAAGGTCGCTAAATAGGCTTACGCAATAATCGGCACACTGATCGGCATCGGCATTACCAAGCGGGCTCATCTTCTCTGCATAGTTGATAAAACCATCAAAACCCTTAACACCGCTACCTGCAGTAGTGCGGGTTGGCGATTGTGAAATGGTGTTTACACGTACGTGCTTTTTAACACCATACTGATAACCAAAGTTACGGGCTATACTTTCCAGGTAGGCCTTGTTATCGGCCATATCATTATAATCAGGGAATACGCGCTGAGATGCTATGTAAGTTAAGGCCAGTACCGATCCCCACTCATTTATAGCATCCATTTTCATGGCTGTTTGCAATACGCGGTGAAAGCTCAGTGCAGATATATCTAAACCCTTGTGGGTAAAATCGTAGTTATTTTCGGTGTAAGGGATGCTCTTGCGTACGTTTACACTCATACCTATAGAGTGCAGTACAAAATCAACCCCGCCGCCAAAATGCTCCATACTTTTAGTGAACAAGTTGGTAACATCCTCATTGCTGGTCACATCGGCCGGGATAACAGGTGCGTTACAGTCCGCTGCAAGTTTATTGAGTTCGCCCATGCGTAAAGCCAGCGGCGAGTTAGTTAAAACTATTTCGGCACCCTCTTCGTGGCAGCGCTGGGCTACCTTCCAGGCGATAGACTGCTCGTTAAGCGCACCAAAGATGATCCCTTTTTTACCTTTTAATAAATTGTAAGCCATTGTTTTTATTTTAGTAAGTGCTGTAAAGGTAAATTTTTATTTACGATTTAAGAATTACGATTTTTGATTGAACAGAACAAGTCTACATGTCATTGCGAGCGATATCGCGGCAATCTTAGCATATCCGAACATCCTGTGAGATTGCCACGTCGCTACGCTTCTCGCAATGACATATTGGCAATTTTATATCGACTTTACCCTGCTAACAATTCCCGTGCATTTTGCAGGGCGCTCTCGCCGGGTTTGTCGCCGCTTAGCATTTTAGCTATTTCCAGCACGCGTTCATCGTCGTTCAATTTTTTGAGACGGGTTTTGGTGATAGATTCCGAATCATCTTTATAAACAAAGTAATGGCTTTTGCCCTTGCCTGCTATTTGCGGCAAATGGGTAATAGTAATTACCTGCAGGTTTCGCGACAGGCGTTCCATCACCTGCCCTACCTTGTTGGCCACCTCTCCGCTTACGCCGGTATCTATCTCATCAAAAATGATGGTGGGCAAGGCGGTATATTCTGCAATGATAGATTTGATACTCAGCATCAGCCGGCTCAACTCGCCGCCCGATGCAACCTTGCTCATATCTGCCAGGGCATGCCCCTTATTTGCCGAAAACATAAAGCGAATGGCATCAATACCTGTTTTTGTTAGAGGGTCCGCAAGGCCGGATGACCGTAAGTCCGAAGAAGAAGCTATCTTCCCGTCTTTCTGACTTTCCGACTTACCGACTACCTGCTCAATCTCCAAAGCCGAGTTCCCCATGCCCATTTCGGTTAGGTTGGCCAATACTTTATCCTGGATAATCGGGATCGCCGCTTTACGGTTGGCAGATAATTCCGCAGCAATAGTCTCCATCTCCTGTCTATCCGCACCGATCTGCTTTTGTAACTTCTCGACAACCTCGTCGCCAAATACCGCCTGCCGTATCTTTTCAGAAAGATCATCCTGGATAGCCAGTAGCTCGTCGTTACTATTAACCCGATGTTTTTTCTGCAGGTTATACAGCAAACTTAAACGGGTATTTACCTCCTCTGCGCGGGCCTCATTAGTAAATGTTTTTTGTTCGATACCTTCTATTTCGGCAGCAATATCTTTCAATTCAATAAGCGTACTTTTCAGGCGTTCCTGCATTTCTTCCACTTCAGGATTAAATTTCTCTATGGCCGATAATTGCTGCCCGGCGTCACGCAGTTGTATGATGGCCGATGCATCGCCGTCCTGCATCAGGAAGAACGCACCGGATAAATTGCGTTTTATTTCTTCGGCATTGTTCAACGCGTAAAGTTCCTTCTCTAATAATTCCTGTTCATCACCACTAATCGCGGCCTTTTCCAACTCGTCAAACTGGAATTGGTAGTAATCCAGGTCGGCTTTGGCTTTATCGTTTTGCGTTATCAGGTCGCGCAGTTGGGTAAGCGATTTACGGTAACTTTTAAATTTGGATTGGTATCCTGCCAATAACTCGTGGTGCCCGGCAACGCCGTCAACCACCAATAACTGAAAATCAGGGTCGGCAATTTCGCGGGTGGCATGCTGCGAGTGGATATCGATCAGGCGTTCGCCCAGGTTTTTGATCTGTGTGAGGTTTACCGGGGTATCGTTCACAAATGCGCGCGATTTGCCATCGGCAGAGATCTCGCGGCGCAGCACGGTATCGCCCTCATAATCCAGGTCGTTCTCTTCAAAAAAAGTATTGAGGTGAAAACCGGCTATTTTGAAATAGCCCTCTATCACACATTTTTTTTGCTGATTAAAAAAGTAACGGCTTTCGGCCCGCTGCCCTAATATCAATGATAGTGCCCCTAATATGATCGATTTACCCGCGCCTGTCTCACCGGTGAGGATATTCAAACCCTTATCGAAATTGATCTCCAGGTTATCTATCAGCGCGTAATTTTGTATGGTTAGCTTTTGAAGCATAAAAAAAGTACCCTCTTTTATTGAAAGTACTAAATTACAAAAAGATGCTTAGTTATCTGTTTTACCATCAACAAATGCTAAAAAAAATAGCGAGAGGTTTTCACCTCCCGCTATTCAAATAAATAACTAATGATTACGGCTTCACTATTGAATCCGGGTTTGCGGGTGCTGCGGGCGGGGCAGCGGGTGCAGCAGGTGCCGGAATTTCATTCTCGTTGTTGTTCCAGTTGTAAACCTCAGGGTGGGTTGCCCGCCATTCCTTTACCTTAGCTTTAAACTCAGGGGTTTGGGTGTAGGCTCGTAACTTTTCACTGGCTTTGCGCAGTTCTTCCTTTTGCTTTTTTATCTCTGGGTTATCGGCATAGGCACGCATCTTATCGCCTGCTCTGCGAATTTCATCTTGCTCTACTTTAATATCAGGGTTTTGGAAAGCGCGGCGCATGCTATCGCCCATAGCGCGCATCTTGTCGGCATCTTTGCGCATATCGGCACCGTAAACGTTTCGCATTTCGTCGCCTAATTTTTTCATGCGGGCAGTTGTCTCCTTAATTTCGGGCGATAGGTTGGCTTGCATTTCGGCCTGGTACTTTCTGTAATTCTCGTCACGGCTATCGCCATAGTTGTTTTTGATGTCGTACTTCGCTTTCAGCTTTTTATCCGCCTCTTTAAATGCAGGTGAGTTGAAGTAGGTTTCCATCTCCTTGCCTAAAGCTTCCATTTGTTTGCCGGTTTGCTCCATTTTGCTGTTTTTGCCGCCCCATTTGGCTTCAAATTCTTTAGCGACTTTTTCCTGTGCGGCGGTCGCCTGTTTTATCCGGTCGCTATTATAAAAAGCGTCGATGTCTTTACCGTGCTTTTCCATATCGGCGCTAAAGGCTTTAAATTTATCGCTGTCGTAGTACTCACCTATCACTTTCGCGTGCTTGTCAACATCGGCGGCCAACCTTTCTAATTGCGGGTCTTTCATTCCATTGTTGTAATAAACGTTGTCTTTACCGTCAACCCTCACCTGGTTAAATTTAATCACCTTATACTTAGCCCTGGCTGCTGTTTTATCAGTTTTAGTTTTGGCACTTACCGCCGGTTTGCGGATGGTGTCTGCCAGTAAATTTTCGATAGCCGGCTTTATCGCTTTCACCGAGATCTTCCCCTGGGCAATTTCGGGATTAAGTAAGGCCATACAGCCAACGCCTGCAGTTAATATCAGCATGGCCACTAAAGTTGGGCGCACGCTTTGAGTTTGTTTTTTAGTTTTCATGATACGTTCAATTCGGTTTAATAAATGATACTTTTTGCCTGTTACAGCCAGCGCTAACTGTAACTCATTCTGGCGGGTTTGTTCTAATTTAAATAGAGCTTTGGCATATATAATTGGGTTTTGTGTGGCATCAACTACCAGATCATCGCAGCTGTTTTCGCGCTCTTCGCCAATTATTTTATTTATCAGTAGTACACAAGGGTTAAAAAACAACAGGGTGGTTATTACCTGCTGGGCAACGTTCATCAAATAATCGTTGCGTTTAATATGGGCCAGTTCGTGCATTAAAATGGCCTCTATTTCTTCATCAGACAAATAGGTTGATAACGTGAACGGCAGCAAGATCACCGGTTTTAAATAGCCTACAATGCAGGGCACATCAACCATTTTGCTGAGGCCGACTTTTACTTTTTTGGTGATTTCAAACCGTTCTGCAAAGCGGGTTATCTGCTGCTGTAATACCACATCTAAACTCATGGTGTGTTTAATGGTATTGATCCTGCTACGGCTCCAAATCAGCTTACCCGCATTTAATAACAAGCCTAAAACATACAAACACGCCACATAGGGCAGATACCTCTCAATACTGTAATAGTAACGGATGCTTTGTTCATTCAACCGACGCATGTTGCTGGGCAGCTCCATCAGTAAAGGCATATTGGCCAGATTAGCAGGCTTTACAGCAAGCCAGTTATAGGCCTGCACTTCGTTAAACAGGGTAAAGGCAAACCAGGCGGTAATAGCCAGCAGACTGCTCACCGCCAGCAAATATTTTTTTGATGACGGCAAACACGCGGCGAACAGCAGCGCCAAACGCAACAGAAAGTAGATAAGCAAACCCTGCCACAGCGAGTGGATAATGCTAATCCCTATAACCTGACTGATGTTGTACAGTATGTTTTCCATGTTGTAAATGCTAAAATCTAAACCCTAATGCTGAATCCTATTATTAAATAACCGATAACTGATACCTCTAAGCTATTCTTCAAACTTTTTCAAAAAATCCTTTATCGCATCTATTTCATCTTTTGATGCGCGGTGCTGGCCCAGCGCCTGGATCACCAGATCAGACGTAGACCCCTTAAATACCGTCGAGATAATTTTATCCAAAGCACCTTTTTGCGCCTGTTCGCGGCTTATTACGGCTTTGTATAAATGGGTTTTTGCATTGGTATCACGCTCTACCAAGCCCTTTTCGTGCATTATTTGCATCAACTTAAGTGTAGTAGTATAACCTGCATCTTTGCTTTTGGCCAACTCCTCGTGCACATCGCGCACGCTGCACTGTCCCCTCTTCCAAATCACTTGTAATATTTCCAGCTCGCTTTCTGTTGGTTTCAAATCCATGTTGTTTTCTCGTTATACGAATTCCTTCGTACAAATATGTACGATAGTTTTCGTATATCAAAATAAAATCAAAATTATTTTTTATGATTATTTATCAGGTATAGGGGGTTAAACCATTTATACAAAGAAGAGAAAACGGCAAAATGAGAAAAAACTGCGTTTTTGATACCGTAGGAGGCATTTTTGAGCCAATATATAAACTGCATTAAAAAGAAACGAAATATACATCTACCCTTATATACCGTTATGCTACCATAAATCAGTGAGCATACTACCATTACTGCACCGGTAGTACCATAGTTAGCTATAAAACCCGTTTAATTAACCTTTAAAGGCCATTTAAACGGGTTTTCTGTTTTAATTAAAGCGGTATTAAGCCACTACGAGTAATTCATTAGATGTTACAAAATATATAAACGATTTTAGTGTTTGATACGGTTGCAGACACAGATGGGTATACAGATGCTTATACATATGAGTGTATTTTTTATAGACCTGCAATACCTATAAATCAAAAATAAAGTACTTAAAAAACAAAAAAACGGCGTTAGCATACCCGTTAAAACAATAGTTAAAGCATTTTTTAGCTATAAAATAAACAGAGTATTAGTATTTAGCAATAACTCGCTCATCTTTATAATTGTACAACTCAAAATGATCAAGCACGTGGTTATCATCACCCTTTAAAGCCATATGCTCATCAAAAATTTCAGAAGCCTTTTTGTAAGCATCAGTATCACTCGGTGCTGTTAGATCACTGGCCCGGTTCACAAGAATTGCCATCCCTTTACTATTGGTAGTTATGTAATATAATCTTAGTTTATAATCAGATTTTCCTTTGCAACCTGAAAATGAAAAAGCACTTATTAGGATAAATGCTGTCAGGATAATTTTCTTCATAATTTTTCTTCTAATTGATTTAATCTTTTTAAAACATCCGTAAGATCAGCCTCCAGATTGTTTTGTCTTTTCCATAGATCACTTGGTGATTTGAAGTTAAAACCACCGTGCCAGACCGCATACCAAATTTCAAGGATGTCATCAGGGTAAATTTCTTTGTTCTTATAAAGCCCGCGATCATTAACCGCATCAGATTTGGCCACTATGTAACCGTATTTGTCAATTCTGTTCAATAACCGCTTAACAACTACCCCATCATTTTTAGTAACCACAATGTGCACTCGATCTTCGCGTATGTACTCTAATTTCTCAACCCATTGACCGATTACCATTTCTTTATCTTCCAATGTAGGAAACATGCTGTCTCCAGAAACTTCAAAGGCGCGATACGTGGCATTTGTAAGCCCCGGCAGGTTAAATGAAGTTAAGCTTTCTATGTACTCCCTGTCCTTGTACCCGTTTAAATAACCTGCCGCTGCTTTCACTGGTACGTAAGTAATGTTTTCACTACCAGACCCGTCTACTGTAACTATTTGTGGAGTGAGGAATATTGTCTTGTCATTCTTACTGATCTCAGGATTATTATCAATGGTATATTCCATTTCAGGCTCGTTTAAAGCATCTGCGGTTTTATTTAGCCTGAACATTCTGCCCTTGCCGGTTATGAGAAAGTTGGCATCTATTCCTACACATTTCGTGTATAAGATCTCGTAGTCGAAACTATTCCTTGCTCTCCAGTTACTAAGCGTGTTAGGTCTAATATCCAAAAAATTAGCTAAATCTATATCGTTTTTGAGTTGGTAATAAGATTTTATCTTGTTTAAAACCAACGACTTATCTAAAATAAACTCTTTTTGTGTATTTTTCATCAGTATCAGGCTTGCATATACACATTTTGTGTATATATTTGTCTGTGTATTAGCAAATGTAATAATATAAACGAATGGCAAAGAAAAAAGTAAAATTCCCTGAAAACCTGCCGCTAAAAGCGGAGGTGAAAAAGTCCGGCAGATCAATCAGATGGTATGCACAACAGATAGGCGTTGATCGCCAAACTGTAAGTCAAACAATCAACGGACACTATAAGGGTACCAACATCGTACCTAAACTTAACCTACTACTAACTCAATAAAAGCATGAAAACTCAAATTAAAAAAATACAGGATGAAGGGCTATCGCTAACGCAGGTTTTAGTATTAGCGGCTATTTTCTTCACAGCGATCACTGTAAGCCTTTACCTGATCAATCCAACTCAATTTTCAAAATAACACTCGCCCGAAAGCGTAACCCGGTCATCGCAGCCGGGCGGGAGCAAATAACAGATTTATACTATGCCATCATTTTGGAATAATACAGTAGTAGTAACAAAAGACGAGCTTAAGCCGTGGTATAGCGACAATAACTTGAAAACCACGATACAGCGGTACAAGGAGAAGTCTTACGGCATCAAGCGTGTTCAGCGGGCGCACTTAGGTTCGCCGATGCTTATCTCCTACGACAGCTTGCCAAAAGAGATCCAGGACGCGCTCGGTGATCCCCGCAAGTGTGATCATATACTCGAGCGGTTTTACAAAGTAGATGGCGGCGCGGTTAACTATTACAAAACATTCCGATTTGAAAGTGACGGCAGTTACCTGGATCTCGAATTTCAGGAGCGATACATTATCAACGCAAGCGTTTTAGAGGCGGTCAAGGCATTAAAAGAAGTACGTGAGCGCGAACGTAAGACAAAGGGCATCAGCCTGCACGGCGTAAATACTACTCTGTGGGAAGATGCGGTCAGCTTTCAGGCAACGTTAAAAGCGAAGTATAGCTTACAACATACGCTTCCTGAAAATAACCGATCATTTATCGAGGTATTCAAAAAATATGAGCTTGACGGTTATATCACTCTGATCAGCGGTAAGCACAAGAACCAAAATACAAGGAAGGTAACCGATAAGACACTTGAATTGCTAAACAATATGTTTGGTGGTGATAAGCGGAAACCTACCGCTACAGATGTTCACAAGCGTTACGATGCATTCATTGGTGGATATGTGTCGGTAGTTAATAACGATACAAGCGAGATATATAATCCAGCTGAATTTAAAAAGCTAAGTGATACGACTGTAAAGAAATACATGAGCCAGTGGGCTAATAAGATAGGCACCTATCAGCACCGGTCTACAGATCGCGAGAAGTTGATGACTCAATTTAAACCTCACCACTCTCTTAACAAACCAAAATTTGCAGGCAGTATCATTTCGATAGATGACAGGCAGCCACCTTTCAAAGATTTAAGCGGTAAACGTGTATGGTTCTATAACGGTATTGACTTAGGCAGTGAGGCTTTTACCTGTTCAGTTTATGGCGATAGCAAGGACGGTATCATAATGGAATTCTATCGCCAACTTGTAAGAAATTACCATCACTGGGGTTTTCATCTTCCCGCAGAACTCGAATGTGAAATGAGCTTAAACAGCTCTTTTAAAGATACTTTTTTACGAGAAGGGGAAATGTTCCAGTATGTACGTATAGAAGCGAATAACCCACGCGGTAAGCGCATAGAGCGGTACTTCAGAACGCTGCGGTATGAGTACGAAAAAGATAAAGAGGGATGGTTAGCCAGGCCACATGCTAAAAGCGAAAATAACCAAGCCGTTACCGATAGCGAGAAAATACCGCGCTTACCTTATGAGAAGATAGTTGACAACGCTATTGATGACATTGAAACATGGAACTCCCGCAAGCACAGCGTTCATACACACATGACCCGTTGGGAGGTCTTTTGCGAAATGCAGCATCCAGATATTAAGCCCACGAATTATATCGGAATTCTGCCTTATATCGGCTACCATACTAAAACGAGCTGCAACGTTGGCATAATTCGCCTACAACGTAAGGAGTTTCTTTTAGGCAATGAGGGCAAGATTAGTTTAGGTGATCGATTGATCGGCTTGATGAAACAAGTTGAAGGGCAGGAAATAAGCATATACTGGCTTGATGACCATGAGGGGCAGGTATTTAAAGCACTTGTATTTATCGGCACACAATACATCTGCGAGGCTATTGCTAAGCCTGTTTACGGAAGAGCTACTATCGAACAAACCCCTGAAGATTATACGGCCCGGTCAATCATGAGCGCATACGTAGCAACTATCGATAGCTATGGCCGCCGCCGCAAACAGCAAATAGAACCTGTTACCATCATCAATAATACCCCTCCCGAACCTAAAACATTTACCATGCCTGGTATGCGCGGGCTACAAGCAAGGCTAATCGGATCAGGTGAAATATTACCTGAATTTGAGGAGGCCGAAGTAGAGAATATTCCTTCCCAAAGCTTTAGAAAATCACTTAAAGACAGATTTTAACCCTAATTAAATGATACAAATAACCGACGAATTTAAAAAGAAGATAGTTGCTGCCTTAATGGAAGCAAGGGCACAATACAGTGGTTTTGACACCACATTCGCAAATAAGTATGGCATTAATGAAGCGGTCTTTAGCACTTTAAAAAGCGGCAAAACAGACAAGCTTTTATCCAATGGCAAGTGGTTAACAATAGCACGCCTGTTGGACGTTAAAATGAATGACAAGAAATGGCACCTTGCCGAGACTGACGTATTTGTGACAATCAAGGAGGACGTGCTTTTCTGCAAGCAACATTCTAAAGCCCGGATATACGTTGATGAGTGCGGTATAGGCAAAACGTTCACAGCTAAGTATCTATGCCGTTCGCTTATCAACTGTTTCTATGTAGATGCATCCCAATGCAAAACCAAGCAGGCCTTTATTCGTGAGATCGCCCGGACTATCGGTGTAGACCACAACGATAGATATGTCGAGGTAAAAGCGAACATAAAATACTGGCTTACAATGGTACCGGAGCCTATAATTATTGTCGACGAGGCAGGAGACTTGGAGTACAACGCATTTTTAGAATTAAAAGAACTATGGAATGCCACGGAAAATGTCTGCGGCTGGTACCTGATGGGAGCTGACGGCCTGCGCAAGCAAATCGAAAAAGGTATTCGCAATAAAAAAGTAGGGTATCGTGAGATATTCAGCCGATTTAGCGAAAGCTATTCATCTACCGTACCGCAAGGTCGAGAAGAGAGAATCGCATTCCATAAGAACTTGATTGAACAGGTTCTAATCGTCAATATGGAAGATACAAGCCAATTAAACGATATCGTAATCAAATGCCTGGGTAATACAAAAGACCTCAAAAAGGAAACCATCGGCGGCTTGCGCAGGGCAGAAAGTCTTTTACTATTAAACGACTAACAGGCATGAAGAGGGCATTAACAACGCAAAACCTCTTCGATATCAAGCATGATGTATTTGAGTTGGAGGGGATATGGAAAAAAGCGATGGGCGAGCCGGAGCGACACGGGTCTTGGATGATTTGGGGAAGAGAGAAAAACGGCAAGACCTGGTTTGCTCTCCTCCTCGCGCAAATGTTAAGCGGCATCTTAAAGGTGCATTATATCAGTGCCGAGGAGGGCACGGGTAAGGCCTTTGTAGACAGCTTAAGACGTGCAAGGATCAATCCTTTCAACGAACAAATACAATGGCAGAGATACGAAAGTATCGAAACCCTTTACGTCAGGCTGAAGAAGAGAGGCGCACCGAAAATAGTAGTGATCGATAACATAACAGTTTACACGAAAGAATTGAATAACGGAAAATACGAGAAGCTGCTAAAGGATTTCCCAGACGTGCTTTTCATCTTCCTCGCTCACGAAGAGAAAGGTGAGCCTTACACTGCAAGCGCGAAGCTTGTGAAAAAACTATCAAAGCTGATCTTTTATGTGGAGGGGCTTACGGTAAGCGTAAGTGGCCGTGTTGAAGGTTGCAAATTAACGATTGATGAAGAGCGGGCCGCGCTCATTTACGGCCAAAAAACAATGAATGCCATATGAAAACCAAGGAGCTGATCATTAAAAGAACCCACATCGCACTGGTAAGAGCGGAAAACAACAGCCAATTGTCGGAGGTATGCGAACTGCTTGAATGGACGGAAGAGCATTACTGTAAACATCAGTTTTATCAGTATCAGATGTTCGTAAAAAGCCTTTGCGAGGGATGGCCGGCCGTACGGTTTGAGATTGAGTACTCGCCGCTATTCAGAGGGTTTTTTAACAACGAATGGAGTAGCCGTAATGATACTGACTTCCTGCCATTTTCTTATGACTGCAAGTTCGATGTGCCTTACATGCTGGAGGAGTATCTGTTTATTCACAGCTATAAGCGGCTCTTGAATGACGAGCTATTCATGATGCGATTTGAACACGTGAGGGCGATGATATGACTATAGAAGAAACCATCATACTGGTAAAAGCGGTAACCGGTGTTCAGGTCGATCAGCTTAAGCGAAAAGAAGCCGAATACCCAACGTTTGCGCGACTAATCGCAATAGTGTTGATGGACGAGGAGAACTATGCGAATACCGCAATCGCCACTGCATTAACGCTTACAAGAAGCCATACGCACAGAGCCTTGAACCGTGCAAGTGAGCTGCTAATTACTAATAAACAATTTAAAAGGATGTACCTGTCATGCATCGAGGCCATGACAAGACTGGAGGAGTCAAAATGATATACTGCCAACCAACTATGTATTTTATTGAAAGAGTAAGGCTGACAGTGCCTAAACGGCCACTAAGGTTACTCAGCTACGATGATATATCATCAGTAGTGTGCGCCCATTTTAATGTATACAAACGCGGCTTAATAGGCGCAACCCGGATGCGTACTTATACCGATGCGAGGCACATGGGTATGTATCTGATGAAAAAGTTCGTGCTGAAAGCAACCGTGAATACAATCGGCGAATATTTCGGACGGGATCACTCAACAGTAAGCGTGTCGATGGCCAAGGTAGAAGACCTTACCGATACAGATAAAAAGTTCAGAGAGCATTACAATAAACTCTTTACCAAGCTAATGATAATGGAAGGAAGAGCAAATGACAATTAAACTAACCTATCAACAGGCGGTGGCACTTAAAGAGGTTTTTGATAAAGTAATCATACCCGAAGTGCCTTACGATATGGCCGAGAGCCCTTTAAAAGACATCATGACTTCGGTTTATAAGAAGCTGCGAGCGCGTCTTGAAGCCAAAAAAAAAGACGGCTACAGCATCAGCTTAACAGACATCGAAGGCAAAGCTTATTACCTGTATTTCCAAAACCGGCACCTCGGTACAGGATGGACTTACGAAGAGAATTTAATCACACAGCAAATCAATTTATTAGATAAAACATACGCATGAGCACATTAACAATTCAACAACAAAAACCCGCCGATAAGATTTGGCTTGACGAAGAAGGCACAACTATTCCTTACGCACGTATCACACAGTTCGAGCGTAAAAGGGAGGTCAGCATCTTTAAAATGGCTAAAGATGCCTTATTAATCAACGACAAATTATCTTCTTTTAAACAGTTCATCAAAACAACCTGCGAACAGCTTTACAGTGAGTTCTTAGCCTCCAATAATGGCAAGATACAGGGTAAAGGTAAAGGCGGTATCACACTTTACAACTTTGATCGCAGCATCAAGGTAGAGGTATCGATCAACGAGCCGATCCACTTTGACGAAAGCTTTATCAAACTGGCCAAGGCCGAATTAGACGCAATTTTTGCCGACGAGCTGGAGAGCGCATCGGCGTGGATCAGGGATATCATTAGCGATGCCTTTGAAAAGAACCGTGGCGAGTTAGACACTGACAAGGTATTGAGTCTTAAAAAACATGCCTCACGCGTTCCTGCACACATTAAGCCCCGCTATGATAAGGCAATGGGCTTCATTGATCAGGCTATCAACCGCCCTACAAGCAAAGAGTATTACCGCGTGTGGGTGCGAGGGGATGACGGCCAGTACAAGAATATTCAACTCAATTTCTCATCGATATAATGGAACGCGAGAATAAGGTAATGAACCTGTTGGCAGCGGCATGGAACGCCTGGAATGACGTTGCAGATGATCCGGATAAAACCGTACACCCTGACGACGAGGCCGACTTCAGAAAAGCTATACACGATGCACAGCGGATTGTTGCGACAGTCCGCTGTAGAGATACCAGTCCAGAACTTTTTAAATAACAATAAAATGCCAATAAAAATCGAAGTAAACGGAATTCACACAGAGCTACGCCCAAAGTCAACGCTCTTAACCACTATCAACGCCATGATCAATGATGCTAACAGAAACCTGGCACAAGGTCAAACCAAGAATAAAGCAAAGCGCAGGGCCGAGGAAAGTACGATATCCTTTTTCGGCAGTATTAAGCATTACCTGGAAGGGGGAGCTGAAGTATGATGACTTGCAAAAAATGCGATGCGCTATTAACCACTGATCAATTAGACACAGAGATAGTGGACATAGGCGGAGAAAGCTTGATCGATATACAAGTCGTGTGCGGGGAGTGCGGCACTAAGCACTTCACCTTTCTTAATGTCGATGACCTAACAATTGACGAGCGATAATCTGGTTTGGAACGATCCCGGTTCGATACCGGGGCAGGTTCGATGGTAATAATGCCACAATTAAATAATAATAAAATGATTTTCACACAAGAACAAGCTAACAAGGAATTTAGAAGTAGTGTTTGATGATGCGACACCTAAAATTATAACAGAAGATTGCCAAATCATAGCTGTTAAAGTAAACACACACCAACTTAATACAAGGCAGTTAAAGGAGCTTTCAGCATTAGTTATCGACTTCGATTGCGATATACAAGTTGGGCGGTCTGGGACAGGCGTGAGTATTCACTTTAAATAAATTTAACCCGCTTGGAGCATGGCAGGGGTTCGTTTCCCCTGCCGGGTTCTTAACCTAATTAACTACATGAAAGCATCAACTAAAATCATCCTACTGGCCATCGTGCTATTTATCATTACATACGGCTTGCTGTTTTACTCGCCGCTCTTCCGGTGGGTTTACATGGCCGTTCAGGGTGGCTTTATCACCCTGCTTGTAATAACTATCTGTAAAGCTATTAAAGAGTTCAAGGGAGGGCTTAAGCATGACTAACGCACAATACAGGGTAATACTCATTATCGTAGCTATGGTACTGACCTTTTTAGTGGTTTGGTGCAAAGTGAGCGAAAAGGCCCGCATCAATTACAACCTCCAATATCATTCAGAAATAAAATAAAAAATGTGGATAATACCTTCAAATCACCAACTATCATCAGCTTTTGCACAGGAGGTCGTATGCTCGAAAGAGGGCTTGAACGAGCTATCGGAAATGTTACCGTTGCGACTTATGTGGAGATCGAAGCCTTTTGCATTTTCAACTTGGTTGCTCAGATGGAAAAGGGTTTGGTGGATGCGTCACCTATATGGACGGATGCTAAAACCTTTCCGGCACATAGCTTTCACGGAAAAATACACGGAATTATTGGCGGATATCCCTGTCAGCCATTTAGCACAGCCGGTAAGCGACTTGGCGAAGATGACCCCAGACACCTTTGGCCGTATTTACAATCTCATATCAACTCAATTAGACCTGTTTGGTGCTTTTTCGAAAACGTCGACGATCACTTGTCATTGGGATTTGATACTGTTTACAAAGACTTACGAGCATTGGGTTACAGAGTTGAAGCAGGCATATACAGTGCGCGAGAAGTTGGCGCACCACATGAGCGGAAACGGCTCTTCATACTTGCAGTGGCCGACAGCTATTGCAAGTTCCGGAGATTATCAAAATGTGAATCGAGACAAGCGCGGCCGGTCAAAAGGGATTGCGTTGAAATTGACGGGGGCAGTAAAAGCTTGGGCTACACCGAAAGCTTCATACCGGGGCGATTGTCCGTCAGAGAGGGAACGAAAAAGCCCGGATTTGAGGACAATGGTGAAACAATATCCGACTCCAGTTGCATCGGAAGCTACCAAGTGCGTGAAAGGAGACAATCAAAACAGCTTAACACGAATGGTACTTCGCGGAGAGTTGAAAAATGGCCTGCCAGGCCTGGAGAACAGCAACACGAATGGGAACACCCCCGCATCGTTGAATCCGGCGTGGGATGCACAGTTAATGGGTACAACTTTAGAGAAGATCTTCTTCGGATGCTCGGAAACGGAGTTGTGGAACAAACAGCAGAATTAGCATTTATAGACCTTCTTAAAAAACACAATATATGATCACAGAAATTCAAAACATCGCCGCCCGGCTGGCAGAAAACACACAAGACAAGCCCGTGATCTACGTGGCTGGTAAGGTTACGGGAATGGACTATTCGGAAGCTTACAACAACTTTAAAGTAAAGCAGATCGAATTGGAGGAGAAAGGCTACTTCGTACTCAACCCCTGCGATCTGGTCGCGTCTGATCTGAATAACTGGAAAAGAGAAATGAGGGTAGCTTTAGTTGCTCTTGTATGTGCAAGGTATTTGGCCCTGCTTCCAAACTGGTATTTAAGCCCAGGCGCAAAACTCGAACGCTCTTTAGCAATGATTTTGGGGATTAGCATAATAGCAGATTAACAACATGGTAATATCATTCAACAAAAAATTTGTAGAGCCAATTCTAACAGGTTCTAAAATTCACACGATCAGGGAAGATGCCAAAGGACGTTGGCGGCCAGGCATAACCATGCACATGTACACAGGTGGCCGCTTTTCCAAAGAATACCGACAGTTTATTGAAATGGATTGCCGCTCTGTGCAGGACGTGTACATGACTTACTATAATGGTAAGCTCGAGGTATCGGTAGATGATACCCTGATTTATGGATATCCTGAACGGAACGAATTTGCAATTAGTGACGGCTTTGCCGATTGGGAAGATTTTGAGAAATGGTGGATTCCAATATTGATGAATGACCCTGAACTAAAATATAAGGGCAGAGTAATTCATTGGACAAATATTAAGTATTGATATCATGAAAGTTGAAGCTACAGTCGTTCTTGATAGTTTTAATCAAATTAAGTTTTTGTTGACAGGTATTGCCGAAACCATTAGAAGTGGCGATGATGGCATCGAGGACAGCGTAGAATCGCAGGCAAAAGATATCAGAACGATTATTAACACGTTCGTTATAGATCACCTAACACCAAAAGATAAAACTTCCAAAGAACATCGATTTTTGGCTGAGTACGAGCGTCTAAATCACCGTACAGAAAGCTTTAACGATAACATCATGTTAGTTAAGGCAAAGCTCTATTTGTATTTAAAACGGGAATTACACAAAGTAGATATCCCTATAACGTTGCCTGAGTATGAGGCACATAATTTTATCTATAACGCACTGATACTCGACAGCGGCAATGAAGGATGGTTTTTTGATGACGTTCTAAGGCGAGGTGCCGAGTCAGCCTTAGAATTAATAGTTAAAGAGCTTTACGAACAAAGACGAAAATTCCCACAACTGGCCATGACATTAGAAACCCCAAAATACGTTGCTACAGATCAAAATTTACATGATAGATTAATTGAAGATAATTACGAATTACCAGATTTCTTTAAATAAAATGAAACGCAATTACTCACAACTATTTGCCATCTGCAAAAAGAACCGATTAGAATACAAAGACGTTGTTTCTGAATTCACAAAAGGCCGTACGGAAAGCCTGAAAGCTTTAACGGATCCCGAGTATAACGAGCTGATGCGGCGCATGGCCAGATACAATACACCACCGCCCGGCGATCAGCAACGCAAAAAGATGATAGCCATTTGCAAGCTGATGCATAAAGGCAAGCAAACCGCCGAAATCTTGCAGATAATTGACGAGTGGCTGTTAAAACAGAAGTACGAAAAACCGCTTATGCAGCTCGACCTTCAGCAGCTTGGCATTATGGTCAATATTTACGAAACAAACGTTTACCCGGACTATTTACGGGGATTAAATAAATAAATTATGACAGAAGAAAAACCCCTAAGTGATGCAAAAAGTGAAGCATTACTTTCAGAATGGATAAATGTTAAAGATAAATTACCTGCCAACGGCCAGGTGGTCAAAGCTCGTACAGTCGTAAGCTCCGGCGATCAAATCGTATTTTACAATAGTAAATTTTTTCATCGATTTATCAATAAATCTGATATAGAGGATTACGTTGACATCGAGTATAAAGATGTTGTTCAATGGTCTTGATAACGAGGATATAAAATGATTACCAACTACACACTTACCTCACCAAAAATAACCGGCAGTATCGAATTGCAATATACTGCCGGTATTTTAACCTGCATTTCAATAGCAATTAAACAGCCTTTAAATGATGTTCAATTCAATACACTCTTATCATCTGTACCGCAGAGCGAAAAGGACGTGGAGAACCTTAAACTCTTACGTTTGACGGTTGAGCCTGCCATGCCTGCAAATAAAAAGCTTGCACTGTTCTGCAATAAGTACCTGGAGCATAAAGGCATTAAATACATGGTAAGCGCAGCCGATAGCGGCAAGATCAAACTGATAAAAATTGATGCCCCGATATTGGATAGTTACTTCACATCAAAGAACTTTCTGTTTGCCAATAAGCATACGGTTAGTAATCTGGTAAGGAATTATAACGAGCTGCTTGCCGAAATCGCCGCAGGCCCTAAATCAACACACCCGGATTACTGGAGTGTAAAGCATTTTGAGAAATTGGACAGCAAGCAGCAAAGCGACTATATAAAGCACCTGCATAGCAAAGGCCTTAAAGCGGTTTACGACCGAGCCGGTAACGTCAAAGATTATATTAAAAAATAAGTATGGATTTATTTGATGACAACAGTCGTTCTGCCATATTCAGCCCTTGCGGAATGTACAGATATTTATTATTTCGACATTGGAACCGTGAAAAGCCTTTTGTGATATTTATTGGGTTGAACCCCTCCACGGCAACACAATCAAAAGACGATCCCACCATTAGGCGTGTGAAGAAACTTGCTGCTGATTGGGGTTACGGTGGTGTTTGTATGATGAACCTTTTCGCGTTTATATCACCTTACCCTGAAGACCTTAAAACCTGCGCTGATGCAATCGGAGAAAACAACACGTATTTAAGAATGGCTTGTGCTTTAGGCGTAGATGTTATTTTTTCTTGGGGTGCGTTTGACGTTAAAGATCGCGCATCCGAAGTGATAAAAATGTTTCCTCGAGCCAAGGCACTTATAATCAATAAAGACGGGAGCCCGCGCCATCCATTGTATGTGCCGGGCAATGTGAAGCCGGTAAATTATAATCCTTAAATCAAATTTCTACTTCTCCTGCTTATCCTTAAACTTGTAATAAGTAAACACCCGGTCAATAAAACTTTTCGTTTCGATGCCGAATTTGTTTTGCCGTTCCATGCGGGACTTGATCTCGTCTTTTGGGTCTGAAAGTACACAGTGTATAAAGTTTTCCGATCTGTTACCGTATTGGATAATATCCACGATAGCAAACTCTTCAAATTCTTCCGGTGTAAACCACTGGTTAGAACCCCTGTGATGAATCCATAGGTTGTTAAATTTCGCTTGCTCTACAATTTTCTTTGCTGTAGTTTTTCCGTCAAAGTTGATTGATGTCCCCATAACCTATTTACTAATTATATTAGCAAAACTAATAACAGTTTTTTAACTTTGGAACATGATTTTAAACTTTAATTGCTGCCCGGAGTGTGGCGGTAAGCTCACAGTGATAGATAATACAGGGAAAGATAAGATATACGAGTGTGAGGGCTGTAAATCCCTCCACGAGGCAAACAAACCTTACAGGCAGCTTTTTAGTAAACTATTACCCTGGAATGTGTTGCAAATAAATTGAACGGGCTATGGTATTTTTGTATCAATGGCCTACAATAACAAAAATCATTTAAAGCATGTAGCGCACGTCCTGTCCGTCTACAAAGAATTAAAGGAGGCGGATATCCCTGATACCCGTATTGTTAAAAAAAGACTGCCTGAGCGTAACATTCACATCAGCTACCGAACCCTGATGTATTATAAAGGAATGAAGCCTTCTGAATTGAACCCCGAACAATTAAACCTGTTCGCTCAGGCAGTTTAGTTACTCTTCTGCTCCCAGATCTAAGTAACTCGTCGTATAAGTCATTCGCCTAACCTGCAAACTATCCCTTCGCGTTTCCTTTACATCACTTTGCCTGCTAAAAGTATCTAACTCGTCATCAGCATAGCCCTGTAACTTTTTGTAAACGGCATCCGGCACATCGTTGTAAGCCAAGCTGCGCATTACTGCTTCGACCGGGGCTTTGTTAGATGTTTCCGTTTTAGCCAGGCTATACCAATACCTGATCACTATAGCGACTTTGACCATCTGGCGGGTATCTGAAATGTCCTGCGTGCTGATCACGTTGATGGTAATCAGCGCACAGTTCGGCGGCACGCTTGGTTTCGTCTCATATTCATCAAGCTCCCCGTTATCTTCAGCTATCCAACTAAACAGGTTAAGCTCGTTTAATAACTGTTGTGTTGTTAAAAATGGTATTTTCATTTTCTAAATCCTTTAAATGCTTTAATGAGTTCGCGCCTTACTACTTGCTTCATTTGATATTCAAATGCGGCGGTATGGCCTATAAATTGCCGTTGTGGCATCCGGTAGCTATAAGCCTTAAAGCTCATGCCTTGCCCGTCTGTAGTGCCTTTTTTAAACTTCCCTTTTTTAGTCCCCTTAACAAAGCGGTTACGAACGAACGTCTCTGATCGCGCAGCTCTACTGATTTCGCCACCATTGTTGTGCACGGCCATATAGCCAACGTCAGAACCGATGGTGACCGAATTAGCGGTAGTGCTGATAATGCGGATGCTGCGCCGCCCGCGACCCGATTTAACAAGTATCGAGCGGCTCGTATCTTTCTTGCTTTTACGCGCCTGCCACGGTTTGCCCTCCCAGGCTTGCTTTCTGAAAGCATCCAAACTATAGTTTACAGCCTCGTTACCCAATATAAGCGGCAGCTGTTGTACAACTGCGGCTAACCTGGCCCTGATCACTCCGAAGGCTAACGCTCCCTGCTGTTCGCTCATGTTTGCTTTTATTAAAATAATTACCTTACATTTGTATTGCAGGGGCCGAGTACCTCTGCGCAGTAAGGGCTAAGGATTAATTTCTTTAGCCCTTACTCATTTTTACCTCTTACATATTCGATGTATTCACCATCGCTCGTCACAAAGCCCACCTCGTTTAACCCGGCCACATTTTTAAACCTGTCTGCGGCTGCTTGCTTCAATAATGCAACGTCATAATCTTCTTCCAATAAAACGATCACCCTGTCGGCCTGCTGCGCACCATTGGCTATGTTCCGCAATAGCTTTTTATAAGTAACCGGTTCGCCAGGCGTTTTGATCTCAGTGTATTTGCCATCAAAAAGCATATCGGGGTTTTTGCCTGCCTCCACTTCCGGTAGCAAAGCTTTGCGCAAACTCGTTTCTTTTGCATAAATCTCCGGCAGGAGATCGATCGTATAGCCTTTATCGGTAAGCGTTTTGCCGATCTTGATCAATTTATTTAAATCAGGACTATTCGCAATTTCGGTTTTACGGTTTACCGTAAGCTCCGTGCCATCGGTGGCTTTATACTTCACGATGTATTGATCCTTAACCGGCATATACAGCGTTGCATTATTGATCACGTGGGCCGGAACATCGGTATAGTACGCATGGCCCGGAGGGAAGATCACACCGGTGACCCCTACGTTATTCTCAAATATAGCACCCATTTTTTCAGGGTAAACGATATCCTTATCAGCGGTGATCTTACCGTCACGAACCTGCCTTACTGTACTACGGCAATTAAAGTGATTTGGCGGGTAATACTTCAGCCAGAATGGGTGATCGACCGGCAGGCGCACTTTGTTTAACGGCGGGCATATTGTAGAGCTGTGATCATCCAACACCGCATCAAACTCAAGCAGCGGGAAGGTGTCTTTTTGCTCCTGTATCGTTTGCCACTTACCCGCCATCTGCCCTGAAGCTAAAGCGGTATCATATTCCGTTTTTAACCAGGTTAAATGCTTGCCGGTTATATTGCGGGCTTCTATCTGGAATTCTTTAAAGTCACGGATGGCACCGTCTGGCCGTACAAGGGCTTTACTCATATCCCGTAACTGGGTATGCGTTTTAGCCGCGCTGAATTGCCAAACGTTATTTTGTAAAGCAGTTATGGTTTTATAATCAGGCGTGTCCCAATCAACGCCAGCTAATTTTTTACCATAGCCCTCAAATACCGCGTTTTCTAACTGCTTACCATACGTCCTGATCAGGAGCGGGTCGGAGTCGGGTGCGGCCTTCGCTTTAAATATTTGATCGATCAGGTTATCAATGTGATCCTGATAGTCTTTGGGTGCATCGTCAATAATTAGCTGTAAGGTGTTGTGCCCGCAGCAATCGGTATATAGATCATAAAGCCGGTCTTGCAGCTCTTCAAACTTTAGCCCACCAAGCCCGCTCCCGCATTTAAGCGCTGACGGGCCTGCCCAAAAAAATCATTGTCGGCTAACAGGTCTGCTTTTAATTTTTGCTTATCTTTTTCTTTAGAGGGCTGCGTTTGTTGCCTTACCGCTGTGATCGGGATGCCGAACTTCTCCTCAAACCATTTCGGGTCGATTTCGTAATATTCGAGGGTCTTGATCACCCGGTCAAAGAGCTGCGCGGTATTTTCTGACGGCACAAAACCGAAAGTCAGATCGCCCGTAAGTAAGCCATGTTTTTTAAGTGCCGGTAAAATAATGTTATTCCAATCCTCGGCAATCATCGCGCTATCGCTTTGTACCAACAAGCTTAACATATCCTGCGCGACCTCGTCTTTCGACCTGCTCCCGTTTTTAGTGTCCTGCCCTAAGATAGCCCCGACAATCAATAAGCCCAGATTATTACAGCACGTGCCGTTGAGGCTGGCATACACATCGCCATTGGTATTTACAGCAGCTTCGGCAAAGCCGAACTCCTCCTCCTCGTCAATAATGAACCAACTGGCCGCACCCATGTCCTTCATCATCTTGGTGGCGCGGGTCATCATCTTTTTATCCTGCGTGTTGGTTTTTAACCAACGCGGCGGGATGCCGTAAATCTCGCATAACTCGCTATGGCAGCTTTCGGCAAAACGTTTAAACAAAACGTACGGCACGGCCTTGTTCAGCAACGGCATATCCTTATTCCAGAATTCTAATATCCAGGTGCCGAACTCCGGCATGTCCCGATAGGCGATCTTCTTGCTGTCATCTGCGTAGTCAGGATAGAACAAACCTAATTGCGGTACAAAGTTGGTACGTGGTATCAGGTCACCGATCATGTACTTGCGCCCCTCTATGGTCTGGCCAATACTCAGCTCTACCTGGCTGTATTCATAAAACAGCTTTTCATGCGATTTGCGCGTTAAAAAGCGATAGATAGGCATATTCTTTAACAGCTTGCTTTGCTCGTCGTCTACATCGCCATTTAGCTTAGTTAACCTGATATCGAGTGAGAAGATCTGTTGCATCCTGTTTTCAACCTGCGAGGTCAAAAAGGCATCCTTCATGATATTAGTAAGGATGTTTTGCAAGGCGAAAGTTTTAGGATCCTGCGAATAGTAAAGAGCCTCGGCCTCTTTCCAGTCTTTAATGTCAAGACGCGTTTGGAACGTGCTCTTCAGATCATGGGGCAGAAAGTTTCCTTTACGGTTAGTATTGGTATCACTATTTGCAGATAAGTTCCATGCGGCAATTGCAGCCGTGGCCCGTTGCATTAAATTCATATTAATTAAGGTTTTATTCGTGATTAAATTTAGGTCTGCTACCCATCTGAAAAGGCAACTCATCTTCAGGTGGCTCAACGGTGATGCGCGGCAGTGTACGGCTATTTATTTCTCCCGCTCCAAGTTTCTTAAGGTAAGTTGTTGATCTATCGTACCTGTCTTTTGCCTCTTCATATTCAAAGCCTGTGTTACAAAGTATCAGCAAATGCCATATCGCAACTATTTTGGTGTTTGCCATCATCAGCGCGTTACGGTTTGTGCCGGTCGCATTGAAAATAGCTTCCACATCATAATGCGGCCTTCCGTCATCCCACTGCTTTTTATCATTGGGAACAAAGTAACCGCTGACCTCTTCGATTGCGGCCTCAATTGCTTGGTCAACCAATGTGTCGTCATTGGCTGTAATGGTGTCCAGTTCATACATCCGTATAACCGAACTAAAATCTGTTTTCTCTAAAAATGCCATATTTAATGATGTCTGTCAGCGCGTTGCTCCGAAGCGTAGTCGCTGTCTTCTTTGGTTGATCGTTTTTGTATTTTCCAGACTGCACCCTCGAGCGCATCCGGGCCGTCCATCGTTTTCGACGTTTCATTCACGGCAAGCATCTGCTCTTCCATCCGTGTCATGTGCGGGCTGTTTTTAAGCTCTTCGCTAAAGATCAGATTGCCCTCCCTGTTGATCGGCTCGAGCGTTCCATCGATTCGGAAGAACTTATCGGGCTTCTTCCGCCTGTCAGGCGTGATCGGCGGACGGTCGTTGCGTTTACGCTCCTTTGTCCGGGTCTTAATAAGCGGCTGGATCACCTGTGTGTAGAAAGGGTCTTGCAGGCTGTTATTTTCGATGTAGATTTTCTTAGGATCGACATCGTGGCGGTCAAGGTAGTCTTCAGCTTCAAAGAGCCAATCGACAAAGCCACTGTTATTGATCTGATCAACCCGAAGCCAGTACACGAAATATTGATAGTTTTTAAACCCGACAATAACAATAGACTTGTGACTTGCCGCGCTTTTTACCCCGCCGTTTTTATCAGAGGTCGACGGATCGCTATAAGCAACCACCATATCACAACGATTAATTTTAGGGGGCTTGCCGTAGGTGATCTCTTTGAATGTGCCGCCCTCTATGATCGGATTATTCATGTATTCCTTCTGGAAAGCGTTTGAGCTAACCGTCTTGCGAATACGTGCGATCATTTCAGGGGTGTTCTTTGCCCATGTGCTATTGCCAAATTTGTCTATGATGTTGATGACATCGTGCTTATCAGCTTTGTTGGCCAGTTCGGTTACACAGCAATATTTCGCAATGATGTTTCCACAAACGATGATCATTAGTGGGTTAGAGATAGAACGCGTTGGAATAAGGGCCTCTTCAATCCACTTGATCTTGATTTTAATTCGCTCTTTATTACGGCACTCTTCGTCAGTGTCGATATCATCGATCAGGATAACATCAGGCCTGAAAGCATCATTACGTGTACCACGTGGCGACTGTCCCGCACCTAATGCCCGGAACGCTGCGCCGCCTTTTGTCTTGAACTCGCCCGCTTCCCAACTGCCGATGGTTTGCTGCACACCATAATCGTTGATGATCCGGTCGTTTAGTTCCAGTATGGTTTTATAAGGTAATAGCAAACGAACGGCGGCATCGTAAGTACTGGACACCATCAGGATATTCTTCTTTTTACCTGTCAATACCAGGTAAAGAACTTCCATCATGGTACGGCCTGATTTGGACAGCTCCCTTGCCCATGAGCGCACCTCGTACCATTCGGGGTTGGCTAAAACCCTTTTAGTAGCGGCTATATGAAATGGCGCAGCCTCGGAGGTGTAAAAGTTAGGGAGGTAGAATTTAAACCACTGTTCAGGGTTTGCTTCCAGTTTGGCAATACGCTTGCGTTTTTCTAAAGGCGTTTCGTTAAGGTCTACCGGTGTAGCCTTGTACATATTATCCCTGAAGGTTTCCCACTCAGCCCAGAATTTCTTATCAGCTGCGGTCATTACTTCATTTTGGTTTGGATGAACAGATCAAAGAACACGGTAACCTTTTTAGCCAATTCGATATCGCTACTGCCTACGTAGCCAATAAAGGCCCTGGCAACCTCTATCGTTTCCCCAACAGAGGTTTGTATTTCAAGTTTTTTGATAGCGTTGGCAAGCTGTATAATAGTATTCCCCTCCTTGCTTGTGGCGGCTTTGTTATCGCGTTTAGAAATCTCTGTGTTTAGAAAATCTAACTGATCATAAAGCATGTTTAACTGGTTTTGTCTTGTAGTTAGCAGTGAGCGCTTAAGGTTCTTCCAGCCTCCCTGCTCGATCCAGCCGCTTAAGGTCTTCTCCGTAACGCCAACACGCGCCGCTAAATCCTTCTGACTGATATTTTCAGAGAGGTACAAAACCTTTGCGTATTCCCGTTCCTGAGTCTTCTTTAATGCCATAAAACTTGTTTTATGGTAGCAAAAGTGTAGTTAAACAGACTGGTATTTAAATAGTTGTGCAACCCTTGCGGCGTTATTTGAGTAACCCTAAAGATGCTTGCATCTTTGGTTTAACAACAACGAACAAGTGGCAGATAAGAAACTAAAAACCTTTGTAGCAAATGATGAAAATGTAGTTAACAGCTATGGTTTCCGCGTCCGAAACGCAGGGCTTAACTATGACCGGTTTGATCAAAACCCGGTGATGTTGGATGGCCACATCAATCAAACGGAAAGCGTACGTGGCAACTGGCTTAATCGCCGGGTAGAAGGTGCGCAGGTTTTGATGGATGCCAATTTTGATATGGATGATCCGACATCGGCCATATTAGCCGGTAAGGTTGATCGTGGTTTCGTCAAAGGTGCATCGTTTGGTTTAGGCATCGATTACAATGACGCCGAAGATTGCTTTGTTCGTCAGCCAGACGGTATTTGGGATCTCGTTAAAGCCGAGGTAATGGAATTATCCGTTTGTGGCGTACCAAGCTTGTCAAGCGCGCTTGCTCTTTATAACAAGAATACTGGGGAGTTAATAGCGGAAGATGACATTAAGCTATCACTTCAAAACTTATCAGCAAAAGAATCAAAACTTAATAATCCAAAAATGGAAAAATTCAAATTATCCGCCGCCTGTCTGGTGGTGTTAGTGGCGCACGGATTAACCAACGCCGAGAGCGAATCCGATGTGAATGCATCTATAGAACGGCTTAACCTGGCATTGACCGGCGCAAAAAGCCAAAACGAGACCCTGCAAAAGGAATTGGATGCTACATTGAAATTACAAGCGGAAACGCTGGTAGATGGAGCGATACTGGAAGAGAAGATTTTAGCGGGTGAGCGCGAAGACTATATCGGTCTGGCTACTACCAACTTCAAACTTGCTGCGAAGCTAATCGGCGCAAAGCCAGGTAAAGTAAGCCTGAACGCTAATGTTGCCAATACCACTTTGGGAGCCGATATTCCTAAGACGATTGACGATTTTGAGAAATTGAGCTACGAAAAGAAGCTTGCTTTCCAAAAAGACCACAGAGAGGCTTACGATAAGTTATTTGAATAAGCTGCCTTAAAATAAAGATTTAATACCCCTATTAATTTACACTAAATAAAAAAACATTATGCCTGCCAATTTCCCTGGATTATGGTTAAAGAGGGTTGAAGCCAATTTAACCCGTGCCGACCGCGCCCCGTGGCTCAATGGTATTACTGAACTTGACGTGCCAGTTATCGTATCGGGTTCAGGTGATATAAGTGAGTTAAACCTTATTCACATCCCGACCACAGATTTTGAACCGGAAGTATTTATCAACAATACAGCATATCCGCTGGCATTGGTTGACTATACCGACGATGAAGTGATCGTTAAACTGGATAAATACCAAACTGCGCAAACTTCCATTAGTGACGATGCAATTATAGGATCGTCTTATAATAAAATCGATGCGGCAACGACCTCCCACACGACTGCCATACTGAAAAAGAAATACAGCAAAGCTATTCACTCGATAGCCCCGGCAGGTAACACCGCCGCTACGCCTGTATTAGTTTCTACTGGCCGTACTGGTAAGTTTAAAGCTGATGGCACGGAGATCATCAAAAAGACACCGGGTGGCCGCTTGATGCTGACTTACCTTGACCTGGTTGATTTCAGAGCGGCTTGTGTTGCAGCTGGCTTCGATATGGACGGCGTAAGGCTGGTATTGTGTGATGATCATTGGAATGATCTGTTAGTCGACCGTGAGAACTTCGGAGATCAGTTGGTGAATTATAAGTCAGGTGAGGTTGCTCCCGTAATCTTAGGGTTTAAGATTTACAATTATGTAAATAACCCTAATTATAACGGTACTAATAAGCTTGCTTACGGCGCAATCCCAACGGCTACGCAATATAAAGCGTCTATTGCTTTCCAGGAAGCCAACATTGCTGTAAAGACTGGCTTAACAAAGCAGTATTTCAGCATAGCTTCAGGCGATACAGGTTCGCAAACCAACAAATTAAATTACAGGCATTACTTTATGGCCGTGCCGAAACGATTGAAATACATCGCAGCCATCACGTCAGGTATTGCTGCTTAAGCCCGATAACCTCCAAGTATAAAATAGATCCAAACCATCACCGCCCCGCAAATCGCGGGGCGGTAATTAAAACAAGCAATGAACCACTTTACCCGCCTATTAAAAACCTTTGATTATCACTCTGTGACCGAGTTTATGTTGAGCATGGCACCGAGCGGTAAGTACGGGTTTACTTCTCAATTGCTGATCATCACATTTAGTTGGACGGTAGTAGACAAGGTTTTTGGTTTAGATCAGGGTGGTTTTGTTGCCTTGCTTGTAATATTCGTTACAGAGCTGTTTACAGGCATCTGGGCGGCAAGGGTTAGACAGGAAACGATCAGTAGCATAAAACTATCACGGTTCAGTCTGAAGGTAGCCTGTTACCTGGTGATGATCGGCGTAAGCTATTCGCTTTACCGGTCATTCATTAAACATGATGAAAACGCTGCCGGATGGGCTTTTAACTGGCTGCATATTGCATTGGTTACGCAGGTCGGTTTTGAGAATACAATCAGCATACTCGAGAACGTAGCGACCATTAATGGCAAAGAGAAAGATGCCATTGTAACCAAGATCACCAATAAGTTTAACTCTTTTTTCAATTAAGCATGATACAGATAGCCATACCGTTAGTAACCGCTTTCAAAAACACCGCTACAAAAGCATGGGCGGTTGATCAGAACGACAAAGACCTGATCGGAGGACAGGAAGGCCTGCGGTTAAAAGCATACCTGGATATAGCAGGTGTACCAACTATCGGTTGGGGTAATACCAGGTACCAGAACGGCACACGGGTAAAGATGGCTGATACCATTAGTCGCGCGCAGGCCGACGAGCTATTGCTCTTTAAAATGAAAGAATTTGAGGCGGATGTTCGCCGCCTGACTAAAGTTGCTATCAATGACAACCAGGGCGCGGCATTACTTAGCCTTATCTACAATATCGGTGTAGGTGCCTTTGCAGGCAGTACACTACTTAAAAAACTAAATGCCGGTGATTACGCCGGTGCATCTGCCGAGTTCCTTAAATGGAATAAGGTGACCCAAAATGGTTTGAAGGTAGTTTCTAAAACGCTTACCAACAGACGTACAATTGAACAAGCATTATTTAACAAAGCAGCATAATGAAAACATTTTTTAAAGTAGCATGGGCAGTTATTACAAGCCTTTTTGCATCCAAACCGAAACCCGTATCAACTGACGGCATCCCTGATGGAATCAGCATTGCAGAAGTTGAACATGCGATCGTGATCGTTAATAACGTTCGTGCGGCAATGGCTTCGCCACTGGCCGTAGTGATCACCGACCTGATACCAGGTACTATTGACAATACGATAAGGGAACAATTGGTTAAGCAGCTGCCTGTTGTCAGCGCGGGGCTAACCTATGCTAAAAACTTGATTGGTAAGTTTCCCGATGGCATGGTATTAAACTCTGCATTAAATACGGTAAAGGAAAGCGATCAGGCAGATCAGGACGCATTTGCCCATAACCTGGCAGCTCGTATGCTAATGATTGTTACAGGTGGCCGCATCAACTGGAGCAATGCAGTTATGGCGGTAGAATACTATTTCAAGAACCTTTATTTAAAAGCCGTTTAAAGCGCAATTAAACAATATTTAAACAGCGGGCAGGTCAAACACCTCGAGCCATTGCGGCCTACCTATTGTCATTCGGGCCTTGCGCCGCTGTTTTCAATTTAAACTTCAAAAACCCAATATGAATAAAGAAAAGAACACCGAGCGCGCTAAAGAGATTTTTGGTGCGTACGCGGACAAAGACACGGTATATTTTACCAGTGATGGCCAGGCATTTTTAAGCGATAGCGATTGCCGTAACCACGCCAAAAACTTAGTAGATAAGCAAACTATGAGCCTGGAGCGCATCGACGTTATGCCCAGTACTGATAGCGAGGATGATGAGACGGATCTGGACGAGAAAGAAGAAGGCCTGACTGAAGCGCAGATCGAGGCGCAGAAAAAAGAAGACCGCCAGAAACTCGAAGCCCTATACGCCGAGGTGATCGGTGAAGAGGCCAATCCCGACAAAAGCGATACGGTGCTAAAGACCGCCATCACTAAAAAGCAAAATGCCGACAAAGCGAAAGCCTCGGCAGATGCCGACAAAGCCTAAACATTAATTAACTACCTGCCCTCGCTCATACCGAGGGCAGGTTAATAAAATACACCTACTCAATCATAAAATGCCAAAGCAAATTGCATACTCATTAAAGTCCATCAAAGACGGGTTGATACCCGATCTGGGTACTATGGCCGTATTGCTTGTACAGCGCGGTACTACTTACAAAGGTACTGCCTCTATGAAAGAAGAAGCGCAGTCAGTTTTCGATGTGGAATCGGAAGAGTTTGATGATCCCGAAGCATCTTTTTCTAAACGTGGTAAAAGAACGCTTGCATTCAGCACGTTCGATTATTCGCCCGATATGTTGGTTGCCTACAAAGGCGGTAATATCGCCGCTGATGGTGCATGGGAAGAGCCTTCTTATGCTCCTGTGATCGAGCGTAGCTTCCAGGTGATTACCAAAGATGGTACGCTGATCGAAATACCTCGCGGTGTATTACGCGCCGTTTTCAACGCTGAATTCAAACAGGATGGCGTTCCCCTATTGGAAATTACCATTACCGTTTTAAAACCAACTGGTGCGGGCATACCTGCATTGCGCATCTCTAAATACACTAACCCGCTTGTTAGTGCAGGAAATGCCCAGAACATAGGCGTTGATAACGTTGCCTTGTTAGGTACCGCAGTAGCTAACAGAGGGATGATCACTTCCAAACTATGGAGTTGCGTTTCCAAACCTGATGGCGCCGCTGCGCCGGTTATTACAACCCCTGCGGCGTTGGGAACCAACGTTACCGGCCTTGTTCAAGGCGTTTACAAATTCCAGTTGGCCGTAGCCGATGAAAACGGATTTGAGAACAAAGCACTCGTAACGATTACCGTAGCATTACCATAAAATGAAAGTTGAACAGCAAGCGGCCGCAACGCTGCTCGAACAAGGGATAAAGGTGCGGGTAACCGCACCTTTATTGTTTCGGGTTTTCGGCAGGAAGATCATTGAGCTGGTCATGCTCGCGCCCAATCAGGGTACATTACTACGCATCAGCGCACTATATCTTTCAACGGGTATTCAGGCTGATGAGTTAAAAGAAATGGATGAAGGCAACGCGCATGCGCTGTTTACGAAACATGGCCGTACGCTTTGCAGCATCATCGCCGTAGCCTGGTTGCACGGTTACTGGAGAGGTAAACTATTTACAAGGATCGTTTCAAGGTGGCTTTACTGGCACCTGAACAATATGCAGATGCTTACCATAGTAAACTTATTGGTAATGCTATCCAGTAAGGAAAGTTTTACGACTTCTATCAGATTGATTGCCACGATGAAAATCACCGCGCCAAATCTGAGCCACGAAAATCAGGGGAGTTAAAATGCTCCGGCATGCATAGCCCCTGGGGTTACAATTTTAACATTATTAAAGAACTCGGTTTCACCTGGCATTACCTCATGTGGGGTATCAGTTGGATCAATCTGCAAATGATGCTGGCCGATGCACCGGCCTATGAAAGTAGCGATAAAGAAGACATTAAAGAGGCTGATTCATTAGAAGATTTCAAAGCCTTTGAAGATTAAACAAAATGGACGGATTAGGCCCTATAGATATTCAGATACTTATTGACAACCCCTCGTTGCTGCGTACCTTATTGCAGGGCGAGCGGGATTTTCAAAGTACTAACCGTAAGGTTACTCAACAGGCGCAACAATCCGGTGCCGAGTTGGATAAGTGGGCGCAGAAGGCAGCGCAGGCGGCTACGGCATACTTTTCCATTAGTGCAGCTAAGAACTTCTTATCAGAGGTAGTAAAAGTGCGTGGCGAGTTTGAGCAATTGAACGTTGCGTATGAAACCATCCTTAAAAGCAAAACCAAAGGCGATGCGCTATTTGCCGAAACGGTAAAGTTTGCAGCAACTACTCCGTTTAACCTTACCGAAGTGGCTACTGCCACCAAGCAGCTATTGGCTTACGGCTTTGCCGCAAAAGACATTAATAGTGTGTTAACTACTACCGGTAACATTGCGGCCGGTGTATCCGCCCCGTTAAGTGATATCATTTATTTGTACGGCACGCTTAAAACACAGGGACGCGCCTATTCACAGGATATCCGACAGTTCACCGGTCGCGGCATCCCGATTATTCAGGAATTAGCTAAACAATTTGGCGTGACCGATGACCAGGTTAACAAACTGGTTGAAAGTGGGAAGGTGGGTTTCCCTCAAATAGAAAAAGCGTTCAACAACCTTACGGGTTCATCGGGAATATTCTTTAACCTGATGCAAAAGCAGAGTCTGACACTAACGGGGCAATTAAGCAACCTCGAAGATGCATTCCAGCAATTATTAAACAAAATAGGTTCAAGTTCGGATGGATTCTTAAAAGGCGGAATTTCAGTTGCGGCTGATCTAATCAATAACTATCAACGCTTACTTGATACCATTGAGCTACTTATTGTGGTGTACGGCAGTTACCGTGCAGCGTTGCTCGTACAGGTCGCTTTAAGCAAAGCCTCTGCCATAGCCAACGCTGCGCAGAGCTTATCGCACTTATTGTTACAGGGAGCAATGGAAGCCCAAACGGCTGCAACAGTACTTTTAAACAGCGAAATGCTTGCGGGTGCTATAACAACCGCCGCCTATACAGCGGGTATAGCTGCTCTTGCTCTCGTAGCTTATAGCCTTTACAACGCTACTACCACAGCAGAAGCGAGTCAGAAAAATCTGACTGATATTAACATAAAAGGAGAAAAGGCTGCTTTAGCATTGAAACAGCAAACCGAGAGCCTTACAAGGACGGTTACTGATCATACCAAGTCTGAAGAATTAAGGATAAGCGCGTTAAGCAAATTGCGTGAAATTACCGGTGATCGTTTAAAACAATATAGCGATGAAGAGGTAAAGGCTGGGAAAGCTAAAGCCGCGATAGATGCTTATACAGCCTCAATTGTGGCAAGCGCAAAGACAGCAGCGGCGGCAAGCAAGATACAGGATTTACAGGGTCAGCTAATTGATGTAGATACAAAGGGGCTTTCAGGCATCCCTTTAACTGAACGTATTGGCACAGGACTGCTTGATGTGCTAAGTGGTAAAGCTACATTTAGTAATGAGAAAGCGTTACAGAATTACAAAGACAGGATAAATCAACAAATAAAGGACATTCGAAAAGTTTATCAGACAGAGATCGATAAAGCTAACGTTGATACTAACAATAAGGGTAATACTTCAAGCAAATTTACAATTGATTTAAGTCTTGCGGTATCTGCAAAAGGTAACGGTAAGCTAATTGCTGACTATAATAAGTTAGTTAGCGAGGCTTCAGGTAAAAATGATCTGGAAAGCCTGCAAAAAGCATTGCAGGAAAAGTTAGATGCACTTGCTCCGGGTGATAAGCAACAATCCGCTTTAAAAGCTAAACTAATAGCCCTGCAAAAGCTGATCGACACCTACAGCACAAAGGCAGATGCGAAAGGCCTGCGTGATCTGGAGAGTGAAGCGCAACGCCGGGCGGCTATCCTGCAAAAGATATATGACCTCAACCAAAAATATAACACCGGCTCAATAAGCGATGATCAGCAGAAATTACAGGCTATCCGTGATGGGTATAATAAGCTGCGGGCAGACATTGATAAGTACAATGCTAACCCTGCTAATAAGGTTAAGATCAACAAACGTACGCTACAGAAAAACGAGAACAGCGCGGAAGATAATCAAGCTTTATTGAATGAGAATGATTTCATCGCAAAGGATATTGATACCAAAAAGAATTTATACGCCGAATACAACGACTATAAAACCAAACTGGGCAAAGATGCTGCCGATAAAGAATATGCCGACCTGCTTAAATCGGGAGAAGATTTAAAAACATACCTGGACAACCTTGCCGCATCAATACCGGCAGGCCCGTTGAGCGGTGCATTACAGGCCCGCAAAGAATTGATACTGAAAGCAAGTGTTGATGAAAAGAAACAACAGGCCGCGCAGTACCTGGAGGCCCTTTCGTCTACGTTGAATTTTGAGGAGCAAGCAAATCTCATCAGGGAAAAGTATTTGAAGCGTGCTGCTGACCTGCGTAAAGCCGGTAAGGACAAGCAAGCGCAATTGGCATTGGATCAGGGTGAGGCAGAGTTGGAGCAATTGAAGCTTAATGCGGAGAGCCAGGTAGACACCTACCGCAGTCTTGCGCAGACTATTGAAAGCCTTACGATAGAACAGGCTAACTTCCGTTTAAAGCAAGCCCAGGTTACCGCTGATGCCGAATTAGCAGCAGGCCGGATAACAAAAGAGCAATATGAAAAGATCATTGCGTATATCCGGCAGGCGCAGGACACGATAAAAAACAATACCGCTGCGCAAGGCGCACTGGCCATTGCCGGCGCATTAGGTGAGATCGGGCAGGCCTTAGTAGGTTTAGATGATAACCTCGCTAATACGATCAACGGGTTTGCCCGTGCGTTCGACACAGTGGGAAACCTAACTGCCAACGTTTCAAAATTAAAAACGGCCTTTGCCAGTTTTGCTGCGACAAAAGCGAATAACGGCGGCGGCTTCTTAGGAACGGTTTCAGCTATTACAAGTGTCATCCCTATTGCAGGTGCAGTTGTGGGAGGCGTAATAAAAGCCGTCGGTGCCGTGGTTGGTCTTTTTAAGGCAGCTAAAGAAAGTGCTATTGCATCAGCGAAAGAATTAGAACGTTACCAGGATAGCCTGATCACCGGCGAGATAAATTACAACGCATTGCTGCGTGACCGGGTTCGGTCGCAAACCGACCTGACTAATCTTGCCTTACAAGAATTAGCTGCCCGTCAGAAACTGCTCGATACTCAAAAACTACAGGCAACCGCTGATTACAATACCCTGCTCGCAAAGATACAGGCTACCGGGCAGCAGGTCACCGGCGAGCACACCGAAAAATACGGCGGCTTTTTGGGTATAGCCAGAAAGAAGAAAGTGGTGCAAGATCTTGCCGGTTTAGGCGGCGTGGATTACGACACGCTCGAGAAACTGTACACTGAAGGCAAACTGACGGATGCTACTAAGACCTGGTTTGAGCAATTGAAAAAAGTAAAGGACGAGATGGGCAGCATTGATGATGCAACCAAAGCCGTCAAGGATGAACTTGATCAGGTTTTTACCGGCACTACATCAAATTCATTAGCTAAAGCCATTTTGGACGGCCTAAAGGCAGGTAAACGCGGCTTTAAGGATTTCTCTGACGATTTCGGCGATTCTATCCGTGAAGCCTTCATCAGCCAATTTGAGAGCGGATTTTTGAATGATGCTGTAAAGGAGTACTATAAAAAGTTTGCCGAATTAAGCGAGAGCGGCGGAGGTCTGGACAGCGCAGAGCAGGCGCAGCTTAAAGAACTTTACAAAGGCCTGGTTGATGGTGCATCTACAAAATATGCAGATGTGCTAAAAGTTATAGGCGATGCGGGAGTGATCACTCCGGCGAATAGTTCAGCTTTATCGGGTGGGATCACCGGCATATCAGCTGATCAGGCGAACGTAGTTGCAGGCGCAATGCGTGGCGTACAGTTGGCGGTAGTGCAAGCCAATGCTATTAACAGCGGCAGTGCTAAAACTTTGCAGGATCAACTGGCCGAGAGCAAAGCCCAAACCCTTATACAAATGTCTATCGCCTCCAGCACGAAACGCACCGCTGACAACAGCGATCAGATGCGGGACAGCCTGAAGAATATCGACAGCAATACATCATCCAAAAATTTAGAAAACGCCATCAGGGCAGCAGGTAAATAGTTATGAGATACGCTTGGAACGGATATGATTTTAAAGCACTATTTGGTGTCACTGCACGCAGGGATTCAGACCCTTTTATTGCGTGGGCAGATGTCAAGGACAGCCTTGAACAGGATTTTAAGGATGAGGACGGCATTATCAAGGATTTGGCCGAACCAAAGTTCAAACCGCGCGAATTCACAATGAAGCTTGCGCTCATCGCCAATGGCCGTGAAGATTTCTTTTACAAATATGAAGCATTCCAAACGGTAGTTACCGCCCCGGGCCTGCACGAACTCTACCGGGCAGAGAATAACCGGTTTTACCAGGTTTATTTTAAAAAGCAAACGAACCTTACCACGCTCACACAGCTCGATGCGCTGCGCGTAGGCATTATGTTCGATTTGGTATTAGGCGAGCTTAACCCACTTGCAAATATCGTAAGGGTTTATTTAGTAGATGATCAGGACAGATTTTTAACAGCATGATAACGATCTATAAAAAAGGCAGTACGGATGCAAGGGCAGTTATTGAGCCGGATGATAGCAGCTATCAGGATCGCGGCGTTATGCGTAATGATATCGTTTTGCTTGGCTTTAAATCGACTGCACCGATATCATTCGGCATCGGTGACAATGCTAAAGTATTTGGCCGCACCTATAAAATAAATCGACCGGTGCCTTTTAATAAGGTAGCTAACAGGGATATAGAATATTCGCTAACAATGGAGGGCTTGCAATATGATATGCGTAAGGCTAAATTCTTTACCCTCGACAGCCACAACCGCTTTACAGAGCTAAAGTTTAGTCAGCGCGGCCGTGCTATCGACTTCTGTAACCTGATTATTGCTAACATGGAACGTTGGGAGCCAGGCGGCGGATGGAAGTTAGGTGACGTGATCGAATCGGACTTTGTAGATATCGACTTTGATAATCAGAACTGTTTAGAGGTAGCGGCAACTTTAGCTACTAAGTTTGGTACTGAATACGCGTTAGAAGACAAAACCTTCAGCCTTACCAAAAAGGTCTTGACGAGCGGCGTTATACTCGAATACGGCGCGGGTAAAGCATTAGCTGGACTTGCAATGGAAAATCAGGAAAGCGGCGACACTAACGGCCCTATTACCCGACTTTATGTTTATGGCGGTAGCAGAAATATCGGCACGAATTACCGTGATGGTGCGCAATTCCTTAGAAGCGGCGATGCGGATTATATTGAGAAAAACGCCGATGTTTTGGGCGTTTTTGAAGAATCAATCTATTTCGATGATATCTACCCGCGCAGGGAAGGTATCGTAAGCGCAGTCGCTGACAAGTTGGTTTTTACAGATGCCGATATCGACTTCAATATAAACGACTATTTGTTACCGGGTGTAACTGCTCAGCTGACTTTCAATACCGGTCAGATGGCCGGTCTGACTTTCGACATTCACAGCTTTGATAACCCAACAAAGACGTTTACGATCAACCTGCTCATTAATGAAACCACAAACCTACCGTCAGACGTCCTAAAACCCGCTGTAGGCGACAAATATGTATTGATCGGCATAGATATGCCTTTAAGCTACATTGTTAATGCAGAGGCTGAATTAAAGGCCAAAGGTAAAGCCTGGCTTAACGAGAACGGGCCGGGCAAAGTGGTTTATCCTGTTCAATGCAATGATGTGTATTTCAAACGTGAATCTGTTGAATTAGAACTCGGAAAAAATTATCAGTTAAGAAGTCCGCAATTCAATATTGACCGATCCATCCGCCTGGTAAATTACAGGCGTATGATCAGGAATCCAAACGTGTATAGCAGTATCGAGCTTGCCGACAGCGTGGCCGTTCAATCACTTTTCCTAAAATTAATAAGCTAAAGATATGTTACCTGAACCCATATTGCCACCGCCAACCGTAATCAAAGTAAAAATGCCGGAATCGCCCGATTATCCTATCGGCGAAGTGGCTGCGGGTGATGACCTCGTTTGGGTTTGGGACACATCGGCCGGTGTATTGAGAAAGTCTAAGATATCCGATTTGCCATTCGGTGCGGGCGGCGGTGGTGGTGGCGGAGCTGTGCCTGTCACTACCCAGCCTTCCCCGTTCATGGTTTTTAATGACGATGAAAATTATAGCTACGATCCGGCAACGAATACCGTGACTATTAGGGATACCAGGTTAAAGAACCGCACTATGTACCCTGTGTTTGCCACGCAGATTGGCGGCGGTGAGCTTAACCCGGAGTTGATTATATACAATGATATCGACCCTGATGATGACACTAAAGGTCGGTTGATCATCTCTAATTTTCAGTTAGAAGTTGATCAGCACTTAACGTTAATCGTGCCGGGCGATGCTACCGGTGGTGATTCAGCATATGCCCAATTAAAAGCCGATGTCGCTTTCCTAAAACTCATAGCCGCACCGTTTATTAAAACGGCACTTGGTGCAAACGGCGGCAAGGTTTTTTGGGGCAGGCCCGCGAGTGAGATCCCGCCCGGATGGCAGGAATACACAGCCATGCGCGGAACTTTCCCGATGGCGCAAGATCCCGACGATGAAGACTTTGATGCAGCTATAGGCACAACGGCAGGTGCAAAAAGTGTAAAGCTCGTAAAAGAGAATATCCCGGAGTTAGATTTTGAGAGGCCTAGAAAAGTTGATGACGTAGATCGCGGCGGCACTCGTAGTAAATGGAGCCTTGACGATGTCGAGACAGGCAAAATAGGAACGCCCGATTTCAATATGAAAAATGTAGAGCTGATGAACCCTTACCGCATCATTATGTGGATTGAGTTTGTCGGCATTTAATAAGCTTTAAAACCCCTATAAATAACAATGAAACGATTATTAAATTTACTTCTCTTCCTGTGTCTGGCCGTAGCGGCCAGTGCGCAGCAAAAGCCGCCGTATGTGCAAACGCAAACGGCGCAGGTACTTTCCAATTGGTCAACGCTGTCGAGGCAGTACATCGGCATCCCTAAAGGGCCTGTTCCATCATTCCCTGCATACGTGCCGGATAGTTTAAAGGTAAATGCGCTGTTTATGCGTACCGGAGCTATCGCGCCGGGCCTGTACCGCTATGATGGTACACAGTGGCTGCAAGTGAACGGCGGTTACAGCAAGGCGCAAATTGACAGCATTGCATCCTTAAAAGCTAATAAAGTAGGCGGTAATTCCTTTTCTGGCGGCTTTAATAACTTTAGTGGTGGTGTTGGTGCTGATAACATATATCTTACCTCACAGGCCCGCACATTGGTACCTGGCGAAACCGCTACCGGATTCACTGCGGTTATAGCTTCTCAAAATATCGGCCCATTCGTGGGAGTTGAAATTGATCGTGCTACAAAGCCCACTTTCCGTTTCGGCGAGGCTGCTGGAGGTGGTTCTTTTGTGGTTCAAAAAAATATAGGTGCAAGCGTTGAAAATTGGATCAACGTATTTAAAACCGATAGCGCAAGCGTAACAGCATCAAATGGGTTGACCCAGGTAGATGGTGATATAAAATTGGGTGGAACCCTTAATTCATCTACAACTATAGATGCGGGTATAGCCGGTGGTGGCAGGTCAAATCCTTTATATTTTACGGGTACCGGATCTGGCGGCAGCTATACCGCATCCTTTGAAAATTCAGGCCCAACCTTTAGTCTTAAAACACCTTACGTCAGGTTCGCAACAACTGATAATGTTTCACCTAAGGGATCATTATTAGAGGTGGGTTTAGATACCTGGACAATGCGACATACTAACGTTGACGGCAAGCAGTTTTCTTATACAAGCGATGGTTACATTGTTGATGAAATTTCAAACTCGGGCCTCAAATATTTTGGAAATTACCGATCAAATTTTACTGATTTATCATTAGTTGACAAGCGATATGTAGATAGTGTTAACACATTGGCATCAACGGGCTACGCTAAGGTAAATGCAGATAATGCTTATGGTAATCATTCAGCAAGTTATACCGCAACTAATAAGTTAACTGGTTTATCTCCATACGGCCTATTGGTGGAAAAAAATGTCAGCAACGAAAACTATGTAGTTCTTCACAATACGACTACAGGCGAATACTTACTACAAACACCCATAGGTATAACTCTTCAAGACGGTGCAAGTAATTACGTTACAGGTATGAACAAAGGCGGCTTTAATAATAGAAATACCGGTGCTGCCGCCGCGACCTATTTAAATTTTGCAGATGCTGCGACTAATGTTATTTTAACATTCCCTGGTAAAAGCGGTCTACTTGCCACAACAGACGATGTAACGACAGCTGGCTCCGCATATATTTCAAAAACAGGCGGTACCATGACGGGCGATTTGATCTTATCATCAATCACCCCAACCAACGCGTTGTCGGCGGCACCCAAGGGATACATTGACAACCTATTAACGGGTATTACCTGGAAGAACGCTGTTCGGGTAAAAACCACTGGCAATATTACGCTATCGGGTACACAGACAGTTGATGGTATTGCCTTAATAGCGGGAAACCGTGTATTGGTTGGCAGCCAGACGGTACCGGCGCAAAACGGTATTTACCTGGTTGCTGCCGGTGCATGGACGCGTGTTTCGGATGCAGACGAGAGTAGCGAGTTAGAACAGGCCACGGTATTGGTAACTGTCGGTACGGCTAATAAAAATACACAATGGACGTATATCGGCGGGTCAGGGCCGGTAATTGGTACCGATCCTATCTATTTCGGGCAGATCAGCGGAGCGGGTACTTATACAAATGGCAGCTACTTAAGCTTATCAGGCAATATATTTGATGCTAACCTAACTGCTTTCGATGGTCGTTATGAAATATTGGCTAATAAAAAATCAACGCTTACAAATTCAGCTACAGATTATCCAACTACAAGCGCGGTTACCTCTGCACTGGGCGGCTATGTGCCTACGTCTCGAACCATAACACTTGGTTATGGATTAACGGGCGGGGGCAATCTGTCGGCAGACAGAACAATAACAGGAGATACCACGAGTGTTGGCGGTTTGGTTGGAAAACCCAACCTCGCATCCCAAATGGCTTTAAAAGCCGATAAGGCAACCTCATATACAAAGACGCAGTCGGACGGCAGGTATGAGGTGCCGCTAACATTTGCAAACGGCCTTTCAAGATCGGCAAACACAATTAGTACCGATTTATCGTATTCACACGTTTGGACAGCCCCGCAAACAATCAACAGGACAGGCTTGGCAAACGTTACTGCTGATGCCTATATATTAACCAACACAACCCCGTCAACAGCGTCAGTAACAGCGCAATGGACACCTCATATTAGATGGACGGCATCCGCATGGAATACAGGAAGTTCAACCAGTAGCAGTGTAGAATTTAGACAGGGGCTTATTGCAATAAGCGGCAGCACAAATTTTGGTTATCTTAACTGGTCGGCGGCAATTGGAAATGGCATATTTTCCAACGTAATGAACCTGGATAATTTAGGCACATTGAGGTTGAGTTCATTAAGAAGTATGGCATCGGATAACAACGCAACGGTTAATTTAAACGCAACTGGCGCAGTTTTATCGCGCAATATTGCGGATGCCAACCCGGCTTTAATTACAGACTTGGTAAACGCTTCAAGCACTGCGGACATTGCAAAGTTTCGTTGGCAAGGTGTCGATAGGGTTTCTTTTTCTAAAGAGGGTTACATTACTACTGCGGCTATTCCAACATATTCATCGGGCACGTACAGCACAGTTATTAGAAATGCTACAGGCAGATTTGAGGCAGTAGACCTTACCGCCTTTAACGCCACAACAACTACCTTAAGTTCTGCGACACTTAACAGTACCTACCCGTCAGCCGCCCTCGGCTTCCGCGTCATCTGCGGCAATATCACAGCCGGTGGCGTAGTGTACGTTAAGTACGCCGCAAGTACCTGGCTGGCTACCAATGCGCCAGTGCAACCATAAATTTAATTAAACCATTAATATAAAATCATGAAAAAAGCAATTTTATTAATCGCCCTGGTAGGCATAAGCCTTACCACTATCGCGCAGAAAAAAACAGTTTCTGCAATTAAAAATCATGAAGCGTATGTGGCTGCGCCCTCATTTACTGTCGACCCGCAAAAAGTTTATCAAATCCCGCTTACATTGAATGCCGAAGCAATTTACGCCATCACCCTTACACCGGATGAATGGGCGCAAATCAAGGCAAGCCCCAAACTATCAGGGCAACAAATAACTGAACTGGAGAAACTGGCGGCGGATATAAGAAAGGCTATAATCACCTTACAGCAACAGGCTATACAAAAGGATTATGATGCTTTTATGTCTGATAAGATTAGAGGTAAAGCTTCGAAAATTGGCACTGATGGAAAAGGTGCTGATTAGGTTAAAAAAGCGCCCCGGCTCCCTTTCGTAATGTCTCACTAAAACAAACTGGAATGCACTATGTACACGTGCCGAGGCGTAGGCCACGGGATTGTGATATATAGTGCAATTCTGTTTTAGTGAGATTACAAATATACGAAATATGTCAAGAATAAATTTAAAAACCCCGATCAGCTACTACGGTGGCAAACAGAAGTTAGCAACGAAAATCATCGAATCGATGCCGGTTCATAACCTTTATTGCGAGCCATTTATAGGAGGCGCAGCTGTCTTCTTTGCAAAGGAGCAATCTAACGTTGAAGTTTTGAACGATACAAATAGAGAGTTGATGAACTTCTACAGAGTTGTGCAGGATGACTTTGTAAGCCTGGAAAAGGAAATTAGAATCACGTTACACAGCCGCGACCTCCATCGAAAGGCATCGGTCATTTATAACCATCCTGATATGTTCAGTGAAATAAAGCGGGCATGGGCAATATGGGTGTTAAGCAGTCAAAGTTTCTGCTCACAGATCGATGGAACGTTCGGGTTTGATAAAGCTAAAAGGACTACGACCAAGAAGATTGCTAACAATAAGGAGCGTTTTACAGAAGACATGGCGATAAGGCTGCAAGGTGTTCAATTAGAGTGCGCAGATGCATTGTATGTGATAAAAAGCCGGGACACGGAAAGTAGCTTCTTCTATTGCGACCCGCCATACTTTAACAGCGACTGTGGTCATTATGATGGATATTCTATAGAGGACTTTGAAGCCCTTTTAAAGACCATTGCCGGCATTAAAGGCAAGTGTATGTTATCTTCCTATCCATCGCCTATATTAGCGCAATACGCCAAAGATAACGGTTGGCACACTTGGTCGGTAGAGTCAGGAGTAAGTGTTAATCAAAAAGGAACAGGATATCAGAAGAGAAAGGTCGAGGTTATCACGACTAACTATCCGATATAATTACACTTAAAGATAAGAATTTCATAGCAGATAAACAAATATTTTGAGCTATAAAACAACAAAAAAAGGCCATTTAATTCAATATTAAATGGCCTTTAAACGACTATTAAAATCAGCTGTAAAAAACAGCTAACTACTAACTTTTTACCGAAAATTGCATTTTTCGTTTTGCCAATATGCATTTTTGGTTTTTTCGATTATACAGGTACAGAAAACACAAGGGAAAGCACTCAAAACAAATTAACTTTTAACGCATGTAACCAATTTTGCCGCGCAAACCCTTGTGTTGGCTGTGTTACCTATTAATAGACGCGGAAAGTTTTGAAACGTTACACGCCTCACCCCAAACCTTTCCAAAGAAGAGGGAGAAAATTCATGGCTTTTAGCAAGCCGTTTGTAAAAGAGTTATAGATGGGCGTATTGCCATTTAGGTGAGATTATTAAACTTTCACGCCTTATATTTGCGGCACATTTTATTTGCTATGGAAGTTTTTGCTTTGGGTGAGGGTTCGTATTCGGTTGATGCTACTAAAAAGTTTATTCCCTTTAACCCGCAAACGGATAACCGTAAGGACAGGCCGGGGTCGCTCTTTATCCACGTTAACCCATTCCTGATCAAAACGGCTGATGACCTGATCCTGCTTGATGCCGGGTTAGGCTACAAAGATACCCGCGACGAACTGCTACTGCACCAACACATCCGCAATGCCGGTTTTGAGCCGGAGGATGTAACGCTGGTGCTGATGTCTCATTTGCATTACGATCATTCGGGCGGCTTAGTAGTTGACCGCTATGGTAAACTGGAGCCATCGTTTCCGCAGGCAACACACGTTATTCAGCGCGAGGAGTTTGAATTTGGCTTATCGGGCAAATCATCTTCTTACCATGCCGAGATCTTTGAAGCTTTGCAGTATGGCGCCAAAATTGATTTTGTTGAAGGTAGCGGCGAGTACAAAACCGGCATTCAATATGAATTATCGGCAGGGCACAGCAAGTTTCACCAGGTATTTTGGTTAGATATAGAGGGCAAAAAGGTGTTCTTTGGGGGCGATGAATTACCCGAGCCGGAGCAACTGATCAGAAAATTTGTTGCTAAGTATGATTACGACGGCCAACGTGCTGCCGAACTACGCATTGCTTATGGCAAAAAAGCAGCTGCCCAAGGCGATGTTTGCTTGTTTTACCATGCCCGCGCAACAGCAATAGGAACGGTAAATTACACGGATGAAGTATTTACAATAACCCCGGCTTAAAATTCTTTTTCGATACCAAACAGCTCTTTAATCTTTTCTACATTAAGCGGCTTTGATACAAAATCTTTCACCAGCGGGTACGAACGCGCCTTGTTGATATCGTTACTGAACACCGAAGACGATATGATAAAGATCTTACTTTTAGAAAGCGGATCGAGGTTTAAGCGTTTGTATTCATCTAAAAACTCCCAGCCATTCATAATAGGCATGTTAATATCTAACAAAATATAATCAGGAAGTTGAGCAGGATCTTTGCGCTGAATATCGGATAGAGTGTCGATAGCAAATTTGCCGTTTAGGCAGGCCATGATATCTGTATTCAGTAAAGCCTTCTTAATCAATTTTATAGATATAAAATTGTTTATCTCATCGTCGTCAACCAATAAAATACTTACTGTTTTGTTGTTATCAGGACTCATATATCTACTTTATACGGAAGTACAAATTAAAAGGTTATATTCCAAATTGTTGTAAAAGTAATCTTTTTAAAGGTACTTTTTTGCTATGACAACTGTTAACCGCCCTTAAAACGTCAAATCCAAATTGTATTTCGGCTTAGCCAATTAACTGATTATCAATACTTCCCTATTGTTACAGAAAGACGTATTTATATATTTTGACCGGTGCACAAATGTGCAGATTTTAAACCACAATAAATTACGAAGTTTTGTTACGTGCAGATTGTTATTAAAAAAAATTAAGAAGGTATTGATATGAACCTCAACTGTATCATCAAAACAATTTAGCCCCTCAGATATTTATTAATAATAACAAACCAAACTTACCATGAAATTCAAAATAGCGTTAATATTTTTGTCTATGTGGAGCTTTGCAGCTACCAGTTCGTACGCACAAAAAGTGGCCAACTATTATTACGGCAAACCGGGCACAAGTACCTATCAAGGATATTCATTTTGGACCAAAGGCGGGAGGCCATCATCAGTAACTTTTTATCACGGTGCAAACAGAGATGAAATAAAGATGGTTTATGCCGGTAAAGCTATATACAAAAACCAGCAAGCGTTCAAAATCTTGTTCCCCAATAAAAGTATATGCTATGTGATACCATCGGGGTACGATTTAAAAATTGTAAACGTATCACTAAATAAAAAAGAAACATTTAAATGGGAATATGAAGGCCCGGTAAATGGTATAGGTACTTTTTGCGCTGTTTGCACGCAGGATGAAAAGGAAGCAATGAAGCTGTTGAAGATGAGTTATCTGAAATAAAAAAGGCTCTGTCCTTCTCAAGAAAATGTAAACGACAAAGGCTCCATTTTGGAGCCTTTGTCGTAGTTTTATTTGCGCATTTGCATATACTCGCATCTGCACGTCTATTCTCACGTTCCGTATTCCGGTGTAGTTACTTCACTTTCTTCAAACTCGTAATCAGATAATGGCGGACATGAACAGATCAGCGTCCGGTCGCCGTAGGTGTCGTTTACCCGGCCAACAGATGGCCAGAATTTGTATTGCGCTACGTAAGGTAACGGGAATGCTGCTTTTTGGCGCGTATACGGATGCTCCCACTCATTAGCCGTAATTACAGCAGCAGTGTGTGGTGCATTCTTCAACGGGTTATCTAATTTATCGCTCAAGCCGTTTTCCACATCCTCAATTTCATGACGGATAGAGATCATGGCATCGCAAAAACGATCCAATTCATGTTTAGGCTCAGATTCGGTTGGCTCAACCATTACCGTACCCGCAACCGGGAACGATACTGTTGGCGCATGGAAACCGTAATCCATTAAACGCTTGGCAATATCCACCACCTCGACACCGTACTGTTTAAACGAGCGGCAATCTAAGATCATTTCGTGTGCACAACGGTCGTTTTTACCGGTGTACAACACATTGTAGTGGCTTGCCAACCGGGTTTTAATATAGTTAGCGTTCAGGATAGCGTAACGGGTAGCATCAGTTAAACCCTCGCCGCCCATCATGGCAATATAAGCATGTGATATGATCAGGATAGATGCAGAACCCCATGGCGCAGCAGATACCGCGTGGATAGCCTTACCGTTATCGATATCGACAACAGCATGGCCAGGTAAGTAAGGCACCAGGTGTTTAGCTACACCAATTGGGCCCATACCCGGGCCACCACCGCCATGTGGGATACAGAAAGTTTTATGCAGATTTAAGTGGCAAACATCGGCACCGATAGCGGCCGGACTGGTTAAGCCCACCTGTGCGTTCATGTTGGCACCGTCCATATAAACCTGGCCACCATGTTGGTGAATGATCTCACAGATCTCGATAATGCTTTCCTCGAATACACCATGCGTAGACGGATAAGTAACCATTAAGCACGACAATTCATTTTTATACTGCTCGGCCTTAGCCTTTACATCGGCAACATCAATATTACCGTTATCGTCGCATTTTACAACTACGATTTTCATTCCGGCCATTGCTGCCGATGCAGGGTTGGTGCCATGTGCAGATGACGGGATCAACGCGATATTACGGTGGGTATCGCCCCTATCCTGATGATAAGCACGGATAACCATCAAACCCGCATACTCGCCCTGTGCACCCGCATTAGGCTGTAAGCTCATGGATGCGAAGCCTGTTATCTCGCTTAACCATTTGTTCAACTCATCAAACAACTGCATGTAGCCACCAACCTGGTCGCTTGGTGCAAAAGGGTGCATTTTGCTAAACTCAGGCCAGGTAACGGGTACCATCTCTGTTGTAGCATTCAGCTTCATAGTACATGACCCTAATGCGATCATAGAGTGACAAAGCGAAAGATCCTTTGCCTCTAACGACTTAATATATCGCAGCATTTCATGTTCTGAATGGTGCGAATTAAAAATGCCGTGGGTTAAGTATGCCGATGTACGTTGCAATTCGGCAGGGATAATGCCTTCAACGTTATTTTTTAGTTCATCGAAATTAGCATCAGCCAGTGTTTTGCCTTTTACTTTGGCAAACAGGCGTACCAGTGTCTTAATATCTTCTGGCGATGTGGTTTCATCAATCGAGATAGTAGCTATCGTGCCGCTATAATGGAAATTGGCCAGGTTGTTAACCGCTTCTGAATTAACAGGGCCTTTTAATTTGCCCAGGTCGAATTTTAGGGTATCGAAGTAAGCTTCATTTAATTGTTCGTAGCCTAATTCCTTTAAAGAGGCTGCCAATAATACAGTTAAACCGTGAATGCGCTGAGCGATCAGCTTCAGCCCTTGTGGGCCGTGATATACGGCATACATACCAGCCATAATAGCCAGCAAAGCCTGCGCAGTACAGATATTTGAAGTTGCCTTATCCCTGCGGATGTGCTGCTCACGGGTTTGCAAGGCCATACGCAAAGCGTAGTTGCCCGCGCTATCAATAGTTACACCAATAATGCGACCGGGGATAGAGCGTTTGTATTCTTCTTTCGTGGCGAAAAACGCAGCATGCGGGCCACCGAAACCCATTGGCACACCAAACCGCTGCGTGCTGCCTACCACAATATCCGCTCCCCACTCACCCGGAGGCGTTAGCAGGATCAGGCTCATAATATCGGCAACTACCGTTAGTTTAATATTCTTTTGGTGCAGGGCGTTAGCAAATTCGGTGTAGTTGTAAACAGCACCGTTACCTGCCGGGTATTGTACGATGGCGCCAAACATATCGTCCGTCAACTCAACGGTACGGTGATCTCCAATTTGCAAGATGATGCCGTAAGGCTCGCTGCGGGTTTTTAAAATATCGATAGTTTGCGGGAATAGCTCTTCGCTCACAAAAAACACATTGGCTTTTTGATTTTTACGCAGGCTGTACTGCATACACATCGCCTCGGCTGCTGCAGTACCCTCATCTAATAAAGATGCATTGGCAATTTCCATCCCGGTAAGGTCGATAACCATAGTTTGGAAATTCAATAGTGCCTGTAAACGGCCTTGGGCAATTTCGGCCTGGTATGGAGTGTATTGGGTATACCATCCTGGATTCTCCAGAATATTACGCTGAATGACACCGGGAACAATTACATCATAATAGCCCTGGCCGATGTATGACTTCATCACCTTGTTTTTTGAAGCAGTTTGCTTCAGCGTGTTCAGGTAATCGAACTCGCTTTTTGCTGCCGGTAAATTCAGCGGATTTTTCAACCGTATCTTATCCGGAACGGTTTGCGAGATCAATTCATCAAGCGAATCGACGCCGATAGTTTTTAACATTTTATCGGTATCGGCCTGGTTTGGCGCTATGTGCCTTTGCTGGAATTTTTCCTGGTAATCTATGTTCAGCTTCATGAAATGTTATCCCTTAAAATTTAGGGCAAAGGTACAATTTTAGGTATTGAATAACAATCGCGTAACGCTTTATTGACAATGGATTTACAAGTCGGAATAATTACCCTTGTCCCGCCGATATCCCGCTTAAACAGCCGGCAGCGCAATTTTTTTGTGAGGCCATTAACATCCTTTTTTGTAATTTGCATGCTCTATATTATCTATGCTGCGCAGTATTGCCTTATTCCTCCTGCTATCGGGCCTTTTCTTTGGCTGCAGTGCAAATGCGGCTACCAATAACCGTTTTGTTCGGGCAAAGCATGGTTCCAATCCTCTCATCCCGGCAAAACTGATCAAACAGGCTACGGTCATCACGATAAATGCAACCGCTATAATATTGAAACCCGCGGCATGTACAACAAACAACGGCGCTATAACCGGCATCGTTATAACCAATACCGATGCGACTACGCTACTCATAAGCTGGAAAGACCAAACCGGAACCGAATGGGGCACCACCACAAACCTGATAAATATTCCGGCAGGTAGTTATACGCTAACAGTTACCACTGCCGACGGGACGGCATCGCAAACTTATGGCCCGGTAATTTTAAAAAATACCGACGTACCCGTTATTAACCAAACTAACCCGGTTATTATCTCAACACTTTGCGGGCAATTTGCAGGTTCTATTACCGGAATTACTGCAACAGGTACGGGCACTTTAACTTACAGCTGGATAAGCCAATACGGCACAGAAGTAAGCAATACGCTGCCCCTGCTCAACAAAACCGGTGGCAAATATCGCCTTATGGTGACTGATGCCAACGGCTGTACCGCCATGAGCACCGAATTAGAGATCCCCGAAATAAACGGCGTATCGCTCAACACCACAAACGGTCAGGCGCTTTCTGCCAGCTGCGAAAAGGCAAACGGGTCTATAATTGGATTGCAGACGGTAGGGGCCACACAAATTACTTGGACAAGACAACCAGATAACGTTGTGGTAGGTAACCAAATAGAACTAAAAAACGTACCTGCAGGCGATTACAAGCTTACTTATAGTAATTCTACCTGCAGTAAATCGTCTGATTTTACGATCAATTCACTGGCCAGTAGTTCCTTTGGCGATATCACCGTGAAAGCCACCAACACCTGCGATGCATTTGTGACAGGCAAGATTGAAGTTAATACCGATAACGCCGTTGAGGTTCCGGCTGCCTATCGTTGGGTAAACGCAAATGGCGATAATGCTGCATTTGGCAAGGTTGCCCAGTTTTTGGCTGCGGGGATCTACAAACTTTATCTAACTAATAAATATGGTTGCGAAAATTTCTACAGGGAGTATAGTGTAGGTAAATATCCGCCGTTTGTAAATACCCAGTTTGGTACAATCACTAATATCAAGTGTGGGATTGGCAGGGGCAGCATAACGGGCATTGCGTTTACAGGCGGTACTGGCAACTATGTATACGAGTGGTACGGCACAGACGGCACCCTTATAACAGGTAAAACAGAACCTTTCCTGGACGATCTTTCGCCTGGCAAGTATACGCTTCGCACCACTGATGGCGGTTGTAGCCTTAGCGAAAATATTTATACAATTATTGATGAAGAGGCACAACAGGCGCCGCCTGTTGTGCCTTACGTAAATTTATTATCTGCAGGGCAAGCGACAATTAATGTAACCAACCCTTACACTACCGCTATATATCGCCTGTATGATTCTGAAACGGCTATAACACCAGTTGATGAGCAACGTGGCGGGACTTTCGCAGTTAACGTTACCCAAAGCAAAAGCTTTTACGTTACCCTAACTTTTGGCTATTGTGAAAGTGAACGGGTTGAAGTAAAGATAACGGTAGACCCAACGGTTAACGAAATTGCAAACACCTTTACACCAAATGGCGACGGGGTAAATGATTACTGGAAAATAACGGGACTTGACGGCCAAAGCAACGCCACCGTTAGCATCTTTACCCGTAACGGTAGCCTCATATTTCAGTCTTTGGGATATGCCAGGCCCTTTGATGGTACTTACCGGGGCAAAGCCTTACCGGCAGGGGTTTATTATTACACCATTAAGCTTAAAGCAAGCAAGGTAATAGCCGGACACTTAACAATTATTCGCTGACAGTTACAATTGGGCAGAAAGTTAACATATATTGATTTAAATCGTTATTTTTAAAATGGCGACCTGCATGATCCGTATGTTGTAATTATTAAATGAAATTTAAATCCGGCAGCATACTTATCTTACTTATCCTTACCAGCATTTATGGGGTAAATGCGGCGGGAAATAAAGTTAAGTCATCGATAAACTATGCCAAAGTAATTGACGACTGCCCTGAAATTGACGACAGCCACGTTAACCTAATAGCTGCTAATTGCGGTGGCGCTAACGATGGGAAGATATTAGGTATAGTAGCTAAAGGTGGTACGGGCACTTATCATTATACCTGGTATGACAGCAATAAGCAGATAGTAGGCACTGCGGCCGATCTTATAAATGTACCTGCCGGCAATTATTACCTGCAGGTAAGGGACGATAGCAAATGCGCAGCGGCAACGTCGCAAAACTTCACGGTTAAAGTTAATTTAATTGTTATTGATAATACCAATACCATTATAAAACCTACCGCCTGCGGAAAAGCGTTTGGCAGTATTATTAGTATTACCACAACCAACGCTACCAGCTTTGTTTGGACAAACTCCTCACAAGCAGTTATAGGGACGGCATTAGATCTAAAAAATGTACCTGCAGGTATTTATAAATTAACAGCAACCAATAATTTAGGTTGTATAGCTACCTCAAGTTACAGCGTAACCAATGACACTTATTTTCCAACCCTGTCAAATATTGATACCGTACCCCCGCTTTGCGGAGGGAACGGAGGATTTAAACTGACTTTTTTAATCAAGGAAACAGACCCCGGCTTTAACTGGGAACTAACCCCATCCGGCCGGGATATACAAACCGGCTTCATTGCGTCAAGCCCAAACTCGCCGGGCGTATCTATTATAACCCTTGCAAATATGACACCTTCAGATACCTATACATTACGCGTGTTCAATAATGATGGCTGTGAAACCTATTACAATTTTAAATTAAACCCGGTTGATTTCAGGATCGATGCATCCCATGTTGTTATTCACAATGATTATTGCGGGCGGCACATAGGTACTATTGTAGGGCTAAAGGCTATAGGGATATCATCTGTCATTCCAAGCCCCTACCGCTGGCGTAACGAGGCCGGTGAGGTAGTTGGAGGGCTTTTGTTTTTAGCAGCCGTACCTGCAGGCAAGTATACACTCACGATGAAAGATCCGTATGGGCCCTGTATAGACGTTAAAGAATTTATAATAAAGGACAGCACAACTTTAGCCGAGCCACCAAAAGTTGATGACATAAAGCTTTGCCTGCCTGCCACCACCATGATCAATATTATTAATCCCGATACCAGCGGATATAATCTGTACGATTCTACCGAAACCCTGATAGCTACAAATAAATTTGGCGTATTCCCTGTTAAAGTAGCCCATACCAGTAAATACTATGTTACCCATCTAACCGGCACGTGCGAAAGCACTAAAGTTTTGGTAAATATTACCGTATCCCTGCCGGGTGTATCTATCCCAAATGCCTTTACCCCCAATAGGGATGGGGTGAATGATAAATGGATCATAACCAATTTGGATCAGTATCCGGGCTCGGTGGTATCGGTTTTTAGCCGGGGAGGCCAATTAGTGTTCAACAGTACCGATTATGCCACACCTTTCGACGGGCGTTATAAAGGCCGCGACCTGCCGGATGGGGTTTATTATTATCTGATAGACCCCAAAAAGCCCGAATGTACCGGCCAAATCTCGGGCAGCTTAACCATTATCCGTTAAGCTAATTGGCGCAGGTACATCTGCACGGTGTTCTCTAAACCGTAATAAAGGGCATCACTTATTAACGCATGGCCTATGCTTACTTCATCTAACGCGGGGATATTTTGGGCAAAGTACTGCAGGTTTTGCAGATCAAGGTCATGCCCGGCATTGATACCTAAACCTGCTTTGGTTGCAGCTTCGGCCGCGGTTACGTAAGGCGCAATGGCCTCTTCGCGGTTAACTGCATAGTTATGGGCGTAGGCTTCGGTATATAATTCAATCCGGTCGGTACCGGTGGTTGCGGCGGCATTAACCATTTCAACAATGGGGTCAACAAATATCGATACGCGGATACCGGCATCTTTGAAAATCTTGATGGTATTCTTCAAATACTGCTGATGTTTGATGGTATCCCATCCGTGGTTCGAGGTGATCTGCCCCAATGCATCGGGTACCAAAGTAACCTGCTCGGGCTGGCTGGCCAATACCAGTTCTACAAACTTTTGCTCCTGGCAGTTGCCCTCGATATTAAATTCGGTGGTCACTACCTTTTTCAGGTCAAAAACATCCGCGTAGCGAATATGGCGTTCATCCGGCCGGGGGTGCACCGTAATGCCTTGCGCGCCAAAACGCTCGCAGTCTTTGGCTACTTGTACCAGGTTAGGATTATCGCCGCCACGCGAATTACGCAGCGTTGCTATTTTATTGATGTTTACCGATAGACGTGCCATAGCGCAAAGTTAATATATATCTACCAGCCAACCTGCTTTTATCATAGCTATCGGGTTGTAAATTATTTAGGCCATTGGCGGGTTAAGGCGGCGGCTTCCCTGGTTGTTATGGGCATTACTGTACCATGGCGGGGGTGAAAATCCATGCTCACCAGATCATCAACCACCTCAAAGTTTTCAAAGTCGTGGCTACGCGTAAACTGGTATTTGCCTTCGGTGTAGCGGTCATACATCAGGATGTAATCCGGCCCTGTGTTTAGTTTAAAAACACTTGCCCCTTCTACCCATGATTTGGTTTGCTGTACATATTTATCAATCATCATATAACCCTGCGTCAGTTGATCAGATACCGCTATTTTTATTCCTTTACCCTTGTCTTCTGTTTTAAAGAAAAGGTAGTACCTGCCATCTTTCAAAACGATATCGCCATCTATGCAGGAGCCACCATCTGGCTTAAAAAACAGCTGCTTAGGCACGGTTTCCAACCCGCTAAAATCTTTATTGGCATACGCGTAATAGATCTTATCGGCCCCGGTCCCAAAACGCATGGACCAGTAAATCATATATTTATTTATCGAAGGATCGTAAATAGTTTGCGGCGCCCATACGCGGTTAATTTCAGCGAACTCTTTAAAAGTTTTTGACACATTTACTACGTGCGATTGCCAGTGCACCAGGTCGGTAGATTTTAACAGCACCATTGCAGAATCGGGCCCCCAGCCGTACTTCTCGGTATTCATATCGGTTGCTACCATAAAAAACGTCCTACCATCTGCCCCCCGCATAATATGCGGATCGCGCACGCCCCCTGTCGAACTGGTGTTGGCCGGGTTTATAACCGGCTGGTTGTTGTTAAGTGCCTTAAAATTATAACCGTCGCTGCTCAGGGCGAATCTGATCGCTTCCCCACCTTTATCGCCGGTGAAATAGGTAAACAGGTAAGCACTATAAGGTTGCTTTGCACCGGTTACTTTTGACTGTGCTTTACCACCGATAGCTGACAAAAGCATCAGGGCAACTATTAAACAAGGTGTTATTTTTAAGTTCTTACTCATAAAATCGGTATAGGTTATCTGCGATAGCAGCTGTTAATTGGAAAACTAATTTAGGATTATATTATTAATTGTCAAAAAAACATTTAATATGGGTATGCTTTTAATTAAACCCAAAAAATAACGCAAAACTATGGATGACTTTCCTATCAACATGATAGTTTTTTTGGTGATACAACATTTTTAAATTGATGTTGTTATTCATGTATACCTATGAATACTGTACTTAAAGCCTTCACCATTGCAGCAATTGCCTGCTTTACAATTACTAACGTTTTTGCACAGGCCAATTACACAAAAATAACCGGCTACAGCGTTTACTATGGCACGGCAAAGCGCTTTGGGCAAACCTGGATGGCCCTGCGTAAGTTTACCAACAACGGCAGGGATTACCTTTTTTTGGTGAACCCGAAAACGTTAGAAACCCGCACCGACGAGGCCAAGGGCTACGAGGTGACACCGATGACCATTGCCCAAACCCGCGACTATTTTAAGAACAGCCCTTATCAAAATGCCATTATTAAAGCTGAAGGCGCATCTGTAGCTTTGCAGGATGCCGGGATTGAAAGAGGACTGCCGAAAGAAACAGGCATTAGTTTAACAGCCGACCTTTGCCCGTCGCACCACCCGCTGGACAGGCGCATTTTTACAGATATAATTAGCGGTTTTAAACAAGTAGAAACACCTGTTCCCATTGCCTTATCGGTTAGCGGCCTGTGGATGCGCCATCACCAGCAGGATATAGCCTGGTTAAAGCAATTGCAGGCAAAGCACGAAATCTATATCACCTGGATCAACCATTCTTTTAACCATCGCGTAAGCGCCAAAAGCCCGTTAAAAACTAATTTTTTATTGGAACCCGGTACCGACATTAATTATGAAGTATTGGAAACCGAAAAGGCCATGCTGGCAAACGGCTTACAGCCTTCGGTGTTCTTCAGGTTCCCCGGGCTGGTGTCAGATCAGCAATTGGTTTACAAGATCACCGATTTTGGCCTCATCCCTATTGGTACCGACGCCTGGCTGGCAAAAGGGCAGCAACCGCAGTCGGGCAGCATTGTATTGATACACGGCAACGGTAATGAGCCTTTGGGTGTAAATGATTTTATTAAGTTGCTGCAATCGAAGGCAAAATTAATCGCCAATAAACAATGGTTACTTTACGACCTGCGCGAAACCGTTGATGAGGAATTTGAGAGTAAAAAATAAGTTCCTTACTAAATCAATTTTGCATTAAGGTGAGTTCAATTTTTAAGTGATCTCTGCCAATCGCAACTTATTTTTAATTATTACACGCCCACAAGCTATATTTTACTAACCTTTTATTCAATATATTCGTAATTAGGTTTATACAACAGCAAATTGGTAAAATCCCCTGTCCCTTTTAATGAAGTTGAACGCCTTAAAGCGCTTGATGAGTATGAGATATTAGATTCGTTAAGCGAGCAGGAATTTGACCGCATTACTGAGCTGGCATCCATTATTTGCGATGTGCCTATTTCACTGGTTTCGCTGATAGATCATGACCGACAGTGGTTTAAATCAAACAAAGGTTTAAATGTGCAGGAAACTGCCCGCGATATTTCGTTTTGTCGCCATACCATTATGGAACCAAACCTGATGGAGGTGCATGATGCCAGCATGGATGACCGGTTTCGTGACAATATTTTGGTTACCGGCAAGCCCGATATCCGCTTTTACGCAGGTTATCCGCTGATAGACCCGCGAGGATACGCGCTAGGTACCCTATGCGTAATTGACCGTAAACCCAAAACACTAACTGCCCAGCAAAAACGTGCGCTTGCTTTACTTGGCGAAGAAGTAATTGCACTGATCGTAGAACGCCGCCAGAAACAGGAGCTGAAGAATTTTGAAAAGCTCTTTGACCTCTCGAACGATCTGGTGTTTATTGGCGGCGCCGATGGTTTCTTTAAAAAGATAAACCCGGCATTTGAAACCGTACTGGGCTGGAGCAGGGAGTACCTGCTCAACACATCAACGTTTGAATTGATCCACCCGGAGGATATCGCCAATACTGAAAAAGAATCAGGCAAATTAGCTAAAGGGCAACCTACCGTAAACTTCCACCAAAGAATGAAGACAGCCTGGGGGTATTACAAAACCATTCAATGGACATCGAGCCCCGAGCCTGAAACGGGTAACATTTTTGGCATTGGCCGCGATGTTACCGATAAGATACTGAACGAGCAGTTATTGGTTGTTAGCGAAGAGAAACTCCGCGTGTTTTTTGAAAACTCGCAAGGGTTGATGTGTACACATGATCTCAAAGGGAAATTCCTGTCTGTTAACGCTTCAGGGGCGGCTATTCTCGGTTATTTACCCGAAGAAATAAATGAACTGAGTTTATTTGATATCATCCCGCCCGAACGTTACCCAATGCTAAACGATTACCTGGAGCAGATCAGCACTACCGGTAAAGCCCAGGGGCAAATGCTTACCAGGCACAAAGATGGGTCGTTAAGGGTTTGGTTGTTCAATAATACCCTGCAAACTACAGCCGATAACATTTACGTAATTGGCAACGCTATTGATATTACCGAGCGTTACCGGTTAGAAAAAGACCTGGAACAAACCCGGGAACTGCTGGAACAAACTAACCAGGTGGCCCGTGTTGGTGGCTGGGGGTTGGACGTTAAACTGCAAAAAGTTTACTGGACATCAGTAACCAAAGAGATACACGGCGTTGCCACCGATTATGAACCCGAGTTGAATACGGCTATTAATTTTTATAAGGAAGGCGAAAGCCGGGACCTTATATTAGCTGTTTTAGGTAAGGCCATGACAACCGGTACCCCCTGGGATGAAGAACTGCAAATAGTAAATAGTAAGGGGGAGGACAAATGGGTGAGGGCGCTGGGCAACCCAGTAATGGCTGATGGTGAATGCGTGCGTTTATATGGCACCTTTCAGGATATCGACGCTTATAAAGCTGCCCAACTGGCACTTAAGCAATCTGTAAAAGCGCAGGAAGAGCTTAACCAAGCCCTGCTACAGCAAGTTGCACTGGTTAAAGAGCAGGACCAAACGATTGAGAAGATAAGGGAGTTTCAGTTCCTGGCAGACTCTATCCCCCAGATCATCTGGACATCTAACCCGGATGGCAGCATGGATTATTACAACAGGCACTGGTTTGAATACACAGGCATGACCCTTGCCGATACCGACCGCCATGGCTGGGGCCCCGTTATCCACCCCGATGATGCGGATAACGATTACGCCTACTGGCACGAATGCTTGAAAAGCGGCACAGCCTATAAATCGGAGGTGCGCTTTAAGCGCGCAGCGGATGGTGTTTATAAATGGCACCTGTCCAGCGCGGTACCGATGCGGGATGCGGAAGGTAAGATCATTAAGTGGTTTGGGTCGTGCTATGACATTGACGAATACAAACGAGCGCTTGACCTGGAAAACCGCGTTAGCCAGTACGAAGATTTTAACCGGATTGTAGCGCATAACCTGCGCGGGCCATCGGGCAGCATCCGGATGATCCTGAACATGATGGCGGAAGCTGAAACGGAAGAAGAGAAAACCGAATTGATGGGCATGCTCAGCCAATCCAGCGATACGCTAACCGAAACGCTCGACGGTTTAATGAAAGTGCTGGAAGTGCGCATTAACAAACACATCGATAGCGACGATTGTAACCTGCAGGAATTGGTTGATGTTACCGGGGCCATGCTCATGGGGCAGATCATCTCCAAAAAGGCCATCATTAAAACAGACCTGCAGGTTGCCGTTATGCTATTCCCAAAAATGTATCTCGAGAGTATTTTTTACAATATGGTAAGCAATTCCCTGAAGTACAGCAAGCCAGGTGTACCTCCCGAAATTCTGATCAGTTCTAAACAAACCGAAAGCGGAGTAACTTTAGTTTTTACAGATAACGGACTGGGTATCGACCTTAAAAAGCATGGTAAGGATATGTTTAAACTGAACGGCGTTTTCCACCCCGGGCATGACAGTAAAGGCGTTGGCTTGTTTATGACCAAAACCCAGATAGAAACTTTTGGCGGCCGCATCTCGGTGCAAAGCATGCCCGGTATCGGCACTACCTTCACCATTGTTTTTTAGCAATAATTTTCTTGAATAGCATTTGCTATATTTAACCTATGCCGTTCACCTGCCCAAAATGCGACCGCGAACTGACCAGCGAAAGCCAAAGCCATTACTGTGCCCGCGTTAGTTTGGATGACCTGTTTAAAGGCAAGCCCGAGGAATTGATCTTATTATTTGATAAACTATTAGCCGAAGTTGCCGACTGGCCCGACGTGCTGGTAGGTACCACCCCCAACTGCATCACCTTCGTGCACCGCCGAACATTTTTTGTGATCCGCCCCATGCAAAAGCAGCTGAACTTGCATTTTTATTCAAAAGAGAAACTGGAGGAAGTGCCTGTTTTGAAAAGCATTTTCAGAACCAGGATGTATGAGAACCACATCCGGCTTAATGAGGTAAGCGAACTGCGCCCGCAATTGTTTAAGTGGATAAGGGAGAGTTATGAATTGTTATAACAGACAAGTTATATATAACATAAGTTTAGTATTTTACCCCAAACTCAAGGCCACTCTTTATGAAAATTAAGTTAATTTCTTTCGCATTTATTTTTGTCGGATTAACTTCTGTATGTTTCGCGCAAGATTATAAGGATAATATCAGGCAACGATTTGATGAATTTTACAAATTGACTGCGGCTGGCAAAACTGAAGAATCATTAGAATATATTCCCGATACATTTTTTAACATTATTCCCAAAACCCAAATGGCGGCTGCGCTTAAGCAGGTAATGAATAATAAGGACATTAATTATAAAATCCTGGACTACAAAATAACAGAAATTGCCGATAGCAAAAACGTCGATGATAACTATTATTCAACTCTTAAATACGTTTCTAATCTAACGATGAAGTTTAACGATATCGATACTATTAAAAATGATGGCAATAAAAAGGCAAGGTTGAATTTAATTAAGCTTTCGCTTGCTAACACGTTTGGTTCAGATAATGTGAAATTAGATGAAACAACAGGAATGTACTCAATCACCGCTCACAAAAAATCGTGCGCCGTATCAAAAAATGGCAGAACGGGTTGGCAATTTGTGAATTTTGAATCAAGACAGCGGTTAATTATGGAAAAGATTTTACCTAAGGAAATTATAGAATCGTTTTAATATCACGAGTTGCAGTTTACAAGCACTTAACCAGTATTCCATAACCAAAAAAGGGATATGGCTCACACCACATCCCTTTTCGTCTTTTGTCTTTTGTCTAAAAGTCTTTTTAGTCTAACACTTAGTACCTGTAGTATTCCGGTTTAAACGGACCATCAACAGTAACACCGATGTACTCGGCCTGGTCTTGGTCTAAAACTTCCAGCTCAACACCAATTTTAGCTAAGTGTAAACGGGCAACTTTTTCGTCCAAGTACTTAGGCAAAGTATAAACTTTGTTCTCGTAAGCATCAGCATTTGTCCAAAGTTCAATCTGGGCCAAGGTTTGGTTAGTGAACGATGCACTCATTACGAAGCTTGGGTGGCCGGTAGCACAACCTAAGTTTACTAAACGGCCTTCGGCTAAAACAATAACGTCTTTACCTTCTATAGTGTATTTGTCAACCTGTGGTTTAATTTCAATTTTGCTGTCGCCATAAGCGCTGTTTAACCAGGCCATGTCAATCTCGTTATCAAAGTGACCGATGTTACAAACAATAGCCTTATCCTTCAACGCGCGGAAATGCTCTTCGCGAACAATGTTTTTATTACCGGTTGCGGTAACTACGATATCAGCTTCGGCTATCGCGGTAGAAAGTTTTTTTACTTCAAAACCTTCCATAGCGGCCTGTAGGGCGCAGATAGGGTCACTTTCGGTAACGATAACACGTACACCAGCGTTACGTAAGCTATCTGCCGAACCTTTACCCACATCACCATAACCACAAACAACGCCAACCTTACCGGCCATCATTACGTCAGTAGCACGGCGGATGGCATCAACTAAAGATTCGCGGCAACCGTATTTGTTATCGAATTTTGATTTGGTAACAGAATCGTTAATGTTAATAGCAGGCACTAATAAAGTACCGGCTTTCATGCGCTCGTATAAACGGTGAACGCCTGTAGTAGTCTCTTCAGATAAACCCTGGATGCCCGCGGCTAATTCAGGATATTTATCAAATACCATATTGGTTAAATCGCCACCATCATCCAAGATCATGTTCAATGGTTTGCGGTCTTCGCCAAAAAATAAAGTTTGCTCAATACACCACTCAAACTCTTCTTCGTTCATACCCTTCCAGGCGTAAACAGAAGTACCTGCAGCAGCAATAGCAGCAGCAGCATGATCTTGTGTGGAGAAGATGTTACATGACGACCAGGTAACTTCGGCACCTAATGCGATCAATGTTTCAATTAAAACGGCTGTTTGGATGGTCATATGCAAGCATCCGGCAATACGCGCGCCTTTTAAGATCTGCGCGGGACCATACTCTTCACGAAGCGCCATTAACCCCGGCATTTCTGCTTCGGCCAGTTCAATTTCTTTGCGGCCCCAGGCGGCCAATGAAGTGTCCTTCACTTTACTTTTAATGTATTGAGTCTCTACTGATGACATAGTATTTAGTTTTTTTTACAAAACTAATCAATATAAATATTTTAATGAAATTGCCATTTAAACGTATGACTTTCAGATGAATTATTAAAAAGAGCTATAAGGTTTACCATTGCGACATTTGCAAACAAAAAAAGCGAGGTTTTTACCGTCGCTTTAATTTTTTACTACACGTGTTAAGGTTATATGACCCAAATACTTAACTCAATATAAACCCCTACATATTTAAACTCAAATACTGTTTTGGGTTCACGGGCTGACCGTTCTTACGGATCTCGTAATGCAGATGCGGCCCTGTCGACCGGCCGGTAGAGCCAACCTTGCCTATAACATCGCCCACCGTTACGCGCTGGCCTTCTTTAACGTTGATCTTAGAAAGATGGCCGTACCAGGTCTCAAGGTTATTGGGGTGCTTGATTTTGATGCAATTGCCGTATCCGCCCGCACGACCGGTAAAAATCACCCTGCCGCTGGCTGTACATTTAACAGGGTCGCCCCTGTGCCCCTGAAAATCTATCCCCGGGTGGAATTCGCCACCGCCAAAATCGAACGGGTTACTGCGATAGCCAAAGAACGAGGTAAACGAGCTTAACCGCGGGTAACCCATAGGCATATAAGCGATGTTATTTACCAATTTATCAAGGTAATTATTAAAGTCGCTGTATAGCTTAGTGTCGCTTTTCGGTTTGGATGATTCAAGCTTTAAGTTGCGGAATGATAAACCACGCAAACCGCGCTTGCTCATGTACTCGTTGATACGTTTTAACTTCGATTGAATATCCGTAATGTAACCAACGGCTTTGCTGCGGCTACCTTCTTTCTCGGCATTAACCAGCAAGGCATCTTCGTTACCCTTATCTATCTGGCCTTGTAAAGCCGCTATCTGCGAGTGCAGGCGGCTATTTTCCTGGCTTTGCTTTTCGGCCGTAGAACTTAGTCGCATAACGGCCGTCATCAATACTACTACCATGATCAGCACCGCTACTCCAGCTACCTTGATGTTATTAAAATGCTTTGCTTTTACCTGTACAACCCTGGGACGGGCCTCATTTTTTTGCGTAAATATCACCATAACTTAACCTTTGTTTTAAGTTGAATCGTTAGCTTATTAATTAGGATTAGTAAACCGGTTTGCAATATAAAGAAAATTCTTTACTACCGCATTTAACTGATTATAACCGAAACGTCAATTATCACGGAATATTCTGATTAAGGTTATTTTTAATTAATGAATTGGTATTTTTGTAACCAATAATTTAAGCTAAAACATTATGTACCCAGAATATTTAGTTGCCCCAATGCGGGAAGACCTGACCAAAGTTGGTTTTGAAGAATTAAAAGACGCACAGTCAGTTGAGCAAGCCATAAAAGGCGAAGGCACTGTATTTATAATGGTTAATTCGGTTTGTGGTTGCGCTGCTGCTAACGCACGCCCTGCAGCTAAATTGGCTTCACAAAATGACAAACACCCGGATAGATTGGTAACCGTTTTTGCCGGGATGGAAAAAGACGCGGTTGACGCAGCCCGTAACTTAATGTTGCCTTACCCTCCGTCGTCACCATCAATGGCGTTATTTAAAGATGGTAAGTTGGTACACATTATAGAGCGCCACCAGATAGAAGGCCGCCCCGCGCAAATGATAGCCGATAATTTGATCGGCGCATTTGATCAGTACTGCTAAGGATTAGAGAATAGAGATTGGTGATTAGAGATTAGTTACCATTAAAAAGGCCGACATTAAATTGCCGGCCTTTTGCTTTTTGTTAATTTCCTAATCTCTTATCTCTGACATCTAATTACAACTCCTTAATTTTCACATTCCGGTAGTTTACATCAAAGCCGTGGTCTTGTAATAAAATATGGCCCTGTGGAGCTTCACCAAAGTCTTTCCAAACTTTGTATTTACTGATGGCCACCAGGTCGCGGTATTCCTTTGAGCCGCGGTCATACGCTAATACTTTAATTCCATTCAGGTAGTGCTCCACGTGGTTGTTGGGGTAAACTACCACACGGCCGGTATTCCACTCGCCAATTTTATGCACAAAGCGGGCTTGCTTTTTAGCGGGGATCAAATCATATAACGATGCCAGCGTACGGTTACCGTCGCGCCCCAGTTTGGCATCAGGGTGCACCTCATCATCCAGTACCTGGTACTCCAGCCCGATAGCCGAGCCCGTAGTTTTTTCTGACAGCGTAACAAAGTATTTTAAGCCGCTATTGGCCCCTGTCGACATACGGAACTCGAACGAAATATCGAATGCCTTAAACTGATCGTTCGTGATAATATCCCCGCCATTGGTCGATTCGCCGCCTGCCGAGCCCAATACGCTAATCATCCCGTTCTTTACTTCCCAACCTTTTGCAGGGAACTTCATAGATGTTGCGCTGCGCCAGCCTGTGTTGCTTTTACCGTCGAACAGTAATCTCCAGCCATCCTGCTTTTCGTAGGCCGAGAGTAGGTTTTTTTCGAGGTTAACCACGTAAATACCTTTGGCAAAAGGTTCGGGTTTAAGGTTAGTTGTCTTGATGCGGACGTTCTTAAAGAAGATCTTTTTACCAGCTTGCCCTGCATCGCTAATGGCATGCACTTGTAAACCAATAAAGCCAGTCTTGTCCAGCGTATCCACCACATAGGCTGTCGCAACGCCGTTGATCCAGGTTTTAGTGGTGTTGCCAATACATTCTACTTTGATGTGGTTAAAATCGCCGTTTTTCCAGGCGGTTTTGGCTTTCGCGTTTAGTTCCATCGGGTATAGCCAGTCGCGGCGGCCCTCGTCATAAACCCCTCCGCTCCATGCGCGGTCGCTGGGGTCTATTTCGCATTGTTTGCCATAGACCAGCCCTTTGCCCTCGTGCCCGGCAGGGTTGTAATGGCTGCGTAATTGTACACCCGAGTTAGTTTGATTGCTTTCTGTTTTGGCATCCAGCTCCAAAATAAAATCACCATATTGCTTCTCGGTCACCAAAAAGGTGTTTCCGCTATTAAGTACAGCCGTACCTGTAATGCCTCCGTTCTCTACCTTATATTCGGCTTTGCCCGCCAGGATCTTCCATCCAGTAAGGTCTTTACCATTAAATAAATTGGTGTATCCGTTTTGTGCCGATGCGCCGGTAGTGATGGCTATCGACAGTAAAAGTATTTTCAGGTTCTTCATAATTATACTGTAGACTGGTGTATCATTAAATTAATATTTCGTGTCAGGGTGAGCCTGTCGAACCACAACCGGAAAGGCATCCAGCGCGCCCTTCGACAAGCTCAGGATGACCCCTCTCCAAAGTTTCAAATTAAACTTTAAGGTTCCATCCCGGTGCGTACTCGCGGCTCCAGAGCTTATTGGCCTGTGTATCATTCAGAATATGGCCGTTCTTACTATCTAAATTCAATACCCGGCCCGTGCGCTGTGCTATATTACCTAACTGTGGAATCAGGGTTGATTTATGGCCCTCGGTAATGGGTTGGTTGATTTGCTCGGTGCCCTGGATGGCTTTGATGAAGTTTTGCATATGGCTCAAGTCCAGCATTTCTGTAGGGCTAACTTTATTTGTCGGGTCAACAACGGTATCGTCCTTCACCTCTTTAACCAATTTGTTAGCGGCATCAAAAACCTGGTAGCCATTACCACCGCCATAATTAATGGTGCCGTTATCGCCGTAAAATACTACGCCACGGCCCACGCCTTCAGAATTGTAGCCATTACAGCTGCGCCCCTCCCATGATAGAGCGGTATTATTAGGGAAATTGGCCAGTATGGTTTGTGTGTCGGGGGTTTCCCAATCATCCTTGAAGGCAAAGCGCCCCCCTGATGATGTGACCCGCTCCGGAAAATCGACACCCAAGCCCCAACGCATCACATCTATCTCGTGAGTACCATTGTTCAAGGCCTCGCCGGTGCCCCAGTTCCAATGCCAATGCCAGTTATAGTGGATCAGGTTATCTTTATAAGGCATGCGTGGTGCATAGCCTTGCCACAGGTCGTAGTTAAGGTTAGCAGGTACGGGTGCGGGTTTACCGATACCTATTGATTTGCGGTTATTAGCATACCAGCCCCTTGCAAAATAAGCCCTGCCGATGATGCCCTCGTGCAGTTCCTTTACCATTTTTTGCACGTTGGTAAACGACCGGCGCTGGCTGCCCATTTGCACCAGTTTGTTATACTTAGCGGCAGCTGCAATAGCCATCTCGCCCTCGTGCGGGTTATGGCTACAGGGTTTTTCTACATAAACATGTTTACCGGCCTGGCAGGCTAGGATAGTTGCGGGTGCATGCCAGTGATCGGGCGCAGCAATGATCAGCGCGTCGAGGTCTTTCTTGGCTAATAATTCGCGAATGTCTGCCACGCCAACGGGGCGTTTGCCGGTTATCTTTTCGATATTGGCAATGCACCTGGCCATAGCCACACTATCTACATCACAGATATAGGCGATCTCGGCATCGGGTATGGTGGCAAACTTCGAGGCCAGATAATCGCCTCGGCTGTTAACGCCCATGATACCCAGTACAACTTTTTTATTTGGTGAGCCCTTATAAAAGGCGGATGCCGATAAGCCGGGCCCCACTAAAAAGCTGGTACCCGCAATGGCCACGTTCTGTACGAATCGTCTCCTGTGCATAATAAATAGGTGTTTGTTGGTTGGTAGGGTAAATATAGTATTTATATGATGCCCCTGCCAAACCCAAACCCCTTTGTTACAATGTACTTGTCGACTGAAAGCTGACCCTTCTGTTTACCACGGGTTGAAAACCCGCGGCTTCCTGGTCGTGCTTCCTGATTCTTTTCTCTGACTTCTATTTCTATTCCGTTTTTAAGCTTTTTACCGGGTTGGCTATGGCGGCTTTTATTGCCTGGAAACTGATGGTAACCAAAGTAATGGCAATAGCAATTGCCGCCGACAGGATAAAGATACCGGGGCCGATGGTGATGCGGTAATCATACTTTTGCAGCCAGTTTTGCAAGAAATAAAAGGCCAGCGGCGACGCGATAACGCAGCTTACAACCACCAGCAGGATAAAGTCCTTAGACAGCAGCAACCAAAGCTGGGAAACCTTTGCGCCTAATACCTTCCGGATTCCTATCTCTTTGATACGCTGCTCGGCCACAAATGCCGACATGCCAAATAAACCGAGGCAGGATATTAAGATGGCCAGCCCCGCGAAAATGCCCGATAGCTTGCCAACCAAAACCTCTTCGCTAAACTTCATGTTGTAATCATCATCTACAAAACGATAGGTGTACGGGAAGGCCGGGTTGTATTTATTGAAAATGGCCCCGATTTCCGCAATCGCCTTATGATCATTCGTTTTGTTGGATAACTGGTAGATCATGTTCCAGCCATTATTATAAACATAGGTTACCGGGGCAGCCGATTGATACGGCGACTCGACCAAGGCATCTTTCACAATACCTACAATGTGATATTGCTTATTATCCAACATCAGGGGTTGATTAAGCGGATCGGTCAGGCGCAGTCTTTTTATGGCGGCTTCGTTCATGATCACATTAAGCGAGTCGGCTTTAGAATTGGGCAAAAAATCCCGCCCGGCCTTAAAGGTCATGCCCAGGGTTTTAAAATAATCGTCAGATACCTGTACAAAACCCATCTCTACCGTTTCACCGGGGTGTTTGCCCGGCCAGGAGTCGATATCGCCATGCGAGTAAACGTTGGTAGCAGGGCTGGACGATGTAGTAACCTTATTAACCAAACCGCTTTGCAGCAATTCGTTTTTAAGCGCGCGGTAATTACGGCTCATATCTTCATTCATATCTGATGTTAACAGGCGGCTAACATTAAACCCGGTAGGCCTTTCTTTAGCATATTGAATTTGCCTGTAGATGACAATGGTACTGATGATGAGCGCGATGGAGCAGGTAAACTGTACAACAACCAAAAGCTTACGCGAGATGCCTGCCGATTTACCCGCCTGTACACTTCCCTTTAAAACCTTTACAGGATTAAAAGCCGACAAGTAAAATGCTGGCCTGCTGCCCGCAAGCATCGTTACCAGCACCACTCCAATGATCATGGCCAGCCAGAATGCCGGGTTACCAAATGGGATAACGATAGAAGTGCCGGTAAGGGAATTAAAGCCCGGCAAAGCCAGCTGTACCAGCAAAAGGCAAAGCGCGAAGGCTATTAAGGTAATTACGCCTGTTTCGGTTAAAAACTGCCAGATCAGATTGGCGCGGGTGGAGCCGATGGTTTTGCGCACGCCAACTTCGCGGGCACGTTTTTCAAACCTCGCGGTAGAAAGGTTGACAAAGTTGATACAGGCGATGACCAATACCAGGATACCGATGATGCTAAACATACGGATGTACTCGATAAAACCACCCGCAGCTTTGCCGTTCTTATAGTCGCTATACAAATGCCACTCGCTCATGGGCTGAATGATCACATTAGAATTCATTGCGTTAACGCTGCTTGTTTCTGTTTTTTCGATATCGCGAATCTTGCGGGATACCTGCCAGTAGTCAGCACCTTGCTTAAGCTTAACAAACTGCCAAAAGGAATTGTTACCATATCCCGCAGTGCGCGAACTCTTTACCCAGGCTTGCGACAACTCGTAATAACTAAATGGAATGATGTATTTGAACTGGAGGGTGGAGTTGGCCGGGATATCATCTATCACCGCAGTAACTTTTAAATTATCCTTATTGTCAACCCGCACCATTCTGTTTATTGGAGAGGCGTTGCCAAACAAAGCTTTAGCGGTACTTTTAGTAAGGATAATCGAATAAATATCGGTAAGCGCTTTGTTATAACTGCCGGCCAGCATCGGATATTTAAAAATATTCAGAAAATCTTTCCCCGCCTGGATCCCGGCGACGTACAATTTTGTATCACCCACTACTAACCCATGCGACCCTATCTGGTCGGTTTCGGCAACGTACTCCATCTCGGGCATCTGGCTGCGTAAAGCATCCGCTAATTTTAGTGAGGTACTGCTAAAGGTAACGGTGTCACCATTACTGTTAAAATTGCGCCTAACCTGGTAAACTTGCTCCTGGTTCGGAATGAATTTATCATAACTATATTGATAATACACCCACATACCAATCAGCATGGCTACAGCAATGCCCGCACCCAAACCAACAATATTTAAGGCGCTGTAAACCTTATTTTTAACCATGTTGCGCCAGGCGACTTTCAGATAATTCATAAACATGATAACATCTCCTAAAATCTCCCCGGTTTGGGAAGAGCCTTGTTTTTTAATTTATACTTTTCGCTCCTGTATGCTGTGAATTTTCAACTCATGTCAGCGCCAACCTTTAACCTTTCTGCTTTATCCTTTCATCTCCCCCTACTCTGTGCGCAAACTTTTCACGGGGTTGGCAATGGCTGCTTTTATGGCCTGGAAACTGATAGTGGTTACTGCTATCAAACAAACCGACAACATCGGCAGGACAAAGAACCATATGCTGAAACCTATCCTGAACTGGTAGTTTTGCAGCCACTGGTGGCTGCCCCAATAAGCTAATGGCAAAGCGATGATATTGGCGATGACAATCAAGGCGACAAAATCCTTCGCGATCAAAACAAGGATATTTTGTACCGAGGCACCCAATATCTTGCGGATCCCGATCTCTTTGATGCGTTGGTTAATGGTAATGAGCGTTAAGCCGAACAAGCCTAAACATGCCACAAATACCGCAAAGCCCGAGAACAGGCTGAACACCTTGCCAAAATGTTGCTCTGTTTGATATTGGTTATCAAAGAACTCATCTAAAAAAAAATAATCAAATGCCGAACCTGCGAATACACTTTTATAGGTATTGTTGATAGCCGCTAATGTTGCCTGCAGATCGGCCGTATTAACCTTTAACTCATAATGCGTTACGCTCGATGGATCTATCAACCGGAAAACCGTTGGTGTAAAGGCATCTTTCAATGATGTTTGATGGAAATTCTTAACTACGCCCACTACCTCATTTTCAAACACCTTGCCCCTGCCGTTTTTTGTTTGGATGATCTTGCCTATTGCGTCGTTCGCGTTTTTAAACCCTAATGAAACCACGGCGGCTTCGTTCAGCATCATCGGTTGTTTGATATAGTTGACCGTTGCCGAGATATTTTCGCCAGCAATTAACTGCACTTTAAACTGTTTTAAGAATTGGCTGCCAATTTCGAGCGTGGGCAGGCGGATGCCTTTATCCTGTAGTGGCCGGGTGTAGGACATGATGTAGTTGATCGTCTCGCCTGGAATACTTGACGAAGATGTTACCCCGAATACCCGTGGGCTTCGCATCAGCTCGGTTTGGAAAACGCTGTCCTGGTGCATAAAATTGATGGCGTCGGCATCAGTTGCCCTTACGTTTTGCGGTGCGACAACAATCAGCGTTTGCTTCATATCCATGCCTTTATTGGCATCTTTCATAAAATTTACCTGCCGGTAAACCACCATGGTACCTATCATAAACGTAATAGTGGCCGCAAACTGGAACACTACTAATGATTTGCGCAGGGAAAAACTTTGCGCTGTATTTTGGAACTTTCCTTTTAAGATCTGTACAGGTTTATAGTTTGACAGGATAAGTGCCGGGTAAAATGCCGATAACAAAACGCCTGACGCTAAACAAGCAACAAAGCCCAGCACGTAGGTGTAATCCTTCCATAAAGTGAACTGCATTTTTACGCCGCACAAGGCACTGAACCATGGCATTGCCAATACCACTACAACCACCGCCATAACAATGCTGATAATATTGAGCAGTAGCGACTCGAACAAAAACTGGATAATGAGTTGCTTACGCTGCGAGCCCAGTACTTTGCGGATGCCTACTTCTTTTGCCCGCTCAATTACTTTGGCGGTAGACAGGTTAACGTAATTGATATAAGCGATAACCAATATCAATGCGGCAATGAGCCCAAGGTACCAAACCATATTGCCGTTACCCGCGGTGCTGATTTCGTCGGTAAGGTTGGAATACAAATGAATCCTGGTTAGTGGCTGCAAGGTAAAGGCAATATCCTCTACGTTAGTTTTGCCCTGCGTAAAGCTGGATTTTGAGGCTTTATCATCGCCATGCTTTTTTACAAAGGCGGGCAGTTTAGCTTCAAATGTTTTTTGGTCTGTATTAGGAGACAGCTTGATGTAGGTATAGGAATCAGGATATACCCAGTCGCCTGCCTTCCTATCCTGTGCTACCAGGAAATCAAACTGCAGGTGAGAGTTGGCAGGTACATCATCACAAACCCCTGTTACTGTGGCGGTAATATCGGTGCCCGATACCTGCTGCTGGATCTTTAAAGTTTTACCTATCGCACTTTGATTTGGAAAATACTTGTTGGCAGTTGTCTGCGTAATAACAATGGCATTAGGGTTGTTAAGAGCGGCGGCGGTGCCATCCACCATCGGGAAGGAAAACATTTTCAGAAAAGAAGCCTCCACCGCATACAGGTGCTGTTCGTTAAAGGCTTTGATGCTGCCATCGGGTTGTTGTGCCGATACCTGGCCGACCAGTTTTGATACCCGCGTTTGCTGCTGTACCTCTGCAAAATCGGCTTGCAACGCCGGGCCAACAGCCGAATAAGTTTTGGGTAGGTTCTCGGTCAAACTACCCTCGCTGTGGCTTTGATGCCTGATGCGATAGATGTTAGCGGCATCTGCGTGGAACTTGTCATAGCTCAACTCGAAGCTGATATATTGCACAATAAGCAGACAAGCTACCATCCCAATAACCAACCCAAAGATATTGATCATCGAAAACAGCTTTTGCCTTAATAATATTCGCCAGGCAATTTTTAAATAATTATTGATCATGATCTTTTAAATTCTAATTGAGTGATTTTTAAATTCAATTGCTCCCGCGAGTTTAGCGTAGCGTAACTCGTGGGCCGTATGCTGTGAGTTTTCAACTCACGCCAGCTGAAAGCTGACCCTATGTTTACCACGGATTGAAAACCCGCGGCAGCGCAAACCTTTTACCTTTTATCCTTACACCTCCCCCTACTCCGTTTTTAAACTCTTTACCGGGTTGGTTAACGCGGCCTTAATACTCTGGTAGCTTACCGTTAGCAGGGTAATACCAATTGCGGCAATGCCTGTCAATGCAAAGATCCACCACGACAGATCTGCCCGGTACTTGTAATTTTGCAGCCAGCCATGCATAAAATAGTATGCCGTCGGGATGGCTACCAATAGAGAGATCCCTACCAGCAATACAAAATCGGTAGACATTAGGCGCCACAAACTGAAAACCGATGCGCCCAATACCTTGCGTACGCCTATCTCTTTGATGCGCTGCTCGGCCATGAACGATGCCATCCCAAACAAGCCCATACAACTAATGAAAATGGCCAATATCGTAAAGAATCCCGCCAGTTTACCTACGCGCTCTTCAGTAGCAAATTTCTTATTGTACTCATCATCAGAGAATTTATAATCGAACGGACTACCCGGGTCGTACTTTTTAAATACCGATTCAACCTTAGCCAGCGCCTCGCGGGTGCTTTTCTTAGGGTTCAGCCTTACGTCTATGATCCCTGTTGAACCACTCTGCGCTACAAACAATGTGGTTTTTACGGGCTCGTATGGCGATGACATTACCATATCTTCTACTACCCCAATTACATGCATTTTATCCTTATCGTTCATAATGATCTCGCCAACAGGGTTTTTAAAGCCCATAAACTTAACGGATGCAGCGTTCAGGATCACCGCGCTCGAATCAGCCTTATTGCCCTTTTCAAAATCACGGCCGGCGATAATTTTCCAGCCGGCGGTTTTACCAAATTCCGGGCCTACGGGTACGTAAGCAAAATCATCCTGCAGGCCGGGTAGTTTACCCTTCCAATCATAACCGCTGTTGTTTGAGTAAACGTTGGTAAGCGGGCTGCCCGATTCGGCCATTTCAACAATACTACCGCTCTGTAAAAGATCGTTCCGCACAGCGCTAAAGTTTTTATGTATATCGTCTGTTTTCAAATGTACTTCCAGCAAACCGGTTCGCTCATAGCCCACCGCGCGGTTTTTGGTAAACTGCACCTGCCGAAAAACGATGATGGTGCCGATGATGAGCGTAACCGATACGGTAAATTGTAACACCACCAATATCCTGCGTGGCAGGGCGGCAAACCTTCCTGCCTTGAACGTTCCCTTTAAAACCTTTACCGGTTGGAAAGATGATAAATAGAACGCCGGATAACTGCCTGCGATAATTCCCGTTAAAATACTAAAGGCAATCCCCATGATCCAGAATATTGGGTTAGCCCACAGTATCGACATTTCCTTACCGGCAACCTGGTTAAACCAGGGCAGGGTAAGCGCTACTAACGCTATTGAAATAACAAATGCGAAAATGGTGATCATCAGCGATTCGCTAAAGAACTGAAGGATGATCTGGCTGCGCAGCGAACCCACGGTTTTGCGGATACCCACTTCCTTGGCCCGCTTCTCTGACCGCGCGGTGCTCAGGTTCATAAAATTGATACAAGCCAGCATCAGCACAAATATGCCGATGATCCCAAACATCCACACAAACTGGATACCGCCGCCGGTGTTTATGCCCTGCTTAAATTCTGAATAAAGATGCCATTTTGCCATTGGGTGCAAAAACACCTGCGGGTGAAACGACTCACCAACTTTATCGCCCTGTAAGGCTATATTCTTTAACTTTAAGTCGCGGATGCGGGCATTGACTTTATTAATATCCGCGTTGGGGTTAAGCATGGCAAAGACCTGAAAGGAATTATTCCCCCATGATACCGATGCCCTTTTTAACCAATCTTCGTTAGCTAAGTAAAGCGCCCACGGCGCAATTAATGATACGTCATGAAAGGTAGTGTTGCGCGGCATATCTTCATAAACCCCCGTAACCTTTACATCATTTTTATTATTAAGCTTAATAACCTTAAACAAAGGGTCGGTATTACCAAAAAGAGATTTAGCCAACGTTGCCGAAAGCATAATGGACGACGGATCGTTCAGGCCCGATCGTGTCCCCTTTAACATTTTGAGCGACAGCATATCCGGCGCTTCGGGCTGCATGTAGTTACCCTGGGTTAAAAGTTTTTTATCGCCATAAGTTACAATATGCCCAAATGTCCAGCTGGATAGCGTTACATATTTGAAGTCGTTTTTGTAATCGCTGCGCAGCATATTACCTAACGGGATAGGCATAGCAGTTTGCGTACTGGTTTCGCCGTTAATGGTTTGGTGCTGCATCACCTGCACTACACGGTCGTAGTTCTGGTGATATTTATCATACGATAGCTCGTCCCAGATCCAAAGGCCGATCAATATAGATACGGCCATCCCTACAGATAAGCCGGTAACATTGATGAAGGTATGCGCCTTGTTTTTTGCAAGGTTGCGCCAGGCAACTTTAAGATAATTCTTTATCATGTGCTTAGTGTTTGGTCTGGTTAGTAAATCCTTATCTCGTTTATTTATTCTGCTTTTAAACTCTTAACCGGGTTCATCATTGCTGCCTTGATCGATTGAAAGCTAATTGTTATTACAGCTATAACGATAGCTGATATTGCGGCTAATATAAATACCCACCATTGTATTGGGGTTCGGTTAGCAAAATCCTGTAACCAGGCGTGCATACCCCACCATCCAATTGGCGTAGCTATTACAATGGCTATACCCACAAGCTTTAAAAAATCCATAGATAATAAGGCAGTTATACTACTGATGCTGGCCCCTAATACCTTACGGATGCCTATCTCCTTGCTGCGCTGCTCGGCCATAAACGCCGATAGGCCAAACAATCCCAAACTGGCTATTACAATGGCCAAAATGGCAAAACTGGTAAAAATGCGGCCCATGCGTTGCACATCGGCGTACATACTGGCAAAGCGCTCGTCCATAAAAGTGTAGCGGATAGGCTGTGCCGGCGCAAAGGTTTTCCATACACCATTAATAGCCGATAGGGTGCCATGCACGTTGCCGGTATTCAATTTTACCGATACTATCGATGATTTTTGGTTGCTTAATTGCATTACTAAACCATCTACATTATCCCGTAAAGATTCGAAGTTAAAATCATGTACCACCCCGATGATCGTATTGACTGCGCCATTATTGGCAATGCGTTTGCCAACGGGGTTTTTCAGATTAAGCTTATTCGCCATAGTTTGATTGATGATCACCGCCTGCGAGTCGCCGGCCATTTGGGCAGAAAAGTTGCGGCCCGCCACTAATTTTATACCCATGGTTTTAAGGTAGTCTGTATCTACAAACCAATATTGCGCACCCGACCCTTCTTCCTCAAGGGTTTTACCCTCGTTGTAAAAAACGTTACCGTTTCGCTTGGTACCCGCAACTGGTAAAAAATCACTTATTGTTACGCTTTTTACATCGGCAATTTTTAATAATTCATTTTTAAGTTCTTTTATTCGGCTGCCCAACATATCGGTACCCTGCAGCATTACTACCTGATCTTTATCGTACCCTAACTTTTTATTCATAATAAACTCCATCTGGTTATAAATAACCAGCGTGCCGATGATCAATATAATTGAGGTGGCAAATTGAAATACTACCAGGCCATTACGCAAAAAGGAGCTTTTACTGCCGGTGCTTAATTTACCCTTAAGTACAGCAATAGGTTTAAATGCTGATAGATACAGTGCAGGGTAAATGCCGGCAGCAATACCTACTACTACTGCCGCAACAATTAATGACGGCAGCAACCACCATGACTGAAACTGTAGGGACAGCGTTTTACCTGCCATAAGGTTAAAATATGGCAGCAGGATCACGGCTATGATAATAGCTATGGCGAAAGACAGGAAACTATATAATAATGACTCCGTGATGAATTGCTGTACCAGGCCCGCCCTGCTTGACCCTACAACTTTCCTTAAACCTACTTCTTTAGCCCGGTTGGCAGACCTTGCTGTAGAAAGGTTGATAAAGTTAATGCAGGCAATGATTAAAATAAAACCGGCCACCCCACCAAACAGCCAGATGAAGCGAATATCGCCGTGGGATAAATTATCATCTATATCATATGATTTCAGGTTAACATCGCCTATGGGCTGCAGATGTAACGACGATTTAGACATGATATCTGCGGCGCGTTTATTGCCTGCTTTAACCATATCCGGAATGATATACTTGTTCAGGATGTTTCTGACCAGTTTCTTTTCAAATGCAGGCACATCGGTACCCGGCCGTAATTTAACATAGCTGGTGTAGTTGCTGCTGCCCCAGCCTGTTTGCTCGCCCGGCCACAATTCTTTGCCGGTAAGGGTTAGCAAAAAGCTGTATTGCAAGTGCGATGATGCCGGAAAATCTTGCATAACACCGCCTATCTTGTATGGTTTTGTCTTATCACCGTTCAGGTATATCAGCTTGCCCAAAGGGTTTTGTTTAGGGAAGTATTTATCGGCTTTACTTTTGGCTATCACCACTGTAAATGGTTGATCAAGGGCGTGTTTCCTGTCGCCGTATACCATAGGCAACTGCAGCAGGTTAAGCAGTTCCTGGTCGGCGTATGCAAAGCCATCCTCATGTGTATTTTGCGTATCGTTAGCAGTACTTACCTCGTTACTGCCTGCACCGTCAAATAATGCGTTGGGCATGATCCGGGCAGACTGCTCAACCTCAGGAAAGTTGCTTGTTAACACCTTACCGAAAGGCGCGGGTAACGAAGGCCCTTTTTTTATAACACCATCAACATTATACTGTCCTATTACCCTGTAAATACGGTCAGCATCGGGGTAAGCCTTGTCATAACCGGTTTCGCTTTTGATATATAAGGCTATTAAAATACATGCCGCTACGCTAAAGGCAAAGCCACCCACCTTAATTGTGGCATACATTTTTTGTTTGCTTAGTTGCCTCAAGGCAATTTTTAAATGGTTCTTAAACATCGCTAAATTTTTTTCGCCCGTATTGTTGCCCTTAACCCTGCCGCTCCAATAGGTTTTATTGAGTGGCAGGTATGCGGCTTTGGCTTCGTTAACTTTAATTTGTTTCTTTATCTTATCAAACAATTGGTTACTATCTGTTTGTTGTTGCCGGCTATCGTACCACCAATTATTCAGCAATTTGGCCTGATTACCAATGTCCGGGTTATTTTTCAACAAGCCTTTTAATTCTTGCAGCTCAGTGGCCGATGCTTCGTTGGCTAACTTTTTTGCCTGTAAGTACCAGATCCTGTCTTGCGTTTTCACATGCTGTACTGTAAATGTGTAAGTTAAACAGTCAAATACATGCCAATTATGTAAGTAACTGTTTATTAATTACTTAAATATGGTTAGAAAACATAAACCGTCCGTATCCGAACAATAGGGTGTTCGTTTTTAGTCTTGTCTATAATAATACAATATTCAAGTTGCTTTATAAGCCTACACGCCTGTAACATAAACCGGTTTCGGGCGTCTTAATTGCCATAAAAGCTATAATTTAGCCCTTAATAAGTATTCAATCAAACTAAACAATATGAAAACTATTTACGCTGCGGTATTAGCCGGCAGCATCAGCGTTTGCGCGTTAAGCACCGTCATTGCGCAAGCCCCCAAGGCCGACAACCCGGAGCTGAAGATCTACCGGGAAACTACCCCAAAGATCAACGATCTGATCCATACCAAACTGGACGTACGTTTCGATTACAAAAAACGCTATATGTACGGTAAAGAGTGGGTTACGTTAAAACCTCACTTTTACCCTACCGACTCCTTAAGGCTTGATGCCAAAGGAATGGACCTGAAAACTATTGCTGTGGTTAAAGCCGGTAAATATATCCCGCTAAAGTTTACTTATGATAGCCTTACCGTTGCGATAAAACTGGATAAGGTTTATCAGAATACCGACAACTATACTATTTACATCGATTACACCTCAAAACCAAATGAGTTGAAGGTAAAGGGCAGTGCTGCTATTAATGATGCGAAGGGCCTTTATTTTATTAACCCGGATGGTACTGAAAAGGACAAACCTACCCAGATTTGGACACAGGGCGAAACGGAAGCCTCATCAGCATGGTTCCCTACGATTGATAAGCCCAACCAAAAAACTACCGAAGAGATAGCGATGACCGTGCCTGCTAAATATGTTACCTTATCGAACGGCCGTTTAGCCTCGCAAAAAGTTAACGGCGATGGCACCCGCACCGATACCTGGAAACAGGAGTTGCCGCACTCGCCCTACTTGTTTATGATGGCCGTGGGCGATTTTAAGATCTATAAAGATACCTGGAGAGGCAAAGAGGTAAGCTATTACCTGGAGCCTAAATACGCACCTTACGCTAAGGATATCTTTGGCTTTACGCCGGAAGTGATGGAGTTTTATTCAAAAACTTTAGGCGTTGATTATCCCTGGTACAAATATTCACAGATCGTTGTACGCGACTATGTAAGCGGCGCGATGGAAAATACGTCTGCCACGTTGCATGGTGTTTATGTACAGGGCACCAAACGCGAATTGGATGACCGTTACTATGACGGCGGCCGCAGTACAATTGTACACGAATTGTTTCACCAGTGGTTTGGCGATTATGTGACTGCCGAAAGCTGGAGCAACCTCACCGTAAATGAATCGTTCGCTGATTTTAGCGAAACCCTTTGGGCCGAATACAAATATGGTAAAGACGCAGGCGACGCGCATATTTATGATGATATGGTGAACTACCTGAGTCAGCCGGCTGCCAAAACCAAAAATCTTGTTCGTTTTAATTACGCTGACAAGGAAGATATGTTTGATGTGGTTACCTACCAAAAGGGCGGCCGTATTTTATATATGCTGCGCAACTATTTAGGTAACGCGGCTTTTTATAAAGGGTTAAACATCTACTTAAAAACTAACGCCTTTAAAAACGGCGAAGCCCAGCAGTTACGTTTGGCATTGGAAGAAGCCAGTGGCAAAGACCTGAACTGGTTCTTTAACCAGTGGTATTACGGTGCAGGCCACCCGGTGCTAAACATCACCTACAACTACGACGCTGCCAAAAAAACACAAGCCGTTTATTTGCAGCAAACACAGGATGGCAACGCCTTTATATTACCAATGGCGGTTGATATTTACGTTGGCGGTAAAAAGGTGCGCCATAACGTTTGGATGCGCGATAAGACCGATACCTTATACTTCCCGGCGGCTACCAAGCCGGATCTGGTAAATGTTGACGGCGATAAAGTGTTATTGACCAAAAAGACTGATACCAAAACTTTAGATGAGTATGCGTTCCAATATTTTAATGCGCCATTATTTCTGGATCGTTTTGAGGCAATAGATGGGGCTAAAAGCAAGCAAACCGATAAAACCGCGCAAAAGATCATCATATCAGCAATGAATGATACGTTTTACCAGTTACGGATCAAGGCGATCAATTCGGCTACGATGACTAATGACGATGTACGCAATTCTGCCACTCCTGTTTTAGTAAAGCTTGCCCAAACAGACGAGAATAACCTGGTACGCGCTGCGGCTATTACAGCTTTAGGTAAGTTAAAAGCAGCGGGTAATTTAAACCTGTTTAAACAAGCAGTTACCAGCCAGTCATACGCAGTACAGGGTGCGGCTATGAATGCCATAGGTGCGGTTGATCCGCAACAAGCCATGGCGTTGGCCAAAACCTACCAGAATAATGCAGAAGGCTCACTTAAACAAGCTATTATGGGTGTTTATGCTGCTAATGGCACCGATGCCGAATGGCCATACGTTTACAACGAGTTTAAAAATAGCGACGTAAACGCCCAATTCCCGTTGATACGCAAGATGGCCGAATTTGCAGCGCGCGTTAAAAACCCGGCCTACACCCAGGAGTTTATTACGACTGCAGGTGCAATTGGGGTTAAGTACAAGCAATTTGGCGCAGCACCAACCATTATACAGCTTTTAACCAACATCAAGGAGGCACGCACCAAAATGGGTGATACCGCTTCGGCAGATGCGGCTGACAAGGCAATTACTCCATTGAAAGATTAATAACAATAATCCCATTAAAAAAGCCGGATCCCAGTAATGTGGGGTCCGGCTTTTTCTGTTCATGTTCACGAATGAACACCGTGAACGCCGTGAACATTTGTTAAAATATTGATAGTTAGGTATTTGAAAAATAGCCTACTGACAAGAGTTTGTCAGTATTTGTAACATTTGGCTATTTCCCGGTGAGATTTACCGGTCCGTATCAGCGCATCTTAACGGGCTATATCTTTAAATATCTCTAAATATTTTTAACATTTTTTAACTTTAATATTAAAAAGCTATTTGCGTAACTTGCCATAAACGCAACACTTATGAAAAAGATATTACTTCTAACGCTTTTAGCTGCCTGTACGCATAGTGTGATGGCGCAGAAAAAACCAGCTTCACCGGCTGATAGTATCGTAAACAGTAAGTTTAATTTTAAGGCAGATACCGGTCTGTTCAGCAACAAAGCCTTAACCAGTAAATTGTTCAAAGGCAATGCTTTAACCTTTGCGCTTCCAAATAAACTGTCCGACTATCCATCGATGGTTGCCAGTACGCCCGAACGGATCACTTACTCGAAGGTTGATCATATGCCGATCCTAAATACTTCGGGCAACTCAAAAATGCCGTTGGCTAAACCGCAAGGCAATTCGAAAATGCCGGTTGTTGGTAAAAGTGACGAGAAAAATGAAAAGGTAATAATTGACAGTAAGCCTTAAAAATCCTTGTTCAGCAGTTTTTCCAGTTCGGTAAAGCTGATATCCATTTTGATGCGGCCCTGTTTGGCGTAAGAGATCTCGCCGGTTTCTTCCGATACGATGATCGCGGTAGCATCGTTAGCCTCGGTAACGCCTATCCCGGCGCGGTGGCGCAAGCCGAACTGCGCGGGCAGGTCAGATTTTTCGGTAACGGGCAAGATACAGCTGGCCGATTTGATCTTGTTCTCAGATATCACTACCGCCCCGTCATGCAGCGGGCTATTCTTTTGAAATATACTTTCCAGCACCCGTTTAGAGATCCGGGCATCCAGCACTTCGCAGCTATTCTGGTAAAACTGTTCGTCGTAATATTTAGCGAAAACGATCAACGCGCCGGTGCGGGTTTGTTTCATGCTTCGGCAGGCATCAATAATGGGTTTAATGCGGGCGTAGTTATTCTTCTCGGTATCCACCTTGCCAAAAAAGTATTGCCACCAGGCCTTGTTGCGCTGTAGCGACGCATTCTTGCCCACCAATAACAAAAAGCGCCTGATCTCCTGCTGAAAAACGATGATCACCGCAATGATCCCCACATCAGCAAATTTTTTGAGGATGCCCGCCAGCAGCGGCATCTTTGATTCGGGCACGATGAAATACAAAACATAGATAAAGGCCAGCCCCACAAAAATATTAGCAGCAATAGTGCCTCGTATCAGGTTATATAACTGATAGATGATGATAGCCAGTAACAGGATATCCAGTATGGCAAAGGGGGTTACCTTAAGGCTGCTAAAATCAAAAGATTGCATGTCACGAAGTTAACAAGTTTCTGTAAACATCATTAAAGCGGAATAAGGGTTTTATTTATTGCGCTCGGTAGTAAAACGGACCAGCTGCTCCAGCCCGGTGCGGGCGTCGCCCTCGGGGAAGGTGTTCAGGATCTTGAAGGCGGCATCGGTGTAGGTTTTCATCTGGGTATCGGCATACTCCAATCCACCCTTTTGCTTCACAAAGCTGATGATCTCCGCAATCTTCTTCGGGTCGTCGTTATGGTTTTTCACCAGGTTGATCATGCGCTTCTTTTCGCTGCTTTCGCTGTTGTTCAGCGCGTAGATAAGCGGCAGGGTAACCTTCTTTTCCTTGATATCGATGCCCAGCGGTTTGCCCACATCGTCGGTACCAAAATCAAACATATCATCCTTGATCTGGAAGGCTATCCCTATATTTTCGCCAAACAGTCGCATTTTTTCTACGGTAGCGTCATCCGCCCCGGCAGATGCAGCACCACAAGCACAGCAGGACGCGATGAGGGAAGCCGTCTTCTGGCGGATCACCTCGTAATAAACCGCCTCGCTGATATCCATGCGCCTTACCTTTTCTATCTGCAGCAACTCGCCCTCGCTCATTTGTTTTACCGCTTCAGATACGATCTTGAGCAGGTTAAAATCGCCGTTATCGATAGAAAGCAGCAAGCCCTTCGATAGCAGGTAATCGCCCACTAAAACAGCTATTTTATTTTTCCATAAGGCGTTGATAGAGAAAAAGCCCCGGCGCTGGTAAGAATTATCTACCACATCATCATGCACCAGGGTAGCGGTGTGCAGCAGCTCCACCAATGCCGCGCCGCGGTGGGTACTCTCATTAATGCCGCCGCAAATACTGGCCGAAAAGAACACAAACATTGGCCTTATCTGCTTGCCTTTACGCTTTACAATGTAGTGGGTAATACGGTCAAGCAAGGGCACGGAGCTTTGCATCGAAGTTTTAAACTTCTCCTCAAAAACATCAATTTCTGCTGCAATGGGTTTTTTAATATGATCGATGTTCAGCATCCAAACAAGCGCGCTTTTTAGGTAAACATGTACCCGGCAATCCACAGCAAACATAAGCTAAAAATATATCTGCCCAAACACCTATTATTTTAAATCAGGTTAAACTATCGGGGTAAAAAACGCTCTATTATAGTAGTTAGTTTAAATACAAAGTAGGTTAAGTTTTGAGTTTTTGAGTGAGCGTTTTCGTTTGAGCGGGGCCTGTAAAACAGGTCCCGCTTTTTTATTGCCCGTACGTGTTATATTTTTACCTTTGCGCGGTTAAGTTAGTAAGGGTTGGAAATGTTTAAAAGGTTATAAGAGTTGGAAGGGTTGGAAATATTGACTCTTAACTTTTAAAACCTTTATAACTTCTGAAAACTTTTACAACCAAAACCAGGAGAGGTGTCTGAGTGGTCGAAAGAGCACGCCTGGAAAGTGTGTATACGCCAAAAGTGTATCGAGGGTTCGAATCCCTCCCTCTCCGCTGATTTTCGTGCTGAATAGCACTAAAATCCTGCAAATCAACCGATTGCAGAATTTTGATGCAAAATGCTATATTATGTATCATTTTATATAGATATGGTGAGTCAATTCCAATTTAGGATTGAATCACCATAAAGGGTTTAAATACGCGACATAAAATTAGTTAAACAATTAGCATCTTTCCAAAAACAGGCCGCAAATAAGGGCGGGAATTTTATTGAAGTGAATTTATAGAAAAGATAATAGCTTTGAGCCCGATTAGGAAATCGCTAATCGCGTTTTATAATTCATCAGGTGCTCATATGCACGGGCGATGCTCTCTTCCTTAAACAGCTTGCGTTTGCGATCTGTCCATAACGCATCGGCTATTTCTTTGACCGTAAAATTTGGATGTTCGCTAAGAATAAAATCAACTGAAGCCAAGATTTCCAAGGATAGCTCAGAGGTAAAATTCTTCAGAAAAAACAACATCCCTGTCAGCCGTTTACGATCCTCCTCGGGCATTTGCTTTACAAATTGGTTCACTTCTTCCCAAGTCTCATAATTTAATTTGAGGGATTCGAACGGACTGGCCTGCCCTTGTTCCAGACCTTTCAAATAAGTGCCGTTTAAGGTATACAACACCTTCTGAACACCCACAGCATAGGGCCCGTAGTGATGGGCCTTAAAGTCCAGCCGGAGCGGCTGCCCCATGCGCTGCAGAAAATAAGCGAGTTTATTGGCAGCGAAAAGGCTGCTGTATTCGCCAAAGCTTTCGAAGGCGAACAGACTGTAGAGCAGCGCAGCCCTTGCCGGCGTCAATTCCGCCTTCTTCTTCACTTCCTCTTTTTGCAATAATTGTTTGATTGCAGCATTAGGCTCGAATAACTGGATTTCTACCGGAAAGTCCTTTAAGGCATTTACTATAATGTCCCTAACCTCTTTCCAATCCAGGCCGCCATTACCCGCGCCAAGCGGTGGGATGGCTATGCTCTTAATATTCTCCCTGACAATCAGCTCCTTTAGCGCCGACAGGCCGGATCTGATATATTCATAACGGGATGGTTGGCGCCAGTGTGTTTTGGTCGGAAAATTAATGATCAATTTCTTACCGTACAATAAATTGGAGTCCCATACCGGTAACAAGACGCCAGGAGCAAGCGCCTTATTTTTACAGGCTTCCATATATACTTTATTGTTGTAGGGGAATGCCTCCTTAAATTGTAGCGCGATCCCTTTACCCATCACGCCAACGGTATTCACGGTATTAACCAACGCCTCGGCTTCGGACTTCAAAAGATCTCCGGTTACGAATTTGATCATTTATTGAAAAAAGTATTCGGGTATAACATTGACCTTTAACATTTTACCAGCTGCGTTCACCTTTGTCTGTGCCCACAACTGCATTTTTTTACTATAGACGCAGATCGATTCAAAACATTCTGCCGGTACGATATCCTTTACCAAAAATTCGGCCTGATATCTCCGCGGCCGGTCATAATCATCGGCTTTTGAGAACTGGCTGTTTTGTATGCAATCCCAGTCTATCTTACTCAGTTCTTTCAAGTCAGCATAATGACCACTTTCGCCGTCATTTGCTTGCCCGTCGGTAAAAAACCATTTTGGCCGTTCTGCCAAAGTTTGCGCCAGACAACGGATGACAATAATCTCGTCTCGGCTACGCTGTGGCACACGTGGATGATAATATCCAGTGACAATATTATACAACATGATCGAACGCGGCGTAAAATAAAACGGAATATACTCGCCAATATAACCATAACTATCCAATCCAACTAATGTTGTGCTACGCACGTCAATAATTTCCGGGTTACCGATCGCAACGAAATCCGGAGCAGCCTTATGGTGGTTCTTATTAACCAGCCCGTCCGACAAAATATGTGGCAGATTATCCCGGTGTGTTATCCGGTAACAATATAACATATTTTTGTTGATGACCATGTGGTATGCTGACTTCCCGCTATTTCAGGAAGCCACAAAATAACTAAAATATTTCCACTTAAGCTCATCCTTGGAAAACATCAAGCGATTACCGCACTCAAGTTACTCCCAAGTGTGCAATCGAATTAACAAACGCAATACAACCTACATCCCAGATAGCTCAAGTATGCTGCGAGGAAATAAAGGTTGGCGTACTCGTGCCCGTTTAGGTTAGTCACAAGCACCCCGCCCCATATAACTGGCGCCCATCCCCGCACCAGATATTGAACGTAATAACATTTAAGCGTCGCGCATTATTTGATCACTACTCCGCTATTACCACCCGAAACTTATTATGGTAAACAACATGCCCGTTAGCCTGGACGTAGGGTTGAATAGCATGGGTGATGGCATCAATTACAGCATCAAAACCGGCATGTTCAATAGCTTTGGCAACAGGGCCGGCAGATATAAGTCCCTTGATTGCTGTATCAGCATCCAAATAATCCCACACGGCATCCACATCATCTTGCCGAATAATTTTAAAACCCGCATCTTCCATAATGCGCTCTAACAAACGGTTCTCTGATAAGGCGAACGGACCTCCCGCGCCGGGTGGCGATGGAGGTAACAGGCTCCCTACGGCCTTTAAGTAAGATGCCGCTTCGCAATCCTCTTTATTGCCCCATATCATCGTAACCAGTTTACCACTTTCTTTTAGCACCCGCCTCGCTTGTAGGAACGCGTTGCTGCTATCGGCAGCGTATTGGAATGAATTAAACCCGCATACCACATCAAAAGCATTGTCTGCAAAGGGCAAGTCTTCCATTTCACCGCTTAAGAAAGTAGCGGATGGGGCCCGTTCTTTAGCTTGCTCAATCAAAGGTTCAGACGCATCTATACCCGTAACATCCGCACCTGCAGCAATAGCCATACTGCTAAACAACCCCGAGCCGCAACCTACGTCAAGGAGTTTTGTGGCACCAGATAGTTGTAAATGTTGCAGCGCGTATTCATACCCTGCATTACCGGTTTGCTCCTGTATAGTAGCCCAGTCTTTAGCCCGCCGGCCCCAAAACTGCCCTTGTATAATTTGTGAACCCATGGGTGTAATTTACTAATAATCAGTAAAAAATCAGCAGCTAAATAATTAAAAGCGCCGGTATGCAGCGAGTTGATTTTTTTTAAATAAATGATGATTGACTGACACTGCGACGGAAAATCCGTTATACTTTTGTCTGACGTTAATGTCAAACAAAAACGTCAGACGGAGATTTATATGGCAATGAGAGACAACGGTACAGAACAATTAATAAAAGATACTGCAAAAAGGATATTTTTCGCAGAAGGCAAAACCAATGCTACCACGCAGGATATTGCCGATGCAGCAGGGGTTACCCGCACCCTGGTCAATTATTATTTCCGCTCCAAGGATGTACTTTTTAAGCGGGTATTTGACGAGGCCATGATAGATACACGTAACCGTTTCGATGAAGTGCTGTCGGCCCCGCTGGCATTCCCAAAAAAGGTCGAAAAGTTTATCGATGTCTTTTATAATGAAGCGCTCAAATTTCCATACAAGGAAGCTTTTATGATCAGCGAAATCAATTCGCATGAATTTGCCCTTAAACAAAAGGAGGCACCAGAGGCCCTGAAGATCTTTTTGCAGGACATTAAAAAGGAGATGGACAATGGTACCATCAAAAAAATGAAGCCGATGAATTTTATGCTTAACCTGTTCTCGCTGATGGCTTACCCGCTGCTTACCCGGCCCTTGTTCCAACGGACGTTCGAGTTGACAGATACCCAGTATGAAACGTTGTTAAAAGACCGTAAAAAAATGATCCTTGAAATATTGATGCCCTAAAATTTTTTATCCCAAATTTGACGAAAATGTCAAACAATTCTGTTAATCACAACAATAAACATATACTCATGACTCATTATCTTAAACAAATAAAAATGGCAGCATACCCGGTTGTAACCGGCTTAACGTTGCTGGTGCTATCATCATGTGGTGGTGGCGATAAACAGGCCGGTGCCCCGGGTGCCGGTGGGCCGCCGCAGGTACAAAGTTACCCGGTATTTAGCATTACACCGCAAAATGCAACGCTCAATACAGATTACCCAGCCTCGTTGCAGGGCGAACAGAATATAGAGATCCGCCCGAAGGTTGACGGTTTTGTCGACAAGATATTTATTGACGAAGGTTCGGTTGTTAAAATAGGTCAGCCTTTGTTTAGTATAAAAGCACCTCAATACGAGCAGGATGTACGCAACGCGGCAGCCACCATCAGCAGTGCCGAAGCAGATGTTAGTGCGGCCCAGTTACAGGTAAACAAAACCAAACCACTGGTAGATAAAGACATCATCAGCCATTTCGAGCTCGAATCTGCCCAATATACTTTACAGGCCCGCAAGGCCGCCTTAGCTCAGGCTAAAACCACGCTGGCCATAGCCCGTACCAATTTGGGGTATACCAATATTATTAGCCCCGTAAACGGCGTAGTAGGCAGCATCCCTTATAAAATAGGGAGTTTGGTGAGCAGTACCAATACCCAACCTTTAACCACAGTATCCAGCATTGGCCAGGTATATGCCTACTTTTCACTTAACGAAAAACAACTGCTGGATTTTTCGCGCAACGTGAAAGGTAAAACCCTTAATCAAAAACTGGCCAATACGCCTGCCGTTACCCTGATATTATCTGATGGCAGCACCTACCCGGAGCCCGGCCGTATCAAAACCATTAACGGGCAAATCAATACCGAAACAGGGGCCGCCAGTTTCCGCGCTACCTTTCCTAACCCGGTTGGCTTGCTCAGGAGCGGCAGCAGTGCATCGGTGCGTATCCCGCAGCAAATTAAAGATGGCATACTGGTGCCGCAAAAATCTACCTATGAATTACAGGGTAAGCGTTTTATTTACCTGGTTGACCAAAGCGGCGCAGTAAAAAGCACCGAGATTGAGATCATGGACAAAACTGCAGGCCAGTATTTTGTAGTTACCAAAGGCCTCAAGGCCGGCGACAAGGTGGTTTATGATGGTACAAGTTCCCTAAAGGATGCTACCAAAATCAAATCTGAAGAAATGCCTGCCGACAAGGTTTACCAGGACCTGAAGTAACAAGATATACATCTCCCTATCAACTCATTCAACATAAACATTTATTATGTTACGTACATTCATAGAACGACCGGTACTTTCAACCGTCATATCGGTCATCATAGTTATACTCGGTGTGCTGGGTTTAACCTCCCTGCCCATCTCCCAATACCCGGAGATAGCCCCGCCAACGGTACAAGTTTCTACATCTTACCAGGGTGCTAATGCCGATGTGGTCATGAACAGCGTTATCGTGCCTTTAGAGGAACAGATAAATGGTGTAGAGAACATGACCTACATGACATCTACCGCCAGTAACGATGGTACCGCATCCATAACCGTATACTTTAAGTTAGGCACCAACCCCGATCTTGCTGCGGTAAACGTGCAAAACCGGGTTTCAAAGGCTACCAGCTTGCTGCCTGCCGAGGTAACCAAAGCAGGTGTTACTACCAGTAAACGGCAAAGCAGTATGGTGATGATATTTTCGCTATACAGCGACAACAAATCTTTCGACCAGACCTTTTTACAGAACTACGCCAATATTAACCTGTTGCCGCAGATCAAACGTATAGAAAGCGTAGGTGATGCCAGCGTTTTCGGTACCAAAGATTATTCGATGCGGATATGGCTGAAGCCGGATGTGATGGCCACCTACGGTTTGGTGCCTGATGATATCAACAGCGCCCTGGCCGAGCAAAATATTGAGGCTGCGCCGGGTAAATTTGGTGAAAACAGCAATCAATCTTTTCAGTACACTATCAAGTATAAGGGCCGCTTAAAAACCCCGCTCGAGTTTGAGAACATCGTGATCCGTACAACTACAAACAGCCGTTTATTAAGGCTTAAGGATGTTGCCCGAGTTGAGCTTGGTGCACAAACATACTCCGGTAATAGTAAAACCTTTGGTATGCCATCTATCGGTATCGCCATTAACCAAACTGCAGGCTCTAACGCGCACGAGCTGATCAAGCAATTAGAAACTACGATTGAAACGGCTTCCAAATCATTCCCCCCTGGTGTAAAATATGAATCGCTTTTAAATGCTAACGACTTTTTGGATGCCTCTATCGAAAAAGTGATCCACACCCTTATCGAAGCCTTTATCCTGGTGTTTATAGTAGTATTCATCTTCCTTCAGGATTTCCGCTCTACACTCATCCCTGCCATTGCAGTGCCTGTGGCAATTGTAGGTACATTCTTCTTTTTAAATCTGTTTGGCTTTACCATTAACCTGCTAACGCTTTTCGCGCTGGTGCTGGCTATAGGTATTGTGGTAGATGACGCCATTGTGGTGGTAGAGGCTGTGCATGCCAAGCTGGATAACGGCGCCCAATCGGCCAAAACAGCCACAATCGACGCCATGAGCGATATCAGCGGTGCCATCGTATCTATCACCCTGGTTATGGCTGCGGTGTTTGTGCCGGTATCATTTATTACAGGGTCTGCCGGGGTATTTTATAAACAGTTTGGTTTAACGCTGGCCATAGCTATTATTATATCGGCAGTAAATGCGCTAACATTAAGCCCGGCGTTGTGTGCTTTATTATTAAAACCGCACGCTGCCGATGAAAAACATAAAACCACTTATCTGCAACGCTTTTACGATGCCTTCAACACCTCTTTTGAAACGGTAACGGGTAAGTACAAAAAGTCGGTTAACTTCCTTATCGGGAAGAAATGGCTCGCCATAGCCGGGATTGCCATATTTGGTGTGATATTCTGGTTCCTGATCAAAACCACAGCATCGGGCTTTGTGCCGAATGAAGACCAGGGCGTTTTATTTGCCAACATCAGCTTACCGGCAGGGTCGTCACTGGAACGCGGTGCTGTTGTGGCCGAACAGGTTGATAATATTATCAGAAAACTGCCTGAAGTGCAATCAACCCTGCGCATCACCGGGCAAAACTTTATAGCGGGAGCAGGCGGCTCTTATGCTATGGTGGTTATTAAGCTAAAACCGTGGGATGAGCGCAGCGGGAAGGGCCAGGACATTACCAGCCTTACCGGTAAGCTTTTTGGGATGACAGCCGGCATCAAATCAGCCCAGATCCTGTTCTTTGCACCGTCAACCCTGCAGGGCTTTGGTAACAGTAACGGTTTTGAGTTTCAGCTGCAGGATAAAACAGGCGGCAACATTAATAATTTCAGTGAAGTAAGTACCAAATTTTTGGCTGCGCTTAGCCAGCGGCCCGAGATCCAGTATGCAACAACATCATTCAATACCAATTTCCCGCAGTACCAGGTAGATGTAAACGTGCCTAAAGTTAAAGAAGCCGGTTTAACCGTTACATCTGTATTAGGTACGCTGCAAGGTTACTACGGTGGTTTGTACGCGTCTAACTTCAACGAGTTTGGTAAACAATACCGCGTAATGATACAAGCCGATGCCAGCTATCGCGGCACGCCCGAAAGCCTGAACAATATTTACGTGCGGAATGCCAATAATATTATGGCACCGATATCTGAATTTGTAACCCTGACAAGGGTGTATGGCCCGGAAGCGATCAATCGTTTCAACCTGTTTACGGCTATTGCTATCCAAGGTTCGCCTAAGCAGGGCTACAGCTCTGGCGATGCCATTAAGGCAATTGACGAAGTAGCAGCGAAAACACTACCTGTTGGCTACAGCTATGAATACTCCGGCCTTACCCGTGAAGAATTAGCGGGTGGCAGCCAAACCGTGTTTATTTTTATGCTGTGTTTAATATTTGTTTACTTCCTGCTGAGTGCGCAGTATGAAAGCTATATCCTGCCCTTTGCAGTATTATTGTCCCTGCCCATTGGTTTGGCCGGTGCATTCATTTTCGCCAAGGTTTTTGGAGTAGAGAATAATATTTACCTGCAGATCACGCTCATTATGCTCATCGGTTTGTTAGCCAAAAATGCCATTTTGATAGTGGAATTCGCTGTTGCCCGCAGGCGGCACGGTTTAAGTATTGTGCAGGCCGCTGTAGATGGTGCAATAGCCCGTTTGCGCCCCATCCTCATGACGTCCTTTGCCTTTATATTAGGGCTGGTTCCGTTAATGATCGCTTCTGGAGCGGGTGCTGTAGGTAACCGTTCTATAGGTACGGGCGCCGTTGGCGGGATGCTCATCGGTACATTGTTCGGCATCTTTGTAATCCCTGTGCTCTTCATCATCTTTCAAACCTTACAAGAAAAGGTTAGCGGTAAACCTGTTGTGGCCACAACAGAAGCCGAGGCAAAATCTAATTAATCATCACACCATGAAAATTACAAATCATAAATATTTATTCGGATTAGCAATTGGGGGCTTACTCATTTTTGCATCATGTAATGTGAGCAAGAAATATGAACGGCCTGCTTTAAATGCCGATAAGCTATACCGTGATAGCCTGGCTGCCGACACCATTTCTATGGCTAACATGCCATGGCGGTCGCTATTTTCAGATACTACCCTGCAAAACCTGATACAGGAAGCGATAGATCATAACCTTGACCTGCAAACCGCGGTACTTAAAATAACCGAGGCGCAGGCTACTTTACAGCAAAGCAAAATGGCTTACCTGCCAACCTTATCGGCAGGCATCCAAGCTACCAAGGCTAAATCATCGCAGGCGGCGCTTAACTTCCCGGCAGGGATTGGTATCAACTTAAACACCACCACTTACCAGGCCAGTTTAAACGCCAGCTGGGAAATAAACGTTTGGGGGCAACTAAGCAGCCTAAAACGGCAGGCATTAGCCAATTTTTTACAGAGCGACGCTTCTAAACGGGCGGTACAAACCCAGCTGATTGCTGATATTGCCAATAATTATTATAACCTGCTGGCTTTAGACCGGCAACTGGCAATAACAGAGCAAACCATAAAAAACCGCATTACGGATGTAGAAACAATGAAAGCGCTGAAAGAAGGTGCGGTTGTAAACGGTGCTGCCGTGGTACAAAGCGAGGCCAATCGGTACGCTGCAGAAGTATCCCTGCCTGATATTAAACAAAGTATCCACGAGACCGAAAACGCCCTGTGCATATTATTAGCGCGTGCGCCCGGCCCGGTCAAAAGGAACACGCTGGCCGCACAGCAACCTGTGGCCGCACTAAACGTGGGGCTATCTGCACAATTGTTGCGTAACCGGCCAGATGTACAGTCTGCCGAATATGCGTTCAAGGCGGCGTTCGAGAACACTAACGTGGCGCATTCCTATTTTTACCCGTCATTCACCCTTACCGCATCCGGCGGGTTATCAACTTTGCAGTTAAAGGATTTTTTCAGTAACTCCATCTTTTATAACCTGGTTGGCGGGTTAACCCAGCCCATTTTTAATAAGGGGCAGAATAAAGCCCGGTTCAGGATAGCCAAGGCGCAGCAGCAGGAGTATCTGAACAGCTTTCAGCTTAGCCTGATCACGGCGGGGCAGGAAGTTTCAAATGCCTTATATTCTTATGAGAATGCGGTAGGCAAACAGCAGATCCGTACCAAGCAGATCCAGTCATTAGAAAAATCGGTAAGCTTCACCAAAGAGTTATTACGGTATAGCTCGGCCACCAACTACACGGATGTGTTAACGTCCGAGCAAAGTTTATTAGCGGCGCAACTCAGCGGCGTTAGCGATAAATTGCAAGAGTTACAGGCCATAGTGAATGTGTATCGCGCATTAGGCGGCGGCTGGAAATAAGGTATAGGAAATTATTAACGATCCTGACTGATCGGTAATATAAAAACCCCATTAGGGTAACTGCAACAGTTGCCATAATGGGGTTTAAAATTGATAGCTATTTTGCTGATTGTAAAATGGTGATGACTCTTAGTGTGAAAGCTAAACCATTAATCAGTGGCGAAAATTCTGTAATTAATTAAGCCCACAAAATTATAACGATCGCATTAGTTTAGCGGTATGGTAAACCAAAAAGTACTTCCCCGGCCAACGGTACTGTCAACACCAATTTCACCACGATGGCGTTTGATAATGTCAGCGCATATGTAAAGACCAAGCCCCATGCCGGACGGATGCTTTTCAGTATGACCTGCGCGATAGTAGCGGTCGAAAACATGTGGTAACTGGTCAGCGCTTATCCCGCTTCCTTTATCGCTTACAGAAACTTTTAAATAATGGTCCCCCTCAGCTAAATCAAGCTCAATTTCTTTAGATTCGGGTGCATATTTTACTGCATTATTAATCAAATTAACCAGCACCTGCTCCAGCTTTGCTTCATCTGCCTCAATTTCTATAGCATCGTTACCACATACCTTTATCGTATGTTTACCGGTTAATAAATATTCACTGCAGTCTTCAATAAGCTTTCCTATTCTAAATTTTGTTTTATTCAAGTTAAGCTGCCCTTGTTCAATACTGGTAACATTTAAAAGATTGGTGATTAAGCTATTCAGTTTCTTCGCATTATTATTTGCGGAGTTTAGCATTTTATCAATAACCGCATTGGGCTGATTATCGCTTTTAACTACCCGTTGCAAAAACTGTAAATTTGCAGTAAGGCTGGTTAAAGGTGTTTTTAATTCATGGCTGGCTATGCTGATAAATTCATCCTTTTGCTGCTGAAGCAACTTTTGATCATGAATATCTGTACAGGTACCAAACCATTTGATGATCGTACCATACTGGTCTAAAAAGGGTGCCGCCCTGCCCAGCACCCACACATATTCACCGGTAAATTTTCTTAACCGGTACTCGATCTCGTAAGGCTCGCCTGTGTCAAGCGAATGCTGCCATCTATTCCTGGCTTTAGCCTGATCGTCAGGATGAAACATCTGGTTCCAGCCATCTCCGCCGGTATGGTCAAAATTCGTTCCCGTAAAATCGTACCATCTCTGGTTATAATATTCATGCTGCCCTTTGGCATCTGTTATCCAAATCATCTGGATAATAGAATCGGCCATTTGCCTGAATTGCTTTTCGCTTTCTTCAATGCTTTGTTTGGCAATTTCCTGCTCGGTAACATCTATAATACTACCAATATACTCTGTTGTATAACCATCAAAAAGATGGGGCGACGCTTTCATCATAACCCAACGGGTTTCACCGTCGTTCCGCAACAATCTATATTTTGTTTCATATGCCGTTTTGGCCAGCATAGCCTCATAGAATAAATCACGCTGAGTGGCAATATCATCAGGATGAAACGCCTGAAGATGCCCTGACCCTAAACTGGCTTCCAGCGACAGGCCGGTAAAATCAGACCAGGCCTTGTTTACATACTTACATGAGCCTGCTACACTGCGCCATATCATAAACGGGCTTTCATCGGCCAGCCCTTTAAAATATTGTTCGCTTAACTTTAAAAGTTGGTTCTCTGTCATGTCTAAAACAGCGTGTATGATATAGGCTGTTTTACCCCCTATGATAACCGGCTTGTTTACCGGCAACCAATACTTATCTGTAAATTCAGTTGTGCCGGGTGTGGCAACCGCCCATTTTTGAACATGCATTTCCTGGCTTTCGCCGGTTTCAATCACGGCTTGTAACGAAGCAGATAAGTTTTTAACTCCGTCGGCATCGGGGTCGTTGGGATTATCCGAAAACACTTCAAAAACTCCTTTGCCTATAATATCTTCCCTTTTAGTTAGTGTGGTTAGGTTATATTGCCCACTTACTTCTACAATTGTAAACCGGGGGGCGTCAGGTAAAAGAATTAAATAGTTACCCGGAAGTTGCCTGATAATGGCCAGCATGGCCTCCTCATCACTAATTAATGTATAGTTCAAGTGCTAAATTATTTACAGCAAATATAAAATTTAACAGTTTAAGTTAAAATGCAGTAATACAGTGGGTAACTATACATTTCGGTATCAATAGCCCGCGATGTAACAGACTTAAGAAATCGTTGTAACGCAACACCACCCCTCACGGGCGATACTCGCGCAAGATGAAATTACACGCTACAGGATTAATTATCCTAACCCACAAGTGCCCTGACATAATCACCGGTAAAATCATCACAGAAATGCACAACATTACCTAAATGGGCAAACTCATTTGCAACATGAGTAGTGGTCAATACCACGGCGGCCATACCGGCATTTGCGGCACACTCTACACCTTTGGGGGTATCTTCAAACACAGTGCAATCGGCAGGTTTTACGCCAAGCAATTGCGCCGCTTTTAAAAAAGTTTCGGGATGGGGTTTGCTGATGGTCACGTCGTCAGCACTTACAATGGCCTTAAAGTATTGCCGGATGTTTAAGTTATCGAGCACAAAATCAATATTAAAGGGTATCGCGGCAGATGCTATCGCCATTGGAATATTATGCTTGTGGGCCGATTCGATAAAATCCTGCAAGCCCGGCAACAAGGCCAAATGGGGCAAAAAGGCCTGCTGGTAACGCCGTTCCTTTTCCAACGAGATCTGCTGCATCTCCTCTTCCGTAAAACGCCCCTCACCAAATAGCCTGATCAGCACCTCGCTGTTTTTGCCATACATCTGCTCCTTTACCTGTGCATAGGTAAAGTTAGCGCCCAGGTCGGTATTCATAATATCCTGCCAGGCCCGGGTATGGTACTCCATATCGTTGATCATGGTACCGTTCAAATCAAAAATAAATGCTTTCATAAGTGCCGAAATTTAGGCAAAATTATTCGGCGCAAATCATCCGCCAAATCAATTTATAATTATAGTATCGAAATTAATTTTTATTTATAATTGTATAATGTACATTTATTAAATGTAGCCGCTACCTTCCAAGCGGTTTGCATTGAGCTTACGGATCAATTAATCAAAAATAAAGATGAAAATCTTATCTGCTGCCGCTTTTGCCCTGCTATCGGTAACGGCAATAAACACAACCGCTGTTGCTCAAAATAAGGATTACCCTATTCAGCCGGTATCGTTTACCAGCGTACATGTGCATGATCATTTCTGGGAACCTAAAATGGAGGTGAACGCGAATGTGACCATACCGTACACGTTGCAGCAATGCAAATTAAACGGCCGGGTAGATAACTTTCTGCGGGCCGCCGGGCAGTTAAGCGGCGATAAACTGAGCGATTTCCCGTTTGATGATACGGATATTTACAAAGTGATCGAGGGTGCATCCTACGCTATGCAGGTTAAAAAGAACCCGAAGCTCGATAAATACGTCGACTCGCTGATCACCATAATCGGCGCAGCACAAGAAAAAGACGGCTATCTGTATACCTTCCGCACCGTGAAAGCCGCTAAACCGCATGAGTGGATTGGTGCTAAAAGATGGGAAAAGGAAGAAGAGTTGAGCCATGAGTTGTATAATTCGGGGCATTTGTTTGAGGCCGCTACGGCCCATTACCAGGCCACGGGCAAAAAAAACTTTCTCAATATCGCCATAAAAAATGCCGACCTGCTGGTGCGTGTTTTCGGGCCGGGCAAGTTGCAGGAATATCCCGGCCATCAGATTGTAGAGATCGGCTTATCAAAAATGTACCGGGTAACCGGCAACAAAAATTACCTGGATCTGGCTAAATTTTTTCTGGACGTAAGGGGGCCTAAAGGCGACGCTTACAACCAGGCCGATAAACGGGTGGTAGATCAGCATGAAGCCGTAGGGCATGCGGTAAGGGCTGCGTATATGTACACCGGCATGGCCGATATCGCCGCGCTCACAGGCGATACCAAATACCTGACAGCCATAGATGATATCTGGGATGATGTTACGGATAAGAAACTTTACATCACGGGCGGCATTGGTGCCACAGGTAACGGCGAGGCTTTTGGTAAGGCTTATGAACTGCCTAATATGTCGGCTTATGCCGAAACCTGTGCAGCGATAGGCAATGTGTACTGGAACAACCGCATGTTTTTACTGCATGGCGACGCCAAATATATCGACGTATTGGAGAGGACCTTGTATAACGGCTTGCTCTCCGGAGTATCGTTGTCAGGCAATAGGTTCTTTTACCCAAACCCGTTGTCGTCCATGTTTCAGCACCAGCGAAGCGCGTGGTTTAGCTGCGCCTGCTGCATCTCCAATATGACCCGCTTTTTACCATCGGTACCGGGCTATGTATACGCAAAAAACAATAACGACCTATACGTAAACCTGTTTATGACCAGCACGGCTACCGTACCGCTCAAAACCGGTAAAGTAACGGTAGAACAAACCACTGAATATCCCTGGAAGGGAAAAGTGGATCTGGCAATTACACCCAACAAAGCTGCGCAGTTCACCATGCGGATCCGAATCCCCGGCTGGGCAAAACAACAGCCCGTACCCGGCGATTTGTATTCGTTCAATACAAATAATACCCTTCCGGTAACTTTGCTGCTGAATGGGAGCCCCATGAACTATCAAACCGAAAAAGGGTACGCCGTGGTAAAAAGGACCTGGAAAAAAGGCGATAAGCTTACTTTGCTGCTGCCTATGCCTGTGCAGAAGGTGTTAGCCAACCCCAATGTGAAGGATGACCGCAACCGCTTTGCATTTGAAAAAGGCCCTATCATTTATTGCCTGGAAGGCCCGGATAACAAAGATAGCCTTGTACAAAACATCATGATTGCCCGCAACGCCTTGGTAAAAACGCAATATCGCGCGGGTTTGTTAAACGGGGTCGACGTAATTACAGTTAAGGGGGTAAGCACCAGGCGGCAACTCAATTCCGACTCGCTGATCAAAACCGAGCAGGACGTTACGGCAATACCCTACTATGCCTGGGCTAACCGCGGCCCCAGTGAAATGACCGTTTGGATCCCCTACGAAAACAACGCGGTTACGCCCAAGCCTGCGCCAACCATTGCCAGTTTAAGCAAGGTATCGTCGTCATTGAAAAATACGCGCATGTTCAACGCTATTAAAGACCAGTATGAACCTGCCGACTCCAAAGACACCAATTACCCTTACATGCATTGGTGGCCAAAAAAGAATACGACTGAATTTGTGCAATATGATTTTGATAAGCCGTATACCATTTCATCATCGTCGGTGTACTGGTTTGATGACGGACCTTGGGGAGGCTGCCGCATCCCGGATAATTATAAACTGTTTTATAAACGCGACGGCCAATGGGTTGAAGTTAAAAACACCACGCCCTACCAAAACGAGAAAGATAAAATGAACATGGTTAAGTTTGAACCGGTTAATACAACAGCCATTAAAATGGAATTGCGCCTGCCTGCAGATAACGCAACCGGCATTCATGAATGGGTGATCAAATAAATCCCCCGGCTTTGATAATTGCCGCTACGGAATCATTAATTTGCACGATTATCAGATCCGGCGATGTTTGAAGTCCTGTTTGCTCATATTCTACAAAAGGTTTCGCTGACGGATGAGGAACAGGAAACGGTACGCACCTACTTTACCCCAAAAAATCTCCGGAAACGGCAATACCTGCTGCAGGAGGGTGATACCTGCAAGTATTTATCTTTTGTAGCTAAGGGGTTGCTGCGGTCTTACAATGTAGATGAAAAGGGAGACGAGCATATGAATTTGTTTGCCTGGGAAGGTTGGTGGACATCGGACATGCACAGTTTTTTTACAGGCGAGAAGGCCGTAATTAATATCGATGCCATTGAAGATGCCGAACTTTTACTGATCACTGCCGAAGCGTTTGAAGAAATGACTTTAAAGGTGCCTAAGATGGACCGATACTTCCGCATCCTTTTTCAAAACAGCCTGTTCACCAAAGAGCGCAGGCTCATTAGTTCTGTCACCCATACCGCCGAAGAAAAATACATCAGCCTGATGGAAAGTAACCCGGCACTTGTGCAAAGGGTGCCTCAGAATCTGATCGCCTCTTACCTCGGCCTTGCGCCCGAAACGTTAAGCCGCATCAAAAAAAATATTGCCCACCGCAAATAACAGGCTTAACATAATAATTGTATTTGTTGATTTAGATCAAGAGCCGTTAACTTTTGCAGGGGTATCTTTGTGGCATGTCAAATACAAAACGGCCAAGAGTACTCATTACCGGGGCAACCGGGCAGGTAGGTAGTAAAACCATAGCCAATTTGCTTTCAAATAAGGAGCTTGAAATTATAGCGGCGGTACATTCGCCCCAAAAAGTGGCGGCTTTTAATGCCCGCGGAATTGAGACCGTTATCCTTGATTTTGATGATGAAAGCACTTACACGGCCGCGCTCCAAGGCGTCGACAGGCTGTTGATCGTTACCGGTTACACGGTTGATATGTTAAGGCAAAGCAAAGCTATCTTAGACAGCGCCAAAAAAGCAGGGGTACAGCATGTGGTGCATTTAGGCGCCTGCGGCCGCGACGACACTACCGTTGCGCACTGGGCCTGGCACCAGCTGGTAGAACGCTACATTGAATGGGCGGGCTTTTCATACACCCATTTACGCCCCGAAACCTTTATGCAAAACATATTGAGTTACGGCGGTAAAAAAGCTATTGAAAACGGCATTATCCATGCTTATGTAGAGGGCGCCAGATTAAGCTGGGTGGATGTTGATGATGTAGCAAAAGTGGCTGCCTTAGCGCTGGCGTATCCCGAGAAACACAGCGGGCAAACTTACCGGTTAGGTTATGACGCGGTGACGTTTGATGAAATGGCAACCATGATGACCGCTATTATTGGCAAACCTTTTAGATATGAGCCTTTAGCGCCCGAAGTGTTTTTACAATCGATGATCGATGCCGGGGCAGAGATGGCTTACATGGGTTGCGTATATGAACATTGGAAACGGTACGCCGCCGGTACCATCCCCGGTGCCGACGATACTTTTGACAACTTTGCCCAAATTACAGGAGAGCAACCCGTAAAAATGGCCGACTTTATTAAAAAACATCAGGCCGAACTGGACTACTAATGCCGCCTATTTATCAGTAGTTCCCTTTGTAGTGGTTCAGATATTCGCGCGGGGAAACGCCGGTAACATCTTTAAAGATCCGGTTAAAATTGGTGATGCTGTTAAACCCGCAGCCGTAGGCTATCATAGCAACGGCCTCATCTTTACCAGATGTTAATTTTTTGCAGGCCTCATTTACCCGCAGTTGGTTTAAAAAAGTAATAAATGTGCTGCCCGTATGCTTTTTAAAATAACGGCAAAAGGCGGGTGGGGTTAAATTTGCCTTGTGCGCAATGTCGTCAAGGGTGATGGCTTTATCTAAATTATGCATTACATAATTGTAAATATTACTGATCCGGATGCCCTCGTTTTCGCTCACCTGGGTTAGGGCTGCGGCTGATAGCGGAGTAAATTTACTGTTAAACTGGTATAAATTGGTTAGCAATTCTATAAAACGTGTTATCCGTTCCGCGTCTGTCGCTGTTTGAATAGCTAAAATTAATTGAGATACAGCGGTTACGTAAGTCGCCGGCAATTTAAAACCACCGCTGTGCTGGCGTATGAATGCCAGCAAGCTAACCATTTCGGGCAGTTGAAACAGGGGTGCCAGGTTGCCGTAGGGGTTAAAGAACACCATTACAGATCTGATCTGCTTATTACTTTCGGCAGAGAAATAATCGGGATTACTCTTAAAAAGGTGCGGCTGATTAGCACCCAGCAAGAAGATATCGTTGGAATTAAACGTATGGATATCTGTACCGGCAATTAAGGTACCTTCTCCCTCTAATATCCAAATCAGCTGTGCCTCGTTGTGCCGGTGCAGGTACGGATAAAAATAAGGCATCGCATCCTCCTGCACAATAACAGATTGATCGTGCGCTACCGGTATGGTAAATTCAAGTACATTCATTTTCATAAAAATACTAAAACCTACCGCATATTAACCCATAAATATATGATTACCCTATTTTAAGGTAATTACAGGTATCTATCAGGATTAAAAGCATCAACGGCAATTGATGGCTTTGCGCCCGTCATCAATTCGGTAACGAGTTTTCCGGTAGCAGGGCCTAAGCTCAAGCCCATCATACCATGGCCCCCGGCTATCACCAGGTTTTGATATTTGCCCGCCCGCCCTATGTAAGGCAAACCGTCGGGTGAGCAGGGCCGGAAACCATGCCAGATCTTAGATACTTCGGGGACGGCAGGGCGCAGATCAGGAAAGTATTTGGGGATAGCTTCGACAATGCCTTTCACCCTGTTCATATTCACCTTATCATTCATCGGGCCAAGTTCCATAGTACCGCCAAAACGGATCTGGTTACCCATAGGGGTGACGGAAACCCGTGCCTCCATCAACAACGACGCGATATGCATGCGTTTTTGGGGTTCATCATACATGAACGAATAACCTTTACCCGGCATTAACGGCACGTTTAAGTCCACCAATTTAGTAATCGCGGGCGACCATGCCCCTCCGGCTATTACAACTTCATCGGCCTGGTAGGTGCCGGTAGCTGCATGCACGTCTGTGATCTTGCCTTGATGCTGATCTATTTTTGTAACCTCGCTGCCGCGTGCTATTTTAACACCTGCGTTTTCAAGAAGGGCGGTAAGATTACGCATCAAATTGTTCGGCGCTAAGTGCCCGTCGCAACGGTAATGCACCGCACCGGCAATATCTAATTGCAGGTCGGGCTGTAAAGCGCGGCATTGGTCGGCAGATAAGGCCTCCACATCTAAGCCCAGCGCCTTCGCTTTCCCGGCAAGGTGCACTTCTTCTTCGCCCGCCTTTTCGGTTTTATAAAGCATCAGTATGCCATTATTGGCCAGGCCAAATTCCAGGTACTTTTCTTTTGCCAGATCGGTATAAAGGGCACTGCTCAATAACGATAGATCGCGCAACGGAACAGCGGCCTTTGCCACATGGGTTTTATTAGCACTTTTTAAAAACTTGATACCCCATGAAAACAAATCGAGGTTAAATGAAGGGCGGACGTAAAATGGGCTTTTGCTGTCAAACATCCAGCGGATGCCTTGTTCTACCATGCCTGGTGCCGCAAGCGGTACAAAATGGCTGGGTACGATCATCCCGGCATTGCCAAACGAGCAGTTATCATCCAACAGTCCCTTATCCAGCACCGTCACATCGGCACCTGCCTTATTCAAATAATAAGCCGTGCTTAACCCTATAATACCCCCGCCAATAATAATTACTTTCTGCATATTAAATTACCTGGAACCCGTAAGCATACGGGTCGTCGTCATCAATTTTAATTGTGTTATAGCCATAAACCCTTGCCCAGCCTTCAATGCTGGGTACAATAGCTGTAAACCCGGCCATATCAACCACATCCTCTACCCTGCCAATAAACTTGCTGCCGATGATGCTTTCATGGATAAACTCGTCGCCTTGTTTGAGTTTACCTTTGGCAAACCATTGCGCCATACGTGCCGAAGTACCCGTGCCGCAAGGCGAGCGGTCTATTGCCTTATCGCCATAAAATACGGCGTTACGGGCCGTAGCATCTGCAGATAGTGTTTTCCCAGCCCATAGAATGTGTGTACACGTATTTATGGTAGGGTTTTGCGGATGTACAAACGTGTATTGCTCATTAATGCGTTTGCGCAGTTCGCGGCTCCAGGCAATCAGCTGGTCGGCAGCATAGTTTTCCAGTCCGCTAAAGTTTGCCTGCGGGTCAACAATGGCATAATAATTCCCACCGTAACTTACATCAAAGGTTAGTTTTCCTAAATCGGGGCATTCCACCTCCAGGTTTTCTGCCGCCAGGTACGATGGTACGTTGGTGAGCTTTACCGAGGTAACCTTGGCGCCCTCCTGTTTATACTCTATCAATACCAGGCCGGCCGGTGCTTCCATCCGCACAACGCCGGGTATTTTAGGTTGTATCAAACCCTCCTCGATAGCTATTGTAATGGTGCCGATAGTGCCGTGGCCGCACATGGGCAGGCAACCGCTGGTTTCAATAAACAGCACGGCGACATCATTATCGGGGTTATGAGGCGGATATAAAATACTGCCCGACATCATATCGTGCCCGCGGGGTTCAAACATAAGCCCCTTACGGATCCAGTCATACTCCTTTAAAAAATGCTGGCGCTTTTCGCTCATGTTTGCACCATACAAAACCGGCCCCCCGCCTGCCACCAACCTTACCGGGTTACCGCAGGTATGGGCGTCTACACAAAAAAATGTTTTTACTGCCATGTTAGTCCTTTGTAAATTGCTGGTTAACCGTACGCCAGATCTTTAGCGGGTTGCCGTCTTTCAATTCATTGGGCAGTAATTGCTGCTGCCAGTTTTGCCAGCTTACCGGGCGTACAAAACGGCGGATAGCCGATGTACCAACGGAAGTAAAGCGGCTATCGGATGTAGCCGGGAACGGGCCGCCGTGCTGCATTGCTGCACAAACCTCTACACCGGTAGGGACGTTGTTTAATATCAATCGCCCGGCAATGGCTAAAGCTTTATCAATTAACGGTTGATATTGAGCTAACTCTGTTTCCCGCGCCATTAGGGTTACGGTGAGTTGCCCCTCTGATGCAGCTACGATCTGCTCCAATTGTGCCAAATCATCTGCCACAACCAATAAGGAGTAAGGACCGAAAACTTCGTGACTGAATTTGGGATTGGCCAAAAATTCTGCAGCCGTTGTTTTAACAATCACCGGTGTAACCTGGTTGGCGTTTGCAGGCTGCGCGCCCTTCACCAGCAATTCGGCACCTGTTTCTTTCAGCATCCCGTCAGATAATTTACTAAAGTTATCCTGGATACCTTTGGTAAGCATTGTTGCGGATGCTACAGTCGATATTGCCGCGGCCAAAGCATCCTCAAAACGGTTAAGCCCTTCCGATCGGATGGCTAAAAGTAAGCCAGGGTTGGTGCAAAACTGGCCTGCACCCAGAGTAATGGATGCCGCGTATTGCTTAGCCAATTCTTCGGGTTGGCTTTCTAAAATTCCGGGTAAAAATATTACCGGGTTAATGCTGCCCATTTCGGCAAATACCGGTATAGGTTGCTTGCGCTGCTGCGCAATCTCATGCAGGGCCATACCTCCTTTAAATGATCCCGTAAAGGTTACCGCTTTGGTCAACTCGTGTTTTACCAATGCTTCGCCAACGGTAAAGCCATCGTCAAAAAGGATAGCGAAAACGCCATCAGGCATAGCGGTAGCCTTTGCTGCCTTCATAATGGCATCCGCTACCAGTGCACTGGTGCCCGGGTGTGCGCTGTGCGCCTTTACCACTACCGGGCAACCTGCTGCCAATGCCGAAGCGGTATCGCCACCGGCCACTGAAAATGCCAGCGGGAAATTACTTGCACCAAAAACCACCACCGGCCCAAGCGCCACCAGCATTTTACGCAGATCGGGGCGGGGCAACGGCTGCCTTTCGGGAAGGGCTGTATCAATTACAGCCTCAACCCATGACCCCTCATCCACCAGATCGGCAAACATGCGCAGCTGGCCACAGGTGCGGCCGCGCTCGCCCTGTAAACGTGCCAAAGGCAATCCACTTTCAGCAGATGCCCGTTCAATCAGCGCATCGCCTAAAGCTTCTATCTCCTGAGCAATGGCCCGTAAAAAGGCCGATTTTTTTTCTTTACCAATACTTTTATATACTGGGTAAGCTGCTGCTGCCAACTGCATTACCAGATCAATATCTTCCATGGTGGCGCAGGCAAACGCGCCTTCCAATGCTGCACCGGTTGCAGCTTCGACGGCACTAAATGTTCTTTGGCCTGCCGTGGATATAGCAAAACTTGTTGATGTATTTTCTGTCATTTGATCAAATTTATGCCTTTTCGGTAACTCCCCAGCTATCTGCGGGTAATTCCGGCCTGTTGGCTATAGCGGTATCTATAATAGATAAGATGCGTGTGCGCTCGTCGCCGGTAAGTGCCAGGCGTGGTGCCCTTACATGCTCGGTACCTAAACCCGTCCTGCTCTCGGCCAGTTTAATGTACTGCACTAATTTAGGGTGGATATCCAGCTCCAGCACGGGTAAAAACCAACGGTATATCGCCAGGGCCTCCTCGTATCTGTTGGCCTTCATCAACCGGTATATAGCCACGGTTTCTTTTGGGAATGCGTTAACCAAACCGGCCAGCCAGCCTACAGCACCCACGCTCAGGCTTTCCATAGCCAGGGTATCAACACCGGTAAACACGTTAAAACGGTTACCAAACCGGTTGTACAAACGGGTAATGTTGCTGATATCCCTTGACGATTCTTTAATAGCTACAATATTGCTTTGTGCAGCCAATTCGCCAAACATATCCATGGTAACGTTAATGGCATAGTCAACCGGGTTATTGTATATCATGATGGGCAAGGGTACGTTTTTGGCTATCTCGGTAAAATAGGTTACCGTTTCTTTATCATCGGCTTTATAACGCATAGGGGGTAACACCATTAGTCCGTCGGCACCATTATCTAAGGCACGCTTCGCTAATTCGATCGCTGCTTTAGTGCCTTGCTCGGCAATGTTAAAAACTACCGGTACGCGGCCAGCAGATAACTCCACGGTATGTTTTACCAGGGTTATTTTTTCGTCGTTGGTAAGGGTACTGGCTTCACCTAATGATCCACCCAAAACAATACCGTCAACGCCGGCTTCTAACTGTCCTTCAATACCTTTATCAAAAGCACCCAGGTCTAATTGATCATCAGTCGTAAACTTTGTTGTGACCGCAGGGAAAACCCCTTTCCATGTAATTTCCATAATTGCTTGTTATTTTAAACTCAAATGTAGGCTGGCGCAACAATTTATCCTACTCAAAATTTAATCAGTAATAACCGTATTTTAACCTACTGGAGTATAAAAAATCAATTGTCAAGTTAAATTATTAATGGAAAAAGCCGGGCATTTTGCAACGCCCGGCTTTTTAAAAGGTATTTTATATTAAAATTTATAAGCCAGTGTGGCTACAAACATACGCGGCGGAATAGGGTTTAGGCTGTACCTGTCATGCACAACATAATTAAAGGTGTCAAATATGTTAGCCACTTTGGTCAACAGCGATATATGTTTGAAACTGTAACCTGCCGAAAGATCGACCGTAGTAAAGCCGGTTAACGGCAGCAACGCATTGTAGGATGATGTTTTACCTGTGCCGTTAGGGTTAGCTGTGGTTACCCCGGTGCGCGTGCTGTTCAACTCGCCCGGCGCAACACCAACGGTATTATTGTTACCACCAAAGCGTTTGCCGGTGTAAAATGCCGATGCACCGATCTTGAGGCCTTTCACGCTCCCACCGTCAAAGGTGTAGAAGATAGATCCGTTAGCTGTATGTGATGGGTTGTTAATCAGCCGCTCGCCTTCAACCTGTGACCCTGCAACCCCTGTAGTATTGGTATAGCGCATGTAGTTATAACCATAACCCGCTATAAAATAAAAATTCTTTGATAGTGATCCGTTGAGGTCTACCTCCAAACCATCGCTGGTGGTTTCGCCACTAAGTGTCTTGATGTTAGTATTAGTATTCGGGTTACCGTTTTGGTCGACCAAGGCAGTTTGCGCAAAGTTGCTGTTGCGAATACGATAAACGCTCAAGTTGGCAGATAAGCGGCCATTCAAGAATTCATTTTTAACACCGGCCTCGTATTGATTAACGATAGACGGCTTTAGATTATTACCGAAGATATCTATTCCGCTATTGATGGTAAAGTTGTTGGTATAACTGGCATAAACAGATGTGGTTTGCACCGGCTGATAGATTAGGGCCAATTTTGGCGAAAATGCATTGTCCGATTTGTCGGCTGTTGCCCCCCGGCGCTCCTGCTGCCTGTCATAATTAAAAATGGTTGTGCGGTAGGCCTTCTGATATGACCATCTTAAACCTGCCAATACTTTAAATTTACTGGTGATGCTGATCAGATCCTGCGCGTAAATACCCATCCGGTTTTGCGGGGTAGTGGTTAAGGCAGTATCGGCGATAGCCGGGATGTCGGTACGTACGTTAAAGGTGGCCGGATCAAAGATGTTGATCTTATCATAAGCCGTACCCACTACACCCGCGGCTGAGGTGTACTTAAAGGTATTATTTTGCGCTACTATCCGGGTAAAATCTGTCCCGAATAATAACTGATGGCCCAAAAATCCGGTTTTGAACGCGCCATTCAAATTGATCTGTGCCGAGTAATCCTTTTCGGCGCTTTTTACCGCGCTCAGGGTGCGTGTCCAATCGCCGTTTGCAGCGATGGTCATCGGCACACCTACACCAAAACCGTTAACCTTTGTGTTTTGCAAGCCACCGATAGCCGTTAATTTCCAGTTATCAGTAAAGCGGTGGTTGATAGTCAGGTAACCTGATCCCTGCTCTGTGTTATTGTATGCCCAGTTTGGATAAATAAACCGGTTACGGGGTTGTTTAGGCACTTCGGTTATGGTGATGCGGTTGTTGGGCACGCCAACGCCTGCATCCGGAACGATATTAGATTTCAGGTAATCACCCTCTAACAAAATATCTGTTTTGGTGCCAATTTTATAAAGTAAAGACGGATTAACGTAGGTACGGTTCACATGCACCACATCGCGATAGCTATCGGCATTTTCATGCGTGGCCACTACCCTGAAAGCTAAGTTTTTTGAAATAGGGCCGTAAAGGTCGACAGTTGGCTTGTACTGGTTAAAGCTGCCCACGAGCATCGACACTGAGCCACCCCAGTCAAAACGTGGTTTTTTAGTAACCAGGTTGATGATCACCCCGCCAGATACGTTACCGTATAGCAAGGCCGAACTGCCCTTTAAAACTTCTATCGACTCCAGCGTACTGGCATCAGGGAAACCTTGCGTGTTTGAAATGATACCGTTCTTAAAGATACTACCGCCGGAACCGGCAACACCTATACTGTAACCTCTTGAAGAAAAGGTTTCGGCAACGCCGCCACGGGTTTGAGTAAGCGATACACCGCTCACGTTTTTCACTACATCGCCCAGGCGGATAGCCTGCTGATCGGCGATCACGGTGCTGGAAATAACGCCTGTACTTTGCGGCAGATCTAAGGGGCGAATATTTGCCTTGCCTAAAGCAACTGGCTTGTTTAAGGTTTGCGAGCCAGTGATAACAACTTCATTTAATTGTGAGGCGTTTTCGCTAATAGAGAAATCTACCTGGTTTTTTGAGCCCGCGGTAACGTTGACCTGGCGTTCTTGTGTTTTTAACCCAACAAAAGAAACCTTAAGTGTATAATTGCCGGGTTTAATATTAGCTATCAAATAATAGCCGTTATCGTCTGTCATGGTGCCCTTGTTAGTGCCTGCTAAGGCTACGCTTACAAAACTTGCAGGCTTACCATCACTGGTTTTTACATTGCCGGATAATGACACATATTTTGATTGTGCTGAAGCCTGATTGCCGATGAGAACGCAAAACAGGTTGAGAAGGAGGATAAGGTATATTTTGTTCATGCTTATTTAGATTAATTCTAATTTAGGGCGAAAATACCAATCAAAAACTATTTATCAAATTTATTTAGACTAATTTTAAATAAGAAGATGCGTTTTAAAATAGCAGTCAATGAGTGTAAAAACAAAGCCCCCCTATCCGTTTTAACGGAAGGGGGGCTTTTGTGATTTTATAGCTAAGTTTCTTAAAGTGCCGTCAGGATATCTTTTACCGATGCGCGCTTGCTGTAATCTTTATCAAAATGCGCAAAAGCAATTTTACCGTCGCTGCCTATAACGTAAGTTGCGGGTACCGGCAGTACATTATCTGGGTTACCGTTTGCTTTGGCCATATCTAAACCATAGCCTTTGTATTTAGTAACGGTGGCATCATCCATAAAGTAATTAACACCGTAGCTTTTCATAATACTGTAGCCTTTATCTTGCACGATAGAGTAGCTTGCCTTTGTTTTTGTAACAGTTTTAGCAATATTCTCTTCCGTCTCGGGCGTTACACCAATAACGTAGGCACCTTTACCGCTTAGTAGCTGTAAAGAATCTTGTATATGCTGCATTTGTTTGTTGCAATACGGGCACCACTGGCCGCGGTAAAAGAATAACACGACCGATTTATGCGTTTTTAACAGCGTTTTCAGATCAACCTTTTTGCCTGAATTATCTGTTGCAGTAAATGCCGGTGCCACTACACCCGCCTTTAACCCTGCCTGTGCTATCACCTGAGCAGAAAATAAAAGACCAAGTGCGATTAGTATATAGTTTTTCATGATTTAAATTGAAATAAGAATAAAAAAAAAGAAGTGGGGGCGTTTGCCCCCACCCTCATTAAAAACAAAAACAACCTCCCAATTATTTATTGCCTTTATCCATTTTGTCTTTCGACATTTTATCCATTTTAGATGAATCCTTTTTCATCTTGTCCATCTTTTTCTTTTCCATCTTCATTTTGTCTTTACTCATTTTGTCCATCTTCTTTGTTTCCATTTTGTCTTTTGACATTTTGTCCTGGGCCATTTTGTCCTGGAAAGATGAGGTTGCAGCACCTGCGCTAAAAGTAACAGCAGTTGCTAATAGGATAGTCGAGATAATTGATTTGTAAGTTTTCATGTTCTTTGATTTTTTAATTTGCCCCTTTGTCGGGCTCATTTATCAAACCTTACAAGTTTTTTAATTTTTATTTAATTGATCGTCAATTTGTGTTTGCAACGCATTTTTAAAATCATCATCTAATCTGATGGTGTGCCTCATGTCTGACTTTAAAAGCTGCTTTACCATCTCATTTATTTTCCGGCTTTGCTTTACATAAAGTTTGCACATATCGCAGCCAACTAAATGCATCCGTAATTCAATCTGTTCTTTAAACGTCAGCTTTATTAGTTCGCGCTTCTCTATTAAGTAAGTGGCCTGCCGGCAGTTATATATAATATCTTTAAAATCGCTCATTTTTTACATCCAGTTTTTTTGAAGGCAAGCCCTCAGGTTCAGTTTAGCCCTGTGAATAATCACCCAAAAGTTGGCCGAACTTATTCTCAGTTCAGCACAAACTACATCGGTTTCCTCATCGTCCATGTGTTTCATTGTAAACACCGAGAGCCATAATGCGGGTAACTTTCGCATACACCTTTGAAGCACCTGGTTAAGTTCCTTATTAGCTAAAGGGTCAAAATCATTCAACCCAAAGTTTTGGGGCCTGTGCTCTTGCTTCCAGTGCCCGTCGGTTCCATTAAAAAAATCCAGCACTTCGCCATCCGCAGTATTTATCTCCTGCGTTTTTAAGCCCGACGATTTTTTTCGGTAAACATCAATTATCTTATTCTTTAATATGCCTGTTAACCAGGTCCGCTCAGAACTTTTGCCGGCGTATTTCTGCAGGCCTTGTAAGCCAGCCAAAAACGTTTCCTGCACCAGGTCACGAGCCTGCTCTTCGTCCTGTATACGTGTTATGGTATAGGCAAATAAATAATCAGCATACATCGCAACCCAGTTTTTTGGGTCGGGGGGCTGATGCACGGGAGGGATTGTTTGTTCGTTCATCATTATAAACAACCATTAGTCGGCAACAAGTTCAAAACCTTACAATATGTAATTATTTTTTTTGGCATAAAAGGTGTTGTTTTAAACAACTGTATGGCAAGCCATTATAAATGTATATTTAATTTGTAAGGATGACCCTTAAAGGCCGACTAAGCGTGTAAAAAAGATTTAATATGAATACCATCAAAATATTTACAGCGCTCGCCTTAATAGTTACCGCGGGTTTGGTATCAGCGTTTACCTTTTTAAAGGCCGGCAATAACAAACCCATAGTTGTCACATCCGATAAAGGATTTGCGGTTGTTGAGCTTTTCACCTCCGAGGGATGCTCGAGCTGCCCTCCGGCGGATGAAGTGATTGCTAAAATTGAAAAAGAAGTTTCTGATAAGCCGGTTTATATCCTGGCCTACCATGTTGATTATTGGAACCGCCTGGGCTGGAAAGACCCCTTTAGCAGTGCAGCGTTTTCTAACAGGCAAAACACCTATGCCAACTGGTTAAATTTAAGCTCGGCATACACGCCGCAAGTTATTGTTAACGGCAAAACCGAATTTGTAGGCTCGCAGGAAGGCACATTGCGTAATACCATTACAGCAAACTTAAGAAAGTCACCAAAAGCAGATTTATCATTAAAGGGTGTTAATTTAACCGGCAACAAAGCCTTAATTAAATACGCTACAGAGGGAGGTGCAGATAACACTTTACTTTTAGCTTTAGTACAAAAGGCAGCAACTATAGTTGTTAAACGGGGCGAAAATGGAGGCCGTACCCTATCGCACGTACAGATAGTGAGTAATCTTCAAAACATCCCGCTTGTTGCAAAAACAGGCGAGGCAAGCATTAATCTGCCTGATAGCTTCTCAGCAAAAAATTACGAAGTGATCGCTTTTATACAAAATACAAAAACCGGCGAGATCAATGCGGCTACCAAGGCAGCATTTACCGGTACTGCTGTAGCAAGTAATTAAATCATAATTAATGGTGTTCACCTGCGCTCATTAACGTATGTGAACACTATTTAAATCACCTCAACCTCCTTATAACATGAAAGTTATTAAAGAAAAACACTCGTTACTCATGCGCTGGACGCATTGGGTGAACTTCCCCCTGCTCACCATAATGATATGGAGCGGTATGCTCATTTACTGGAGCAACGATGTTTATACCCTCACTATTTTTGGCCATCAATTTTTCAGGTTTTTTCCTGATTGGTTTAATAACTTTTTTAACATCCCGGGGCGACTGGCAGAAGGCATGGCCTTTCACTTTTTGTTCATGTGGTTTTTTGCATTGAATGGACTTATTTATGTGCTTTATACCATCATCTCCGGCTCGTGGCGCGAATTATTACCACAACGTAAGTCATTCAAAGAAGCCTGGCTGGTATTGCTGCATGATCTGCACATCCGCAAAATGGCACCACCTCAAAATAAATATAATGCGGCACAACGCATAGCCTACACCGCTATTATCGTTATGGGGTTCGGATCATTGATAACCGGGCTGGCTATATACAAACCCGTGCAGTTCAGCACCATTACCTGGCTTTGCGGAGGCTACCATTTGGCACGCATAGCGCACTTTGTATTGACCATTGGATATGTATTCTTTTTCCTGATCCACGTTTTCCAGGTAGTGCTTGCCGGCTGGAATAATTTCCGCTCGGTAATATCAGGTTTTGAGGTTGTGAAAACAGAACCGGCAATCCCTCAAATTGATATTGAAACCCCTAAAGCCCCCGAAACAGATGGAAAATAAAAAGAAAATTAAACTACCGCTTACGGTAGATCAAAAAATCAAGAGGCGCAACTTCATTTCTTTCGGGATTTTTGCTGTCGGTAGTGCCGCAGCATATAAAGGGTGGCGAGCGCTCTACACCTCGCCCGATGAAGTTGCAAGCGCAACCGCGGGGGCACATGCACCACTACGCCGGGCCTTAAATAAAACAGAATTATTCTTCCGCAATTTTTTCAGCAACAATCATTTGGTTAAAACCTATCCAAAAGAAATGGCGGCCAAAAACGTACGCCAGAATAGTAAGATAGGTTTGGAAAGCGAATTTGATGTTGCCGATTGGAAACTGGAGGTAAAAAAGGCTAACGGGGATATCATGTACATTACTATCGAAGAAATAAAGGCCTTGCCGAAAACAGAGATCGTTTTTGATTTTAAATGCGTTGAAGGTTGGGACCAGATCCAATACTGGGGCGGCCTCAAGATGATAGACTTTATGGATCATTTTGGCCTTGGCGATCAAACCCAAGTAAACTATGTTGGTCTAATGACGCCCGATAAAAAATACCAGGTAGGCTTGGATATGCCGAGTGCCGTGCACCCGCAAACTATTTTGGCCTATGAAATGAACGGCAAGCCTATTCCGCTTAATCATGGTGCACCGCTGCGGCTCATCATCCCGGTTAAATACGGCATCAAAAATTTAAAACGAATTCGCTACATGACCTTTAGCAACAGACGTTTGCCCGATTATTGGGCAAGAGAAGGGTATGATTATTACTCGGGCCTTTAAGGTGTACCGGCATTGATAATTTATTACTTTGCAAAACCGAATTGTAAATTCAGATATTAGGGGCATGAAAAAACTACTTGCGTTAATTTGCCTGGTTTCGTATTTCGCGGTAACGGCGAGTGCACAAAATGCTGAAGTTGCCGTTGGCGGCGATGTAGCGAATCCGTTTAAAATAACGGCTGCTACCTTTGCCGGAATGAAGCCGGTAAGTGTAAAGGCAAAAGCTAAAGATGGCCTTGAGCATGAGTACACAGGCGTGGCCTTATATGATATATTAACTAAAGCCGGGGCGGTACCCAACAATCAGCTTAAAGGGAAATTATTAACTAAGTACTTATTGGTTAGCGCCGCCGATGGCTACCAGGTGGTGGTAGCACTGCCGGAAATTGACCCCGCTTATACCGACCAGGTGATCATACTGGCTAACAAACAGGATGGCGAAGACCTTGGTGCCAACATTGGCCCCTACCGCTTAATTATACCCCGAGATAAAAAGCCTGCTCGCAGTGCTATGCGGGTAATAAGTATTGATGTACTTACCGCTAAAAAGCTCTAAGTTCATAAAGGCACCGGCTAATTCTTTGCTGCTTTATATTAGAAAATAGCGAACTTATTACCTGTTAAGACGCGATGGGTTTAGCGGTAAACATACCTGCATAGTAATTGCGATACCCGTAGCCTAACAACAAATTAGGCACCAATAAAAATACACCCATTAACCAGCCCGAAGGATCGAGCAGGGTATGGAACAAAAATACATTCAAGCTAATGGGGAATAATACTACTGCCGAAAAAGCAGGGTAACGGTTAATCAGCAAAGACAACCCGCCCAGTACCTGTACCGTTTTTTGCATGGGGTAAAAATAGCCTGCCGCAAAAAGCCCGGTTTTAAATATCCCAGCAGCCCCGGTATGCAACGGCGGTTGGTAGGGTATAAAATGAAAAAAGTAATCCAACCCAAAAACCAGGTAAAGTAATCCAAGTAAAATGCGCGATACTAATAGGGTTATTTTCAAGGCAGATACTTATTTAATTTCTGTTTAAGCAAATGAGAAACGGTAATCTACCAGTCAAAGCTATAAGCCACACGCAATACAGATTCGCGCATTAATGTTTTTGCCCAACGCTCATACCTGAAACCAATATCCAGGTTGCTGCGCCCCTTTATAGGCAGTAGGTAACCAAAGCCAAAATCATAGGCCACATTAGTTTCCTTACTATAATTCAATTGCTTTACAGCACCAACGTTGCCATTGGCATAAATGTGCTCATCCCAAAAAAATGTCATACCTACTTTAACCGGCACAAAAACATTCGCACCTGTGTTAAAAGGTGTCAGGTATCTGTCTTTCAGGAAAAACCGGTTGTAGCTGGCTGTAGCATTAACACCAAAATAATCGCCTACAGGCCAAACTGCTTTACCGGAAACGCCATAACCTACCTTAAATATGCTGCTGTTGGGGATATTTACTTCGGGGCCAAAACTTAACGCCTTTGTGCCATACGGGTCGGTATCCTCGCGTTTGTGTTGGGCAAATGTATGGAGAGAAAGTAGGACGAAAAGGAATAGTAAAAGTTTTTTCATTATATATTGGAGTTCAAACATAACCACTGCACGAAAATAGCAAAGCAATTGATAGTTATCCTCATAAATTTAAAACCAAAATGACGATTATGGCGCTTTTTTTTGAAAAAACAAAGCCCGGGAATAAATAATATCCCCGGGCGTTCATTAATATTAATTATAATGCGCTTGCACCTGCCGAAGCAACTTCGTGGTCCTGCTCTACAGAACCGCCGGATACGCCGATGGCACCAACAATTTTATCACCTTCTTTTAACACCACACCACCGGGGAAGCTAATGAGCCCGCCGTTAGAGTGTTCGATGTTGTATAAGGGACCACCCGGTTGTGATAGCTTGCCAATTTCTCCGCTGTTCATGTCAAAGAAACGGGCTGTTTTAGCTTTCTTTATCGATATATCGACAGAGCCCAACCAAGCGTTATCCATACGGTGAAACGATACCAGGTTTGCACCCTCATCAACAATTGCTATGTTCATGGCTACGCCAATTTCCTTTGCTTTGGCTTTCGCCGCTTCAGACAGTTTTTCTGCCTGCTCTAATGTAACACTCATAAAATTTAGTTTAGTTTATTTGTATAGCAACACCATAGCAAGGCTGATGTTTTTGATATTTATAGCTCCTGTGTATCTAATGCCTTTAAAAAATCATTTGCCACGGCAAGGTGTTTTTCCTGCTTGTCAATCGGCATTTTATCAAAGGTTTTTACCAGCATACCTAAACGTGGGTTTTGTAAAAAGAAATTACGGTGTACGTGCATAAACCGCCAGAATAAGCCGTCCCAGGTTTGCTGCCAGCCGCCTTTTGGCCAGTCGCCCATTTTTATCAGGTAATTACTGCCGCTGATGTAGGGTTTGGTTGTCATCAGGCCGCCATCGGCAAACTGGGTCATACCGTAGGTGTTGGGCACCATTACCCAGTCATAGGCATCCACGTACATTTCCATAAACCAACGATAAACTTCGTTGGGGTCAAATTCGCAAAGCAGCATAAAATTACCCATTACCATCAGGCGTTCAATATGGTGACTGTAGCCGGTAGCCAATACTTTTTTGATCACCATATCGACAGGTGCAATACCGGTTTGGCCTTTCCAAAAGGAGTAGGGTATTTTGCGTTTAAAGCCCCAGTAATTTTTGGTGCGTTGTTTTACACCCTCGCGCCGGTAAACAATATGGATAAACTCGCGCCAACCCATTACCTGCCTCAAAAAACCCTCCAATGAGTTGAGCGGCACATCATTTTCTGAGGCATACGCTAATGCCCTGTCAATTATCTGAGCGGGGTTAAGCAGCCCGATATTTAGCATGGGTGTAAGTACCGAGTGATATAAAAAGCTTTCGCTGCTTACCATTGCGTCCTCATAGATGCCAAAATTCTGGAACCGCTGCCGCAAAAAATCATCCAGCCATTGACCGGCTTCCTTATAACTTACAGGATAAAAACCACCCAGGTTACCAAACGGCGAGCCTGTGGACCCGTAGTTGTCCGGATAGTGCTCATCTACCCATTGCGCGGCATCCGTTACATACTTATTTTTTGGCGGCACATCCAAAACAGGCACTATCCCAGTCTTAGGGAATCGGAGCCTGTTCTCGCTATCGTAAGTCCACTTACCGCCTAATGGTTTATTATCTTTCTCTAATAAAATCTTCCGCTTTTTGCGTTGATCTGTATAAAAGTCCGTCTGGAAGTAGGTTTTCCTTTTATCGAAATAGTCTGCAACGTCATCGGCACTATTGAGCCAGTTGGGGCTGCGGTATACCCCTAATTGGATATTGTGTTTCGCACAGGCGCTGTCAAGCCGCTTCTCCAGCCAGTCGTCTGCCACATGTGCGTAGTGGATACTCGTTACCCCTTCCGCTGCCAGCTGCGTAACTAACTTGCGTACATCGCACAATTGATCAGTCGCCTCAATATAGGTAACGTCGATGCCTTGCCACCTCAAATGATCTGCATAGCATTTCATGGATGCACGATGCAGCACCAACTTCTTTTTATGGAATTTATAGAGGTTGAAAAACAGCGTTTCTTCTATCAAATAAACCCGGCGATCTTTTTTGACCGCAGGATGCTGCTCAAATAATTGGTGGGGAAATATAAAGGTTACGCTGTTTGCATCCATGCAGGGTAAACAGCATCTAATCGCTTGTTGTTTGCCAACTGCTATTGAAAAATCAAAGTCATAAAAAAAGGGAGGTGCTGTAAAACAACACACTCCCCTTTCACTGCACGCACACTAAAACATGCAGTAATATTTTAAGCGTTTATAGCTCCAATATTCTTTAGTAATTTCCTGTTCTCTCTTTTGTGAATGAACCTGTAAACCATCGCATAAATTACCGGCAGGATAAGCAACGTTAGTATGGTGGAGGTAACTAAACCGCCTATCACTACTATAGCCAGCGGCTTTTGTGTTTCTGACCCGATACCTGTTGATATAGCTGCCGGCATTAAACCGATAGCGGCCATCAGGGCGGTCATCACCACGGGGCGTACACGTGATATGACACCGGTTAATAAAGCCTCATCCAGCCCCTTGCCTTCTTCCAGGTTCTTGCGGAACACCGAGATCAGTATCACGCCGTTCTGGATACAGACCCCAAACAGGGCGATGAAACCGATACCAGCCGAGATACTAAAGTTAATGCCTGTGATGTGCAAGGCAAGAATACCTCCTATCAGGGCGAACGGTACGTTGAGAATAACCAATATGGCATCTTTAGCATTACCAAACGTAGTGTACAAGATCAGGAAGATAACCAGCAAACAGATAGGTACCACACGTGCCAGCGTATTTGAAGCACGGATCTGGTTCTCAAACTCGCCGTTCCAGGTAAAGGAATACCCCTGGTCTAACTTTACAGCTGCACCTACCTTTTGTTGCGCTTCGGCAATGGTACTACCTAAATCGCGGCCACGTACACTAAATTTAACGGCAATGTAACGCATGTTGTTATCCCGGTAGATAAATGCAGGCCCGGTTAAGGTAGATATGGTCGAGATCTCTTTGATAGATATTTTAGAACCACTTAAAGTTGGCACCATTAGGTTTTCGATCTTATCCTGCGTATCGCGGAACTGTTTCTGGTAACGGATCCGGATATCGAACTTACGCTCACCCTCATACAACTGCGTTGCAGCCTTACCGCCTATGGCCATTTCAATTACCGAGTTGGCATCTGCAGTAGTTACCCCATATAAGGCCATTTTTCGCTGATCTAATTCGATCCTAAATTCCGGCTGTCCGAGATTCCTCAACACACCCAGATCTTCAACACCCTTGATATTCTTCAAGATACCCATTACCGCATTTGCCTTGGTATCGAGCGTTCTAAAATCGGGGCCGAAGATCTTTACCGCCATTGATGCAGGCACCCCGGCCACCGCCTCGGCAACATTATCAATAATAGGCTGCGAGTAATTGAATATAATCCCCGGGAACTGGCTCAACTTTTTATCGATCTCCGCAATCAATTGCTCCTGGGTAATGTTGCGTTTCCATTGTTTTTTGGGTAACAGATCTACCTGGATCTGTACGTTAAAGAAACCTTTAGGGTCGGTACCGTCATTGGTACGGCCCACCTGCGATAGGGTTTGTTTTACTTCGGGAAAGGTTGACAACACCTGGCGCATTTTGTTGGTAACATTTACCGAACTTTCTAAAGATGTACTCATCGGTAATTGTGCCGATACCCAAAGCGCGCCCTCATTCAGCTGTGGTAAAAACTCCGTACCTAAAAACTTGGCCGATATAAAGGTTAAGATCATGAAAATAATAGATATCGTCAGGCTCAGCTTTTGCTTACGGTAGGTAAAGGTGAACATCTTACGAATGCCATTCTCAAAGAATATAACCACCGGGTTATGCTTTTCCCTCACGTTTTTACGCAGCAGGATGCTTGACAAGGCCGGCACCAAGGTAAGCGTGAACAGCAAGGCTCCTAATAAGGCAAAGCCTAATGTATATGCTAATGGCGAGAACATTTTACCCTCTACCTTCTGGAATGCGAAGATGGGGATCAAACAGGTGATAATGATCAGCTTGGAAAAGAAGATAGCTTTACCCATTTCTGCACCTACATTCTTAAACAAACCCAGCTTGGCCAGGCCGTTAAACTTTTGCATGCCTACTTCTTTGGCCTTATGGTCAAGGGCAACAAAGATCCCCTCCACCATTACCACGGCCCCATCTATGATAATCCCAAAATCTACCGCCCCCATCGAGAGTAAGTTGGCTGTCATACCCTTTATACGCATACATATAAAGGCAAACAATAACGCCAGCGGAATAATAATGGCTACCACAAGGGTTGTCCGCCAATCGGCCATGAACAGGAATACGATAACGGTTACCAGTACAATACCCTCTAACAGGTTATGAATAACCGTTTCGGTACAAAACTCCATCAGGTTGGTACGGTCATAAAATGTATCCAGCTTAACATCCTTAGGTAATATATTATCGTTCAGGTCGGCAACCTTGGCGCGTATTTTTGTCAATACGTCGGCAGGGTTTTCGTCCTTACGCATTACCACAATACCTTCTATAACATCATTATCCTTATCGCGCCCAACCTGGCCTAACCGGGGTAGTCCGCTTTCTTTAATATCGGCCACGTTACGGGCCAGGATAGGTACGTTATTTACATTTTTAATGATGATATTCTCTATCTCGCTAATGTTATTGATCAAACCGATACCACGCACAATATAAGCCTGGTCGTTCTTTTCAATAATATCGCCGCCCACGTTAATATTACTGCGGTTAATAGCACTAAAAACATCCAGTGAGGTCAAATTGTATTTACGCAGCAGTAACGGGTTAACGCTTACTTCGTAAGTTTTCTCTTCGCCACCAAAGCTGTTCACATCGGCAACACCTGGGATAGCCTTAAACTGACGGTCGAGCACCCAGTCCTGTATAGCTGTAAGTTCGTGCAGGCTTTTAGTTTTGCTGCGGAGGGTGTAGCGGTAAATTTCGCCGGTTGGACCGTAAGGCGGCTCTACTTCCGGTTTGATACCATCGGGCAAATCGGCATTTTGTAAGCGGCTCAATACCTGCTGGCGCGCAAAGGCATCATCAACGTTATCATCAAATATGATACGGATGTACGACAAGCCGAAGGATGACGTAGTACGGAGGTTGGCTTTCTTTTGAACTGAATTTAAAACGGTTTCCATTGGTATGGTCACCATTTTTTCTACCTCCTCGGCACTGCGGCCGGGCCATTGGGCAATAATGATAATTTGCGTATTGGTAACGTCAGGAAACGTCTCTATAGGGGTATTCAAGTAGCTCCAGACGCCCAATACAGCCAGCACCGCAGTCATAAAGAACACCATCGCCCGGTGCCGGAGCGAGAAGTGTATGATATTTTTAATTAGCTTGTTCATGTTTTTAGATAATAGTACTTAGTACCGGGACTGAAAATTTCAGTTAGTTAAACAGGGTGTATTAAACAGCTTATTCTTGGGTTAATGCGTTGTATAATAACAGCTGGCTTTTTGAGATCACCTTATCGCCGGGTTTTAAACCGCTTGATATGTAGGTAATGCTATCTACCGTTTTTATAGGGCTTACTTCGCGCACCTGCAGGTTACATTTACTGTTGTACACCACTACAAAGCTTTTGCTGTTATCAAACACCACCGCAGTTTGCGGGATAGCTACCGATGTTGATCCCTCCTCGTTAGAGATAACCACGTTGGTAAACATTTCGGGTTTTAGCAGCATGTCATTATTATTTAACGATATGCGCACTTTCATTACCTTATTATCCGGGTCAAGCACACTGCTTATTTCATCAACCTTGCCGGTAAATACCTTATCCGGATAAGCCAATGTGGTGATCTTGGCAGCATAACCTTTTTTTACTTTGGAGATATCGCTTTCGAAAACGTTAGCCCAGATCCAGACATCCTTCATGTTTGATATCGTGAACAAACTGCTGCTGTTATCCGGGCGGATAAAGTTGCCTGCCGTAATGTTCTTCTCTACAATATAACCATCGCCGGGTGCTTTTATAACCAATGACCCGCTCGCGCTGGTATTACCGCCGCCGTTAATAGCTATCTGGTCGCGTACTTTTGCGTTGGCTGCTACCGCTTTATTATAGTTCTCTTTAGCCTCGGTATAATCGCGCTCGCTCGAGATACCGTTCTTGTACAGGTACTCGGCCTGCTCTAACTGGCGTTTGTTAATCGCCAGGTCAGCCTTAGTCGATGTAAGGTCGGTGTAGTTGCCGGCAACATCGGCACTGCGTAATATGGCAAGGGTTTGGCCTTTGGTCACCTTATCGCCAAGTGTAACCTTTACTTCCATTACCTGGCCGCTGGTAAAAGGGAATACCTTAACCACTTTGTTCTCATCAAAAGACACCTCGCCAGATAGCGCCAGTTCATCCTTCATCTGAGTAGTTTTGGCGGTATCTATTTTGATCATCTTTTCCAAAGAATCGCTTACGCAAACCTGTTTGGTTTCCATAGTGCCTGTTTTTTTTTCCTGGCATGATGCAAGGCCTGTAACGGCAACTGCGATATATAATATTTGCTTTTTCATTTTGCTATTAGTGTGCTGATAGTGAATGCGGGGGTGATTAAAGTGGGTTGATTACTGTTGTACCTACCGCAAAGTTGAGGTCGGCAATGGCTTTTTGAAGATTAAGCTGTTGTTGTAATATTTTAAGCTTGGTTTCGCGGTACGAATCGAAGAAATCAATAAACTCCTGCAAGTTCACCTGTTTCATCTGGAAGCTTTTCTGCATACTGCGATATAACTGATCGTACTTATTGGCAAAGTCCGTTTGGTCTTTGCTTAACAATTGCTGGCTTAACCTGTATTGGTTTACTGCCGAGTACACATCGTTTTTTAACTGCACCTCGCTGCTTTGCACTGTATATTCCTGGCTTTGTGCTACCAATTTGGCATTTTTGATATTACCCTGGTTGCGGTTAAATAAAGGTAGCGGCAGGCTGATTTGTAAACCAACATAATTGTTGGCATAGCTGCTATGCTGATCGAAAGCACTACCAATCGTCACATCTGGCACTGCCAGGGCCTTTTGCAAAGCCAGGTTGTGGTTGTTCTGATCTAACAGGTAACGGTTGGCCAGATAATCACCACGGGATGCCTTAGCCTGCAGTGCAAGTCCCGCGGCATCCAACGTGGTGTCTACGTTGTTAAACGTAATCTGGGGGGCTATAAATTGAGTTTCGTTGGCTACAAGCAGCGTTTTTAATTCGGCTTGCAGTTCATTTATTTGGCGGTCTATTTCAACCAGGTCATTCTCTAAACCAAATAATAAGGCTTTTAGGCGGATCACATCTTTTAAAGAATTGTTACCTACCTCATAAGATTTTTGAGTGGCCTTAACCAGGTTTGTTGCCGATGCTATTTCGGTTTGGTAAACTTTGCGCTGGTCTATCAGGTTGGCTATCTGGGCAAAATCCATCAACAGGTTAAAGTGCAGGTTACGCAGCAAATCATTAAACTGTGCCTGTTGGATGTTTACGCCGTCGTTAGCTATCTGGATTTGCTTACCACGTTTACCAGCTGTTTTAATCAACTGGCTGATCTGTACAAACACCTGCCCGCCGCCATTGCTGTGGTCAAAGAATTTTTTGTTGGCATCGGTAATGTTTTGATCTGTGCTGATAACCGGGTTATCCCAAAGCTTAGCCTGCTGTACTAATGCCTTACTTGCGTCAACATTATATTTTGATGCAAGCAGGTCAAGGTTTTTATCTAAAAAGGCTTTCTCGGCCTCTTTAAAAGTAATTTTAAGGGTATCGGTTTGTTGGGCGTAAGCGCCTCGTGCAGCGGTAAACACCAGTGCTAAAAGGCCTATAAAACGAATATATTTGATTGACATGGGTGCAATAGTAATTTGATATACCAAAACTACTATTGCTGCATTAGACCAGCATTAAAACCAAATTAGAAAGGTATTAGAATTGGGCGGGGCTATTGCTGCTTTAAAAACTCAACTACAAAGGTGCTGCCTTTACCGGGTACGGATATCACCTCAATGGTTCCCTTAAACAACTCGATGATCTTACTGGTGATGTATAAACCAATGCCGCTGCCGGCTATGGTTTTATCTTTATTAACGCGGTAAAAAGGACGGAAGATCTTTTCTATTGCCTCCTTACTAATACCGGGTCCTTCATCTGTAACGGCAATTTTAATGTGGCTGTCTGTCGCCTCAAAATTTAAGATAACCTGGTGTGGTGCCGAATATTTAAAGGCGTTATCTATGAGGTTATTCAGCGCAATATATAGCATTGATTTGTGGGCAGATATGGTAAGCAATTCTTCATCCTCGGGCAAATTGGACAGTTGTATCTTCAGCATGCCGGGCCCTTTTTTATTGGCCCATTGCTCATCCAGCTCCCATATCAACTCATCAACCCTGATAGGGCTTAATATAGCCTGCGTGTAATGCAGATCGACCTGTGCCAGCTCCATTAAACTGGTAATGGTTTCCTGCAAGCGGCTGCCGTCGTTAGCTATCGAGCGCAAAACCCTTTCGTATTCGTTTTGATCGCGGCTTTTATCTAACGCCACTTCCACCTCGCCCATAATACTGGTAAGGGGGGTGCGCAACTCATGCGATGCATTAGCTACAAACGTTTGCTGTAACTCGAAAGCGTTTTGCAGGTGGGCCAGCAACTGGTTAAAGTTATCAATCAGTTCATAGATCTCGTCTTTACTTTTTACCTGCCCAACGCGTAAATGCAAATTACTCGCCCTGATGTCGCGGATCTGCGCCACGATCTTATCCACCGGCGAAAGTGCCTTTTGGGCAAACATGCGACCCGCAAAAAACAGCCCCGTTCCGAAAATAATAAAGAGGATGCCGGTGATCTTCCCCAGCATGATCAACCGCCGGGATGAGTTAACATCTACTGCCGATGCCAGTATCACAAAATTACCCTGGTTGTCTTTGTATGATTTGCCTACCACCTTGCGGTTACCCTCTTCATATTCCAGGTAACCTTCTTTACGTACCTGGTTAATGATATCCTGTGTCCAGTAAATGTTGTGTTTCATATCAAAAGCCGACAGGTTATTGTCGTCATAAATACGGATCACTTCTTCGGGTAATTTCTCCAAATAGCGTTGCTGGATCTGCAGCATCGAATCGGCCGCCAACTCATCGGCCTTAAGGTAAAGTTCTGATGCCAGATTGGTACGGTCGGTTAGGCGGTTATAAAAATCGGCGGTAAAAAATGAAAATACAGCAATGTAAACCGCCACCAAAACCAATAACAAAGCACCCGAACTGATCAGGGTAAAATACAGGGAAAGGCGGGTTTTTATTTTCAATTAGTGGTTGATTGAATTGCTGGTTAATCTTTTAAAATATAGCCCATACCAATTACGGTATGGATGAGTTTTTTGTCAAACCCCTTTTGGATCTTGTTACGCAAGTAGTTCACATAAACATCAACCATGTTGGTACCCGTGTCAAAGTTTATCCCCCAAACGCGCTCCATGATATATTCACGTGACAAGAGCTTGGCGGGGTTCTTTATGAATAGCTCCAGCAGGCTATACTCCTTCGCGGTAAGCATGATCTGCTTGCCCTCGCGCTCGGCAGTCTTATCCCATGTATTTAATTTTAACCCGCCAAAACTCAGAATATGGTCGTCGCCATCGGCCAGTTTTTTACGGCGCAGCAGTGCCTCTATCCTGGCCAGCAACTCATTAAAGTGAAAGGGTTTCACCAGGTAATCGTCAGAGCCCGACTGCAGGCCGTTAACCTTATCATCGATAGTGCCCAGCGCGCTTAACATTAGTACCGGCAACTGCGGCTGATGCTTGCGCACCTGGCGGCAAAGGTCAATACCGCTCATACCGGGCAGCATTACATCCATAATTACCAGGTTATAATTCTTTTGCAGGATCATTTCCAGGGCAGCCTCGCCGTTGTCGGCAACATCTACCTCGTAACTATGCTCGTTCAGTCCCTTTTTAATAAACGACGAAACTTTGTCTTCGTCCTCAACCAGGCAAATACTATCCATATTAAGCAAGTTGTTTTAACACAATGCAAGGGCTAAGTTAAAACTTTATTCATAGCATTTAAGTTTTGCAACAGCCCTCTTACCAAAGTAGGGATCGGTTTAAAACCGCCCCCTGCTTTATAATTACCTCAAGAAAGCTTTGTTTTACTTTAAAAATCTTGGCAGCAGACTGTTTGAGGCGGCTGGCATCTTTACCTTGTATCGAAAGCCCCCCGGAAAAGCATCCTCTTCCTTTAAAAATTCATGCCCTTTTTTACTGATCCAAAAGGTCTCGGTAGCATGCTGCCCGCGGTAATCACTTTCGTTAAATAACTTCCAGCAATCAACTTGATGATTATCATAGGTTGTGATCACTTCGCTGCCGATAACCTTGTAGATGATATAATCGGGTTTGCCGCTGCCTGCATCGTAAAAATTAATAGCGAATATTTTTCCCGCTGCCAATGGCAGCATTTCAAATGTTTCGATATCCAGATTCCAGTTAAAATTCGGGGAAGTAAAATCAAGAGAGAAACCTTTCAAAGTATTAATTGCGGCGGTATCGGCACTTACAATTTTGTCTGCCCCCCAGTTAAAAGATCTGTTTTTACCGGCAACCGTTTCAGAATGATACAGCGGCGCAAAATCATTCACTTTGTTGACGGAATAAGCGGTACGATAGCTCATGGTATCACTGCCGTACCAATGCTGGCTGGTTACAAATACCCTTTGGCCCTTGCGGTTTTCTATTTGGGTGTTGCGCAGCCAAAGCCAGTATCTTAATATTTTAGGGCTTTTAGGTATCTGGAAGTAGACCAGGTATTGGCGCAGGCCTGGTTTTAGGGCAGATGTGTTCAGGCGGTGATCTTTAAGCCTGATGGTATCTACCTGTGCCGACGCGATGTTTGTGCCCGACAGTATCAGTAAAGTTGCCAGTGCGGTATGGATAAGCCAGCTTGCAGAACAAGGTACTTTCATGGTGATAGGGTTTAAATCTTAACTTTTTAATTTAAGCTCAAAACTGGTCAACTCATTGGCCAACACAAAACCAATTCAACGGCTGTAAAGTAATATTCAGTAGGTTGACTTAATTATTTAATACCACCCTGATAAATGTCCACGTTGAACAAAAGCAGCCATATATTGAATAAAACCGCCCTAATATTGAACCGCGCACTTAAGTGTTAAAAAGCTTTGTATTTTTAAGGATGCGATTGTTTGTTAAACCCAGCATAGGCCAGTTACAATGGATAGTGTGGGTATTTGTTTTTTTAGTGCTAACGCTCTCTTTACTGCCAATGGATGGCTTTGCACAGGCGTTTGTTTACGCATTGCTTTATACCACCTTTTACGCGGCAATTATATACGGTAACATTTACTGGCTATATCCCTCACTGTATAAAAAAGGGCGCGTAATAATCTACATTATCGCTGTACTGGTATTTTTGGTAGTTATCGGTATCGTAAAAAGTTACATCACCCTAAATATTTATAACCTTTTTTTTGCTAAACACCCCGAAACCATGAGCGTAAAGGCTGTTGCCGGCATGGTGATTGGCGGGTTTATGGTCTTCCTGCTAAGTTTTGTCTTTCGCATTGCTATTGAGTATTTTAAGCTGAAGCAACATACTGATGAGATGATTGCCCGGAAAACCCAGGCCGAACTTGACTTGCTTAAATCGCAGGTGCAACCGCATTTTTTGTTTAATACACTTAATAACATTTATTACGAAGCCTACCTGGAAGCCCCACGCACGGCCAGTCTGATAGAACGACTAAGCGACATTATGCGCTACTTTGTTGATGAAAGCCCAAAGCAGCTCGTATCGTTAACAACAGAAATTCAATTCCTGGAGAATTATATAGCTTTGGAGAAGATACGGATCAGGTATGACATCGACCTTGACTTTATCAAAGATTGCGAAGCGACGATTTCTATCCCACCCATGCTGTTGATGACATTTGTAGAGAATATATTTAAACACGGCATTGACAAGAGCAGCACGAACAATAAAATCTCTATCAGGTTGATCCAAAACAACGGTCGACTGTCATTTATAACGGAGAACACTGTCCCTGCCCGGCAGGTGAAAGCTCCATCAACGGGATTTGGATTAGTCAACTTGCGTAAGCGTTTGGTGCTTTTATATGCTGATGATTTTGAGTTAAATGTTAACCACGAAAACGATAGTTTTATAGCCTGTTTAACCATACCATTGGCATGAATTTAAGGTGCATTATTATAGACGATGAACCCCACGCGGTAAACCTGCTGGAAGTTTTAATAGCCCAAACTACCCAATGGCAATTGTTGGGCAAATGCTACAACGCGCTGGAAGCCCTTGACTTTTTAAAGAAGCATCAGGTCGATTTTATATTTCTGGATATCAATATGCCCCACCTAAGCGGGATAGAACTTGCCGGGTTGCTCCCCTCAGCGACTAAAATCGTTTTCACTACGGCCTATGCCGAGCATGCGGCGGATAGCTATGCATTCCAAACCATCGACTACCTGCTGAAGCCGATTACCTTGAAGCGGTTTTTAACTGCTACACAAAAAATAGAAGCGGTTTTTGGCAAGCTACCCGCAACTGAAAAGGTGGAGAACAAACACGATGAAAATTACTTTTTTGTAAAAACCGGCAAAACACTGCGCAAGGTTTCTATAGCCGAAATACTTTATTTTGAAGGGGAAAAAGAATATGTGCGCCTGGTTACCGGCACAGAAGAAATACTAATTTACAAGCGTTTAAAGGACATTGCCGACCAGGTGCAGGCCCCCTTTGTGCGGGTACATAACTCCTATATTGTGAACACAAAAATGCTTAACAAAATTCAGGATAATCATATTTACATCGGCACTAAACAGATCCCTGTGAGTGAAAAGTTTCGGGATGGGTTTATGGCGCTGATCAGGCAGCGGATCTTTTAACCCGTGGTATTCTATGATTCTGTTAATTCGCCGCGGAGGTCTTTCTCCAAACAGCGTTTCACTTCTATCGGGTCTTCAATCTCGCCCAACAGGTACATCATTTTGGTAACGGCGGCCTCATAGGTCATATCAAACCCACTTGCAACACCCATATCTTTGAGTTCTTTACTAGTTTCATAACGGCCAAGTTCAACCGTTCCTACCTTACATTGCGAAATATCTAATATTACCTTACCGCTTTCGATAGCCTTTTTAAGCAGGTCGGTAAACCATTTGTCGGTTGTAGTATTGCCCGCGCCAAATGTTTCCATCACTATGCCGCGTACATCCGCCCCCAAAATAGTCTCAACCACCTTAGGGCTAATGCCGGGGTAAAGCTTTAACACAGCTACATCAGTAACCAGTTTATTATGAATTTTTAGCGGGCCTTCTCCCGGTTCGCGGATGTCATTTACACTAAAGCGCAAATGCACGCCGGACTCTGCCAATATGGGGTAGTTAGGTGAGCGGAAAGCCTCGAATTTGGATGAGTTATATTTAAACGCGCGGTTACCGCGAAAAAGCTTATAATCAAAATAGATACAAACCTCGGGCACGCGGGCACGATCATTCTTTTTTGCTTTGGCTATCTCGATAGCCGTCATCAGATTTTCCTTAGCGTCGGTACGCACGGCGCTTATGGGTAACTGCGACCCGGTAAAGATGACCGGCTTATTTAAATTTTGCAGCATAAAGCTGAGTGCCGATGCCGTAAAAGCCATCGTATCTGATCCGTGCAATATCACAAAGCCATCAACGGTATCGTAATTAGCTTCAATTAATGCAGCTAATTCACTCCAGATAGCAGGGTTCATGTTAGATGAATCTATCACCTCGTCAAATGAGTGAACCTTAATTTTGCAATTAAGCTTCTCCAGCTCCGGCACGTTGTCCATTATCTGCTCAAAATTGATGGGGACCAACACCTTGGTAACTGGGTCGCTCATCATACCAATTGTCCCTCCGGTATAGATGATCAATATCTGGCTCATGAAAATAGGTTTATCTATAAAAATACAGTTTTTTTATACACCAAATATCTTTTTGGAATTTTCTGTGGTGATATTGGCCACGTTTTCTACAGATGTTTGATGCAGTTCTGCAACCGTTTGGGCAATATATATCAAATAAGAACTTTCATTTGGTTTACCCCGGTACGGAACGGGCGAAAGATACGGAGAATCTGTTTCTAACACGATATGCCGTAAATCAATTTGTGGTAAAATTTTGTCAAGCCCTGCCTTTTTGTAGGTAACTACGCCGCCAATACCCAAATAAAAACCCAAAGCGATAATTTTTTCAGCTTGGTCAAGCGCACCGCCAAAACAATGGAAAACACCTCTCAGCTTTTCGTCGTTTTCGTCGAGCAATACCTGATAAACCTCATCAAAAGCGTCGCGGCAGTGAATTACGATGGGCAGATCCATCTGTTTAGCCCATTTGATCTGTAATTTAAATGCCTGTACCTGTTCCGTTAAAAAGGTTTTATCCCAGTAAAGGTCTATCCCTATCTCGCCAATGGCATACATTTTATGCTGGTGCAAATAAGGCTGCATCAACATCAGCTCATGTTCCCAATCCGCCTTTACCGAGCAGGGGTGCAGGCCCAGCATGGGGTAACAATTATCAGGGTATGCCTCCAGCAAATTAAACATCAACGGGATGGATGTCGCATCAACATTCGGCAGAAATAAACGGCTTACATCGTTATCAAAACAGCGCTGCATCAGCTGCCCGCGCAGCGCAGCATCGGTTTCATAATATAAATGGGTATGTGTATCTGTTAATACCATGCGGCAAAAATAAAAAAGCCTTCTGCTGTGCAGAAGGCTTTTAATGTCATTTTAATTTTTCTTTTTTAACGGGGCACGCTTTTTAAGCGGTGTCTTTGCCGGCTTTTTGGCTCCCGTCTTCGCAGCAACTGCTGTATGCTTGACGCGATTTACTTTTACCATTTCTACATCAAAAACCAATGTGCTAAATGGCGGGATCTTTTCACCGCTGCCCCGTTCGCCATAGGCCAGGTTAGAAGGGATGATCAGCGTAGCCTTCGACCCTTCGTTTAGAAGCGATAAGGCCTCATCCCAACCGGCGATAACCTTTTGCATGTTGTGCGGAAACTGGATAGGTTCATAAGGGCGGCCCTCCATATAAGTACCACCGGCTTTAGCAACCGATTCGATACTAGTATCGAAAAGTTTGCCATCTAAGGTACGGCCCACGTAATTAATAGTCAATGTATCGCCAGTTAATGGCTTAGGCTTGGTGCCCACTTTGGTGATGATATAACGCAAGCCCGATGGCGTGGTTGTCACGGCAAGGTTATGGCTTTTAATATAAGTATCCGCACCGGCTTTTTCAGTCATCTTCATTTTTTCGAAAGCGGCGTTCCGCTCGGCCATGGCTTCGTTTAAGGATTGCACCTGTACAATCTTGATATTGAACACCAAATTACCTCCCTTTAGTAAAAACGGTGGGCGGGCCTCTTCATGTCCCTTAAAAATAGAATCGATAGGCACTTTTACAACTGCGCTATCGCCTGCGCCCATTAAAGGGAATATATCCATCAGATCGCCAATATTGGTTGAAGGGCGTACCTGTGCCTTTACCGGCTGCCCTTGTAAATAAGTGCTAAAGAGTATCGAATCTTTATCGGTACGCTGCACCGCCTGGAAGGTGATCACATCGTTCTGTTTGATCTTTTCGCCCGCGTTCTTACTAATCAGCTGGTACTGCACCCCTTTTGCGTTGCGCTGCATGCCTGTTTGGGCATTAGCAGATAAACCAGCGACAGAAACAAGTAGTATGGTATAAAAAATATTCTTCATATGACATAAAAAAGCCTTCCGGGAATTATCCGGAAGGCCAATAAAGTATTCTAAATTATTTAACTGCCGGCATTACCGGTGGTTTTGGAGCGTTAGGGTTTGGTTTAACAATATCAACCAATTCAACCTCGAACCAAACCGGTGTGTACGGGCCAATTGCAGGCGGGAAACCTTGCTCGCCCCAGCCTAAGCTTGAAGGGATCACAAAAGTTGCCTTAGCACCTTTGTTTAACAATAACAAGCCTTCGTCCCAACCTTTAATTACCTTGCCTTCGCCAACAGCTATACGTATTGGGGCAAAAGTACGGCGTGGGTCCATCGGTTGTTTTGCCTTAACAGCTTCTTCTTTTAAGCTACTGTCAAAAAACTTACCGTTAAGCAATTTACCGGTGTAGTTTACTACTGCGGTATCGCCGTTAACCGGTGTTGCACCGCTACCTGTTTTTGTAATAACATATAATAAGCCTGATGCGGTTTTAGTTGGCTTTAAGCTTTTTTCAGCTAAAAACTTCTCAATCTTGGCCGGCTCTGCTTTTTTAACGGCCTCTGCTTGTACTTTAAAGTAATCGGCAACCTTAGCCTGGAAAACGGCATCAGTTTGTGTACCCTTAGGTATCACTTTTTCTACCTTAACTTCGTAAATAATGTATTTACCCTTCATGCCCGGCGGGCGTGGTGTACCTTTTTTAAACATCGTATCGATGCTTAATTTGATGGTAGCACTATCACCTTCGCTCAACATTAAAAATGCTGCAGATATATCACCCTTAGCCTGTGGCTTTTGCATAATGTTGTTAATTGGGTGGCCCAGGTCATAGGTGCTGCCCAATACAGAATCTGCTTCGTTTTTAAGGGTTAAGTTCAAACTAATAAAATCCCCGGCCTGTAAGTTAGTACCCGGTTTATCCACGTGGATGTTATACAACATCCCTCCGTCGCCTTTTTTAAAGCCACCTTTACAACTTGCTAAACCTATGGTTGCAAGTGCAATAAACATTAAGTTTTTTCTCATTTTGTTTCTTTACTGTATTAAAAGTTTTTTGTACTCGGGTAATATTGATTTAAATTTATTGATTGTTCCTTCAAGCGTATCTGCCGATTGCCCACCCGCTGCATTGCGATGGCCGCCGCCTTCAAAGTAACGCTTGCAAATATCATTAGCAGGGAATTCGCCTTTAGAGCGTAACGATAGCTTCACTTTATCCTTCCTGTCAACAATAAACGCTGCCAGTTTGATGCTGCCTATAGAAAGCGCGTAATTCACTATCCCTTCGGTATCGCCGGTATTAGAGTCGTATTGATCTAAATCGGCTTTGGTTACCCAGATAATAGCTGTATTAAATTCAGGCAGGATCTCTAAACGGTTGGCCAGGCAATGCCCCAGGAAACGTAAACGGTTCTCTGACGAACTATTGTATATCAATTCATGGATCCTCCAGTTTACCGCGCCTGCGTCTATCAGATCGGCCGCTATGCGGTGCACTGCCGATGTTGTATTGGGCAAACGGAAAGAGGCCGAATCTGTAAGGATGCCGGTATATAGGCAGGTAGCCACATCTTTAGATACCAGCTCTTTTTTATTGAGCACATCGGCAATAAAATCATAAACCAGCTGCGCGGTAGCACAGGCCCTGATATCCCAATGGCGGTAATCGTCAAAATCTTCGGGGTCAAGGTGATGGTCAATCATCACCTTATAGGCGCTGCTTTGGCGAACCAGCTCGCCCATTTCATTGATACGGCCAAGCGCGTTAAAATCAAGGCAGAAGATCAGGTCGGCTTCGGCGATAAGCGTAGCAGATTGCTGCAAGTTTTCGGTGTAAATAATCACCTCTTCGTTACCAGGCATCCAGGCTAAAAAGTCAGGATAGTCTGTAGGGGCAATCACTTTAGCGTGATGGCCCAACTGCACCAGGTAATGATATAACCCTAAAGATGACCCCATAGCATCTCCATCAGGTTTATGATGGGTGGTAATAACTATTTTTTTGGGCTGAGCTAAAAGTTCAGTAAGCGAGGCTAAATCCAACATCAAATTTTAAAAGAGCCGCAAAGCTAAGTAAATTAATTAAATACGTAGAGCATATTTACGGCAATTGCTTTAAATAACGGTTAAAAAAAGCTACTTTTGCGCCAAATTTTAAACATAAAAGCCCGATAATAAAAGGATGCTGAGTCCTGTTAAATTGGGGTTAATAAATAATAATCGATATGACAACCAACAGAACATTTACAATGATAAAGCCCGATGCGGTAGCGAACGGGCACATTGGTGCAATTTTAGACCAGATAAGCAAAGCAGGTTTTAAATTTGTCGCTTTTAAATACACTGCATTAACGCCAGAAAAAGCAGGTGAATTTTACGCTGTACACAGCGAACGCCCTTTTTACAAAGATTTGGTTTCTTTCATGTCATCTGGCCCTATTGTGGCTGCAATTTTGGAGAAAGATAATGCAATTGAAGATTTCCGTAAGTTGATAGGTGCTACAGACCCGGCTAAAGCTGATGCCGGCACCATCCGTAATTTGTTTGCCAAGTCTATTGATGCTAACGCCGTACACGGTTCTGACTCTGATGAGAACGCACAAATTGAAGGCAATTTCTTTTTCTCGGCATTTGAAAGATTCTAAATTAAAAGTATAATAAAAGGATGTGTGACGAAAACCGTGGCATATCCTTTTATTGTTTAGGTTTTACTTGTATTATATAATAATACTGTTTAACTTTACGTTCTTAGTTCAAAATCAAACGTTTAGGAGGCCCTCAAATGAAATTATTAATCAAGTACTTGATCTACTCGCTGGTAATGGTTACTATCTTGATAATTTCCCTGAATATTTTCAGAGACCATCCTGAAGCGCAGTTCGCATTCATATTTCCCGGCATTTTCCTGGTAGTTTTTTCGAAGATCATGGACGACACCGTTCGTAATATCGCTAAACACGTTCGCCACCCTAAATTCAGGTAGTTTACAAAAACACGATATCGGCCACCAATTCAGTTTTCGCCTCGTCGTTTATTTTTTTGATGATCTGGCTACGCATTAAAACCAATTCATTTTTTATCACCGACGATTCTATCCGAAGAAACAATTTCTTGTCGCGGATAAACAATTCCTTTGTACGGTTAGCTACGGATTTCCCCACCAGGTCAGGCCAGAGCGTTACAATAGCCGTTTCATCGTACTTACGCTTTATCTTGTAAACGTTAAGCATTTGCTCAATTGCCTCTTTAAGCGATTTATCGTTTGTTTTACGCATCGATGCTGCCCTCCGCAACTTTAAATAATTTCAGGTCGACATTGATCTGATCAAAAATACCCTTAACCCGGGCCATGCTGGTATCGGTTATAAAAACCTGCCCGAAATCGTTATTAGATACCATCTGCATCAGCTTGGTAACGCGGCCATCATCAAGCTTATCAAAAATATCATCAAGCAACAGTAAAGGCTTAAATCCATTCTTTTGAGTCAGAAAGGTATATTGCGCCAGCTTTAGCGCAATCAGGAAAGATTTTTGCTGCCCCTGCGACCCGAATTTCTTCATGGGCATACCATGTATATTGAATTGCAGGTCGTCTTTATGAATGCCTGCTGTGGTACGCTCCAGTATCCTATCGCGCTCCAGGGCCTTCGCCAACAATTGGGCAAGGCTATTCTCGATCAATTGCGATTCATACTTTAACTCCACCTGCTCGGCATCTTCGCTGATAAATCGGTAGTGCCCGTTAAATATGGCGGTAAAACCCTCCATAAAAGCGCGTCGTTTTTCAAAGATCCGGGTGCCGCTGTTCACCAGCTGCTCGTCAAATATCGATAGTAACTCCGGGTCGTACCGACCGGTATCGGCAATTTGCTTTAATAGGGCGTTGCGGTTGGCAAGCACCTTGTTATAGCCAATCAGTTCATCCAGGTAACTATGGTCGGTTTGCGAGATCACGTTATCTATAAACTTACGCCGCTCCTCGCTCCCTTCTATAATGATACTGATATCATACGGCGAGATCATGACCAACGGCAAAAATCCTATATGATCGGCCAGGCGCTGGTAATCCTTTTTGTTCCGTTTAAACTGTTTTTTTTGATTGCGCTTAACCCCACAGGCCACTACCTCTTTATTGCCGTTCTTTTCAAAAACGCCGTTGATCATAAAGAAGTCGGCCCCCTGTTTTATCTGTTGACTATCGATAGGGTTAAAGTAACTTTTACAAAGCGACAGGTAATGCACCGCATCCAGCAGGTTGGTTTTGCCCGCCCCGTTGTTACCCACGAAGGCATTTACCCCTTGACTTAGCGTTAGCTCGGCCTCGGAATAATTTTTAAAGTTAAGAAACGACAGTTGCTGCAGATACATATTCGGGAGGGCAAATTTACGCAATTGGTTCATTAGTTCGGTAGTTCATTTGTTCAATGGTAGATAGTTTGCAAATCAAGAGAAATTGCGTTAGGGATTGCAGCGGATACCGGCCCGTGACTAAGGCCTGTGCAGTATGAGCGGAAAGCCCGGCCGCAGGCAACGCCCAAAAAACAGCGTTAAAAATCTTTAAGAACCTCAAATTTTTACAACTAATCGTTTAACGCCGATTATCTCGCATATCGATTTATCACAAAAAGTGGCTACCACCAGTGGGTAACTAATCGCTTTCTAATCAACCAGAAAGCGCATGTATCGACACGTGTGCTACACTTCCTATTTAAGCAAATATTTAATTTGTTAAAAGTTTTGAAAACCGTATTTTTGCAAACTTAATTTTTAAATACAGATGTCAGCAACCGAGGTTAAAGCAAATACCACAACAGAGAATAAGCCAATTGTGAAGAGTGGTAGCTTTGTACAAGAGAACCAAAAAAGCTTGTTATTTATAGCCGCGGCCATTGTTATAATGGTGGTAGGTTATATTGCATACCTTAAAGTTTACCTTGCACCCAGGGAAGCCAGTGCTGCAAGCCAGTTTTATGTAGCGCAAGATTTTTGGGCCAAAAAAGAATGGGACAAAGCTATTAAGGGCGATGCCGGTTACCCTGGTTTAGAAAAGATTATTACCGATTACAGCAATACCAAAGTGGCTAACTTGGCTTATTTTTATTTAGGCACTGCTTATTTGAATAAAGGCGAATACCGTAAAGCGATTGATAACCTGAACAGCTACCGTGGCGACGATGCAATGGTTGCAGCAGAGGCTTTAGGCAGCGTAGGTGATGCTTATGTAGAGTTGAAAGATATGGACAAGGCCGAAACCTATTTCAAAAAAGCGGTTGATAAGGCTAACAACAAATTTCTTGCTCCTTTATATCTTAAAAAATTAGGCTTGGTTTACGAAGCTAAAAATGATAAGAAGGCAGCGGCCGAAACTTACAAGAAAATCAAAACAGAATATCCTGACAGTGCCGAGGCTCAGAACATTGACGCGTATATTGGCCGCAGCGAAGCGCAATAATTACCGATACGTTTAAAAGGTTTTAAGGGTTGAAAAGGTCGTAAGTGTTATACTTCGATATTTTCAACCCTTTATTTTTTATCTGCTTTTTAACCTTTAATAACCAATCCAACTTTTATAACTTTACACCATGGCTACTCAATTAAAAAACCTGTCCGATTTTTCCACTGCTACCGCCATCCCTGATGCTTCGGCGTTTACGTTTGGTATTGTGGTGGCCGAGTGGAACGCCGAGATAACCAATGCTCTTTACCAAGGTGCCTATAACAGCCTGATCAAATACGGCGCACAGGAAGATAACATCCACTCCTACCCTGTTCCGGGCAGTTTTGAGCTTACCACAGGTGCCGAGCTTTTATTAAAGACCGGTAAGTTTGATGCCGTTATTTGCCTGGGCTGTGTGATACAAGGCGAAACCCGCCACTTTGATTTTATTTGCGCTGCCGTGGCCGATGGCGTAACAAATGTTGCCATAAAATATTCAAAACCTGTTATATTTGGTGTGTTAACCACTGACAATCAGCAACAGGCCATTGATAGGGCAGGCGGCAAACACGGAAATAAAGGTGACGAGGCTGCTGTAACTGCCATAAAAATGGCTAAATTGGCAGCAACATTGGAGCAATAATTAACGTATAAAAAGCAAGTTGACCAACAGCATGAAAAAAATAGTATACATAGCAGTTATCGCATTGGCATTAGGCAGCATCGCATCATGCTCAAATAAGTTGTGCCCGGCCTACGGTTCATACCCGCGTAGCAGATAATTTTTCTTACCGTACTTTATAAATTATCTTAAAACTTAACCGAGTTTTACATTGTATTTACTTTAAATAAAGTTTATACAATTACTTTTGAACTATGGAATGGACACAACTGGACACGGCTAATCAGATAGATAATATCAAACAAGACCAAGGCTACAGCCTTATTTTTAAACACAGCACCCGCTGCTCTATCAGTATGATGGCAAAAAGGCGCTTTGAGCTGGATTGGGATAACCTGCCTGCCGATATGCCCCTTTACTTTTTAGACCTGATCAAACACCGCGATCTATCGGCTAAAGTAGCTTCAGACTTCCAGGTACATCACGAGTCTCCGCAAATGCTTTTAATTAAGGATGGTGAGTGTATATTAGATCAATCGCATGGCGCTATCTCCGTAGATGAAGCATTAAGCGTGCTGGCATAGATCATACATAAGAATTTTAGACAAAAGATATAAGAAGAATAAGCTTCACAAGATATAAAAGGAAGGCGGCAAGTAATTGTCGCCTTTTTTATTATTGTCTGAATCATGATTTATAGGAGTAGAAGATTTTCCTGATTCTTTCCAAGGGTCTAATCCTGCTAATTCTAAATCACGAAAATTATGGTTAAAAAAAAAGGCGACAATCACTTGTTGCCTCTCTGTATTCTGAAAATCCTCTAATTCTGTAAATTCTGATTCAGACGGTTATGATTGAATCAAGTGCTTTAACTGGATAACTTCTTTTTCATCCAGATATCTCCAACGACCACGGGGAAGATCTTTCTTGGTTAGGTTGGCATAAACCGACCGGTCAAGCTTTACCACATCATACCCTAAAGATTCAAAGATACGGCGAACAATCCTGTTCTTACCGCTATGGATCTGGATGCCTATTTCTTTTTTAGTGCCACCTGTAACGTAAGATATACTGTCGGGTTTAATCAAACCATCCTCCAGCTCTAAGCCAAAGCCTATCTTGTTCATGTCACCTTGTGTAAGCGCCTTATTTAGCTCTACCAGGTAAAGCTTGGTAACGCTGTTACGCGGGTGCGATAATTTATCGGCCAGATCGCCGTCGTTGGTCATCAGTATTAAACCCGTTGTATTACGGTCTAAGCGGCCTACCGGGTAAATACGTTCTTTACTGGCCTTATCAACCAGGTGCATTACGGTACGGCGCTCCTGAGGGTCGTCGGTAGTGGTAATGTAGTCCTTCGGTTTGTTCAGCAGTACGTAAACGTTCTTTTCGCGTTTTAAGGCTTCGCCATTGTAACGTACCAAATCTTTCATTGGGTCAACCTTGTGGCCCAGTTCGTTGATCACCTCGCCGTTTACAGAAACTACGCCAGCCGCAATCAGCTCATCGGCCTTACGTCGGCTACAGATCCCTGCGTTAGCAATATAACGGTTCAACCTGATCAGGCCGTCGTCCTTAGTCTTAGCAACCGGGTTTTTACGGCCACGCATGGTGGTTTTCGGCTTATCACTTTCGCCCTCTTCGCGTTTTTTGAAACCCGATGTGGTGTTGGCAAAATCTTTTTTACCGGTGCCGCTGCCCGGTTTAGGCGTGCGGTTATACGGCTTGCGTTCGCCGCTGGTATCACCAAAAGCCCTTTTCGGTTTTTCGTCGCTGCCAAAACTGCGTTTGGTGCGGTCGCCTTCACCTGCCGATGACGGGCGGGTGCCGTAAGGTTTATCTTTGGGTGTAAATGTTTTTTTTGCGAATGATGACTGGCCTAAAGTTGGTTTGCGGTAAGGCCGCTCACCACCTTCTGATGATTCGGCACGGCCGCTGTATGGCTTATCCCTTGGGGTAAAGCTTTTACGGTCGCCTGCCGGTGCATCACCAAAGCTGCGTTTAGGGCGGTCGCTGTCTGCGGGCCTCCCGGTGTACGGCCTGCCTTTAGGTACAAATGCCTTTTTTTCGCCACCGCTAAATGATGATGATGAACCACCGCCGTAGCTTTTCTTTGGCCTGTCGCTGTCACCATCGGGTTTAGCGTATCCTGCCGAAGATTGTCTTTTATCTGTCGAGAAAGTTTTTTTATTGTCTGAGCGGCCGCCTGTGCCGAATGATTTTCCTGCTGATGAGGAAGATGATCTGTTTGATCTGTCAGCACCGCTTTTCGGGCCGCCTGATCCTCTGTTTGGTTTGTCGTCGCGACTACCGGTTGGTCTCTTAAATACCATATTTTTTTGTTTTGCGCTTTCGCAGCGTGAGGGTCAAAAGTACAACTTTTTCATGAAAAAATGAAATTTTTTGACCGGTTCAAAAACACGCTTTAAATCGTTTTAAACGTCGATTTTTGGGGTTAGTGTACTGGATTTAAACACTAAGGATATGGTAAATACTTGACATTCTGCTTTATATCAGTACCTTTGCGGCACATCATACCAAAGGTTTAATTAATGAGTAAATTTGAAATGACTAAAAAACACTTAATTACGTGCTCCGTAATATTTGTGCTGGTTATCATTTCCAGACTTAACATTTTCAGTACTAATCCTGTTTTTACGGTAAAAACAGCGGCCATTACCCACGCTGATATCCTTTTCGCAAAACCTGTAGAAGAGGCCGAAATGGACTACAACTTTGCCAACGAGGCACTGCCTGTAAATGACCAAAGGGTTAATTTTAAATTAAAAAAGTCTTTAGCAAAGCATAAGTTTAAAAATATTCAGTCGAATATTTTACACGCTAAAGCAGATAAGCTATTCCCTGTTATAGAGCCTATCTTAAAATTTTACGGTATCCCGCAAGATTTTAAGTTTATCCCCCTTGTTGAATCGGGGTTAAACGGAGGCACATCGCCGAAAGGCGCTAAGGGTATCTGGCAATTTATGCCGGGTACCGCGCGCAGCTATGGCCTAAGGGTTGGCAAAGGTATTGATGACCGCCTGAATACGCGTAAATCGACCATTGCAGCCTGCAAGTACATCAAAGAATTGTATGCCGAGTTTAACAGCTGGACGCTTGCGGCCGCTGCCTACAACAACGGTTCTATCAAGTTGGAGCGGGCCATCAACAAGCAAAACGAAGACAATTATTTCAGGATGACCCTGAACCGCGAAACCGGTTCATACCTGTACAAAATAATTGCGATGAAAGAGGTGATCAATCATCCCGGCAAGTATGGCTACAAGAATTTTTATAGCTATCAGCAAAAAATGCCCGAACTGCCTTTAGTGGCATTCAACAACTAAAAAAAGTAATTTTATATTACGGAGCACTTAAAAAAGCCAACCCCATGGGTTGGCTTTTTTTGTTGGCTTTGCTGTCTCTAAATCCGGGGGTCTCTGAAAGTAAAATTATCTTTGGTTAGCACAGCAGTCGCTCGGCTCTTGCCGAGTGACGATTATCTTACGGCCTCCGGCCGACGAGACCTGTTAAAACCGCGGCCGGAGGCCGTATAATATACCTCACTCGGCAAGAGCTGAGCGAGTGCAGAAGCTGAAAGCTTCAAGATTTTAGGTCTAAGTTACGCTATGCTAAACTTAGACCAGTGTCGGGTCACGTTTCTTATCAAGAGCGTCATTGCGAACGTAGTGAAGCAATCCCCATCATGCCTGTCGCCGACTTTTCTGTCGGGGATTGCTTCGTGCCTCGCAAAGACGGGCAGGATTTTATCCGCACATCTACCTATTAATCATCACTTACCAAGTCACCTTTTTTGATGGTGGAGTTACCGGTGCGTTTTAATACGCCCCAGGTGCTGAGTTCGCCTTTCATGGCTTTGCGGATAGATTTAAACAGGATATAATACATCAACTGGCGCCATATAAAACGCTGCGGGATAATGTAGATCAGCTTTTTGTAACTTTCCTTCTCCATTTTAAAGGCAATCATCCCCACCAGAAAATCTACCAGTACAAACGCTACATAGTAAACCAGCATCTTCTCGGGCTTGGGGCCAAACAAACCGGCAATCATCATAAGGTCGGCAAGTGGCGAGAACAGCGGCAGTATGATCTGGAAGATTAGGATATTGGGCATGCCCACCATCCCAAAGAACTTGTACTTTTTGTTAAACAGCGCATCCTTATTTTTCCAAAAGCTTTGGATCACCCCGAAACTCCAGCGGAAACGTTGTTTCAGCAGCATGTTCAGGCTTTCGGGTGCTTCGGTGTAAGCAATCGCCTCTGCACAGTTACGGATGATGTAGCCCTGCTTGAGTATACGCATGGTTAAATCGCAATCCTCGGCAAGGGTATCATAAGTAAACCCACCTGCACGGAAGATAGCTGCCTTGCGGAAAGCACCTATCGCACCCGGCACTACCGTAATGCTATTGATCAGATCAAACGCCCTGCGATCCATATTTTGCGCGGTGATATACTCTATCGACTGCCAGCGGGTAATGATGTTGGTTTCGTTCAATACCTTAACTGTACCGGCTACTGCGCCGATCTCATCATCGGTAAAGTAGGTCATCAGCTGAAAAACCGCATCATCCTTCAGTTGGGTATCGGCATCAATACATATCACGTAATCGCTTTTTGCATGAGTGATACCAAAGTTCAGTGCCGATGCCTTGCCGCCGTTAGGCTTGGTAAAAACGGTTACCAGCGGGTGGTTGTGGTATGCTTTAGAAACAACATCGTAAGTGCTGTCTTTACTCCCGTCGTCCACAAAAATGATCTCAAAATCTGGGTACTCAGTCTTCAAAAGGCTTTGGATAGTTTTAATAGCCGTAACCTCTTCGTTATAAGCAGGTACGATGATACTTACCGCGGGCATTGCCGGCTGATGGTCAAGCTTTATGGTTTTGTTATCCCTGAATTGCTTAACTGCCAGGATGCCTATTAAAATTATACGGCCCATCGCTAAAAATATAGCCGAAAGGAACAGGTAAAAGATGAATTTATTACCAATGAAAAAACCTACAACCACTACATCATAAAAGCGGCCCCAAACGGTTTTATCGTCGCTGGTGGGCAACGGCATCAGGTCGTCTTTACTTTTATTTAAAATATCGGCAATGGTGGTAAACTGATAGCCGTGGCTTTTAAAATAATGGATGATCTCCGGCAGGGCCTTTACGGTTTCTTCGCGAGTATCACCACCGGCATCATGCAGCAATATCATGGAGCCTGCATCGCGTTGTTTGATGGCGCGGGCAACTATACTATCGGCGGTTACACCGGGCTGCCAATCCCAGGGGTCAATAGATTCACCAATAGTGATGTAGCCTTGCTTACGGCTTTCGGCCACGGGCTCCACCTCGGCAAGGGTCTGCGGCTCTGCATCTGCATTGAACGGCGGGCGGAACAGGATGGTACTGCGCCCGGTTATCGACTCGATCAGCTTACGCGTAGCATTCAATTCCAGTTTCACACGCTCTACGCTAATGGTCGAAATATCGGGGTGCAGGTAGGTGTGGTTACCTATTTCATAGCCCTCATCATAAATACGGCGCAGGAGCGGAATATTCTTCTCCACCATTGATCCTACAACGAAGAAAGAGGCGGGTACTTTCTCCTTTTTAAGGATATCAAGAATCCGGGGTGTAAAATCAGGATCGGGGCCATCATCAAACGTTAAAACTACCTTACCCTTATTATATCCATACCTACGGATAACGTACTTGGTAGGCAGGTCGATATATTTTTGGTTGGTAATGGTGTAGGTGGCGGTATCTAAACTCACATCAATTTTACCGGTATGCGGAACTGTAATCAGATCCAGCACTTCGCCACCTTCTCCGGCATAATCAATTTTATTATTCAGGCCTACGGTAGTGAGCCGTTTAACATCCAGGCCTGTTTTTCGTAGTGAATCTATAGAAAGGTTCTTTTGGAAATAGGTCCACAGGCGCGGATCTTCGGCACCTAAACGCCAAAGGCAAACACCACCGGTAGCCCAATCATCTGCCATGCGGATGGCATTAAAGTTAGTAGCGGCATCGGCAAAGTATACAATGTGGTTAAACCCATCGTTACCCGTATAATTGTAATTTAGATTGGCCGACATAGGATTATACTTAATTGTAGCCTTCTTCTGCTGCGCCATACTAATGGCACCGGCATAACCAACGGGTGTACCCAGGCTGTTTTCCGGCCAGTCGAACCCGCCGGCGGCAAAAGTGAGGATTACCTTTTCACTGGGGATCTGTGCGCATATCTCGTCAAGAATCTCTTCTACCCAATGCTGATTGGCCACATCACCAGAGTTACTGGTATCAGTATGCTCATCTATAGCCATTACAAACAGAAAATCGTTTACGTTCTGTAACCGTTTCAGGTCGTACTCGTCGTCGCGGGGGATAACGTTTTGGGTTACCAGCAGGCCCCTTGCATGGAAGTTGGCATACAACTCATTTTGGAAAGCGATGTATTCCTTAGTGTTACGGTTTTTGATATCATCCAAATCAACATTGATGCCATTGAATTTGTAATAGGCCAGCTTATCGCCCATACTATTGATAAAGGCAGTACGCAGTTTTTTGCTTTTAAAAATGCGGTCTACATCTTTTTTGTCGTACTCGCCGTGAGTATTATCAATGTTTACATAGTTGGAAAGGGTAACCAGGATCTGTTTGTGATACTTTTTGTTGAGGTTGATGAGCCCGGTATCAATCGACACCTTCAGGCTATCGGTACCTCTGGCAAAAGAAAAACCTTCGGTAACCACCATATCCAGGTGCGGCATATAGGCCAGCAATGAGTTATAGGCTTGTGCTTCCCAGGCTTTGTAAAAAGCGGCATTAATTCGATTGGCGTTGTTAGGGTGCTTTAACTGATGCTGGCGGCGCGCACGGGCCAACTGCTCAATCTCTGCTTTTTCTATTTTAAAATCTTTGTATTTTTTTGACTTTTTGAGGGTTTCCAGTTCCTCTTTCGAGATCTTTTTAGGAACAGGGTCAAGATTTGGAAGTATTGGGTATTCTGTTGAAGTAATTGTAATTGCGGCTGCTACTGCACCTACAACCAATATGATAATTATGATACGGCTAAGCCATTTGAAACGGTTCCACCGGCCGGGGTTATCAGCTTGAAAGACCTGTTTAGACATGAAGGGTGATTATGCTATTTAAGTTGATATTAACCTGAACAATATTAGGCAATATATTACTATGAATTGGCCTTTTTAACGGCATCGATATTTGAAAAATCGACGCCACATTTACAATTACTGCCACAGCCTTTTTTTACAAAAATACTTTTGTAAAGCATCCGGCCAACGTAAAATGTAGCTGCAGCAAATAGTAATAATATAATAATTGCCTGTATGTTCATTGGGTGCAAAATTAATACAATTATATTATACGTTAAGATGGCTGATATATTATAAGGTTAATTTAATGCAATTTAACGGTTGGCGATTAGGTAATGTGCATGGCCGAAGTAAACCCGGACCCAACAAACTTTATTTATGCATGAACGCCACTGCACCGCCCACCCAATCAAAATTCTTATTATACCTCACACCTATCATTTTACCACGGCTTAAGCGCGCCAGGTTAATGGCAAGGGTTGGTTCGGCGTCACCATCGGGCCACAGGTACAACAGCCGTATCTCTACCTTAACGCCACCATCAGGCGCTTGAAGCACAGGCTCGTAATTAACTTTTTCCTGTAAGATCCAATTTTCCGGATCTTTGATCTTTTCGATATCGCCATCCATTATATCGATGATCACACCCTGGCCTGCAAAGCTAAATAAAGGCTTAAGCACATAGTTCTGCAAATCCTCGGGCACCTCCGTTAACTCGTGCAGGAACTGTGTTTTAGGGATATACTCGCCATTTAAAAAAGGCATGGTAAATTTGCTGATGCGGTAAAACCAGTTGGGGTGGGCTATCCACTCCACATCAAGCGGCTGGCGAATATCCACTACCTTTTCAAAAATCTCCGGGTCGCTTTCTATTTCATCAAATATCAACCGGTTATATATTCTGCGGATTCGTTTCAATTCGCCTGTGGCAATTTTGTAAAATAACTGGTCGCCTTGCTGTATCAGATCGGCAAGGGACACCACCGGCGTACCGATGTAACCCTCTGTAATGTAAAAATCTACGGCAGTTTTTTGGTGGGGCGCATCTACGTCCATCAGCACCACCTCATCCGGCTGGTAAGGGCCGATGATGGTTTTTTTAAGCAAATCCAGATATCCGCTTTTGCTTAACCCGTTGAAGAATATGGTTTGGTTACCGTGAATGTTAAAGGTATGCCGATAATTTTCTGCCAGGTGTACCTGGAACCCGTATAACGACGGGAAACCCTGCATTTCTATCAGCTTGGGTACGACATTGCCTGCATCATCTTTACAAACGCCAAAATCTAACGCGATAAAGTGGGAGTGATCGTTCTCATTGGCTACGCGCCATTGATCGGGTATAGCGCGTTCGGTTAATTCTTTGAAACCGGGTTTAAGGATGGTGGCTACAATTTCATTACCCGCCTTAATGAGTTTATCCCTGAAATCGTCAGTTAAATAAACGGGCGTTTCTGCAATACGGAACTCTATGGGATCTTTTAGCCCGGTGTTAAGGTCTACCAAAAAATCAGCATACTTTTCTGCTGAAAAGGTTTCGTTATGGGTTTTTCTGGCTAATGGGTTCATGGTGGTAGGTTATTTTGGCTTCCAATATTAAATTTGTCATTCTGAGGAACGAAGAATCTTTTCCACGTTTAATCGCCGCTTTATCATCGCCTGTTGGAAGATGCTTCGCTATCGCTCAGCACGAAAAGAAAACAAATTTGTCATTCTGAGGCACGAAGAATCTTTCCGCGTTTAACCGCTTTGTTATCGCCTGTTGGAAGATACTTCGCTATCGCTCAGTATGACAAGTAAGGTTATAATTTGTTATTCTAAGTTACGAAGAATCTTCCTGCGTCCAATCGCCGCTTTATCATCGCCTGTTTAAAGATACTTCGCTATTGCTCAGCATGATAAATAGGTTTTAATCTTAGTCCGGTTTGTCAATCGCAGTTGGCGGCCAATCCATTATTGTAACATTTAAAAATGTCCAGTTAGGATTCTCTTGTTCTATTAAAGTTATCTTTTTTGCCCTGATCCAACCTTTAATTTCCTTTTCGCGTTCGATAGCATGATTAACATATTGATGCCTTTCATACCACACTAAATTATAGCACTTATATTTTGCGGTGAAACTATTGTTTTGCCCTGTTCCAAAGTAATGCTGCTGCAAGCGAATATTAAGATCATTCGTAACACCAGTGTAGAGAACTTCACGGTTATAATTAGTTAAGATATATGTAAAATAATTATGCTGTTTCATATATCGTTTCATTAACTTATCGGAAGATGCTTCTCTATCGCTCAACATGACAAGTAAGTTTTAGTTTGTCAATCTGAGGCACGAAGAATCTTTCCGCGTTTAACCGCTTAGTTATCGCCTGTTGGAAGATGCTTCGCTATCGCTCAGCATGACAAGTAAGGTTTAGTTTTCATTCTGAGGCACGAAGAATCTTTCCGCGTTCAGTCGCCGCTTTATCATGGCCTGTTGGAAGATACTTCGCTATCGCTCAGCATGGAACACTTCTTAATCTCCTGCTTCCACCCGCTGATACTTCAAAATCGCTTCGTCTAAAAAGTTGGGGATCATGGTACTTTGCGTGTGCATAATCTTGTCAGGGTCTTCCAGTCGCTCAATCATTTCGCGGTATTTGCCTTCGCCGTGCTCATTTATCACTTCCTGTTTTTTGTCTTCCCGTTCTAAAAGTAATTTCATACCTATGGCATCTGCTTCGGGATGGAATTGAGTAGCGATAAAGTATTCGCTAAAGCGGATAGCCATCATGGCGCGCGGCAGATCAACATAGGGGCGTTCTTTCTCTAAGGCCAGTAAAGTCATTCCCAACCGATCAAGCTGATCCATGTCCGGGTTGATAACCTGCCAGCTGCGCGAATCTACCGTGTAAAACGGCTCGGCCAATCCTTCAAAAACATCTTCTTTTTTGCCGGCCTCTGTCATGTGTACGGGGAGAATACCGAATGACGGCGAACGCCTTAACCCGATCTGACCCAGACCATACCAGCGGCACATCAATTGGAACGAATGGCATACAAAAAATACGTGTTTTTTATTGGCAGCTTCACTTTTGTTGTGCGCCTCCAGTTTGGTCATCAATTGGAAATACTTCTTTTCCCACTCGGTGCCTTCACTTTCCAACGGACTACCCGGCCCGCCGCTCGAGATATAGGCATCAAACTCCAAACCCGGTACCTGTGCCTTTTTGCGCACATCAAACACCTGGTAACTTAAATTAAGGTTGTGTTTAACCTTATAGCGTTCCAGTATATCACGGAAACCACGCATACCCTCATTCGCAACGCCATCATACAAATCCAATATGGCTATCTTAATTTCGGTTTTATCTGTCATAATCCAATCTAAATTAGGTTCGCCTCCCCTATGTAAAGAACGGCTTGGCTACCCTCTATATCCCCTTTAACGTTTGTGATGTGATATAATCTACAACGTCTTCAAAGTTATTGTTTTGGTTGTAAATAGCCAACTGCCTGTCGGCACCGGTACCGTTCTCGAGTATCTTGTGCACGTACTGCAGGTCGTCACGGCAGCCCAGGTCGTCAACCACATCATCAATAAAATCCAGCAGTTCCAGGATCAGGGCACGGGTGTTTACTTCCAGCTCTTTACCAAAGTCGATCATCTTGCCGTCAATACCGTAACGGGCAGCCCGCCATTTGTTCTCGTTGATCAATGCCCTGTTATAAGTGATAAACTTCATATTGCTCAACCGCAATTTGTACAGCTTGGCACAGATACATTGAAACAAGGCCACAAAGGTCATGGTTTCATCAACCAGCATCGGGCAATCGCATACACGGAACTCGATGGTTTCAAAGAAAGGATGCACCCTCAGATCCCACCAGATCTTTTTAGCATTATCTATACAGTTAGTTTTCACCAACAGCTTTACATAGTTGTCGTAATCTTCAATACTGGCAAAATAATCGGGAATGCCCGTACGCGGGAACTTGTCGAACACTTTGGTACGGAACGATTTGTAACCAGTATTACGGCCCTCCCAAAACGGCGAGTTGGTGCTGAGCGCGTAAACGTGCGGCAAAAAGTAGCGCGCCTGGTTGGCAATATGGATAGCCATATCCCGCGACTGGATGCCTACGTGCACATGCAGCCCAAAGATGAGGTTGGAGCGGGCAGCTTCCTGCAACTCATCCACTATCTCGAAATACCTGGGGTGATCGGTGATCAGCTGGTGCTGCCAGTGCGAGAAAGGGTGCGTACCCGCTGCACCAATACGCAGGCCAATATCGCCGGCAAGCTGGGCTACGGTAGTGCGCAGCTTGCCCACCTCTTTACGGGCTTCATCGGTATTGCGGCAAATGTGGGTACCCACCTCAACCACGGCCTGGTGCATTTCGGCTTTTACCTGGTCTTCGTGGATCTTTTGCGCGCTATCCACAATCTTTTGCTCATGCGATTTCAGCTCCCGCGTAACGGGGTCTATCACCATAAATTCTTCTTCAACACCTAAGGTAAACTCGTTCATAATTGGTTAGGGGTTTGGATTGTTCTTTAAAAACAAATGTCATTTCGAACGAGGTACGAGGAGAAATCTTCTTTAAGGTAATAGTTTATACCTTTTGTTCACAGAGGATTTCTCCTCGCTATTGCTCGTTCGAAATGACAGTTATTATGCTTCTATTTCTTTACAGCCGTCTTTGTCCGTCCGTTATACTAATGGACAATGCGGACAAAATCTATTACGGACAGCTTTATAATTCCTATTTCTTAGCCGCCTTTTTAGGTGCAGCCGCTTTCTTCTTCGGTTTAGCTTCTTCGGTAATAGCGTGGTCTACTGTGCCTGCGCTTACATCTGCTTTGCTTGCTTTTGCTGCGGTCACTAAAGGCTTTCCGTTAACGCCTGTACGTACATATTCGCCCCAGGTTAGGTTATCCTTATCGTCATTTTGTGCTTTGGCGCGTTCTATAGCGTAGCTGGCAGCAGTCTCCACCACCCACTCAAAGTTATCCTGGCCTACGCTGGTAACTTCGGCATCTGGTGCAGGGTTACAGAAATCAATCGCGTAAGGGATACCATCGCGTACCGCAAATTCTACCGTGTTAAAATCGTAACCTAAATATTGGTTAAGCTGCAAAACGTATTTGGTGATGGTATCCAGCATTTTTTTAGATGCCGGGGCTTTGCCATGCTCGTAACGCAGGTGGTGTGGGTTGCGTGGCTCGTATTGCATAATACGCACGTGCTTGCCGCCAATGCAATAGCAGCGGAAGTAATCGTCAAAAATGATCTCTTCCTGCAGTAGCATTACCAGTTGCTTGGTTTCGGCAAATTTTGCCCACAGGTCTTCTTTATCACTGATCTTATAAACATCGCGCCAGCCGCCACCGTCAAACGGTTTCATGTATGCCGGGAAGCCCACGTAATCAAATATCGCATCCCAATCTAAAGGGAAGGCCAGGTTACGGAACGACCTGTCGGTAGTGCTGTCCGGGTGATCTTTAGAGGGCAGTAACGCTGTTTTTGGTACCGGTACGCCCAGCTTAACGGCTAATGCGTTGTTAAAGAATTTCTCGTCGGCACTCCACCAAAAGGGGTTGTTGATAACCGCCGTGCCGGTGATGGCTGCGTTTTTTAAAGATGCCCGGTAAAAAGGAACATCCTGCGAGATCCTGTCGACAATTACAGAATAGCCCAACGGCTCGCCCTGCATCATCTTGTCGATGCGTACAAATTCTGCGCTGATGTTTTTTTCAGCTTTCTCGTTGATCCGATCAACAAATGCCTGGGGGAATGAATTTTCCTGCCCGAATAAGATGCCTATTTTTTTCATGGTATGATGGTTATGTCGTGTAGATTTTCTGTTTTTGTGTCTTGATTCTTTACTCTTGCCCGCCCTACTTTATCGTGCTCAAATAATGCGGGAACATTTCCTTCCATATCGGCCAATCGTGATTGGCGTAGGGGCGTATGTCCAGCCAGTGGTTAATACCCTTCGCGTTCAATATGTTCGACATGGTGATGTTATAATCCTTGCACATATCATGTTCTGACGTGCCCAGGATGATGTTCATCTGCCAAAGCTCGTGCTTATTGCTTCCGGGCATAAAATCTACCGGGTTATTGTAAAATATATCGTCGTTATAAAAGCCGTCGGTAAACATTTTAATGTCGAATGCACCGCCCATCGTGAACAGGTGGGCCACCTTTTCGGGGTGTTTAAAGGCGAAGTTAGCCGCATGGTAACCGCCAAAACTGCAGCCCGCTACAGCTACTTTGCCCACCCCGGTCTCGTGCTGTGCCCAGGGGATCAGCTCGTCGATAAGCATTTTATCGTACCATGTGTAATTACGGGCGCGATCTGCCGGGTGGATGCCCTTGTCGTACCAGCTGCGGTCGTCTATCGTATCGGGGCAGTAAATTTTTACCAGGCCTTCGTCAACAAACCATTTGGCGGCTTCTATCAGCCCGAAATCTTTATTCTGATGAAAACGGCCCTTAGTAGTCGGGAACAGGATAACCGGGTAACCACGGTCGCCGAAAACCAGCATCTCCAGGTCGGTATTTAAATTCGGCGAATGCCAGCGGTGATATTGCTCAGTCAAATTGTTGTTTTATAAGAGGGTAAGATAGCAGGATTGCCCGTAAATGTCAACAACAAGCCAAATAATTCTGTTTTGGCTAATTAAATAAAAGTATAACCCTACTTTTGTACCCTTATTATTTTTAACTTGACCATGTACCATAGTACAGATACTGAAATGAAGATAGCAGAGCAGGAGATCATCCTCACATCGGCCCATTTAATCCGCGACGTTACCTGCACCCTGCTGATGCCCGAAGAAGGCGCTTTTGCCGAACCACTGAACCTGCTTTTACTGAACGATGGCCAGGAACTGGAAAACCTGAAGCTAATTGATACCCTCGAAAACCTGTACACCCGCAACTGTATCAAACCCCTGCTCACAGTGGCCATACATGCCGGCGACGAGCGCATACAAGAGTATGGCATTGCCGGCCAGCCCGACTTTAAAAAGCGCGGTGCAAAAGCCAATCTGTACACCCAGTTTATTATTACCGAACTGCTGCCCTTTATTACCCAACATACCGGGATAGAACATTTTGAAAGTACCGCTTTCGCGGGATGCTCTTTAGGTGGGTTAACCGCTATGGATGTTGCCTGGAATCACCCTGATCTGTTTGACCGGGTGGGCGCATTCTCTGCATCGTTTTGGTGGAGGGGAAAAGACCTTGCTAAAGGCTATACCGATATTGACCGACTTATGCACACTATGATCAAAAACACACCCGGCAAACCCGACGTAAAATTCTGGCTGCAAACGGGTACCAAAGATGAAACTGCCGACCGTAACAAGAACGGCATCATCGACTCGATTGACGATACCATCGACGTGATCAAAGAGCTGCTGGCCAAAGGTTACGAACGCCCTGCCGATATCCAGTACCTGGAAGTTTTAGGCGGCACCCATGACCCCGACACCTGGGGCAAAGCCATGCCCAAGTTTTTACAATGGGCCTTCGGCAGGACGGTGATCTAATAAAACCATGTCATTGCGAGGAGCGATAGCGACGTGGCAATCTCAGCGGACAGGTCGCCAGGTGCTTATTGCCTTCTCCGTCCGCACCTTGCCCGAACAAGCCGGACAAAGCGGACAAGCATTTAAAGACGTGTCATTGCGAGGAGCGATAGCGACGTGGCAATCTCAGCGGACAGGTCGCCGCGTGCTTATCAACCTTGTCCGTCCGCTCCTTGCCCGGACATGCGGAACAAAACTTTTATTAAAAAGATTTCATTTAATGAACAATGTTCATTTTATTTGCATCAACAAAGCAAATGACTACAGCCAACCGTAAATTAAAGGAAAAAGAAGAGTTGAAAGCGCTGATCTTAGACAGCGCCAAAAAACTGTTTTTAATTAAAGGCGTAGAGCAAACCACTATCCGAAGCATTGCACAGCATATAGACTACAGCGTGGGCACCGTTTACGTGTACTTTAAAGATAAGAACGCCATTCTGAACGAGCTGCACATACAAGGCTTTGCACAACTTAGCATACAATTTGAGGTACTACGGCATGTGGCCAACCCGATGGAACGGCTGATTGCCATGGGCCGGCTGTATATTGAGTTTGCTATGGCCAACCCCGAGATGTATGAGTTGATGTTTACCCTGAAGGCCCCTATGGAGGCTCTGAACGAAGCTGATGACGAAGAATGGAAGCAAGGGATAAATGCCTTTACTTTTTTAAAGGCCACGGTACTGGAATGTATAAGCACGGGGCATTTTAAAGGCCATCAGCCCGATGCACTAACGTTTATGATCTGGAGCCTGGTGCATGGCATGTGCAGCCTGCACATCAGTAACCGTATCACCGGCGTACGCCTTGATAATGCCGCGGGCATGGTACCCGCAGGCTTTGAAGAATTTATACTGATATTGAAAAAACTATAACCTTTTTTTTGCCCATTTAATGAACATAATTCAAATAATAAACATAGATCAATAAACAACAACGTCATGAATAATTTTCTAAACACCCTCAGGTATCGTAACGAACCTTTATTTTATTTCGGCCTGCTTTGCCTGTTAACCGCGTTGGTTTTAGTGCCCGTTGCCCGGGCAAGCCAGCTCCAGGTTACGGGCACCAACGCCTGGGACAAGCCTATCAAATTTGCGCTCTCCATCGGCGTATTTTGCTGGACCATGGGGTGGTTTTGCTGGTACCTGCAAATGCCCGGCCAGGTAACACTGTACAATTGGGCCACTATTATTTTACTGGCTTTTGAACTGTTGTACATTACCTACCAGGCAGGGCGCGGGCAGCAATCGCACTTTAACCGCAGTACGCCGCTCTACTCGGTCTTATACACAGGGATGGCTTTTGCAGCAACCGCCGTTGCTTTGCACACCGCATACATGGGCATATTGTTTTGCAGCCGCAGTTTCCCCCAACTGCCCGATTATTACCTGCTCAGTATCCGTTCAAGCATCTTTTTGTTTGTGATCTTCGCGTTTGAAGGGGCGTTAATGGGCGGCACCAACGCCCATACCATCGGCGGGCCTGACGGTGGCAGCGGCCTCCCCTTCCTGAACTGGAGCCGTAAATTTGGCGATGCACGCATAGCGCACTTTGTAGGCATGCACGCCCTGCAGGTGCTGCCCCTGTTGGCCTACTATCTTCTTAAAGATATAAGGCTGACGCTGCTGGCGGGTGTAGTCTACACCGCTATCGCGATACTGATACTGGCGCAGGCATTGAACAGGATGCCGTTGGTGAGGTGATTAGGGGGGGGTTGATAAAAAAGCAATCGGTGACACAGCGGAAATCTTGTCATGCTGAACGATAGTGAAGCATCTTTGAACTTTGCTGAAAAGAAGTGTTTTACAAGCTTGACACATGACCGCAAAACCGGTGCAGATATTAGTGATGTGGTGTTTGTGTAGGTTTGTCCGCCTTGTTCGGGATGTTCGGGGAGGGGGTGGACGGACAAGGGGGGGGGTAGTGTTCTTGTAAATTAAATGTTATTGTAAAAGTTGAATACCAATAATCTTGTCATGTGGTATTATACAATCTAAGTTGAACAATTTCATTAAATTCACGCGAAATATGGAACTTCCAAAGCCGATTCAAAACTTTATAAACGAAACACCTATATCTAAAATTGGATTTTGGCTTCAATCTTTGATGACTTTCTATATCAAGCCTTTGCGTTTTTTTACGGACTTTTATTCTCAAAATGTATCTGATAGGGTAAAACAATGTATTTTATATATTTTGCTATTTATAGTAATTATTGTGGTATTCACTGGGTCAGAAACAATGGAAACTGCAAGAATTGTGATTTCATTATTCTTTATTACAGTGCCCATATCCACAATAATTTACTTAGCGGCAACCATACTTCGCTTTGATCATTTAGTCGCTATTCGCTCTATTTCATTTAGTTATATATCATTTTTATTATGGCTAACTCCAGCATTTCTGTTCACATGGATTTTTATAAAAAATGAAGACTACACATTTCTCTACATCGCAAATATTTTTAATTCTGTATCTATTGTATTTACATTTTGCTTCTTTTGGTTTATTATCCACGCAAAGCCACTTAGAATACTTGCAGCGTTTTGTCTAAGTTTGATTTTGCTTAACGTACTAATGTTTGCATTAAGCTTTATCAATATTGGGGAAGAAAGACATGACGGAATTGGCTTTGATCCAATAGTAAATGAAATTAACGGCATCCTGCCTGATTTAAAATCTTATCCAGGTATTATATACACACGAACGACAATAGTTGAACTGGGAAAGAAACGAATTGATAGTATTTCAATCTTAAATAATGATACATTAACTCACTTTGGTCAGGAAGGTGTCAATCTTTATCGGCATATGGCGAAGATTAACGTCCGCAAAATCGATTCGATTATAAAAGTTGCTAAGTTTAACAGAACAAAACATGTCTTAAAGCCACTGCGTGATTTTTATTTTTTGATAAATACATATTTTGATTATCCCGCATGCGACACTTGCTTAATTAAATCTCAGGTTATTTCAAATCACAAAACAGGGCTGGTTTTGAAGGAAACAAAGGAATATGTCATTGATGATGTCTACCTACAAGACTTCAAAAAATTTGAAAAAAACATTAAAATATTAGAAGAAGACGTAAATAGGGCTAATAATCCCTTAACAATACCAGGTGTACTTTTATATCCTTATTATTTTGTTGGTGATTTATTAGGAAAAAAGACCATACATGTTTATACGAATTTATGAAAGAGAGAAAAATGGTTTCAAATTTAGGGGAATTTGATATTTGCACTCATGATTTTACGAATTTAAAACTCTTAAATCTATATCCAGTCGTCAAATAAAACATTTTTCCCCGCTGGCGCATGCGTGCCGCGCGTGTTTTAACGCGCTGTTCTTGTCCGCCCTGTCCGCTCCATTAACGGACGGACAAACACGGTAGCCTACATACCCCCCGCAGAAGATTCCTCGTCGCTGCGCTTCCCTCGGAATGAATGGGTGGTACGAAACATCTTGTCCGCCTTGTCCGCACCATTAACGGATGGACAAACCGATAGCCTACTCACTCCTCGCAGAAGATTCCTCGTCGCTGCGCTTCCCTCGGAATGACAGGGTGGTAACTTGCCTGTTTGTGTGTATCATTCCTAATCATCTGCATATCTGCACATTCGCATATCTGCATATTCGCCGCCCGCTCCATGTTAAACAATTGTTAAATGCAAGCCGCGTTTTTAAATCCCATTTATAAACGCTATCTTTGCGCCAAATTTAGAGGCCGCATTTTATGCAAAAAATAAGAAATATAGCGATCATCGCACACGTTGACCACGGTAAAACCACATTGGTTGACAAAATTTTACACAGCTGCGCTATCTTCCGTGATGGGCAGGAAACTGGTGAATTAATATTGGATAACAATGACCTGGAGCGTGAGCGTGGTATTACCATCGTATCAAAAAACGTTTCGGTAATGTATAAGGATGTTAAGATCAACATCATCGATACCCCTGGTCACGCCGATTTTGGTGGTGAGGTTGAGCGTGTATTGAAAATGGCCGATGGCGTTTTATTATTATGTGATGCGTTTGAAGGTGCTATGCCTCAAACCCGCTTTGTTACCCAAAAGGCTTTGGCTTTAGGCTTAAAACCTATTGTGGTGGTAAACAAGGTGGATAAAGAGAACTGCCGCCCCGAAGAGGTTTACGAGCAGATCTTCGAATTATTCTTCAACCTGGAGGCTACCGAAGACCAACTGGATTTCCCGGTTATCTACGGTTCTTCTAAACAAGGTTGGATGAGCACAGATTACAAACAACCAACAGAAGATATCTTCCCGTTGATGGATGCTATTTTAGCAAACATACAACCGCCGCCAATTAGTGAAGGTACATTGCAAATGCAGATCACCTCGTTAGATTACTCATCTTTCGTGGGCCGTATTGCAATTGGCCGTGTGGCACGAGGTACTATCAAAGAAAACATGCCGGTATCGTTGGTAAAACGCGATGGCACTATCCAAAAATCACGTATTAAAGAATTATACACCTTTGAAGGTTTAGGAAAGGTTAAAGCTACCTCGGTTAGCGCAGGTGATATTTGTGCTGTTGTAGGTATCGACGGTTTTGATATTGGCGATACCATTGCCGATTTTGATAAGCCGGAACAACTGGAAGTTATCCATATCGACGAGCCTACCATGAACATGTTGTTCACCATCAACACTTCACCTTTCTTTGGTAAAGAGGGTAAGTTTGTAACATCACGCCACTTACGTGACCGTTTGTACAAAGAGATGGAGAAAAACCTGGCATTAAAGGTTGTTGAAACCGAATCGCCTGATTCATACCTGGTGTACGGCCGTGGTATCCTCCATTTATCGGTACTGATCGAGACCATGCGCCGCGAGGGTTACGAGTTACAGGTAGGCCAGCCACAGGTTATCGTTAAAGAAATTGACGGTGTTAAATGCGAGCCGGTTGAAACCCTGATCGTTGATGTACCGGGCGAAGTAGCAGGTAAGGTTATTGAGCTGGTTACACAGCGCAAAGGCGACCTGTTGGTAATGGAGCCTAAAGGCGATTTACAGCACCTGGAGTTTGATATCCCTGCACGTGGTATCATCGGTTTACGTAACAACGTATTGACTGCAACAGGTGGCGAGGCTATCATGGCCCACCGCTTTAAAGCATACGAGCCATGGAAAGGCCAGATCCCTGGTCGTTTAAATGGTGTATTGGTATCTATGGATACCGGTAAAACTACTGCTTTCGCTATTGATAAATTGCAGGATCGTGGTCGTTTCCACATCGATCCGGGAGTTGATGTTTACGAAGGCCAGGTATTAGGCGAGCACATCCGCGATAACGATTTGGTTATTAACTTAACCAAGGGCAAGCAGTTAACCAACATGCGTGCATCTGGTAGCGATACCAACGTGCGTATTGCACCGGCCATCAAATTCTCGTTAGAGGAATCAATGGAGTACATCCAGGCCGATGAGTATATTGAGGTTACACCGCAAAGCATCCGTATGCGTAAGATCTATCTGAACGAGAACGAACGCCGTATCAACGCTAAAAAATTCCAAAGCCAGTAAGCTGTTGGAATCAAGATAAAAGAATCAGGAATCAAGACCTATTTTGAATCATATTAAAAAGGCTGTCATTTATTTGGCAGCCTTTTTTTGTTGGTTGGTTGTCCGCTTTGTTCTATTATTCCGCTCAGGTTACGGACGGACAAAACAACGCATCTCAGCGCGTCATTGCGAGGAACGAAGTAATCCCAAGCGAAGTGTTCTTAATAGGAAAGGTTGGTACTTTTATCAATGTCAGCCCGCTCATTGCCGCGGATGGCTACTTCTTTTGTCTTGATACAAAAGAAGCAAAAGATCAAGTCAGCAGAAAGGCTTTTTTGCCGCACAAGGCCTTTGCCCTGCAAACCGGGCAGAACCACGGGGCGGCTACTTTTGCCCTAACGCTTTTTCCACCGCTTCAGCAAAATCCGCTAATTCCCCTTTCCTTCAGCGCAAGGCCAACACGTTCTACCCGCTATCACCCAAAGCTGTTCTGTCTGACAAAGAGAAATGACAAAGCCTGACAAACCGAACGTTACCGAATCCTCAAATGCGGCATTGGTTTGTACGGGTAGCAGTGACCGTGCAGCAGCACTAACTTTAACAGGACAAGGCACGGCCGCAGAGTTTTCTTTGGTTACTTTCTTTTGCGGAAAAAGAAAGTGACATCCACTGACGTTCATAAACCAAAACCACCCCTAACAAAGCACTACAAACCCATCCCTAACGAAGCACTAACAACCCCGGAAAATCCCTCGTCGCTGCGCTTCCCTCGGGATGACAAGATCTTGTCCGCTTTGTCCGCTCAGGTTGCGGACGGACAAGAACACTTTTTTCTGAACCATGATTTTCTTGATTTTAGGATTACCACGATTTGAAATTGTAAAAGGAATCAAGGAAATCAGTTAATCCTATAAATCAAGGTTCAGACAATTGCCCGTTGCCACACCTCCAACCCCGCTCCCCGCTCCTCTTCTCTCACATTTTATTTCTACTATCTTTGCAAATAATCATGCGTATTCCCACCATCCCAGGATTTGACCAGCAGGCCTTAGAAAAGTATTTTAAAAATACGGGGATGTCTTTTGTGGGCAAAGTAGGTAGCCTGCTCATTAAAATGCTGGTTAGCATTGCCGTTGCGCGGTACTTAAGTAAGGATAAGCTGGGTATCATCACCGGGGGGATCACCTATATTTATCTTTTTTCGGCCTTCGCCACCCTCGGGTTAGATCAGTTCATCGTGAAAGAGCTGCACCAGTTCCCCAAAAACCGCGATAGCATTTTAGGCACATCTTTTTGGATGAAGGTGGCAGGCGGCATTGCCTGTATCCCGCTGGTATGGTTGGCTTACCAGTTTTATCCGGCTAAGGGTACACCATACATCTACGTACTCATATTTTCGGTAATAGGCATTGTACAGGCATTCAATGTGATCGACTCGTACTTCCAGTCGGAGGTGCAATCCAAATACATTATGCAGGTACAGGTAACGGGCAACCTGTTATCGGCGGCAATTAAATTGGTGCTCATTTATCTCCAAATGCCTTTGATCGCCTTTGTTTACGCCTACGCTTTAGATTTTATATTACTGGCCCTGGGTTATTACTTAACCTATCAGCGTAAGGGGCGCAACATATTCAACTGGGCTTATAATGGACAACTGGCTAAAAAGCTGCTTACCTATTCGTGGCCGCTCATTATCTCGGGTATAATGGTTTCGTTGTATATGAAGATAGACCAGCTGATGATCCAGAATATATCGGGTACAAAAGAGGCGGGAGCTTATGCCACAGTAGCTACCTTAAGCGAGGCCTGGAACTTTATCCCAACCGTTATTGTCACTACACTTTTCCCGGCTATACTGAATGCCCGCAGGGACGATACCGAACGCTATAAAAAGCGCATCCAGAATTTGTATGATCTGATGGTGTACCTGAGCCTGCCGGCCGCCATCGTAGTAGCATTTGCGGCACCGCTTATCTATAAAATTTTATACACTCCTGAGTTTTACTACGCCGCGCCAACGCTATCGGTACATATCTGGTCGGGCGTGTTTGTATTTTTAGGGGCGGCCAACAGCCAGTACTTAATCGCCGAAGGCTACACCAAACTTACCTTTTTGCGTACGGGCTTTGGGGCAATCGTAAATATCGGCCTAAACCTCATCCTAATCCCTAAAATGGGCATGATGGGCGCGGCGATTGCTACCCTGGTGGCCTATGCCAGCTCGGCATTTTTTGTTTTATTTATTCCTAAAGTTAGCAACCAAGGCGTGATGATGTTAAAATCATTATTCTTAATTTCACTGTTTAAAAAAATCATAAAGCGTTGAGTACATTTTCGTCACTTTTGCAGGTATTAACTAATCCGGCGCACTTGCGCTCGCTGTTGTCTTTTAACAGTAAGGGCTATCTGGATGATATCGGCTGGTTTAAGGCCTTTGACAGCAAATCACCGGTAGATCGTGATGGCAACCCTATCCCCTGGGTTACCTATTCTTTTATCGATTTTATAAAAGACCGTCTTAATAAGGCGCATACCGTTTTTGAATTCGGCTCGGGCAATTCTACTTATTTCTACGCCAAATACGCAGGGGTGGTAGTATCTGTGGAGCATGATAAAGAGTGGTTTGATAAAATAGAGCAATCCGGTAAAAAGCCCGAGAACTCCGAACTGATCTATACCGAACTGGTACGCGGCGGCGATTACTGCCAGATGCCCGGTAAACTACAGGAGAAGTTCGACATCATTATTGTAGATGGCCGCGACCGTGTGAACTGCTGCAAGCAAGCAGTCGACGCATTGAGCGAAACAGGCGTAGTAGTACTGGACGATTCTGAACGAGCCGATTATAAAGAAGGGGTTGATTTCCTGGTAGCAAAGGGATTTAAGCATTTACCGTTCAGCGGTATATCGCCGGGGCTGTTTTATCGTAAATCAACATCGGTATTCTATAAACCTGCAAACTGCCTGGGTATTTAAGTTATGGCACAACAAAAACTAAGCGGCAATGTAAAAACCGCGTACGATGAATTTTACCAGAAGCATGACGAAGCCTGGCGCATGCTGGGTGCCAAATACAAAGCACAGCATATTGTTGATGTGTGTAAAGGCCAAAGCTTTAAAAAGGTTTTAGAAGTTGGCGCAGGCGATGGTAGTATTTTGAAGTACCTTTCCGACTGGAACTTTGCGCCCGAATATCAGGCGGTAGAGATCAGTGATAGCGGGGTAAAGCACATCAAATCGCGCGAGATAAAGGGGCTTACCCTGGTGCAGGAGTTTGACGGTTACAAGCTTCCCTTTGCCGATGATAGTTTCGACCTCATTATCCTGTCGCATGTATTGGAGCATGTAGAGCATGAACGCCTGCTGCTGCGCGAGATAAAGCGCGTAAGCCGCAGTTTTGTGATAGAAGTACCCATCGACTATAAACCGGGGGTGGATAAGCGCATCAGGCACTTTTTGGCCTATGGGCACATTAACGTTTACACGCCAACATCGTTAAGATACTTGTTACAAACCGAGGGATTTGAGGTAGTAAAAGATCTTACCTCGATGATAGAACCCGAGGTTACGCTGTTTAATACCTACATCAATCAAAAAAAGCCAAAAGGCTTTGTTACCGGCATGAAGATAGCGCTGGAGTATTTTGCCAAAACCACCGTAGCCAAAGCAGGCGGTAAAAAATGGCACGAGAAACTGGCCAACGCCTACACGGTACTTTGCAGCAAAACCGATAAACAGGCAGATATATTTTAAGGTTAACCAACACATGTTCGCTGTGTTAAAATATTCACTCATTCACCCAATCGTTAATTGACCCCTCTCGCTCCCATAGCCCTTTTCGTTTATAACCGGCCCGATCATACCCGCCAAACGATAAGCTATTTGCAAAAAAATGAACTGGCTGATTTGTCCGACTTGTTTATTTTTTCCGATGGGGTGCGGACGGACAACGACAGGGCGGCGGTTGATGAGGTACGGCAGATCATCAGCGATGTAACGGGCTTCAGATCTGTAAAGATTATTGCCAGGGATCAGAATTTGGGGCTGGCCAATTCTATCATTGCCGGGGTTAGCCAACTCACCAACACTTACGGAAAGGTAATTGTATTTGAGGACGATCTGATCTCCTCCCCTTACACGCTCCGCTTCTTTAACGATGCGCTAACACGATACGCCGATGAAGAGCAGGTAATGCACATTGGCGCCTATATGTTTGATCTGGCCGATAAAACACTGCCCGAAACCTTCTTTTTTCGTGCGGCCTTTAGCTGGGGATGGGCCACCTGGGCAAGTTCATGGAAAAACTTCGAGCCGGATATTGATAAACTGATGGCACAGTTTGATGAGCAGAAGATCAAACAGTTTTCTATAGACCATACCATGAATTTCTGGAAACAGATGCAGGGCTTTAAAGCAGGCAAAAATAATTCGTGGGCCATTAGGTGGTATGCATCCATTTTTTTAAAGGGCGGGCAAACGCTTAACCCGTCGCATTCGCTTATCCACAACATCGGGCATGATGGCTCTGGCGTTCATTCCAACATCGAGCACATGTACCGGGTTCAGGTAGCCGATAAGCCCGTAACAAAATTCCCGGCACAGGTGCAGGAAAATGTACAGGCCTACCTGGCCATTAAACATTTCCTTAAAAACCGAAAGGGCACATTATTACAACGTGGCATCCGCCTGGTAAAACAGTTACGGATAAAGTATTTGAGCAGTAAATAAGCACTTGTTAACATTTATCCATCAGATTAATGCCTATGTTAATAAGTATAGGCGCCTGTTTATTAAGAGTTTAACAATCAGATATTATATTTGGTTAATTGTTAAAATCAGTCCTAACACTCACCGCGTTCTTTATGATTTAATAAGGTCAGTAAAAAAATGTAAAAAAGAGAGAGCCAAAAGCTTTCTCTTTTTTTGTTCATGAAACATTGCTTTGTTTTTTGGTGTTAACCTAAAAAACTAAACCATGAAAGACCAAAACGACACCACACCAGCTGAAAAAGATGGAAAATACGAATTTCAGCTGCACTACTCGGGCCGTGAAGTGCCCTGCACCGTAGTGAAAGAACAAGATAAGGTAACTGTATGTATCGAAGACAAGACCAACGCAGTACTAACCGTTCAGCCTGACGGTAGCTGGGCACAAACTTCCGGTGATGACCTGGCAGACTCTGCCATCGATTATATCAGGAAGCGCATCTTAGGATAATCATCAACCTTGAATTACAGGGTACATGGCTTAATCGTTATGTACCCTGTCTAAACCTTTCTTCATGAGTATAAGCTACCTCAATCAAACGCTTCGCATCCTTGCCCTTTTTGTATTAGTTTTTGTCGTGCTATTTTTTGGCAGGGCCGTATTAATCCCCTTAACGTTTGGCCTTATATTGGCTATGTTACTATTACCTTTTTGCCGTTGGCTGCAGGGGCGGGGTTTAGGTAACGGGGTATCGTCAGCATTAAGTGTAGTGGCACTCCTGCTATTGGTGGGCGGGATAATCACTTTATTACAATACCAGGTAAGTGATCTGGTAGAAGATCTGTCGAAGATCGAAGAAAGGTTCAATAGTATTTTAGGGGGGCTTAAAACTTACGTAAAGCAGCATTTCGGCATCTCTGCGCAAGAGCAGCAAAAAATAATCAAAGAGCAGCAAAGCAGCGGTATGGGCCAGGTAGCTGGCATCGTAACCGGCCTGGTTGGTTCATTGGCAGGCATTATGGTCGATGCTATTTTGGTTCTGGTTTATACCTTTCTGTTCATTTTTTTCCGCGGGCATTTTAAGCAATTCCTCCTGCGCCTGTTCAAACCAGAAGATCGGGACACTACGCGCGAGGTATTACAAAATGCGGGTAAAGTTACCCAGCAATATTTGGGTGGTTTAGGCCTCATGATCGTGATGCTATGGGTAATGTACGGCATTGGCTTTAGTATTGTAGGCGTTAAGAACGCCCTTTTCTTTGCCGTGTTGTGCGGTATATTAGAACTGGTTCCGTTTGCAGGTAACATCACCGGTACATCCATTACTGTTTTAATGGCGCTTGCGCAAAGCGGCGATACCAAAGTAGTCATTGGCGTAATTATAACCTACGGCTGTGTACAACTGATACAAACCTACCTGCTGGAGCCTTTAGTGGTGGGCGACAGGCTCAATATAAACCCATTGTTCACCATCCTGATCATCGTAGTAGGCGAGGCTGTTTGGGGCATCCCCGGCATGATACTGGCCGTACCGCTGTTAGGCATTTTCAAAATAATTTGCGACAATGCCCCGCCGTTAAATGATATTGGCTTTTTGATAGGCCCGCCTAAAGAGAAAAAGAAAGATAAGAAGGAACGCAACTTCATCACCAATTTATTTTCAAAAAGTAATTAAACTGTAGTATTAGTTATAAGTTTTAGTGTAAAGAAAATATCGTTGGTTTGTGGCTAATTATTAGCACATTACCTCTGAAAATAATAATATTTCCAATAAATATTATTATTTTCAAACGCTATTATTGACACACTAAATCAATTACATGGTTAAACTTTACTTTGCGTGTTTTTTATTGATCTCAATGCTGTTTGCCGGGAACAGCTATGCGCAAGCTCCAAAAATTGGATACACCTCCCCTCAAAAATTAACAGTAGGCGTTGCCACCAGCACCATCAAACCAACCTCGACCGGTGGCGCCATACCTGCCGACGTATATTCTAAAGCAAGCACTATTGCCGGTAGCGGCCAGTATGGATATAAAGATACGGTAGCCGCATTTGCCAACTTCGCCAGCCCTATCAACGTGGCGTACGATGGCAATGGTAACTTGTACGTGGCCGACGCCAACTTAAACCTGATCAGAAAAATTTCGGCAGCAGGTTTAGTAAGCACGTTTGCAGGGAATACCAAGGCCGGGGCTAAAAATGGCCAGGATACCGCAGCCAGGTTCAATTACCCTACGGGTATCGTGTGTGATAAGGCAGGTAACGTATTTGTAGCCGATTTTGGCAATAATATGATCCGTAAAATTACACCCGCAGGTGCGGTAACCACCTTTGCAGGTAATATCAACAGCGGTAAAGATAACGGGCCGGGTCTGTCAGCCCGTTTTAGTTTGCCATACGGTATCAACATCGATAAAAGTGGGAACTTGATCGTCGCCGATTCTTATAACAACCTGATCCGCAGGATAACCCCATCGGGAGATGTAAGCACTGTAGCCGGTACCGGCGCCCAGGGCAGAAAGGACGGTTCGTTTTCGACAGCGACTTTCCAGGTGCCCTATAGCGTGGCTGCCGATAGTGACGGCAATATTTACGTTGCCGATAAATCAAATAACTGCATCCGTAAAATAAGTACGTCGGGTTTTGTAACCACCATTACCGATACGATCTATAAAAACCCGGTGAGTATCACAGTAGATGATCAAAACAGATTGTACCTGGCTACCGAAAATGATTTCAGCATTTTACAGTTTGACGCAAACGGCGGTCGATTAAGCCGAATGCCATTCTCCGGCGGTTATTACAAGTCATTTTTAAACAGCACCGATACCCTAAGCCAATATAAAGGCAGTATGGGCTTACAGTTTGACGGTAAAAATAACTTACTGGTAACAGATCCGCTCAACGGCCTGATCCGTAAGGTAGCGATTTACGGTTATGCCATTACCCCAAGGTTACCGGCAGGCTTAAGCCTCGATGGAGCAGGCGGCATCACAGGTACCCCTACTATCGTATCACCGGCAACTAATTATACGGTTACAGCCTACAACAATAATGGCTCTATAACCACCAACATCAACCTTACGGTGGATAAAGGATCTAAAGTTATAACGTTCAATAAACTCAACGCCGTTACCTATGGCGATGCCGATTATTTTTCGCCGGGTGCTACCAGTACCGATACGCTTAACACTATTGTGTACACCAGCAGCAATTTAGCTGTTGCAACCATTGTAGATAACCTGATACATGTAACCGGGCCCGGGGCTACAACCATAACGGCCAGCCAGCCGGGTAACACCAACTATAACGATGCTACCCCGGTAACACAATCGCTAACGGTTAATAAGCCCACGCTTAACGGCCCGGCCATCAGCTACGGTGCCATTGCACCGTTCACGGTAAATGTTGCCATTAAACCCATCACCCCGGCGTCAAACGGCGGCGACATACCTAACCAGATCTACGCTACCACAAGCACCTATGCGGGCAGCGGCCTGTATGGCAGTAAAGATACGGTGGTAGCTAAAGGCGCCACATTCTCCAGTCCGCTAAGCGTTACTAACGATGCCACCGGTAATGTGTATGTGGCCGATGCAAATGCCAACGTGATCAGGAAGATCTCTGCCACAGGCGTGGTTACCACTTTAGCCGGGCAACCCACAAAGGGGTCTGCCAACGGGCAGGGTGCTGCGGCATCGTTCAATTACCCGGCAGGCATAGCGGTTGATAAGGCAGGCAACGTTTACGTAGCCGATTTTGGAAACAACATGATCCGTAAGATAACGCCTACAGGCCTGGTGACCACTTTGGCCGGGCAGCTTAATGCAGGCCGCGCAAATGGCCAGGGCACTGCAGCAAGTTTTACCTTACCCAATAGTGTAGCCATAGATAAAGACGGCAATTTAATTGTTGCCGATACCTATAATAACCTTATCCGCAAGATAACACCTGCCGGTTTGGTCACCACCCTTGCTGGCTCCGGTTCACCTGGTTTGCGGGATGGCACAGGCACGGCAGCAGCATTCAGGGCACCCTACAGTGTGGCTGTAAACAGTGCCGGTTACATTTACGTGGCCGATCAGGGTAACAAATGTATTCGCGGTATCACACCATCGGGTATTGTTAAAACCATTACAGATACTATTTACAACGAACCTATAGGTATCGCTGTTGATAATTTAAACAGGATCTACCTTTCCACAGCCAAAGCTTACACTATTTTACAATTCAATTCTAATGGTAAGCCTACCGGCACGGTGCCATTCTCCGGCAACTCGTCAAAATCATATACCGACGGCTTAGATACCCTTGCCGGTTACAAAGGCAATATGGGCTTAAAGTTCGACGGTCAGGGCAGCCTGTTAATTGCCGACGCCTTTAACAGTGTGATCCGCAAGGTTACGGTTGCCGGTTTTAGCATCAGCCCTCAACTACCTGTTGGCTTAAGTATTGATGGTAAAGGCGTAATAAGCGGTACCCCAACAATTAAATTTACGACAACCGACTATGTGGTAACGGCCTATAATAATAGCGGTATCTTTAAAACCACCGTAAATTTAAGTGTGGCCATCGGTACACGCACCATCACGTTTAAAACACCGGCACCGGTAACTTATGGCATTGCTGATTTTAACCCCGGTGCCACCGGTACAGATACGCTGGCAGCCATTACCTACACCAGCAGCAACGCTGCGGTAGCGACCATTGTTAACAATAAAGTACATTTGATTGGCGCAGGCACAACAACCATAACAGCCAGCCAGGCCGGCGACGCCAATTATACTGCGGCTACCCCGGTACAGCAACCACTTGTGGTAAACAAAGCCATACTAACCGTTACCGCCAATGATATTATTAAAACCGAAGCGAAGGATAATCCTTCCTTAACACTTACATACGACGGCTTTGTGAACGGGCAGGACACCACCATACTTACTAAAAAGCCGGTGGCGCAAACAACGGTAGTTACCGGCACGGCTGTTGGTGTTTACCCTATAACTGTAAGCGGCGGCGATGCAGCAAATTATTCCTTCAACTACGTAGCAGGTAAATTAACCGTATTCCCTGTACCGGTAATCACCTCGGTAGGCTCAACTACTATCGTAAAGGGAGGCTCAGTTGTATTGAAGGCAAGCCCGTCATCTGGTTATAAATACCAATGGACACTCTATGGTACGCCAATACCGGGTGCTACGGATTCTACCTTCACTGCTACCCAAACCGGTTCTTACAACGTAAACATTACCGCAAATAAATACACTACTTACTCACTATACACCAATGTACTCGCGCAATTAAAGCTATCGGCAGATAACTTTAAACTGCGTTTGGTAAGCGTAAGCTGCAAAGGTAGCAACAATGGTTCTATCCATATTACAGCAGGGCAAAAGCTTAAATATACGGCAGTGGTTACGGGTAATGGCTTTAATACCTCGCTGCCTTTTACGGATAGTTTGGCAATTAACAGCCTTTCTCCGGGTAACTATTCGGTTTGTTTTACCATAGAGGGCGAAACGTTTTTACAATGCTACCAGGTTAACATTACAGAGCCAAAAGATTTGTCGGTTTACTCGGTAGTGAACCGTACGCTTAACAACATTAACCTGCAGCTTGATGGCGGCAGCACATTTACCATCATGCTCAACGGTGCCAAATACACCACCAGCCAGCATGATGTTACCTTGCCGCTATTATCCGGCACCAATAAAATGACCATTACTACCGATAATTTATGCCAGGGCATAGTAGAGCGGGAGATTAACCTGAGCGATAAGATAACCCCGTTCCCCAACCCGTTCAGCAATGTTTTGTACGTCAACATCGGCGATCTGAACATCAAAAATATTAACGTGAATATTGTCGGCTTAACAGATGGCAAACCGGCGTATAATAAACAGTATACCAACAAATCGGGCATTCTGGAAATCGACTTGTCGGCTATCGCCAACGGTTTCTATTACCTTAACCTGGGGCTGGATAACAAACAGAGTGGTTATAAAATAATTAAGAAATAATGAAACGGATATATATAATAGCCCTGGTTTTTATTTTTGCGGCCTGTGGCAAAGGCGGCAATAATTCGGCCCCTGCACCCGGCAAGGCTACTTTGGTAGCGCCGCTTAAAGACCTTACCTGCAACACTGGTGTGATATTATCTGCGACCGAAAGTTCGGTAGCATTTTCATGGAACCCAGCCGAAAATACGGAAAGCTACGACCTTACCATCAAAAACCTGCTGACCCAAAAGGATATTGTGCAAAATACGCCAACACCAAACGCAACGGTTACCTTGCTGCGCAACACGCCCTACTCGTGGTCAGTTACGGCTAAGTCGTCCAAATCAGACACTAAGACAGATAGCGAAGTCTGGAAGTTTTACAATGCCGGAGCTGGGATTACCACCTATGCCCCATTCCCTGCCGAACTGTTAACACCGACATTCGGGCAAGTGCTTCCTTCCGGTACAACCAAGATAAACCTGACCTGGAAAGGTAGTGCGGTTGATAATAATATCACCGGCTACATAGTTTATTTTGGCCCGAATTCTAACCCGGATGTTTTCCGTCAGCGCGTTACAGATAGCTTTGTGAACGATGTTACGGTAAGTGCCAACACCACCTACTACTGGCGGATTGTAACGGTAGATGCTAATAACAACATCTCGGACTCGGGTACGGGGAATTTCTTTGTGAAGTAGTGTTGCATTACCCCAGCACTTCTTCCAATACCTCGTGCGATTTGATATTGCCGAAACCCTCTATATGCAAGGCGTAGTATTCCAGTAGTTTACTGATCAGGTAGCGGCGTTCGTCGTTACGGAGTTTGATCTCTTCGATGTGGCCGAAACCACTTTTGAGCAGGTTATAAAAATTGCTGGTATGCGGCGGCGACAGGTAGGATGCGCTATCAGGTTTGTAGGGGCTAAACACGCCGTTCTTCATATCAAAGTAGTTGGCGTTTTCCAACTGGGTGCCATGCGGGTAAAACCCAAGATATCGCGTAAGCTGAATTAAAAAAACCAGGTGGAAGTTTGCCAGCCCCTTATCGGCATGGTCAAGCAGTTCAATGGAGTTAAATATAAAATCGAAGCTTTGCTCGTCGGCAACCTGCTGTTTAATCGCCTTATACAAAACCTCATTCATGAACATAGCCAGGCAGCTTTTTATGATATCGTAAGGGATGGATTGCAGTTGCGGCAAGTTCTTTAATTCTGAGATCCGCTGGATATTACCCGCCGCTTTGTGGTACACCACCATATCTACCAAACTTAACGTTTGCAGCATATTACGGCCAATTTTAGCTTTTGGCTTGCGCGCCCCGTTAATGATGTATGATTGCAGGCCGAACTTTTCGGTAAAGATCTGTACTACTACGCTGCTTTCGCTGTAGTCGGTTGTTTTAAAAACAATGCCCCTGGTTTTATGCAGCATTTACAAGCAGTAGTAATTTTGGCACAAAAATGATGATGCCGGTAGCCAGCGAAAAAATAGCCACCACCAATGCCGCCGCCGCGCCCACATCTTTTACGCGCCCTGCCAATTCATTATAATCCGGCGATACCAGGTCGACAAGCGCTTCGATAGCGGTATTCAATAACTCGGCAACCATCATCAGCATGATACAAAGCATTACCCATTGCCATTCATCGGTAGTGATATGCAGGAAATAGCCGAACGCACAGGCCAAAATGGCTGCGAAGCAATGGATCCTGAAGTTTTGCTGGGTTTTAAAGGCATAGCCTAATCCCTTAAAGGCAAAACCAAAGCTGCGGATGAGTTTGTTCATGTTATTGATATACAAATCTGCACATTTGTATTCATTTTTGGGTTGAACAAACCCACAAAAACACCGTTATAAAACTATGGATCTGAAATTGACAGGAAAGGTTGCCCTAATACTGGCGGCCAGCAAGGGTTTGGGAAAGGCCATCGCGCTAAGCTTATCGCAGGAGGGTGCTCAAGTTATCATTGGCTCTCGCGATGCGGAGCAACTAAATAAAACCGCTGACGAGATCAAAAAAGCTACGGGTAATGAAGTGGTTGCCATCCCCGTTGATGTATCAGACGCTTTACAGCTAAGCGATTTTATAAAAAAGGCAGGCAATACATTCGGCCGGATCGATATCTTGCTGAACAATGCGGGCGGGCCGCCCTTTGATAAATTCGAGAACTTTGATGATGAGCAATGGCAAAAAGCGTTTGACCTTAACTTATTAAGTTTTGCCCGTACGAGTAAGCAAGTACTGCCGTATATGCAACAAGTTGGCGGCGGGCGCATTATCAATATCATCAGCGGATCTGTAAAGGCGGTGTTGGGCAATTCGGTACTATCTACCGCTATGCGGATGGGCGTAGTGGGGATGGCAAAATTAATGGCCGACGAATATGGGCCTTACAACATTACAGTAAACAATGTTGCACCGGGCCTGATATTAACCGACCGCATCAAACACACTTTGCCCAAAGGCATGGACCCCGATGAGGCCATCAAAGAAAAGGCAAAAAGCATCCCCTTGGGGCGCATAGGTAAACCGGAAGAACTGGCGGCTTTGGTAACCTTCCTGGCATCAGAACAGGCAAGCTACATCAGCGGTACCACCATACAGGTTGATGGCGGCGCTAACCGGGCCATTATGTGATCAGGCGCGCCTTTTTCTTAATCCGTTGCCGTAGTGCAGCACCGCTAAGAATGAGCCTAACGCTATGCCACCAGAAAAACCCTGCCAAAAATCGGCTTTGGCAGAAGCTGCCAGTTGAGGGATAAACGTAAATAAAAGAAATACAATTACCGAAAGGATCAATCCTGTTACGGCAATTATAAAACGCGTTCTGTCTGTCATATTAATAGAAAGTGTACATTAATTTAATAGCGTCGTCCAGGCCGTGTATATTTTGATTATCCAGCATTTTATCATCAAATAGGAGGTAAAGCTGCAGAAAGCCATCCATCAGGTAAAAAGCATTCACCAATAATACCATCGCCAGTAGGTACGCAGGTTGCTTCCGTGCAAGCACCAGGCTGCCATGGAGCAATATGATGAGATAGGTAACGATGATGAGGGTATTATCTATGAATGCTTTGTGCGTGATTAACAAAAAATAAACAGGCATTGCCACAATGCAGATGGTATAGGTAAAGCCAAGGCAAAAAAGCATAAAAACCATTACCTCTGCCAGGTTAAACCTTTTATGAAAAACAAGCCATAGCAGCAAGGCCTCAACCGGAAGCAATATTAAAGCGCGGTATTTAACCATGTGATACATGGCTCGCCCAAATTCGTTATGCATATTGGTCACCCTGTCTTCATAGTCGAAAACATGGGGGTACAGGTAGGCAAGGATCCCCGCTGTTACCAAAAAGAAAAGCACCGGACTAAAATATTTTTTGCGCTGCCCGCCAAAGTAGCCTTCGTAAACGCTTACCGGGTGGGTAAACATATCTTTGATGAGCCGCAGGATGCCTTTATCTGTATGTGTAAATACGTGCCAAACCTCATGAAACAGCTCGTGAAGCGTTAAGCGGTGTACACCCGCTTTTTGCCCGCACTCGTGGCAGTGTTTACCTGCAAGCGTAGTACCACAATTAGCGCAATTGGTGCGTATAGGCGAGGTTTGGTGATGCATAAAATTTTAACGGGAAATTACGCTTTATTCTCCTTAAAATAATTATCATATAAAATTATACCGATGCTAATAATGCCGGCGACCATTAAGCCGAAAGCGGCGCCCTGCAAATACTCGCGTGCCTTGGTATGATAAAGCACCGGTACAGCCATAGATGCCGAAAATAATATTACGGAAATAACGATCATGTAAATAGTCCGCTTTACTTGTTTTCTCATGGCTGCAAAATAAGAGAATTAGCGAAGAATTAAGCAGGTATTTTACATTCCGTTTGCAGTGTTCCGTTCCGCTAAAAACGGAACACTGCGGAACACCTTTTCAAAAAACGGAACAGGCAGCGGAACGGTTAGCGGAACACCATTCCCAAGTATTTTAACATGGTATGCCATTTGACTCTCTTTATTATATCGGACAGACTTTCAATTACTGAGCTCTTATGGCCCTAAATATTAATTTATCACCTCTAAAAATCTCTAATTTGCACTATTTAATTTTACGTGCCTTTGAGCATATCAGAAGTGCAACCCGCCGGGTAAAGCGTCCGCGCTTGCGTCTTTCGCAAGCGTGGAAGCTCATTGGTGGAATTTCGTAAAGCGTGGACACTTTCCGATGCGAGGACCCGCATAATCAACCCTTATTTCCCCATCGCTTTATCCCTGATCGCTTTAAATTCTGATCCTGCTTTCCAGCCCGGGAAGGTGGTTTCGTTACTTAGTTTTACACCCAATTTATACATCAGCTCGGTAGTTTGCGCCATGCCTTTGGTGTTCATGGTATCGCTGTAACTGTCTGATGGCTGGTGGTAATGCTTCTCGTTATATTCCTTCAGTTTGGCCTGGCCCCAGGCGGTATCATGGCCTACAGCGTTAGCGCCGTTGTGCAGGTCTAAAGCGGGTACGCCCACTTTGGCAAAGTTAAAATGATCTGACCGGTAGTAACTGCCCGAGCTTGGTTTGGTATCGCCCACAACCGTCCAGCCTAATGGTTTGGTTAAAGCTTCCACGTAATCATCCAGGTCGTTCTGGCCCTTGCCGGTGATCGAGAAATCGCTGGTTTCGCCAAAGTCTGATAAGGCATCGAGGTTTAAGTCAGCAACGGTTTTGTTTAACGGGTAAACCGGGTGCGTGCCGTAATACTCAGATCCTAACAGGCCCTGCTCTTCGGCGGTAACACTCAGGAAAACGATTGAGCGTTTCGGTTTTTCCTTTTGCTGCGTAAACAGTTTAGCAATACTCAATACGGATGCAACACCGCTGGCATTATCCACCGCGCCGTTGTAAATGCTATCTCCCGCAACCGGTTTATTGATCCCGAAATGGTCCCAATGCGCGCTGTATAACACATACTCGTCGGGCGTGGTGCTGCCTTTCAAGGTCGCTATTACGTTGTGCGACATGGCGTACTTCAGCTTGGTAGTTAATGCTAACGATACCGTGCTGTTCAGCGGCACCGCCTTAAAATCTTTTTTACGGGCATAGGCGCGGATATCACCGGTTACACCTGCATCGCCTAATAATTTTTTAGCCACCTCCTCGCTTATCCAGCCTTCTACCTGGCAGCGGTTCATGTGTTTATCGGCCTGTTGTAAATATAGTTTAGAGCCCGAGAAGCTATTTTGAATTACCTGCCATCCGTAGCTGGCGGGTTCTGTCTGGTGTACGATCAATACACCCGCGGCACCCTGGCGGGCGGCCTCTTCATACTTGTAAGTCCAGCGGCCATAGTAGGTCATGGTATCGCCTTTGAAAAACTTCTCCGGCGACTGAAAGCCCGGGTCGTTCACCAGCACCACAACAGTTTTGCCTTTAACATCTAATCCGGCGTAATCGTTCCATTTATATTCGGGGGCCACAATCCCGTAACCCGCAAATACCAGCGGAGAGTTTTTAAGATTAATAGCAGGTACCTCGCGGCGGGTAGATGCCACAAAGTCCATTCCTGGTTTTAAGTCCATGGTTGCTTTGCCTGCTATCGTCATATCTGCCGGGTTCGATTTGATCTCTACCATCGGCACATCCTGAAAGTAACTGCCTTTGTTACCCGGCTCCAATCCCATTTTTTTGAACTGGGCTGCTATGTAGGCTATAGTTTTTTCTTCGCCAACAGTAAAAGGTTTACGGCCCAGTAATGAGTCGTTAGCCAAAACGGCGATGTGCTGTTTAATATCGGCGGCTAAAACGGTATCGGTAGTAGCTGCGGCAGTTTCTTTTTTAGGGTTTGACGAGCAGCTTGCCAATAAGGCAAAGCCGGTTAAGGCGATGAGGCTGATATATTTCATGAAAGCAAAAGTTAGTTTACCAAATGTATAAAAATCAAAGACAACTCACCCCAATCCCAACGATAGTCGGGACTGGTCGATCCTTCTGCTGCGCAAAGAGGGTAGGAAAGGAAATTTAAGATAAGAAAGGAAAAAGACCCCCTCTTTGAGGAGCAGGGGGGGGATCGAATAGAATATCCGCCATTTTTAATTTCATTGCCGTCCCATTCATGGGACGGATAAACCGCCTAATAAGTCAGGCTTTAGCCGCACTGTCAGTTTGGCTAAAGCCCCATTAGCTTTTAGCGTATCCGTTGACTAAAGTCAACGGCAATGAAACTAAAGAAAACACCCCCTCTTTGCGCAGCAGAGAAGGGGAAGGGGGTGAGTCAGCTTCGGCGCCTGCAATTCATTCTCAACACCAACAATTCCCTGCACATAAATACAACAAAAGCTTAACCTCATAAATAAGCCATTCACTCCCTTTTTAATATTAAATTCCGTATTTTTGCAACCTTTAAAATTCAGGCGAACATATTGATGTACAAGGAATATAAACAGTTAAATCTATCTGAAACAGGCAAAGATGTGCTGGCTTTCTGGAAGCAGAACGGCATATTTGAAAAAAGCATAACCAGCAGGCCCGCAAGTAAACCCTACACGTTTTACGAAGGCCCGCCAAGCGCTAATGGTATGCCCGGTATCCATCACGTTATGGGCCGTAGCATCAAGGATATTTTTTGCCGTTACAAAACATTAAAAGGTTTTCAGGTTAAACGTAAAGGCGGTTGGGATACCCATGGCCTGCCTATCGAACTGGCTGTAGAAAAATCATTAGGCATCACTAAAGACGATATTGGTAAAAAGATCTCGGTAAAAGAATACAACGACGCCTGCCGTAAGGAGGTAATGCGCTATACCGATGTTTGGAACGACCTGACCGAAAAGATGGGTTACTGGGTAGATCTGGAAAACCCTTATGTTACCTACGAGAATGAATACATTGAAAGCCTTTGGTGGATACTAAGCGAATTGTATAAAAAAGGCTGGTTGTACAAGGGTTATACCGTACAGCCCTATTCGCCCAAATCGGGTACCGGCTTAAGTTCGCATGAGCTGAACCAGCCGGGTACTTACAAAATGGTGAAGGATACCACCATCACCGCTCAATTTAAAGTTAAACGCGACAAGGATTCAGAATTCCTTTTTGAAAATATCGATTCGCCGCTATACATATTAGCCTGGACAACCACCCCGTGGACCTTACCCGCTAACTGTGCATTAGCCGTTGGCGAGAAGATCAGCTATGTAAAGATCAGCACTTTTAATCCCTACACTTACGAGCCGGTAACGGTCGTATTAGCGCAAGACCTGTTGGGCAAATTTTTTAAGGCCGAAGGCGAGAACGCTTCTTTTGAAGATTACAAAGGCGGCGATAAAATTATCCCCTGGGTCAATAAAGGCGTTTATACCGGTGCGCAGTTTGTTGGTATACACTACGAGCAGCTAATGCCCTACGTAACCAATGCCGACCTCGAAGCCAATGCCTTCCGGGTAATCCCTGCCGACTTTGTAACTACCGAAGATGGTACCGGCATTGTACACACCGCATCTGTTTTTGGTGCGGATGACTTTAGGGCATGTAAGGAAAACAACGTACCATCAGTAATGGTGCATGACGAAGCAGGCAAGGAAGTTCCGTTGGTGAATAAACAAGGCCGCTTTGTTGACGAAGTGACCGACTTTGCAGGCCGTTACGTTAAAGAGGAATATTACAGCAATGAAGAGCGCGCCGAAGAAGGTTTTAAACCAACCGACGTACTGATCTCCATCAAATTAAAAACCGAGAATAAAGCGTTCGACGTTAAAAAATACGAACACAGCTACCCGCACTCGTGGCGTAGTGATGAGCCTATCCTGTACTATCCGCTGGATAGCTGGTTCATCCGTACTACAGCCGTAAAGGATAAATTAGTTGCACTAAACAAAACCATCAACTGGAAGCCGGAAAGCACCGGTACCGGCCGCTTTGGTAACTGGTTGGAAAACCTGGTAGACTGGAACCTGTCGCGTTCGCGCTACTGGGGCACCCCGCTGCCTATCTGGCGGGAGGAAGATGGTACAGAAGAAAAATGCATCGGTTCGATAGCTGAATTGAATGCCGAGATTGAAAAATCAATCGCAGCAGGATTTATGCCCGCCGGCTTTAAGCTGGAAGATATGCACCGCCCGTATGTGGATGATGTGATTTTAACATCTGCCGCAGGCAAAAAAATGTTCCGCGAGCCCGACCTGATTGACGTTTGGTTTGACAGCGGTGCTATGCCTTATGCGCAATGGCACTTCCCTTTTGAGAACAAAGAAGAATTCCAAAACGCCTACCCTGCCGATTTCATTGCCGAAGGTGTTGACCAAACCCGCGGCTGGTTCTTTACCCTGCATGCTATAGCGGTAATGCTGAGTGAAGCCAGCGACGAGGTGAAGGCTGTTAACCAGCTTGTAGGCAATGAAGGTGTAGCGTTCCGCAATGTGGTATCTAACGGCCTGGTGCTGGACAAGAACGGTAACAAGATGTCTAAACGTTTAGGCAACGGTATCGATCCGTTCGAAACCATCAATAAGTTTGGTGCCGATGCAGCCCGCTGGTACATGATCAGTAACGCGGCGCCGTGGGATAACCTTAAATTTAATATCGAGGGATTGGACGAAGTACGCCGTAAATTCTTCGGTACGCTGTATAACACCTACTCGTTCTTTGTGCTATACGCCAATATCGACCAGTTTAAATACGAAGAAGCCGAGATAGCCCTGGATAAACGCCCCGAGCTTGACCGCTGGATCATCTCCTTATTAAATACCCTGAGCAAAGAGGTTGACGGTTATTACGCCGATTTTGAGCCAACCAAAGCTGCCCGTGCTATCCAGGAATTTGTGGACGCGCATTTCAGCAACTGGTACATCAGATTAAGCCGCCGCCGTTTCTGGCGTTCAGATAACTCGGACGATAAGTTATCGGCTTATCAAACGCTTTATACCTGTTTGGTCACCATCAGCAAATTAATGTCGCCTATAGCGCCGTTCTTTGCCGAGCGTTTATATACCGATCTGAACAGCGTTACCAATAAAGAGGAATTTGAATCTGTACACCTGGCCTACTACCCGGAGTATCATAACGATTTAGTTGATACTGCCTTAGAAGAGCGCATGCAAATGGCGCAGGATATTTCGTCATTGGTATTATCGTTACGTAAAAAGATAGAGATCCCTGTTCGCCGCCCTTTAAGCAAAATTTTATTGCCGATACTGGACCAGAACTTTAAGGTACAGATAGAGAAGGTGAAAGAACTGATCTTGTCTGAAACTAACATTAAAAGCATCGAATACATTACCGATACTGCCGGCTTTATTAAAAAGAAGATCAAACCAAACTTTAAGGCCCTGGGTGCTAAGGTAGGCAAGGATATGAAAGTGGTTGCAGAAGAAATTGGTAAACTTACCCAGGACGATATAGCAAGGTTAGAGAATGAGGGTAGTTTACAACTACTCACTACTCACCACTCACTACTCACCACCGATGTAGAAATCATTGCCGAAGACGTACCCGGCTGGCAAGTTGCAAATTTAGGCAAACTAACCGTTGCTTTAGATGTTACGCTAACCAATGAATTAATACAGGAGGGAATATCCCGGGAATTGATCAACCGGATACAAAACTTGCGTAAGGCCAAAGAATTTGAAGTTACCGACCGGATAACCGTCCGCATCAGCAACAGCGAATATATTGCCGAAGCAGTAAAGAATAATTTATCATACATTTGCGCCGAAATTTTAGCTGATAGCTTTGAGCTTGACAGTCAGTTAATTGAGGGGGATAAAGTAGAGATAGACGGATATGAAATTTTAATAGCTATTAGTAAAAGTTAAATGAGCACAGAAACACAAAAAACGAGATATTCAGACTCGGAATTAGTTGAATTTAAAGATTTGTTATTAGAAAAATTGCGCAGCTCAAAAGAAGAGCTGAACGCTTTAGCTACTTCACTAAGCTCGCCTAACGCGAACGGAACTGACGATACAGCCGGTACTTACAAAACACTGGAGGATGGATCTGCAACGTTAGAGAAAGAACAGATAAACCAACTGGCCGCCCGCCAAAAGAAGTTTATAGAGCAATTAGAAGCTGCCCTGGTACGCATCGAAAACAAAACTTACGGTATTTGCCGCGAAACCGGCAAACTGATCCCTAAGGAACGTTTACGTGCCGTACCGCACACCACCTTAACCATGGAAGCTAAACTGAAGCAATAAATGAAGGCAGCTTATACTAAACCTTTTTTAACTGCTGCAATTATTATTCTGCTTGACCAGGTAATTAAGATCTGGGTGAAAACACACATGCAACTGGGCGAAGAAATTCACCTGCTGGGCAACCGGGGCATGTTACATTATACCGAGAACAACGGTATGGCCTTCGGTATGGAATTAGGCGGCGATTTTGGAAAGTTGGTGTTGACACTCTTCCGTATCGTTGCTGTATGTGGTATTGGCTACGGATTGGTACATTTGATCAAACACAGGTATCACCGGGGTTTAATTATGATGGTGGCGCTGATCCTTGCAGGTGCAGTGGGTAATATTATCGACTCTGCTTTTTACGGTATTATTTATCACTATGCTGCCTTATTTCATGGCCGTGTGGTAGATATGTTTTACTTCCCGCTGTTATCGGGCGTATTCCCTAAATGGTTGCCGGTGTGGGGTGGTGAAGAATACATCTTCTTCCGCCCGGTATTTAACCTGGCCGATTCGGCTATATCGGTAGGTGTGATCATGATCCTGCTGAACCAAAAGCGTTACTTTAAGCAAGAAACGATAGAAGAATCCAGCCCTAACAGCGAAATGGTAGAGGAATAAAACTTCCGCCTGCTCTAAGTAAAGGATTTCAAAACACAAAAGCCGCCGCTAAACAGCAGGCGGCTTTTGTGTTTTATCAGTACAGCTTCTTAGATAACAATGAATATAATAGAGGTGTACAAAGACCTGCGTTTTCCTAAGTGCTAAATAGCACCCCTCCGATGATTCCCTAAATAAAAATCCCGGTCACTTTCGTAACCGGGATGTGTTGTATGTTTCAGATCTCGTTAAATACGATTCCGGATTTGAGATTATCTCCCCTTATAATTCTTTGCCTTTTTAACCGGGAAGTACTGTTTACCGCCCGAGTTTATCTCTGGTGCGCCAACCATAGTCATTGCACAACGGAAACCAACTTCGGCACTAGCATCATCCTGGTTCATAAAACGGCGGGTCGCCGGGTTTAACCAGTAAGCCATATCGTTCCACGAGCCGCCTTTGTAAACCTTAGAGTGATCGCTAACTAACGTGGTTGTGCCATATAATACAGTGTTCACGGTATCGCCATAACCCCTATTATCTGCAGTGTAGGCTTTGCCCGCAACAGTACTTGGCGGTGTTGCGCCGTTTGCCGGTGCGTTGTTGAGGCCTTGTTGCTGCGCAATCATATCTGCATACTTTAACTTTTTATTTGTCTTGGATGCATCTTTAATAGGGCGCCCGTACTTGTCTTTAGCATACAAACCCTTTACCGGGTCGGCTAAACGTTTATTAGAAAATTCGTTGCCACGGAAGGGGTTAAAATCATCAACATCTTCAAATGAAGTTTGGCGATAAGTATCGGCAACCCATTCGTTCACATTTCCTGCCATGTTGTACAAACCAAAATCATTCGGCGGGAATGAACGCACGGGTGCAGTAATATCAGCCTTATCATTCAAGCCACCGCCAACACCTGCGTTATCGCCCTGGCCACGTTTAAAGTTGGCCAAAATTAAACCGCGTGTGTTTTTAGCTGGCGAGCGTACGCCCAGGCCGTTCCAAGGGTAAATTTTACCGTCGTTAATGTTTTCAAATTGGGTGTTGCCGGCCAATGCCAAAGCAGCGTATTCCCACTCGGCCTCTGATGGTAAGCGGTAGCCCGATTTCAGGATCCCGTCTTCTAAACGTACTGGTCTGCGCGCACCACCTTTTGTGGCAGCAGCAGTAGCACCTGCCCTTGCAGGGCTCAGGTCTTTCGGCCTTTTCTTGCCGTCGATACCCGGGCCGGTCAATTGCCCGTTCAGGTAAATATCTGTGTTAAACGGCTGCGTGTTTTGAACAGCAGGCGCGCCTTTTTTTGATGCATCTTTCCAGGTTACTAACTGGCCGCCTTCACGTAAAATATTCTCGTTGGTACGGTCGGTACGCCAGGTACAGTAGTCCTGTATCTGGTCCCAGGTAACACCTACAACCGGGTAATCCTGAAATGCAGGGTGGCGCAGGTAGTTGTCTACGTAAGGTTCGTTGTATGATAATGGTTTACGCCATACTAAAGTATCAGGGATAGCATTGTAGTAGTACTCCCTATCATCCGGAAAGGTAATGGCTATCCAGTGCAGGTAATCCAGCCAGTCCTGGTTAGATACCTCGGTTTCGTCCATATAAAATGAAGGTACAGTTACCCTGCGGCGCACGTTGTTGTATTCAAAACTTACGTCCTGGTCGGCACTGCCACCCAAAACAAAGGTACCGCCCTCGATAGGGATAAGGCCCGGCCCCGGGCTTGGGTGTGTTTGCCGATAACGCACGTAACCACCGTTTTTGGCGTCGTTATATTTCAACCCCGTTTTTTGCGACGTTGGTGGTTTACTGCAGCTGCTTAACAAAGCGCCTAAACCCAGCAACACTAAAGCAGTATTAGTAAAAAGTACTTTCATATTTTGCAAAATATATTGGAGGTAAATCTAAATAAAATCAGTTAATAAATGATAACCTATTCGCGAACCTAAAATAACAGATAATCGGCATAAGTTATGTTAAACGTATTATTTATTTAATGAGTTACACTAATTTGATCTATTATCGGTTTTATGCCGGAACCAATTATGTTTTTTTAACGTAAGCATATTTTTATTATTTTAAATAATAAGACTAAATTGCACCCAATGAAGTTTTTTACTACAAAAAATCTTACGTTTTGTATTCTGTTTAGCTTACCTGTATTTGCATTGGCGCAAACCAATACAAACGGCAGTGGTGCAAATGCAATATCAACGGCCGTACCATTTTTAAATATCACACCCGATTCACGTGCGGGTGCCATGGGCGATGCAGGTGTAGCTACATCTCCGGATGTTAACGCCAATTATTGGAACCCCGCAAAGCTGGCCTTTTTGGAAACCAATAACGATATCTCCCTGTCATACAGCCCCTGGCTACGGCACCTGGTGCCCGATGTTAGTCTGGCTTATTTAAGCTATTCCCATAAACTAGACAATCGGAATACTTTCGGTGCGTCGTTAAGGTATTTTAACTTAGGGTCGATACAACTGATCGACCAGAACCAGGTTGACCAGGGTACTTATAAACCAAGTGAGTTTTCATTAGATGCCTCATTTGCACGCAAGTTCGGGCCTAACCTATCACTGGGTTTAACCATGCGCTATATCTACTCCAACTTCTCTAACGGGGCGTTCGTTTCGGGCGGGGGGCAGCAAAACAAGGCGGGCAACGCCATATCGGCAGGCGTATCCTTGTTTTATAATAAACCTTATGGCGATAATAAAACCTTTGCATTCGGTACAAACATCTCTAACATCGGTTCAAAGATTAGTTACAGCGATGGGGGTACCAAATACTTTTTGCCAACCAACTTAAAGATCGGTGTAGCCAATACCTGGGCGTTGGATAGCACCAACAAGTTTACCGTTGCTTTCGATATCAATAAATTGCTGGTGCCTACCCCGCCAATACGGGATAATAACGGCAACATCGTATCGGGCCATGATGATAATGTTTCTGTACCGGCGGGCCTGTTTCAATCATTTGGTGATGCACCGGGCGGCTTTAGCGAAGAGTTGAAAGAATATTCGTTTTCGCCGGGGGTAGAATATCTTTATGCTAACCGTTTTGCCATTCGTGCCGGTTATTTTTACGAAAACCCTAACAAGGGCAATAGGCACTATGCCACCTTTGGTGTTGGCTTAAAGTACCAGGAATTTAATTTCGATTTTTCTTACCTGGCGGCAAGTCAACAAAACAGCCCATTAGCAAATACTATCCGTTTCACCTTGTCGGCCAGTTTTGGCCGTGGCAGTGGCGCAAAAGCGGCACCGGCTGCTGTGGCACCAAGCGGCCCTGCAACTATTCCACCACCAGCTTCTACTCCTCCTTCGCAACGATAATGGCTAAAATAAAAGTAGGTTTTGGTTTTGATGTGCACCAACTCAAGCACGATCATCCTTTTATATTAGGCGGTGTAAACTTAGAACACACCAGCGGTGCCTACGGGCATTCTGATGCCGATGTACTGCTCCACGCTATTTGCGATGCCCTTTTAGGTGCAGCCAACCTGCGCGATATAGGTTTTCACTTTTCTAATACAGACGACCGCTGGAAAGGCATCAGCAGCCTTGTTTTATTACAGCATGTTATCAAGCTATTAGCCGAAAAGAACTGGCAGATAGGCAATATAGATGCGATGGTGTGCCTGGAAGCACCCAAGATAAACCCGCATATACCCACCATGCAAGCCAACATTGCCGAAGCCGCAGGCATCGATATAGATGACATATCTATCAAAGCCACCACCAACGAAAAGCTGGGCTTTATAGGCCGCGAAGAAGGCGTTGTCGCTTACGCGGTTTGTTTGATAGAGCGGGTGGGGTAATTAAATTTTGGGTGACTCCTCCGCTACCACAAGCGTCCCCGCTTGTGGCAATTTGCAAAGCTCAATAAATAACATACCCTGCCCCTCTCAAGAGGGGATTAGCTCGATTTTTGGGCGACACTGCGCGGTGAGATTTCTTCTTTTACCCGCAACACCCGCTGTTGAGCATGGTGCCTAATCATCCTATGAGATTGCCACGTCGCTATCGCTCCTCGCAATGACATGGTTTTTTAATGAGTTGTAATCTTATAAAATAAAAAAGCCGGCCCCTTGGGGCCGGCTTGTAAATATTAATGGTTAATCAGCAGATTATAAATTCAGCTTTTTGAAATATAACCGGTTATGATCGATGGTATTGCTTAATGGTAATATCTTTTGGGCAAAACCGCTGGCACCGTTATCTACCACGCCAAAATCATCATCATTAGAGATCACCAGGATGTTACCTTTGATCAGCGCAATACCTTCGGCCTTATCATGCGGGTAGATGGTCGGCAGGTCTTTTAACAGATCCAGTACTAATGTTTTGGTTACCGGGATGATACCGGCTGTTGTTAAACCTGCAGCATCTTTCAATTCCTCAACTGTTTTCCCGCCAAATAATTTTCCGTTGGCACTGTTGGCCGCGTCAGAAATATCGGTCGCGTTGCTGATATCGATCTTAAACACTTTTTTGAAAGCAGATGGGTTAGTTGGCGCACCGCCGTATAAACCGTCGCGCTCAATGGTCAGGAAGGTGGTTGCACTAAGCGCGGTGATCTCGCTGCAGCCGGTAAGCGTTGCAAGGTCCATCAGGTAAGCATACTGTTTGGTTGTACCTGTAGCGATATCAAAGGTAAGGATGCGTAGCACCACCGAGCCCGAGATAGCAGCCGATGATGGGTTGTACATAGGTGATTGCATTAAACCTACCAATGTTTTACCATCGGGTGTGATGGCCAAACCCTCCATCCCGCGGTTAGGCCTGCGTTTGGCAAATACCAGCGGCAATTTACGGCCGCCTGTACCGCTACCAAATGGGTTAATACGCTCAATAGTTTTACCTGTAGCATCAAAGTGAACAATGTGCGGCCCGTACTCGTCGCTCACCCAAAATGTGCCATCAGACGCTAAAACCAAACCTTCCGAATCTATCCCGTCGGCACTGGTATCCAGCACCTTATTATTAAGGTCATAAGGCACCTCGCCTGTTGCACCTTGCCCCGCAGGGTTAGGTAGGCCGTTAAGCTTAACCCCGGCGGCGTTCTTAAACTCAATAGTTTGTTCTAAAAACAGTTTGCCATCCTTTAAACGGAACTTACCTATCGACGGGGTAAAATCAGCCTTTCCTAAAATTATGGAGTTAGGTATCGTACCGGCCACGTTCGGCCCGCGGTCGGTCATCAGGTAAAAAACATTCGGATCGTTAGGGTCTGCCGCTACCGACGAACCAAAGCCGCCGTTAAAAACCTTTACACCTAAGCTGGTGGTAAATAGCAGGGCGGGGTCGCTGGCCTCTGCCATATCCGGGTAAACAACCGGGGTTACCGTATCGGTTGTATTTTTTTTACAAGCCGTAAAGCTGATGGCAGCAAGCGCCAAAATACCAAGTAAAGGTCTTTTCATTTAAATAAATTTGATGTTATGTTAATAGGCAAAGGACGCATTGCCATATAAACGGAATGTTAACTTTAAAACAATTTGAGTGACCGGCTATTTTCGCTTAAATTTTACACGAACGAGCATATCCACGCCGGGGCTAACGCTATGATTGCCGGGCGTTTTTGCGTATATTTGCGAACTTTTTTAGTAATAGTGCAGCCGGATAAAACCAAGCCGCACTTAACTTGTTTTTTACAGCATATATGATTGAAAAACCGTTAGACCTGGGCGAGCAAAGTGAAGTAGAAGTGTATGGTGCCCGGGTACATAATTTAAAAAATATCGATGTATCGTTCCCCCGCAATAAGCTGGTTGTGATAACCGGGTTAAGCGGCAGCGGCAAATCGTCACTGGCATTTGATACCATTTATGCCGAGGGGCAGCGCCGTTATATGGAAACATTTTCGGCCTACTCGCGCCAGTTTATGGGCGGCATGGAGCGCCCGGATGTTGACAAGGTATCGGGATTGAGCCCTGTTATTGCCATCGAGCAAAAAACCACCAGCAAAAACCCGCGGAGTACGGTAGGCACTATTACCGAGATCTATGATTTTATGCGCTTACTTTTTGCCCGCGCAGGTGATGCCTACAGCTACACTACCGGCGAGAAGATGGAGCGCATGAGCGAGGACCAGATCCTGAAAACAATTTTTGAAAAGTTTGACGGGCAACCCGTAAATATATTAGCACCCGTGGTAAAAGCCCGTAAAGGCCACTACCGCGAATTGTTTGAGCAGATCCGCAAGCAGGGCTACCTGAAGGTTTACATTGACGGCGCTGTTGCCGATGTGGAACCTAAAATGCAGGTAGACCGCTACAAGATCCATGATATTGATATCGTGGTTGACCGCCTGGTGGTGAGCGAAGCTGATAGCAAAAGGCTTTACACCTCGCTGCAATCGGCCCTCAAGATCTCGAAAGGCATCATCCGCATTGCGGATAAAGACAATAACGTAGCTTATTTCAGTAAGTTTTTGATGGACCCGGTATCGGGCATCTCTTATGATGAGCCACAGCCCAATACCTTTTCGTTCAACTCGCCTTACGGTGCCTGTGAAAAGTGTAATGGCCTGGGTTATATCTTCGAGGTGGACGAAGCTTCCGTGATCCCGAACCCTAAACTCAGCATCATGAACGGTGGCCTGGCCCCCATCGGCGAGTACCGTGAGACCTGGATCTTCCAGGTGTTGAAAGCGCTGGCTAAGAAATACGATTTTAGCCTGAGCACACCGGTAGAAAAGTTAACGCGTGATCAACTGGATCTCATCCTGAACGGCGCGCCGGATATGATCAGCGTGGCGGTGGAGTATAACAAGTGGAACGTACAAAGTTACCAGATCTCGTTCGACGGGATCATCCGAATGCTGGAAGAGCAGCAGGAACGCCGTAACGACGAAGGTATGGACGATATGGAAAACTATCGCGTATTGCGTACCTGCCCGGTTTGTGATGGTGCCCGTTTAAAGAAGGAGTCGCTGCACTTTAAGGTAGATGCCAAAAACATCTTCGAACTGGCAACGATGGATATCACTACGTTAAGTACCTGGTTCACCGATCTGGAAAGCCGTTTGAACGAACGCCAGAACGTGATAGCTAAAGAGATCTTGAAAGAGATCCGCGCGCGGATAGGTTTCCTGCTGGATGTAGGGTTGAGTTATTTAACCTTGGACCGTACAGCAAAAACCCTCTCGGGCGGCGAGGCGCAGCGCATCCGTTTGGCCACGCAGATAGGTTCGCAACTAATGAATGTGATGTACATTTTAGATGAGCCAAGTATTGGTCTGCACCAGCGTGATAACGAACGTTTAATAAACGCACTCAAAAACCTGCGTGATCTGGGCAACACTGTTTTAGTAGTCGAGCACGATAAGGACATGATATTAGAAGCCGACCATGTAATTGACATGGGCCCGGCAGCAGGTGTACACGGCGGGCAGATAGTTGCACAAGGCACACCGGCCGAACTGATGCTGCACCATACACTCACCACATCATATATTAACGGCGAGCGCGAGATAGCTATCCCGGCCAAACGCCGCGAGGGTAACGGTAAGACATTAACTTTAAAAAAGGCTACAGGCCATAATTTAAAAAAGGTTTCGGTTGATTTCCCGTTAGGTAAACTGATTGGGGTTACCGGTGTATCGGGCAGTGGTAAATCGAGTTTAATTACCGAGACCCTATACCCTATCCTTAACCACCATTTCTTCCGCGCCAAAAAGCACCCGCTTCCTTATGATAAAATTGAAGGGCTGGAGCATATCGATAAGGTAATTGAAATAGACCAGACACCTATTGGCCGTACACCGCGAAGCAACCCGGCTACTTATACAGGTGTTTTCTCGGATATCCGCAACTTGTTTGTAGCATTGCCGGAGTCGCGCATCCGTGGCTATAAACCCGGTCGTTTCTCGTTCAACGTAAAGGGGGGCCGCTGCGAAACCTGCCAGGGAGCGGGCCAAAAAGTAATAGAAATGAATTTTTTGCCGGATGTGCAGGTGCCCTGCGAAGAATGTGGAGGCAGACGCTATAACCGCGAAACATTGGAAGTACGCTACCGCGGTAAATCCATCAGCGATGTGCTGGATATGAGTATTGAGGATGCCACGCCGTTTTTTGAGCATATCCCGGCTATTTACCGCAAGGTTAAAACGTTGTTTGACGTTGGGTTAGGATACATCACGCTGGGGCAATCATCTACCACCCTATCCGGTGGCGAGGCACAGCGGGTAAAACTGGCCACCGAGCTGTCTAAGAAAGACACAGGAAATACCTTTTATATATTAGACGAGCCTACTACCGGCCTGCATTTCGAAGATATCAACGTGTTGCTCGGTGTAATAAATCAATTGGTTGATAAAGGCAATTCCGTACTGGTTATCGAGCATAACCTGGATGTAATAAAAGTAGTTGACCATGTGATAGACCTTGGTCCGGAGGGCGGATCGGGCGGTGGCAAAATCCTTTACAGCGGCACACCAGAAGGCTTGTGCAAAGTAAAAGAAAGCTTCACCGGCCAGTTCTTGAAAAAGGAAATGGGGATAAAATAATTACGTACAGAAAGCTGTACATGTTATTAAAATCCGTATCTTCATAACTATGATAACTACTTACACAGATTTTCGCCAGCAACTAAAATCATATCTGGATAAGGTGCGCAATAGCCATACGCCGCTTTTTGTAACAAGCGCAACCGGAGACGATGTTGTAGTACTTTCCAAAGCTGATTATGAAAGCATGGAAGAAACTTTTTATTTACTGAAAAGCCCTAAAAATGCTGCGCGTTTATTACAGGGAATAGAGGATTATGAAAAAGGGTTAGGTAAAGAAAGAAGCCTGATAGACGAATGAGAATAGTTTTTCTTGAGCAGGCCTGGGATGATTATTTGTACTGGCAGTCTACAGATAAGTCCACATTAAAAAAGATCAATGCTTTAGTAAAAGAGATTGAGAGGGAGCCGTTTGAAGGTAATGGTAAACCAGAACCTCTAAAGCATAACCTTTCTGGTTGGTGGTCACGCCGGATAAATTTGGAGCACCGGATAGTTTACAAGATAGATAACGGCGCAATTGTAATTTTGCAATGCCGTTACCATTATTAATTCCCAAAAACAAATCCTTAATATCCTATCTTTAGGGTGTATGCTCCCTTTACTTGTTGCCTCCCAAATCCGCGAAGCGGATGCTTATACGATTGCCCATGAGCCTATCAGTTCTGTCGATTTGATGGAGCGGGCAAGTAAAGCTTTTGTGGGTTGGTTCGTCAATCATTTCCAAGATAAAAAACAAACCATTACAATTTATTGCGGCACTGGCAATAATGGTGGCGACGGTTTGGCTGTCGCCCGTATTTTGTGCGATCATGGATATTGCAACATCGATGTGAAGATTACCCGGTTTAGTGAAAAGGAAAGCGATGGTTTTAAGGAGAATCTAAAAAGGTTAAGGCAGACAAAGATCACTATCAGCGAGATCAAAACAAAAAGCAAACCGCCCGCAGAAAAGGCGGAGATCATTATAGATGCCTTGCTGGGCAGCGGCTTAAATAAACCCTTAGCCGGAGATTATAAAAACTTAGTTGAATACTTGAACGGCTTACAAAAAACCGTAGTCGCGGTTGATGTGCCGACTGGTTTTTATGCTGATGGCGAGATCACAAAAGATGCTGTTGCGTTAAAGGCCGACCTGGTGATCACCTTTCAACAACCCAAACTGAATTTTCTGTTACCTGAATCAGGCCCTTACATTAGGTGCTGGGAGGCTGTAAATATCGGCTTAAATGAAACCTTTATTCAGTCGCTCAACACGACATACTTTTTTGTAGAGGAAGCAGACGTGCGTAAACTAATCAGGCCACGCCACAAATTCAGCAATAAGGGCACCTACGGGCATGCGTTGATCATTGCGGGTAAAGATGAGACAATGGGTGCTGCACTACTTTCCGCGTCGGCTTGTGCGCATGCTGGGGCAGGTTTAACTACCGCTTGTATCCCGCAAAGCGGATTAGTGGCGCTTAATAGTTCGATGCCCGAGGTAATGGCTATCACCCGAACCGATGATAAACTGCCGGATATCGAATGGGCTAAATTTAGTGCCATTGGCATTGGCCCTGGCTTGGGTAACGAACCATCAACCTTGAAACTGGTTAAAGCACTCTTTAAAAATTACAAGAGGCCCGTAGTGATTGATGCGGATGCTTTGAATGTATTGGCAGAAAATCCGAAGCTTTTAGATAAGATCCCTGCAGAGAGTATTTTAACACCGCATATGAAAGAGTTTGACCGCTTATTTGGCGAGCATGACAACTGGTGGCAGCGATTGCAAACGGCGAAAGCAAAGGCGGCCCAATATCACATCAACATTATCCTCAAAAACGATTATACCATTACTGCCACACCAAGCGGGCAACTCTATTTTAATTCGACCAGCAACGCAGCTATGGCCACAGGCGGGATGGGTGATGTGTTAACTGGTATTATCACTTCCCTACTGGCTCAAAAGTATTCGCCGCAGGAGGCCTGTTTATTAGGTATATACATTCACGGCAAGGCGGGTGATGAACTTGCGCTACCTAATCGCCTGAATGTAGTGCTCCCTACAAAGATCATTAACCAATTGCCGCTTACCATGGCAAAATTAACGGCATAAAAAAAGACGGATGTAAGTATCAAACATCCGTCTCTTTTAATTAACTATTAACTGATCTTATAAAGAACTAAATACTTCAAACTAAGTATGTATATGACGTATCAAATACATTATAGTTACAGTAACAACATTTTTTTATTTTGGTTTTAACTCACAGGTAAAATTACTTTGATAACAAAAAGTCCGGTTCGCTAATGCAAACCGGACTTTTCTATTTTCAGATAGATAATGTGTCTTGTTATTTAGTGCCGCCCATTACAACCATTTGGTCTAATGTTGGCCCTGCGCTACCGCCTGCTGGCTCCAGGGTCACGGCAAAGGCATCGGCCATAGCAATAGATTTCATTTGTTTAACGCTTGCTGTATCGGTGTTCAAATCAAATACACCCATATCAACCGGTTTGCCACCTACCAAAGCCCATAATTGGTATTGGTGTTGTTTATCATGTGCCGGCAGTTTAACGCTGTGCATATCTAATACCACTTTCTTGGTAACCGGGCTCCATGCCAATGTCATTGCAGATTGCGGCGACTTAGCAACACCCTTAAGCTTTAATACTTTGTAAGATGTATCGCGGTAAATATCAAGCTCATCGTCCATTACATTTACCTGGTTAGCAATCTTTTGCTTGTCCAGTTGCATAGCCGTAAGCTGGGTAGATGACTCCTGTAATTTGCTATATAAATTGACTATACCGTATACACTTATCAATAACAGTGTAAGGCAGGCTGCAAATGCATATTTGTAAAAATTGCTTCGTCTTGCTGGTAACGCAATTACGTTATCAACCTCATCTTCAAAAACCTCTTCACTATTATGTTTACGTGGTTTAGTAAATGTTTTATCGTCGCCTAAATTAACTAACAGGCTGTTTAAAATTTTAGTTTTTACAAGTTCTGATGTTTCAACAGCATGTGTTTCGGCAAACGCCTCCATAGATAGTTCTATCTCACCAATCTCTGCCTTCACTTCGCTGTGATTAGCAGCCATTTCTTCCACCTGCAACCTTTCTTCCGGAGATATGTCTCCAAGAACATAAAGTTCCAGAATTCCCGATTCGATATATGCCTGTACGTTTTCCACTTTTTTAATTAAAATGCTTTCTAAGTTGCTGTATAGCCATCCTTAAACGTGTTTTAATGGTTCCAAGTGGTACGCCAAGTTCTTCGGCGGCTTCCACATGAGTGTAACCTTTAAAATACACCAGATCAAGGATGGACTTTTGCTCGGGTTTTAGGGTAGATACTAATTCTCTAATGCCCAGCAACTCAGGTTTGTAAACTGTGTTCCTTTGTTCGTCTATGAAAGTTACGTTATTTTCAAGCTCCTGGTTTTTGTTTTGGTTCTTAAAATCTTTGGAACGTATTTTATCGATCGAGAGGTTGCGCGCGATATTGACCATCCAGGTAAACAGACGGCCTTTTTCTGCACTATACCCCGAAAAGGAATGCCATATTTTTACAAAAGTTTCTTGTAAAACATCTTCGGCAATGGCCGTGTCGGTTATAATTCGGGAGATCACACCAAATAAAGAGGCCGAGTACATGTCGTATAACGCTTCAACAGCGATCTTTTCGCGGTTGCGTAACGCAAGCACAAGCTCTTCTTCCGATAGTGATATTTTTCTTTTTGGTGACAATTGGCCTGAAAGATAGAAAGGATTAATTACATTTCAAACAAATGCTTTTCGGCATGATAAGAAGAGCGTACCAATGGCCCGCTTTCTACGTACCTGAAACCTTTTTGTAGTCCCCATTCCTTATAGCTGGCAAACTGATCCGGGTGGATCCAGTCTACCACCGGGTGGTGGTTACGTGTTGGCTGCAAGTACTGGCCAAGCGTTAATATATGTACGCCTGCGTCTAATAGGTCGTCCATTGCTTCTAATACGTCTTCTTCGCGTTCGCCCAAGCCAAGCATTATGCCCGATTTGGTGCGTACACCCGCATTTGAAGTGATTCTTAAAGCCTCTAAACTTCTGTCATATTTCGCTTGTATGCGCACTTCTTTTGTTAAGCGACGCACGGTTTCCAGGTTATGCGATACTACTTCGGGGCGGGTTTCCAATACACGCTCCAGGTTTGGCCAGATGCCGCGAAAGTCGGGCAGTAAGGTTTCTAAAGTAGTTTCGGGGCTCTCCCTGCGGATAGCGTTAATAGTTTCGGCCCAGATGATAGAACCGCCATCTTTAAGGTCGTCACGATCTACCGATGTGATTACGCAATGTTTCACCTGCATTAATTTCACCGAGTTGGCTACCCGGTTCGGCTCATCTTTATCGACAGCCAGCGGGCGGCCGGTTGCAACAGCGCAGAAAGAACATGACCGGGTGCATATGTTACCCAATATCATAAAGGTAGCAGTACCGGCACCCCAGCACTCGCCCATATTTGGGCAATTGCCGCTTTCGCAAATGGTGTGCAGTTTATGCTCATCAACCAAGCCGCGAACGTGGGCGTATTCCTTCCCTACAGGTAGCCTAACCCTAAGCCAATCCGGCTTGCGTTGTGGCTGGTTACTTACTGGCACTACAGGCAATTCGATCATGTTACAAAATTAGTTAAATTCCGCCTAACCCACTAAACCGGCTATCTTATTACTACAATATTACAGTTTGTTGATGTTAAAGGCCGCGTTAAATAAATTTAACACATAGATTTGTTTAACAAAAACATATTAAAAATGGCAACTATTGAAACTAAATACCTCGGCGGCTTACGTACCGAAGCTACGCACCTGCAATCGGGCACAAAGATAATCACGGATGCCCCTGTTGATAACCACGGCAAGGGCGAAGCTTTTTCACCTACCGACCTGATGAGCGCATCGCTGGCAAGCTGTATGCTAACGATAATGGGCATAGCGGCAAACAGCCACGGCATCAATATTGATAATACCGAGTGTTCGGTAACTAAAATAATGGCAGCCGACCCGCGCAGGGTGGGCGAAATTGTGATCAACTTCCGCTTCCCGCAAAAATATTCCGAAAAAGAGCAAAAGATATTGGAGCGTGCCGCCCTTACCTGCCCGGTACACGTAAGCTTAAACGAAAACCTGAAAAAGACAGTTGATTTCGGCTGGTAGGCAATCTTATTAAGATTGCCTTAACCTGTTGATCATTTTATTAACTTGCGCTGTAAACCAAAATTTAAATAATGAAAAACTTACTGTTCGCTGCATCGTTGCTAATTCCGGGGCTGTTATTTGCACAGAAAAAAGATATGACACCAAAAACATTCGATCTTGTTGTGGGCACTTATACCAGTGGCAGCAGCAAGGGCATTTCCGTGTATCGTTTTTATGCCGAAACAGGCAAAACCGCTTATTTAAATAAGATAGATGATGTTAGCAATCCATCGTACCTGTGCATAAGTAGTAATAACAAATTTGTTTATGCCGTTAATGAGGGTACCGCAGGCGAAATAAGTGCGTTTAGCTTTGACGCCAAATCGGGCGCTTTGACTTTTATTAATAAAGTATCTACTTTAGGTGCCGACCCTTGTTACTTATCGATAGACAAAGCACAAAAAAGCCTTTTTGTAGCAAACTATAGCGGCGGCAGTATTTGCGTATTGCCTATTAATAAAGATGGCTCAATTGCCCCTGCCTTACAGACTATACATGATAATGGCCACGGTCCAAACAAAGAGCGGCAAGAGAAGGCCCATGTACATACCGCAGTGCTATCACCCGATGAAAAATACGTTTTCTACACCGATCTGGGAACAGACAAACTGAATGTAACCAGATACAAACCAGGCAAACCAAACCCGTTAACACCAGCCAACCCTGCGTTTGTGAATGTGGCACCGGGCGCAGGCCCACGCCATATTGATTTTTCTTTAGATAAAAAAACACTGTACCTGATTACCGAAATGGGTAGCAGCGTTATCGCATTTGATTATAATGATGGTAAGTTAAAGCAGAAGCAAAGTGTTAGTTTATTGCCCGATGGGTTTACCGGTACAACCGGTGCCGCTGATATGCATGTATCGCCAGACGGACGTTTCCTGTATGCATCTAACCGCGGCGATGCCAATGATATTTCGGTATTTGCAGTTGCGCCGGAAACCGGCATGCTCACGTTTGTAGAACGCCAGCCTTCGCAGGGCTTAGGCCCACGCAACTTCGCAATAGACCCAACCGGTAGTTATTTACTTGTAGCTAACCAACGAAGCGATAATGTGGTAACCTATCGCATCAATAAAGAAACGGGTAAACTAATCGATACCCATTACCGTTTTGAAATAGGCAATCCTGTATGCCTGAAATTTGCACCGGCTAAATAACGTTTGCTTAAAATGAAAAGTTGACGGTTTAAGTAACCCGCTTTATATAAAAAGTAAAAACCCCTATTCGATAACCGAAAGGGGTTTTTACTTTTAACTTTTTGCTTAACGTTTACTGGGCTTTAGTAAATGTATAGATCACATAACCAGTACCGTTACCTACTGCAACAGGCGATTGCAACGTCATGGTGGCATCGTTAACCGCTCCGATCACCAAACGGTAACCTTCCTGTACGTTTTTAGCTTTATCACCATCGTAGATCTTTTTAAATTGAAACTGGGTGCCTGCGCCTGCCTGATTATAAACCGACCAAAATATGGTTTGTGATTGCCCGTTAGCCAGGGTATAAATACCATTACCGCTATTGGTCAATTTCCATACACTGCCTATAAAAGCGCTGGCGGGTGCCTGGTCAAATACATTTTGTACAGCATTAGGTACCAAACCGTCATAACTTACATTAGTCAAATTCCAGGTGCCTACAAATTTTCCACGGGTTACGCTCATGCCCGACGTACCTGCTGATGAAGCATTTTTAGTAGTTGAACAAGACGTAAAAGCAATAGCAAGTGCTAAAATAGCGAAGGTTGTTTGGAATATTTTTTTCATGGTTGTTTGTATATTATTGTGACGTAATAACACAAATCAAGCCAAAATGTTATAATAATATTTATAGTTGCTCCTGTTTACTCTTTTCAATTATTTCCTTGTAGTAGTTTTCATACTCGGGCAATATATTAGCCAATTCGAATTGCTTGGCGCGGGTAAGGGCAGCTTCCTTGAATTGTTCCAGCCTGTCTTCATCTTCTAAAATATAGACGGCTCTTTCGGCCATACCATCTACATCATCAACATCTTTCAAGAAACCCGTAACGCCCTCCACATTCAATTCGGGCAAACCACCCGCGTTAGAGCTGATAACAGGCACTTTGCAGGCCATGGCCTCTAAAGCTGCCAACCCAAAGCTTTCTGATTGCGACGGCATCAAGAATAGGTCTGATACTGATAAAATCTCCTCTATAGCATCCTGTTTACCTAAAAAGCGTACATGCTCGGCAATGCCCAAATCACGGCTTAATTTTTCACAGCCAGAGCGTTCACCACCATCACCCACCATTAACAATTTAGAAGGGATCTGCTCCAGTACTTTTGCAAAGATCCGCACAACATTCTCGGTATTCTTTACCTTACGGAAGTTAGAGGTATGCACCAGCACCTTTTCGCCATTTGGGGCAATGGCTTTTTTAAAGTGGTCTTTGGCCTTCAGGCTAAAGCGAGTGAGGTCGATAAAGTTGGGGATCACCTTAATATCTTTCTCTATCTTAAAATATTTGTAAGTATCTCGTTTCAGATGCTCAGATACGGCTGTTACCCCGTCAGATTTATTGATGGAGAACGTCACCACCGGCTTGTAAGTGCGATCTTGTCCTACCAGTGTAATATCAGTACCGTGCAGGGTGGTTATAACAGGGATGCTGATACCGTAGGTCAATAGTATCTGCTTAGCCATAAACGCCGCTGAAGCGTGCGGAATGGCGTAATGTACGTGAAGCACATCCAGTTTCTCAAATCGCACCACATCAACCAAGCGGCTTGCCAGGGCAAGTTCATAAGGTGGATAATCAAACAGGGGGTAGTTAGAAACGGCCACCTCGTGGTAAAAAAGGTTCTCTGAAAAGAAATCTAACCGGGCAGGTTGGTTATAGGTAACAAAATGAACCTGGTGCCCCCGGTCTGCAAGGGCTTTACCTAATTCTGTGGCAACAACCCCGCTTCCGCCGAAGGTGGGATAACAAACTATTCCTATTTTCATTTGAGTGTGATACGCTTTAAGGCTGTAGGGTGTTAAACATTTAACACTGTAAACGGCCTACAAGTTTAACTGCAATTTATGGCAAATGTGTTTGCTGTATGTAAAATGATTGTTAGGTAAAATTTTAACCAAACAAGGATTATCAAAAGAAACAGGAAGGAGAAATGACCGGCCTAATTAGCGCCAGCCACGAGCCTGATCAGCGAAGCGTCGATCATGTTATTGATAGCATTTAATGCGGCACTGGCTTTTGATGCCTTTTGCAAATCATGACTGTATATGATATGATGCACCCCTAAAATTTTAAAAATACTGTCGGCTGTAATTGCCTCTTCTTTTTTGTACAGGCAAATTTTGATGCTTTTATAAGCAGAGTTAGTTTGCAGGCGGCGTAATGTTTTTTCCAGATCGGCGCCCATGTGGGTATGATCAAAAAAGATCACGTCGGGCTTAAGCGAATGAATGTTAGGGAATATTGTTGCGATTGCCGATACGTGTTTCACATTGCCGTAACCAACCAGTAACTGATCGGGGAAAACATGGGGTGCTACTAAAAGCACTTTTTTAGAACGCGTGCGTATCATGCTCAAATTGTTTAGGGGCCTAAAAGTAAAAAGTATATTTTATTTTAGCAACACCATCAACTGTTTATCGCACATTTATTTAATTGAAGATGAACAAGTTCAATTATTTTTGACGTCGCGCCCGGTTGGGTCGGCATTACCTTTGTAAGTGGTATCTTTTTTAGCGGAGTCGCTGCTCATCGTTTCAGCAGGTTTTCCTGTTCCGGCTTTTGCAGATGTATCACTGGTGCCGCCTAAAGTAGCGTTCTCGCGCCCTTTGCAAGCACCAATCAAATTGGTAATTACTAACAATGCAATGAGGTATTTGAAAATTTTCATAATGGCCTTGTTTATTTATAGTTTAAAATATTAACGTAATAGAAAACTAAATGTTTTAGCTAAAAGCAAACAGCCGGCCTACTTTCGTAGCCGGCTGCCTCATTACTATGTGCCTGGGTGTTAAACTATTTAATTTCAAAAACTGCCTGGATCTGGAAGCTCAATTTTATCTTTTTAAAGTCGATGTCTGATTCAGGTGCAGGCGCAGCATCAGCATTCATCGCCTTAGACATAAACATTACGTTACGCGGCGATGGGAAACTGCTGTTATCATTCTCGGTAATATTGATAGCACCACCCAGTTTATCACCTAACCCGGCCACTAAAAACGCTGCCTTATCCCGGGCCGCTAACAATGCTTTCAGCTTCAGGTCGTTCTTTAATGAATTGATTTTTGAGTAATCATAGCTGTCTATGTTAGTCGACTGGATGCCCTTAGCATCGATCTTGCTCAGGATCTGGTCAAACTTGTTCAGATCGCGAAACTTGATGCCATATTGTTTGCTGGCCAAAAAGTCGGGGTTCTTTTTCTTTTCGGTAGCGTAATTCCATGACGAGACACTGTTCACCGTAAAGTCTTCTTTAGCAATACCGGCTTCGGCTATCGCCTTTTCTAACTGGCTCTCTAAAGTACTGATGGTTACCTTGTTCTTGCCATTCAGGTATTCCTTTAGGGAAATTGATACGTTGATAATATCGGGTGTAACCTCTTGCTCGGCAATGCCGGTTACTTCAATTTTACGGCGCAGATCAACATTCTGGGCTAATGCACCAATGGTAGATACGGCTAAAGCGGCTATTAAGAATAATTTTTTCATAGTATTAAAATATATGTAAGTATAGATAAGGTTACGTGCCGATAGTTTAATGTGAAACAGCAGCAAAATATAATGGTGTAACGACAGATACGCGCTGCGGTTTTTAATAAGTTGATAATAAGGGCAAAGGGCTAACTATTAGCCGGATAATATTTTTTAATAAATAAATCAATGATCGATTTATCATTTCGCCGCTGGTGGCACGGCAACGACAAAGTAAGGTTAAGTTGCGCAGCTTAAAACTACATCATTAAGTTCTGAAAACCCGGCATTATCCCGTAACTTGTTAATATTCAATAAAATGTTAACAAATAAATGACGTGGTTTTAACGTTTATAAAATAGTTAATCGCTTATTTTTATAGACCTATAAAACAGGTCAGATAAAATTAACCCAAAAACAATTTTTATGACCTGGAGAAAATTTAGCGGTGAGGTGATCCAAACACCCATCTTAGAAGAAGTAGAGGCTGCCATTGAACGGGAAACCAACCTGGGCAATAAATTAAAAGTTTGTATCGGTACAGATTCGCAGGTGAAAGGTTCCGTTACTGATTTTGCTACCGTAATTGTTTTTATCCGCGAGCAGCGGGGCGCGTTCATGTTTATTCACCAGGAGCGTACTTCGCAAAAAATGAGCATCAAGGAACGCATGCTTACCGAAGTGCAAAAATCAATCGATATCGCTTACAAACTTTGCGACCTGCTTGACCTTTACGATGTGGGCCTTGAAGTTCACGCCGACATTAACACCAACCCCATGTTTAAAAGCAACCAGGCCCTGCACGAAGCTATGGGTTACATTATGAGTATGGGCTTTGTATTCAAAGCTAAGCCCGAAGCTTTTGCCAGCTCGTGTTGTGCTAATAAAATGGTGCAATAGTTTGGTGGGTTGTGAGTGGCGAATGGTGAGTTATTGTTTCAATATACTGGTTATTAATTTAATATGCCCACTATGAAACCGCAACATGTTTAATCCGTTACTATAGTGTGAAAACATACGCATTAAAGTTAAAGCAAAATATACCGATTAGTTTAGATGAGGCCTGGGATTTCTTTTCTTCGCCGCTCAACCTGGCAAAGATCACCCCACCCGAAATGAAATTTGTGGTAACATCAGATTATACGGATAACACCGTCATGTATCCGGGGATGATCATCACCTACAAAATTACGCCGCTGTTTGGCATCAAAATGAGTTGGATGACCGAGATAACCCACGTGGAGGATCACAAATATTTTGTGGACGAGCAGCGTTTTGGGCCGTATGCATTGTGGCACCATCAGCATCACTTTAAAGAAATTCCCGGCGGGGTTGAAATGACCGACCTACTGCATTATGCTATCGGATATGGAGTAATAGGACAAATAGGCAATGCTGTACTTGTTGGCAAACAGGTAAAAAAGATCTTTGATTACCGCGTTAAAGCAGTTGACAAGTTATTTGGCAACTACGAGGCAAAATAAAACCTGCAATTAAAATTGCAGGTTCACTACAAAATTCATTTGCACCGACCCCACTATATTATTGCCGGATGCAACTATCCAGGGGCCGTACAAAATATCGAAGTTCTCTTTTATGTTATCAGCTAAATGAAATAGGGTGCGTTCGTCAATATTGATGCGCTCCCCATTGTTTGAAAATGTGTTAAACTGATAATCCATACCGGTTTTATAAGGCAGATACGGTTTTTTTATACGTGAAACAGTGATATCGCCAAATGCACCGTTAGCCAGGATCTTATAAGTAGTAAAGTAGGTTTGTGTTATGGTAGTAAACCAAACATCCTGCGGAATTTCAATGTTCTGGCCAAAATATTCCTTGCTCTTGCGATACCCCCCCAGCGGCCGCACACCATCTATAGGCACATCAATCACCTCGCGGTAATAGTAACCCTTATCCATGTAGGCGCTTTTAAATTTGATCTCATCGTCGCTAAAACGCAGTGCCTCGCGGTTGTTTACTAACTCTTTTTTAGCGTCAAAATCATATTTTTCTATCAATTTACCCTTGTCATAATATTCCCAGATACCTTTAGGTACATTATCAACATAGCTACCTTTTTTTACTATCCGGTTGTCGCTATCATAAAAGGCCCACGCGCCAATTTTAAGCCCGGTGCGGTAGGCACCTGTAACCCTTGGCTTACCATCCGGGAATGTCAGTGAAACAGCCCCATCGAGCAGGCCGCTTTTGTAACCCACTTTCTTAACAACGTGGCCTTCTACATCCATGCTGGCCCATAAACCTGTTTTTAGCCCATCATCATAATTGCCTGCTTCTACCACATGCCCGTCATAAATACGCTCAAACTTTCCGTTAAAAACGCCTGCGTCGTTAACATAAGCGTTTTCAACAGTTTTGCAATATCTAAAAACCTTGCGGGCAGGCTTATCAAAGGGAATGAATGATAAGCTTAAAAAACCAACAATTACTATCGAATAAAATTTCATCTCAATATTTTTAATTAACAAGCCTAAATTGTTCGCCCAGCCAAACGTTCTGCAGCATGTAGTAATCGAATGCCACCTCGTGTGTTAATTCAGGCGAAGTAAACCATTCCTTACTTTTTGACCCAAACTGGTTAAACATTGAAAAACTGCATCGCGGCGGGCAATATTTATCCAGCAGGCCTATCCCCATTATAACCGGGCATTTTACCATCTGGGCAAAATTTTGCGGGTCGTAATAATCCATAACAGAAAAGATCTTTTCCCAGGTCATATTTGGATGCTTGTCTAAATAGCGGTTAAAAAATTTAATAGGGAATTCAGGGGTATCGTACTTTAAACCAATTTCCTTATCCAGCCGGAAGTTAGCATATAACGGCACCTGTATTGCCAAACCTTTAAAACGCTTGTCCATAGCTGCGGTAATAACGGCAAGGGTGCCGCCCTGGCTACTGCCTTCAACAAATATTTTTGATGTATCTAACCCTAACTCCGGGTGGCTAAACAAAAAATCAGCGCCGCGCAGGCAATCCAGGTATACGCCTTTATAAATGGTTGAATCCTTATGTTCTATACCGGCAGTAGCGTAATCATCTGTACCCAAATTGATCACATCCTGGCTATTACCGTTACCGCGCACGTTAAGGTTAAAGGTAATAAAGTGGTTGGTATCAAAATTTGGATTTAACCCTACAACATATCCCGGCAAACGGTAATGAACAGGCTGCTTGTAACTTTCCTTCGGTACCACCAGCCAACCGCGTATTATTAAATTGCGGTATGACCGCATTTCTACCAGGTAAACTTTACGGTTATTGTCTGATAGCTCCTTTTGAAGGGTAACCTTATAATCGGGCTTTATAGTGCTCAATTCTTTTCGGGCTTTGGCCCAAAAGGCATCAAAATCTGCCGGTTTTGATAGCGGCGATTTCAACTTCTCCGGGTCGACCCCAAAAGTACGCCTTACGGTATCATCATATTCAGTCAAATTAAACCTAAAATCGATATTATAAAAACCTGCTTTTTGTTTTGGCACCTTAACCGATATTGTTTTTACACTATTTTTACCGATGCTAAACTTCTCTCGTTTTTCATATACCTGCACACCCAGATCGTTACGAACGCGATATGAAAAATCACCATCCTGTGGTATCTGGTACAGATTGTTTACTTTCAGCTTGTAATCAACATCACCATTATCACTAAAAATGGCGTTCTTTTTTCCGGGTATTGTTTTGATTACCACCTCACCTACCGGCAATGTTGAGCCTTCCTTTTCATCATCCTGGGCCAGTGCACCTGTTGTAACGCCAGCAGAAAACGATAATGCAAGTACTATATATAACAAAATTCTTTTCATTGAGATAATTACTATAAGTGGAAAATTGCGGATACGTTAGTTCCGTAACCTATTGCTGTATTACGGCCTGCTACTGTATAGTAGCCCCCCACAAACATGGATAACCGGCGATTAAACCGGTGGCCAAAGCTTAACGATGGCTTTATCAAAGAAAAATCTTTAATAGACGTAATGTTTTGGTTAAAGCTTTTGTTATCAGATACCGATTTAATGGCAACCGCATCAAGCGTTACCTGGTTTGATTTAGAGAGCAGGTAACCAAAAAATACATAGGCACCATATTGATTGGGGCCATCCTGGTTAAAATAACGCCTGTAGTAGATCTCGGTATTAAAATAAGCCCCCTTTATAAAATGCTTGGCAATGTTACCGCTAAATGAGATCTTGGCCTCTGACCCGTATGAGCCATAGCCTAAAGCAGATGAGGTGTTTTTATTACTATATAACGGTGCGATAGCAGAGAGCTGTGCTGATAAAAAACGCTCATAGTGGTTATTAAGAATGAGGTAGGATAAACCTGCTGTAAGGTCTGTAGCCCCGCTTGAGTTATTAGTGACTCCCCCGCTTCTATTGGTTTGATAAACAAACGGTACGCTAACTATCAGATCTAATCGCCGGCTTAAGCCCCGTGCAAAAAAAATGTTGAACCCATAAGAGTCAAAGCCCGATCCGGCTACACCATTTACCTTTTTGCCTTGCGTATCAAATGTGTTTTTAGCAGTGTAATAGTTAAATGACGGCACAACCAGGTTGCGGTACTTACCGATGGGCCAGCCCGCAAAAGTGCACAACGGCAGCACCATCATGACCAGTAAGAAATTATAACGTAGCGTTTTTTTCATATTTATATTTTAAGCGGCTGCATATCTCTACCCTATTTATGTGAACTGATCAAAAAGTTTGACTTACGAATATAATGATTAAGGGGTTCTTCGATTAACTTGAACAGTATGACAGATACAGCATTAAGGATAATGAACGCGTACAAAACGTTTAAGCCGTCGTACTGAAAAGGCGAGCTCCAATCAACCCCCCATTTGTCATAAAGGTTAAATACATCATCATTAAGCTTATTGAAACTGAAGTGCAAAAAATCATACATATAGCCTAAATGAATAAGATAAAAGATATAGGAGCTTTTACCCAGCAGCTCAACAAATTTGTTGGACAGTAGTTTTTTAAGCACCGTAGTTTCTGTAAGCAATCCATAAAAAAACAACGCTATAGAAGCAGCCAGCACATAATTGTTGGTTATAATGCCCCATGGATTATGTAACCCGGCTACCTCCCCTTTTGGGATAGGCAGTAAACTCATTATCCACACGCATACAAATATCAGCCCGAAACCCAGGTAGGTATACCTGGTTTTTGCCGCCCCGTTCAGCGTTTTATTTTTTACAATAAGTGCCAGTTGGATGCCCGCAAAAAATTCAAAACAGCGGCCCAAAAACGTGTATAGCATCATAAACGTAAAATTGCCAAAAAACCCGTACCAGTTCACATTTCTAAACATCAACACCAGCAATAGGCCTGCGCCGGTTATAATAAAGGGTTGTACGTAAAATTTTTTATAGCGTTGCGCAAAGTAAAACATGAACGGTGCCGAAAAGTAAAACAATTCCTCCACCGTTAGACTCCAGCCCTGGGCTATACCGGTAAACTTTAACTGGTCAAAAAACCCGCGCACAAAGGTTATATGCATTAAAAATAACCCTACAGGGCTGCCAAAGCCGTTGGTAATCTTTTGATCGCCGGTAAAGTAATAGCTGATAAATGCACCTGCAGTAAGCAAAAAATACATGGGGTAAATGCGCGCAACACGGTTTTTCAAATACTGGCGAAACCAATTGCCGGTTAACTTAAAGGTATCAAAATAACGGAAGGCAATTAAAAAGCCCGATAGTACAAAGAAAATAGTAACCCCGATATGGAACTCGTTAAGAAAACGTTGCACAGCATGGGGAAAGTTATCATCAAACCCATAGGCGTAATGTGATATAAAAACAAGGTATGCCGCAAGTGCGCGCACACCGGTTAGGGCCGGTATATAGTTCAATAAAGGTTTTTGAGCCAAAACGGTAATAGTAAATAAACAGTCTAAGTTAATTTATTACACAAAAGGATGCAAAAACCAAACCATTGTCCAAATCAGCATTTACAGGATTAAAGAATTTTCAGAAAAACACCCACTCCAATCACTAATTCACTAATTATAGTGCGCTTCCCTGCACAACGCCCCTGGTCAGTATCTGCTGATCGATATAATATTGGATCTCTGATTTTTTCAACCCCCAGTTTGGGGCAATAAGCAGCTCGCGGTCGCTTAGGCCAAACAGGCGCTGTATCACAATATCCTCGCGCACCAGTGGTAGCAACTCACATAAAAAGTCGGCATAATCGGGCAGGCTGAACAGTTTAAAGGGCTCGCGCTTATATTTAACACCCATTACACTCCCCTCCACAATATGCAGGTGATGGAATTTCACAAATTTGATCTGTGCGTGGCGGTTTATCTCGTCGGCATATTTCAGCATCATCTCTTTTGTCTCCCACGGGAAACCAAAAATGGTATGTACACAAACATCCAGTTTGGTATTTTCAGTAAGGGCAAGGGCACTTATCAGTTCCTCGTGCGTGCAGCCCCGGTTTATCTGGTTCAGCGTATCGTTGTAGATACTTTCCATCCCCATTTCAAGGTCAACGTCAAAACGATCGGTGTAGCTTTCTAAAAGGGCAATCTTTTCCGCGTCGATACAATCGGGCCGGGTGCCTACGCTCAGGCCCACAATATTTTCTGTATTAATACTCAGGGCTTCGTCATACAGCATCTTTAAATAATGCGCCGGGGCATAAGTATTGGTATTAGGCTGAAAGTATATAATAAACTTATCGGCTTTGTTACCTTTAATAGCGCGCTCCATCCCCTGCTCTACCTGCTCGCGCAGTGTCGGCGCATTGCGGCTAACCGATGGTGTAAACGAATCTACGTTACAATAGGTACAACCGCCATATCCTTTACTGCCGTCACGGTTGGGGCAGGTAAAGCCTCCATCTACAATTACCTTAAATACCCGATGGCCCTTGTACTTGTCTTTAAGCCAGGCGCCATAATTATTATAACCCTTATAACTTTGTAATTGCTTTTTATCTAAAATTATATCTTCCACCACTTGTATCGTTTGGCATTGCATTTGCGTAATGTTCACAAAGGTAAGGTTTTTTGAAATAACAGCCCTTTTGGGCAGCTTTTTTGCGGCCAATTTGTACGAGGGGGTGTAATCACCCTATAACTATGGGTTAAAATGCGTAGAAATACGTATTGCGAGATTTAAAAAAAAAACCAAACTTTGTAAACAAATTATTGTTATTACAATGCTCGCGTTGCGAGAATTACACATTTACTAAAGAAAGATAAAGAGATGGCGCTATTTTCTACTACCAATTTGAAAGATTTTGATGCTATAGGTGGCATCAAAAGGAACATTAAGTTAGGAGACAAGATCTACTCTGGAGAGGAGCAGGCCCTGACTGTTAAAAATATACTTAACAACAACAGGTTGTACGCAACACACCGTACTATCGATGTATCGGGCAAAAACGTACACGAATTTACCATTAAAATAAAACCAGAGGTTGTTATACCGGTGGTAAATATAGAGCGGTTGCTTAACCCGCACTACGAAATTGAATTAGCCTGTTAATTAATCAAAATTTAACTGTATACAAACCCTGCAAATTTCATTGCAGGGTTTTTTTATTTAATAGCACGCCGTTAAAATAGCACGCCGTTAAAACTAATTATCAAATCCCTGTCTTAAAAGAATTACAAGCGTACCTGCTTTTTTTGACAAGTATAACCCAGCCTTAAAAAATTATAATATTTTTATAGCTGATGCCGCTTCCATCCCTTAATAGAAAAATCAAACCTTACCAACTTGTTGCGTTAGTTTTTTTTACCGTATCTGGCGGCCCCTATGGTTTAGAGCCGTTGCTTACTTATGCAGGAGAGCATGCAGCCATCCTTGTATTATTGATAACACCATTGCTTTGGGATGTGCCCGCCATATTTACCGTATTGGAGTTAAATAGCATGATGCCCGTAACCGGTGGTTATTATGAGTGGGTAAGACATGCGTTAGGCACGCGCTGGGGGTTTTACGAAGGCTGGTGGACCTGGCTCTATACTTTTATCGACCTGGCCATTTATCCCGTATTATTTGTTGGTTACGCCGAATTTTTCTTTCCGGATATTGAGGCCTATCGCATCCCTATATGCATCACCATTGTGTGGTTGGCTGCAGGCCTAAATATATTGGGCATTGTTAAGGTAGGTAAGGTGAGTCTGTTTTTAGGCGCTGCGGTGTTATCGCCGCTTATTATCCTTTTTGTGATGAGCATATACAAACATGGTGGCATAACCGTTCCGCATCAAAGTTTACACGGTATACATTTTTCATCACTGGGGATGGCACTTTATACCGTAATGTGGAACTGCCTGGGTTGGGACAATGTTACCACTTACGCGCCCGAGGTGGAAAAACCGGTAAGGTCGTACCTTAAAGCCACGCTTATCGCATTTACAATAACCATAGTGGTATATTTTTTAGCCATTACGGTGGCCATCCAATCTGGTATTAACCACGGGCTTTTTAATGCAAATGGTTTCCCTGCGCTTGGCGTAATCACAAGCGGGAGATGGTTAGGCGCTATGCTGGCTGCTGGCGGTATGGCAAGTTCATTAGGCATTTATTCGGCGGTACTGCTTTCCGTATCACGCGTCCCCCAAGCCATGGCCGCCGACGGGCTTTTGCCCAAACGCGTCAACAAACTGCACAAGCGCTACAAAACGCCTTATGTATCTATCTTTATTTGTTCGGCCATTGTTAGTTTTATGGTGCTTTGGCCTTTCGATGCACTACTTATTATTGATGTTACCGTTTATGGCGCGGGCCTCTCGCTCGAGTATATTTCGCTTATTAAACTGCGCATCTCATCGCCAGGGGTAAAGCGGCCTTTTCGCATCCCTTTAAGCACGCCATGGCTGTGCGCAACAATGCTGTTGCCATTTGGGGTTTATTTTATTGCTTTATCTGCGGCATTTACGTCTACGCCAAAATCTATCCAGGCAGCTATATTCGCGGTGTGCACCCTGGCAACCGCCGAGGTGATGTGGCAATTACTTGCCTGGAAAAGGCCGCCCATCCGCAACAGTTAATTTATTGACAGTAAAACTGTTCCCCCTTTCAATAGTTATAGCAGGTACTAAAAGTTGCACTATTATGAGATCTATCTGGAAAGGCTCGCTCGGTTTCGGGCTGGTAAGTATACCTGTAAAACTGTATTCGGCAGTACAAACCACGTCGCTTGATTTTGATATGCTTGACGGGCGCGACCATGCCCGCATCCGTTTTCAGCGCGTTAACGAGAATACCCACAAAGAAGTACCGTATGATAAGATTGTAAAGGGTTACAAGCTTAACGACGATTATGTAATTATGGATGACGCCGACTTTGAAGCAGCCGCGCCCGAGAAAAGCAAAGTGGTAGAGATAGAAAGCTTTGTTGATATTGCCGATGTTAACCCCATGTTTTACGAAACATCTTACTATACTGAGCCGGATACTAAAAACAATAAGGCCTATGCACTGCTGCTGCAGGCACTCAAAAAGTCGGGAAAGGCCGGGCTGGCGCGATTTGTATTGCGCAGTAGCGAGAGCCTTTGTATTGTACACCCTGTTAATAACGTACTGGTGATAACCCGGATACGGTTTGGCCAGCAAATACGCGAAACAGACGATCTGAATATAAGCGATGATGTTAACGTAAGCAAAAAGGAACTGGAGGTGGGCCTAACGCTGATCAATCAGTATGCAGAAAAATTTGACGTATCAAAATTTAAAAATGAATATACAGATGAGTTGCTGAAGATCATCAAGGCAAAATCAAAGGGTAAGCGCGCTACCATCAAAAAGCTTAAACCGCAAAAAACAGCCAGTACAGATCTGTACGACCAATTGATGAAAAGCCTGAAGAAAGGCGCCTGAGAGCCCTTAACTCTTTTATTTGGTCGGTATTTACCGGCCTTTTTTATAATTAATTAATCCCCAACAGTCTTTATAATTAAAATATTAAATAAATAAGAAAAACCGAAAACTTATGGTTGTAAATAGTGTTATTATTTAACACATCTACTTAAAACAAAACAAATGGCAACAACTACTAAAGCGGCACCAAAGAAAGCTGCGCCTAAAACTAATGCAAAAGCAACCGAGACAACTACCCCAGTAGAAGAATCTGCGTTGAATGAATTATTTCTTGACGAATTGAAAGACATTTATTGGGCAGAAAAACACCTGTTAAAGGCCTTACCAAAAATGGCTAAGAATGCTACGTCTGACGAGTTGAAAAATGCTATCCAAACTCACATTACCGAAACAGAAGGCCAGATAACCCGCCTGGAAGATGCCTTCGCATCGATAGGCGAAAAAGCGGTTGCCGTAAAATGTGAAGCGATGGCGGGTTTACTAAAAGAAGCAGAAGAGATTATGTCTGAAACCGAAAAAGGCACCTTCACCCGTGATGCAGGTATTATATCTGCCGCGCAAAAAGTGGAGCATTATGAAATTGCGTCTTATGGCACCCTGCGCACCTTGGCCATGACATTAGGCTACACTAAGGCCGCTGAACTTTTGCAAGCCACGCTTGAAGAAGAAAAGAATTGCGATAGCCTGCTTACCCAAATTGCCGAAGCCGGCATTAACGAAGGCGGTAAAAGCGAAAAAGAATAACCGATAGGTTTTTTCAAAGTTGTGATAATGTAAGGCCGCCCTTTGTGAGGGGCGGTCTTTTTTGTTATTATTATGTTTAATGGGCTGCAACGTAAAAACGCATACTTAGCCTCTTTTAAAAAAATTGAAGTAAGAGAGTTGTCCATCAATTTATTAGCAGGGAAACGTGTAAATTTATAACGGGCGATTTAATTCGTTAGTCACTCAAAACCAATCTATAATGTTAAATTTACCGGACTAACCTAAGCCACATGAAACAAAAATTACTTTTCCCTTTCGTTATGGTTGCGCTGTTTTTTACCGCCTGCAAAAAAGATGCAGTTAATTACACAGAATTTGCCGGGACCGCCATTACCGCAACCGTAACTACCGTTGCTGTTAACTCCGCATATAATTATCAACCTGTAAAACAAGGCTCCTATTGGAAATACGCCTTCAGCGGCGCAACCGTTGATACTACTATTGCTACAATGCTTAATACCACCGCGGTTTTTAGCGCGCGGTCTTATTTTGTGGGTGTGAGTAAAGCAAGTTCGGAGCCAAAGGCCGGCAGCGTTTATTTTTATAATACCGGCGAAACCTATTCTGAACGCGACATCGACGCTGACAATGATACCACGGAGGTTATTTACCTAAAAGCCGATGTTGCGGTTGGCACCACATGGAATGCCGCGGAATATTTTGTTTCAAAAAAAGATATAGGAAGCAAGGTTACCGGTAAAATGGTTGAAAAAGGTATTACACGTACCGTTTTTAATAAAAAGTTTAATAATGTTATCCATACCAGTATACTGGTACAGGCTGCAAATGGCAGCGGCGGATTTACTGATGTTGGCAACTATGACTATTACATTGCCAAAGGAGTTGGGATAATTGAAGAAAGTGCAACGGTATTTGGCATTAAGGTTACCGGTAAATTATATGATTTTTCAATAAAATAGTACAGGGCGTATTTTTTTACCAACCAATTATTAAAACGCCCGGCTCAAATTAGCCAGGCGTTTTGTGTTGATTCGACTTTTTTATCCTTATTTAATTGACTTGCAGGAAAATATCTATAATTATTAATTTAATTAATTTGAAATTAATTTGTGGCAGGGTACTTGCATAACCCTTACCAAACAAAACATAATACTACCACTATGGAAACTACAGAAAAAGCAATTGAAGTTTTAAATGATCTGATTGAAATTAATAACGACCGTATAGATGGGTTTGACCGCGCATCTAAAGACTTAGATAACGTTGACGTAGATTTAAAAGCTGTATTTGCAAAATATGCGAGCGATAGCCGTAAAAATTCACAAGAATTAAGCCAGGCAGTTGGTGAAGCTGGCGGCGAAGTTGAAACCGGTAATACTGCATCAGGTACTATCCACCGCGCATGGTTAGATGTAAAAGCTACATTTAGCGGACATGATCGTAAAGCTATTTTAGAAGAATGCGAACGCGGCGAGGATGCTATTAAAAAAGCGTATCGTGAAGCCTTATCTGAGGATAACGGTTTATCTGCCCAGCACCGCGAACTTATTGCACAACAACAACAAGGCATTAATGAGGGCCACGATGCCATCAAAGCTTTAAGAGATAGCCAGTTGTAATCGTAATATTTAACAATAAAAGCCGCTCTGCTTAACTCAGAGCGGCTTTTCTCGTTTTTGGTTTATTTGTTAATCTTAATTTAAAATCCTTGATTAATTAAAAATCGTATATTTGTAATCGTTATAAATAACAATAAAAAATAAAACTCAATTTTGTGATTATACTAATTTTCTTTTTGGCGCATTGGTTTTTGTCGCTATTCTTCCAAACATTTTTCTTGCATCGTTACGCATCTCACAAGATGTTTACAACCAACAAATTCTTTGAGCGTACCTTCTATGTCATGACGTATGTTTTCCAGGGGTCATCCTTTTTAAACCCGCGTGCCTATGCTATTATGCATCGCGAGCACCATGCTTACAGTGATACCGAGAAAGACCCGCATTCTCCACACTTTTTTACAGATGTGTTCCAGATGATGTGGCACACCGTGTTAAGCTACCGCGATCATATCAAACGGTTAAAAGAACCTGAAGAACGTTTCAAGGGAAACTATCCGGAATGGAAGTTTTTAGATTACGTAGGCTCATCTATATTGTCGCGCTTAATATTTGGTGGTTTGTATATCGCTTTTTATGTAGCATTTGCTACCCAGTGGTGGATGTATTTATTGATTCCTATCCACTTTATGATGGGTCCTTTACATGGCGCCATTGTAAACTGGTGCGGCCATAAGTACGGTTACGCTAATTTTGACAACAACGATAAATCAAAAAACACCACCCCGTTTGACTTTTTGATGTTGGGCGAATTATTCCAAAACAATCACCACAAACGCCCTAACAATGCCAATTTTGGTGCAAAATGGTTTGAGATCGACCCTGTTTACCCGGTGATGAAATTAATGCACTGGGCGCGCATCATCAGGCTGCGCAAGGCGTATCTATAAACAGATAAAAATATAAGGAGGACGGCAAAAGGTGATAAACTTTTCGCCGTTTCTTTTTTGACAGATTTTATCCCCGGGCAATATCGTACCTTTTGTCATCAACCTTTTCCCTTTCCCCTCAATAACCCTATCTTTACGCCTCAATTATTCTATACATGAAAGTATCGGTATTAGCTCAAAATTTAAGCGGCTCTGAAATTATTAAGATAGCCGGCGAGATAAACGAATTAAAAAAACAAGGCCAGAATATTGCCAACCTCACCATTGGCGATTTCGATTCAAATATTTACCCTATCCCTGCTGAATTGAAGGATGGGATTATTGACGCCTATAACCATAACCAAACCAATTACCCCCCTGCAGATGGGATGCTGAGCCTGCGTGAAAGCGTGTCTGGCTTTTTGAGCAGCCGTATGGGCCTGCAGTATCCGTCAAATCAAATCCTGATTTCCGGCGGTTCGCGCCCGCTCATCTATTCGGCATATCTGGCCCTGGTTGATCCGGGCGACTGGGTGGTTTTCCCTACACCGTCATGGAATAATAATCACTATTGTGACCTTACCGGTGCTGAACCTATTTTGGTACAAACCCGGCCAGAAAATAATTTTATGCCCACTGCGGCAGAGATAGCACCGCATTTAAAGGGTGCTACCCTACTGGCCTTATGCTCGCCGCTTAACCCTACCGGTACCATGTTTAATAAGCAGGACCTGGAAGAAATTTGCGACCTGGTGATTGCCGAAAACAAAAGCCGCCCGGCAGATCAGAAACCGCTATACTTGTTGTACGATCAGATCTACTCGCAACTAACCTTTGGCGATCACAAACATTATGACCCGGTTACCCTGCGCCCCGAATTAAAGGACTATACCGTATTTGTTGACGGCGGATCTAAATGTTTTGCGGCTACCGGTGTACGCGTTGGCTGGGGCTTTGGCCCTGCCGGGATCATTAACAACATGAAAGCCATTGTTGGCCACATGGGTGCCTGGTCACCCAAAGCAGAGCAGGTTGCAATGGCTGATTACCTGAAGAACGAAACCTTTGTTGATACTTATCTGGAAAAACTGAAAGCCGACATCCGCGCCAGCCTGAGCACGCTGCACGAGGGTTTCCAGGCGTTAAAAGCTGATGGGTTCAGCGTTGATTCAATTGAACCGATGGGCGCGATTTACCTAACCATCAAAATAGATTATACCGGCAAAGCCACACCGGAAGGGCAGATATTAAAAAACAGTGCCGATGTAAACTTTTACCTGATCAAAGAGGCTAAGGTCGCTTTTGTGCCTTTTTCTGCCTTTGGCACCGGCGATGATGTGAATTGGTTCAGGGCATCTGTCGGCGCAAGCACGTTGGAAGATATCGAACAGATGATTCCGCGCATTCGCGAAGCGTTAAATAAATTGAAATAACAATATGGTAGAGACGCGAAGCATCGCGTCCCTTTTTGCATTATATAAAAAACTATGCCTAACGGAACCCTCTTTTTGATCCCTGTACCCCTTGCCGATGAAGCTGCGGCAAAATCATTTACGCCTTATTTGGTTGATACCGTTAATCATATCAAAGAATATATCGTTGAGAATGAGAAAACCGCTCGTCGTTTTTTAAAGGAAGCCGGCCTTAAAACACCGCAGAGCGAGCTGGTTATTCATGATTATGGCAAACATAACCGCGATGCCGGGCTAAAAGAGTTTTTTAAAGGCCTTGCAGCGGGTAACGATGTGGGCCTGATGAGTGAAGCCGGTTGCCCCGGGATTGCTGATCCTGGTGCGGATATCGTGGCCGAGGCGCACCGTAAAGGCATTAAGGTAGTGCCGCTGGTTGGGCCGAGTTCTATCCTGCTGGCATTAATGGCCTCGGGCTTTAACGGGCAAAGCTTTACCTTTCATGGCTATATACCTATTAATAAAGAGGAGCGCTCCAAAAAACTGAAGGACATGGAAAGCGCTGCCGAAAAGGGTAAGCAAACCCAGCTCTTTATCGAAACGCCGTTCCGTAATGATAGCATGTTGCAGGCTGTTTTGAATACTTGTAAAGCTACTACCCGCCTTTGTATCGCTTGTGACATTACCGCGCCTACCGAATTTATTAAAACCCTTAGCATTGCCGAATGGCAAAAACAAGTACCAGACCTGCGTAAACGCCCTGCAATTTTCCTGTTATTTCATGCCTGATAGATGATAAGCCTGCCGCAACATACCAGTGTTTTGATAGTTGGGGCCGGCCCGTCCGGGTTGATGATGGCCGCCCAGTTATTACGTAATGGTGTGCAGCCGGTGATCATCGACGCCAAAAGCGGACCTACAAATCAATCGAAGGCTTTAGCTGTTCAAGCGCGGTCATTAGAAATTTACAGGCAGCTGGGCATCGTAGATAAAGTGCTTAACGGCGGCAAACAAGCCGGTGGTTTAAATTACCATCAAGATGGCCGGGAGCTCGCCTCCATATCGTTAAAAGATATTGGGAACAGTCAAACGAAGTTCCCTTTTATACACCTGTTTCAGCAAAGCAAGAATGAACGCGTTTTGCTGGATTATTTAACGCAGGCCTGCTGCCCGGTTTACTGGGAAACATCACTTTTAACACTCAGCCAAAATTCTGAAAATATTTCCGCCACCCTACAAATTGGCGAAAACACCCACACCCTAACGTGTGACTATGTGGTTGGTGCCGATGGTGCACACAGTATGGTACGCAAGCAACTGGGCATCTCATTTACAGGCGATACCTACCAGCATCAATTTTACTTGGCAGATGTTCAGTTGGACAATCCGCTAAACGGCGACATGGTTAACTTTTACCTCGCTAAAAAAGGTTTTGCTGCGGTTTTTCCAATGCCTGAAGAGCGATCTTTCCGAATCGTGGCGAGCCTGCCGGATGGATTAGCCAATAAAAAAGATTTAAATATAAATGATGTGTTGCCTGATCTTAACGAGACAACCGCATCCGTCATCCATGTGGCGCAGTTAAACTGGTTCACTATTTACAAACTGCATCACCGTATGGCCGAAAAATTTAGCGAAGGCCGCTGTTTTTTAATTGGCGATGCAGCGCACATCCACTCGCCGGTTGGCGGGCAAGGGATGAATACCGGCCTGCAGGATGCCTATAACCTGGCCTGGAAAATGGCCGCCGTACTTGCCGGGCAAATTAAGCCTGCTATTTTAAACAGCTATGCTGACGAGCGGATGCCCGTAGCTAAAGACCTGTTGAGCAGTACAGACAGGATATTTGACGCCATTACCTCACGCAGCTGGTTGAGCAGGTTACTTAAAAAATACGTGGTACCCCGCGGGTTAGAATTAGTTTGGGGGAACGAAAGGCTGCGGCAATATTTCTTTAAGCAGGTATCGCAAATTGGTATTGGGTATCGCGATAGCCGGATCAATTTGCAGTTGGGAAAATCAACCCGGATCAAAGCGGGCGACAGGCTACCCTATTTAGAGATCTATGACGAAAAACAACAAATAACAACCGATATCCAGGCGTGGTGCGGCAAGCCGGGTTTCACCCTGATTACCCTGGGCGAGGTGAGCGAATCTTTTCTTTTTACCATCGCTAAATGGATCACCCAAAAGCACAACGGCACGCTCAATTTTTTCCATTTGCCGCCATCTGTTAAAAATCAAAACGTTTTTGACGCTTTTGAAGTGACACCCGGCACCCGCAGGGCACTTATTGTAAGGCCCGATATGCACATTGGTTACGCTAATGACTTGATAGATATCGAACTGATGGACAATTACTTTGTTAACGTGGTAGGTTTTACATTATAAAAAATGCCTTAGCTGTTCGGCCAGGGCATTTCATTTCAACTATTTATTACGAGGGCTATTTGTGATGCAGCTCAATCCTGCATTGGCGGTGGCCCGCCCGCTTCGTTTCCGTTAAGAAGAAAACCACCCAATTCTCTTCTCGTAAGCGGCGGGCCACCCCGGGGCGTTGCGCGCCCGGGCCTAATGCCAGGTATTGTTGTTATTACTCTGGCATAAAGGTAAACCATGGGAATGCCCGCCGGCAAATGTGTCGGTAAACGTTGATTTTGTATCGACGAATGAATTTAAAAGGGAAGTTTTAACCGTGGATGGTTTCGCCTTTGCCGTAATTTTGGATCACCTGCGCTTCAAACTCCAGGAATTCCTTCCAGCGGGCATCCACATCTACCTCTACCGCATGCTTTTTAGCCAGGCGGATAAACATCGCATAATGGGTGGCTTCGCTTATCATCAATTCGTGATAAAACTCCGCTAATTCAGCATCGTTAATATTCTCCGATAGTACCTTAAAGCGTTCGCAGCTACGGGCCTCTATCATGGCCGATAATAATAATCGGTCTATCAACTGCGCCTCGCGGCCGCCGCCTACTATCATAAACCGGCGCAATTCGTTCACGTAGTTATCCCGGCGCTCCTTCCCTAACGTAAAACCGCGCTTAAGCATAATGGCGTGTACCATTTTAAAGTGTTCCAATTCTTCTTGTGCCAGGGCAACCATTTCCTGCACAATATCGCTCAGGTTCGGGTTTTGGATAATAAGGGTAATGGCATTAGTGGCTGCCTTCTGCTCGCAATAGGCATGGTCAGTCAGTAATTCTTCAATATTACTTTCTACCACGTTTTTTACCCAAAGCGGGTCGGTAGGTAATTGTAGTTTAAGGATGGTTTTCTCGCTCACGGGTACAAATATAATAAGATAGCGGCAAGTGTTTATAATCAAGAGCTACGAAAGAGCGTATCACCCCTACCCGCAATGCTCTTTAGCATATTTCAAATAATCAAAATACAGCGGTTCGGTTACCATTAGTTTTAACGCGCGCACATGCGGGTCTTGCAGGTTATTGCTTTTGCTGCGTAACTTCATAAATTTCAACCCGGTTTTAAGGGGTAGACAGTCGCCTTTTTCTGCCATTTCCTTTGTTTTGAGCAGCGAATATTCAAAGGCCGCTTTCTCACTGTTCATAGGTGCCCTGTCGGCAGGCGGCGTTATCGTAAAATAATGCAGGTGCCCTATTTCATGGTATAAAACCACAATCAGGCGGTTATCATCAAAGTCGGGCTTAGGGTGCTCTAAATAAGAAATATCAATATTGATCACCCCTCTGGGCGATGCTGATGCCGGCGACCCGTTCAGTATTTTGGAGCGGGAAAAGTTTACCTGCTTGATCAGCTCATCGTGCGTACGGATATACGTTAACTCACGGCAAAACTTAGGGAAAGTGGCTTCACTTTGTTTCAGTAACGAATCAGCCGTTGCGGCATCAATAAAATTTGGTTGTTGCGCCCAGGCTGCTTGGAACGCGAATAAGGCAATAGCTATTAAAAAGATCTTCTTCATAGCGGCGATGACTTTAAAGTTTACTTGTAAAGGCTTTTGGCCTCTATAAACTTTAAAACGGCATCGGGCACAAAATATTGGATGTTCTTTTTCTCGGCAATTGATTTTCTGATAAACGTAGCCGAGAGCTCCATTTGCGGTGTCATGGTGATCGTCACCGAAGGGTGCGAGGCCAGTTCGGCATTCTCATAACCCGGGCGGGGATAAACAAAAATCTGGTAATCGCGTAAAATGAGCCGGTAGTTCTTCCATTTGTGCAGGGTAACAAGGTTGTCCGATCCCATGATCAGCACAAACTCGTGCTCCGGATGTTTTTCCTTCAGGAAGGCAAGAGTATCTATCGTATAAGATGGTTGCGGCAACTTCAATTCCACATCACTTACAGAAATGTTGGTGGCGTTATCGGTAGCCAGTTTGGCCATCTCTATACGGTCATAAGTATTAATAAGATCGCCGTATTTTTTTAAGGGGTTTTGTGGCGATACCACCAGCCAGACCTTATCTAAGGCGGTATGGTTGGCCATATAGTTAGCAATGATTAAATGCCCTATATGTATAGGATTAAACGAACCGAATAGCAGGCCTATCTTCATAGCAGTTTGCAGTTAACAATTTGTATCCGGCAATTTTAGTAAGTAGCTAACCGTGCGTTGCTAAATATACTATGCTTTAAGGAAGCTGTAAGGAACATAATATCAACTATGAACCTATGAAATCGCCCACCAATTTCTCGGCTTCCGCGCATGCCGTTTGAAGATCGTAATTTTTAAGGATAATATCAAATTGTGGCGCGTAGTTTAATTCTTTTTCTGCTTTGGCAAAGCGCTCCTGCAGTTTTTCTTCACTATCGGTACCACGGCCGCTTAAACGCTGCTTTAAAACCTCTAAAGATGGTGGCTGAACAAAAATAGCAAGAGCCTGCCCATCGTACTTGCGCTTTAGGTGCATACCGCCCTCTACATCTATGTCAAATATTACCGTTTTACCTTTAGCCCAAATGCGCTCAATTTCGGTACGGAGCGTACCGTAGAACGTGCCCGAGTAAACCTCTTCAAACTCCACAAACTGTTTCTTGGCAATCCGGTGCAAAAATTCCTCTTTGCTGATGAAGTAATAATCCTTTTGATGCTCCTCATCGCCGCGGGCCGGGCGGGTGGTTGCAGATATGGAAAACTCCAGATCGGGGATCTTTCCCAGCAGGTGGTGCACAATAGTAGTTTTACCTGCGCCCGACGGGGCCGAAAATATGATGAGTTTACCGTTTTGGCTCATTAGTTCATTTGTTCAATTGTTCATTGGTAAAATAGTTGATCAGTAAATGGCCGCCACCAGGCAAACCAATGAGCTAATGAACCATTGAACCAATAAACTATAATACGTTCAATAGTTGTTCTTTAATTTTTTCCAGCTCTTCTTTCATTCCTACTACCAGTTTCTGCATGTTGGCATCATTGGCCTTGCTACCGAGGGTATTGATCTCCCGTCCTATTTCCTGCGATATAAAGCCCAACTTTTTACCATTGGCATCAGCATTTTTCAATGTTTCGATGAAATAGTCGCAATGGCTTTTCAGTCTGATCTTCTCCTCGGTAATGTCAAGCTTATCTATATAGTAGATCAGTTCCTGTTCAAAGCGGTTTTTATCTATGTTTTCGGCACCGGCGGCTTCACTTAAAAACTGGTTAAGTCGCTCGCGGATAGCAGGCACCCTTTTAGGTTCCTCTATCATTACCAGCTCCAGGTTTTTCAGGATGATGCCGATACGCATTTTAATATCCTGCTCTAACACGTTCCCCTCATCGCTTCTGAACTGCTGGAAGGCGGCCATAGCTTGCTGAAAAGTTTTCTCAACCAGTTTCCATTCATCATCAGATACTGATTCTTCCTCATATTTAACCACCTCGGGTAAGCCCAGGGCTAATTGCAGCAGGTTACCTGTTGGTTCGTTTAATTCTTCGCTTACAGATTTTAGCTGATTGTAGTAATGCTTAAGCAATTCGCGGTCGATACCTGCAGCTTTAACATTAGAGTTTGCTTGCTCTACGTTGATAGATAAATTCACCTTACCCCGGTCTATCTGTTTGCTGCAATCGTTACGGAGCTGGAACTCTTTCTCAGAGAACATTTTTGGCAAGCGCAGGGATAGTTCAAGAAATTTGCTGTTAAGAGATTTGATCTCGACGGTATATTTTATCCTGCCCGAGTCAAAGCTGGCAATCCCATACCCTGTCATGGATTTTATCATGTGCAAAGATAGGTTTTTAGTCCGAAAGTCCGAAAAGTCTGACCCGGTGTAAGATAGATCTTCTTACTTATCAGATAGCGAACTTTCTGTCTTATCCCGACTTTAACACTTTTTCACACTTTTAACCGTATTCATTATATACTTTTGTGAAATAAAATCCACCCGGTTTGAAGCGTATTGTTGTTGTAACTGTATTTATCCTTGGTTTTTTAACGTTTGCTTATGCCCAGCAGGCAAGCGAAGTAAAAGGATCGGTATATAAAAAGATCTCGTCAGACAGGTTGGCTAACGTGCTAATCACTAATATGCGGAGCCATTTGATTATGATGAGCGATGATCGCGGTAACTTTAAAACAGCCGCTATAAAAGGCGATACCTTATTGTTTAACAAAACTGGTTTTACACCTCAAAAACAAGCCTACGAAGGTTTTGATATGGTGGTTTATCTGCAGCCCGAGGTTCAGCTCGACCAGGTTATTGTTCGCGGGCAAACCAAAAAGCAGGAGCTGAATGATATTATGGGCAACTATCGCAGTAAAGGCACATTCTACAATGGTAAGCCGCCGGTATTATCATTCCTGAGCAACCCTATTACCGGCCTTTACGAGCTTTTCGGTAAAACGCCGGGTCAGGCGCGTAGGTTCGCAGCTTTTGCCAAGCGCGAAAGCGAAGAAACATCGGTTGATAGCAAATACAACAAAGCTTTTGTAATGCGTGTTACAGGGGCTACAGATAGCGTTGCCACTAAATTTATGGAATACTATCGCCCGCTGTATACTGATGTTAAAGGCTGGAGTGATTATGACCTGATTAACAACGTAAAAAAGGCCTACGAAGGTTACAAAAAAGGCGGGGATAAAATAAAGTTGGAGAAGTTATATTAGAGATGATCGGGAATTAGTTATCAGGATAAAAAATCAGATCCCTAACGCTGCGCAAGCTTTTTCGGCAGCAAGTTTTTCAGCATTTTTCTTACTGAATTCTTTACCTAAGCCCATTATCTCGCCATCAACACTGGCTTGTACGGTAAAAAGTTTATTGCTTTCGCCTTCCTGATTGGTTGCCAGGTCAAAGGTAATATCCTTGCCGTGGCGCTGGCACCACTCGATCAATTTACTTTTGAAATTGGTTTCGGTTTGCTCAAGGGTGTGGATATCAATGTGCGATTTGATGATGTGGTTAACCAGAAAATTACGCGTAAAATCGTAGCCCTTATCAAGGTAAACCGCGCCAATAAGCGCCTCAAAGGCATCGCCCAATAACGATCCCTGCCTGCTGGAGTTCAGCATCTTACTATCAAACTCTATCAACTTATCAAAACCGAGCTTTTTACCCAAAGCATTCAGATTAACACGGCTTACTATTTTTGAACGTAATTCGGTTAAAAAGCCCTCATCCTCGTAAGGGTATAGTTTAAAAAGCACCTCGGCCACTACACTGCCCAACACCGCGTCGCCCAAAAACTCCAGGCGTTCATTACTGTTTTTAACACCTTTTTTTATGTTTTGAGCGGCAGATTTGTGCCGGAATGCTAACTTGTATAAAGATAAATTGCCCGGTACAAAACCGAGCAAATTCTTTAAAACCTTAACATATTTTCTGTTTGGGGAAATGTAAAGCTTGTAAAAGCGACTAATTGGCATCCAACGAATTATTGCTGGTACTTTTTAAATATCACAGATGCATTATGGCCGCCAAAACCAAACCCATTGCTCTGGGCTATATTTACAACACGGTGCTGCGCCTTATTAAACGTAAAGTTTATTTTAGGGTCAAAGGCAGGGTCGTCTGTAAAATGGTTAATAGTGGGCGGGATAAGATCATTCTTTATAGCCAGGATAGACGCGATAGCCTCAACAGCACCGGCAGCACCCAATAAGTGGCCTGTCATCGATTTTGTCGAGCTGATGTTAATGTCATAGATCCTGTCGCCGAAAGCATTTTGTATCGCCTTCACTTCTTGCGGGTCACCAATTGGGGTTGATGTACCGTGTACGTTCACGTAATCGATATCGGCCGGGGTTAAGTTAGCATCTTCTAATGCCGCCTTCATTACCAATGATGCACCTAACCCATCCGGATGTGGGGCTGTCATGTGATACGCATCAGCACTCATGCCGCCGCCAACCATTTCAGCATAAATCTTCGCTCCGCGTTTTAGGGCGTGCTCTAACTCTTCTAAAATAATTGTCCCTGCACCTTCGCCTGCTACAAAACCATCACGGTCCAGATCAAACGGACGCGATGCCGTTGCAGGGTCATCATTACGGGTAGAGAGTGCGTGCATTGCATTGAAACCACCAATACCTGCTTCGTTAATAATAGCTTCAGAACCACCTGTGATAAACATGTTGGCCTTGCCTAAACGCAGGTAATTAAATGCATCGATAAGAGAGTTGTTTGAAGATGCACATGCGGAAACCGTGGTAAAGTTTGGCCCGCGCAAACCATATTTAATAGAGATATGGCCCGGTGCAATATCAGCTATCATTTTAGGGATAAAAAAAGGATTGAACTTTGGCACGCCATCGCCTTTTGCAAAATTGACTACCTCATCCAAAAACGTTTTTAACCCCCCGATGCCTGATCCCCAGATAACGCCGATACGGTTAGTATCCAGCTTATCGAAGTCTAACCCGGCATCTTTAACAGCTTCCTCTGTCGAAAATAAAGCGTATTGAACAAACGGATCAAGCTTTCTGGCTTCCTTACGGCCCAAAAAACCTTCCGCGTCAAACCCCTTTACTTCGCAGGCAAATTTGGTTTTGAAGTGTGTTACATCAAAACTTTTGATAAAGGCAGCGCCGCTTACCCCATTGATCAAACTGTTCCAATAATCAGAAACGGTATTACCAATTGGAGTAAGCGCTCCAAGCCCGGTCACTACAACTCTTTTGAACTCCATTTAAAAGACGTAAGGAGTTTATTTAACGTTTTTCTCAAGGTAAGCAACAGCCTGACCTACAGTGCCGATAGTTTCAGCTTGGTCATCAGGGATTGCAACGTTAAATTCTTTTTCAAACTCCATGATCAATTCCACGGTGTCTAACGAGTCAGCACCAAGATCGTTGGTGAAGCTTGCTTCTGGTGTAACTTCACTTTCGTCAACACCCAGTTTTTCCACGATAATAGCTTTTACTCTTGAAGCGATATCAGACATAGTCTTTATAGTTTAATGATTAATAAAATTTCAGTGCAAAGAAAAATAAATTCTGTTAAATATCAAATCTAAAAACAATTGCATTATTTCTGTCAACAATATTTAATTGCAAAGGTTTCGATTTGTAATTTTGACGCTGTAAAAGTAATGATTTTGAACAGGAAAAATTTAAAGTTTGAGATCGATTTTGATTTTATACTTATTGCCGTCACTTCTTCGTTAAAAGATTACCGTATTTGTTACCTCATTAACAAATATTTAAACTTTAATTTCACTAAAATTGATGATCTGAAACTGGATATCGGGCCGCTAAATGGCTCCATACTATTTTCGTTATATCACCATAATTGGGAAAGTACCGAAACAGATTTTTATTTTATTGGGAATAAGGGATCAGAGGGGTATCTTGTACCCGAAATGCGCGAGGCCGATTATTTTATTTTAATTAAGAATTATATAGACGACGACGACCTGGAAGCCATGATTTATAATCTAAATAAGATCACGGAAATTGTTGCCGCCGTAAAGATTGATCCAAAAAAAATAAAATCACGCGAAAATCTATTATTTTAGCGGAAATTTAGATGTGTAATTAATACACATTATATTATACTGAATACAGCCAGATTTAACCTGAAAATATGAATTTTTATTATAATCGTACCAAGATTGTTGCTACAATGGGCCCGGCCTGTGCTAAAAAAGAAACCTTATTAGCCATGATCAGAGCCGGTTTAAACGTGTGCCGATTGAACTTTTCGCACGGAAAACCTGCCGATCACAAGAAATTTATCGACCTGATCCGCGAGATCAACGAAGAATATAAAACCAATGTAGGGATCCTTGCCGATTTGCAGGGGCCTAAAATCCGTATCGGTTTGGTAAAAGATGGTGGTATCCACTTAATTAACGGTACCCGCATTAACATCACCACGCAAGAATGTATTGGTGATGATAACCAGATCTATATCACTTACGAAACCTTCCCGCAGGATGTACAGGCAAATGAAATTATCTTGCTTGATGATGGTAAACTGCAATTAAAGGTAATTGAAACCAACCGTAAGGATACTGTTATTTGCGAAGTGGTACACGGTGGTATTTTAACGTCACGTAAAGGTGTTAACCTGCCCAATACTAAAGTATCTATCCCAAGTTTAACACCAGACGATCTGGAGAACTTGCAATATGCGCTGGAGTGGGATGTTGATTGGATAGGTCTTTCATTTGTACGTACCGGTGCCGATATTATCGACCTTAAACGCATCATCCGCGAAAGTGGTAAATCTGCACGAGTTATTGCTAAGGTTGAAAAACCTGAAGCGATCGATAACATTGACGATATTATTGCCGCTACCGATGGCGTGATGATTGCACGTGGCGACTTGGGTGTTGAGTGCCCGTTAGAAGAAGTTCCTTTGCTACAAAAAATGATAGCCCGTAAATGCCGAGATGCATCAAAACCGGTTATCGTTGCTACCCAAATGCTGGAATCAATGATCACTACGCCGCGCCCAACACGTGCCGAGGTGAATGACGTTGCCAACTCGGTATTAGATGGTGCCGATGCAGTGATGCTGAGCGGCGAAACTTCTGTTGGTGAGTTCCCGGTAATTGTTATTGAAACAATGGCTAAGATTGTTCGTAATGTAGAAGATCTGGGTTATCCGTTTAACGCTTCTAAGGCCGAAAACAGCGATACCACATCGGCAGGCTACCTGAGCGATGCGCTTTGTGGTTCGGCAGTTTACCTGGCCGAGCATACCAACGCGAAAGGTATTGTTAGTATGACTGTTAGTGGTTATACCGCTTTTGAAATATCGAGTTACCGCCCTAAAGCTGGTACTTATATCTTTACATCTAACAGGCACTTGTTAAACGCACTTAGTTTAGTTTGGGGTGTGCGAGCATTTTATTATGACAAAACCGAAAGTACCGACCAAACTATCGAGGATGTAAATAACATCCTGAAAGCCGAAGGTTTACTTTTAGCCGGCGATGTGGTGATCAATACTGCCGCCGTACCTATTGTTAAGAAAGGCAAAACCAATATGATAAAGGTGAGCACTATCGACTAATATATTTGAGGTAACTCCATACTCTACAAAAAAGGGTTATTGCCAATGGCAATAACCCTTTTTTAATATCAGGAAATAAATAACAGATTACCCTCTGCTAAAAGCAAAATTTCCTGCTGTAAATTATTTAGCTTTTTCTGCATAACTTTTAGGATCAAGAGCCGAAGGTGCCCATCCCTGGAAAAACTCCATTACCTTTGCCTTGCTGTGACCCTTACCCTCTTCCAGGTAACCGGAATTTTGAGTGTGCAGGCGTTTGCCCTTATCATCTAACACCACAAATACTGGGAACCCGAAACGTTGCGGATAACCCAAGTCGGCTAATACCTTTTCATTCTTATTTTCGGGGCTCCAGTTCACATGCAATACCACAAAATTATCGTTCATATACTTATCAAGCTCGGCGTCTTTAATAACCAGATCATTAAAGCGAAGGCACCAGATACACCAGTTACCCCCAATTTGCAACAATACATTTTTATGCTGCGTGGCTGCCGTTTTCACAGCAGCGGCAATATCTGCTTTAGCGTCGGCCGCCGGGTTATACAAATGTGGTACTTCGGGTTTGATAGCTTCCTGCGCTTTGGCACTAAATGAAAGTGCGGCTATGCCAGCTATAAGGAGTATTTTTTTCATGGGTAGTTTTATTTATAAATATAGAATATTTGGCAACAAAAAAGCCCCGCTTGTGCGGGGCTGGTTAAAACGTTGTTAATTAAGCGGCATTGTTGCGCCTGTATCCGTAGCTACTTTTGTATGTTATCGTTTCCTTATCGGGGTTTGAAGACGCATAAGGAGTATCATCGTAGCGTTTTATCTCACCTTGTTTATTTTCCTTTAACCGGCCTCTAAGTAACCGGCGGCGGCGGCGTTTCAATCTGTAGCGTTCTGTCCAATGGTCAAAAGAACCTGTAGCTGCCAATATGATACCTACAATAAAAATGACCATCATCAGGATGACGAATATGTGAAGCGCGGTTGCTAATATTTCTCTCATAGTTAAAATTAATAGTACGATTAGTTAAAACAATAGCTGTGCCTTTTTGGCTGATTTGGTCATAAAAAAAGAAAATCATTCCACTTTTACAGGTAATAACGGTAGTTATTTATAACTTTTCAAAGGTGGTTTTATTGTTCGGAATGAACTATTGATATGTATAGATTATTGTACAAAATTGCTTAAACATATGAGACCTACTGAGAATTATTTTATTATAATTTAAAAAATTTCAATTATAAAATAGCAATTATCGCGATATAACCATTTTTGAAATAAGTATGCTCTATTATTAAAACCGCATGAGGTAGCGGGCAGCCACTATATCGCCGTAGGGTATATAAGGCGTTTCACCTAAAGTCATCCAGGGGCCGTCGCCTTTTAAAACCTGGATATTTTGCGCGGGGATAAAACTTTGAGCCAGTAAAAATTGCTTTTTGTGTGAATTGTTTTCAACCATATCTATCACAATAAAACAATGCCCCGGCGAACCGCCCCTGATAAACACATCACCAATTTTAATATCGTTAGCATTTGCCACAGGTTTGAGTTCTTTTTGCAAAGACAGCGTACCGGCGTAGCTGAAAACCAATATCAGGTAGCGCATAAAGTTTGGGTAGCTGTAATCTGCCGGGGCTTTTTTTACCCACTTATTGTTACTGTAGCGGTAACCTTTGGCGTAATGCTCATAATCGCACCGGAAACCACTGGTAAAATTAAAGGAGATAGCCTGGTAATTCTTCTGCTGATAAAAGTATTCGGCCCGCAGGCGCATTAATGCATCGGCACATTGCTGCAGGTCACGCGTACCTATGCTCATATCAACCACCGCCGCTGTATATGGGTTAGTACGGGCTATGTTGCCCAGGTACGTTTTTGTTGGTGTACCCGCCGGTTTAAGCGGCAAGGCCTGTAAATAGGCGGCGAAACTACCGGCTGGCGAAATTACACGTGTAAAACCAGCAGGGGCCTTAAAACGAGTTGTAAGGTCGGCAACCGGAGGTGCCAAGGCAGTGAATAACAACATTACCCCAATGATGATACTTTTCATTTCTTTACCGATTTAAGTAATTGCTGATACGGGTTATACGGAACAGGCAGCCCCCCTGCCAACGCAAAGGCCGAAAAATGTAAATGTGTAGGCGAACGTTTTTTATAGGCATTTAAACCGGTACGGCCCACTTCGGCAATTTTTTGGCCTGCCTTAACAATATCGCCGGGCGTGACCAATATGGAACTATTATGCGCATAGTAACTAATGCTGTGTTGCGACCGATGATAGATCCAGATAAATTTGCCCCCGCGCAAGCTGCTTTCCGGTAGCCATTTATCATTGCAGGCAATCACTATCCCATCGGCAACGGCCAATACGTTTACTGCCTTCATAGTCCGGTCGTCTAACCCGTCCTGGTTTTTATCTTTTATAAAAATATCATGAGCCGGGTGTGCAGCATGTTTATTACCATCAAGAAAGTTGTAGCCCTTATCAGAGTAGCCGTTACCGTTTGTGCCGCCAATTGCACTGGCTGTATATCCCTGTAAAGGGAACGTCCAGATTATATCATCGTTTATCGGCAAATATTCACTTAATTGAATTATCAGCGCTTTAAATTGCCTTGCCGCTTCGGGGCGGCTTATGATGCTATTTAAGATTTTTGTATTAAGGTCGTTTATTTTCAGGCATACCAATCTGGCATCCTGCGCCCGGGCAGTAACTGCTATAAATGCCACCGAAACTAATAGCAATAACGTTTTCATAGATACCGCTAAATTTAATAAAAATCAAAAGCCTTCGCCCCCTTTTACATATTCCTTCTGTACTGCCCGCCTACGGCATAAAGTGCGTTGCTTATCTGCCCCAAGCTGCAATACTTACAGGCCTCCATCAGGCTCTCGAAGATATTGTCGCCCGCTATGGCACGTTGCTGCAACTCTTTTAACAAACCGGGTGCCTTATCGGCATTACGTTGCTGAAATAAGTGTAATGCAGCGATCTGGAACTGCTTCTCCTCTTCTGTCGCGCGGATCACTTCAGACGGTACGATGGTTGGCGAACCATTTTTATTCAGGAAAGTATTTACACCTATAATGGGGTACTCGCCGGTATGCTTAAGGGTTTCGTAGTAAAGCGATTCCTCCTGGATCTTGCTGCGCTGGTACATAGTTTCCATAGCACCCAATACCCCGCCCCTGTCATTAATCGCTTTGAATTCGGCAAGTACTGCTTGCTCTACCAGGTCTGTCAATTCTTCAATGATGAAAGCCCCCTGGATAGGATTTTCGTTCTTGGCTAAACCTAACTCCCTGTTAATGATCAGTTGGATAGCCATCGCCCTGCGTACTGATTCTTCGGTCGGGGTGGTTATGGCTTCATCGTAAGCATTGGTGTGCAGCGAATTGCAATTATCGTAAATAGCATAAAGCGCTTGTAAGGTGGTGCGGATATCGTTAAAATCAATCTCCTGCGCGTGAAGCGAGCGCCCGCTTGTCTGGATATGGTATTTAAGCTTCTGTGAGCGATCGTTTCCTTTATACTTGTTCTTAATAGCCTTTGCCCAAATGCGCCGCGCTACGCGCCCTATAACGGCGTATTCCGGGTCGATACCGTTGCTGAAGAAGAACGACAAGTTAGGCGCGAAATCATCGATATGCATTCCCCTGCTCAGATAATATTCTACATAGGTAAAGCCATTACTTAGAGTAAAGGCCAACTGGGTAATAGGGTTGGCACCTGCCTCGGCAATATGGTAGCCCGATATCGATACCGAATAAAAATTCCTAACCTTTTGGTTTATAAAATATTGCTGGATATCGCCCATCATCCGCAGGGCGAATTCTGTACTGAAGATACAGGTGTTTTGCGCCTGGTCTTCCTTTAAAATATCTGCCTGAACGGTACCCCGAACGGTTGCAATGGCATACGCGCGGATCTTTTCATAAACATCTGCGGGCAACACCTGGTCGCCGGTGAGGCCCAGAAGCATAAGCCCCAACCCACTATTCCCATTCGGCAAACTGCCGCCTTGGTATTGCGGCCGCATCAGGTTTTTATCATCATACCCTTTTTTATAAGCTGCCTCTACCAAATGCTCCAGTTGATGTTCGGTGATGTATTTTTCGCATTGCTGATCTATGGCTGCATTCATAAAAAAGCCCAAAAGCATGGGAGCAGGGCCGTTTATTGTCATAGATACGGATGTGCTGGCGTGGCAAAGGTCAAACCCGGAGTATAGCTTTTTGGCATCGTCAAGCGTGGCAATGCTTACACCCGAGTTGCCTATTTTGCCATAAATATCCGGCCGCTCGTGCGGGTCTTCGCCATACAGGGTAACCGAATCAAAGGCGGTAGATAGCCGGTGCGCCGGCTGGCCTAACGATACATAGTGGAAACGCTTATTAGTGCGCTCGGGCCCGCCCTCGCCGGCAAACATACGGGTAGGGTCTTCCCCCTCGCGTTTCAACGGGAATACCCCTGCCGCATACGGGAACTCGCCCGGTACGTTCTCGGTTAACAACCAGCGCAGTACATCGCCCCAGGCCTCATATTTTGGCAACGAGATCTTAGGTACTTTTAACTGAGATAAAGAGGTATAGTAAAGGGGCTGCCTGATCTCTTTATCCCGCACCTTATAAATAAAGTTCTCGGCTTTGTATTTGGCAACCGTTTCGGGCCACTCTTTTAAAAGGCGTTTACAATCGGCATGTAAATGATCTTCCAGGTGTTGGTAAATCTCTTCTAACCCGGTTACCTTATTTTCTGCCTCCGGAAGGCTGTTCAATACTTCAATCGTCCCCTTTATGTTGAATAGTTGCTGCGCTATTTTACATTGCTGGTCCACCCAATCGTTGTAGGCAGTGCTGCTTTCGGCAATTTCTGCCAGGTAGCGGATCCTGTCTGGCGGGATGATATAGATCTTTTCAGATTCACCCTCTTTTGCCGTTACTTTTTCTCCTTGATTATCAAACAGATCCACCCCTGTTTTTGCCTTTACGGTTTTTATTAACGCTGTGAACAGGGTATTCATGCCCGGATCATTAAACTGAGATGCCATGGTGCCGTAAACGGGCAGGTCGTCATCTAAAGCACTAAATAATTGGTGGTTACGCTTATATTGCTTACGCACATCGCGGATGGCGTCCAGTGCGCCGCGCTTATCGAACTTATTCAGGGCCACCAGGTCGGCAAAATCGAGCATATCAATCTTTTCCAGCTGCGTGGCGGCGCCAAACTCGGGTGTCATTACATACAACGACAGGTCGCAGTAGTCGGTTATCATCGTATCCGATTGCCCTATGCCGCTGGTTTCCACAATAATAAAATCGTAACCTGCCAATTTGCAAATATCGATACTCTCCTGCACATGCTTACTCAGCGCCAGGTTAGCCTGCCTGGTTGCCAGCGAACGCATATAGATCCGCGGGTTATTAATGGCATTCATCCGGATCCGGTCGCCTAAAAGAGCGCCACCTGTTTTACGTTTGGATGGATCTACCGATATGATCGCCAGCGTTTTATTAGTTTCCATCAAGAAACGGCGAACGATCTCATCTACCAAACTCGACTTGCCCGAACCGCCCGTACCGGTGATGCCTAATACGGGAGCAATTAGTTGTGGGTGTTGAGTAGGGATTGGTAACGGATTACCCAATTCGGCAGCAGTTATAAGTCTTGCAATATCTCCCTTATCCATCATGCTTTTTACCCCCTCTCCTACGGAAAGGGTTGGGGAGAGGCTCGCCGGCGTAAAGTGGTCGCATTGCTGCATCATATCGTTGATCATCCCTTGCAGGCCCATGGTTCGGCCATCATCGGGCGAGTAGATCTTACTGATGCCATACGCCTGTAATTCAGCTATTTCCTGCGGCAGGAACACCCCGCCACCACCGCCAAAGATCTTGATATGCGCGGCACCCCGCTCGTTCAGCAGATCGCGCATGTATTTAAAGTATTCTACGTGGCCGCCCTGGTAACTGGTGAGGGCAATACCCTGCACATCCTCTTGTATGGCGCAGTTAACCACTTCATCTACAGACCGGTTATGCCCCAAATGGATCACCTCGGCACCGGTACTTTGCAGGATGCGTCGCATGATGTTGATGGTCGCATCGTGCCCGTCAAATAACGAAGCGGCAGTTACAAAACGGATCTTATGGGCAGACTGATACGGTGCGATACTTTCCATCGGCGGTAATTGGTGTATGGCAAAATTAATAAAAGTATTAAACTATGCATGCATAGTTTATACTGCCAATTTAATCTCAATAAATGCAGAAAACTTTGAAAAACCTCTAAAAATCTCTAATTATCTCCACTCTTTTCCGGCCCCGGCGCAGAGAAATTCACCACCGGAAGGGTTCAATCCTTTTTTAGCGCGAATATCTGTTCACGTTCTGCACATGAACATCGTGAACATTTATGAACACTTACTAATCAGTTACTTATCAAAATCACAATACGCCTTTACTGACACGCTCGTGCCACCATATATGCAAACGATTAAACTATACGTTACCGGCTATATCGGATTATTAAAACGAATTACAGATTTTCTGAGCGGTTTAGCGGGTGGCCGGTTTGCGATCGCGCACCGGTAATGGCACTCATGCGGATTAAACACTTCAGGCAAACACTTGTTGTACAGATATGGAAAAAATTGGTTTCGGGGGCAGTTGCCATTGGTGTACAGAAGCCATTTTCCAATCGTTAATGGGCGTTACCGGGGTGCAGCAGGGCTGGATAGCCTCTGAAGGTGCTGCCGAAGCGTTCTTTGAAGCGGTCATCGTTAGCTTTGATGCTGCGCAGATTCCGTTAGCAGTATTAACAGCCGTTCACCTGCATTCACATAGCTGCACAGCCGGGCACAGTATGCGGTCTAAATACCGCTCGGCGATATATACTTTTAATGACGACCAAATCCCGGTAGTGAGGCAGGCCATCCACCAATTACAGGCCGACTTTGAAGCGCCGATCATCACCCGGATCGTTCCGTTCAGGACTTTTAAATTAAACCGGGAGCAGTATCAGAATTACTTTTATAACGAACCCGAAAAATTGTTTTGCCAAAACGTGGTGAAACCCAAGCTCCGCTTATTGCTTGATAGGTTTGGGGATGTGATTACTGATCGGGCACAGCTTTTAGTAAAAAAGAAATAAGGGGATGTTGAGGCTGTGTCCGGTTTTTTCAAGTTTTGGCGCGAGTATGGAGCGCAAGCTGGTGGGACGCTTTACTCGTGACCAACCAAGTGGGTCACGAGTACGCCAATGCTTTTCCCATAGCTGCATACTCGCGCCAGAGTGTGGACTTCCGTTTTTGACAGTTTTTTTGAGCTGTACGGCACAACTGCGTCTACTCTTTTAATTGGTGATAAGTTTTGCGCAGTTGCCGAATAACTGATTGATACGTAACAAAAAACAATGAATTCATTGTTTTAATCATCTAATGCACTTTAGACAATATTAAATCAGTTGGAACATAAAATTTACGATCATAGGGAGAGCGTTCTTTACCATCAATAATAAGCCCCAAACCTCCTCTGTTTTTCAAATGCCATTTTAATGTGCCATCTGGTAACAACTCTACCACCGCGTATGAACCTCTTTGCCTTCCTAAATCTTTAAAGGTAAATTGTAAAATGTTTTTATTTATGTCGTTGGTGTAAGAGCCATTTGTTAAGGTTTTCTGTTTATCAAATGCATCCTGAATAGAATGGTTATTCTTAATATAGAGATGATACCCGGAAATATCATCTCTTTGAGCATTTATCAATTCTGAATAAACCTTTCTGACTTTAAGGGTTACCTTAAAAGTTACATTGTTATCTGAATATTGCCAGGTTCCTTCAAACTTTCGTAAATTTTCGTCATGGTAATATATTGTATCTGTAATTAAATTATTAGCCTTTAACGTATTGCATATAAAACCGAATAATAATATTAATAGTATGTTTTTCATCGTTTAGTTATTTACAGTTTGATATTAAAACTTGATTGTTCTGTAATTTTAAGGGTTGCCAATTGCTGTAATCCGCATTCCCTTTAAGAATTGTTAAGCCTGAGTTCTTTAATATCGTTAACAATGCTAATTCAAAAGAAGTTGTATAATATTTGTTGTCGAAAAATCGATTCTGTTAGTATCATAACGATCTAAAAAGCCACTAAATTTTGTAGCATCAGATAAATTTTGATTTCCAAAAGTGGAAAATTGGGTTGGATTAGTACCCTTTAAAATATATTGCGTTCCATATGCAGTGACTACATTCCCAGTAAAAGTTTTGACATCATTCATTTTCCCTGTGTTGAAAATTTCATAGATCTTTTGAATATCCCCCGTTACCGCAAGTGTCCTCGTTTGTGGTAGCGGGGGTGAAGTATTTAAAATCATATTACATAGCTAAGAACGCTCCAGAGTACAGGAAACTGGCTAAAGCAAAACAATATGACGTTTGGATTCTACAGGCAAATGATAAAGACTATTCCAAGCAACTTGCGTTAATTACATCCCGGTTAAGGAGAATAGATTAACAGAAGTTTATAATCAGAGTTGTTTTATTTTTTAAAAGGTGCGTAATCTTTCAAACTGATTGCGAATAGTACCTTTTAGTATATAAGATTAATGCTGCATAATACTCTACGCACATTTTATTTTCATTAATATAGATACCTTTTTTATCAATTAAACTATGTGGATTTTACTTGTGACTCGGCTTCTAATTGATTTTAAATTTAATTGTAGGCAATAACTCCTGTAGTGCCTTTTGAGCTTCTTCTTCATATGGTTTTTTAAACTGGATAATTCCGTTGGCGTTAACACCGTCTGGCTGGATTTCAGAGTAAAATCTGATAACCGATTCATTATTTTTTTCGTACTGGATTACAAAGTACCTTATACCATTAACAGTTATAATCTTAGAATAGTCCAAAGTATGACCATCTTCTTTAATCGAATAAACAATACCTTTTTGCACTTTTTCAAGTTTTTGTCTAAAATCCGGATTTGCAAAAATATCCCAATAAGAGATGAGCAGATGATTGTTTTGATATACCACAGCTTTATCAATATCAATTTCTGAATACTTGAAGTTTGCTTTTACAAAAGAACTTACATCAGTTTTTGACATTTTTTTTGAGCCGTATGGCACAACTGCGTCTACTCTTTTAATTGTTGATAAGTTTTGCGCAGTTGCCGAACAACTGATGAGCGTTGTAATGAAAACTATTAATATCTTATTCATAATGTTAAATTTAGTGTTACGGACATTGAGTTAAAATTGTTGTGCCGTTTTCATGGTCGAGTTGAACCGGTGTAAAGTCGTTGAAGCCTTGTCATGTACACCTGATCTTTAGGACATCCGATACAAAACCGGAAGAAATGATCGGAGGGTTTAAGTCGGTAATCTCGAGAAAACTAATCGCTTTAATCGCGGGTAATAAACAGGAAAGCCGACGGGAGTGGCTGCTCAATTCTTCTAAAAAGGCAGGGGCTGCTAATTCAAACAACACAACAAATCAATTTTGGCAACAACATAACCAGCAAATTGAGTTGTGGAGTCCGCAAGTGATCCAGCAAAAAATAGATTATATCCATCATAACCCGGTTGAGGCGGGCTTCGTAGAAAATGATTATGAATATCTACATAGTAGCGCAAAAGATTATTTCAATATCAAAGGATTGGTTAAAGTTATAATTGATTAAGAGGAAATGCATATTAGCCACAAGCGAGGACGCTTGCGGTAGCGGGGGAGGACGCTTGCGGTAGCGGGGGATTATTGCAATATCAAAGGATTGGTTAAAATTATAATCGATTAAAGGATATGCATATTCGCCACAAGCGAGGACGCTTGCGGTAGCGGGGGAATCAAACGGTAACAAGTACAAAAAGCCTTTCCTATCGGTTTATATTCAGGCCAGATATGGATCTTTTCAAACTTGCTAATCCCGGGCACATTTATTTTCAAAATCAGCATTTAGGCTTAAACTAAGCGAAGTTTGGCTAAATCAGCTCCAATATTCGTCCGCATTTTTGTTGCTGTAAAAACAACATTATGAAAGCAATAAGAATAAACGAATTTGGCGGACCGGAGGTCATGAAACTGCAAGACGTAGAGCGCCCCGTTCCGGCAGTTGATGAAATTTTAGTAAAAATATACGCAAGCGGCGTTAATCCTGTCGACTGGGTTATTCGCAGCGGCACCAACGAATCATTAAGATCATTTTTGACACTGCCGATGACGCTTGGATGGGATGCGGCGGGTATAGTTGAAGAAACAGGCAGGGAAGTAAGCTCGCTAAAGAAAGGAGATGCCGTTTACGGTGTTCCTAATTTCCCCGGCGATGGAAGCTATGCAGAATATTGCGTTGCCAAAGCAAGTCAGTTTGCACCTAAACCCAGGAGCCTTAACTTTAATGAAGCTGCTGGCGTGCCATTGGCTGCCCTAACAGCATGGACAGGTATTTTTGGACATGGAAAGTTACTTCCGGGTCAACGTATAGTTGTACTTGGGGCATCCGGAGGTGTTGGTAGTTTTGCGGTCCAATTTGCAAAAGCTAAGGGGGCGTATGTAATTGGCGTGGCTTCTGCAAGTAATCTGGACTATCTAAAACAACTCGGTGCCGATGAGGTAATAGATTATAAAACACAAAAGTTTGAAGACTTGCTAAACGATATAGATGTTGTTCTGGAGGCTTCGCCAACACGTAACAACAATGAGCGGATAAAAGCTATAAGTGTGTTGAAGGAAGGTGGTATATTCGTAAGTGTAAATACCGATTTCCCCTTCGATGATCGTATTACCGAATTAGCCGCTACTAAAAATATAAAAGCAGAACTTGCACCTAACCAACCCCGTCAGGATTGGTTGGCACAGATTGCAAAGTTGATAGATGAAAACAAAGTCCAGGTTTTGATTGGCAAAGTATTCCCGTTGGAACATGTAGCCGAAGCACACCTGGAAAGTGAAACCTGGCATGTAAGGGGCCGGCTGGTATTAGAAATAAAAAAAGAAATTTAAACCGATATGGAGCATTTTAAAACCATAAGCGAATTTCACAGGTACATAGGTTTACCCGCGCCGCTGCATCCACTGATCAGTGTTGTGGACGTAGCAACGGTTACGCATTCTTATGGAGAAGAGCCTGTAAATATGGTTTTTGACTTTTATTCCATTTCAGTAAAGAGGATGCATAACGTTAAAGTAAAATATGGCCAGCACCCGTTTGACTTTAATGGAGGTGTTATGTCTTTTATGTCGCCCGGGCAGGTATTTAGCATGGTTGTTGACAACAAAGATGAGAAAATAGAAAAATCAGGATGGGTGATGTACATTCATCCTGACTTTATCTGGAACACAGCTTTAGCAAAAACGATAAATCAATACGATTTTTGGGACTATTCTTTATACGAGGGTTTATTTCTGTCTGAAAAAGAAGAAGCGATCATCTTAACAATTATTAAAACTATTGATCTTGAATACCAATCCAACATCGATCAGTTTAGCAAAAGCATTATTATTTCACATATCGAAGCGATGCTCAACTATGCAGATCGCTTTTATCATCGCCAGTTTATTACCCGGCAAAAAGTTAATCATCAGTTATTAGAACGTCTGGAAATTTTATTAACAGCTTATTTTAATAATGACGACCTGGCCTCAAAAGGGTTGCCTACAGTCGCTAATCTTGCAGGGGAACTAAATATATCTCCTAAATATTTAAGCAGCCTGCTTAAAGTGCTTACCGGGCAAAATACGCAGCAGCACATTCACGAAAAGTTAGTCGAAAAAGCTAAAGAAAGGTTGACGACAACCACTTTGTCCATCAGTGAAATTGCTTATCAACTGGGATTTGAGCACCTGCAATCTTTCAGCAAACTGTTTAAAACAAAAACCAACCTTTCTCCACTTGAATTCAGGCAATCTTTCAACTAATAAAATGATGCTACGTATGCTTACCCAACCTTGTCATTTCGAACGAGCAGGTAAGGGATGTGCGTGGTGCGAGGAGAAATCATCTACGGCCTTTTATGTTGGTTACAGAAGATTCAGCCTATGGTCGGTGTTATCACCGCACCATCAAACCATGGTCAGCCTACCACCCACCTTATTGAAAATTTCTTCAGCCTGTGGTCGGTGTTTTCACCGCACCATCAAACCATAGTCAGCCTAATACCACCCACCCTATCAAAATTTTCATGATATTGCCGTAGCAAATAACAGGTTGCAGCGTTACTGAATATAATCAACAAAAAATGGCAGCACAGGAGTTACGGAGCCAGCAGTGGTTTGGGCGCAAGGGTAAGGATGGGTTTATTTACCGCGCCTGGATGAAGAACCAGGGCATCCCCGATTATGAATTTCAGGGAAAGCCCATCATCGGCATCTGCAACACCTGGAGCGAATTAACACCCTGCAACGCCCATTTCCGTGATCTGGCCGAGTCGGTGAAGCGCGGCATACTGGAGGCCGGGGGTTTCCCGGTCGAGTTCCCGGTGATGTCGTTAGGCGAAACACTCATGAAACCTACTGCCATGCTATATCGCAACCTGGCCAGTATGGATGTGGAGGAGTCGATCCGCGCCAACCCGCTGGATGGTGTGGTATTGCTTTGCGGCTGCGATAAAACCACCCCCGCCCTGGTGATGGGGGCCTGCAGTGTAAATATCCCCACTATTGTGGTATCGGGCGGACCCATGCTTACCGGCAACCATCGCGGCGCACAGATAGGTACCAGCGATGTTTGGCGTTACCATGACGATGTGCGGGCAGGTATCCTGCCCGAGGATGAATTGATGACGATAGAAAGTGCCATGTGCCGCAGCCAGGGGCATTGCGCCGTAATGGGCACGGCATCTTCTATGGCTTGTATGGTGGAGTCGTTAGGGCTTTCGTTGCCTGGTAATGCGGCCATCCCGGCTGCCGATTCCAGGCGCAAGGTATTGGCGCAACTCTCCGGCTTGCGCATTGTAGAGATGGTGAAAGAAGATTTGAAACTATCAGATTTATTAACCCGGCAGTCTTTTGAAAATGCCATCAAAGTAAACGCTGCCATTGGCGGTTCAACCAATTTTGTGATCCATTTACTGGCCATTGCGGGCCGCATCGGTGTCCCACTGGCTTTAAAAGATTTCGATCCTATTTCTAAAAATATCCCGCTGATTGCCAATTTGCAGCCGTCGGGTAAATATTTTATGGAAGATCTTTTCTATGCAGGCGGGCTGCCCGTAGTATTGAAGGCTTTGGATAGCATCCTCCACCGCGATTGTATAACAGCCAACGGTAAAACCATAGCCGCTAATTATGATAATGCCGTTTGCTGTAATAGCAACGTGATTGGTACGATAGATACGCCTTTCAACACCGCGACAGGGCTGGCCATCCTATCGGGTAATTTGTGCGAAAACGGTGCGGTGATCAAACCGTCGGCCGCCAGTGCGCACCTAATGCAGCATACCGGCAAAGCCGTGGTTTTTGAAAACATTGAAGATTTTAAGTCCCGCATTGATACCGACGAATTAGAAGTAGACGAGCAGAGTATATTGGTATTAAAGAATGTAGGCCCCAAAGGCTACCCCGGCATGCCCGAGGTTGGCAACATGGGTATACCCAAAAAGCTTTTAGCCAAGGGCGTAACAGATATGGTGCGCATATCCGATGGGCGCATGAGCGGTACGGGGTTCGGCACGGTGGTGCTGCATGTATCGCCCGAGGCGGCAATGGGCGGTAACTTCGCAATGATCAAAACCGGCGACTTGATAACGCTGGATGTGCCCAACCGTACCTTGAATGTTGATTTAAGTGAAGATGAATTTGCGGAAAGAAAACGGCAATTTTTAGCACCGGAGGCAATTGCAGACCGTGGCTACGTAAAATTATATACCGACCATGTACAGCAGGCGCATCTGGGTGCCGACATGGATTTTTTGGTGGGCGGTTCGGGCAGTCAGGTTTTAAGGGATTCTCATTAAGCAATAATAAAATGATTTTTAAAGGTAAAGTAGCGATAGTAACCGGGGCGGGGCAAGGCATCGGGTTCGAGATCTGCCGGATGCTGGCAGAAAAAGGTACAATAGTAGTGCTGAACGATGTTGACCAAAAACTGGCAGATAATGCCGCGGCAATCATTAATCAGCAATACGACGGCAAGTGCCTGTCCATGCCCGGCGATTCGAGCGATGTGGATTTCATCAACAATATGGTAGCCAATACCGTGAAACTGTACCACAGTTTAGATATTGTGATCGCAAATGCGGGCATTACGCTCTTCGGCGATTTTTTAACATTCACCAAAGAATCGTTTGATAAGGTAATGGGCCTCAACCTGGGTGGTTCTTTCTTTTTGGCACAGGCTGCTGCCCTGCAAATGAAACAACAAAATGAAGGCGGCGCTATTTTATTTACCTCGTCTGTAGTTGGGCACCAGGCAGTGAAAGACTTAGCTGCCTATGCCATGACTAAGGCGGCGTTAGAGATGCTGGCGAAAAACCTGGTGATAGAATTATCGCCGTATAAAATAACCGTGAACACCGTAGCACCCGGCGCAACCTTAACAGAACGGACAACAAAAGAAGCCGATTATGAAAAAGAATGGTCGGCAATTACCCCGATGGGCCGGCCCGCCTATGTAACCGATATTGCCCACACGGCACTGTTCCTGGTATCTGACCAGGCAAGGCATATTACCGGGCAAACCATCATTGTAGATGGCGGGTGGACATCTGTAAGCATATTGCCTACCGGGGTAAAATGAGGCGGTGCGGTGTTTCCACCGCACCGCGGCTGAACTAACCTAAAAAGGTTAACTCATCTTCTGAAAGTGAAATGTCAGCTGCATTTATATTTTCTTCCAGATGCTGCATGGATGTGGTGCCGGGAATTGGCAGTATCCATGCAGACCGATGAAGCAGCCAGGCAATGTTGAGTTGTGCAATAGTTACGCCTCTGGTTTCTGCTAAGTCTTTCATCTTGTTTTGTTCATTCGGTAATGATGTTTGTAATGAGAAGAAAGGAATAAAAGGGATCTGATTTTCCTCGCACAAAGGCAGTAACTCACCTCCCTGAAATCCGTAAGGACTATCCGGATCCGTGATCCGCTGCGTATAGCTATACATATTCTCCACGCTGGCAACTTTACCCGCTTTAATCGCGGTATTAAATTGCTCAACAGTTGCGTTACTAAGCCCGATATGCAATATTTTTCCCTCTTTTTGCAGTGCAAGCAAAGTTTCTAAACCTTCTTCATATTCGTGTAAACTGCCGCCTGCTTTACCATAATGCACCAAAGCAAGTTGCTCCATTTTTAGTTCCAAGAGGTTGTTTTCTACACTCAATCTCAGTTCATCAGGTTTTCCGTAGGGCAGCCAGCTTTTGTCAGTCCCCCGTTTTGCTCCAACCTTGGTAGCAATAATAATATCGGCAGGATAAGGATATAACGCTTCAGCTAATAACCTATTGGTTACTCCGGGCCCATAAAAATCGGCAGTGTCAAAAAAGTTAACACCCATTTCTACTGCTTTTCTTAAAAGTGCAATGGCACCATCGCGATCCTTTGGTTCTCCAAAGAAACCCTCACCTGTCAAGCGCATTGTTCCGTACCCTGGTTTACGAGCGGTTAAAGGGTTGGCAGTATTAGCCCCGATAATGATTTCTTTATTTTTCATATTTAAATTAAGTGGTGATCTCTAATGCCTTCCTGTATAAAGATGGTGTCATCCCCATGAACCTTTTAAAGAATTTGGTGAAGTTTGAAACATCATAATCCAGCATGCGGGCAATCGTTCCGATGGGTAAAGTGCTGTCGGCAAGCAATTTTTTTGCTTCCAGTAAGATTCTCTGCTCATAAAAGTAACAGGCATGATAGCCTGTTTCCAATTTAATCACCTTACTCAGATGAACGGGATGAAGGCAAATGATATCTGCTATATCCTTTAGCTCATACATTTTGTTGATGCGCCCGGCCATGAAGTCGTCCATGTGGCTTTCCAAAACCTGCTTGAAACGGGCGACGATCTCCGCTTTACGGGAAATATAAACATCAGGTAGCTTAACCATTATTTTCTACTTGCTTTATTACAAAAGTACTTAAGAACATCAACAGAAAATGGTGAAGAATCAAGTTGTTATATACAATAATAAGCACATAGCGATTTCATTGCCTACACCAGGCGCTTTCGCTGCAAATCCCTAATACCGGCTCCCCCCTGTGCATAAACATAACCGCTTGTTAATAATCTTTACCTTGACACCTCAACCAATTTTTGCACATTTGCACAGCATCAGTTACGCCCCTTTACATGGATCAGTATTTTATAATAGATTTCGATAGCACGTTTACACAGGTTGAGGCTTTAGATGAACTGGCCCGGATCTCGTTAAAGAACCACCCCGACAGGGAGGCCATCTACAAACAGATTGAAGATTTGACCAACGCTTCGATGGAAGGGCGGCTCTCCTTTACCGAAAGCCTGCAGGCACGTGTAAAATTGCTGTGCGCCAACCGCGACCATCTGAAACAACTCATCACCCATTTAAAGAAAAAGGTGTCTACGTCATTTTCACGTAATACCATGTTCTTTAAAAACCACCAGGACGAGGTGCTGATCGTATCGGGCGGATTCAAAGAATTTATTACCCCAGTGGTAACCGAGTACCATATCAAAAAAGAAAATATTTACGCCAACACCTTCATTTTTGACGAAGATGGCAACATCACCGGTTACGATAAAGAGAACCCGCTATCGCAGGAGGGCGGCAAAGTCAAATTATTAAAGGAACTGAACCTGCCCGGCGAGATCTTTGGCATTGGCGATGGTTATTCTGATTTCCAGCTGAAGGAATCGGGTATGATCAAACGCTTTTTTGCCTTTACGGAGAATATCGAACGGAAATCTGTCACCGAGCGTGCCGATCATATTACCCCCAGTTTCGACGAGTTTTTGTACATCAACAAACTGCCCCGGGCAATCTCCTACCCAAAAAACCGCATTAAATGTTTGGCAGTAGGTAATATCGACGATGAGGCTCTGGCGCAAATGAAACGCGAGGGTTACAACATCCGCCATCAGGATGCCATTGAAGAAAAATACATTCAAGAGGCAGGCGTATTGTTTTGCGACGAAGCGCACCAGCCCACGCCCGGGCAATTGCTTAACGCCGGTCGTTTAAAGGTGATAGGCTGCTTTGGTAAAACAGGCCGCAAACTTGCCGAGGCCGCCTGCGAAAAGGGTATTATCATATTTGACGATCCCAAACAAAACCCACGCAATAATGATTTTATTCCCCGCAGGGTAATGGCCTTTATGAACGAGGGCCGCACCCATATGAGCTGCAACTTCCCCGATCTGCAGCCGCCGCGCAATAATAACGCGCACCGGCTCATCCATATCCATAAGAACGTACCGGGCATACTGGCCAAGATCAACGAGGTTTTTGCCCGCCATAATATCAACATCGTGGGCGAGTTTTTGGTGACCAACCCGCAAATAGGTTACGTGATCACCGATGTGAACACTGGTTACGATACCGAGGTACTGAACGAGTTAAAAGCAATTGAACAAACGATAAAGTTTAGGTTGTTGTATTAGGCAGTATTACGAGGTTATCTTACAGCGAAAACAAACCAATTTGTCATTGCGAGCCTGGGTCGCGGGCTAACAGTGCGGGCAAAGCAATCTCTTTAGGACAGTTATATAATTGTTTATAAATTAGCTTAAAGGATTTCTTCATCGCGTGGGTGCACTAACAATCCTGTTCGTGATGACAACAGAAAACAGAACCGTCTTTTATGTTAACCGTACCAGCTTTCGCTTAGGTCTTGCCATGTATGATTATCCTTTAAGATCAAGTTGATCTTCTTTTGCCTTGAACCACCTTTCAACTGCTTTTCTCTGCAATCGCATCCTCGATCCACTGAAACTCCTCGTAATATACCAATTTATTACATTCGTACTTTGAAGAAAAGCCTCTGTAAATCTTATTTTTATGCTCCCAGATACGTGTTACAATATCATTCGTTACACCAATGTACAATGTAGTGTTTATCTTATTGCTGATGATGTAAACGTAGTATTGGTGCAACTCCATTTAATTGGATAATATCGGGATGATTTTGCTTCCATCAACTATAAACATTCTGTCTAACTGTATTTACCATTAGGATAATTCACCCGGCAAAAGGGATCTTCTCAAAGAGATTGCTTCACCGCGCAGGCCTCCACCCAGCCATGGTTCGCAATGACAATCAATTTGCCCTACTCCTTTTCCAGCATCGGTACCACCAATACCGGCACTTCGCTGTGACGGATAACGCTTTCTGCAACACTGCCCATTAGCAGGCGGTCTATCCCGCTGCGGCTGTGGGTACCTATCACAATCAGGTCGGCGTTAAATTCTTTTGCACAGCTCAAGATCCCATCCGCGGTCGATCCAAACTCGTTAAAATGCGTTACTTCTAAATCGCCTGCATAGTTTTTTATCGTGCGCTCAATTATGTTTTCACCGGCATGGTTCTGTATATCCATTATTTCGAGCTGGTTTACACCCAGATCCTGCATGGGCATGCCCATAATGGTATCGGTAGTGGTTGCCGGGGCTACGCTTGGTTCAACAATATGCACCAGCCCGACGTGCGCATTAAAGGTTTTAGCTATATCGAAGCCATAGGATGCCGCGTATTCGGCAAACTTGCTGTCGTCTATCCCTATCAGTATCTTGCTAATTTTCATGATTGTAACGGTTTGGTTTATACCTGTTATAACAAATTTATACGGATATGTTTTTATCGTTTCAGCTTATACTTGGCAAACATGCGGCGTAGGTAATGCCTATGGAGTTTATTTTCATTCATTTTTTTGGTCGCCGCTTGCTGCGCGCTGTAAATGCCACCCTCGCCGCTGAACAGGTAAGCTATAAAACATGCTATCGCGAAGAACAAAGCATACTGGCCGCCAAACAGTTCGATCCCCATAATGGTGCAGGCTATTGGCGTATTGGTTGCCCCTGCAAAAACGGCAATAAAGCCTAAAGCGGCAAATAAGCTAACGGGGGCATTCAGCAGATCGGCCAGGGTATTGCCCAGTGTAGCACCTACATAAAACAGCGGGGTAACCTCGCCGCCTTTAAAGCCGGTGCCCAAGGTGATGCCTGTATAAATGATCTTCCACAACCAGCTCAGCTCATCGGCACCGCCGTGTTGAAAGGAAGAGACTATCGTTACCGCGCCGGGATATTCGGCATCTACACCCAGGCTCAGATAGTCGGGTTTACCCAAAAGGTAAGTTAATCCAATGATGGCGATGCCGCCAAAAACCGGAATGAGCCAGGTAACCTTGATCCACCGCAACGAAAAGCTTTTGACCAGGTGGATAGCCTTTTCAAATGCCATACTGGCCAGCCCGAACAAAGCTGATGCGAACAAGATCTTAAGCAGCAATAGCAAACTAATCGGCAACTGGTGCCCGTAAATCACCTGGGTGGTATCTACCAAATCGATATGATAAGGGGTATGTTTAATGTGCCAAAGCGAAACCGTAACATCGCCCACAAAACCGGCCAGTAGCGCTGGCAATATAGCATTGTATTGCAATTTGCCGATAGCGATCACCTCCAGAGCAAAAATTGCACCTGTTAAGGGCGTACCGAACACCGCACCAAAGCCCGCCGCCACACCTGCGGTAAGTATAGTTTTGGTATCGGCCTGGTTCAATTTAAACCAGCCGCCAAACAGGTTGGCCAAACTACCGCCAATTTGCACCGCCGTGCCCTCTCGCCCCGCCGAGCCGCCAAACAAATGCGTAATCACCGTAGTGACGAGGATAAGCGGTGCCATCCTTTTGGGTACCCCCAGCCCGGGCTGATGGATCTCGTCGATAATGAGGTTATTGCCCCGCTCGGCAGATTGCCCGTACCATTTATAAAGCAGGTGGATAACCACACCGGCAACCGGCAATAGATACAGTAGCCAGGTATGCGCAAACCTGAAATGGATAGCCCAGTTGAGCAACCATAGAAAAAAGGCCACCATGCTGCCAATGGCAAACCCAACTGGAATGATGATGACCACCCAGCGGATAATATATTTTAAAAGCGCGAATGGATTGGAAAGGATTTTTTTTAACATAACCTACATGCAAATAAATAAACAACTTATTTGGGTAGGCGTCATCAGCTTTGCAGCGGTTCAAATAGGCAGAACACCATTGCCTTGTGTATATGCAAATGTATTGTTTATTTCGGATTTCGGATTTGACATTTCGGAATTATTTGACCGGTGCTCTTACCAAATCCGAAATTGACCGTCCGAAATCCGACATCCGTACCTATCTTTACCCCATGAGCATCACTCCCGAGATAGAAAAAAGGCTTAACCTGTTGCAGGAAAAATACAATGCTATGGGCCAGGATATGACCTCCTACCTGGATGGCCTGCTGCATGCCGATTTTTTAACATACTGGGATTATATTCACCTGGATACGCTGCTAAGTCTACAGAGCCCCAAAACGCCCTTCCCGGATGAGGAGATCTTTATCATGTACCACCAGATAACGGAGCTATATTTTAAGTTATCGTTACATGAGTGCAAACAAATAGCCGGGCACGAAAACCTGACTACTACTTTTTTTACTGCACGCTTAAAACGCATCAACCGTTATTTTGAGGCCCTTACCCAATCGTTCGAGATCATGGTAGATGGGATGGAAAAGGAGCAGTTCCTGCAATTCAGGATGTCGCTATTGCCGGCCAGTGGGTTCCAAAGCGGCCAGTACCGAATGATCGAGATCTACGCTACTGATTTTATCAACCTGGTAGCAGCAGATGAGCGCGGGCTAATGGCCAACGCCCCTATTGAAGAACAATTCGAGCACATTTACTGGAAGTTTGGCGCGACGGAATTATCAACCGGTAAAAAAACATTGACGCTAAAACAGTTCGAGAAAAAGTATGCTAAAACGTTTATCGAACTGGGCAGATCCGTGAGCGATACCAACTTTAACAGTTTATTACAGCTATTCAAAAATAATGGGGAAAGCATTCCAGAACTGGAAGAGCAACTGCGCCAGCTGGATGTGAATGTTAACGTGAACTGGCCACTGTCGCATTATAAATCGGCCGTGCGCTACCTGCAGCGCGAGCCCGAAGAAATTAAGGCTACCGGCGGCACTAACTGGCAAAAGTACCTGCCTCCGCGCTTTCAGCGCCGTATTTTTTACCCTACTTTATGGAGTGCCGATGAGTTGGCAAACTGGGGTAAGGCCTGGGTGGATAAGGCGGTTAGCGGGCTTTAGTTTGCTATGTAGTTTTCACAGATCAATTCATTATGCATGCATAGTATTGTGAAGTAATCCAAAAATTCCTACCTTGCCTTTTTCGGAATTATAATCACACTGCCATGACCGATACACTGGACATTAAAATAACCAAAATAGCTGCTTCGCGCCTGGCCGAAACGGATTTTAGCAACCTGCCCTTCGGTAAAGTTTTTGCCGACCATATGTTTATGGCGGATTACGCCGACGGCGAATGGAAGAATTTTGAGATCTTGCCTTATGGTCCAATCTCTTTAAGCCCCGCCATTTCTGCACTGCATTACGGGCAATCATTTTTTGAGGGCATTAAAGCCTACAAACATGCCGACGGTAAGGTTTCTATCTTCCGCCCGGATAAGAATGCCATCCGTTTTAATAAATCGGCCGACAGGCTGTGCATGCCACAACTGCCCGAAGAGCTTTTTGTGCAAACTATTGCCGCTTTAGTTGATATTGACCGCGAATGGATCCCCGGCAAGGCCAACCATGCTTTGTATATCCGCCCGTTCATGTTCGCTACCGACCCATATTTGGGGGTAACGCCATCGGCTACTTATAAATATATGGTGCTGATAGGCCCCGTTGGCCCGTACTTTTCAAAACCACTGCGTGTTAAAGTTGAAACCCACTACACCCGCGCTGCCGAAGGCGGTATGGGATATGCAAAGGCTGCCGGTAACTACGGCGCATCTATGCTGCCTGCCCGTAAAGCTGCCGAAGAAGGTTTTGACCAACTGATATGGACGGATGCTAAAGAACATAAATACATTGAAGAAATGGGCGCTGCTAATGCGATGTTCCTGCTTGATGGTGTATTGGTCACTGCAGAAGCTAAAGACACCATCCTTGACGGTGTAACCCGCGATACGGTTATTGCCTTAGCGAAAGATTGGGGCATCCCGGTAGAAGAGCGCAAGGTTTCTGTTGCCGAACTGGTAGAGGGTGCTAAAAATGGTAAGTTAACTGATGCCTTTGGTGCCGGTACTGCAGCAACCATCGCTTCGGTAGCATCTATCAGCTACGATAGTGAAGAATACTTTTTGAGCGACCCTGCCACCCGCGAGTTCTCTAAAAAGGTATTAACCACCTTAGATGATATTAAATACGGCCGCAGCGAAGACACCCACGGTTGGAATTACATGGTGTAAATTTTTGAATTTGATATTTCGAACGATAGAGAGAAATCTTCTGCAATCTGCATAGCATCCATGTAGGTTTGCCTGTAGCTTTCAGAAGATTTCTCCTCGCTGTCGCTCGTTCGAAATGACAATACAAACGGAAAGGTGCCCTACAATGTTGCCTTTACAACAATGTAGGGCGATAAGGCCTTGCTCTCGACAGGTACCAATTTGGTAAATACCTTACCAGCTACCCAAATAGCTTTTACCAGTGCTTTAGCGAAACCGGATTGTGCCGATTTATTCTCCAGCCAAACGGAGAATTTAAAGTGATAGTAGGCTTCAACATCTTTTAACCCGAGGTCGTTACAGGCGTTATTGAGTAGGGCAAGATCCATGCTGCCGATGTTATGCTTATCGTAATTCTCTTTATCAAAATTCTTTTGCACCCAGCCGTTCACGCTTTTAAAGTTAGGCAGGGTAATAAAAAGCGTACCGCCGGGTTTTAAAAACTTAAGGTGTTCGTTAATGATGAATTTGGTATCGTTAAAATGTTCGATCAACCCGAACGATAGCACCAGGTCGAATTTTTCGGCGGGGACGTAAGTGAACAGATCGGCCTCGATGATACCGATATCGCCGGGCTGCAGGTCGTTAGCCGCCAGCAGCTCATTCACCAAACCGGGGTGGATAAAATAATCGAGCAGGGTAGTTTTCAGGTGCTGATATTTCTTGAGGTAAATAGCATAATATCCCGGGAACCCTCCCAGCTCAACAGCGGTTTTTATTCCCTTTTCCTTAATAATGCCGGCCAATATATCGCCGAATACATAAGTAGGTTTTATTTTAAATATCAGCCCTTTTCTCGATTCCCAAAAGGCTTTCCAAAAGGCCCGGTCGGTTAAATTATTCTCCATTAAATATTTTCAATACGGGTTACCGCTTCTACTTTATTTTCTAAAACCCTTGCAGGGTTACCAACGGCCACACTGTTTGCCGGGATGCTTTTTACGACTACGGCACCCGCGCCAATGGTTACGTTATCGCCAATAGTTATATCGCCTATAATGCACACATTGGCACCAATGTCTACCTGGTTACCAATCACCGGGCATGCGCTCAAACTGCCATCAGCTAACTTTTTATGACCAATGGTTACGCCGTTTCGCAGGGTGCAATTATCGCCGATAACGGTTTTAAAGTTCACTACCAACCCCTGTCCATGGTAAAATACCAGGTTTTTGCCCACGGTTAATTTACGGGGCAATTCTACGCCCAATACCCATTCTACAAAAAACCGGTAGATAATGAGGTACCAAAAAAACAGCACCTTGAGCAGCATGTATTTGTTAATGGCATTAACCAGCCTAAACATAACCAGTATCAGCCGCGCCTTTACATTACCGCTGTTGGCTTTCCAATCCTGGAAGATGTAGGCAAAAAAATTCATTTGATTGATACGGCTTTAGCGTTTAACTTCCTGATTGCTGCTGATGAAGTATCCAAAAGTAAAATTTTTAATTTTAGTATCATTATACTTGCTACGATAAATGATCTGATCCGGAATGAAGGTTGCCCTCATAAACACATCTGATGCCGGCGGCGGCGCGCCCGAGGCCTGCATGCGCCTGCTAAAAGCATTACAATTGCAGCAGGTAGATGTTACCATGGTAGTGCAACATAAAAAGCGCAACGAGCGGCTTGTTTACACAATCGAAAAAACGGCTCTCGACAAAGCCCGCTCAAAATTTAACTTTTTTTATGAGCGGCTGCCTTTTATAGCCTTTCAGGAACGGGATAAATCGGTACGGTTTGCCTTCTCTACCGCTAATGCCGGCACAGATATCAGCCAGGACCAGGTGATACAGGAAGCGGATATTTTACACCTGCACTGGACCAACTCGGGTTTCCTGTCTATCGGAGATTTGAAGAAATTATTTGCCCTGAACAAACCTATTGTTTGGACGCTGCATGATATGTGGGCCTTTACCGGTGGCTGCCATTACGCAGGGGACTGTGATCATTTTTTGCACCAGTGCGGCGATTGTTATTTTCTGCGCAAGCCGGATGCTGACGATACATCGCATAGGGGGTGGTTACGCAAAATGGATATGTACACCGCCGCTAAAAACATCAGCTTTGTAACCTGCAGCAATTGGCTGGGCCAAGTGGCCCAAACAAGTTCTTTACTGAAACATGCCAGCATCCGGGCTATCCCCAACCCGATAGATACCGAACTATTCTCGCCTAAAGTTAAGGCCGCAGCGCGTACTAAATGGGGTGTAAACCCGTCAGCGAAGATCATCCTGTTTGGGGCGGCCAATATTAACGATAGGCGCAAAGGCATTACTTATTTGGTAGAGGCGTTACATCACCTGAAAAACAATTATCCGCAGGATGTAGCTGTAGAGATCGTGATCTTTGGGAAGAACAAGCACTTTGATATAACCACCCTGCCTTTTCCGGTGCAGCAATTAAATATTATTAGCCAACCTGCCGATCTGGCCGAGATCTATAGCCTGGCAGATGTTTATGTGAGTCCGTCAATAGAAGACAACCTGCCCAACACCATTATGGAAGCCATGGCCTGCGGTACGCCCTGTGTTGCGTTTAATACGGGCGGAATCCCAGATCTGATAGACCATCAGCAAAATGGTTATCTGGCAGAGTTTAAATCGCCTGCTGACCTGGCTGCCGGATTAAACGAATTATTAAACCTCGCAACTGATGAGTTTGCTATTGCGGGCCGCGATAAAGTTTTGCGGGAGTTTAATAACACCAAAGTGGCTAGGCAATATATTAGCCTTTACAATTCGATATTAAAGGAGGGCGGAGTATGAAGCCTACCCTATCTGTAATCACCATAGTTTATAACAATTCACGGGATGTTGAGCGTACCATGCGCTCGGTATTCAACCAAACTTATGGGCAGATAGAGTACATCGTTATAGATGGCGCATCTACCGATGGTACATTAGAGATTATCAAACGCTACGAAAGCCGCATTGCCAAATTAGTAAGCGAAAAAGATAAGGGTATTTACGATGCCATGAACAAAGGCCTCGCGCTGGCTACCGGCGATTATGTGATCTTCATGAACTCGGGTGATGAGTTTTATGCGGAGGATACCGTGGTAAAGGTTTTCGCTACTGCAGATGATGCGGATATATACTACGGCGAAACAGAAATGATCGATGATCGGCTGCAAAGCCTTGGTCAGCGGCGGCACAAGGCACCGGACAATTTTACCTGGCGCAGTTTTAAATATGGCATGAGTATAAGCCACCAGGCTATTTATATCAAACGCTCACTGGCCAACTCATACGACCCAAAATACCAGCTCAGTGCCGATATCGACTGGATCATCCGCGCAGCTAAAAAAGCAAAAAAGATTGTAAAAGTGGAGGGTTATGTAGCCAGATACCTGGTGGGCGGCATGTCTAAATCTAAACACAAACAAAGCCTGCTGGAGCGGTTTGATATTATGAAACGGCATTACGGATTGGTACCTACCGTACTTAACCAAGTTGTTATCGCCTTTAATTTAGGCTGGTATTGGTTAAAGAACAAAAGGACGAATGATTAGTGTGGTGCATTGGATATAAGCAATATTCCTAAGGCGTGTCATTGCGAAGAGCGCAGCGATGTGGCAATCTTAGCATATCCGCTTGTCCTATGAGATTGCCGCGCTACCGCTCGCAAGGACATGCTGGTGATTAAAATGGTGTTATTGCGAAGAGCGCAGCGATGTGGCAATCTTAGCATATCCGCGTGTCAGCTGAGATTGCCGCGCTATCGCTCGCAAGGACACGCTGATGATTAAAATGGTGTCATTGCGAAGAGCGCAGCGATGTGGCAATCTTAGCATATCCGCTTGTCGGCTAAGATTGCCGCGCTATCGCTCGCAAAGACATGATTATAAAACTTCCCCTATACAAAAATAGCGATGGAATGAACCCATCGCTATTCAATATTAAAGTATTTAAAAAGCTTACTCCACCTTTTTCTTTTTGGTTTCCATAAATGCCGCACCGCCTAAAGCCAGTACCAGCAATATCGAGCCAGCCATTGAAATACCCTCGCCGGTGTAGTACGATGCCGGGTGGAAGTCAAACTTAATAGTGTGATTACCCAATGGGATAGTCGCTGCACGCAACAGGTAATCTGCACGGTAATAAGGCTGCTCAACTCCGTCGATGGTCATCTTCCACCCTTTTTTGTAGTAAATTTCAGAGAATACCGCCACCTGGTTAGCAGACGAACTACTTTGATAAACTAAATGATCAGGATTGTAGCTTAACAGTTTAATGGTACCATTAGGGTCTACGCCTACTGCTTTGGCTTCCACCACCGGCTTGTAGCTCTTATCTATCATCGCTTCATCCTTTGGCGAAAAGCTGCTGATCGCCTGCATCTCTTCATCGGCATTCTCTACATACTTAACGCTTTTTACAAACCACGCATGGCCACAGGCTGTGCTGTTGGCGCGCATACTTGCCTGGCCGGTTTTTGGGTCGGTAGTGATAATATATTTGGCGTTCAGCATATCTAAAACATCCTCGTTGATGCTCTTGCTGAACTGGTTGTCTAATAATTCTTCATAACGTTTTAAACGCGCTGCAGAATAGCCGCCGATAGATTTATGGAAGAACGGGTTATAAGTATCCTGCTTGATACCATTTACATCGCTGGCATCAAATACCCGGAAATCGGGATCTTTATCCTTCATAATAAAGTTGTCGACCTCGCGTGGTTGGATAGCCTGTGCGGTTTCTACCTTATCCTGAAAATTGGTTTCCTTTAAATAGCGTTTATCTACCTGCCACATATCCACCAACATCAAGGCTAAAAAGCTAACCGACATAATGGTTACATTGATCTTTTGTTTAACAAATGCCCAAAGCAAGCCAAAGGCTATCACCACAAATATAAGCGAGCGGATGGCATCGTTACGCTCCAGGGCGGTACGGTCGCGCACTAAGGCATTCGCCGCGGCACTTGCAGTAGCGGTATCATTATTTAAAGCTTGTGCTAAAGTTTTGATGGCCTCCACCTGGTCGAAAGGTTTAAAGCTTAATAGTAATTCTGGCATCGCGATCAGCACGATCAATAATACGCCTGTGATATAACCTGCAATTTTCAGTTTTTTGAAAAGGTCGGCCTTATCCGGGTTATCGATAAATTCTTTGATAGCCAATAACGCCAGCAATGGGAAGCAAAGCCCCGTCACTGCCAATACCGACTCGACCGCGCGGAACTTGTTGTATAACGGAAAGTAGTTAAAGAAAAGATCTGACAAGAACGGGAAATTACCCCCGAAGGATAGCAGCATAGTTAAGATAACAGTGCCCAACAACCACCATTTTAAGCGGCTGCGTACCACCAATAATCCTAATATAAAAAGGAAACAAATGGCGGCACCAAAATAATACGGGCCGAAGGTAGACGGGCGTTTAGGGCCCCAATACATAGAATAGCCCGGGAAGCGCGAGATTTGGCTGATGGCGTTACCGATCTGCTCTTGCGGGATGCCCTTTGAGGCAAATACCTTTACAAATTCAGAGTTTTCGTCAATATTATCTAAACCGGAGCCACCACCTGCTGCATTAGGCACTAAAAAGGTAAAACTTTCTGCAACGCCCTGGCTGTATTGGTAAGCATAGTCCCTATCTAAACCATTGTTTGGCTCTTTGGTATTTTTAATGAGGTTTGATTTACCGCGGATAGTTTCGGTACCGTAATCGTAAGTACTCCACAGTAACGAAGCATTTACTGACAGGGCCAGCAATGTTGCAACCGCTAAAAAGCCAATAGACCTTACAAAGCCAGCGGTAGCCTTTGCCTTAACTGCGTGGTATAATTCAATTGCTATCAAAATAACGATAGCAAACATCAGGTAATAGGTCATCTGCACGTGGTTAGCGCGGATCTCCATTGCCAAAAAGAATGCGGTTAAAGCACCACCCAGGTAGTACTGCCCGCGAAGCGTCATGATGATACTGGCCAGTAACGGCGCGAAAAATGCAATAGCAAAGGCCTGGTTGGAGTGCCCCGCTACCAGCAGGATAATATTGTAAGTAGAGAAAGTGAAAGCTATCGCGCCCGCTGCTGCAAGCCAGGGATTGAGTTTTAAAACGATGAATAAGAAATAAGTACCTAACAGCAAGATCAGCACCGTATCTACCGGGTTAGGGAAGGTTGCTTTTATTGCCGACACCACATGCGATGCGATGTTGCTTGGGTACGGTGCCCAAATCTGGAAGGTAGGCATCCCGCTGAAGATTTGGTTAGTCCATAGGATAGTGGTGTCTTTAGCGCGGTAATCCATAACCTCTTTTTGGGTAGACTGTGCGCCGATAACGTCACTTTGGCCCAACGTTTTACCCTGAAAGGCGGGCGTAAGGTATAAAAAGCAGATAGCTAAAAAAAGTGCAACAACAGCTATGTGCGTGCCATTACGTTTAAACCAGTTATTCATTTAAATCTTTTAAGGGATAATAATTTGTAATCACCAAAAATAGAAAATTGAATGATAATAGGAACGATAAGTTTTATAAGATATTGATCAGCAATTATGGGGCTGGTTGCTAAAGTAAAAGAACAGGCCTATCATAAAAATAATGCTCACTACGTAAAGGCCGATGTTGAGCTTGCTGTACTCGTCGGGGTTGCGGCGGATCTCGTACACGTTATAAACACCCAATAACACTATAGCTGCCCAAAAAAAGTTATTAATGCCGGTGCAGCCGGTAAACAGCTGGATCAGCACAGCCGCAACTATCATGTTGGTGAAAATCAGCAACACCGTTGGCGGGGTAGTATGATGTTTCCTGCGTTTATAGAGCCCTTCGGGTAGCATTGCCGTTTATTTTATTTCTTCGTAATCAACAAATTCACCTTCCGTATCGGGCACTGCGCCTTTTTTACCCTGAGGGATATGGTCAACCTTAACACGGCCATCCGGGCGGGGTTGCTGCTGATAATTTTGCTGCTGGCGCGCTTGCTCCTGTGCTTTGTTAATCACATTATTAAACAGCATAGGCAGGAAAATACGTACCAGGCTGCGCAGGATATATAAAATACAAATAGATATAATTAGAAAACGTATGAGTATCATCTGTTTAGAATTAGCTTACAAATATAAGATTATAACGTAAAAAAGGTTTCGATTTATATAGCGGTGATTTTCAAACAGATCAAACCCCGGCAAAAACCGTTTCTAACTTCAACTCAAATCCGGGCAATATAACGGTGGTAATTGTATCACCCACTACCAGCGGCCTTGATGCCTGGTAAATGCCGTTCACTAAAGTATACTTTAAAAAAGTTTTATCCTGCGGGGATATGATCCAATACTCCAACACGCCCGACTCTTCATAAACTTCATACTTATTGCGCAACTCCGTTTGATTATTACCGGGAGAAAGTATTTCAACCACTATATCGGGTGCGCCAATACAACCCCGTTTATCTAATTTAGAAAGGTCACATATCACGCAAACATCCGGCTGCACAACGGTAAATATTTCTTTATCCCCGTCATCACGCTTGCGTGGCAGCCTAACATCAAAAGGTGCCGCATAAGCTTTGCAATTCTTCCCTTTAAAAAAAATATAAAGTTCTCCGGATAAAACCATTGAGATCATTTGATGCTTAGATGCCGGAGCGGGTATAATTTCAAAGATCTTACCCTTTATCAACTCCAGCCGCTCCTCAAATGTCCATTTCAGGTAATCGGCATAACTATAAGTTTTATTTAGATCAAGATCTGCAAGTTGCATCACTTCCATCACTCAAATTTAAAAATTATCTGCACATCCGCATATTTGAAATCTGCACATCTATTTATGAGAATTTCTCCTCCATCATTTTTTCCAGCGCAAACATTTCGTCACGCAGTTTAGCAGCCAGCAAGAAATCCATGTTCTTGGCAGCGGCAACCATGTCTTTACGGGTATTATCAATAGATTTTTTCAAATCGGGCTTGGTCATATACTGCACTATCGGGTCGGCGGCCATTGATATCGTATCCGCCTCGACATAGGCCTTCTGCACCCCACCTTTAAAGTCGACCACTGAGGTTTGCTCCATGATCTCTTCTTTGGTTTTACCCACCGTTCTTGGGGTAATACCATGTTCGGTATTGTATTTCATCTGCAATTCGCGGCGGCGCATGGTTTCGTCCATCGTTATTTGCATCGAATCGGTTATTTTATCGGCATACATAATTACCCTGCCCCTATCATTACGGGCGGCACGGCCAATGGTTTGGATCAATGAACGCTCCGACCGCAGAAAACCCTCTTTATCCGCATCCAGGATAGCTACCAAAGATACCTCCGGCAGATCCAACCCCTCACGCAACAAGTTAATGCCTATCAGTACGTCAAATTCGCCTAAACGTAAACCCCGCAGGATCTCCACACGCTCTAAAGTCTTCACCTCCGAATGGATGTAGCGGCACTTAATGCCCAGCCTGTCCATGTACTTGGCTAATTCTTCGGCCATGCGTTTGGTGAGGGTGGTTACCAGGATCCGGTCGCCCATCTTAATGGTTTTATCCACCTCGTCCAGCAAATCATCCACCTGGTTAATCACCGGGCGCACGTCAATCAGCGGGTCAAGCAAACCCGTAGGCCTGATTACCTGCTCTACCACCACACCGCCCGATTTTTCCAATTCAAAATCCGCGGGGGTTGCGCTTACATAAATAGTTTGCGGGGCCAAACGCTCAAACTCCTGGAAGTTGAGCGGGCGGTTATCCATCGCCGCAGGCAAACGGAAACCATAGTCAACTAACGAGATCTTCCTCGACCGGTCGCCGCCGTACATGGCTCGGATCTGCGGAACGGTAACGTGGCTCTCGTCGATCACCATCAGGTAATCGTTCGGGAAATAATCCAGCAGGCAGAAAGGGCGCATACCGGGCTGGCGGCCATCAAAAAAGCGGGAGTAATTTTCAATCCCGCTGCAATAACCCAATTCGCGGATCATCTCCAGATCGTAGTTTACCCGTTCTTCCAATCGTTTAGCTTCAATAAAGCGGCCGTCATCTATAAATTGCTTTTTGCGGCTTTCCAGTTCTTCTTGTATGGCCCAGACAGATTGCTGGAAACGCTCGCGCGGGGCGACATACAGGTTGGCGGGGTAAACCACCATATGCGTCATCTTCTCGATGGTTTTGCCGGTTGTAATATCAAAAGTGCTTAATTCCTCAATGTCGTCGCCGAAGAAGGAAATGCGGTAAGCGTAATCCATATACGCCGGGAAAATATCTACCGTATCGCCTTTAACCCTAAAGGTACCACGTTTGAAATCGGCAGTAGTACGGGCATACAGTATTTCTACCAATCTATGTAAAAAGGCATTCCGGCTAATGCGGGTACCTACCGCGAATTTGAATACCGAATTGGCAAAATCTTCGGGGTTACCCATACCGTAAATACAGGAAATGGACGATACCACGATGACATCCCTGCGGCCGCTCATAAGTGCCGACGTGGTACGTAAACGCAGTTTTTCTATCTCCTCGTTTATTTGCAGGTCCTTTTCTATATAGGTATTTGACGAGGGGATGAACGCCTCGGGCTGGTAATAATCGTAATAAGATACAAAGTAGTTCACGGCGTTATCCGGGAAGAACTGCTTGAATTCGCCGTATAGCTGCGCCGCGAGTGTTTTGTTATGGCTTAGTATCAGCGTAGGCTTTTGGGTTTGCTCAATTACGTTGGCAATGCTAAACGTTTTACCCGACCCGGTAACCCCCAAAAGGGTTTGGAAAGGATCGCCATTATTGACACCCTCAACCAACTGGCGGATGGCTTCGGGCTGATCGCCGGTAGGAACGTATTGAGAAGTTATTTTAAAATCCATTATTCAAAAATAGTGATTTGTATGAAGAGATTTGTGATTAGGCTGTCAGGATTTGCTAAACATTTTAGTGTACCGCGAAGCCTTTGTATAACCCATATCTGCTGCCAATGTTCATACAAAGTAAATGCGATGTGATGACAGCCCTATGTCAGCAGGCGATTGACAAGACAATTTATTTTACGCCTGCAGATTTTAACCTTATATTTAGTCCGCTGATAACAACTCACCACAAACCACAACCATGCTTTTTGTACTTAACCAAACCAACAGTATTGCCAACCAGTTCCTGGCCGAAATGCGCGATGCCAATTCGCAGCAGGATAAGTTTCGTTTCCGCAAAAACGAGGAGCGACTGGGCGAAATATTGGCCTACGAAGTAAGCAAAAGTTTTAGCTATACCGCCAGCGAAGTAACAACACCCTTAGGCATTGCCAATATTAACCTGCCCGATGTACAGCCCGTGCTGGCCACCATCCTGCGCGCCGGGTTGCCGCTGCACCAGGGCTTTATGAACTTTTTCGATCAATCCGACAGTGCCTTTGTGACCGCCTGCCGCAAGGTTAAGAAAAGCGGCAACTTCACCATCCAGGTAGATCATATCAGCACCCCTAATTTAGATGGTAAAACATTGATCATGATAGATACCATGCTGGCCACCGGCCAAAGCCTGGTGCTGGTTTGTAAAGAGTTGATGGCGCAATATAAAATTGCCGACTTGCATATCGTATCCGTAATTGCCAGCATGGAAGGGATTGCTCACGTACGGGCCAACCTGCCTAAGGCCAAAGTTTGGGTGTGCGCAGTAGACGAAGAAATGACCAGCAAAAGTTATATAGTACCCGGCCTGGGTGATGCAGGTGATCTGGCGTTTGGGGAGAAGGCGTAGGGGTGGGATTTCGGATTTCGGATTTTTAATTTCGGAGTTAAGCCGCGTTTATTTTAGATTTGCCGAGACACCATGTGGTTTTCGATAATCCGAAATCGAACATCCGAGATCCGAAATGAAACAATACAAACATATCTTCTTTGACCTTGACCACACCATTTGGGATTTTGATAAAAATGCGGAGGAGACCCTGCACGAGCTTTACGGGATCCACAAATTAAGTGATTTGGGCTTACCGTCTGCAGACATCTTCATCGAAACCTACACCAAAAACAATCACGAGCTTTGGGCCAAATACCACCTGGGGCAGATCACGAAGGACGAACTGCGCGAGGAGCGTTTTAAAACTACCTTCACCCAATTAGGCGTACACCCCGACCTGGTACCTGCCGATTTTGAGGATGCTTACGTAGCCCTCGGCCCTACCAAAAAGAACTTGTTCCCGCATGCGCATGAAACATTAACCTACCTGCAAGGGAAATACACCCTTCATTTGATCTCCAACGGCTTTAAAGAATCTACCGAGATGAAGGTAGCAGGCACAAACCTCGCCCCGTATTTTCAAAACGTGATCATATCCGAAGTGGTAGGCGTTAATAAACCCGATCCGCGTATTTTTCAGCACGCTATAGATTTGGCCGGGGCCACCAAACAACAAAGCCTGATGATAGGCGACAGCCTGGAGGCCGATGTGCGCGGCGCCCTGTCCTTCGGTATGGATGCCATTTATTTTAACCCGGCGGGTTTAGAGAAACCGGCCGACGTGCCCGCGCAGATAAACCATTTAAAAGAGTTAACTTTAATGCTATGAGCCTCTTGATAAAACCGGGTAATTATCAAATTGTAATAACACCAGAAGACGAGGGCGGCTTTAGCGTATCTGTCCCTGAGTTGCCGGGGTGTTTTACTCAGGGTGAAACACTTGAGGAAGCAGTTGATATGGCAAATGAGGCTATCGCACTGTATTTAGAAAGTTTAAAAGATTAATTTTATGAACGTAGCCCGCGAGCGTCGCAGCATTGAAGAAGCCTTGGATATTTACCGCGAGTGGCTGGACACCATTACCGATGAGCAATTTACCCAAACCCCATCCATGGGCGGCTGGAGTTATGCCGAGGTTTACGACCATATTATGAAAGCAAGCCTGGGGTCGACTATCGCCCTGGAACGCTGCACCCACAACAATTGCCCGCCAACAAAAAAAGGCGTTACGCTGGCAGGCTGGTATTTATTGTTGATGCAAAGCTTCCCGCCGTTTAAAACCGAAGTGCCCGAATCCGTTGCCGCTAAAATGGCCCCTAAAAAGATAGATAAGGAAGAAGCCAAAAACCTGATTATTAAAACCCGTAAACGCATAGAAGCTATTGCCGGTTTAGTGGCCGATGCACCTAAAAATGCACGCTGGCAGCACCCGCGGATGGGTATGCTGAACGCCAACCAATGGTTTAAGTTTATTCGCATCCATTTACAACATCATCTGGATCAGCTAAACCGGATTAAAAAAAAATTCGTATAGTAGGTAACCTTTTACATTTAACATAGTCTTAACAGTATAATTATTTGATAATAGGATATTTGTAAAAACAATACGTGATGAATTTTGAATTTGCTTATTTGTTTGTTGTAGGACTGCTGGTGCTGTTAGGCATCTTTTACCTAAGCCCTTACGAACTAAAGGTTAATGAAGAGGACGACGAAGAATAGCCGTCGCCAAAGCATCCCTGCAATATTTTTCCGGTTTAAATTACCGGCAGGAATAGTAACCCCAAAACTTTGATGGCAAAGCGCGAAGTAGATATCGTTATTATATCAGATGTGCACCTGGGCACGTATGGCTGTCACGCCAAAGAACTTTTAAAATACCTCAAATCCGTTAAGCCAAAAATGCTTATCCTCAACGGGGATATCATCGATATCTGGCAGTTTAGTAAATCTTACTGGCCCGAGAGCCACATGAAGGTAGTGCGCCGCATCCTCAAATTTGTTACCGAGGGTGTGCCTGTATATTACCTCACCGGCAATCATGATGAAATGCTGCGTAAATTCACCGATTTTAACCTGGGCACCTTCCAGCTTTTAGATAAGATAGTACTGAACATCGATGGCAAAAAAGCCTGGATCTTTCATGGTGATGTTTTCGATGTGACCATGCAGCACTCCAAATGGCTGGCTAAAATGGGGGCTGTGGGGTACGATACGCTCATCCTGATCAACAGCATGACCAACTGGTTGCTTACTGCTATGGGCAGGCCTAAAATGAGCTTCTCGCAAAAAATAAAGGCCAAGTTTAAAGACGCCGTAAAATTTATTAACGCTTTTGAGCAAACCGCTGCCGACCTGGCCGTAGAGAAACAATATAGCTACGTAATTTGCGGGCATATTCACCATGCCGAGATCAGGCAGATCCAATCGACCGAGAACACCGGCTCGGTGCTGTACCTCAACAGTGGCGACTGGGTGGAAAGTCTAACTGCCCTTGAATATAACCAGGGCGACTGGAAGGTTTTCACCTACTATGCTGACGACTTTAAAACCGATAACGACGAAGACGACGTTACCGACGCCGAAGACCTGGATGCCAAACTGGATGTTAAAAGCCTGCTGGAACGGTTTAGGCAGGAACCGGGATAGGGCTTCGCTCAAAGACGTGTTAATTACATTTTGTTCGTAGGACATACCGTTAGCGTACCAATTGTTTACCCTTATAAGAGGCATTGTAATGCTCTAATCAATCCTTCCATAATTACTTTCAGCCTATGGTCGGTGTTATCACCGCACTATCTTGTAACCTTGCCAATATAATTACTTTACCATTTATTCACCTACAAAACATATTTGTTTACTAAATTGCCCACAATTCTATCTGCATGAAAATATTGTTTGGTATACAGGGTACAGGTAACGGCCATATTAGCCGTGCGCGTGAAATTGTGCCCTTGTTGCAGCAATACGGCGAGGTGGACCTGCTCATTAGCGGCACCGAGGCCGAGGTGAGTTTAAGCCAGCCGCTTAAATACCAGTACCACGGGTTTAGCTTTGTGTTTGGCAAAAAAGGCGGGGTAGATAACTGGGCCACCTTTAAGCTCATGAACCTGCGCCAGCTTTGGAAGGATATGCACAATATCCCCCTTAAGCAATACGATCTGATCATTAATGATTTTGAGCCCGTAAGCGCATGGGCCTGTAAACTGCAGGGCATCGAGTCGGTTTCATTAAGTCACCAATGCTCCTTCGTATCGCAAAATACACCCCGCCCTAAAAAATGGAACTATGCCGAATGGCTTTTTAAATACTATTCGCCTACTACGCACCATATCGGTTTCCATTTTGAGCGTTATGCCGATTTTATCAACACCCCGGTTATCCGCAGCGATATCCGCAGTATGCAAACCGCTAACCAAGGCCACTATACGGTTTATCTGCCCGCTTACAGCGACGCTACATTGGTAAAAAACCTGAGCAAGACCGATGCGCAATGGCACATATTCAGCAAGCGCACAAAAAAGGCTTACACCGAAGGCAACGTGCAGGTGTTCCCGGTAAATAATGAGGCTTTTAATACCAGCCTGGCCAATTGCGAGGGCTTACTTACCGGCGGTGGCTTTGAAGGCCCTGCCGAAGCTTTATTTTTAGGGAAGAAGGTTTTGATGATCCCGATGCGCGGCCAGTACGAGCAGCAATGCAATGCCCTTGCCGCATCCCGGTTAGGGGTTGCCGTTATTGAAACCATTAATAGCGATTTTGTGAACCGCATTAACAAATGGCTGGCCGACGATACCCGCATCAGTGTAAACTTCCCTGATGAAACTGCAGGGATAGTGGAGCGAATGGTAAAACAGTACGCGAGGTAGTTTTCATACCTCAATTCCCTCCCCGGGGAAGGGGCGCGCCGGGAAGTGAAATGGCCGGGAAGTGTTTTACATTAATACCAGCGGCTTACCCTCCCTACTCTTTAGACGATAGATTTAAACTAAGCTATCAAACACTCCGCTTTTTCTGTTAATTTTGCCGCAAAGCCCACCGGTAAATGATCAATCTTTTTAAGATATACAACCCAATCAATATTTTATGGCTGGCCGTATTATTGTTCATTACCCGTATTGGCTACCTGGCGCAACTTCCCGGTAAGGTTGAATTTATTTTTGTCGAACCCTTTGCCCGCCTGCTCATCCCCGTATCATACGAGTACGCATTCGCGCCGTTCACCAACATTTTTTTAGCCGCCCTGCTTATTTTGGTCCAGGCCGTGTTAGTAAACTATATGGTTAACCATTTTAACCTATTGGGTAAGCCCTCCTTTTTGCCCGCGCTGATGTATGTGACCGTTACTGCGTTGTTTACACCCTTTATGGTTTTAAGTGCGCCGCTCATCTGCAATTTCCTGGTGATATGGATGCTGTTTAAATTACTAAGCCTTTACAAAAGCGACGACGCAAAATCCACCGCTTATGACCTGGGCATTATTGTAGCACTGGGCTCGTTGATATATTTACCCTACATATACCTGTTTCTTTCTATCTGGATAGCCCTCATTATCTTCAAGCCCTTCAACTGGCGGGAATGGATCTCGGGCGTGTTAGGCTACTTTACCGTATTTTTTTTCTTTGCCGTATTTTATTATCTGAACAACCGGCTGGGCAGCTTTTATGACATTTGGGCACCCCTTGGTACTAAGTTCCCGGCCATCCATATCAAGTATATTAACTATCTGGTTTTGGTACCTGTACTGCTTATTCTGGTGCTTTACTTCTTTAAACTGCAGCAAAACTATTTTAAAAGCTACGTGCAGGTGCGTAAATCTTTCCAGTTGTTGTTTATAATCTTCCTGATAGCGGGTTTCTCCTTTTACGTAAAAAGCGAATTCAATCTCAACCATTTTTTACTGTGCGCGGTACCTGCAGCGGTATTTTTTAGCTATTACTTTATCAATGCCCATATCAAATGGTTTTACGAAAGTTTATATTTATTGCTGTTGATCAGCATCATATATTTTCAGTTTAACACTTTTTAACTTTTACATTCGTTCAAATTTCAGCGGTTATATTAGTTTTGTAGCATGAAATTTGGCGTAGTAATATTTCCGGGCTCCAATTGTGATGAAGATATCATCCACGTTCTGCAAAATGTAATGGGCCAGCAGGTGGTGCGGTTATGGCATAAAGACCATGATCTGCAAGATGCCGAGTTCATCGTTTTACCGGGCGGCTTCTCTTTTGGCGATTATTTGCGCTCGGGCGCAATCGCCCGTTTTTCACCTATCATGCAAGAGGTTATTCAGTTTGCTGCCAAAGGCGGTAACGTTCTGGGTATTTGCAACGGTTTCCAGATACTGACCGAAGCAGGCCTGTTACCAGGCGCATTATTGCACAATAACACCCGCAGATTTATTTGCCGCAACATCCACATGAAGGCGCAAACAACAAACAGTTTGGTAACCCGCCAAATAGACCCGCAACGCGCCTTAAAGATCCCGGTAGCACACGGCGAGGGCAATTATTTTGCCGATGCCGATGTTTTGAAGGCCATTAATGATAACGACCAGGTACTGTTCCGCTATTGCGATGCAGCTGGTAACGTTGTTGACGACGCCAACCCTAACGGTTCTATCGAGAATATAGCCGGTGTAACTAACCAGGCCCGTAATGTGTTTGGCTTTATGCCACACCCCGAGCGCGCTGCCGATGCATTGTTAGCTAACCAGGATGGCCTGGCCATATTTGAATCGATATTAGCACTGGCTAACGCCTGATGACAAACCTGGTTATTGATATTGGCAACAGCTTTACCAAGATCGCTATTTTTGAAAAGGATGATCTGCTAAAAGTTGAGCAATACCAACAGCCGGATATACGACAGATAGAAAATTTTATCGGCAGTAACATTATCGGTAAAACAATCATATCGTCTGTAAAGCAAGTTAAAGAAGCCTGGCATTTGTCATTGGTTGATAAGCACCCGGTAGTTTACTTTAATAGCGGGATAAAGGCCGGCATTAATAATCATTATAAAACACCCGGCACCCTGGGAGCCGACAGGCTTGCAGCAGTAATAGGCGCAAATTACCTGTACCCTGCTGTTGCTAATGTTGTAATAAGCGGCGGCACCTGCATCACTTATGATTATATAGATGCCGGCGCAAATTATTTTGGCGGCAGTATATCACCGGGTTTAAAAATGCGTTATAAAGCGGTAAATGAATTTACAGCCGCGCTGCCACTCATCAATGCCGATAGCGATTTTGATGCAGCATATGGCGACGATACCGAATCGGCTATTAAATCGGGCGTGCAAAACGGCATAAAATATGAGCTGGAAGGCTTTATAAATAACTATATAAAAACACAAAAAGCGTACAATATTATACTAAGCGGGGGCGACAGTATTTTTTTTGATACGCTGTTAAAAAATAGCATCTTTGCCCCCTATATTAAAATTGAGCCATACCTGGTTCTTAAAGGATTAAACGCAGCTATACAAAAGCATAATGATTAAATATATAAGGTTCATCGTTCTGATATTACTTACTGCTACTGCATTTGGTGTAAATGCGCAAAATGCCACTACTGCAACTACCAGCTCACCCTATTCCCGTTATGGCCTGGGCGAACTAAACTCAGGTGCAATTTCACAAAATGCTGCAATGGGTGGTATCGGCGTAGCTACCAATAACGTTAACCTTTTTAACACGGTTAACTTGCTAAACCCGGCTTCGTATTCAAACTTAAGGTTAACTGTAATTGATATAGGCTTAAGCAGCAGTATCAATACTTTAAACAAAACGGGCTTTGGCAGCCAAACCAACTCAACTTTTAAAGTAAATCATATCGTATTTGCCGTACCGGTTTCAAAAAGATCGGCACTGGCGTTTGGTTTAACCCCTTACAGTGAATTAGGTTATAACTACAGGCAGGTGTTGCCAAACTTTGGCACCGGTTTACCGGCAGATACCAACGCTGTAAATTATCTGTACCAGGGCAACGGCGGTCTTACCAAAATATTTTTAGGGTATGGTTTTGGTATAGGCAAGCATTTAACGTTAGGTGCAAATGCTTCTTACCTGTTTGGTAACCTGCAAGAAACGCAATCAACAGAAATCCCTACACTTTTCGCTAACCTCAACTCAAGAACTGAAGAGAGCAACAGCATACATGGTTTTAATGTTGACTACGGCGCGCAATATACTATCGACTTTAGCGAAAGAAAGCACCTGGTGCTGGGTTACTCTGGTGTGGCTAACTCAAAATTAACCACACAAAATAGCTATGTGGTAAGCAGCTACTTCTCTGAAGCGGGCGGCACACCGGGTTTAGCAACAGATACCCTGGTGAACAGGCAAGACCCTAAGGGCAAAGTGCAGTTACCATTGATAAACCGTTTTGGTATCTCTTATCAATATGACGGTAAATACCTGGTTGGCGCCGACTACTCGATGGGCCAGTGGTCAAAATTGACCGTTGCAGGAATTAACAAAGGCCTGCAGGATAGCAAAACATTTAATGTAGGTGGGCAGTTTACGCCAAACATCGGCTCATTAACCAGTTATTTTGCATCGGTAGATTATCGCCTGGGCGCCATATATGATCAAACTTATATTTTGGCCAATAACACCAGCATTAAAAGGTACGCGGCTACCTTCGGCCTGGGCTTACCGTTAAGACCGGGTAATAACAATACGAGCTTTTATAAAATTAACCTCGGTGCCGAAGTAGGCAAGCGCGGAACGCTGACTAACGGTTTAATTAAAGAAAACTACGTTAACATACACCTGTCATTCACCCTTAACGACAGGTGGTTCCAGAAATATAAATTTGATTAACAAGCCGTTTATGCAGCAGGGGCAGGTAAAATATCTGAAGCTTTATTTGCCGGCAATTGTAATGTGCCTGTTTTTATTTGGCGCCTGCGAAAACGACTTAAACAAAGTAAGGGCTATAGCCGCTGCCGATTCTACCAAAGATATTAGTCAAACCGTAGGTGTCGAGATGTTGTTTAGCGACTCGGCGATTGTAAAGCTAAAACTTACCGCGCCGCTCTCCATATCTTATAAAGACAAAAAGAAACAGCCCATCACCCTGATGCCACACGGCGTTAAGGTGGTTTTTTACGATGTGGACATTAAACAGATTGGTAATATCGTAGCAGATACGGGCATCCAGCGCGAAACCGAAAAATTGATCATCTTCCGTAAAAACGTAGTGGCCACAAACCCCGAGGGCACCGTTTACAAATCGGAAGAATTGATTTACGATCAGGGCAAAAAACAGATCTACTCTACCAAAAACGTTTTGATGACCAAAGTTGGCGGCGATCAAATGACCGGTACCAGCTTTGTAAGCGATGATAAGTTACTCCACCCCATCTTCCAGAACGCCACTGCCGTTATCCATGTGGATAATAGCATAGCGCAATAAGGCCCTGAATTTTACGCAAAAATTTGTGTTATAGAATTTTAGTAAAAATTGTATCTTGCGCCTCTTTTTGAGAAATATAAAATTTAGATAGTTTATGGGTATAATGGGTTTTTTGCGGGAGCGAATGGGAAAGATTCTCGCAGGTGTTATTGGATTAGCGCTTTTAGCTTTTATTGCAGGTGAAGTATTAAAGTCGGGCAGTTCTTTTTTTAAAGACAATGCCTCAGAAATTGGTGAAGTTAACGGCCAGTCTATAGGCTATGCTGAATTCAGCAAAAAGCTCGACGCCTCTACACAACAGTTCAGGCAGCAATCGGGCGGCCAGGAGCTTACGCCACAAATTAACAGCTACTTACAGGAAACCACCTGGAACACTTACTTAAGCCAATTGCTTTTAAATAAAGAGATTGATAAGTTGGGCCTTACAGTTGGCGATGCAGAAATGCAGTCGATGATATCTGGTAACAACCCCGATCCTCAAATTGCACGTCAGTTTGCCGATCCGCAAACCGGGCAGTTAGATAAGGCAAAATATAACCAGTTTTTAAGCTACATACAAAGCCCTAAGGCTGATACCGCGCAATTACGCGCCTGGGCCGATTTTGTGCATCAGTTGGTAGAAAGCCACCGGGTTCAAAAATACATGTCGTTGGTAACTAACGGCCTTTATGTGAACTCGCTGGATGCTAAAGACGATTACCTGTCAAAAAACAAACTGGTAAACTTCAAATATGCTACGCTTGATTATGCTTCAATTCCGGATAGCAAAATCAAACTGACCGACGATGATTATAACAGCTACTATAACGATCATAAATATCAGTTTAAAAACCAGCAGGAACTGCGCAGCATTAATTATGTTGCCTTTAACGCGGCCCCTTCTAAAGACGACTCTGTAGCCATTAAGGCACAGGTTGATAAGCTGGCGGGTGATTTTAAAACCAGCACCCACGATTCGTTATTTGTACAGATCAATTCTGAAACAAAAACACCTATCGTATTCCAGAAAAAGGGTGCGCTTGAGCCGCGTTTAGATTCGGTTATGTTTAGTGCCGAAAAAGGTTTCATCTACGGCCCGTACATTGCTAACGGCAGTTACAAAATTGCTAAACTAATCGACTCACGTGTTGGGCCCGATTCTGTTAACGCGCGCCACATCTTATTAAACCCGGCTGCTGAAGGCGGCGTTGATAAAGCTATCGCGAAGGCCGATTCATTGAAAAAACTGATCGAAGGCGGTAAATCATTTGGCGAGTTAGCTAAAATGTACTCTATCGATAAAGCATCTGCTGAGAAAAATGGCGACTTAGGCACTTTTGGCCGTGGCGCTATGGTACCGGTATTTGATGATGCCGCATTTGCCGGCAAACCTGGCGATATTAAAATCGTAACATCACAATTCGGCGTTCATTTACTAAACATTGTTAACCAAAAAGGTTCATCAAAAGTGGTTAAGGTTGCAGTTGTTGACAAACCTTTACAGGCAAGCAGCAAAACGCAATCTGCGGTGTACAGCAAGGCGCAGGCTTTCTTAGTATCTTTAAATAAAGATAATTTTGATGCACAGGCCAAAAAACAAAACCTTGCCGAGCGTAATGCCGAAGATGTAAGCGGTACCGCTGCTGCCATCCCGGGTTTAGATGCAGCGCGTGACGTTGTTAAATGGGCATTTAAAGCAGAAAAGGGTGATGTATCTGACCAGGTATTTACCGTTGGCGATAAATATGTTGTTGCCCGTTTAACAGCTATTAAGCCTAAGGGGTTGTTGCCTTTAGATGCGGTTAAAAAACAAATTGAGCCTGCTGTTAAAAACATGGTTAAGGCTAAAGAGCTTACCGCTAAATTTAACAGTGCCTTAAGCGGTTCAACTTCTATTGACCAAGTTGCGCAAAAAGCCGGCAGCAAAGTGGTACCTGTACAAAACATCGTTTTTGCTAACCCTGTTATCCCCGGTGCAGCTGCGGAGTATGCGTTGGTAGGTTCGATATTTGGCTCGCAGCCAAACAAATTATCAAAACCTGTTGAAGGCGTGCAAGGTGTATACGTTTACACGGTTGATAGTTTCGTTAACCCTGCACAGTTAACCAACTCGGTTAGGGAGAAACAACAATTGAGCCAGGCGTTGCTACAACGTTCTGAAGGGCAGATACTGGATGCCCTGAAAGATAAGGCGAATGTAAAAGATAACAGAGCTAAGTTCTTATAAGCGAAATTTAAAGTAATTTTACATCCGGCAAGAGCGTTAAGCTGTTGCCGGATTTTTTTATTTAAGAGCAAATGGAAATACAGGAAAATATAATCAACAAGGTTGCGCAAAGCGGGCTGGTCACTTTAGACCCGGCACAGTTTTACGCGCCCGGCGAGCGCGTGCTTTATGATATTAAGGATAACCTTTTTCATGGCCTGATGTTGCGCGAAAAGGATTTCCGCGAGTTTGTGAAAGGGCACAACTGGGCACAATACCAGGGTAAAAACGTGGGCCTGTACTGCAGTGCCGATGCCATTGTACCCGCCTGGGCGTACATGCTGCTGGCCAACCGACTGGCACCCTACGCGCGTGAAGTAGTTTTTGGCGATGCGGACGTATTGGAAACCGTATTATATGTAAAAGAGATGGCCCGCCTGGATGTTGAACAATACCGCGACCAGCGGCTGGTGATAAAAGGCTGCGGCGATATCCCTGTACCGGTATCGGCCTATGTAGAGCTAACACAGCGTTTAACACCAGTAGCAAAGAGCCTCATGTTTGGCGAGCCCTGCTCAACCGTGCCTATTTATAAACGCAAAGATTAAACCGTTGGGGTTTTGCGTGGTCTATGCGTTGTAAATCAATTAAATGAATAAATACTTATTAGCCCTTTTATTGTTGCTGAGCGTAAGCCGGACTTTTAGCCAGGATGCCGCCAAAACAGACCAGGTTGCCTTTCAGGCAGGCGAGCAGATCACTTATAAATTAAAATACGGCTTTTTTACCGCCGCTGAAGCGGTGATCAGAACTGAGAATAGCACTCAAAAATTTGATGGGCACCCTGCCCTGCATATTGTGGCCGATGCCAAAACAGCGGGCACATTTGATGTTTTTTATAAGGTGCGCAACCGCTACGAAACGTTTATTGACCCCAAAACACTTTTGCCTTATTATTACCAGGAAGACAGGCATGAATCCAGCTATAAGCATACCGATAAGGTAACCTTCGACCATAAAGAGCATAAAATATCCGCCGATAAGGGCAGCTTTCCGTTTACCGGTAATGTATTCGATTTCTTATCAGCCTATTATTACGCCCGCAACCTGGATGTATCGCACCTTAAAATTGGCGAAAAGCTGGAGTTAAGGTATTTTCTGGAAGATGGCATCCACTCCATGACCATTACCTTTGCCGGCCGCGAAAAGGTTAAATGCGCGTTGGGCACCTTTAACTGTTTAAAATTTAACCCTACTATCATCCCCGGCCGTATCTTCCGTAAAAATAGTATGCTGTATCTTTGGGTTACCGATGATGCCAACCGTATCCCTATTAAGGCGCATGTGGAGTTGGTAGTGGGTAGCCTGGTGATGGACCTTTCGGATGCTAAAGGATTAAAATATCCTTTAAATCCTATAAAAAAATAAAAAAATAATGATTGAAGTTGGAAGCGTGTTGCTGCACGAGGATGTGATTAAGGAAAACTTTGTTTGTAACCTGAATAAATGTAAAGGGGCCTGTTGCTTGGAAGGCGATTCGGGCGCGCCCTTAAATTACGACGAGCTGGACCTGTTAGACGAGATCTACCCGAAGGTTAAGCCATATATGACCGCCAAAGGCATTACTACTGTCGAAACAGTTGGTACGTATGTTACCGACTTTGAAGGCGATTATACCACCCCTTGCGTAGATACCAATAAAGAGTGCGCCTATGTGATCTGGGAGAATGGGATTACTAAGTGTGCTATCGAAAAAGCTTATGAGCAGGGTGCCATTACCTGGCAAAAGCCTATCTCCTGCCATCTGTATCCTATCCGTATCACTGCTTACCCCGAGTTTGACGTTTTAAATTATGACCGCTGGAGCATTTGCAGCCCGGCCTGCAGCTTCGGCGATGAGCTAAAAGTGAGCGTTTATCAGTTCCTGAAAGGCCCGCTTATCCGTAAATATGGCGAAGAATGGTACCGCGAACTGGAAGATACCATTGCGGGGATCTAAACCGGGGCGGGCGAATGGAAAATAGCTTTTAAAACTTGCAGATGGTTTTGGCTTAAGCCGTAGTTTCCTGATCAATTACCGTCCACTAAAGTGGGACGGCAATGAATTAGAACTGCAATTTTTTGTTTAATAATTCTGTTCATTGCCGTTTGGCTTTAGCCAACGGTCGATAACAAAACCTTTAAGAGGCTTTAGCCAAAAAAAAGACAGTTGCAAATTTTAGAGTAAGTCCCCTGGCAACACCCCCGATGCCTTTTTATATGATAATTTGCCTTAATTTGGATAATATTGCAGCAAACAATTAGCATCGTAATTATAAATTGATGAAAAAGGCTCTCATTACAGGTATAACCGGCCAGGATGGTGCTTACTTAGCAGAGTTTTTGCTCAAGAAGGGCTACGAGGTACACGGGGTAAAACGTCGTTCATCATCATTTAATACTGATAGGATAGATCACCTTTATCATGACCCGCATGAGGCAGGCGTTAAACTGCACTTGCATTACGGCGACCTGTCCGACTCTACCAACCTGCTCCGGATTATCCAGGAAACCCAGCCCGACGAAATTTATAACCTGGGTGCCCAAAGCCACGTAAAGGTAAGCTTCGATACGCCCGAATACACGGCCAATGCCGATGGTATAGGTGTGCTGCGGATACTGGAAGCCATCCGCATTTTAGGGCTTGCCAACAAAACCCGTATTTACCAAGCTTCCACATCAGAGCTTTATGGTTTAGTACAGGAAGTGCCGCAAAGCGAGAAAACACCTTTCTACCCCCGTTCGCCGTATGCCGTGGCAAAAATGTATGGCTACTGGATAATTGTTAATTATCGCGAAGCTTATGGTATGTACGCCTGCAACGGCATTTTGTTTAATCATGAGAGCCCCGTACGCGGCGAAACATTTGTTACGCGTAAAATTACACGCGCGGTTTCAAAGATAGCCCTGGGCTTACAAAACGTGCTTTATTTGGGTAACCTGTCCGCACAGCGCGACTGGGGCCATGCTAAAGATTATGTGGCCGCTATGTGGATGATGCTGCAGCAGGATGTGCCCGAAGATTTTGTTATCGCTACGGGCGTAACCACCACCGTGCGCGAATTTGTTAAACTCGCCTTTGGCGAATTAGGCATCGAGGTAGAATTTAGTGGCAAGAACGAGAATGAAAAAGGTGTGATCATCGATATAGATGAGCAACGCATTATGGAGCTTGGCCTTAATGCCGATGCCTTAAGGTTTGGCCAAACCGTTGTAAAGGTTGATCCTAAATATTACCGCCCCACCGAGGTTGAATTGCTCATCGGCGATCCTTCAAAAGCTAAAGCCAAATTGGGTTGGGTGCCACAATACGATTTACAGGCACTGGTTACCGAGATGGTATTAGCCGACCTTAACCTGGCAAAAAAGGATGAGCACCTTAAACAGGGCGGGTTTAAAACATTGAATTATTTTGAATAGTGGCCGCAATTTGGCCCCGATATTTATATGAAGAAACTCTTAATTAGCTTTACAATCTTACTATTTGCGGCAGGCGTAGCCCGGTCTCAATCGGTATACCAGCCTTACAGCTACGATTTTTATCAAAAGCTAAACAGCGATGTTTACTCAACCAAAACAAGGGTGCATAGTACGTTAAAACCTTTTTTTGCCGATGATTCCTTACTGCGGTTCCATTACGATTCATTAATGAATTATGGCAGCGGGACGGGTAAAGGAAGCAGTTTCAGCAAATTATTTAACGGCCACCAGATAGAGGCCGACGGTAAAAACTCCACGTTTTATACCGACCTGCTGCCCGATTTTAACTACGGCCGGGATTTCAGCCAAAAAAAGCCAACTTACTTAACCTCATTAGGCTTACAATTTGGTGGTACCGTAGGTAAAAAATTCTCCTACTATGCGGCTGGTTTTTTAAACGGTGGAAAGCCGCTCGAATACATAGCCACTTATATTAACCAAACCGCGGTAGTGCCGGGGCAGGCACCCGCCCGCGTTTGGCTGAGCGACCCTACCGGTTACAACTGGTCGTACATTACAGCTGTAGCATCTTACACGCCCAATAAATACATCAATATTACCGCCGGCCGCGACCGTAACTTTATCGGCGACGGCTACCGCTCGCTACTTTTGTCAGATTACTCCAGCCCCTATCCTTTTTTGAAGCTTACCGCCACTTTAGGCAACGTAAGATATATGGCCATGTGGGGTAACTTTTCTGACCCAACATCTACCAGCGATCAGTTTAATAACCGCAGAAAGTGGGGTGTTTTTCACTACCTGGACTGGAACGTAAGTAACCGGGTATCGCTCGGTTTCTTCGACTCAGTGATTTGGCCCAATACGGACGATAACGGCCACGCCCGCGGGTTCGACCTGAGTTATATTAACCCGGTGATCTTCCTGCGCCCTATCGAGGCTTCAAATGGTTCGCCTGATAACGCCCTGATAGGTTTTACAACAAAGTACAAGATCACCGACGGGCTTACCGCCTACGGCCAGTTCTCGTTAGATGAGTTTGAGGCCAAAAGCTTTTTCTCTAACAGCGGCAGCTCACGTAACAAATACGGTTTTCAACTGGGCATAAGGGGTGCTGACCTGTTTGGGGTTAAAGGCCTTAACTACCTGGCAGAAACCAACAACGTTAAACCGTTCACTTATTCAGAGCGGTCGTCTATTATCAGTTTCTCCGGCGCCAGCGAACCCTTGGCACACCCATGGGGGGCCAACTTCAGGGAGTTTTTGGGCTTATTAAGCTATTCCTATAAACGGTTTGATTTTTCGGGCGAGTTGGATTACGGCCACTACGGGCTCGATCAAAATAATTTAAACTACGGTAAAGATATCTTCCTGATCTATGAAGACCCGGCTTCTGAATTTGGCAATTACATTGGCCAGGGCTTAACTACCAATATGGTGTACGTGCAGGGCAAGGTATCTTACCTGCTCAACCCCAAATATAACCTTAGGTTAGAGCTTGGCGGCGTGTACCGTAACGAAAAGAACAGTGCTTTTACAGATAAGTCGGCCGCGATAACCTTTGGTGTGCGCAGTTCGTTCCGCGCCATTTATAATGATCTGGCGAGTTATAATAAGCATTAAAGGGGTTTTGGGGGAAAGAGACAACAGGCTTTGCCTGCTTACTTAATTTTGCAATTTCGCTTTAAATGGGTGTTCAAAACGTGGACTGATGGAATCTATCAACCATACGTTTTTATATTTACTTAAAACAAAAATATAGCTCAAATCTTTGCTTACTGTGATTCTAACATAGCAATTCCCATATTCTTTTCTTACGCTACCTACTCTAATTTTCTTAATGTAGTTGGTTAACATATCTTCTTCCTGAAGTTGTATTAGCGGGTCTGTGTCGAATCCAAATACTGGCCCATCAATTTGAGGGTTTACTTTTAAATAATTAGCTGCAGAATCATACCGCATCTGAATATTATCTAAAAGTTTGTCTGATACGCGACCGTTTCTTTTTAATTTAATTTTATACAATTTAAGATTTTCGTAATTGACTACGTAAGGTGTCGTTGTATCGCCTGGCAAACCCATTTTAAAAAAATGATTTTTTTCTAACCAAGCATTCTCGGAGACATACCATCGGAGAAATTTGATGCAAGTCGCCGCCGGCCTTTCCGGAGGATTTGGCTTGATAACTATCGACGGCAATTTTCTTGAATGTTCAAACGATTTCTCGTTCTTTAATACCGACCCATAGCTTACTGAATGAAGAAAAGCCAGGATTATGATGACTAAGTTATATTTACTCATTTTTATAGTTTAACGCTTTTACGAACATGTGTGATTTTAAGTGTTAAGCCACTAAAGTTACCAACTTGAGAATGACCAGAAATAAGCCCAGTAGACTCATTAAAATATAACTTATTTCCAGTGCTCGTACCTCTTCCCGGCAGATTAGTTGCGTTATCATAAAACCTGTAAAATTTGCCACTTGCGTTTGTTCCTGCACCAACAATCACAACAAAATGATCTGTTGTATTGTCGTAATTTGGGCTTCCCACAGCATAATCAACTCCGACAAGTACAGGAATACCATTTTGTAAAGCTTGATTAAGATAAGTTATTGCTTTCCTTGTTTCAACCAAATCTACCGTCGGAATATTTGTCTCATTATAAATTTTGAATATCATTGGACTTGTTGACGACCAACCTGTAGTGGTGTAATTAAGTTTTCCTAATTGTCTTTTGGCCAAATCAAAACATTTTGAACCATCGTATTTAATAAAGTTGTTCCAACCCATAACATCACTAACAGTTGGCCAGGGAGCACCTGTTTGATATTCTTGATAACTCGTTCCGTCTGACGGTAAAATTGGATTGTTTGATCCCTCGATTTCATTTGCCGATGCGATACCCACTTCAAAGACATAATTAAGATCATCCTCGTAAGGATATTCGTTTATTATTTCAATATTCTCCCAATTATTATTCGCGACGGAACAACCTGTCCCCGGGTCGGAGATTTGGGTACCATCCGGACCGCAGCCACCCGTTATGGGATTTGGTTGACTTACGTGTACCCAAACTGAACCGTTACCATAATTTACTCCTCTAACTAAAAGCCCACCACCCAAATCTATCGGCGTATTATAGGTTATGTCGCCACTCGCTATCCCCCAATAATCATTGCCAGCAGTAGTTCCGCCGCCGGCACTGGCACCTTGTTTTCGTAAACAACTAAACACTGTTTCATCAGCTGCGAAAGTTTTTTCGTTATCTATATTCCAATCCTTATCAACTAACCAGCACCATAGCCGGGCAAAAAAATCGGGGATATTGTTTACCCTTTGCTTGGATAAACTGGCATAGGTACTTGAAGAATAAAAACATCTTCTACATTAAGTTTACCTTTGTCATAGTGCAGAATTTTTGAATCGCCTGCTTGGTATGACAGTGCAAAAACATCTCCGCTAAAATATTTAGAACCAGAATGATTATCCCGCCATTTATAAGCATAGCTGCTCACCGAATCGTTCTTTTTGGTAAAATACATGGCCGAATGCTCGGCAATTGGTATGCGTACCACATGTTGCCCTCTTATGATGCTCTGCTGCGATTTGGAAAGTTGTAATTCAGCCATTTGATCGGCTGTTAAAGTTTTATTAAGCGATTGTAAAATTTCTTGGCTATTTAGCCTTTCGCTATTTTTCAGCTTTCTGATCGCCGCCAATACATCAGTGCCTGCTGCAGGTTTTTCATCATTAATGACCGTTTTTTTACAGGAAACAACGATAATGAGAGCGCAAAAAGCCATAAAAACAGCCCAGTTCTGTATTGGAAATAATTTCTTCATGGATAAGATTGTGAGGTTTGGTTTACTTATACGCAAACTTATGCCCTAATGTTGTATAAAGCAATACGTATAAGTACGCAATTCGCCAACGGCGTATTTTTACGCAGTTTGTCATGATTTTGTAACCTATAGACAAATTGTATGTTATAAAAGTTATTAAAATGAATTTTACAACAAATATCAAACATAAAACGATGAGGATTAAAAAGGCAAATCCCCTACCTCTTCATCTCTTCCCTAACCGCCCTTAAAAATTCATTGGCCTGGCGCGAGCCGATGATGTACAGCAGACCGTCTCGGTCGGTAAGGTGGATGGCATCGTTACCTGCTGTAAAGAAACGGATGGTGCCTTTGGTGTGCAGGTTATAAACCGGGTTGTTAAACAAATAACGGCTATAGGTACCCTTCTCGGCTTTTACAATGCTGTTCAGGTCTATCTTTACGCGGCGGGTGGTCCACAAGCCGTCTAAAATAACGCTCTTATTTTCAACTATGGTTTTAAAATGGAGCAGGAACCCCATGATAATGGATATAATGATAATAGCAAACCCGATGATCGGGAAAAGGTCGCCATTGCGCTCACGCTCGTCAGTAAAAAAGTAGGCGGCAAAACAAAACATAGCCAAAACCAAACGGATAGTAATGGGGATAAACTCCCGGCCCAGGTATTGCTTTTCTACAAAAACGGTTTTCTCGCTCATAATTTTATCAGTTCGAATATAATAACTTTTTTAGTGTTCGCACTCACTTTATACCTTTCGCTTAAGCGGTAACCGCCCACCCAAATAATATCGCCATTGCCGTTCACCAACACCGGGACTTCGTTTTTACGGTTCAGCGGCACTTTCTGATGAATGAAAAAGTCACTCAGCTTTTGCCTCGTTTTCATCCCCAGCGGGTAAAACTGGTCGCCCCGCTGCCAGGGGCGGATGGTAAGCGGATAAACCAACAATTCTGCATCTACAGAAACCGTCATCGGGTTACTTTTTACGATCAGTGCGCTATCCTCATGCAGCAATGCCAGCTTATAGTTGTTATAGACGATGTTTTTATCGGTTGGATTAATAGCCACTTCTTCGGCCAGCGCATTTTTTCTTTTACTTATGATAACCCTCTCCCTGTCCAGCACCAATGTATACTCTCCATTTTCAAACACCCGGCCGGCGTGTTTGTCAAGTGACGAGATCAGATCGTCAACCATCGTATCAATAAAACCGTAAGGCTGCAACAGTTTAAAAAGCAATAGCCGCTGCGGGTTTAAGGCTTTAATATCGGCAATGGAGATGTGTACCTCATTGTTATGAACAAACATAATTTTCTCTTTAATCAGATCTGTTTGTTGGTTTAAAAGCACCTCCAAATCTCTAAAAACCTTTAAATTTCGCTCAAAAGTTTTTTCGATAGAGGGGTTTAACTCCTTCAACACCGGCACCACCTCGTGGCGGATCTTGTTACGCGCGTATTTGATTGATGCGTTGGAACTATCTTCCACAAAAGCCAAATCTTCCTGCTCAACTACCGCCTCGATCTCGTCCCGGTTTAAAAAGAGCAAGGGCCTGACCAGGTTACCACTAAGAGGTAAAATACCATGCAAACCGGCAATGCCCGTACCGCGGGTAAGGTTCAACAATATTGTTTCGATAGCATCGTTTTGATGATGTGCAAGCGAAATTACCCGGTAACCGCCTGTTTCACAGAGCTGGTTAAACCACTGGTAGCGCAAATGACGCGCAGCCATTTGTATAGAAACCCGGTTTTGGGAAGCGTGAGTTTTAGTATCGAAATTGGTGGTATGTAAGGTTACACCCAGTTGTTGTGCAAGGCAACGGGTAAATTGCTGGTCGGCCAGGGCTTCATCGCCGCGCAGCATAAAATTACAATGTGCAATAGCAAAATTATAACCGGCTGCGTTTAATAAATGCGCCATTAAAACAGAATCCATGCCCCCGCTAACAGCAGCCAATATTTTTGTATCGGCGTCAAATAATTTATTTATTTCGATAAATTCAACAAACTGTTTTACAGGAAGCATAAGCCAAAATTATTAATTTAATAACCCCCGCAAAAAACTAATTTTGCCCTCGTGATAAAATATGTCTTCAGCATCTTACTGGCACTATCAACTTTTGGGGCATTTGCGCAAAAAAAGTCGGTAGTGATATTGCAAAGATCCAACCGTTCTGAGAATGTAAAGCGCGACGGTGAGGATGTGATCAAAGTTTACCAGGGATCATTTAAGCAGGATTACTCGATCATGACATCAGATAGTGCTTACTTTTATCCGCAACGCAACGCTTTTGATGCTTTTGGCAACGTGCACATTACCCAGGGCGATACGTTGAATATTTACTCGGACAAGCTGAACTATAACGGCAATACCAAAGTAGCCCTGCTTACCAACAATGTGCGCATGATTGATAAAGACGCTATTTTAACCACCAATTATTTAACCTACAATACGGCTACCCGCATAGGCACTTATCTTGATGGTGGCAAGCTGATCAATAAAGAAAACGTACTGACCAGCAAGAACGGGTATTATTTTGCTCGGTCGCGCGATGCCTATTTTCGCTATAATGTGGTACTGGTTACACCAGATGCGCTGATCAAGACAGATACCCTGCGCTACAACACCGGCGTGCGGATTGCTTACTTTTTAGGCCCATCGAACATTTATGACACCAAGGATAAAAAAGATACCCTGTATACCGAGAACGGATTATACAATACCATAACCGAGCAGGCCTTTTTCGGGAAAAAGAATTTATACAAATCGGGCACCAAACGTTTAAAGGGCGATAGCTTATTTTATGACAAGGTTAAGGGCTTTGGCAAGGCGGTAAAACATGTAGTATTTACCGATACCGAGCAAAAGATAATGATGACCGGCGATTTAATTACCTATTTCAAAGCTGACGAAAGCACCATAGCGACTATTGACCCGACTGTAGTTGTTATTACGGAGGAGCGTGATACCACCGCCAAAGCCGATAGTGCCTTCAAGGCAGATTCGGTTGCCAACAGCAAAAAAAAACCGACCGGCACTAACCTTGTAAACGGTAAACCGGTGTCTGTTAACTTACCAACAGTAGGAAGCGTTGCTTTACCGGGGTTAAGTATGCCTGTGCTGAAAGGACTTAATAAGGATACAACCGTGAAAGTGCCGTTATCGTTAATGGAGCAGGCCAGGGCAATTAACCCTCGGTTGAAATTACCCACGAAAGATACCGTCATAAAAATAAAGCGGCAGGTGCCACCGGGCAGCATCCCCATCAAATCATTAGCGATGCCGCAGTTAAAAACACTAACGGCAGCCAAAGATTCGGCCGGTAAACCAAAAGAACGTGTCAAGCGCGATTCGGTGTATATATCGGCAGATTCGCTGGAGACCAAAATCATGACTTATAAAGATTATAAGATCATGCTGGAAAAACTGCGACTGTCCCACATTCGCGATACTACCGTTAAGGTAAAAAAGCCGGTGGCCGTTGTTAACTCCAAACTGCTTACTGCCAGCTTTACCCGCTTTAAGATTGATACCGCCATGTATCACAAAAATATTTTTGGCAAACCTAAAGCTGCTGTCGCCGGTAAACCAAAACCAAAACGCCGCCCCGAGCCCGACCCTGCCGACGATGAACCTGAAATAAGGCCATACAAGTTAAAGGTGCTAAGCGATACTGCAAGGATACGGATCGTGATAGCCCACCACCATGCCAAGCTGTTTAAATCTGATTTGCAGGCAAAGGCCGATTCGATGTTTTACAGCTACAGTGATTCAACCATCCGCTGTTATCTGGAACCGATTATCTGGGCACGGGGATCACAACTATCCGGCGATACTATTTATATGCAAATGCATAACAAGAAACTGGATAACCTGGACCTTTTCCCGCAGGCGCTGATCGTCAATATCGAGAAGCAGGATTCTATCCACTTCAACCAGGTGGCCGGTAAACGAATGAAAGGCTATTTCCGTAATGATAAGCTTGACCGCATGTACGTGACCGGCAACGCCGAGAGTATTTACTTTACCCGCGACAGTTTAAAGGTGAAAGAAATGCAGCGCTCGTTAAGCAGCCGCATGCGCATCCGCTTCAAAAATAATTCTGCATCAAACATCACCTTCCTAATTCAGCCCGACCACCGGTTTGCCGGGTTGAGCAATTTCAAGGAGGATGAACGTATCCTGAAAAGTTTTAAATGGAAGCCCAAAGATAGGCCGGTATCTAAAGAATCCATCCTGCCATCGTACAACCGCAAGCATAACCCGCCGCCTGCCAAAACAGGCTCAGTTAAACCAGGATTAAGTAAAAAGCCACCAATAGGCGGCAAACCCGTGCCAAAAATGGTAGGCGATACCACGCTTAACAAGCAGATGGGTGGTGTACCCAAACGCGCAGCGGGCGATTCCATAAATATAAAAAGAGCACCGGTAAACCCTATCAAAAAGGATTCAACCGTTAACAGCCCTACCCGGGTTAAAAAAGATTCGGTAGAAAGAAAAAAGCAGCCGGTTGCTGCGCCGGAGAAAACGCCTACAGCTGATAGCAAAAAACCGGCGGTGAATTAGGAAAAGGGTAGCCGCTAACGCGGCAAAAAGCAACTTCACTTCATTTCTACAAAGCGATAGCTCCTAACGGAGCAGCGTTGCATTCAACAACTATATTTTTTGACGGATAATCGTTAAAAACGGCCTAAAATCAGTGACCCACATTTCTAAATTGTGGCAGCTGCTAATTGGATAAAGGAGTGTAAATAATAATATTGACGATCTGCCTCGCAGAGGCTACCGCTTTGTAGCAACTGATAAAAACCAGGTTTTTTTGCGCCGTAGGTGCTACCCTTACCCGTTAGGTCTTACGCCAATTCGTTTAAAAACGCCAATAACTTTTCCATGGCGCGGCCACGATGGCTGATGGCATTTTTCTCGTCCATGCTCATCTCCGCAAAGGTGATGTTATATCCTTCGGGTTCAAATATAGGGTCATACCCAAAGCCATCTGTACCGCTGCGTTCCCTTCGGATGGTGCCATCAACCACACCTTCAAAAAAGTGTTCGCGCCCCTCCCACATTAAGGATATCACCGTTTTGAAACGGGCGCTCCTATTATCGCTGTCTTTTAATCCTTCCAAAACCTTATCCATATTGGCTTGATGATTGCCATGCGTACCCGCATAGCGGGCCGAATAAATGCCCGGCTCGTTATTTAAAGCCGCTACCTCTAACCCGCTATCGTCGCCAAAACAATTTACGTGGTATTTATAAAAAATGTGCCTGCTTTTAATAGAGGCATTTTCGGCAAAGCTTAGGCCGGTCTCTTCAATATCGTCATGGCAGCCAATATCATCAAGGCTGAGTAATTTTATCTGACCGTTAAGCTTGGCGGCTACCTCTTCCAGTTTGTGCTTATTGTTGGTGGCAAATACTAATTGCTGCATATTATAATGTTTTCATTTGTTCCCAAAAGACTTTCTTGTTCTCGTTACTATCCATCATTTCATCAAAACTATAACTATAAAGTATGGCAATGGTGCTGGTTCGCACGGGCTGGTTAAGCGTTGGTTTGGTTAAACCTTCGGGGATAGCATTTGCACCCAGTATCAGTATCTTATCGGGTTTAAAATGGCCGTATAATTGCTTGATTGTAGCTTCTGGATAAGTGTGAGTATTTAATATCACCACATCGTTAAGATCCAGCTCCTTCCGTTTTAAAATATTTTCTAAAGCTGCCTGGTGAGCTGGCGCTATAAATTGTTCGTTATGGTAACTGGTGAGGATCAAAAAACGTTTATTGTTATTACCCAGATAATTAAACGCTGAACCCGGCGTTTGTACAACAACCGGCTGGGCAGCGGCGGGCGGTGGCGGGATAACCTGTTCTATTTCAGTTTCCGGGGCAAGTACAGGTTCAGGCGCAGGTTGAGTTAAAACAGGATTTTCTGCCAATGTTGTGGTTTTATCCCCTTTGTCCTGATCCAGTAAATAGATTTCGTCCGGCATGATAAAACGGAAGGCCTGCGGATTCTCAACTTTCATATTTAACATATTTTAACCAAAAGTAAGTAAACCAGTTGAAGCATTATCAGCATATTCGCACAACGGGTTAATTATACTCCATTATTAATAAATTTTACCGAAATTTGCACTTTAACGGACTAAGCACCCGTGTTATTATTTGAATAAATTCATGAGAAAATTAGGACTATCCCTTCTAAATATTTTACTGTTCTTGTCTGTAGCGCATGCGCAGCAGAAACGTACTATTGATAAAATTGCAGCTGTTGTAGGCGCAAGCGTTATCCTGCAATCAGACATCGAGCTGGAATATGCACAATACCTGGTAAGCGGCCAGCAACCAAACGACGGTTTCAAATGTATTATCCTGCAAAATAAACTTACCCAAAAATTATTGGCGCAACAGGCCATCATCGATAGCGTAACCGTTAAGGATGAAGATGTTGATGCCGATATTGAGCGCCGTATGCGTTCTTTCATGCAACGCGCAGGAGGCCAGGATAAACTGGAGTCGTTTTTGGGCCGTTCGGTTATCCAATATAAAGATGAGCTTCGCCCGGATATTAAAGAAGGCTTGATTGCCCAGCGCATGAGGCAAAAGATCACCGAAAAGGTGAACACTACCCCGCAGGACGTAAGGAACTTTTATATCGCCAAGAAAGATAGCCTGCCATCTTATAACAAAGAAGTGGAAGTAGGCGAGATCGTTTTTTCGCCAAAGCTGAATAAGGAAGAAAAACAGTATTATAAAGAGAAGGCCGAAGAATTAAGGGCCCGTGTAAAAAAAGGTGAAGACTTTGCCAATATTGCCCGCTCTTACTCGCAGGATCCAGGGTCGGCAGTTGAGGGTGGTGACCTGGGCTTTTTTGACCGTGGTACCATGGTAAAGGAGTTCACCGCCAACGCCTTTAAATTAAAGGCAGGCGAAATTTCGCCGGTGTTTGAGACCGAAAATGGTTTCCACTTTTTACAGGTGATTGAACGCCGCGGCGAGCAGGTACACGCGCGCCACGTACTGGTTACCCCTGCCATTACCCAGCAAAGTTTAGACAGGGCTAAAGCAACTGCCGACAGTGTGTATAAGGTAATGAACGCCATGAAGAAGTTTGATTTCTCGAATGCTGCCTCTGTATTTTCAGACAATAACGAAACCAAATACAACGGTGGTATGATGCTGAATGCAGAGAACGTGCAAACACGCAGTACCTTTATCCCAACTGATAAGCTTGACCCGCAGGTTGCACTAACCGTTGATACGATGAAAGTTGGCGAGATCTCCAAACCACAATTGTTCAGCGATGCACAAAACGGTAAAAAAAGCTTTAAAATTTTGTACTTAAAATCGGTAACTGACGCCCACAAGGCCAGTTTAGAACAGGATTTTGCCAAGTTGAAAGACGATGCCATGGCCGATAAACTTAACCGCACCGTGAGCCAGTGGTTTGAAAAGCGCCGTAAAGAAACATTTATTAAAATTGACCCTGAATACCAGCAGTGCCCACCGTTAAAAAGCTGGATCACGGCTTCGAGTACCGCGCCGGTCGCTTCAAAATAATTGATTATGCAACACCGCTCAGATGTAGAGGCTGCTGATGCGCTAAAACAGGCCTACCAGCAGATCCGTGCAGAAATTGGCAAGGTTATCATTGGCCAGGATGAGGTGGTGAAGTTTGTACTGATCTCTATTTTCAGTAATGGCCATTGTTTGCTGGTTGGCGTACCTGGCCTCGCAAAAACTTTGCTGGTACAAACGGTTGCACAAGTATTAGACCTTGATTTTAAGCGCATCCAATTTACGCCCGACCTGATGCCCTCTGATATTATCGGATCGGAAATATTGGGCGAGGACCGCAACTTTAAATTCATTCCCGGCCCGGTATTCTCTAATATTATCCTGGCTGATGAGATAAACCGTACCCCGCCAAAAACGCAGGCCGCACTTTTAGAGGCTATGCAGGAAAAATCGGTAACAGCAGCAGGGGTTACACACAAATTGGGCAAGCCGTTTTTTGTACTGGCTACCCAAAACCCTATTGAGCAGGAAGGCACCTACCCCCTGCCCGAAGCACAGCTGGACAGGTTTATGTTTAATGTAGCCTTAAACTATCCGTCATTTAAAGAGGAATTGCAGGTGGTGAAAAATACAACCAGCACCAATACGCAAACTGTAAACAAGCAACTCAACGCCGACCAAATCATTTACTTTCAGCAATTGGTGAGGAATATCCCAATAGCTGATAATGTGCTGGAATATGCGGTTAAGCTGGTATCAAAAACACGTCCCGACAGCGAATTTGCAATCCCACAGGTTAAGCGCCTGTTAAACTGGGGCGCAGGCCCGCGCGCCTCACAATTCCTTGTCCTGGGGGCTAAATGCCATGCTGTACTCCACGGCAAATACTCGCCGGATATTGAAGATGTGCAAGCGGTTGCAAAACCGATACTAAGCCACCGTATTGTGCGTAGCTACCACGCTGAAGCGGAGGGTTTATCTGCAAATGATATTATAGAACAGTTGTTTTAACAGGAGAAAATCTTGCTAATTAAAAAGCAGGGCGTTATCTCTTGAGTAGAAAAATTCAACAGGTAACTTATTTACTAAACCCCGGTTCCACCACCTTCAAAATTTCTTTTACCCATAACCCATACATTTTAGCAGATGGATGTAGACCATCACCGGCAGTTAAAGCGGCATCACTAACAGCTTGTTTGGATATTGGTGTGATATCTGCGTAGGCCACGCCTGCCTTTTCGGCTTCCTGCTTATTGATGTTATTAAACTGGTCTATCTCTTTACCGATCTGTGCGCGGTCGCGGCCGCCGGCGTAGGGAGTAACACCCCAGTCGGGAATAGAAACTACAAACACATGATTTTTATCGCCCCCCGCATATTCAATAGCTGTATTTAACAATTGAACAAACTCAGCACGGTAAACATCGGGGCTTTGGCCTCGGTATTGATTATTTACACCGATAAGCAAGGTAACAATGCCGTACTGTTTGCCTTTGGTATCACTGTGGCTGATCGCATCTATCAATTCAGCCGTAGTCCATCCTGTAGTGGCAATAATTTCGGGTTGTGCTACTCCATGACCTGCTTTTGTCAATTGTGCGGATAATTGATAAGGAAAGGAGCCCTCGGCAGGGACGGATTCACCAATTGTATAGCTGTCGCCCAATGCAAGATAAGTTAGTGCAGGTTTAGTTTGTTTGTTTGCTTCCATCATGGTTTTGCATCCGGACAAAAAAAGACCGGTTACTAGGGCTAGTGCTATCAGTAGTTTCATTTCACGATCTCCATACCAAAAAGTACGGAAATGTGGTGCGTAAGGATGTTTTTTACTTCGTCGATATCCACCTCGCGGCCCAATTCCTGCTGCATAGACGTTACCGCTTTATCATCAATACCGCAGGGAACAATGTTCTTAAAATAATCGAGACTGGGGTTTACATTAAATGCCAGGCCATGCATGGTAACCCAACGGCTGCACCGCACGCCCATTGCGCAAATCTTGCGGGCTTTTTCGTTATCGGCATCAAACCAAACACCGGTATAGCCGGGGTAACGGCCCGCCTTTAAACCATAATTGGCAAGGGTTAAAATAACGGCTTCCTCCAGTGTGCGCAGATACAGATGGATATCGGTAAAAAAGTTATCCAGATCAAGTATAGGGTAGCTAACTATCTGGCCGGGACCATGGTAAGTGATATCGCCGCCCCGGTTAATAGCGTAATAAGCAGCTTGCTTTTCCTTCAATCCGCTCTCGTCCAAAAGTAAATGCTCGGCTTTACCGCTTTTACCTAAGGTATACACATGAGGGTGTTCGCAAAATATCAGGTAATTCGGTGTAACGACCTCGTCTGCGGGTTCGTCAGCCCCGGCCAGCACGGCCACCTGACGGTTACGGATCTCGGTTTTCAGTTTTACAGTTTCCGCAAAGATACTTTCCTGTCTGTCCCAGGCCTCTTTATAATCGGTTAAGCCCCAATCCTGTAAAATAACTTTTTTGTTCTTCATCATTAAGCCTTCACATACCCTATCATGTAATCTTCATACTTCAGGTAATTTACGGTAAAGTTAAAGTTTATCGTATCCTTATCCAAGGTGGCCTGTAACGCGCCCTCGTTAGCATAATCGAAAGGCTGCAAAAAAATGTTGTCGGCAAATGATACCTCTTTTTGTCCGTAGCATTTATAAACCGATTCTTTAGCGCACCAGCAAACATACAGGTGGTCTATCTTATGCTGCTGATCTATAAAAGCCTGTTCTTCGGGCCGCATAAATTTATGGGCAATTCGCTCCACTTTTTCTTTTATCTGCTCAATATCAATTCCAACCTGCCCGCTCTTACTGATCATTACGGCGGCATAGTCAAAAGAGTGGCTTAACGAAATATGGTACGGCAGGCTTACCAGGTACGGTTTGCCATGGGCATCGATCTTACAATCAATATATTCATCGGTACGCAGCATTTTACGCAGTAATACCCTGGTGCCCAGCCAATGCAGGTAGCGTTTGCTTTTACTTAATTGTTTGGTAAAGGCTTTTTCCGCGTCGTCTAATTGCAGTTGTTTGTAAAGCTCTTCGGCAGTCTCTTCAATTCGCCAAAGCGCAAACTCTGTATCATCATCCACCTGTTGTCGGTAAGCTATAGCCATAAAGGTAAAATTGCAAAAAGGATAGTAAAGATATATCAGGTAAATATAATAATTAAGAAAGTTGTTTCGCGTTGTAACACTTGGCTATAAACTTACGTCAATAGGGTAATAAAATAATACCAGACCCTGCATTACCATCACAATGAAAAAAATTTACATAGCTGCTGCTATTTTAATAGCCGTTGCTTTAACAGAAGGTTGTATGAAACAGCGCTTAGTTGAGAAAGTGCCCGTAGCAAAAAACATTAGGGGTTAATAACCCTATAAAGAGAACATCCAAAGCGGTGAGAATGTGAGTGGATGTAAACTGCCTTTGGTGGTTTAATTTGTGCCGCCGGTGCTTATGCGCCGGCGGTTTTTTTATGCACTGCTTTTATTAACGCTTGTTTACAACCCGCTATTGGCGGTTAGCCTAATTAGTAATAATTTAGCCCTCCCGTAAAAACAGGCTATGATATTATCAGACAAACGCATTCTTGAAGAGATAGAAAAAGGTTCCATTATTATTGAACCCTTTAAACGCGAATGCCTGGGAACAAACTCTTACGACGTACATTTAGGCAAACACCTGGCCACTTATAAAGACCGCGTGCTGGATGCCAAACTGCACAATGAGATCATCGGTTTTGAGATCCCTAAAGAGGGATTTGTGCTGCAGCCCAATACGCTTTACCTGGGTGTTACGGTGGAGTACACCGAAACCCATCAGCATGTTCCCTTTCTGGAGGGCAAATCAAGCACAGGCCGCTTAGGTATCGACATTCATGCTACCGCAGGCAAGGGCGACGTAGGTTTTTGCAATACCTGGACACTGGAGATCTCCTGCGCGCAGCCAGTAAAGATCTATGCAGGGATGCCGATTGGTCAGTTGATCTATTTTGCTGTGGAAGGCGAGATAGAAACGCTTTACAACACCAAGGATAACGCCAAATACAATAATAAAACCACACGCCCGGTTGAGAGTATGATGTGGAAGAACAAATTCTAACTCTAAACCGTTGTATCTATAAGGAATGCAGGCAATTAGCGTTGTTATAATGCATACCTTGTAGTAATATGGCACACAAACGTTTCTTTTTTGGATTTATAGCTGCGATAGGTTTAAGCGGCCTGTTGGGCTTTGCCGTTTATGACGACCCTATTGATCAAATAGTACAGCAAATAAACCGGTGGGGCAGTGAGCGCCCAATCGAGAAAGTTTATCTCCACCTGGATAAGCCTTATTATGCCGCCGGCGACGATATTTGGTTTAAAGCCTATGTAACCGCAGGCTTAAAACATCAACTAACCACGATAAGCGGCATTGTAAATGTTGATCTGCTGGATGCTAACGGGGTTGTTAAACAATCTGTAAAACTTGCGCTAAAAGACGGTACCGCCGCAGGCGATTTTGCCCTGCCCGACACACTACGCGGCGGCAGTTACCATATTCGCGCTTACACTAATTACACGCGTAATGCGGGCAGCGATTACTTTTTCGACCGGCCGTTAAGCATCATCAACAATACCTTAAGCAGTAATAATTCTGCAGATAAAACACCGGTAAAAAGTATTACCGTTGCCAATTTCCAGGCGGGGAAGTTTGGTACGCAATTCTTCCCGGAGAGTGGCAATTTAGTTGCGGGCATCCCCACTAAGGTTGCCTTTAAAGCCATTGGTGCCGATGGCTTATCTGAAGAAGCAAAAGGCACTATCACCGACAACAACGGCAAACAAGTAGCACAATTTACAAGCAGCCATTTAGGGATGGGGATGTTTGAGCTGACGCCTGTTGCCGGCAACACCTATACCGCTAATATTATTTACACCAGCGGCGTTACACAAGTAGTAAAATTGCCCGCTGTATCTGATCAAGGTTATGTATTATCTGTAGACAACAGCAACACGCAAAATCTGCAAATAAAAATTTCCGCACGTAATCAAAGCGATAATGTGTTACTCATAGGGCAAAGCAACGGCAAGGTGTATTACAGTAGCAAAGCTAAACCTGGCCTTACATCAATATCGAAGAGTACGTTACCTGCTGGGATTGTCCAATTTACTTTATTTTCTGCCGGGGGTGAGCCGATGAACGAGCGGTTGGTATTTATTCAGCAGCCCGACAAGTTAAGGCTGAGTTTAGCGGGCAATTTGCAAACTTCTGCCCCGCGCCAAAAGGTACAATTTACTGTTGCTGCCGATAATGGCAAACCTGCCGCGGGGAGTTTTTCGGTAGCGGTTATCGATGAAAGCAAAGTTCCTTTTAACGATGATGACGAAAATAATATCATGGCATCGCTGCTGCTTACTTCAGATTTGAAGGGGTACGTAGAACAACTCGCCTATTACTTTAATAACTTCAATAATAAAACACGTGCCGACCTTGATTTACTAATGCTTACGCAAGGTTACCGCCGTTTCGATTGGAAAGAGATTATGAACGGTAGTTTGCCCGCTAATACTTTTGACCCGGAAAAGGCCTTACAGGTTTACGGTACCGTAAATACACCCGGCGGCAAACCCGTTGCTAATGCCAAAATAAAACTGATAGATTTTGATAATATTGAGTACACCATGGATGCAGTGACTGACGCCCGCGGTAGGTTCGCATTCACTAATTTAACTTTTCCCGATAGCGTACGGTTTATTTTGCAGGCCCGTACCGATAAAAACAAAAAGGATGTAGTGATCAAGATGGACTCTATCGCCCCGCCAATTGGAAGCACTTATACGGTGATTACCCGTACGGCTGATCTGTCGGTTTATGCAGGTGCCAGTAAGGCGCTTTACCAGGCACAAATGCGCTTTGGCGTAGGTAACCATGTGATACCCCTACGGGAGGTGATTATTCGGGCCAAAAAGCAGGCGCTTAAATACTCCGCTAATTTGAATGGCCCCGGTAACGCCGACCAGGTGATATTAGGGAAAGACCTCCAGTTGGGCTGTATTCGCATATCCGATTGTTTACAGGGGCGATTGGTTGGGGTTACTTTCCGTAACGGCATCCCCTATTCAACCCGTTCTTTTAACAGGCCCATGCAGGTAATATTAGATGGCATTTATGTAGATGCTGACTTTATTAACAGCATTAACTACAATGATATACAAGCTATAGAGGTATTGCGTAACGGCGCTTCTACCAGTATTTACGGCGGCAGGGGTGGTAGCGGTGTCATGCTTATTACTACCAAACGCGGCGGCGATACTGAAACCTACGACGGGCCAATTACCGGTCGTGGCATCAAGGTTACTTACCCTAAAGGTTATTTAAAAGAGCGTACATTCTATTCGCCTGATTACAATACACCTAAAGAGAACAAACAATTGGCCGATCTGCGCAGCACCATTTATTGGAACCCCAGTGTAAACACCGGCAGTGACGGCAAAGCCTCTTTCGATTACTTTAACGCTGGCAGCAAAGGAAGCTACCGGGTAATTATTGAAGGTGTAGATAATGAGGGCAATATTGGCAGGCAGGTATATCGGTATAAGGTGGAGTAGGTTAATTCAAAATGTAAAAGTCAAAATTAAAAATCACCTTCTCCGGTTTTTACTTTTAAATTTTGACTTTTACTTATCATTTCGCCAGGTAAAACTTCTCCCAAAAGTCAACCGACTTAAACAGTTCGCTGCGGTCAAAGCTGTTCGACTCGCTATTTCCGCGTGCACCACCACGGCCGCCTCTTCCGCCGCCGCCCATACCACCACGACCGCCGCCCATTCCTCCCCCACCCATTCCGCCACCGCCGCCTCTTCCGCCACGGCCACCCCCCATGCCGCCACCGGGATTTTCACCGCCCGGGCCGCCTGCCGCAGGTTTTTGCACGCCGTTGATCTTGAAGTTAAAAGCCCATTCGTTTTTTGATGGGCTATCTGCATGAAAGAATTTTAACGGTATGGCTGCCTCGCACACCAGTTTGCCATCTTTATCGTAGTCAACGGCGGCTTTAAAACCGTAAGTGTTTGATGTGGTGATCATCTCATATGCCACATCCTTAAAGCCTGTTACTTTAATATTGCGCAGGGTGGTGATGCGTTCACGCATCAGTTCGTCGCGGTCCTGCTGGCTTAAATCGCCATTGTCATCTTTACGGTAGCCTAACTGCGTTTTTGTGCCGGGGTCACTCAGCGGGAAGGTCATGGTAAAGGCCTCCTTCTTTTTTCCCTTTGGGTCGATGCTTATGGTAATACCGGCATTCAGGATGCGGGCCTGCTCGGTACGGTCGCTAATGCGAATGGCTACGTAAAGATTCTCCTGGTCGTTAGCTAATGTATACGGGATCTTTTTCTCGTCGTTTATATAACGCAGGCTGTCGCCCCATTCTTTCAGGCTGCCGTCTACCAAAACTCTGGCGGGTGGCGCAAGCATATTGCCGGGTTTATTTGATTGTGCGTTGGCGGTGCCGGTAATGGCCATAGTGAGGGCGCAAAAAAGTAGGGGGAGGTTCTGTTTCATTTGGGGCTTTTAAGTGATAAATTTAGCTTGAACGATTTTTATTTAAATCGTTTAAACATCATTTTAACACTTTTATTACTGATTTTAAGTAAATTTGTCATTACATATGCCAACTGAAGTACAGGAAGAAACGCTCACGCTTGAAGAGATACTAGCCGGGCTTAAAGAAATGCACCGCCTTATATTATGGAATGATGATCATAATAGTTTTGAGCATGTTATCCATTGTATGATGAAATATCTGGATTATACCGAAAGCCAGGGAGAAAAAATTGCCTGGAAGGTGCATAACGAAGGCAAATGCGCCGTATTGGAAGGTTCATTTACCGAAATGGAAGTTTACCGTAAGATATTACAGCAGGAAGGTTTAACCGTTACGGTCGAATAAATAATGTACTACCGTTGAGCTGCGCTTAAAATAAATATGATCCTTGCCTAACCGGCAGGGATTTTTTGTTGATATAAATCGCATTGGCAGAGTTTAATTAAATGCCCACCAAAATAGTTTATTAAAAAAGGGGCTACCAACGGCAGCCCCTTTAATTAAATAACGCTTAGCATTAGTTTTTATCAAAAAACAGTTTGGTAGTTACCGCGTCGCTTCCAATTTTGCCGGATGCATCCGTGTAATTTACGGTATTAACGTTTTGCTCGCTAACCGGGTAAGTAAAGCGCACGGGGAATGTGCTTACAGGGTTAGCTGGCGCAGGTAACTGCGGGTAGTCTAACCTGCGGTTTTCTATCCAGGCGTCCCAACCGCGGTTGTAAAGTGCCAACCATTTTTGGTAGCCAATCTTTTGTTTATAGGTGCCTGTTGCTGTTGCATAAGCTACAGAAGTTTTAGCCAGATACGTACTTGCGGTAGCCGCAGTGCCGCCCCAATAAAGTACAGAGGCAGTTACGCCATTGCTATAATGGCTTGCAGCAGTACCGCCAACGTTATAGCCTCGCTCAACAGCTTCGGCCAGGTTAAACTCTGTTTCGGCGTAATCAAGCAATAAGCCCGGGAAATTTGGCGCCGTTAAGGTAGTGCTTGGCTTTGAAAACGCATCGTAACTATTTTTGGTACCAGGGCGCCCGCCAGAGTAAGAGCCGCTTACATCGGTAGTGAAATAAAGGGCCAGTCTTGGGTCAGTCGTAGTTGTTAAATTATCAACAATAGTTTTCGACGCTATAAAATCAAGCCTGCCGCTTTGTACCAGGTCCACCCAAACCGGGTTGGTGTTTGGCGGGTTTAGCGCAAACTTAAAGTTGGCATTATTTGCGTTACTGGTAAAAACACCTGAAGCTACTGCAGCCTCTACCACAGCCTTTGCTTTGGTATTATCCGCATCTGCCAGGGTCATGCCCATTTTTAATTTAAAGCTATTACCAAATAATTTCCAGCTGGCAATATCACCACCGTATATCTGATCGGCGTTATTCAAAGTCTGTGCGGTAGTAAGGTTGGCTATGTCCGCATCAAGGCGCGTAAGCAGCGCATTGTAAACGGTTAGCGCATCATCGTACTTAGGGAATTTATTATCAACCTTTAACGCATCCGTGTAAGGGATGTTACCAAAAGTAGTTACCAGGTAATAGTAGCTATAAACCTGCATCATATCTGTAATGGCTACGTCTGATTTTATTTCATCGGCAGATAGCGTCTTTGATGCTGCAAACCCTGCTTTTGCCTGTTCGAACGGCTCCAGCACATCACGATAGTAGGCATCCCAAATACCATCGGGGATCTTGTTATCCTTAATGTTATAATTGCTTTCGGTTATGTAGGTGGTTTCCTGCCATTGCTGCTCTATCAGCCTGAAAGTGTTTAGATAAACGTTTGACGAGGCAAGGGTACTGGCCAATGTATTTTGTGCCTGTGTAAACAATGCGGTAGCAGGCACCGATGCCGGCTGCTTTGGGTTAACATTAAGGCTGGTTATATCTTTTTTGCAGGCCCCAAAAAACAATAAGGGGATAACTGAGATTATGATTTTTTTCATCGGGGTTTTGTTAAAAAGTGAATTTAGCGTTAAGTGAAACTGTCCTTACAGCAGGGTATGCACCAGATTGATATCCCTGCAAATTGCCCGAGCTCAAGCTTTCTTCCGGATCGGCATAAGGCAAGTTCTTATGGATGATCCATAAGTTGCGGCCTATCAGCGAAAGGTCGATCCCTTTCACTGCACCCAGTTTAGATACGATACGCTGCGGAAAGCTGTAAGAGATAAGTGCCTGCCTTAATTTCACATAACCTGCATCATAAACAAATGCTGCGTTAGGGTTTGTTTCATAACCATATAAGCCCGAGCCGGTGTTTTCTACGCGGGTTTTATTAGGTTGCCCATCGGCAGTTACCCCTTTAACAACAACACCGCCACCCTGTGCAATAGGTAAGCGTGAAGGGTTACCCAAGTCGTTCAAGCCCGCAGTTTCCGGATATAAGCCGGTGTCAAACCCGTAATAAGTATCGAGCGAGAATACGCTGCCACCCTTGCGGATATCAACCAGGAAACTTAATGTAAAATTCTTATACCTAAAGCTGTTGTTGATACCACCAATCCATTTTGGGTTACTATTGCCAATCACGTTATTAGCGGTACCGGTTTGCAGATAGTAACCATCATCGCCTACTACTTTTTGTCCATTAAGATAAACAAAGTCGGTACCGCGGATAGTGCCCAGCGGCTGCCCTAAAGAAGCATTGATGGTTACACCACCCTGGAAAGAACCTATTTGCAAGTTTTGTGCCTGCTGGCCCGTTGCATCTTTAAATAACTCAAGTACCTTACTGTTGTTTTTGGTGAAGTTAACATCAACTTTCCATGAAAAGTCTTTGTTACGTACCGGCCATCCGTTAAGGGTTAATTCAACCCCTTTATTTTGTACCGTACCCGAGTTTAGGTAAGCTGCACTATAACCCGTTGCCGACGATGTGGTAACAGGTATGATCTGATCGACCGTTTTGTTTATATAATAAGTCGCATCAAAACCTACTCTGCTATTAAAAAACTGCATTTCAACGCCATACTCCGAGCTTGTTGTACGCTCAGGCTTCAATAGCGGGTTATTTTTGGTAGAATTAACAATCGCTTGAGGTGCGCCGTTAATTGGCGTGCCTAATGTGTAAGTATCTATAGTGCTGTAAATAGGCGCATCGTTGCCCACCTCTGCGTAGTTGGCACGTAACTTTCCGTATGATAACCAACTGTAATCCTTCAATAATTCAGAGAACACAAAGCCAGCCGATACGGCAGGGTAATAATATGCGTTATTGCCCTTGGGTAGTGTCGAGGCTACGTCACGGCGTAAGGTACCATCAATGGTGTAGGTATTTTTCCAGGTTAAGGTAGTCCCTGCATAGATCCCGTTAACTTCCCTGCGTTGATCCGCCTCTACCGGGGCATTGGGCGTATTTAAGGAGTTCGATAAGGCGTAAACATTAGGTACAACCAAGCCGCCGTTTGTTGCGGCAAAAATATCCTGGTAGCGTTGTTTACGGATATTGGTACCCGCAACAGCCTTAAAGTTAAAATCTTTACCAAAATTTTTATTTACACTGCCAATCAGGTCAAAGTCGGTTTCGTTCCAACCTGTATTGCGCCTCGAGTAGCTGGATACACCCGTTGCACCAACAGCGCGGCGCTCGTCCTGTAATTGGTTCCAGTTATCAACCGTTACACGGCCTAAGATATTTAACCAGCTTGTTGCCTTATAATTTAATGACACGTTACCGAAATAACGGTTACGAGTATCTGTTTCATAATTTTGATAGCGGCCAAAGTAAGGGTTATCCCAGTAAATAGCCGTTGGGTTGTTAAAGTTACTCAGGTTCCAAGTAGCGTTACCGTTTTCGCCCTGGGCAAGGCTATTATAGTAAGCATCTTTTAATTGCTTAATATCTGTATTTACCTGCCACCATTGCCTAAAGTTACCTACCACGTTCTCTGACTGGTAGCCTGTGCCGTATCTGCCCAAACCGTCGGTCCGGGTATAATCAATAGATGCAGCAGCAGTTAATTTATTGGTGATATTAAAAGAACCAGAAAAGTTAACCGCATTTTTCAATATGTTGCTATTTGGCAAAATACCGTTATCGCTGTTGCGGGTATAACCTAATTTAAATGAGCCGTTATCGCCACCGTTGGTAATAAAGATGCTTTGGCTGTTTGAAACAGGCTTCACAAAAAAGGTAGACGGGTCGTTTGCTGCCGCCATCCATGGCGTAGCCTGGCCGTAGGTTGGCAAGCCTTTATAAAAGGCGTTCCATTGGTATACTTTTAAATTCGGGTCGAATTTTGCACCGTACGATGCATCTTCCGTTAACGGTGTAACCAGGTCTGGCTGGCCGTCGCCATTAACATCCCTGTACCAAAAATAACCGGTAGGGTCTTCATAGCCCGGGCCATAGCCGCCGCCATATTCCTTTTGATATTTGGTAAAGGTTGATTTATCTATAGCACCTACGCTTACGCCGGCATTCACCACAATACCTAAGCCTTTTCTGGCTTTTTTGGTGGTGATCAATATTACCCCGTTTGCGCCTTGCGAGCCGTACAACGCACTCGCCGCTGCTCCCTTTAATACTGTAACAGATTCAATATTATCCGGGTTGATATCCTGAACCGGGCTACCATAATCGTACCCGCCACGCCCTGTGCGCTGATCGGCCGAGTTAATCGTAGAGCCGGATGGCGCTCCATTGTTAAATGGCACACCATCAACCACGAAAAGTGCCTGATTGGAATTGAAAATTGATTTAGAACCGCGGATCACTACGTTTGTTGACGCACCTAGGCTATTGTTCTGCCTGATCTCTAAACCCGATACTTTTCCGGATAGGCCTTCAACAAAGTTTGATGAACGGGTTTTGCTTACCTCTTCGCCCGAAACCTGTTGCGCAGCATAAGCTTGCTGGTTTCGCGTACGGGTAAGTCCAAGCGCACCGGTTACTATTACTTCGCCAAGTTGTTTAGCCGATGTTGCCAGTACTACGTTTACTACCGGGCCATTTACGGTGACATCTTGCGGAGCATAACCTATATAACTAAACGTTAATACCGTGCCGGTGGGAACAGAAAGGGAGTATTTACCTTCGGTATTAGTTTGTGTGCCGGTGGTAGTTCCTTTGATCCCGACACTTGCGCCGATAACGGACAGGCCGTCGTCTTTGCCGGTAACCCTGCCGGTTACTGTGATGTTTTGCGCCTGCAAAAGTGATATACTAAACCACGTTAAGCACAGCATAGTTAGGAGATGTTTTTTCATAAGAGGCTGTTTTGATTATTAATTAAAGATTCTGCATAAATGAGTATTATATAAAAGTTAAAATTAGAATAAATTATCAAGTATTTATTAACTGCAATGCCTATATGGTTAATTGAACATCAACAAATTGTAGTTTTGGTCGATATGCTTATACCTAAAGAGAAAGTGTATTATTTTAAAATCAATTATCGATTGATGCTAATTTTATATAAATCAGCTATTTGTAAAATTTAAGAAAGTAGCCAGTTACCGGCAGGGCGCCAATTGTAACAATTTTAATAGCTATTAATTTAGTAGACTTTTTTTGGCGAAGGGAGGGTTCTTTAAGCGAGACAATGCATTCTACGGGTATAAGGATATTCAAGGGCAAGGAAAGCTATGACACAAACTGAAAGGCTGGAGAAACTATGCGATATTAAGCCAAATCTAAAGTTATGGGAAAAGTCGCATTGCGGTTTGACTCGCTGTATAAAAAAGATGTAGTGAAAAAGTTGATGACTGCCCAAGTTTGTATAGGCCAATATGAAAAAGCCCCATTCTTACCTGAATGGGGCTTCTTAAAGACAGCTAGTCGGATTAAAAATTACAATCTGTGCCCGGATTAATGTTTTCTTTATCACGCGTTAATAAGGCAACACCATTTTTAAAACTCACTATCCAGATGGTGTCATAATCATCGTCCGGCCATACCAGACTTTCATCTTTCACACCTAAATTTCTGATGATGGCCGCTATTGTTTTATGGTTCCAGGCCACCAGCACTATACCCGATTTTGTTTTGATATCCGCAGCTACACCCGCGGTGTCTTTCTCTGTACGGGCGCTATTGATAGTAAGATTATATTTTGCCGCAAGCGGTACAATGGTTTCAAACATACGCGCATGCTTAGTAACCTCCCCAATCCCTAAAGTGGGTACGTAGGTATAAGCAGGTACACCAAACTTCCCGATAATTACTGCCGGTAATTTTACCGATCTGTTATAGCCCTGGCAGGTGAGGTTATCTCCTTTTACAGGTTTTTCCGCATGACGTATGAAAACAACTTTCAAATTTGCCGACTGCGCCCAAGCTATATTTGCATTAACGATAGGTATCGCGAACACAACAAATAACATTTTGAATAAATTCCTCATCTGCTAATGATTAGTTGTTAGTGTAAGTTACCGGTTCCGTTCAGTTGATAAGCGCCAAGGTCTGCACCCGGAGGGGTGGCATCTGCCAGCCCGTAAATTTTATCCATAGGTACAGTAATTAACGGTTTTATGGCTGTGTTGCCTTTTCCAATTAGCGGCGAATTTGGCTTTAGCCTGAAGTTAAAGCTGCCTATGGCGCTGTATTGCGCAAATGGGCGTGTTACCGGTAGCGGGAAGTTAAGAAACATCGGCGCGCTTTTTTGAACCACATCTATACCATCATAAATAGAACCCAAACTGTAACTTGCGGGGAGGTATTTGGCGGTAGATGTGATTGAAGGGAAATCTGTTGGTTGCGGTTGGGTGATATAACCAGTTGGATAAAATTGGTTTGCCACGCTTACAGAATCGGCGTATTGATAGTTGTTACCGTAAGTTAAGTGAGCAATATCAGCAATAGGGCTGCCAACAACACGGTAACCGTATTTGCAGTTTACGGCTACGTTATTATAGTACATACCTGCTGCACCTTCTTCAAAGTTAACAGAGCCCCCACGGCCGCTCTGTACCTGCCGGTAGCCACCGCTGATAAATGTATTGTTGTACATCACAATATTGGTTTGCGGTGCACCAGTTGCCTGGCCTTTGTTTGACGCCTTCTGGCCGTTTGTTGCGGTACCTATAAATAAGTTGTAAGCCAATGTGCCTACCGTACCGCCTTTCATATTAATGCAATCGCCGCCGCTTACACCATTTTTTTCGAATGTACTACGGAAGATAGCCAGTTTACCGGCCGAGATACGAATAGGGTCATCTACCCCACCATACAACCACGAGTCTTCCATAATGAAGCTGCCTTTATAATTAGCAAACAATATACTAAACTGGTTACCTGTACCAGCGCCCGCAATGGTTGACGTTGCCTTACCCTCTGTTAAGCCGGCATATTCAACGTGCGTCCACCTCAACACCATCAAATTGCAAGTAGGGCCGCCAATAATACCTTTCCACTTACCCGCGTAAGCAGGGTCGTTAACAGGTAATAAGCCACCAGGAATGTCATTCTTGGTAACACCAGCAACGGTAATATAGTTAGGCTGATCTTTTGATCCATTACTTACCAAAGTGCCTAATGCAATTATACTGCTGCCCAAACCCATGTTTAAGGTTACACCCGGCTGCATTAATAATGTATCAGTAGGGTTAATTACAAGATCGCATCCATCGGCTACGGTGTAAGTCTTACCAGAGAGCATAGTTCCCTTTACCGGCACTACTGTACTACCACCACTGCAAGAGAGCGGGGCGGCATCGCTTACCGGGTTTGCTGCGGGTGGTGTATAGCTATAAATATCTGTGTGCTCGCCTTTCCATTTCTGGCAGCTGCTTAATACAGCCAGTATAATGATGCAAAATATGGGGGAAATGAATCTTTTCATCGTTTTGTTTTTTATAATTTATATCTTAAACCACCAAGAAATGATGTTTTATAGTAATCGCTTTGTACTAAGGTTTGTGCAGCTATATCCTGTTTACCTAAAAATTCCTGTTGTTTAGCATCGAGGCTGCCATGTGGGAACTTTAAATATATTTTGCTGGCGGCGTTTGTAATGTTGTTGATCTTTCCATAAAAAGAAAGCTTTTTACCAATGGTTTTCTCGAACGAAAAATCCAATTGGTTATATGCATGCTGGTAAAAATCAAGGTTAGCATAAGGTGATACCTGGGTTAGGCGCTCACCTGTGTAAACAAATGCTGCCTGCATATCTAAACCAAGCTTAACGCTCTTAAATAATATGGATGCATTACCTACATGGTTTGCCTGGCCTTGTAAAGGGCGGGTTTCATCAACTAAAGTTTGTATAGAACCCGCAGCAGGGTCATTAACATACAATAATTTGTTTGTTGTGATCCGTGAGTGGGTGTACGTATAGTTTACCGAAAAACCTATAAGCCCGAAGAACTTGGTTGCTAATACCTCTGCACCGTAATTAGTAGCATTGCCTGCATCATTTTGCGGCTTAATCACCTGTGAACTTGGGCCGCCGTCGCGCACTACGAAATACTCGATAGGGTTGTAGATCTTTTTGTAGAACGTGCCGATCAATATTTGGTCAGACCCGCCGGGAAAAAGTTCGTAGCGTAAATCATAGTTATCGGCTGTGATATGTTTCAACAGCGGATTACCAACCTGATCATAATACTCGCCCGATACTTTGTAAGGCACCAGCTCACCAAAACCGGGGCGGCTAATAGATGCGAAGTACGATGCCCTAATGTTCTGCTTATCTGTTAACGCGTATTTCAAATGTATACTTGGCAAGAAATCGCTGTAGATAATGGTACCGCTGCGTTGGGTAACCGTAGCCGGCGATTGGGTTTCATAGGTCATATAAGTATTTTCGATCCTTACACCACCCAACACCTGTAATTTGGGGAAGGGATTGAATTTTACCTGCAGGTACTCGGCATTATCATCTTCACGTACATTGTAGTTGTTTTGCAGATCGGGATTATTGCTACCGATACCATCTGCCGCCGAATTAAAAGCGAAAGGAATAGCGGCGAAATTATTACTGAATAAGGTTGATTTACCACCTGTTAAAGAGTAAGTAATGTAATCGGCATCTCTTAACTTATGGCGATACAAACCACCTAACGCAAATTCAACATCTGTACCCGCAATTTTTGGTGTGTAAAAGAAGTTGGCATATCCAGACAGGTCGCGGTCACGGTTATTTTCCCAGTGATGGGTAAGCTTGGTGTTGTTATCAATTTCAGTAGTCACCTGGCCTAACGCATTTAATGATTTATTGGCATCGTATGCAAATTCTGTACGGTCAGGCATGTGCCTCGAAGCTATTGAATAGATACCGTCCCAGTTTAGTCGGAATTTATCGCTGATGATATGCTCACCATGCAGCGTCCCGTTGTAAATATTCTGTTTTGTTAAGGTATTCCTGTTAGCAAGTGTGATCTGTTTGCTTAAGTTAGTGGAGTTTAAACCAAGGCCTAAAGTGTCTGAAGTGATCCTTGATTCGTATTCGTTTTGATGAATGTAAAGGTTATATAACGAGATCTTGTTTCTGTCGTTGATGACATAATCGATTTTATTATGCAAACCTAAACGCTGTGTTTGGGTAGAGTAGGCTCGGTCATAAGCATCAGAAAACTGCGGAGAGTTTGGCAATGGTATGGCCGACGGCTGCGCATTTGGTGTTAACTGTTTAGAGTTTGAGCCGCGGTAGATATTCTGGTAGCTACCAGAGATGATAACACCTAATTTATTATTCAGGAACCTATCGCCTATAGTCAAACCGGCTGTTGAACTTAACGGATTGTTAAGGCTATGCTGACTGGTATAAGCACGGTTGCTGAAATCAGCAGGCATTGCCGCATAATTATTGCCGTTTATCATTGCCGGCGATTTCATGTTAGGCGATGAGTTAAAAGCACTGAACAGCCTTCCGTTAGAAAACAATGACGAAAAACCTGCAGAGGCATTAGCGCTTAAAGTAAAATGATAAGGCGCGCTTTTCATAACCAAATTCATGGCGCCACCAATCGCATCACCCTCCATACCCGGAGTAAGGGCTTTGATCACTTCAAGTCGTTCCAGCATTTCCGAAGGGAAAATATCCATCGGTACAAAACGATAGCTTGGATCAGGACTTGGGATTTTAATACCGTTCACCAACGTTGAGTTATACCGCTGGTCCATGCCGCGAATAATGGCATAGCGGCCCTCGCCGTTAGCCGAACGCTGTATGGTTACACCGCTTACCCGCTGTAGTGCATTGCCTACAGTAACATCAGGCAGTAGCTGAATGGTGTTTGACGATAGGATATTCATTACCATCGGGGCACTTTTTTCAAGGCCACGTGCATTTCTATCAGTTTCTTTGTTTGCCTGGGCAGTAACTTTTACTTCGCTCATTTGTGTGCTCGCATCAGTTAAAGCAATGTTTACAATTCTGAGCTCGGTTGCGGCTGATAAGTTGCCTTCAAATACTTTAGAGGCTGCGTAACCAACATAGTTAACCCTGATCTGATAAGGGCCTGTTGCAATTTTTTTAAATCGGTAAGTGCCATTCAAACCCACCGATGTGTATTTGCTGGTACCATTTTGCGTTAAGTGAACTGTGGCACCCGGCAAGGTCTCGCCGGTGTGTGCATCAGTTACTCTTCCCTCAATAGTTTGTGCTATCAATGCGGAGGAAAATGATAAGATGGTGAATAAAAGAAAAAGGATTTTTTTGTAAAAGTGTATAAACTTCATACGGAGCGGGGGTTAATTTTCCGCAAGTAACCCCGTCAATTCTGTGTATTTTCTGAATTAAATCACAAATCAGAATTCCGTAATGCATTGATAACATTAACGTAACATCATCTGCTTTTTTCACGGTTTATTGTTTGAAATACGGGTACCAATCGCGAGCGTATATTCCAAGTCGTTGCTTGTTGATCTATAAGCAATATTAGCGCAATGCCATTCGCAGCCATCGCATCTGGTAACTATTCAATAGGCACAGGTTTATGGTTTTTAACGAACAATAGATTATCGGCCTGCCTGCCAAGTCGCTTTATTAATTTTTTGTTGGTCACATGAAATCTTCTATCCGGAACGGCAATCTATACAACATCCTCACTGAATTGTCTTTTCGGTATAGTAGCCTTTCAATCAGCTTTTAGTGTACCATAAATTTATCAATCGCATGTCGTTACTTACTTTGGTACCGGAAACATTAAGAAAATATACATTAAATTGAGTGGTATAAAAACAAAAAACCCCTTAGATTATCTCTAAGAGGCTTTTATTAAGTGGGAGTTACTGGGTTCGAACCAGTGACCCTCTGCTTGTAAGGCAGATGCTCTGAACCAGCTGAGCTAAACTCCCTTCGTTTTAGGATTGCAAATATAGAAATAGCCGTTAAAACTTCAAAAAATAATTTCAAATAATTAATAAGGTGTAGATATACAACCAATTGCGTTTGGCTACATAGCTATTTCGTGACCCGGACGAGGGTCTTCAGGTAAAATTTCCATATCAGGGTAGTCAATGTATTCGGCATACCACTGTATCGCACCCACTACATCGAGCGCGTCATCGGCAGTAATATTAATGGTTTCAAATGCATAAAGCTTTTCACCTGCATAACCATATAGTTGAATTTCGCTGCTATCTGCTCGAAATTGCTCTTCGCTGATGCAATAAACCCTAATCTTTAAGCCGGTGTCTCTGGAGTGTATAACGTCGCGGCACGCGTCGTGGGGGTCTGTAGCCAATAAATATACATTATGGTCCATGGTTAATCGCTCTAATTATGATGAGTATAAGGTTGGGTCTTGTAGCATAACTTCATAATCCTTAATTGTGTTTCATAAAATTTAATTAAAACCCCAGTGGGGAAATATTCTCCAAATTCCGTGAATGTATTTCTACAGGTTAAAATGGAATAATAGTTAAAAAGTACTTTTATAGTTAATAGAGCACGTTTTCAAATTGGGCACGGCAATTGAATTAGGTTTAATACCCTTCCCAAAGGGTGTTTTTCATAGGTAGATGTAGGGCCGAAATACTGCGAGAGTCTTTCGGCCTTTTTTGTGCATTTACATTCCGCTTTGCTATATACTTCATTTTGCTCTATTAAATAAGCCCGGTAACAAAAACCGCCGATAATAGCTGTGCGTAAGTGATTTAAAATCAAAACGATTAAACCCAACAAAAGCACAAATCTATTTAACTTATGAAACCAGAAATTAATCAATCATTAGGCGAAGCAAATATGGCCCGGAGGTCTTTTTTGCGCTATGCCGGTGCCAGCGCTGCAACAGTTGCCGTAATGGGAGTAGCAGCATCTTGTAAGAAAGATCGCGGCGTAACTGTAGACGGAACTATAGATATCGGTTCGGGCGATATTGGCATTTTAAATTACGCGTATGCGTTAGAGCAATTAGAGGCAGCTTTTTACCTGCAAGTAATCGCTACACCTTACAGCGGTATTTCATCTATCGAAACATCTTACCTTACAGATATTCGTGATCACGAAGTTTTACACCGCGATTTCTTTAAAGCGGCCCTGGGAACAAGCGCTATTATTGGTTTAACTACCGATTTTAGTTCAATCAACTTCAGCGATCGTACGAGTGTATTATCCGCAGCAAAATTATTAGAAGATACAGGTGTTACTGCTTATGACGGCGCTGGTTATTTGATTAAAGATGCCGGCTATTTAACTATCGCAGGCAAAATTGTATCTGTTGAAGCAAGGCATGCGGCATTGATATCTAACCTTCTTGTTGCGGGCAGTTTTGCTGCAAGTGACCAGGTAGATGCAAATGGCTTAAACAAAGCAGCTTCTATTAAGGATGTACTTGCCGGTGCAAACGGGTTCCTGAAAACTAAAGTATCAGCATCTAAATTTTAATCATTAATCACAATCACGAATCGCCATGAATTTATTTGAAATAGTAGACGAAATAGAAAAAGTTGATCCCGAGATATATGACAGGTTGAACCCCCGTCGTGCAGCGATCAAAAATATAACCAGCTTTGGCTCAAAAGTAGCCTTCGCAGCAATGCCATTTGCTTTAGGCACCATGTTTAAAAAAGCATACGGACAAACATCAACAGCCGGTGTTATTGATGTTTTAAACTTTGCTTTAACATTAGAGTATCTTGAAGCAGGTTTTTATGATAAGGGTATGAAAACTGCAGGTTTAGTACCGGCGGCAGGCCAGGCTTATGTTGGTAAAATAACCCAGGATGAGAGTGTACACGTAACATTCCTTCAGGGTGTGATCAAATCTTTAGGCGGCACCCCGGTAACCGCGCCAACGGTTGATTTTACAGGTGGTAACAACAAAGGTAACGGCCCGTTCCCAACCGTATTTTCTGATTACAAAATATTCCTTGCAGTAGCACAGGTGTTTGAAGATACAGGTGTACGTGCCTACAAAGGCCAGGCACCTGCATTATTAGGCAACCAGGTGGTATTAACAGCCGCATTATCTATCCACGCGGTAGAGGCACGCCACGCATCGGCAGTACGTAAATTACGCTACGATTTGGGTTACGATCTTAACACCCGCCCATGGATCAGAAGCACAACTACTTTAGGTAACGATACCGGTGTTGCTGTTGCTAATGGTAACTACGCAGGTGAAGAAAATGTAACCCAAGGTGGTGTAAACCTGATGACTGCACTTGGTGCATCTGCATCGGTAGCTACAGCATCATTTGATGAGCCTTTAACTAAAGACCAGGTATTGGCCCTTTTAGTTGGTTCATTCATTGTTAGTTAAGTTAAGTAACATATTACATATGAGCGGCTTCCGGATATATCCGGAAGCCGCTTTTTGTTTTAAGATTTGTGTTTCTATATACTTCAAATCGCTATAACAAGTTTGTTAAGAAATTAAAACAGGAGTTAATTTTTTGTTGTTAAGCATTATAATAAACATATATCTAAGCATTCTACAGCTAAAAATTAATTATGAAAACAGAACTCGACTTAACAACAGGCGGAGCTAACATGGCCAGGAGGTCTTTCCTGCGCTATGCCGGTACCGGGGCGGCGGCAGTTGCCGTATTAGGTGCAGCATCATGTAAAAAAGACTATTCGGAGCGAAGCAACAGTAACGATATTGGTTCAGGTGATATGGGCGTTTTAAACTTTGCCTATGCATTAGAACAGTTAGAAGCGGCTTTTTACCTCCAGGTAATTGCAACACCTTACAGTGGCATCACTACTACCGAAACTGCATATCTTACAGATATTAAAGATCATGAAGTTTTACACCGTGATTTTTTCAAAACCGCTTTAGGCAGCAGCGCTATCCAGGCTTTAACGCCGGATTTCAGCAAAATTAACTTCAGCGACCGTGCAAGCGTTTTGGGTGCAGCTAAATTGTTTGAAGATACCGGTGTGCGTGCTTATGACGGCGCAGGTTATCTTATCCAGGATACAAATTACCTTCTTATTGCAGGTAAGATAGTATCTGTCGAGGCACGCCATGCGGCTTTGATCTCTAACCTGATCACCCCGGGCAGCTTTGTTGCCAGTGACCAGGTTGATGCAAATGGTTTAAATTACAGCAATACCATTGCCGAAGTACTTACGGCCGCAAATGGTTACCTGAAAACCAAAGTTACTGCACCTAATTTCCAATACTACGCTTAATTAACATCGCCATGAATTTATTTGAAATAATAGACGAAATAGAAAAAGTTGACCCAGAGATACACGAGCGTTTAAACCCTCGCAGGGCGGCTATAAAAAATATAACCAGCTTTGGCTCAAAGGTAGCGGTTGCTGCTATGCCATTTGCATTAGGTACTTTGTTTAAAAAGGCATACGGCCAAACTGCAACACCAAGTGTGTTCGATGTATTAAATTATGCATTAACATTAGAATACCTGGAAGCCGAGTATTACAATGTTGGCACGTCAAGAGGTGTTATCCCGGCTGCAAACTCAGCCTATATGGCTAACATCGCCCGTGATGAGAATAACCACGTTAATTTCTTAAGAACCGTGATCAATTCGTCAGGTGGTACTGCTATCAGCAAACCTGCTATTGATCTTTCTGGTGGTAATGGTTCTGGAACTGGCCCATATGCAGGTGCATTTACCAACTACGATTTATTTTTAACAGTAGCACAGGCATTTGAAGATACAGGTGTACGTGCCTACAAAGGCCAGGCAGGCTTTTTAGCAGGTAACAAAACTGTATTAACAGCAGCTTTATCTATCCACGCTGTTGAGGCACGCCACGCATCAGCTATCCGCCAATTGCGTTTTAATCGCGGCGCAACTACCACCAAACCATGGATAGTTAGTACTGCATCATTAGGTAATGATACCGGCGTTGCAGGTGTTGACGGCAACTATGCCGGCGAAGAAAACACTGTACAAGGTGGCGTTGATTTGAAAAGCTTAGGCAGCATTGGTGTAGTTACTGCATCATTTGATGAGCCGTTAACTAAAGATCAGGTATTAGCCTTATTGTCAGGTACGTTCCTGGTAAAAAGATAAGCTGACAAGTATTATATAAAAAGCGGCCTCAACTTAAAAGTTGAGGCCGCTTTTTTGTGCTTATACTTTTTAGACATTAAGGCCTTACCGGGCGGGCGGGTTGCTGATTAACCGGTTGAGGCTGTTGCTGTTGTTGCCTTTGCTGTTCCTGCTGCTGGCGTTGCTGCTCAACCTGTTGCCTTTGCTGTTGTTGAGCCTGCTGTTGTTGCTGCCGCTGCTGCTCCTGTTGTTGGCGTTGTTGGGCCTGCTGCTGCTGCTGCTGCTGCTGTTGGGCTTGTTGTTGCCGCTGTTGGTCGTTTTGTTGCTGCACTTGCTGCTGCCTTTGCTGTTCGCGAGCCTGGCGTTGCTGGTCACGCTGTTGCTGTTGCTGCTGGCGCTGTTGATCCATTTGTTGCTGGTTTTGCTGCGTACCCTGTTGCTGGGCTTGCTGCTGCCTTTGCTGTTCACGTGCCTGGCGTTGCTGGTCACGCTGTTGCTGTTGCTGCTGGCGTTGTTGGTCCATTTGCTGCTGGTTTTGCTGCGCTCCCTGTTGCTGTGCTTGCTGCTGCCTTTGTTGCTCACGAGCCTGGCGTTGCTGGTCACGCTGTTGCTGTTGCTGCTGGCGCTGTTGGTCCATTTGCTGCTGGTTTTGCTGCGCTCCCTGTTGCTGTACCTGCTGCTGCCTTTGCTGCTCACGAGCCTGGCGTTGCTGGTCTCGCTGTTGTTGTTGCTGTTGTCGCTGTTGCTCCGTTAATTGTCCCTGCTGCTGTTGCTGCACTTCTCGCGCTTGTCGTTGCTGTTCGCGCTGTTGCTGCTGTTGTTGGCGTTGCTGATCCATTTGTTGACGCTGCTGGTCGGTCATTTGGCCTGGCTGCTGCTGGCGGGTCTGCCGCGCCTGGTCACGCACTTGTTGTTGCTGCTGGCGCTGCTCATCAGTCATTTGCCCCTGCTGTTGCTGGCGTGCCTGCCGTTGCTGTTCGCGCTGCTGCTGGTTCAGCGTGTTGGGGTTAGCCGGGTTGTTGTTGTTTTGACCGCCGCCGCCCGGCCTGTTTTGATTGTTAAAATCGGGCCTGTTAGGGCGGTTATTTTGCGCAGGGTTAGCAATACCCACACGGTTATTAATACGCACATAGTTACTGTTAGGGTTATTTGACCGTGCTTCGTTAGCTAACTTCGATGCGTTATCCCTGTTGTAGGCAGGGCCTCTACGGTTGTCGCCCCCGCCAATACGCTGGTTAGGGTTTTGCTGCCTGTAAGCCGCACCGTCTATTACCCTTGCCGGGCGCGAGTTTTCATTTCGTCTAACGCCTGGGCGGTATATATTTACAGTCGTATTGTTAATGGTATTTGCGCCGGGGCGATAAACATTATTGATATTGTACACTCTTACCTGCCTGCGGCTGTTTCGTTCAATATCTGCGCGGCCTGGCCCTGCAATGTAAGTTCGGTTATTGCGGACAAACGTATTACGGATAACCGTAGTACGGCCATATAAACCCCTTACGCGGGCTACCGGTACGCAATAGTTATAAATATTAGGCTGGTTAATGTAAGCGTACGGCGCAAACGACCAGTAAATATCGGGTGAGGTATAGTTATAGCCAAATGATGCATCTACAGATATCTGCGGTTCAAGCGGTGCCCAGCCATAGTAACCGCCGCCGTTTCGCCAGCTTACCCAGGCAGGTGCCCATTCGTTACCGGGTACCCACTCCCATCCATAGTAATCGTCATAGTGCCAGCGGCCGTAATGAAACGCTGCCCATCCCCAGTCATAATCTGACACCCAGGTATTACCATATTCGGTTAACACCCAATGCCCGTTTGTCACATAAGGCCTAAAATCACCGTCAACGTCAGGCACCCAAACGTCGCCATAGTTGGGGTCGTTTACCCAGGTGCCATAGGGCGATAGCTGATCGTAAAACTCCTGGTCGGAAATGTACTGGCCCTCGTCCTGGGCAATTATTTTTGATGGGGCGCACGACATCATAATGATGGCTACTAGCGCAAAGCCCCAGAGTCTGTTTACTAATTTCATGGGTGGTTTATATTAGGTTTGTAATGTATAGACAGTTTGCAGCGCAAAACGTTTAAACAAATAATTGTTTAAAGCCTTATATTGTAGGGCCGTAACGTAATAGCATTTAATTTTAATGCAGCCCGTTGCTTAGTCCCTGTTTTTTTGAATAATTTTGACTGTATTTTAAACCAAAACTATGAGCACCGTAAATATCCCGCGTCTGGACCTTAATACGTATATCAACGGCTCGGCCGATGAGCGTAAGGCGTTTTCTGACAGCATTGGTAAGGCCTTTAATGAAACCGGCTTTGTAACTATAACCAATCATGGCTTAAGTAAGGAATTGATTGATAATTTATACGCACAGGTAAAGCAATTATTCGCTTTACCTGCAGAGGTTAAAGATAAATATGAGATTCCTGATCTGGCAGGCCAGCGTGGTTATACAGGCAAGAATAAAGAAACCGCAAAAGGCTTTAAAGTGCCGGATCTGAAAGAGTTTTGGCAGATAGGGCAAACCGTTACCGGAGATGTACCTGAGAAAGACGAGTACCCTGATAATATTGTAGTTGAAGAACTACCTGAATTTAATACCACTACGTTAGAAGTGTACGCTAAACTGGAAGCTGCCGGTAAACATTTACTACGCGCCATTGCGGTTTATTTGGGCCTGGACGAGCATTATTTTGACGACAAAGTAGAGAATGGTAATTCGATACTGCGCACGCTACATTACTTCCCGATCACAGACCCGGATGCTTTGCCTGATGATGCCGTACGTGCCGGTGCGCATGAGGATATTAACCTGATTACTTTATTGATTGGTGCCAGTGCCGATGGTTTGGAATTACTAACCCGCGAGAACAAATGGTTTCCGGTTACTGCCTTTGGCGAAGACCTAGTAGTCAATGTTGGCGACATGCTGCAACGCCTAACTAATAATAAACTAAAATCGACCACGCACCGCGTTGTTAACCCACCGCGCGAGCAAATGAAGAATTCCCGTTTTTCGGTGCCCTTCTTTCTGCACCCAAAATCAAGTATGGATCTAAGCAGCCTGCCATCAACTATCGATGCAGCGCACCCAAAATTGTATACCGACATCACCGCAGGCGAATACCTGGATGAACGTTTAAGAGAAATAGGATTAAAAAAATAACAACAAAGCCGGCGATGAGCCGGCTTTGTTGTTTACCCTCCGCGTCTTTGCGAGGTACGAAGAAATCCCCGACAAGCAAGATGATATAATTGCAAATCGGGGATTGCTTCACTATCGTTCGCAATGACGTTCAAGTTTATTGTACTACTTTACTCCAACACCACCTTTTCGTGCTGATAGGGAATCTCTACATCGGCAAAGCCCTTTTCTTTAATTTTTTCGGCAAAGTGCTGTTGTACCTCGTACTCGCCATGTACTAAAAATAGCTTCTTTACCAGTTTTGGGTCCTGGCATGATATAAAATGCAGCAGGTCTTCATAATCGCCGTGGGCACTCATGCTTTTGATTGATTGTACGTCGGCATTTACCTGGTACTGTTCGCCAAAAATATGTACTTCTTTTTCGCCGCGGGCAAGGCGGCCGCCCAATGAATTTGGTTCGGCATAACCTACCATTAATATCGTATTTTTTTGATTGCCAATATTATTTTTGATGTGGTGTTTCACACGCCCGGCCTCGGCCATACCCGATGACGAGATGATAACACAAGGCCTTACATCATCATTCAGGGCGATAGACTCTTCGGTCGACTGGATAAATTTCAGCCCCTTAAAACCAAACGGATCGGCATCTATTTTCATTACTTTTTTCACCTCGTTATTATAAACCTCAGGGTGGTCTTTTAAAATTTGAGTAGCTTTTTCAGATAGCGGGCTATCTACATAATATTGTATATCGGGCAGTTCGCCTTTTAATTCCAGGGAATTTAGTGCGTAAAGTAACTCTTGAGTACGCCCTACACTAAAGGCGGGGATAATCACCTTTCCCTTTTTTACTTCACAGGTATTCTTAATTATCTCCAGCAAAGCGTCCTCAATAGGGCCAATATCTTTGTGCAAGGAATCGCCATAGGTCGATTCCAGTAAAATATAATCAGCCTGCGGGAAAGTTTGCGGGCTTTTGAGCAATAAGTCGCTATACCGGCCAACATCGCCGCTAAAGGTAATGTAAGTACTTTTCCCATTCTCGTCTACGCGGATATGTATCGCTGCGCTGCCTAAAACGTGGCCCGCATCGGTAAACTTAAATTTAAGCGCGGGAGTAATCTGGTACTCCTGGTGATAATCTACAATCTTGAACAGGCGCAACGCGGCAATAGCATCTTCTTCGGTATACAAGGCTTCCAATAGCGGCTGATTTTTACGCCCGCGGTGCTTGTTATCGTACTCTACATCCTGCATCTGTATCTTTGCCGAGTCCATCAGCAGTATGTGGGCAAGGTCCATTGTGGCGGGGGTGCAAAAGATCTGCCCCTCAAAACCTTCTTTCACCAGGCGGGGTATCAGCCCGCAATGATCTATATGCGCATGTGATAGTATCAGGTAGTCGAGCTTTTTGGGGTTAAAGCCAAAATGCTCGTTCATATCTTCGGTTTGTTCGCCCAATCCCTGAAACATACCGCAATCTAATAATACGCTTGTGCCATCGTTCAGGCGGAGCAGGTGTTTGCTGCCTGTAACATTACGGGCAGCTCCGTGAAAGGTTATTTCCATTTATAAATTGGTTGTTTTGGAGAACCAAATAGACAAATAAAAGTTTAAATTTAAATTAACTAAGCATTTAGTTGTTAATGTGGTTTATAACATATAACTTAGTTAAACATATTAATATTATTCATACCCCATGGAGATTAAAGAATTAACCCGTGCCGAAGAGCAGATAATGCAGGTGCTTTGGCAACTGCAAAAGGGCTTTGTAAAAGACGTACTTGACGTGTTACCAGAGCCTAAACCGGCTTATAACACGGTGTCAACCATCATCCGGATATTAGAGACCAAAGGTTTTGTTGGCCATAATGCCTATGGTAAAAGCCACGAGTACCACCCGGTTGTCAGCAAAGAGCAGTATAAAACATTTGCTGCCGATAAGTTGCTTAACGGCTATTTTGATAATTCGGTTAACAGGATGCTTTCCTTTTTTGTGAAGAAAGAGAAAATCAACCTTAAAGAAGCCGATGAGATTATGAAACTGATTGAAAAACTTAAAGATAAATAGTTATGACCTGGTGGCATTATTTATTACTTGTAAACCTATACCTGGTATTGTTTTTCGGGTTCTATGCACTTTTGCTCCGCCGGGAAACTTTTTTTCAGCTTAACCGCATTTACCTTATCGGTAGTGCGCTATTATCGTTTTTTATCCCCCTGATACAGGCGCAATGGGTAAAAGACCTTTTTATTACGCGGCAGGTACAATCAACGATATACAGTACCACAGCGCCCGATATGATAGTAACCTTTGCACCCTTAAAAAACAACCCTGTAACTGTTGGTGAAATTATTACGCTGCTATACGCGGCAGGCGCTGCGCTGTTAGCTTTCAGGTTAATATGGCAACTTTTCGAGGTGAAAAAGATGATCAGCAGACCATCAAAGGGCGCTTACTCCTTCTTTAAAACAGTAAAGATCCAGGATGACATCGCATCTAACCCCATCATCTATAAACATGAGGAGGTTCACGCCCGGCAATGGCACTCGGCGGATGTGTTATTGATAGAGGCGGTAATGATCATCAACTGGTTTAACCCGGTGGTGTATCTGTACCGGTTTGCCATTAAAAATATCCATGAATTTATTGCCGACAGGCAAGCTTTGCAAACCGGCACCAACAAGGCCGATTATGCCCTGCTTTTATTGAGCCAAACGTTCAGTTCGCCTGTGCATAATTTAGTTAACCCGTTTTTTAACCACAGTTTATTAAAGCAACGTATTATGATGTTACAGAAAAACAAATCACAGCGCATAAAGCTGGCTAAGTACGGCCTTTCGGCGCCATTGTTTATACTGATGCTGGTGTTATCGTCGGCCACTATAAGCGATAGTAAGGCAATCAATACCATCAACAAAAAAACCGACGCGGTATTCGCCAAGCCCGCTACAATAATTATCGAAGAGCCTGTAGCCGCATCTCCCACGATAAGTTTAGAGGCTACGATCCCTAAAAATGCTTTTGGTAAATCGGAATTCAAAGCCCCCGAATTAGTAAAAACGGATATGGCCGATACCACACTGGATAAAGGTAAGGTGTACACAGCGGTAGATCATTTGCCAGGTTTTATTGGCGGCGATAATGCGTTTGGGCAATACCTGGGCAGAAATATAAGATACCCTAAAGATGCCCGCGAAAAAAATATCCAGGGCCGAGTAATAGCCAAATTTATTGTTGAACCTGATGGCAAACTGACTAATATCCGGATAGTTCGCGGCATTGGATACGGTTGCGATGAAGAAACAATCAGGGTATTAAACCTGTCGCCCAAATGGAAGCCGGGAACGCAAAAGGGCAAAGCTGTAAGAGTTGAATATGCGGTGCCTGTTCAATTTGCTTTAGAAAAAACTACAGTGATAACCTACACGCCTAAAAAAGGGGACAAATTGCTACCACCTACATCGGCAATGATAGCTGAAAATAAAACCGAGGTGTTTACAGCTGTGGAGCACTCTCCCGTTTTCCCGGGTGGCGACAAGGCTTTTGGACAATATTTAGCTAAGAGCGTACGCTACCCTGCCAAAGCACGCGAAAATAAAATCCAGGGACGGGTAATTGTAACCTTTATTGTAGAAGAAGACGGCGCCATTACTAATGCCCGCGTGGTTAGAGGTATAGGTGGCGGTGCCGATGAAGAAGCCTTGAGAATAATTAGCGCTTCGCCAAAATGGGTGGCAGGCGTGCAAAACGGGCATAACGTAAGGGTTCAATATACGGTGCCGATAAACTTCGCTTTAGCGCAAACAGAGAGTAAAATTGGGGCTATAAAGATTAACAGGAATGATGATGTGGAGAGCATTACGTACAAGCCAACCGATAGCACTAAACAAACGGTTAGGATTAGGGGCAACGACCTGTCAATTAACCCGCCGCTTTACATTTTGGATGGCAAAGAGATTACCGATTTAACTTTGGTTAAACCGGATGATATTCAGAGCATCTCCGTTTTAAAAGATAAAAGTGCCACGGCTTTATATGGATTTAAAGGGATCAACGGGGTTGTTTTGGTGCAAACTAAAGCTGCAAAGTTGATTAAGAAATAGGATCTGATAAATATAAAAATCCCGGTCGTGGTAGATGATTGCTACCTCCGGCCGGGATTTTTTGTTGTTAGTAGTACGATTATTGTTCTTCGGCCTTCAGTTCTGCATCCTGCCGCTCGCGCAGGTTACGCATAATCTTAGTAAACCCGTGATGGTTTTTTTGGTCATCATATAACGGAAAAACTAAGCCGCTGCCCCAAAAGCGGCTGCCATCTTTACACATGTGGTAACGCTCGTCAATAGCGCGGCCGGTTCCTAAGGCGGTTGTGAGTTCTTTTTCAGGCACGCCGGCTGCGATATCTTCGGGTGTAAAAAATATTTTTGCACTGCGGCCTATCACTTCCTTTTCCTTATAACCTAAAACACGCTCGGCACCACTGTTCCAGCTGTTAATGTCGCCATTTTTATCGGTGGTGATCACCGCATAATCTTCCAGGCTATCCAGCACCTGCCTAAAAAAATCCTCGCTCATTCTAAAATAGCTGTCCTCAAAAATATCTTCGCCGGTAATGGTTTTATCAAAAGTTTCATAATCAACCACTGTAGTGGTTTCGTTTGCACTACAGGCCAGTTGCATAGGTTCCTGGGTTATGCGGTAAAAAGTATCGTAACCATCGGGCAAATTGGCTAACTTCGGTTTTTCGCGTACGGGGGTTAAAACGATAGAGACGTTAGCGGCTGCATCGGTAGCCGTGCTGGCCAGCATATGCGTGTAGCCTTTTTCTATTAAATCGCCAAGGAGTTGCGGGCTTAATGGGATTTGCATATCGGAATAATACTTAGGTAAACGGATTTTACAAAAAAGGCCCCAGACTACCGGGGCCACTAAATTTATTTATGTCGTATTATACAGCAGTTGGCTTACGGAGAATGCCTAATATAATCGCGATAACCGCAATTACTAACAATACGTGAATAAGGCCGCCAACGGCAGTAAAAAATACGCCGATAGCCCAACCAATGATCAGGATAACAGCAATTATATAAAGTAATGAATTCATGGTAAATGATTTAATGTTTATAGATAGATGTTATATAAATAAATAAACCACCAAAAATGTTTTAAGAAATTTAATTGCCAGGCAAGGCTTAGATTTTTATAGCGAGGGCTGTTCACGATGTTCACGTGAACACCATGAACACCCTGAACAAATGTTAACACCTCATTATCAGCGATATAAAAAAATAAGAATCTACCCAATTAACGGCTTTTGACGATTTTTAATCTTTTCAATAATAATCGGCCTGGTTCTATAGGCTATTAACGCTATTGGATGGCATTTTAAAAATGCAAAAAAGCCGCCCGGAATCCGGGAGGCTTCATAGTACTTTACCACGTATTAGGTAAGCTTACAGTTTTAACCATTTTGCCCGTACTGCTAATTGCTTAGGCGTGGCGTTTGGCAATTCCTCTATCCGGTTTTTCTGGCGGGGGTTGCGTAATAAAGTTACCGGGATGATCATGGCTTGCCCGTCACGGCTTACCGTCACATTAATTTGGTCGCCTATTTTTTTACCGTTCATAATCGTCGTCGCATCAGTTACCGGTGTGCCATCTATAGATACCACTTCATCGCCAACATTAATCCCCTGGATCCAGGCCGCGCTGCCGCGAATTACGGCTGTTACTATTTTTTTAGGGCCGGCGTTGCTGATGCTTGCGCCGATAGTTGGGTCCATGCTGTTAGCCAGGTCATCGGTTAGTTTGTAGCCTGCATAACCCAGGTATTTGTTATAATCTATTGGTGCTAAACCGTTGATGTACTTAGCGTAAAAATCATCAAGGTTCTTACCTGCGAATTTTTCAAAACCGGCTTTGAATTCTGCATCGGTGTAACCACGCTTTTTGGCTTTGTAATAAGTATCGTACATGTATTTCATCACGTCATCTAACGATGATTTTCCGTTGGTACTGTTGATGATCTCCAGATCTAAAAGCATACCTACAACCGCACCCTTATCATAATAAGAGATCCCGGTGTTGATCGTATTCTCATTAGGGCGGTAAGATTTGATCCAGGCATCAAAGCTCGACTCTGCCAATGGCTGTACTTTAGTACCGGGTGTGTTTTCAACCGTATTGATATCGCCAACCATGTCACCCAAAAAGGCATCAGCGCCAGCTATACCTGCATGGCGAAGGATCAGGTTTTGATAATAAGCCGTGAAACCTTCGGCAATCCAAAGGTTGGTGGTATAGTTTTCAGTTTCGTAATCAAACGGGCCTAATACAATCGGGCGTAACCGCTTTACATTCCACAGGTGGAAATGCTCATGCGCTACCAGGCCTAAAAAGCCTTTATAACCCGCTTCGCTGCTATATTGGTTGCGGGAGGCACCTAATACCGTCGAGCTTAAATGCTCTAAACCGCCGCCGTTACGTAATTTATTGTGGACGATAAAGGTATAGTGTTTGTTCGGGTTTTCGCCAAAAACAGCACTCTCTGCCTCTATGATCTTAGCCATATCAACCTTAAGGCGTTCCTTATCGTAATTACCGCCGCCGTACATGGCCACATCGTAATGTACACCTTTAACATCAAAGTCAAAGATATCCTGCGTGCCCACTTCAATAGGCGAATCGTACAGGATATCGTAATTAGGTGCGGTTAACGTAAATGCATCGCCGCCAACTTTTTCTAAGCTGGTTGATACTTTGCTCCAGTCTTTGTAAGGAACAATTTTGATGGTTGATGGACTGGCCAGCATGCCTTTCGGCCATAAAAACACGCCCGAGGTAGAAAGAAACGCGTGCGATGCATCTATAAAACTGGTACGTACCGATAGTTCAAAAGCGTATATTTTGTATTTTACGGTAACTGATGTTAAACCTGCGGTGTTAATGTGCCAGGTATTTTTGTTAACTTTTGGTGCCATTATCGCTTTGCCATTGGCGGTAGCGGTTAACGATTCTATATTTTTAGCAAACTCGCGCACCAGGTATGAGCCGGGCGTCCAAACGGGCATTTTTAGTTCTAAAGATGGCTGTGCCAAGCCGCTAACCGTCATTTCTATTTCGGCGTAGTGTGCTTGTGCTTCGGGGAAGGTAACCGTGTACGATATTTTTGCAGGCACGGCCGCATTGCCGGGGGTAGCGTTCATAAATAGGAATATTAAATTAACCAGTGCGATGAGTTGAAATTTTTTCATGGGGCAAGTTATAAATTTTTATTTTTTTTAAAGTCTTGCTAAAAAACACAAGTGTTGTAAAATGGTTGATACACGTAATCAATTTAATACCTAAGCGGTTAGTTTTGCGAACATTAACAATTGTTGTTAAAACAATAGCAAACACATAATTTACCGGGCCCGTAAGTTTTAAAGCTCCGGCAAATTTTTAAATTAGCAACAAAATAACCCCGAACCGGCATTTTATGAAAACCAAGTACATTATATATACTTTACTGGCCCTGCTTATAGCGTTTTTGCTTTACAATAAGTTTTTTAGCAAAAAAGCAAAAGAAACCGGCGCGGCCACGGCGGGTAAGGGTAAAAAGAAAAATGGCCCCGTGGCTGTAAATATTATGGTGGTTAAAGATACTGCTGTGCGCAATCAGATAGACATTACGGGTACTATTGACGCTAATGAGCGGGTTAACCTGATCAGCCAGACGGCAGGTAACATTACCGGCATATTTTTTACAGAAGGTACCCGCGTAGCTAAAGGCCAGTTGCTGGTTAAGGTTTATAACCAGGACCTGCAATCGTCCCTGCAACAGGTAAGTGCCCAGATGGTACTGGCGAAGGATATTAATAACCGCAATAAAATATTATATGCAAAGGAAGCGGTAAGTAAAGAGGAATACGAAACTTCGCAATCGTCGCTCAACGCTATGAAAGCGCAGGCAGATGTTATCCGTGCGCAAATCTCGCGTACCGAGATCCGCGCGCCGTTTTCAGGTACCATTGGTTTGCGTAATGTTAGCCCTGGTGGTTATTTATCGCCGTCGACATCTATCGCCACGCTGGTAAATATCGATCCGGCCAAGGTTACCTTTTCTGTACCTGAACGGTACCTGCCCATCATCAATAAGGGCAGTAAAATTACCTTTACAGTGGAGAGCTCGCGCGATAATTTCAACGCGACCGTTTACGCTATCGAGCCCGCGCTAGATGCCAACTCGCGTACGATAACCGTACGTGCCAAGGCGCCCAATCCTAAAGGTTTACTAACTGCAGGTGCATTCGCCAAGATCAACCTCACGCTCGATCAGATCCCTAAAACGATTATGGTACCCACTGAATGTGTAATACCCGATCTGAAGAGCAGCAAGGTGTATGTGTATAAAAACGGCGTGGCTGTTGCTAAAAATGTAAAAACCGATCTGCGTACCGATACCAAAATCCAAATTATTGACGGGCTTAAAGCGGGCGATAGTATTGTAGTATCAGGCTTGATCCAAATTCGCCCTAAATCGCCGTTGAAGATCCTTAAAGTTATCAAATAACCAGTATGAGTTTATCGTCGGTAAGTATAAAAAGACCTGTACTGGCAACGGTATTATCTGTTGTTATTGTTGTATTTGGTGTTATAGGATATAAGTTTTTGGGCGTAAGGGATTTCCCTTCGGTCGACCCTCCTATTATTTCGGTATCAACCAGCTACTCGGGCGCCAACTCAGATGTAATTGAATCGCAAATTACCGAGCCTTTAGAGAAAGCCATTAACGGTGTGCCGGGCATCCGGAATATCTCTTCAACCAGTTCGGTAGGTTCCAGTAATATCACCGTAGAATTTGACCTGGATGCCGATTTGGAAACCGCGGCTAATGACGTGCGCGACAAGGTATCACAAGCCCAGCGCCAATTACCGCAAGATATTAACGCGCCGCCGGTAGTAACCAAGGCCGATGCCAGTGCCGACCAGATCATAACCGTGTTGGTAAGCAGTAACACACGCAACATTACCCAGGTAGATGATTATGCCGAAAACGTACTGCTGGAAGGCTTACAAACCATACCGGGTGTGAGTACTATTAACGTACAGGGCCAGCGCCAGTACGCTATGCGTTTATGGATAGACCCTAATAAACTATCGTCGTTAGGTTTAACGGCTACTGATATTGGTGCAGCCTTAGCCCGCGAAAATGTGGAGCTGCCTGCAGGTAAAATTGAAGGGAACAATACCGAGATCACCATCCGTGCGCTGGGTAAGCTAACGACCGAAAAAGACTTTAATAACCTCATTATCCGTGCAGATAGCAATCGGGTGATCAGGCTCAATGATATTGGTTACGCTGTTTTAGGATCGGCTAACGAAGAAACTTCGCTTAAGGAATCGGGCATCCCGATGGTTGGTTTAGCAATTGTACCACAGCCGGGTGCCAATTATGTGCAAATTGCCAAAGACTTTTACGCCCGTTTAGAGCAGATCAAAAAAGATTTGCCACCGGATATTACGGTTAAGGTAGCGTTGGATAATACCAAGTTTATCAACAATTCCATTACCGAGGTAAAGGAAACTTTGCTCATCTCGTTCATTCTCGTTGTAATTATCATTTACCTTTTCTTTAGGGATTGGTTGATCGCGTTCCGCCCGCTGATCGATATCCCCGTATCGTTGATTGGGGCATTCTTTATCATGTATGTGTTCGGCTTCTCTATCAATATCTTAACGTTGCTGGGAATCGTGCTCGCAACGGGCTTGGTGGTGGATGACGGGATTGTGGTAACCGAGAATATTTACAAAAAGGTAGAGGCCGGTATGGCTATCCGCAAGGCAGCATTTGAAGGTAGTGCCGAGATCTTCTTCGCAGTGGTGTCTACATCGGTTACGCTGGCGGCGGTGTTCTTGCCCATCATCTTTTTACAGGGCTTTACCGGCAGGTTGTTCCGCGAGTTTGCGGTCGTCGTTGCGGGGGCTGTGTTAATCTCTGCTTTCGTATCACTTTCATTAACGCCGATGCTGAACGTAAAGCTCATCCGTAAAAATCAGAAGAAATCAAAGTTCTACGAAAAAACAGAGCCTTTCTTTGTAGCCATGACCACCGGCTATACCGAGACGCTGGTTGATTTCATGAAAAAGAAGTGGGTATCATTCGTTATCCTGGGTGTCTCGTTATTGGTTACCGGTATCTTGGTAAAGGTCACCCCGTCAGAATTAGCCCCGTTGGATGACCGCAGCTTACTGCGCTATTCTGTAACCGGTTCTGAAGGCGCTACTTATGAGTATATGACCAAGTATATGGATAAGGTGGCCAACCTGGTTGCCGATTCTATCCCAGAAGCTAACGTGAACCTCGAGATCGTATCGCCATCATTTGGCGGTGGCGGGTCGGCTAACTCGGGCTTTGGCCGTGTGGGTTTGGTTGCTCCTGATGAACGCGGCCGTACCCAGCAGCAACTGGCTGACTGGCTCAATAAAAAATTAACCAAAATGCCCGATGCCCGCGCCATTGTGGTGCAGGAGCAAACTATAAGCGGTGGTGGTAGCGGTGCCCGTACCTCTTTACCTGTGCAATTTGTTATCCAAAACCAGGATTTTGAAAAAATCCGTAAAGTGTTGCCGGAGTTTTTTGCCGAGGTATCCAAAAGCCCTGTTTTCCAGGGAACAGATGTTAACCTGAAATTTACCAAGCCCGAGCTTAGGGTTACTACCGACCGTGACCGTGCGCGCGATCTGGGTGTATCGGTTGATGATATTGCCCAAACGCTGCAATTGTATTACAGTGCCGGCCGTTTAGATTACTTTTTGATAAACGGTAAACAATACCAGGTTATAGCCCAGGTTGACCGCGCTAACCGCGACCAGCCGCTTGACCTTAAATCTGTTTATGTGCGCAGTACAAAGGGCACCCTGGTGCAATTAGATAACGTGGTATCCGTTGCCGAAAGTGCCAGCCCGCCGTCTATTTATCACTTTAACCGGTATAAATCGGCCACGGTACAGGCAGGCCTTGCGCCCGGCGAAACCGTAGGAGATGGTATCAAAGAAATGGAACGCATCAAAGCAAAATTGCTTGATGATACCTTTAGTACAGCACTCAGCGGCCCATCGCGTGATTACGCCGAGGGTTCATCAAACATCGTATTTGCTTTTGGCTTTGCGCTATTACTGATCTACCTGGTGCTTGCGGCCCAATTTGAAAGCTTTATGGACCCTTTTATTGTAATGATGACTGTGCCACTGGCTATATCGGGTGCATTTATATCACTCTGGTTATTTGACCAAACTTTGAATATTTTCAGCGAGATCGGTATCATTACCCTGGTAGGGTTGGTAACCAAAAACGGTATCCTGATAGTAGAGTTTGCCAACCAGCGCATGGAGCATGGCATCAGTAAGTACGAGGCCGTTGTTGAGGCTGCTACCGCGCGATTACGCCCTATCTTGATGACCAGTTTAGCTGTAGTGTTAGGTTCAGTGCCTATTGCATTGGCCCTGGGTGCAGGTGCTAAAAGCCGGGTATCATTAGGGATAGTTATTATTGGCGGTATGTTATTTTCATTGGTATTAACCCTTTACGTTATCCCTACTATGTATATGGTATTTGCCTCAAAAACACGCCGCGACCCCGATCACGAACCCGCTGAAGAGGAAGCGCAGGCAGACGAAAAGAAACCACAGATAATTATAGCAAAATCATAAGGAGCACATGAAGTTTAAGAAAATAATTTGCCTGATCTTTTGCACCGCTACTTTCAGTGCGGTTGTGAAGGCACAGCAGGTGCCGCTGCTTACGCTACAGGATGCTGTCGAGATCGCCTTGAAGAATAACTATAACATCAAGCTCTCTCAAAATAACAAAACCATTGCCGCCAATAACGTTACCCTTGGTAACGCAGGTTTTTTACCGTTAGTAACCGGCAATGCTACAACAACCAGTGGCATACAAACTACTAAGCAAACCCGTAACGATGGTACAGTTAACAATATCAACAATGCCCATAACTCCAATAATAATTATGGGGTCAATTTAAACTGGACTATTTTTGACGGCTTTAACATGTTTGCCACTTACGACCAGTTAAAGCAACTGGACAAATTAGGTGCCATAAGGCTACAAGATACTATTCAAACTACCGTGGCCAATGTTATCAACACGTATTACAACCTGATCAGCCAGAACGAGCAGATCAAGGCTTTGCGTGGTGCAATAGAAATTTCGCGCACGCAGCTACGCTATTCAAATGATAAGTTTAATGTAGGGCGGGTATCTAAGCTTGATGTTTATAGTGCACAGGTTACTTTAAATACCGATACGGCATCGTTGATCACGCAGATGCAAACATATAAGACCACTAAGATCCAACTGAACCAACTGCTGGTACGCGATCTGCAAACTGATTTTACCGTGAGTGATACGATTGTTGTTGACGAAAAATTACTGTTAGGGGATATCCTTAGCAAAGCGCAAAACCAAAACCCCGATATACTGTCGTCACAAATAAACCGCAGGCTGGCCGAGATCAACCTGAAGCAGGTAAAATCAACCCGGTACCCGCAAATAGGGCTAACGTCGGGTTATACCTTTACTAACAGCCGCACCCCGGCGGGTTTTACCCTGCAACAAAATGCAAGGGGCCTTAATTATGGCCTAACTGCAAGTATTAACATTTTTGACGGCCTTAACCAATGGCGCCGCGAACGCAATGCCAAGTTACAGATCGATAACGCGGATATTTCTGCGAAGCAAACCCGTTTAAATGTAGAGGCTGATATTAATAATTTTTATGTGGCGTACCTCTCCGGCCTGGAACTGATCAAGTTTAGCCAGTCGAATGTGGAATTAACACGTAAAACGCTGGAGATTTCATTAGAGAAATATAAGATTGGCAATATTACCCCATTAGAGATCCGTACCGCGCAGCGGGATTACTTAAATGCACAATCGGTTTTCTTTTCTGCACAATATCAATCTAAAATGGCCGAGGTTACATTAAAACAAATAACTAACAGTATAAATATTCAATAAGAATATTTATTATTGTTTTTATTTTCCCAAGATGCCGGTGCGCTATAAAACCTGTTTGCTGATAGACGACAATTACATTGATAATTTTGTCACGCGTAAGATTTTAGAGAGCGGCAACTTTGCCGAAGATATTGTAGTACACCAATCGCCTACGGATGCAATAACAGCCCTGCGCAATGGCAGTGTAAAGCCCGATGTGATCTTCCTGGACATTCGTATGCCCGAAATGACGGGCTTTGAATTCCTGGTAGAATTTGAGACCATCGAGATGGAAGAGAAGGAGAAGGTAAAGATCTTTATGCTCTCCTCATCGCTTGATCCTACAGACATGAGTAATTCACTTGATAATAAATACGTTGCACAGTTTGTGCATAAACCCCTCACGCATCAAACGCTTGAGGACCTTTGTAAATGATATTAGTAGCAGATAGCGGATCATCTAAAACAGATTGGCTGCTCAAAGTAGCCGGAGAAGAACCTAAAGCTTTTAGGTCTGTAGGGCTTAACCCATACTTCCTTACCGAAAAAGAGATTGTTAAAGTATTACAGGACCAGCTCCCTGATCTGATTGCTTACGCCGATCAGATTGACGAGATCTATTTCTTTGGCGCGGGCTGCTCCAGCCCCGACAGGCATGAGATCGTTTCTAACGCGTTGAGCACCTTTTTTTCTAAATCGTACATTAGTGTTGATAGTGACCTTTTAGCTTCGGCATACGCCACTTGCGGGTATGAGAAAGGCTTTTGCTGCATTCTGGGTACCGGATCTAATATTTCTTTTTTCGATGGCGAAGAAATTCACGACGGGCAGCACGGCTTAGGTTATGTGCTGGGCGATGAGGGTGCAGGTACGATCATCGGTAAAACCCTGGTAACCGATTTTTTGTATGGCCGGATGCCATTAGACATCAGCATGAAGTTCAATAACGCTTACAAGCTGACAAAGGAAGCGGTGATCAAAAACGTTTACCAGATGCCCCGGGCTAATTCGTACCTGGCATCGTTCTCTAAATTTTTAAGTGAGATAAGGCAAACGGAATATGCGCAATCCCTTCTGCAAACCGTTTTCCAGGAATTTATTGATACCAACATTAAATCGTACCCGCAATACACTAAATTCAAGTGCCACTTTGTAGGTTCTATCGCCTATATTTTTGCAGACGAACTGCACGCCATTTGCGAACAGAACGGCGTGCATGTGGGCAAGATCATCCGCCAACCTATCAATGATCTGTTGGATTTTATGATCAAAAGGAATTTAAGCTAAGATTCTTTTTCGTCTTATAGCTACAAACACTATCCCTAACACTGCCAACACACTACCCGCTTTTGGCAGGTAATCGCCATGTGCGGCATAAAAAGTAATTTCTGTATTTAAGTTAATATCTTGCTTTAGCGCTGCCCGCACCCACCATTTACTTTGCTGCACCACATCACCCCGCTGGTTAATGAAGGCAGAGATACCCGTATTGGCCGACTGGCACACCCAGCGGCGGGTTTCAATAGCGCGAAGCTTGGCGTAATCTAAATGCTGGTCTTTACCGGATGTATTTTCCCACCAGCCATCGTTAGTAATAATGGCAATAAATTGCGCACCTTCCGTAACGGCTTTAGCTACCCATGCACCATAGATGGATTCGTAACAGATAACGGGTGCCGCGCCTATTCCGCTTTGCGAATAAAATACGCCGGGCTGCTCCTGAATGGTATAGGCCCCGGTTGCGCCGCCCAGATGCTCGAAAACCGGTTTTAAAAAAGAGAACACGTTGCCAAAAGGTAATGCCTCTGCCCCCGGCACTAAACGCGATTTATGATAAAACTGAACTTTAGACGAATTCTCGATATTGATGGCCGAACTGTAATGATCCCAAAAACCACCGTTAGGCATGGGCGAAGCGGTTTCGTTGGTACGCTTATCATACATGCGGTACGTTTCGCCACCAGTAATTACGTTGCCATTTTTGTACTTATTGATAAACTGTTTTACCTGCGCATAATGATTGCTTCCTAAAATATGATCCTCATCGATATATTGAGAAATCGCCGTTTCGGGCCATAAAAAAAATTCGGTATTTGGCTGGCCGATGGAATCGGATAAATCGGTAAGCGCTTTAATTTGAGTATAAACCGGGATCCCCTCCTTAGCATAAGGCTCGATATTAGGTTGTACTACCACGATGTTTGATGGGTTGACAGCTTCCTTATAGCTATAATACCGATAAAGCGAAAAGCCAAGCGGCAAGATCAGCACCAACGCAAAAGCTGAAACAAGTTTTACCCTTAGTGTTTTTACCTGTGCTTCGCGCAAGCCTACGTATAGTAAAAACACCAGGATATTAACAACCCAGATCCAGATAGTACCACCATATACGCCGGTATATTCATACCACTGGATCCATTGGTGCGAAATGGCAAAGCCGTTGCCGATCGTCATCCAGGGGAAGTTAAGATCCCAGCTTTGGTGCAGGTACTCGTAGCCTACCCAAAAACAAACCAATGCAACCAGGCTCAATGCACGACTGGTGATCAGCCGCATGCGGTAGTATAACCAGCAGGCAATGGCCATTAACAACGGCCCCAGCGCATAAGGGATCAGCGTGATCGGGATAGCTACCAACGGGCCAATGATCTTTAAGGAATTATACACCCAGTAAACACATAAGGTGTTCCAAACAAAAAAGCCTAAAAAGGCAGTGTTAAAGATTTTTTTGCCCTTTCCGGTAGCGGTTGACTGGATAATGTTTTCTATAGCCAGCAGCATCGGCACAAAGCCTAAAAAAAGCAAGAACGTAGTATAAGGCGTAGGCGGCCAGGCTATCCAAAGCAATAGGCCCGATAATATAGATAAGGTTATGTTTTTTTTCATTTGGTTACACGTATTTACAACTATGTCATTGCGAGGAGCGTAGCGATGTGGCAATCTCAGAGGAAAAGCGGATATGCTAAGTTCGGAGATTGCTTCGTACCTCGCAATGACGCTCTCGATGGAATAATTTGTGCCAACGTCTTAGTCCTCCTCCTCATTATCATATTTCTTTTTCTTTTTATCACTCTCAACCGGGGCAGCACCTGCAACGCACATTACAAATTCGCCTTTTAGGGGATGCGTTTCAAAATAAGCCTTAACTTCTGTTACAGTACCGCGAATGGTTTCTTCAAACATTTTGGTCAACTCACGCGACACCGAAAGCTGCCTGTCGGCACCAAAATATGTGGCCATTTCGTCCAGCGTTTTCAATAAACGGTGTGGCGACTCGTAAAGTATAATCGTGCGTTCTTCCGTAGCGAGGAATTTATACCGGGTTTGGCGGCCCTTCTTCAGTGGTAAAAATCCTTCAAAACAAAACTTATCCGTAGGGAAACCGGAGTTGACCAATGCAGGTACAAAAGCCGTTGCACCCGGCAGGCATTCTACCGCAATGTTAAATTTCAACGCCTCGCGGACCAGGAAAAAACCAGGGTCGGATATGGCAGGCGTCCCCGCATCAGATATCAACGCTATATTTTGCCCCATTAGCAAAAACTTGATGATCTCGTTACTGCTTTGATGCTCGTTATGCTGATGGTGTGCAAATACCTTATTCTGGATATCGAAATGCTTCAGCATCGGTGCAGATGTGCGGGTATCTTCGGCCAATATCAGGTCGGCTTCCTTCAGGACGCGGATAGCCCTGAAGGTCATATCCTCCAGGTTGCCAATTGGGGTGGGTACTAAATATAGTTTACCGGTTGGGGTTGGGTTCATGGGTTTGGTCCACAGTTTACGGACGATAGGCGATAGTGATGTGACGTTTGAGCAGTGCCAAATATCTGTGGACTATGGACTATGGTCTATCGACTTATTTATATCTTTGCCTAAAATTATAATAATGCTGCAAGTTAGTTATATCCGCGATAACAGGGAACAGGTTTTAGAACGTTTGGCTGTAAAAAATTTTAAACAGGCCGAATTAGTAGATGAAGTGATTGGGTTAGACGAGAAACGCCGTCAAACGCAAAATCAGCTGGATACTGTATCGTCGCTGGCTAACGCGGCTGCCAAACAAATTGGCGAGCTGATGCGCAGCGGTAAAAAGGATGAGGCAGAAACCATAAAAGCCAACACCGGCAAATGGAAAGAAGAGAGCAAACAACTGGGCGACCAATTAGCCGCTTTAGAAGCCGAATTGCAGGATAAACTAGTTTTATTGCCCAACTTGCCGCATTCATCTGTCCCTAAAGGTAAAACGCCCGAAGAAAATGAGGTAGTACTGGAAAACGGTACTATCCCCGAGTTGCCTGCCAATGCTTTGCCGCACTGGGAACTGGCCGCTAAATATAATCTGATAGATTTTGAATTAGGTGTTAAAATAACCGGTGCCGGTTTCCCTGTTTACAAAAACAAGGGTGCCAAATTGCAACGCGCTCTCATAAATTTCTTCATTGACGAGGCCGAAAAGGCAGGGTACAGTGAAGTGAGCGTGCCATTGATGGTGAACGAAGCTTCGGGTTTTGGCACCAGTCAGCTGCCGGATAAAGAAGGACAAATGTATTATGTTGGCGTAGATAATCTTTACCTGATACCTACTGCAGAGGTACCTATTACCAATATGTATCGCGATGTGATCTTAAAGGCGGATGAACTGCCGGTTAAAAATTGTGGGCATACGCCATGCTTTCGCCGCGAGGCAGGTTCATATGGGGCACACGTACGCGGACTGAACCGACTGCACCAGTTTGACAAGGTAGAGATAGTACAAGTGGTACATCCGGATACATCTTATGAAGTATTGGAAGGTATGAGCGCACATGTGCAAAGCCTGCTACAGAAACTTGGCCTACCCTACCGCGTATTACGCCTTTGCGGCGGCGATATGGGTTTTGGCAGTGCCCTTACGTATGATATGGAAACCTGGAGTGCCGCACAAGGGCGTTGGTTAGAGGTATCATCTGTATCAAACTTCGAAACCTTCCAGAGCAACCGTTTAAAACTGCGTTTCCGCAATACAGAGGGCAAAACACAATTAGCGCATACGCTTAATGGCAGCGCTTTGGCTTTGCCTCGTATAGTAGCAACTTTGTTGGAAAATAATCAAACCGATAAAGGGATTAAAATGCCGGAGTGCTTAGTGCCTTATACTAAGTTTGAGTGGATAGATTAATTAATGAGAAAGTTGCCACTCTCTAAAACGGCTGAGATATTATTTGGATTGAGCCTCATTCCATCAATTGCTTTTATTGCGCTTGTTCATTTTATTACCGAGTATGAAAATATTCGATGGCGATGGGCGGATATTAGTTTTGCACTAATGATATTGGCGGTACTGGTGTGTCCGATAATCTATTTTATCCAATTTAATTTTCACAAATATCTGCATAAGCGATTATTATGGCTGTATCCATTAATATTAAATGCAATTTGCGGAATAGCCCTCGTAACATCTTTTATAATGATACAAGCATGGCTTTCCTTAGTATTTTCTTTGTTTTACATTAGTTCGGTTTACTTTGGATATACCGCCTTGTTAAAGGCGTACAAAGCTAACATTAGCTAAGGATTTAATCATTACATTCCCTTTTGTATCGCTTCGTAAATAGCATCCTGAATTCTCGGGCGGATGTTGAGGCTGCCTAATTTGCTGCCTACGGTTGGGTTTACCCGGTTAGACAGAAATACATATACCAAATTGTACTTAGGGTCTACCCAGATACAGGTACCCGTATAACCGGTATGACCGTAAGTTTGATCTGATGCCAGTTTTGACGGGTAATGCCTGTCGGCAATTGGGTCCCAACGGTCAAAACCTATCCCCCGGCGACTAACAGCCGATTGCTTGGCCGTAAACAGATCAACCGTTTCCGGTTTAATGTATTGTACACCGCCGTATAAACCACGGCTCAACATCATTTGGTATAAGATGGCAATATCGTTAGCGGTAGCAAATAGGCCTGCGTGGCCTGCAACGCCACCCATCAGGGCTGCGGTTGGGTCGTGCACATAACCGTCTAACAAGTCGTGGCGATCGGTCTGGTCATTCTCTGTGGGGATGATCCGGTCCAACGGGAAGCGGTATAGCGGCAAAAAGCCTGCAGTTTGCATCCCCAGCGGGGTATAAAAATCTTTTTGTACAGCTACGTTAAGCGGTGTTGCGGTTAGCGTTTCTACAATCTGCTGTGTCATGATGAGGCCAACATCGCTGTAAACATATTGCCCGCGTGTTTTAACCGGTGATCTTAACACATCGGGCCACATCACATCTTCAAAATAACCCTTTCTTAAAAAATAACGGTTATTCACTTTGGTAGGATATGCGGCTGATGAATCGGCCATATGATCTGCCGGTTTGATCTTGCCGAATGTCTGGATATCGGGGATCAGGCCTGCCTGGTGTTCCAGTATCTCGCGAACAGTCAGGTCGGCTTTGTTTGTTTTGCGGGTAGATGACAGGTAAGTGCCCGCAGTAGAATCCAGATTCAGTTTACCCTGATCGAATAGCTGCATTACCTCCATAGTTGTAGCCGAAACCTTGGTCATGGAAGCCACATCAAAAATATCTGTGATCTTATCGGGCTGCAGGTTATCATAAGTATGAAAACCGTAGGCCTTATTGAAGATCACCTTGCCATCTTTAGCAACCAACACCACGCAGCCAGGGGTAGCCCTTTCACTTATCGCTTCGCGGGCAATATCATCTATAGCTTTTAAATTATCAGCGTTGATGCCTGCATCTTCCGGCACGGTATAAGCCAGGCGGATCTTAGCAGTAATAAAACCACTGCCCGCTTTGTATTTTGGTGTAAATGTTTTGGTTAATAGCTGGGTGATAGGCTGCCCACCGAATACTACCTGGGCAACATACAACGCCGATACAGGCGTTACCCGTGCCGACCAGATAATTGGTGCGGTGATATCGTTTAATTTAGCTAAAGATGAACCGTTACCCCAATAAGCAATCACCATATTCTTCATCTTTTGATTGGTGCTGATAAAGCTGACGATCTGCGGGTTGGTTAGGTCTACATCGTTTACCTGTACCACAAGGGTTTTGTAAAACTTGGTATCCATTGCCAGCATATCCAGGCTTTTTACGCCCATGTAATCATTGCCATTAAAAGATGGTACTCTGGTGTATTTGTTAAGCAGGCTGTCAAAAGCTGTAGCGTAAAGGTTGCTGAAGCGGATACTGGCTACTTTAGTGGTTTCTAAACTTTGCAGCGGCACAACCTTATTCTCATTGTTTAATAAGACGGTCGCTTGCTCTACCGAACGCTCTTCCTGCACATAGGCCTTCCCGGTAAAGGGAGGTTGCTGCGCACATGCCGAATTAAAAAGAACAATACCCGATAACAGGAGAAGGTATAAATTCCTGCTATTTCTTTTCATAAACCTTAACACCATTTATATACGTTTTTATTACTTTAACATTAGGCAGCTCGCTACCGTTTACCTTCATGATATCTTTGTCCAATATGATGAAATCGGCATATTTGCCCACTTCTATACTGCCTTTTTCCTTTTCTTCGAAGTTGGCTTTTGCGGCCCAAGTGGTCATCCCTTTTAACGCTTCTACACGAGTTAATGCATTTTCCATCTGGAAACCTCCGGCGGGTGAGCCTTTCAGGTCTTTACGCTCAGTAGCTGCATAAAACGTGTACATCGGGTTTATATTTTCTACCGGGAAATCTGTCCCAAGCGGTAACCAGCCGTTTTGCTGCATCAGTTGTTTGTAGGCATAACCAGTTTTTAAACGGGCTGCTCCCAATCGTTTTACCGCCCATGCCATATCTGATGTAGCATGTGTAGGCTGTACAGACGGGATGATATTGTTATTGCCAAAATATTTCAGGTCCTCGGGAGCTGTTACCTGCGCATGTTCTATCCGCCAGCGTTTATCATTCTTACCTTTCAGGTTCTCTGCATAAATTTTCAGGATCACGCGGTTAGCCGAGTCGCCGATGGCATGGGTACACATCTGGAAACCTTTGGCGGCTATCTTTTTGGCTACCTCTTCAAAATGGGCCTTGCTGCTTAATAAAAAGCCGTTCCATTTAGCCGAGTCTGCATAGGGCTTTAATAAACAAGCGCCGCGCGAGCCTAAGGCACCGTCGGCATAAACCTTAAATGCCCTTACATTCAAGCCCGGCGTTTTGTAGGCACCACGTTTAAACAGATAGTCGTAATTTTCTTCCTGGTCGGCAAGCATCACATACATACGCATTTTCAGATCGCCTTTGTGTTGCAGGGCTGCTATGGTGCTCACCATTGTGTAGGGCAATCCGCAATCATCTACGGTAGTTAAACCTACCGCAAAACAGTTGCGTTGCGCATCCAATAAAGCATTCTGGGTAACCTGCTCGGTAGGTGATGGGATCTTGCGGGTAACAATACCAACCGCGTTATCAACCAAAATACCCGTTAATTTACCTTTAACGGTTTCTATAGTGCCGCCAATAATGGTTTGGCCGGGTTTAACACCGGCAATATTCAAAGCTGCCTGGTTAGCGATGGCTGCATGCCCGTCTATCCGGCTTAAAATTACCGGGCGCACCGGGAACAGCGAATCGAGTTTAGCTTTATTTGGGAAATTTTTATTGGCCCATTGGTTTTGGTCCCAGCCATTGCCGATGATCCAGCCTTCGGTATGCTTGCGCGAGTAGCTGCTCACGGTATCTAAAATGGCCTGCCAACTTTTAGCGCCGGTTAGCTTCACTTCCTGCAAACCTAAACCGTATTCATAAAAATGGGCATGTGCATCTATAAAGCCGGGGTAAACGGCCTTACCCCCTGCGTCCACAACTTCGCGTGCTAAATATTTTTGTTCTAACGTATCGGCTTTGCCTACTGCTACAATTTTTCCGCTGCTTACCACAAAGGCATTCGCAGTGGTAAAATTACTATCAACAGTGTACACAACGGCGTTTTTAACTAACAGATCGGCATTGTATTCTTTTTGTTTGCAAGCGGCGGCTATCAGTAAAAACAGCAGGGGCCAAAGTTTCTTCATATCTATTTTTAACAGCGATGTGTAAATAATGCGGGGTAAATAGTATATACAACTATCTAAAGGTAAAGTTATGCAATCAAATAATTAATTTAGCATCGAAAAGAAAACCGCCCGTGAGGCGAAGAAGGGAAATAATTTTAATGCCAGATATAATTCATCTTTTACCCGATGCAGTAGCCAACCAGATAGCCGCAGGCGAGGTGGTACAGCGGCCTGCATCCGCAGTAAAGGAATTGATAGAGAACGCGATAGATGCCGGTGCCGATAAGATCCAGCTGATTTTAAAAGATGCAGGGAAATCATTGATCCAGGTAATTGACAACGGTTGCGGAATGAGCGTTACCGACGCGCGCATGTGTTTTGAGCGCCATGCTACTTCAAAAATCCGCAAGGCAGATGATCTTTTTGCGATCCGTACGATGGGTTTCAGGGGCGAGGCGATGGCTTCTATTGCTGCAATTGCCCAGGTGGAATTGAAAACCCGCCGCCACGAAGATGAACTGGGCACCTGCATTTGTATAGAGGGCAGCGAAGTGGTCAAACAGGAAGCGTGCTCGGCTAATACGGGTACCTCCATATCCATCAAAAACCTTTTTTGTAACACACCCGCCCGCCGTAACTTTTTAAAAAGTAACCCGGTAGAGATGCGCCACATTATCGACGAGTTTCAGCGGGTGGCACTGGCCAACCCTCAGGTTTTTTTAACAATGCATCACGATGGCCAGGAGGTTTATCATTTGCCTTCATCGGCCATGAAACAGCGCATCGTGCACCTGTTTGGCAATAACTATAACCAGCGGTTGGTTCCCGTTGAGGAGGAAACTACCATTATTAACCTGCGCGGCTTTGTAGGCAAGCCGGAGTTTGCCCGTAAAACCCGCGGCGAGCAGTTCTTTTTTGTGAATAATCGTTTTATAAAAGATGCTTACCTGAACCATGCGGTGCTAACGGCTTTCCAGGAGTTATTGCCTGATGAAACGTACCCGCTGTATGTTTTATTTATCGATATCGACCCGGCCAAGATAGATATCAATGTACACCCTACCAAAACAGAGATCAAATACCAGGACGAGAAATCGATCTACGCCATTATCCGCTCGGCGGTAAAACGCTCATTGGGTAAGTATAATATTACGCCCACGCTTGATTTTGACCAGGAGAACAGCATCGGACACCTCATTACACCCAAACCGTTTGATGAAATCATTCAACCATCTATAGCCTTTAACCCTGATTTTAACCCCTTTGCTGCAGAGAAAAAGGCCGACAGGGAGATCCCCTATTTAAGGGATAATAATAATTATCGCGAGGCTATCCCGCGTAACTGGGATACCTTGTATGAGATAAGCAAGCGCGAAGATACATTGCAGCATGAAATGCACCCGCAGCAAAGCATGCCCGCGGTGGAGGAGCAGGAGATCACCAAAAGCAGCGAGAAGCAGTTTTTCCAGGTACATAACCGCTTCATCATGTCGCAGATCAAATCGGGCTTCATGCTGATCAGTCAGCAGGCGGCGCATGAGCGTATTTTGTACGAGCGATTTTTGCAACAATTGCAAAATCACTCCGGTACCAGTCAACAAAGCTTATTTCCGCAATCGGTAACACTAAACAGCGCCGATTTTGAGTTATTGAGGGAGTTGCTGCCCGACATTCGCGGCCTGGGTTTTGACATCCGCGAGTTTGGTAAAAACACGGTGGTAGTTGAGGGTATACCGGCAGACATTAACAATGCCAACGAGCACGAATTATTGGAGCAATTGTTAGAAGGATTTAAAAACAACCTGGCTATTTTAAAGTTAGATAAACGCGATAACCTTGCCCGCTCACTGGCGCGCAATGCGGCTATTAAAACAGGGGTAAAATTATCGATGGAAGAAATGAACCAACTGGTCGACCAACTTTTTGCCTGCCAGATGCCAAACCTTGCACTAAATGGCAAGCCTGTAATTAGTACCTTTACCCTGGCCGAATTAGCCGAACGATTTGAAAAATAGCTTTATAGCTTAAACATATTATACAGAATTAAAAAATGCAATCACCATTTGCCAATGTACCGCCGGTAACAAAAAACCTGCTCATTATTAATATCATCTTTTTTATCGCTACATACGCGTTAGGGCAATATATCGATCTTACCAAGATCCTGGCAGCATATTACCCGCTGTCGCCATTATTCAGGCCGTGGCAAATTATTACCTACATGTTTATGCACGGCGGGTTTGCACACATTTTCTTTAACATGTTTGCACTGTTTTCATTCGGGCCCATGCTGGAGTACACCCTGGGGTCTAAACGCTTTTTTAACTACTACTTTATTACAGGCATAGGTGCGTTTGTATTGTACATGGTAGTGCAGGCTATCCAGATCCATGCTATTGCCGGTTCATTTTCGGTACCTCATCCCGAAATTGAATCATCGTACTTTAATTACGGCGGGCAGGAAAATGCGCAGGCATTATATGGCTTTTATAACTTCCCGATGCTGGGTGCCTCGGGTGCCATATTCGGGATATTGGTGGGCTTTGCCATGCTGTTCCCCAACCTGGAGATGATGATTATGTTCATCCCAGTACCTATTAAGGCAAAATACGTAGTGATCGGTTACATTGCGATAGAATTATTCTCAGGCATTGGCCGCTTTTCGGGCGATTCTGTTGCGCACTTTGCGCATTTGGGCGGGGCGCTCTTCGGCTTCTTGTTAATAAAGCTGTGGAAGGTGCAAAAGCCCGACAATTTATATTAATGAATATCAGTTATTGATCTAATATCTTCGGTGTGAAATGAGTACCCTTTGGCAAAACATACAATATAAGATCCAGCAGTCGGGCAGTAAAATCACCTTGCTGATAGGCATCAATGTGGCTATTTTTTTATTGATAAACGTTACCGCAATTGTCGAGCAGCTTTTTAGCGGCTTTGGTAACAGTGCAATATTAAATTTAACAAATGAGTACCTTCTGTTGCCGGCAAGCTTGCCAAAGCTACTCACTCGTTTCTGGACACCTATTACCTACATGTTTATGCATGCCGGTATTTTCCATATCCTGTTTAATATGCTTTGGCTTTATTGGATGGGGAAGATCTTTGAAGAATATCTTGGTAATAAACGCACCATTGGTTTATACCTTTTTGGCGGCCTTGCAGGCGGTTTATTATTTGTTGCGTGCTACAATCTTTTGCCTGCCTTTACCAATGTAAACGCTGCGGCAACCAGTACTATTGTTGGTGCATCGGCAAGTGTTATGGCAGTGATTATTGCCACGGCAACCTTACTACCCGATTACACTATCTCTCTAATCCTGATCGGCCCGGTTAAGTTAAAATGGATAGCTCTATTTTACATCGTGATAGATTTTTTTGGTATTGCAGGTGCCAATGCCGGTGGCGAAATTGCTCATTTGGGCGGCGCGCTGATGGGTTTTATCTACATTAAACAAATGCAGCGCGGCAACGATTTTATATTGGCTATTAGTAAATTGTTTATCCGGTCAAAACCTAAACTTAAGGTAGTTGCCAATCCTGCGGCACCTAAAAGGTCAAGCGGGTTACCTCAACAGGACGAGATTGACCGGATCTTAGATAAAATTTCAGGCTCGGGTTATGATAGCCTGAGTAAACAGGAAAAGGAAACACTGTTTAGAGCAAGCAACAATAATGAGGGCTAAAAAAAAAGGATTAAACTTTTTTGAGAAATTATTGCTTTACTTCAACGTCATGCTTTGTGTGGCGCTGCTGCTCAGTTACATTGCAGGGTATGTAGACCCACGTAAGTTTTGGCTCATCGCTTTTTTCGGGCTGGCTTACCCGCCGCTCCTGTTATTTAGCGGCATCATGGCCGTTTACTGGCTGTTGCGAAAGAGCTTGTATGCGCTGTTATCTATCATTACTATAGCCGTTGGCTACAACGTATTAGCCAGCAATATCGGCATGCGGCTACCTGCCGACAGCGACAATACCGCTAATAAAAATACGCTTACCTTAATGACTTATAACGTACATAGTTTTAAAGTGTATGGGTTAAACAATACGCTGGCTACTAAGCACGATTTTTTGGAGCTGATCAAAGATCAAAACCCCGACATTATTGGGATGCAGGAGTTTTATACGCGCAGGCGTGGGCAGTATAACATGATAGATTCTGTAAAAAGGATTATGAACAGTAATGAGTATTATTATGAGCCCTTTGATGCAGTGCCTGATGAATCTTCAGGTATGGCTATTTTCTCTAAATACAAAATTATCGGTCACGGCTGGGTTAAATTCAACAGCGGCAGCGGGAACCAGTGCATTTATGTTGATGTAGAAAAGAATGGGTCAAAGTTCAGAATGTACAGCGTGCACCTGCAATCTATCCATTTTGAGCCCGAAGATTACAAATACCTGGGCGATGTATCAAAAAAAGGCCCTACAGACATGAACGCAACCAAACGCCTGGGCAGTAAATTAAAAAACGCCTTTATCAAAAGGGCCGAGCAAGTATTCATCGTAAAAAATCACGCTAAAACCTGCCCATACCCCTACACTATATCGGGCGATTTTAATGATACTCCGGCATCCTTCGCGGTAACGCAAATGGCAAAGGGCATGAAGAATGCGTTTCGTGAAAAGGGGGCGGGATTAGGCCGTACCTATAACGGCGATTTCCCCAACTATCAGATAGATTTTGTAATGGTTAGTCCGCAGATAAAGGTGAATGATTACCGGATCATCGAAAAGAAACTATCCGATCACTATCCCCTAAAAACCGAACTGGTTTTAAATTAGTTTTATAGAATGAAAGTTTGGGTAACAGGATCATCCGGGCAGTTGGGCAAAGCCACTGTAAAACTTTTGAGGCAGCATGGGCATACGGTTTTTGGTGTGGATCTTATCCCGGCGGCAACAACCGACCAAATACTGGATATAAAGGATAGGGCTGCTATCGAGGAATCAACCGAAGGTTTTGATGCCATTATCCATACCGCGGCTATTCACGGCAAGCATTATGAATTGAATTACCCGCGTGAAACCTTTATCGAAACCAACATCGGCGGTACGCTTAACCTGCTTAATGCCTGTGTCAAGAATAAGATCAACCGGTTTTTGTACACCAGCACTACATCCATTTATGGCAGCGCCATGGTTGATGCCGACAAAGCCGTTTGGGTGGATGAAACCTTAATTGAACAGCCGCGCGATATTTATGACATCAGCAAGCAAACCGCCGAGCAGTTATGCAAGGATTTCTTTTACAAGGAAGGGCTGCAAACATCTGTCTACCGGGTGGGCCGTTTTTTGCCCGAAGCTGATAACCTGCGGATTAACCACCGCCTTTACCGCGGGCTGGATGAGCGCGACGGGGCCGAAGCATTACGATTAGCATTAGGGGTAACATTCGCGGATTTCGAAGTATTCAACATATCCAGCGGGTCGCCGTTTGGGCAGCATGAACTTGTATCTATTAAGCACTCGCCAAAGGAAGTTATCCTTAACCATTACCCCGAAGCAGAGGAGATATACCGGGCAAAAGGTTGGGAATTCCCGGGCAGTATTGACAGGGTTTACGTTTGCGATAAGGCGAAACGATGTTTGGGCTATCAGCCGGAATACACCTTCGGCTATTTGTTGCATCAATAGTCACCCAAACGTAGCCATTAATAATCCTGTCAGGTTCAAATCAAAAAAATTGTAAGTTTGCGCTCATGGAACAAAAATTATTTGTTTACAACACTTTAACACGTAAAAAAGAGGAGTTTAAGCCGCTGAATGCCCCGCATGTGGGAATGTATGTTTGCGGCCCTACCGTATATAGCGACGTTCACTTAGGTAATTGCCGCACCTTTATTTCTTTCGACCTGATATTCCGTTACCTTTTACATTTGGGCTATAAGGTACGCTATGTGCGTAATATTACCGATGCCGGCCACCTGGAGGGCGATGCAGATGAGGGCGAGGACAAGGTATCTAAAAAGGCCAAAATAGCCCAGTTGGAGCCTATGGAAATTGTACAGAAGTACACGGTTGATTTTCATAACGTGATGCAGATCTTTAACGCGCTGCCGCCAAGTATCGAGCCAACAGCTACCGGGCATATTATTGAGCAGATAGAACTGGTAAAAGACATACTGGCGCAAGGCTATGCCTATGAAGAGAACGGATCTGTTTACTTTGATGTTGAAAAATATAACCAAACTCAGGACTACGGTATACTCAACGGCCGCAAGCTGGAGGATATGCTGAACAATACCCGCACCCTGGGCGGCCAAAACGAGAAACATGGCAAACTTGATTTTGCCCTTTGGATAAAGGCCAAGCCTGAGCATTTAATGAAATGGCCGTCGCCGTGGGGAGTAGGTTTCCCGGGCTGGCATTTAGAGTGCTCGGCCATGAGTAATAAATACCTGGGCCAGCAGTTTGATATTCATGGCGGCGGTATCGACCTGATGCCAACGCACCATACTAATGAGATTGCTCAAAACGTGGCCTGCTGCGGTAAAAACCCGGCATCGTACTGGTTGCATACCAATATGCTGACCACCAACGGCCAAAAAATGTCAAAATCATTAGGCAACAGCTTTTTACCGCACGAATTATTTTTAGGCACGCACCCGTTATTAAAAAAAGGTTACAGCCCAATGGTGGTACGTTTCTTTTTTATGCAGGCCAGCTACCGCAGTACTGTAGATTTTAGTAATGAGGCTATCGAGGCTGCCGAAATATTCTACAAAAAGCTATCAGAATCTGCCAGGAAATTGGCGGTATTAGAACAAAATGCGCTTGTAGCTGTTGATGCGGAGACCGAAACGGCCATTAATGAATTTTGTGAAGATTGCTATCGCGGCATGAACGACAATTTTAATTCGCCAAAAACGTTAGAGGCTTTGAGCAATTTATCTAAGTGGGTAAATTCATTCGCGGCGGGAACGCGTAATTCGGGCGAGATATCGGCCGACACGTTTGCAAGGATGAAGAAAACCTACAACGATTTCTTCTTTGATGTTTTGGGCCTTAAATTGGATGATGCCGAGAGCGGCGACACCGGCCAATTAATGGAGCTGATTGTTAAATTACGCAACGAGGCAAAGATCAATAAGGATTACGCCACGTCAGACAAGATCCGCGAAGGGCTTAAACAGGCGGGTTTCCAGTTAAATGATAATAAACAGGGAACAACCGACTGGGTCAAAATATAATACAAACAACAATAAAAGGGGGCTTGGGGCATGCCCGTTTTACCAAAAAAAATATACAAATGCCCGCTACATCTATTACATCGATATGAAAAAATTAATAGTAGCCGCAGCTATCCTATCTGCCGGTATCACCAATACAGTATTTTCACAAACTGTGGCACCTGTTGCGGTTACCGTTGGCAAAGTAGTTACTGCCGAAGAGGATTTTAATAAAGTAGTAGAACGCAAAGGCATAAAGAACGGATTTTTATCGGTTGCCGATATTGAAGGGGTTGTGTTTAAACCACAGGCTATTAAAATAGCTGAATTTTACGGCTCGATAGATAAACAACCCGGTAAGCTAACATCACAGCCTAAAATTGCCCGTATATCTGCCAATGGCGATCTTGGTTTTACAGCCGGCCCGTACGTTTATCAAAATGGTAAAACCGAAGACGATAAGGTGTACGGCGATTACCTTTCTGTTTGGCGGATGGACGCTTCTGAAAACAAATTTAAATTGCTTATCAACCTGGGTATCCAGCACCCGGAACCTGAAAAGGAAATGGCGGTTGATTTTAAGGAAGCTGATTTAAGCAAGCAAAAGGCGGCAAGTAAAGAGTTGTTTAACGGCAAAAAGCTGATCCTTGATAATGATAATATCATGAATCATTCTTTAGAGCTTTCATCATTAGCAGCTTACAAAGAGTTTTTAAGCCCCGAGGCTCGCTATTTTTTCCCTGGATTTGAACCGATAACATCTCCGGACAAGATTTTGAAATTTATAGCTAACGAAGGGATCAGTATTTCGTCACAAACTTTGGATGCCGGCCGTTCTACCAGTAATGATCTGGCTTACAGCTATGGCAAGGCCCGTATCAAAAAGGGTAACATTGTTAATAACTATAACTACGTGCGCATCTGGGAAATTGATGCCAGCCATAAATGGAATATCCTGTTAGAGATGTTCTCTACAGTAGAGAACTAAATAACAAATAATTCGATAACAGAGAAGGCCGCAAATTGCGGCCTTCTCTGTTACATGGTTAATGCCATCAACTTAATTCGTTAAAACAAACAATTCTTCATTAGAGCTATCCTCTCAATAGATTGTTTTTGCCCTTGCATAAAATCATTTCGGCAATTGGCAGGGTTTATAGATATTAGCCGGAGTAACTTTTAGTAACCCGGGCAACCAGCTTTATGCTATTCAATTCCTTAAACTTTGCGTTGTTTATACCGGTAGTTTTTTTGCTTTATTGGTTCGTAACCAATAGGAATTTAACCTTCCAAAATATACTGTTGCTGGTAGCCAGCTACTTTTTTTATGCTTGCTGGGATTATCGCTTTCTTTTCCTGCTCATCTTTTCAATCTTTTTAGATTTTTATACCGGTCATAAAATACACTCCGCAAAGCGGCAAGCAGGTAAGAAATTTTGGCTATGGTTAAGTGTTGGTGTAAACCTGGGCTTTTTAGGTGTGTTTAAATATTACAATTTTTTTGCCGGGTCATTTACCGATTTGTTGTCACACTTTGGATTTAGGGCGAGCTTTACTACGCTCAATATCGTCTTGCCGGTGGGCATATCCTTTTATACTTTTCACGGCTTAAGTTACGTTTTCGACATTTACCGCAAACGGATAACCCCTTGCAAAAGCTTTGTGGAATACTCTGTCTTCGTGAGCTTTTTCCCGTTACTGGTGGCGGGGCCAATTGAACGCGCCACTCACTTATTGCCGCAAATTCAGCAAAAAAGGATCTTTGACTACGACAAAGCGGTTGACGGGTTGAAGCAAATACTTTGGGGCCTGTTTAAAAAGATAGTGATAGCCGATAATTGTGCCGAGTTTGCCAATATGATATTTAATAACCCTGCGCATTACCCCGGCAGCACTCTGGTATTAGGCGCGTTGTTCTTTACCTTTCAAATCTACTGTGATTTCTCCGGCTATTCTGACATTGCCTTGGGGGTAGCCCGGTTATTCGGGATAGAGTTATTGCGTAACTTTGCTTACCCCTACTTTTCGCGCGATATTGCTGAATTTTGGCGCCGGTGGCATATCTCTCTATCATCGTGGTTTAAAGATTATTTGTACATTCCCTTAGGCGGTAGCCGTGGCAATACCTGGAGCCGTATTCGCAATACATTCATCATATTTTTAGTGAGCGGCTTGTGGCATGGGGCTAATTGGACTTTCCTTGCCTGGGGGGCCTTAAACGCAATTTATTTTATCCCGTTATTATTGTCCAAACGTAACCGTACGCATATAGATGTTGTGGCAAAAGACGGACGATTCATTTCAATTAAAGAATTCTTTCAGATCATCTTTACATTTGGTTTAACTGCTTTTGCTTGGATCTTTTTTCGCTCCGAGAGTATAGGCGCAGCTTTAAATTACATCCGGGGGATCTTCTCAAGGTCGATACTCACTATTCCTACTGGTGCTTCGTTGAGCGGCGGATCAAGCAACCCGGTAACAATCATAGCGCTTACCGTAATATTTATATTAATGGAATGGGCAGGCCGCGAACAATTATTTGCCATTGCCAAAACGGGGCTTAAATGGCCAAAACCATTACGATGGACGTTTTACCTGACTTTAGTAATTGCCATATTTTATTTCTGCGGGATACAGCAGCAATTTGTTTATTTCCAGTTTTAATATGAAAAAGTTTATCGCCACTTTAAGTGTATTTACTGTACTGGTAGTCGCTGTAGTTTACATCTGTAACCGTAACTACTACCCCACCGGTGCGAAGGGCAATGATGGTTACATAGGTGCAATAGTTGATAAACACGCTTATGCAGCTAAAATCAAATTGCCACGCATACTTTTCTGCGGCGGTTCAAACGTGGCATTTGGTATTAACAGCAAACGCATTGCCGATAGTTTAGGCATCCCGGTAGTAAACCTTGGATTACTGGGTAGCTTGGGTTTAGATTTTATGCTTAATGAAGCAAAGGCCGTAGCACGCCCGTCAGATATCGTGATCGTGTCTCCTGAATATGAATTGAGCGTTGACGGTGCCCATACGTTAAAAAAGGAAGCGCAAAGGATCTTCCCACAGGCAGGTACCTATTTTAAGACCGGCCTGGAGCAATTTATTACCGATTTTTTTATTGAAGACCTTCAGAAAAACTTCGCGGTTACCCTTGCACATTTGTTGCACAGGCCGCAAAAGGGTTTCCCTACCAATGTAGTGTACTCGCGCAGTTCTTTTAACCAATACGGAGATGTGGTACGCAACTTTACAAACCCTTCAAAAGACTTTTTTACTAAAGTGAAACTTAACTACCGGCCATATGCCGGCATAAAAAACCTAAATAGTTTTAAGGATTATGCCGATAAGAACCACATAAAGGTATTTTTCCTGTACCCCGGCTTCCCGCAATCACTCTATAAGAAATCGCTGAAACCTATTAACGCCTACGCTGATGAGTTTGACCGCGAACTGAAGATAAAGATCCTAATTAAACCATCGGATGCCATTTTTCCGGATAGCGTATTTTATGATACGGAATATCACCTTTTACCCTCTGGGCGCGAGCTGCGTACGGATAAGGTTATTGCACTGCTTAAGAAAGAAAAGTTAAAATAGCCTAACACTCCGGAAGGCTTATAGGGATGTTGATCGCCAGGCCGCCGTCTGAAGTCTCCTTGTATTTGGAATTCATATCCTGCGCGGTTTGCCACATGGTTTTTACCACGGCATCTAAACTTACTTTAGCCTTATCGGGGTTGCTTTGTAAGGCCAGCTGACTTGCTGTGATAGCCTTGATGGCGCCCATGGTGTTCCGTTCAATGCAGGGCACCTGTACCAGGCCACCAATCGGGTCGCAGGTCATGCCTAAGTGATGCTCCATGGCTATTTCTGCCGCCATCAATACTTGGCGCTGGCTTCCGCCTAAAACTTCTGTGAGGGCTGCCGCAGCCATTGCTGATGATACACCTATTTCGGCCTGGCAGCCACCCATCGCGGCAGAGATGGTAGCTCCTTTTTTAAATATGCTGCCCACTTCAGATGCTGTGAACAAAAACTGGATAATCTTTTGATCGTCTAACCCGTCACAAAAGCTGATAAAATATTGCAGCACCGCCGGGATCACACCCGCGGCACCATTGGTAGGTGCGGTAACCACACGCCCAAACGATGCATTCTCTTCGTTAACGGCCAAGGCAAAGCAACTTACCCAATCTAATATATTTTGAAAGCTGTTACCCGTTTGGCGCATGGCCAAAACCCACTCTATATAATTGGTATAAGTATGGCCCTTTAATAACCGCTTATTTAGCGCGCAAGCCCTGCGGGCTACATTTAATCCTCCCGGCAGGCTGCCGGCGGTGTGGCAACCGCGGTACATGCACTCTTGCATTACCTTAAAGATATTCATTACCCCATCGCGGGTTTGCTGTTCGCTGCGCCAGGCCAATTCATTTTCTGTCACCACTTCAGAGATCTTGAGGCCGGTTTTGCGGCACCAGTGCAGCAGATCGCCAGCGGTTTCAACCGGGAAGGGAAGGTCAACCTCTAATTTGTGCTGGGTTTGTTCGCCCTCTTTAACGACAAAGCCTCCGCCTATTGAGTAAAAGGTGCCCGATACCGCAGTTTCATTACTTAAAAAAGCCTGGAATGTTACCGCATTGGGGTGGAAAGGAAGGCTCTCTGTAAACAGGAACAGCATATCATCATCAAAGAAAAAGCTGATGGGTTTTATACCGCCTAACAGCAGCTTATGATCTTGAGTGATTTGCGTTATTTTAGTGTCTATGCGGTCAACCTCAAAAGTTACCGGGTCATCGCCGCTCAGGCCAAGCAATATGGCGATGTCGGTACCGTGCCCCCTACCGGTTTTGGCCAGCGAACCATACAGCAGGACTTTTATCCCGACTACCAAATCCAGTACTTGTTTCTGTTGTAATAGCTCCACAAATTGTTGTGCGGCGCGCCAGGGGCCAAGTGTATGCGAACTTGACGGCCCAATGCCTATCTTAAACATATCAAATACCGAAATTTGCTCTCGTTGCATGGGTTAAAATTACGGATAGTATTTTGTATTGTGTTTGTAATCGGGACGGAAGTGCGGAGCGAGATCCGGTTTAACAAATAACCTCGGACGCTTAATTAAACTCCCGGCAGTTTTACGCCTGCAGCAGCCAGGTCTTTTATAATCTTTTCCTGCAAGGCTATTTTAGCAACCAAAAAATTATTGGGGCTAACCCAAACGTTTACTGTAAAGCGTACGCCGTCAATTTCTAAGGCTACTACGCCAACCCGGGTTGCCGGTTCAGGTAAAATACCAGGCGTTTGCGTAATCGCATTATTTATTATTTCCTTTACCTGATCAACCCCGGCAGCGTACCCCAGCTTAATTTCAAAATCAAGCCTGCGCTTGCCTTCGCGGTTTTCATTTACAATAACCTCGTTAAACAACTTACCGTTGGGGATAATCACAGTTTTATTATCGACAGTGATGAGCACCGTATAAAAGATCTGGATAGAGGTTACCCTGCCAGTTTGCCCCTGCGCTACAATGTTATCATCAATTTCGAAAGGCTTCAATAAAAGGATCAGCACCCCGCCTGCAAAGTTTTGGAACGTGCCGGATAATGCCAAACCAGCCGCCACACTAAACGCACCTATTATAGTGGTGAATACGGTTAACTCTAAACCCACAATATTCATTACCGAAATAATGAGCAGTACATAAAGACTGGTGATAGAAAGACTTAAAAAGAAGGGCTGTAATGAGGAGTGCACATTGCGGTTAGCCATACGCATGCGTATGCGGGTACGCAAAAACCTTATGAACCAAATGCCGACAAAAAGGACAAATAATCCAAATAGCAGGTTCGGGCCTTTTGCAACAGCCCATTTATGAAATTTATCGTAGAATTCGTGCGGCTCCATAACTGAAGCCAAAATTAGGATTTTTTACTTAACTGTATAACGTCACAAATAATTCGGGGCCTTTAAAAAGGACCCACTCAACCAGGCGGCTGTGTATCTGTGTTTTTTTATTGATAATGTGCTTCATGCTTCAGTTTATTCAAACGCTGTGCCTAAACCGACTCATTCGCGTTTGTTATCAGCAATTACGCATAAATAGTTAACGCGGATGTTCAAAACGGTTAAACTATTGTTAATTGGCTAATTATCGTTGTTTTTATATATCAAAGGCTGTTTTAAACACAAAACCCTCTGTACACTTTTGTATACAGAGGGTTTGTTATACCGGGTTTAACCGCTACGTGGGTGGGTGATTACATCATGCCGCCCATGCCGCCGCCGCCGCCCATTGGAGGCATACCGCCTTTATCGTCATCAGGCTCATCTGCTAATACACACTCGGTGGTTAACAACATCGCTGCGATAGAAGCTGCGTTTTCTAATGCTACACGGCCTACCTTAGTAGGGTCGATAACACCTGCACCAATTAAATTCTCGTATTTGTCGGTACGTGCATTGTAACCGAAGTCGCCGGTGCCTTCTTTAACTTTCTGCACTACGATAGAACCCTCGATACCTGCGTTGTCGCAAATTTGACGTAAAGGCTCTTCGATAGCACGACGGATGATCTGGATACCAGTGTTCTCATCTTCGTTGGCACCTTTAAGATCGGCCAGAGCAGCTACTGCGCGAATGAAGGCAACGCCACCACCTGCAACAATACCTTCTTCTACAGCCGCACGTGTTGCATGTAAAGCATCGTCAACACGGTCTTTCTTTTCTTTCATTTCAACTTCAGAAGCTGCACCGATATACAATACCGCAACACCGCCAGATAATTTGGCTAAACGTTCCTGTAATTTTTCTTTATCGTAATCAGAAGTGGTCGTTTCGATCTGCGCGCGGATCTCACCAACACGGCCCTTAATCAAATCAGCATCACCCGCACCGTTAACCAGTGTAGTGTTGTCTTTATCGATAGTGATCTTTTCTGCCTGGCCTAACATAGACAGGTCTGCACTTTCTAATTTGTAACCACGCTCTTCAGATATTACGGTACCGCCTGTTAACACAGCGATATCCTCTAACATTGCTTTACGACGGTCGCCAAAGCCAGGTGCCTTAACAGCAGCAACTTTTAGTGAACCACGGATCTTGTTAACTACTAATGTAGCCAATGCTTCACCGTCTAAATCTTCGGCAATAATTAAAAGTGGTTTGCCTGTTTGTACTTGTTTTTCCAATATCGGCAACAACTCTTTCATTGAAGAGATCTTTTTATCGTAGATCAAAATGTAAGGGCTTTCTAATTCCACTTCCATTTTGTCTGAATTGGTTACAAAGTACGGAGAAAGGTAACCACGGTCAAACTGCATACCTTCCACCGTTTTAACTTCAGTTTCTGTACCCTTTGCTTCTTCAACAGTGATCACACCGCTTGTACCAACCTTTTGCATAGCCTCTGCAATTAACGATCCGATAACCTCGTCGTTATTAGCAGAAATAGATGCTACTTGTTTGATCTTGTTATTGTCTTCGCCAACGGTTTGTGACTGTGCTTTTAAGTTTTTAACAACTTCTGCAACCGCTTTATCAATACCACGTTTCAGGTCCATAGGGTTAGCGCCGGCTGCAACGTTCTTAATACCTGCTGTAACAATAGCTTGTGCTAAAACGGTAGCAGTAGTAGTACCATCACCTGCAATATCAGCAGTTTTTGATGCAACTTCTTTAACCATTTGCGCGCCCATATTTTCGATAGGGTCTTTCAGTTCAATTTCTTTTGCTACAGTAACACCATCTTTGGTTACCGCAGGTGAGCCGAATTTTTTATCGATAATTACGTGACGGCCCTTGGGGCCTAATGTTACTTTAACTGCATTAGCTAAAATATCAACACCGCGCTTTAAAGCGTCACGTGCCTCAACATTATATTTAACTTGTTTTGCCATGATTTAATTTTCAATTATTGAGTTAGTGAATGTTCACCCCTCAAAATTTATATGTTTTATGTTTAGTAATTGGATTAAAGAACCGCGTAAATATCAGACTCGCGCATGATCAGGTATTCTTTACCGTCGATGTTGATCTCGGTACCTGCATACTTTCCGTAAAGAATTGAATCGCCAACCTGGATGGTCATTGGTATAAGTGCGCCTGATACATCAGCATACTTACCCGGGCCTACCGCCATTATTGTTCCTTTTTGTGGTTTTTCTTGCGCCGTTTCAGGAATGTAGATACCCGAAGCAGTTTTTGTTTCGGCAGCAGCGGCTTCAACAACCACTCTGTCCCCAAGGGGTTTAATGTTTAATGACATAGTATTACTATTTTGAATTTATAATTTTAAGTTTTCGTTTAACCTTTAAACATCAATTATGCCAAGCAGCCAATATATTCCGTATTGGCATAATACATGTTTAATTGTCACCTTTTAGTCATGGCTTAACAACCGATAAATGTTAAATTAATAGCTGTGTGTCATCGTGTCAGTAAGCTATATCAGCAAAAAAGGCTTTGGACAATGTCCAAAGCCTTCCTAAAAATATCTTAATATTTAATTACGGTTTTTTCTGAGCAGGTGCCGGTGTAGCTGTACCTGGTACAGTCATCGGTACGGTAGCCGGGGCTGCAGAAGGTTTAGAGTTTTTTTTGATCTGCTCAATAGATTGTGAATCATCACCTTTTTGAGCACCGCCCTTAACGGTAGCGTTCATCGCTAATGATAATACCATTATAGTAATGGCAAGGAACCAGGTTCCTTTTTCTAAAAAATCGCCTGTTTTTTGCACGCCCATTAATTGTGATGAACCCGAAAAATTCGATGATAAACCACCGCCTTTAGGGTTTTGAATTAATACAATTAATCCTAAAAGGATGCATGCAATGATGATGATAATTAATAATACTAAATACATTTCTTGTTATATCAATTGGTTTTCTTTTCTAACTGTTCAATCTGGGCTGCAAAGTAAAGCTTTTTTTCCGGGAATTTCAATATCAATTTTTTATAAGTAGCTATGGCTTTATGATATAACATCTGGTCGTTATAAATTCGGGCCAGTGTTTCGGTAACCAAAGCGTCTTGGTCTTCTGAACTTTTTTTAGCCTTATTCTCATTATCTAACCGGTTTGCTGCGGGTGGCCTTATTTGCGGTTCGGTATTAATAAAACGTTCTATAATAATGTCTTCCTTTTTGTTTTGATCAAACTCCAGCCCTTTGTCTGTATCATCGCGCTCAATTCCGCTTACCGATGTCAGGCTGAAAATATTTTCGTAATACTGCTGCTGTAACTCGTCGGGAGCCTTACGCGTAACCGGCTTTACATGCGGTTGCTCTGCTCTTTGCTCGTCTGAAGACGAATTTGCAGCAGGTTGTACCGGGTTGGCCGTGTAAGGCTGAAAGGTTTCGGCATGTTCTTTACGGGTTTTGTCTAACCACCACATGAAGCTGTAAGGCATGCTATCATCATTATAACGTGATACCACATCCTGCTCTTTAGGTATTGGTTCAGCATCTGTAGGAGAGACATCGGCTATTGCGGGTTGTGGTTCAACCTTACCGCTGCGCAGCTCATCCAGTTTTTTATCAAAAGTCAAATAATCGGCACTTACAATGTTGCCCATTATCAGCCGCTCTTCGTCTATGGCGATATCTGCATCGGTAATACCTGCAGAGCGTTGCAAAGGTCTTTCATCCTGCTCTTCTTCATCTTCGGGGTAGTCCTCGCCATCGGCAAAAGTGTTTTGCCAAGAGTGCTGCTCGTCGGCAATATCCGCTACCTGGGTTTCAGATTCATGCAATACATTAACGGTTGGTTCAAACCCTATCTGGTCTATTCCCACTATTTCGTCATAAACCTCATCTTCAATATCCTGCCTAAAAGATTCTTTCTCGGCACGATAGCCGTTATCTTCACTCAAATTAGTAAAGGTTGCGGGCGCTTCTGCCTCCGGTTCCGGGTGCTTCTCTTCCTGTCCGGCCAATTGCTCTTCGTAAGAATCATATAGCCCGGAGATAACGCTATCAGGTTCGGGCATCTGCTCATCGGCGGGTGCATCGTCCAAATGCGGATGTGCCAATTGCTCGGTATAGGAGTTATAAAGCTCAGGGATAATGTGATCTGTATCCTGTATCTCTTCGTGTACTTCGTCGTTTATTTCTGTGCCCGCAACCGGATCTGGCGGTGTCAAGGCTGTTTCAGGTGCAGTTTCAAAATGGCTATCGGTAACACGCTCTTCCTTAGCCTTATCTATTTCTACAGGTAGCTCGTTCTCATCGACAGCGGGTTCAATAGTTTCCGGTTGTTCGGTATCGGTAATAGGCTTATGGGTAACTTCTTCTTCAACAGGCACTTCGACAGTTTCGTGCGTTATAAATGTTTCAGAGGCATGGTTGATAGTAGCTTCCGGCCCGTTTGATGGTGCAACGTCATTTTGATGCTGCGCCAGTTCGGGCGAATTAAACCGCACGGCATCTGCAGGAGGGGTGTACCTATCTTCGTCGGTAGCTGCTATACTGAAATAATTTTCGGGGCTTGCGGTTTCATCCCAGGCAATGCGGTCGGCACTGACGGCCGGCAGGGTGTCCGGGCTATGTACTAACTTATAAAGTGTGTTGGGCTTAAAGTAAACCGCCGCTTTTTTTATATCGTCCTTTTCGCCGGCACGCACAGCCAATACCTGTAACAGTCCGCTTTGGGGATAGTCGTTGGCCATACGTTGCAGGGAAGTTATGTATAACTGGCCTGTATCTGCAGGGTTTGCCAGCAGGTCGTATAAAATTTGTTTATGCCTGTTATCTAAGTATTGATCCACCTGGTTATAAAACTATAAATTGTTACCAATTTGCAAAGGCTTTGTTAAAAATATCGTCGGTCAGCTGCTTATTTATCTGCTGTATAAGCGATTGCTCCTGGGTAGATAAATCGCCCGTGTAATTTAAAGATTTGCTGAACGAATCCTCAAAATTAAACTTTTTATCCTTATTGTAAACGTATTTTACTTTAACGGTAATTGTTAAACGACTTGCTCCTGCAATTGGAGCAACATTGGGGTTGGTTGCCTGGATAGATACCGGCCCGTAACTGTAACCCGTAATAACGCCAGACATGGTAGCATCCGCAGCATCGCCCCGTACAATGCTCAAACTGGTTTGCGTACGGATACGGTCTTTCAACGCTTCGGTAAATTGCTGGCTTAATGTACTTACCACTAACGGGGCGTTATTTTCAAAATACTGAATATCTATTGTTTTAAGGCCGATAGGTATAGATGCCCCGCTTTGGGTGAGTTTATACGTGCAGGATGTAAAAAGCATTACCACCACACTCATCAACGCTATATTTAAAAAAAGCCTTTTGCCCATGTTTCGTTATAAATCTAATTCTTTTATTTTACGATATAAAGTTCTTTCTGATATTCCCAACTCGTTAGCCGCAAGCTTACGCTTACCTTTGTGTTTTTTAAGGGCTTTGCGTATCAGGTCAGATTCCTTATCAACAAGTGATAGTGATTCTTCCACCTCCTCGGCCTCGTGCGTTATGTTATAATCAGGGTTGCTGTTGGCAGCCGTATTGTTAACGGGCTGCTGCAGGGTAAATTGTGGTTCGTGGTGGTTGTTAGTTACAGGCAGCTCAATATCCCTGTACAACTGTGTTAGCTGCGACTGATTAGGATAGTTTTTACCTACCCCGCCATGTTCAATAATATCGGCCACCAGTTTTTTCAATTCTACCATATCGCGTTTCATATCAAACAGCACTTTGTAAAGGATATCCCTTTCAGAAAAATCTTCTTTTGGCTGATTATCTAAACGCATGGGCAGGTTGCGGCCGTTTGCCTCGTGGGGGATATACGTTAAAAGCGTTTGCGCGGTTATAACGCGGTCGCGTTCTAAAACGGCCAGTTGCTCTGCCATGTTTTTTAGCTGGCGTACATTACCGGGCCACGAATAGTTGATGAGTACCTGTTGCGCCTCGTCATCTAACTGGATAGGCGGGCTGCGATATTTATCCGTGAAATCGGAAGTGAACTTCCTAAAGATCAAAAAGATATCCTCTTTTCTATCGCGCAATGGCGGAATTTTGAGCGGCACGGTATTTAAACGGTAATACAGGTCCTCGCGAAAACGGCCAGCCTTAACTGCGTCATACACATCAACATTGGTTGCTGCAATAACACGCACATTGGTTTTCTCCACCTTTGATGACCCTACCCTGATGTACTGGCCCGACTCTAAGACACGCAGCAAACGGGCCTGGGTACCAAGCGGCATTTCGGCAATCTCATCCAAAAAGATGGTACCGCCGTTAACGGTTTCAAAATAGCCTTTACGCTCGCCAATGGCACCGGTATAAGCACCTTTTTCGTGCCCGAACAACTCCGAATCGATAGTCCCCTCTGGAATAGCGCCACAGTTAACGGCAATAAAGGGCCCGTGCTTACGCGGGCTCATTTGGTGAATGATGTGTGAAAACACTTCCTTACCGCTACCACTTTCGCCGGTAATTAATACCGAAATATCTGTGGGCGCTACTTGGTTGGCAATATTTATAGCCCGGTTCAATAACGGCGAGTTGCCGATAATTCCAAAGCGTTGTTTAATTTCTTGAATTTCCATAAGTTAGATGCAAGAATCAAGACAGCAAGAATCAAGATAAGACCCGATTCAAGACCTTGATTTGATTTAGTCGCTTCCATTCATGATATGCTCCCTAAAAGCAAATATCATTTTTTGAATTTCAACAACTAATTCTAAACATTCCTTTAATTTTTCTTTAGAGCCGTATTTCCGGCGTTCGCATATTAATAACTGCGTCTCAACTTCGAATGGCGACGTAAGGGATTAGTCAAATATTCAGCAAAATGAATTTTTGTTCTTTTCCCAGAGCCTTCAGCGATATTTGACGGAATAGAACAAGAGCACCTGTTGAGCTGATCAATCAAATTAAAGCGTTCTTCTACAGGTAGAGCTTTACAATAATCATAGATCAAATCGGTCAGGTCCATAGACCGCTGCTAAATTTTTAAACTTTTAAAATTGTGCTTGACCATTTTTCCTTATTTTCTCTCTTGCTTCCTGATTCTTGGCTTCTTGCTTCTATTCTACAATTCTTCCTATCAGCGTAGCGGATGTGGTACGCTCTACCAACACGTTAACGTACTGGCCTGGCTTGTAGTTTTCACTCACCGGGAATATCACCATCGCATTCTGATCGCTGCGGCCGCAATAGTCGTTGTTTGATTTTTTGGAGAAGCCTTCAATCAATACCTTCTCCACCTTACCAATACGCGCCTGCATCCTGTAAAATGAATACTCCTGCTGTTTGGCTACGATTTGAGCTAACCTGCTTTGTTTAACACTCTCCGGAGTATCATCCGCATAACGCTTTGCGGCTAAAGTGCCCGGCCTTTCGCTGTATTTAAACATGTAGGCAAAATCGTATTTCACATAATCCATCATGGTTACGGTATCGTTATGCTCCTCGTCTGTCTCGGTGCAAAAACCGGTGATCACATCTGTAGATATAGCGCAATCCGGGATTAGCCTGCGGATGGCATCTATTCTGTTCATATACCACTCACGGTCATAAGTACGGTTCATGATATCCAACACCCGGCTGTTACCACTTTGCACCGGCAAGTGTATGTAATTACAAATATTCTCGTATTTGGCAATGGTCTCTAAAACCTCATCGGTAATATCTTTAGGGTGTGATGTTGAAAAGCGAACACGCAGCTCCGGACTAACCAAGGCTACCATTTCTAAAAGATTAGCAAAATTCACGATCTGCACTTCACTGCCAACTGCCAATTGCTCGCCACCTTCCGCTATGGGCGCGCTCCATTTATATGAATCTACATTCTGGCCCAGCAAAGTAACCTCGCGGTATCCTTTGTCAAAAAGGTCCTTACATTCTGCAACTACCGAGTGGGCATCGCGGCTACGTTCGCGGCCGCGGGTAAATGGCACCACGCAAAACGAACACATGTTATCGCAGCCCCGCATAATAGATACAAAGGCATTAATACCGTTGCTGTTTAAACGAACGGGGCTAATGTCTGCATAGGTTTCTTCGCGGCTCAACAGCACGTTTACCGCACGCTGGCCACCGTCAACCTGCTCTATTAAGTTTGGCAGGTCGCGGTAAGCATCGGGGCCTACAACAACATCTACCAGTTTTTCTTCTTCTAAAAATTTAGCTTTTAAACGCTCGGCCATGCAGCCCAAAACGCCAACTACCATCCCTGGGTTGCGTGATTTTGCACCCGCAAATTCCTTTAAACGGTTACGTACCCGTACTTCGGCGTTCTCACGGATAGAACAGGTATTGATAAATATCACATCGGCGTTATTAAAATCTGATGTGGTTTCAAACCCTTTTTCTGATAAAATAGAGGCTACAATTTCGCTATCGCTAAAGTTCATAGCGCAGCCATAACTTTCAATATATAGCTTACGGCCGTTGTTTTTACCAACAACCGGCTCTAATATTAAAGCCTCGCCCTGCCTGCTCTCGTCCTGCACTTTATCCTGAATAAGCAAATCCATCGTTATTTAAAAAATTGAACCGCAAAAATACAATAATTTTATATATTGGATGACAGTTTGTCAGCGTTTAACAAAATCATCACTTTGCTGTTGTAATAAACTTACACATGCACAATAGGCCGTGGACAGCGAGCCTTTATCTAAAACAGGGTTATTAATGGCGTTAAAGTTTCTGAAACATAAGTGGCAAAAAATAACATTCGGTATTTTACTGGCATTGGTTATCCTGGTGCTGCTGCCGGCGTTGCTTATCAACCGGTACTGGTCGCCCATATTGGCCGAGAAGGTAAAAAGCGGTGTACTTACCAATACCGACAGCCTATATAAAGTAGATTTTGCCCACGCCGACCTGCACATTATCAAGGGCGAAATTGTGATCTATAACATTAAGCTGCGGCCCGATACGGCGGTTTATAACCGCAAAAGGAAACAAGGCTTGGCCCCCAATAATTTATATGAATTAAACGTAAAAAAACTGGTGCTGTCGCGCATCCATCCGTTTAGCCTTTACTTTAAAAATAAACTTAATATAGGCCGCATAACTTTAAGCGCGCCCGAACTGCAGGTGAGTTTCCGGGTAAACCATACCAAAGATACCGTAGGCGCAGATAGCAGAACGGTTTGGCAAAAGATCAATAAAAGTTTAAAGTTGATACACGTAGGCGAGATATATTTAAATGATGTAAAGTTTAAGTACATCAACTATTCTGGCAAAAAACCAGCGGTATCTGAATTGAAAGAAATGAATTTGAAGGCTACCGACCTGCTGATAGACTCGGCAACGCAAACAGATCGTTCCAGGTTATTATATTGTGCAGATATCACAACAGAGCTTTATAACTATACCGGTAAATCGGCAAATGGTTTATATACTTATTCGGTAAAATCGGCTAAGTTATCTACCAAAACTTCCCGATTGAATATAGAAGGACTTGTATTACAACCCCTTACCCCCATTCAGTTTTTTGATGACACCAAAGCCGACCGCTTCACCATACGGTTAGATTCGTTACAGGTAAACCACTTCGATTTTTTAAACTATCACAAATACCGCAGTTTTAACGCGGCCAATGTAATGTTAAGCACAGGAACGCTGGCTATATACAGCAACCCAAATGGCGTCACACAAACGACAGATAGGGTAGTTACTTTTCCGCACGTTGCTATAAAAAAAATCAAAACTGCCTTTAATATTGATACCCTTGCCATAAATGATATAAATGTGCTTTACAACGAGTACAATAAAAGATCTAAAAAGGTTGGCACCATTACCTTTAATAATACAAGCGGCCAGTTTATCAATTTGACCAACAATACCGATTCCGTCAAAAAACACCCGCTCGCCACTGCACGCCTCAACACCTTGTTTATGGAGCGCGGCCGCCTGAGGCTGCAGTTTACTTTTGACCTAACCAATGCTGATAATAGTTACAGCTATAAAGGCCACATGGGGATGTTCGATCTGCCACGTGTAAACAAGGCAGCAATGCCGCTGGCCATGGTTAAAATAACATCTGGCAAGGTTAATAGTATTGATTTTGACCTGCATGCCACCAATAAAACAACCACGGGCAACGTAAGTTTGTTGTATGAGAACCTAAAGGTAAACCTGCTCCGGCCCGACACTGCGAACAAAGGGTATTCAAAAAAAACACTGGCGTCGCTGTTCGCCAACTCCCTTGTGATAGAACATGATAACCCTAATAAACCCGGCACCTTGCCGCGTACAGCATACGTATCGTATGTTCGCCCGCTTACTTCGCCATTCTTTAAAACGGTTTGGCAGGCCTTGCTCAGCGGACTTAAACCTTGCGTGGGTTTAGGTGCGGCCAAAGAGAAAGATGTTAGGGCAAAGATGGACAACCACGAAAAGAAGAAAATTCAAAAAGCCATTGATAAAAAAGAACGCGTACGCAAACGTACCCAACGCCGCTTGAACCGCAAAAACAAAAAAATGGCCAGGCAACGAAGAGAGCTTGCCGAACCAGGCCAATAATATGATTCGGAAACGCGCTTATTTAAGGATATTTAACAGGTAACGCTTAAGTGCACCTACTGCAACAGTAATTTTAAGTTGATACCGAAATTAGTAAATGCCGTATTGAATGTTTGGGAGGTATATGGCCGGGTAATGTTGCTATCGTAAAACAAATTAAGGTTAAACCGCTGGTTGATAACGTAATCTATCGATGGCCTCAAGGTAATATTTTGTGCGCCTGATGAGATCTCGGCAGCAGCAATATCGGCACGGTAGATCAATGTCTTATTATCGCGTACAGCTACATCCAGCTTAAAGTTAACATCATTATTGGTGCGGGCACCGGTACCAAAAAGCCCGAACGGCATCCGGAAGTTTTTTGGGCGATAGCCAAATCCAAACACCAAAATATTCTCATCCTGCTGGGCCAGCTGGCTGTTAAGTAAACTCAGGCTAAGTGAACGTGTTTTGCGGTACTCGAAGTTGGCGGTCATGCTGTTCTTGAAACGCACATCGGCACCAAACAAAGGGACAAACTGCTCAAAGATGCTCACCTGCGAAAACTGGTAAAAAGGCAGAAAATCATTATTCACATCCCTTGAACTTACCTTACCACCGGTTTCCTGGTATTGCAAAAGGGTAGTATAACTATTCACGTTATATGACGAGCGGTAGCCATGTTTAATATCAAAAGAATCAAATAATTCTGCAAAGAATGGCAGCTTACTTAAGCCGTTATAAGTGATCTGCCAGTTAGGGATAGGGATATTAGGGAATTGATTAAGGGTTGATGCACTTGCGCTTTTACCTGTGTACGCCGCCAGGAAGGCCGGCACCAAAACGTTTTGCGCGTTAGGTCCGTAGCCGTCAGCATAACCACCGGTAGTGCCTGTCGAGTTACCGTTGGCCTGCCCCAACTTTTGCGAGATAACCTGCCTGTTTGCTAAGAATTGTTGAAAAACGCCCGACGTATTACTAATACCAGAGCTTTTTGAGAACGCCGTGGCGATGGACAAGATAGACACACTGTAAGTACCCGATGTAACCGGGCTTAGGTTTTCAATGCTATTGGTAGTAGCCAGATACTTGAAATTAGTTTGATAATTCCTGTCCTGCACGCGGAAACCGATCAGTTCTATCCGCAGATCCTTTACAGGTTCGATAATGCTGCGCAGGCGAATGTCTTCGGTAAATGTCTTTACGTAAAGCTGGTTTTGCAGGGTGTCGGTAGTGATCCAGCCGTTGGCAACGGCCTTGTTTCGCAAATCTGCCTGGCTGCCAATCAAAAAGCCAATACCCGGTGCATCATAGGTAAGATCCTGCCCAAACAGGTTCGATTGCGGCAAATAGCCCGGCAGGAAGGTACCTTCGGTACGGGTGTAAGTACCGTTAATGTTTTTTATACCCGTTATAATATTCAGTAGAAATTTGCCTACACCGCCCTGGTCGCTGTTGTTGTTTTTGCGCAAGCTCCTAAATTTATTGTACAAACCGTTAAAGTTTAAAGTTGGGTTTAGCTGGATGCTGCGCGAGTTTTGGATGCTGTTACCAATATTGTAAGTAGGGTCGTTAATAGAAAACTCGGGCTGGCTTTGCCAGTTAAAATGAGTACTGTAGCGGGCCAGTAACGCCGTCCAGTCCAGCCCCGGGATTTTATTTATCGGGGTTGTATAGTTAAAATTAATGGTGTGGTTATAGTTGGTGGTGCGTCCTAAACGTTTCAGGTTTTCCCACAGCGTATCGCGCTTTAAGCCATTCAGGCGGCCGGCGGGTTCATCAACTACCGACAGGTTGGTGGCATCGATATCCATTTGAAGTGATTTTGACAAATTCCAGCCAATGCCGTAAACACGGGTAATATTAAAATTCTTGTTAAAGCTGGTGGGGATCGGGATAAAGTTGTTAGGGTCGTTGTTCCTTAAAGTATTCTCTGAATAAAAACGATCAAAGTTGATGCTGAAATTCAACCGCGATGGCAGGATGCTAAAGTTAATATCTCTGGCAAGGGCCAATAAGTTGCTCTTTATGCGCTTTGCAAAGGGCGAATAGTATTTAGGCTGATTGGTATAATTATAATTCAGCGCAGCGCGGTAGGTTTTCGAGAAATCGTTCTCCACAATAAAGTCGTGGTGCTGGTACTCGGTGTAGGCATAAGTGGCGCTAAAGTTCTCTATATCCCAAACATGATTATTGGCTGCAGAGTTGGTGCGCTCTTTATGTACGTTAGTGAAGTTAATGCTCTTGCGCACGGTATAATCAACCGTTACATTCTTGATCGAATCACGGGCTTTACTGCTCGGTGCAGCGGCCAATGATTTTTTCAGCTCCACATCCGGCGAGCCGGGATCATATTGCGGTGTGCTTTTTTGGGTGGAGTAATTTACATAAGCAGGGATCTTGATCCCGCTTTTCTCAGGGAAGAATTTGCCCAGCTCCAGGCTGCCGCTCACATCTATTACCTGGTTATCGCTGCGGCTGCGGTCGCTGACGCGCGAGTCTATTGAACCAAAACCGATAGTGCTTTTGCTGCCGGCTACGGTCAGGTTACCAAAATCGGCCAGTGCGGCATCAAACCTGCCGGTTGCTGCCCACCCCCCACGCTGATCAAAATCTGTCAGTCGCAACTCGTCAAACCAAACAGCACCTGTTTTATCCAAACCATCGTCGCCGGGAGTTATGGGTTTATAAGGGTTACGTACCCCAAGCATAATGGCACGCAAGCGGCTCAAATCGGGCTGGCCTTTAATGGTTACCTTATTGCGCCCATCGGTATAGGTAAAGGGCACCGTAAACGGCCATGGTTGTCCGTTCAATTTGGCATTGTTACGGGCAAGCTTGGCATCTATCAAAATAGACAATTGCAAATCCAGTTCGTTAGCTGCCGGCCATATGGCACCCGGGTCGCGGGTGCCGGGTTGTGTAATAGCCAGAGGCACTTCGTACTCGTAGTAATTATCCTGATAGTCGACACCCAGGCGTACAAATGCGTTCAGGTCGTTGTCCTTTAGCTGGTCGCCCTCTGCGTGAATAAACATTTGGATGCGCTTGTATGACCGCAAATCGTTATAGAACGTACGGAATGCTGCCCTCGAATACCCATCGCGAAGCTGCGCAACATTCAAGGCTAATGACTGCTCGTTCAGCTTGGTATCGGTTTGCAGGTTGTTATAGTTACGCTGACGGTTAATACCCGGCGGCACCACATAAGGGATAGGTGTACGGTTACCATTCTCTTCAATATTTACGGCCTGTACATCAAGGGTCGAGTTGTCAATGGTAGGGGTGACAATATTAGGATCGGCTATGATGTTTATCGGGTTATTTTCGGCATTAAAGGTGCGCCACTCGCCGCGCACCAGCTGCAGGGTAGCAAAACGCAGTATAGACGTATCGGCAAAATTGGTCATGAACATCCGCATAAAACGGATGGCCTTAAAATCCTGAATGTTGCCCACTTTACCCTGGTAATCGTTTATCGGGATCCTGAACTGATACCAGGTAACTGCCTGCGTGGTACCGTCGGCCAGCTTAACCTGCGAGGTTACCTTATCGTTTATAAAATTTTGCCCAACCATCAGGTCCTGCGGGCGCACGGATACTTTGTATTGAAAGTATTCGTCCGTTTGGCTCATGTTGTTATCACGGTTTATATCCTCCCCATCTGGCAGTGAAGTAGATGCCGAAGTTTGTAACCCTAAATCCGCCTGCGATTGCTCGGCAGTTTTAGAGTTACCTTCCGTACCGTTGTAGCGGCTGTAACGGTCAAGGATCCCCGCACGGGCAGCATCTAAAGCGGGACCCTGATAATATTGGTAATTATCTGACGAGGGATCTGTTGCCAGCGTAGTTGCAGCAGTGGGGCTCAATACTGCTTTGGCCTGCGCAACAAAACTTGAAAACTTGGTATTCTCATCCGCATCGTTCAAACCATCCAAACCTATATCCTGCAACTTGCGCGAATCGGGGTTATTATCAAAAGCGTTTATAACCGGTTGCAGTTTTGATACCCTGCCCCAAACGGTTTCGTCTGTTTTATCGGTAGTGCCATCAACCGGCAGGCTGTTCTCTAAACTTTTGCGCCCGTCCTTCAAAATATCTTCAGAAACACTACCCAGGTTAAAGTAAAGGTCGCCACCTGCCGAGGCCGGTTTGTAAATGAATGGATCCATCATCCAAAATTCGATGTAACCCACGTTTAACGATTCAAAATCATTGGTTTCCAGCTTACGGAAAATGCCCCCCCAGCGGTTGCGCGGGTTTTGCAAGGTACCATCGCTGTTGATGCCTGTAGTAGCATAGTTGTATGGGCCACGTACAGTTGGGTAAAAGGCAAGGTTTAAAGTAGGCAAACTAAGCGGCTGGCCGGTTACAGATTGTTTAAACGGAAACACCTCCTGCTCAATAACCTGCCTTACATAATGGTTGGATAATTCGCTACGGTTGAGAGGAATAGTGCCCGAACTGGTGTAAAATATCGGGTCGATATTATAGAAGGCCAAACGTGCGCGGTTATAACCATAACTAAGGTCGTTAAACACCTGCGACTCCGCGAACATTTGAGGCGTACCCGCTATTTGCCAGTTAATAGCACTTTTAATATCGATGATAGAGCGGCTATTTTCAAAATCGTCCAGGTAGGATGTGCCATTTTTTGAACCCGCAAAGTTTAAGGCCCCGGGACTGCCGGGCACCAGCTTGGCAAACTCACCGCTAAAATTCACTGTCGATGGTACTTTGGTATGGATGAACGGGATCTTATCTACCAGTTTGGTTAAAAACCTGGATTCCGAACTGTAGTTTACATCGGCACCCCAAATGGTATTAGATATAGATTCCTCGCCTACTATTTCATTTTGAGTAATAGGCTGCTCGGTCAGGTGCATAATGGTAGCGCCTAAGGCCAGTTTGGGGTTTACCCTATAATCGAACCTCGACCCGTATAACGACTTCTGCTGAACACCGAAAAGCTCGTTATTCTCTAATTTTATATTAATTGGCTGGCCCGAAGATAAGAGCGCCTGGTTTAATACCCGTATACGGCCTGCACTGTAATCAATAGTGTAATCCGTTCCCTCCTGCAGCCTTAGCGTACCGGCGGTTACCACTACCGACCCCTGAGGGATGTTAACTGCATTTAACTGATATTCCGACCCGCCCTGCGATGTGTAGGTCCCCTTAAGCAGATACCGGTTAAGTTTCGGGAAAAATTGCTGCGCGATGGTTTTGGTTGAATCATAAAGGGGTTGGTAAACATACCTGGCGGCCAGGTCGGCCTCACTTGCGGTGAATTGCCGGGCCAGATCGCTGCCAAAGGGTTCTATCACCGGGAACATAATGCGCCCGTTCTGTGAGTCGATGGTTATCCCTTCTAAAAAGTCAAAATAGCCATCGGGGTTCTTCGCATTTTGCTGGTCGAGGTTATCCAGCCCGGTTAGTTGCAGCCAGCGTTTGCTTTTAGTGTTTTGCCCCTCGTCCATGATGGTTTTTTCAATCCCCGATTTATCATCCAAACGGCTAATGTTCAGTTTAAAATTGGTTGGGCTGATCTGGAACGCGCCTGTAGTATAAATGTTCTTCATCATCAGGTCCCAGGTGGGCAGGTTGGTTTTCAGCAATTCATTTTTCAGCAACTTTACAAACAGCGATTTTGGTGTAGCCACATCTACCGCTACATCGCTGCTAAACTCCCCAACCTGATAGGTTTGCCCGTTGTAAGAGTATTGGTAGGCTACCGCCAAAACTTCGTCGTTATTCAGCGGATAATTTAGGGAGATATACCCTAACTGCGGTGAAAGGTTATATTCTTTACCCTGCACCAGTTTACGTGCATAGGTAAGCTTGGCATAGTTGTCTGTACTGCCCGTGCTGCGGAAATAGTTGGCCACATCATTAGAGTTGGTAACCCTTGCATTGGCAGGCAAATTGTTTAACAAGGAGTTAGATTGCTGTACAAAACCAGGCCCTTTAAACCCCGCGGGTAAACCGCTAAAGCCCGCACCGCCTTGTATCAGTGTGCTATTGTAGGGCCTGTTTTCGCCCAGGTCAAGGAAGCCGACGATATCACGCGAATCCGTAGTTACGTTGGTACGGTTGGTTGTCCACACCTCTATTTTAGTGATGTTGATGTTAGAGCTGATAATGGGGATATTGGCCAGCGCCCTATTATAGTTATTCCTAAAATACTGCGACAGGAAAAAGTGCTTGTTGGCCTCGTAATCTGCCGGGGTAAGATTGATGTATCCCTGCTGCGAACCGTTGGTAATGGTAATATTTTTTGATTGCGACCGCTGTTGCGAAAAAATACTGGTGATATCCAGCTTGCCGAATTTCAACTTGGTTTTAACGCCAAATAGTGCCTGGCTGCCGCTGATGAGTGTGGTACTCAACGGCAAACTAACCGTACCGGCCTCAATTTTTTGAATAATCTCGTCAGGGTGGCCGGTATAGTCCAATTTGATCTGGTTCTCAAACTGGAACTGGGCTTCGGTATTGTAATTGGTAGTGATCTTTAACTTATCGCCAATGTTACCCGTAACGTTCAGCTGGATGCGCTGATCAAAATTAAAATTAAACTGCTTGCGCTGGCGGGTATTGAACAGCGGGTTTTGATTACTGTTGATCTGCCCGGCCATTATCACCTCTGCCGACCCCTGCGGCCTGATATCGATTACCGAGCTGCCGAAGATCTGTTCAAAGGTTTTGCTCCGCACCTTTATTTGCGGGATAAATCCCTCTTGCTGGGAGTCATACGCGTAGTTATCTGCCAGTTGTTTAAAGTACTCGCGCCTAACCCCTTTTTGCTGCAACGCCAGGTACTGCATGTAGGTTAAGTATTGCGGGGCGCGGTAAGGCAGGCTGCCCACCCGCTCATACAAAATGTACATGTTGGTAAGCGGGTCGTACTCAACAGTGCGGATGAGGCCCGGCGGATCATACAAAAAGTTGCCCTCGCGTATTTGCTGGTTTTTGGTTTTGGTTAATTTAGGGGCAGACTTTAGCGGTTTTGAAGTATCACGTGCGGTTGTGGCTGTGTTATTGGCTGGGGTAGCGGCCACCTGTTTGGGTCCGGGCAAAACCCTGCTGCCGGGGATGCCATTAACAGGCGTTTGCTGAACGTTAACCGGTGTTGATTGTGGTTGCTGATTGCCATTTACCGGCGTTTGCTGCGCATATACCCCGCCAAGCCCGCAAAAAAATGCAGAAATTATGAGCGTACCTATAAGAAATCTATAAGTAAAGAGTCTAATCAAGGGGCAAAAAAATGTTAGGTAATTATAAGCTTTTTAACGCAAACTTAATTAACTGTTCAACGGTTAAAACACCGTTATATTTTGCAATTTCCTGGTCGAGAACTTTTTCGGCTGTGTTGCGTGCAAAGCCCAGCATAACCAGTGCAGAAAGCGACTCATCTTTAACAGTTGCAGAGGCAGGCATCACGGTTAGGGTGTCCGGTCCTTCCTTACGTAGCTTATCCTGAAGTTCTAAAATAATGCGCTGTGCAGATTTTGGACCGATGCCCTTAATGCGTTGTATCAAAGCTACATTGCCCTGTACAATGGCGGCTTGGATCTCGGCAGGGGTTATGGATGACAGCATCATCCGGCCTGTATTTGGCCCAATGCCCGATATGGAGATCAGGTGCTGAAAAAGCCTGCGCTCGCCTTCGCTTGCAAAACCATAAAGGGTGTGCGCGTCTTCTTTTACATGCAGCCAAACAAACAGCTTGCACCGCTCGCCATCAGGTATTTGTGAGTAGGTATTTAACGATATATTGATATAATAACCAACCCCACCCGCATCTAAAACAACATGGGCAGGGCTTTTAAATGCTAATTTTCCATCAATATAATCGTACATATAGTAGGTTATTTCTTTTTAGTTTTCTTTTCTGCCTCGGCACGGGCTTTTGCCTGCGCGTCAACCACGGCTATAGTAACCATATTAACAATTTCCCTTACCGAGCTGCCTAACTGCAACACGTGTACAGGCTTTTTCAAACCGAGCAAAATAGGGCCAACTGCTTCAGCACCGCCAATTTCCTGCAGTAGCTTATAGGCAATGTTACCGGCCTCTAATGTAGGGAATATCAGAGTATTTGCCGGACTGCCGTTTAATGTTGAGAATTCAAAATTCTCTTTCAAAAGATTTGAGTTCAAGGCAAAGTTGGCCTGCATCTCGCCGTCTACAACCATATTCGGATATTTTTCGTGCAGGATGCGTACCGCCTCGCGGGTTTTCTCAGGGATCTCGCCCTCGTTAGATCCAAAGTTGGAGTAAGACAAAAGCGCTACCCTTGGCTTAATGTTAAAGCGGGTTACCGCCCGCTCAACCAGTACGGTAATATCTACCAGTTCCTGCGTGGTAGGGTTTACGTTAACTGTAGTATCGGCAAAAAATACCGGCCCTTTTTCCGTGATCATCAGGTACATCCCCGCTACGCGGTTAACGCCTTCTTCTGTACCGATAATTTGTAATGCAGGCTTAACGGTTGATACGTAGTTTTTTGTCAACCCGGAAATCAACGCGTCGGCCTGGCCAAACTGCACCATGCACGCACCATAGTAGTTACGATCAATGATCAGTTTTTTAGCCTCCACCATAGTGATACCACGGCGCTGGCGCTTTTTGAATAAAAACTCGGTAAACTCCTGCGAGCGTTCGCAATCCTCACGGGTATCGATCATCTCCACATCATCCAGGTCAAGTTCATTTTCTTTAATGATCTGTTTGATCTTGGCGATATTACCCAACAAAATAGGGATAGCGATACCCTCGTCTTTTACTATCTGCGCAGCACGTAATATTTTGTAAGTATCAGCCTCGGCAAATACAACACGTTTTGGCTCTTGCTTTGCCTTATTCGTAATATCGCGCAGCAATTTATTATTATTACCCAAGCGCGATAGCAATTCTTCATGATAAGCCGCCCAATCGGTAATAGCCTTGCGGGCCACGCCCGATTCCATTGCCGCCCTTGCCACTGCCGATGAAACTTCTGTAATTAACCGCTGATCCATTGGTTTAGGGATGATATAATCCCTGCCAAATTTAAGGTTGGTGATGTTATAAGCTAAATTAACAGCTTCGGGTACAGGCTTCTTAGCCATTTCGGCTATGGCATGTACCGCGGCAATCTTCATTTCCTCATTTATAGCGGTAGCCCTTACATCCAACGCACCGCGGAAGATGTACGGGAAACCCAATACGTTATTCACCTGGTTAGGAAAATCAGACCGGCCGGTAGCCATAATGATATCCTTACGTGCGGCAACAGCCAGGTCGAAATTGATCTCGGGCTCGGGGTTGGCCATTGCAAATACAATTGGATTTTTGGCCATGCTCACCAGCATAGCGGGGGTAACTACGTTACCTGCTGAAAGGCCAACAAATACATCAGCACCCTTCATGGCATCGGCCAATGTATTTACATCCTTAAGGTTGGTAGCAAACTGCAAGCGCATTTCGTCCAGGTCGTTACGATCAGGCGTTAGTACACCGTTGATGTCAAACATCACCAGGTTCTCTTTTTTAACGCCTAATGAAAGGTACATTTTGGTACAGGAAACCGCTGCCGCACCGGCTCCGTTCACTACCAGTTTGATCTTATCTAATTTCTTTCCCTGAATCTCACAGGCGTTCATCAGCGCGGCTCCGGATATTATGGCCGTACCGTGCTGATCATCGTGCATTACAGGGATCTTCATTTCGGCCTTTAGCCTGCGTTCTATTTCAAAACAGGTGGGGGCCGATATATCTTCGAGGTTTACGCCGCCAAAAGTTGGCTCAAGCGCTTTTACAATGTTTACAAATTCATCAACGGTTTTAGCGTTCACTTCCAAGTCGAACACATCAATATCCGCATAGATCTTAAACAGCAGGCCTTTACCTTCCATTACCGGTTTACTGGCTTCGGGGCCAATATTACCCAGGCCTAAAACCGCCGTGCCATTGCTGATAACAGCTACCAGGTTCCCCTTGGCAGTATATTTATATACATCTTCTACATTTTCGGCAATGCGCAGGCAGGGCTCTGCAACACCCGGCGAATAAGCCAGAGTCAAGTCGCGTTGAGAATTGGTAGGTTTGGTTGGTACTACCTGTATTTTACCGGGGCGGCCTTTTGAGTGGTAATTTAAAGCCTCCTGTTTACGATTTGGTTTGTTCATGGTTCTCTCAAATTCAAGCGCCCAAAATTACATTACTTTTCCTGAAAGCGGGCAATAAAAAAGCCCGGCTTTGAAAACATCAAAACCGGGCTTACTAAAATATCTTGTTAACCCTTGGTTACCTTAACCGTTAGGCCGGGCTGCAGGTGCACCGTTTTACTGCCGCCAAATTCAACATTCAGCTTCATCAGCTCATCAACGTTAACACCGTATTGGGCTGCAATCGATGTAAAGGTATCGCCTTTTTGCGTAGTATGGTAGCTTGGTAAATTGCGGGGCGCGCCCGGCGTAGCTGGATTTGTTGCCGTAACATAACCAGGACCAACTGCCAATCCGGGGACCTGTTTGGGTTGTGCTGCTACCATGTAAACCGGCGGCGGGGTATGTACGATGGGCACCGGCCCATCCGGGTTGTTTAACACCTGGGTTAAAGCGGCAGTTCTTTCCTTGTAAGTTTGCAGCGGGATAATTAATTTACGCGGAGCTTTGTCTGACCCGTTTACCACCATCATGCGGTAAGCTGGGTTCAATACACCGATTTCTTTAGTGGTGACACCCAGTACCTGTGCTATTTTTGATAAGGGTACAAATTTATTCACCATCACGGTATCGGTTCTTAAAGCGATATCGCTGGCATAAGTAGGCAAGTTGTGGCGTTTGTAATAATTCATTACATAACTTACAGCGATATAGGCAGGGACATAGCCCCGGGTTTCGGCTGGCAGATATTTACGGATTGACCAGTAATCATGCGCACCTGTCAGTTCCAAAGCTTTCTCCACATTGCTTTTTCCGCAGTTATATGATGCTATGGCCAGCAACCAATCGCCAAATTGCTGGTAGGCATCCTTTAGATAGGCGGCAGCGGCATAGCTGGCCTGCACAGGATCGCGGCGTTCGTCTACATAATCGTTCATTTTTAGCCCGTAGATCTTTGCAGTTTCTGACATGAACTGCCATGGGCCGGCTGCACCTACCCTTGATACGGCATTAGGGTTAAGAGCTGATTCGACTATGGAAAGGTACTTAATCTCGTCCGGCACACCTACATCGCTTAATGCCTTTTCATAAATTGGGAAGTAGTATTTGCTAAGGCCTAATATGCGGCCCATCTCGTCGCGGCGGCCCAGGTAGTTGTCAATGTAGCCTTGTACAAACTCGTTATAATCCAAGGCTACATCCCGCTGGATAGAGTCTAAGCGGCGTTTGTAGATCACATTTTTGTAGATGGACACCGGCACCTGTGCAACAGGTAAAAGTTCAATGGTATCTGCCGTGGCAACCAGCAATTTTGTACTCTGGAAATGAGTTGCGGCATTGGCTTTAACTATTTGTACCAGCGCGATACAAATAAAAAAAGTAAACAGTCTCTTCATACTTTACAGTCAAAAAATTAATTTTCGAGAAACTAAGTATACACTAATATAGCGTGTTTTTACAGCTTCAGGAAATAATCAGAAAAATTTAACAGTTCTTGTTCGGAAAAGGCTTTAGATAAAAACTGTAACGCTAACGGCAACCCGTCACTATTATTGCCTGTAGGTAACGAAATTGCAGGCAAACCAGCCAGCGATGCTTGCACCGTAAAAATATCATACAGGTAGGTTACTACCGGATCTTTTTCCTTTTTACCAAGTTCAAAGGCCGACTCGGGAGCTGTGGGTGTAAGGATGAGGTCGAATTCAGCTAACAGTTCATTGGTTTTATTCCTGATTAACCGCCGTACTTTTTGCGCCTTGGCATAATAAGCATCGTAGTAGCCTGCACTTAACACAAATGTACCCAGCATGATCCGCCGTTTAACCTCTTTACCAAAACCTTCTGACCGGGAGAGTTTATAGGTAGATACCAGATCGGTAGCATTTGGGCTGCGGTAGCCAAAATGCACCCCATCGTACCGGGCAAGGTTTGATGAAGCTTCGGCCATGGCCAGAATATAATAAGTTGGCACAAGGTATTCCAGGTAGTCAAATGATATGGCTTTAACCTCGTGGCCGTCCGCGCGCAATTTTTCTATCGCGGTTACGAGGGTATTCTTTACCTCGGCATCAACGCCGGGGCTGGAGAGGGCTTCTTGTAAATAAGCGATCTTCTTTTTACCCGGCAACGTGATCTGCGCGGCATAATCCGGAACGGGGGTTTGTGATAGCGTACTGTCAAACTCATCGGCACCAGCCATCACCTGCAAAAGCAGGGCAGCATCGGCAACAGAGTTTGTTAAGGTACCTACCTGATCAAAAGATGATGCATAGGAAATGATGCCGTGCCGCGAAATACGCCCGTAGGTAGGCTTTAACCCCACTACCCCGCAAAATGCAGCGGGTTGGCGTACCGATCCGCCTGTATCTGTACCTATGGCGGCATGGCACATTTTAGCCTGCACTGCCGCCGCCGAACCACCCGATGAGCCTCCCGCTACGCGGCTTTCGTCGGCGTAGTTTTTTACGGGGCCAAAGTAGGAGTTCTCGTTAGCGGCGCCCATAGCAAATTCGTCGCAATTGCAGCGGCCTATAATGATGGCATCCTCGGCCAGCAAACGATCAACTATGGTTGCAGAATATATTGAAGTGAAGTTTTCAAGAATTTTTGATGACGCGGTAACTTTATGCCCCTTATAACAAATGTTATCCTTAATAGCAATAACCATCCCGGCCAGCTTGCCTGAGGTGCCCTCCTTTATTTTAACATCAACGGCTTTTGCAATGGCCAGCGCCTCTTGCTCAAAAACCTCGTTAAACACATTTAAATGCGCGTATTTTTTTATTTGCTGCAGGTACCCTTTCACCAACTCATCGGCTGTTATTTCCCCGCTTTGCAGTCCGCTCTTAATCTCATTATAAGAGGAGTAGTATATAGACATGCGCTAAAAGTAAAAAAACTTATCCGATGAAACATAAATATTTCACCAGATAAGTTATAAGTTTAAACGGCTAACAAAAGCCGGTTGCAATAATTATAGCGACTAAACCTTTGGTTTCTCTTCTGTAGTTGTTGTGTTTGCAGTAGTGCTTTCGCCGTTCTGCGCGTCTTTAAATTCCTTTACACCTTTGCCTAAACCTTTCATTAGTTCAGGAATTTTTTTACCGCCGAACATAATTAATATTGCAACGATGATCAGAATAATTTCTGGTGCGCCTAATCCACCCATGATAATTTGAATTTATGTTATGTTAATATTTTTGTGATTATTTATAATGCTCTTCTGTAGTTTTCGCAACAGGCTCATCTTTCTTTTGCAGATCGATGCTGCCGCTGTGTTCATGTTCAATAGCCGGCTGTTCTACTTCCTTATGCTCATAAGTTTCAGGTGCCTCCGGGTTATGAATCTCAGTCTCTTCAATAGCATCTGTTGCGGCGTGGCCTTCATAAGCCGGCAATGCACCTGCAACAGGTTCGTATGAATTTACCTTTTGCTCTTCCTCTGATGTCTTGATTTCGGTCTTTTTATCCTCATAATTATTTATCTGGTTGTTTATCTCGCGCTTAACATCCTCGGATGCATCCTTAAAATCACGGATACCTTTACCCAACCCACGTGCCAGCTCAGGCAGCTTTTCGCCACCGAACAACATCAGCGCGGCAAACACGATCAGGATCATTTCGCCACCACCTATATTTAAAAATAAAAAAACTGTACCTAACATTCCGGTGTTTATTAAAGTTACAAATATATACAATTACAACGCTATAAAGTTCTACTAATTGTCTGCCAGCCAAAGCTTAGGATTGACAGGCGCAGAACCCTTATATAAGCAAAAAATCACTTCGGCCTCGCCGCTGCCGGGGTCTGTGGCTACGGTGCCAATACTTTGCTTAGTACTTACCTTTTGCCCCTTAGCCACATTGACAGATTTCAAGTTAGAGTATGCTGTAAAATACTCTCCATGTTTAATAATAACCAGGTAAGTACCACTCACATCAACCAGCTTGGTTACCTCACCCTCGAACACAGCCCTCACGGCAGCCCCTGCACCGGTCCTTATCTCATAGCCCGGGTTATCATTACGAATTCCCTCGCTATCGGTATAAGTACCAAAACCATGCACCAGCTGGCCATTAGCCACGGGCCACGGTAAACGACCACGGTTACCTAAAAAGTCGTTAGACAACTTGGTAGCCTCGGGTGTTGCATTCAGCACCTCGCTGTTAGTTGATGACTTGTTGATCGCCTTTTTAACAGGGGGGGCAACATCGCGGTTCTCGGCCTTAGCTTTAGCGGCTGCAATTTTCGCCGCTGCCGCTGCCTTTGCCTCGGCCTCGCGCCGTGCATCTTCAATTTCTTTACGGATGGCAATATCTATCTGCCTGCGGGCTTGTGCTATTCGTTTTTGCACATCCCTTTGCTGTTGCTTTAACTCGCCCTGGTGTTTAGACAGGTCAACTATTACTTTTACCTGGTTGTTTTTTTCTTTACCAAGTGTTTCTTTTTCCTTCTCCTGCTCAGTTAGCAGGTTATTCTTTTGCTTTTTATCTTTATCTAACTCAACTATCTTAATGTTGAGGTCCTTTTGCGTACCCTGGATGTATCCCGCCTGCCGCTCCCTGTAAGTGCCAAATTGCTGCAGGTATTTTAACCGCCTGTAAGCCTGGTTAAAATCTTTAGCTGCAAAAATAAACATCAGTTTATTATAAGCACTTTGATTACGATAGGCAAACAACACCATCCCGGCGTATTCTTTTTTAAGCTGGTCTAACTGGCTTTGTAATGTACGTACGGTATTATTGCTCTGTGAGATTTGATTATCTAAGTTTCTTACTTCGGAGTTGATGTTAACTATCTTTTCTTCGCGCAGGTTTATTTGCGCCTTTAAAATGTTAAGCTGTTTTAATGAAACCTTTTTATTACTGGCCGTTTCCTGATATTCGCGATTAAGCTGCTCCAACTCGTCTGAAAGCTTATCGCGCCTGCGTTTTAACTCCGAGCTGCTTTGCGCAAACGCGCCTGTAGCTGCCAAAACGAAGGAAAGAAAGAGGACTGTTCTAAAAAATTTCATCCATCAAAAATATAATTTTTTAATTAGCGGGCTCGTAACTTTTTGGGATACTGAATGGATATTCTAACGGGAGGTCAAAATCGGCCCGGGTGTAACGCAAATTGGCCTGTATTTTATTGCTGCCTGCGGTAGATAAAATATCAACCTGCGATGGGATAACCCTGTTTGTGGCTTGTATGAAAACACTGTTGGCTACCTGTAGTGACTGCCTTGCAGCGGTGTTTGAGAGGTTAGTTTGGGTAACCTTTAAATCGGCACCTAATAATAATTTATACATCAGGCCTTGCAACTGGCCGCTAACAGCGGTGTTGTTACCCTCTGGATTGAAGGCTGCACCCTCATTCAACAACTCGCCTATGGCATTACCAACCAGTAACGATTGGATGGTTTTGAAGTTAACCTGCTTACTGGCGTAGCCATACACATAACTAAAAGGCTTTTTCAGATAAACACTTTGCAGGCGGTTTACTACCAGCAAACTATCAGGCGTGATTTGCGCACGGGCCACCTCGATACCGGCAATGGCGGTGATAGAGATCCAGATCTTTTGATCGCGCGCTATGCGAATGTTTAGCGTTACGTCATTATCATCGCCGTTCACCACTAATTTGGCTTTGGCCTTGCCAGAGAAGGTATTGAAGGTAACTTGTTTGGAACGAATGGCGGCTATCTTAACCGCTTTGTCATCGGTTTTTACAACCGAGGCTGAATCTGCAACCGGCCGTTTCACCACGACCAGTTTTTTGGTTGAACAACTTGCTGCGATAAGCAACAGGCAAACAAACCCTATTTTATTCCATATATTTCTTTTCATTTATTTTTCGTTCTAAAACCGGCGATGCACCACCTTGTGCTTTTGCCTTTGTCCATTGCTGTACGGCAGCATCGGTATTGCCCATTAAATACATGATATCGCCATAATGCTCGGTTTTACCCGCGCTGCCGCCTTTATCATGTATGAGCGCTTTTTCTATCCAAAGTTTAGCATCGGCGTAATTCTTTTGTTTGAAAAGTATCCATGCGTAGGTATCCTCAAATGATGCGGTATTCGGCACCAATTCGTTACTATGCTTTGACATTTGCGCCGCCTTTACCAGTTGCTCGTTCCTTAACGACAAATAATAAGCGTAATTGTTGAGCGTAAAAGCGTTATCGGGATTATAAGTGATTGCCTTATCATACGCCGCATCAGAATTTTTATTGTCGCTGATGCCATGATAGCAATCGCCCAGGGCAGAATATGCCTGCGAAAGCAGATCCTTGTCGGCCAATTCTAACGACACCGCATTCTTAAAATAGCTTATCGCCTTATTATTATCTTTTTTTTGCTGCCAGGCAACACCTACTAAATAATTCATCCAAGCCTGGTTAGGGAAAAAGGATAGCGCATTCTCGCCATCTTTTACAGCGGCGTTATAATCGTTATCACTCAGTTCTATCCTTACCAATTGCTCATGCACAATATAGGCCTGGCTATTTAGTCCGATCGATTTTTTGTAGGCTTCCTTTGCCTCCTTATATTTTTCGTTCTGTAAAAGCATATCGCCATAAATGGCAAAGGCCTTGTTATCTGCAGGGTGGGCTTGCGTTATAATTTTGCTTAATGCCAGGGCACTTGCTTTGGCGTTAGCCTCAGGAAATTGAGGGGCATAACCCATTATGATCCGTATTTTTTGGTCGATATCTACATCGGGGAACGCAAAGGCAATTTCGAGCTCTTTAAAACTGGCGTCGTAATTCTTTTTCTCTCGATACATATCGGCCAGGGCCAAATGCAAGGTACCGTTATTGGGGTCTAACTTTTTAGCGCGCTCCAACACAGCTGTAGCTTTATCATTTAAATTGTTAGAGTTATAAATATCGGCCAGCATCAGGTAATATCTTAACTGATTGGGGTTAGCGGCTATCGCTTTTTCCAAATTTGCTGCAGCGTTCTTGATATCACCCTGTTTCAGGTATATTTTTTGGCGATTGGTAAGCAGGTCATCATTCGGGCCGGCCAATTCCTCTGCCTGGTCATATAATTTTAGGGCCTCGTTATACTTTTGCTGAATGGCAAAGGCATTGGCTTTATCGTAGTAATAATCGGGCTTACCGGGGTTAAGGCGTATCAGCTGGTTAAAAACGTTCTCTAATTTATCAACCTCATTAGTCTTCTCGTAATTATCGGCCAGTGCCGCCCAGTACCATTCGTTGTTGGGGTTAATGGTTACTGCCCGTTCCAGCAATGTGCGGGATAATTTCGGGTTGTTTTGCCCCCGCTCCAGGTTGGCCAGTTCAAACATGGTGGCATCATTGGAGGGGTCTATCTGCAAAACACGGTTAAAATATTCTGAAGCCAGTTTATAGTTCTCGATAGTTTTTTCGCGCAGGGCCGAAAAGTAGAGTTGCCTTACCAGCCCGCTATCGGCATTGGTAAGCGGTTTGGCCGCATTGGTATCTTTACCGGCTTTGCTTTGCGCTAAACCGGCCACAGACAGCCCTAAACCTAAAATGGTGAGCAGGGTGCTTTTTGATCGGTTTATGCGTCTTATATTCATCTGCTAAATATAGCTTTTAGTTCTTTTCGTTCGTTATACAACGCCCCAAGTCCAAATATTATTAGCAACCCATTGCCTATAAATATATTGCGCTTAAACACGCTGAACGATAAGTAAACGAGCACAACCGATATAATGATATAAGCCAGGTTCTTTTTAATGTTATAAGGGATAGGATAATTTTTTTGCCCCCAAATGTATGACATGATCATCATACTGGCATAAGCGATGAGCGAGATCCAAGCCGAAGCCATGTAGCTGTATTTAGGGATGAAGATAACGTTAAGTATTATGGTTACAACAGCTCCTATCCCGGAGATATATAAGCCATATTTTGTTTGATCGGACAATTTATACCAAATTGATAAATTGCTGTATACTCCCAAACATACATAACCTAAAAGTAGCGGAGGCACTACGCCTAAACCCACCCAGTAATCCTTGTTGTTTACATAATATTTCAGTACCTGGATATTTGCTACTACAGCAACAAACATTACGCACATCGTTATCACAAAATAATCCATAATACGGGCATAAGTTGTACCTGCATTTTTATTTTTTGCGTGACTAAAAAAGAATGGCTCGGCCCCCATCCTGAATGCCTGATTAAACAAACTTAAAAAAACAGAAATTCGGGCACATGCCGAATAAATACCTACTTCATGCTCGCTTATATTATCCGGTAAAAGTTTGCCCAACAATATTTTATCAAAGTTCTCATTAATTATGTACGATAACCCTGCAACCATAACCGGCCAGCTGTATGTCATCATATTTTTAAACATAGCCTTATCAAAGCTTAGTTCAACCTTTAAAAGTTCGGGCAATAACAAAATTAAAGTGATGAGGCTCGCAATCAAATTCGATAAAAAAACATATCCTACCCACCCTTTAACAAACCAATGCCCAAGCCATTCTGAACCGGACATATGATGTTTAATGGTGTAAGGCAGCCCCCAGATGAACACCAGGTTTAGCGTTACCATCACAACTATGTTGATGAGTTTAATCGTACCGTATTTTATCGGCCGGCCATCTGCACGCAACCTTGCAAAGGGAATGGCACACCAGGCATCCAACACCAGTATACCTATAAAATAACGGATGTACTGTTCAAACTCCGCCTGTGATGTACCCTTCCCAATTTTTATAAACCCGGCAATGCCATGCGTGAATGGGATAGTAAACAGCAGAAAGATAACGCTTACTATAAAAACAGCCCAAAAACTATTATTATAAACCTTCTTTTTATCGTCTGGATATTTATTAAGGTAACGGAAAAAGGTTGTTTCCATGCCGAAAGCCAAAAGCGCCTGCAAAACTGCCGCGTAGCTAAACATAGTGCTAAAAACACTATATACTGCCGGATTATATGCCTTGGTGTAGAGGGGCGTAAGTAACGAGCTTAGTAATCGCTGAACTATTGTAGTTAAACCATATATAGCTGTTTGCCCGGCGAATTTTTTAGCGGTTGACAATTAAAAGAAAGTTAGGTGTACTTATAAAGTCTTTTTTATAACCTCAAAATTACAATAGTTTTTTAATTCGCCCTCATGGGTTTCTATACCGGTTACTACGGCGTGCTCGGCTCCTTCCTGGCACCACTCTAAAAACATTTCCATAAAGGTATCGTCGGCCTCGGCTTCTATGTAAACATCTCCGTTACTTACGTTTTGTACAAAGCCCCGCACCCCTAACTGATCGGCAACGGCTTTGGCGCCGGCTCTAAAAAACACGCCCTGTACCTTACCCTTTACGGTGATTTTTAAATGTTTTTTCAATTTGAAAATTATTTAATTTTAAAACTTGGTGAATCTGCTTTTTCGGTAAACCATCAACAGCGTCAAATTACCAGCTATTTAATTAAATAAGCAAACGCTTTCAAACTTCCGAACCGGAAAATTAGCTGATTAGATCAGCTTCCTCACTTTACTCTCCGGAGTAAGCTTCAGGTCGTCAAGCCCGGTTATCAGGTTTAAACCGGGGCTTTTATCTACTTCGATGGTGCCTTTGGTATCGGCAATATCCAGAAATTCAGCACCGTTTTTAGTGCCCCACTCCAACAGGGTTTGCAGACTAATAGATGAGAATTTTTGCTGTATAGTTTGCATTTCGCTTAAAATGCTGAGGCCATTGTTTGATGCCAGGCTATCTGTACCTAATGTTATATTAAGGCCCTGGTTAACAAAAAGCTCCACCTTGGGCAGGCGTTTTTCTATGTACACATTAGCGTTGGGGCAAAAGCACCAGTTTATTTTACGGTCAAAACGTTTTATAAAATAAATGTCTTTTAAATTGGTGCAGGTGTTATGTACCATTAATATTTTTTGGCGGTTGCTTAACAGCGGGATGACTGACTGTAAAGAATTACGCGCCTGCGGCCTGAAATAGTCTATATTGATGCCAAAATGCCTGTACATATCAATAAAGCCGCCCAGTTTGTAGCGGTAAAATTTATTTTCGTCCTCACACTCCTGGTTATGGATGCTCAAAAGATTCTTATTACCCCCATCGCTGAAGTGCTTGATCAGCTTAAACAATTCCTTTGATACAGAATAAGGCGCGTGTGCGGTCACTGATACCGATTGCGGCCTGAATTCATCGGCCAGCAGCCCGGCTTTTTCAAAAAGCTCGTCGGCACGGTCCGGTAAAAAGCCAAATATCTCTACAAATGTATGATAGTAAAGCTTGCTCTTTTCTTTCATAGCCACCGTAAGGTTACTGTTAGCTGTATCTGCAACGGCAACAATACCGTTGTCGTACATTTGCTGGTCTGCCCTTTGGGCGGCGTCCAGCATTTCGGCCTTGTCAATGTTCCTGAAAGTTTGTATATCTTGTATAAAGCTAATTAACCCGCCACCGGGTTTAACTTTGTCTTTAAGATGTGAAAGCTCAGTGTGGCAATGTGTGTTGATAAAACCCGGTGCAATGATGCCGCTCAGGGTTTCTGTGGGAAAGTTAACATGATCTGGGTGGGGAGTTGCTGCTACCGCGATAATCTTTCCCGAATCATCAACGGTTACTATTCCATTCTTAATCGGATCGGCATAAACAGGGAAAACGTAATCGGCTTTAAAACTTTTCATCAAATATAACTTAGTATCTTCTAAAAATCCTGTTATGGCCCCCCTACTTAAAACAACACAACAATTAACTTTTAGTTATTGTTTTAATGTTATAAATGAATGACTTTTAATAGGCAACGAATTTTTTAAAATTAAGTACTTTTGCATTGTGATTGACAAAAAAGGTAAAATAGATATCAGAAGCCTTAGCCTTGATGCTATGCAACAGCACTTTATCGTAATGGACGAGAAGGGCTTTCGCGCAAAACAGGTTTACGAGTGGCTTTGGAAAAAATCTTGTTTATCCTTTGATGAAATGAGCAATATTTCAAAAGAACTTCGTACTAAACTCAACGAAAATTTTGTCATTAACAACGTCAAAATAAATACTTCACAGGTTAGTGCTGATAAAACTATAAAAAATTCTTTTATATTACATGATACTCACCTAATTGAAGGCGTTTTAATTCCAACTTCTGAACGGATGACGGCCTGCGTATCATCGCAGGTGGGTTGCAGCCTTACCTGTAAATTTTGCGCCACCGGTTATATGGAGCGTAAACGCAACCTCAACCCCGATGAAATTTATGACCAGGTTGTTTTAATTGATAAGCAAGCGCGCGAAAACTACGGCATCCCCCTTTCAAACATTGTGTACATGGGTATGGGCGAGCCGCTGCTTAACTATGCCAATGTGTTAAAATCTATCGAGCGCATTACGGCTGAAGATGGCTTAAATATGGCTGCTAAACGCATTACGGTATCTACCGCGGGTATTGCAAAAATGATCCGCAAATTGGGCGACGACGAGGTGAGGTTTAACCTTGCCCTGTCATTACATGCCGCTAATGATGAAAAACGAAATACTATAATGCCTATTAACGAGCAAAACTCGTTAGCTGCACTGGCCGATGCCTTAAAATACTACTACGCCAAAACCAAAAATGCAGTAACCTACGAGTACATTATTTTTGACGGTGTGAATGATAATATTCAGGATGCTAAGGAACTGGCCCAGTTTTGCAAGCATCTACCCTGTAAGGTAAATATTATTGAGTACAACCCCATTTCGATGGCGGCCTTTGTTAACGCCGGCGAAGATAAAGTGGAAGCCTTTGCCAACTACCTGCGCAGCCAGGGCGTAAACACCAACCTGCGCCGTAGCCGTGGTAAAGATATTGATGCCGCCTGCGGGCAATTGGCTATTAACGAAAAGAAGAAAGAAGTAACTGCACAAGTATAATTTCTGCTAAATTAGGGCATGCTATTGCTCCGCACTTACCTTGCCGATTTTGTTTCACTGATATTCCCGCAGCTTTGTGTAGCCTGCAGCGAAAACCTGATAGCTAACGAACACCTGCTTTGTACCGGCTGCCTTTACAATTTGCCCCTAACCAATTTTCATTTACAGCCCGATAATATAGTTGCCCGCCAGTTTTGGGGCAAGCTACAGGTCGAAGCGGCTTACTCTCTTTACTACTTTAATAAGGGCGGTAATATCCAAAATATGATGCACCAGTTTAAGTATAATGGGATGCAACGGATAGGCAACCTGCTTGGGAACATTGCGGGGCAACAACTCTTGCAAAACGAAATTTTCAATTCAGCAGATGTGATCATACCCGTGCCGCTGCATAAAAAAAGGCTAAAGGAACGCGGCTATAACCAAAGCGCCAGCTTTGCCGAAGGCCTGGCCGACAAATTAAATGCACGGATTGATCTGGATAACCTGGTGCGTACCGTTGCCACTAAAACACAAACACATAAATCGCGCTTCGCGCGGTTCGAGAATATGAAGGAGGTTTTTTCAATTGCCCGCCCGGAAGATTTGAAGGGTAAGCACATTTTATTGGTGGATGATATTGTCACCACCGGCTCGACCCTGGAGGCCTGCGGGATTGAATTACTAAAAATACCGGGGCTAAAATTAAGTATCGCTACGATTGCCTACGCAGAGTAACTTTTAAAATTGAATCTGGGATCCATCAGTCTAAAAAGAGCATTTTCAAGTTAACATAATGCTTGTGACCACTGACCACTGACCACTGACCACTGACCACTGACCACTGACCACTGACCACTGACCACTGACCACTCACTACTGCTTCTGGTACCTGCTTAGTTTATCAAATAGCACTTTGGGGTCAAATGGTTTTAAGATATAATCATTCATACCGGCTTTTTCTATCTCGCCCATCTGGCTGCCCAACATAGATGCTGTTAAAGCGATAATCGGTAATTTTTGGAAATATGGATCTGTTTTTGTGCGGATCTCCCCGGTTGCTTCGAGCCCACCCATTATGGGCATGTGAATATCCATCAGCACTACATCAAAGTTTTTGTGCTGTTCCAATTTATCAATAGCTTCCTGGCCGTTTTCGGCAAAATCGGCAGTGGCGCCCCATTTTTTTAACACTTTGTTGATCAGTAACCTGTTAATCTGGTTATCGTCAACCACCAGTACATTAATATTTAATCCTGTTTCCACTTTGTTGCTATTGTTAATGGTCTGGTTATCTATCTTTTTTAAGGTAATCGTAAACCAAAATGTCGATCCTTCGCCCGGCACACTATCCACGTTGATGCGCGAATCATGCAGTTCTATCAGGCGTTTACTTATTGCTAAGCCTAACCCGGTACCGCCGTAATTACGGGTTGTATCGGCCTCGGCTTGCTTAAAAGATTCAAATATGGTACTTAATTTGTTTTTTGCAATACCAATTCCTGTGTCAGACACCGCAAATCGTATCCTGACGCTCTTTTTATTGTTCTCTATTACCTTTAAATGGATAGTAACGCCACCCGTTGCAGTAAATTTAACCGAATTACTCACCAAATTTAGTAAAATCTGCGTAAGTCTGGCCCTGTCGCCTAAAACAAAGGCGGGTATACTATCATCAATACTTTGTTTCAGATAAATTTTATGTTCCGCGGCTTTATATTGCATCGATCCGCTGATGCTGTTCACCATATCGCGCAGGTCCAGCCTGGCACTCTCCAGTTCGATATTACCGGTTTCTATTTTGGTAAAATCCAACACATCGTTAATCAAAGTCATCAGGTTCTCTGCCGAAAATTTAAGGATCCCCAGGTTCTCTTTTTGCGATGGTAAAGGGTTATCTTCCAGCAACAGGTGCGACATGCCGATCACCGCATTCAGTGGTGTACGGATCTCGTGGCTCATTACCCCGATAAACATATCTTTGGCACGGCTTAACTGGATAGCTTCTTCGCGGGCGGCAACCAATTGCAGTTCGGCCTTCTTTTTAGCGGTAATGTCAATAATTACTTCGATGTATTTATCTACCTTACCGTCATCTGCCATGATTACCGAATTAATCACCGTGATCCAAAGCGGCTGGCCATCTTTACGGTACATCAGCATATCAACCTCAAATGATTGCTTCTGTGCCGATAGTTCACGTGCTTTGGTTATGATGGCGACATCCGTTAGCTCACCTTTTAAAGAGTCGCCCAGGTGTTTGTCTTTTACATCATCCAAACTAAAGCCCGTGATTTTTTCAAAGGCATCGTTTACCCATTCTACACAGCCGTCACTATTGTTTATCACTACGCCGCTGGTGGTTTTACTGGCCACCAGGGAAAGCATAGTCAGTTGTTCTTCGGTTTTTTTGCGGGCAGTAATATCAACCATCACCGCTATCTGCCGCTCAACACTGCCTTCATCGTTAAACAGCGGGCTGTTTGATATATACACCCAGGTAGTTGCGCCATCTTTCTTATAAATTTTGATCTCTACCTCATACGGCCTGTTTTCCTTTACGGCCTGTAACGCACTTTCAAATACACTGAGGTCGGTTTCTGGGCCAACCAGCATAGTACCAACGGTATGCCCTTTCAACTCATCTAATGAATAGCCGATGATCCCTTCCATGCTCTCATTCATCCAGATGATCTTCCCCTCGCTATCGCGGATCATGATACCGCTTGGCGATTTGCGCGCCGCGAAAGATAAGATCTCTACATCATGCTCGGCACGTTTGCGGGCGGTAATATCGATAATGATACGGATGTATTTTTCTACGGTGCCATCGGCGGCAAATATGACTGAGTTGTTTACCGCTATCCAAATAGGGGCACCGGTTTTGGTGGTCATAGACAGCTCCACCTCGTACGACAGGTTTTTCGCCCGTGCCTCTACCAGTGCCTTTTCTGCCTCTTTATCTTTTGGCTTACCTTTGATCACCTCACCCAGGAACTTACCCTCAGCATCAGTTAAATTGTAGCCGGTGATGGTTTCAAAGGCATTGTTAGTCCAAACCACCTTATCATCGGCATTGCTGATCACTACACCGTTTTTTATCTTGCTGGCAACTAACGATAGTTGCTCGGTTTCTAAGATCAGTCTTTTTTGAAAAGTAATATCCCTGCCGCTGGCATACCATTTGCCTGCACGGTTAACCGCTGTCCAACTGAGCCACTTCACTTCGCCACCACCGGTAATGGTTTGCGTTTCTAACTCGATGGGGGTTTGCGCGGCAATGGCCTTTTCGATAAGCGGAATGTATAATTCGCGGTTTTTGCCCACCACAAAATCCCAAAGCGAAATACCAATCGCCTGGCCGGGCGTATAGCCCAGTATTCCGGTCACGGCATCATTTATCAATTCTATCCTGGAATCCTGGCCGGCTATAAAATGTATTTCGGGCGAGTTGTTGAACAGCGTATAAAATTCCTTGTGTACGGCCAGGCTTTTCTCCAACTCCTTTTTTTGCTTTCGCAAAATCAGGTGCGACATCACCTCGTTGGCCAGGATGCGCATGGCGTCGCGCTGTTCGTCGGTAAGTTCTTTAACCTTTTGGTCGATAACGCACAGGGTGCCTATGCGATGACCATCGGGATCTATAAGGGGTGCACTGGCATAAAACCGCAGGCCAAAATCGCCTTTAACCATCTCACTGTCCTTAAAAACTTCATGCCTGGAGGCATCCGCAATCTCCACTACATTGTCTTGCAGGATAGTGTACTTACAAAAGGAGTCTTCGACAGCGACTTCTTGTATACCCAACCCTAAGCCGGCCTTTACCCACTGCCTTTTATCATCAATAAATGAAATAAAAGCAATAGGCGACTGGCATATATAGGATGCCAGCCGCGTAATAGCATCATACTCCTTCTCCGGTAAGGTATCCATGATACCGTATGAGTCGAGTGCCGCCAGGCGGTCCTGCTCATTACCTGAAAGAGGATGCTGTTCTGCCATTTTTAATCTAAATGCTTATCTCGGTACAGTGGATGGTCTTCCATCATTTTGTGCACCTTTTTACGTACCTTTTTCAAAGTAGTTTCATTTTCTGGGTCCATCAGCACCATGTCTATCAATTCAACAATGGTTTCCATGTGCTTTTCCTTTAAACCACGGGTGGTAATTGCGGCGGTACCCAAACGGATACCCGATGTAACAAATGGCGATTTATCGTCATAAGGTACCATGTTTTTGTTTGCCGTAATATCGGCAGAAACGAGGGCATTCTCGGCAGCTTTACCGGTAATATTTTTATTGCGCAGATCTATCAGCATCAGGTGGTTGTCTGTACCGCCCGATATGATATTATAGCCCAATTTTACAAACGCGTCGGCCATTGCGGCAGCGTTCAATTTTACCTGTAAAATGTACTTCATGTACCCGTCAGACAGGGCCTCGCCGAAGGCAATTGCCTTAGCAGCAATAATATGCTCTAACGGCCCGCCCTGCGTACCCGGGAATACAGCCATATCTAATAATGACGACATCATGCGCACTTCGCCCTTTGGCGTTTTTAAACCGAAAGGGTTAGGGAAATCTTTACCTAACAAGATAAGCCCGCCGCGTGGGCCGCGTAATGTTTTATGGGTAGTGGTGGTAACAATATGTACATGCGGAAGCGGATCTTTTAACAAGCCACGCGCTATCATCCCCGCCGGGTGTGAAATATCTGCCAGCACCAGTGCGCCAACCTTATCGGCCACCGCACGGATGAATTCATAATCCCAATCGCGCGAGTAGGCCGAAGCACCGCAGATGATCAGTTTTGGTTTTTGCTCCAGGGCAACCCGTTCCAGTTGCTCGTAATCGATCAAACCGGTTTCTTTTACCACACCGTAAAAGTGCGGGTCATACAATTTACCTGAAAAGTTAACCGATGCACCGTGGGTTAAGTGCCCGCCATGCGAAAGATCGAACCCTAATATTTTATCGCCGGGCTGTAAAACGGCCAGCATTACCGCTGCGTTGGCCTGTGCGCCAGAGTGCGGCTGCACGTTAGCCCACTCAGCATTAAAAAGCTGTTTAGCACGTTCAATGGCAATGGTCTCAATTTCATCAACCACCTCGCAACCGCCATAGTAGCGTTTGCCCGGTAAGCCTTCGGCATATTTGTTAGTTGCAACAGAACCCGCAGCTTCCATAACCTGCTTGCTCACAAAGTTTTCAGACGCTATCAGCTCAATGCCTTCTTCCTGGCGAAGCTGTTCTTCATCTAACAGTTTGAATATTAATTTGTCTCTTTTCATTGTTGTGTGTAATGCGCGCTAAGTTAGCTATAATATTAGATTTGAGTTAAGTGTATTGAGATTTGAGACAAAAACAATATCGGACTAAATACAGATAATTGCGGTTAAGGATTGAGGGAGACAACTGTTAGGTTGCTAAAGATCAATTATGCTGCCGCCGCATTGATAAAATCATGTCTCACGCAAAGACGCTAAGACGCTAAGGCCATCCAAACTTTGCGCCTTAGCGTGAAATATAATCCTCAATGCCTTAGCGTGAAGTCTATTCTACCGCTGTCGCAAGCGTCCACGGCTTGTGGCCAAATTTTCGAAATTTAAGATTTGTAAATGAAAGAAGATGCTAAAATGGCTACCTTACGTGACTGCCACAATCGAGGACGCATGCGGTAGCGGTGTACATTTTGTGCACATAAGTCCCGGTCAACTCACGCCGCAAGTACAATTTATCAACGCTTTATATGGTACGTAGAAAGAAAACAACGGTAAAATTTATAATTATTTTGGCTTTGCTATTTCTATCGTTTTATGGGTGTCATCCTTTACAAAGTAGTTTACCTGGAGTTTATATTTCCAATGAAAAAAACGTTGTGGACAGTGTGTTTTTATATAATAACTTCCAATATATTCATAAAGTCGTCGTGCGAGATAGCCTTAAAACACAAAAAGGACGTTGGGAATATTCTTATGGGACTATTCAACTTCATGATTTCAAAACTTTTATGCATAATCTGCCTATAGATTCTTCGATAAGAAGCTCGGATGTGGATATTTCTTTTAAAGGAGTTATTGAGATAGAGATTAACAGCGATAGCGATATTAATTACGTAAAGGTCAAATAACTATACTATCATTGGGGAGTATTACCCCGGCGCAAGCCAATAATTGATTTTTACTAAACTTTTAACTTCGTGTGCGCCACAAGCCGAAGACGCTTACGGAGCGGCGAACGGAAAACTTTAGCCATTAGCTTTCAGCTTTCTCCCCCCGCGGCGCTATCCAAAAATTATTAAAGCCCAGGCCAATGGTAATGTCTATCAGCTCTTGCTGCAGCATCTCCAGCACGGCTAAAAAATTATAAACAAAGTGCACGCGGTTTTCTGAATTGCCTTTTATGCTGCTAAAATCAAGCTTGCTGTTTATCCGCAGCAGATCGCTGATAGCGGCTTTTTGTTTTTCAATCGTATATGGGTATTGGGTAACTGTGTGTGTAACTTCTTCGGTGCGGGTTAAAAACTGGCGCATCAAACGGCTGTAAACCGTCATCAATTTAAACAGGTTAATGTCAGATAATTCTTCGCCCGGTACGGCAACTTTCTCTACCTGCTCCAGGTCGGCCTTGATATTGCCACGTTTTTCCTGCTTAAAACGCTCCTCTTCAAAGGGGCGCAGTTCATCGCACAGTTCTTTAAATTTCTTGTATTCTATCAACTTACGGATCAAGCCCTCCTTCGTATCCATCTCGTTCTCTTCCTCGCCGGTTTGATGGCGCGGCAGCAGCATCTTGGCCTTGATACGCATCAAGGTGGCGGCTACAAAAATAAACTCGCTGGCCAGCTCCATATTCAGCACCGTCATCTGGTGGATATAGGTCAGGAAATCGTTAGTAATGCGGGCAATAGGGATATCATGAATATCCAGCTCGTCGCGTTCTATGAAAAAAAGCAACAGATCAAACGGCCCCTCAAACTGCGGCAACCGTATCGCGAAAGCATCATCTGTCATACTCAAAACTACAGCTATTAATATTATTTATCGCCTAAGCGGCCCATATTTTAAGCGTTAATTAAACTCGAGGGGCACCAGGTCGGCAATTTGTTCCCAGCCCATATAACCCTCAAAAAGTAGCGCACCGGGTTCCTTAAAATTACCATTAGCATCTATCAGTACACGGCTATCCAGCAAATGTAAAACGGAGATTTGTCCGTTAGGCAGGTTGGCGTTTAACGGTTTTTCAACCTTGTAACTGCTATTGGCAAATTCTGCCGATGGCTGCTCTTTGGTATTCAGCACAAACAGGCAATCTTTAAAAGCAAAAACTTTGAAGCCTTCTTCCGTATCATTTGTTAATAAAGAATCTAAAACAACAGGGCGCCTGTCAAAATAAACAGGTTTTTTGGGGTCGGGTTCTTCGCCTGGCAACGGTTTGTTGATGATCTTAAATAACTCATAGCCGCTGGCATAGGGCTTATTCTGAAAAACAGCCTTTATGAAATGCGTTACAGATCCATTGTATGCCTTTTTCCTGTTTTTTTGCCAATAGGCCAACAATTTGGCCGATTTGGGTTCAAGATCCTGAAAAGACGGGTAGCCATCGTACTTTAATAGGTGAGTTTGCTCATTGTACTCAAAATTATTAAGCAGGTATTTGATCCGGTAACCCAGGGCGTTGTTTTCTATTATTAAAAAATCATCTGCAGTGGCCGATAAGATATTGGATTGCTTATCAAACCGGAAATAAAGTATTTTAGGGTTGATGATCTTACATTCGGCAGCGTTGGGCGTTGTACCTAAAAAATACCGTCTAAATATCTGGTAGCGGTCTTGCCAGTTATTATCGCCAACTATTATTACCTGTTTTAAGGTACGCGCATCAGGGGTTAGCCTTAAAACAACGTTTAAAGCCTTATTGCTAATGATAACAGACGTTGCAAGCGGGTTAAACCCCATCATTTTAACGGCAATGGCATAACTACCTGCCGAGAGGCCGCCTATGCTAAAATTACCGTTGTTATCACAAGCTGTAATAAATTTGGTACCGGTAATAAAAACCGTAGCCCCCGGGAGTATTTCGCCTTTTTCATCCCTAACCGTTCCCATTACGGCATATTGCCCTTTTGCTAAAGCGGTTAAAAACAACAAGGCTAAAAGCATGTATAGTTTTGGCATGTAGTAAAATTTACGGTGATCCTGCATTAAATAAATTATACTATTTCTGTAAAATGAACCGGCTTTTAAATATACATAATCGGGATTTATTAGCGAATTTTTAACTTTTATTATTACGGCGTTGTTAATTACAAAACAATAGCTACCTTTAATATATTCCATAAAAATAACTTAGTTTTGTAAGTTAAAATACACGAACGAAATAAATGCAGGTACCCGCCGGTGATCTTTTAAAAAATATCAATTATCCTTCTGATCTAAAGCAACTTAACGAAGATGATCTGGAACAGGTATGTAAAGAGTTGCGCCAGTATATTATCGATATCGTGTCGGTAAACGGCGGCCACTTTGCAGCAAGCCTGGGGGTTGTTGAGCTTACCGTTGCCTTACAATATGTTTTAAACACCCCTTACGACCAGTTAGTGTGGGATGTTGGGCACCAGGCTTACGGGCATAAAATACTAACCGGCCGCCGCGAGGATTTCCATACCAACCGTTTGCACGGTGGCATTAGCGGTTTCCCAAAAAGAGCTGAAAGTATTTACGATACCTTTGGCGTGGGTCACTCCTCTACCTCTATTTCGGCAGCTTTGGGAATGGCCGTGGCTTCGCAATATAAAGGCGAAACCGACAGACAGCATGTTGCCGTTATTGGCGATGGATCTATGACCGCAGGTATGGCCTTTGAGGCACTTAACCATGCCGGTATCGAAAACACCAATATCCTGGTGATACTGAATGATAACAACATGGCCATTGACCCTAACGTTGGTGCGCTAAAAGAATATTTAACCGATATTACTACCTCAAAACCGTATAACAGGTTTAGGGATGATATCGCGAGTGTTTTAACCAAGCTATCTTCTATTGGCCCTGATGCTTTTAAAATTGCGCAGAAATTAGAGAAAAGTATTAAAGGTACCCTGCTAAAACGGAGTAACTTTTTTGAGGCGCTTAAGTTTAGATATTTTGGCCCGGTTGACGGCCATGATGTAAAACACCTGGTGAAACTGATCCGCGACTTGCGCGACATTCCCGGCCCAAAACTGCTGCACTGCGTTACCACAAAGGGCAAGGGCTATGCACTGGCCGAAAAGGACCAGACTAAATGGCACGCACCCGGCTTGTTTGATAAGATAACCGGCGAAATCAAGAAAACGACTTACGAGAAGCCACAACCGCCTAAATATCAGGATGTGTTTGGCCATACCATCATTGAACTGGCCGAGGCTAACCCTAAAATAATGGGGATAACGCCTGCGATGCCATCGGGCTGTTCATTAAACCTCATGATGAAGGCTATGCCTAACCGCGCGTTTGACGTGGGCATTGCCGAGCAGCACGCCGTTACCTTTAGCGCCGGGATGGCTACGCAAGGCTTGATACCTTTTTGTAACATCTACTCCAGCTTTATGCAACGGGCCTATGACCAGGTGATACATGATGTAGCCATACAGAACCTTAACGTGGTATTTTGTTTGGACCGTGCCGGTATTGCCGGTGCCGACGGGCCAACACACCACGGTGCTTATGACCTGGCCTACATGCGCTGTATCCCTAACATGACGGTATCCGCACCGATGAATGAAGAAGAACTGCGCAACCTGATGTACACTGCCCAGCAGGATGATATGGGGCCGTTTGTGATCCGCTACCCGCGCGGCAATGGGGTGATGGTTGACTGGCGCCGCCCGATGAAAGCGATCCCTGTTGGTAAGGGTCGCAAAATTTGTGATGGCGAGGAAGTAGCCATATTAACTATAGGCACAATAGGCAACGAAGCTACAACAGCCATTGCCGATCTGAATAACGACGGCTTTTACCCCGCCCATTACGACCTCCGTTTTGTAAAACCTTTGGATGCAGACCTGTTGCACGAAGTTTTTCAAAAATATGCCTATGTAATTACGGTTGAAGATGGGTGTTTGGAAGGCGGCATGGGTACAGCGGTATTAGAATTTATGGCCGATAACAAATACCAGGCAAATGTTACCCGCCTGGGTATCCCCGATCATATTATTGAACACGGCGAACAACCCGAACTTTGGGCCGAATGCGGTTATGATGCCGCAGGCATTGCCGGCACGGTGCGCAGTCTGGCTATTAAATGTAATAAGCATATTATAGCATCGTAAAGAACATTTAAAAACAGTAAATCCTCTTTAATTTTTAAAGAAGATTTTTTGTTTAACCGGGTCATGCTGAATTATTTCAGTATCCTTCTTATAAGCGAAAACCTCCGCTGTCGCTTGGCTGCAGCCGAGTGACGACTATTCTCCGGCCTCCGGCCGGTGAATCTGGTTATAGCTGTGGCCGGAAGCCCTATAATACAGCTCACTCGGCTTCGGCGGAGCGAGTGCAAAATGGTGGCACTACCGTGTCAGTAGCCATTTTTTGAAGTCGCTTATTATCAACAGTTTAAAGTTTGTTCACGGTGTTCATAGTGTTCACGTGAACAAATTAACAACAAAGGCGATAAGTTTAAAACTCATCGCCTTTGTTAATTCATATTGTCTATAGGGAAATTACCTGCCCGGTGCTGCGGGTGGAGGCGTTGGCAATGCTTTACGCGGGATCATGTCCATCCGCTCTGAGGTATTGTAAACGAAAGAGGCTACGATAGTAGCCGCCTGTTTCAAATCATCTTCGCTTAAACGATCATAGGTATCCTGGTTGCTGTGGTGGGTACGGGTGTTATAGTCCATACCATCCTGTATGAACTGGAAACCCGGTAAACCTACTGCATCAAAGCTCTGGTGGTCTGTACCCCCGGTATTGCTTACGGTTACCGTAGTTGCACCCAGATCTTTAAAAGGTGCTAACCATGCCTTAAATATCGGCCCGGCCGCGCTATCGCCCTGCAAATAAATACCGCGAATTTTACCGGTACCGTTATCCAGGTTATAGTAGGCATCCAATTTAGCCTGCTCGGGTTTAAGCACCATGGTACGCGGGTCGCCAAAGTGCGATGCCACGTAACCTCGTGAACCAAACAAGCCCTGCTCCTCGCTGCTCCATAAAGCAATACGGATAGTACGCTTTGGTTTGTAGCCGATAGTTTTAAGGATGCGCATTGCCTCCATCATTACCGCGCTACCGGCAGCGTTATCAGTAGCGCCGGTTGCACCATGCCATGAATCTAAATGGCCGCCAATCATAATTACCTGGTCTTTCAATTTCTTGTCGGTACCCGGTATTTCGGCAACCACATTGTAGCCTTGCAAGTCATTGGTGAAAAATTCTGTTTTGATGTCAGCCTCCATGGTTACCTTTTGGCCTGCCTTTACCAAACGTAAAACACGCAGGTAATCTTCGCCGCTGGTTTCTAATTCAGGTGCAACGGTTTTAGCAGTATCGGCATATGATGCACCGTTTGTAGTAAAGGTGGTACCATCAGTACCGCGGCCTTGCGCCAATATCAGCCCAACCTTCTCGTCCAGTAAAAATTTATTTAAAACAGTACGCATCACCAAAGCTTTACGGCGTGCTGCCATTTGCGGGCTGTTAGGATCAAACGCGCGGCGTGGGCCACCAGCCGGAGCCATGGTGGCTGCAGCCATTTTATCCAATTCCTCATCTGTATAGCGGGATAGATCAGCCTTGGTGCCTTGGGCTAATTTGGTTTGCTGTGTATCAAATATGATGATCTTACCTGCCAGCTTGCCTTTGTACTTATCCAGGTCGGTAGTGGTATCGGCCTTTACCAATATTACATCACCTTTTATAGGGCCGTTAGTGCCGGGAGTCCACGCTTTCGGAATAGCGATTATGGCGTGGTAGTAAGGCACGGTAATAGCTGCATAATTCTTTTGAACTTCCCAGCCTTTACCAAATTTACCCCAAGGCTCTAATTTGGAATTGACCATACCCCAGCCTGCCAGTGTTTTAACGGCCCAGTCCTGCGCGCGTTTTAAACCCGGCGAGCCTGCTAAACGCGGGCCTGCGACGTCTGTAAGGTAAAAGGCGGTTTCCATCACTTTAGAGTGATTTAAACCTTCTTCGCGAATTTTTTGAACAGCGGCCTGGTCTACAGTTTCCTGGGCTAATGCCGAAGCTGTTATACCTGTAATTGCCAAACAAGTGTAAAGTAGTTTTAATTTCATTTTCAGTCAGTTAGTTAATCAGTAACAAACTTATTTAAAATAACCATGATTACTTCGCCAACGATTTAACAAATCTGTTACACGTAGTTTAGATTTTGAGGTATATTTGAATTATGAGTAATTTCCGTTTAGACAGGACTGCGTTTAAAGCACAAACGGCTAAAGAAGCTTCCAACCATGCTGCCTACTATAAAAGCCTGACATGGCAGGAAAGGTTAAAAATAGCGAACTATTTAAACAGCATAGCGTTCAATTACCCTGAGAATGAACCGCCAAGGATGGATAAAACCGCCTTTAGTATCAGACGCCGAAACAATGGGTAATATTTTCAAAGAAGATTTTCAAGATTTTATTGAAGCGTTAAATACAAACGAAGTAAGGTATATTTTAGTAGGCGGTTTTTCTGTTATACTGCACGGATACTCCAGGACTACAGGCGATATGGATATCTGGGTAGACAGGACGCTTGAAAATTACAAAAAAATCAAGCTCGCTTTTCTCCATTTTGGGATGCCTGTGTTCGACATGACTGAAGAAAAATTCCTGTTTGATAATAATAGCGACGTGTTTACCTTTGGAAGGCCCCCTTCTGCCATAGATATAATGGTGGAAGTTTTAGGGCTTGAATTTGACAGTTGCTTTAAACAAGCTATATACTTTAACGACGACGGCCTAAATATAAGAACCATCCATTTAAATGACTTGATCGTTGCTAAGAAAAAATCAGCCCGGTCTAAAGATTTAGACGACCTCGAAAATTTAACATAGTTTTCCTTAATCGCCAAAATGCCGGTCAATAAAAAACGGCATCAGCGATTGCTGATACCGTTCGGAATTTTTGTTAATTGTTAATTATCTAACGTCGTTCATCACTTTTCTGGCGGTACCTTTACCTGGCAGATAGATCTGGAAACCAAAAGATAAATTCAAGTTACTTTGGTAACCCTGGCTACCAAAACCACCCAAGCCATTGTATTTTAACAAAGTTTCTAACCCGATGTTAGGTGTAACAAAGTAAGCGAAACCAGGGCCTGCGCTAAAGTTTAAGCCATTGGTATTACCGCCGCCATTGCTCACGTTAACACCACCAATACCTAAAGTACCCTCGGCAAAGAAACGGCCGTGGCGTAAAACCTCAACATCTTTACCGGTATAGTAACGGCCTAACCCACCTACGCCGTAGCTTGTAGTAGTGTTAGAATTTTTAGCTGTTTGGATACCCAGGTTTACATAACCACCCAGTGCAATGTTGTCTTGTACGAACCATGCTGCCTTAGGCGTAATATCCAGGCTGAATACCTTTGGGTCGTTAAGGCCTAAGTTAAGATTAGTAAAGTTACCGCCTACAAGTACATTGCCTTGTTGGATCTGTGCAGACGCAGATGCAGCAAATGCTACTGCTAAAACGAAAAGTAAAGTAAATTTTTTCATAATGATGTTTTTCACATCGTTTATCAATTGATATGCCACCGATGCCATTAAGGCCATTATTTTAAGTAAACGGAACGTTAATTTTTTAACGGATAAGTTAACCTCCTTGATTTTTAGACAAATACAATAGTTTTTTTACCAATTTTATTTTAAAGCTTTTATGCCCATGCCGCTAAAGTAATTGAATATTTTTGTGAACATTATCACAAAATATTCACATAGCTGATGTTCAAATAATTCATATTGTACCATTTTAGCACATCATTTTTTGCCTTTTTGGCACAAACAGCCATACCATGCTTTCCTCTTTAAATGAAAAAGAGGCCGTTAAGTTCTATACCGAAAAACTGAGGTTTACCTTTCATTCCAGTTGGGACGGGTATCTGATATTCAGCCGTGAAGGGGTAGCTGTCCATCACTAGCCTACGAAAGAACCCGAAATACCCAAAGCAACCGGCTGTTTATAAACGTAACCGGGGTTGAGGAGCTTTATGAAGAATTAAAAGCACAAGGGGTCGTTAACCCCAACGGTAAACTAAAAGATGTGGAGTGGGTATGCGCCAATTCAGTATTCTGGATAATGCTGGCAATATTATTCACTTTGGCGAAGATATTTCCGGCACCCCTAAAGCCGATTAATTAATTAGGAGTTTATATCCGCGGCCATGCACGTTAATGATCTCGACCAATGGATCGTCTTTCAGATACTTACGGATCTTGCTTAAAAACACATCCATACTGCGTCCGTTAAAATAATTGTCGTCATGCCATATATTAAGCAGGGCTTCTTCGCGGGTAAGTACCTCGTTCTTTTTAAGGCAAAGCAGGCGTAAAAGTTCGGCCTCCTTGGTGGATAACTTTTGTATCAGCCCATCATGAATGATCGTTTGCGAAGTATAATCAAAATTGTATTTGCCTAATTTAAATTGCGAGGGACTATCGTCAATTTGCTTCCCGGCCGGGCTTTCCGTCCGTTTTAGCAAGGCATTTATCCGTAGCAGCAACTCCTCTATCCTAAAGGGTTTGGTAATATAATCGTCGCCGCCGAGATTAAAGGCCTGCGTTTTATCTTCGATCATGGCCTTTGCCGTCGCAAAAATGATGGGCACGCGCGGGTTTATCTTCCTAATCTCCTTTCCTAATGTAAACCCATCTTTTTTGGGCATCATTACATCCAATATCAGCAAATCATAAGTCTGTTTGGTAAAGGCACGCAAGCCCTCTTCACCATCTTTACATAATACTACATCAAATTTACCCTTTAACTGCAGGTAGTCTTGCAACAGCAAACCAAGGTTGGGGTCGTCTTCAACAAGTAGTATTTTTTTCATGACAGGTGGTTGTTTAGTGCGGAAGCCGGAATACCGGAATACCGAAAGGTTTGAAAAACTATATTTAACGTGATAACTATTCGACTTACGTACTTCCCTACTTATTAAGTCTTGCGGACTTCCTATTTTACGCAACCGGGAACTTCAATTCAAATTCTGATCCGTTATCTTTCTCAGATCGTACACTGATGGTTCCATCCATACGCTTCACTATCGTATTAACATAGCTTAAGCCCAAGCCAAAACCCTTAACGTCGTGCAGATTGCCGGTGGGTATACGGTAAAACTGCTCAAATATCTTAGCTTGCTGGTCGCGGTTCATGCCAATGCCTTTATCGGCAACTTTAATACAAACGTGGCCATTTTTGTTTATTGTGCTAATGGCTATATCCGCCGATTCGCTGCTGTATTTGATGGCGTTATCTATCAGGTTATATAATACGTTGCTAAAATGGAGCTCGTCGGCAATTATTACGGGGCTATCGGCATCTAAATTTAAAGTGGTAACGGCATCAACCTTATGCAGCTTAAGGGCCATGCTATCCAACACAATGGTTATCATTTCATTTACATCAACCGGTTTCTGATCCAGCTTAAAGTCGTTCTTCTCTATCCGCGCGATGTTAAGCACACGTTCTATATGGCTGCCCAGGCGTACGTTCTCTTCATAAATAACATTCGCCAGCCGCGCAACCCGCGTCTTATCGCGGGCAATCTCCTCATCCTTTAAAGCTTCGCTGGCTATCATAATGGTTGATACCGGGGTTTTAAATTCGTGGGTCATGTTGTTAATGAAATCTATCTTCATTTCAGAAACTTTTTTCTGTTTAAGAATAGAGAAAATAGTGAACCCAAAGCAAAATATCAGCACAAAGAGCAAGCCGCCGGTTGTGCCGATAGTAGCCGTCATATTACCCAATATAAATGAGCTTTTTTGCGGGAACGAGATTTTGATCATCCCGGGGTCATTGATCAGTTCATTATTAAAAATTGCCTTTTGATAAGTATTGGCGGCAATAAACTGGGGCTTACGGCCATCAACATCCATTGCGCTTGAAAAGATGAGCGAATCGCTGTTCGCGGTAGATACTTCATAGCTGAACGGCAAAAAGATACCGCGGTTATGCAGTTCGAACCGTAATAGGGAATCGATCCAGAAACTGTTCAACCTGTTTTTTAGCGGCTCGTTTGTTTTGCCATATTCAATGGCCAGGTTTTCAAACACCAGCGATTTCTTTTTATCCTGCGGTGCATTTTGTAAAGAATCCACCTCCAGCATTTTCTGTATCTGCTTTAGCTGCCGTTCCTTTTGTAATTTTATCTGGCGACGTTGCCACTCGGGGTTGATATTGATCTCGGATATGACTTGCTTACCAAATTGCGGGTCGATGTAGGTATAGCGGATAGTATCAAACTTGGTTAACTTTCTTTTAACTGGCAACGGTGCGGCCCGCACAATCTCAGGGATAAAGCGGCCATGTACATCACCAAACTCATCTGTAAATTCCTCTACACGGATACGCAGATTGAGTGATCCCTTTTTTGCCAGAGCAGCTTGCTCATCATCCAGTTTTTTATGCATGATCATCCGTTTCAGGCTATCACGCAACATGGCCAGTTTAAGTTCGCGTTTGGTTTGTCGCTTTTTCCGCTTTACAGAAGTACTAACCTCGGTAATACTGCCATTAATGCTGATGCGGGTCTTTCTTTCGGCAAGGGTGGTGCCGGGCATATTAACCTTTCGCAGCCGGGCGTTCAAATAGTTATTAGCATCCTGCTTGGCTACTTTGGTAACTACATTATTCAGGGCTTCATTAACAGTGTTGCTGAACAGATCTGACTGCATTAAATAACTCTGGCGCAAAAAATACAGTTGCATAACTACTACGCCCAAAAGCGCAATACCCATCAACCCTATTAAAATAACAATGCTCCGTTTTTTCATGCAATCACAAAATTATTTTAATTAAGCTGATTACACTTGCTTTTAACAATTTTTAACAATTTGAAACGCTACATTTAAACACTTGAACAATAACTGTTTGTTAATTTTGTTATAATAATCTTAAATCGTCATAAAAATGAAAAAGCTAACTTCAAAACCGGGCTTCGAAGCTATATTTTCGTTAAGCCTGTTTGCTATACTTTGCCTGCCGCCGTTGGTAATGGCCCAAACCCAAAAAGATATCGAAATCAAGATCATTAACGGCGATACCACCATTAACGGCAGGGACATTAAAAAACTAAATGCTCAGGAACGTGCCGATGCCATGCAGGAAATTGGCAAAATGAGCACCATCAATTTCAGGCAAAATGGCAAAGACGGCCAGGCAGACATCATTGTACGCCGTAGAAAAGATCTGCGTGGCAACAACCTGTTGAGGGAAAGTAGCAACACCGACCAGCTACCCAAAATGAACGGAAATGAAGACCCAGCCTCAAGCCCTTATAAAACCGATTTTTATACCAATAATGATGCACTTGAGCCTAACCAGCCAAGGGTGAGGTTACGCCGGTTAAGCCCCGCTGATGGAAATGCCAATAGAGAAAGAAGAGGCGGCCCGGGCCAGTTCAAGACAATGGAAGACCGACCGATGCGCATTGAGTTAGACCGCGCGTACAGAGACAACGGACCGGGTAACAGACCCATGCGCTTAAGAATGAGCGGCAGTAATGTACAAAACTTTGATTTTGAGAATACCGATAAAGATGGCATTAGTACCCACATCAGCTTTATGGTTACCGATGCATTGCCTGAACGGGGCAGACCGATGGCCGAAGCTGAAAAAGGCCGTTTGATATTAAGTGACCTGAGCCTGAGTCCCGAATTTAGCACAGGTAAAACACTTTTGAGTTTTAACCTGCCCGCAAAGGCAACCGCCGATGTTAAGCTTACGGACAACCAGGGCACCACCTTACTGGCAGGTAAGGTATTAGCCGGCAGTTTTAGCAAAAAAGTAAACATACCCTTAAATGGTGTTTATATGTTAACTGTTAAGCAGGGCGCAAAATCAGTAACCAAGCGGATAGTAAAAGAAAATTAATGATCTGTGGGAGGTAATCTGTAGCTGGCCTGCCCGTTTTTAAAAATATTTCATCCACAACAAAGGCCTTTCGATCATCTCGAAAGGCCTTTAATATTTCAACCGTTTGACCAGGCAAACGGGGAATTGCGATTAATTAGAACGGCAGATCATCGTCATCAGCAGATGTGCTGATATCTGCAGGGGCTGCATATTCTGGTGTTGCGGCTGCACCGGCGCTGCCTAAGCTATTCACTTTCCATAATTGCAGGGAGTTGAAATAAGATTTTTTACCGGCTTTATCTGTCCACGGGCGGCCTTTTAAATTAAAGAAAACCTCTACATCATCACCAATCTTAACATTGTCAAGCAATGCGCAACGGTCTTGTATAGCCTCAAACTTTAAATACTCCGGGTATTGAGGGTTCTCAATATATTCCAGTATTAATTCTCTCTTTTTTAATGACTCGGTAACCTGTTGGGTTGCCGATACTTCGTATACTTTACCTTTAACTTCCATAATCAGAATATTTAAAATGTAAAGTTAATAGTATCAAATTAAAACGGGAGCATTTAATTCATAAATTCGCAGAAATATTATGCAAGTTTTCCACACCGAGAGTAAAATCGTTATTACCTGTAACAAAAGGCTTTCGCCTTACCTGCAGCAGGAAGTTGAAGCGCTGGGCTATAAGCCTACACGCGTTTTCCAAACAGGCATCGAGCTGATGGGTACCGTTACAGATACCATTGCCCTTAACCTTAACCTGCGCTGCGCAAGCCAGGTGCTTTATTTATTGAAAAGCTTTACCGCCGAGAACCCTAACGAGCTTTACGAAGAGCTGGTGAAGATTGAGTGGGAAACGCTGATAGATTTTAGCGGCTACTTTTCGGTAACTTCAAACGTGAATAACGAGCATATCCTGACACCGCTGTTTGCCAACGTTAAGGTAAAGGATGCCATTGTCGACAGGATAAAGGCGCAAAAGGGCATCAGGCCAAACTCTGGTGCAGATGCCAACAAAACCGTCATCAACCTGTACTGGCAGGATGATAAAGCCGATATATACCTGGATACTTCAGGCGAAACGCTGGCTAAACACAGCTACCGTAAAATACCGGGCAAGGCACCTATGTTGGAGGCCCTTGCTACATCAACCATTATGGCAACGCAATGGGATCGTAACAGTACATTTATTAACCCCATGTGCGGTTCAGGTACGCTTGCTATCGAGGCCGCCTTACTGGCTACCGATAAGCATCCGGGCTTGTTCCGGATGAACTATGGCTTTATGCACCTAATGGGTTACGATGAGCAGGTGTTTTTTGTGGAGCGGCGTAAACTCAAGGACAAATCAAAAAAAGCGATCAACTTTAAAATCATTGCTACCGATATATCTGACGATGCCATCGATATTGCCCGCAAGAACGCAAATACCGCGGGGGTAGAACATTTGATAGAATTTGCTGTTTGTGATTTTGCAGATACCGAAGTACCTGCCGAGCCGGGTGTGATCATGTTTAACCCGGAGTATGGCGAACGTTTAGGTGTGCATACCAAGTTAGAAATAACCTACGCCCGCATTGGCGATTTTTTAAAGAAACAATGCCTGGGTTACCGTGGCTATGTATTTACCGGTAATGCAGATCTGGCTAAAAAAATTGGCCTGCGCCCAAGCCGCCGTATTGAGTTTTATAATGGCAAGCTGGATTGCCGCTTGTTTGAGTACGAATTATATGAGGGTACCAAACGCGAACCAAAACCAACAGAATAATGAAAAAACTGATCATCATTGCCCTGCTGTTAACATCGGCGCTTTACAGTAAAGCACAGGAAGACATCGCTTTTCCGTTTCAGGGAGGCGGTGCTGTCATGACTAAATTTTTTATGGATAGCGTAGTGGTTAGTCCCGAAATTGTGAAGAAAAAAGCCACCGGGATGGCCATCCTTAAATTTACGTCCGACATCAACGGTAACGTATCCAAAATTGTAATTTATTACGCTGATGAATTCCTGATCACCCTGCCGGTTATCGATGCGTTAAAAAAATCGGGTAAAAGGTGGATCATCCCCAACAAGGAGAAATTCCATGATTTTATTATCCCCTTCTCTATCGGGTTTAATAAACCAAAAACCGGTGTAGCTGAAGTACAAAAGGCCGCTTATGCCTTTTACCGCACCCGCAAACCCATCGTATCCAAGGACCAGATCCCGCTTAACTCTGCAACTTTGCTGCCAACCGTAGTTGTGCAGTATGATTTAAAATAGCTTGAAGCCGGCAAATGCCGGTTTTTTGTCTGGTATAAATTTGACGGTTAATTTTAACGGCGGGTATATTTATTGCAGGATACCTACCCCAAACAGCTATCGATATAATTGTTGCAAACCACACAATTTATCTCCTCTCCTGTTCATTACTGCATTATGCTTATTATCGCCATTGTTGCCATTGCTATTATAGCTTTCATCATCTTCAATAAAAAAAGCAAACCTGTTGCGCAGACGCCTATGCCCGCGCTTAAACAACTGCTTACCCAACATATTGAATTTTACAATAACCTTGATGATGCTAACCGGGCAGACTTTGAGCAACGCATTCAAACGTTCTTAACTGACGTACATATCGAAGGCGTGGGCCTGGAGCTTGATGATACCGACCGCATTATGGTAGCATCCAGCGCAGTGATTCCCATTTTTGGGTTTAAAGACTGGACCTACCGCAACGTGACCAACGTATTATTATACCCCGACACCTTTGATAAAGAATTTCAGTTTGAAGGCAACGAGGGCGAAGGGCGCAATATTATGGGCATGGTAGGCAACGGCTACATGAACGGGCAAATGATCTTATCGCGCAACGCTTTGCAAAAAGGTTTCTCCAAAAAATCGGGCAAAGAAAATACCGGCATCCATGAATTTGTGCATTTGCTGGATAAAACCGATGGCGCTACAGATGGCGTCCCCGAGAATTTTTTACCGCATGAATACACCAAACCCTGGTTAAGCATGATGCACCAGGAAATCCATAAGATAGAAAAAGGGCATTCGGACATTGACCCTTATGCTACCACAAACGAGGCCGAATTTTTCGCGGTGGTATCTGAATACTTTTTTGAAAAGCCGGATCAGTTCCAAACCAAACACCCCGAACTTTACGATATACTGAGCCGCACTTTCAGGCAAGACCCGGCGAAATAAGACCTGTAGAGGCAGCTTCACTTTTGAGCGAAAAATCTTTAGCTTTAAAGCATCAAAAACCCCAATCATTAAATGAAAAAAATATTCATTGTTGTTTGCGTGGCTGCTGCTTTAGCATCCTGTAAACAAAAAGCAACAGACAGCGGCAGTACAACCGGCGACACCACTACTCATGGAAATCAAAAGCTGGCAAAACTGTTTGATAACTATTACGAAGGCTACTTAAAGCTTGACCCCTTAACGGCCACTTCTATCGGTGATGCCCGCTATAATGACTTACTGCCGAATACAGGCTCTGTTGAATATTTGAAAAAAGCGCATGATTTTTACGCGGCCTACCTGGATAGCGTGAAAGCCTTTAAGCGCGAAGACCTGGATGATAACGACAAGCTATCGTACGATATTTTTGTGTACGAAGCACAAACCAACCTGGACGGATTTCAGCACCACCTGGAGTATTTGCCATTTAATCAAATGTTCGCCTTGCCTATCACCATAGGGCAGCTGGGCTCCGGCTCAAACGCGCAGCCCTTTAAAACGGTTAAGGATTATAACGATTGGCTAAAGCGTTTAACCTCGTTTACGCCATGGGCCGATACCGCTATCGCTAATTTCGACAAAGGGATTAAAACAGGCGTGGTATTACCCAAAGCCCTTGTTTTAAAAATGATCCCGCAGATGCAAAGTTTCGTGGTTAATGATGCAACTAAAAGCATCTTTTACGACCCTATCAAAAACATCCCGGCAAGTTTTTCTGACGCCGACAAAAAATCGTTAACCGATGCCTATAAAAACACCATTATCAATTCGGCGGTGCCTGCCTACCAAAAACTGGCCGGTTACCTGCAGAATACATACTTACCAAAATCGCGGAGCACTTCGGGGCTGTCGTCCGTTACCGATGGCGCTGCCAAATACGCCTACCTGGTAAAACAACAAACATCTACCACCCGCACACCGGAACAGATCTATCAAACCGGGTTAAGCGAAGTTGCCCGGATTGTTAAGCAAATGGACAGCATTAAAAATGTGGTTGGCTTTAAAGGCGACAGGGCTGCTTTTTTTGAGTACATGAAAACTGATCCTAAATTCATGCCCTATAAAACCCCTGCCGAGGTGCTGGGCGCATTTGAAGATATCCACAAACGCATGGAGCCGAATTTGAAAAAGATGTTTAATCATGTGCCAAAAACACCGTTCATGATCAAACAAACCGAGGCTTTCCGTGCAGCATCGGCCAGTGCAGAGTATAACCAGGGTTCGGCAGATGGTACACGCCCGGGCATATTTTATGTCCCGATACTGGATGCAACTAAATTCAATACCACTTCGGGCATGGAATCGTTGTTTCTGCATGAGGCTATCCCAGGTCACCATTACCAGATCTCGTTAACGCAGGAGAATAACACGCTGCCTAAGTTCCGCAGGTTCCTGATCTTTGAAAACGCCTATGTAGAAGGCTGGGCTTTATACTGCGAATCGTTAGGGAAGGAATTAGGTTTATATACCGACCCATATCAGCACATGGGCGCGTTGGGCGACGAAATGCACCGCGCCGTTAGATTAGTGGTGGATGTGGCTATCCATACCAAAGGCATGACACGTGAGCAGGCCATTAAATATATGATGGATAATGAGGCCATCAGCGAACAGGGTGCAACTGCAGAAATTGAACGTTACATGGGCATCCCCGCACAGGCATTGGGTTATAAAACGGGTGCGTTAAAGATCCGCGAGCTGCGCAGCCGTTATGAAAAACAATTAGGCAGCAAGTTTAACCTGGCCGAGTTTCATAATCAGGTGCTGAAAGATGGTGCGATGCCGCTCAGCGTTTTTGAAACCAAAATGGATGCCTGGGCAAAGACGCAATAAAAAAATCTTATTTATAAATTGAATTGATAGCGATGACCCAAAATCATCGCTATTATTATAAGCAAACAACCGATGAGCTTTGCCGATAAAGTAATTGAATTTAACCAGCAGCTGGAGTATACCGGTCCGCCGCTACCCGCAGGTATCCGGATCATGAACCCTTTTAGGGAAGAAGAGCAGGCCCTGGCAATCTCATCACAATTCTACCGCAAGTATTATAACGACAATAACAAACGGCACCTGATACTGGGGATCAACCCCGGCAGGTTTGGCGGCGGCTTAACCGGCATCCCCTTTACCGACCCTAAACGGCTAATAGCAGAATGCCACATTCCCTATAACGGAAAGCTTACCCATGAACCTTCGTCTGTATATGTGTATGAAGTGATCAACACTTACGGAGGCCCCGAGGCATTTTACAGGGATATCTACATCAACTCCCTTTGTCCGCTGGGTTTTACAACCGTAGATAAATCTGGCAAGGAGAAGAACTACAATTACTATGATAGCAAGGAACTCTGTAATACTGTTACGCCTTTTATCATTTCCAATATCAAAAAGCAAATTTCCATAGGCTGCTATACCGATACTTGTTTCTGCTTCGGCACGGGGCAGAATGAAAAGTTCATTAAAAAACTAAATGACGAGCATGGTTTTTTCAATAAGATAGTCGCCCTGGAGCACCCCCGTTTTATTATGCAGTATAAAAATAAATCTAAACAAGCTTATATCGATAAATATCTGCAGGCATTTAGCAATGTGTAAATGCTAATTAATTATATTTAATGCTGAATGAAGATAGATTTCGGCATCAATGTTATCCTTTTTTTAGTCGCCATAATTATCGGTTTGTTTTCGGCAGCGTTGCTGCTTTCGTCGGCTAAAAACAAAACCGCTAACCGGTTACTGGCACTGCTCATGCTTGCTATAACCGGCTGGATTGTCGATGCTTTTTTTCGCGCGTCGGGTATCTATGGTCAGCGGTCCGATCTTTATTTCTTACCCATCTATTACTCTTTCGCGTTTGGGCCCTTGCTCTACTTTTATGTGCAGGCCATAACCAATGCATCGTTTAGCTTTAAATACAGGTATCTGCTGCATTTTATCCCTGTATTTTTACAGGCCGTTTTTTACTGGTCGGTTATATTCACCAGTTATCAAACCAAGTATTATATCTGGTTTAATATACATCAGCCCTACACCTACCGGATAGAGTATGATGGTACATGGTTATCAATGATCATCTACCTTATCCTATCGATAGGATACCTTAAAAATTACCGGCAATGGTTAAAGCAAAATTATTCAAACATCACCCGCAAGATGCTTAACTGGTTAAATGCATCATTGGTAATATTGTTTATGGTATGTATCGCATGGTTGTTTGAAGCCTACCTGCGCGATTTTTCGGGCATTTATTATAAATACGACTTCTCGGGCAATCTGCTTTGCATCGTGGTGATCTGTATTGGCATCCTGGGTTATCTGCAATCAAATCTTGATCTCTCCTTCGTACCGCAAGTTAGTCCCTCCGAAGAAAAAGCTTCCTCCTTTGTTGCCGATGCAACGGTGATCCAGCTTATTGAGGATGCCCTGGCGAAAAATAAGCTTTACCTTAACCCCGAGCTTACCCTTACCGATGTAGCCAAACACTTAGCGTTGCCGGCCAAAACTATTTCGGCTAATGTAAATGCCGGTTTCGGCAAACCCTTTAATACCTATATAAACACTTATCGTGTTAACGAAGTAAAACGCAGGCTGGCCGCAAATGATGCCGCAAAACTTACCTTACTGGGTATTGCTTATGAGTCGGGATTTAATTCAAAAACATCCTTTAACCGAATTTTTAAGGAGTTTACCGGGCAATCACCGTCAGATTATTTAAAAAAGTAGTACCAATTCAGGTTTGATACGTCCCAATTCCTGTTTTGGGGCGATGCGCTGCACGTTTAACGGCACTTTTGGCTAAACAAATAATTTAGTCATGAAAAAGAATATTTTAATCCTGCTCACCCTTTTTACGCTGCCGGCCATGTTAATGGCACAAACCGACTGGACAAACAAAAGCCGTGTACTGCCCGATAAACTCCGCGAGTTGCCGGTGGGCATAACCATGTGGCACGATCCTAACCCCTGCTATCCCGAACTGGTGAACGACACTTATTATTGGAAGCACAGCACTTTTGCAATGGCACAGAAGGAAGATCTTACCGTTGTTGTTTGCGGCAGCTTTATCTGGTACGATGAAAGTGGATGGCACAATAATATGAGCTATTCGCCCGATGAATTTGCCAAGGCATTTAATTGCCCCAACGCTATTCTTAAAAAAGGTAGAACATACACCTATTTAAAAAACTGGCGCTTTGGAAAGCAACTGTACGCAGGCGATGCGTTATGGTACATTATTGCTAAAGATAAAAATGGCAAGCTATATAAAGGCATTGCCCTGATAGAGACCGAAACTAAAGTAATTAACACCAAATAAACACTACCATCATGAAATTAAAGATCATCTTATTAAGCATAATTTGCTTAACCGCATCGCTGGCATTTGCCCAGCAGAAATTAACTATCGACATTAAGAACAGCGTTGTAAACTGGACAGGCCATGCCGAAATTGGTAGCTATGCTCCCGCCGGCACACTTAACTTTAAAGAAGGCCAGATCATTTTAAAGAACGGCTTAGTAAACAGCGCTTTGCTCCTGATAGATATGAAAACTATGCAACAGAGCAATAATGATTTGTTAGGGCACCTCAAAGGTCCCGATTTTTTTGACGTAGAAAAATATACTTTAAGTACTATCAGGATTACCCGGGTGGTTAACGGACAGGCGTACGGGCAACTCACTATTAAGGATAACACACAGCCCTTGATCTGCCCGGTTGATATTCAAACAGCGAACGGGCGAATTACTATCAGCGGTAAAATAATTATCGACAGGACAAAGTACGGGGTTGTTTATAACTCAAGCAGCTTTTTTGCCAATCTTGGCGACCACGCGATACGTAATACCTTTGATGTTGCGTTTTCGGTTGTAGGGCCGCAGTAACCTTAATGCATATATATTTCTGTAAGCCGCTTAAAAAATATATTTTGCGGCACGCGCTGAATGAAATTTTTTACCCGACCCGTTAAACCCGAAGACCTTGCAGATGATGTGCTGGTAAGCAATTATCGCACAGATGGCGACTTGGCCGTTTTAGGGAAACTGTACGAGCGGTACATGTCACTGGTATATGGGGTTTGCCTTAAATACCTGCAGGATGATGAGGCGGCTAAAGATGCAGTAATGGGTATCTTCGAAGAACTCATTACAAAAGTTAAGCAGCACGAGATCAAAGAATTCAGGCCGTGGCTATACGTGCTTAGCCGTAACTATTGTTTGATGCAGTTAAGGGCCGGTAAGAAAATGGAAACTGTTACTTTAGATGATTTTATGGAATTTACACCCGTTTTGCATCCTGATAACGATAACCGGGAAGAAGCGATGCAAGCGCTGGAAAAATGTATCGGTAAATTAACAGCCGCACAACAACAGAGCGTTAGTTTATTTTACCTGGAACAAAAGTGTTATAAAGATATTGTAGCGTTAACCGGTTTTACCTTAAACGAAGTGAAAAGCTATATACAAAACGGCAAGCGCAACCTTAAAATTTGCCTGGAAAAAAACAGTGAGCAATAAACTGCCAAACATATCGCAAATACGGAAGTACCTTAACGGGGAGCTTGACGCTGATGCTATGCACCGTTTAGAACGCGAGGCACAAGACGATCCATTTTTGATGGATGCGCTGGAAGGGTTTGAGCATGCAGGCAAGAACGAAGTTGCCGGTTTGAAAGAACTGCAAACCCGGTTACAAAAGCGGGCCAGCAAAAAGGAACAACGTATAGTGCCGATGTGGTATTGGGGCGTAGCTGCGTCAGTTCTGATTATTGCAGGGGTAGCAGGCCTTTTCTATAAATACAGCGCGCCGCAACAAAATACTTTGGTTGCACAGGCTGATAAAACCGCCACTGCGCCAACAGAATTAGCACCGGCAATTAAAAGCGATCTTGCAAAGGATTCAATCTTGAAAAAGCCGGCACCTAACGCAGTAGTGTTTGATGCCCGCAAACCTAAGCCCTCGGCGATAGCTAAAAACAGAATTATCGACCCGGATAGAATTGTAGAAAATATGACTGAACCACCGGTTGGTAAACCATCCGCGGAAACAATAGCAGCTGTAATACCTAAAGACAGCAACGACCTGAGCGATATGGTAATGAACGGACTGGCCCTTCAAAAGAAAAAAGAAACTCAGTTGGCCGAAACCACGGTAGCCATAGATACATCAAGAAGGTACCAGTTAGCGTTAAACAGCCGGGTTAAGGGGGTACAAACCAGCCCCAACTACAATGCGCCCAAGCAGCCGGTAATCATAGCGGGCCAGGTAATAGCAAAAGACGACGGCCTGCCGATACCCGGCGTAAACATACGGGTGCTGGGCACTACCGAAGGTACATTGACCGATGTTAACGGCAAGTTTGCATTAGCCGGCGCAAAAGATAAAACCGTTTCCGTATCTTCTTTAGGGTATGAATCGGCGCAGGTTAATTTAAACGGTAAAGATTCTTTAAATATCGCTTTGCGGCCCAATAACAGTTCGCTGGCCGAAGTGGCGGTGGTACCGTCAGGTAACGTGCAAAAGGTAAACCAAGGTGCCCACCCCGCCCGCGGATGGCAAGATTTTAAGAATTATTTGAAAGCGAACGCCATCCCCCTTGATGGTATAACCGGTACGGTAAAACTTCAGTTTACGATAGAGCCAAACGGGCAACTTACCAATTTAAAGGTGACCAAAAGCCTTGGCCCTGCTACAGATGCCAACGCGCTCAGGCTTGTTACTAACGGTCCTGCCTGGTATGGTAACACTAACAGCAAGCCCGAGGTGGTAAAGGTAAAGGTGGAGTATAAAAAGTGATAAGGGATACAATGTTTTTGTTCACGTTCACGCTATGAACACACGTGAACATTTTTAAATGCTTGATAATTAGCCATTTAAAAAACGGGCACTGACACAGTAACGCCACCATTAGTTCAATATCTATACTCCGGAAATTATGCGCCGCGTTTACTTTCGAGATCTTGTAAACACGTTAAGCACTTCTAAAAATCTCTATTTTTATTTAAAAAATCAGATTTTTAATTACTTCTTATTCTTATCGTAAAAGGAGAATACCTTTTGTAATAACGGTGTGGTGCGTGCCGCTAAATTCGACCGGATGTTTAACTCTTCCTGTGCTATTTCCACGAATAAGCCGTCGATTGCCCTTTGAGTTACATAGTCAGAAATATCCGGGTTAACCTTGCTCACAAACGGCACCCTGTTATAAGCGGCAGCGGCGTCGCCGTAATACTTGGTTGCCCCTACTTTATTCAAACTCGTTTGCACAACCGGTTTAAAACTGGCCGACAATTGTAAGGTAGTAGTTCGTTTAAAGTATTGCGTAGCGGCATCCTGGTTACCTAAAAGGATATTGGTAACATCCTGCAGGGTCATTTGCTTAATGGCGTTTACAAAGATAGGTTTGGCTTTACCAGCGGCATCTTCTGCAGCGCGGTTAAGGGAAAGTATGACATTATCGGCCAGTTTGCCTAACCCAATACTCCGCAGGGTACGTTCAACCTTTTGCGCTTCGGGCGGGAAAAGGATCTTTACCGCCGCATTGCCAAAGAAACCGTTGAGGGATGATAACTGGTCCGAACTTTTATTGGTGCCCAATTCCAGTGCTTGTTTAAGGCCGTTGCCAATCTCTAATGATGATGGGTTGATGCTTTGGCTAACGGTAGTTTTGGCTACCTGGCTCAATGTATCGCAGCCGCAAAATAAGGCAATAACAAACGGGATAAAGAGTAGGAATTTTTTCATAACTGTAAGGTAGCAATTTAGTTGCCAAGATACGGTTAATTACCAGTGGCGTACCAGCATAAATACCAGACCTGCAATTAAAGCCGAAATTGGGATGGTAATTATCCAGGCCCAAACCAGGTTAATGGTAACACCCCAACGTACTGCCGATACCCTTTTTGTTAAACCCACCCCGATGATTGAACCGGTAATGGTGTGTGTTGTTGAAACAGGGATAGCTAAGCGCTCGGTAATAAAAAGGGTAATGGCACCTGCAGCTTCTGCCGCTACACCCTCCAACGGGGTTATCTTGGTGATCTTTGAGCCCATCGTTTTCACGATCTTCCAACCGCCAGACATGGTACCTAATGATATTGCCGTGTAACATGCCAGCGGGATCCACTCGGGCATTGCCGCGCCGCTGTTAATTATTTTTGAGGCTACCAGCGCCACATATAAGATCCCCATTACCTTTTGCGCGTCATTTGTACCGTGTGCAAAGCTTAATGCCGCAGCCGATACCAGCTGTAAACGTTTAAACCAACGCTCGGCGCTGGCCGGTTTTGACCGCTTGCATACGTGCAAAATCATAATGGTGATAAAATAGGCGATGAATAAGCCTATAAAAGGCGCCAGTACAATATAGGCTATAATGGTAAGGATGTAATGCAGGTTAACCGCATCTAAACCGTGTGCACCTAAAAACAAGGCGTTAGTGATACCCGCACCTGCAAAACCACCAATCAACGTGTGCGATGAACTGGATGGGATACCAAACCACCAGGTAGTTAAATTCCAGGTAATAGCAGCGATAAGGCCTGCCAGTATCACGTGCAGGGTAATAAATTCTTCGTGAACTATTTTGGCAACCGTGTTGGCTACCTTATGATCCTTAATAAAAAAGTAAGCGGCGAAGTTAAATACAGCAGCCATTAATACCGCCTGAAAAGGCGTTAACACCTTTGTAGATACGATGGTGGCTATAGAGTTGGCCGCATCGTGAAAGCCGTTGGTGTAATCAAAAATAAGTGCCAGGGCAACTACAAAAACAAGTAAGGTGGTAACCATCTATTGAATGATAAGTATATGCGCTTAGGCGTTTTTAACTAAAATTGATTCCATTACGTTGGCAGCATCTTCGCACATATCGGTAGCAGTTTCTAATGCGGCTAATATCTCTTTGTATTTGATCAGGCGGATAGCATCTGTTTCATACAGGAACAAATCAGCAACGGCGCGGTCAAATACATAATCGGCTTGGTTTTCTACACTGTTTATGCGGATGCATGAATCGGCAATAGCGCGTACGTTGCGTAAGTCTTTTAATTCCCTTACTGCTTTTTCCAGGTCGGTACCTGCCTGTAATATCAATTCAGATAACTTGCGGATGTGCTCGTTAAAATCGTCTATACGGTAAAGCAGCATGCGGTTAGCGGCACCATGTATATAATCAGCAACATCATCAATAGCAGTAGCTAAAGAGTGGATGTCTTCGCGGTCAAAAGGGGTGATGAAATTTTTACCTAACTCCAGGTAAATCTGATGGGTAAGCTCGTCGCCTTTGTTCTCTAACTTATCAATCTGCCTGAACAATTCTTCGCGGGTGGCCGGGTTAATCGAGTTAACCGCCTCTACCAAAATAGTAGCCATGCTTACAACATTGCTTGCTGCCTGTTCAAATAAAGGGAAGAAAGTTTTTTTGTCTTTAGGGACAAAATATTGGAAGATACTGTTCAGTGACATTGTCTAAGATAATTTTGGGTAAAGGTACGTACTGTATGTTAAGTTAATGTTAACTTTTTAGCACCGGTATGTTTGGAAAGGGTAAAGTCTGTTTGGCTTTTTGCAGCGTAAACCCAAATGTGGAGCCCAGCCCTTCGGTACTGCGCACGTTAATGGTTTGCTGGTGCGCCTCGATAATATGTTTTACAATAGCTAAACCCAGGCCCGATCCGCCTATCTGGCGCGAACGGCTGGTATCGGTACGGTAAAAACGCTCGAACAGGCGGGGCAGGTTCTTTTCTTCAATTCCTACGCCGTCATCGGTCACTTCTACCAGTACCTGCTCATGCAGGGTAAAAATGCTTACCGCGGTTGATCCGCCCTCGCGGCCATACTTAAAAGAGTTATCTATCAGGTTAACCAGCACCTGGCGGATCTTTTCTTTGTCGGCATTTACATAAAGGCCGTCGTCATACTTTTGCTTAAACACCTGGGTTATTTTGTGCTGTGCCGCCTTCAGTTCTAACGATTCAAAAACCTCGCGCACCAGGTCGTTTATTTTAAACTTGCTGTAGTTGATTGGAATCTCTCCCGACTCGAGCTTAGATATCTCATCCAGATCTTTGATCAGGTAGCTTAAGCGGTCAACATTTTTAGAGGCTTTATCTAAAAACTGTATGGCCAGTTCTTTATCTTCAAATTCATCGTCCTGCAGGGCTTCAATATAACCTTGTATAGCAAATAGCGGGGTCTTAAATTCGTGCGAAATATTGGACAGAAAGTCCCTGCGGAATTTTTCCTGCTTTTTTAGGTCATCAACCTCAATTTTCTTTAAACGGGCCCACTCCTTTACTTCCTTCTCCACATCGTGAATAGGGTCGGCACTTACATGTTCGCCCAAGGCATCCCGCAGGTCGCGGCCCAGTTTCAGGTTATGGATCAGTTTATAGATCAGTTTGATTTTGGAGTAGATGTATTTCTCTATCAGGTAATAAAAAACAATATAGCTGCTTATCAGCGTCACCAAAAAGGTGATCATCATATCATACCACTTGTGCTGAAAATAATAGTTTACTGCCGAGAGGCTAATGGCTACCGCAATGGAGTTAATGAAAACCAGTACACGCAAATTCATGCTATAAAGTTAGCGTTTATAAACAATTAATGCCCAACAGTATGGGCATTAACGTGTTAATTTATGGTTACTATATTATATATAGTGATAAGCGCAAAAGCAAAAGACTCCCCAATTTATTGTCTATATCTGAGATCAGGCATTCGACTTCTGTTCAATTCCATTATCAGGAAAGCTTTTTGATTTGAGTCACAATCTTTTTTGACTGACTTTCTTCGCTACGAAGCGCTAAAATATCTTTCAATATTTCGTGCTGTTCCTTTTCCTCCAATGCTTTAAATTTTCCCAAGACTTCAGCATCCCTAAAGCAATCTATGATGTCACTCTCTTTTGTTAACGGGTTATCTGATTCTTTGTACATGGTAACCACTACTTCGTCGCCACCAACTTTATTGATCGCTTTTCTGATGTCACCATTTACAGACATCCTTTTGTCCTTTCCAGTAACCGGGGCCAGGTTCATATTCTTGAATGCATAACCGTTAATAGTACCCGATACCTTAATATCTCCCCATTTCCCGGGAATGTCCTTCGAATCGGGAATAACAATGTGATAAGTCCAGGAACCATTTCCAGGTATATGCTGCAGAATCAGTTTTTTATTTTTAAGTAATTCTTTCATTTATCCTCTCTTACTATCAACAATCAGGCTGCATTTTAAATCATTACTTTGCAGTCTCATCCTCTATTGAGTTAACAAATTCGTTTATTTTCTGGCAGGTTTTGAAACTTTCAATAATGGTATTAAAATTATCCCTGACCCGAAAAAAGGAATCAGGGTAGTGTCTTTGCACAAAGAAGCCTTTCATCTTCAAAAATTCCTTTGCGGGGCTATCTGTATCAAAGCCATTCGGAACCTTTTGCAATGTTTCCTGGGCAATAATCCCATCCGGAAATGCTTTAAGCAGTTTACCGTCTTGCGCGATTTTCTGCCACTCTTCAAAATTATATTCGATTTCCTGGCGCACCTTTTTTAAACGTTTAGGCTCCGGTTGATATTCACCTGCTCCTATACAACACTCGCCTGGCTTTAATACTATAAAATACCCGGCGTTACCGCTTTTTCTGCCACCTTTATTGATGATAGAATAGTAATAAGTTTTGTATGGCGATTTATCTTTAGTAAACCTTAAGTCTCTGTTGAGCCGTGGGATACAATCTTTGCCCTGCAGATCTGATTCTGCAATTTCCTTATCAAATTTCGATATTGCATCTATGAGATCTTGATTGAAAAGAGTAAAATCATCATGTGTCGCCTGGTAATCATCCCGATGTTTATCGAACCATTCTTTAGTATTGTTTTCAGCGAGACCGGTTAGGAAATCAAAGCTTGACTTTTTAAGCATGATATGATATTTTTAAATGGACGCTGGTTACACAAACAGACCGTATTCAAAAAGCGAATCTGATCAATAAAGTGTGTAAGAAATCACTCCATTCGGGGGTGCATTATCGTGGTGTATCGGCCTCGATAAAAATAGTGGTTTCGTTAGATAGCGTAAAGGTGCCGCCCCCCACCCCAAAATCGCGGCGGTTTATTTTAAAGCTGCCTTTAAATTGCGCTGCACCGGCTGCAACAGTATAAGTAAAGGGCAGGTCTACCAGTTTGGTTTTATCTTTTATGGTGATGTTGAACTTGCCGACATAGTTATTGCCACCTTTTTGGGTGAACGATACCGACGACATGGTGATCTTTGGATATTTGACTACATCAAAATAATCCTCATCCTTAATATGCCTGTCGCGCATATTATTATCGGTATTGATAGTAGTCGCATCGGCAACCGCCTCTATCTTGCTTGCAGCCAAATTTGCCGGGTCGAATTTAATTTCGGCCTCCATTTTTTCGATCACGCCGCCGGTTTTAATACCCAGGTTCTTGATCTCGAACCTGATATTTGAGCGGGTAACATTATTTTTTAGCTGCGCGAACGCTGCGTTTCCGGCAGTCAGTATCAGCAGTGCGATGCAAAGTCTTTTCATATTACAAATATGACGTAATTTACGGTTAACCGTTTAACGCTCCGCCATTTAAATCATCCGGCAGATAAACTAAAATTCAACGTGCGCCCTTAACGAGAATACGTTTACCGGCCCGCGGTCTTTATTATAGGCAGGGTTGGCAATGAACTGGTAATCCGGACTGAGCCAAAGTTTTTTCTGGTAGGCGTTGATCTTATAATACAGCTCGGCAATTAACTCATGCGCGTAGTTTAGTTTGCCATCGCCAATAATGAAACCGTAACCGCCTGCCGCCAGGTAATCGCGGTGCGGTGCCGATATGCCGTTGGCTACAAATGCCAGGCCCAGTTCATCATCGTTACGCTTCCATTCGCCGCCTTTTAATACGGCACCAAAACTTAACGACTGATCAATCTCGGTGAAGGCCCAGGTTTCGGTCTTGCCATCATTATAACTCAGCTTAGCAAAAACGCCAAAGTTTTTTGACAGGTATTGATCGGCATTGATACCAAAGCCGAATTTATGTTTCCCGTAAACCAAATTGGTATCAACCACCGGGTTAACGGGGCTAATAGCAAGCGCCTGGCGGTAGTTGCCCATTTTGCCATTATTACGGAAACCTAATACGCGGAAAGTTCCCTTTTGCCCGTTGAGGGTGTAGCGTTTTTCATACTCCAGGGTTTGCGTATTGGCCCGGCCTACGCGTTCATCCCATATAGCGCCATTGGCGGTGGTAGTGGTCATGGTGAAGGCAAAGCGTAAAGCCCAGGTTGGCTGCCCTAACTCGGCCATGGCACCCATTACGTAGCCGCGGGTGTTGGCGGGGTAATCCCAGGCGGCGTTATCCATTAAACTCCAGTTCATGAACTGCGACCGCGGGTCGTGGCTAAATTCATTGCCGTCAAAAAAATCGGCCATGCCAAATTTACCTACCGTAAATTTTAAATAGCGTTTGCTAATGGTACCGGCCAACTGATTTACATCATCGCTTAAAGTATCCCGTTGGTTGCCCCATTCAAAATTCTGGGTAAAATACAACCTGGCGATATAGATCTTAGGTTCGGCACCGCCAACCCTAAATGTTTCGCCGTTTGGGAAACCTGCTATACCAAGGGTTTTGCTTAATCCGGCACCGCCCGACATTTCGGGGTTAAAAAAGGCTGAAGCGCCCTTCCATAAACGGGCACCACCAAAAAAAGTAGTGGTTAATGAGCTTTGTGTTTCGCCGGGGGTTAGTAAACTGTTGTCGCCGGTATATTTGGCGCTAAAGTTTGGTTTAGCCTGCGTAATAATCGTTTGTTGAAAGTGGAAATTAAAGCGCTGTTGTTTAACAGTGTCTTGCGCGGCAGCTGCCTTGACAAGGCCTGCAAAGACAGTAACGGAAAGTAAAAATTTATTCATTTGTAGGGGGCTTGGGGGTTGTTTGTATTTTATTGCACTTCCTTGGGGGTTGTTTGTATTTTATTGCACTTCCTGGTAAAACTGCTCCAGAAAGCTTTCCATAAAAGTATGCCGTTGCCGGGCCAGTTTTTTACCAGTGGCGGTATTCATTTTGTCCTTGAGCAGCAGCAGCTTTTCGTAAAAGTGGTTAATGGTGGGCGCAGTGGTGTTTTTGTACTGCTCTTTGGTCATGTTTAAATTTGGCGGGATGGTGGGGTTATAGATCTCCCTGTCTTTAAAGCCGCCGTACGTAAAGGCGCGGGCAATGCCAATGGCGCCAATGGCATCCAGCCTGTCGGCATCCTGCACAATAGCTAACTCTGGCGAGTGGAAGCTAACGTTACCAAAGCTGGCCTTGAACGACATATTGCGGATAATTTGCTGCACATGCTCGATCACAGCATCGTCAACATTTATGCTTTTAAGGAATTTACCTGCCGTTGCGGGGCCAATCTCTTCATCGCCATTATGAAATTTACTATCGGCAATGTCATGGAGCAAGGCAGCCAGCTCTACAACAATTTTGTCGCAGGTCTCTATTTGGGCTAAGTGTTTGGCGTTGGTCCAAACACGGTCAATGTGCCACCAGTCGTGGCCGCCCTCGGCTTCTTTTAAAGTAGTTTTTACAAATTGTGCAGTTTTCGTTATAATATCTGCGTTGCTTAATGTTGCCATCATGCTGCAAATATATTACACAAAGCAAAGCCGCCCAATTATAAATTAAGCAGCTTCGGCTTTTTCTGTGTTGATCAGCTCCGTCAGATCCGTTTCTAATACTTCTGAGATCTGGAATAGACGTTCAACCGTAATTTTGGTGTACCCTAATTCTATCTTACTATAGGCATTTTGTGAAATGCTCAGTTTGGCCGCAAGGTATTCCTGCGTATAATTTAACTCTTCGCGCTTATTCCGGATATTGGCAGCAACAGCTTTGATCCTAACGTTCAACGTATTCTTCATTTAAAGTTAATATGGCTATAATCTATACATTAACGGATTTCGTATAACCCCGGATTTATTTTTTTGAAATATATCACTATTTACTTATTCTGTTCATTTTGTCCAGTGCTTTTTCAGGTTAAAAGCTAAACCTATTAAAAGGGATTTAAATAAAAAGAGCGATGAGTATAAACCCATCGCTCTTTAAATCCGAAATTGAAAATTCGAAATCCGAAATATTATATCATCATCCTCACTGGTTCTTCCAGTAATGACTTTAATGTTTGTAAGAATGCGGCAGCCGATGCGCCATCAACCACACGGTGATCGGCACTCAGGGTTACCTTCATTACGTTGCCCGGTACTACAGCGCCATTTTTAACAACCGGCACTTGTGCAATCCCGCTAACGGCAAGGATACAAGCGTTTGGCGTGTTAATAATAGCGGTAAATTCATCAACGCCAAACATACCTAAGTTAGATATGGTGAAGGTTGATCCTTCCATTTCGGCAGGTTGTAATTTTTTACCCTTTGCTTTACCGGCAAACTCCTTAACCTCTTGCGAGATGTGGCTTAACGATTTACCATCGGCAAATTTAATAACTGGTACCAGCAAACCTTCGTCGACCGCTACAGCTACACCAATGTGCACATGTTCGTTAGTACGGATCTTATCGCCCAGGAACGAGGAGTTGATAGCCGGGTGTTGTTTTAAGGAAACGGCACAAGCTTTCAACACAAAATCGTTAAAGGAGATCTTAACCGGAGCAACCTCATTCATTTTGTTACGGGCAACAATAGCCTGGTCCATATCAATCGACATGGTAACATAGAAGTGAGGTGCGGTAAACAAGCTTTCAGATAACCTGCGGCTAATGGCTTTACGCATTTGCGTAACGTTTCTTTCCGTAAATTTCTCTTCGCCTGTATAGGTTGGCAATACTACCGGTGCCTTTGCAGCAGGTGCAGCAGCTTCGGCAGGTTTTGCAGCAGCAGTTTCCTGAGCCGGGGCAACAGGAGCAGCGGCGGCAACAGGTTTTACCGAGGCGGAAACGCCTTCAATATCTTTTTTAATGATGCGGCCGCCTTCTGCGCTGCCTTTTACATCATTTAAATTAATGCCTTTATCCTTAGCGATTTTACGTGCCAACGGCGATGCCTTAACGCGGCTGTCATCTTCTGTAGAGCCGGTTGCCTTTGGAGCAGGTGCAGCATCAGACAAGGCTGCCGGGGCAGCTTCTGTTTTTTCTTCAGTTTCCGGGGCTTCGGCAGCTTCGCCGCCAGTGCCATCCGCATTGTCTAATAAAGGCTGTATATCTGTACCTTCTTTACCAACAATGGCAATAATACCGTTAACCTGTGCAGCTTCGCCCTCTTTTACACCAATATATAAAAGTGTACCTTCTTCATAACCCACAACTTCCATGGTAGCCTTATCGGTTGCCACATCAGCTAAAGAGTCATCTGCCTTTACTTTATCACCAACCTTAAAGTTCCATTTTTCAATGGTACCTTCTGTCATGGTATCGCTTAATAACGGCATACGGATAACAGTAGCCGGAATGCTTGAAGTATCAACCTTTGGTTTAGCCGCTGCCGATTTCTCTGCAACCGGCGCTGCCGGTTTGGCATCGGCGGCTGGTTTAGCTTCTGCAACAGGTTTTTCTTCTGCAGGTTTTTCCTCGGTTTTAGCCGGTTTAGCATCGCCTTCTAACAGTGCCTTATAATCTTCGCCTTCTTTACCTAAAACGGCAATAACAGCGTCTACAGGTACGGCGTTACCTTCTTCAACACCAATGTAAAGCACGGTGCCGTCCTGGTACGATTCCAAATCCATCGTGGCCTTATCAGTCTCTATCTCGGCCAAAACATCGCCCGATTTTACACTGTCGCCAACTTTTTTATGCCACTTAGCCAATACCCCTTCGGTCATGGTATCGCTCATTTTAGGCATTTTAACTACTTCAGCCATATAATAATGTGATGAATACTGTTATTATTTATAATTAGTAGGGTTATTAGTCGCGGATGTAAGGATAATCCTGCTGAACATATACATCAGTATAAAGTTCAGATGCTTCCGGCCATGGCGATTCTTCGGCAAATTGTACCGCTTCTTCTACCTGTGCTTTAATTTTAGCATCGATCTCTTCAAACCATTTATCATCGGCATAACCATTCTTTTGAATAGCCGCTTTAACCACCTCGATAGGATCTTTTGATTTGTAGCTTTCCAACTCTTCTTTAGTACGGTATTTCTGCGGATCGCTCATCGAGTGACCTTTGAAACGGTAAGTACGCATTTCCAGAAAAGTTGGGCCTTCGCCGCGGCGTGCGCGTGATACCGCCTCGTCCATAGCATTGTGTACTGCAACCGGGTCCATACCATCAACAGGCGATGAAGGGATACCGTAAGGCAAACCTAATTTGTAAATATCCGGCTGGATAGTTGTACGCGCTACAGATGTACCCATGGCATAACCATTGTTCTCACAAACAAAAATTACTGGTAATTTCCATAAAGCGGCCATGTTAAAGGTTTCTGTTAAAGCACCCTGGCGCACGGCACCATCGCCCATGTAGGCAATGTTTACGTTATCCGTTCCTTTATACTGCTCGGCAAAGGCAACACCGGCACCCATAGGTACCTGGCCGCCCACAATACCGTGGCCACCATAAAAATGGTTTTCCTTATCAAACATGTGCATAGAACCACCCTTGCCTTTTGAGCAACCGGTAGCTTTACCATACATTTCGGCCATGATGGCTTTAGGGCTTGTACCTTTTGCCAAAGCATGCGCGTGATCGCGGTAGGCAGTTATCAAACTGTCTTCATGCCTTATTACCGACATGGCACCGGCTAATACCGCTTCCTGGCCTATATAAAGGTGACAAAATCCGCGGATCTTTTGCTGACCGTATAACTGGCCAGTTTTTTCTTCAAACTTCCGCATTAAAAGCATAGACTCATACCACATCAGGTAGGTGTCTTTAGTTATTTCGATTGAACTCATTTAGTAAAAACAATTCTAAGAGATAGTGCAAATCTAATTATATCCTGCAAATAACCGAAACTGCAACGAATTTGTTGTAAAGATTATTTCGGGATGAAAATAGTGCTTTTAAGCCATACTGCCTACTATTTGTATAACACAAAATTACATTTGGAAGCCGTGTAAAATGAACACTTTATATTGCCGCAAACACTCAAATTCCGCAATAATCTTTCTGCGCGAGGCCTTATGCAAAATTCTCATCCAGTATGTTCTAATGCGTTTGTAATATCATAATTTAGAAATGAGCTCCTAAAACGGTAAAAATACCACTGACGTTACGCTGAAAAACAACAAGGCTCAAGTGCCGTTACGGCGCGTACGTTTGAGGTAAAATCACATGTGAATTGTCATCGCAAAATTTCTATTAAGCCTGGTTTTGGAAAATTATATTCACCGGCTGAAAGTTTCGATGAAAAGATTCACCTACGCGATAGTTTTATTAACAACGGTTAATATTATTAATCGCAACGAACATGAAAAAAATTTCACGATTAATTTGGAGGATTGGAAATATTATATAGATTTGTATCCAACAATAGACACACTGTCTGATTTAATAAACACTTGTTGTCGCGACTGCAACAAATAAAGACGTTAAATGAAGAAAATTACTCTTGCTATTGCACTATTTCTGAGCGTTTTAGCTGCCCAAGCTCAAACAAAAACTGTTCCAACTCCGATAGCTGATAATTCAGAACAAGAGAGTTTAGCAAAAGATTATCTGTCACAAATTATGGGTGTTGCAATGTCTGCAACCTCAAACATGAAATTATTTCACTTTGTATACGATTGGATAGGTACCCCATACCGTTTCGGTGGTAGCTCAAGAAAAGGTATCGACTGCTCTGCATTCACCAAACAACTATACAGCGAAGTTTTTAATACTACTATCCGCCGCAGTTCACGCGATATTTTCAGCATGGTTAGCCCGGTTGGTAAAGATGATTTAAAAGAAGGCGACCTGGTTTTCTTTAAGATCCACAGCCGCAGCATATCACACGTTGGTATTTACTTAGGCAATAACAGGTTTGCACACGCATCATCAAAAGGTGTTGCCATATCAAGCCTTGACGATGCTTACTACAGCCGCTTCTTTTACAAAGGTGGCCGCATGTTGGAGTCATTCAAAAATGAACTTTCTGCATCAACTAACGACGACGAGACCTCAAACTAATTACAAACCTAAATTTATAGATCAAACCTCTCACGCCCTGTGAGAGGTTTTTTTATGCCTATGCTTTACCGTTTGCCAATCCTTTTTTGCTTTTCATTTCTATTGCTGATAACGGCCTGCACTAATCCGCCCGAGAAAAAACAAGCTAATAATACGCCCGCACAATTGCCTGCAGATACGGTTACGATAAAACCCATCACCGATACGACTATAACCATAGCAGCCGTTGGCGATATGATGCTGGGTACCTCCTACCCGGATAGCACGCACTTGCCGCCGGATAGCGGGCGGCAAAGTTTCAGATCTGCGTTGAAGGATCTGAAAAATAACGATATTATCTTTGGCAACCTTGAAGGTACCCTGCTGGATACAGGGGCAGCGGTAGCCTATAAATTACAGCATAAAAGTAAGGGATACTTTTTTAGGATGCCAACATATTACGGTGGTGTATTTAAAAGTGCGGGCTTTAACCTTATCAGCCTGGCCAATAACCATGTAGATGATTTTGGCAAGCCGGGACGTAAAAGCACTGCTAAAATATTGGATAGCCTGGGTATTAACTATGCGGGCTTGCGGGTTAAGCCGTCGGCCACGTTTACCGTTAAAGGTATAAAATATGGTTTCTGCGCTTTCTCGCCTAATAGCCAAACCGCGCCGTTATTAGACCGGGCGTTTGTGAAAGGCACGATTGCCGCGCTAAAGCAGGAGTGTGATATTGTGATTGTATCGTTTCATGGCGGCGGCGAAGGTGTGCCGTTTGAACACATCCCCTGCGTACCGGAATATTACGTTGGCGAGAACCGGGGCAACGTGAACGCATTTGCCCACGCCGCCATTGATGCAGGCGCCGACCTGGTTTTAGGTAACGGCCCGCATGTGAGCCGGGCAATGGAGGTTTACAAGAACAGACTCATTGCCTATAGCCTGGGTAACTTTTGCACCTACAAAAGTGTAAGCGTGCTGGGTGTTTGCGGGCTGGCACCCTTACTAAAAGTCACTTTAAATAAAAAAGGCCACTTTTTAAGTGGCCGTATCGTATCCTATAAGCAATCGCATGAAGTGGGCCTGCTGGCCGACACCGCAAATACCGCAGCCAACCGCATCAGGCTTTTAACAAAGTCGGATTTTGAACTACCCGGTTTAATTATTGCCGATGATGGCATGATAACGCGGGTTGCGTATTAGGCTTCGTCTTTAGTGTTGCGCACCAGGCTGATACCGGTAAAAAAGAAGATGATCGATATAATTCCCACTACAATTAAAGTAGTAGCCTGCCCTGTATGCTGTATAACCTGTACACCAGTGTAAATAAGACCGATGATCCCTAACACTGTTAGGATAGCGCCGAAAGTACGTTTTAAGTTCATATGGTTTAATTAAATTGTTGCTGTTAAATGATTTACACATAAACCAACTTACAACCAGTTTGTTTTAACCAAGGCCAATTATCATTTGCATGTCAATTTCAATTAACCTACATAACCTCGCCTACAAAATATCGTTAATGTATCTGTAAGCGCATCTTGCACTTACATTGTGATAAGGTTTAGGTTGAAAGTCCCCGGGCAGCGAGTGGCCGGGGCTTTTATTTTTTAAACCTTTAGCAATACCATCCTTTTTCCACATCTTCGTTTTTTTTGATTGAAGAATGAGTGAGATAAAAGAAAAGTTATACAACCTGTGTGTAGCTTATGTACAAAGCCGCATGAAGGCATCTGAGCAGGCCATTGCCGAAGCGCAGCAATCTGCTAATGACGATACCAAAAGCAGTGCGGGTGATAAATACGAAACCGGCCGCGAAATGGCCCAGCAAGAAACCAACAGAAATTTAGCACAACTGAACGAGGCCAACAAACTGATGGTGGCCCTTAACCAGATTGGCACCAAAAGCAATTCGCAAAAGGCAGAGGCTGGCAGCCTGGTGATTACTAACAATGGTAATTTTTACCTGTCAATAAGCGCGGGGGTGCTCCAATTAGATGGCCAACACTACTTTGCGGTGTCGCCTGCGTCGCCCATTGGCCTTAAAATGAAAGGAATTAGTGCCGGCGATGAATTTATTTTGAATGGAAAAAACTACCTTATACAGTCAATTAGCTGAAAAACAGACCCGAAACCATCAAAAAGAAAAAATATTAATCACAGTTTAACAAATAAATGTACAAGTGATTAATATCTATTCTATATTTGATGTAAACAAAACGTAAAAATGGTGGGAAACCGCCATCACTAAACAAAATTTTTAATGAACATTTTCGTAGGAAGCCTTCCTTATTCATTACAGGAAGCAGATTTGCAGGAGCTTTTTGAAGCTTATGGTGAAGTAACCACCGTTAAAATTATTATGGACAGAGAGTCTGGCAGAAGCAAAGGCTTTGGATTTGTTGAAATGTCAGATGACGAAGCTGCTCAAAAAGCAATTTCTGGCTTAAACGGATCAGAAATCAGCGGCCGTTCTATTGCTGTTAGCCAAGCTGAAGACAAAAAACCGGGCGATCGCAGAAGCGGTGGCGGCGGTGGTGGTTTTGGTGGCGGCAACCGCGGTGGCGGCGGCGGCGGCTACTCGAGAGACAGCAGAGGTGGCGGCGGTGGCGGCTACTCAAAAGATAACAACCGCGGTGGCGGTGGCGGCGGTAGCCGTTGGTAATTAATTACCGGTAATACAAAAGCAAGGCGCTGTCACCATAGCGTTTTGCTTTTGCATATTTTATCTCTTACACGCTTTCATTTACATGTCAGCGCGATTTTCTGTATAGTACATTTTGCCTTTCGTTTATGGAATTGCCCCATAAACCATTGCTTTCTAAAAGGTAGAGCCTCCTGATTTCTTCTCGCAAAAAACCGGTATAACTATAAATTCGTTTTTATAGTTATATGAAAAGCATTTGCACCATCCTATTATTTATAGCTACATCTTTTGCCGGTGTACCCAACAAACCGGTAGAACGGGTAGACATTAAAAAATATTCGGGCCGTTGGTACTCTTTATACTCTATACCAACTGCGTTTGATAAGGGGAGTATAGAAACGACCACCAACTATACCTGGAACGATAATAAGGAATACTTCGACGTAGTTACTACTTACAAAAAGGCCAACGATACAGAACTACATTCGGTAAAATCGAAACTATTTTTGGTGGAGAACACAAACAACGCCGAAATGAAGGCACAATTCCTGTGGCCCTTTAAAGTAGATTACTGGGTGGTTGACCTTGCCCCCGATTACTCATACGTGGTAGTGGGCCACCCCGACCATAAATTTCTGTTTATCATGAGCCGCAAGCCCAGCCTGGATAAGAAAACTTATGATACCGTGATCGCTAAATGTAAAGCCATGGGTTACCCGGTAGAAAAACTTACTTCGCAAAAACACGGCGGTAGCTAAAGGGTAGTACTACAAAAAAATCAATGCCAGGATATAAAGGTTAAAAAAATCCCGATCTATCTTTACAGGAATGAGGGGCTTTCATACTTTTTATTATTTTTGTCAAAAATTCAGACACAATGAGCGAACTCATTAAAAAACAAGTAAATGATGCAAAAGCGAATATGGATAAAGCCATTGAGCATGCAGATAGTGAATTAAATAAGATCCGCGCGGGTAAAGCCAACCCATCTATGCTGGACGATATCATGGTTGACTATTATGGTTCGCCAACCCCGTTAAGCCAGGTGGGTAGCGTAAACACGCCCGATGCCCGTACTATTATCGTACAACCCTGGGAAAAGACACTTTTGGTGGCTATCGAAAAAGCAATTAAAGAGTCCAACCTGGGCGTTAACCCGCAAAATGATGGGGTGATCATCCGCATTAACGTACCACCGTTAACAGAAGAGCGCCGCCGCGACCTGGTTAAGAAAGCCAAAGGTGAGGCTGAGACAGGTAAAATCGCTATCCGCAACATCCGTAAAGATGCTAACGAGAAGATCAAGAAATTAAAAACCGAAGGTGTGTCTGAAGATGAGATAAAAGTTGGCGAAGCAGAGGTGCAAAAACTAACCGATGCGTATATCATCAAAGTTGATCAGCTATCCGACGCGAAAGAAAAAGACATCATGACTGTTTAATCCAGTTTGAACTTATATTCGAAAGGGATGGCCGCAAGGTGCATCCCTTTTTTGTTTGAATATTTGTTTACAATCTACCATCATAAATTAGCCGTCACTATGACCCACCAAAACCCCGACCTGCAAATAGTAGATTTTGAGCCGAAATACCAGCCGGCCTTTAAACAGTTAAACCAGGAATGGATAACCACCTGGTTCAAAATGGAAACTAACGATCATCAATCTTTAGATCACCCGGATGATTATATCCTGAGCAAAGGGGGCCATATTTATATCGCATTATATCGCAACGAACCTGTTGGTGCCTGCGCGCTCATTAAAACAGAGAACGATGCGTTCGAGATGGCTAAAATGGCAGTATCGCCAAAAGCCCGGGGTAAAGGGATTGGCTACCTGTTAGGCAGGCACTGTATTGAACAGGCCAAACAGTTAGGTGCAAATAAACTATACCTGGAGAGTAATACCGTTTTAGAACCGGCCATTGCCTTATACCATAAATTAGGGTTCAAGAAAATAACGGGTATCCCCTCGCCCTATGAAAGATGCAATATCCAGATGGAGATGGACCTGTAATTTATACTTATTAACCACATTGTCAAATTACAGGGAATGAGCCACGTAGCCATTCCCTTTTTTTACTTTTGCGGCAATGAATATTCTCTTATCTTACTTAAAAAATTACAGGGGCGTTGTTTTTTTAGCCCTTTTATTGGCCGGCGTAAACATCGGCTTTTCGCTTCTTGATCCTTACATCAGCGGCCGTATACTTGACCAGGTTATAGGTAATCGCAACAGCTATACCTACCACAACTATTTAGTTGCTGCCTTAACCTTTGTTGGTGCAGCTATCGGGGTGGCTATGGTATCGCGCATCGCCAAAAACTTTCAGGATTATTATACCAGCATCATCACTCAAAAAGTGGGCGCCAAAATGTATGCCGATGGTTTAAAGCACTCGCTTGAATTACCCTACCAGGTATTTGAAGATCAGCGCAGCGGCGAAACACTGGGTATTTTGCAAAAGGTGCGTTTAGATTGCGAAAAGTTTATCACCTCTTTTATCAGTATCCTTTTTGTGAGCTTAACAGGTATGTTGTTCGTTATCTTTTACTCGCTCAGCATCAGTTACAAGGTTACGCTGGTTTACCTGGCGGCTATCCCGGTTATTGCCTTTGTGAGTATGGTACTAAGCCGCAAGATCAAAGTAATCCAAAAAAAGATAGTAGGCGAAACTACCGCGCTGGCAGGTTCCACTACAGAATCTTTAAGAAATATAGAGCTGGTTAAAAGCCTGGGCCTTGCCAAACAGGAAATTGAGCGATTGAATAATACCACCTATAAGATCCTTGACCTGGAACTGAAGAAGGTGAAGTATGTACGCAGCATGAGCTTTGTACAAGGCACCACAGTTAACCTGGTGCGCAGCAGCATGGTTGTTGTATTATTGTTGCTAATATTTGAACGCACCATTTCTCCGGGGCAGTATCTAAGCTTGTTGTTCTACTCCTTCTTCCTGTTTAACCCGTTACAGGAGTTAGGTAATGTAATATTAAGCTGGCGCGAAGCCGAGGTATCGTTAAATAACTTTAGGGGCATATTGAGCGTACCCATCGATAAAAAGCCCGAAAAGCCGGTGCTTTTAGAAAAAATCAGCAAACTGACATTTGATAACGTGAGCTTTAAGCATCTAACCGCCAACCGCAATGCTTTAAACCATATCGGTTTTGAAACTACCGCCGGGCAAACCATTGCATTTGTAGGTCCCTCTGGATCGGGTAAGAGTACTTTGGTTAAACTACTGGTAGGATTGTATCAGCCGTTTGAGGGCGAGGTAAGCTATAACAGCATCCCAAGTAATGAAATAGACCTGGACCAGCTGCGGGAGAAGATCGGTTTCGTAACGCAGGATACGCAGCTATTTTCAGGAACTATCCGCGAAAATTTATTATTCGTGCGCCCGGGTGCTACTGACGATGATTGTATGAATGTACTGCAACGCGCGGCCTGCCAAACGTTATTGGCCCGTGCCGATAAAGGTTTAGATACCGTAATCGGCGAGGGTGGCGTAAAGGTATCTGGTGGCGAAAAACAACGTCTTTCTATCGCACGTGCCTTGTTACGTAAACCGGATATTTTGGTGTTTGACGAGGCTACTTCGTCGCTCGATTCGATCACTGAAGAAGAGATCACCGCTACCATCCGTGATGTTTCTGAACTGAACGATCATATCACCATCCTGATAGCGCACCGCCTGTCAACCATTATGCATGCCGACAAGATCTTTGTGTTAGAGAAAGGCCATATCATTGAATCGGGCAAGCACTTTGACCTGATAGAGCAAAAAGGCCTTTATTACGCTATGTGGAGGCAGCAGATTGGCGAGAAATTTACGGTAGACGCGTAGGTGAAAAATTTGTGCGGTTTCAAAAAACAGTGTCATTTCGAGGGAAGCGCAGCGACGAGAAATCTTCTTGCCATCGCAGAACGGTTTTGCCTCCGCTGAGATTGCCGCGCTATCGCTCGCAAGGACATGGTGGTAAATTATGGGTTTAAAAAATGGTGTCATTGCGAAGAGCGCAGCGATGTGGCAATCTCAGCATATCCGCTTGTCTACTGAGATTGCCACGCTATCGCTCGCAATGACATGGTTATTCGTCGCCTCGAAAAAAACGGTGTCATTGCGAAGAGCATAGCGATGTGGCAATCTTAGCATATCCGCTTGTCCACTGAGATTGCCGCGCTATCGCTCGCAATGACATGGTCTTTATACAACAAAGCCCTGCTGAAAAATTCAGCAGGGCTTATTTTTATATCTTGTCATCCTGAATTTATTTCAGGATCTCTCGGGACAAGTAGCCAACATGCGGGAAAACTTTGATGGTGAGATGCTGAAGCAAGTCCAGCATGACAGGTATATTTACCGCACCAGTGTCCCAATAGCTTCGCCCTCGGCAATTTTCATGAAGTTGCCGGGTTTGTTCATATCAAATACAATGATGGGCAGCTTATTTTCCTGGCAAAGGGTAATGGCGGTCATATCCATTACGTTTAGGCCTTTATCGTAAACTTCCTGAAAGGTTATCTCATCATAACGCGTTGCTGACGGGTCTTTCTCCGGGTCGGCAGTATAGATACCATCGACACGGGTACCCTTCAGTACAACGTCTGCCTTGATCTCTATGGCACGTAATGACGCTGCTGTATCTGTAGTGAAATACGGGTTACCGGTACCGGCGCCAAAAATTACAATTTTACCGCATTCCAGGTGATGCATGGCACGGCGGCGGATGTAAGGCTCGCAGATCTGCTCCATTTTTATAGCCGACTGCAGGCGAGTTTCTACACCGATGGTTTCCAGTGCATTTTGTACGGCCATACAGTTAATAACTGTAGCCAGCATGCCCATATAATCGGCCTGGGCGCGTTCCATACCGCTTTTTTCGGCGCTTAAGCCCCTGAATATGTTACCGCCACCTACTACAACCGCTATCTCGATACCTTTTTCCTTAACGGCTTTAATATCCTGAGCGTATTGCAAAACCTGGTTGTTATCAATACCATACTGCCTTTGGCCCATTAAGGACTCACCGCTTAACTTCAGTAAAATTCTTTTGTATTTCATTTATCAGGAAGATTTATCAAAAATAGTTATTAATCGGTATTGTTAAAATTTTATGTCGTCTTCATTAACAAATTCCCAGCAAGGATAGTTTGCTGCGTTTCAAAAGCATCATTAAATACAATTAGGTCGGCATCAAAACCTGCAGCAACCTGCCCTTTCCTATCTTTTTTTGCCAATTGTGCCGGATAAAGACTGGCCATGTTGATGGCTTCTGCCAGTTCAATACCCACCTTTTCTACACAATTCTGTACGGCTTTTAACATCGTAAGGCTCGATCCGGATAGCGTACCGTCGGGCATCACATACTTATCACCCTCCAGGCGGTGCTGATAAGCCCCGGTGGTGGCAGCGGTAACCGCATCTGTAATCAGGAACAATTTATCGCCCAATTCGCGCTTTGCCAGCCGAATCATCGGCCAATCAACATGGTTACCATCGGCAACAATACTAGTGTAGGGTTTTGCTTCAAAAATTGCGGGGATATAACCCGGTTCTCGGTGGTGCATTTGCGGCATGGCGTTAAACAGGTGCGTAACTGCGGGGATAGGGTTATTTAAAAATCCTTTACCTTGCTCGTAGGTGGCATTGCTATGGCCGGATGATATAATGATCCCCTCCGCATGTAGATAGTCTATCACCTCCTGATCCTGTAATTCAGGAGCTATGGTGATCATCGTGATCACACCATCACCCTGATCTATCCAGCCCTTAATTTCCGCGAGCGTGGCTTTTTTGATAAACTTTGCAGGGTGCGCACCTTTCTTAGCCGGATTAAGATACGGGCCCTCCAGGTGGATGCCCCAAAAGTTACCACGTGCGTGGCTACGATATTCTTTCGCTGCCGCGATGCCCGCTTCTACAATCTCATTGGTGTTTGTGCCAATGGTTGCGAAAAAACCGGTAGTGCCCTGGTTCAGCAGGTCGTCTTCCATGCGCTGCAAGGCTGCAACTTCGGGCGTGCCTGCAAACAGCTTACCCCCGCTGCCATAGATCTGCAGATCTATCAGGCCCGGTGCAATATAATTCCCCTGAAGGTTTTTCTTTTCGGCATCGGCAGGGATTTCTACTTCGGCAATAACGGCCTTTATTTGGCGGTCCTCGATTAAAATGGCTTTGCCTGCGGCGATGGTGCCGTTAGTGATGAGTTGTAGGTTATGAAGTGCTGTTATCATACTTAATTTATAACAATTGCGTCATTGCGAGGAACGAAGCAATCTCTAAAAAGGACAATCGGTTAAGCAAATCGTTTAGCACAGTTCTGAGATTGCTTCGTTCCTCGCAATGACGCAGGATCAAAAAAATAACAGGACAAAAAAAATCCCCCTCGTTTTTAACGAGGGGGATAAAATATTTAAGCTCCTAAAGCTACCCGCTTAAAGGCGGTAACGGTTAGGCCTTTATCAACCGTATCTAAGAACTGTGATACAGTTTTAGATGAGTCTTTTACAAACTCCTGGTTTAATAAAGTTGAGTCTTTATAAAATTTGTTCAGCTTACCTGCAGCGATTTTTTCAACCATTGCTTCTGGCTTACCTTCTGCACGGATCACATCTTTTGCAATTTCCATTTCGCGCTCAATAACAGATGAATCAACACCATCTTTATCAATAGCAACCGGGTTCATGGCAGCAATTTGCATAGCAACATCCTTACCAGCTTCATCAGCACCTTCAACAGCCTTGCTTAAACCAACTAATACACCTAAACGGAAGTTACCGTGGATGTAAGCAACAACTTTATCGCCTTCAATCACTTCGTATTTAGATACGCCGATCTTTTCGCCAATTTTACCTGTTTTGTTAATGATAGCTTCGCCAATTTTAACACGCTCGGTATCAACATCAATAGTAAGATCGTACAAAGCTTCGATAGAAGCCGGTTTGTTTTCAACAGCTACGTTTGCAATTTCATTAGCGAAAGCAACAAACTCAGCGTTCTTCGCTACGAAATCAGTTTCGCAGTTCAATTCGATGATAACACCTGTTTTGAAATCTTCAGAAGTACGTGCGATAACAACACCTTCGTTAGACTCGCGGTCCTGGCGGCTTGCAGCAACCTTAGCACCTTTTTTTCTTAAAAAATCAATAGCAGCTTCAAAATCACCATTGGTTTCAGTTAAAGCTTTTTTGCAATCCATCATGCCCGCACCTGTTTGCTGGCGCAGTTTGTTTACATCTGATGCAGATATTTGTACTGTAGACATTTTGTTTTGGTTAAATAGTGAATAGTGAGTGGTGAGTAGTTGGTTTACTTATCATCCCCAAACACTAAATTTTATTAATGAGTAAGTGGTGAATAATAAACGGTAAGTTTTAACAACTCACTATTCACTAATCACCACTCACTTAAAATTATTATTCTTCTGTTGAATCAGCAGCAGGGGCTTCAGTTTCAGCCTCAGCTGTTACATCTGCAGTCCTTTTTCTTTTACCACCTTCAGAACGGTCTTGTACTTCAGGGGCATCAGCTTTTGCTTTTGCAGCAGCTGCTTCTTTTTCAGTTTCGTCATCTTTCTCGCGTTTGCGCTCATCCAAACCTTCTTCGATAGCTTTGATAATGATACCGGTGATCAATGAAATTGATTTGGTAGCATCATCATTCGCCGGGATAGGGAAATCGATGTTCGACGGATCAGAGTTGGTATCAACCATTGCAAATGTTGGTATGTTAAGCTTTAAAGCTTCAGATACCGCGATGTGCTCTTTCTTAACATCTATCAGGAACAATGCAGCAGGTAAACGGTTAAGATCCGCGATACCACCTAACAAGGTTTCTAATTTGATACGCTCGCGCTGTATCATCAAACGCTCTTTCTTAGAAAGGTTGCTGTAAGTACCGTCTTTAGTCAATTTATCGATGTTTGACATCTTTTTGATCGACTTGCGTACGGTAGCAAAGTTGGTTAACATACCACCCAACCAACGCTCGGTGATGTAAGGCATATTTACGCCTTTTGCATATTCAGCTACGATATCCTTCGCTTGTTTCTTTGTTGCTACGAATAATACTTTACGACCTGATTTTACAATTTGTTTGATAGCTGCAGCAGCTTCTTCAACCTTTGATAAGGTTTTATTTAAATCGATAATGTGGATACCGTTGCGCTCCATAAAAATGTACTGTGACATTTTCGGGTCCCATTTGCGGGTAAGGTGACCAAAGTGTACACCTGCATCCAGTAAATCCTGATATGTTGTTCTTGCCATTGTTGTTGTCCTCCTAAAATTTTAGCGTTTACTGAATTGGAATTTCTTACGTGCTTTCTTACGGCCTGGTTTTTTACGTTCAACCATACGGTCATCACGTGTCATTAAACCTTTAGCGCGTAAAGCCGGTTTCTTTTCCGGGTCCAGTTCAACAATAGCTTTCGCGATAGCTAAACGAACGGCTTCTGCCTGTCCTTTTACACCACCACCTGCTACGTTTACTTTAACATCGAATTTACCTGCGCTGCCAGATACTTCTGTGCTTTGCATAACGATGTATTGTAAAGGTAAGGTAGGGAAGTACTCTTTGTAATCTTTACCGTTAACGGTAATGGTGCCAGATCCATCATTTAAGTAGATGCGGGCAACTGCTGTTTTTCTTCTGCCTGAAGTGTTAGTTGTTGGCATTTTTCTTTTCTCCTTTGTAATTAAATGGTTGTTGGATTTTGAGCTGCATGAGGATGCTCTGCACCTGCATAAACATGCAGGTTACCGTAAATAGCACGGCCTAAACGGCTTTTTGGTAACATACCACGTACTGCTTTCTCGATCACACGCTCAGGATGCTTTGCCATTAACTCTTTTGGAGAAATGAAACGCTGACCACCCGGGTAACCGGTGTAAGAAACATACTGCTTTTCGCTGAATTTGTTTCCGGTCAGTTTTACCTTGTCTGCATTGATAACAATTACATTATCTCCGCAGTCTACGTGTGGGGTGAACCCTGGCTTGTGCTTACCTCTGATCATCATCGCGATCTTAGTACACAAGCGCCCCAAAATCTCATTGTTTGCATCAACAACAACCCATTCTTTATTGACGGTTTTCTTGTTGGCTGAGACAGTTTTGTAACTTAACGTATTCACTTGCTTTAAATTAAATTTATTAAACGTATTCTTTACCCCGTAATTACGGGACTGCAAAGATAGGCTTAATTGTTTAATTCACAAATGGTTTTTGGGATTAGTTTAAAGAGTTGGAAAGCTTAAATAGTTGTAAGGGTTTCAAAGAAAAAACTGAGCGGCTTCGCGACTTTGCGTGAACATCCATCCGCTACAGGGCTAACAAACTATTTCTATTACAGTTTACTCACCACCTTATAGATTGCCTTAGCCCAAAATTCGCCTAAAACAACTGCGCCCTTTTTGTTGGGATGCAGATAAAATATGCCTTGCCTGCCCGGCTCTGCCTGGAAATCTGTAAGGTAGTTCGCCTTGAAATAGCCAAATGCCTTCGTATCGCCAACAAATACATGGTTAGGATTAACAGCTTTATAGCTACTCGCCAGCGCATCTATCGCCGGGACATAAGTTTGTAGTCGCGTTAACCCTTCCTGTAAATAGGTTGCCCCGTTTTGGGTATTAGGGCTATACCATAAAGGGTGCTGATAGATGACGATGGATTTCGGGAAATGATTTAACAAGGTATCTGTAATGGTTTTCAAGTTGGCCTTATAATCAGCTACCGATACCGGGGCACCGTGCGTGCCTTTTACGGCGCTGTCATTGGTGCCTATCATCATAGCAAATACAAGCAGGGCATCCGCCTGCCCAAAAGCTTTGGCGGCCTCCAATACTTGTTTAAATGCAGGCATACCCGGTAAAAAATCAAGGGTGGTATAACCGCTGTGCCCCTGGTTACTGAAACTCACCGAGCCAAGTCCTTTTTGCTTACGCAACCACGCAGACGCAATTACCGGTGGGGCCTGTGTGGCGGGGCTATCTAAACCTGCACCATAAGTTATGCTATCACCTATATAAACGATTTTGAGGTTTTGAGATTGGGCGTTGATGTTAGAGATGTTAAAAAGGAAAAGTAAAAAGACCGCTATGTATTTTATATACCTCATTTACTATTTGGTTTACTTTTGCTCAGGATGGCGACTCGTATGGAATACGGAAGTAATTTTAATGAATAAGTCATTTGCTTGGACGGCATAAGTTATAATAAATGGAAAAATTTCAATCTTTGCTTCGCGGTGCCTGCCTTTTAATGGGTAGTGAAGCGGATTGCGAATAACAAAGCTAATTTTTCTTTGCACCTCCCTAATGAAGCGATCGCCTAATTCTGCTTGTTGCTCTTCATACCATTCCCAAGATGCTAACAATTCTTTCTCGGCTTTAACCGAAAAAATTACATTTTCCATTTACATTATGTTACGCTTACTTTTAAGCTGCTCAATAGATGCCTCTATATCATTCCAGGTACGCCCGGCATCCTCTCCACTATTTAGTTTGTCTAAACGGTCGTCTAATTCGGCTACAAAATTTTTATCTGCCGTCCATTCATAATTTGCTGGCTCATCTCTAACAAGCGTGTAAATAGCTTTAACACGCTCGTCATCTGCAGTATCTATGAAATCGTGCAGTTTTTCGCGAATACTTGCTATTGTCATAACTTACCTTTTTAACAAATTTAACTAATTATCAGCATCTTATCAACGCTTCTTCACCCTGCTTCCATAATATGCGCGGAAGTTATATTCCAATTATAGTTTAATAAGATCCAATATCCCCTTTTCGTCTGGGTAATTTACGCCAAGTAAAATATCTTCTTTTAAAGGATTGTATCTTTTTTTACCGATACTATAATACACCATCCCCTCATTAATTTGGGTTTGATAAACAAGCAACTGTTGGTTTGGAAAGTTTATCACATAAGTATGAAAAGTAAAAATCCTTTTGTGAGGATTAGCTTCAGTACTCACCTTCCCACTTTTAATATCATTTACTTCATACGTAGGCAAGGCGGGCAACACTGATATCACTTCATGGATTTTCTTTTTTTCATTCGTCCAGCTTTTAACAATATGTCTTCCGACAATTCGTTTGCTAAACTTAAACCCGGACAGATCAATATGCGCATACCTATCAAAAATCTTAAGCTTATCCTTATCTGTATCACTTAAATATACACCGTGCTGGTTTAGTCTACCCTTATCCCAACGAAGATAATCCTTTAAATGCAACTCGCTCAAAGAGGCAACAAAGAATAACAACGATATAGACATTAACGTTTTAAACATAATTCCTGCCTACCTCTTCTCCACCCTATCGTAAAACCCGCCGAAGCTGTTCATCTTCACACCGTCTTCCTTAAAGAAATCACCGGGGAAACCTAACTCGAATTTACTGGCTTCGTCCAGTTTGGCGATATGTTCTGCGGTTAGCTGTACGTCAACGGTCTTTAAATTATCCTTCAGCTGGTCAACTTTTGTCGCGCCTACAATAGGGATGCAGCTAAAGCCGCGGCTCATGGTCCACTGCAGGGCTACATGGCTTTCAGATACGCCCAATTCCTTCGCTACTTCCATCACCACACGGGTTATCTTTTCAGCCCGCTCGTTCAAGCGGTTACTTTCTGGTTTGATACGGCCTTTGTCGCCTTTTAAATATTTACCGGTTAGCGCGCCACCTGCTAAGGGTGCCCAGGGAGTAACCGTCATCCCGAAGTGTTTGGCCATCGGGATCAGGTCGCGCTCCGGTGTGCGGGAGAGCAGACTATACTCTACCTGCAGGGCAATGAACTGGCTCCAGCCCATCAGTTCGGCAAGGGTATTGCCTTTAGCCACCACCCAGGCAGGCGTATCGCTTATGGCAGCATAGTTTACTTTGCCCTGCCGTATCAGATCGTCCAGACCGCGCATTACTTCATCAATCGGGGTGATATCATCCCAAATGTGCAGGTACAATACATCTATAAAATCGGTCTTCAGCCGCTTCAGGCTTTCCTCCACACTGCGCATCATGTTTTTGCGGTTGTTACCGCTGGCGTTAGGGTTGGTAGTATTATCCTTTAAGCTGTATTTGGTAGCCAGTACAAAATAATCGCGGTCGTGGTTGCTCATGTACTCGCCTATCAGTTTTTCGCTGGTGCCCAGTTTGTAAACATTAGCCGTATCCAGGAAATTGCCGCCTTCTTTAGTGTAAGCATCCATGATCTCGAAACTGGTTGCAGCGTCGGCTCCCCAGCCGCCTTCAGTGCCAAAGCCCATGGTGCCCAGGCATAGTTCAGATACTTTAAGGCCCGACCGGCCCAGCAATTTATAATTCATAGCAGTGTGTTTTAGTAGATGAACGTTGAAAACAAAACTCCTGTTTTATCGGCCTTAATAAAAGTTAAACAGAAACAATAAGCACAGGCAATTGTAAATATAGCAAATACTATTACCATGAAAATCATCACCCTGCATAACCCGGTTAGTATCGACGAGCTTTACAATCATATTAAGGAACGCTTGAACCCCATTTTTAGGGAGCAGCGCCAAAGCTCAATTACTTTTACCGTAACTAATGCCCCTGCCGGGATAGAGATCTCTCAGCCGGAGTTATATGAGGGTGTGCTATTTACCATCGCCGTACAGGACGATGAACTTTGGATTACCCGCAACGAGCATTATGTAGATGACGTAAATTCCATTACCATTGAATCTATCTTAAACAGTTTGTTTGATGATGTATCCGGTAGCGAGGGAACTGATCTGGTGCAGGAAGGATAAATTAAAATATATCCAAAGAGTCATAGTGAGCCTGTCGAACCATTGGCCACATTACTTTGCCGGGCTAACAAGTCTTCGACAAGCTCAGACTGACAACATTATAAAAACAAAAATCCCGCTATGCTCTGCATAGCGGGATTTTTGTTAATGTCTTTATATTCTTATCCGTGTATCCAGCTGAACTTGTATTCCAGCATCGGGTTTTTCATTCTTTCGGCAACGCGTAATAAACGGTTGGGCAGGTTGATAATATAGTCACGGGCTTTTTCGCCGTCTTCCTTCAGGTCAACAGCGCTTTCAATATGCCAGTCTTCTATCAGCTCGCGTAATATATCTACATAATCAATTGCTGTGTAAATACCCAGGCGCTCGGCAGCATCAGTAAAGTGGCCAAAGGTTTGGCCTATCTTTAAACCAACTTCACGTAAAAAGTGTGCCGGCATTACAATCTTTTTGCGCATCATATCCTCAAACGCCAGCATAGCTTCGTTAGGGTCAACTTCAAATATCTTTTCAATAAAGTATTTGTATGCTTTAGCATGGCGGGCCTCATCACTGGCAATTACACCGCACATTTTTGATAACAAGGTATCGCCATCTTTTTTAGCCTGTGAGGCTACACGGCGGTGAGATACATTTGTTGCCAGTTCCTGAAAGGATGTGTAGATAAAGTTACGGTACGGATCGTGCCCGGTACCAATATCAAAGCCATCGGCAATTAAATATTGGGTGCTCACTTCCATCATCCGCATATCAACACGACCCGATAGGTATAAGTATTTATTCAACAGATCGCCGTGGCGGTTTTCTTCGGCAGTCCAGTGGCGGGTCCATTTCATCCAGCCACCCTCTTCGTTATCAGATACGCCCTCAACCATGGTCAACCATGATTCATAAGTAGGCAATGCCTCTTCGGTAATCGTATCGCCAATCAGTACAGCAACCAAATCGTACGACAGGCCTTTGGCGCTTTCCTGTAACTCCTTTATTTCGCTAAAAAAAGTGCTCCTTGAAGCATCAGGCAAAAAATCTGACGGCTGCCAGATGGTATCAATAGGCTTAAGGTACTCGGTCATCTTCTCGAGCATAAACTTCTCAATATGCCCCATTACTTCCTTGCGCTTTTCTTCAAAAAATTTCATACAAACTTATTAGTGTTCAAAGTTAACTATTTTAATGTTAATATAGTTTTGACGCTTTGTAATCTATGGCGTCTTTCATACAATCTGACAAATTATTGATTGAAGGGGGGCCGTCAAATATAGAAAAGCTGGTGTTATAATCCCAAAGGATGCCGGGGATGTTCATCGCCTTCAAATTTTGGCGCACAGCTTTGATGTACCTGCACCGGCTATCAGCATCGGCGTACTGGTTATAAACACCATACTCGCCGCACAGGATAGGCACATAATACTTGTCGGCCCATTTTTTTACGATCAGCAATTTATCCCTTACAGATTGCACGTTGCCGTCTGCCTTGTACTGATAGTAATTGGTTTCGCCCCAGGTACCCTTTGTTTTGGGGTTAAGTGCTGGATATTTATCCGCATTGTAAGGGAACGGGATACCTGTTGTAGCCACCTGGTCACCTACCCAGGTTGCACCCTGGTGGGTAAACAAAAAAGGCTCGTAAAAATGGAAGGTGTAAATGATGTTCTCGTCTGCCAGCCGCTCCATACGGCTTAGCTCATATATACTGTTAAAGTTTGATGCCCCCACAATTAATGTCCGGTTTTTGTCCACCCCCCTAATTGCTGTAACTATATTATACACAGCATCTTTCCACACTTTGGGGTCCATATGGGGCGGCTCGTTGTATAATTCAAAAAAAACATTTTCGGGGCTTTCCCGTATATATCTCTTGGTTAAGATTAACCAAAGGGAAATCAGTTTTTTTGTTTCGGTTAGGTAGTTATTATCATTTAAATTACCGTAATGGTAATCTATTATTAATTTTATACCGTATAACTTACATTGTTTCAAAACTTCATCAATATGAGTAAATACTTTCTCAACAGGGATTCCGGTAGTGTCGAAATAGTTAAACGCCACCGGCAGGCGGATACTTTTAAAGCCCAGTTGTTTAATTAACTTAAAATCAATGATTTTAGTAGCAGTTTGGCCTAAATTATCCTTGTTCCATGTTTGTTCGAGCCATGAAACGCTAACCCCATTGTTTAAGCTTAAGGCGCGTTTAAATGCTAACTGCCTTGCGGTAGGCAGGTTTGGATTGCTTTTTGCAACTAAAGCCTGCATAGTTATAATTAATACTATAATTAACCGCTTTGCAAATACATTAAAGTGTAGCGTGTTTTTCACTTATATTAAAGAGTTTAGTACTTATACCATTTAAAATTTAAGTAACCAGCGAATGTTTGTTCAGATCTCTAAAGAAGAATATCAAAAAGAAATATCAAAAAAAGCGTGGTACCAAACTAATAATATCATTTGGACGATCATCTTTTTGTACCCGATATTTAGCATAGTTGATTTTATATACGCTAACAATATTTGGTTGCAATTTCTAATCATCAGGATCATAACCGTTTTGGTGATATTAGGTTTGTATAATTTGTTCCAAACGCGTAAATATAATTATCGCATCTTGCTGCACATCTGCTTCTTCATGCTGTCGGTTACAATGGCAATACTATGTAACGTAGTTAATTTTCAGCAGCAAAATATTTACTACCTAATTTACGCGGCCATTTTGCTGTTTTTTAACTTACAGGTTTTTTGGGAGCCTATCAACTCTATCATACAAACCTTATTGGCTATATTACTTTTAGCAGTTTTTTACAATATGCTAAGCGAATATACCTTAGATTCGGTAGTAACCAATGGAGGGCAGTTTTTCTTCATTATTGCCTTTATATCGTGTTTGATACCCAACGCGCGTTTTAAAGTGATTGCACGTGAGGTGCGCTCGCAAATATTGATCGAAAAATCAAACGACCAGTTAAAAGAGCAAAACAGGGATATTAACGAGAAGAATAATATTATTGACAGGCAATACGAGCAATTACGCAAGCTTGACGATCAGAAAAACAGCTTTATAAACATTGCAGGTCACGATCTGAAGAATTTGATAGGCCAAATAGTAATGAGCAATAACATGCTTAAAGAAGAAGATTACCGCCTGAGCACCGACCAAAAGGAATACGCGGGCTATATTTCAGAATCGGCAGATAAGATGCAGTATATGCTTAACAAACTGATGGATGTTAAGGAGATCGAGTCGCCGGAGATGAAATTCAATATGGAGATTTTCGATATCAACCAGGAAGTTAGCCATGTGTATCGCGGCCTGCAGGAAACCGCGCAGATGAAGAACATTCACCTGACGGATAATATTCTTAAACTGCCGCTAAACGTTAAGTTAGACCGCGTTTTTGCCGGCCAGGTATTCCAGAACTTATTATCCAACGCCATCAAATTTTCACAAACTAATAACGATATTAAGGTGGTGACCAGCCTGCAACGCCAAAAATTTGTGTTTGAGATCATTGACGAGGGTGTTGCCATAGGCCAGGATGAACTTGACATGATGTTTAATAAATTGAAAACATTAAATGATGCGTCGGGCAGTATGGAGAGCAGGCTGGGCTTAGGCCTTTCAATTGCCAAACTGATGACCAAAGAACTTGGCGGCGAATTGATTTATCGCAGTGACGATAACGGCAACTATTTTAGAGTAGAATTTTACGTAATAAACTAATATTTACAAATCTGATGAAGAGATTACTTACATTTTTAGCTTTCATATTAATTAGTTCAGCATCGTTTGCGCAATCGATGGCTACTATTTCTTTAAAGGGAATGGGCGGCCATAACGATGACGAATCTGTGACGGGTATGAGTGGTGCTACCTCATTTTATTATAAAATAACCCCTCAATATGAAGTTAACGGCAGCAAGCTGGTTATTTATTTTGAGCCATCGCAGGCCCTTATCCGCGAAAAATCTTTTATCAACTTATTTGTAGGTTCAAAACCTGTTTACAGCGGTAAGTTAACTAAAGATTCTATCCAGCGCATTGCCATCAATTTAACCCGTGCCGATGTAAGTTCTGATAACTTTTTAAAAGTACAGGTTAAAACCTTATTAGCCATCAGTAATGATCAGTGTAAGGATCTGGATAACCCGGCTATGTGGGTAAAGATTAAGAACTACTCTTACCTATCGTTAGTAAAAAGTAACAAAAACTTCTTCAACAACGTAAATATCAGTAACTGTTTCGATTCAAAAACAGCCATTGTTTATCCCGCCAACCCGTCACTGCACGATTTAAAGGCAGTAGCATGGGCCTATGCAAGGTTGAAGAAAACCGCCACCCGCGAAATCTCTGTTTATGAGGCTTCTAAATTACCTGATACCGTGCGCAACTTTATCATGGTGGGTAAGTTAAACTCATTAACGGCAGATAAACGCCCGTTGGTAAAGGTTACGCCCCAAAACAACCAGGGTTTATTTTACTTGCACAAGTCTGTAGTAAGTGTAATGGATACCATTACCACTATGGTAGATATGAAGGGCCGTGCTATGCCGGTTAAATCGGTAGCGCAGGAGAACGTACCTGTCGAGATCTTATTTGTATCGGGTGGTGATGATGCCGGTTACGAAAAAACAATTACCGCATTAGGTAATATGAATATCCTGAACTCGACTTTTGGCGATTACCTTTTGGTGAACAAGGCACAAAATACCTTCTTTAAAACCATCGATGAAAACCGCTCAAAACTATCGTTAAAGCAAATTGGCGGCGTTAGCGATTTCTTATCCGGTATCGGTTCATTAAAGAGTGCCTTTAACTTCAAAAACTCCGATTTTAGCTTTACCCCGAAAGAGGTAGAGATCAGGATAATTGCCAACTACAGCAGCCTTAACCCCGGCGATCGCGGTTTCTTTAACATTTACCTTAACGGTTTATTATTAAGCAGCGAAAAGCTGGACGCATCGGGCAAATTAAATACATCGGTAACTATTAACAGGTACCAGCACCACAAGTACAACACGCTCGAGGCTGAATTCCGCTTTTACCCAAGCAGCGGTAACTGTTCAAACAGCTTTACCAACTTCTTCTCAGAGATTGACGTTGATAAATCATACCTCGAATCAAAAAACCCGTTCATCACCAGCGACCTGAGCTTTTACCAGTATCCGGAGGCCTTCAATAGCGGCACAACCCGTATCGTGGTATCTAAAAAATATGCTAAGTATGCAGCCGGTGCAATGGGCGAGATCATATACGAGCTAAATAACAACATCAACGCCAACAACTTCCCGGAGTTTATGTACTCTGACGCGGTGGAGTCGAGCGAGTTGAAAAAGAACAACATCATTGCCTTGTTAACTAAAGAAGACCCCTTGCTTAACGAGTTCCCGGATGCGCCGATCAAATTCAACCAGAATTTTAGGCTCTACAACACGGATAATAATACGGTGGTTTACTCGCTCTCGGATACCACATCCAACGGTTTGGCGCAGATCTTTTACGGGCGAAGCAACAATGCAACGCTGGTACTCACGGCTACAGGCGTACACCTGGCCGAAGCCTTCCTGGCGGCATCCAAATCAATTACCGAGCAGCTATCTACCCTATCCAGCAACGTTTGTATATCTGACGTGAACAATAATAAATACTTGTTCAACATCAACAAATCGAGCGAAAACCTGGAGTACATCGATACCAAGAGCGCGCTTACCCGTTTCTGGGATAGCTACAACCTGTACATTTTGTTAGGTATACTGGTGCTGATCCTGCTATCATTCTTGTACATACGCTCAAAAGTTCAAAAATCGCAAGAGTTGTTTAATGATTAAGCCGCTTAGTGCATTACGTTTAGCTACTTTATTATTTTTTGCATGAGTATGTCCATTCCTGAGTTACTGATCAATGACGGGTTTATTACGGCAAGTGAACGGGAAGAAATTGAGGCATTTTCAGCAGAGTCGGGTCTGTCGTTCCTGAAGATCGTACTGAACTTTGGCTACATCTCGCGTAAAAATTACGAGCGGTCGTTACTAAACGCCGGGTACACCTTTGCGCCCGTGCGCGAAATGGAGTACGACGCTGAGGTACTGAGCAAAATTGACCTGCAGTTTGCCTATGAGCGTGTGGCTATGCCTATGCGGATAGAGAATAACAAGGTGCTGGTGCTGATGGCTAACCCTAACGACGAGCTCTTTTTAGACTTTATTAAATTCACCTATGATAAGGAGCCCGAGATCATCGTGGCGTACGATTTAGAGATCGTTTGGCTGAGCAATAAACTACTGGGAGAAAAGTATGTAAAATCGGCTGTGTTTGAGCTGATGAAGCGCGACCCCGACAACTCGGCCGTGGTAACGTTTACATCACCCCAGCTCATTTTTATTTTTGTACTGATCGCCCTGGTAACCATAGGTTTGGTGCTGAGCTTTAAAAACACATCCATCACCATCAACGTGATCTTGAGCTCGTTCTTTTTGGTAGCCATTATCTTTAAACTATTCCTGGCGCTGGTAGGTTCGCGGTTTGAATTGCACCAGGCCGTAACCAAAGATGAGCTGAAGCTGATTGTTGATGAGGATATGCCCATCTATACCATCCTGCTGCCGGTTTATAAAGAAGATAAGCTGATCAAAAAACTGATCTGGAACTTACAGGCGCTCGATTACCCCAAGCACAAACTGGACATTAAACTGCTGCTGGAAGAAGAGGACGATAAAACGCTCAACGCAGTAAAAAACCTCGATTTCCCTGCCATATTTGAGGTGGTTATTGTACCCTTCCACATGCCTAAAACCAAGCCAAAAGCTTGTAACTACGGCCTGCACTTTGCCCGCGGTAAATACCTTACCATATACGATGCCGAAGATATCCCCGATACCGATCAGTTGAAAAAAGTGGTATCGCTGTTTGGGAAACTACCCAACGAGTATGTATGTATCCAAAGTGCCTTAAACTACTTTAACCGGAACGAGAACTTCCTGACCCGTATGTTTACCCTCGAGTATTCGTACTGGTTTGATTATATGCTGCCCGGGCTGGATACCCTGGATATCCCTATCCCGTTAGGGGGTACCAGCAACCACTTTAAAATGGCCGAACTGATAGAGCTTGGTGCCTGGGATCCGTTTAACGTAACCGAAGATGCCGACCTGGGTGTACGCGCCTATGCAAAGGGCTACAAGGTAGCCATCATCAACTCTACCACCTACGAAGAGGCCAATAACGAACCTTTTAACTGGATCCGCCAGCGCTCGCGCTGGATAAAGGGTTACATGCAAACCTACCTGGTGCACATGCGCAACCCCGTTAAACTATGGCGAACAATCGGCTGGAAGGGCTTTCTGGGTTTCGGTTTCTTTATCGGGGCAACCCCAATAACCTTTTTGGTGTACCCGCTGCTGCTGCTGTTTTTTATCGCCTACGTTATATTTGACCTTTCAACCATCCGTACCCTCTTCCCGGATTGGGTGCTGTTCATGTCTATCTTTAACCTCATGGTGGGTAACATCCTCATGATTTATGTAAACATGATGGCGGTATTTAAGCGCCGGTATTACGAGCTCATCTTATTCGCGGTAGCCAACCCTATTTATTGGCTCATGCACTCTATAGCAGCTTATAAGGGCTTATACCAACTAATAGTAAAACCGTTTTACTGGGAAAAAACAAACCACGGGTTAAGTAAAGTTAACAATCCTACAAACGTTGTTAAATGAGAATCTCTAAATCTGTATACCTGCTCATCCTCACCGGCATACTGGTAATTTATTACCTGGTGTGCGCTATATACCTGCATGATCTGGGGTATTATAATCAGGAGTCGTTATTTTATATAGAGAAGGCCAAGATCGTATTCGAGGGGTTGGGCAACCGCTTAAAGGTAATGGGCTTAACCGCCCCCATCACACCCTTTTACGCCATTTTTGTGTTTACCCCATTTGGCTACGCGCTGGCACCCATACTGGCATCGGCAATGGGTACGGCAGGGTTGTTTTATGTGATGGCCAGCTCGCTGCTCAAAAACCTGAAGAACGATTTTTACCTGTGGATCTTACTGGCCATGTTCCTTTTCCACCCCGGCCTCATTTACTCGGCCTGCTCCGGCAAGGGTATCTACATGTCGCTTATCTTCTTCTTCCTGTTCTTCATCAACCTGTTTAAATTTTATAAATCTAACACCACATTCCACGTATCTATTGCCAGCATTTGCCTGGTAACACTTATATTTTGTGATTATAAATTCATCTGGCTAACGCTTTTCTTTTTACCGCTGGTGCTTTCCATCACGGTACATAGCTTAAAATTGGGCGAGCAGGAGTCTATCTTCCGCTTGTATCAAAGTATCAACAGCCCGTCGTTAAGGCGTAAGCTGGTTAACAAAACCTTCTCGCTGTACATCATTTTGTTTGCGCTGCCGCTGGTAGCCGTACTGTGTTACAAGCTGCTTAACCTTACCCACGCAAGCGATCTGAATTATTTTAATGAGAGCCCCTACGCTACCTGGAATGTATTGGTTGATAAGTTAAGCTTTGACGCGCAAACCGCCGGCGGTAATATCAAGATCCCCGAAATTTCTATCCTGTTATCGGCAAGGGTACTGCTGTTTTGCCCTATGATAATAGTGGCCGTTTACCTGTTAAGGGAGAGTACCTACCAGGTGTTAACCATTCTTACCCCTTTTGCACTCATCGAGTTTTTACACATTAAGTATGATAAGGTTTACGTGGGCTATCAGTACTACCTGCTGTTTATTGTATTGGCATTTTTATGCGTGATCATCAAACATCACACGGTTAAAAACCATTTCGCTTTTAAAATAATGCTGGGGATAATGGTAGCGGTGCAGATTGGCATGGGTGGTTACTACCTTAAAACATCATCTATACCCGAAGAAAAAAACTTTGTTAACATACTGTTTAACCGTACCGACGACGATACGCAAGCCGAAAATATGGATGTGGCCAACTACATTGCCAGTTTGCCCGGCGACCAGCACATATTAATTGACGATGCCACCGCCTACCCTATTGTAGCCTTTACGCGTGACATACGCCCGCTGATAATGCCCTATGAGTCGAGTTTTTTAAGTGCCCTGGAGTCGCCCGATAAATATGCTGATTATATTGTAATTGCGACCGCGAAAAACGTACTTACCGGATATACGCAACTCAACAATAAGTACATTATACAGATCAAGAAAACCATCCCGCAGATGGATTTCCGCAAGGTATTCGAAACTAAATACTGGGTAGTTTACCGGGTGATAGCTGTCAGGTAGGTGTATCGGGCGCGGGGTTTGAGGTGCGGGGAGCGGGGAATGCACTATAATCCAAACATGTCCTTGCGAGCGGCAGCGCGGCAATCTCGTCGAAAGCAAATCCACCACAACAAACACGTCTTTGCGAGGTACGAAGCAATCCCTAATTAACAGGTACGATTTCCAGAGCCGATTGTCATGGTAAGCTTGTCGAACCAATCTACCAAACGCGTCATTGCGAGGTACAAAGCAATCTCCCGATTCACAGGTCTGATTGACAGAGCCGATTGTCATGGTGAGCTTGTCGAACCATCACCGCACGTTTCCTTCGACAAGCTCAGGATGACCCTATCAAACACGTCTTTGCGAGGTACGAAGCAATCCCTAATTAACAGGTACGATTTCCAGAGCCGATTGTCATGGTAAGCTTGTCGAACCAATCTACCAAACGCGTCATTGCGAGGTACAA
>NZ_JACWMX010000004.1 GCF_014773245.1 Mucilaginibacter glaciei | reverse complement strand
TTATTTGAGTGAGCCACTTTCTCTTATCTTGCTGATAAACAGCAACTTACAAGGAAAAAAAAGAGGGGAAAAGTTGTCTTTTTACAACCTTTCCCCTCAAGTAGCCCGTAGGGGAATCGAACCCCTGTTTCTAGAATGAAAATCTAACGTCCTAACCCCTAGACGAACGGGCCATTTATGAGTCGCGAAATTTGATATTTTAAATTTCGTTTCCCTTATTTTGGGATTGCAAAGATAAACGTTTCATCAGAAAATTAAAATTTCTTTTAAAAAAAATTTCGGAGAGGTTTTTTTCCGGTTGCCGCTCAACATATTCACCCGTATATCATTTTAATTACAACCAAACAAAAAATGCTTTAAGCTATTATTATTCCGGTACGCAATACAATATCTTTATACAATAAAATCAGCCATTTACAAATGAAAGCGATTTGGAACGACCAGGTTATTGCCGAAAGCGATAACACCATTGTTGTAGAAAACAACCACTATTTCCCGAAGGATAGCATTAGCTCTGAATTTTTTAAACAAAGTGCTAAACAAACCACCTGCCCCTGGAAAGGCTTAGCGTCTTACTACACGCTGGAGGTGAATGGTAAACAGAATCCCGATGCTGCCTGGTATTATCCGGCACCTAAGGCAGCAGCGTCACAAATAGCCAATTACGTTGCCTTTTGGAAGGGTGTGAAAGTTACCGCATAACATGAAGCAATACGACGCAATAATAATCGGATCGGGGCAAGCAGGTGTACCGCTTTCAAAAAAACTGGCAAAAGCCGGCAAAAAAACTTTATTGATAGAAAAAGGCGTTGTAGGCGGCACCTGCATCAATGATGGCTGCACCCCTACTAAAACTATGGTTGCCAGCGCACGGATAGCTTATCTGGCCGGCCGTTGCAATGATATGGGTGTTAATATCAAGGGCTACAAGGTTGACCTGAAGCAGATAAAAAAGCGTACACGGGGAATCGTGTTAAAATCACGCAATGGGGCGCAAAAGGCAATCGAAGAGACACCAAACCTCGATTTGGTATTTGGCGAAGCTATGTTCGAAAGCGATAAAATTGTAACTGTAAAATTAAAAGGCGGCAAAACCAAACAGTTCACCGCTAACCAGATTTTTATCAATACCGGTGCAAAAACCATCATCCCAAAAGACATTAAAGGGCTTGACGAGATAGATTATTTAACGTCGCATTCCATTTTGGAACTGGAAAAGGTACCGGAGCACCTTTTGGTAATTGGCGGTAACTATATTGGGTTAGAGTTTGGGCAGATGTTCCGCAGGTTTGGTAGCAAGATTACCATTATTGAAAAATCGGCACAGTTACTATCTCGTGAAGATGAAGATATTGCTTCCGCTGTAACCGATATTTTAACCGGCGAAGGATTAACTATTCACACTAATGCCAAGATCAGCAAGTTCAGACAAAAGGAAAAAGGTAAGATCACCGCTACCATGCTGGTTGAGGGAAAAGAAACCAGGATCAAATGCAGTCATGTGCTAATAGCCGTTGGGCGGTCGCCGCAAACAGAAACCCTGGACTTAAATAAAGCCGGAATTAAAACAGGCGAAAAAGGCGAAGTGCTTGTTAATACTAAACTCGAAACCAATATAAAAGGCATTTACGCGCTGGGAGATGTAAAAGGCGGCCCTGCATTTACGCATATCGCCTACAATGATTACACGATTGTTTACCGTAACCTCATAGAAAATCAAAACCTGAGCATCAAAAACCGACCGGTACCCTATTGTATGTTTACCGACCCTGAATTAGGCCGGGTAGGCATCACCGAAAAGGATGCTAAAGAACAAGGGTTAAAATACGAAGTGGCTAAACTACCAATGGCGCACGTTGCCCGGGCTATCGAAACCGGCGACACCCGCGGGTTAATGAAAGCCATTGTTGATCCCAAAACCAAAAAAATATTAGGGGTAGCTATTGTTGGCACCGAAGGCGGCGAAATCATGACTGTATTGCAAATGGCTATGATGGGGGGCATCACATATGACCGGATCCGTTATTGCGTTTTTGCGCACCCTACCTACTCCGAATCATTAAACAACCTTTTCATGACCCTGGAGGATTAGTGTTGATGATAAAAGTTGAGCACCTGGTTAAAACTTATGGTAGCGTAAAGGCAGTTGATGATATCTCCTTCGAAGTTAATGAAGGAGAGAACATGATTTTGCTGGGTACCAGCGGCTGCGGTAAAACCACTACACTAAAAATGCTTAACCGGTTGATAGAACCTGACAGTGGCAACATTGCCATTGATGGTAAAAATATTTCAGAGCAACCGCCGGAATTACTGCGCCGCGGTATCGGTTACGTATTACAAAACAATGGGCTGTTCCCTCATTATACCGTTGGCGAAAACATTGCGGTTTTACCAAATCTTTTAAAATGGGATAAGGCCAAAACGCAAAAAAGGGTTGATGAATTGATAGAGAAGCTGCACCTCACTAAAGAATACTTAAACGCCTACCCGTCAGAATTAAGCGGCGGACAGCAGCAACGAATCGGTTTGGCAAGGGCGTTGGTGACCGACCCACCAGTTTTACTGATGGACGAGCCCTTTGGAGCGTTGGATAACGTAACCCGCTCCAGTATCCATCGTGAATTTAAGGCTTTGGATGAGTTGAAACGCAAAACCATTATAATGGTAACTCATGATGTGCAGGAAGCCTTTGAACTGGCCGATCGCATAGCCTTGATGGATAAGGGTAAAATAGTACAAATAGACGCCCCTGCCGATTTGCTATTCAACCCTGTAAATGAATTCGTTCGTGGCTTTTTGCTGGAGCAACGTTTGCAATTGGAATTGAAGTCGATCAAATTGACAGATTTGTGGACTCATCTAACAGATACAGGTAAAAAAATCAATCCATCTATGTTGTCATCAGATATTGGCATTTGGGAGGCGTTAGAAAACTTTAAATTTTATCCCCGCGAAACCATCAATATCATCAACCAGCATACTAAAGAGGTTAAAAGCATCACGTTCGATCAACTGATGTCGGCATTCTCCAAACATAAAAACCTGCAGCCCCATGAATGAGCAACAACAAACCCTGCTCCAGTTCATGAGCCAGCAGGCCGATAAGCTGGGCGTGCAAACCATGCAGCATATCGGGCTAACATTCATTTCATTATTCATCGCGGTTCTTATAGGGCTGCCCCTCGGTATTTATATCACCCGCAAAAAAAATATATCGGGATTAGTATTGGGCATTGCAGGTATTTTACAAACCATCCCCAGCATTGCGTTACTGGGTTTCATGATCCCGCTTTTGGGCATCGGGGCCAAACCTGCAATTGTTGCCCTGCTGCTTTACGCGCTGTTGCCTATCATCCGCAATACTTATACCGGCATTACCGGTGTTGATGCCACTGTGAAAGAAGCCGCGGTAGCTATGGGCATGAGTAAATGGCAGGTGCTGTTTAAGGTTGAATTACCTTTAGCCATGCCTGTTATACTGGCAGGGATCCGTACGGCGACTGTTATCAATGTGGGTGTTGCCACCCTTGCATCCTATATCGCAGCAGGTGGCTTAGGCGAATTTATCTTCGGTGGCATATCGCTTAACAACACTAACATGATATTAGCTGGGGCTATTCCCGCTGCATTATTAGCTATCATATTTGATTTTCTGCTATCGCTGGTTCAAAAACTGAATGTTAAAAAAATTAAAGGCGTAGTCAAAATAGCACCTGTATTATTGATCATACTATCGTGCCTGTACTTTATTCCATCAGCTTATGGCGGTAAATTAACGGCGGGTTTCACACCCGAATTTATGGGCAGGCAGGACGGTAACCTTGGGTTGATTAGTAAATATGGTTTAAAGATTCATACCATTGTAATAAGCGATGCGGTGATGTATAAGGCCGCACAGGAAAAGGAATTGGATGTGATCAGCGGATACTCTACCGATGGCCGGTTAAAGGCGTATAACTTATTGGTGCTTGATGATGACAAAAAGATCTTCCCGCCATATTATGCGGCGCCTATTGTTCGTGAAGATGCGTTAAGGAAATTCCCCGAACTAGAAAAAACACTCAACCTATTGGCGGGAACCATCACCGACTCCATAATGACGGAATTGAACTATAAAACGGATTACCTGCATCAATCACCTGAGCGGGTTGCTAAAGATTTCCTTGTTTCTAAAAAACTATGGCGGGCGGAAAAGAACGGCAAAGAGGGCGTTGTACGTATCGGCTCAAAAATATTTGGCGAGCAATACATTTTGGCCAGCATGTATAGCATGCTTATAAAGGGACACACCAATTACGATGTAAGCACCAAAAGCGGCCTTGGCGGCACCAAAATAGTTTTCGACGCGATGACCAATGACCAGATAGACTTTTACCCCGAGTATACCGGCACGGGCTTGTTGGCCATATTGCAGGCACCTGCTAAAACAGTTAATGAATTGCAGACGAGCAAAGATAGTACCTACAACTATGTACAGCGTGAATTCTCCAAACGATATCAGATAAAATGGCTTAAACCTATCGGCTTTAACAATGCTTATGCGTTGATGATGCGCGAAAAACAAGCTAAAGATTTAAATATTAAAACAATTTCTAACCTCAAACGATATTTGGAAAGCAAATAACATAATGGATATAGCTGATTGTTACCAAAAAGTTCGGCGCCGTACCGAAGAGATCTGCAGCCACCTGCACACCGAAGATTATGTAGTACAACCCGTGGTGGATGTAAGTCCGCCTAAATGGCATATCGGCCATATGACCTGGTTTTTTGAGACCTTTATCCTAAAGCCATATTTTATGGGCTACCAGGAGTACGACCCTAACTTTAACTACGTTTTTAATAGCTATTACGAAACCGTAGGCACCCGTGTAATCCGAACGGACAGGGGTAACCTGAGCCGGCCTACAGTAATAGAAGTTTACTCGTACCGTAAATATGTTGATGACGCCATGTATAACTTCCTGGCGCAGGGCGAATTAAGCGATGAGGTGAAGGAATTGATGATACTTGGTTTTAATCACGAGGAGCAACACCAGGAACTTTTATTAACCGATATCAAATACATCTTGGGTAATAACCCGCTCTTCCCGGCATACTCGCAAGATTATGTAATACCAAAAGTTGAGATTGTGGAGGATGCTGCATTCATCCCAATAAATGAAAATGTATACGAAGTTGGTTTCAAAGGAGATGGCTTTTGCTTTGATAACGAGCTTAATCGCCATAAGGTTTATTTGAACGCTTTTGAGATCAGTCCGAACTTGGTGACCAATGCCGAATACCTGGAATTTATTAACAGCGGCGGTTATCACGATTTCCGTCACTGGCATGCAGCAGGCTGGGACTGGGTTAACAACAACAAGATAGAGGCACCCATGTACTGGCACCATGTAGATGGCGAATGGTTTAACTACACTTATCACGGTTTGCAGCCTTTAACCCTGCATGGGCCGGCAACACACATCAGCTATTACGAAGCTTACGCATATGCATCATGGAAAGGCTTACGCCTCCCTACCGAATTTGAATGGGAAGTTGCAGCTACTCAATTTCAATGGGGACAGCGTTGGGAATGGACCGAAAGCGCTTACCTGCCCTATCCTGGTTTTGCTAAGGCACCGGGTGCTATCGGCGAGTATAATGGCAAATTTATGGTGGGCCAAAAAGTACTTCGCGGCGCATCAGAAGTTACCTCCCCAAATCATAGCCGTGTCACATACCGTAACTTTTTCCAGCCAGAGCTACGCTGGCAATTTACTGGCATCCGTCTTGCTAAATAATATCACAATATCATGTCTATGTCTCCAACAAATACAGCAACGCAATCATCAGTTAGTTCAGCCTCAATAACCGACGATCAATTTTATAAAGACGTTATTAACGGGTTAACCTCCAGCCCAAAGCAACTGGAGTCTAAGTATTTTTACGATGCTAATGGCGACAAGTTGTTTCAGGATCTGATGAACTGTGCCGAATACTATCCAACCAATTGCGAAATGGAGATCTTTACTAGTCGCACTGCTGAGTTGGCCAAAGCCATAACCGGCAATGGTGACGCATTCGACCTGATCGAGTTAGGTGCCGGGGACGCTACTAAATCATCTCATTTACTGAGTTATCTTATTGAGAATAAAACCGATTTCACTTATCTGCCTATAGACATATCGGGCAACGTGATCAATTATCTGAACATCACTTTACCCGTCACTTTACCAGGCATTAAGATTACCGGTTTGCAGGGCGAATACTTTGATATGCTGAAGAAAGCAGCCTCTATTTCTAAAAACCGTAAGGTGGTGATGTTCCTGGGATCGAACATAGGCAATATGCCCGTTACCGATGCTGAAGAATTCTGTCGCGAGTTACGCAACAACCTTTCAGAGGGTGATATGGTACTGGTGGGTGCCGATTTGAAAAAGAACCCTAAGACCGTCTTAGCTGCATACAATGACGAGGGAGGAATTACCAAACAATTCAATATTAACTTGTTAACAAGAATCAATCGTGAGTTGGGTGCCGATTTTAACACTTTCCAATTTGATCATTATGCCATGTACGACCCGGAAACGGGTGCCTGCAAAAGCTACCTTATAAGCCTTGCCGAACAGCGGGTCAACGTAGGTGAAGAAGCCGTTGACTTTCAAAAAGATGAGTATATCTACATGGAGATATCTCAAAAATACACAGCAAATCAGGTCAGCGAAATGGCCGAACGCTCCGGGTTTAAACCCGTAAGCCAGGTTTTTGATAATAAGAATTGGTTTGTGGATGCGATCTGGATGGCGGTATAAAACAAGGTTTTTAGACAGTGTGCGGATATATTATTTTAGCTCATTTATATTAAGTCCTAAATCATTGATAACAGTATCAAGGTCGAATTCAAAGTCTTTGGGAATATTAATCGTTAAATAACTGGCAAAATCTATTTGCCAAAACCCGCCCCGTTTAATAAGTTCGTCACCTAACATACGATAATCGTCAATTTTATCTTTTGGCGACAGACAAAATCTGCGGGTAGTGAACTCAGACTGTCTTAAGATCCTTTTTATCTCATGTTGACCATTTTTATTTATTGTCGTTTCAAACTCAGTTCCTTTTGTCAGATCACAATTAATGATTTCATTTCCTATCATTTTAAAAGAGTTTGCCGCGATTTGCTCTACTGTAATTGTTGTGACTACCCGTTCCCTTTCATCGTATAACTCTATTTGTACATCCATATTCTCAAACTTGCGTATTGCAATTTACACCAATTTATATCTTACCAGTTGAATTATAAGAAACAAAATAATACTCACATTGCATCTATTGTTTTTAAGCCTATATTTATTCCAAAATAAAGGCCTTATGACTGCATCATCATTAATAACATTTGTACTCCTCTTCTTTATTCTGGTTGTTGCTCTTTCCTCATTTGTAACGGTTAAGCAGGGTACCATTGCGGTGATCACTGTATTTGGCAAATACCGCCGGATCTTGATGCCGGGATTAAATTTCAAGATCCCGTTAATTGAAAATATTTACTCTAAAATATCCATCCAGAACCGCTCTGTCGAGCTGGAATTCCAGGCGGTAACGTTTGACCAAGCCAATGTATATTTTAAGGCGATGCTGCTTTACTCGGTGCTGGACCAATCCGAAGAAGCGATTAAAAACGTGGCCTTTAAGTTTGTTGACGAGCGTAACCTGATGCAGGCACTGATCCGTACGGTAGAAGGATCTATCCGTGCCTTTGTAGCCACCAAACGCCAAAGTGAAGTGCTGATACTGCGCCGCGATATTGTAGAACATGTAAAAGAACAGTTGGATACTATCTTAGAAGGCTGGGGTTACCACCTGCAGGATTTGCAATTGAACGACATAACGTTTGATGACGTAATCATGAAATCGATGAGCCAGGTAGTAGCATCAAATAACCTGAAGGCCGCCGCCGAGAACGAAGGCCAGGCCTTACTGATCACTAAAACCAAAGCTGCCGAGGCGGAAGGTAACGCAATCAAGATCTCGGCCGAGGCCGAACGTCAGGCTGCGCAGTTACGTGGCCAGGGTATCGCATTGTTCCGCGAGGAGGTGGCCAAGGGTATGACCGTGGCTGCCAAAGAAATGCAGGGTGCCAACATGGATACGTCTGTCATATTGTTTACTATGTGGACGGAATCTATCAAGCACTTTGCCGAGAACTCCAATGGTAATGTGATCTTCCTTGACGGATCTACTGAAGGTATGGAACGCACCATGAAAGAAATGATGGCATTAAACCTTTTGCAGTCAGACAAGGTCAAAAAGTAAAATATTTACTTACCCTTTGTTTAATAATGGCTAAAATATTCAAAGCAGCTTGTTTTTGTGTGGTGCTGCTTGCCGCGGCCTTAACGGCTTCGGCACAAGGCTTTAAGCAATTAACTGCCGACGATTTCAGGAGTGTGCCCCTGCCCAACAGCCTCGGGGTGGTAGCTTATACCAATTGCAGCATTAATTTCAGCTACCAGGCCACACTAAGTAATAATATTTATCGCCTCAATTTTAACGTCATCCTTACCTTAAACCGCGACAAGTCCTGGATAAACCGTTCGGTCATTGCCACACGGGAACTGTTGACAGAGATACTGAAACACGAGCAGGGACACTACAATATAGCCTATCTGGAGCAGCAGGAGGTTATCCGCGCTATGACGCGCATGCGCTTTACATCCAATTACAAAGCAGAAGCCATGGGGTTATTTAACCGCATCGATGCCAAGTACAAGCAGCTCAATATCGATTACGACGAAGATACCGAACACTCGCAAAACCACCAGCAACAGCACAGTTGGGATGTTTATTTTAACAAGCGTTTAGAATACATGCCGCCCGAGAACGCCAGCCTGTAAATCCCCGTCCCTTATTTATACACCATTGTAACATTTGCACGTTTAAGTATAAATGCTGTATTTTAGGGACAATTATGCCTACCCGTAATAAAATTTATTTCGCGTCCGATTTCCACTTGGGGGCAGTTAGCTATCAATCATCGCGCGAGCGGGAGGCACGTATTGTGCGCTGGCTGGATCTGGTAGGGGATGATGCCGCCGAAATTTACCTGGTGGGCGACATATTTGACTTTTGGTTTGAATACAGCACCGTTGTGCCTAAAGGGTACATCCGCTTTTTAGGCAAACTGGCCCAACTGGCCGATGCGGGAGTAAAGCTTTACCTTTTTAAAGGCAACCACGATATGTGGATGTTTGATTATTTTGAAAAGGAACTAAACGCTACTATCGTAGCTAACGAACTAACTTTTGAGCGTAACGGCAAAAAGTTTTACCTACACCACGGCGATGGTTTAGGCCCCGGCGATGTCAAATACAAATTCCTTAAAAAGTTTTTTCGCAGCAGCTTTTGTCAGTGGCTGTTTGCCCGCCTGCACCCCAGCCTGGGGGTAGGGATAGCCAACCGTTGGTCGCGCCATAGCAGGATAGAAGGCGGCCGTACGGAGCATTTGCGCACCCATGAGCAGGAATGGCTGGTTACCCATTCCGAAGAGGTTTTAAAAACCAATCATTACGATTATTTGATCTATGGCCACCGCCATTTGCCGCTCGATATTACTTTAAGCACGGGTAGCCGCTACATCAACTTAGGCGAATGGGTTTATTACAAAACCTATGCAGTTTTTGATGGGGAGCACTTGGAGTTGAAATATTTTGAAAAGGTGGAAGAGACGGTTAAATCGCTGTAAAACAATCGCTACCGTAAGCGTCCTCAATGTGGAAAAATTCTCACTGGTAGAAGTTCATAAACTTCTACCTAAAAATGGTTAATCTTTCAGCTTTACTAAACCAATGTAAGGTAATTGCAGATATCCCCTGGATTATAAAAAAGATTCCGCCTCCCATTAATTTTAGCCGTTTTAGGAGTATACTTTAGGAAACAAATCCATTACCTTTAAACATGCTAATTAAATTCACCGCCCTCGAAGCACCAGGTGCAGTATGGGCAAAATTAAGTGACAATTTACATCTTTCGGCTAATATTAAAGCTTGCAAAAGCGGCCCCGATGATGAGGAAGAAGAAGAAGGCGATAGCTCGGGTGGTACCGGAGGGTTTACACTCTAACTTTTTTAAGTATTATGAAAATAATGATGATCGCTTCTACAGCACAAGGTGCTGTGTGGGCAAAAACAAGTAATAGATTTAATTTTCCGGCTAAGGTTAACGTTTATAAGGGCGGCCCTGATGATGAGGAAGAAGAGGGCGATAGTTCGGGTGGTTCTGCCGGTTTCACAGTCTTATAATAACTAAGGCCGGTTTACAAACCGGCCTCAGTTATTATAATGCAATTCCCCCCACTGGTCAAAGTTTATAAACTTCGACCTTAAAATAAATTAAGCTTTCAGCTTAACTAAATCATTGCAAGTTCATAGGATCGCTTGGTGATCAACTCACCCCGGATTCGCTACGCTGGCCGCCCGCTCTTCGCTAAGGAGAAAAGAGAGGGAAAACACAAGAGAAAAAGAAAAAAGAAGCTTACCATTTTTCCGCTTGTGGAGAGATGGTCGCCGAGCGTAGCAATTCTAATGGTGAGTTAATCGCACGGAAGCACTTTCAGTTTGTGGTTAGCTCTCACTGCACCACCAACATGCCAAAACTCTTTACAATCGGCTGAATTTATTATTCGCGTTAAATTGCGTATTTTTGCATGTTTTTTAAAAGCATATGTTAGAGAAATTAGAATTGATATTCCAACGCTGGAAAGCGGTAGAAGTGGAGTTAAGCAGCCCGGAGGCTATGGCCGATATGAAGCGTTTTGCTCTGCTGAACAAGGAATATAAAGACCTGGCTAAAATTGTTGATGAGTATAATGTGTACAAAAACATTATGAGCAATATCGACTCTAATAAAGAGATCCTCTCTACCGAAAAGGACGAAGAGTTTCGCGAAATGGCCAAAATGGAACTGGACGAGCTTCTGGTTAAACAGGATGAAATGGAAGAGACTATCCGTTTGATGCTGATCCCTAAAGACCCGGAAGATTCTAAGAACGCGATCATCGAGATCCGCGGCGGTACCGGTGGCGACGAGGCTGCGTTATTTGCAGGCGACCTTTACCGTATGTACATGCGCTATTGCGAACGCCGTGGATGGCGGACAGAGCTTGTTGATTACACCGAAGGCACTGCCGGGGGTTATAAAGAAATTGTGTTTAACGTAAATGCAGAGGATGCTTACGGTAACTTTAAATATGAAAGCGGCGTGCACCGTGTACAGCGTGTCCCGGATACCGAAACACAGGGCCGCGTGCATACTTCGGCAGCCTCTGTTGTTGTACTGCCCGAGGTTGATGAATTTGATATCGACCTGCAGGTGAGCGATATCCGTAAGGATTTGTTCTGTGCTTCTGGCCCGGGCGGCCAGTCGGTAAATACTACTTACTCTGCCGTGCGTTTAACCCACATTCCATCGGGTATCGTGGCGCAATGCCAGGATCAAAAATCGCAGTTAAAAAACTATGATAAGGCGCTGGGTGTATTACGCTCACGCGTTTATGAAATGGAGTTGCAAAAGCACTTAGCAGAAACGTCCAAAAAGCGTAAAACCATGGTGGCCACCGGCGATAGGTCTGCAAAGGTACGTACCTACAATTACCCGCAGGGTCGCTTAACAGAGCACCGCATCGGTTTGACCATTTACAACCTTACCGGCGTAATGAACGGCGATTTACAGGAAATTATGGAAGCCCTGCAGTTTGCAGAAAATGCCGAACGTTTAAAAGAAGGCACCGCGGCCTAATTTATTTTATTAAGATATTAATAGTGAAAGCACCCTTTGGGTGCTTTTTACATTTATGCCAATTGCCTTTTCATGTTAATTTCATACACCCCCATTATTTTTGGAACAATGTAGTTGCATATTCACGTAAAGGAGCGTATAGGATATGTACTTACAATTTAACTGTACAAAAATATATCCCCTTATGCTGGCAGTAAAGACATTAACAGAAAAAGCAACCATTTTAGGCCGCGAAACCCGCCTGATGGGCAACCGTTTCGAGGTGAGTTTAGTTTCAAACGACCTAACGTGGGCCAACGAACGCATCGATAGCGCGATTGCCGAAATAAACCGGGTTGAAAAACTGTTAAGCACCCTTACCGAAGACAGCAAAATAAACGAGATAAACCGTAACGCGGGCATTAAACCTGTTCACGTGGATGCAGAGATCTATAGATTGGTAGATCGTTCTATCCAGATCTCTGAACTTACTTACGGCACATTTGATATCAGTTACCTGGCTACTCCTAAGCCAAAATCGACCTTTACGGGTTATAAAAACATTGTTTTAGACGCCGCAAAGCAAACCGTATTCCTTAAAAACAAAGGGATGCGTATTGGATTTGCTGCTGTAAGCCGTGGTTACGCTGCAGACAGGGCCAAATACATCTTACAGATGGAAGGCGTAAGCAGCGGCGTTATTAATGCCGGTGGCGACCTTTTAAGCTGGGGCCTGCAGCCAGATAATACCCCCTGGACCATTGCCACTGCCGACCCGCAGCAAGCCGGCCAGCCTTATGCTCATATGAACATTAGCAACATGGCGGTAGCTACTTCCCATAATGCCGAAAAGCAACCTAATACATCTGAAAAAAACGCGCGCAATATCGATGCTGTAAATGGTTTCCCGGTTAGCGAAATCAAAAGCGTAAGCATCATCACCCCCGGTGCCGAATTGGCCGATGCAATGGCCTCACCAATTATTGCAATGGGGGTAAATGCAGGGTTGTATTTAATTAATAAATTAAATCAAATGGCCTGCATTATTGTGGATGATCATGCACGCGTTTATACATCAAAGGGTATTAACCTGGTTGCTTAACGGCTTAATAACCTAAACCGGATCGAACATTTATTTTTAACTTTTACACTAATATTTGGTGCAATTTTACTTTGTTTTAATTATTGGTATTACTGCTTGCAAAACACCCGATATTTGCATTAATAATTAAACATATCCTGTCTATCCCCTCAATGATAAAGTGGTTTTTGTATATTGTACTTTTAATGATATTCGTACCACGCTTATCGTATGCTAAAAACGCGTCTTTACACATTACCTTTTTTGATACTGCAAGTATATCGCTTACCACAAATTATACGTTACAGCGTGATACTGCCACATTAAGAAAACAACGGCAGGCAGAAGAAGAGAAAAAAAAGATCAAGGAAGTGGCTAAGGCTAAAAAAATGCCCAAGCCCGAAAAGGTAGAAGATGTTGATGCAAAGGGCAAACTTAAACCCAAACGGCAACGCCGCCCTGATGGGTTAGAGCGGCCGCCCGAAATACCAAGGAGGAATGATTAACGTGATTAAACCCAAATATTTTTGCTGATGAGATATACCTGCCTGCTGCTATTTGTACTATTCTCCAACGTAACTTTCGCGGCCCGCTTTAATCCGGCCCTGATTGCGTACAGGGGCAATTATGCAGTAGCAGATACAGATACGACAAGCATCGTCAAAAAAAATTCGGCATCAGCAGGTATTACTTACGGTAGCGATGCCTTGTTTTTTGGCCGCACAGGCCCAATCAAATACCCTTTCGTATCGGCAGATATGATCCTAAATTATAAATCCGGCTTTTTTGTATATGGCTCGGCATTAAAGGTGTTAGGCTATAAGCCGGTTTTGGATGAGATTGATGTAGGTGGCGGGTATTTTTACCGTTTATCTAAAAAATATACGGGTACCATCAGTTACACGCGTTTTATTTTCGCAAACGAATCTACCATCATCAAGTCAGCATCAACCAATGATATCAACTTTAAGAATTCATACGATTGGCGGGTACTCAAAACAAGCGTAATTGCCGATTATCTATTTGGCAAATCCAACGATTTTTTCCTTACGATAAGTAATTCAAAATACATCGAAAGCAAATTCAGCATCTTTGACCAAACCGATTACCTGTCTATCAACCCCACCATCAACTTTATAGTGGGCACACAAAACTTTGTACAGCGCTACTCGGTAGATCATCAGTACCAATTGGAGGCCGATAACATTTTTATAAAAAATGAAAATGGCAGGCAGGCCCGTGCAAACGCGCAATTTAAAATGCTTAATTACAGCTTTAAACTGCCGCTGGCCTATAACCGTTCTCATTACACTTTAGAGGCATCGTGGAAGTATTCGATACCGGTTAATGTGGAGGGCACGTTAAAAAACCGCCGCGAATCTTTCTTTAATTTTACCTTTTTTTACGTTTTTTATTAGCGCCTGAATGAATGTTTTAATTATCGAAGACGAGAAAGCCCTGGCTTATGAGATGGAGTTGTTCCTAACAAAAAACAATTTCATTTGCGAACTATGTTTTAACGGCAAATCGGCATCCGAAAAAATAGCAGTGAACCTTTACGATTTTATCCTCCTTGATCTGGGCCTGCCCGATTATGACGGCCTTGACCTTTTAAAGGAAGCCAAAAAAAGCCACCCCGAAACCGCATGTATCATCCTTACCGCACGCGCCGAAGTCAACGACCGCATTACCGGGCTTGACCTGGGAGCCGATGATTACCTACCCAAACCATTCTCTTTATTGGAGCTGCAAAGCCGCATGCAGGCCATTACCCGCCGCAAGTTTGGGCTGGTTAACCACATTATTGAGCTGGATGGTTTTTTGGTGAATTTAACAGACCGTAACATTGTTTATCAAACCACGCCCGTTACTACCATTACTAAAAAAGAGTTTGACCTGATCGCTTACATGCTACTCAATAAAAATCGTACACTTACGCGGGCACAGTTGAGCGAGCATATTTGGGGTAGTATTGTTAATGATGATTACGACTCTAACTTTATTGACGCGCACATCAAAAACATCCGCAAAAAATTAAGCGTACACGCAACTGCCGATTGGCTGGAAACGGTGCGCGGCCTGGGTTACCGCATAAAAGCCACTGTTTAATCTTGAAGCTAAAAACCAAACTGACGTTATTTAATACCCTTTCAAAAGTGGTAATTGTAACCTTGTTTGTTGCACTGTTACCTTCCGTTATTAAAAACATTAACCGTAACTATACGGATGAGCGGCTGGTAAAACAAAAAGACAAACTTTTACAGATTGTAAAGGAGCGAGGAATTAAAACCTATATCGAAGACGGACAGAGCTACGGTAGTTACCTCCCCTTAAAGGAAGAATATATAAGCCTGGACACGGTCGAAAACAATTATCGCTTAGACACCATTCAGGATGAGCGCCGCGTAATTGAGCGCGATACCATCAGCTACCGCATTTTAAGCCACACTTTCAAAGTAAACGGCAAAACTTACATGCTGGAGATTGGTAAAAGTGTAGAGACCATTAGCGAAACTACAGGCCCGTTGCAAAACATCGCCCTTGCTATCTTATTAGGGATGGTGCTACTTACCATTATGGCCGATCTGTTTTATGCCAACTACATATTACGGCCGCTAAGTTTGATTATCAAAACCAAACTGATAGGCAACAAGTTCCCGAGTTTTAATAAGTATAAAGAGGTAAAAACAACTACGTCCGATTTTCAGCACCTGGATATCAGCATCCACCAGATGATAGAAGCCATCGAACAAGCTTTTCAAAAAGAGCGGGAGTTTATTTCCAATGCATCGCATGAACTCATGACCCCTATCTCAATTATGCAATCAAAGATAGAGAACATGTTTGAGCAGGAGGATATTGCCGACGAACTGAAGGTGCGCATGATGGAAATGCAAAAAATACTGAACAGGTTAAAAAGCATTACCAAAACCTTACTGCTGATCTCGCAGATTGAGAACGAACAATTCCTTAAAGAAGACAGCATATTGGTAAGCGAACTCTTACAGGATATTTACGACGAGATATCCATCCGCCTGCAGGATAAAAACATCAACTTTGAATTAATCGTTACCGACGATATTTTACTAGTGAACGTAAACAAATTCTTACTGTTTAACCTGCTGTTCAATTTGGTTAATAACGCCATTAAATACAATAAACCCGATGGCGCTATAACGTTAACAGCCCGGGTAGAAAAGGGTGGATACAGCATCAGCATTACAGATACAGGCATTGGGATAGATGCCGCACAGCTCCCCTACATTTTTGATAGGTTTAAAAAAATCAAGCAATCCTTGCTGCAGGATAGCTTTGGGCTGGGCTTGCCTATCGTAAAATCTATAGCGGCTTTTCATGGTATCACTATTAATGTTACTTCGCAAAAGGACAAGGGCAGCACTTTTACCTTGTTGTTCCCTTTTAATATTCTTAAATTCCTTTAAGCGGTCAATCCCTGTACTAAATAACAGGCAGCCGACAAATTCGGTTTTGATGATTGAGTGCGAGTGGATTTAAAAATTTCCTGCCTATTAAAAAAATGTTGTTATAGTAGTGCATTTTATAGTATATATCATTTATATATTATTAATACCTGCCGACCGTTTTTGGCACCTGCTTTGCAATAATCCAAGAAATTATACATAACAAGAGCATATGAAGACTTTAAAATTACGCATAGCCACTTTAAGTATCGCCATCGCATCATTAGGCGTTTTGGTTACAGGCTGCGACTCGTTAACTAAAACACAAAAAGGCGCAGCTATTGGTGCAGGTGCCGGTGGTACTGTTGGCGCTTTGATAGGTAAAGCCGCAGGTAATACTGCTTTAGGTGCAATTATAGGTGGTGCCGTTGGTGGTACTGCAGGTGCATTTATTGGCCGCAATATGGATAGGCAAGCTGCCGAAATCAAATCGACTGTACCGGGTGCTACTGTTACCCGCGAAGGCGAAGGTATTTTAGTAAAGTTTGATTCGGGTATTTTATTTGATACCGACAAATCTGATTTGAAAGCCGCTGCACGTACCAACTTGCAAAATCTTTCTACCTCATTGGTAAACAATCCTCAAACCAATATCCTGGTTGTGGGCCATACAGATAATACAGGGTCTGATTCTCACAATATGGATCTTTCAATCAGAAGAGCTGAATCGGTAAAATCTTACATCGCTGCGGGTAACGTTGCAAATTCACGCTTATCAACCAGTGGAAAAGGTGAATCTGAGCCGATTGCTGATAACACAACTGCCGAAGGCCGCGCGCAAAACCGCCGTGTAGAGATCGTTATCGTTGCAAACGACCAGATGAAAAACCAGGCAAAACAAGCACAATAGTTAATAGAGCGATTAATAATAGTTTCAACCGAAGCCCTGCACTGCAAAGTGTGGGGCTTTATTTTTATAGCTTAATTTAATACCCGCTACCATAGCGATGAGTTAGGCGAGGCAACTTTTTTTGTACCTTTGCCGCATGGCATCCATCAAACCATCCGTACCAAAGGGCACCCGCGATTTCTCTCCTGCTGAAATGGCCAAACGTAATTTTATTTTTGATACCATTAAGGGTGTATTCCGCAAATATGGCTATCAGCAAATAGAAACGCCATCTATGGAGAACCTGAGTACCCTTACCGGTAAGTATGGTGATGAAGGGGATAAACTGATTTTTAAGATCCTGAACAGTGGCGACTTTTTAGCCAAGGCTGATGGCAATGCTTTAGAAACACGAAATTCAAATCAGGCCACAACTTCTATCTCCGAAAAAGCCCTTCGTTACGACCTCACTGTTCCCTTTGCGCGTTATGTGGTGCAGCACCAAAACGAGATTACCTTTCCGTTCAAGCGTTTCCAGGTGCAGCCGGTTTGGCGCGCCGACAGGCCACAAAAAGGCCGTTACCGCGAGTTTTACCAATGCGATGCAGATGTAGTTGGCTCAGCTTCATTACTAAACGAGGCAGAATTTATCATGATCTACGACGAAGCCTTAAGTCTGTTAGGCTTGAAGGATTTTACCATTAAAATAAACAATAGAAAAATACTATCGGGTATAGCCCAGATAATAGATAAAAGCGATAACATCATTGACCTGACAGTTGCCATAGATAAGCTTGACAAAATCGGCATGGAAGGCGTTGTAAAAGAGTTGATAGAAAAAGGCTTTACCGATGCCGATGTCAATCAGTTACAGCCCGTAATTTTACTACAAGGCAGCAATGAAGAGAAGTTAGCCAGTCTGCGCAAAGCGTTAAATAATTCGGCAATCGGCTTGCAGGGTTGTGATGAGATCCAGACTGTATTCAATTACCTGGCCAGCTGCAAATTGCAAACCGCAACGCTTGAGCTGGACATTACCCTTGCCCGCGGTTTAAATTACTATACCGGTGCTATCTTTGAAGTGAAAACTAATGAGGCGGCCATGGGCAGTATTGGCGGCGGCGGCCGTTATGACGATCTTACGAGCATGTTCGGATTGAAAGGCTTGACAGGTGCGGGCATCTCTTTCGGTGCCGACAGGATCTATGATGTGATGGAAGAGTTAAATCTATTCCCGGCATCGGCAGAACAAAGCACCCGGGTTTTAATTTGCTGTTTTGAGCCCGAAGCAGAAATGGTTGCTTTGCCACTGTTGCAACAGCTGCGTGCGCATAATATTAACTCAGAACTATACCCGGCGGGTGCCAAGATCAAGAAACAGCTGGATTATGCCAATGCCAAAAAGGTGCCTTATACCGTAGTGATAGGTAGTGATGAAATTCAAAGCGGCTTGCTTACCGTTAAAAATATGGAAACGGGCGATCAGGAAAAATTAACGGCAGATGCGATCCTTCAAAAATTAATTTAGCAAATTAATTAAGATGAACGGTAAAGGTTGTGCCTTTACCTATTTCACTGGCTACCTCAATGCGCCCTCCAAATGATTCTACCTGGTTTTTTGTGATGAAGAGGCCCATCCCTTTAGCATCTCGGTTACCGTTAAAGGTTTTGTACATTCCAAACATGTCGTGCCCATTTTTGTGAAGGTCAATACCAATGCCGTTATCGGCCACACCAAACCCCTGCCTGCCATCGGTATCTGTAAAATAAGTGATCATCACTTTTGGCTTACCATGCAAGCAACGGTATTTGAGAGCGTTGCTTAACAGGTTAAAAATGATGCTTTCCATGTAAGCCGGGTTATAAACTAACTTACAATCGACAGGCACCTCATTTATTACTTCTACATTCCAGCGGCTGATATCCCCCTGTAAAAGATCTATCGCACGGGTAACATAATTGAACAGGTTGATCTCGTAAGTCTGGATATCGATATTTGTCTGGATAGATACCACCTCATTCAGGTTGTTGATCGTGTCATTCAGTTGGTCAGACACGCTTTGCAGATGCATAGATAATTGTTCCTTTTCCTGCGCATCGGTATCAGGGTCCTTCACTACATCCATAATCATTTTAAAGTTGCTGGCATGCGTGCGCAGGTTGTGCGATACGATATACGCAAAGTTTAACAACCGGTTATTTTGTCCACTCACCATATCCAGCGTATACCGCAATTGTTCCTCTTTCTGTTTTTGATCGGTAATATCCGTATGTGTGCCTATGATACGGGCAGGGGTACCATCCGGGGCATACTCGATAACTTTCCCCCTGTCCAGGATCCATTTATAGCTACCATCCCTGCATAATACCCGGTGCTGGTTAGTATATATTTCAGTATTACCATCAAGATATTCCTGTATATCGGCAAGATATTTCACTTTGTCATCCGGGTGTACCTTTTGGGTCCACACCCCGGGAATATTATCAAACTCATGCGGCTCAAACCCGATCATCCTGATGCACTGCTCGGAATGGAAAATGGTATTGTTCGCCAAATCCCAATCCCAGATCCCACCACCTGACCCTTCAGACGCAAAGATCCACCTCCGTTGGGTTTCGCGCAAAGCCGCCTCGGCGTTCTTGGGTTCGGTAATATCTTTTATTTGCGATATAAAATAATGGGGCCGGCTACTCCGGTCATAAATAAGCGATACATTCAGCAAGATCCAAAGTACTCCGCCGTCTTTTTTAAAATAGCGCTTCTCCATCTGGTAAGTGGATATCTCTCCACTCAGCGTTTTTTGTAGCAAGGTAAGGTCTGCTTCCAGATCATCCGGGTGGGTAATTTCCTGAAAGGTTTTGCACAGCAGTTCTTTTGCCGTGTAGCCCAACATGTCGCACAGGCTCTTATTGACTTTTAAAAATTTACCTTTTATCGATACCAGTACCATCCCGATAGGCGAAAATTCAAACGCGTTGCGAAAAGTTTCTTCGCTTATGGCCAGGTCACCCTCTGCTTTTTTCTTTTCGGTAACATCTATATGGCAACCTATCATACGGGCAGGCTCGTTGCCGTCCCACTCAATTACACGGCCTGTGCAATTTATACAGAGTATCTCTCCGTTTTTTTGGCTAAATCTGATGTCGATATTATAAAGCTTAACACCATGGCTATTCACATGGTCGTAAAAGCACGCCTTAGCCACAGGCAGGTCGTCGGGTAAGATCAATGATTGTAAAACAGCATGACCTCCAATCAGTTCATCTACTTCGTAGCCCAGCATACGCTTTAAGGCGGGGCTTAAAAACATAATATCTGTTTTGATATCCCAGTCCCAATAACCGGCAAGTGTTTCTTCAAGAATAATTTTGTAAATATCCTCCATTAGTAATTGGTTGCCTTTGTGAATTGTTATGTAAAATAACAACTTTGCACCACTATTTGCAACACACAGTTATTTGTAAACAAAAAAAGCACCCCCGGTATCCGATGGTGCCATAAATCAACAGCAGTTTATCGTGCTACACAAAATCCAACCCGGCAAAATTCTTATTCAGCACCAAGCTGTTGTTCACATTCAACCATTTATCCAGTAGGGTGGCGTAAACATCCCTAAAATCGATCTCGTATTTCAAGTCTCCGTTATCAAGCGTTGATAAGTTGGGGGCGTTATTATAAATGCCCGATTTTTTAAGTTTACCGCCAAATAACATCACGTTGTTTGCCGTGCCATGGTCGGTGCCGTTGCTGGCGTTTTGCTCTACACGGCGGCCAAATTCAGAGAACGTCATCACCAGCGTATCATCCAGTTTATTGGCTTGCTTTAAATCTTTCACAAAGGCGGCAACTGCGTCACCATAGATCTTTAATTGGCGGCCCTGCTGGTTTTGCTGGGTAGTATGGGTATCAAACCCGCTTAACGATACATAGTAAACCCTTGTTTTTAAACCCGAATTGATAAACTTTGCCACGCTTTTTAACTGCCCCGCAAAAGGAGTATTGGGATATACCGCCGTTGTGTTATAAGTTTTAGATGTTTGCTGGATATAATTAGCCGACGAATAAGTCTCGATCATCGTTTTGTACAAATAGCCCAAATTATCTTCATTCAGGTTGGCGTTATCATGCTCGTGCACCAGTTCCTTAAAGAACGGTTCGCGGGTTGACTGATAAAGCTTACCGGGGTTTTGTACCGCTATGCCTTTCATCTTCGTGCCTTTCATGGCAAGCGACAGCGTATCATCAACCTCTATCGCGGTATATGGATCTTTATTCACCGTACAATTGCTGTCCAGGTATCGGCCTATCCAGCCGGTGGTTAAAAACTGGTTGGCATCGCTACCTGTTTGCCAGATATCCATCGACCGGAAATGCGACCTATCCGGGTTTGGGTAGCCTACAGAATTGATCACGCCCATCCAGCCTTGGTCATAAATTTCTTTAAGGGCCGATAAATTAGGGTTTAAACCCTGCATATCATTCAGCTTAATAATCTCTGGCTGTTTGATAGCAATGGTGGCCCGCTTTTGGTAATAAATATCGTTGCCGTAAGGTATAATAGTATTCAACCCGTCGTTACCGCCAGAAAGCTGGATGATCACCAGGTTTTTGTACCCGGTAAGTTCGCTATTGGCCATTGCCTCAAACGGTTTCAAAAATGATGGTATCAAAAACGCGCCTGATGCAAGTGCCGAATTCTTTAAAAAATCTCTTCGTATCATAATTATCGAATTAATGAATTAGTGAATTAGTGATTGAATCTTAAACTTCAGTCAATCAATAACTAACTAAGCTGATACTCCGGTGTCGAAACCAGTTCTATCACCATCGTTTTAATATCTGTAGATCTGTTAACCACATCCATTACACTGCTATTTAGAGCAGGCGACAAGATAACCTGTGCTATGGTAGTCTTTGATGTATGTGCAGGTATCTCACCTAAAAACTTATCCCAATCAGGCTGGGTTTGCACCTGCGTTGCCACTGCCTGCTTGCTTTTTAAGGTATTGGTAATAAATGCCTCATCTTCCGGGTCCGCCTTGCCGGTAAAGTCAATAACCCCACCATTCAGAACTGTCGACGGGATCTTGATGCGATACATAAGCGATGAACTGTCAATCCAGTTCTTGCCTCCCGGCCAGCCGGCTACATTTGGCGGATAAAAAAGCACCTGCCCAAGCGTACGCTCAAACTGCATCATAATATCCGGGTTTTGATATTGTACATAAAACTGTCGGTTCATACTCACAATAAACTCTACCGGTGCTTTGATCATATTACCGGTATTTTTAAGATCGTAAAACCAATCGGATGTAAATACAAACTTTAAAAGCGGCGTTATATCATATTTACTATTGTACAGCACATCGGCCATGGCGTTTACATGCGCAGGGTCGGGTGTTTCGTTTACCAGGTATTTATACAATTTGGTACTGATGAATTTGGCTGTTTCCTTTTTGGCCAGCAACATATCAATAATCTCCTCGCCGCCAAAGTTGCCCGTTTGCCCTAAAAATGTTTTCTGCCCGGTATCATGCAAATTAGGCCTGGTTACAAACATGCCCTGCTGGTTAAAGCCCCAACCGGTAAATGCCCGCGCCGATTCTTTAACTTCCTGCTCGGTATAGTTACCGCGGCCTATGGTAAAAAGCTCCATCAGCTCCCGCGCAAAATTCTCGTTAGGGTGGTTCTTTTGGTTTTGCTGATTATTTAAAAATTGCAGCATCGCAGGTGCCTTTGCCACCTCGAGTAGCATTGTTTTAAAATTACCTATAGCATTCGTTCTATGTATATTGTTCAACTGCTGCGCATACCAGGCGTTTTGTGTACGGCAGGCAAAATGGTTATGCCAAAAAAGGGTCATCTTTTCACGAAGCTGCGCATTTGTATCGCTCATTTGCTTAACCCAATAAACGTTGAGGCCTTTTTCCTGCTGGCGCTGCTCCTGAAAAAACATTTTTTTGGTCATATCGTTGCCTTTGCTTAAAAAGGTCTTATAGTCAATGTTCCCTGCAATAATATCCAGCGGTTTTATTTCTTCTGATGATTTGAATAATTGCTCAACCGCTTGCTTAACGGTAGAGTGCTCGGCCATCCGCAGATCTTCGAACCGCAGGCCGAAACCCGCCCGCGAATACAAATGCCTGATCTTTTTGCTATTATCTATCATAATTATATGACAACGCTTAAACTCATTGGTTTAATGTCTTTTTTACATTTTAAAAATTGATTAAATGAATGTACAACCGGTATCTTACCTGTAAATTTGTGCCGATGATCTTCAGGCTCGACGACCGCTTAGTATTTCCCAACCCTACCCTTGCTGATGAGGACGGCCTGCTGGCTGTGGGCGGCGATTTGTCTGTTGAGCGTTTACTGCTGGCCTATCAAAACGGCATCTTCCCCTGGTATAGCGAGGATGAACCGATCCTATGGTTTTCGCCGCATGAAAGGTTTGTGCTTTTCCCGGCAGATCTGCAGGTTTCCAAATCCATGCGGCAGGTACTGCGCTCCGGCAGGTTTAAGGTGACGGTCGATACCTGTTTTGATGATGTAGTAGAGGCCTGCTCGGCCGCCAAACGCGAAGGGCAGGACGGCACCTGGATCACTGCCGATATGAAAGCTGCTTATTCACGGCTAAACCAGTTAGGGTATGCCCATTCTGTTGAAGTTTGGCAGGATGAGCAATTAGTCGGCGGCCTGTATGGCGTACACATTGGCGACGTTTTTTGCGGCGAGAGTATGTTTAGCAAGGTAAGCAATGCCTCAAAAACCGCGCTGATATGGCTATGTAATACCGGGCAATACCAATTGATAGACTGCCAGGTTTACACCGAACACCTGGAAAGCATGGGCGCGCAAATGATCGCGCGTGAAGATTATATCGGCATACTGCATAATTCCATCGCTTAAACCTTAGTTTTGTACAGATGGACCAACCCAACATAAAAGAGCGTATTATTTTAGGCATCGACCCCGGTACAGCGGTTATGGGTTACGGGCTGATATTGGAAAAGGGCAGCAAAATGGAGCTCATCAGCATGGGAGTAGTGAAGATGGATAAGATTGACGATCACATGCTGAAACTGCAGCGCATCTTTGAAAAAACCGTCGGTCTGATAGATAACTATAAACCCGATTGCCTGGCTATCGAAGCCCCCTTTTACGGCAAAAACATCCAGGTGATGCTCAAGCTGGGCAGGGCCCAGGGGGTATGTATGGCTGCAGCGCTATCACGAAATGTAAGTATTACCGAATACTCGCCCCGCAAAATAAAGCAATCCATCACCGGGAACGGTAACGCTACCAAAGAACAGGTGGCGGCCATGTTACAAACCTTACTCAAATTTACCGAAACACCCGATTTTTTAGATGCTACCGACGGCCTTTCTGTTGCGGTTTGCCACTCCTTTCAAAAGATTACGGTAGCACGCGGCGGCAAGGTAACGGGCAAAAAAAGCCACTCGGGCTGGGCAGCTTTTGTGAAGGATAATGCCGACAGGGTAAAAACTGGCACTAAATAATCAGAGTAACAGAGCCCGCACTTCCTGCCAGTTGTTTACCCGGACTTTCCAATCCAAGTTTATGTTATGGCCAGCAGTAAATAATACGCCCTGCCCAATAAAACGTTTGAAATGCTTCACGTTATCATCTATCAGGTAATCGGCATTGATGATACTTTTATCCCCGCAGTACACAATATTTGTCCAGCTGATGTACGGGAAATGATCTTTTAACCATTGTAATTTGGGGAGGAAAGAGTTAGGGAATTCCATAGCCGCGGTAGCGATAAAGATCTCGTACTTTTCGTGTAGATCGCGTACCACTTCTTTTGCGCCGGGCATTACAGCCAAATCCTTAAAAAAATCATCGTGGAACGCGTATTCTTTAATTACACTTTTATGCTCAGACGGCACTAAGTCCATAATATAGTTTGAATGGAGCTGCTCTGCAGAAAACTCCTTGTGGTAATCCCGCTTATACCAATCCGCAAAACGGAGGTGTGCGTCAGCAATAACTTCGTCCATATCAATAGCAATTCGCTTCATAGTGTCTGTTTTACACAAATATAACACCTAAGCACAAGCTTATTATTTATAATTATTCTAAATAACTTGCATCACATGCATTTTAAATATACTTTTGCGCCTTATTGATAATTAGTCTAAATAAATATGAAGCGCTTTCAACCTATTCCCTCACAATTATTTACGGTGTTTACCGCACTGTTTATCCTTTTAAATATCAGCATCACCTACGCGCAGTCATCACGCGGAACCGTACGCGGTAAAGTGGTTACAGGCAAAAACCAGGTAGCCAGCAACGTATCAATCGGTTTAGAAGGTACTAATTTCGGCACCACTACAAACGAGATAGGCGAATTCTCTTTCCGTGCACCGGCAGGTTCTTACCAGATCATCATATCCTACGTAGGTGTAGAGCGGGTAGAAGTACCGGTTACCATTATAGCAGGCCAAACGGTTACCGTTCCGCAGATAGCCGTTAACGCCAGCATGTCCCAGTTAAGCGAGGTGAACATTATTGCCAGCCGCGCCAACCGTTTTACCGCACGTATCAGTACGGATGCCGCTAAAATTCCTTTGGCGCCGTTAGAAAACTCGCAAAGCTACAGTACAGTAACCAGCAGCTTGTTAAAAGAGCAGCAGGTATTTAACGTAGAGGATGCCTTACGCAATGCTCCCGGCATTCAAAAAATGTGGGATGCTACCGGCCGCGCCGGTGATGGTGGCGGTTACTTTACCTTACGTGGTTTTGTTACCCAAACGCGTTTACGTAATGGTATTGCAGGTTTAGTAACCAGTGGTATCGATGCAGTAAATATTGAAAAAATAGAAGTGATCAAAGGCCCGTCGGCTACTTTATTTGGTAGCACTTTAACCTCTTTTGGGGGCCTGGTAAACAGGGTGACTAAAAAACCTTATGAAACATTTGGTTTAGAATTAGGCCACACCGTAGGCAATTATGACTTGAACCGTACCACTATAGACCTAAACACCCCGCTTGGCTCAAACGTAGCGTTCCGTTTAAATTCGGCGTACAACTACGAAGGCAGCTTCCAGAATTATGGTAAAAGCCGCACTTTCTCGGCAGCACCAAGTTTAGCGATCAAGGCAAATGATAAATTATCATTCCTGTTAGAGGCCGAAATGTTTTATGGCCGCAACTCGGCTAAACCATTCTTCTTCTTTTACGATTCACCAAAAGCAATGGGCATTACCAAGGTTAGCGATCTGAACATCGATTACAAAAACGCTTACTCTAACGACAATGTATCGTCATACAGCCGCAGCTTAAATTACTTTGCCGAGGCTAAATACAAGTTCTCTGAAAAGTTAACATCACAAACCGTATTCTCTTCATCAAACAGTTTCTCTAACGGTGCGAGCCCTTATTATTACCTGGTTACCGATGCGAGGGCAATTGACCTTACCAGAGACCCAATAACAAAAATTAGCCCGCTGCCAGACCTACCCGGAGAAGCTAACTACATTTACCGTAACGATCAATCTACCGCGAACAGTAAGTTAGGCGCAATAGAGATCCAGGAAAACATTAACGGCGATTTTAACATCGGCGGGATGCGCCACCGCTTTGTGGTAGGTTTAGATTTTCAACGCCAGAACTCTAATCAAATTTTCTTCGGGAATGCTTACGGTGTAGTGCCTATTAATGATCCTAATTTCGACTACAGCAGCTTTAACAAATTATTGGTTGATAAAACCAATGCGGCTAACCCGTTAACTTCAGCCAACACTTATCCATACATTTATAAAACCAATACTTATAGCGCTTACGCATCAGATGTGATCAACCTTACCGACAGGTTTATTGCTTCGGTAGGTTTACGTGTAGATCGTTTTGAGAACAAGGGAACCTTTAAATTAGACGGAACACCTGACGCTAAACCTTTTGGACAGACTGCTTTCTCCCCTAAATTTGGTTTGATTTACCAGCCGGTTAAGGATGCATTATCATTATTTGCCAACTACCAAAACGGTTTCCAAAACCCAGCTCCGTATACCGATGCTAATGGTCAAACTGTTGCACCTAAAATCCAAAACGCAAACCAAATTGAAGGTGGTGTTAAGATGGCTTTGTTTAACGGTAAGTTGAATGGAACTGTAAGCTACTACCGTATTAACCTTACAAATGTACTGCGCACCCTTCCTGGGTCGGGCGGACAGGCGATTCAAGTACAAGATGGCACACAAAACAGTAAGGGTTTCGAAGCCGAAGTGATTGCTAACCCTATCCCATCTATCAATATCGTAGCGGGTTTCTCTTACAACGATTCAAAATTTACCAAAGCTGATGCCGATGTACAGGGTCTGCGCCCAAACACTGCCGGTTCACCATACTTAGGTAACTTTTATGTAAGCTACCGCTTGCCCGAGAGTGCTGTTAAAGGTTTAGGTGTTGGTTTTGGTGGTAACTATGCCAGCAAAAACAAGATCATCAACAGCGTAAGCCAAGGCACATTTGAATTACCATCTTACACCGTATTAAACAGCAACGTATTTTACGACAGGGCAAAATACCGTTTTGGCCTGAGCGTAAATAACCTAACTAATAAACATTACTACACCGGTTACACCACCATTAACCCACAGCGTTTACGCCAGGTTTTATTAACGGCAACGTATAAATTGTAAGTATGACCCCATTTAAAAAAGTTATGCTTTTTTGCCACCGCTGGCTCGGATTTATTTCCGGGCTTGTGGTGTTTATAGTGAGCATTACCGGCTGTATTTTTTGCTTCCAGAACGAGATCCAGGATGCGATGTACAGCTACCGTACCGTGCAAAATACCGGCAAGCCTTATGTACAGCCATCGCAACTGATAGCCGAGGTTAAAAAAGCTTTCCCAAAGGCAAGCCCCGATTATATTTATTATTACGGAGCAGAGCGGCCCGCGGGTGTTTTAGCAAACTTAGGCAAAGAGGGTTACGAGTACGTATTCCTGAACCCTTACACTGCGCAAATCACCTACCACGAAAAACCGCAGACTAACTTTTTTATCATTGTAGAATACCTGCATCTGTACCTGCTGCTGCCGCCTGCCATTGGTAAGTGGATAGTAGGCGTATCGGTTATTATTTTTATGATGATCATGGTAACCGGGCTAATCCTATGGTGGCCTAAACGCAAAAGCGACCGCAACCGCAGCTTTACCATTAAATGGGGCGGCCGCTGGCGACGGGTTAATTATGATCTACATAACGTGCTGGGCTTTTACGCCACATCTATCGCCATGATACTGGCCATAAGCGGGCTGGCCATTGCGTTTGAACCCGTAAGCAAAGCCATTTATAATACCGCCAACCTGGGTAAGATAGACTACAAAACCGAAGTAACAGAACCGAAGTCGGATTCGTTAAAGCGTGCCGGATTAGCCGCGCAGCCGGTTGTGAATACTGCTTTTGCCTATGCCAGGCAGCAGGTGCCCCAGGCTCAAATGTTCTTGATCCATAACGACCCATCTATTTCCGGAGCTATCGGCGTAGGGGCATATGCTAAGTCGATGCATTACTCGCATACCACCGGTTTTGAGTTTGACAAGTACAACGGCAAACTTTTAAAATCATACATCTACGATAAGAAAAGCCCCGGCCTTAAACTGAACGAGATGAACTACGATATACATGTAGGCCAGATCATCGGCCTGCCGGGAAAGATCATCGCGTTTTTAGCAAGTTTGATCTGCGCCAGCCTACCTGTCACCGGGTTTATTATCTGGTGGGGCAAACGCAAAAAGGCTAAAAAAGGGCCGAAGATCAGGCACCCAAAAATGGCGGCCGCTTAAGGGTGGTATAACTCCAATCTTAAGCCGCTAATTAACCTGTCATGCTGAACGATAGTGAAGCATGTTCTCGCTTGTAAACCACGGGTAAGATCCTTCGCTATCGATCAGGATGACAAGCCGGGTGATTGTGCTCCACCTACCGGCGGGAAATTAAATTGTCATGCTGAACGATAGTGAAGCATCTGTTCGCTTGTAAACCACGGGTAAGATCCTTCGCTATCGCTCAGGATGACAAGACGGGTGATTGTGCTTTACCGCAATGTGATCTTACAAACGTAAAATAGCCAAAATTTTAACTCTTCGCTTTTGCCAGTGCCTTCCGTATCACACTATTCTTTTTCCCGTAGGTAAAATAGATCACCAGGCCAATGGCCAGCCATATCAGTAACCTTAACCAGGTATCTCCGGGTAAAAAGGTCATCATGGCAAAGCAGGTTAATATGCCCAATATCGGCACCAGTGGCACTAAAGGCGTTTTAAACGGCCGATGCACATCGGGCTGTTGGTTACGTAAAATGAGCACCCCTGCACATACCATTACAAAGGCAAGCAGGGTGCCAATGCTGGTCATTTCGCCCACTACCCTTATCGGCACAAAGGCAGCAAAAAAGGCTATGAATCCGCAAAGCACGATATTTGATTTCCATGGGGTACGGAACTTTGGATGAATATCAGAAAATACTTTTGGCAGCAACCCATCCTTCGACATGGAGAAAAACACCCGCGATTGCCCAAGCAGGTCGACCAATATCACAGATGTATAACCAATCAATATGGCCAGTACGATAGCCTTGCTCAACCATTGGTAATGCGTTTTTTCAATAGCGATAGCCACGGGCGCCCCCGAGCCGATAAATTCCTTGTAGTTGGCCATCCCGGTCATCACATGGGCAAACACCACAAACAGTATGGTACAGATCACCAGCGAACCAATGATGCCGATAGGCATATTGCGCTGCGGGTTCTTGGCCTCCTGCGCAGCTGTTGATACCGCATCAAAGCCAATAAATACGAAGAAAACCAAACCGGCACCACGCAAAATACCCGACCAGCCATAATCGCCCCAAACGCCTGTATTTTGCGGGATGTAAGGGTGATAATTTTGCGGATTGATAAAGCCCCAGCCTACGGCAATGAACACCAATACCACGCCTACTTTAAGGCTTACAATAATGGCGTTAACCAGTGCCGAGCCCTTTGTACCCCTGATAATGATACTGGTTACCAGGATAACAATTAAAGCTGCGGGTAAATTAATAATGCCGTTCACCACATCGCCATTGGCTGCCTTAGCCGTTTCAAACGGAGATAGCGTTAACTGCGGTGGCAGGTAAAGATCAAACCACGATAAAAATTTTGTTAAATATTGCGACCAGCTGATGGCCACCGTAGCAGCACCGACCGAATACTCCAGCACCAGGTCCCAGCCAATGATCCAGGCAAAAAGCTCGCCCATGGTAGCGTACGAATAAGTGTACGCACTTCCCGCAACCGGTATCATGGCCGAAAACTCGGCATAACACAGCGCGGCAAAAGTACAGCCCAACGCGGCTATTAAAAAAGATATGGTCACCGCCGGGCCCGAATGCTGCCCCGCCGCGATGCCTGTTAGTGAAAATAAGCCCGCGCCGATGATAATGCCTATCCCTATCAGGATAAGGTTAACCGGCCCAAGCGAGCGTTTTAGTGAATTTTCGCCTTCGTCTGCCGATTCTTTCAGCAGCAGTTCCATAGATTTTTTGATCATACCCAAATAAAGTCCACAAAATTAGTAGATATTTATAGAAACCCTAATTTATATGGATTTAGCAGATCTGCAGATTTCATATGTGCAAATATACGGATGAATAAAACCCCGCATCGTAAAGCGAGGACGCCTATGAAATTATCTGTAAGCCTCCACGCTTCGACCGGCGTATTGCTTACACCCTCACCACCAACTTGCCAAACTGTTTGGAGCTTTCCATTTTGGCAAATGCTTTATGCGTTTCTGCAAGCGGGAAAACTTCATCAATCACCGGGACGATCTGGTGTTCTGCAACAAAATCAAGCATGGCTTTAAACTCGCTCTGCGTACCCATGGTGGTACCGAGGATCTGTAACTGTTTCCAAAAGATCGGCCTTCCGTTTATCTCGGGTATATTACCCGCCGTAGCACCAAAGAACACGATCCTGCCACCGGGGTTGCAAAGATCAGGGATCTTATTAAAATCGGGGCCAAGGGCACTATCCACCACAATATCAAACCCGCCGCCCGACAGGTGTTTTAACTCTTCGGCCCAATCTTGTGCCTTATAATTTACACCGGCTGCAGCGCCCAATAATTTGGCCTGCTCAGTTTTTTCGCCACTGCCCGATGTTACAAAAACCTGGGCACCCGCCGCAATGGCCCATTGCAACAGGAAAGTACCTGTGCCGGCACCAACGCCAACTATCAGTATTTTATCACCTTTTTTAATTTTCGCTTTTGTAAACAACGCTCTGTAAGCGGTTAAACCGGCTAATGGCAAAGCAGCTGCCTGCTCCCAGTTTAAATGCGCCGGTTTGGCGTACAAATACTCGGCTTTTACCAAAACGTACTCGGCCAGTGTTCCATCGTCGGGCAGACCTAAAATTTTAAATTCTTTTGATTGATATTCATCGTGCTCCCCCCAGTTATGCGATGGATTGATGATCACTTCTTTATTCAGCCAGTCGCCTGCACCCTCACCTGATTCGGCAACGACGCCTGCGCCGTCGGCACCTAAAATGGTGGGGTATTTGATGCCTGCGTATTTGTTAACCGTTATCCAATAATCCCTGCGGTTAAGGGCTGCTGCCTTAATTTGCACTAAAACCTCGCCCGGGCCGGGAGTAGGTTTATCAACTTCTTTATAAACTATGGGATGCTCTAATGATTCTAAAACGATTGCTTTCATGAGTGACGTTTAATAGCGCCATTGCGGGGAACGAAGCGATTTCCCGATAAGCACGGCCGACCTGTATAGTTTGGAGATTGCTTCGTTCCTCGCAATGGCGCGTTATGTAACAAAAAAAGAGCGGCAAAATTGTTTTCCAATTTTGCCGCTCAATTATTTAAGCCCTCCCTTAAAGGGTGGGTTTACGCGGTTGCTTTTGCATATAACTCAGACACGTGTGCCCAGTTAATTACATTCCAGATAGCAGCCAGGTAATCCGGGCGACGGTTCTGATATTTTAAGTAATAAGCGTGCTCCCAAACGTCGATACCCAGGATAGGTGTACCTTTAACTTCGGCAATATCCATTAAAGGGTTATCCTGGTTAGGGGTTGATGTAACGGCTAATTTTTTATCGGCAGTAACAATTAACCAAGCCCAGCCAGAACCGAAACGGGTTGCACCAGCTTCAGAAACCTTTGTTTTAAAATCAGCAAATGAACCGAATGTGCTTTTAATGGCATCGGCTAATTTACCGATTGGTTCGCCGCCGCCGTTTGGTGTCAACAAAGTCCAGAACATGGTATGGTTGTAATGGCCACCACCATTGTTACGTACAGCAGGCGGGAACTTAGAAATATTTTTGATGATATCTTCGATGCTGCTGTTAGCCTCTGGTTTACCTTCTAAGGCTTTGTTCAGGTTGGTAACATAAGCCTGGTGGTGCTTACCATGGTGAATTTCCATTGTAGCTTTATCAATATGCGGTTCGAGTGCATCGGTAGCGTATGATAACGCCGGTAGTGTAAATGCCATAATAGTAGTTTTTTAAATTTAATATGTTGTGATGAACAAATATAAGGTTAGAAAGCCGTTTTTGTTCTAATTGAATGTCATTTATATATTAAGGTGGTGCGATGGTGCGGGGTGCGAAGTACGGGATTTGATAGAACGCCAATATATCACCCGCTCCTCGCACCCCATTGCCCGCTCCAACATCTTCCCGCTATCTCTTCGATTTAAAAAAATCCTTTACCAGTTGGGCGCATTCATTCTCAAAAATGCCGCCGGTTACTAAAGTTTTAGGGTGGGTGATGGTTTGGTTCAGCCTGCCGAAACCTCGTTTGGTATCATACGCGCCGAATACGATCCGCCCCACCTGAAACCAATAAGATGCCCCCGCACACATTACGCAAGGCTCTAAAGTAACATATAGCGTACACTCCGGCAGATATTTACCCCCTATGTAGTTGGTAGCCGCCGTCAGGGCCTGCATTTCTGCATGTGCCGATACATCGTTCAGCCGTTCGGTAAGGTTATGCCCCCGGCCGATGATCTGCCCTTTGCAAACTACAATCGCTCCGATGGGGATCTCGTCTTCTTTCAGGGCAAGACGGGCTTCCTTCAAAGCCTCGTTCATAAAAAACTCGTCGGGCGATATCGCGGGCTGCTCGTCGCCAAAATTAAAGTACCTCATAAGGGTTTGTTGTCAAATAACCGTTTCAAATGTTTTTCTGTAGATATAGTGAGGATGGCCACTACACCAAATGCACCTGACAGCATCAATCCTACTTTAATAATTGCTTTGGTATTGATGCCGATACTGATAAAGGCCAATACAAGGCTGGTATTAAATCCGATTATCAGTAATATCCAGGCACATTTGATGATCAAACGGGTGGAGTAGCGGTTGCCTGCGTCCCAGGTTTGCTGGTTTTGCATAGAGCGGGTGGTGCGGTAACCATATAGACTATTGATTTCTTTGGGCGGGTAGGTTTTCTGGAGATACCCCGCCGTCAGGAATATCAGCCCCAGTAACTGCGGGCCCATTACCCAATCAACAAAGAGGTTACCTGTCATATCAGTTTGCTGCCATTAGGTACCGGTTTGTCAATAGTGGTCAGAACGATGTCGCCATTCTCATCTGCCAGGCCGGTTACCAAAAACTCCGACATGAAATTGGCGATTTGCTTTTTCGGAAAATTGATCACCCCTAAGATCTGCCTGCCGGGCAACTCCTCTCTGGTGTAGTATCTGGTTATCTGCGCGCTGCTTTGCAAAATACCGTGGGGGCCAAAATCAACCTTCAGTTTGTAAGCCGGTTTCCGGGCCTCCGGGAAATCGGTTACCTCCAGGATGGTGCCGGCACGGAGATCCACTTTTTCAAAATCATTCCAACTGATGGTTTCCATGTTGGCAAAGGTAAAAAGGATAAACGTTTCTGACCACCATTTACGCTCAAATTTATTAGCCGAAAAACAGCCTGAAAAAGTCAAAAATAACAGCCAATAAGTAAAAGAATATAGAAGGAATTAGAGATTTTTAGAGGTAATTTAGTTGATTAGCTTACCACTCAGGTCAACCTCACGCGAAAACGGGTTGAAATATTTGTTTGCCAATACAGCAAACTCCCGGCGGGTAACCGGCCGTTTCGGGTCGAAATTTTTAGTGAACCTGTACTTCGGTTTCCAGGCCGCCGCCATCACCTTTTGCAGGGTAGCGGGGTCGGTCAAACTCATTTCACTGATGTACGATAGCAGATTAGTTACCGTAAAAACTTCGCCGGGCTGCGTCTTGTTAAACCAGAGAAAGGCCCGGGCATACATATCATTCATCAAAGGTTTAATATCTGCCGTATATACAACCGTATCAGGCATAAATAACACTTCGGCCCGATTGCCGTTAGGTTTTTGATAGCCGGTTAGCAGCCCGGATGCGCCTACCTGCTGGATAGCACGATAGTCGGAATCCTTTTTGGGGATATCGCTAAAGGGCATCAATGAGCCCCCATAGATGAGTATCTCATCCTGTATCTTCCTTACATCCAACTCTTTAGTGGTTTTTTTATAAAAGGCGCACCATCCGGCTGCAGCGCCAACACCCTGGCCCAAAGTCATCTGCACAGCGGGATCGGTCATGCTGCCGTTAACCAGATGCGTAACCGATAGTGCCTTCTCCGTTACAAATAAGTTGTCCTGATCTTTCACTACCACCGCCCCCAACGGAATAGAATAGGCAGGAAACGGCGGGTAATTGATCTTGGGCACACCGGGGGTAATATAATGCTGACCGGGCACGGCATCGGCAATACCTATCGACGTTCGATATAGTTTAGAGCCCCGGTCATAAGGCGTGTAAACATCGCCAATAACCATCCTCACTAAGCCGTAAGCCCGTTTATTCTCGCGGATGTAGGGGATGAGCGGTAAATGATCTGTCGTACCAAACTCTTCAGACAGGCCCAGGTTCTTATAACCCAATTCTGTTTGCAGGTAATAGATTAAGCCTAAGGTTTGCAGCCTGGCTTGTTTGTAAGTGTCGGCCCTATTCTCGGGCAACAGATCGTTAGAGGTTACCGAATACTGGTTACCTCCGCAGCCTTCTATATTGATGAGGTATTTGTCATTAATCAGTTGTGAGGCAGCTAATAGCTTCTTAACTTCTGCTTTTTTCAGGCAAGCGTATTTACCTGTGCTGTAGCCTTCGGGTTTGGGGATGGTCTTATCCGCAGCCTTGCCATAATCTTTCAAAACGGCCAGCCAGCTCAGATCCTGTATCTGGTTGGTGGGATTAGTGGTCGCCAGCTCTTCACCAGTATCTTTACGGCTATCAAACCCGGTATTAAATATGGCACCCGCCTTGGTGGCCACGTCGCCCAATTCGGTAGCATCTACTACAGATCTCGCTTTAATAATATCTGTATGCCCGTTAGCAGTGATGCTTACTTCCCATCCCGTGCCGTCTTTCTTGATACCCACAAATGGCGTGTTAAGCTTCACGGTTAGGTTCTTGACGGTGTCTGTCCACTTTTTTAAAACGGATGCACCTGCCGAGGGCTCAAAGCGTAACACCGCGTTCAGCGTAGTATCGTAACCCAACCTTAACTTATAATAATTGTTAATCCGCTGCCTGAATTCGGCATACAGGCCAGTTGGTAGGTTCCTATTATTTTCGAGGATACAAAACGCGCCCGATGTCATGCTGCCGCCCAGCCAGGGGCCGTGTTCTATCAGAATGGTTTTGAGGTTACTGCGGGCACTTTGTATCGCTGCGGCTACCCCGCTTGCGCCGCCGCCAATAACAACTACATCCGTTTTTATAGTTTCGGCGTAGCCGATAGCACATTGAAAAAACAGAAATAGCACAAGTAACTTTTTAAACATCCCGGTTAGTAAAACAACAACAAAACGCTAATTTAGGCCAAAAGCTTATGCTATCATTAAAATATTAGCCCTATAATTAAATAAAAACATGACAGACCAACAGATGCAATACCCTATCGGCAAATTCGTACCACCTATAACTTACCTGGAAGGCGATATTACCGGCTGGGTTAACGAGATCCATATTTTGCCCGGCCGTGTACGCAACGCCATAACCACGCTAACCGACAAACAGTTAGACACCCAATACCGTACCGGCGGCTGGACACTGCGACAAGTGGTGCATCACCTGGCAGATAGCCATATGAACGCTTTGATGCGTTTTAAACTGGCGCTGACTGAAGATAACCCAACCATTCGCCCGTATGACGAGGCCGGCTGGGCTATACAGCCGGATTACCGCCTGCCCGTTGAGCCGTCTTTAAAAATGCTGGAGGGCATCCACCAGCATTTGGTAGGATTATTTGAAAGCTTTACGGAGGATCAATGGAACCTGACTTTTATCCACCCGGCAACGGGGAGCCTTACACCGCTTAAAAAGAACCTGGCCATATATGCCTGGCACGGCAATCACCACCTGGCGCATTTGACAGAGACGATAAAGAAGTTTTAGGCCTTTTTCAAATACATGTCATTATGAGGAGCGCAGCAACGTAGCAATCTCAGCATATCCGCTTGTCCTCTGAGATTGCCGCGCTAAAACGTTCGTAAGGACATAGTTAGAAAATTTACATTTCCATCATCTTATCCATCTTATGTTTACCCCCCATTTTCATCAATGACGGGGTAATACGCAGATACACTTGAAAACCTATTGGTGTACTACCATACAAAGGCTTTAATGCTGATGGCGAAACATTTAAAGTTGCCTGCAGGCCGGCTGTCAGATTGGTTTGCTTATAGGTGGTCAGGATACGGTTGGTACCCAATGTTAATGCATTGATCTTAAAGTTTGGATCAGTTGGATAAAGCGCCTCCAGATCCAGTTCTCCCGCATCCTTCACCACATACTCGTAACGGCCATAAATGGCCGTTTTATGCAATTGCAAGCTATTCTCTAACAAGATGGCGGGTTGTGTTTTGCCGTGATGGTCGTTTTGTCCGTAAACTATAGTAGTGGCTACGTAGCTGTCCTCATTCAGCATTTTAGTGTGGATGGCCGAAGCGGTGAAACGCTTTACATTATCGGCAGGTTCTGCCTCTTCGGGGCTTTTTAACCAACCGTTTGATACCTGTAGCGCCCATTCTTTTGAAGGGTTATAAGATAGCCGTACAGAGTAAGAATCAAATTTAGGTTGATCAAACCCGTACCTGAATTCGTCCGGTTCGCGGCCCGTAAATATCGACCCTTCTATTTTCACATTTTTATGCCTGAAGCCTAAAGTAGCGGTACCAAAGGTAATGTGTGTAGCATCTGCATAGTGGTGACTTAAAGGCGCATCCGGGTTGTTCATGGCCGATAAACGGTGCATAAACACGGGCGGGCCTAAAGCAGGTTCGCCGGGATAACCTACGGATAAAGAGATATCGGTTTGTTTAGCCACCCGTTGGGTATACGCCACACTTAGCTCGGCAAACAAATCATGGGGGTGCTGGCGGTCTACCAGTTTCCTGCCCTGATACGATTCGCCGGTTTGATAAAGCAAAGGGTAACCACTACTACCAACGGTAAATGGATCTAACGAAAACATGGTATTGATAGCAAAAAGGCCATTTTTGCCTACCTTACGCTGCGCCATATACATAAACCAGTTGGGTACATCTACCTGGCTGCCACCCCGGCCGCCTTTATTAAAAAGATCCTGGTTATTGTAACGGGCAAAAAAACTCCCGTGAAACATGTGCATCCATTTTTTGCCATGGATCATATACATGTACATCGGCGTTTCATCCGGCACCCAAGATGTTCCGGACCCGTCGCGGTTCATCGGAAGGTCGAGCGAGAACTGACTGGTCATGCTGTTCATTTGATACATAGACGTATCGTGTTGCATATCCATCATCGTCTTTGCATGATCCTGCGGTGCTCCTTTTTTCATATCCATCATCATCTTTTTATGATCATGAGGAACTGTCTTTTTTGGTACAGTGTCCTTTTTCATGTGTTGCATATGATCCATCTGCTGCGCCTTCACAGCCCAGGCTATCATCAACAAACTCAAGAGAGAAATATATTTTTTCATCGTATTTTATAAATTAAAAAAGTTGTACTCCAGCCGCACCAGGTACATGTTTACACTGTTGCGCTGCATGTTGTTGTACAAAGGTGTACGGTACGAAAAGTCGACCCTGCACACGCTGTTAAAAATGAATTGAACGGCAGGGGCAATATCCAGATAGCTTTGCCTATACCCCGGATTAGTTTTACCCAGCACCTCGGCGTACAGGTTCACGTTAACTTGATTATAGCTGGTGTAGTTCTTGGGCAAAACCAGCATCCCGACAGAAGCAGTGTAGGCAATGGCGTCCCTTGAGCCCATCACCGGCAGGGAATTACCCACGTTGTCTAAAGCCCGGAGGTAACTTGCGGAACCGGAAAAAGCGATCTTGTGGATAAGCTTAGTGAAAATCACACCGCCTTGCCAACCGGTATTGTCGCCCTCTAAAGCAATTTCTTGTGTGGTATAAGGGTTGCTGCTGAAAGACACCTTGCCAAATACCGCCCCACGGAAATGCGCCTGCACCGTGTCCTGCGAAAAGAACCGGTATTTTCCATAGAAACTGCCGCCTTCAAAGCGTTGCTTGGCTGCATAAAAATCTGACAAATAAGCGGCACCGTGCAGCATCAGTTTACCCGTGGCGCCATACATGGCCTCAAGCGTAGTTCGGTTTTTAAAGGTAGGTTTAAAGTAGCCCTGGTTTTCCAACCGGATGCCTAACGAGTGAGCAGCCATATTGCTGGCAGGCTCGGTATTTACATACAATTCCTGCCCAAATACAGTACACGCCCATGCCGTGAGGCAAAAAGCCAATAAGATAGTCTTCATAAAAAAGAGAGTTTAAGAAGACGCTTAAATTGCTGCTACGTGATATACCCTGCCCGTTGTGGTTGCCGGTGTTTCTGCAATAACCTTACCCATATACTTTTTAGATACAGAATTTGGCACGAAACCCTTATCAACAATGGTTAAAGAAACCGGGCCGGTTAAAGCCTTATCTGTGGTGAGGATCTTGTAAGTATCGGCACCAACAGTGAAAGAATTATCGGCAACCTTGGTACTGTTAAAGTCGACTGTGGTCTTCAGATAATTAACAAAGAAACCTGAGTTTTTTACCTTTTTGCTGATCTCGTCGAAAGAAACGGGCACATCATTTTTAAACGTAATCACGTAGATGTTACGCATCAGATCGGGTTTGATCTCGCTTACAAATGGTAACGCCTTTAATGATTTTTCGGTAGTCTTGGCGCACAATGAACAGGTTAAGCCACTAACTTGCAATTCGGCTTTGGTGAATTGTTGTGCTTTTGCAATAGCTACGGTTGCTATAAATAGGATGATATATGCTTTTAAAGTTTTCATGTTTGTAAAAATTGATTCTTGAAATAATAAGTACTTAAAATAACGCGGAGTTATTGAAACTTATCAAATGCGGAAAATGCAATTTTTAAGGTAAACAGAAATTTTTTCGAAGGGTATATCTGGTGGGCCACGGTCAAAAAACCGCTCAACCAGCGCCTGCTGCGCCGCGAAAACCATATCTTCATACGGCAACTTCGGGATCTCGAGCGCAAATACTTTAGCTAAAAAAGAGTTTTGTTCTGCCTGATGATCGTCCTTAACCTTTACATCAAGTTTGGCATCCTTACAGCAGTTCATTTTGGTTTTAGCCATAGGCTGCGCACAGCTTTTAGCCGGTGTATTGATCTTAACCGAGGCAACCGTATTGCCGCAATAATGTAAATTAAGCGCAAAACCAGCCGCTGTAATTGCATACAGTACAGCTAATAGTATGACGCCCGATTTTTTGATCATATACAAAAATACGATTTAACTACCTGATTACAAATTGTAAACTGTTAAATTTTCACTGTGGTTTGTAAAATAAAAAATAATGTGTTCCTTTGTTTAGATTTAATCTAAATAAAAACAATGAAACAATTTACCTTATTTCTCTCCTTTTGCATTGCGGCCCTAACCGTAACAGCACAATCTAAATTAGAGCAAGACCGCCAAGCCATTAAATCATTGGCGGGCTATTACAAAGTTACATTTGATTATGCGGAAACATTCGCGGCAGACACAGCTTATAAATTCCATCCGCGTTATCATACCTGGGGCAACGAATGGGCGGTAGTTGTAGAAGACTCGCCGAAAAAAATCGTTATACAACATCTTTTAGCTGTTGACGATACAACCGTTATTAAACACTGGCGCGAAGACTGGGTTTATGAACAACCCAGCATTTTAAAGTTTGATAAAGATAACACCTGGAAAAAGGTAACGCTAAAACCTAATGAGGTTAAAGGTAGATGGGTACAAAAGGTTTTGCAGGTTGATGACAGCCCTCGCTATGAAAGTATTGGTACCTGGACGCATGTTGACGGCCGCCACCAATGGCAAAGCGAAACCGATTCGCCGCTGCCACGCCGCGAATACACTAAACGTAAAGATTATAATGTATTGCGCCGTGGTAACCGGATTTACATTACCCCACAAGGCTGGATGTTTGAGCAGGATAATAAAAAGGTAGTACGTGCGCCCGAAGGCGATAAAATTTTAGCGCAGGAAAAAGGCTATGAAGAGTTTACCAAAACTGATGAAGCAAATTTCGCCTTTGCTAAAAAATGGTGGGCAGGCCAGCAATCTTACTGGACAGATGTACGCTCTGCGTGGGATAACATATTTGCTAAAAACGGCACTATTAAGTTAACGTATAAAAAAGACGGTAAACGTTTATATGAACGCCTGTTTGATATGGCCGACCAATCGGCCAAGGAAAAATGGAGTGCCGCCAAAAATAAAGAAGAAGCTACTAAGGTTATCAACGGATACCTTACCCAGTCCTAATAAATAAGTATAGTGATTAATTGATTGTCGAAGAAGTAGGCCCTGCAATGCGGGGCCTTTTCTGTTCGGCATTAAATTTAATGTTGTCATCCTGAGCGATAGCGAAGGATCTTACCACGTGTAAACAAATCAGAAAATGCCTCACTATCGCTCAGCATGACAAATTATGTGATACTATTTCCCCTTCAACGTAGCTGTCACCTTGCCGCATTCCAGCATATCATCGCCGTAGTAAGGGTTGCGTACATCGGCGGTTTCACTTAACCATGACGCCTTTTTCATTGGGCAATATTGCTGATAAAGCGTAGTGCTGTTTAGCTTTAAGCCAGATACTAACGCAAACATATTTTTTGACAGGCTTTCAAAGTGTTCGCGCTGATGATCTATCTTTGTTGTTTCGCTAATGTGGCGGCTATCAAATTTCAGTTTCTCGCCATAGGTGGTCATCAGCTTTTGCTGAGCCGGAGTTGAACCCTTTATCGATGCAGATAACGCAGCCAGTAATTCGCCCGAACGGCTTTTTGCTAACTCTGCATTGCTGCCAACCAAGGCATTCTTTAAACCTATATAGGATGTGGTGATCTTATCTACCGCTGTATTCTGTGCATGTGCCGATAATACTCCTATAATCAGCATCAAATTCAAAAGGATCTTTTTCATGATTGGTTAACGTTTATATCCAAACTTAAGCATACTGTTTGATAATTTCTTTGCAGCCGGCTTCAATTAATTTAAAAACAGGGGCAAACTGTGCATCGTGATAATAGGGATCTGGCACTATCTGATCGCCCAACAGCATTTTAACCTTTTGGCGGTCCTCTGCATTACGGGCCATTGCCAATATGTTAGCCAGGTTACTTTTATCCATCACCAATATCAGGTCGAATTTATCAAAGTCGCTCACGTTAAACAGCCGGCAAACCTGTTTGCTGATGTCGATGCCCTGATCTGCAGCAGCCTTTACCGAACGCCTGTCGGGCCCTCGGCCTACATGCCAGTCGCCGGTACCCGCCGAATCTACGTGCCAATCCAGCCCGGCCTTATCTGCCAGGTGCTGCATAATTCCCTCCGCCAGCGGCGAACGACAAATATTACCCAAGCAAACCATTAGTATTTTCATAATAAAGATGTGCAAATATGAAGATGTGCAGATATTCGAATGCGCCTCATTTGCACATTTAAAATCGGCGCATCCGCACATATACTACCCAAATATCTGGTTTAATACACCGGCTAAACGTACGCCGCCTTTAAGCAGTTGCTCGTTTACAGTGGCCAGGTTTTTAAAAATGTATTTGTAGGTATTTACCTTGTCGCCGTTTTTAGTTTCTAAATATAACTTGTCTACTATCTGGTTAGATTCAAACAACCATTGGCCAACAGTGGCCTTTTGCCATATGGCACGCTGCGCTAAAGTAGTATGGTTAATAGCCAATACATATTCAGTATAACTTAATTGCTGCGCATCGATCATTTGCGAATCCCATATAGAGTGCAGGTTGCTTTCCTTATCGTACCACATTACCTTAACATCGTTACCGCCTTTGTCAGACAGGTGCCCGGTATGAAACGGCTGGTGAACATCCTCAACAATATGGATCAGCATACGCAGGTAAAGCAATTTATTTGTTTTAGACAGGTTTTTATTTTTCAGCTGAGCGGTTAAAAAGCCGATTTTTGTATAAGCATCTGTAGCGGTGTCGGCCTTTAAATAAGCCTGCATATCCGCCTGCGAAAGTGATTTATCGAAGTTGATAAAGTGCCAGTTATACAGGTAATTAAAGTTAGGGTCAGATTTAATAAAATCGGCCCAATTGCTGGCCATCGCTATCGATTCATCGCCTAAAATGGCCTTGACAGCAGCACGCGCTTTGGGGGTCAGGTAGCTATCTGCTATCTGGCCACAAATACGGTGGCCGTTGGTACCCCAGGCCATAGTTTGTATAGGCAGGTATAGGATGGCTACGCCTAACAAGATCTTTTTTAAAATACTGGTTTTCATATATTACAGTGGTTTTGGATTACAGGTGTTTCGTTTTATTAAGTGGGCTTTAATAGCTATGGTGCTTGATGTAGGGTTGAACTGAACGGTAGAATCGCCTTTATTAGCAACTTTAAAATATTCTTCATACACACCGGAACGGTAGCAGCCCGTTGGTTCTTTATAAGTGTAGTTAGCATTGCAGAACAAGCCGCGTACATGCAGGGTATCATTGCTTTGCTGATATACACCTTTGGCATATTCTGTCCATTGCCCATTTTTGGTACAGCTATCGGCTCCGGCGTTTGCTTTGCTGAAAGTTTTGATGCTCACAAAAAACGAATCGCAGTTGAACCTTAGGTTATATAAAGAATAATCTACCAATTTTTTTTGCAATACAGATGTATCCTGCCGCCACTCACCCTGCAGGTAATTCTCTCCCGGTTTTTGCATATTGGGGTTGAATTTGCAGGCGGTTACCAGCAGAACTACGAAAGAAAAAAGATAGATGATGTTGCGCTTCGGCATTGGGTTCAGCAAGTAAAAAGCCCCTCTCTGTGTAGAGAGGGGTTGGTGTGAGGCTATTATTTTAAACCGCCAATCATATCTTCGGGTTTAACCCATTCGTCAAACTGCTCGCTGGTTAGTAAGCCTAAGCCAACAGCCGCTTCGCGAAGGGTCAGTTTTTCCTTTAAAGCCGTCTTGGCAATTTTGGCCGCGTTCTCATAACCAATGTGCGGGTTTAGCGCAGTTACTAACATTAGTGAGTTTTCGAGGTGCTTTTTGATGCCTTCGTAATTTGGTTCGATACCAACCGCGCAATGATCGTTAAACGATACACAGGCATCGCCAATTAAACGTGCTGATTGCAGGAAGTTAGCAGCCATAACCGGCTTAAATACATTCAACTCATAGTGCCCGTTAGAACCGCCTATAGAAATGGTAACATCATTACCCATTACCTGTGCTGCAACCATCGTTACGGCTTCGTTTTGCGTTGGGTTAACTTTACCCGGCATGATTGATGAACCCGGCTCATTATCCGGGATGTGGATCTCGCCGATACCCGAGCGCGGACCCGAAGCCAGCATCCGGATATCGTTAGCAATCTTCATTAATGACACCGCTATTTGCTTTAAAGCACCGTGGCTTTCTACAATAGCATCATGCGCTGCCAAAGCCTCAAATTTATTTTCGGCGGTGATAAAAGGCAAGCCGGTAAATTGTGCAATGTACTCGGCCACCTTAACATCATACCCTTTGGGGGTGTTGATCCCCGTACCAACAGCAGTGCCGCCTAATGCCAGTTCGCTCAGGTGGTCAAGGGTATTGCGCAAGGCTTTTAAACCATGATTTAACTGTGATACATAGCCGGAAAATTCCTGGCCTAAAGTAAGCGGTGTAGCATCCATTAAATGGGTACGACCTATCTTTACCACGCTCTTAAAGGCTTCGCTTTTTGCCTGCAGGGTATCGCGTAATTTTTCGATGCCCGGGATAGTTACATCAATTAATATTTTATAAGCAGCAATGTGCATTGCTGTTGGGTAGGTATCATTTGACGACTGCGACTTGTTTACATCATCATTAGGGTGGATAAAGGTTTTACCCTCGCCCAATGTGTTGCCTGCTAAAACGTGGCTGCGGTTGGCAACAACCTCGTTCACGTTCATGTTTGATTGCGTGCCCGAACCTGTTTGCCAGATCACCAGCGGGAACTCGCTGTTCAGCGCGCCGGTCAGGATCTCGTCACACACGGCGGCAATCATGTCGCGTTTTTCGGCCGGCAATACACCGCAATCTGTATTAGTGTAAGCGGCAGCCTTTTTAAGGTAGGCAAAGGCATCAATGATCTCTTTCGGCATCGATGCTTCGGGCCCAATTTTAAAATTATTACGGGAGCGTTCGGTTTGTGCGCCCCAGTATTTATCGGCCGGTACCTGCACGGCACCCATAGTATCATATTCGGTTCTGAAACTCATAATTGATCGAATGTTTTTGCAGGTGCAAATTTAGGGTTTTATGTGGTTTTACCGGAATGTGGCGGGTAATCTTTTTGTTATGTTAAAGGGTTAATTTATTAATCTTTACCCAAGCCTCGTAAGACGCCACTTTATCTGCGTTATCCTTTAGCCATTTCCCATTCGCAGGTGTCGATTTCTGGCTAATCACCTTTATAAAAGTTGAAAAATTATCTGTTTGCGAAAGCTTATAAAAATAATCGGCAAAACCATACCAAGCGAAATACTTATCGCGGGGCATACTACCTAACGCACCAAATACCGCCTTCAATTGCGTAGCTAACAGATCCGTTGGTGAGGCATAACGGCGTGTGGCAAAACCTGCAAGCGCTTTTGTTAATAACAGGTTTTGGTATGAAGCTAAAGCTTTCACAGCAGCCGATGATTTATAGCCCGGCTCGGGTTTGAGCGCACCACCGTTTAAAATATTTTGCAGGTTGCCAAAGGCTTCGGCGCTTTGCGGTCCGGTGGGGTCTATCATTAAAAACCTGCAGAAACCTAATAAAGCCTCCGCCCGTTTATTTTGATGAAAGGCGGTCAACGCATACATGCGTATACTCGCAGCATACGCGCTATCAATGATAACAGCGCTGATAAAGCTTGTCTCTGCATCAGTGTATTGGCGGGCACGGTATTGCGTAATGCCCAGGTTGTAGTAAAGCCGCTGATTGGTGCTATCTAACTTTATCCCGTCGCGGTAAGCCGCAATTGATTTGGGGAATTGATTAGCCGCACTGTAAACGCTCCCCAATAAGCTGTAAGCCCCCGCCTTAAAAGATGCGCTCTTTCCGTTAGCAACGGCCTTTTCTAAATAGGGAATACCTTCTGCCCCTTTATTAGTGGAGTAAAGTGCATAGGCCAGTTCGTAATTTGCGCGGTCGTTTTCCGGTTCGGCAATCAGGGCTTCTTTGTATTTAGCAATAGCATCGGTGTATTTCTGCTGATCGCTAAAAGCCTGCCCCTGTTTGATCAGATCATTTACCCCGGTACTATTCTGCGCAAATGCATGAGCTCCGGCTAGTAAAACTATCCATATCATTAAAACCTTAAAGCAAATTCCCATACCTCAAAATTAAATGTTTAAAACTACCCCGAAACATTATTTGAACATTTCTCTTATACATGCTATATATTATTTCTAATTTTCGCGTTCGTTACGTGAAAGAAATTTATCCATGAAGTTAGTGTTCAAAACCCTCCTGTCCTGCGCCTCCGTACTCTTAATTTTAACCTCTTGTTCTTCCGGCCATGGCGACAGCAAAAATGGTAATACCGATCCTGAAAAGCCCTTTAATTCAGAAAATCTCTTAAAATACGACCCTAAAAAAGGCGACAAACAGATCGAAGCCTTTATGGAACACTTGCATAAAGTGAGCGCCTTTAACGGCAACGTACTGGTTGCTAAAAAAGGTAAGATTTTATATGAGGGCAGCTACGGTTGGGCCAATCATCTTACCCGCGATAGTTTAAAGATCAATTCGCAGTTCGAGCTGGCATCGGTAACCAAAACCATGACGGGTACCGCCATTATGCAACTTTGGGAGCGCGGCAAAATAAAGCTGGACCAGGATGTAAAAGACTTTTTTCCTAATTTCCCGTATGACGGGATCACCATCCGCCTGCTGCTTACCCACCGTTCGGGCATGATGAATTACGTTTACTTTGTAGATGGTATTTACCGCTCGCAGCACCTTAACCAAAAGAAAGGCCTAACCAATGCCGAGGTGATGGATATGATAGCGCAGTACAAACCTGCCCGTTTCAATAAGCCAAACGCCAGCTTTCTCTACAACAACTCCAATTTTATGGTGCTGGGTGCCATTATTGAAAAGGTGAGCAAAATGAGCTACTCGGATTACATGAAGGCCAACATCTTCATCCCTGCAGGCATGAAACATACAAACGTATATTCTAAAGCGGTTTATGAAAAGATCCCTGCCGATGTAGTGGGGCATGACCGTAACAGCTGGAAATACAGCGTAGCACAAAACTTTTTAGATGGCCCTGTTGGCGATAAAGGAATTTACAGTACCGTTGGTGATCTGTACATATTTGACCAGGCATTACGGGCGGGCAAATTGATTAAACCGGCTACACAAGATTCGGCCTACACGCCGCATAACCCAATGGTTCGCGGGCACTTTAATTACGGTTACGGCTGGCGTTTATTTGAAAGCCCGGGCCAGCAGGTAGTGTACCATACCGGCTGGTGGCACGGGTTCAGGCATATATTTTTGCGCGATATGAAAAACGATGTCACCATTGTTTTGTTAGGCAATGTAGTGAATGGCAGCCTGCTGCATTTGGATGATCTGTTTAAAATGACAGGCATGCCGGTAGTACGCAAAGGCGCCTACAATGGCGCCGGGGATACGGCGGAGGATTAAGCTCCAGATGCGCAGATGCGTGGATATGGAGATGTGTGGATGAAAAAATAGTTTAGTTTATAACCCGGGTATGCATCGCGGAGTCATCTGCACACCCGCACATATGCATATCTGCACATTCAAAAATTATGTTTGATAAATTAATGGAAGCCCAGCAAAAGGCTGGCGAAGTAAAACAACGTTTAGATGCGATCAGCGTAACCGGAAGCGCCGAAGGTGGCAAGATCACCGTACAGGCTAACGGCAATAAGGTAGTACAGTCGGTTACTATCGACCCGGACTTTTTAAAGGAAGCCGATAAAGAAGAACTGGAAGAGCTACTGGTAATTGCCATTAATAAAGCCATGGAGCAAGCCGATAACGTGAGCCAAAGCGAAATGGCAGCTATGACTAACGCTATGTTTGGCGGCATGGGCGGCTTGTTTGGTAAGTAAAATGTAAAAGCTTTGTTGGGTTAGAACCAATAGGTGTTATAACGCGTTATTTGCAAAAACGAAACACATCATCCCATGAAAGTTACTTATTACGGCCAGTCGACCATTGAGATAGAGACGGCGGGCAAAAAATTATTATTCGATCCGTTTATTACGCACAACGAGCTTGCTAAACACATTGATGTAACCAGCTTAAAACCTGATTACATTTTGGTATCTCACGGCCACGGCGACCATGTTGCCGACCTGGTACAGGTTCAAAAGCAAAGCGGTGCAAAGGTTATTTGCATTGCCGAGATTGCCGGCTGGTTAGGGAAGCAAGCTATTGAAAACGTACACGGTATGAATATAGGCGGCGGTTTCAACTTTGATTTTGGCCGCGTTAAGATGGTTAATGCCATACACTCCAGCGCCTTGCCCGATGGATCTAACGGTGGCAATCCCGCTGGTTTTGTGATCTATTCTGAAGATAAGGCTATTTACTTTGCCGGCGATACCGCGCTTACTTATGATATGAAGTTATTGGAGGATGAAAACCTTGCATGGGCCTTTTTGCCTTTAGGCGATAACTATACCATGGGTGCAGATGATGCTATTAAAGCGGCCGCATTCATCAACTGCAAAAATATCATCGGGATCCACTATGATTCGTTCCCGGTAATTAAGATAGATAAAGTAGAAGTAGCAGCAAAATTTGAAAAAGCGGGCCTTAATCTGAAGCTGCCTGCCATAGGCGATACTTTAGAACTGTAAAATAACGAAGCCCTTCAGTATCATACCGGAGGGCTTCGTTATTTATATGTGGCCGTTAATTAAATAACAGTACCGCTGGCAATAACCGCCCGCTTTTTAATGATTACAATACCATCTACAACGGTGTAAGTTTCAAAGTCGCCATCAGGTAGAACGCCTGCACAGTTAATCGTTACATCGTCGCCTATATAGGTATTTTTATCGATGATGGCATTTTTAATACAACACCTGTCGCCGATACCCATTATAGGTGAATTGGACTTTTTTGCTTCGGCAATATCCTCTAACGTTTGGTAGTTATCGCTACCCATAACATAGCAACTCTCAATTTCGGTATCAAAACCAATACGGGTACGAATCCCTATAAGCGAATGCTTAATATGCTTGGCGTTGATAATACAACCATCGGCAACTATAGACTTCTCGAGCATTGTAGCCGAGATCTTGGTTGGCGGCAGCATGCGTGCACGGGTATATATGTGGTTCTTATCAAACAGGTTAAACTTAGGGATATCGTCAGTTAAGCCCAGGTTGGCCTCAAAAAAAGATTTGATAGTACCGATATCTGTCCAGTAACCTTCATATTGGTAGCTAACTACCTTATGGCCGGCGATGGATTGAGGGATGATCTCTTTACCAAAATCCGGGTGATCGTTCCCCTCTAATAATTCGTATAAAAGTTTACGGTTAAAGATGTAAATACCCATTGATGCCAGGTAGATCCTACCTTGCTCTTTCATCTCGTCGCTTACGTCAGATGCCCAGTTTTCAAAATCTGTTTTAGGCTTCTCGACAAACGAGGTGATCATGCTATTCTCATCGGTTTTCAGGATGCCAAAGCCCGGCACATCAGCAGCATCAACAGGGATGGTAGCAATAGATATTTCGGCACCCTTATCTATATGCTGCTGTATCATCGCTTCAAAATCCATCTGGTACAACTGGTCGCCAGATAAGATTAGCACATAATCGAACTCGTGTACCGCAAGGTGGTGCAAACTTTGCCTAACCGCATCGGCCGTGCCCTGGAACCAGCCTGCGCTGGTAGGGGTTTGCTCTGCAGCCAGGATATCCACAAAGGCAGTGCTGAACGTGCTAAAGTGGTAGGTATTTTTGATGTGCTTATTTAAAGACGCCGAGTTGAACTGCGTAAGCACGAAGATCCTGTCGATACCCGAGTGCAGGCAATTGGAGATAGGGATATCAACCAAACGGTATTTACCCGCGATAGGCACTGCCGGTTTCGACCGTGTTAGCGTAAGCGGTGCTAAACGGCTCCCCTGGCCGCCTCCAAGTACGATGCTGATTACTTTCGATGTCATATTTTAGGAATTAAGCTTTGGTATAGTTCAATATATTCTTTTGCCGACCGGTACCACGAAAAATCGAGGCCCATCATCCGCTTACGCAACTGCAGCATTTTCTTGCTGTCGGCGTATAGTTCAACCGCTCGGGCAACAGAGGCCGTAATGTCTTCGACACTTACGTTGTTAAAACGGATGCCGTAACCGCCTTCCTCGCCAAAATCAATCACGGTATCTTTTAGCCCGCCTGTGCTGCGTACAATTGGCACTGTTGCATAGCGTATGGCATATAATTGGTTTAATCCACAAGGTTCTACCCGCGAAGGCATCAGCAGGAAATCGGCACCGGCATAGATCAAATGCGCCAACGCCTCGTCATAACCGATGAATACATTACAGTTTTGCGGATATAAAGTTTTCAATTGCTGCAAAGCCAGCTCCGTTGCAGTATCCCCCGCACCGAGGATCAGAAAGTTAACCTTATCACCATGTTTAGTCAGGCTGCGCTCGATAGCGGCCGGCAGTAGGTCAGATCCCTTCTCCGTTACCAACCGGCCAATAAAGGCTATGAGCGGCTTATCTGCTGATAAGTTGAACTTATCGCAAAGGATCTGTTTGTTTTTTTGCTTGCCCTTGGCAATTGTAGCTGCGGTAAAATGCTCGGGCAGCATAGGGTCAGTTTGGCTGTTCCAAACTTCAGTATCTATCCCGTTTACAATACCCGAGCCTTTAAAGCGTTCTACATAGAAAAGATACTCCAACCCGTTTGAGTTGGTTGATAGCTCCTGCAGATAACTTGGCGATACGGTGGTAAACTTCCAGCAGCATTTTACGGCAGATGCCAGCGGGTTAATCCCGCCGTTCCATTCCAGTAAGCCTGTTTTATAAAAATCTATATCGGGCAGGTAATCTAAATTATCCCAGCCGAACGCGCCGTGGTACTGGCCGTTATGAATGGTAAAAACCGTTGGGATGTGTGCCAGCCTGCGATACAAATTAGAATGGTACATCATAAAAGGCACCAGGCCCGAGTGGTGATCGTGGCAATGTATCAGATCGGGTGTTTGGCCGCTCCAGTTTATCCAGTCCAGGAAACAGATCTGGAAGGCAATAAACTGTTCTTTCTCGTCGGGGTAGCTGTAAATATTCTCCCTGTCCAGCAAGCCGGGGATCTTAACCAGGAAAAGCTCAAAGCCCAGTTTATCGGTTTTCTCTTTCAGTATTTCGAAATATAACCGGCGGGTGCCTAAAAGCGTAGCACCCTGAAAAACAACCTCAAACTCGTTTTCGTGAACAAATTTGCGGTTGTAAAAAGGCATCACCACGGCAGCGTTAAGCCCAGCCTCGTTCTGGTATTTGGGCAGTGCGCCAACAACATCGGCAAGCCCCCCTACTTTGGCAATGGGATAGCACTCGGCACTCAGGTGGAATATTCTCATTTGGGTTTATATAGTGGTTAAGATACTAAACATTTCCCCAAATGAACAAACACATAATTTGAAAAATGTGTTTGAAATAGTGTTATTATTTAAATACTAACGGCAGAAGTTTGCCATTTCGATATTAAGCGAAATTAGGCAGTTGTGGTTATTGCGAGAATGGTAGAGGGGTTTAAGCTGGGGTGCTTTTGGGATTTTGCCGATTATCAATAAATGCGATAAGTTCAATTATTTTATTTCGAGGTTTCACCCTGTATATTAAGGAAACCTCTTTAATGATTACGCCAATATGAGTATGCTTGACTTTATACGACTGACGGAACATTAATGGCTGCTCTTTAAGTATAAGCAGATAATCATTAACTCTTGATGTAAATCTAACTAGTTCTTTTTCCGTCCAGTGCTTTTCTAAATAATTTATTCTTTTCCCAAAAGTATTCAGGGCCTTTGGGGTCCAGATTATTTCAAACCCCATTTCCCAAATAACTTAACAGCCTCACTATGTGGCACGGTATTCCCGGCATCCGCCTGGGCAATACCTTCTAAAATGTCACTTTGATTATCGGGACTTAACTCATCAAACCAATCAATTCTTCTGGTATCTACAAGTGCTTTTAAATCACTTATAAGCCCTGCGTCATCAGAATTAATGATTGTTTGTAAAAGATCCAATTTTTCAGTCTGTAAATCCATGGCTTTCGTTTACACTAAATTACAAATTTCTTACCAATTAATGTGCCTCTAACCAATTCAATCCCGTACCTATTTCTACCATGATGGGCACCTCGGTTTTGATGGCGTTTTTCATGTTATCGAGGATGATAGGTTTTACGATCTCTATCTCGTGATGCGGCACGTCAAACACCAACTCATCATGCACCTGCATGGTCATGCGAGCATCCAGTTTAAGGGTTTTAAATTCCCGGTGTATATTGATCATCGCTATCTTGATCATATCCGCAGCCGAGCCTTGTATCGGCGCATTAATGGCATTTCGCTCGGCAAAGCCGCGTACGGTTTGGTTGGCACTATTAATATCGCGCAGATAACGGCGGCGGCCCATTAGCGTGGTTACATAGCCATTCTCGCGGGCAAAGTTCATGGTGTCAGCCATGTATTGTTTGATGCCGGGGTATTGCGCAAAATAGTTCTCTATAATCTCGGCAGCCTCCTTACGCGGGATGCCCAGGTTTTGCGACAGCCCAAAAGCCGACTGCCCATAAATGATGCCGAAGTTTACCGCCTTGGCATTGCGGCGCTGGGTACTGTCAACCTCTTCAATACCTATCCCGTAAACTTTGGCTGCTGTAGCGGTGTGGATATCGATATTATCAATAAAGGCCTGGCGCATATTAGGATCTTTACTGATCTCGGCAATGATACGCAACTCTATCTGCGAATAATCGGCAGATACAATGCTGTGGTTGGCATCGCGCGGGATAAACGCCTTGCGTACTTCACGTCCCCGTTCTGTACGGATAGGGATATTTTGCAGGTTGGGGTTATTAGAACTTAACCTGCCGGTTGCAGCAACCGCCTGGTTATAGCTGGTATGCACACGGCCTGTTTTAGGATTTACCATAGTTGGCAAAGCATCCACATAAGTCGACCTTAGTTTTTGCAGCTGGCGAAAATCCAATATATCCCGTACGATATCACTCTTGGCAGCAAGGCCCAACAGCACATCCTCGCCGGTTTGGTATTGGCCGGTTTTGGTTTTTTTGGCTTTAGGGTCGAGCAATAGTTTTTCAAACAGCACCTCGCCCAGTTGCTTTGGCGATGCAATATTGAACCGCACACCAGCTTTTTCAAAAACGGTTTTCTCCAACTTGGCAATATCGGTTTCAAGTTCTTTACTAAATTCCTTCAGCGTTTCGTGGTCTATCTTAACACCTTCATGCTCGATATCGGCCAGTACGTATATCAGCGGGTTTTCTATTTTATGCAGCAGGTCTTCGGCCTTTACTTCTTTAATTTTAGGCTCAAAAATAGTTTTCAGTTGCAGGGTCACATCGGCATCCTCGGCGGCGTAGTCTTTTATCTTTTCTATCTCTACATCGCGCATGTTGCCCTGGTTCTTACCCTTCGGTCCAATCAGTTCTGTAATGGAAACAGGTTTATACTGCAGGTAATTTTCCGACAATATATCCATCCCGTGACGGGTATCCGGGTCTATCACATAGTGCGCCATCATGGTATCAAACAGGTCGCCTTTCATTTCAACATCGTACCATTTCAGCATCAGGATATCAAACTTCAGGTTCTGGCCTGTTTTGCCGATCGCGGGGTTTTCAAACACAGGTTTAAATTCAGCAATTAATTGCTTGGCCTCATTCTCGTCATGCGGTGCGGGCACATACCAGGCTTGGTTATGTTTAACAGCAAAGGATAAACCAACCAATTCGCAATGGTTAGCATCCGTGCCTGTAGTTTCGGTATCAAAGCAAAAGCTTGTTTGCTGCTTTAAAATACTGATCAGTTCTGCCCGTTTTTCAAACGTATCCGCTAAAATATATTCGTGCTCAACTGTATTAATATTCTTTATCTCGACGGGTTCCGGGGCTTCGTAAATGTCTTGCACCTCTAACGACAGCGTGGTACGGCCATCGGCCACTTCATTACCAAACAAATCGGTTTGTACAGACACGGCATTGGTTTGAGTAATGCTAAAATCGTCGCCAAATACCCGGCGGCCCAGCGTGCGGAACTCCAGTTCGGCAAAGAGCGGCTCTAAAAGGTCTTTGCTCGGCGCGCACATTTCAAGCCCTTCCTCGTCTAATTCTACCGGCGAATTCAGGTTGATGGTAGCTAATCGTTTAGACATTAGGCCCTGCTCTGCAAATGCCTCAACATTCTCTTTTAGCTTACCTTTTAACTCGTGACTATGGGCGATGATCTCCTCGACCGAACCATATTGTTTGATGAGCAGTTTGGCCGTTTTCTCCCCAACGCCGGGGATGCCGGGGATACCATCAACTGCATCGCCCCAAAGGCCCAATATATCTATTACCTGTTCCGGGCGTTCAATCTCCCATTTGGCAAGCACCTCCTTTACGCCCAATATTTCCATATCGTTACCCATACGGGCAGGCTTATAAACAAAGATATTTGGCGATACCAGTTGAGCAAAATCCTTATCGGGTGTCATACAGTACACCTGGTAACCTTTCTTTTCGGCTTTTTTGGCCAGTGTGCCTATGATATCGTCGGCTTCATAACCATCAGATGTAATCAGTGGGATATTAAACCCTAATACTACTTTAAATATATAGGGTAAAGCCTTGCTCAAATCTTCGGGCATGGCCTCGCGGTGGGCCTTGTACTTTTCGTATTCGGTATGGCGTTCGGTTGGGGCATCGGTATCAAAAACTACAGCCATGTGGCTTGGCTTTTCTTTTTTAAGTACATCCAACAGGGTATTGGTAAACCCCATTACTGCAGATGTGTTCATGCCTGCCGATGTGAACCGCGGCGATTTACTTAATGCAAAATGCGCCCGGTAAATCAGGGCCATACCATCCAATAGAAAAAGCTTCTTCATAATAATTTATTTTGCACCGATCACGATGATTTTGTTGATTTCACAGATTCTCGGGTGCTTTCAAAAGTACGATTAATGTTTACGAACAGACAATATACACTTCATCATTTTTACAATCTGTGCAATCATTTAAATCTATGAAATCGGTATGATCCTACCTAAAATCACATTGTGGCACGTGGTCGTTCACCATACCGGTGGCCTGCATAAAGGCGTAGCAAATAGTGGTGCCAAAGAATTTGAAGCCCCGTTTTTTCATATCCTTGGCAATCGCGTCCGACTCGGCAGTGCGTACCTGCGGGCCATAATAAGTAGTGATGGGTTTACCGCCCGGCATAAAACTGTACAGGTATTGATCGAAAGAGCCAAACTCCTTTTGCACCTCAATAAACAGTTGCGCATTACGGATGGCCGACGATACCTTTAACCGGTTGCGGATAATACCTTCATCCTGCAGTAAGCGCTGCTGGTCTTCGTCGGTGAATTTTGCCACTTTTTTTATATCAAAATTAGCAAAGGCCTTTTTGTAACCATCCCGGCGGCGCAAAATAGTTATCCAACTTAACCCCGCCTGGGCAGATTCGAGGGTCAGGAACTCGAAGAAGGTTTCATCATCGTGAATAGTTTTGCCCCATTCCTGGTCGTGGTACTGGGTGTAGAGCGCATCTGTTCCGCACCAGCTGCAGCGGTTTTTTCCATCAGATACAGGTACCGGCTTGTCTATTGCTTTTTTGGCCATGGGTAAAGGGTCATTTGGGTTTACAAAGGTTTACATATTCCAGCACAACAACAGATTATATAATTGATTATCAGATATATATGAAATTGCTCGGTTTACATTAAAATGCCGCCTTTACTGCCCCGACAATTTTCAATCAAGGCAGTGGTTAAAGTTATAAATGTTTTATTTTTGTTAAGCACACATTCGGTAATCACTTTATCACTAAAAATCTCACATGGAAAGCCTGTCTCCCAATATTTTTGTAACGGATATAACCGCCACCATTAACTTTTATAAGCTATTAGGCTTTGAGGTTACCATGACTGTGCCTGAGCAAGGCCCCGATTTTGTTTGGGTGATGATGGCGAAGGGCAATGTTACCTTTATGTTTCAAACATTGGAAAGCCTTGCAGATAAGCTGCCGCAGATCAGTCGGGCTGATGGTGCGTCGTTGTTATTATACATTAGCGTAAAAGACATCCGCATCCTTTTTGATCAGGTAAAAGACAAGGTTACCGTTTTAAAAGACTTAGAAACCACTTTTTACGGCGCAACAGAATTCTCTATCCTCGACCCGAACAACTACGTTTTAACCTTTGCCGAGCACCAACCACATGATAACGTTTAAACGACTGGACCATTTTCATATTTGTGTACCGCCCGAAAGGCTCGACGAAGCCAAGGATTTTTACACAAAAGTTATAGGCCTGGAACTGATAGACCGCCCCGACCATCTTTTCTCTTCGCCGGGTTACTGGCTTAACATCGGTAACGTGCAATTACATATCGGAGTTGAGGAGGCACTGCCGCGTTCTATCCGCCATACAGCCTTAGAGGTAACCGATGCCGATGCCGCTTTAAAACACCTGCAACAACCTTGAAATTTTAGATGAACCGGTTATCCCGGGGCGTAAGCGGTTTGCCTTTATCGACCCCTTTGGTAACCGGATGGAGCTGCTGCAGATTTGCTGATTTTATTAAAGATGCCGGCAAACGACCGGAACAAACCAAACCGCCAAGCAATAACTAATGCCTGTCGATATTTCTTTCCTGTTTTTGATTAGAGATATTGCCAAATTAAACCAAACATAGATATAAGCTGAATGAGTATTATGACATAGAAATATTTTAATAGTTTAAATTTAAGTAACGCACCAATCGATAGGATCGTTAATATTAAACAGATAAGGTTAATTGCTGAAAGATTAACGAAATTTGGAAAAAATGCAACAAACTTTTCTTGCCTGGATTTTTGATTATAACTTGAATTATAAGCGTAAACCCATACTATTAAATAATAGAAATTTAAAATCACTGATAACGCGATTAGAAAAAAAATTAGTTTTTTCATCTTAATTTTTAATTGGCATCTCGACTATCTTATCAATCAGCATAATAGTTTAAATAACTGAAAATTTATTCCCGGTATATTACGTACTTAGCAAAACAACCCTTATTACAATGAAAATTATTACGCCTGCCATGCACGGCATTTTAGATTACCTGCTGGTCGTATTCCTTTGGGCATCGCCTACTTTGTTTGTTATCCCTAATGAAATTGCCGGCTATGTTTACGCTTTAGGTTTTATACACCTGCTATTGACAGCAACCACCGATTATACCTCGGGCATCTTTAAATTTATTTCTTTTAAGATCCACGGCTATATCGAACTGGCGGTTGGTGCTGGCCTGGTGATATTAGCATTTACCTATTTCGCCTATGATGAACGCGATAAGCCCTTTATTTTAGGCCTAGGGGTAGCGATATTGATTATCTTTATTTTTTCGGACTACAATGAGATTGCCACTTCACGTCTTACAGCAGCTCGGATGAAGGGTTCCAAAACAACTGTTTAAAATTTTGCACCTGGTCGTCTTTAACTTCAACACCCTCGCTGGCTAAAAGTTGCGCCATCGTATCGCCGCCAAAATGGAACTTACCACTTAACAACCCGTTACGGTTCACCACCCGGTAGGCAGGCACCGGCGGGTTGGCTGTGCCGCAGGCCTGCATGGCATAACCTACCATGCGCGATGATCCCTTTGTGCCCAGGTACTCGGCAATGGCACCATACGATGTTACCCTCCCGGCCGGGATAAGCCTTACCACCTGGTAAACATCGTCATAAAAGGTGCTCTTGCTCATCAATTACTCGAACGAAAATTTGATGTAGTTAATATTTTTGTTGTGCGCCAGGTATTTCTTTTCGTAATAAGTTTTGATAGATAGCACCTCATCCGCAAATTCGGAATGATACAGATCTTCGGTTTTAACGTGTACCGGCAGGTTTAACTTTTCGGTTTGCTCAACCGTGAAGGCATAAAAACCGTCGTTGTCTGTTTTCAAGTTCATGAAACCGCCGGGCCTCAAAATCTGGCGGTACATATTCAGGAACCTGTCTGATGTTAACCGCTTCTTTTCACGGCTGATCTGCGGTTGCGGGTCGGGGAAGGTTATCCAGATCTCGTCTACCTCGTTCTCCACAAAGTAGTCAATGAGGTTCTCTATTTGGATGCGCAGGAAGGCTACGTTGGCAACCCCCTCTTCGATAGCTGTTTTTGCACCGCGCCAAATGCGGTTTCCCTTATAATCAACACCGATAAAATTTTTATCCGGGAACATCTGCGCCAGGTTTACGGTGTACTCGCCTTTACCGCAAGCCAGCTCCACCACAACCGGGTTGGTATTATTAAAAAAACCGGTAGCCCATTTGCCCTTTAAAGGTTTACCACCATCCATCTGGAAAACGTTGCTGAAAGTGTCTATTTCGGCAAAGCGTTTTAATTTGTCTTTTCCCACAATTAAAAAATAAAATGCGAAAATACGCAAAAGGGATAAACTATAGCAGTTTATCCCTTTAAGATCGTGTTTTACAACAGGACCGGTCTCTTTATAAATATTATCCCGCGTAGGCTTCACCCTCCGATGGTCGGCTCACCAATTCATCGCCTTTATAATATTTTTTATAGGCAGGTAACACCTCCTTATCATGATCATGCTTCTTCTTGGTAAACTTTTCAAAAAGCCCCTTGGCTTTGCTCCAGATACCACCTACAGCATCTTCACTAATATAATGTGACGCTTTTTGCGATAGCAGGCTTACCACGGTCTTAACGATAAAGTTGGAGTTTTTAAAGATGGTTTTATTCAGAGTTAACGGTAGCGCTATCCTCGATATTAATCCTAAAAAATCCTGGTCAAAAAAGCTGGCGGCTTTAACACCATCAACCGTTGGAGATTTAGGAAAAATAGATACCACACTTGAAAATAAAGCCGCGGGACTATTAAAACGAGCCTTTAAGGCTACCGACTGATCAATCTCAAGGTTTTTTAACCTTGCTATCTCTAACTTCAGATCGTGTATATTATTTATTGGGGTTTCCATAGTTAGTTAAATAGCTTTCTTACCAAAATATTAACAAGCGGCCTTTGCACCGGTTTACGTGCTATTATCACAATCACAGCAATAAGCAGGTAAAGGATGGCGACAGAACCAAAGCCTTTCCAGTTTGCCCCAAGAACATCACCCAGGAAAAGGGCGAGTGTAAAACTGGCAAACAGAAAAGTTAAAATAAACATGATGATCATCACCAAATCAACTACAATTCCTGCAATGACATTTGTACTGCGATCAATCACTTCTAATTTCAACAGTTTAGCACGTGTTTCTACGTATTCGTGCAACTGTTCGATGATCGGCCGGGCCGTTTCTTTTTTTGGTTCCATAAAAGGGTGTAATACAGCGGCCTTAATTAGCCGCTACAATTTAATTATGCGTGCTCCAGGTCGTCCTGATATTCTTCTTCAGTGCCTTTTACTTTAGTTTTAATATTTTCAACTACCTTATCTTTCAATCCAACTAAATTTTCTAACTCTTTAGCCGCCGTTTCTTTGATAGAGTCGGTTAGCGTTTTTAATGAATCTGTAAGTTTATCACGAGTTTCATTTCCGCTTTCGGGTGCAAATAAGATCCCTAATGCTGCTCCTGCTGCCACACCTGCAAGCAGGGCAACAATTACTTTTGTGTTATCGTTCATATTGTATTAATTTTTTAGTTGAATATTTGTTTTATTAATTATTAAATAAATTTTATAAAGCCGCTGCTTTACAGCAATTATAAATCTATTATCAATTCATCGTTACAATTGGTCGGGGCTGCGAATACGCTCCAGCCTGTCGGCCGCCATGCGGTTGGTTTCATAGATCTCTAACAACAATAAGAAATATGATAACAACACCGGCCCAAAAACCAGGCCAAGTATGCCAAAAAGAGGCAACCCTATAAACACGCCAATAACGGAAATGATGGGATGGGTATTGCCAACGCGCTTGTTGATCACCATACGCAGCACATTATCAACATTGCCAATAAACAGCAGCCCGTAGGCCAGCAGCAATACACCTTTTACATTGTGCCCCCCGGCAAATAAAATAACACTGGCCGGGATACACAAAGTAGGCGCACCCACCACCGGCAAAAATGAGATAAAGGCCCCTATTACGCCCCAGAATACAGGGTCGGGGATACCGAAGATCCAAAACCCGTTGGCCAGCAACACGCCCTGCGTAACCGCTATTACCCCCTGCCCTAAAACATTGGAGTAGGTGGAGTTGCGCAGCTCGACCGCAAATTTAAGCGCATGCTGCTCTCTGAAGGGGGCATACTTTAAAAGCCCCATTTCAAATTCGCGCATTTGCACAAACATGAAGTAGAGTAAAAAGTACATCACCAGCAAAACCAGTATGATGTTTGCCGCGCTGCTGATAAGCGAAGGGAAAAGATCTGCCGCGTAGGCCCCTAATTTTTGAATGGTGTTTTCGGCAAGATGGGGCTGGTTTAAATTAGTTGCCGCAAAGGCATCTATTTTTTGCGACCACTGGTCTATAGGGATAGAATCGCGGTTGATGCTGCCTATTTTACCGATCACCATGATGCTTAACGAAAGGAATGGTATTACAATAACGATAAGCGAAATAAATATGATGATGAGTGCCGCAAAGGTGCGGTTGAGGTTGCGCCCCTCAACCATGTACAAAAAGAACGGCCTGAAGATGGTGAACAGCACTATTGCTCCCAGTATAGAACTGAACAGTTCACTTAACGCGTACAGCAGAAAACAGCCCAGCACAACAATGCTGACCAGTATAATATTATTGCGCTGTTTATAGTTAAAAATGGACATTATTCCCCGCGAAAAGCATTTATAATTGTGTTATAAACAAAAAAACACTAAAAAGTTTTAGTGTTTAATCTATTGGTAAAGCTATTGAATATTATTGAGCAAGTCGTCTATCTTTTTGGCCGATTGTGTAATACTATCCAGATAAAGTTTTACATCCGCATCCTTATCTTCCACCTCGTATTTTAACCCTTCTAATGCCAGCTGTATATTGCTCAGTTGGTTTTTAACATCGTGTTTTAATATGCTAAACACTTCGCCGTTCACTGGCTTCGGCTCGTTATCCATGCTACTTTAAATTGATAGCTTTCATTTTGTTATAAAGCGTTTTGCGGTCGATATTTAAAATCTCAGCCGCTTTGGTTTTATTAAAGTTCACTTCGCGCAACACTTTTAAAATAGTTTCATGCTCGGCACCCAGCGCGGCATTCTTCAAATCGTGTTTTGGCTCTTTGTGTTCAACCGGCGTTTGTGTGGCATTTGGCGAATCGTAATTAGACACCTTGAAATTCGAGATCTCAAGGGGCAACGTTTTCATCGTGATCTCATTACCTTCTGTTAACAACGTGGCGCGGCGCACCACATTCTTTAATTCGCGGATATTGCCCTGCCAGCGATAGTTCATAAAGCATTCGATCACTTCGGGTGAGAAAGAAGTTACCTTGCGGTCGAGCTCATGGTTAGCCACATTTAAAAAATGTTCGGCCAGCATCATAATATCATTGCCACGCTCACGCAGCGGTGGCATATGAATGCTAAATTCGTTAAACCGGTGATAAAGATCCTCCCGGAAACGGCCTTTGTTGATACCGTCCTGCAGGTTTTCGTTAGTCGCAATAATGATGCGCACATCCAGGTCTATCTCTTTAGTGCTGCCTATTCGCTTTACCTTACGCTCCTGCACGGTGCGCAACAACGCTGCCTGGATCTCGTACGACAGGTTGCCCACCTCGTCCAAAAATAAGGTGCCGCCGTTAGCCATTTCAAAGTGGCCTATTTTGGTGTATAAGGCACCGGTAAAGGAGCCCTTTTCATGACCGAAAAATTCGCTTGCTGCCAGCTCTTTGGTTAACGACCCGCAATCCATAGCGATAAAGGGCTGGTTGGCGCGCAGGCTGTTTAAATGGATACTTTTGGCAACAGATTCTTTACCTGTACCGCTTTCGCCCAGTATGATCACGCTGTAATTGGTTGGTGCAACCAGTTCAATCTGTTTTAATAATTCTTTTGAGGCCTTACTTGTACCCACCACAAACTCGCCCGATAAGATCTGTTTTTTAGAATCTTTCTGCAGTTTATCGGGTGTGGTGAAATCATTGGCGAGCTCCTGTAACGCATATTGCGTTTCAATCGCCTTGGTAATGGTATTCAAGATCTCGTCAGGGTAAAGCGGTTTCGTAATATAATCATAGGCCCCCATTTTGATGAGCTCGACCGCCATTTTAATATCCGAATAGCCGGTAATGATAATAACGCCTGTTTTTGGATAAAGAGCTTTGATGTTTTTTAGCATTTCGCGGCCGTCGGTATCTTCCAGCCTAAAATCGCAAAGCACCAAATTATAAGCTTTATTTTTTAGGCATTCCATACCATTGGCACCGTTAGCCGCTGTATCTACCTCAAAACCATTCCGGGTTAAAAATTTAGACAACAGTAAACCCACGTTAACTTCGTCATCAATGATGAGGATTTTTTTCATATCGGTAGTATTGGGTTGTGGTGTAGTGATCGCACTTAAACAGGTTAAACACGGCGTATCGGCTAATTATTTTTAAAAGTGGGCAATTAAATCCACAATACAAATAGGCATACTGTTAATATTGACTTTTATTCGCGATCGTTGTGTATCAGGTCAAGATTCTTTTTAAAAGCCATAAGCAAATCCGACACTTACGATAACCTGCTGCACAAAGCTTCCCAGCATAAATGTTTGGGTGTTATTTACCTTCCCGGTAGGTAGCCCGGCATCTATGCCTACACAAAATTGCGCTTTATCTTGATAGTTTGTTTGTGCGTTCGCTAAAACGCTAATGAAAATCAGGGAAGCAACGAGGGTACTTATTTTCGCCGGAATTGAGTAAGTAAAGATTCAATCGCGTTGTTTTATTACTAATTGCCAGTAAAGTTAGCCTTCCGCTTTTCTAAAAAAGCGACAACACCTTCCTTAAAATCTTCGGTACCGAAACAGGCGCCAAATTCCTTTATCTCCGTATCAAAACCGTTAACCCCATCCCTCCCGGCATCATTTACACAGCGGATAGCGGCTGCTATGGCTAACGGCGCACGGCTTAATATTCTGGTTAAGAGTTCCTCTGCTTTGGGCAATAAATCGGCAGGTGTGGTTACATGGTTCACCAGGCCCGATGCCAGGGCTTGGTCGGCAGTTACCATGTCTGCTGTCATGATCATTTCCAACGCTTTGCCGCGGCCAATTAGCCGGGTTAAACGTTGTGTGCCGCCATAGCCGGGTATCAGGCCCAAAGTAACTTCGGGCAGGCCCATTCTGGCATTATCAGATGCTATGCGGATATGGCAGGCCATAGCCAGTTCTAACCCGCCGCCCAATGCGAAACCATTAATGGCTGCTATCACCGGCTTGCTACTGTTGGCTATCAGGTCGAAAACCTGGTTATGCCCTTCGCGTGATAAAGCTTCGCCGCCGGCAACATCCAGTTCGGCAAATTCAGTTATATCAGCCCCTGCCACAAATGCCTTTGTCCCGGCCCCGGTAATAATAATTCCTCCAACCTTATCATCTGCAAACGCAGCAGTGAATGCATCATGCAGTTCCAACAAGGTCAATTTATTAAGCGCGTTTAGTTTGCTTTCGCGATTGATGGTGATGTATTGGATGCGGCCTTTACCCTCAACCAAAATATTTTCAAACTCCATAGCGGTTCGTTTTTTTAGAAATTACGATTGGTGTGCACCCAGTTGGTAATATAAGTCACAATATCTGCCGTACTTGTACCCGGCGGGAAAAGCTCGCCCACACCTATCTTTTTTAGCTCGGCCATATCGTCGGCAGGGATGATGCCCCCACCGGTAAGCAGCACATCGTCCATACCTTTCTCTTTGATCAGCTTCATCACCTTCGGGAAAACCGTCATATGCGCGCCCGAAAGGATGCTAATACCGATAGCGTCTACATCCTCCTGCAGGGCGGTATTTACCACCATTTCGGGCGTTTGGCGCAAGCCGGTATAAATTACCTCCATGCCTGCATCACGCAGCGTGGTTGCAATGATGCGCGCGCCACGGTCGTGCCCGTCAAGGCCTACCTTGGCAACTAAAACACGAATAGGGCGGTCAAATTGGTTATCGCTCATAATTATTCGAAGCTAAAAAACTCTGTTAATGTTTCGCATACCTGCCTGCAAGTATTTTCATCCATCAGGCCAAGCTTTTTTACCAAACGCAGTTTCGATACCGACCGGATATGATCTAATGCTATTTGCCCGTCTTTACCCTGAAAGGTACAATTAACCCGGTGCGGATACGGCTTATTTGCCGATGTCATTGCGGCGATAGTTACAGTGGCAAGCAAGCCATTAACTTCATTTGGCGATATAACTAAACAGGGCCTTGTTTTACTGATCTTACTGCCAATAACGGGGTTTAAGTCAACCAGCCAAACATCAAACCGCTTCACTACCACTGCCATTCCGTTTCGGTAAATTCATCTGTAAACCCTTCCGTTAACTCATCATCCGGTTTATAGCCTGCCTTTATTGCCGTTTCCAGTTGCTTTTCCCAACCCGCCCTCGCCTTTGTTTTAGATTTAATGAGAATGCCGTTCCTGGTAGGGTCAATTTCTATCTCGTTTACTAAGTTGTATTGCTTAATGAGTGATTTAGGTATCCTGATGCCAAACGAATTGCCTATTTTAATGAGCTTGGTTTCCATAATTAAAGTTACTACAAAGTAATTACATTCGGTGTCTCCCCACAATAATTTTAACAATCGGAATAACATAGGTTTATAAATACTAATTTAGCAACAAGGCACTGTTATTATTATGTTATTTTATTAAATTTAACGCTGATATTGAATTTATAAGAAACAAAGGAAGTATTGAAAACAATTACCCGGCGAAATTTTTTAAGTAAGGGCGCTATGTTAGCCGGTGGCACTTATCCCACCATGATGGCCCTGGGCATGTTAAAGCCAGCCCCAGCTCATGCCTTTAATTTAACCGGTAGCGGCAATGGCAAGCACATCATTATTTTAGGCGGCGGCCTTGCCGGCATGACCAGCGCTTACGAGTTAACCAAGCTGGGTTACAAGTGCACTATATTAGAAGCCCGCGAACGCGCAGGCGGGCGGTGTTGGAGCATCCGCAACGGCAGTACCCATACCGAGGTGGGGCAAGCACCCGTTACCGCTCAATTTGATGACGGGCTTTACTTTAACGCAGGCCCCTCGCGCATCCCGCATCACCACGAGTTAACGCTGCACTATTGCAAGGAACTGGGTGTACCTATCCAGGTGTATAACAATGTTAACGAGGGTGCTTATTATTTTGCCGAAGGCAAAGGCCCGCTATCTAACAAAAAGATCCGCGCGCGCGAAGTGCATAACGATGTACGCGGCTACATGGCCGAGCTGCTTTCTAAAAGCATCGACAAAAATAGTTTAGATACGGCCCTCACCAAAGAGGACACCCAAAAAATTTTGGAGTACCTGGCTGCCGAGGGCGGTTTGGATATCGACAAATTATACAAGGCATCGGCCCGCAGGGGATATATCGAATCGCCGGGGCCGGGAGATAAAGCGGGTAAGATTGGCGATGCAAATAAACTGGCCGATATCATTCAGTCGGGACTGATGGACCCCGACTTTTATAACGTTGCCGAGTACACATACGAATTACAGATGACCATGTTCCAGGCGGTTGGCGGAATGGACCAGATAGCAAAGGCCCTGCAAAAACAGGTAGTGCCGTATTTAAAATTAGGTGCTGAGGTAACCAGCATTACCAACCTGCCCGAAGGCGTAAAGATCACCTATAAAGATGCCAGCGGCGAGCACGTTTTGCAGGGCGATATTTGTATTTGCACTTTACCGCTACCTGTATTGAGCAACGTTAACAATAATTTCTCTGGCGATGTAAGCAGAGCGATAGATTACATCAGCTATAACCAAACCGGTAAAATAGGCTTACAGTTCAAACGCAGGTTTTGGGAAGAGGATGACCATATTTACGGCGGTATCACCCACACTAACAATGAATTAACGCAAATATTTTATCCATCTTATGATTATTTGAGTAAAAAGGGTATCTTAATAGGATATTATAATTTTAACGAGAAAGCGCTGCAAACCGGCGAGCTGAATTATGCAGACCGCGAGAAGTTGGCTCTACAAAAAGGCAGGCTGATCCATCCGCAATACGACGCGGAATTTGAGCGGTCGTTTTCGGTTAGCTGGCATAAAGCAAAATACAATTTAGGCGGATGGGCCGTTTACGGCAGCGAGAGCCGCAAAAACCAGTACCCGGTACTGTTAAAGCCCGATAAGCAGGTATACTTTGCAGGCGAGCACTTAACTTACCTGAACGCCTGGATGGCAGGGGCATTTGAATCGGCACGGAGCGTGGTAACGGCCATACATGGCCGGTTAACCGAGCAGCGGGTAACATACCCCGCAACAAAAGGATAGAAAAACTAAAAAACTAAACTGATATGGCAAATTCTATTAATCGCAGAAACTGGATCAGATCCAGCGCACTCATGGCCGGGGGACTGGCATTCCTATCATCAACCGTGAGCAAACTGGCAGCAATGCCGGTAGTCCGCAACCTGGGCTTTAGCCCGATAACCGATGAAACGGCTATAATGAACGCAGCACCCGTAATGAAGGCGCGCCTGCTGGCCAACGAGAACCCCTTTGGCCCGTCGCCTGCGGCTAAAAAAGCAATTGTCGATTCGCTGGATACCAGTTATCAGTATGCCTTTTCCTCTATATCTGACCTATCGGGTAAAATTGCCGCTTACGAGGGCATCAAAAAATCAAACCTCTTGCTGGCATCGGGCTCATCGCCGTTGTTACTTGCTGCGGCTATCCATTACAGCAAAGGTGGCAAGAATATCATCACCGCCGACCCTTCTTACGACGACCTGCCCACCCAGGCTACCCGCTTTGAGGGCAAATGGGTGAAAGTGCCCCTGACTGCCGATTTTAAACTTGACCTGGATGCTATGGAAGCCAAGGTGGATGAAAACACCGGCCTGGTTTACATTTGTAACCCTAATAACCCTACCGCTACCATTGTAGATACCGAAAAGTTAAAGGCCTTTTGTGAGCGCGTATCAAAAAAAACAATGGTGTTTGTTGATGAGGCCTATATCGATTACCTGCCCGATCCTAAGGCATCCAGTATGATGGGTTGTGTGATAGCCGGGCAAAATGTAATTATAGCGCGCACCTTCTCTAAATTATACGGCTTCGCGGGCTTACGCTGCGGGTATATTGTTGGCCAGCCGGAAACGGTGAGGACTTTATCTAAATATACCTCTGCGGCCATGAGTTTATCTGCCTCCACAGTTGCAGCTGCCATTGCCGGTTACCAGGAAACAGAATTTTTGAAGGATGCTTTGAAAAAAACAAACGCTTCTAAAGACTACCTGTATTCGGTGTTGAAGAAGGAAGGATATACTTATATTCCTTCTTCAGCCAATTTTGTAATGTTCCCCTTGAAAATGGAAGGATCAAAATTTACCGGCGAGCTAATGAAACGCGGCGTAGGTGTGCGTAACTGGCGTTTTAACAACCAGGACTGGTGCCGTATCAGCATCGGCCGGATGGATGAGATGGAAGCCTTTGCAGCTGCCTTTAAAGAGATCTCTTAAATAATACCTTATCTATGAGCCTGTTGATTGTTTAATGGTTCGACAGGCTCAATATGACACCAATAGTCACCCTGAGCTTGTCGAAGGGCGCGCGGCGGGCTTGAAATACTAATGGTTCGACAGGCTGACCATGACATTATTAAAATAATAAGAATTAAAGAATACCAATACACAATGCGTAAATTATTACTTACATTATCTGCCGCTTTATTAATATCTACAGCCTTTGCGCAGCAAAAAGCCCCTAACCCGAGGCCGCTCACGTTAGACGAATACAAAAAAGCGAAAACCTACACAATTGCCGACCCGGATAAGGACACTTACGTAAAATTCGATAATGCTTATGTGCTCGACCGTTACGAGGGCCGTAAACCCTACTTTATTACCGGTAGCGATAACCTGAAAAAACGGATAGATCTTTATAAACTCATCGCTAAAGAGGGCCTGCAGGAAATTGGCACCATGGTGTTTTACACCAGCGAAACCGGTAAAAAATACCAGGCCTTAGTGCCCGATTTTACTGCCGAGGGCAAAGTATGGGAACAGTACTTTCAGGATATTGACGATATTAATAAGGTGGAGAAAAACTTCATCCTCAAGCTATCATATGTACTGTCAAAAGAACTGAGCTACCAGCAATATAAAGTGCTGAATGCGGGTAAGGATATGAAGGAAGAATCGGCTACTTATGGTAACGATATTTGTTTCCCGGGTGATGAATTGGTGGCGATGAGCAACGGGAGCAAAAAGTTTTTAAAAGATGTAAAGGCAGGCGACGAAGTGATCACTATCGATCCGGCTACCAAAACAGCCACCACCACCAAAGTAAAGGAACTGACCGTACACGCGGCTAAAAACTATGCGATCACTCAATTGGTGTTGATAGCTGCCAAAGAAAATAAATCAACCAACGCCATAAATGTAAACCTGCGTACCCAAGTATTGCAGGCCACCCCCAACCACCCCATGCTGACCAAACAAGGTAACCGCAAAATGGGCGAAGTAGCCATAGGCGAGCAGGTACTTTGCCTGAACGACAAAACCGGCCAATACGAAACTTATACCGTTTTGCAAAAGAACGAGCATGCGGGCGGCGTACAAAACGTTTACAATATTGTTGCCGAGCAAGGCAGCACGTTTGTAATGAACGGGGTAATGGTGATGCAGAAGTAGTCTTTTTAGTTTGTGCTACGTTAGGAATGAATGTGCTTTAGGTTTAGCCTGTGGATGTTCATTTCTTTTTTCTCTCAAAAAAGAAACGAACCAAAGAAAAAAGTCGCGGCTTGGTTCCGCCCTATTTAAGTTAGTGCTTTATCAATCTCACTGCCACCCGTGCGTTACGCTATGCCGCATTTTTCGCTCATCGTTCTGTCTGCGCTTTTGTTAATCAGCGTAATTCTTAAATCATTCAAATCAGCGGTTCAGAAATTGCGTTAGGGATTGTAGCGGATACCGGCCCGGAGCATAAGGCCTGCAGGCGTATGAGCGGAAAGCCCGGCCGCAGGCAACGCTCATAATTCAAAAGTTAAAATTAAAAAGTAAAAACTTAGTTGTATTACCTAATACCACCAGGTTTTGAATTTCACTTTAATCTACACACCGGATACGCTGCGCTAATCTCGCCGGAGCTTGATCAGCGTAATCCTTAAATCATTGAAATCAGCGGTTAAGACAATTTTCCTTACTTTTGCAGCCTGTTACAAACATCATGAGCGAAGAAAGATCACTGAATTTTATAGAGGAAATTGTTGAAGGGGATATTGCTGCCGGCAAGAATGGCGGCCGCGTTTTAACCCGTTTCCCGCCCGAGCCGAATGGTTACCTGCACATCGGGCATGCTAAATCGATATGCCTGAATTTTGGCCTGGCGCAAAAATACAATGGTAAAACAAACTTGCGCTTTGACGATACCAACCCTGTAAAAGAGGATGTAGAGTATGTAGACAGCATTAAGGAAGATGTAAAATGGTTGGGCTTTGAATGGGCCGAAGAACTGTACGCATCTGATTATTTTGATCAGTTATATGACCTGGCTGTCGAGTTGATCAAGCAGGACCTGGCTTATGTAGACGATAGCACGGCCGAAGAAATTGCCGTACAAAAAGGCACCCCTACCGAACCGGGCATAGCCAACCAATACCGCAGCCGCTCTGTTGAAGAGAACCTGAAGCTGTTTGCTGATATGAAAGCCGGTAAATACCCTGATGGTGCCAAAGTACTGCGTGCTAAGGTAGATTTGCAAGCGGCCAACATGCAGCTGCGCGACCCGCTAATGTACCGCATTAAGCATGCCCACCATCACCGTACCGGCGATGCCTGGTGCATTTACCCGATGTATGATTTTGCCCATGGCCAAAGCGATGCGATAGAGCAGATCACCCACTCGATCTGTACGGTGGAGTTCATTCCACATCGCCCCTTGTATGATTGGTTTATAGAGCGTTTAAACCTGTTCCCGAGTAAGCAATATGAGTTTGCCAGGCTAAACCTTAACTACACCGTAATGAGCAAGCGCAAGCTGCTGCAACTGGTAGAGGAAGGCCATGTTGATGGCTGGGACGACCCGCGCATGCCTACCATTAGCGGCCTGCGCCGCCGTGGTTACACGCCTGCCAGCATCCGCGAGTTTTGCGAACGTATTGGTGTAGCCAAGCGCGAAAATATGATTGATGTGGGCTTGCTGGAGTTTTGCATCCGCGAGGATTTGAACAAAACCGCCTGGCGCCGCATGGCTGTGCTTGACCCGGTTAAGCTGATCATCGATAACTACCCTGCTGGTCAGGAAGACATCTTCCACGGGGAGAATAACCCCGAGGTTGAAGGCGGCGACGGCAGCCGTGAGTTTCCGTTTAGCAATGAGCTTTGGATAGAGCGCGACGACTTTATGGAAGAGCCAACAAAAAAATATTTCCGCCTGGGTGTTGGCTTAATGGTGAGGTTAAAGAATGCCTACATTATTAAAGGCGAAAGCTTTACTAAAGATGCCGAAGGCAATATCACCGAGATCCATTGCTCATACATCCCCGAATCAAAAAGCGGTAACGATACCAGCGGTATCAATGTAAAAGGTACCATCCACTGGGTGAGTGTGGCCCATGCCAAAACTGCCGAAGTGCGTTTGTACGACCGCCTGTTCCAGGTAGAAGACCCAGGCAACGAGGACGGCGACTTTAAGGAATACATTAACCCCAACAGCCTGCACGTATTGCCGACTGCTTATATAGAACCCGATTTGGCCAACGCTAAAGCAGGCACACCTGTGCAGTTTATGCGCAAAGGCTACTTTACGCTGGATAAAGATGCAACCGCCAACAAACTGGTATTTAACCGCACGGTTACGCTGAAGGATGGGTGGGTGAAGAAAGGTTAAAAGCGAAGGCTGAAAGGTTAAAGCTGAAAGGCGAAAGGTTCTAAAACTTTTCGCCTTTTTTGTTTACAAAAATAGGTCATTGCGATCGATAGCGCGGCAATCTCAGCCGACAAGTCGCCGATTAATGCTTTGTTAAAATCAGCAGATAAGCTTCGGCCGAAAATGGGCAGAACATGGTCGACTGTGTGGCGAAGCGCGGGGCAAGATTACGTACCCGTGGTTCTGCCCGTTTTGCAGGGCAAGGCTGGTGCGGCAAAGAAGCCTCTCTGCTGAAAGCATTTTTTGTTATTTTTTGGTGCCTCAAAAAGTAAAAGCAATGAGCGAACTACCGTTCAATAGACCACAAACCCTTTAAAGGCTTACTGCTCTTACTCCCCCTTCAGGAAGCTGAGGGACTAATACTTCCTGTACACATTATACAACACATCCAGATCGCAGGGAGTTAATACCGGCGTATCATCTGTTTGTACAAAGTGGCGTTTAAATGCACTGATGGCCGATGGCAGGTCGCGGGTATCATATCCGATCAGTCGCAGGGCGGTGGTGCTGTCGAAGCCTTCGGGAGCAGGCAGCTGTACCACGTCGGGCCAGTAACCGAAGCCTTTTTGGGCCAGCAGCATCCATGGGAACAACTTACCCGGGTCCGGCTTGCGGGGCGGTGCAATATCGCCATGGCCAATAAAGTTTGCCGTAGGGATATTGTAAGCCCTTTTGAGCTGGGCCAGCAGCAGCAGTACGCTATTCATCTGCTTATCATTAAAAGGCTCGCGGCCGTTGTTGTCAATTTCGATACCGATAGAGCCGCTGTTCATATCGGTAACGCTCCCCCATTTGCTGATGCCTGCATGGTAAGCCCGCAGGTAGTCGTTCAGCATGTGTACTATCCGGCCATCCTTACCTACCACATAATGGGCACTTACCTGGGTACGCACCAGCGTAAAAGTACGGATGGTTTGCGCTAAAGAATCCTGCGCGGTATAGTGAATGATGACGTAGTTGGGCTTGCGTAAATTAAAGTTAACCGTGCCCACAAACTCGCTGGCAATGGCCTTGCCCAGGCTATCGGTAAGGGTAGCGGGCGTCTCTTGTTTGATCACCGCTACCAGGCTATCGGTTTGGTTGGCATACACCACCTTGGTAGCCGCATGCGGGTCGACGATCTTTTTAGCACAGGAAGCAAACACAGCTGCACAAAGCAGGGGGAACAGGAGGTAGCGAATTTTCATATTATATTGATCCTTTTGAAGCCTTTTTTTCATCACTATCTAATCTTCTTTCTATTTTCTTAACATCTTCAGATGCAGGTAATGCTTCGGGCCTAACACCTCTTTGAATAAGTATATCCCTTACAGCTTTGTTATTATCAACATGCTCTTTCGAAATCGAGTTGTTCGTATTCAAATCTTTTTCAATAACGTTATGACTGGTCAGTTCATTCGCGAAATCTTTAGCTTTAATTGTCAAAGTAGGCAAAAAATCTGCTAAAGGCTTGGCACCTGGCACACCCAGTTTTTTCTTCATGTCGTTAGTGCTAAAGCCACCAAATAACGCCTGGTCGCCCTTAGACCTTATGAGTGCAAACCCCGCACCATCAACGCCCGCTCATATAAAATGCCGGACAACTTCTTTTCAGACTTGGTTAACTTTTCGCGGGCGGATACACGCTCAACATCTATTAAACGTTGTTCAATTATTTCTTGCTTGCGGGTTTGTACTGCAAAGTAAGTTTGTGCAAATGCAATAGGCGGCTTAGACGGGTCACCATTCTGAGCAATTAGATAACAGGCGTATCTTGTCAAGGCTATATCTTCGACTTCCCTTTGAGCACCTTTTGCTATCGAGATCATTTTCGTGGCATCACGAAAATGATCTGATGCCATAGAACCGGCTATTTCACAAGCTTTTTTTGCTCTTTCAATTGCGTTGAAAAAGTTTTCCCATCGAGAATAACCCAAGATAATCTGTAAATCCCTTGCACTCCAATATTCTAACCCCTCATAGCTGTACTGCGCCTGTTCAAACTTTTCGAACAACTCTAAAATTGTTTCTTTTTTCACTTCAAATGTTTAATTCAGCAATATAGGGATTATTGAAAGCTTAAACTGCCTCTGTGGAAAAGTGTTGACGATAAACAGCGGCTAATACAAAACCAAGAATATGTTGAGGAAATGGAAATGGGAAGAAGGGTTTGGGGACAATGTAAGGCGATAAAATGACAATTGTTCTTCTTTCAATAGTTTAATAGGTTATTCTCACTATTTAGAAGACTCTTGAAATGTTCAATAAAAGAAAGATTGTTTTTGTTGTAGTCTTTATTAACTAAATTCACCGAATAAATAGCTTTAATCATTAGCCTATGTGGGTAGAAGAAATTACATTAGACAATATAAAGTGCTTTGATAAACAATATATTCGTCTTGGAACTACAAAAGAGTGTTTCCCTTGGATAACATTATTAGGGGAAAATGGCACTGGAAAAAGCACGGTACTTCAAGCGCTTGCGTTATTAATAGCAGGACCAGAAGGAGCGAAACAGTTATTAACACGACCTGAAGGATGGCTTAAGACAGAAAGTATCCCTGGAAAAATATCGATAAAAATTCATCAAAGCGAAAATGACCCCGCACAATTCGGAGCTCGAAAAGAAAGAAAACAATTTAGTTATACCTTTTACGTCACAGGGAACCAAAAATTAACAATTAATAATAAAGTATTTACAGAACCGGTGATTGCTGAAGATACTAACAATAGAATCCTTCCATGGCTGCGGGAAAACGCACTGTTACCCAAAGGGAAAGGTTGGTTCGGAGCTGGCTATGGCGCATTTAGAAGACTTACAAGAGAAAATAGGATACTTGTTCCAGCACTGCAAACGCCATTGCGATACACAAACTTTTTTACTCAATTTAGAGAAGATAGAGCTTTAGAAGCTTTTGAGACTTGGATGGTTTACCTTGATTATAGAATTTCAAAATCGAAAGATGATAAAATAGCTATTAGGCAAAAAGAATGGGGGATAAAAGCAATAAATAGCCTATTGCCAGAAGGCAATGAGTTTGACTCAATAGATGAAAATGGAAAAATCTGGTTCAAAGTTCAAGGCTCTAAAGTATCAACTGTTGCGCTATCGGATGGATTCCGTAGCATTTTGGCATTGGCGGGCGATTTAATTTGGAGGTTAATTGAAGCATTCCCTGAAAGCGACAATCCTTTGCATGAAGTTGGAATTGTACTTATTGATGAATTAGATATACACTTGCATCCAACTTGGCAGCGAACTATTGCTGGATGGCTTCGAGCAACTTTCCCGAAAATTCAATTTATAATGGCAACTCACAGTCCTTTAATTGTCGCTGGAGCGGGGGAAGATGCGATTACATATCGTTTCTTCCGAAAAAATAATAATATTGAAGTTGAACTGATTAAAAACATTCACGCTTGGAGTGTCGACAAGATTTTACAAAGCGAGGCTTTCGGATTAGTATCGACCTTTTCGCCTGAAACTCAAAAAAATATCGATAAATATTACTCACTTAAAAAGAAAAAAAAACTTAATGACGTTGAAAAAATCGAACTGCAAGCAACGATTCCATTTGTAAAAGAAGCTTATGCAGAATTGCCATCGGAAAATTCACTTGATTTGAAAATTGAAAAATTTTTGAGTGAGAAACTAAAATGATACACGTAAATAGGGCGGCTAAACCACCAATATTAAGTAAAAAAGAAGCTGTATGGGTTGCCGCTATTAATGGTGCATTACTAAAACCCCGTACACCGACTGTTAAACTCGAATTAGATAAAGCGATAAATAAATATCAGCATAATAAGATTAAAGACGCATTAGTATTGATGTTTCATGGAAAATGCGCTTATTGTGAATCCTACATAATCAATGTTGATTATGGCGATATCGAACACTTTAAGCCAAAAGGCAAGTTCCCTCTGGAAGCAGTAGTTTGGGAAAACCTTTTGCTTGCTTGCGCAAAATGTAATGGTGCTGGACAAAAAGGAGATGAATGGCCGTTATTAGCAGACGGAGGGCTTCTTATAAACCCTTGCACTGAAAACCCGGCGGATTTCTTTGAATTTGAATTCGATGTCTTGACAGATATAGCGTTGGTAAATCCGAAAAATGTTAGAGGAGAAACATCCGAGAAGATATTTGGTTTAAACAAACCAACATTAGTGAAAGATAGAAATATTGCGGTAAAAAGGTTGGTAGCATTAGCTTCATATTACCATACTGATGCACGCGCTAAAGCATATTTGGATGAAGCAGCGTTGGATAAGAGTGAATATTCAGCATTTGCGAAAATGATTATCAACACATTTGTAATCTAACATCTCTACCTTTATTTTTAAAACCACACCTACTATTGCTACGCGATTTAAAAAATTGGGTTCTTATCAGAAAGTCTATATTTCTATCATTTTAAACCAATAAAAATGCGTTTTTATAGGTAAAACCCGGTGTTCCGGTAAGCGTTCCGCAGAGTGTTCCGTTTTGCGGCCAACCGTTCCGCAGCGTTCCGTTTCAAGCGGAACAGCACACCGGAACATGCACAAACAAATTAGTACTGCCCAATACTTAACAAAACCAGCGTACAGGCGTAGTCGGTTTCTATACCGGCTTTGCGGGCCATTTGGCGCAACTCCTCGTTTTCGGTACCGGGGTTAAAAATGATACGCTTGGGTTTGGTATTCAGGATGTAATCGTACAGGGGCGGCTGGTTCATCGGCCCTACATATAGGGTGATGGTATCAATATCCGTGTGGATGGTTTCGGGCTTTTCTATGGGTACACCGGCCACCTCGCCGGCTTTAATCCCCACGTTCACAATGCTGTGTCCGCGGCCGGTTAAACGGGTGGCGGCAAGGTAAGCGTAACGGCTTGGGTCGGGCGTGGCGCCCAGTATCAGTGTTTTTTTATCGGCCATGGTTATACAACATGCAAGGTAGGGATTTGGTTTTCTTATTGGTGCGGGGAGTGAGGTGTGGGGAGCGGAGATGTTGTGCGGAGATGTTGTGCGGAGAGTAGAAAGGTGCGGGGAGCGGAGATTTTGGAAATAAGTGTTTTATCTGCGTTGTACCCGTACCTGGCTTCCCGCATCTGTCCTAAATACCCCAATACCGAATCCCCGCTCCTGAAATCCCACTCCTCCTTCCCCACGCTCCACGCACCACACACCCTGCACCCATCCTCAAAAAATAAAAATAATTTAAAATGTTTTCCAACGGCGGTCGTCTTACCTTTAAACACTTATAAAGTTGACAACCGTAACAATGCCCCAGGATAAAAACAGCCACATCATACAAACCATTGCGGCGTATGGTAAAAGCCTGTTGGGGTTTATTCGCAAGCGTGTAAAAAATGATGCCGACGCCGAAGACATTCTGCAGGATGTTTGGTACCAGTTCAGTAACGTGCTGAACGCGGGCCCGGTTGAGCAAACAAGCTCCTGGCTGTACAAAGTGGCGCGAAACCGCATCCTCGATAAACATAAAAAACATACCGAGACCCTGCTGGACGATATACTGCCCACCGATGAGGATGACGATGATGCGCCGGACTTCACCGCCATCCTGATGACGGAGGCCACTACGCCCGAGACCGAATACCTGCGCAACCTGTTTTGGGAACAGCTTTTTGTAGCGTTAGATGAACTGCCCGAAACCCAGCGACAGGTTTTTATATGGCAGGAACTGGAGGACAAATCTTTCGAGGAGATCTCCCAGCTCACCGGCGAGAACGTAAACACGCTGACATCGCGCAAGCGATACGCAGTATTGCACCTGCGCAAACGGCTGAAACAACTTTATAAAGAAATTACAGAATATTAAAAATAATTAAAGAAAATGAAAAAGATATTTTACGAAAAGCGGTTTTTCTTCATCCCTTTTGGGGTAGCCGCCATACTGGCCCTGGTAAGTTTTGTAGTCATGCAATTATGGAACAATCTGCTGCCCGACATCCTGCACGTGGGTACAATTACCTTTTGGCAGGCCATGGGCATCTTCATCCTCAGCAAGATCCTGTTTGGGTTTGGCGGCAAGGGTGGCCGCGGTGGTGGTGCGCCCTGGATGCGCCGCAAGCAAATGATGGAAGAAAAATTCAGGGACATGTCGCCCGAGGATAGGGCAAAGTTTAAAGAGCAATTGCAAGACCGTTGCGGCTGGGGCCGCCGTGGCCGCGATAACTGGCGCGATGCCTGGAAGGATGCCCCGGTTGCAGAGAAAGAAACGAGAGAAGGATAACCATTGTCAATTTGACCGATAGAGAGAAATCTTCTGCAAGCGGTAAGCAGACTTTACCGACCATAGAAGATTTCTCCTCGCTATCGCTCGTTCGAAATGACATTTTAAAAAGAGATCACCCTAAAACCCAATACTTATGGATGTGCTGATATTTAAAACAAGTGTGGCCAATGTGCAGGAAGCCAGCCGGGTAAATTACCTGTTGTCGGGATTATCGGATATCAAAAAATACAACTTCGACCTGGAGGATTGCGACAAGATCTTACGGGTAGTAAGCTCCGGTATCGAACCGCAAACCATTAACCACATGCTGGCCATTGCAGGTTTTACCTGCGAGGAATTGGCTTATTAAGAGCTGACTATTGGGCGTTGCCTGTGGCCGGGCTATCCGCTCATACGCCTGCAGGCCTTACGCTCCGGGCAGGTATCCGCTGCTATCCTTAACGCAATCTTCTGAACCGTTGATTTGATTGATTACGTTGATCCCGCTGATTCATAATCAACGCAATCCTTTAATCATTAAAATCAGCGGTCAAGATATCGTTTCGCCCCATCTGCACAATTCACCCCATCGATAGCTGCGGAGATGATCCCCCCTGCATAACCGGCGCCTTCGCCGCAGGGGAACAGTCCGGCAACCTGCGGGTGCTGAAAGGTATCCCTATCCCGGGGCACTTTAATGGGCGACGACGTGCGCGACTCTACACCCACCAATATCGCTTCGTTAGTATAATAACCTTTCATCTTTCGGCCAAAGGCGGGCAAAGCCTTTCGTAAGCGATTATGGATCCAGTCGGGTAATACTTCCTTCAGGTCTACACTTTTACAACCGGGCAGATACGAGTTTTCGGGCAGATCCATAGATACCCGTCCTTCCGCAAAATCAACCATGCGCTGGGCCGGGGCAACGAGGTTACCGCCACCTGCCTTAAAAGCAAGGTGCTCGGCCTGCTGCTGAAAGTTCAGCATCCTAAAAGGGTCGTTCAGATCTCCCTTCACATCTTCCATATTGATCTGCACCACCGTACCCGAGTTGGCGAAAGGGTTATTCCGTTTAGACGGGCTCCAGCCGTTTACCACGATCTCATCCTGCGCGGTAGCGCAGGGGGCGATGATACCACCGGGGCACATACAAAACGAGAATACGCCGCGGTCGTCTACCTGCTCCACCAGATTATAATAACTTGGCGGCAGGTCGGGGCCGCGGTATTCGCAATGGTATTGGGCGCGGTCAATAATTTCCTGCGGGTGCTCTATCCGTACGCCCAAGGCAAAGGGTTTGGCTTCTATCAAAATCCCCTGGTGATGTAGCATCCTGAAGACCTCGTGCGCCGAGTGGCCGGTAGCTAAGATCACTGCATCGGCCATTAGCTTTTCGCCGTTGGCTAATTGTACACCCTTAAGTTTGCCGAACTCAACCAGCAAGGCAGTAACTTTAGTGTCGAACAAAACCTCACCGCCGGCATTCAAAATGCTTTCGCGCATGGCGGTAATAATTTGCGGGAGCTTGTTAGTACCAATATGCGGACGGGCATCTACTAAAATATCTTCGGTAGCGCCGTGGGCCACAAAGGTTTGCAACACGCCGTTCACGTAGCCGCGCTTGGTTGAGCGGGTATATAATTTACCGTCGGAGTAAGTCCCTGCCCCACCCTCGCCAAAGCAATAGTTACTTTCGGGGTTCACCAGGCCTTGTTTGTTAATATTAGCCAGGTCGCGGCGGCGTTGTTTTACATCCTTGCCTCGCTCCAGTATCACGGGTTTTAAACCTTGTTCAATGCATTGCAGCGCGGCAAAGATCCCTGCCGGGCCTGCACCAACGATAAGCACCCGTTTGGCATCTTTTACGCTTTGGTATTGGGGCGTATAAATTTCTGTCTGTACCGGTTCATCTACAAAAACACGTACCTGCATGCGGTACAACACTTTGCGGCCTCGGGCATCTATAGAACGTTTCAGGATTTTTATCCCGTTGATTTTTTGCTTTGGAATGTTAGCTGCGGCAGAAGCTAAGGTAATTAACACCGCTTCATCTTCCTGCTGCCCGGGCGGGCACACAATTTCTATGTCTTTTGTCATGTTGTTGATGCCGGGTTTTTATCCCGGATGTTGCAAAGATAAGGAATCGGTAAGAAAATAACAGGTGCCGGTTAGCATCGTTGCACTACCGTACGGTGACTGTTCGTAAATGAACACCCAAACGGACTGATAAATTTCGTTTAACTGATTATAAGACACTTATAAAAATGGCAGCAGTTTGGCATGTGTAGGTCAAATGAACGCCACCATGACACCGAATACCGATACCCGCTTAAACACCCTTTGGGAAGGTTGCCTGCAAAACGACCGGAAACAACAGGAGCTATTATACCAGTTATTAGCGCCCAAAATGTTGGCGGTGTGCATGCGTTATGCCAAGGATAAGGATGAAGCGCAGGATATTTTGCAGGAAGGTTTTATCAAGATGTTCAAGAATATGCACAACTTCCGTGGTGAGGGTAGCCTGGAGGGATGGATTCGCAGGATAATGGTACATAGCGCTATCTCCCGTTACCGCAAGGCTAAAACCATGGTGCTGGTTGACGACTTTGCCGAACAAAACATCCCGACGATCAGCAGCTACAACAATAATGGTTTGGAAGCAAAGGATCTGTTGCGCCTGGTGCAGGCATTGCCTAATATTTACCGCTCGGTATTTAATCTATACGCTATCGAGGGTTACTCGCACCAGGAAATAGGCAGTAAATTAGGCATGACCGAACTGTTATCCCGCACTACGCTTTTCCGCGCAAGGACATTATTAAAAGAAAAACTGAATAGTTTGGCTGTAAGGGAAAGGCATTGCTTGGCGGGATAAGCCCCCTGCATGTGGGCCACAAGTGAGGACACTTGCGGCAGGGCTTAATACTAAAGCTAAAAGCTTTTAAAGTTTTAGCTTTAAGTTACGCTACGCTAAACTTAGACCAGGGAAGGCACGACATTTGAACTTTTAACGTTACACTTTTCAGGTCTGCATCATGGGCCTATTCAGGTATATTATCAAGGATAAAACCAAACCTTTAATTAGGATCATAGCTGTAATATTTAGAACAATTGTTTTTGTGTCAACTATGGAAAAGTCAATTATCTCATAAAGGATAAAGTCAACAATATAGAGTAGAATAGCAATCAGGAAAAGTGACAAATATTTCGTAAACCGATTACTAAACCTGTGATAAACTAAAGTCGCAACTCCAAGTAAAACAAACCATAAAAATAACAACAGTGAAAGATTTGTGTACGTACTAAATAGTTTTACAACAATACCTAATGCTCCACCAATTAAATACAAAAACAGGTCATTGATAAACAGGTACGCAAAAAAGTAAAGCATACTTGTAATAAGCATTGTAGTCAAAAAGCTATTTTTTATCTTCATTTTTTTCTACTGCTGGCATACGCGTACCGCGTGTGCATTATTACAATTGCTTAATTAATCCTTTAACGTCACACGCCACAGGCGTGCGCCAGTATTAACTTTAAACCACTCTCTATTCTCTAATAACTAATAACTACCGGTGCTTATTACTCATATAAAACACCATATCGCCGCCGGCCATGATCTGGTCGTGGTTAATGGATAGGCCGGTTAGCGGTTTACCGTTAAGGGTTATTTTTTGCACGTAAACATTTTTTTCGCTTTGATTTTTAACGGTGATGTTAAACGTTTTGCTATTGCCTACCTGCACTACCGCGCTATTAACGGCAGGGCTGCCAATCGCATACTCGGGCGAGCCGGGTGCCATCGGATAAAACCCTAACGAGCTAAAAATGTACCAGGCACTCATCTGCCCTGTATCGTCATTACCGCCCAAACCATCGGGTGTTGGTTTGTACATGCGCGGGAGGATCATCCGGATGCGCTCCTGCGTTTTCCAGGGTTTGTCTGTCCAGTTGTACAGGTACGCTACGTGGTGCGATGGCTCGTTACCATGCACATAGTTACCGATGATGCCATCGCGGGTAATATCTTCTGTTTCGGCAAAGTATTTATCCGGCAGGTTCATGGTAAATAATGAATCCAGATAACCTACAAAGCGCTTATTGCCGCCCATCAGCTTAATCAACCCTTCCGGGTCCTGCGGGGCAAATAGGGTATAGTTCCAGGAATTACCTTCAATAAACCCTTCGTTAATGGTGCTCAACGGATCAAACTTGGCGCGGAAGGTACCGTCAGCTTTTTTAGGGCGCATAAACCCAGCCTTAGGATCGTACACATTCTTATAATTTTCGCTGCGCTTGATGAATTCATTGTAGATCTCCGTATTCCCCAATTTCTTGGCCATCTGCGCTATCGCCCAATCATCATAAGCGTACTCTAACGTATTAGATACCGATACACCGGTCTTTTCGTCCGGCACATACCCTTTATCGATATACTCGCCGATACCCTCGTAGCTGCGGGTGCGGGCAGTAGTTACGGCAGCCATCAGCGCTTTGTTGGCGTCAAAAGGCGCATTGCCTTTCACCACGGCATCGGCTAAAACAGATACGCTGTGGTAACCGCTCATACACCAGTTCTCGTTAGCCGAGTTGCTCCATACCGGCAGCATCTTTTCCGGGCTTTGGTCAAAGTGTACCAGCATAGATTTGATCATGTCGGCATTACGCTGCGGCTGAATAATGTTAAACAACGGATGTAAAGCACGGTAAGTATCCCATAACGAGAAGGTAGTGTAGTTGGTAAAGCCTTCGGCTTTATGCACGTTTTGATCCAGCCCTTTGTACTGCCCGTCAACATCCATATAAATGGTGGGGTTGATCATGGTGTGATACATGGCAGTATAAAAATCCTGCTTGCGCTCGGTGCTGCCGGTTACGGTGATCTTGTCTAATTCAGACTCCCACTGTTGCTGGCCGTTTTTCTTTACTTTCTCAAAATCCCAACCGGGTACTTCTGCTTGCATATTGGCCATTGCGCCATCCATACTCACACCCGATAGTGCAAATTTGATCTTGATCTTTTCGCCCTCTTCAGTCTTAAAATCAAAGTAAGCACGAATCTGCTTGCCCGCTATCTCCGGGAAATCTTTCGACTGGTTAAACTTGCCCCAAAAACCGCCGTATGTTTGGCGTTTATTATATTTCTTAAAGCCGTGGTGTAAAAACTTCTTGTTAAAAGCCATGGCAAAGTACAGGTTACGGGTGCGCGCCCAGCCATTGGTTTGGCGGTAACCTACCAGGGTGCTATCGTTCAGCACCTTTACATAGGTCCAAACCGTTTTGTCGGGGTAGTTGTAGATCCCTGCCATCAGGTCTAAAATAATGTGTGACTGATCCGACTTTGGAAAAGTATACTGATGGAAACCAACACGTGTGCTGGTGGTCATTTCGGCGGTGATGTTGCTCTCGTCCAGCTTAACTTTATAGTAATTAGCCTGGCTTACCTCATTAGCGTGCGAAAACGCTGAGCGATAGCCGCTTCCCGGTTTATCTGCCGTGCCGGGGTTTAGTTTTAAAGTGCCAACGGTTGGCATGATCAGGAAATCGCCCAGATCGGAGTGGCCTGTCCCGCTAAAATGGGTGTGGCTAAAGCCTACGATGGTTTTATCCTCGTACTGGTAACCCGCGCAATACTCATAAACCTTCGGGTTATATTTTCCGTTAAGTTCGTAACTTGCGGTATCGGTTTCGGGGCTTAACTGCACCATCCCAAACGGGACTGTTGCGCCGGGGTATGTATGGCCCATCCGTTGTGTGCCGATGATGGGTTTAACATATTGCACTAAATTTTCATGCGGGGCTTGCTGAGCGGTGGCGTATAAGCCGGTACAGGTCAAAGCTATTGCTAATAGTTTTTTCATTTATAGGACGATAGTATAGAGGCGGTAAAAGAGGTTAACAGAAGCAAATATAAAATCATATACATGGTTGTCGGTATTTAATTACATTTACGTGGTTAAATGTTGCCATTATGGCGCAATTGTTACAGTTTGTAACATCGGTATGCGTTTTGTATCTAAATTGTAAATCACATCACACTAAAAAAATAAAATACAACTATGAAAAAATTATTTTCGGCAATATTGGTAGTAGTGGCAGCAATGTCACTAAGCTCATGCAGCTATAACAGCATGGTAAAGGGCGATGAAAACGTAAAAGGTAAATGGGGCGAAGTGCAAACGCAATACCAGCGCCGCAGCGATTTGATCCCTAACCTGGTATCGACTGTTAAAGGCGAGGCAAATTTTGAAAAAGGTACATTAACAGAAGTTACCGAAGCCCGCGCCAAAGCAACCTCTATCCAGGTTGACCCAACTAAATTAACACCGGAAACTATCCAGAAATACCAGGAAGCACAGGGCCAGTTAAGCACAGCCTTAGGCCGCTTGTTGGTAGCATCAGAAAATTATCCTACCCTAAGGGCTAATGATGCTTTTCGTGGCTTGCAGGTGCAATTAGAAGGTACTGAAAACCGTATCTCTGTTGCCCGCCGCGACTTTAACATTGCCGTACAGGATTATAACAGCAAGATCCGTTCGTTCCCGGCTAATATTACGGCTAAGATGTTCGGCTTTAGCGAAAAAGGCTATTTCCAATCGGAAGCAGGTTCTGACAAGGCACCCAAAGTTGCCTTTTAATTAGTGAATTAATGAGTTAGTGAATGAGTGATTTCTGAATCGCTTTTCACTAATTCTTTTAACAATCACTAACCCACCAATTCACTCCATCACTAATTAAACACATGGCAGTATTTAACGACGAAGAGCAGCAACGCATACAAAAGGCGGTGGCCGATGCCGAAAAGAATACATCGGGCGAGGTGCGGGTTTGTATTGAAAAAACCTGCAGCGACGAAGTGCTTGACCGCGCGGCCAAATACTTTACCCAGTTAGAAATGCATAAAACCAAACTGCGTAATGGCGTGTTGATCTACGTAGCTACGGTCGACCGTAAGTTTGCCATAATTGGTGATGCCGGGATCAATAAAGTGGTGCCAGCCGATTTTTGGGATATTACCAAAGAAAATATGCTGAACCACCTAAAGGTAGGTAACTTGGTTGATGGTATTGTTACTGGTGTGCAGCAGGCGGGCGAACAGTTAAAACAATATTTCCCGCATTTACTGGACGACAAGAACGAATTGCCCGATGATATTGCCTTCATGGATGGCCAATAAAACTACGATGCTGAAAAAACTCATATTATGCCTTGGTTTCCTGCTATGCTTTGCCGGGGTATTTGCGCAACAATATCCCGAAAGGCCTGCCAATAGCCCGGTTGCCGATTTTACCAATACCTTATCTGACGCCGATAAACAAAAGCTGGACGCAAAGATCAAGGCTTTTGAAGATACTACCTCCAACCAGATAGCGGTTGTTATCATTCAGTCGGTTGGTGACTATGATATTATCGAGTATGGTAACGGGCTGATCCGTAAATGGGGAATTGGTCAAAAGGATAAGAATAACGGTGTGCTGGTGCTGGTAGCCTTAGCCGACCGTAAAATGTCTGTACAAACCGGTTATGGTTTGGAAGGCGCCCTGCCGGATATCGTAACGCAACAGATCATCCAGAATGATATGAAGCCCCGCTTTAGGGAGAATGATTATTATGGCGGTTTAGATGCGGCTACAGACGATATCATTAAATACACCAAGGGCGAGTACAAATCGTCGGGCAAAAAGGCTACCGATCGCGGCGGTAAAAAAGATGGCAGCCCGATTGGGTTTATCGTAATTATCGTGGTGGTGGTTTTGATCATTATCTTCCGCAACCGCGGCGGAGGTGGCGGCGGCAAACAGATCATTGGCAGCCGTGGTGGTGCCAACCCGTTCTGGTGGTTACTTGCAGGCAACTTGCTTGGCGGTGGCGGCCGCAGCAGTGGTAGCGATTGGGGAGGTTTCTCTGGTGGTGGCGGTAGCAGCGGCGGCGGCGGCTGGGGAGGTTTCGGCGGTGGTTCGTCCGGCGGCGGGGGTAGCTCCGGCAGCTGGTAATATTAAAAAATCTATTTTAATTTATAAATCTCAGAATGCCTTTAATTATTATCTGATTAAAGGCATTCTTACTTAATATTATATCCATGGAGTGGAAAACCTGTTCATCAGAATATTTACATAAAGGCCTTTGGGCAACCCTGCGTGTCGACAAATGCGAAATGCCCGACGGCCGCAAAGTGCACGACTATTACGTTTTAGAGTACCCAAATTGGGCCAACGCGGTTGCCATTACCGCAGATAATAAAGTGCTGATGGTGCGCCAGTATCGGCATGCAGCCGGTATTGTTTCATTAGAAATCCCCGGCGGCGTAATTGAAGATGGCGAAGAGCCCGAAGCAGGCATGCGCCGTGAGTTACTGGAAGAAACAGGTTACGAATTCAGCCATATTGAACTGATCAGCACCGTATATGCCAACCCATCAACCGCCAATAATAAAACCTTTTGCTTTTTGGCTACCGGAGGCAAAAAGGTGCAGGAACAAAGTTTAGACGAGAATGAAAGCCTGGTGGTTGAGGAATATACAATAGCAGAAATAAAGCAATTACTGGCCGACAATAAAATTGCGCAGGCCCTGCACTGCACCGGGTTATTTTATGCTTTAATGAAGCTCGGCGAGTTGAAATAAGTATACCATGGATCAGGCAGCATCAAAACATGATAAGCACTTGACCCTTCTCTACTTTATCCCCCGGTTTTATTTTGATGTTTTTAACAGTTACATCTGCCGGAGATTTGATGATATTTTCCATTTTCATGGCCTCTAAGATGAACAGGTTATCTCCTTTTTTAACTTCGGCACCTTCCTCTACCAATACTTTGAGTACCATGCCCGGCATAGGTGCCTTTATTTCGCTGATTTTAGCGGCCATCAGGTTGCTTAGTCCCATCTTCTCCAACAGCAAATCGAACTGATCTTTGGCGGTAACCTTATAAACGGTGTTATTTACCTTTATTTCAGCTGTTTTCTCTTCCCTATTAAAGCTTACCACCTCAGCGTTGTAAGAGCCATTTTCATTTATAACATGGTAAAGCAGGTCGTTTAACTGCGCAATATCGGCGTTAACCACGTTGCTGTTCACCAGCAAAGCATTTGCCTGCCTGTCAATTCCAAAATCGTGCTTATTGTTAACCTTTACTGTATACATAATATTTCCAGATCAGAATTTATCAAATTTATGAGTTCACAAAAGTTTGTATCACAAAACTAATACCTATTTAGTAAATATATACTGGATCATATTTGCGCCCATTCTAAGTGCTTTTAAACGAGCGTCCTGGCTATCGCCTGCGTAGGTGCCATAATCCTCCCAACCGTTGCCCAAATCACACTCATAGGTATAAAAACATACCATTCGGCCTTTATAGATCAACCCGAAGCCTTGCGGGCGTTTGCCGTCGTGCTCGTGTATTTTTGGCAAACCAGCAGGAAAGTTAAATTTTTGATGATAGATAGCGTAATCCACCGGCAACTCCACAAAATCCAACTCAGGGAACACCTTTTTCATTTGCGGGCGAATGAATTTATCAAAGCCGTAATTATCGTCGATGTGCAAAAAGCCGCCGCCCGTTAAATACCTCCGCAGGTTTTTGGCCTCCACATCGCTAAATATCACGTTACCGTGCCCGGTCATGAATACAAAGGGATAATTAAATAGTTCCTCGCTGCCCACCTCAACCACCTCTTCATCGGGCTGGAAATTGGTTTTCAGGTTAACGTTACAGAATTTGATCAGGTTAGTCAATGCGGTGCGGTCGCCGTACCAATCGCCGCCACCGTTGTATTTCAGCCGGCCCATCTTATAACCCGGCGCAGTGAAGCTGCTGACGCATAACAGCAAGGCAAATGCAGCAGCAGCAAAAAAGGATGTTTTCATTTAGCGGTTTAAAAAGTTGGCCTCGAAGCAAGCTTCTAATGCGGCCGTTTCAGTACGCAAGCGGCTTTCACCTAAAGTTATGGCTTTATATCCGTTTTGCAAAGCGGCGCCTACTTCGGCAGGGGTAAAATCACCTTCGGGGCCTATCAATATTAAATAACGCCCGTTTAGTTCGATAGATTGCGACAGGCTTACTTTTTCGCCTTCATCGCAATGGGCAACGAATTTTTGCCCATCAAACGGTTGCTTTAAAAACTGTGCAAGATTAACGGGGGCATTTAGAACCGGGTGATAGGCCTTGATAGATTGCTTAATAGCCGAGGTAATGATCTTGTCCAGCCGTTCTACCTTAGCCTCCTTCCGTTCGGAGCGCTGGCAGATGATGAGCGAAATCTCATCGATCCCTATTTCGGTGGCCTTCTCCAAAAACCACTCTACCCTATCCAAATTTTTAGTTGGTGCTATCGCGATGTGCAGGTAGTGATTGCGCTTATTAAATTCTGTGGTGACAGACTTGATTTGCAGGATGGTGCGTTTGGGGTGAGCATCTTGTATTTCAGCTTGGTATAAGCCACCCTTGCCGTCAATCAGTGTAACGGCGTCGCCAACAGCCAAACGCAATACGCGCACCGCATGCTTGCTTTCCTCCTCGCTTAAAAAGTATTGGGGTAACGATGGGTTAATATCGGGCGTGTAAAAAAGCTGCATTTTGATTATTCTATTATACCAGATTGCAAAACCACCTCTATAGAATTATCAATGACTCGTCAGTCCAACGATTAGCATACTGAAACATAATACGCTAATAACAAGTATCCAAAAAATAGCTGTCGGTTTCCTTATTGCTAAAACGGCTATAACTATGGCGGCGATAAACCCTAAAAAAGCTTTTAAAACAAAATGTTGACTTAGCATACCAAAACCGCCGATAACTAAAAAAGCGATAATTATCAAACAAATAACTCGATATACTATAATATGTAACTTGCTAAAATCCATCAAAAAATGGCATGAGATACGTTGTTGCTGTTTCGATAGTCTCTATTAATTTTAATGTAAATCTACCGCGTCCTCTTCATTGATCAGCAACTCCAGCTTTACAGATTCAATGTTCTGATCAGATTTTTTTAGCACGGTAATGTTATAACCGTTGCTTTCCTTTTGCTCGCCTACATCAGGGATTTTACCAAAAATATGGCCTAACCAGCCGGATACGGTATCAAAGTCACCATCCTCGGGCAAATCATGTGGTAGGTGCTCGTTCACATCATAGATCGGCGCCAGGGCGTTCACCACAAATTCACGCTCGTTTATTTTCTCGACAATCGGCTTTTCCTCGTCAAACTCATCCTGGATCTCGCCTACCAATTCCTCAACAATATCTTCCAGCGTAACCATACCCGCCGTACCGCCAAACTCGTCAGATACGATAGCTATCTGGATACGTTTTTGCTGCAGCTCGGCCATCAGGTCATTGATCTTTTTGGTCTCCGGGATAAAATAAGGTTTACGGATAATATCTTTCAGTACGATCTCGCTGTTTCGGGCAAGTAAAGGCAGTATATCTTTGGCGTGTACAATACCTACAATCTTATCTATTACCTGCTCATATACCGGCATGCGCGAATAACCTTCCGTTATCAATATCTCTAATAATTCTTCTTTGGTCGTTTCCAGTTCGATACCCGATATTTTGGTACGCGGCACCATAATGTTTTTAACCACGCGTTCATTAAAATCAAACACGTTCTGGATTAGTTCGTGTTCATTAGAATCGAGCGCGCCGGTTTCCCTACCCTGTTCTAAAAGGTACTGCAATTCTTCTGAACTGTGATGTGCCTCGCCGCCTTCTAAAGTATTGATGCCAAATAAGCCCAGGATAAAATTGGCAAAGCCGTTAAGCAACCAAATGGCCGGTTTAAAAAATATGAAGAAGAACCGTAAAGGTACAGACACCGCCATAACTGTACCTGCCGATTTTTGGATGGCCAGTGACTTTGGAGCAAGTTCGCCAAAAACGATATGCAATACCGTAATAACAACGAACGAGAGAATATGGCTGGCCGTAATAAACCCCGGAGAAAGTTCAATATTAACGGACTGAAAGCCCCTCAACACAATATTGGTAACTACACCCTCGCCTACCACACCCAGGGCAAGTGAAGCAATGGTAATACCCAGCTGCGTTGCAGCCAGGTAACCATCCAAATTATGTAAAATGCCCCTTGCAACCTTGGCTACGCCGCTGCCGGCTTTTGCCCTTAACTCTATTTGCGAGCCTCGTACCCTAACCATTGCAAATTCTGCGGCCACAAAGAAACCGTTTAATAGCACCAAAAATATGGTCAGGAATATGTAGAAAACACTAATTTCGTAATGCGCGGGGTCCATTCAGTTTTTATTTGTTATCGGGGAAAGTTTTCTTGTACAGCTCTAAACTTTCGTTAATTACCTTGTGAGCGTAACGTACACCAAGCAAATGCTCAATGGTTACGTTCTTGTCCTCTAACTTTTTGTAATCTTTAAAGAAACGCACAATCTCGGTCATGGCATGCGGTGGTAATTCGGCAAGGTCGTTAATATAATTTACCGACATATCGTTCTTCGCAACCGCGATGATCTTATCATCCTGTTCACCGTTATCAACCATGTGCATTACGCCTACAACCTTTGCTTCGATGATCGACATTGGGAAAACGTCTATCGAACAAAGTACCAAGATATCCAAAGGGTCATTATCATCGCAATAAGTTTGCGGGATAAAGCCATAGTTAGCCGGATACATTACTGATGAAAATAAAACACGGTCAAGTTTTAACAAACCTGACTCTTTGTCAATTTCATATTTAGCCTTAGATCCCTTAGGGATCTCAATAATCGCGTTTACTACTTCGGGCATATTCTCTCCCGGAGATACCTGGTGCCAGGGGTGTTGTGTACTCATTTATTCAATTATATATTTTCTATTCTGTCGTTATTTACGCTTTTGCATTTCCCTTTTATAAAAGCTGCAATAAGCGGTATTGTTGTAATTACTATTAAACCTAACACAATGTATTGCAGGTTATGTTTCAACTGGGGGAACTGCAGGCCTAAAAAATAACCGGCCAGTGTTAACGTATTTACCCAGGCTATACTCCCAATTACGTTGTAAATAGTAAACTTTTTAAGATCAACCCGCACAACGCCTGCAAATATAGGGGCAAATGTCCTAACTATTGGGAAAAATCTACCTAAAATCAAAGCCATGCCACCGTATTTGGAATAAAACTCCTCGGCAACGGTCACATACTTCTTCTTAAAGAAAAAAGAATCGTTCCGGGTAAACAACATTGGCCCGGTACGGTAACCAAACCAATAGCCCATATAGTTGCCCAAAACGCCCGCTACTATTAGTGATATGACCAATACGTGGATGGGAGCATCTATCATACCGGCGGCACTTAAAACTCCGGCCAAAAACAAAAGATAGTCGCCGGGTAAAAAGAAACCAAAAAACAAGCCGGTCTCAGCAAACACTACAATAAGTAACAGATAAAATCCGCCCGTACTTAGTATAGATTGCGCATCGGTTAAATTTTGAAGGTATTCCCAAAAATTTTCCATTAAAACTATATCCGTAAAACTACAAATATTATATCAATTTGCAGTTAAGGCCTTATTATTAAATAAGAGCGGATATAATAGAGGGGTACACGCCAATTACGATAGTTGCCAAAGCTGCCGAACCCAAAACAAATTTATAGTAAGGCGGCACCTCAACTTCGGCACGGTCGGCACTACGGAAGTACATCGCGATAATGACCCTGAAATAGTAAAATATACTGATGATCGCGTTTACTACCGCGATAATCACCAGCCAAAATTTATATTGCGACAGCGCGCCCGTAAACATGTAAAACTTGCCAATGAAACCTGCGGTTAAGGGTATACCTGCCAATGAGAGCATGGCGACGGTCAATACCAATGCCAAAAAGGGATTACGCTTCGCCATGCCGTTAAAACCGTCAAAGTTATCGCTACCGGTTTGTTGCCTAACTAATATTAGGGCGCCAAAGGCAACTATCGAAGCTATGGAATAGGCGGTAGCATAAACAAAAATAGCATTGGCCGATCCTGCGCCTATCGCCACGATGGCGAACAATAAATAACCCGCGTGTGAGATGCTGGAAAAAGCCATCATCCGTTTAAAGCTTTGTTGATATAGTGCAGTAATGTTACCGATGAACAATGTGATGATAGTGATAACCATTAATACCGGCGCCCAAAAATCAGTCATCAGGATAAAGCTGGCCGAGAACAGGCGTAAAAATGCCGCGAAACCTGCCACCTTCACCACTGTAGACATGAACAGCGTGATCAACGATGGCGCACCTTCGTAAACATCGGGTGTCCAGAAGTGGAACGGGGCGGCACCTACTTTAAAGCACATCCCCACAATGATCAGCAAAATTCCCGTGAAAAAAATCGGGTCGATGTCTCTTGGGTGAAGGGCTACATAATCACGGATGTGATCCAGGTCAAATGAGCCTGACGCACCATAGATAAGGGTAATACCAAACAGTAAAAAGCCTGTAGAGAATGCCCCCATCAGGAAATATTTTAACGCTGCCTCGTTTGATGCAAAATCATTTTTGCGGATTCCGGCAAGGATGTATAAACTTACCGACATGATCTCTATCCCGATAAACATCATTACCAGGCTATGGTAAGAAACCATTACGATGATACCTGCCAATGCAAATAAAATGATCGCATAATACTCGGCAATGTGACTGCTTATCTTCTCAAAATACCCTTTAGATAACAGTAAGATCAATATGGTTGATACGATGCTAACAACAGAAAATGCGATAGAGAAGTTATTAAATAAAAGCATACCGTTGTAAATAGGCTCGGCATTATCGCCCCATTGCATCACGGCAGCAACAAGCGCAGCAAGTAAACCTAAAATGGTTACAGGTAAAAGTGCCTTTTGCATTTTATATAAACCCAGGTACAAAAGCACTATGGGTAAAACAGATATGATAATTAAAGTAGTCATTTGCTTATATCTGTATTTTAGAATTTTGAATTTATAAACTTCGCGCTTACTGTTTGCACTAAATTGGTCACTGCCGCCTCAGAGATATGCAGTAAAGGTTGCGGGTAAACACCAATAGCAATAATAAGCACGCAAATGATACCCAGAACCAATTTTTCTGAACCGTCTATATCAGCAAAAGCAACTGTTACGGCATTGGTTTCGCCCTGCATTACATTCTTGTACATCCGCAGCATATATACCGCACCGAATATGATGGTTAAACCAGCAACAGCGGCAAACCAAATATTATAATGGAATACACCTTTCAACAACAGGAATTCGCCCACAAAGCCGTTGGTTAACGGTAAAGCGACAGTGCCCAGTACGATGATCAAAAACGCGATAGAAAAGTTAGGTGCCACCTTAGCGATACCACCCATCTGACTAATATCGCGGGTGTTTAAACGACGACTGATGATGTCCCAGATAAAGAACATCCCCACTACGTTGATACCATGGCTCAGCATCTGGATCATAGCTCCCTGTACGCCCTGCGTTGTCCAGGCGAAGATACCGGCTGCGATTAACCCAACGTGGGCAATTGATGAATAAGCTACCAAACGCTTTCCGTCTTTTTGGTTAAATGCGATAAGTGACGCGTATACAATACCGATAACCGACAAGATCATTACCAGGTTTTGCCATTGCAAAAAGCCAACCGGCGCATTAGGGATCAACCAGCGGATAACGCCGTAGATACCCATCTTTAACATAATACCAGATAACATCATGGTACCGGCAGATGGTGCTTCCGTATAAGTATCGGGCTGCCAGGTATGGAACGGAAACAATGGCATTTTGATAGCAAATGCAATGAAAAACGCCCAGAACACCCAGTTTTGATGCGCAGCATCAAGGCTTAAATTATAGAATGCGTGGATATCATAAACCTTACCCGGCGTTTGCAGGTAAAGGAAAATGATCCCTAACAGCATAAACAACGACCCGGCAAAGGTGTAGATGAAAAACTTAATATTGATACGGATGCGGTTTTCACCGCCCCATAGAGTGCAGATAAAATAAATAGGGATCAAAGCGGCTTCCCAGCCTACGTAAAATAAGAAACCATCTAATGCAGTAAATACGGTTAATAAACCGGCCTGCATAAATAAGATTAAAGCATAAAATGCAGGGGCGTTTTTGTACTCGTGCTTGTAAGTGGTGAGTATAATGAGCGGCACCAGCACCGTGGTCAATAAAACCATCAGCATACTTATACCATCTATACCGGCGCTAAAATAAACCCCTACCGTTGGGATCCAGGGCACATCGATACTGTACTGGGTAGATGCATCTGCCACAAAACCCGATAAGAAAAATAAAGCAATAGCCAGTTCAACTACGGCAAAAAACAAGGCGACATGCTTTGCCACTTCGTTTTTGAATAACAACACCACAAGGGCTGCTATAATCGGTAAAAAAAGTAAAATACTAACCGTCATTTTATGGGGTAAAACGCTATCGTTTTATAGTCTTAAAAAGTTGTAAACCAAAATGCCAATGATGCCTAACACCATCATAAATATATAGAAGCCCACGTTACCTGTTTGCAGTAAACGTAAACCCTTACTTGTTTCTAAAGTGCCTTTACCAAGCCCATTCACAAAGCCATCGATACCTAATTGCTCAACCACTTTGTAGAAAAAGGTTGATAATGCATCCAAAGGCTTGCGAATGATCAGATCGTAAAGTTCATCCACATAAAACTTGTGGTAAGACAGGTTTGCCAGGGTAGGGCGCTCTTCTTCATCGCTTACCGGAACACCGGCTTTGCTTACATATTTGGTGTAAGCGTAACCCATTGCTATTAATGCGATACCAACAGAGATGCCCATTAGCATCCATTCGGTGCTGTGGCTTAACTCGTGCTCGCCTAATATTTTAAATGATGGTTCAAACACCGGGGCAAGGAATGCAGCCAATTCATGATGGCCGCCCATTACTGCAGGCACGCCTATTATACCGCCAACGGCAGATAAGATAGCTAACACGATCAAGGGGATGGTCATGTTTGCAGGCGACTCATGTAAATGGTGTTCCTGCTCATGCGTTCCGCGGAACTTGCCCCAAAATGTCAGGTACATCATCCGGAACATATAGAAAGAGGTCAACCCTGCAGTAATTACACCCACCACATAAAAGGTAGTGCTGTGTGCGAACGCAGCCGCTAAAATTTCGTCTTTTGAAAAGAAACCCGAGAATGGGGGGATACCTGCGATAGCAATGGTTCCTACCAGCATAGTAATGAAAGTGATTTTGATCTTACCTTTCAGACCACCCATTTTGCGCATATCCTGCTCTCCGCTCATAGCGTGGATAACAGAACCTGCACCCAGGAATAATAATGCCTTAAAGAACGCGTGGGTTAAAACGTGGAAGAATGCACCAGTGTAAGCGCCAACGCCTAAACCCAAAAACATATAACCCAATTGCGATACGGTTGAATAAGCCAGTACCTTTTTAATATCTGTTTGTGTCAGCGCAATCAGCGCAGCAAAGAATGCCGTAGCTAAACCTACAATGGCGATCACATGCATGGTATCGGGTGCCAGCGTGAACAAGATGTTTGAGCGGGCGATCATATAGATACCTGCAGTAACCATGGTAGCCGCATGTATCAATGCCGAAACTGGCGTGGGGCCGGCCATTGCATCGGGCAACCAGGTAAATAAAGGCAACTGTGCCGATTTACCTATAGCACCCACAAATAACAATAACGTGATCAGTACGATGGGTGCGCCTGCGGCAACGGCAGCAGGGGCTTTAGGAAAGATATCCGCGTAAGCAACGCTATTAAATGTGTTTACTAAAAGGAAAATACCTAACAGAAAACCCAGATCGCCGATACGGTTCATGATAAACGCCTTTTTAGCAGCGTCGGCATAGCTGGGATTCGTATACCAGAAACCGATGAGTAGATATGAGCATAAACCTACTCCCTCCCAGCCAATAAACATGATTACGTAGTTGCTACCCATAACCAGCAGCAGCATAAAGAATACGAACAGGTTAAGGTAAGTAAAAAACTTACCGAAGCCCTTATCATCATGCATATACCCTATCGAATATAAGTGAATCAGGAAGCCTACACCGGTAATGATGAGCAGCATGATAGAACTCAGCTGATCTACCAGGAAAGAGAATTGAATTTTAAAATCACCAACGCTTATCCAGTCGAACAGCGTAATGTTGATAGGCGCGCCGGTAGATTTGATCTGGAAAAAAGTAGCGATGCTTAAGCCAAATGCCACCAATACCAATAAACTACCGATAGCCCCGATAATACCTTTTGATAGGGTATTGCGCCCTAATCCGTTAATAACAAAACCGGCTAAGGGTAGTACAGGAATAAGCCAGATCAATTTGTCCATTTGTGTCCGTTAAACGTTATACGTTTTATGTTATACGTATTGATTGGGAAGCCCTCGCAATAACGCGTTGTTTTTAGTTCATCTATAAATCCGAAATCGAAAATCCGAAATCGAAAATCACATTACCATTTCAACCTATTCAATACGTTAATATCGATCGAGTTGGTGTTGCGGTATATCATTACTATAATAGCCAGCCCTACTGCAACTTCGGCAGCGGCCAATGCCATAATAAAAAATACAAATACTTGCCCGGCTGCATCGCCGCGATAAACAGAAAATGCAGTAAGCAGCAGATTAACCGAATTAAGCATCAGCTCTACCGACATGAATATAACGATAGCATTACGGCGTAATAAAACACCCATAACCCCTATCGAAAATATAAGCGCGCTTAATATAATATAATGATTAAGCGGCACCGCCTGAATGGCATTGGTTAAACTTTCCATATCAGTTGATAGCTTTTGTTTCTTTAGTATCTTTTGTTGCCAGCAATACCGCACCTACCATTGCCGATAGCAGCAATACAGACGATACCTCGAACGGCAATAAAAATTCATTAAATAATACCTTGCCCAGGTTTTTAACTAAACCAAGTCCGGGGTCTTTTAACACTACAGGATCTGATGTTCCTGTGATCTTTAAAGATGCCACCAAAGCCACTGCCAAAATTCCCCCGCCAAACACTGCAGCCATTTTTACCATAAAAGGTTTAACAGGTTCCGATTCCTTGTTAAGGTTGATGAGCATCAGCGTATACAGGAACAGCACCAGGATAGCCCCCATGTAAACAATAAAATTTACGATAGCCAGGAACTGGGCATTCAGCAATATGTAGTGAATAGTGAATGTAAAAAAGGTAAGTATAAGGTACAGGATACTGTGCACCGGGTTTTTTGCAGAAATAACCAGTATTGAAAAGAATATGGATAAAAACGCGATGAAGTAAAATGTAATCATGTTTATATTTTCAATATACTTTTGCCCCGCTTTAAGGTTGGGCAAAGGTATAAAACTTCTGTTATTGATTTAAAGGTGCTTCAACTAATTTGTCTTTACCGTAAATAAAATCCTTCCGCAGGTAATCTGATGGTACGATATCACCATCCAGATAGATCGCTTCCTTAGGGCATGCTTCTTCGCAAAGGCCGCAAAATATGCAGCGCAGCATATTAATTTCGTATACAGCAGCGTATTTTTCTTCTCTGTATAAATGCTCTTCACCTTTCTGGCGCTCGGCCGCGGTCATGGTTATAGCCTCTGCCGGGCATGATAAAGCGCAAAGCCCGCAAGCAGTACAACGCTCTTTGCCATTCTCATCACGTTTAAGCGAGTGCATTCCACGGAAATTTTCAGAAAACTCACGCTTCTCATCAGGATAGGCAATAGTAACCGGCTTTTTAAAAAAGTGGCTCATGGTGATGCTTAAGCCATGCACGATTGCAGGCAGGTAAGCACGCTCCCAAAAGTTGAGCGGTTTTACGGTTAATTGCTTCTTTTTATTACTTAACGATTCCATTTAATTCCTTTCTAACTTGCAAGAGTTATCCAAACACCGGTCACCACAATATTCGCGATAGCCAATGGTATTAATATTTTCCAGCCCAGGTCCATCAACTGATCGTAACGGAAACGCGGGATGGTCCAGCGTACCCACATAAAGAAGAAGATGAACAGGAATATCTTTGTAAAAAACACACCCGTACCAATCAACGGTCCTATTACAGGGCCAACATGCGCGGTAACCCAATCCATGCCCGGATAGTTATAACCACCCCAATATAGGGTTGCCATTACTGCCGATGAAATGAACATGTTGATATACTCGGCAAACAGGTAAAAACCCAGTTTCATTGACGAATACTCGGTATGGTAACCACCTACCAGTTCGGTCTCACACTCTGGTAAATCGAACGGTGTACGGTTAGTTTCGGCAAATGCACAAACCAAAAACAGGATAAAACCTACCGGTTGGTAGATCACGTTCCAATGCCAGCCGTGTTGCTGCTGAGCAATTTCGCCCAAGCTTAAAGTACCGGTAACCAATAACAGGGCGATGATAGAAAGCCCCATCGAAATTTCATAACTGATATTTTGTGATGCCGCACGGATAGCACCTAATAGCGAGTATTTGTTATTTGATGCCCAGCCGCCTATCATTACACCATAAACGCCTAACGATACCACGCCGAAGATGTATAAGATGCCCACGTTAATATCGGTAACCTGCAACGGTATAACTTTATCGCCAACGGTTAAATTTTGCCCCCAGGGTATAACCGCCGAACCGATACACGCAGTAAGGATAGCTAATGACGGGCCTACGATGAATAAAAATGGTGTAGCGTTAGTCGGGATGATCTCTTCCTTCATAAACATTTTGGCACCATCAGCCAGGGGCTGAAACATACCAAACGGGCCTGCACGGTTAGGACCAACCCTATCTTGAAAAAATGCCGCTATTTTACGCTCGGCGTAGGTAGAATACATGGCTACTACCAGGCTAATCCCAAATATAACCGCAACCAATGCGAATTTTATACCGATATCTACTAATTCCATTACAGGCGTGTCTCCCTTTCAAATTGTTCTTTATTCGCTTCCTGCAATACCAGGTTTTGTTTCACAACCGGAAGCGGCTTAAGCGTATCGTAGTGGTTAGAACTGATAACAGATTTATGAGATACTTTACGCGGACCTTCTATTACCCAGTCACTGGTTTTCTTCTTATCAAAACGGCAGGTGTTGCAGATAAATTCTTCTGCCTCGCCGTATTCATCTTTACGTGCCGTTACGCGAATAACATCCTCCCCTTTGTACCATAAGGTAACCTTACCGCAGCATTTAGGGTTTTCGCATTCGCGATGTGCTTCTACGGGTTTGGTAAACCAAACACGGTTTTTGAAGCGGAAGGTTCTATCAGTTAATGCGCCTACCGGGCAAACGTCAATCACGTTGCCGCTAAAGTCGTTATCAACAGCTTTTTGGATGTAAGTCGAGATCTCGGAGTGATCGCCGCGGTTCAAGATCCCGTGGATGCGGTGATCTGTAATCTGGTCGGCAACAAATACACAGCGGTAGCAAAGAATACAGCGTGTCATGTGTAGCTGGATCTTATCACCTATATCTATCCGCTCAAATGTGCGGCGGTCAAACTCATAGCGTGTTTTTGCTGCGCCATGCTCATACCCTAAGTCTTGCAAATGGCACTCACCGGCCTGGTCGCAAACCGGGCAATCCAACGGGTGGTTGATCAATAACATCTCCACTACACCTTTGCGCGCCTCAATAACTTCTGGCGAAGTGATATTTTTCACTTCCATACCATCCATAACGGTGGTACGGCAGCTGGCTATCAGTTTAGGCATAGGGCGCGGGTCTTTATCAGAACCTTTGGTTACCTGAACCAAACAGGTACGGCACTTTCCGCCGCTGCCTTCCAGCTTGGAATAATAGCACATAGCCGGCGGAACGATATCGCCACCTATCAGCCTTGCAGCGTTTAATATGGTCGTCCCGGCCTCTACTTCAATGGGAAATCCGTCTATTGTTACCTTCATTTGACTTTCGTCTTTTATATTTTATCGTCTGTTCAGACGCTCTATTATTTATGTCATTGCGAGCGTAGCGTGGCAATCTTAGCATCACCAAGTGTCCGATGAGATTGCCGCGCTATCGCTCGCAATGACACGGGTTCATCCGTTTTACTTTATACTGCTGCTTCTACTTTTGGCAATGGGTCTGCATAATGCGCAATACCGTAATTACGAGTAGTGGCGGATGCCGAATCAGTTACGTGCCACTCAAACTCATCCCTAAAGTGGCGGATGGCACTGGCCACCGGCCATGCTGCTGCGTCACCCAACGGGCAAATTGTATTTCCCTCAATTTTTTTAGATACATCAACCAAAAGGTCCATATCGCTCATTTTACCGTGGCCATATTCCAGGCGATGTAACACTTTTTCCATCCAGCCGGTACCTTCACGGCAAGGCGAACATTGTCCGCAGCTTTCATGGTGATAAAAACGGGCAAAGTTCCAGGTATTCCTAACAATACACTGGTCTTCGTCGTAAGCTATAAAACCACCCGATCCCATCATGGTGCCACTCACAAAACCACCATCTGATAATGATTCGTAGCTCATCAGGCGGCCTTCGCCGTTAATGGTTTTCAGGAACAGGTTAGCCGGTAAGATAGGTACGGATGAACCACCCGCAACAACCGCCTTTAAGCGTTTGCCGTTGGCAATGCCCCCGCAATATTCATCGCTGTACAAAAATTCTTCAACAGGTAAACCCAAGTCGATCTCATACACACCCGGATTTTTCAAATTACCGCCGGCCGAGATCAGTTTAGTACCCGTACTACGACCAATACCTAATTTAGCATACTCATCGCCGCCATCATTTATGATCGGCACAACTGCTGCGATAGATTCTACGTTGTTTACCACCGTTGGGCAACCGTATAAACCTGCAATAGCCGGGAACGGAGGTTTGATCCTCGGGTTACCGCGTTTACCTTCTAATGATTCTAACAAAGCAGTTTCTTCACCACAGATGTAAGCACCACCACCCGGTTGTACGTAAAGCTCGAGGCTGTAATCGGTACCTAAAATATTTTTACCTAAAAAGCCTTTTGCCTTCGCTTCGGCGATGGCTCTTTCCAGGATACGGATCTGCGGCATCATTTCGCCGCGTACGTAGATGTATGATGTTTTGGCACCCAACGCAAAGCTGGCTACGATCATCCCCTCTATTAATAAGTGGGGGATGTGCGTCATCAAATAACGGTCTTTAAAAGTGCCGGGTTCAGATTCGTCGGCGTTACAAACCAAGTAGCGTTCAACTCCCTCCGGCTTGGCCAGAAAGCTCCACTTCATCCCGGTAGGGAAACCTGCACCACCACGACCGCGCAAGCCCGATTTTTTAACCTCTTCCACCACTTCGTCGGGGGTTAAAGTCTTTAGGGCTTTTTCAACAGCAGCATAGCCGCCCTTTGAGCGGTAAACATCAAATGTGTTGATGCCGGGTACGTTAATATGTTCAAGTAAAAGTTTACGTCCCATTACTAATATATTTTGCCGTTTAGTTTATAAGCGGCTATATGATTTCTTATACAATTTGCAAAGATATTTACGGTAACTAAACCGATGATCAGGTTGTAATGCTCCGGTAATTGCAAAAATAAAAACAGGATCACCCCTGCTATCAGTGCCGCGTCCCAGCCTACCAACCTGTTTCTTTCGTTCATCTTAATTATTCGCCTTAGCAGTTAAATCACTTATCAAAGCATCAACCGACTCGTTAGTTAGCTTTTCATAAAAAGTATATTCGGGGCCAATTTGCAATACCGGGCCAAAGCCACATGCCGCCAAACATTCAACACCGCGCCAGCTAAATAAACCATCAGTGGTCACTTCGCCTTCCTTAACGCCCAATTTAGCTTCGATGTGATTCATTATAGGCGTAGCGCCAACAATTTCACACGGGCCGGTGCGGCAAACCTCTAACATATACTTGCCTTGCGGCTTTAAAAAGTACATGGTATAAAACGATGCCACCTCGTAAACTTCTATCGGCTGGATATCTAAGTACTCGGCAACCTTATCCATTGCCGGGGCACTTACCCAGCCTAATTCGGCCTGTACCAAATGCAGTATGGGCAGTAAAGCCGATTTTTGTTTCCCTTCCGGATAACGGCTAACCACATCAGCAAACTTGCTGATCAACTCCGGCGTAAAAGTTACCGGCATATCGGTGTTTTGAACACTAAGCATCTAATTCTCCTGCTATAACGTTTAAACTACTCATGTTAATAATCGCGTCTGACAACAGCATACCGCGGCTCATTGGCGCATACATCTGGTAATTGATGAAGCTTGGCCTGCGGAAATGCAAACGGTAAGGCGAGCGGCCACCATCATTGATCAGGTAAAAACCCAATTCGCCATTAGCACCTTCAACCGCGTGGTAAACTTCAGCATTAGGGGTATCAACCTCGCCCATCACAATTTTAAAGTGATAGATCAAAGCTTCCATATTGTTGTATACTTCCTCTTTTGGAGGCAGATAAAACGCCGGTACGTCCGCGTGGAAAATATCCGACGGTTCTTTTTCTATTTTGTTTAGCGCCTGCTCAATAATGCGCATGCTCTGCCACATTTCTTCGTTACGTACCAAAAAGCGATTGTAAACGTCGCCGTTCTCGCCTACCGGCACTTCAAAATCAAAATCTTCGTACGACGAGTATGGCTCCATAGCCCTTACATCATAATCAACACCGGTTGCGCGTAAAATAGGGCCGCTCCAGCTGTAGCTTAAAGCATCGGCCTGCGTAACTGCTGCTACACCTTTCGTGCGATCAACAAAGATACGGTTACGGTTAAACAGGGCTTCAAATTCTCTTAAAACCGGAGGGAACTTCACCAAAAACTTACGGATCTTATCGAAAGCGATCTTGTTAAAGTTACGCTCGAAACCGCCTATCCGGCCGATATTGGTTGTTAAGCGCGATCCGCAGATCTCCTCGTAAATTTCATAGATCTCTTCACGATACTCCATCATGTATAGAAAGCCGGTAAAAGCACCCGTATCAACACCCAATACGCCGTTACAGATAATATGATCGGCAATACGGGCAAGTTCCATAATAATAACACGCATGTAATCCACACGTTTTGGCATCTGGATGTTCAGCATCTTCTCTACCGTCATATGCCATCCCATGTTGTTAATGGGCGACGAGCAATAGTTCAACCTGTCGGTCAATGGTGTTATTTGATAAAATGGGCGGTGTTCGGCGATTTTTTCGAATGCGCGGTGAATGTAGCCTATGGTTGATACGCCGCTAACAATACGTTCGCCATCCATCTGCAAAACATTCTGGAACACACCGTGCGTTGCAGGGTGGGTTGGACCCAGGTTCAGCGTGGAATACTCCGTTTGCGGATCGTTATCGGTATATACGGGGTGGTTCTGCATTTATATTATCTCCCGAAAAAGTAATCTTTTTTATCAATACGGTTAGGATCTTCCAGCGGGAATTCCTTCCTCATCGGGAATACGGTCATGTCATCAACATTCAGTATCCTGCGCAGGTCGGGGTGTCCGTCAAATATCACCCCAAAAAAGTCGTACGTTTCGCGCTCCATCCAGTTAGCACCATCCCAAATGGTAGATGCGGTGGGGATATGGCAGTCTTCCAATGTCAGGAAAACCTTGATGCGGATACGGGTATTAGTAGTTAAGCTGTGCAGGTGATAAACTACACCTATCTGTTTTTCCTGATCAGGATAGTGTACCGCGGTTAAGTCTGTTAAAAAGATAAACTGCAGTGCTGCATCTGTTTTTAAAAAGGTAAGTACATCGGTAATAACCTCCTTATTGGTTTCTACAGTAAGCAAACCAAAATCGGCACCGGTCTCAACAACCTGTCCCGCAAATTTATCGGTTAGCTTTTGTAAAAGTATGTCGTTAGCTATCTTACCCATGCTTATTGTATACCGTATGAAGCAAGCAATGCCTGATATTTAGGCTCTTCCCTGCGGCGAAGTGTTTCTGTCTGTACTAATTTCTGGATCGCCATAAAGCCATCAATGATCGCTTCGGGGCGCGGCGGGCAACCGGGAACGTAAACATCCACCGGGATAACTTCGTCAATACCCTGCAATACCGAATAGGTATCAAAAATACCCCCGCTTGATGCACAAGCACCAACAGCCATTACCCAACGAGGCTCGGCCATTTGCAGGTAAACCTGGCGTAAAACCGGACCCATTTTTTTTGATATGGTGCCCATAACCATCAGAAGATCGGCCTGGCGTGGCGAAAAGCTTAAACGCTCGGCACCGAACCTGGAAAGATCGTAATGTGAACCCATGGTTGCCATAAATTCGATACCGCAGCATGATGTTGCGAATGGTAACGGCCATAAAGAGTGCGAGCGAGCCAAACCCACAGCCTGATCCAGCTTTGTGGCAAAAAATCCTGACCCTTCTAATCCCGCAGGAGCCTCAACTATTTGAATATCACTCATGAATTATTATCAAATAAATAAACCCATCAGCTTACGCCGATATGCAAATTTAAGTAAAATACCGTTGCAACAGGTATATGAAAAAAGCGAAGGAAGATATTTAGAATTAATCTAAACAGGATAAATTAATCCCAATTTAGGGCGCCCTTTTTAATGATATAAAAGAAACCGGCAAGTAAGGTACCCATAAATATGAACATCTCTATCATCCCATCCTTACCCAGATCACGGAAGTTTACCGCCCATGGGTACATGAAGATAACCTCGACATCAAACAACACGAAAAGGATAGCTACCAGGAAATACTTGATAGACATGGGCTGCCGTGCATTACCGATGACCTCGATACCCGACTCGAATGGGGTAAGCTTATCTTTAGTTACCCGTTTAGGGCCAATTTTGTGCGTTACAAACATAGTAGTAACAACAAAACCTAAAGCCACTATCATTTGGAAGATGATAGGCAGGTAATTAATGGGTAAACTTTGTAATTCCATATTGCAAATATACAAATGAGCGGATAATAAAAAAGGCCTCTTTTTCAAGAGGCCTTTTTAAATTTATATAGTCAAAGGTTATTTACCTTTTGCGCCACCTTTTTTGGCAAAGAACGCAGCAGCTTGTTTATTAGCAGGATCAAGTTCCCTTACTTTAGTAAAGTTTTCGGTTGCTTTGGCATCGTCCTTTTCCTTATATTGGTAAAACGCACCCAAATAGCTGTAAGCTTCAACCAACTGCGCTTTAGCTTTATCATCTGCTGGAGGGGTTGTGCCTACTAACTGAAGAAATTGTTCGTAGTATGGCTTAGCATATCCCTTGATATTATTCCTGTCTGCATCTTTGCTGTCGTTAACCCTTGCTCTGAATAAAACAACAGCCGGGATTGGCTTTCCAGATTTTTGACTGATGTAGCTAAATGCCGAATCTGCTTTAGTTAACAAAGTTGTGTCTGGCTTTTTAGAGTCAAAAGCAAAGTAGTAGCTTGTACCTTCTCTTAAATAATCATTCAAAGTTCCTTTGCGTGATTTAGTCAAATACTGACGATATGCATCACCTGCTTTTTCGTATTTCTTTTGAGCGTATAATGACTTACCAATTTCGGCATAAACATCTGCCTGGGTAGTATCCATAGTATAGGCAGTCTGTAAAGATTTAATACCTAATGAATCCTGGCCAGAAGCGATCTGTATACGGCCCAAGTAAAGGTAATCACGAGGAATTACACGTTTAGGATCAGCCTTAGTAATCCAAGTATTCATTGCAGTTAATGCTGTTGGATAATCTTTGTTTTCGTAAGCTGCATAAGCCTGGTAGCGGAAAACCCTTAAATTACCATTAGATGATTTTGCTAACGCGTTAGCCTCTTCCTGTAAAGCTTTGTAGTCACCTGCATAAGCCAGGAAGTCGGCATAACGTAAACGAGTTTCTAATGAATTATCTGTTAACGAAATATATTTACGGAACTGCTCAACACCTTCCTTCACTTTCGCTGATGCCATTTTAGGATCGCGCAGTGACCAACGGATGTCAGTTTCTGCCCACTCACGGTAAGCAGGGCCAAAGTTAGGGTCGATAGCTAAAGCTTCTTTAAATAACCTTTCAGAATCTTCGTAGTTATCAGCATATCTCCACAATACACCTGTTGCAACCTTAGCAGTAGCCAGTTTAGGGTCAAGCTCTAAAGCATTTTGGTAGTTACCCAAAGCTTCGGTGCTTTTTAACTGTGTACGGTAAGCGTCACCTAAAACAACCAATAACTCGGCATCTTTAGCGTTAAGCGCTTTACCTTTGTTAAGAATGGCAATGGCTGCGTTTGCATCTGCAGCAGCAACTTTACCATCGGTAGCGTTAAGTAAATAACCTTTACCAATGTAAACATATGGCTTGCTATCCTTACCTGCTAAGGTTACCGCCTGGTTAAAGTTGGTTGTGGCCGTGTTACGGTCCTTATCAACAAAGGCAGCTACGCCTAAACCTGCATAGTTAAGTGCAGATTTAGGGTTAACGGCAATACCTTTTTGAAAAACAGCCTTCGCCGAATCGGGATATTCCTGTAAAATGTAAACCCAACCTAAGTAAAAGAAATTCTCATCTTTTGTCCCTTGGGTAACCGTTAAATTTTTTAGCATTGATTTAGCTTTCTGGTACTGCTCGGCATCAATTGCTTTTTTGGCGTCGGCCAAACTTTGTGCAAAAACCGATGACCCAACTAATATCAGTGCTAATACTAACTTGCTTATCTTACTGATCATTTTCATCGTAGTTTTAGAATGTATGTTTAATTTAGTGTGTTATGTTTATTTCCCTCGAAGGGATAGTTTCAGGTAGTAAGCCCGATTTTAATAAGATCCGTTGCCCGCGTTCGCTGCTTAAAAAACCAGCGAAACCTGCGCCTAATCCTTTCTTCCCTGTGCAATCGATTATGTATAGAGAACGGCTTAACGGATACGTTTTTTGGACTAAAGTTGTTTGCGAAGGTTTAAAATATTCCTTCGGCGCCAGCTTACTGTTCTCATCCCTTACCCCTACAATTTTAACCTTATCAACGGCATCAGCATAATCCTTATCGGGGTCGTTCAGCCAGCTAAATCCTGTAATGCCAATCGCATCAGGATGGGTAGCTACATATTTTATAACTTCTTTGTTTGACTTAAGCGAATAGATGTTCTTCTGCTTAAAATCCTTATTACCTGATATTTGCCTCAAATACCTTACCAAACTCGAATTAGGGTTATCGAATACTATACTTTTATCAGTTTTAGCCTGACCGTTTAGCATTTTAACTATATCGCTAACTGTAATGGTGGTATCGTTTGATGCCTGGTTCACTATAAGCGCAATGGCATCGGTAGCAAATTTGGTAATAACAGGCGGCAATGTGCGCCGTTTAAAAATCCCAACTTCGACAGTGTCAAGCTCGCGGGCCAGTATAGCAACGCGTACACTATCGTTTAATAAGCTATTCAATACTAACGCTTCGGGCTTGTATTTTATTATAGGGTTCGCATCCGGATAAATGGCTCTAAAAACATAGGCCTGTTCGTCAACAATGGGCGAAAAGGAATCGTCAGCCGAAAAAGTCGCTGTACCGGCTAAAAATTTGTCGTCCTGCGATGCTTTTTTATCAGCCTGTTTACAGCCCTGAAATACGACAACAAACGCCGCACCCCACAATACTAATTTTAAATTAAGCTTCATCAACTTCATCCGGATCTTTCCTTAAATAGCGCGAAAAACGCAATACCGCATAAACCAATATCACGCCGCCAAAAATTTTTCTTTGGGTTGGGTCGCTCCCTATGGGGATATCTTTCCAAAAGATTAGGGCCAGGCCCATTATACAAAAGCAAACGAATGCGGCCCCTCCTAAAATAAGCAAAAACCGCCTTTTGGGCGATTTTTGCTCTTTGTTGTTATTTGATAACATGAATTGTTACTCTTGCGCCAGTGCAAACTGTACCGGTACGCTATATTGTACACGTACAGGGCGACCGTTTTGGATACCTGGTTTCCACTTAGGCGATGCCTTTAGTGCACGTACAGCTTCCTCATCGCAACCACTGCCAATACCTCTAACAACTTTAATATCTGTTAAAGAACCGTCTCTCTCTACAACGAAGGTACAGATAACACGTCCCTGAACGTTGTTCTCTCTCGCAATTGCCGGGTAACGGATAGCCTTACTTAAATAGGCACCAAACTTGGCATCACCACCAGGGAAACCTGGCGATTGCTCTACAGCAGTAAAGATCTGGTTAGGGTTTTCTTCAACCACTTGCTTAATGTCTGAGTTACCAACCGGCTCATCGATACGGATATCCGCATTCGGGTCACCTTTCTGGTCTTTCTGGCCAGGGTCAGCTACTTCAAGCTCTTTTACCGTTGGCGGATCTTTTTCGCGGATCTCGTTATCCGGTTTTACAACCAGAGGAGGGAAACGAACCTGATCTACCTTTGGTTTAGGCGGCTCTGGTGGCGGTGGTGGTGGTTTTACTTTGTTGTCCATTGGCGGCGGCGGCAAAACTACCTCGGTAATTTTGATCTTCTCGTCGGCCTTTGGAATGAACCCTTCAATTTTATTGATGATTGTTTTTAACGATATAATAAACACAAACACTACTATACCTATAAGCAGGGCCCTGTTGGTATGACGAGGGTTATCCTTTCTTAATTCGTAAGCACCATATGCTTTATTACGCCCGCTAAACACCACATCAATCCATTGCTGGTTTAATATGTCTAATTTTGATCCAAACATCTTTTAGGCGTTAATATTAATAATTAATTTAATGCGGTCTTTACCAATTAGTAAAGCCCATCTCTCTTTAACAATTCAACTTCCGGAGGTGTGATATCACCAATTGCGAAAGACTGAACAGCTGTGATCTTCATCTCATCAAGCGCATCAACCATGTTTTTGTAAACCGATTTATCGCTTGGTTTAATGATAACGATCATATACTTACCGCTTGCGGCCTGGATCTTTTTGCCTTGCTCGATCAACGCAGCACGTATTCCGTTTTTGCCGTAGGTATCTGGCGTAGGGGCCGATTTACCAGGCTCGCCAACAAACCATTCCAGTTTATTATTTGCGCCTAACAATATCGTCATGGTACGTGATGCCGGTACAGGTAACTGATCGGTTTGCTTTTCTTCTTTATCAGGCATGGTAACATCCATTGCCTTTGGTTTAGCCAGCGTAGTAGTCAGGATGAAGAAAGTGATAAGCAAGAACGCCAAATCAACCATTGCGGTTAAATCGATACGCGTGGAGGCTTTTTTACTTCTTACTTTCCCGCCTTTTTTCCCCCCGCCGGAGGAGGTGTCTAATTCTGCCATTTTTTATTATTTTTTAGGCGCAGCTCTAAGCGTCGTAATTAAACTAAATTTGTTAAGTTTTTGTTTCTGAAACACAGTGATCAAATCCTTGATCACCGGATACTCTTCCTTATTATCACCTTTAACCGCAATAAACAAAGCTTTGTTATGCAACGATGCACCAACTTTGCGCGCTTCCCTGATCCAGTCTGATAACTCATTGTTAGCAGTTGTATCATGCGGAATACCCGGTTGTTTAAAGTTCTTCCTTTGTTCAACATCTAAAGCAAGAAATGCTTTCAGCTGGCTGATCGGTACACCAAAAATATTGGTAACGATAAACTTTTTCTGCTCTTCGGGCGTAAAGGTGATATTGTATTTCTGACCCATCTGGATCAACGTTTGCTGACGGATATCTGCACCATCCACTGTGAAGAAAACCTTACCCTGACCAACGGTTAATAATAACACGTTCTCATCGGCAATTGGCACTTCATAGCTTGATGGCGGTATATCAACCGGAACCGGGTCTTGCGGCCTTGGCTTTGCGGTTAATATGAAGAAGGTAAGCAACAGGAAGGCTACATCGCACATAGCCGTCATGTCTATGTGGGTACTCTTTCTGGGAACTTTTACTCTTGCCATGTTGTAAAATTAAATTTATTAGTGTGAAAAAACAAATTAATCCCAAATTATATTTTGTTATAACGGGAAATCAAGCACTAATATTTTACTATCTGCTGTTTTTGTGTGATGCAGCGAATGTTTGCACGATGCTGAAACCTGTTTCGTCAATAGCGTAAGTCAATTTATCTATCTTAGAAGTAAACACGTTGTACATTACAATTGATACCGCTGATGTACCGATACCCAGTGCAGTATTAACCAATGCTTCAGAGATACTGTTTGATAATGCAGTTGGGTTAGCAGCACCACCAGAACCAAGCTCACCAAAGGCCTTGATCATACCCACAACCGTACCTAACAGACCGGTTAATGTACCGATTGATACCAATGTTGCGATAATAGTTAAGTTTTGCTCTAACATAGGCATTTCTAAAGCAGTTGCTTCTTCGATGTCTTTCTGGATAGCCAAAGTTTTTTGATCAACATCCATTGTCTGATCAATTTCCATTTCGCTGTATTTTTTCAAACCAGATTTGATAACGTTTGCTACCGAACCTTTTTGTTTGTCGCATTCTGCGCTTGCAGCTGCAATGTTACCAGCGTTTAAGAATGATTGGATTCTTTTTACAAATCCTTCAACATTACCTGTACCAGATGCTTTGCCAATTACAACCATTCTCTCGATTGAGAATACGATAACCATCAATACATATGACATGATAAGAGGTACAATTACCCCACCTTTGTGTACTGTACCGAATAAATCTGTTGGTTCGCCAGCTACCGGATCGCCACCTTTGTAGTGACTTGAATCGCCAAGGATGAATATGTAGATACAAATAGCCACCGCTATGCAAATCGGAATGGTTAAAGATGCAAATGCGCCTGATGCACTTGAGCTTTCTTTAGTTACAGGAGTAGTTGGTTTTGTTGGTGCGTTTGCCATTACTTTTAATTTTTAGTTTTCGTTTTGTTTATAATATAAGTTAATAAAAATGTGTGCGTATTAAGCGAATAACAAAAATAGAATATAAATGAAATAAAAAAACTATTTCTGCAATTCTTTATAATAAATTAATATACGGGCCGCAAGCGGTACAAATTGGTAATACATAACGTCACCACGCTTAAAAATTGTCTTTGCTACAGATAATTTTTTTACAATAAAACCCATTTTTTTTAATAATAGCAAGTTATAACACATAAAAACTATGTAACTAACCTGATATATACGTGTCTAATTGCAATTTCAATAATTTTAGCACACCACATCGGGCCGCAGTTGTTCTTCCCCAAAATTTACAAGCTAAAACCTAACACCTAAATATTTAGTTTGTTTGCAATAATCTCATTTTGGATTGTAAATGTTTTACAGCTAAGGTGTTTATCGAAATTTTATTGGGCAAACTATATCGCACTTTAGTGCTGTAACCCATAGCCGGTTGTATTTAACAGCTTTGCGCACTTGAAGGTTATTTATCCGCCGGCCTTTTTGGCCTTGTAGTTATCGGCTTGTAATAAGGTGAGCACCTTATCCCTAAAATCACCCTGGAGCAATATCTCGCCATCTTTAACAGATCCACCTACACCGCATTTGGTTTTTAGCTTTTTACCGATAGCCTCCAGGTCGGTAGTAGTACCCGAAAAGCCATTTACCCTTGTTACCAGTTTGTTTCCTTTAATACGGTCTAAAAATATCTTAAGGTTTTGTTGTTGTGGCGGCAGGGTTTGCATATCATTTCCAGCTTCCTCCTGGTACTCAAAGTCAGGGTCGGTAGAATACATTATGCCTGTATAGTTCTTCTTTGCCATTGGTATTAGTCTTTATAGTTCTCGCCAACGATGATCTTTAACGCAGCAGGCTGCACTTCAATATCGATAGCTATACCGGCCTCGCGCGGTTCGCCGTCCAGGTGGATAGGCCCCGGCTGGGTACGTGTAATAATAATATGTTTCCCTTTGATGATCTCAACAAATTGAGACCCGGGAGATGTTTTGGTAAACATCCGCACACCCATCTCCGGGAAACGATAAAGCGGGAAGGGTTTGATAATACAAACATCAAGCAAACCGTCCTGAACAGATGCCGTAGGCGATACGTGCGCATTGTTACCATATTGCGACGAATTGGCCAGGCTCAACATGAATGCCTCCCGCTGGTATTTAACCCCGTCAATATCTATCTGATATTGTTGCGCCTTATAGTTGGCAACTTCCTGCATTGATGATTTAAAGTAGCTGAAAAAACCACGTTTGTTGCTTCCTTTGGCAAATACATGGCTAATGTGGGCATCAAATCCCATCCCGGCCATATTAAAAAACCATTTGCCGTTCATCTTACCTGCATCTATCGTAATAATGCGTTCGCGGTTTAATGATTTTATTGCCCCCTCGGCGTTCATTGGTACATCTAAAAACCGGGAAAGGCCGTTGCCTGAGCCGTAAGGGATAACCCCAAGCACCGTATCTGTGCCTGCAATAGCCGATGCCACCTCGTTTATGGTACCGTCGCCGCCAACTGCTACAATAACGTCATAATCGGCAGCGCGTTCACGTGCCACATCGCGGGCATGTTTAATACCCGTGCTAAAAACAGTCTCGTACGAAAACTTCGAGTGATCGAGGTAGCTGTTGATTAACTCCGGCACTCCGTCTTTCTTCTTCCCTCCCGATACCGGGTTTATTATAAATAACGCTTTCCTTTTCAACTATATAGCTTTTCGTGGTCAAAAGTAAATGTATTTTCGGCTTTGTGAAAAATTGTTTTATTTTTACCGCCCGAAAGTGGACTGATTTATTGCCCAATAGCGGGCCAAATTGCAACCACGTAAAAAAGTGCTAAAAATTTACTTCTTTTACAACGTTTCAGATAAATCTGTACCTTTCTTTTAAACGTTTATAAATTAATATGCCATACTTATTTACCTCAGAATCCGTGTCGGAAGGGCACCCGGATAAAGTAGCTGATCAAATATCAGATGCGTTAATTGATAACTTTTTAGCTTTCGACCCCGAGTCGAAGGTTGCGTGCGAAACTTTAGTGACCACAGGCCAGGTAATTTTAGCCGGCGAGGTTAAATCAAAAGCTTATTTAGATGTACAGAAAATTGCCCGCGAGGTGATCAATAAAATTGGTTACACCAAAGGTGAGTATATGTTTGACGGCAGCTCATGCGGCGTGCTGTCGGCCATTCACGAGCAATCGCCTGATATTAACCAGGGTGTTGACCGGCAGGCAAAAGAAGAGCAGGGTGCAGGCGACCAGGGGATGATGTTTGGTTACGCTACCAGTGAAACCGATAACTACATGCCTTTGGCATTAGATATCGCGCATGCTTTGTTAGTAGAGCTTGCCGCCATCCGCCGTGAAAATACAGACATTAAATATCTACGCCCGGATGCAAAATCGCAGGTTACGTTAGAATACAGCGACGATAACGTGCCCACCCGGATCGATGCCATTGTGATATCGACACAGCACGATGATTTTGATGAAGAGGCAACCATGCTTAAAAAGATCAATGATGATATCATCAGCATATTGATACCGCGTATAAAAGCAAAATACCCAAAATACGCTCACTTTTTTGATAACGACATTAAGTATCACATTAACCCAACCGGTAAATTTGTTATTGGTGGCCCGCATGGTGATACCGGCTTAACCGGCCGTAAAATTATTGTTGATACTTACGGTGGTAAAGGTGCCCATGGTGGTGGTGCATTCTCGGGTAAAGACCCATCAAAGGTTGACCGCTCTGCCGCTTATGCTACCCGTCACATTGCTAAGAACCTGGTGGCAGCCGGTGTTTGCAGCGAGGTATTGGTACAGGTATCATACGCCATTGGTGTGGCACAGCCAATGGGTATTTACATAAACACCTACGGTACTGCTAAAGTTGGTTTAACAGACGGCGAAATTGCTAAAAAGGTAGAAACCATTTTTAACATGACCCCATACGCCATCGAAACCCGCTTAAAACTGCGCAACCCTATTTACAGCGAAACCGCAGCTTATGGCCACTTTGGCCGCCCGAGCGTAACCGTTAAGAAAACCTTCCCGGCTCACGATGGCAGCTTAATAGAGCGCGAAGTAGAATTATTTACCTGGGAAAAACTTGATTACGTTGATAAAGTAAAAACCGCTTTCGGTTTATAATAACCGAGTACACTAAAAATATCGAGGCGAGCCGTTTGGTTCGCCTTTTTTAATCGGCCATTTTTGCCCGCCTGACTATCCTAGTGGGTAACCAGGTAACGCTTTACCGCTTTTAGTGCAGGTTGTTCTACCAAATGCCATGACAGCAAACCTAAAGCAACTGTGAATGGAATGGTGATCAATAAACTCAGATAACTGGTTAATGACGGCATAAGGTGCGCTACGATCTGCTGCACCAAAAAACCGTAGATATAAATGCCGTACGAGTAGTCGCCGGGCAGCTTGATGCGTTTGGCCGGGCCCGAGATGCCGAATGCCAGTATGCTGTATAAAAAGGTGAGGTAAAAAAGCTTGTAAAACACCCGTTGCGAAAAAAACCAGGCTGCTATACAAACCAGTATTATAAAAAGTGCTGCCTTTGTATTTATGAGAATGTGCTGCCTGAACAGGTATGCAGCCATCCCTGCCACGAAAAATAAAAACTGCTGTACACCTTCCCAGCTGCCAAAAAACTGTACCAAACAAACATTATACCTAAACCTGAATGCTAACAGCAGCATTACCAGTAAAATCCATTTAAACTTAATTAACCGCGAAAGGCCTGCAATCAACACAAAAACATAACACTTGATCTCGGTAGGCAAGGTCCATAACGAGCCGTTAAGAACGGTGTTGTATAAATTAGTTTTGAATACGCTGGGCAGCATGAGCTCTAACTTCATTAACCCGATATTTTTGACTAAGTAACGCCAGCTTTGTTCCGATTTAAAATAACCCGTTAACGGCAGTGTTGTAAATAGCGGGCCCACTACCAAAACGCTGACCAGCATACAAATTATTAAGGCCGGCCAGATCCTGAAAACCCTCATCAGCCCAAATCTGAACAAGGTTTTTGAGCTGCAATAGCTCCCGGTGATGAAGATACCGCTCAGGAAAAAAAATATAGCTACGGCCAGGCTACCGCTGTAGTCGGTACCTAACACATACTTTACGGGTTCGGGGTAGCCATTGGTAGGGAACAGATAAAAAGAATGCCCGAAAATGACAAGCAGGGCAGCAACTAACCTTACCAGGTCAAAATTATTATTACTCCTGCCAAGGGCATCATTCAGGTTAATGGTCATACAATCCAACTAATATATTAAATCCGCGCTATGAGGGTAGGGTATTGGCAAAACTATTTAATTTTACCGCTTAACGGCAATCCACTATTTAATGACCGCCAAACATACTTCTCCGCTATTAGTCGCCTTTGCTTTTTTTAACATCTACATTATCTGGGGTTCAACATACCTGGCGGTTGCCTACGGTTTGCAGGGTTTCCCGCCATTTATACTGGTTGGGCTGCGCTACCTGTCGGCAGGGACACTCATGCTGACTTGGTGCAAAATTAAGGGCGAAAAATTCCCCGAATTTAAATTCATTTGGAAACAAGCACTGAGCGGCACATTGATGTTGGTAGGCGGTACCGGGATGATAGCATGGGCGGAGCAATACATCAGTTCGGGTCAGGCCGCGATATTAGTGGCTACCGAGCCATTGATGTTTTTATTGATAGACCGCAAACGCTGGGGCGAATATTTTTCTAACCGGTATATTTTGGCCGGGCTCGTAATCGGTTTTACCGGCATCTTCCTGTTTTTGAAACTGGGTGTGGCGGTAACCCATCCATCGCCTATGGCGACCATTGCCAGCGTAGTGGTATTATTCAGCGCGATGCTTTGGGTTTTTGGCTCGCTGATCATCAAAGATAACAAGGGCGATAGCAGCACTGTCATGAATGCAAGCATCCAGTTGTTAGCCGCCAGTTTTGTATGTGCTATTGTGGTGGCATGCAAAGGAGAATATGCGGGCTTTTCTTTCGGGAAAGTAAGCCTGCCGGCATGGGGCGGGCTGGTCTTCCTCATCGTGATGGGGTCATTAGTTGCCTACCTGTCTTTCATATGGCTTATCAGCATCAAACCACCGGCTATTATCAGCACCCATACGTATGTAAACCCGGTTGTTGCCGTATTTTTAGGCTGGCTTTTTATTAAGGAAAGTGTAAATACCGCCCAGCTCCTGAGCCTGTTTATAATACTGGCGGGTATCCTGCTGGTAAACGTGCCGGGTTATTTAAAGCGTAACGATACCGTGGAAAACAAGTAAACTTATTTAACCGGCACCTTTAACCCTAAAGCTTCCATATAACCCTTATTGGGTATACAGTTCACAAACTTGCTGCTCTTCAGGAAGTCGTAAAGAGCCTTTTTCATTTGCTCCCTGTCGGCAGCTGTTAAACTCACCTTACGGATGTCCTCAAAACTTGATCTCTCCTTTTCGGTATAGTCAATCACCTTATCATAATTGGCCGGTTGGTTAAAGCTCATGAAGCCCCGGGTATTGTCGAGCTTTTTGTATGGCCAGTAATGCCAGCCGATGTTATTCTTTTCGCAAACGATGCGGAAATCGCGCACCCATTCATCAGTATTTTCGCCGGTTTCGCCAACGTAGATTGGCACGTTATATTTAGTACGGAACGCGACATACTCTTCTATCACCTTTTCGGTTGGCTCTGTCCAATATTTATGGAATTGGTAAACCAGCTTAGGGTCAAACGGCGGCCCCAATGGCTTAAAGTTACTATCCCATTGCGCACTTCCTAAAAACAGGATATGGTTCTTATCCACCGTGCGGATAGCAGCTGTGATCTCTTTGTAAACAGGCTCCAGATGCGGGTTCAGATCATTCACATCAAAATAATGGGCGATGGGTTCGTTCAGCAGATCGTAACCTAATATAATAGGGTCCTTTGCATAATGTGCGGCGATCCGCTTCCAGATACCGGCCGTTAACTTGCGGCTTGCGGCACTTTTAAACAGGAAGGGAAAACCGTTGCCATCGTCAATATTATCGCCGGTTTGGCCGCCGGGTGCGCAGTGCATATCCAGCATTACGTAAAGGTTTGCCTTTTTACACCAACCAATCACCCTGTCCAGCAGTTGGAACCCGCGGTTAGGGTTGTTCTGGCCCATGTAATCCTCATTGGTGAACAACTTATAATGGAACGGTATGCGGATAGAATTGCAGCCCGATGCCTTTAAAAACCGGATATCCGCCTCGGTAACATAAATATCCTGAAATTTGCGCCAGAACAGTTTCATCTCTTCGGGGCCAACAATCTCTGTCAGTGCCTCGTTGATCAATCGCTGCGAGTTCACTTTTTTAAACTTAAACATATAACCCTCGGGTACAAGCCAGTTACCCAGGTTAGTACCCTTGATCAGGAAAGGTTTACCATCGGTACCGATGATGTTTTGCCCTTTAGTATTGATAAATTTAGCAGTTTGCGCAAAGGCGACTGTACAAGCAAACAAGGCCAGCGACAGGCTTAGTAATTTTTTCATTATTAATAAGATCTCTATTTATCAATCATTTTGTAAAAATGCACATAGTCTACATCCATCGCGGCGGGGAAGATAGTATTATCTACCCCCTTTGTACCGCCCCAGCTACCACCAACCGCCACATTAAGGATCAGGAAAAAATTCTGATCGTACGGGTAAGTAGCCGGGCCTTTGCCGTTATTGGTGTAGGTGTAGATCAGGTCGCCATCTATATAGCCCCGTAAGGCATAGGGTGTCCAGTCTACCCGGTATACATGAAAGTCTGTATTAAAACTGCTGATGACCTTTGCGCCACCCTGTCCGTTTGCGCCAAAATAGGTTTGGTTATGCACTGTAAAATGCACGTTGCCGGGATCAAACCCTACCATTTCCATAATATCGATCTCGCCGGAGTTTGGCCAGTTACCGTATTTGCTATCCTGTGGCATCATCCAGATAGCCGGCCATATGCCGGTACCTTTTGGCAGCCTTGCCTTAACTTCCACACGGCCGTATTTAGCAAGCTGCAACCCCTTAGATACTATGCGGGTTGATGTATACTCCATGCCACCCATAGTTTCCTTTTTTGCGGTAATGGTGAGTTTGCCATCGGCAACAACTGCGTTGGCCGGTGTATAATATTCGAGTTCGGCATTGCCCCAACCGCCGCCGCCATTTTCGTAGGTCCAGTTGGCGGTATTGGGCGCACCATTAACACTAAACTCATCCGCAAAATAGGGTGTGGTTTCAAAAGCCCAGCCTTTATCTTCCAGTACAGCTACGGGTGTAATTGTTGGCGCTTTGGTTGTATCGGTAGCTTGTTTAGAACAGGCGGAAAAGCAAAACGCAGCAACAAGGCATACCGAAGCAGTTTTAATATTTTTCATGATGGGTGTTAATTGGTGTTAAACTATAATTGGTGTATAGTCAAAACAAATGTAAACTATTAAGTTACATAATTTACAGGTTTACTTTGTACAGGTTTATTTATATCCGTAATTTGTGAGACACGGTTTATACCCGACCATGAAAACATCAGCCAGATCATTCAGATATATGCTTGCCTGCTTGGGGGCAATGCTCCTGCTGCAAACCAATACTTTTGCACAAAACATTAAGGTAGCTATTGCGGCCAACCTGCAGCCTGTTATTAAGGCCCTGCAGGCCGATTTTAAAAAGCAAACCAATATCAGTATAGATGCTATATCCGGCGCATCGGGCAACCTGGCTACGCAAATCAAAAACGGCGCACCCTTCGATGTATTTCTCTCTGCCGATGTCGCCTTCCCCGCCGGGCTGTATAAAGCCAAACTCGCTGCCCAGCCACCGGTTGTTTACGCGCAAGGCATATTGGTGATGTGCAGCACCAAAAAAACGGGAAACGCAAGCTGGGAAAAGATCATTACATCGGCCAAAGTTAAGCGCATTGCCATAGCTAACCCTGCCATTGCACCTTATGGCAAAGCAGCCGAAGAGGCACTTAAACACGAAGGCATTTATAATCAGGTTAAACCCAAACTCATAACCGGCGAAAGCATTAGCCAGGTAAATACCTACATTTCCACCGGTTCGGTAGAGGCAGGTTTTACCTCCCTATCATTCTTTAAAGAGAACAGCAGCAAATTTCCGTTGGTTGCCCAAACCATCGATCCTAAAATATACGCACCTATTGAGCAGGGCATGGTGATACTAAAACATGGCCAGAACAATGCCGATGCCGCTAAATTTTACCGGTATATCTTAAGCGCGCCGGCCAAAAAGATCTTGGTGCAATATGGCTATCATGTTCAATAAAACTCACCACATTTAAATGGACCTTACCCCCATTTGGCTCACCCTAAAATTAGCGGCTATCACCACCCTGATATTGTTAGCCCTTGGTTTGCCGCTGGCTTACCGGCTCTCTAAAAAGCGGTCGTTTTTTAAGATCGTTATCGAGGCCATTATTACTATGCCTTTGGTACTGCCGCCATCTGTTTTAGGGTTTTACCTGCTGCTGGCCTTTAGCCCGCAGCGCGGATTAGGCAAATGGCTCAGCGAGGTTTTTAACGTGCAATTCGTATTCTCATTCCAGGGGTTGGTGCTGGCATCTGTAATTTACAGCATGCCCTTTATGATCAGCCCTGTTAAATCAGCGTTTCAGCAACTGCCTTTATCGCTCTCGCAGGCATCATACACCCTGGGTAAATCGCAGTGGCAAACCTTACGTTATGTTTTGCTGCCCAACATCAAACCATCTTTGTTAACGGCTGCCGTTTTAACCTTTGCACATACCCTGGGCGAGTTTGGCGTAGTGCTGATGATAGGCGGTAACATCCCGGGCGTAACCCGTGTGGCATCTATTGCCGTTTATGACTCGGTGGAGCAGCAGGATTATCCATCGGCCAATTATTATTCGCTCATCCTGTTCGCCATTACTTTTGTGATGGTGATGGGTGTTTTCATCTACAATAAATACCAGGTAAAAACCCCATTGGCATGATAACGGTAAACATCCAAAAAAAGCTGAAGGCTTACAACGGGGTGCAGTTACTACACCTGCAAAAAGCATTTGTACCGGGCAGCATCACCCGTATAACGGGGCCATCGGGCGCGGGGAAGACCACATTCCTTAAAATGATAGCCGGGCTGATTAAGCCTGATAGCGGCATTATCAAAGCCTACGAAGTTTGGTTTGATGCTGATAAAAAGATCAACCTGCCACCACAACAGCGCAAAACTGGTTTTGTATTTCAGGATTATGCGCTGTTTCCTAACATGACGGTGAAACAACATCTGGAATACGCTACGGATGATGCCGCATGGATTGAACGTTTACTGGCTATCGGCGGCCTTGACACTTTTACAGCTCACAAACCAGAGTATCTTTCGGGCGGGCAGCAGCAACGGTTGGCTATTTTGCGGGCACTGGCCATTAAACCCCGGTTATTGCTGATGGACGAGCCCTTTTCGGCACTTGATATTAAAATGAAAGGCGGGTTGCTAACCGATCTGCAAAAGTTATTTAAAGAATTGCAGGCAACAGTGATCATTGTTAGCCACAACCCGCAGGAACTGGACGGGATAGCTGATGACGAACTGGTTATTGGCAGCGAGGTTTAGATCTTATCTTTCCAGGGAGCGAGTTTTGCGATGATCTGTTCTGTAGATGCATCAAAGCGGATCATTACCTGATCTTCCGGGTGGGCTTTGTAAACCCGGATATACTCTTCAAAAAACACCAGCGGGTCTTGCACAAGCATATCAGCTATGGCTTTGCGGCCACTGTACTGCTCTATCTTTTTGGCCATTTCGTAGCCCATAAAATAACCGGCTTCATCGTACGAAGTGCTAAATGCAATATTATACATACGGTCAAATGTGCGCGAGGCGGTGTCATTATAAGCTTTATAGATCATCGACTCTAATAATAAGAAATTCTCGCGCCTGCGGTTGTTATTCTTCTTTTCTTCGTCGCGCTGCATAATGGTTAGCATGCCCGATGTTTTTACATTGGCAAAGTCGCCCACCAGGTTAGCTGTACCTTCATTCCAGACATTGTAGGCCAGCCCGTATGATGCCTGGGCAAAATAGGGCATACTTTTATCCTTTACTTTTTTACGCAGCTTTTGCCCGGCATCCTGCATGCTGTGGTACAGCTCATGGGCAACCAGGTATTTCAGCCCCTCGTAGTCATTGCCAACTTTTTGCAGGGCTACATTAAAGGTATTGTCGCCACCGTTCACAAAACCCAGCGAACCGCCGCCCACCAGGAAACAAGCCCTAACTGTTGCCGTAATTTGCGGTGCCGTATAAGATTGAATGATGTTGGTAACATCAGTAATAAACGACTCTTGATTTGCTGCTATCTGCACCAGAAGTTTTTTAATTTCGGGTAATTTTGATTTAACCAGCTTCCAGTTGTACTTATCCTCTCCTTTAATAGTCCCTGTTTCTATAACCTCCCTTAAGGTTGCCTTAAATACATCTTCGCCTGCGCCGCTGTAACCTTTAACCTTAACAATCAACTGCTGGTTGCCGTGTGCTTTGGCTGCCGCATCCAGCTGCGCTTCGGTAACCTGGTTGCCCGAAAGTAAATTGGTTATTAACTGTGCGCTTTCAAAATCAAGCGCAACCTTTATTTTTTGACCGCTTTGCGCAAATACCGGCACAAGGGTTACCATTAAAGCAATTAAACAAACAAAACTGATCTTCATTTGAGGAAAATTTAGGTGAGCTAAATTTACCTAATATTCGTTTACGATAATAATTTATAGATGGTATTTTTGAGTATTTTTAACTGTCATTTAGCGCCGCCTCAAAATGAAAGTAATTAAAGAGAAACATTCGCTTTTAATGCGATGGACACATTGGGTAAACTTCCCGATACTTACCATCATGATCTGGAGCGGAATGCTCATCTACTGGTCGAGCGATACCTACTCCATCACCTTGTTCGGGCATACTTTTTATAAATTCTTTCCGCAGGGTTTTTATAACGCGCTTAACATTCCCGGCCGGCTGGCCGAAGGGATGGCCTTTCACTTTTTGTTTATGTGGCTTTTTGCCATTAATGGCGTTGTATACATTTTGTATACGCTTATCTCCGGCTCGTGGCGGGAGCTGGTGCCCCAACGCAAATCATTTAAAGAGGCCTGGCTGGTGCTGCTGCATGATCTGCACATCCGCAAAATGGCACCCCTTCAAAATAAATATAACGCCGCCCAGCGTATTGCCTATACCGCTATTATTGTGATGGGTTTTGGCTCGCTAATTACCGGGCTGGCTATTTATAAACCGGTGCAATTTAGTACGCTTACCTGGCTTTGTGGCGGCTACCACGCGGCGCGGATAGAACACTTTGTTTTGACCATTGGCTACGTGCTTTTCTTTATCATCCACATTGTGCAGGTAATACTGGCGGGCTGGAATAATTTCCGCTCGGTTATCTCCGGCTTCGAAGTGGTGAATACTAAACCTAAGCCTGCTATTGAACCCCAAAAAGATGGAGAATAAAAATAAGGTGAAAAAGGAACTAACGGTAGATCAGCAGATCAGCCGACGCAATTTTATCTCGTTCGGGGTATTTGGGGTGATGGCCTTTGCCGTTTATGAAGGCTGGCAATGGCTTTATCATACACCCAAAGAAGTTAGAGGGGTAACCGCCGGGGCTAAAGAACCTTTGCGCAGGGCCTTAAATAAAACCGAACTGGCCTTCCGTAATTTTTTTAGCAACAATCACCTCGTAAAAACCTATCCTAAAGAGCGGGCTGCTAAAAATGTGCGGGTAAACAGCAACATTGGCTTAAAAGGTAAGTTTATAATTGAAGACTGGAAGCTGAACGTTACTAAAGCCAATGGCGAAACTATGCAGGTAACCATTGACCAAATCAAAGCCCTGCCGAAAACCGAGATTGTTTATGATTTTAAATGTGTAGAGGGTTGGGACCAGATACAGCATTGGGGCGGTTTAAAAATGATAGATTTTATGGAGCACTTTAACCTGGTCGACCAAACCAAAATGAGCTACGTAGGTATGATGACGCCCGATAAAGGCTACCAGGTTGGGTTGGATATGCCCAGCGCCATCCACCCGCAAACCATACTGGCTTATGAAATGAACGGCCAGCCTATCCCCGGTAACCATGGTGCGCCATTAAGGCTAATCATCCCGGTAAAATACGGCATCAAAAATCTAAAACGGATTGGCAGCATCACTTTTAGTAACACCCGCCCGCCCGATTATTGGGCAAGGGAAGGTTATGATTATTATTCGGGGTTATAAAATTAACGGCATGCAGCCAATTCAATGCTGTACTAACAGCCAGTTTTTGGCATCATCTAACCGGGTAAATACTTTTTGAGCAACCTCCCTGGGGGCGATCTCAATTGTACGGTCGACAGATAGCTTGCTGAAAGTACTGTTAGAGTATACCCAGGCTATCTGTTTTAACCCTAACGAGGCTGCCAACGGGAACCATTCATCGGCAACCCAGTCAACAGCACTATCCCAGCTGCCTAATACATTTAAATTGCTGTTTAGCAATTTATCGCACTTGTGAAGTTCTATGGCCTCCAATATTTTCAAGGCACCCGTTTTTACTGTATGCAGCCCATGAAAACCATTCCATTCGGCAATTATAACATGCTCCTGCGCGTTATATTCAATTTCGATACCTGTATTTTTAAAAATTGCTGTGTTACGCTTACCCGGCTTTTTTGATATTGATGCACCAGCTAAAGGAAGTCGCATACTAAATGTTGACCCTTCACCTTCTACAGTTTCTACCCAAACACTCCCATTGTGGCTATTTGCGGTCTCGGCCACTTTTAGCAGACCGGTACCTAATTCGCGCGCAACTGCCTTTTTGGTAAAACTCAGGAATATCTTGTTTAACAGCGGTCTATTTATCCCTTGCCCAAAATCTTTTACAGAAAGCACCAGGTTTTTATCAATTACCTGCCTGTCTACAATTACCTTGCTGGCATTTGGCGAAAATTTAATTGCGTTATGCAACAGGTTATTTACAGCAGTAGCTATAGCCTTTTTATGGCCATAATAAATAAAATCCGCTTTCTTTTTTTGGATGATACAGTGTGTAGATTGCCGGTTAACATGCTGGCCGACTACGGTGTTAAGGAGGGCCATTATAGAAAACTCTTCCATTTCCTCTTCAGGCTCGTCAGGGTCGCCGTCAAAATTTACTTTGGCATTTACGGTTCTGATAATATCATCCAGCTCTAACGCGCAATTTTTGATGTGTACCAGGGCTTCGCTAATTTCTGTATTGCTTAATACCTTTTCGTCTAATAGGTTGGTTAACCCCAGCAGGCTGGCAACCGGTTTACGGATGTAATGAGAGTTCAGGAAAGAAACTTCAGACATCTGGATTATCTTTTCCCGGAGCTTTTCTTCAACCTTTTGTTTTGCGGTTATATCATTAAAATTAATGATAATGCCATCAGGCACCGGGTATATATCGATATTGAACCATTTCTGTATCGGCCAAAAGTATTCTGTAAACTCGACTGCCTTACGGGTTTCATTCACTTTTTCATAGTAATTATAAAAATCAGACCCTCTCAAGTCGGGGAATAATTGCCATAAATTTTTTCCGGCTGTGTATTCGCGTTTATAACCTATCAGTTTCTCGGCCGCCTTATTCCAATAGGTAATCATAGACTGGTAATTCAACTGCACAAAACCAATTTTAGTTTCTTCTAAAATTTGTTCCAGTTTAAATTCGGCAAAGTCTAACCGTCCCAGTAGCGCCTTTTTTTCGTCAATATTTTGCGCAATTACCAACCTGCTGTTTACCCCTTTAAAAGCAAAGGGGTATGACATTATTTCTACGTTGATTATCCTGCCGTTTTTGGCAATGTGCTTAAACTCCCGGTACCTTGTTTTAGTACCCCGTATATCGGGCAAAACCTTTACCAATAACGGGATATCTTCCGGTACGCGTAAGTCCATAATGGTCTTACTTAAAAATTCCTTTTTCGTATAGCCGTATTTTTTTAACGCGGTGTTATTTACCTCAACTATTTGAAGTGTATTTACATCAAACACCCACATGGCTTGCAGGCTCGAATAAAATAATATATCGAAATTATTCCCGCTCATTTCCTATCACACCAAATAATTATTATCAAATATCGTAATTAGTTGGATAAATTGTACGTGCCCCAAATTTTATTGGGATTGTTAACGCGACCTTTTTTTATCACGCTTAATATTCGCATATTGCGGATAATGCCTCCTGTTCAATTACCTCTTTCCAAACAACTCGCATACGCCTGCGGCATGGCCGGCTGGAGCACCATGACCAATATTATCATTGTGATGCTACCCTACTTTTACCTGCCGCCCAATAACGCAGGTTTACTACCCTTAATTCCGCAGTTGCTGGTGTTCGGTATCTTTAATATCATGTCTATCATAACCGCATCGGGCAGGTTGATCGATGCCTTTTTTGATCCGTTCATAGCGTCCCTAAGTGATAAAAGCAACCATAAACGCGGCAGGCGCATCCCGTTCATGCAGTGGGCCATTTTGCCGGCCGTTGTATTTTGTGCGCTTACATTTTACCCCATTGTACGCGGCGAGAGTATCTATAATGCCTGGTGGCTCACCGCTACGCTTATTTTCTTTTTTATGGGGGCTACCGCTTACATCATTCCCTACAACGCGCTGCTACCCGAGTTGACCAACACCGGGCAGGAACGGGTAAAGCTATCCTCGTTGCAGCAGGTAGGCTTTGTACTGGGCATCATCCTATCGGCTATGGTGAACAACTTTGCCGACCTGGTTGAAAAGTATGCACATATCAGCGACCGCGACACCGCCGTGCAATATACCATTTGGGGCATGGCCATATTCTCGGGCATTATCATGCTGATCCCAATTTTTGCTATCGACGAGAAGAAATATTCTAACAGCAAACCATCGCATTTGCCTTTGCTGCCCGCTATCCGTAAAACATTTCAGAACCGGAATTTTAAGTACTATCTCATATCCGATTTTTCGTATTACATGGCACTCAGCATTATTTCCAGCGGATTGCTGTTCTTTATTACCGTACTGCTCCATCTGCCCGAATCTATGGGAGGCGCCTTAATGGGGCTGATGGTGCTGGTATCGCTGGTTTTTTATCCGCTGGTGAATTACCTTTCTAAAAAGGTGGGTAAGAAACCTATCGTATTATTCTCTTTCGGGCTGCTGAGTTTAATTTTTGTGGCGATATTCTTTTTAGGAAAGCTCCCCATCAGCCCCAAGGCACAGATCTATATATTGGTGTTAAGCGCTTCGTTCCCGCTGGCATCTTTAGGGATACTGCCAAATGCTATCCTTGCGGAAATAGCCCAGAATGACGCCAAGCGCACCGGTGAAAACCGCGAGGGGATGTTTTTTGCAGTAAAGTACCTGTTTGTAAAAATGGGGCAAACTTTGGGGATAGCGCTGTTTGCATTCCTTACCGTTTACGGCAAAGACCCCGGCAATGACTACGGCCTGCGCCTGAACGGCATTTGCGGCTGCGTGCTTTGTTTATTGGCTATCGTATTTTTTAGCCGTTTTAAAGAGCGGAAGGCGGACAGGGGTTAAATAATATGTCATTGCGAACGTAGTGTGGCAATCTAACAGGACAATCGGATATGCTAGGATTGCCGCGTCGCTGGCGCCCCTTGCAATGACACAGAAAAATTAATAACTTACATTATTGGGCCTGGAGTATACCAGGTGCATTACGTTGATGTTACGCATAGCAAAGGCAGCTTCGCAGTAGCATAGATAGTAGTTCCACTTGCGGATAAAGGTATTATCAAAGCCCAGGGTTTTTGCACTGCCTAAGTTGAGGTTAAACTGATCGTACCACAGTTTTAATGTTTTGGCATAGTCGATGCCCAGGTCTTTCAGATCGACCATAGTCATATCACCCGTGCGGTTAATAGAGCCATTGATTGCCGCCACCGATGGCAATAATGAGCCGGGGAAAATATGCTTCTGAATCCAGTCGACACCCTTACGCAGGCTGTCATAACGCGAATCCGGCGAGGTAATTACCTGTATCGCCAGGATGCCGCTTTTCTTGAGCAATTCGTGGCATTTTTTAAAATATACATCCAGGAATTTATGGCCTACGGCTTCAAGCATCTCTACCGAAACGATCTTGTCATACTGGCCTTCCAGCGTGCGGTAATCGCGCAGTTCGATACTTACTTTGTGGCTTAAGCCGGCAGCTTCTACCCGTTCAACAGCCATTTTGTGCTGCTCTTCAGATATGGTTAAGGATGTTACCTTGCAGCCATACGTCTTCGCCATGTAAATGGCGTTGCCACCCCAGCCGCTGCCAATCTCCAAGACATGGTCGGTAGGTTTTAGGTGCAGCTGGCGGCAAAGGCGGTCGTATTTAGCGATCTGTGCTTCTTCTAATGATAACCCATCGCGGTAAAAATATGCACTGGAATAGGTCATGGTCGGGTCCAGGAAACTGGCAAAGAAATCGTTGTTCAGATCGTAATGCTCCGATATATTTTTACGGGAACCGTCGAGTGTATTAGCTCTTCTTGATTGCGAGAATTTGTTTAAAAATTTAAACAGGTTTAGCGCCAGGGCTTGTGTTTTACCCCCCGACACGCTTGGCGCGTTATCGATATTAAGCAATACCCATTTAATAACGTTGGTAATATTATCAGTGTCCCAAAGTCCATCGGTATAAGCCTCACCAAAGCCGATATCGCCAAACAGCATTACACGTTTGTAAAAAGCTTCATCGTTGATGATAATGTTTGCAGTAATGTTACCCTCGCCTGTGCCTATGTTTACTACCTCGCCGCTTGGCAGGATAAGGTTCAGGAAACCTTTATCCATTTTGTATAGAAAACCAAGAACAATGTTTTGATAAAAGCCGATGCTCTTTTTAGATATGGTAAGCGTGTTAAACATAGTGCAAGTATCGCTGTTGGGGGTTATTTACAAGATGTACGAATTATAATTGGTAAAAAGTTTTTTCTAAGATATATAATTTGACTTATATGGCCTAAATACTTCCTTTTGGAGTTCGATATTTTCTTCCTTTTTGTGAAAGGGGATTTTTTTTAACCACAGCTTTAAGGCCTGCCAGTGAATCATCCCCATCACTTTAAGGGTAATTAAAGGGAAGCTTACAAAGTACAATAACAGGTTAGTATCCGTTAGCGGCTTGCGTACGCCGGTTAAGGTGCTCATAAAAAAGCGTTGCCCCTGCTTGTCATAATCGTCAATTTTTACGTGTAGCTTTTCGCCGGGAATTTGCAGGTCGAAATCAAAATTGGTGTCCATCTCAATAAACGGCGACACGTAAAAGTACTTCTCTGTATTGAGTTTAAAGCCGCCCTGCTGCTGTGTACCCGCTCCTAAAAAATAGGGCTTCATTTCGCGGAAAGTATTGCAAACCTCTACTACCGAACAAATTACCTCATCCTTTTCATTATAACAAAAGTAAAACGATACCGGGTTGAATTGATACCCTAATGTACTTAGGTTGGTGAGCACCATAATGCGGCCCAGCGGCTCAGTTACCCCTTGCTCTTGCAGGTAACGGCGCAGGTGTTCGCGGGTATTTTTGGTAGTATCCGGGTTTTCGCGGGGCAGCTGCAAATGGTCTTTATCCCGAAAGTTAAACAGATTGAATTTATTGCGGCTCATTAATTTCAACCGCTTATCCAGCGTATCTATCTCATCCAGGTCCAAGTAAAACATAAAAATGTCGTAATGAAACCGGTGAACTTTCGGTGCCAAACGGTGGTGCATAACCCTCGCCTTATATAAACAGGAATTGATAGCAGCGTTTGCCATAGTTGAATATACGGATTATTCTGCCTTTTGGATCAACCCCGGGTACACCGGCTTGCCCAGTAAATGCGAACATAGGTTTACCGCGCTGGCAAAGGCATCTTCGTGAAAACCGTATTTAAAATAACTGCCGCAGAAATATATCGGGCCGGTCTCATTTATTTTATGCAATTCGGCCTGTGCGTTTATGGCGGGCACATCAAATAATGGGTGTTCGTAATCTATCTCGCGAATGATCTTCTTCGGGTCGATATTATTATGCGGATTGATGGATACGAAGTAGTTGGTTTTCTCAGATACCCCCTGCAGCCTGTTCATCCAGTAGATAGTGCTCGGCATTAGCTTTCCGTTCTGCATCTGGATGCGATAGTTCCAGCTTGCCCAGGCCAGTTTGGCTTTGGGCATAATACTTTCATCGGTATGCAGGGTGGCTTTGTTGTATTGGTATTTAAAATTAGCCAACAGGCGCTGCTCATCCGCCGTAGGAGTTTCCAGCATGGACAGTGCCTGGTCGCCGTGGCTGGCGATGATCACCCGGTCAAACACTTCAGCAGTACCGTCAGCAGCGTGCACGGTAACTTTACCATCCGCATTACGTGATACCTTTACCGCCTTGCGGCCGGTATGGATCTTATCACGGAAAGGTTTGATCAAGATCTCGCGGTACGACTGGCTGCCATCTACCGGGGTGTACCATTGGTGCTGGGTATCCAGCCCTAAAAAGCCGTGGTTTTTAAAGAAGCGAACCAGCGTAACCGCCGGGAAATCCAACATCTCTTCCATCGGGGTGCTCCACACGGCCGAACTCATGGGCACCAGGTATTTCCAAAGCATATCCTCGCCAAAGCCCATTTCCTTCACATACTGGCCGATAGAATAATTGGCGTATTTAGGGTCGTCTAGGATCTTAACGCTCTCTTTATTAAAGCGACCAATCTGGTTAAGCATTTTCAGGTAGCTTAGGCTAAAGATGTTTTTGCGTTGCGCGAATAAATGATTTACGCTGCTGCCGCTGTATTCCAGTTTGGTGGGTACGTGCTGTACACTGAACGACATATCTGTTTTTTTGGTAGGCGCGCCTATCTCATCAAATAAACGACACAGGTTGGGATAGGTTTGGTGGTTAAAAACCATAAAACCGGTATCGATAAACACGGGCTTGCCATCCTCTTCTACAGTAACGGTATTGGTGTGGCCGCCAACGTAATTATTTTGCTCGTAAAAGGTAAGATCGGTAGTTGGGTTTAAAAAATGACCGCAACCCATACCGGCAATACCGGTTCCTATAATGGCTGTTTTTTGCATGTTATTTGGTTACGGTATTTATAAACCGCTCAACAACGTAAGTGGATAGCTGGCCACCGGGGCCGTTTAAATTATAATCGAACCCGTGGGTAGCCCATGGTAATTTTAACCAAAAGTGTTTAACGTTATTTTCTGTTAGTTTTTTATCCAGTTTCATACTATGAATGGGCGATACCAGCACATCGTTTTCGCCGTGGATCAGCAGGGTAGGCGGGCTCTGTTTGCTTACAAACTCAATGGGCGAACTGGCAATGAATTTTTGCGGCACATCTTCATATGACCCGCCTATATAATTACGCATCACTAACCGCGAATCCATAATCAGCGGATTAGATGGCAGCGAATACCCCCACACCATATCTGCCGGGCCGTAAAAATCAACCACACCCTTTAAGCCGGGTTCGGGTTTCCAGTAGGCCGACAGTAACGCGATCTGCGCGCCTGCTGAGCGGCCAACCAGTACAAAGTTATTTGTATCGATATGCAGCGAATCGGCATGGGCCTTCAGGTAGGCAAACACCTTATGAATATCCTCAACGGGTGCAGGCGTTTGATACTTGGGCGCCATACGGTAATTAATAGCGGCTACTTGATATCCCTGCGCGGCTAAATGGCTGTTTAACTCGGGCAATTGTTGGGTATCGCCGCCACTCCACGATCCGCCGTGTACCACAATGATGCAGGGCCTTTTACCATCTTTAAATGAATGATAAAAATCGAGCGTAAGCGGTTCGGCTTTATCTGTATTGTAAGTCAACGTTTGATAATCTGCCTCGGGCGGGCCGCTAAACATTTTTAAAAAGCTGAAAGGCGCCTGTGTACTATCGCCATTGATATTGGCGCTGCCCTGCCCAAAAACAGCAACAAAGTTTTGCTTCACCGTTGCGGCTACTATGTAAGCCCGTACAATGGGCGATAAATAAAATATGATGGCTAATACGCCAAATAAAGTAGTAGCCATTTGATATTTATGCAGCCAGATACCTGCAATTAGCAGTATAGCCGTAATAGCAGCAAACACCAAAGGGAACTCGGTTACGCCGATAGCCAGCAGCCACAGGTAATAGGCCGGTGCCTTAAAAACCGCAAGAAGCGAAATAAGGAATAGAAGGATAAGTAGTATTAACCTGATCATGCCCCAGTTTTGTGAAATAAGTAATGGCTTACTATCCATTCGTTACCGTTGTTGTAATTCCAAAGTTCGGCACAAGCTAAGTAAAATAACCGCCAGTAAACCCACCATTTTACAGCCTGGTCTTTACCGTAAGTTTGCTCAAACAATGGCATAATTTCGGTTTTGTGGGCATCCATGTTTTGTAGCCAGGCTTCTGATGTTTTGGCGTAATGCGTACCGCTCACATGCCAGTGATCCTCTACCACCAGGTGATCGTTAAAGTACGACATCAGGTCGTCGCTCGGCATGATACCACCGGTAAAAAAATATTTACTCATCCAGTCGGTTTCGTCAATCACCTCAAACAAATAGGCGTATTCTTTATGGGTAAATATGTGGATGAACAGTTTGCCATCATCCTTAAGGCACGAAGCTACCTTTTTCATCAGCAGCTGATAATTGCGCATGTGCTCAAACATCTCTACCGATACTACGCGGTCAAATTTCTCGTCGATGGTAAAGGTGTTCATATCGGCGGTAAGCACGGTAAGGTTAGTGATACCCCGCTCCTTTGCCTGTTCGTCAATATGGATCTTTTGGGTACGCGAGTTAGATACTACCTTAAACTCGCTGCCCGGGAATTTAGCCGCCATATAAAGCGACAACGAACCCCAACCGCAGCCCAGTTCTAACACTTGCTGCCCATTCTTTAAACCGGCACGTTCGCAGGTTAGGGCAAGCATATCGTTTTCTGACGTATCAATATCGGTAACGCCTTTCTTCCAGTAACCGCTGGAGTATTTTAAGTTTTTACCCAGGCAATACTGGTAAAACCGTGTAGGTACCTCATAATGTTGCTGGTTGGCATCTACCGTGTTTACCGCTATGGGCGATGCCTTCAGTTTGGCTATCAGATCCATCAGGTGTGCCTGCTGTGCCTCAACGCCGCCCTTGTTCTCATCTATCAGGCGTTGTTTTAATAATTTGCGGATGCCTTGCCTTAATAAAAAATCAGGGACATTGTCTTGCTCTACCAGTTTATCGTACCACATTGGGGGTATAGGTTGTGTTATTAATTGTTATATAGAGGTATACGTTTTAGTTAACAATACAGATTTTAAGAAGAGAAATTTTCAGGTAATTATCCCATTACAAACGCAACCTCCGCCCTTACTTAGTTTTAAACCACGGGATAAACACACTGGTATTTTCCTGGTATTTTTTATACGCCTCGGGTTTAGAGCGCAGGGATTGCTGCTCGGTAGTAGGGATGCCGGTTACCTTTAGCAGCAGGTACAAAATAATAGCCGGACTGATGACGGCTAAAATACCATAAGGAGATGCCAGCGCGAATACGAAGTAAGACACCCACATGAGCCATTCAAAAAAATAATTGGGGTGACGCGAGTAATGCCAAAGGCCGGTATCGCAAACCTTGCCTTTATTAGTCGGGTCCTTTTTAAAGTTACTCAGCTGCTTATCGGCGGTGGCCTCGCCTACCACACTGATCGCCCAAAGCACTACGGCGGCATGTTCCAATACCGAGATCTGCGGATCGGGGTTCATCACGCTGATGAAAAAAGGTATGGCCAGCAACACGTTTGATATGGCCTGCATCTGAAAAAAACCAAACATCTTCTGCTCGGCATTAGCCCCCCATTCCTTGCGGATGTGTGCGTAGCGGGGCTCTTCTTCATACAAATGTTTTAATACGCGCGTGGCCAGGTGGGTGCCTAAGCGCAAACCGCCTAAAATAGCCATGCCGCAAATCAAATACTTGCGGGTTTCAAAACCGGGTGCGAAAATTAAAAGGATGATAGCGATGACCGGGAAATTGTACGACCAGAAAATATCGACTACCCCGGCATTCTTGATCTTGTACGACCAGAGCCAAACCAGGGCCATAATAACGCAACAGGCAATTACACTGTAAACTATTAAGCTGAGTAGTGAATGATTATCCATTACGGGCGGTAAAAAATTCTTTCAGCCCCTCGTTAGGTTTCAGGCGGAATAATTGGATTAAAACAAATGCCGTACTTGCAATGCTGCCCAACACAATTAATAAGACGAGCCAGACGATTTTAGAGAAGATGCCTTTTTCTTTATAACATACCCAAAGGTATATAACCGATACGTTGGCGTAGAAATCCCACAAGGTTGCACGCATCCAGGGGATAGACCCCAGGTAATCCCACTCTTTAAATAAGTTACTTTGAATGCTGGTACTGATCACCACATAACAAACCCAAGCAAAAAGAATGCTGAAGATAACTTTTAAAGCGGTGATCATTTATAAGAATAATATTTTATTTAGCCTGTTTTATAAACGTAAGGGCGTCGTCGGCATGTTCTTTACCCTGCAGCATTGCCGCATGTGAATATACAACTTTACCGGTTTTGTCAACCACAAAGGTTTCGCGGCCGCTCATAAACATTTTCTTCTTTACACCAAACATGTTGTAAACCTTGTTATCGGGGTCACTCAATAAAGTGAAAGGCAATTTATAATGATCAACAAACGCTTTGTGGCTGGCTACGGTACCCGAGTTAATGCCGATAACCTTTGCACCTGCTTTTGTAAACTCGTTAAAACTATCGCGGAACGCGCAGGCCTCTTTAGTGCAAACCATGCTCTCATCCTTAGGATAAAAATAAATTACAAGGGTGCTTTTACCTACTTCATTAGCCATATTAAATGTTTTACCATTTTGGTCTGTTAACGAAAACAGAGGGGCTTTCTCGCCGGTTTCTACGTGCTTTTGTGCTTGTGCGGTAAGCGCGAATAAAAATGATATAGCTAATACTACCAGCAGATATTTGATCATGGTGAACTTCATATCATCTATGTACGGTGAATTGGGGGTCTGCGATTTTTCCATTGCAATATTTATTAAGGACAGGTATGTCGTTGTACGTAACATTGTATAGTTTTGTTATACCTGAAACCCGACATGAAAACATTAAAGCAAATAGTTAGCCAAGTGAAACATATAGCAGGCGGCCCGGTGTCAACACAGGTTACCGACCTACTGTGGAAACTTATTTGTTATTCGCCAAAAATGCCCCTAAGACTGCGCCAGGAGCAATTTTTAAATAAAGCCGAACAATTTAAGGTTACCGTTTGTGACAAATATTTTACGAATACTAACCTGACAATTAATGCTTTTAAATGGGGCAGCGGCCCAAATAAGATACTAATTACTCACGGTTGGGGTTCAAAAGCGGCAGATTTTACAGAAATGATCACCGCGTTGCTCGAAAATACCGGCAACCAGGTGATCGCTTTTGACGCGCCCGGCTGCGGCAGTTCGGAAGGTGACCTATCCAGTATCCTGCTGATCGCGGAGGCTGCGGAGGCGGTGATCCAAAAAATAGGCACGCCCGATGTAGTGATAGGCCATTCGGCAGGGGCAATGGCTAACGTGGTAACTTTAGCAAAACTATCTGCACTACCCAGGTTATTGATCAGCATAACACCCATGATACTTTTGCATGAAAATTTTTTGAGAACAATGGAAACTGCGGGCGTATCACCTGAAAACCAACAGGGATTTTTAAAGAGTTTTAGTGAAAAATACGGAAGGTGGCCGGCCAGCTTTAACCTGACAGACCTTTATCAATTCTCTGCCGGATTAAATCACTGGCTCGCTTATGACCCACATGACATGACCCTGCCCGACGAATATCTGCAAAAGTTCCTGGCCGTGCATCCGGAGATCCGTACCCGTAATTACGAAGATGCCGGGCATGCCGCGATTATTAAAAATTCAGCGTTAATTAACGATGTTGTTGCCGAAATAAGTACGATTTTAGCTGAGAATAGTTAAAAAATGGATCAACTGAATTACGAAGACCAACTGTTTGATAAAGAGAACTATGCCGATAACGTGGTACGCGGCAGGGAGTTTCAAAGCTGCACTTTCCGCAACTGCGATTTTGCCAACAGCACATTTACCGGCAACAAATTCCTGGACTGCTCCTTCGACGGCTGCAATTTATCGATGATGAAGCTGGACCAGTCTACCTTGAACGATGTTGCTTTTAAGAATTGCAAGGTACTGGGCGTAAATTTTAGCAAATGCACGGATTTTTTGTTCAGCGTTGGTTTTGATAACTGCACGTTAGATTATTCGTCATTTATGGGCAAAAAGATGGTGAAGACCAAATTTGCCAACTCAAAACTAAAGGAAGTAACCTTTGCCGACGCCGTTTTAACCGGATCGACCTTCAATGACTGCGACCTGGATAACGCCATATTTAACCGTACCGATCTGGGTGCAGTTAACTTTGCCCGCGCTTTTAACTTCTCGATAGACCCGGAACTGAACAATGTGAAAAAGGCGATATTCTCCTCGCAGGGATTGGAAGGCCTGCTAACCAGGCACCAGTTAAAAGTTGTGTAAAGCAGTCATTCGCTCGGGCCCACCCGAGTGATTTATGATTACGCCGACCTGTATTATCCTTACGCTTGTTTGGAAAATCTTATCTAATAGACAGGTATCACCGTCGGATTTGGATATAACTCCTTCACTTTGCCGGCCATGCGCTTCACAAACATATAATTTGCTGTACCTCCAATAACGGCGCCTACTACCGGCACCAGCCGCTCGGCCGTGCGCACCCCGAAAGCAAGTAATAGCTTTTCGGCAATGCCTTCCATCATGGTTTTGCTCATGGCAACACCGGCTTCCACTTTGAAGGATGTTGCGACTAATCCCATAAAATCATCAAAACCAATTTTATAAGTGCCCTTGTTGTAATACATAATAGCCATGGTAACCCTAAATTGCTGGCTTATCAGGTTCACAAAATCTACCGGCATACCCACCACCATCGTGATGATACCACCGCTCCCCGCAATAGCGCCGCTTCCTGCTGCCAAGTAAGCACATTGGTTGATGAATTTATCAAGCCCCATCGTGTCAACCCCCTTTTTAATGCTGAGTTGATCAATCCGGTTAAAGATCTGTTTAAAGCCATCGTGTGATAACTTTTCTGTATACTGTTTTATATCGGTACGTGTTTTTTTGAATGGAAAGTTCATTGATTATAATTTAAATAACTTATTGCTATTTACGTGCCAGTTTTAAGTCGGCAGTTTAGTAACCTATTTGCCTCCACACTATTACTTTTCCTTTTTGTAATTTTGCTCTCCAAATAACATTTTGCCCCTTGAAAAATAACATTCTTATTGTAGACGATATCCATCCCATATTTATAGAGCAGGCCGAAGCTTTAGGTTACACTTGCGACTATCAGCCCACCATAAAACCCGAAGAGGCTTATGAGATATTGGCAGGGTATGCGGGGTTGGTTGTCCGCTCCAAATTCCAGGTGGATAAACATGTGTTGGACTTGGCGATTAACCTTCGCTTTATTTGCCGTGCCGGCGCCGGTATGGATAATATTGACGAAAATTATGCCCGTGCGAAAGGTGTAACCTTAATAAACGCCCCGGAAGGTAATATGGATGCAGTGGGTGAGCATGCTGTGGGTTTGCTGCTTAACATGATGAATAATATTAACACCGCCGATGCCGAGATACGTAATGGCAAGTGGTTGCGCGAAGCTAACCGCGGGCACGAACTGAAAGGCAAAACGGTTGGTATTGTCGGTTATGGTCATATGGGTAAAAGTTTCGCCAAAAAGCTCTCGGGCTTAGGTGTGCTGGTAATAGCTTACGACAAATATAAAACCGGTTTTAGCGACCAATATGCCCGCGAGGTAAGTATGGAAGAAATAGTACGCACTAGCGACGTGGTGAGCTTTCACATACCTTTAACTAAAGAAACCAATGGGTTGGTTGACGACGAATACCTGTTCCACTTTCGCAGGCCCATATTTCTGTTAAATACATCGCGCGGTAAAGTTGTAAAAACACAAGCGGTATTAAACGCAATTAAGCAGGGCAAAATATTAGGTGCAGGGCTGGATGTTCTGGAGGTAGAAAAATTCCCCGCTATAGCAGATCAGGCTTGGTTTGATGAATTACGCCAAAATGGCAAAGTGATACTCAGCCCGCATGTTGCCGGATGGACGTTCGACAGCTATCGTAAAATTAGCGAGGTGATGGCGCAAAAGCTTTTGGTTTTAGAGATTGGTGAGTAGTTGAGCGGGAATCGATTTTTATAAGGTAAACCTAATTATCAAGGAAATCCGACCAACAAAATTTGGATATTAAAACTTAATTCACTTATCTTCGTTTTTATACTAAACAAGACTATGCAGGCCCAGCCCACGTAGTCTTGTTCGTTTTTAAGGCCATTACGCTCTTCTATGAAAAAAGTAGGGGGGCGGTTTTTTTTGGCGTCAATTTATTATTAATACTAATTATAATTGTGTTATGGCAGAGGTATCTTACTACACCAAAGAAGGTTTAGAAAAACTAAAAGAAGAATTACAGTATTTGAAAACGACTGTGCGGTCTGATATATCAAAACAAATTGCCGAAGCTCGCGACAAGGGCGACTTATCTGAAAACGCTGAGTATGACGCAGCTAAAGAAGCGCAGGGATTACATGAAGCCAGGATCTCTCAAATGTCAGAGGTATTGGCTAACGCACGTTTGTTAGATGAATCAAAATTAGATATGTCTAAAGTGCTGGCTTTATCTATCGTGAAGATCAAGAATGTTAAAAGCGGTGCAACCATGAGCTATCAGTTGGTATCAGAAAGTGAAGCTGATATGAAAACAGGCAAAATCTCGGTAACATCACCTATAGCTAAAGGGCTGTTAGGTAAATCTGTAGGTGAGATAGCCGAAATCACTGTTCCTGCAGGTAAAATCGAATTCGAGATAATGGAGATCTCAAGATAATGAGGAGTTAGTGAATTAGTGATTTAGCGAATTAAATCACTAATTCACCAAATCACTAATTCAAAATTAAAACCAATGAGCATCTTTTCAAAAATAATATCCGGCGAAATACCCTCCCATAAAGTTGCCGAAACTAACGAGTTCCTAGCCTTTTTAGATATCAGCCCGCTTGCCGAGGGACATGTGTTGGTTATCCCTAAAAAAGAAGTTGATTATATTTTTGACTTGGATGATATCACTTACAACGAACTGCAAATCTTTACCAAGATTGTTGCTATCGGTGTAAAAAAGGCCATTCCCTGCAAAAAGGTTGGTGTTGCAATTATTGGGCTGGAAGTGCCTCATGCACACATTCACCTCATACCGATTAACCGTGTGGATGATATGAATTTTGCCCGCCCAAAACTATCGCCAAGCCAGGAAGAACTGACCGCTACGGCAGAGAAAATCAGAGAAGCGCTAAAGGTTGTTACACATGACGAAACGCCCTAAGGCATACGCATCTTTACCTTTTTGTATTCCCTTTGTATTCCGTAAATTAGTGTTTCCTTGGGTTACGCATGATTCTTTTTTACATGTTGCCTCAAGCGCACAAAAACGTAAGATATTGACAATTGCGCCCCCTGTAAGTTCATATTTTTCAGCAATTTTGTGCATATCAATTTCAGGACTGAAACTAAATTGACCTGAAAATGAATTTAGCCAAAGACGGTAGCGTTCCTCTGCTGTAGGTATGCCAAAGCGTATCATAATATCAAACGAACCTGTAAATACTTTATCTGTGTTTGCGCACAGGTTCGAAGCCAAAATCACGGCCCCTTCATAACGTTGTATTTCTTTCAACAGAAAATCTATTTGTTGATCTGCTGTTATATTGTTCCCTTCTGTGCTGAGTGTACGCTTGCCAAAGAGGGAGTCCGCCTCATCAAATAATAAAATGCCATTTTTTGTTTGCGCGGCATCAAATATCAGCGATAGGTTTTTTTCTGTGTCGCCAATATATTTGGATACGACCATCGAAAGGTCGACAAGATAAACATCCCTGCCTGATGATTTACCAATTAATGTGGCCATGAGTGTTTTACCCGTGCCGGGAGGCCCTAAAAATAATGCGCGAAAAGATTGTTGTTCGATAAGCCGGGAAGCCTGCTCTGCAATCATGTGATTAAACACCACATCGGGCCAGTCCATAATGGTAGTTATTCGTTGAGCCTCAAAGCGATTGTCTGTTTGGTTCATAGTTTTTTTTCAGTTAATGGGGGTCTTCATATATCCATTATCTCTTTCTTCTTTTTACTGCGCAGGCGTTTGGGTAGAAAGTCTAGTATCTCATTTTTTAAAGCTTCTATCATCCTGCGTTTTAAAAAGTTACGGTGCATTACTATACTTACCTCGCGTGCAGGTTCAGGGCTTTTAAAATAGCGCACGCGGTCAAGCTGCTTGTCGCTCAGGTCGGCAAGGGCCAGCTCCGGTAAAATGGTAGCGCCGTTATTCGTGTCTACCATTCGTTTCAAAGTTTCTACGCTACCAGTATTGTATTCAAAATGTTGATATCCTTTGGTGGCTTTGCGTCGCTGACAAATGTTTAGGACCTGCTCGCGCATGCAATGGCCCTCATTTAAAACCCAAATTTCTTCCATATCTATATCATCGGGGGTAATATTTTTCTTTTTAAACAGCTTACTGTTCTTTGATGCGTAGGCGACAAAATTTTCATAAAATACAGGGATCTCGGTTAGGTTGCTTTCATGTAGCGGGGTAGATAGTATGCCGCAATCCAGCACACCCATTTTAAGCTGTTGGATGATAAGCTCAGTAGTTTGCTCCCATACTACCAACTTTACGGCGGGATACTTTTCTATGAAACCGTGCATTATCTTAGGCAAAATGTAGGGCGCAACGGTAGGAATAATGCCAACCCTTAATTCGCCTGAAAGGTCTTTTTGCCTGTCGCTGATGATCTCCTTTATTTTTTCGCTTTCGGCAAGTAAAACACGTGCCTGGGCAATGATTTCAATTCCTATTTCGGTAGGGGTAACCGGCTGCTTGCTGCGGTCAAAAAGCTTAACGCCCAGCGTATCTTCCAGCTTTTGGATCTGCATACTTAGCGTAGGCTGGGTAATAAAACATTTTTCGGCAGCGGCCACAAAACTGCGGTGCGTATCAACGGCTACAACGTATTCCAGCTGGGTAAGGGTCATATTGTATAGATATTATCTATGCAAATATAGTAATAATTGATTTTATCTATTAAAATATTTCGATGATGTTTGATTACTAAAAGAAAACCAAACATCATGGAACCTATAAAAAAGAAACTCACTGCCGCATCCGGTAAGCCATATGCCGAGCATTAAATTCGCAAACAGTTTGTCCTCGCAGTTTTAGCGATATGGTAAGCAAATCCGGGCTTTTTTGCGCAAGGTTTGCAACTCGATCTTTCAGAAACCATGAAATACATGCCGGCTTAATAAGTAGCCCACTTTAGTAAATAGTAAGGGCCGCTTCGTTTGAAGTGGCCCTTGACATTTACTATTTTTTCTTCTTTTTAGGCGATGCCTTGATACAGTTGGGCACTTGCCTGCCTTTCTTTTTCTTCATCCCGGCTATTTTATAACCTGCCCAGCAGGGGCCTCTTTTGCCTTTGGTTGCCATAATAATTTGTTTTAGTTTGGGAACTTAAAACAAGTATCGGTCCAAATTATTCAACCGTTACCGATTTTGCCAGATTACGGGGCTGGTCGACGTTACAGCCACGCATAACCGCAATATGGTAAGATAATAATTGTAAAGGTATAGTAGCGAGCAGCGGTACAAATGTTTCGCCGGTTAACGGTATCTCAATTACATAATCTGCCATCTCTTTCACATCAACATCGCCTTCAGATACAATGGCGATAATCTTACCGCCACGGGCCTTAACCTCCTGTATGTTACTAACCACTTTTTCATACGATGAGTTTTTAGTGGCTATAAATATAACAGGCATCTCGGCGTCTATCAAAGCTATCGGACCATGCTTCATCTCCGCAGCAGGGTAACCTTCGGCATGGATATAAGAGATCTCTTTTAATTTAAGAGCACCCTCTAATGCAACCGGGAACGAGCTGCCACGCCCCAGGAATAAACAGTTTGTTGAATCTTTAAATCGCTCTGCAATCACTTTAACCTGGTCATTACATTTAAGCGCCTGCTCAATTAATTCAGGTATTTCGTTTAATTCGGTTAGATACTCCACAAATTTGCTTTGGGTAATAGTGCCGCGCTGCTGCGCTATATAAAAGGCCATAAGTGTTAATACCGTAACCTGCCCGGTAAAGGCCTTGGTTGATGCAACGCCAATTTCCGGCCCCGAGTGGGTATAAACACCGGCATGGGTTAAACGCGGTATGGACGCGCCTACAACATTACAAATACCAAATATGGTAGCGCCGCGTTCTTTAGCCAACTCAATTGCGGCCATTGTATCAGCTGTTTCGCCCGATTGGGAAATGGCTATTACCAGGTCCTTAGAAGTGATGATAGGATTACGATACCTGAACTCAGAAGCGTACTCCACCTCAACTGGTATGCGGGCATATTCTTCTATCAAATATTCGCCAACCAAACCGGCGTGCCATGATGTACCACATGCTACAATAATGATCCTGTCGATATTCTTAAGCTTTTCTACATACTCTTTTATACCGCCTAATTGTACAATGCCCTTGGTTGGGTAGATACGGCCGCGCAGGCAATCTCTTACAGAACGCGGCTGCTCGTATATCTCTTTGAGCATAAAGTGATCGTAGCCGCCTTTTTCAAGCATTTCCAGCTTTAATTCAAGTTCCTGAATATATGGCTCCTGAATAGTATTATCGATATTTTTGATGAGGAGGTCGTCCCGCTTGATATAGGCTATCTCGTTATCGTTAAGGTATATTACGTTTTTAGTGTACTCAACAATAGGTGTTGCGTCTGATGCAATAAAATATTCGCCCTTGCCTACGCCTATAACCATCGGGCTGCCCTTGCGCGCTGCTATCAGTTCATCGGGATGATCGGCACTCATGATCACTATAGCGTAAGCACCTACCACCCGGTTAAGCGCAAGCCTAACTGCTTCGTGCAGGTTTTTGCCTGTAGCTAATTGGATGTCTTCAATAAAATGGATAAGTACTTCGGTATCAGTATCGCTTTTAAAGGTATGGCCTTTTGCCACCAAAGCTTCTTTTAACACCGCGTAGTTTTCTATTATACCATTGTGGATGATGGTAAGCTTCCTATCACCTGATGAGTGCGGGTGTGAGTTGCGGTCGCTGGGTACACCGTGCGTGGCCCAACGCGTATGGCCCATGCCTGCCGAGCCTGACAAGTTAATGTCTTTAACAAAATTCTCCAGGTCGCTTACCTTGCCGGCCTTTTTGTAAACCTTCAAGCCGTTATCTGCCAAGGCGACACCGGCACTATCGTATCCGCGATACTCCAAGCGATGTAAACCCTTAATAATTATTGGATAAGCATCCCGGTAACCTATATATCCTACTATTCCACACATAAATATTCATTTAAATAATGTGGACAAAAATAACAGTAAAAGCATAAAATCAGTGCTTATCAACTTAATAAACACGGATGTTAAAGATGGCTTACTTATTAATTTTTGTGTAAATGATATTCAGCTTTATGCGGCTTGGGTTGTTTTTACCAAAAGAAATTAACCGTTCGGTATATTGCGCGGTTGGAGCAATATCTATACCGCTGGTGGTGCTTGATACCGGATTGACAGGGGCAATATAAGTGCCGTTATCAGTTATTTTGCCGCTTATTAAATCTTGAATAAAACCGGTAACAGTAAAGTGATACTCTCCCGTAGCGGAGTTATAATAGCCACCAAATGTTTGCCCTGCGTTTTGCCCGCGGGCATCCGCGGTCGAAGCATCCGGTATCCGGATGCGCTGTTTAGCCAAATCAGACGTGTACATGGTTAATCTTTGCGACGGCCTGTAGGGAATTGTTGTACCCGGTGCAGGTTTTATGATCAGCTCGGCACGATTAATTACCACGTTACCCACATTTGAAAAAGTGTTCTTAACGTTAGGAAAGGTTATCTTGGCCCTCAAACCAGCTCCACCTTGTAAATAGAATAATCCGGTTGTTGACGTATTATTAAGTGCAGCCTGTACCTTAGCGCTATAAGTATGCTTAATTTGAACGGCATGGGTATTTATTATAACCGGCATGCTGGTCATGGCGGTGTCAATTACCCCTGCATTGTTAACTTTGTAGTAAACCGAAATACGTAGAGAATCTAAATTGAAAGGAATGTTCCCCCCCGGTCCCGTAGTTGCATTTTTATCAAAAGTTAAATAGAGCCCTTTTACAGCATTTTGAAAGGCCGTAGTTGACAGGCGGAAGGCAGCGGCTTCGTCGCCAAGCAAATAGGTGTTAACAAACGCCTGGCTAATAGGGATACGCAATTGCGGTGCTACTTTAATAAGCGTATCAGACCGGCCCTTTAAAATATTAAGTATCTTTATAGTGTCGTGCGTCCGGGCGGTAAATGTCTTAGTTCCTATAACGGCGGCATCATAAGCCCAGGCCTTATTGTTGTAGTAAGCCGTACCGTTTGTTATTGGCTCGTTTAAGCGATGCACATCCAGCTTAAATTTCGAGGTGAGTGAATCGCCGTAGAAGCCATTAGTATAAGGCAACACTAAAATCGATGAATCAATTGTAATGGTTCCTGTGGGCAGTGTGTAAGCAATACCACTTGGCAGGGTGATGCCCGCGGCGATGTTACCCTCCGTAATACCCAATTCCGGATCTTTAAAGTAAGAAAGCACTGTTCTGGACAAGGTGGAACTTAATGCCCCGGTTGCAATAGTGTCTTCCGGCAAGGTAGTTACCAGTATATTGCTGTCAACCATTAAAGTGCCATTCAGTTGGCTACCGGCATCAACGCCTAAACCAATAGAATCCTGGTTTTTACAGCTGCTCAAAATAAAAAGACTTATTAACAGGGTTAATAAGCCTAATTTGGAAAATTTCATATATAGTTTTAAAAAGCTTTATGCAACATGCACCAATTCATCATTGGTAATTTCGTCGTAAAAATTGTAATAATTTTCGAAATCTGAAGTGGAAACGTATTCTAATACCGATTTATTGCTGTTTTTAACATTATTTAACACATCTTCATTAATATTTGCACTGCCTAATACAATGCCATCACTGTACTGAATTGCACCCGCGTACATTGCAGTGTTAGTGCCTTCTTTGTAAGCTTCGGTATGTGCTTCGGTCATATCACCCATTACGGCTTTGCGCGCAAAATCAGCATCCATTTTCTCGGTAAACTCATTATCATAAATGGAGTAAACTACTTTTGAGTTTTTAAAGGTAGGATCGTCTTTGTAGGTGGTTTTTAAATATGCCGGCACCAATGCGCTCATCCAGCCATGGCAGTGAATAACATCTGGCGCCCAGCCTAATTTTTTTACGGTTTCTAATGCACCTTTGCAAAAGAAAATCATGCGTTCATCATTATCGGCATAAAATTTACCGTCTTTGTCATTAAACACATGCTTGCGTTGAAAATACTCTTCGTTATCTAAAAAGTAAACCTGCATACGTGCTGCCGGAATAGAAGCAACTTTGATGATCAGCGGATTATCATTATCATTAATAATAATATTCATCCCCGATAAACGGATAACTTCATGCAAACGGTTCCTGCGCTCATTGATGTTACCGAAACGTGGCATTAAAATGCGTATTTCAAAACCTTTTTCCTGCATTGCTTGCGGAAGCTGGCGTGTTATTTCGGCAATTTTTGTGAGTTCCAGAAAAGGAGACATTTCATGAGTTATGAACAAAAGCTTAGATTTACCCATCACTAATCAGAATTTTAAAATGTAAAGAAGTCAAAAAATTTGAGTGTGCAAATATAAGCATTATAATATGAACTGGCAACCACATGTGCAAGCCCGTTTGGTTATTTTTAATCAAATAACCACCTTTGCGCCGGTTTTTAAATATCATTTACATTGAAGATTTTTACCACCCGTACAGATTTACAGCAGTATTTAGCTTCGCTGAACAGCAAAACTATTGGCTTTGTGCCCACTATGGGCGCATTGCACAGTGGCCATCTATCACTCATTGCGCAGGCAAAGCAGAATAATGATCTGGTGGTTTGCAGCATTTTCGTAAACCCAACCCAGTTTAACGATCCGAAAGATCTGGAGCGTTACCCCCGCCCTATCGAGGCCGATATAGACAAACTTACCACAGCCACATGCGATGTTTTGTTTAACCCGCCCGTAACCGAGGTTTATGATGACAATGAGCAATGGCATTTAAATATTGGCCAGCTGGAGTTTTTGCTGGAGGGCGAGTTTCGACCGGGGCATTACCAGGGGGTAACTCAGGTGGTATACAAGCTGCTCACTATTGTTAAACCAACTACGCTTTACCTTGGCCAAAAGGATTACCAGCAGTTTATGGTAGTAAGCCGCATGGTTGATCTGTTAAACCTCCCGGTGAAAATGGTGATGAGCCCTATTGAGCGCGAGCCGGAAGGCCTGGCCATGAGCTCGAGAAATATCCATTTATCTGCCGACGACAGATTGCACGCCCTGGTGCTTTCCCGCACATTGAACTGGGCAAAGGAAAATTTTGGAAGCAAAGCGATATTCGAACTGGAACAGGAGGCAATGGAACGTTTGCAAACAGAGCCTAGTGTAACACCCGAATACTTTGAACTGGCCGATGGAAAAACGCTTTTGCCGGCTAATGAAAATTCGCAAACCATTGTGGCGCTCACCGCTGCCAAAGTGGGCAAAACCCGGTTGATAGACAACATGATTATTAAATAACCGGCATCGTCTTCATAATGTCTGATATATTTTACGGACCATGGACTATTGACCATTGTCTGCGGACTAAATAATTCCCTACCTTTGCGTTATGATTATTGAGGTATTAAAATCAAAGCTTCACCGTGTTAAGGTAACACAGGCCGAATTAAACTACGTTGGCAGTATTACCATAGATGAAGACCTGATAGACGCGGCTAACATCATACCAAATGAAAAGGTGCAGATTGTAAACAATAACAATGGCGCCCGTTTTGAAACCTACGTAATAAGGGGCGAACGTGGCAGCGGCACGATATGCCTTAACGGCGCAACGGCAAGGCTTGCCCAGGTTGGCGATATTGTGATCATCATGTCGTACGCCTACATGGAAGCCGAAGAGGCCCGGGGTTACGAACCTATCCTGATCTTCCCGGATGCTAATAATAAGCTGATCAAATAAATTAACCGTTTATCGTATGAAATTGCTTTTTACCACTGCCCTTTTAGTTAGCAGCCTGCTTTGCTGTGCACAAAAACAAAATGTTTATTTATTAAAGAATAACGGCGAAATGGTTAACACGAAAGACAGCGCCGATTTTTTGCGCATAGTGCGCGAACCAGAAGAAGGCGAAGGTTTGTATGACGTGCTGGATTATTACCTTGATGGCAAGCAGAAACTAATTGGTAAATCCAGCCGGGTAGAGCCGGTTAAATTTGAGGGAACATGCCTAACATTCTTTAAAAATGGGAAACGTAAATCAATAACTAATTATCATTCCGGGAGGCTGATAAATGAACTTTTTGAATATTTCCCCAATGGCAAAGTACATGTGGTGAAAAAGTACCCTGCAGTAGTGAAATTTGGGAATGACGTTGATACTACTTCGCTTATTACAGAAGCTTACGACTCGTTAGGGGTAGCAAAAGTTGTTGAAGGTAAAGGTTACTATACGGGTTATAATGACGATTTTACGGAGGCAACAGAGGAAGGTCCTGTTGAAAACGGCAAAAGGACCGGCGACTGGAAAGGCGCTGACAAAAAGGACACCGTTACGTTTACAGAAAAATATGTTAATGGTGTGTTGATAACGGGCGTTGCTGTAAAAAACGGCAAAACGCTCAACTATACTAATGCCCGTGTCACAAGGGCTGCATTCGCTAAGGGAGATGCCGGGTTTGGGATGTTTCTCGCCAGGGCTATACGGTATCCGGCTGCCGCAAGAGAAAGGAATATTCAGGGAACGGTAATTTTGAAGTTTACAGTTAATAAAGATGGCTCCTTATCTAATATTAGAGTGATAAATTCAGTAGAAAAATCTTTAGATAACGAGGCTGCCAGGGCAATGGGTACTTCAGCAAAATGGGCTCCGGCTACAAAATATGGCATTCCGGTTAACATTGAATATACTGTGCCTATCCAGTTTGCGTTAGCAACTTATGGCAGGTAGTGAACAGCCATTTGGCCTTAGTGGGTTTGTGCTCCTATTATTTACGCTATGGATCTGATTAATCTCTTTAATACGCTCAATGCTATTCAGATCCTTCCGGCTGATTTACAGTTAAAGTTTCAGTCTATAGTTATCGAGGAAGCGGTCCCCAAAAAAGCACTGCTTTTAAAAGCCGGGATGGTATCACACCGGATCTATTTTATTAAGGCGGGTTTTGTACGGGCTTTTTATTACAAAGACGGCAACCCTTACACCAGTTGGTTTATGGGTAGCGGGGAGATCATTATATCTGTTTACAGTTTCTTCTCGCGCAAACCATCTTTTGAAAATATTGAAGTTTTAGAAGATTGCGTGTTGCAATCTATCAGTTGGGATCAGTTGCAGCAATTGTACCTTGCATTCCCCGCATTCAACATTACCGGGCGTTTAATTACCGAACTGTATTACATCCGCAGCGAAGAGCGCGCAATAGATCTGCAAACACTTACTGCTTCACAGCGCTATGCAAAACTATTGGCGCAATACCCAAATATTTCGCAGGTTGCCTCTTTAGGGCAAATAGCCACTTACTTGGGCGTTAAACAGGAAACCTTAAGCCGCATCAGGGCTAAATGATTATTTGACTAAAGTCAAAAGAATCCTTTCTTTTTCGGAACAACTTTACGGAAACAAAAACACAACGTTATGCTTACCGTAATTTTAATTTGCTTCGCCATTTGTTTCGTCATCGAAAAAATTGCACCAGGCTGGAAACTGCCGCAGGTCCCTACCTGGACTATCCGGGTGTTAGGGATAAACTTCATTCAATTAGCTGTAGTAACCATTGCCGGCCTAAGCTGGGAAAAATGGTTGTCGTCAGTATCCGTATTCCATTTGTCGCTTTACGTACCCGCCTGGGCCGGGGGGATCATGGCTTACGTTATAGCGACCTTTATATTTTATTGGTGGCACCGATGGCGCCACGAAAGCGACTTTTTATGGACGCGTTTCCATCAGATCCATCACAGCGCGCAGCGTATAGAGGTGATCACATCATTTTATAAACACCCGTTGGAGATGACGGTTAATTCCATCATCGGCAGCCTGCTGGTGTTCACCCTCTTAGGCTTAAGTGTGGAAGCCGGCGCGGTTTATACCTTATGCACCGCTTTGGGTGAATTCTTTTATCACACTAACATCAAAACCCCCAAGTGGGTAGGTTATATTTTTCAGCGGCCCGAGATGCACCGCATCCATCACGAATATAATAAACACACCAGTAACTACGGCGATATTGTTTGGTGGGATATGCTTTTTGGCACCTACAGCAATCCCAGGGAGTTTACAACCTCTTGCGGATTTGATACTGAAAAGGAATTACGACTGGCCGATATGCTTAAGTTTAAAGATGTACACAAAAGCTAATATTATGTTTTTACAAAAATAATGCAGAATACCTTGTAATTACTATCTTTGCACCCCGACGCTGAGGTCGGGATTTTTCGCCTTTCAGCGCATAGGATTTACGTTAAATGGACCATCCATTTTTAACTTTTGAATTTTAACTTTTTTGACTTAAAAAGAGCCCTATGCCATTAGACACTTCCATCAAATCCGTATTGATCATTGGTTCAGGACCTATTATTATAGGCCAGGCGTGTGAGTTTGATTATGCGGGTTCGCAAGCCGCACTTTCGCTTAAAGACGAGGGTATTTCCGTTTCCATTATCAACAGTAACCCCGCCACCATCATGACGGATAAGGTTATTGCCGATCATGTTTACCTGCTGCCCCTTAACTGCGCATCCATCGAGCAGATCTTACAAGAGCAAAAAATAGATGCCGTGCTGCCTACCATGGGCGGCCAAACTGCGCTAAACCTCTGTATTGAGGCCGACGAGCAGGGCATCTGGAAAAAATACGGTGTTAAAATAGTGGGGGTTGATATCGCCGCTATTGAAAAGACCGAGAACCGCGAAGCCTTCCGCCAGTTAATGGTTGATATAGGTGTGGGCGTAGCGCCATCAAAAATTGCCAACTCGTTTTTAGAAGGTAAAGAGGCCGCGCAGCTGATTGGTTTCCCGCTGGTTATCCGTCCAAGCTATACGCTGGGTGGTAAAGGCGCTGGCTTTGTGCATAAAAAAGAAGATTTTGACGCCGCTTTAAGCCGCGGCCTGCAGGCATCACCAACCCATGAGGTTTTGGTTGAGCAGGCAGTGTTAGGCTGGAAAGAATATGAACTGGAGTTGTTGCGTGATAGTAACGATAACGTGATCATCATCTGTTCGATAGAGAATTTCGACCCGATGGGGATCCATACCGGCGATTCGATAACCGTAGCACCGGCTATGACCCTGAGCGACCGCTGCTACCAGGAAATGCGTAACCAAGCCATCAAAATGATGCGTGCCATTGGTAATTTTGCAGGTGGCTGTAACGTGCAATTCTCAGTTAACCCTGCCGATGAAACCATTATCGCTATCGAGATTAACCCGCGGGTATCGCGCTCATCGGCATTAGCATCAAAGGCAACAGGTTACCCCATCGCTAAAATAGCTGCAAAGCTGGCCATAGGTTATAACCTGGATGAGATAGAAAACCAGATCACTAAAACCACATCAGCTTATTTTGAGCCGACGCTGGATTATGTGATTGTAAAGATCCCCCGCTGGAACTTTGATAAATTTAAAGGCGCTAACCGCGAGCTGGGTTTGACCATGAAATCGGTTGGCGAGGTAATGGGTATAGGCCGCAGCTTTATCGAAGCTTTACAGAAAGCCTGCCAGAGCCTGGAGATTGGCCGCGCCGGGCTTGGTGCCGATGGCCGCCAAAGCCGCAACCTGGACGAGATTATGCACAGCCTGGAGCACCCAAGCTGGGACAGGCTTTTCCATATTTATGATGCCATGAGCCTGGGCGTACCTATCGAGTCTATCCGTAAGGTAACCAAGATAGACCGCTGGTTCCTGAACCAGATCCAGGATGTGGTAAATATTGAAATTGAACTGCGCCGATACTCTTTAAATAATATCCCGGAGGATTTCTTCTTCACTTTGAAACAACGCGGTTTTTCTGACACACAGATAGCTTATGTTTTAGGTAACGTTACCGAACAGGATGTTTACCAGCGCCGCAAGGCCCTGGGCATTAAACGGGTGTACAAAATGGTGGATACCTGCGCTGCAGAATTCGCTGCCAAAACACCGTATTATTATTCTACCTACGAGGGTGAGAACGAATCTGTCGTATCTGATAGGAAGAAGATCGTCGTATTAGGATCGGGCCCTAACCGTATTGGCCAGGGCATTGAGTTTGATTACAGCTGCGTACATGGTTTATTGGCTGCTAAAGAGAGCGGCTATGAGGCCATCATGATCAACTGTAATCCGGAGACCGTATCGACCGATTTTAATATGGCCGATAAGCTGTACTTCGAGCCCGTTTTTTGGGAGCATGTGCGCGAGATCATCGATCTGGAAAAACCGGAAGGTGTGATTGTTCAGCTGGGCGGCCAAACCGCTTTGAAAATGGCCGAGAAGCTGCATCAGCATGGCATCAAAATTATCGGTACCTCATTCGACAATATGGATATTGCCGAAGACCGCGGCCGTTTTAGTGATCTGCTGAAAGAATTAGAGATTCCTTACCCTAAATATGGTGTAGCCGAAAGTGCCGAAGAGGCTATTGAGGTTGCACATGAGGTAGGTTATCCTGTTTTGGTGCGCCCAAGCTATGTGTTAGGCGGCCAGGGCATGAGCATTGTGATCAATGATGAAGACCTGGAGAAAGCGGTGGTCAATTTGTTGAAAAATTTACCCGGCAACCGGGTGCTGATAGATCATTTCCTTGATCGTGCGTCAGAAACAGAATCAGATTGTATCCATGATGGCGAGGACGTGCACATTATTGGTTTAATGGAACACATCGAGCCAGCGGGTATCCACTCAGGCGATTCATTCGCAGTATTGCCACCATTTGATCTGAGCGACAGCGTGATCAGCCAGATGGAAGAATATACTGCCAAGATAGCCCGCGCGTTAAACGTTCGCGGTTTATTAAACATCCAGTTCGCGGTAAAAGATGACAAGGTTTACGTGATAGAAGCTAACCCGCGCGCATCACGTACGGTGCCGTTTATAGCTAAAGCGTACGATGTGCCTTACATTAATATTGCGGCAAAAGTGATGTTAGGCGTTAACAAATTAAAAGACTTTACCATTGAGCGAAAGCTGAAGGGTTATGCGATAAAAGAGCCGGTATTTTCTTTCGATAAATTCCCGGAAGTAAATAAGGAGCTTGGCCCCGAAATGAAATCGACAGGGGAAGCCATCAGGTTTATACCTGACTTGCAGGATCCTTATTTCAGGCACCTGTACAAAGAAAAATCAATGTATTTGAGTAAGTAATTCGGCACTGGCACCAGTTTTGAATTGAAGATAGAGAGAGGGATTTTGTCGCCCCCTGAATTTGGGCGGCAATGATGGTTTAATTTAGTTCTATAGTATTGAAACTTAATTTAAAGAGTACCACCAACGTTATCAATCTGAATAATTTTGATGCAGAAGACATTGGTGATGTGTTATTGAAGATAGAGCGTTCTTTTGATATCAATTTTGCTGATACCGACCTCAAAGGCGTAAAAACCTTTGGCGCACTATGCGACCTGGTAGTTAACAAGATCAAACAACATCACGCAGACAGTTGCACCACGCAACAGGCGTTTTACAAATTGCGCAACGCCATTAATGCTAAAAACCCGGTAGACAGATCGGAGTTAAAACCGCAAACTAAACTTTGCGAGCTTTTCCCGAGAGATAACCGCATAGAGGTTGTTGCAGATATTGAAGCAGAGATGGGCTTTCACATGAACCTGCTGCAACCAAAGCAATGGATCATCTGGGCATTTGGTTCGTTATTGCTTGCTTCAATAGTGCTCACGTACTTTTTTGCTATCGCGGGGTACATAAGTGGTGGTATAGCTATTGTTGGCCTGATATTGGCCGGCAAATTTGGTAAAGAACTTAAAGTAAAAACACTTGGCGACCTGAGCGAAAAGATTGCGCGTGAGCATCATTTAAAATGTCGTCGCGACGCATCGACCGTTAACCGCACCGAAGTGAACCAAAAAGTGAAGGAACTTTTCGCCGATTACCTACATGTAGAGCCGTCGGTTTTAACCAAGCAGGCAAAATTTGCTTGATTAATTTTTAGCGATATTATTCTGAATAGCGATACATCAAAAATGTGTCGCTATTTTTTTTGATAAACTGAGAGTTATTTATCTATCATCAAACCCTGCACCTCAAAGGTTAACCGGCGGTTAGCATCCGGTTGCTGTTTGTGTTCCTTTGCTCCTTTAACAGTATCGCCTGCAAAGTGTTGTAAGTCGGTTGGATTAAGAACCCGCTGCGCTACACCTTCAATAATTACGGTACGGCCCGCAAGCTGTTTGGGCAGGGTTACATTATAGTTGGCAAAATGCGCGGCGATCACTTTGCCTGCTCCGGCATCCATTTCAAACCAGCCGCCTTTTTCTTTAGTAACTTTGATAATCTTGCCACTAACAGCAGTAGTCTGCCTGATCTTGCCCCCCATGGTACGTTCAAGCGTGCTGGCGGGTATAGGTGCAATAACACTTGGCTTAGTGCCGTATACCATTCCATGAGGCAGGGCAACCTTTTTTTGTGCGTAGCCCACCACTGTGCAGCTAAAACATATCATGAGCATTAAGGCACTTTTTATCGTTTGCATAGCGTTATAACACGCATAGCAGTTGTTGGTTTGCTGTTGTTTTATTTTCAACAGGTTTGCCTGCCAATAGCTTATTTTTAGATATTTGTTGAAACTATTGATTAAGCCCGGGCACATGTTATTAGCCAGATACCAACACGAATTTATTGAAGCCGGATGCGACGAAGCCGGGCGGGGTTGCCTTGCCGGGCCCGTATTTGCCGCCGCTGTAATTTTGCCCCACGATTTTGAACACCCGCTCTTAAATGATTCGAAGCAGTTAAATGAGGATGTGCGTTACCGGCTTAGGGAAGAGATTGAAAATAACGCCATCGCGCACGCTGTTGCATGGTGCGATAACCTTGAAATAGATAAGATCAACATCCTGAACGCCTCTTTTTTAGCTATGCACAGGGCTATAGAAAAACTCTTGTGCGTACCGCAGTTTCTTATCATTGATGGTAACCGTTTTAATAAATATGGCGCTACGCCACACGCTTGCATTATAGAAGGTGACGGTAAATATTTTAGCATCGCGGCAGCATCAATATTAGCCAAAACCTACCGTGATGATTATATGAAGCAAATAGCGCGGGAGCACCCTGAGTATAATTGGCACAGTAACAAGGGCTACCCCACTATTGCCCACCGCAAAATGGTTTTGGAGTTAGGCCACACGCCTTATCATCGTAAAACTTTTAGGGTAACCAGTCCGCAACTCCGCATTTTTGAGGATTAACTTTGCCATCCCTGCAAGGTTTAATACCTTTGGGCAACCAATTATTTACTCATCTTGAGGATCCTGATATTAACACACCGTGTGCCGTTTCCGCAGAATGGCGGTTACCCCATTGTTGTTGGCAATACGGTAAAAGGGCTGGTAAGCCTGGGGCACGATGTATCGTTAATATCCATCAACGTAAAAAAACGTAGTGGTAAAGTAACCGAAAGGGATGAATTGCTGGACAAGATCAGCTATACAGAGTACGATATCAACACCCGCCTTACCGTACTGGAAGCCATTAGCAACCTGTTTACCCGCAACCCTTATAATATTGATAAATATTACAATGCCGGTTTTGAAGCTTTGTTGATAAAAAACATCCAGACGCAGGATTACGACATTATCCAATTTGAAGGATTATTTTTAGTCCCTTACTTGTCGGCCATCCGCAGGGCGTCTAAAGCTAAACTTGTTTTCCGTGCACACAATATCGAGCACCAGGTTTGGCAAAAACTGGCCAAGCAAAAAAGCGACCCCATTAAACGCTGGTACCTCAATTTAATAGCCCGCCGCATTCAAGCGTATGAGTACGGCTTGCGCGATAAATTTGACGGGGTTGTGGTGTTTACTGTTCAGGACCGTAACACAATCGTAGAGCGGGGCTCACAAACCCCTATCACGGTATTACCTATTGGATTAGATCTTTCTAAATATCAGCCGGACGATACTAAAACCGAATTTCCAAGCCTGTTCTTTTTAGGGTCGCTGGATTGGCTGCCCAATAAAGAAGGGATTGAGTGGTTTATAGACAACTTCCATAAAGACCTGATAGATGGCCGCCTAAAGGTTAAATTTTATGTAGCAGGACATAATATCCCGGAGAGTTACGACGATTACGAAGTACCGGGCAAAGTATTTATACAGGGTGAGGTAGATGATGCGCTTGAATTTGTGAACAGCAAATCTATCATGATCGTCCCGCTGCTTTCTGGTGGGGGTATGCGGGTAAAGATTGTGGAAGGTATGGCCATGCAAAAATGTATCATCTCCACCTCTTTGGGTGCCGAGGGGATCAATTACTCAAACGGCACCAATATCCTGATTGCCAATAACACCGACGAGTTTTTTAGCGCAATTACAAAATGCATCAGCGATGAAAGTTTCAGCCGTGAAATTGGGCGCAATGCCCGTAAGTTGGTAGTGCAGCAACACGATATAGATAGCATTTCTAAAAGCCTGACGCTATTTTACAAGTCGATCATGTAAACTACGGTTTTATTACTTTTTAAGTTCTTCTCCTAAAGGAGAAGGGTTGGGAAGAGGCTTTATTTTACTATTTTTGCCCCCATACTAAACAACCATGAAAAATACTGCTTTAACCGACGTACATACGAAAATAGGCGCTAAAATGGTACCCTTTGCGGGTTACAATATGCCGGTGCAATATGTTGGCATTAATGCCGAACATGAAACCGTGCGTAAAGCGGTTGGTGTGTTTGATGTAAGCCACATGGGCGAGTTTATCCTGAAAGGTGATAAAGCACTAGACCTTATCCAACGTGTTACCAGTAACGATGCCTCGAAATTATACGATGGGAAAGTACAGTACTCCTGCCTGCCTAACGAGGATGGCGGCATAGTTGATGATTTGCTGGTTTACCGGATAGATGACAAAACCTATATGCTGGTTGTTAACGCATCAAACATAGAAAAGGACTGGAACTGGATCTCTAAATTCAATACCGAAGGTGTGGATATGAAAGATATATCTGACCGTACATCGTTATTGGCAGTGCAGGGCCCCAAAGCAGCTGATGCGTTGCAAAGCCTAACCGATATCGACCTGGCATCAATGGAGTATTACACTTTCACAAAGGGCAAGTTTGCGGGTATCGATAATGTAATCGTATCGGCAACGGGTTACACCGGTTCCGGTGGCTTCGAGATCTATTTTGATAACGAACACGCCGAATTTATTTGGGACGAAGTATTTAAAGCAGGCGAGCCTTTTGGCATTAAACCAATTGGTTTGGCAGCGCGCGATACTTTACGTTTAGAGATGGGCTTTTGCCTTTACGGGAACGATATTGATGATACCACATCGCCGTTAGAAGCCGGTTTAGGTTGGGTTACGAAGTTTAGTAAGGAATTTACCAACTCAGAAGCCTTACAAGCACAAAAGCAAGCTGGTGTGGAACGCAAACTGATCGGCTTTGAAATGATCGACCGTGGTATCCCTCGCCATGATTACGTTATTGTTGATGCGGAGGGTAATGCCATTGGTAAAGTAACATCAGGTACACAATCGCCATCTTTACAAAAAGCTATCGGCTTGGGCTATGTGAAAAATGAATTTGCCAAAGAAGGCAGCGAAATTTACATCAGCATCCGCGATACTAAAGTAAAGGCAAAAGTTGTTAAGCCACCGTTTTATAAATAGAATTTTCTCTTTCATTAGTCATCGAGTCATTTTACTTTGCAAACCGCCGAGGCTAATGACCTAATGACTCGATGACCCAATGACCCAATGAAAACTTTAGACGTTTGCCTTACCCCTGCGCTGATTCCCCTTTATGATGTAGAAAATTATATTGTGGTGGTAATTGATATTTTCCGCGCTACATCTTCTATCTGCTACGGCATTGAGAACGGCGCAGAAGCTATTATCCCGGTATCAGAAGTAGATGAGTGTGCCGCTTACCGCGAAAAAGGTTTAAACTACCTGTTAGCTGCCGAGCGTAACGGTGAAGTGGTTGATGGTTTTGACTTTGGCAATTCGCCATTCTCTTACACGCCCGAAAAGGTTGCGGGCAAAACCGTTGTGCTGACCACTACTAACGGCACGCACGCGCTGCATTTATCGCGTAGTGCAAAACGAATAGTAATCGGTTCTTTCCTGAATTTGACTGCACTTTGCAACTGGCTAAAAACCCAGAATGAAAACATTCTGCTGGTTTGCGCCGGCTGGAAAAATAACTTTAATCTGGAAGATACGCTGTATGCCGGTGCGGTTGTGGAGCAGTTGAAACCAAGTGGCTTTATTCTGGACGACCCTGCTATTGCCGCCAACGACTTATTCCAGCTGGGTAAAAACGATATTGGCCAATACCTTAGTAAAACATCGCACGGTGAACGGCTGAAAAAATTAGGGATCGAAAGAGACATTGCGTTTTGCTTAAAGATTGACATAACGACCGCTATCCCGGTTTTGGAAGGAGAGAAGTTGGTAAGATTAGTATAAATCCGTTTCAGACACAAGAGTACTGAATAGGTTTAACGCAATTTCGTAATCTATTGACAATCTTAATTTTAAAAATGTTCACAATGTTCATGTTGTGAACGTGAACACGCTACTTCAACTTCTCGTTATTTTGATGCCTGTCGGCATCGCGGATGCTTTTCTTTTGCATATTTTTTTCCAGAGCATCGGTCAGGTTGATACCCGTTTGATTGGCCAGGCAAATCAGCACAAACAGCACATCAGCCATTTCATCAGCAAGGTTAACGTCGAGGTCTGATTTTTTAAAGGACTGCTCGCCATATTGCCTTGCCATTATACGGGCTACCTCACCAACCTCTTCCATTAAAATGGCTGTATTTGTCAGTTCGTTAAAATAGCGAATGCCGGTAGTTTTGATCCAGTTATCAACGGCGTGCTGTGCTTCTTGTATATGCATGATAATAATTTAATTTCGCGCTAAGCCGCAAAGACGCTATTGACTTTCCTTTGCGACTTAGCGTGAATTTTTTTAATGATTTTCTTTATCCTTAGTATCCATGATGATAGTAACCGGCCCATCGTTTAGCAGGCTGATCTTCATATCTGCACCAAAAACTCCGGTAGCTATTTTCTTGCCTGTAAGCATTTCGAGTGTGCTAATCATCTTTTCATAAAGTGGGATAGCCTTTTCCGGCCGGGCAGCTTTGATAAATGAAGGCCTGTTCCCCTTTTTAGTTTGTGCAAAAAGTGTAAACTGCGAAATTAGCAAAATGTCCGCGCCAACATCGGCCAAGGCTTTATTCATCAAACCATTCTCATCGCCAAACACGCGCATGCCCACTATTTTTTGAGCCAGCCATTGCAGGTCGTCTTCTGTATCGGCATCCTCGATTCCTAATAGCACCAAAAAGCCAAGCTCGATTTGCCCTGTAATGTTACCATTAACCGTGCATGAGGCCTGGGTTACCCGTTGTAATATCGCCCGCATAATTTAATAGATTAAAGAAGTCAAGATATAAGAATCAAGACAATATTTAAATTCGTAAAAAGAGCCCCTATCTTGTTTCCTGATTCTAATAATCCTGGGGCTATTCTTAAGCCCTCGTATCGTTCCCGTTATAAATACTCAAATAACTATCGTAGCGGGATAGAGCGATATCTCCTGCCTCAATAGCTGCCAGCACTGCGCAACCTGGCTCATTAATATGCCTGCAGTTGTTAAAACGGCATTGGTTCATCAGTTCGCGCATCTCGGGGAAAAAGTGCCCAAGCTCTTGCTTCTCTATATCAATAACGCCTAATTCGCGTATACCGGGAGTGTCGATTATGTATCCGCCTTGTGGCAGGTCAAACATTTCGGCAAAGGTAGTGGTGTGCATACCCTTGTCGCTCCAGTCGGATACCATATGGGTACGCAGGTCGAGATCTGGCAATAAAGCGTTGATCAAACTTGATTTACCTACCCCGGAGTGGCCGGAAAAGAGCGTTACCTTATCTTTAAGCAGGTTTTGTACCACATCGATATTGGTGCCGTCTTTTGCCGAGACGGAGTAGCAGGGATATCCGATATTCTCGTAAATGGCCTGATAGTCGGCAAGGATCTCTAACCCTTCATCACTAAAAAGGTCAAGTTTATTAAAGATCAAACAAGCGCGAATACCATAAGCTTCAGCTGTAACCAGAAAGCGGTCGATAAAACCTAATGAAGTGCGCGGCGAAGCCAGTGTAACCACCAATAAGGCAAGATCGAGGTTTGCAGCGATGATCTGCGCCTGCTTAGACAGGTTGATAGATTTACGGATAATATAATTCTTCCGCTGAGTAAGATTAGTGATTACACCACTTTCCTGCTCAGGCTCCATTTCAAAATCCACAATATCGCCCACGGCTAAAGGGTTAGTTGTAGTAATGCCTTTGGTGCGAAATTTTCCCTTGATGCGGCAATCAATAGTTTGATCGCCGGATTTAACCTGGTACCAGCTTCCAGTTGATTTAGTGACGAGCCCCTGCATATGGGCGCAATTTAGGAAAGATAAACAGGCAATTAAAAAATAAATAGCCGCCTGCTTGTTTCTTAAAAAATAAACTACTTAATTTACCAACATTATATATGACAATTAACAACACCACAATTACAACAATTATTACCACCGGCATAAAACACGGGGGAAGATAATCGTATGGTGTAAAACATAAAACAAACCAAATGAAAGCCTTCCTCCGAAAAGAGGAAGGCTTTTTTATTAGCACAACAAATGAAAGTTTTAAAATTCGGCGGTACTTCCGTAGGTTCAGTAAGCAGTATCAAAACCTTGCTGGAAATATTAAAAAGTGAGCAAAACCAGGGCAACAGCCCGGTAGTGGTTTTAAGTGCCATGAGCGGCGTAACTAACCTGCTGCTTTCAATGGCTGAGAATGCAGCAAGCGGAAATGAGTTTACCGCGCAACTGGCCGACTTAGAGAAACGCCACTTTGATGTAGTGAAGGCTTTGCTTGACATTCAAAACCAAAACCCGGCCTACACCCGCTTAAAGATCCACTTTAATCAGCTGGAAGAATTGCTGCAAGGTGTACTGACCCTGCGCGAACTGACCCCTAAAACACGCGACCAGATTGTGAGTTATGGCGAACGCTGCTCTACCTTAATGATCAGTAAAATCGCTGCGCAACATTTTAAGAATGCTTTGTTTGTTGATGCATCTGAACTAATTAAAACCGATAGTGCCTTTGGCAACGCCAAAGTGAATATAGAATTGACCGAATTGCTGATAAAAAGTTTCCAACAGGAAAATAGCGACAAGCTTTTATTTGTGACGGGTTTTATTGCGGGTAATGATGCCGGGCAGATCACAACTCTTGGTCGTGGTGGCAGCGATTACACCGCCGCCATATTTGGCTCAGCATTAAATGCTGAAGAGATCCAGATATGGACGGACGTAAATGGTATGATGACAGCAGACCCGCGCATGGTGAAAAAGGCTTTCCCGTTGGAGGAGCTTTCGTATACTGAGGCGATGGAGCTTTCGTACTTCGGTGCTAAGGTAATTTATCCGCCAACCATGATACCGGCATTTTTGAAAAAGATCCCGATAGTGATCAAAAACACATTTGAGCCTGCGTTTGCGGGGACTGTAATCCGTCATGATTGTAAGGCGTCTAACTTGCCCATCAAAGGGATCTCGTCTATCAATAACATTAGTATCCTGAGTTTGGAAGGCAGCGGCATGGTGGGCAAATCGGGCTTTAGCGGCAGGTTGTTTTCATTACTTGCGCGCGAGCAGATCAATATCATCCTCATAACCCAATCATCATCAGAGCACAGCATCACATTTGCGGTGCAGCCGCATGATATAGAAAAGGCCAAATTACTCATCGAACAGGAGTTTGAGCTGGAACTGTTAGCCAATAAGCTGGAGCCATTAGTTGTGGAGCAAGGGCAGGCCATATTAGCTATAGTAGGCGAGAATATGAAGCAAACCCCAGGTGTGAGCGGTAAGTTGTTCCATGCATTGGGCCGTAATGGTGTAAATGTAAGGGCTATAGCGCAGGGCTCGTCCGAGTATAATATCTCGGTAATTATTTCTGCTACAGACCTTTCAAAAGCGCTCAATGCTGTGCACGATGCGTTCTTTATCGAACTGACTAAAACCCTTCATGCATTTTGCCTCGGTACGGGCAATATCGGCAAAACCCTGTTTAAGCAATTACAGGCAAACAGCGATTTCCTGCAAAAGAATAACGGCATCCAGGTAAAGATAGCAGGTATCAGCAATACCCGTAAAATGGTGTTTAACAGTGACGGTCTTTCTTTAGATAACTGGGAGGAAGAATTACAGGGATCTATGCAAACTGCCGATTTGCAGGAATTCATTAACAAAATGAAAGAAATGAACCTGCCCAATTGCGTGTTCATCGATAATACCGCCAGCCCGAAACCCATAGCGTTTTATGAGCAGGTTTTTAAAGCGAATATATCTGTAGTTACCTGCAATAAAATAGGGAACTCAGCAAGCTATAGTCAATACAAAAACTTTAGGGACACCGCCCGCCGCCATGGTGTCGACTTTTTTTATGAGACTAACGTTGGCGCTGGTTTGCCCATCATCCGCACTTTAAAAGATCTGATGAGCAGTGGCGACAGGGTACAACGCATCGAGGCTATCCTATCCGGAACGATCTCCTATATCTTTAACCACTTCAAAGGCGACGCTAATTTCCACGATGTGGTTAAAGAGGCGCAGGAAAAAGGCTACACCGAACCCGATCCGCGCGATGACTTAAGCGGAAAAGATTTTATGCGCAAGATGCTCATCCTTGCCCGCGATGCCGGCTACGAAATGGAAGAGGCCGATGTAGAAATAGAAAACATGCTACCCCAGGCTTGCCTCGACGCGCAAACTGTAGAGGAGTTTTACGCTGCCTTAAAGGCCGAAGATGCTTACTTCGCTAATTTAAAAGATAAAGCGCAGGCCGATAAAAAAGTATTGCGTTACATAGGTAAACTTGAAAATGGCAAAGCATCCATTACCCTTCAAAGTGTTGATGAAAGTCACCCTTTTTATATGCTGAGCGGAAGCGATAATATTATATCATTTACCACAGATAGGTATAAAGAACGCCCGTTAGTGGTTAAAGGCCCGGGGGCGGGTGCCGAGGTTACTGCCGCCGGTGTATTTGCCGATCTGATAAATATAGGTGCTAATTAATATGAAAGAGTCTATAAAAGTATTTGCCCCTGCCACTGTTGCCAACGTAGTTTGCGGTTTTGATGTGCTGGGTTTTGCTGTGAACGAGCCCGGCGATGAGGTGATGATGCGCCTAACGGATAAACACGGTATTACCATCAGTAAAATTACCGGAGATGATGGCCGGTTACCGCTCGACCCGAAGAAGAATACCGTAAGCGTCAGCGTGCAGCATTATCTGCAAAGCATCGATAGGGCCGATATTGGTTTGGATATCGAACTCCATAAAAAGATGCCTATTGGCAGCGGCCTGGGCAGCAGTTCGGCCAGTACGGTTGCCGGGTTATTTGCGATCAAAACCCTGTTGGGCGATGAAAGAGACCCTTCGGCACTTTTGCCATTTGCTATGAAAGGCGAAGAAATGGCCTGTGGGCATGGGCATGCTGATAACGTTGCGCCGGCATTATTAGGGGGCTTTGTACTGATCCGCAGTTATGAACCTTTAGATGTGGTGCGCCTGCCACACCCGCCGGGATTATGGTGTGCCATCGTTTTTCCGGATGTAGACGTGCCTACCCGCGAGGCCAGGCAGATCATCCGCAATAAGATCCTGATGAAGGACGCAGTTACCCAGTGGGGTAATATAGCAGGCCTGGTAAGCGGACTATTTATGCAGGATATTGACCTTATAGGCCGTAGTATGCAGGATGTTTTGGTAGAACCGGTACGTAGCATGCTCATCCCCGATTTTTACGAGATGCGTAAAATGGCCATGGACGTTGGCGCCGTAAGCTTCGGGATCTCCGGCTCGGGCCCTTCGGTGTTCGCCTTTACAAGAGATGAGGAAACCGCAAAACGTATTACTTCCAAATTACAGGCGCATCTAACGAGTATCAAAATAGGATCAAACGGATATGTATCGACCATAAATGATAAAGGGCCGAGGGTGTTGGGGTAAAAAAATATCTGAATCAGAATTTACAGGATTATTGAATTTTCAGAATCCCTGTTCTGATCAGATTATAATTCTGTTAATTGTTAAATTCTGTTAATTCTGATTCAGACAAATGAAATTCTACAGTACCAATAACACCGACCTGCGGGTTGGTTTCAAAGAGGCGGTTTTTAACAGTATGCCGCAGGATAAAGGCTTATATATGCCGGTGAGTATTCCCATTCTCGATGATAAATTTATCAATAACCTGGATCAGTACACGTTGCCGGAGATCGCTTTCCATGTAGCGCAAAACTTGTTGGGTGATGACATCCCGGCAGATGACCTGAAGGCCATTATCCACGATGCCATAAACTTTTATGCGCCGATTGAAAAATTGGAAGACAACGTTTATGTGCTGGAACTTTTCCACGGCCCCTCGTTAGCATTCAAAGATTTTGGCGCACGCTTCATGAGCCGTATAATGGGTTACTTTTTAGAAGAGGGCGAGAAGCAACTCGATGTTTTAGTGGCTACATCCGGCGATACAGGCGGTGCTGTGGCCCTGGGCTTTTTAGGTGTGCCAAATACCAGGGTAACTATTCTTTACCCTAAAGGCAAAGTGAGCCAAATTCAGGAACTCCAATTAACCACCAATGGCCAAAACATCCGCGCGGTAGAGGTTGATGGCACTTTCGACGATTGCCAGGCGTTGGTTAAACAGGCTTTTACAGATGAGGATCTGAATAAAAAATTCCGTCTCACCTCTGCCAATTCCATCAATATCGCCCGGCTGATCCCCCAAACATTTTACTATTTTAATGGCTATGCCCAATTGTTAAAAGCAGGTATAAATAAGGTTGTTTTCGCGGTGCCAAGCGGCAACTTTGGGAATATTGGAGCCGGTTTGCTGGCCTGGAAAATGGGCCTGCCCGTTGAGCAGTTCATCGCAGCTACAAACGCCAATGATACCGTACCCGAATTTTTGAAGACGGGTGTTTATCAGCCGAAACCATCCGTAGCCACACTCTCTAACGCGATGGACGTAGGTAATCCAAGCAACTGGGTTAGGATAGCCGATATGTTTAAAGATGATGCCAATGGGCTTAAAGACCTGGTGACAGGTTTCCGCTACGATGATGATGAAACACTGGAAGCCGTAAAGGCCGTTTCGGATCAATATAATTATGTGGTTTGCCCACATACAGCGATTGCCTGGAAGGCTTTGAAAGCATATCAGCAAAACCATAGCGCGCCGGATACTGCCGGGGTATTCCTGTCTACTGCGCACCCATGCAAATTCCCGGATGTGTTCATCAAAGAAATAGCCGATAAAGTTGACACTCCACCACAGGTAGCTGACCTGTCAAAAAAACAAAAACAAGCAGTAAGTTTAGGGAAGGATTTTGAAGGATTTAAAGGATATTTGCTGAACAATGTTTAGCAATATTAAAATGTTCAACAATAAGGGGTTGCAGTTGGTTTTGGGTATAGTGTTGATCGTATTAGCACTAACAGGATGCGGTAGAAAGAAATTCGACAGGCGCGAATGGGATGCCGGGGACGGCATTAGCTGGCCCAACCGTAATGGTATGTTAGATGACCTGTTGGCAACGCACAAGCTCAAGGGGATGAAATACAAAGAGGTGATCAACCTGCTGCGCTACCCGCAATGGAACAGCTATACCGACAAAAGCTTTCAGTACGAGATTAACCGGAAGATGGATAAGCTGGATACGGTATACTCCAAATACCTGGTGCTGTACTTGAATCAGGATTCGGTAGTATCTGATATTAAAGTTGTTGAAAAAGATAACTCTGACAAACTCGCTATAAAGCATAAACTGGAAAACGAACAAAAAAAGAAGAAGTGATTAATACGATAATATTTGACCTTGGGGCAGTTTTGATTGACTGGAACCCCGACTACATGTACAAAACCATTTTTGATGATGAGCAGGAGATGCGTGATTTTCTGAACAATATCACCACATCTGATTGGAACGAAGAGCAGGATGCCGGGCGTACCTTGCAAGAGGGTACGGATCTCTTAGTTAGTCAACATCCCGAGCATGAGGCGAACATTCGCGCATTCTACGGTCGCTGGGTAGAAATGCTGGGCGATGCTTTCCAGGGAACAGTAGAGATTTTTAAAGAATTGAAGGCAAGCGGAAAATATAAGATCTATGCGCTGACCAACTGGTCGGCAGAAACTTTCCCCTTAGCGCAGGAACGTTTTGATTTTCTGAATTGGTTTGATGGTATAGTAGTATCCGGTGCCGAAAAGATGCGTAAACCAACACCTGCATTTTATCACATCCTTTTGGATAGATACGATGTAAAGGCAGAGGAATCGTTATTTATTGATGATAACTATCGCAATATATTAGCTGCCGAAAAGCTGGGCATTAACAGTATCTATTTCACCTCGCCGGAGCAGCTGAAAGAAGAGTTAGAAAAGCGGAAAATATTGTAATTTTTGTCATGCTGAACTTATTTCAGCATCTCACACGCAAAGTATTAGACTCGCCTGGTCACCAGTCCATAGGGATGCCGAAATAAATTCGGCATGACACCAACCAACTAAACAGAAAAGGCGACGGGGAATACCCATCGCCTTTTCCGTTTATAAAGCTCTCTAAACCTATTACTTATTTGTGCCAAAAGGCAGATAAAACCCAAAGGTGATATTACGCCCCGGATTATAAACCCCATAAGTTGGATCTTCCTGGCTGTAACGGCCCGGCCTTAATCGGCTCAACGCATCATAATAACGTTTATTGCCCAAATTAGATGCCGAAGCATAAATTTTAAGCGGCTGCGATCCTATTTTGAATGTCGCACCAATCCCGGCGTTTATCAAAGTGTAACCATCTGCAGGTGTTTCAAATGTGGCATCAATGCGGCTTTGTTTAAAGTAGTTGTCAATACCAGCCGATATATAAAAATCTGATATCCCCTTTATCTTCGGCTCAAAACGCAAAGTATTGTGTAATACTCCTGCCGGGATCAATGGCAGCGGCCTGTCAAAACTTTCGTTTGTAGCGTGGGTATAGCTAAAGGTATTTTCAAAATGAATGAATGCTACTGGGTGCAGGGTTAAGTTACCTTCAAAACCGTAAAGATTGGCATTAACCTGTCCGTAACGATAAGCGTCATATGCACGCGGCAAGCCGGTTGCCTCATCAACTACCGTTATCTGCTCTTTGTTGGTGTTTGATGCATAAATAAAATCGTGGATATAATTCTCGTACAAACCAAAACTACCCGTTACCACGCCCGATCCGTATTCTAAAGTAGCATCAGCCTGATAACTTCTCTCCGGGCTTAAGTTGGCGTTTCCAATTTCGTAACGAGCTGTACCTTCATGCACACCATTAGAACCCAGTTCGGCAGGGTTTGGCGCACGGAATGCAGAACCCGCGTTGGCCTTAAAGCTCAGATCATCGTTGAAAACGTGGGTAAAACCTAAAGCCGCACTTACGTTAGCAAACTTGTTATCGAAGCCTGTAAATACCACATCGCCATTATCATTGTTTTGTGCCTTGCCTTTGTTTTTAATATAATCGAACCTTGCACCTGCACTAAAAGTATTTTGATCCCAGGTTTTCTTGGCATAAACAAATGCACCGGTACTCAACTCATCATAAGCAGGGATTAGCAGTTCCTCACCTAAATTTACACTGTGTCCCAAGCTGCTGCTTATACCAATAACCGGCCGCCAGCCATTGCTTTCGGGCAGGTAGTATTTAGCATCTAAAGAGTAGGTGTTCAGATCAAAAAATAAATTCGGGATAGTAGTTTCCGCTAATTCCCGGCGCTGGTTTTTCTGATAACCCAAGTCGAGTTTTAAAGAACTTGAACCGAAAATAAAATTGTTATTCAAAGCCAATTTATAATGGCGGATATCCTGACGCGGAAAATCTATCGTACGGCTTTTATTATTGGTGTAGAGTGGGTCGCCCGGCTCAGAATCATAAAAACCGATGTTGTTTTTAAAGTAAGAGAAATTCAAATGCGAATACCCCCAGCTTTTATTTACGCCTAATAAGCCGCTAAAATTAGTTTGGTTAAACCCGCTGTTAATGTAATACCCGGCAGGTGTATTAAACTCATGCGCATTTTGGTAGGTACCACGGCCGCGCCAAACAAAACCGTTTTCGTTACCACTCAGCATTACCGATGTATTGATGAGCCCGCTGTTGGTAGAGTAGTTACTTAATACTTCGCCCTTTATATTACCTTCGGCGGGAGTTGGCGGGTCAATCACATTGATCACGCCGCCTAACGCGTCAGATCCGTATTGTAATGAAGCTGCGCCGCGTAAAACTTCCACACGCTCGGCCTGGAACTGATCCATCTCAATACCATGCTCATCCCCCCATTGCTGGCCTTGCTGTTTAACCCCGTCATTTAATGTTACCACGCGGTTATAGCTTAAGCCACGAATAACAGGCTTAGATATAGCCTGGCTGGTGGTGATCTGGCTTACACCCGGCACGGCCCTTGCCAGTGCGTCGATCAAGTTGGTTGACGAACCCATTAACTGATCTTTGGTAACAACCGAGGCCGATGTGCTGTTGTAACGGCTACCCGCTGTAATTGGTGTACCTGTAATGACCACTTCATGAGTTTCAATGATGCTGGACTGCAGCTCGAAAATGATAGGTGTGGTTGACGAAAAATCGACCGTTTGAGTCAATGTTTTATAACTCAGGTATTGTACCTGTACCACGTACCGGCCACGCGCCGGGATAGCCCGGAAGGTGAACTCGCCTTTATTGTTAGTGGCGACAGATACGTGCAGATCGGGAATGCTGATCACGGCACCCGGCAGGGTCTCGTGAGTTTTAGCATCAATAACTTTACCTTTAAAATCAATGGCATTGGCAAATGCCGAAACTTGAAAAAACAAAAAAAACAGGCAACTAACTATTCGTAGTTTCATAATAAATAATTTAAAAATTCAGGAAAATGCCACACTAAGTGACGTTGAATGGATAATAAAAATTTATTATGCTGTTGGCGGGCCGCGCCCGGCTGCAAGAATGAGCGCAATACTTGTAAAATTGTATTGGAAGGTATGGAATACAAAATCAGCATAATCAACAGTGCAGTAACTGGCTGGGCTAACCAGTTCCATATTAACGTGGTGCATGCTATCGCAAACGGCACATTTTTCTGAAACGGTTGGCTGTGATGATTTTAAAGGGGAATGGCACACTGTAGTGTGCGCGCCTTTGTTAACAAAATGCTGGTGGGCATATACCATATACTGGCCGGCTATAAAGCTTAACAGCAATACCCAGGCGCAAATGATATGATAGGTGCTTTTTTTCAAACTAAGCTGATGCTTTTTGCAATACAACGTAAAAGTAATTAATAAAATATCAATTGCTTAGTTGATAAGTAACATTATTGTTAATAGGTCAGCGGCAAACCTGCAATACCATGCTTGCAACTGTTATATTTGCCGTTATGAAACCTACCGAAATTAATTTGAAATGGGCTGCGCTGCAAGAGCGGATAGCAACAGAGTTTGACAATGAAAAGCCGGATATCAAAGTGATCCTATTTTTAGTAGGTGTGCAGGAGTTGGGCCAGGGGCCGCGAAAATTCAGTAAGCGCCAAAAGGAAGAGTTGATGCATATTGCTAATTGCAAGCTATTTAGCCAAATGGGCTTTTATGAGTTGGAGGGATTGGATCAGGATGGTTGGCCGCATTGGAAGCTGGTAAACGTGGTGCCAAACTACACCATAATGGAGCAGGAGATGTTGCTAAAATCGCTGATCATTAACTATTTTGAAGACGAAATGGAATGGGATTTTAAATGATTACGATATGAAAAGACTTTTTACAATTTGTTGTCTACTGGCCGTAACGATAACCTCATTTGCTAAACCGCCAAAAAACCAATACGTGCGGGTTAAAACGAGTTACGGCGATTGTATTATCCGGTTGTATAATGAAACGCCTTTACACCGCGACAATTTTATAAAGCTGACAAAAAAAGGCTTTTACAACGGCACACTTTTCCATCGTGTTATCCAAAACTTTATGATCCAAGGCGGGGACCCGGACTCAAAGGATACCACCAAAACAAAACCGGGGGCCGAATTGGGCAATGGCGATGTGGGCTATACCGTGCCTGCCGAGTTTCGCGACAGTATATTTCATAAACGTGGTGTGTTAGCCGCTGCGCGTGATGATAACCCTAAAAAGGCATCGAGCGGTTGCCAATTCTATATTGTTGAAGGCAAACGCATTACCGATGCCCGCATGGATTCGTTAGAGAATGGCCGTTTGAAAGGTTACAAGATCCCGGCCTGGCAGCGCGAGTTTTACAAAACTGTTGGTGGCACCCCGCAATTAGATCATGGCTACACCGTGTATGGCGAGGTTGTTACCGGCATTGATATGGTAGATCATATTGCCGCCGTTAAGAAAGATGCACGTGACCGCCCTATTGAGAATGTACCAATGATGGTTGAGTTGCTGAAGAAAAAGGAATGCAAGCAACTGGATAAACTATTGGGACTGGCCAAAAAATAATATATAAGAATTATGAAGATCATCACTTATAATGTTAACGGCATCCGCTCTGCAATAAGCAAAGATTGGCTGGCGTGGTTACAGGCTACAGATGCTGATGTGGTTTGCCTGCAAGAGATCAAAGCTACGCCCGATGTGTTAAAGGATCTTGGCTTGGTAGATGCTATGGGTTACCAGCATTTTTGGTTCCCTGCCGAAAAGAAAGGGTATAGCGGTACGGCTATTTTCACCAAACGCTTACCTAACCACGTAGAATATGGTTGCGGCATCCCTGATTTTGACCGCGAGGGGCGGTGCATCCGTGTAGATTTTGATGAGGTATCGGTAATGAGTGTTTACTTTCCATCCGGCTCGAGCGGCGACGAAAGGCAGATCTTTAAATACCGTTTCCTGGACGAATTTGGCAAATACCTTACATTATTGAAAGTGCAACACCCAAAGTTGGTGGTATGCGGTGATTACAATATTTGCCACAAACCAATAGATATCCATAACCCTAAATCAAACGCCAATTCTTCGGGTTTTTTGCCGGAGGAGCGGGAATGGATGGAGACCTTCATAGAATCGGGATTTGTAGACACGTTCAGGCACGTAAATAAGGAACCGCACAATTACACGTGGTGGAGTTTCCGCGCCGGTGCAAGAGGCAAGAATTTAGGCTGGCGGATAGACTACAATATGGCCAGTAAAGAACTGGAAGATAACATTAAACGGGCAGCAATCTTATCTGAAGCCCGCCACTCCGACCATTGCCCCTTACTTCTGGAGCTGGAGTTTTAAAATGGTAAATTATCAGATACGCACCGATCTTAAAATTAACATAGTGAGGAACTTTTTGATAATCCAACAATAGAGTATGCTGTAAGCTTTTTAAATTTATCCCTTTACCCGTTCTACATAACTGCCGCTCGCGGTATCAACTTTAACTTTGTCGCCAATATTTACAAACAAGGGTACTTTAATTTCGGCGCCAGTTTCGACAGTTGCGTTTTTTAGTGCACTGGTTGATGTATCGCCCTTTACGGCAGGTTCTGTATAGGTTATTTCCAGCTCGGCCGAATTAGGCACCGAACCCATAATAGGTTCTTCGCTTTCAAAGGCAACAGTTACGTTAGCACCTTCTTTAAGGAATTTTACAGCCGGGCCGAATAATTTTTTAGGCACGTTGTGCTGATCGTACGTTTCGTTATCCATCACCACTAACGATTCGCCATCTTCATAAAGATACTGGTAGTTGCTGGTTTCAACACGGGCAATGTCAACCTCTTCATCCGTGCGGAAACGGTACTCAACCAATTTTCCACTCCTCACATTACGCATGCGGGCCTGATAAAATGCCCGCAGGTTGCCTGGTGTACGGTGTAAAAACTCTTCTACCTGCACCAATTCGCCGTTAAAGCGAAGGATATTTCCATTCTTTATGTCGGATGCTTTTGCCATGGGTTATTATAATTGAGGCACAAAAATAAATATTAGACATGAGATTGCGGACGGAGATTTGAAATTACATGTCTATTTTCCCGGCACTTATTTATAATCGGCAATACGTAGTTGCTCTTTACAGAAGCTGTATTCATGCTCCTGGTTGGAGCTAATGATGGTAAGGCGGTCGGCACTAAACTTTTCAACCAGGTTAAGGTACCAGTCGATGCCCTGGTTGTCAAGATTGGAAGTTGGCTCGTCAAGCATCAGCATCGGCGTATCGGCACAAAAGGCAAGTGCCAGTTTTAAACGCTGTTTCATCCCCGACGAAAAGTAACGGATCATTTTATCACCACTGCCTTTTAAATTCAGTATATCGGTAAGTGCTGCTTTATTGATGCCCGCTTTGTAGGTTTTAAATTTAAAATGAAAATCTACCATTTCATTCAAGGTGAATTCTTCTATCAATTCCAGGTAAGGTGCAGCAAGACTGAGGTAATTAAAAATGTCCTCAGGTTCGATATTTTTACCATCCATAAGATAGGAAAGCTTACCTGCCGACTGCACTAAGCTGCCGTTTAAAACCTGCAACAGAGTTGACTTACCTGAGCCGTTAGGCCCAAGAATGGCATAGCTACCATGTTGATTAAAGGTATAGGTTATCCCCTTGAAGATCCATTCCCGGTTAAAACGCCGGCCAATATTATCAAGCGTAATTTGCATTAGCTGCTGCCGAAACCCTTCATGATACCCCGCTGCGAATTTTGCACAAAGTTGATGATCTCGTCGCGTTCAACAGTTGGATTAAATTCGGCCTCTATAATATCCAAGGCTTTGGTCATGTTATATTTTTTCAGGAAGATAATCCGGTAGATCTCCTGGATCTCATTAATGGTAGTAGCCGAATATCCCCTGCGTCGTAAACCTACCGAGTTGATACCGATGTAGCTCAACGGCTCGCGGCCGGCCTTAGTAAAGGGAGGTACATCTTTACGCACTAACGACCCGCCAGAGATCATGCTGTGCGCACCGATCTCGACAAACTGGTGCACGGCAGACGTACCGCCTATAAAAGCATAATCGTAAACGTTGATGTGACCTGCTAACTGTACGCCGTTTGCAATGATCACATTATCGCCAATAACACAATCATGCGCTACGTGCACATAAGCCATCAGCAAGCAATTACTGCCTATGGTGGTGGTGTTTTTGTCTAAAGCGGTACCGCGGTTTAGGGTAACACATTCGCGGATAACCGTATTATCGCCTACTGTAACGGTACTTGGTTCGCCTTTGTATTTCAAATCCTGTGGCGGGGCTGATACCACCGCGCCGGGGAAAATACGGCAATTTTTGCCGATACGTGCGCCATCCATTATTACCGAGTTGGAACCCACCCAGGTGCCTTCGCCAATTTCAACATCCTTGTGGATAGTAACGAAGGGTTCGATAACCACGTTATCGGCTATCCGGGCCTGCGGATGGATGTATGCTAACGGCTGTATCATATTTTATTTGTATTTAACTATTTGTGCCATTAACTCGGCCTCAACAACAATTTTTTCTCCAACCATACCAATACCTTTCATCTGCGCTATACCACGGCGGATAGGGGCAATAAGGTCACAACGGAATATTAACGTATCGCCTGGCAAAACCTTGTCTTTAAAGCGCGCATTTTCTATTTTCAGGAATAAGGTTAACCAGTTTTCAGGATCGGGCACGGTGTTGAGTACCAAAATGCCGCCAGTTTGTGCCATGGCCTCTATCTGTAATACTCCCGGCATAACGGGTGCCCCTGGGAAGTGGCCTACAAAGAAAGGTTCGTTCATGGTAACAGCCTTTAAGCCCACCACATGGGTTTTGCTTAACTCCAATATTTTGTCTATCAACAACATTGGCGGGCGGTGCGGCAATATATTCATAATCTGAACGGTATCATAAACCGGTTTCATGTTGGGGTCATATACCTTTACATGTTTACGGCCGCGCTCTTTTTTGATCAGTGCTTTTATTTTTTTTGCAAACGCAACGTTTGCCGCGTGGCCCGGCCTTGCCGCCATAATATGGCCTTTAAGCGGCACGCCTACCAGGGCAAGGTCGCCTATCATATCCAATAATTTATGCCGGGCGGGCTCGTTCTGGTGCCTTAATTCAATATTGTTAAGGATGCCTTGCGGTGCTACGCTGATATCTTTACGATTGAATAGTTTAGCCAGATGAGCTAATTCTTCTTCGTCAACCTTTTTGTCAACTACAACAATCGCGTTGTTCAGGTCGCCGCCTTTGATTAGGTCGTGCTTTAATAAAGCCTCCAACTCATGCAGAAAGCAAAACGTACGGCTTGACGCGATCTCTTTTTTAAATTCACTAATGCTGGATATGGTGGAATGCTGGCTGCCCAAAACCTGTGAGTTATAATCCACCATGCAGGTAAAGCGGTAGTCGTCATCTAACGGCATAGCAACCATGTCAACCTTACGATCGGGCTCAGAGTAATGAATGTTGTACGGGATGTGATAATATTCCCTATCGGCATCCTGTTCGGTAAACCCTATTGCTTCAATGGCATCAATAAACTGGATAGAACTGCCATCCATTATGGGGGTTTCGGGCCCGTCCATATCTATCAGCACATTATCTATCTCCAAACCAACTAAAGCGGCTAACACATGTTCAACAGTGCTTACGCTGGCGCCATTTTGGGTGAGTGTAGTACCCCTTGACGTATCGGTCACATTATCACAATCAGCATCGATTACGGGCTGACCGGGCAAATCTATACGGCGAAATTTGTAGCCGTGTTTCTCTGCAGCAGGGTTAAACGTCATCGTGACTTTTTCGCCTGTGTGCAAGCCTGTACCAGAAATAGTTACAGGTGCCTTAATAGTTCTTTGTTTTACATTCATTGTATGCAGTTCATTGGTTCACTAGTTTAAAAGTTCATTGGTAACACTCAATTATTCAAATTAACGAACTATTGAACCAATGAGCATTGAACTATTGAACATCTTTTTTCAATTCTTTTATGATGGTTTCTAACTCTCTTACTCTCCGTTCCAATTCAGGCAGATGGCTTACTATTACGTTCGACCTCATATCGGCAGTATAACCTATGGCCGGGGAGCCGGCCCACCTTTTTCCTTCTTCGACTATTGAGCGGCTAACGCCTGCCTGTGCCTGCACTTGTGTGCCCTTAGCTAATGTAATATGTCCAACCACGCCAACCTGCCCGCCCAACATAACATTTTCGCCCAATTTGCTGCTGCCGGCAATCCCTGTTTGTGCAGCAATGACAGTATTTGCACCTACCTCAACGTTATGAGCTATTTGCACTAAATTATCAATTTTGACACCTTTGCGAATAATGGTTGACCCCATTGTGGCCCGGTCTATCGTGGCGTTAGATCCTACCTCAACATCGTCCTCAATAATTACATTGCCTATCTGTGCAATTTTATTATAAGTTCCATCGGGGTTGGGGGCAAACCCAAAACCATCGCTGCCAATAACCGCGCCCGAATGTATGATTACATTACTGCCTATCACACAATCAAAGTAAATAACTACACCAGGGAACAAGGTAACATTATCGCCCAACTTTACATTACCGGCGATATAGCAGTTTGGATATATTTTGCAGTTATTACCAATTTTTACGTCCTGGCTAATGTAGGCAAAAGCGCCTATGTATGCGTTGCTGCCAACTGTTGCTGATTCATGTACAAATGATGGCTGTTCGATGCCCTCTTTTTGCAGCTTAAAGGTATTGTAAGCTTCTAATAAAATGGTAAACGCGCTGTAGGCGTTCTCCACACGGATCAGTGTCGATTTTACAGGCGCGGCTAATTGCTGGTCGTTATTAATAATTACGATAGAGGCGTTGGTAACATATAAGTACTGTTCATATTTAGGGTTAGCTAGAAATGACAACGAACCCGCCTGTGCTTCTTCTATCTTGGCTAAATGGCTAACCTCCGCAAGCGGGTTGCCTTCTACTGTACCTTTAAGCATTAAGGCTATATCCTTTGCGGTAAATTGCATCGTACAAATTTAAATGTTAAAACCATAGCAACAAATCATTAATTAATGGTGAATGGCAGGTAATTTATATGTAATTTAATACCCTTCAAGACTGTACTTGTTTTTATTCAATACCAAACAACCTATAACAGTTCTTTGCTGTAACAAAGTATATGTTTTTTTACCGTTTTAGATAAAGCCTCCAGGTTCGAATTGTCGCTGGCCAGCGTGATATCTTTTATGCTACCGTTCTTCATTAATATATGGATATTACCATCGCCTTTATTATAAGCGTTGTTACGGATGCTATCGGTAAACACAAAGTATTCGGCTTCGTGGGCAGTTATTTTATATTTTTTCATGGCGTTAGCCCTTAAATTTTTCACCATCTCGTCATCAGGCCTTTCTGCAGTGATATCTACATGAAAAAGTTTCCGGTTGATGAGGTTGTGGCAAAGGGTCTTCAAAACAAAGTCGTCTGCATCAGCCCATATTTTAACCGCGGCCATCACATCGGTATCATCCAGCAACGCAAAGGTATCCAGGTGTTTACTATTGCTCATAAACTCGGCTTTACCAATTACATTTTCTAAAAAGTAAGCAAGGGCCGGCGTAACCGGGAATTTGCTGCCTGTCAAAGCCAGCTCGCGGCTGCGTTTAAAAATCTTGCATAAAAGCTGCTCGGCAGCGATAACGGTTTTATGAAGATACACCTGCCAGTACATCAGCCTGCGCGATATCAGGAATTTCTCTATCGAATAGATCCCCTTTTCCTCTACAGCTATGGCGTTATCCTTTACGTTAAGCATCTTAATGATCCGGTCAGAACTGATCACCCCTTCAGATACGCCGGTAAAAAAACTATCCCGGTTCAGGTAGTCCATGCGGTCCATATCCAGTTGGCTTGATACCAGTTGATGCAGGTAGTTTTTAGGGTGTGTGCCTTTAAATATACTAATGGCTGTAGTTAACCTTCCGCCAAATTCTTCGTTCAGTTTATCCATCAAGAGGATAGAAATATCCTCATGATCTATTTCTTCAACTATGGTTTGTTCCAACGCGTGCGAGAACGGCCCGTGGCCAACATCATGCAATAAAATGGCAATAGTTAATCCTTCTTTCTCTTCCGGAGTGATATCAACACCTTTATTGCAAAGTGTTTCTACTGCTGTGCCCATCAGGTGCATTGCCCCTAAGGCATGATGAAAACGGGTATGCAACGCCCCCGGGTACACCAGGTGTGTCATCCCCAATTGCTTAATATAACGCAGGCGCTGAAAATACGGGTGCTCTATCAGGTCAAACACCAGCTCCGACGGGATGCTGATGAACCCATATACCGGGTCGTTTATTATTTTCTTTTTGTTCAAAGTAGCTTTCGAGTATGCAAAAGTGTTGAATTATGACAAAACAAGCACCCTGTTAATGTTAATATATGTTAAACCTTTGTATATGTTTACAACAAAATATACTGCCTTAAGGTTATAAGGGGGTAAAATTAAATATATTATGCAGGATACCACAATATTATGGGCCGACGACGAAATTGATCTGCTTAAACCACATATACTGTTCTTAAGTGAAAAGGGCTACAAAGTCACAACCGTAACCAATGGTACCGATGCTGTCGAGGAATTTAAAAAGGGTTATTTCGACCTGGTGTTTTTAGACGAGAACATGCCGGGCCTTACCGGGCTGGAAACATTGCAGCAAATAAAAAATATAAATAACGATGTGCCCATTGTACTCATTACCAAAAATGAGGAAGAATATTTAATGGAGGATGCTATCGGATCTAAAATTGACGACTACCTGATTAAACCGGTACATCCCAAACAGATATTACTGACCATTAAAAAACTTACCGAGAATAAGAAACTGGTAGGTGCTAAAACAACCATGGCTTATCAGCAGGATTTTCGCAACCTGGGGATGAGCCTTAATGATAATTTAAGCTATCAGGAGTGGGTAGATGTTTACAAGAAATTAATTTACTGGGAGCTGGAGCTGGAAACCTTGCAGGACAGCGGTATGCACGAGATATTAACCATGCAAAAGGCCGAAGCGAACGTGCAGTTTTGCAAGTTTGTCGAGCGTAACTACCTGGGTTGGATAAAAGACCCGGAGAATGGCCCTACAAGCTCGCCACAGTTGTTTAAAAAGAAGGTGTTCCCCAAGCTGGATGGCAATGGCCCGGTTTTTTTTATACTGATAGATAACCTGAGGTATGATCAGTTCAAAATCATAAACCCCATCATATCAGAGTACTTTAGGTTAGAGGAAGAAGATACCTATTACAGTATTTTGCCAACAGCAACGCAATATGCACGTAACTCCATATTCTCTGGCCTGATGCCGCTTGAAATGGAAAGGCGCTATCCGCAAATGTGGCAAAATGACGAGGATGAGGGCGGGAAAAATCTTCATGAGTCGGATTTTGTGACCGACCAGTTAAAGCGTGTTTTACGTAAGGATATTAAGCATTCTTACCATAAAATATTAAATATTGACGAGGGCCGCGCGCTAAACGAATCTGTAAATAACCTAATGGGTAACGATCTAAATGTGGTGGTTTACAACTTTGTTGATATGCTGAGCCATGCCCGTACAGATATGCAAATGATACGTGAACTGGCCAGCGATGATGCAGCATACCGCTCATTAACCCTCTCTTGGTTTGAGCACTCGCCGTTGTTTGAGCTGCTTAAGTTTCTTGCGTCTAAACAAGCAAGGGTTATTATCACTACAGATCACGGTACTATCCGGGTGAAAAACCCCAGCAAGATCATTGGGGACCGTAACACAAATACCAACCTGCGTTACAAGCAAGGTAAAAACTTAAATTATAATGCTAAGGAGGTATTTCACGTACGTAACCCGCATGATGCTATGCTACCAAAACTGCACGTAAGTAGCAGCTTTGTATTTGCAAAGGGCGACAGCTATTTTGTATACCCTAATAACTACAATCATTTTGTGAATTTCTATAATGAGACCTTTCAGCACGGCGGTATCTCGTTAGAAGAAATGATCATCCCAATTGTAACTTACGGGCCTAAATAAGATCTTTGATTATATAAATCAGCGCGTCATTGCGAGGTATTAAGCACTCTCAAAGCTGTCCATATCAGATATGCTTGTCGGGAGATTGCTTCGTACCTCGCCATAACGCTTTAAAAAGTATCATGGATATCATCACCTCATCACCCGCAGACCTTCCCGGCGCGGCTACCAGCATCCTTGAATTCGCGAGGACTAACCGCATCCTGTTATTTTACGGTGAAATGGGCGCAGGTAAAACCACCCTAATTAAAACCATGTGCGCGCAGTTAGGCGTAAATGACTCGGTTACCAGCCCTACATTCTCAATCGTGAATGAATATAAAAGCGATAAAGGCCCTGTTTTTCATTTCGACTTTTACAGGTTAAGCAACCAGACGGAAGCACTCGATTTAGGTTACGAAGAATATTTTGACAGTGGCAATTATTGCTTTATTGAGTGGCCCGAAAAAATAGCAGGGCTCATACCCGACACATACACCGGCATTCGCATCGAAATTTTGGATGATACCACCCGGCAGATAACTGTTGAAAACATTTGAGCTTCAACAGCCGTTTTTTTCTTAACTTCATCATCCGGAAAATAGATATAACATGAGCGCAGGGAAATATAGCGGGTTTTCTGACGTTGCCAAACAGGCAATGATGCAACCCCAGGAATCAATGCTGGAAGTAAAGAGTAAGAAAAATAAACTTTATATAGGGATACCGAAAGAGGTGTCATTCCAGGAGAACCGCATTCCGTTAACGCCCCTTTCTGTAGCGTTGCTGGTTAACAACGGCCACGAAGTAATGCTGGAGAGCAACGCCGGGCAGGCCGCCAACTTTTCTGACAATAACTATAGCGAACAGGGCGCACAGATAGTTTATGATACCAAACGTGTTTACGAAGCCGATATCATCATTAAAATAGCGCCCCCTACTATGGACGAGATTGCGATGATGAAACCCGGGCAGTTACTCATTTCGGCCCTGCAAGTGTCAACCTTAAAGGCCGAGTGCCTGCACGCTTTACTTAATAAAAAGATCACGGCACTTTGTTTTGAGAACCTGGAAGACGAAGGCGGCTCATTGACTGTTGTGCGCGCCATGAGCGAAATTGTGGGTGCCACATCGATACTGATAGCGGCAGAATACCTGAGCAACATTTTTGAAGGCAAAGGCTTGATGCTGGGCGGCATAACCGGCGTGCCACCAACAGAAATTGTCATATTAGGTGCAGGCACAGTGGGCGAATATGCGGCGCGTACTGCCATATCTTTAGGGGCCGAGGTAAAGGTTTTTGATCCCTCTATTTACAAATTGCGCCGCCTGCAAAATAATATCGGCACTCGTGTATTTACATCGGTAGTGCAGCCCATCGTGTTAGAAAAGGCAATCACTACCTGCGACGTAGCCATAGGTGCCATGAGGGCAGACGATGGCCGAAGCCCACAAATTGTTTCAGAGACTACTGTAAGTAAGATGAAACCGAACTCGGTTATTATTGATGTGAGCATAGACCAGGGTGGTTGCTTTGAAACATCCGAAGTTACTAATCACACACATCCGGTTTTTCGCAAATACGATGTGATCCATTACTGTGTGCCTAATATTGCTTCGCGCGTGGCGCGTACCGCAACCTATGCACTTACCAATATCTTTGCACCGATACTGCTGGACATTGGCGAAATGGGCGGCTTAAAAAATGTGATCTGGCAAAAGGCGGGCATCCGCAAAGCCGTGTATATCTACAACGGCCACTTAACTAACAAACACATGGGCGAACGTTTTAACATCCCATGCAAAGACCTTGATCTTTTGGTAGTATCTAATCATTAAAAATGTGTGGCTGTGCCCGTAAAGGGCTTAAAGTCTAACCGTGTGGGCTGGAACTTTTCAGGCAATTCGCTGGTGTGGTGCAGGCTGCCGTAGTATAATACTTCCAGGTCAACCTTACCGTTGTCTTTAATGGTCACTTTAAATAGCATATCAAAATCTTCTTCAGACAAAGCCTCCAGCGGCCTATCGGCACCCAAAGCCTCTATTAGCGGCATTACTGTATTTGAATGTGCTACCACTAAAACTTTGGTACCCCTAAAATTGATAAGCAACGTTTTGGCGAACGCCTTAATACTATCTGTATAAACTTTTGGTAAAATGCGGGCTTGCACAGCTAAGGGCCTGGCAGTTTGGCCGCTGCGTTTGGTGTTAGTTGCATAAATCGTTTTGATATTATCGTGTTTAAGCTCTTTAGCAAGATCTATCGCGCGGGTTTGTCCGTCTTCAGAAAGACTTGGATCGAGGTTTTCGACACCAGGAGCGGCAGCCGCCTTTTCTGCATGTCTCACCACCCAAATAGTTGTTTTTTGAGCTAAGGCACTAAAATTGCTTAGTAATAAAACCAACAAGAATAGTGTAAAAAAAGGTAATGTACGCGTGACAATTTTCATACTATGGTGTTTAGGTTAAAGATATTGATAATTATACCAGGATTTTAAAATGAAATTATTCGACAAAAAATATTTAAAGCAATTATGGAAGGTAATAATTGCAACTTTTACCGGCTTTAGTGACGATAATGGGCTAAAGCTAAGTGCGTCATTAGCGTATTATACGGTGTTTTCGCTGGCACCACTTATTATATTGGTTATATCGCTTGCCGGACTGTTTTTCGGGCACGAAGCAGCAACAAACAGGCTTTATCCGCAAATTGCAAGTTATGTAGGCTCGTCGGCAGCTGCACAGATACAGGAAATGCTTAAAAATCTTGAGTTATCCGGCAAAACAACTATGGCCGTGATAATTGGTGTTGTTACCCTATTATTAGGTGCAAGCAGTATATTCATAGAGATACAAGATTCCCTTAACACTATTTGGCGGGTTAAAGCCAAACCTAAACGTGGCTGGGTAAAAATGCTTCAAAACCGCTTTTTATCATTTTCATTGATCATTAGCCTTGGCTTTTTGTTAATGGCAGCATTGGTTGTTAATTTTTTAATGACCGCGTTAAGTAACCAGATACAACATTTTTTACCTGCTGTAACAGGTCTGGTTTTAAAAGGTGTAAACCTGGGTATTACGCTAATCATTATATCTACTTTATTTGGCATTATCTTCAAGTTTTTACCTGATGTTAAGATAAAGTGGAAGGACGTTCGCTCGGGCGCATTATTTACTGCAATTATGTTTATGCTGGGCCAGTTTGTAATAGGCCTTTATATTCAATACATGGCCAAAAGCTCGGCTTATGGTGCTGCTGGTTCCCTTATCGTAATTTTGGTTTGGATTTATTATACAGCGGCCATATTATATATAGGTGCGGAGTTTACCCAAGTATATGCAGAAGCGATTGGCAGCCACATTGAGCCTGCAGAATATGCCGTACACGTACATCAAACAGAGGTGGAACGTACAGTTACCACGCTCCCGGCACAAAACCCCGAACTAAAGGGTAACCTCAAATGTGACGATAAAGACGGTTAAAATCAACATGCTTGATGCAACTGTCTGTCCGACAGGTTTTTTACTAAACTTCAAAAGGCTTTTTGTTGTATAATATTGTTAATTTTAGCTACCAATTAACACCTGTTGTTAGCACTTCAGCAATATTTTAAATCCAAACATATTTGGCTTGCCACCATATTATGTGGCATAGCTTTGTCGTCGTCTGCGCAGCACTTCGAAATTAATAATGCCCATAAAAGTGTAACTATCCCGTTTCGGCTGGTGCGCAATATGGTCGTGATTAAACTGACCATCAACGATAAAGGGCCGTTCAATTTTATTTTAGATACCGGTGTAGGGATCATGATCATTACTGATCCGCACCTAACCGACTCTATCCCGATGCCTAACAGGCGCACCATCAAATTAAGCGGCCTTGCCGAGGGAGACGACTATGAGGCTTTAGTAACGCCGGAATTGAACATACATATCCCCGGAATTAATAGCGTTGGAGTTGGCGCGGCAATTTTAAATCAGGATTACTTCAATCTTTCCGGTTTTGTAGGCATGCCTATTCACGGGCTTTTGGGGTACGATTTTTTTGCAGCCTTTGCCGTAAGGGTTAATTTTGAGGATAGTACCATAACCGTTTGTAAGCCTCAGGACCTGAAGAAAACGGGTAACATGTATAAAGTGCCTATCACTATTGAAGACAGGAAACCTTATATGGAAACTTCAATTACTTTCCCCGGCGGCAAAAAAATGAAGAACAAACTTATTATAGATTTAGGTGCCGGGCACCCGCTCTCGTTAGAAAATCTGATTGCTAAAAACGGGTTGCCGCCAAAGTTTATAGCTGCAAATTTAGGGGTGGCGCTTAACGGGCCTATATCCGGCTATATCAGTCGGATAGAAGAGATTAATATTGGTAAATATAGGGTTAAAAAGGTGATCACCTCGTTTCCGGATGTTGACTACGAAAAGCGGGGATTTGCCGTGTTGCGCGACGGAAATCTGGGCATCGGGATCTTAAAACGGTTTCATGTGGTGTTTGATTATACAAACAGTGTAATGTATGTAAAGCCCAACTCCGTTTATAAAACCCCGTACGAGTTTGATATGAGCGGAATGGAATATTACGCTGGTGGCGAAAATTACCAGCATTTAATCGTCAGCCGTGTTTCGCCTGGATCGCCCGCTGCCGAGATCGGATTAGAAAAAGATGATGAGATCGTATCCATTAACTTAAAGCCCGTTTCACAAATAGGGATAGAAGAAGTAGACGCTATTTTTAAATCGAAAGATGAGCGCGCTCTTCTATTAGAGATCTATCATGATAACCGATATGATAAAGTAGTACTCACCCTGAAACGACGTATATAGCGCTATGGTTTAAGCATATTTGTAACAAACCCATGCACGTTTTAAAAAGCCGCAATTATTATATATTTTTAGCCTTTACAACATTATTTTAAACTATTAACTATAATCAATGAACACATCTTTACGCGTAAGTGCCTACTTGCGTGTAGCTGCTGTTTCACTTGCTGTTTTTGCAAGTGCATGCGCTACTAAAAAGCAGGCCACCCAAACCGTTACCCTTAAAACCACCAACACCCCCGGTGGTACTACCGCAACCGCAACCGTAGGCGGGCCGGCAAAAAAAGAAGGTATCAAAAAATTTAGCGACCTGGTAGGCAAGGTAAAAGGCGATAACGGCCTTTTTAACACTTACAAAGTGGACGGTAAGTATTATTTTGAGATCCCGGACAGCTTGTTAAACCGCGAAATGCTGGTGATAACCCGTTTTGTGAAAACACCAACCGGCTTAAAGTCTTTCGGCCAGCAATATGGCGGCGAAGAAGTGAACGATCAGGTTTGGAAATGGGAACGCCATGATAAGCAGGTGTTTGTTCGTGTGCCAAGTTATTCGGTACGTGCTGATAGTACCAGCGACATGTATCAGTCTGTAAAGAATTCAAACCTTGATGCAGTACTGGCCTCGTTTGATATTAAAGCCTACAACAAAGATACCACAGGTGTTTTGGTTGATGTTACCGATATGTATAATGGCGATGTGGCCGCTATCAGCCTGCCTGATAACATTAAAAAACTTTATAAGGTTACGGCATTAGATGCCACCCGTTCTTACATAGATACCATCAGGAGTTTTCCGATCAATATCGAAACACGCACCCTTAAAACCTTCCGTTCAACCGAGTCGCCAACCGACAATACTAATGGTTCACTAACATTCGAGTTAAATACATCGATGCTGTTATTGCCTAAAACGCCCATGAAGGCGCGTTTAATGGACCAACGTGTTGGTTTCTTTGGACAGGGGCAAACGGATTACGGTACTGGCGCTCAAAAAGCAGAGGTAACCGCATACATACATCGCTGGAAACTGGAGCCTAAAGATGAAGCGGCTTACGCTCGTGGCGAATTAGTTGAGCCGAAAAAACAAATTGTTTACTACGTAGACCCGGCCACTCCCAAAAAATGGGTACCATATCTGATTGCAGGTATTAACGATTGGAACAAAGGTTTTGAAGCCGCTGGTTTTAAAAACGCTATTGTTGGTAAAGTTGCCCCAACCGCAAAGGAAGATCCGGAGTTTAGTACAGAAGATGCGCGTTACAGTGTGGTAAGATACTTTGCGTCTGACGTGCAAAATGCCTATGGCCCGCATATATCGGATCCGCGTACGGGCGAGATACTGGAAAGCCATGTTGGCTGGTATCATAATGTAATGAGTTTGCTGCACAACTGGTACTTTATTCAAACTGCAGCTATTAACCCTAAAGTGCGTATGGCGCAATTCTCTGATGAGCAAATGGGCGAATTGATCCGCTTTGTATCATCGCATGAAATTGGCCACACTTTAGGCTTACCGCACAACTTTGGTTCAAGCTACGCTTACAAGGTTGATTCATTACGTTCAAAAACCTTTACTGCAACACATGGTACCGCGCCATCTATTATGGATTACGCGCGTTTTAACTATATCGCACAACCCGGCGACGGCGTTACTAACCTTTACCCGCAAATTGGCGAGTATGATAAATGGGCCATCAAATGGGGATACTCTTACTTCCCGGGTAACAAAACAGCTAAACAGGAAAAGGAAATGTTAGACGTTTGGACTAAAAAGAACGCCGGCAACCCGTTATACTATTATGGCCGCCAGGGCACATCTATCGACCCGCGTTTGCAAAATGAAGATCTGGGTGACAATGCCATGAAGGCCAGTATGTATGGTATAGCTAACTTAAAAAGGATATTGCCAAACCTGGAGAAATGGAGCTACCAAAAAGGCGAAGATTTTGATGACGTACAAACGCTTTACAACGAAGTTATTGGCCAGTATAACCGTTACATAGGCCACGTTACCATGAACGTTGGTGGTATGAACGAGAATTTTAAAACTTACGATCAAACAGGCCCTGTTTACGGCTTTGTAAACAAAAGCCTGCAGCACGATGCGATTGACTTTTTAAATAAACAAGTATTCACAACACCCTACTGGCTAATTAACAATGCTGAATTAAGCCGTTTTGATAATGGTGTAGTGATTAACCGTATTAAAGCGGTGCAGGTTAACTCATTAAGCAACCTAGTTAATGCATCCAGAATGGCGCGTATGTTTGATAACGAAGCTAAGAATGGTGCCAAGGCCTATACAGTTGCCGAACTATTTACCGATTTACGCGGCGGTGTATTTGGCGCAGGTAAACCAGACCAATTTAAACGTAACCTGCAACGCGGTTATATCGATAACTTGAAGAATTTGCTCAATACTGATGCAAGCCCAAGCTTCCCGGGTGCAACAGCAGCCCAACTAGCAAATTCTGGCCTAACGCCTATCAATATCGCTTTGTCAGATATCCGCCCAATGGTGCGTGCCGAGCTGACCAAGATCAGCACAAGCTTGCCAAAAGGTGGCGACGCATTAACCGCTGCACACTATGCCGATTTGCGTTTACGTATCAAAGAAGCGTTAAACCCAACAAGGCCAATCGTTAACGTTGGCGCGGGCGCCCCCGGCCGTTTAACCGACGATTTGAATCACGAGTTTAATTACTAATCAACTGCGCTTAAGCGTTAAAGGCCTTCCGTATAACCGGAAGGCCTTTTTTATTTTAGAGGAGTAGTTAAATCTATTTTAACTGACTGATGTTTTCAAAAAATGCAGTTTGCAAATCAAGCAACGATTTTACATTTACCTTTTCACCATATACATCGAAGCATAAAAACTTTGAATGTTGCGGCTCATTTTTTTTAAAGCGTTCAAAGAAGTTAAAGGTTGCAAAAAAATAATGGCGGGTAGTAACCATACTTTTATCATTTGTTTGTGATGTGTTGAGCCGGAAGCCAATCGCATCTATCCAATTGTGCACTTTACTATGCAAAGATGTGCTGATATTATCCATAGGTTAACGTTTTTTATTGTTTAACGAAAGCATTCTTGCAAAAGTTGTGTATTCCTAAAAACCATCAACGATAACTCTGAAAACCTTATTTTTCAATAATCAATTGTAACAAAGAAATTATATTCCATTTAAGTTAATTTTCGTAACCAAATACAATTGCTACCGTACAAGCACCAACTTACTTATAAAACCATCATGATAAAATTTAGACTTTCACTTGCATTCTTACTTATCTGCGCGATAACGATCACATCTTGTGGAAAAAAAGGCGATCCCGGACCTGAAGGAGCTACTGGAGCAACAGGCGCCAAAGGTGATGCAGGAGCAACCGGGGCAACTGGTGCAACTGGCGCACAGGGCCCGCAAGGTGCCACCGGAGCCACCGGGGCAACGGGTGCTACAGGCGCAACCGGTCCTGCAGGTGCAAACGGAACAAATGGTAAAGACGGTACTAATGGAACCAATGGTGCAGATGGCGCTACAGGTGCAACCGGAGCCACGGGTGCTACCGGAGCTACAGGTGCAACCGGCGCTACGGGCGCAACTGGCGCGGCCGGTAAGGACGGCGAATCGGCAATTGTGCAAAGTTTTTTACTGAGCAACCGGAGTGTGGTTTTAACTGGCTTTAACACTTTTAATGTGCCGGCAATCACACAGGCGATAGTTAACCAGGGCATTGTTTTGGTCTACTTCCGGGCAACGGGCACCACTTCGGCCTATTACGCCTTGCCATATACAGAAAACGACCGGAGTTTAACACTTTCATCCTTCGGTGTTGGCTATATAAATATTAAAGCTAACTTTAATGGCGCAGGGTTAGATTTTAAAGTGGTGGTAATACCTGGTACATCTTTAACTAACCTGGGTTTTACCAATCCTAACCTCAACCTTAAAAATTATAGCCAGGTAGCTGCCGCACTGCATCTATCTAACTAACAGGCTGTAGTAAAATGCCGACAAGCTCTTTATTTAATAATAGATATGCCCTGCTTTGCGGGGCATACTTTTTTATGTTATGTAACAATCGCATGGCTTATCTATTATAATATGTAACAATAATATGATTTTTAAATATTTGAAATTTTTAAAGTGAACATTTGCACAATAAATGTGTACTGTGTGTGCATAACAGTCTGAATACCCTTAAAATAACACATGAAATATTTAATTTTACTTTTAACCCTTGTATCATTTAGCGTGCTGCAAACCAATGCGCAAACGCGCGTTGTTCAGGGTACTATTTTGGATACCACTAAGCTATCCCTCCCGGGTAGTAATATTAAGCTGACATCTGAAAAAGGCGATAGCGTGATCACCATTGCGGATGTGAACGGTAAATTCGCCTTCCCGGCTGTAAAGGGTACTAAAATAAACCTGGCTATTACTTCTATTGGCTATCAGGCTATCATTAAACATTATACTTTAGATGCAGCCACAACACCGGTTACCTTGCCTGTTATCACTTTAAAATCCGATACCCGCCAGTTGGCCACAGTAACTATTGTTGGCGTTAACCCGGTAGTTTTTAAGGAAGATACAGTACAATATAGTGTTGCAGCTTACAAGGTGCGCGAAAATGCACCTATTGAGGATGTGCTGAAAAAGATCCCGGGGCTTGATGTAGCTAAAGATGGTTCGATAACGGCGCAAGGCAAGGCTGTTACTAAAGTAAGGGTAAACGGAAAAGACTTTTTTGGCGGCGATGTATTAAGCGCCACAAAAAACCTGCCTGCCGATGTTATCGAGAGTGTACAGGTTGTTGATGATTACGGCGATCAGGCCGCATTAACTGGCGTACGCACCGGCGAGCCTAACAAAATATTAAACTTCACTATCCGTAAGGATAAAAATTACGGCTACTTTGGCCAGGCAACTGCCGGCGACGGAAGCGACTTGTTATCAAAAAACCCGGGCGTAACCAATGATAACCGTTATTTGGGTTTGGTGAACTTTTTTAAATTCAAAGGTGATCAGCAAATCTCTGTATTAGGAAGCCTAAACAATACCAACGTTAACACATTTAGCTTTGGCTCGGCAACGGGTGGTGCTGCAGGTGGCGGCGGTTTTGGTGGTGGTGGAGGTGGCGGCGGCCGTGGTAATGCACTGCGTGGCGGGTCAACCGGTTCAACTACAAATGCGAATGGTATAACTAATGCACATTCCTTAGGTTTAAACTTCAGGGATCAATGGGGCAAAACCCTATCTGTATATGGTAGCTACAGCTTTAGTGATAACACTACCTTTACCAATTCCACTACTTTACAAACCAACAACTTCTCTACTCCGAGTACCAGTAACCAGATCAGTCAGGAAACAAATAATCCGATCAATCATCGTTTTAACTTTAACCTGGAGTGGAAACCCGATACGCTTAACTATTTAAAAGTTACACCAACGTTTACTTATAGCGGCGCCGATGTTACCAGCTTTGATAATGTTACATCTACCCGTAGCGGAACTACTAACCTGGCTTATACCTCAAATTCTTTTAGTAATACTACATCACCCAATTACGGCATTACCGGCTTTTATAATCATAAATTTAAAGGCACAAGGCGTAATCTAAACATAGGCTTTAGCGGCAGTACATCGCCAAACTATCAGTATGATAACCCAACATATAATTATACAATAGGTGTACCTACCGCCCCAATTAACCAGGTGATATTTACAGATAGCCGTACAACTGCTTATGGAGCTAATGTATCTTACCTGGAGCCCATTGGCAAAGTATCGTTTTTGGAGTTAAGATATGATCTAAATCATTCTTTTACAACAAGTAACAAAGAAACCGACACGCTTTATACATCAAACCCTGATAGGTACCACCGTTACGATTTGTTGAGCAACAATTATAATTATACATTCACCACAAACCGTTTCGCGGTAAATTACAAGGTGATTGAAAAGAAATACAACTTTACTTTAGGCGTTGGCGCACAACCGGCAACTTTATCGGGTGTAAACTTAAAAACCAACCTATCTACCAGCATCTCAACCTTTAACATTATACCGACAGCATCATTCAATTATAACTTTTCCAGGAGCCAGTCGTTCCGCTTAAATTATAACGGTAGCAGCAACCAGCCAGCCTTTAACCAGTTACAACCGGTTATTGATTTCTCTAACGCGTTATACCCGGTACAGGGTAACCCTGATCTAAAACCCGAGTTTACTAACAACTTGTCTTTACAATACAATGCATTCAGCTTTCAGACAGGTAATATTTTCCTGATTCGCGCACAGTTTACACAAACCGATAACAAGATCGTTCAAAGCACTACCACCTATCCTTCAAGATTTTCGGCGGCAGCGTTGGCGGCTAACCCAAGCCTTGCACAATTGCAAAATACCAACTTAACAAGATACCTTAATTCAAGCGGCTATTACACAGCTACAGGTAACATACTTTACTCTAAACCATGGTCAGAACGTAAGTACACCGTGATTTTAGGTAGTGGTGTAGGCTATACCAACAATATAGGCTTCTCTGATAGTGTTAACACTAATAATGTTGAATCGCCACTTCTTAAGAACATTGCCAAGACATTTACTTTAGCCCCACAAGCACGGTTTAGAGTCAATATAACGGATGTGGTAGATGCCGAGATCAACACCAGCTTTGCCCTGAATAAAACGGTAAACTCGCAAAACGGCGCACTGTACAATCAGAATACAAATATTCGCGCCCTTAACTTAGGTGTTAACGGTAAAAACTATTTTTGGAAAGACTGGACTTTTAGCTACGATTACACCAAAACCCTTAACTACGGTTATTCGATCCCGATCAAAAACCCTAACATTTTAAATGCTTATGTGGAGCGCCGTTTCTTAAAAGATCACCGTGGTACTTTACGTTTAGCCGCTTACGATCTATTTAACGAGAACACCGGCTTCTCTACAACCACTAACGGTAGCATAGTTACCCAAACTAACGTTAACAGGCTTGGCCGTTACGCTCTCCTAACTTTCACCCTTCGATTACAGAAATTCTCTGGTAAAACCCCTGCAGCTCCTGAAAGAGGCTTTAGAGGTGATGGTGGTGGCAGGCCAGGTGGCGACGGTTTCGGCGGCCCAGGTGGCGGTGGCCCGGGTGGCCCCCCAATGTAAGGCAAAATTAAAACGGCCCTCCTTATTGCAAGGAGGGCCGTTCTTTTTGTAAAGAAAGTTTTATTTTAATTGTGTACCAGTACGGTGTTGATCACTCGTTCCAGTTCTTCCAGATCGAAAGGTTTGGCCAGGTAAGTTTCGGCACCGGCGTGGTCTGCCAGTAATTGTATATCGCTGTTAGCCGAGAAATAGATCACCGGGATATGTTTCCAATGCTCATCTTTCTTTAAACTTTGCGTTGCGATGATGCCCCCTGCGTCAGGTATCCAGTTATCCATCAGGATAACCACAGGGTCTATTCCCGAAACTTTTTCGATAATGTTATTGCAATCAGTAAAAGTAAATACCTCCCAGCCTTGCTCCTCCAAGATATAACTGCAGATAGAAAGGATGTCCTCATCATCGTCAAAAATGATGATCTTTTTTGCTTTATTATTCATTGGCTGTAGAGGTGTGAAAATAAAAAGAAGTTTTAAAAAAAGCAAATTTTTTAATTAGCACTTCAACCGCAACTTTGCTGTTGCATTAGCAATGCAATCCGGTTTAAAGGACTTAGTTTTTAATGGGATGTCTTGTATTGAGCGAGGCATTAAGCATGCTCTTAAGTTTTTTACCCAACGGCTTTTCTATGAAGGCAGTTATCAGGTAGGCCAGTAAAATGGCAGCCGGTATGGCAATTAGTAACGTAGCTATCCAAAATGGCAGGTGAAACCGCTTTTCTGCAAAACCGATTACGCCCCTAAATATATACGAGTGGATCAGATAAAGCGCAAAAGATATCTTCCCCAAAAAAACAGCCGGTGCAGATATGATAAACCGCAACTTCTCATTTATAAAAAGCACAAATAGCGTAAAGTATAGCAGCAATACACCAAAGTATTGTAATTGTGAAATATGATCTGGGTCCGAACCTGCAAACCTGTACACTGTAATTTGCGTAATGAGGCAAAAAACAAGCATGCTGTATCCGGCTGGTATGCTGATACTTTGGGTAGCTATTTTATAAAAGACTATCCCGCCGAAGAACAGGGCAAAGTGGTTCACCAACGGAAAATAAACGTTATAATTAGGGATGACAACCCTTACAACCAACGCATAGTTCACTAATATCAGTATGTTAAAAAGGCAACCTATGGTAATAATGTGCTTTAACCATTTAAGTTGATAGAGGGCAAGGATAAGGAGGTAAAAAAGCATCTCGATGATCATTGTCCAATAGGGCACATCAAGGTCTTTAATATGCAGGTAATATTGGAACATGGTTAGGTTGCCCAGGTAGTTGGCAACGCCTGCGTTGCTGTCATGCACAGCATTAAAATGGATCATTCTTAAAAACACCATTACGCCAAAGGTGATACTTACGCAAGCCCAATAGGTAGGATACAAGCGCGCCACACGATTGATCACAAACTCCCTGCCCGATGCCACATGGTTGATGCTCATGAAGATCACAAACCCGCTGATCAGGAAAAACAAGTCGACCCCGGTTACGCCGAGAGCAAAGAATTTGGTAGACACCTTGCCTTGCGTGTAGTGAAACAACATTACAAACATCGCAGCAAAGCCCCGTAAAGCATCCAGTTCCAGGTAACGTTTTGGGGAAGTTTTTGAAGGATCAGTTATCAACCGGCCCACCCTTCCCTGTCCAGGCTGCGGAAATGGATCGCCTCGGCCAGGTGTTCTAAAAGGATCTCCTCACTCCCGGCAAGGTCGGCTATGGTACGGGCCACTTTCAGGATCCGGTCATAGGCACGGGCCGAAAGCCCCAGTTTCTCCATCGCTTTTTTCAGTAAGTTTTGCCCTGCCGTAGTTATCTTACAGATCTCGCGCACCATTTGGGGGCTCATCTGCGCGTTGGCATGCAGATCGGGCTTATTGCCAAAACGATCGGCCTGGATATCACGCGCCTTGATCACGCGGTCGCGGATAAACTCACTTTTCTCGGCCAGCCGTTCTGATGAAAGCTCTGAAAAGTTTACCGGCGTAACTTCAACATGCAGGTCGATACGGTCAAGCAATGGGCCCGAGATCTTACTCAGGTATTTTTGAACTGTTCCCGGCGGGCAAATGCAATCTTTTTCGGGATGATTGTAGTAACCGCAGGGGCAAGGGTTCATGCTGGCAATCAGCATAAAACTGCTGGGATAGTCAACGGTGAATTTTGCGCGCGATATAGTTACCTTGCGCTCCTCTAAGGGTTGGCGCATTACCTCTAAGGCCGATCGTTTAAATTCCGGGAGCTCATCCAAAAATAAAACACCATTATGCGCCAGCGAGATCTCGCCCGGTTGTGGGTTACTACCTCCGCCTACTAAAGCAACATCGCTAATGGTATGGTGCGGCGACCGGAACGGCCTTGTGGTGACCAATGCATCGGCAGTAGATAGCTTACCGGCTACCGAATGGATTTTGGTGGTTTCTAAAGATTCATACAAACTCAGGGGTGGCAAAATGGACGGTAGCCGCCTGGCCAGCATGGTTTTGCCTGCACCTGGCGGGCCTATCAGTATCACGTTGTGGCCGCCTGCTGCGGCTATCTCCAAAGCACGTTTAATATTCTCCTGCCCCCGTACTTCACTAAAGTCGCTATCGTAAGCAGTGAGGCTATTGTAAAATTCTTCTCGGGTATCAACAATCTCTTTCTCTAAACTTGCTGTACCGTTAAAAAAATCGGCTACCTGTTTAATGTTCTCCACGCCGTAAACATCCAGGTCATTTACTATTGCGGCTTCGCGGGCATTTTGCTTAGGCAGTATAAAACCCTTATATTTTTCTTTACGGGCCTGTATGGCTATGGGTAACGCTCCTTTAATAGGCTGCAAACCGCCATCTAAAGATAACTCGCCCATGATGAGGTATTTGTCCAGTTCTTCAGATTCTATCTGCCCCGATGCGGCTAAAACTCCTGTGGCGATAGTAAGATCGTAGGATGAACCTTCCTTTTTAATATCAGCAGGGGCCATATTAACTACCACCTGTTGGCGGGGCATGCGGTAACCGCAATTCTTTAGGGCCGACTCGATACGGAAATAGCTTTCTTTAATAGCCACATCGGGCAGGCCAACTACAAAGTACTTGGTGCCGGGGGCGATATTCACTTCAACTGTTATGGTAATCGCCTCGATACCATATACCGCACTTCCAAAGGTTTTAACTAACACGTGTAGGTTTTATATATAGCGAAAGATATATAATTTATTTGAGCCTAACGCATGTTTTAATAACCCAAACAAAAGTCTGCTTTGCCCGGGTCTGAACCAGTTCCTGTACAACCCGAAATGTGGTAAACAAGCAACATTTAAAGTGGTTAAAAAAAACCATTAACAGTGTAAACCCATTGATTTTGCAATCATTTGACTTGTAGTCGTTTATGGTATAAAAACCTTGCAATATGTAAACCTTTGTAAACCCTTTTTACCAATAAATTTACTCACGATTGATTAAGATGATCATTTAAACTTATTCTTCAGGGCGGCCAGTTTGCTCAGCATATCCATCTCTGGTTCGGGAGCAGGTTTGTTAGCTGGCTTTTGGTTCAATGGCTTTTGCGCAGGCCTTTGCTCGCGGGGTTTGGCAGCAGTAGCCGGTTCGCGCTTCTCGTTTTCTTTCATCGATAGCGAGATCCGTTTACGGTTCACATCAACTTCAGTAACGGTAACCTCTACTTTTTGGTGCACCTTCAGCACTTCGTTAGGGTCTTTAATGAACCGGTTGGTTATCTGGCTTAAATGCACCAATCCATCCTGGTGTACGCCAATATCTACAAATGCCCCGAAAGCGGTAATGTTGGTTACAATCCCGGGCAGTTTCATGCCCGGCTTCAGATCATTTACCGAATTAACACCATCGGTAAAGCTAAACGCCTCAAACTGTTCACGCGGGTCGCGGCCGGGTTTGGCCAGCTCGGCAACAATATCATTCAGGGTAGGTAACCCTACCGAATCGGAGATGTATTTTTGCAGCGGGATAGATTTACGCAGGTTATTATCCTGCATCAAGTCCAACACACTGCACTTCAAATCTTTGGCCATTTGCTCAACCAGAGCATAACGCTCGGGGTGTACCGCGCTGGTATCTAATGGGTTTTGCGCTCCGCGGATGCGTAAAAAACCTGCTGCCTGCTCGTAGGCCTTGTCGCCCAGCCGGGCTACCTTTTTCAACTGGTCGCGGCGTTTAAAGGCGCCATTTTGGTTGCGGTAGTCTACAATGTTCTGTGCAAGTTGCGGACCCAAGCCCGACACATAGGCCAGGATCTGTTTAGAAGCAGTGTTCAGCTCCACTCCAACGGCATTCACGCAGCTGATCACCGTATCATCCAGCGAGGTTTGCAATTTATTCTGGTCTACATCGTGCTGGTACTGGCCTACACCGATAGATTTCGGGTCAATCTTCACCAGCTCCGCCAGCGGGTCCATCAAGCGCCTGCCGATAGAAACGGCGCCCCTTACGGTGATGTCTTTATCCGGGAACTCTTCACGCGCCACGTCCGAAGCTGAATATATAGACGCACCGCTTTCATTTACCATTACGATAGTCGCGCCTGGTAAATTCAGGTTGCGCACAAATACTTCTGTTTCGCGGCCTGCTGTGCCATTGCCTATCGCGATGGCTTCGATTTTGTAACGTCCAAACAAATACTGAACGGTTTTTTCGGCTTCCTTGGCCTGGCCCGCGCCGGTATGCGGGTAAATGGCGGTGTTCTCTAACAGCTGCCCCTGCTCATCCAAAATAACCAGTTTACAGCCTGTGCGGAAGCCTGGGTCGATAGCCATCATCCGTTTCTGCCTGAGCGGTGCACCTAATAATAACTGGCGGGCATTCTCGGCAAACACCCGGATGGCTTCTTCGTCGGCCTTCTTTTTAGTGAACAGGCGGATCTCTGTTTCCATCGAAGGCTTAAGTAAGCGTTTATAACCATCGCCAATGGCTAAAATAACCTGGGCTGCAGCGGCGTTGCGGGCGGTAACAAATTCCTTGTCCAGCAAGTTAAAGGCATCCTCTTCGGTGGGTTTAATGTCCAGGTAAAGGATCTCTTCCTTTTCGCCGCGGCGCATCGCCAGAATACGGTGTGATGGCGCTGATTTTACAGGCTCTGTCCACTCAAAATAATCTTTATACTTGATACCTTCCTGCTCTTTACCCGGTGCAACCTTCGATTCAAATACACCCTTTTCGGTAAACAGAGTACGCATTTTGGCGCGCGCTTCGGCATTTTCACTGATGAACTCCGCAATGATATCCCGCGCACCGGCCAGTGCTTCTTCCAGGCTCTTTACGCCTTTTTCTTCATCGATATATTTGCCGGCCTCCAATTCGGTATCGATGTTCTTTTGCGCCAAAAGGGTATCTGCTAATGGCTGCAAGCCTTTTTCGCGGGCGGCGGTAGCACGTGTTTTACGTTTAGGGCGGTAAGGCAGGTAAATATCCTCCAGCATCACCATGGTTTCGGCGGCGTTGATCTGCTTCTCCAGTTCGGGTGTTAGTTTGCCCATTTCGGTAAGCGACTTCAGGATGGCCTCGCGGCGTTTATCCAGGTCGCGTAGTTGTAGCACGCGGTCGCGGATGGCGGCTACCTGCACCTCGTCTAAACTACCGGTAACTTCTTTACGGTAACGGGATATGAAGGGAACGGTGGCGCCTTCGTCAAGCAAGGCAATAGTGGCATTAACTTGTTTGCTGCCAACAGCAAGTTCCTGCGCTATTTTAATATAATATGATTCCATTTTAAGTTTTTCACCGATTTTAGGTTGTTTTTTGATCGCACCTATTAATCGCGATTGCGAAGTTGAGGGTATTTGTGCAGAAATCAAAGATGATTAAACGCATGTTTTTTAATCAGCACTTTATGCGTAGCCGGGCGACAGCCTGTGCAGCCTTATGCGTTCAGAAATAAATTATCGCTGACTTGTGGGATAATGCCTTTCTCCAGCGCGGTATCAAATAATAGCTGAACGGCCTTTTTTCCCTCTACACCCAGGTCGATAGAAAATTCGTTTACATACAAGTCTATGTGCTTGTACATGACCTCTTCACTCATCTCCTGCGCATGGCTGCGGATGTAATCGAGACCCGATTTAGGGTTAGCAAAAGCAAACTCTATCGACCGGCGGATAACCCGGTTGATCTTTTGCTGAACGTCCGCCGGCAAGTTACGGTTAGCCACAATGCCACCAAGCGGGATGGCGCAGCCCGTGCGTTTTTCCCAGTAATCACCCAGGTCGATGATCTTGTGCAGGCCCTTGTCCTGGTAAGTAAAGCGGTTCTCATGGATGATAAGCCCTACATCAGCACGGCCCTCTATAACAGCGTTTTCGATATCCGAGAATACCAGCTCCTGTTTGTTGGTAGCTTCGGGGAAAGCCAGGCTTAACAAAAAGTTGGCTGTAGTATATTTACCAGGGATAGCTATTTGAATTGGTTTGGGGTGTGGGGTGAATGGTACCTGGTTCCTTTCCAAGTCTGCAATGGAATATCCGGCTTTCGAGATCAGTAACGGCCCTACACCAAAGCCAAGCGCACTGCCCGAATCCAGCAGGATATATTTATCAGCTGCGTAGGCAAAAGCATGATAACTTAGTTTGGTAATATCCAACTCGCCGCGAAACGCTTTTTGGTTAAGGGTTTCCACATCGTCATAAAATACATCAAAATCCAACCCTTCGGTGTCAATTTTATGGTGGATAAGGGCATCAAAAATAAAAGTATCGTTAGGGCAGGGCGAAAAGCCGATGGTTAAATTCATGTTTGTGGTATATAAGATCTGCCCAAACCTATCTTCTCAAAAGCAAACAGGTGAGCGGTAATGAGCGCAATAAAAAATAACAAGGGTAATATACGGTCGGTAAACTTAAGTGTTTTTATACAGGTAGCCAAAATTGCAAAACAAGGTACTAAGCCAACAAAAAGCAGCATGTTTATCCAAACCAATCCTTCCGAATCGTGAATTCCGCCAGAATATAGTTTAATTCCAATGTCGTTTATTGCTATAATCATGTACGTTACAAACACATGGAAATATGGATCGAACTTATCATTATTCAAGCTTATCAACCCCGTTGTTATAATTACAACAAATGGTATGCTTAAAATACCGACGGGGCAAAGTAGCGACTTATTAATATACTTAACAAAACTACAAGTATGGCAATACCCAAACCCATGCTTTTGTTAAATTTAAATTCACCCATTTCCCAATCCTTTCAACATTTCCACCGCAAAGTTATTCAGATTTTTTATGGCCAGCCCTATCTGCCAGTTATCCCTGTTACGTTTCTCTACGTAATTTGACACAGCCCTGATTTGCAAACATGGTACCCCGGCTTCTCTACAAGCGTAAAAAAAAGCAGCGCCCTCCATGCTTTCAATTTGAGGGTTTAATCTATCGCTCACTTTTTGGATGGAGTGCTCATTTCCGTGTACCGTGTTTACGGTAATCGCGTTGGCCTGTTGCAAAGGCTTTACAATATATATATCTGTTAATTTGGCGGTTGCGGCAAAAACACTTTCGCCAAAGCCCATTTGTTCTATTGGCAAAAAAGCTTCGTCATCCTCGGCACCTAATTCGGCCAGTGTATCAAGGGTTATTTCTACCAATTCGCCTAAGGCAATATTTTTGTCAAAGCTGCCGGCTATGCCCAGGTTAATGGCCAGGTCGTAATCGTTTGCAGCCAGTTCGCTACCTAATGCAAAAGCCGTGGCCACCATACCTACGCCGGTAATGAGTAGCGAGTGGTTAGTAATGAGCTGGGAGTAGTAAAGCCCTTTTCCTGAATCCGAAATTCGAAATTCGAAATCCGAAATTAAGGAAGACACCTCAAAAGCCGTCGCTACAACAAATAATATCCGCATAGAACACGTTTTTTTGACAGCTAAGATAAAACAACTGGCCTGTTTTTGTTTTGTATATTTGCACCATTAAATGCTATGATGATACATATAACACGCAAGGAACATTTTAACGCGGCACACAGGATGTACCGCGAAGAATGGAGCGCAGAGAAAAACGCTGAAGTTTTTGGAAAATGCGCCAACCCTAACTGGCACGGGCACAACTACAATTTATTTGTAACCGTAAAGGGCGAAGTGACCCATGCAACCGGCTATTTGATGGACCTTAAAGACCTGAAGGTAATCATTAACGAGTACGTTATTGAAAAGCTTGACCATAAGAACATTAATTTGGATGTTGAATTTATGAAGGGCAAAATGGCATCGACCGAGTTGCTTACCATTGAGATCTTTAACCAGTTAAAAGGCCCCATTGAAGCCTACCCGGGTGTGTTTTTACATTCGGTAAAATTGTACGAAACAGAAAACAACTCTGCCGAATACTTTGGCGGATAAACCCAGGCAATGAATAACGATAACAATATTCCCGACAGGGATGAGGGCACCAAAGGCTATCAAAAGATAGACCGCTACGACCCGGAATTGATCACTAACCTGTCGGCCAGTTACCTTGATGTTTTAACCCAGATAGGTGAGAACCCGCAACGCGAAGGTTTATTGAAAACACCCGAGCGGATAGCGAAGGCCATGCTGTACCTTACGCACGGGTATGATCTGGACGCAAAAGAGATCCTTAATTCGGCCATGTTTAAGGAAGAGTATAGCCAGATGGTAATTGTAAAGGACATTGAAGTTTACTCGATGTGCGAGCACCATATGCTGCCATTTTTTGGCAAGGCACATGTGGCTTATATTCCTAACGGCTATGTTGTTGGCCTAAGCAAAATACCACGTGTGGTGGATGTTTTTGCCCGCCGCCTGCAAGTGCAGGAAAGGCTGACCAACCAGATACGCGATTGCATCCAGGAAACACTTAACCCTATTGGCGTGGGTGTTGTGGTAGAGTGCCGCCACCTGTGCATGAGCATGCGCGGCGTACAAAAACAAAACTCGGTAACCACCACATCAGCATTTACGGGTGAGTTTTTAAAAGAAAAGACCCGGACAGAATTTTTGAATTTAATATCAGCTAAGCTGAGTTAGTTCATTGGCTCATCAGTTCATTTGTTTAAAAGTATGCAAACGCTTTTAATTAATTGACAAATGAACCAATGACCAGTGAACCAATAAACCATATAAACCATATAAAATGAAAGCATATATTTTCCCTGGGCAGGGCGCCCAGTTCCCGGGTATGGGTAAAGACCTTTATGAGCAAAGCGAGCAAGCACGCGGGCTTTTTGAAAAGGCAAACGATATTTTAGGTTTCCGCATTACTGATGTGATGTTTGACGGTACCGAAGAAGATCTGAAGCGAACCAATGTTACCCAACCGGCTATCTTTCTGCACTCGGTGATATTGGCTAATATTTTGGGCGATGATTTTAAACCGGACATGGTTGCAGGTCATTCGTTAGGCGAATTCTCGTCGTTAGTGGCGGCGGGTGCTTTGTCCTTTGAGGATGGTTTACGCCTGGTAGCTGCCCGTGCCAACGCCATGCAAAAGGCGTGCGAGATTCAACCCGGTACAATGGCTGCTATTTTAGCCTTAGATGATTTTACGGTTGAGGATATTTGCCAGCGTTTAACAGATGTGGTTGTGCCCGCAAATTACAATTGCCCGGGCCAATTGGTGATATCGGGCACGGTTGCGGGTATTGATGCAGCCTGTGAGAAAATGACCGACGCCGGCGCAAAGCGTGCTTTAAAACTAAATGTGGGTGGTGCATTCCACTCGCCGCTTATGGAAGCGGCAAGGGTGGAACTGGAAGCGGCCATTGTACAAACAGAGTTTAAAGAACCTGTTTGCCCCGTTTATCAAAACATAGATGCCAAACCCTATACAGATATTGAACAGATAAAAAACAATCTGATAGCCCAGCTTACCGGCCCCGTTAGGTGGACACAAACGGTAATGCACATGCTGGAAGACGGCGCGACCGAGTTTACCGAAGTTGGACCCGGCAAAGTTTTACAGGGACTTGTAAAAAAGGTTAACAGAGAGGTTACTACCGCAAGCGCAGTAATACAATAATTACAGGCTACCTGCAAAGTAAAAGGGTGGCTTTATTTTATTTACTAAATTCATAGCAGATTGACTACCGCCGGAAAAATACGTGTTTTGTTGCTACTGCTATTTGTCAGTTTATTATTCACGGCAATAATTGTTGAAAAAACGTACAGCCCGGCCAATAATTTGGCGCAAACAGCCCGCGTATTAGAAGATAACCTGCACAAGCGCGAAAGCCTGGTTTATAGTGCTATAAACGACAAACAATCATTTGATGCAATAAAGAACCTTACTTTTAAATCGCCGGACGCGCTTAACTACATCAGCAAATACACTACAGATAACCGCGTGTGGCTGCTGCTTTATAAGAACGACCGGTTGTACTTTTGGACAGGTATTAAAGCCCTGCCAAACCCTAATACCGTTAAAGAAGGTTGCTCTTTTGTGCGGTTCTCCAACGCTTATTTTGAGGTGATCAAAAAAACCCAGGGCGATCTGAAGGTGCTGTTCCTGATTCCGGTAAAAAACAATTATGCCTTTGAAAATAAATACCTGGAGAACAGTTTCTATGAAGGCATAAGCGATGACCGAAATATAGACATTGCGCAAATTGCTGATAAGGATGTGCAGGCCATCCATGATATCAATAACACCTACCTTTTTTCGCTGAAACTGATCAAGGGAAAGGTAAACAACCATTTCTTTTACTTCGAGATATTTATCTGGCTGCTAACAGTGCTCACCCTATGCATTCTAATACACAATATAGTTACTTACCTGGCTAACAAAAAAAACTGGGTTTACGTTTCGCTTCTTACGTTGGCGGCCTTCATCATCGCCTTCAGGTTCATCAACCTGCATTATGGCTGGCCGGCTTTTACGCAACAGCTGCCGCTGTTCGACCCGATCTTTTACGCCTCCAGCTATGTTTACCCATCTCTGGGCGATTTTTGCATTAATATACTGGCAATAAGCTGGTTTGTAAGCTTTATCTATACCCAGCGCACAAAACTCATTAACCGTGTACCCGGCAAAGCAGTTAGCTATCTGATATTCATGGCCGGGCTGGCGATATTATTCTTTTCATCAACAACCTTACTTAACCTTTTTTATGGCCTGGTTATTAATTCCAAGATCAACTTTGATGTAAACAATGTGCTTAACCTAACCTCGTTCAGCATGGTCGGGGTGCTCATGCTTTGCTTCAGTTTTATGATCTTCTTTTTAATGAGCGAGGTTGTATTGACCAGTTATAGTAAGCTGGATATACCGGCCCATCTGCAGGCTATGTTATTAATAGGGGTGATACTTTTGGTTACGGCTGTAATGGCATGGTTTGACACCTTCACCCTTTTCTACCTGTTTTGGGGGGCATTAGTATTGATGCGGGGCTATGCCTATGTTTTTAACGAGCAAAAGTTTACGGCATCGTCATTCCTTTTTATAGTGCTCATCTGCGCAGTTATAGCAGCAATAAAGCTTAATTATTTTGAATCGGTTAAGGAAAAAGAAACCCGTAAGGTACTGATACAACGGTTAGAGATCCCCGATGATATTACTGCTGATATCCTGTTCAAGAAAATAGAAAGACAGATTATCCGCGACCCTTATATTACCAAATATTTTATCACAAATGATCATGATAATGACTACCTGAAAGGCAGGCTGCAGAAACTATACTTTGACAGATATTTATCTAAATATGATTTTAAGGTACATGAATTTGACCCCGCCAACCGCCCCATCTCAAGCGACAAGAGTTACTCGTTAGAAAACTTTAAAGATCTTGTTGTATACAGTTCACTCAAAGTGTCTGACTATTTTTATCGCGAAAATGATTCATTCGGTGTTCAAAGCTACTTTGCCATACTGCCTGTTATTGATAATGGCAAAAACCTCGGCACTATCGTAATAGAACTGCGTTCGAAACCATTCCTGGCGGCGGGCACCTTCCCCGAATTGCTGATAGATAAAAACATCAAATCTGAGGCGGAATTTAAAGATTACTCCTACGCCTTCTATTCAGACAATAACCTGATAGGCCAAAGCGGCAGCTACATTTACAGCGTCGTTAACCGCGACTTTAAAGGGCACCTAAAAGAATACACGGTGCAAGCTAACCGCGGCGTTGATTCAACCGGGTTTGATAAATTTACCACCTATACCCATCTTTTATATGAGCCAAGCGCCCGCAATTTAATTGTAGTAAGTAAGCCCGAGAACCGCTTTTTATCGGTGCTTACCGCGCTTACGTTTTTCTTTGTGGTGTTACTTGCCTTTAGCGCCATTATTGTAGGTGTCCGCTTGCTTTGGATAAGAGTTAAGATTTTTAACATCAATAACGACCGTATTAGATGGAGCTTTAAGATCAACTTTGACAGGATCCTGTATAAAACCCGCATCCAGTTCTCCATGATCTTTGCTGTAGTGATCACGCTCATTCTGGTAGGTATCATCACCTTTATATCTATTAGCACCCAATATCAATCGCAACAGGATAAGCTGATCCGGACAAAAATAATACAGTTATCATCGGCATTAGAAATTGGCCCGCTTAAAGATTTTGTAAGTGGTGTTACCGAAGAGAACCGGGTAGCGTTCGACCTGTTATCAACTACCTACTCTACTGATATGACGCTGTTTGATCTGAATGGCGTACCATTGGTTTCTACGCAACCGAAAATTTATGAGGACGGGCTGCTTGACCGCCGGATGAATGCCCGTGCCTTTGTGGCCCTGAGTGCCCGGCACCAATCTGAAGTGGTGAATGAGGAACGAATAGGTAAATTAAACTATAAAGCGGCTTACGCGCCGTTGCGGAATGTTAAGCATGAAACTATCGCTTATTTGCAGTTGCCCTATTTCTCTAACGAGACGGATCAAATTGAGCGTGTAGGCTCTCTACTAAACATTATGATAAACGTTTATGCGCTGGTATTTATAGCTATCGGTCTGTTTGCGGTAATTATAGCCAGGCAAATAACTGCGCCGCTAAACTTTATCCAATACAACTTGAGTAGAACTATTTACGGTAAAAAGAACGAGCCGATAAAATGGGAGCGCGACGATGAAATTGGTGCGTTGGTAAAAGAATACAATAATATGATTGCCGCGTTGGAGCAAAGCGCCGTTAAGCTTGCACAAAGCGAGCGGGAGAGTGCCTGGCGCGAGATGGCAAAGCAGGTTGCCCATGAAATTAAAAACCCCCTCACCCCGCTTAAACTGGGCTTGCAGCTGCTTGATAAATCATGGAAGGACAAAGACCCTAAGTTTGATGCTAAGTTTGAGCGTTTCAGCAAATCATTTGTGGAGCAGATAGAAAGCTTATCCTCCATCGCTTCAGAGTTTTCGGCCTTTGCCAAAATGCCTGATACCCGTATAGAACGGATAGATATATTTGAAATGCTGAACCAGGCGGTTACCATATTTAAACATATGGATAACGTTACCATTCAGTTTGCCGTGCCCGAAACGCCCTTTTATATCAGTGCCGACCGCGACCAGCTTTTACGCTGTTTTAACAACCTGCTTAAAAATGCTATTGAGGCCACACCACAGGATACGCAATGCGTGATCGAGATCAACTCGTTGATCACCAGCAAAAATATTTTACTGACCATAAAGGACAACGGAAACGGCATCCCCGAGAATATGCGCGAAAAGATCTTTGAACCTAACTTTACCACCAAAAGCTCGGGCACGGGCCTTGGCCTTGCCTTTGTTAAAAACTCTATTGAAAATGCCAGCGGTAAGGTTTGGTTTGAGACAACTATCGGCATCGGCACAACTTTCTATCTCAGTTTCCCAGCCGCGGAGTTGACGGTGTAAATTATATAACACAAGCATTAAGAATTGCGCGTTGCCCGTTATCACTTTGTGATACGATCGCACAAAAAAGGCCTGCGGTGTTAACCGCGGGCCTTTAAATATCTCAACATTAATTTATTATTTAAGCGTAATTTCTGTTTTACCCATTGTAAAGCCATCGGTATAAAGTATCACTGTGTACGTTCCCTTTTGAAATGGCATGGGGTTAACCCAATCAATAATGTAGCCGCTGCCATCATCTTTAAAGTCGATAGCGGTTTTATAAGTGTACTGCAAATCCTGGCTGTCGGCATTAAAGGTACCTGTATCTGTTGGTGTGATTAGGTTGCCGGTTGGGTCAATAATGCGAACATAAACATCGTGCAGGCCTTTTTCTGCTACAGCGTTACTGGCAACAGTAAAGTTGATCTTTATTTTTGTAGCCTGCTTGGCTTTGGTTACATCACTTTCTTTACCACTGTTTTTAACCTTATAGGCAACAACACTTGCACTGCCAACCTTTAAAGCCGATGCTACTTTTACTTTCGTATCAAGCTCCTGGTTTTGTTTCTCTAAAGTGCTGGCTTTTTCGTTTACGGTAGCCAGGTTATTTTTTAACGTATCGCGCTCGGTAGCTAAAGTTACGTTTTGTTTTTTTAATTCTTCAATATCGGCGGTGTACTTGGTCACAAAGTAACGCAGCTGTTTGATATCCTCCTGTGCTTTGCCCAATTCGGCAACGGTGAGCTTACCTTTAGCCAATTCACTGCGCAACGTTCTGATCTTTGTGCGTAACGAATCATTTTTAGCCTGCATCGCTACCGACATTTTTGCACGGCCCGAGTTTACCTGCTCTATTTGTGCCTCCAGGCTGTCCAACTCAGTTTGCAAACGTGTTTTCTCATCGTTTTGATACACAATTTTGGTATCCGATTTATTTTTCTGTGTGTACAAGTAAACATCCGTACCTAATAAAGCAACCACAACCGCTATCAAAAAGTAAATAACGTTAGAATTTTTTTTGGGGGTAGGTTCTGCACTTTGGGGATTGTATTCCATATTTTAATAATTAAAGTTTAATTACAGTATTAACCGGTTGAGCCTGCTAACTAACTGTGGTATCTTTTTTTATTCTAAATAAATGTATGCAAAATTGAGCCAATAATGCAAAAAACTGAATGCACACTTAGCAATTACTGCTGCGGGCTAAAATAAGTACAATATGATTAAAACACAAAATGCCCCTAATTATTATACTAATAATAAAACTGCTGAACAATCAGTTTATATCTTTGCGGCTTTTAATCAAACATCTACTTAATGCGATTATACAAATATCTCCTGTCAATATTTTGTTTTACACTCCAGTTTATACCTGTTATTTCGCAAACAGTTACATCACAACCGGTTATACAAACCGAACCTAAGCGCGAGTTTAGGGGCGTTTGGATAGCATCGGTAGTAAACCTGGATTGGCCGCAAAATGCCCGGGCAACTGCCGAGCAGCAGAAAAAGGATCTTACCGATCAGCTTAACTCGCATCAGCAAACGGGAATTAATGCCATCATGTTCCAGGTAAGGCCGGCGGCCGACGCCCTTTATGCTAAGAGCCGCGAACCCTGGTCGAAATACCTGACCGGAACGCAGGGCCAGGCACCGACGCCTTTTTATGATCCGTTGGAGTTTGCAACAACCGAGGCACACAAACGCGGGATGGAACTGCATGCCTGGTTTAACCCTTACAGGGCCACGTTTGATGGGCGTTTTAATACACTCGCGGCTAATCACATCACCCGCTTACATCCAGACTGGTTTTTCATATATGAGGGAATAAAATTGTTTAACCCCGGCTTGCCCGAGGTGCGCGAGTACATTGTACAGGTAATTTTAGATGTGGTGAAGAATTATGATGTAGACGGCATTCACATGGACGATTATTTCTACCCGTACCCTGCTAAAGGGCAGGTAATTAACGATGCGGATGCCTATGCAAAATATGGAGAGGCATTTGATGACGTACGCGATTGGCGGCGTGATAATGTTGATAAGCTGGTACAAATGCTGGGAGATAGCATCCATAAATACAAACCCAATATGAAATTCGGCGTCAGCCCGTTTGGCATCTGGGCCAATATTCGCCAAAACCCTGAAGGTTCTGAAACCGCAGGTGGATCATCTTATTATGAAAACTTTGCCGATAGCCGTAAATGGATAAAGGAGGGTTGGATTGATTATATAAACCCGCAAATTTATTGGCAAATTAATCACCGGCAGGCAGCATTTGACAAACTACTTAACTGGTGGAGCTTAAATACTTATAACCGCCATTTGTACATCGGCCAGGCACCTTACCGATTTTATGAGCCACGCAGCCCGGCCTATAAAAACCCATCAGAGATACCTAATCAGCTGCGGTTAATAAGGGCTAACCCACGTGTGCAGGGCAGTGTATACTTCCGCTCGCTAAATCTCGTGGCCAATGCTAACCACCTGGCCGACTCCTTAAAAAAGGATTTTTACCGTTACCCGGCCCTGCCACCGCCGATGCTTTGGTTGGATTCTATCCCGCCTAATGCGCCGCAAAATTTTGCAGGGAGGATAGAGCGCAAAAGTATCATGCTAACCTGGGCACCGCCATTGCCCGCAAAAGATAATGAGCCTGTTTATGGTTATGTGGTGTACCGTTTCCAGGAAAGCGAAAAGTTTGACCTTGGCGATCCGAGAAACATTATCAGCATCCAATATAATACACAACCGGTTTACCTCGATACTAATGTGCTGCCGGGCAAAACCTATTTTTACGTGGTGACAGCACTGGATAGATTAAAAAACGAAAGTGAACGAACACCGACAATTGCAATTACTTCACCGTAAGGTTACTCGGCGATATTAATTAATCCGCGTTCAACGAGTTGATTGATATAAATATCCAGTTCCTTATCGCCCATGCCGTATATTTTTTGTGTGCGCCAAAATTCCCGGTAAATATCTGCTTTGGTGGTTATGCCGCTTTTGTAAATTTTTAGAAGCGCTCGATGGATTCCGTTCAAGCCCGAATCGTCGAAATCCAACCGGCTCAGGTGGGCCTGCATAGCAATAGGCAACTGTGGCATATTTCCCCAAAATGGCGTTTCATCTATCCAGCTTTGCAGACTTTTCGCATCACTCTTTACATATAAATCCCAAGCCTCTGTGGCTAAGGTAAAATCATATTCGCCTAATTGTACACGGGCGTTATCATAAAGGCCCTCTAATTGATCAGCATTCAGTTCGCCCATCCCGGCAAAGTCCTCAACTTCCGGTACCTCTACAGGGCATATCAGATATACGGCCCGTTCAGAAAGGTTGGTTTGTTGCTCCAGCAGCATCATCACCCCCAGCAGGTTTACCTGGCAATGCAGGTCGTACTCAAACCAAAGATTGATCTCGTCATAAGGTTCACTTAACTTTTCAAGCGGGATCAAAACGCTTTCCCGGTAATTCTCTTCGTTTTCATCAAACGCTACTTTAATAAACTCTAACCGCCTTTCCCAGAAACAGGCGGCAGATACATTGCGGGAAACAGGACCCTCGGACAGCACCTCCCGCCAAACCATTACATCCCCGTCCAGGCCGGTTTGCTCAAAAGCATCCAAAGTGGCATCGCCGTTTAGTACGTGCAGGATCTTACTCATTTAACAATGCTTTTAAACTATCTAAGGTATCAGCTTCTTCTTTGGGTTTATCGGTACGCCAGCGTAGTATCCGTGGGAAGCGCAAGGCAATACCCGATTTATGGCGCGATGATTTGTTGATTCCCTCAAAGCCAATCTCAAAAACCAGTTCGGGTTTTACGGTACGCACCGGGCCGAATTTCTCGAGCGTATTCCGCTTGACAAAGTAATCTACCTTATTGATCTCGGCATCTGTCAAGCCACTGTAGGCCTTGGCAAATGGTACCAGCTTATCGCCATCCCAAACGGCAAAGGTGTAATCAGTATACAAATCTGCCCGGCGACCGTGGCCTTTTTGCGCGTAAATCATCACAGCATCAACAGACAGCGGGTCTATTTTCCATTTCCACCAGTCGCCGCGCTTGCGGCCAACCTGGTAGCTGGCGTTTTTGCGCTTCAACATGATGCCTTCTGCAATCATCACCCGCGATTGTTCACGTATAGTTTCCAGTTCCTCCCAAGTTTTAAACGTTATCAACCGGGATAGATTAAACACTTCCGGAAATTTGGTTTGCTGATACAGGCCCTCCAGTGTTTCTCGTCGTTCCGATTGTGATTTGTAGCGGATGTCTTCGCCCGCATACTCCAAGCAATCGTAAACAATGGTAGCTACGGGGCTATCTGCCAGGATTTTTTTCGTCAGGTTTTTACGCCCGATGCGGGTTTGCAAAACGCTGAAAGACAGGGGCAAATCGTTTTGAAAGCTCAGGATCTCGCCATCCAGCACCGTTCCATCCGGCAGGGCATTTAAAAAGGGGTGCAACTCGGGGAATTTTTCGGTAGCCAGGTCTTCGCCACGGCTCCAGATGAAGATCTGCCCGCCGCGTTTGATCATTTGCGCGCGGATGCCATCCCATTTCCACTCCGCCTGCCACTCATCCGCAGGGCCTAATGCTGCGCCAACCTCTTCGGCATTTTTCCGTTTCTCTGATGTTTCCTGGATAGGGTAAGCCAGGAAGAAGGGGTAAGGGCGTGATATGTTATCTGCTGCGTTTTGTTCACGAATCAGTTGATCGTAGCTATAATCTTCGGGCATCCAGCTACCCATTATACGGTGGGTGAGTGCCGGTGCTTCAATGCCGGTTATATCTGCCAGTGCCTTAACAACGAGGCTTTGCGAAACCCCTATCCGGAAACTTCCCGTTAGCAGTTTATTAAACACAAAGCGTTCCTGGGCATCCAGCATGGCCCATGATTCTATGAGCCAAAGCTTACGCTCTTCTTCGGTACGGGTATATTGCTGGTTGATCTCCGCTATCCATTCCGTTAAGGTTTTACTGCTGCTGTTGGGGCTCTCGGGCATTAGAAGCGACATTGTTTCGGCAAGGTCACCAACTACATGATAACTCTCCTCGAACAGCCACTGAGGGATATTGGAAACCTCGATGGCATAAGTACGGATGAGTGTAGAATTGATTGGCCGTTTTGGTCGCCTGCCCGTAAAAAGGGCCAGCATGTGCATTTTATCACTATCAGGCACGCTGTTAAAGTAATCCTTTAAAATCCTGACCTTTTCGTTGGTTTTATTAGTTTCATCTAACGAAAGAAAGAGTTGAGCGAAAGCTTTCATGAAACAATCTCCTCCTTAACTTCATCACCGGATGGCGTAGTTTCTTTCTTTTCTTCACCCTCGGTAACCGGGGCTTCTTCTTCTTCGCCGCCGTAAAGCGTGTGAACCTCGCTGGCGTTAAAGCCGATTTCATTTAAGTAACGGGTAAACGATGCTGTGTAACCATGTGTAAGGTAAACAGATTCGCACCCGGTAGCATCAATAGCACTTACCAGTCCGTTCCAATCGGCATGATCAGACATTATAAAGCCCCGGTCGGCAGCCCTACGGCGTTTCGCCCCTCTAATAGCCATCCAGCCGCTACAATATCCAAAGCTGTAAGGCCCAAACTTGCGCATCCAGGGGGTGCCTACAGACGATGGTGGGGCGATGATAATGCCCTTACGTACCTCATCCTTAACTGATTCAAAGGTGATGCGCTCTGTTGGGTTTAATATCACACCGTTACGGCGGAGGGCCTCGTTCGTATTTTCGATAACGCCGTGTGTATACACCTTACCGATACTCAGATCAAGGTTTTGCAGTATACGCTGGGCCTTCCCTAACGAATAACCCACTATAACCGTAGCAACCCCATTTTGCACATTGGTACGCCACCAGTTATTTACCTCTGTAAAAATTTCGGACTGCGGTTTCCAGGAATACACCGGCATACCGAAGGTGCATTCTGATATAAAGTGCTGGCATTTAACGGGTTCGAAAGGGGTAGAGATGCCATCATCGTCGGTTTTATAATCGCCCGATACCACCCAAACTACGCCCTTGTATTCAACCCTGATCTGGGCCGAACCAATCACGTGCCCTGCCGGGAACATGGAGATCTTTACCCCATGCTTGGTTACGGTTTCGCCATACTCTATGGTGCGTAAGTTGATATCGCCCAGGCGATAAAGCATTACCTCGCGGGATAGATGATGAGCCAGGTAGTTCTTGTGACCTATGTAAGCATGGTCTGCATGGGCGTGGGTTATCACGGCATCGTCCACCGGTTTCCAGGGGTCGATGTAAAACCTGCCCTGCTCACAATAGATACCCCGGTCAGTAAATTCAAGCAGTGGTTTGGCCATAGTTTAATTACAACCTCTGACAAACGAATTGGTTTTAATCGAACAAAAACACCTCTAAAAATCTCTAATTTCTTCTATCTATTTCGATCTGTTTCAGATTATTTCAAAATATTTTAGTTAAAAAAAGCACTGCGAAATTTCGCAGCTCTCTTTAAAATCGATTGAATAGATTGTATTATTTTTTGATAACGCTCATTTTATTATCCATTGTGATGTAATCTGTCAAGATTTGGCCCGCTTCTTTTTTCAAGAAGTCGAGGTCTTCATTCTTTGGTTTGGTCTGGCCTTTTTTCAATGCCGGTAAACCCATGGCAGTGCGGCGAGCGTTGTTCTTCTCCAGGAATAATTTCTCGTCGTCGTCGCGTTTTTGTTTTAATGCAGCCTCGTTAAGTGTTACTGTTTTTTCGCCATCGCGTTTCTTAGCGTCGGCAATATCTGCTAATAAATATTTGTAACTATCACTGTTGCTCATCCGTTGCTCATGCAATTTTTTCAATTCGGGCAATACCGAAGTAAAGTCGCCTGCCTTGGTGAAATCTGTTTTAGCGATCACGTCATAAGGCATGGCCGATGGCTCGGTGTCTTCGCCATATTTATCTAAAGGAATAACTGAAGGGAAGGAAACATCGGGTATTACGCCTTTATGCTGTGTTGCACCGCCGCTGATACGGTAAAACTTAGCGATAGTTAAATTCAGCTGGCCAAATTTGTTCTGGCTGCCCGTAGCTACCGATTTATTTTTACCGGCGATAGATAATAAGCGATCTTTAATAGTTGGGTTAATTACCTTATCCAGGTCAATAGCGTTTTGTACAGAGCCCTTGCCATAAGTTTGGGTACCCACTATTAAGCCGCGGCCGTAATCCTGTATAGCTGCCGAGAAGATCTCTGATGCCGAAGCACTAAACCTATCAACCATTATAGCCAACGGGCCGCTGTAAGCAATGGCCGGGTCTTCGTCAGGGTCAACCTCTACCTGGTTACGGGCATCACGTACCTGCACAACCGGGCCGGTTTTGATGAACAGGCCGGTAAGTTCAATCGCTTCTATTAAAGACCCACCGCCGTTCTCACGCAAGTCAATAACTACACCGTCCACGTTTTCACGTTTCAGGGTATCTATAATCAGCCTTACGTCACGTGTGGTGCTTTTGTAGTTAGGGTTACCGGCTTTGTAATCGTTAAAATCAAGGTAAAAGGCCGGGATAGATATAATACCAATTTTAGTGATCTTGCCATTATTGTTGTAAGTGCGGATCTCTTTCTTGGCCGAGATATCCTTCAGTATGATCTTTTCGCGTGTCAGTTCTATAGTCCGTAATTTACCTGTGGCGGTATTTCCTTTGGATAACAGCTGCAAGCGTACTAATGTGCCTTTAGATCCACGGATCAAAGCGATTGCGTTTTCAATTCTCCAACCTACAATATCCTGGAAAGCGCCTGTTTTGCCTTGCGCTACACCGATGATACGATCATCGATATTTACCAATTTGCTTTTATCGGCAGGGCCGCCCGGTACGATCGATTTGATGGTAACGTACTCGCTTTCTGAAGCCAGCGTAGCACCGATACCTTCTAATGAGCGCGACATATCTATATTAAAGTTAGCCGCATTAGATGGGTTAAAGTAATTGGTATGCGGGTCGATAGCCTCAGTAAAGGCATCCATAAAGGCCTGGAAAACGTCTTGATTAGATAGCTTGTTGCTTTGCGAAAGGATGTTGGTATAACGTTTTTTAAGCGTTTCTTTGTTAGCGGCCAATGTTTTGCCGGTTAGCTGCAGGTTAAGCAAATCATACTTTACGCGTTGTGCCCAAAGCGTATGGATCTCATCTTCATTTGCCGGGTAAGGCAGACTGTCGCGATCATAAGTAAAGGTTTCGTTTTTAGTAAAGTCGAAGTCTTTGCTTAACTGTGCGATAGAAAATGTCACATATTCGTTGTAACGTTTTTGGAACACATTAAAAATGTAAAAGGCGTTATCCAGGTTACCGGCCTTAATATCATCGTCAAAAACCAGTTTGTATTTATCAAAATCTTTGATGTCGCTGGCCAAAAGGTAGCTGTGGTTCTCATCCAGTTTTTTTAAATAATGGTTATAAATGATAGTCGATATCGAATCATTTAACGGAACTTTTTTGTAGTTATAACCGGTAACCAGGGTGGCTACCTGCCTGCAAACTACACTCTGCTGCTCATCGGGTACAAGGTCTGTCCCGCCGGCTTTACGGATGTGTACAGGTTTAGAAGGCGCAGCATTACAAGCCAGCGCGGCAGCCATTATAGCCACTAAATATAATTTCTTGAACATATCTTTTACACTATTAAGATCGGACTGGGGATGAAACATCAATACTTGTGCCTTTTTTAGTTTTGCAATATAAAAAAAGAGACAGCTTAAAGGCCGTCCCACTATATACTGAATAACAATATTACAATAATGTTTGGTTTGTTTAATAATACGACGGGCATTTTACGCAATTGTTACAAAGTGCCTGTAAACAAGACTGCTTTAACTCCTATTGCCTATGTATAAATCATACATAAAACGGTTTAAACAAAGTATTTATTGTTGAGCACCGCCTGTAAGGCAGCTACCGGTTATGAAATTACTGTGCCTTATTTAAGGCTTCGATAGCTTCGGCGTAGCGCAATTCTGATTTAGGGAGCCAGATCTTATTGCTTTTTACAAACCGTACCTTGGCATCAATTAACCTTACATCGTCCATACGGCTGTTGCTGAAAGCCAGCTCGCGGGCTTCGGCCAGGTCTTGCTGTGCCTGTGCAAGGTCGCCCAGATCAGCTTTGATCATGCCCAGATTTACCAGATTAGTGATAGTATGCGGGTTATCGTTCATCTGTTTAGAAAGCTGGATACTTTGCAGGTAGTACCATTTAGCTTCAGACAGGCGGTTTTCCAATACATAGATCTTTGCCAGTTCGCTAAAATCATAACTGGCCAGGTCATATTGGCGAAAACGCATGTTATGCTGCGCCGACTTCATCACCGTACGCTCGGAAGCATCGAGGTTATAGGCGGTGCGTACCAGCGGCACTTTAGCAATTTTCTGTTTAGCAAATATTGCCGGCGAGGTACTAAGTTTAAACTTGAGCGGTTTAACCTGTGCAATGGGCAGCGCACGTTTGTGGTCTTTAAAGTCGCCGCGCCACCATTGTGCCGAAGCAGTAAGGTTAAGTGCGCAAAGGAGTACTAAAATGATATATCGCATCTAAATTTTCGTCGTGGTATAGTAAAATTAACTGGTATGCAAAAGTAAAGTTTATCCGGATGATTTACAAGAACTTAATTATTGCAATTTAACTGATTTGTGGCAGAATAAAAAATGATGATAGAGATTTAACATTGGTGGGAATAAAGGCGTAATTTTAAGGGGAGAGAAAGCCGAGTTAAATTTTCATTTGCTACCGCAAACGTCCACGCTTGTGATGCCTTTGATGCCATGCACCATGCGAAAATAATTACTTTTAATTTTACCTTAGCTGAAAAACACGCCGCCTATGCCGCAGTTATATGAAGAGTTTGTACACCTGGTGTTTATCGGCATTATCGCGTTGTTCCCGGTAGTTAACCCTATCGGTTCGGCTTTTATGGTGAGCCCTTATTTTGAAAACCTTGCCAATAAAGATAAGCGTACCGCCGTTACCCAGATCACATTTTACGCCTTTTTAGTTTGTACCGTTTCGCTTTTCGCGGGGCAATACATCCTAAGCTTATTTGGCATTTCTATCCCGGTAGTGCAGCTGGCCGGGGGCATCATGATCTGTAAAATGGGCTGGGAGTTCCTTTCATCAGATGCGCAACGCAGCTCGTCAGAAGACCTGGACAATAATCCCGAGGTATCGGCCTACAGCCACATTGCCAATAAGCTTTTTTATCCTATCACCTTCCCGGCTACCACCGGGGCGGGCACTATCTCCGTACTGTTTACCCTGAGCGCACACCGCGCCGATTTTGGTAGCGCCGACTATTATATGCACACCGGCGCCATCATGATCTCCATATTAGTATTGTGTTTGATGATCTTTTTCTTTTACCTCAATACCAAAACTATCATCCGTTACCTGGGCCCAAACGGCGAAAATATTGTTAACCGCATCTCGGCGTTCCTGATCTTTTGCGTAGGCTTACAAATAGGCATCAGCGGGTTAAAGGCGATATTTAAGATATAAGCGCGCAAACAACTCACCCCGCGGCACTCCGTGCCCGACCCTCTCTTCGCCTACGGCGGAAAGAGGGTGAGGCTACGTTTTCTTTTCTCATTTCTTAACCCTCTTTCCACTTGTGGAGAGAGGGTCGACCAGCGTAGCGTAGCCGGGGTGAGTGCAAACGCGCAAACAACTCACCCCGCGGCACTCCTTACGCGACCCTCTCTTCGCCTGAGGCGAAAAGAGGGTTAGGAAATAGAAGCGCATTCGGGTTGAGTTGCCTTGCAATTTCCCCGCCTAATCCTCAACCCTATTGCCTACCTTTGCTGCCGATGTAAGTTCTTTACTTTCCTTCATCAACCGGTATAGGTTTTGCTTAATTGTGAATTAATAGGGAATCGTGTGCAAATCACGAGCTGTCGCGCAACTGTAAGTAACACAAAAAGGTTTTTGCCAGCAATGCCCACTGTCCCAATAAAACAGGATGGGAAGGGCGGCAAAAATGTTACGAGTCAGGAGACCTGCCTTATACCGAATTGACAGTGCTTTCGCGGTTTGAAGCATTGGTCAGGTATGGTGCGTTTAATTTATTGCGAGGTTAAATTGCCTTTGCATGTACCTGCGCGCGCCTTTCTCTTTCCATCAAATCACACCCGTCGCATTGCGAAGTTGAGTTAAAGTGCTTTTAACCGATTTATTTATTTAATCATTAAAAGAAATGTTAACGCAAAACCTGGGCTACCCGCGTATTGGTGGCCAACGCGAGTTAAAGAAAGTCTGCGAGAATTACTGGGCAGGCAAAACGGGACTCAAAAATGTGCTCACCGTGGGCAAAAACATCCGTCATGAAAACTGGCAGACACAAAAGAATGCAGGGATAGACCTGATCCCATCTAACGATTTTTCTTATTACGATCATGTGCTTGATCATTCGCTGATGTTTGGCAATATCCCCAAACGCTACAACGAAGTGATCTTGAAGCAAGGCAACGAAGAACTTGACCTTTATTTTGCCATGGCCCGTGGTTATCAAAAAGATGTGCTGGATGTAGTAGCGATGGAAATGACCAAGTGGTTTGATACCAACTATCACTATATAGTACCTGAGTTTTATAAAGATCAGCAGTTCAGGCTGTTTTCTACTAAGGCCACCAATGAGTTTTATGAGGCCAAACAGTTAGGCATCATTACTAAACCTGTGCTGATAGGCCCGGTATCGTACCTGTTATTAGGCAAAGAAAAAGAGGCCGGCTTTGATAAAATAGATCTGATCAAAAACCTGCTGCCGGTTTATATGGAGATACTGAATAAATTAAAAGACCTGGGTGCCGAATGGATCCAGTTTGATGAGCCCTTCCTATCGCTCGATCTGACGGAGAAAGAACAGCAGGTTTACCGCGATACCTACCGGCAGTTGCGCAAGGCCTTCCCGAAACTGAAGTTTCTACTGACCACTTATTTTGAGCGCCTGGGCGATAACGCCGCGCTGGCCACATCACTACCGGTAGATGCCCTGCATATCGACCTGGTGCGCGCGCCGCAGCAGTTGAGCGGGGTGTTGGATCTGCTGCCGGAGAAAACTATTCTTTCATTAGGTGTGGTTGATGGCCGCAATATCTGGAAGAATGATTTTGTGCACTCGTTGGCTATCATCGCGCAGGCAACAGAAAAACTGGGCGATGACAGGGTTTGGATTACACCGTCCTGTTCGCTTATCCACTCGCCGATCGATTTGAATAATGAAAAGAACGAGGCTGTTTTGACGCCCGAAATCAAGCAATGGCTGGCCTTTGCCAAACAAAAGGTAAGCGAAGTAGTGCTGCTTAAAAATCTCGCGTCGGCAAATGCGGGTGTGGGCCATCATTATAAACTGGCCGAAAATAAGCATGCACATGCCGCCCGTAAAAGTTCGGTACTGATCCATAACCAAGCCGTGAAAAAACGCGTTGCAGCCATTACCGGTCAGGATGCCGAACGGAACAGTGCTTTTACCGCGCGTAAACTCAAACAACTGCAATTGTTGCAACTGCCGCTATATACGACTACCACAATAGGCTCGTTCCCGCAAACGGCCGAAGTACGCAGCTGGCGGGCTCAATTAAAAAAGGGTAATATTACCCAGGCAGATTACGATAAACATATTGCCGAGGAAACCGAAAAAGCCGTTAAATGGCAGGAAGAGATTGACCTGGATGTGTTGGTACACGGTGAGTTTGAGCGTAACGATATGGTAGAATACTTTGGCGAGCAGCTGGCCGGCTTCGCTTTTACACAAAATGGTTGGGTGCAAAGCTATGGCAGTCGCTGTGTTAAACCGCCCATTATTTATGGCGATGTATCGCGCCCTGTTGCAATGACCGTCAAATGGTCGGCCTACGCACAATCATTGACCCGCAAGTGGATGAAGGGGATGCTTACCGGCCCGGTAACCATACTACAATGGTCGTTTGTGCGGAATGATCAGCCCCGCTCTGAAACCTGTATGCAAATTGCGCTGGCCATAAGGGATGAAGTGGTGGACTTGGAAACTGCAGGTATCAAGATCATCCAGATAGATGAGCCCGCTATTCGCGAGGGCCTGCCGTTACGCAAAGCAGATTGGGCAACTTATTTGCATTGGGCAGTTAAGGCCTTCCGGATTTCGGCAAGTGGCGTGGCCGATGATACGCAGATCCATACGCACATGTGTTATTCGGAATTTAACGATATTATCCAAAGCATTGCCGATATGGATGCAGATGTGATCACGATAGAAACCTCGCGCTCGCAAATGGAGCTGCTGGATGTTTTTGCCGGGTTTAAATACCCTAATGACATTGGCCCCGGTGTATATGATATCCATTCGCCCCGTGTGCCTAACCGCAACGAGATGACACACCTGCTTAAAAAGGCACGCGCCGTTATCCCGGAAGCACAGCTTTGGGTAAACCCAGATTGCGGCTTAAAGACCCGCGGATGGGACGAGGCCAAAAAGGCTTTGATTGAAATGGTAGCTGCCGCTAAAGAAATGCGCGCTACGATTGCCGAGCCTGCAACTATTTAATAACCATGCCTCACCTAAGTCCTTTCGTTTAGAGCGGATTTAGGTGAGGCTTTATAAACATAAAATTATGACAGTAGAAGAAAAGATCCAGGCATCAGAAACCCGCATTTTTAAAGCGGTATTCCCCAACACAACCAACCATTACGATACCCTTTTTGGCGGCACCGCCATGCACATGATGGACGAGGTAGCCTTCATTACCGCCACCCGCTTTAGCAGGCAGGTAATGGTTACCGTAAGCAGCGATAAGATAGACTTTAAGAAAGCCATCCCGGCGGGTACAATTGTAGAACTGATTGGCCGCATCAGCCATGTAGGTAACACCAGCCTGAAGGTAAATGTAGAGATATACGTAGAGCAAATGTATGCCGAAGGCCGCGAGCTGGCTATACACGGCAGCTTCACCTTTGTAGCGATAGACGAGCACAAGAAACCGGTGCGGATAATTAAGTAGGCGGATTAAAGTTGATAGCCCAGCGCAAAGCGTAGGCTACAGCTGTTGGTATAATCCTTTAAAAATGACCATAACCGAACGGGTATTGTATCAGAACCGAACATGATCAGACTTTAGAATATGGTAAGTATTTGTTTTTTAGATGTTTATAAAAAAGGTGCTATTATTGAACATTGTTGGCATACATCGTCGTATTTGAACGTGTAAGTACCATTAACCAACGTTATTATGTTAAGAACTTATTTGAAACTCGCCTACAGAAACATTTTAAAGGACAAAGCCTACGCTGCGCTAAATATAGCGGGTTTAGCCATAGGCCTGGCAGCGAGTATCCTGATATTACTCTGGGTGCAAAATGAATTAAGTTACGATAAGTTCCATGCAAATGCCGGTCAAATTTATCGGGTAACCAGTAGCATTGGTGATTTTAAAGCAGCCATTACCCCATCAGGTATGCCAGCTGGATTAAAGGCGGATATCCCGGCGGTGAAAAATATTGTCCGCCTAAGCTCGGCCAATACCACCCTATTTGAAAAAGGAAGCCAAAAGTTTGAAGAGAAGCGAGTGTTTTATGCAGACCCGAGTTTTATGGATGTGTTTTCTTTCCCTCTTGTGCAAGGCGACCGCGCAACCGCTTTATCTAATGTAGATGGGGTTTTAATCACACAGGCGATGGCTTCAAAATATTTTGGTGATCAAAATCCCGTTGGTAGATTTTTAAGGAAGGATAATAAAGATAATATTGTAGTAACAGGTGTTTTTGCAAATATTCCTGCTAACTCAAACCTTCAATTTGACTTTATCCTGCCGATGGCGTCTTTAGCCAGAACAGATAATGGATTACAAAAAAACTCCTGGGATGATTTTAGTTTTTATAGCTTCTTGCAATTAGATAAAGACTTTAACCCTTCTGCTGCGAATTTACTGGGATTAGAGAAACATATCAATCAGATATTTCATAAACATAACCCCGGTATGAGCGCATTATTTGAATTGCAACCGCTAACCAAAATTCATCTCGCTCCCTCAAAATTAGGAGATTTTCCAGGTCAGGGGAATGCGCAATACGTTAATATTTTTTTTATAATTGCTATTTTAATAGTTGTGGTTGCCTGCATCAATTTCATGAATCTTGCTACCGCGCGGTCGGCTCGCAGGGCTAAAGAAATCGGCTTACGCAAGGTGGCAGGCGCTGTCCGCGGGCAGCTAATCGTTCAGTTTTTAAGCGAATCTGTGTTTATTTCTTTTATATCCTTACTATTTGCTTTAGCTATAGTCTCTTTATTCCTGCCTGTATTTAACCAGCTGGCCGATAGGAAACTGGCTATAGACCTATCGGATGCGAAATTTTGGATAAGTCTTTCGGGAATTGCCCTGCTAACCGGGCTCATTTCGGGTAGTTATCCTGCTTTATTCCTTTCAGGCTTTAACCCGGTCAAAGTGCTTAAGGGCAACATAAAATCTATGGGCGGTAATTTGCTGTTTCGCAATACATTGGTCGTTGTTCAATTTATGGTTTCTATTGTATTACTGGTTGGCACGGTGGTGATTTATAATCAGCTAAAGTTTATTAAAAACAGGAACCCCGGATTCGAAAAAGCGAATTTGTTATATATGCCTATAACAGGTGATACCTGGAGTAAACAGCAATCCTTAAAAGATGGGCTAAAACAAACTGTTCTTACCAGCGATTTTACAATTACGTCTGACCTTCCCACCAATCTTGCCAACGCTACCGGTGCAGATTGGGTAGGTAAAGACCCGCGTTTAAACATAGCCATACCGTGTATGGCTGTTAATGAAGATTTTACTCATGTATTTAAAATGAAGCTTTTGGCGGGCAGAAGTTTTTCTGGAACTGCTATCGCTGATTCTGCTAACTATATGGTTAATGAAAAAATGCTGAGCGTGATGGGTTTAAATGCGGCTACGGCAATAGGTAAATCTTTAACCGTACAAGGCGTTAAGGGTACTATTATCGGTGTTGTAAAAGATTTTAATTTTAAACCTATACAGCAGGCTATCGAGCCATTGGTGATGCCTTTTAATAAGATAGGCGGTTATGTAATAATACGCACACTGCCCGGTAAAACCACAGCGACTATACAGGCTTTAAAAAACATAAGCCAGAACCTAAATCCCGCATACCCTTTTAAATTTGATTTCCTTGACCAGGATATGGCAAACCTTTATAAAGAGAGCAACAAATGGGCAACATTTTTAACCTGTTTGCCATTCTGGGCATTTTTATATCCTGCCTGGGTTTGTATGGCCTATCTGCCTTTATGGCCGAGCAGCGTACCAAAGAGATTGGTGTACGTAAAGTATTGGGGGCCTCTGTTTTAAACCTTGTCTATTTACTTTCTTCTGGTATTACCAGATTAATTCTGATCGCCATTGTTATAGCCATACCCGTTTCCTGGTTTGCGGTAAATAGCTGGCTCGCAGGTTTTGCCTATCATATTCATGTAAGCTGGTTTTTATTTTTGACGGCTTCCCTGGCAGCTTTGGGCATCGCATGGATTACGGTAAGTTATGAATCTATAAAGGCGGCAATTGTAAACCCAATAAAAAGTTTGAAAACAGAATGATCGTTTTAAACAATTTCAACTCCGCCCGAATTCGCTATGCAAATGACACCCTCTTTTCTATCGCAGGCGAAGAGGATTGCGTGTGGGTGAATTGTGAGTAGTTTAACTCACCCCGGATTCGCTACGCTGACCGACCCTCTCTTCGCTAAAGCGAAAAGAGGGTAAAGAAATAAGCAGATAAAAAGAAAGAAGCTAAACCTTTTTTCGCCGCAGGTGAAGAAAGGGTCGTGTACGAAATGCCGCAAGGTGAGTAATCTGCAATATCCCTAATTCCTGTTGATGAGGAACGACAGTCCTGATGAAACGCCCAGTGTGGCATACCCGTAGCTTTGCTGAAACGAGAAATTATAATCGTCCTGCCCGCGGTAACCACCGCCAGCCATAATAGATACATCTTTAAGAAAAGGTAAGTGATAATAATATTTCAAACTTACATTAAGCCTTTTCTTGAGGTTAGTGGCATTGTAATCGTTGTATTTGTCGGCTATATAGGTAAAATCGAACTGGATGCGCTGCCAGTTGTTGAACAGGTAACTGTCAGACTTAATAGGGTCGGCATCGCGCTTGGCCAGGTTGTATAAAAACGTTCCATTAACGCGCACAAATCCATAATGGCCGGCCAAACCTTCGGCAGCGCCGGTGCCAAACAAACCAGAGTGCAGTTCCACACCGATGGTAGCATAACGGTTAATAATACGGTCGGGCTTATCGGTACGATGACCGGTGGTATAGTTAAACGAATAAAAGTTAGTGGAGAATTTGCCGCTATCGGCATTAAAGCTGCCGTCCGGCTTTAGGGTGGGGCCGCGCACGCCGTTAGAATGGTGGGTGTAACCCAGCGATAAGAACTTTGGATTGAAGGGGTCGTCATTTACCCTGGTGTACAAAATACCGCCCGGCATATAACTTGGCGATTTTACCGGTGCGCCCGGCGTAGCCAGCAGCCTGATCTTAATGCGCGTAAAGGCGTTGAAAAAAAACCTTGATTTCGGGGTGTTGAAAACTACAAAGTTAGCCACCACATCGGCTACCAATTGAGTTTTTTCCGGCTGAAAAAATTCCTGACCAAAGAACGAACTTTTTAAATTTTGCTGATAGATGCTGTTAAAGTCGCGGTTAAGGATCCTCTTGGCCATCGTTACTTTGTCGATAGTATCGCGTAGGTAAAGGGATGAATCAGCAGCTGCGCCAAAGCTCCTGCCGACGTTAAGACTTAAAATAAATACTATTATATATTGTGGGGACAGAAGTAAGCGTTTTGCCATATGCGTTGCAATACACGTTTGTGTAAATTTGGTATTAGTACAGTGTTAATACCGTATTGTTTTTGCTTAATTAGGCAAAATCCTATTCCAAAAGCATAGTTTACCTTGTCATTACACGTAAACCATCGTTTTACCTAACTAAATGCCTATCTTGCCGATCATATTTTTAACAATATTGTGACTTTTCAGGAATTCAATTTTAACGAACAATTACTTGAAGGCGTGTTAAGCATGGGTTATACCAATGCAACCCCTATACAAGAAATGGCCATCCCGGTTATCTTAAACGGCGATGATCTTATAGCCTGCGCGCAAACAGGCACCGGCAAAACAGCCTCATACCTGTTACCGGTTTTAAACTTCATTTGTAACACGCATAAACACCAGACAACCGCCTTGGTGCTTGCCCCAACCCGTGAACTGGCCCAGCAGATAGACCAGCAGGTAGAAGGCCTGGCCTATTTTACCGGCATCAGTTCGCAGGCTGTTTTTGGCGGCGGCGATGGCATGGCTTATGAGCAGCAGCGCCGAGGCATTCAAAACAATGTAAACATCATTATTGCCACACCCGGCAGGCTCATTGCACACTTAACATCGGGGGTGTTAAAGTTCAATGACGTTACCCATTTGGTGTTGGATGAAGCCGACCGAATGCTGGATATGGGTTTCTATGACGATATTATGCGTATTGTAGGTTACCTGCCAAAAAAACGCCAGACGCTGCTTTTCTCGGCTACCATGCCGGGCAGGATCCGCACGCTGGCTAAAAACATATTGAACGATCCTAAACAGATCAACATTGCTATATCGCAACCTGCCGCCGGGATAGACCAGCAGATTTACCGCGTGCACGATCAGCAGAAAACACCTTTGCTGCGGATGCTTTTAAAGGACGCTAATTATGCCAGTTCCATCATCTTTGCATCCCGTAAGGAGATCGTAAAATCTTTGTATAAAGAATTAAAACATGCGCATATCGATGCTGCAGCCTTCCACTCCGACTTGCAACAGGGCGAACGCGAAGAGATCTTGCTTCGTTTCAAGAACAAAAAACTGCCTGTTATAATAGGTACCGATGCTTTGTCGCGCGGTATTGATGTTGAAGGTATTGACCTGGTGGTGAACTATGACGTACCCGGAGACCCTGAAGATTATGTACACCGCATAGGCCGTACCGCACGTGCTGCTACAACCGGTACAGCCATTACTTTTGTGAATGACCGCGACCTGAAGAAATTAAAGAGCATCGAGCAGTTGATAGATAAACCTATTAATGAGAAAGATTTGCCTGAAGAATTGAAGGGTATTGAGCAGGTAAGGGAAGAGCGCCCGCACGGCGGCCCGCGGCATGACAGCAAACGCAGGCCTAACCGCTACAAAGGCAACAAACCGCGTCCGGCAGCAAATTAAACCTTGTAAAATAGTTGTGGTCTATTTGATTGTATAAGTCAATGCGTTACTTTTACACAAACCAAATTAAATAAACCCAATAATGACAACCAGACGTTCGTTCCTGAAAACCACCTCCATGCTATCTGCAGGGTTGCTGGTAGCCCCCAATTTGTTTGCACGCAACAAAAAGTATGTGGGCTTGCAGTTATACACCGTGCGCGATGCTATGGCTAAAGATCCCTCAGGTACACTTGCAAAAGTGGCCCAGGTAGGCTTTAACTCAGTTGAAAATGCTACCTACACCGGAACCCAGAAGTTTTACGGTATGGAGCCTGCCGAGTATGCAAAGGTTTTAAAGGATAACGGACTGATCAACCCAAGCGGCCATTATATGCTGGGCGAAGGTATGGCCACTGCAAAGGGTACTATCAGCAACGAATGGCAAAAGGCCGTTGACGATGCAGCTGCCGTTGGTATCAAGTACATGGTATGTGCTTACCTGTTAGACAGCGAGCGCGGTACTTTAACCCATTACAAACAAACTGCCGATAAATTAAACAAAGCGGGCGAGATCTGTAAAAAGGCCGGCATCCAGCTTTGCTACCATAACCACGATTTTGAATTTATAAAAGAAGACGGCAAACTGCCATACGAGGCATTGCTAAACTTTACCGATCCTAAACTGGTAAAAATGGAAATGGATATTTACTGGATGTACCGCGCCAAGCAAGACCCTATTGCCTTGTTTAACCGTTACCCTAACCGTTTCCCGCTTTGGCACGTAAAGGATATGGATAGCACACCTAAACAAATGTTTACCGAAGTTGGTAATGGTGTTATCCCGTTTAAGGATATTTTTAAACATGCTGGTACTGCCGGTTTACAATACTTTTTTAACGAACAAGATATTTGCCCTGGCGATCCGTTCGATAGCATCACCAAAAGCTACGGTTACATTAAAAAGAACCTGGTATAATTTATAACGCAATAATATTGGAGCCGCGCATTGCAAAATGCGCGGCTTTTTTGTTCACGTTCACGCACGTGAACATCGTGAACAAACATGAACACCTCATTATCAGCGGTATGCAAAATTGTGGTGTAGCAAATACTGACAAGTTCTTGTCAGTATCGTTGTAGTTTGCAGTTACCGTGTGACTATTATTATAAGGTCTCCGGCCGGCGGCAAGATGCCGCCAAATAGTCGTTACTCGGATGGACCCGAGCGACTGCTTGAGAACCTGATAAGTCAACAATTCAGGGTAACCATGGCTATTATGTATTATAGCAAGGGAACCTATAAAATTGGCTTTGATGATTTTATGGGCTTGGTAGCTACTTCATTTAAAGTGGAGGCTGGCGTAGCCATGAGCAAAACCATGATGGAAGGTATTGCGGAAAAGTTACTGCTTGCATTTGGTGTGCGTACTGCCGAGCGGCTGGTACCGGTAGTTGGCGCCGTAATTGGCGGCACAGCAAATTACATGTTTGTAAAACGTATGGCCGAAAAGGTAAAGGATTTATATCCTAACCCCACCGTGATTCCTATCGATTAAAAATTCATTTGTAAAATTGGTGCGGTTATGCTACTTTACCCTGAATGACGGTTAAAGAAGCTTTAATAGGATTTTATAAATTCAACAGCCTAAATCTTACAGACGATTTTGAATCGCATTGCGTGCGGGTTTACATCGGTTGTATTTTAGCACCAGTACCTAATATCAATGCCCGTAAAAAGTATCTGAAGTTTCATGACATGCACCACATCATGTCGGGCTATGGTATTGACAGGATAGGTGAGAGTGAAATAAGTGGATGGGAGTTAGGTTCGCGTAGTTGCCGCAAACCGCTAATTTCCGTGATGAATCTTTTTGCATTATCAACCGGCTTTATACTCAGCCCCAAAAAAGTAATAGCAGCCTTTTATAGAGGATGCCGGAGCAAGAATTTGTATTATATGAGCGACGGTATGCTTGAAGAAGATATTGATAAACTAAACCTTGCGGATGTTAAATTAAATCATTTGAAGATACGGCCAAAAGTGCGCTACAAATGGTTAAGGCAATTGGAATTTACAGGTTATGTAGCCGCCTCCATGGTGATACACATAGGGATGCTTGTTGCGGGAAAAATGCTGTTAACCGCAGAAGCCATTAAAAACAAACTTGTAAAACCTAAGGCTATCATTTAACGGTTAGCCGTTATATCATTTGTTAGTTTCACAAAATCTGCCACGCTCAGTCGCTCGGCGCGCAAGTCGAGGGTTTTATCGTCAACCATCTTTTCTTTGTTGATCAGGGATGAAAGCGCGTTCCGCAAAGTTTTACGGCGTTGGTTAAAACCTGCTTTAACAACCTGCCAAAACAGTTTCTCGTCGCAACCCAATTCCTGATTCTCATTTCGCGTTAAACGGATAACTGCCGATAGTACTTTTGGCGGCGGGTTAAATACGCCGGCCTTTACCGTGAAAAGGTATTCTACTTTATAGTAAGCTTGTAAAAACACGCTCAGGATGCCGTATTCTTTGCTACCCGGTTTTGAGGCGCAGCGCTCGGCAACTTCTTTTTGAAACATCCCTACTACCTCGGGCACCTGATGGCGGTTATCTAAAATCTTAAAAAGGATCTGGGATGAGATGTTGTACGGGAAATTACCGATAACTGCAAGGCTTTCGCCAAAAGTAGCTTTAAAGTCCAACTCTAAAAAATCGGCGTTCAGGAGGCGGTTGCCCAATGCCGGGTACTTTTTTTTCAGAAAAATAGTTGATTCGGTATCGATATCAATCAAAAAAGTTTCATAATCCGTTTTTTGTAGGAGAAAATCGGATAAAATGCCCATACCGGGGCCTACTTCCAGCACTTGCTTGTATTTGCCATCGGGCCGCAGGCTGTCAACAATTTTCGATGCGATGTTTTTATCAGTAAGAAAATGCTGACCCAAATGCTTTTTTGCCCTTACTAATGTCATTATCCATTTTTATTTAAGCAAATTAAGGCATATTTGTGCTTTAATCAGGAATGATAAACTGAAAATCTTTTTATTTGTACCTTAAGCTATAGCGTAAAAGCCTGTAGCACAAAGTGATTACAAGATCGGTGAATAAAATATCATCGGCAAAACCTTAGAATTATGAGCGATAAACCTAAAATAGGAATCAGTATAGGCGATATTAATGGGATAGGATTAGAGATCATTATCAAAACCCTGGCCGATGCTAAAATATATGAGTACTGTACCCCTATCGTGTACGGGCATACCAAAGTGGCGTCTTTTCATCGCCGGTCTACCGAGGTAGCGGAGCTTAATTTTAATGTAATCAACCATCCTGGTGAAGCGATGTTTCGCCGTGCCAATATGATTAACTGCTGGGAAGAAGATGTAAAGATAGAACCCGGAGAAGTAACTGCTGAAGGCGGCAAATATGCTTATATCTCTCTACAGCGCGCAACAGACGATCTTTTAAGCGGCGCTATCGATGGCCTGGTAACGGCCCCTATCAATAAAGATAATATCCAAAGCGAAGAGTTTACGTTTCCCGGCCATACAGAGTATTTGCAACATCGCGACAGCAAACCCGATTCGTTAATGTTTTTGGTGAGCGATACCTTACGTGTTGGTGTGGTAACCGGGCATATCCCTATCGCTAAAGTGGCGGAAAGTGTTACTACCGATAAGATCATCAGCAAATTGAAACTGATGAATGCCAGCCTGCAGGACGATTTTTGGGTGCGCAAACCCAAGATCGCTATACTTGGCCTAAACCCGCATGCAGGTGATAATGGCTTGATTGGTAACGAGGAGAAAGAAGTTATTATCCCCGCTATTGAAGAGGCCCGTAACAACGGCGTGCTCGCTTTTGGCCCGTACCCTGCCGATGGCTTTTTTGCTAACGGAACTTACATGCAGTTTGATGCTGTGCTGGCCATGTATCATGACCAGGGGCTTATCCCGTTCAAGCAGATCGCGTTTGAGTCGGGCGTAAATTACACCGCCGGGTTAAGCTTTGTACGCACTTCGCCGGATCATGGTACCGCCTATGATATCGCTGGTAAAAACCTGGCTTCAGAAGTATCTTTCCGTGAGGCGTTATTCAGTGCGATACATATAATCAGGCACCGAAAAGAAACCGCCGAATTAAATGAAAACCCGTTGGTGTTTGCTAAACTAAGCCGCGACAGGGATTAAATACCACTGTTAGGAATACTGTTTTAAAATAATTACCGTTAAGTTAAAACATTCATCTCTAAAATACATTTCCCTGTTTAATGAGTAATTTAATTAACCGCATCAGGTCAATTGATGCGTTTCGTGCGGTTACCATGTTCCTGATGATCTTTGTTAATGATCTTGACGGTGTGCCAAATACCCCTCAATGGCTCAAACATGCTGCAATAAATGCCGACGGTTTAGGGCTTGCCGATACCATATTCCCTGCATTTTTATTTATAGTGGGTTTATCTATCCCCTATGCTTTTGAGCACCGCCAAAAAAAAGAGGATGCCAAGATCCCGATGCGCATCATTACCCGGTCATTTGCGCTAATTTTTATTGGTTTTTTTCATGCCAATATGGAAACTTACGATGATGTGCACACTATTTTACCCAAACCTGTTTGGGATAGCCTGGCTACATTTAGCTTTTTCTTCATCTTTTTAGATTACAGCAAATGGACGTCTCTCACCTACCGCTATTTGCTACAAGGGTTGGGGGTTATATTGCTCATTACGATGTGTATCCTTTATAAAAGTACAGATCCAAACCATCCCTGGCTGCATTTAACCTGGTGGGGTATATTGGGGCTTATTGGCTGGGCTTACCTGCTTTGCGCTTTTATTTATCATTACAGCAACGGCGCATTATGGGTACAGGCAACGGCCTGGCTGTTCTTTATGTTTTTTAATATCGATTTCCATTTTGGGATGCTGGGCTTTTTAAGCGGTGTACAAAAGTATGTTTGGATAGCCGGCAACGGCGCTATGCAAGCCTTTACTATGGCCGGCGTTTTTGTGTCGGTGCTCTATATCCGCCTGCGGCAAAATAATGAGTTGAAGATGCTTTGGGTAGCTATGATATTGATGGCTATCATCCTGTTTAACCTTGGGTTTATTGTTCGCTACTTTAGCGGCGGTATTTCTAAGGCGCGCGATACCCCGTCATGGGTATTGATATGCACCGGTATAAGCCTTATCATTTACGCAGGGTTTGTTTTCCTGGTAGATATTAAACAGAAATATAGCTGGTTTAAGGTGATAGAACCAGCGGGTACGGGTACATTTATGTGTTATCTTATCCCATTCCTGGTATACCCGCTGTACCAAATTACAGACTTTGCCTATCCAGATTTTCTTGACCAGGGCACGGGCGGCCTCATCAGGTGTTTTCTGTTCTCGTTTGTAATTGTGTGGCTAACCGGGTTGTTGCAAAAGATCAACATCAGGTTAAAAATTTAATCAAAAGTGCAAGATTAAGTATGCATTTATGCTACCTTTAATGCGCCTTTGTGCTTTGACCTTTCGCCTTTGACGTCCCGCCAACAAGCAATGTTTATAACCTTAAAACCATTTAAAAAAAACACTTTCCACATTTAGGAAATTTACCTACATTTACGGGCTAATTGTTGCTCATTGAAATCGCTACGCACATATGCAATACCTTTTACCGGCTTAAAGCTGGGGAAGCATACTTTTGAATATGATGTTACAGACGAGTTTTTTAACGAGTTTGATTATTCGCTGGTAAAGAAAGCCGATTTAAAGTGTGTAATTGAATTGGAAAAGCAGGAAACGATGTTAATACTGGACTTTGACATCACCGGTACTATTACCGCCACTTGCGATAAGTGCTTGTCAGAGTATCAGCAGCCCATTGATATACAGGAGCAGCAAATTGCCCGGTTTACCGATGAGGAAATGGGCGAAGATGATGAGATTATTACACTCGGTAAAAACGATCACGAGATCAACGTTGCGGGGCTGATATATGAATACGTTAACGTGGCCCTGCCATTTATTGCCGAATGCAGTAATGAGGGTAACGGTAAACAGTGTGAAGAGGAAATGCTTGATAACTTGAGAAAGCTATCGGTAAATGATGAACAAGCAGAGCAGGCAGACCCGAGATGGGATGCACTCAAAAAATTAAAATAATAAAATACGCTAAGTTATGGCACATCCAAAACGGAAAATTTCAAAATCAAGAAGAGATAAACGCAGAACGCATTATAAAGCAGTAGCGCCTACTTTAACAACTTGCCAAACTACCGGCGCTGTACACTTGCCTCACAGAGCTTATACTGTTGATGGTAACGTATACTTCAATGGTAAAATTCTTATTGAGAAAGCTGTAGCATAAGTTAATTTTCTGCAATGAAGATTGGCTTAGATATTATGGGTGGCGATTATGCCCCCAAAGCAACTGTTTTAGGTGCAATTGAAGCTCAAAAAGTTTTAGCTGCAGGCCAAAAGCTTGTTCTTATTGGCGATAAAGATGTTGCAGTTTCTATTCTTCAGGAAAATAACGTAAGCCCTGATCTGTTCGAGTTTGTGCACACAACCGAAGTGATCACTATGGGCGAGCACCCCACAAAGGCTATTGTTCAAAAGCCCGATTCAAGCATTTCCGTTGGGTTTAAAATGTTGAAGGAAAATAGCATTCAGGCTTTTTCTTCGGCAGGTAATACCGGGGCTATGCTGGTTGGTTCTATGTTCAGCGTTAAAACTATACCGGGCGTAATACGCCCTTGTATGACCGCGATTGTACCCAAACTTAAAGGAGGTTTGGGTATTATTTTGGATGTAGGTGCCAATGCTGATTGCAAACCTGATGTATTGCTGCAATTTGGTATTTTAGGCAGCCTGCTGGCCGAGTCTGTTTACCATATTGATAATCCCCGTATTGCGCTGATGAATATTGGCGAAGAGGAAGAAAAAGGCAACCTGCTTTTACAGGCAACCTATCCTTTAATGCGCGATTCTAAATTATTCAACTTTGTGGGCAATATTGAGGGGCGCGACCTTTTTGAAGACAATAACGACGTGGTAGTTTGCGACGGCTTTACGGGTAACGTAATACTTAAACTTGCCGAATCATTTTACGTTATATCGCTCAAGAAAAAATTTAAAGACGAATTTTTTGACCGGTTCAATTACGAGCAGTATGGCGGCAGCCCAATTTTGGGTGTCAACGCCCCCGTTGTTGTTGGGCACGGTATCTCCAGTCCGGAAGCTATAAAGAATATGATCTTGTTGTCAAAAAACATCATCGAAACCAATCTTATAGATAAAATTAAACAGGCTTTTCAGTAAAAATATGAGTAAAATTCATGCTGCTATTACCGCTGTAAATGGTTACGTGCCCGACTATGTGCTAACTAACCACGAGCTGGAAACAATGGTTGATACTAATGACGAATGGATAACCAGCCGTACAGGGATCAAAGAGCGCAGGATACTGAAAGGCGAAGGCTTAGGCACATCAGACATGGCAGTACCCGCTGTTGAAGGATTGCTAAAAAAACGCGGCATAACTGCCGAAGAAATTGATTTGATCATTTTCTGTACCACCACGCCCGATCTGCCTTTCCCGGCAACGGCAAATATACTTGCACATAAAATTGGCGCTACAAAAGCATGGGGATATGATCTGCAAGCAGCTTGCTCCGGCTTTTTGTTCGGTTTAGCTACCGGCGCACAATTTATTGAGAGCGGCAAGCACACCAAGGTGTTAGTAGTAGGCGGCGACAAAATGTCGTCGATCATTAATTATGAAGACCGTGCTACCTGTATCATATTTGGCGATGGCTGCGGTTGCGCGTTGCTTGAACCTAATACCGATGGTTATGGTATTATGGATTCTGTTTTAAAGAGTGATGGCTCTGGGGCCCATTTATTATTCCAAAAATCGGGCGGTTCCGTTAGCCCTGCATCACATGAAACCGTTGCAGCAAAAGAACATTATGCTTATCAGGAAGGCCAGGCTGTATTTAAATTTGCCGTCACCAATATGGCCGATGTGGCTGCTGAAGTAATGGAGCGCAATAGCCTCACTTCAGACGATATTGCATGGCTGGTACCGCATCAGGCAAATAAACGAATTATTGATGCTACAGCAAGCCGTACAGGCCTTAGTGCCGACAAGGTAGTTGTAAATATTGAACGTTACGGCAATACCACCAACGGAACTATCCCGCTTTGTTTATGGGAGTGGGAAAGTAAATTCAAAAAAGGGGACAACCTTATTTTAGCAGCTTTTGGCGGCGGCTTTACATGGGGGTCTATTTATTTAAAGTGGGCGTATTAAATTAGACGTAAAATTGGGTGTGCTCACAGCATATTTAAATTAAAACATCTTAAAATTAAACGTGTTAAATAATTATATTCATTAAAAATCATTTGCACATTTGCATAGCAGCACATTTGCATATTTTATACATACTTTTATCCGAACCAATTATCGCTTACTATGGATATTAAACAAATTCAAGATCTTATACGCTTTGTTTCCAAATCTGGTGTAAATGAAGTTTCTATCGAACAAGAGAATTTTAAGATCACTATAAAAACCAATGATGCGCCAACGTATGTAAATGCGAGTATCCCTGCACCATTGGCAGCAGCACAGGCACCGCTGCCTGCGGCATTGCCCGCAAGCGCCCCTGCAACTACCGAGCCTGCGGCCGCTGTTGCAGATATTACCAACTACATCACTATTAAATCGCCAATGATCGGCACTTTCTACCGTTCAGCATCTCCGGAAAAACCGCTATTTGTTAACGTAGGCGATGAAATAAATACCGGTAGTGTATTGTGTATTATTGAAGCGATGAAATTGTTTAATGAGATCGAGTCTGAAGTATCTGGCCGGATCGTTAAGATATTGGTTGATAATGCATCGCCGGTTGAATATGACCAGCCTTTATTTTTAGTTGAACCTAAATAGTAGATGTGCCAATATGCAGATATGCGAATGTGCGGATAAATTGCATGTTCAAAAGCATCTGCACATCTGCACATTTATAATTTGCACATTGAAACTATGTTTAAGAAAATATTAATAGCTAACCGAGGTGAAATTGCCCTGCGAATCATTCGCACCTGTAAAGAAATGGGCATCAAAACCATAGCTGTATACTCAACCGCCGATCGTGATAGCCTCCATGTGCGTTTTGCCGATGAAGCTGTTTGTATAGGCCCCCCTCCAAGCCGTGACTCTTACCTCAATATCCCCAATATTATTTCGGCCGCCGAATTAACCAATGCGGATGCCATACACCCGGGATATGGTTTCTTGTCTGAGAATGCAAAATTCTCTGCCATTTGTGCCGAGTACGGTATCAAATTTATTGGCGCTACTGCCGATCAGATCAATCGTATGGGCGATAAAGCTTCGGCTAAAGAAACCATGAAAAAAGCCGGCGTGCCTATTGTACCCGGTTCTGAAGGTTTACTTTCCGATATTAAATCGGGTATTGCTATAGCCAATAAGATCGGTTACCCGATTATCCTTAAAGCAACTGCCGGCGGTGGTGGCCGCGGAATGCGGATAGTTTGGAAAGACGAAGAGTTTGAGAACGCCTGGGACAGTGCACGTGCCGAGTCTGGCGCAGCCTTTGGTAACGACGGACTGTATTTAGAAAAATATGTAGAAGATCCGCGCCACATCGAGATCCAGGTAGTCGGCGATCAATATGGCAAAGTTTGCCATTTGTCTGAACGTGATTGCTCTATACAACGCCGCCACCAAAAACTGGTAGAAGAAGCGCCATCGCCATTTATGACAGAAAAGCTGCGTAAACGCATGGGCGAAGCGGCTATAAAAGGTGCTAAAGCCGTAAAATACGAAGGTGCCGGTACAGTGGAGTTTTTGGTTGATAAGAACCGTAACTTCTACTTCATGGAAATGAACACCCGTATCCAGGTGGAACACCCGGTTACCGAAGAGGTGATCAACTTTGACCTGATAAAAGAACAGATAAAAGTTGCAGCGGGTATCCCTATCTCGGGCAAAAACTATGAGCCAACTATGCACGCCATTGAGTGTCGCATTAACGCTGAAGACCCAGCAAATAATTTCCGCCCATCCCCGGGAAGGATCACCAATTTCCATTCACCTGGAGGCCACGGTGTACGCGTAGATACACACGTATATAGCGGATACGCTATACCACCCAACTACGATTCAATGATAGCGAAGGTGATATGTATGGCTCAAACGCGCGAAGAGGCTTTAGCTACCATGGAGCGCGCCTTGAGTGAATTTGTTATTGAAGGTATCAAAACAACTATTCCATTCCATTTAAAATTATTAAAGGACCCTAACTTTAGGGCGGGTAATTTTACAACTAAGTTTATGGAAACGTTCGAATATTAAGATTTATAAAACTTTCACGGATATAAAAAACGTAAGTAGCATTCCTGCGTTGATACACAGGCTGATATTTAATATAAGCAATGAGCGACAACAAACTAATTAAGGCGATCAAAGAGAAAGGCCAAACCATGGAGGCCGAAATGTCATTTTTTGACCACCTTGAAGCTTTACGATGGCACCTCGTACGCTCTGCTATTGCTATTGTTATTTTTACCTGCTTAGCCTTTTATTTTTACGACTTTATATTTGACACCATTATTATGGGTCCAAGCAGACCCAGCTTTTGGACTTACCGCATGTTATGCGAGTTGGGTGCATGGTTACACCGCGACGGATTTTGTATTAATAAGATCAATATCGACTTGATTAATACAGATATGGCGGGACAATTTACCCTCCAAATTAATTCAGGATTATTAATTGGCATAACTGCTGGCTTCCCTTATTTACTGTGGGAATTATGGCGTTTTATTAAACCAGCACTGCATGAAAAAGAGCGCAAAGCAGCCAGCGGTTTTGTGCTTTATGCTACAGGCTTGTTCATATTAGGGGTAATGTTTGGTTATTTTATTATCACTCCCGAATCTATCAACTTCCTCTCAAACTTTACGGTTAGTTCCAAAATTCAGAATTTGTTCACTGTAGATTCTTATCTATCTTCTGTAGCAACTCTAACCCTGGCAACCGGTGTTGTTTTTGAGCTCCCTATTTTAGTATATGTACTGTCTTCATTGGGTATACTAACGCAGAAATTTATGCGCGAAACACGCCGGTATGCGGTAGTAGTAATCTTGGTTATTGCGGCTATCGTAACACCAACTCCAGATATGCTTACCATGACCATAGTAAGTATCCCTCTGTTTATTTTGTATGAAATAGGCATATTGGTAGCTGGTGTGGTAGAACGAAGAAAACTGGCCCGCGAGAACGCCGCAGTTTAAGGTTGTCTAACAAAATCTTTACCTTCGTCAACTCATAAAATTTATACATTTGAACTTGATGAAAAAGGGATTAAAAATAGCTATCGGTGCAGACCACGCCGGTTTCGATTACAAACAAGCCATATTAGGCATGTTCGGCGATGACATTTCTTTTAATGACTTTGGCACATACTCAACCGAATCTGCCGATTACCCCGATTTTTCGCACCCTGTAGCGTTAGCTGTAGAAAATGGCGACGTTGACTTTGGCATTTTGCTTTGCGGCAGTGCCAATGGTGTAGCCATGACGGCAAATAAGCACCAGGATATCCGTGCCGCTATTTGCTGGAAGCACGAACTGGCTATCCCTGCACGCACTCATAATGATGCCAATATCCTTTGCCTGCCGGCAAAACACATGAGCCTGGAAGAGGCAAAAAAAACGATCGAAACTTTCCTGACTGAAGAGTTTGAAGGCGGCCGCCATGAAAGGCGTGTCGTCAAAATAAGCTGTTAATAACCAATAAAAACTAATGAATAAATTACCCTTATGGATAACTGCGCTTGGCTTTGCAATGAACGCCTGCGCGCAGCAAAACCCAACTGCCGTTAAGTACGCTAATCTGATCACGGCTGATGATGCCCGGAAACACCTGAGCATTTTAGCATCTGACGAGTTTGAAGGCCGCGAAACCGGTAAGGCCGGCGCAGAAAAAGCCGCAAACTACATAGCTAATGAATTCAAGAAATTAGGTTTAGAAGCACCTAAAGGTTCTTACTTTTTTAATGTTCCATTGTCTCAAAACACATTAAAAATTACCGCCTTTAACGTAAACGGACAGAACTTTACTGCCTGGAAAGACTTTTTTGTACAGGGGTCTATGGTTGATAAAAGACTGACCGCTCCTAATGTTGTGTTTGTTGGTTATGGTACAGAAGAGGAACTTGCCAGAACAGACGTTGCAGGTAAAGTAGTAATAATGATCAACGAGGATAAACCCGTTGAAGGTAAAAAAACAAATACCAGCTACAGGTTATCAACCACGCGTAAAGAAATAGTCGCTGCCTTACGCGCTAAAAACCCGGCCCTTATACTGGCTGCCAATGGCGAATTAGGCGGAATGCTGAAGCGCTTTAATGGCAATGCACCTGTGGGACAGTTAGGGATTAAAAAAGATGATGCGGCAAGTACGCCGGTACCTTTATTTAACATCACCACAGAAGTAGCCGATGCTTTTGTAAAACCATCGGGCAAAACTTTCGATCAGTTGAAAGCTGCTGCTGCAACTGCTAAACAAACGCAGGTGATCCAAACTATAGCCAGCATTGCTTACAACACCGATAAGGTAGATGTTAAAGCGGTTGATGTGGTTGGCTTTATGCCTGGTTCTGACGCTAAATTAAAAAATGAGGTTTTGGTAATATCGGCCCATTATGATCATATTGGGTTAAATACCCGCCCGGGTGCTACCGACAAGGTAAATAACGGAGCTGATGATGATGGGTCTGGTACTACAGGTGTTTTAGAGATCGCGCGTGCCTTCTCTCAGGCTAAAAAAGATGGTCACGGCCCTAAACGCAGTGTGCTTTTCCTGGGGAATGTAGGCGAAGAAAAAGGCCTTTTAGGTTCTGAGTACTATACCGACCATCCTATTTACCCATTGGCTAATACTATTGCCGATCTGAATATAGATATGATTGGCCGCGTAGGCGATGAGTATAAAAACAGCCCGGATTCTGCTAATTATGTTTACCCTATAGGTTCAAACATGTTAAGCAGCGACTTGCATAAAATAGGCGATGATGCCAACAATACTTACACCAAACTAAAACTGGACTACAAGTATGACGACCTGAACGATCCTAACCAGTTTTACTATAGGTCAGATCATTACAACTTTGCCCGTTACGGCGTACCTATCATATTTTACTTTAACGGCGTACACCCAGATTATCACCAGCCCGGCGACGAAGTAAGCAAGATCAATTTCCCGTTGTTAGCTAAACGCGCGCAACTGGTATTCTACACAGGCTGGGAATTGGCTAACCGCGCTAACCGCCCGGTAGTTGATAAACCAATTGCAAAGGCAACAAGATAGTAGCATACAAAATAGACAAGAAAAGCGGCTCATGGCCGCTTTTCTTGTTCTTAAATTATGTTTCCTCGACCTTTTTCAAATTAAGGCTTCATTAATTCAGTATTAAAAATTGGTTTGTTTAATTTCGCATAAATGGGAAACACCGCTGCAGAATTTCTGGTAGCCTCGGAGCAAAAAGCTTTCGAGACAGATCATCGCCGTATTATTAATTATAATATTGGTAAGTATGATGCGGCTGTAGATAGGGGCCTGTCACGATTGATTAACCTGGATAACGCTAAGAAAAAGGGCCACGCCATTAAATGGAAGGTGATGGAAAACCTTGACAAATTTTTACCGGAGTTTGAATCGAATTTTCAAAAAAGCGGTGGTAAGGTTATCTGGGCCAATGATGCCGAAGAGGCGAACCGTGAGATCTTGAACATCATCACAAAAGCCGGTGCTAAAACAGTTATCAAGTCCAAATCAATGGCCACCGAAGAGATTCATTTAAATGATTTTTTAGAAAGCAACAACATTGAATCGTTGGAGAGCGACCTGGGCGAATACATTGTACAGTTGCTGGGCCAGCGCCCCTACCATATTGTAACGCCGGCCATGCACTTGTCAAAAGAAGACATAGCCAAGTTATTTAACGAGCGTTTCGGAACACCTTTAGATTTTACGCCCGAACAGCTAACCCAAAAAGCGCGCGAACTGCTGCGCGATAAATATTTAAAGGCCGATGTTGGCGTTACCGGCGCCAACTTTCTTATTGCCGATACCGGTAGCATCGCTATTAGCGAAAATGAAGGTAATGCAAGGCTAACAACTACTTTTCCAAAGATCCATATAGCCGTTGTAGGGATAGAGAAGATCATTCCATCAATGGCCGATCTCGATATGTTCTGGCCCATGCTGGCTACACATGGCACCGGGCAAAACCTAACTGTTTACAATACTATTTTAAGTGGCCCGCGCCAGCCTCATGAAACCGACGGTCCCGAAGAAATGTACGTGATACTACTTGACAACGGCCGGACGAACCTGTTAGCCCAAAAAGAACAGCGGCAAGGGCTGTACTGTATTCGCTGTGGCGCTTGTTTGAACGTTTGCCCAGTTTACAAGAATATAGGCGGCCATACTTATGAAACTACTTACAGCGGGCCCATAGGGTCGGTAATAACGCCGCATATGCGCGGCATGGAAGAGTTTAAACATTTGAGCTACGCATCAAGCCTGTGTGGGGCCTGTACCGAAGTTTGCCCCGTTAAAATAGATATCCATAAAATGCTGCTGCTTAACCGCCGCGATGCAGTTAACAGCGGTGTGGTTGCTACTAAAGAAAAATGGGGCTGGGCTGCCTGGAAAAATGGGATGCTTAAACGCACACTGACTGATTTTTTAAGCGGGAAAACTAAAAACTATTTTTTACGTACGTTCTTCAAAAGCACATGGGGACATTTTAAAGAAATGCCCGATGTTGCCCAAAAATCTTTCAGTCAACAAATGAAAGAGCGGGATAAATCCGCAGAATAAATATACCCAGATACATGCGCAAAATTATATTAAACCTGGCCGTGAGCCTCGACGGATTTATTGAAGGCCCTAACGGCGAGTACGACTGGTGCTTTAATGATCAGGATTACGGCATGGGCGAATTCCTGGAATCGGTAGATGCCATTTTTATAGGCCGAAAAAGCTATGATATGGTTAGTGCAGATACCAGTATGTTTCCGGTAGAAAAGGTTTATGTTTTTTCAGACTCACTTACCGACGAAAGCCACAACGCAAACGTTGAATTGGTAACATCGGCCCATTTTGATGAGGTAGTCGAGCGGGTAATGAACGCCGATGGTAAAAACATCTGGCTATTTGGCGGCGCACAACTGGTAACGGCACTGCTTAATAAAGGTTTAGTAAATACGCTGATCCTATCTATTCACCCCATTATATTAGGTGCAGGCAAACAATTGTTCAAAGATATTGCAGACCGAGTAGAACTTATTTTAACCGATCAGCAAAGTTTCCCGACAGGTTTGTTACAGGTAACTTATACCTTAAAACCTAAATTTGATATGGCGATGCTCGACTTACTTTAAGCAGCAAACAACCTTTTAATGCTTATCACCAAAACCAAACTCTTTATAGGTGTTCGGTAAATCGCTTTGGTTGCTAAAGGCAAAGGTAAAGTTAGTTGTGATGGTTTCGTAATCGGCATCTTTATTAGTCGACTCCTGAATATTTACACATCGGATCATATAAATACCCTCGCGGCTCAGCGTAAAATAAATTTGCCCAGCTGCATCTGTGTCTAATTTTTGCGGATACACATTACCCGATACCGTTTTAATATACAGATAAGCCGGGCTGTTTTTAAGTGGCTTGCCTTTATAATTGATTAAAGCGGTAATATCTTCGCCGTAACTTTTCTTGTAAGGGTTTTGCTTTAGTATAATCTCAAAATCGGTACCTAATACCTTTTCGTAAACATTACCGCCCGCGTTATCAACGGTAAACAATGTTTTTAAATAGCGGGTAGACTTTTCGGTATAATAAAGGCTGTTGCTGTTTTTTATTTTATCGGCAAGAGTTTCAAAACCCTGTTCAGTCAAATAGGTAACGAACTGGTCGCGGGGTATATCGTTACTTTCGGGCTTGCTATTCATTTCAACCAAGGCAAGTCCAGCATTATTTAGCGGGTAGCTTACCACGGGCAAAGCGTTATCTTTTGCCGTTGCAGTAAGGTCTGTTTTTTTAGAACCTTCGTAAATATTGAATTTTATAGTGTTGGCAACACTGTATTTATTTTCCCCTTCTTTTGCGAAATTCGTCCCGCTGATCACATGCAGATCAAGCTTATCACCTTTATGTAAATAAAAATTCTCAGGAAGCAAAAAGGTATCTGGTGCAAACGCCAAAAGCGCTATTACCGATAACATTACAGATGTCTTAACGTACAAATGTTTCATCATATGCCAAACATACAAAGTTTTAAAAACTTCTTAGCTTTACAGCAATGATTTTCGACAGGAAAACAATAGATAATGACGGTTTGCTGGATTTCTATAAGAAATTACTGCTACCCCGCCTTGTCGAAGAAAAAATGTTGATCCTGTTGCGCCAGGGGCGTATAGGCAAATGGTTTAGCGGTATTGGGCAAGAGGCAATAGCAGTTGGTGCGACAATGGCCATGAATGCCGAAGAATACATCCTGCCCATGCACCGTAACCTGGGCGTATTTACCGCCCGTAATATCCCTATCTCGCGCTTAATGGGGCAGTGGCAGGGCAAGGCATCGGGCTTTACCCACGGCCGAGATCGTTCCTTTCACTTTGGGACACAAGAGTATAAGATAATTGGGATGATATCGCATCTGGGGCCGCAAATGGCACTGGCAGACGGCATTGCCTTAGCTGATAAATTAAGCGGCACAAAGAAAGTTACATTGGTATTTACCGGCGAAGGTGCCACCAGTGAAGGCGATTTTCACGAGGCTTTAAATATAGCCGCCGTATGGGATTTACCCGTTATTTTCCTAATTGAGAATAATGGCTACGGCTTGTCCACACCGGTCGGTGAACAGTATCGTTGTGAATCATTGGTTGATAAAGCAGTTGGCTACGGCATAGAAGGCCGTAAAATTGATGGCAACAACATTTTAGAGGTTTACCATACTATTAGCGAGTTAGCTAAAGAACTGCGCGAAAAACCACGCCCGGTTTTAATTGAATGTATGACCTTTAGGATGCGCGGGCACGAAGAAGCATCGGGCACCAAGTACGTGCCACAGCATTTGTTTGAGGAATGGGGGACAAAAGACCCTTTAGATTGCTTTGAAAAATTCCTTTTAGATGAGCAGGTATTAAGGCCCGAGTGGGTGCCCTACCTGCGTGGAGAATTTGCTAAATTGATAGAGATAGAGATAGAAAAGGTTTTTAACGAGCCCGGCATCATACCACATCTAAGCACCGAAGTAGATAGCATGTACAGGCTATTTAAGATGCCGCAGCGCGAGTCGTCAAATGTGCTCACCAACAAACGCTATATTGATGCTATTAGCGATGCGCTGAGGCAAAGCATGCGTAAATATGATAAGCTGGTAATTATGGGACAGGACATTGCAGAATACGGCGGCGCATTTAAAATAACACAGGGTTTTATTGACGAATTTGGTAAAGAGCGTGTGCGCAATACGCCCATCTGCGAATCGGGAATTATAGGGGCTGCTATGGGCTTATCCATTAATGGCTACAAGGCCGTTGTTGAAATGCAATTTGCCGATTTTGTAAGCAGCGGCTTTAACCAGGTGGTTAACAACCTTGCAAAAACCTATTACCGCTGGGGCCAGGCGGTTGACGTGGTGATACGGATGCCCACAGGTGCAGGTACCGGGGCTGGCCCCTTCCACTCGCAAAGTAACGAAGCCTGGTTCACTAAAACGCCGGGGCTTAAAGTTGTCTACCCATCGTCGCCTGATGACGCTAAGGGGCTGCTAATGGCCGCTATTGAAGACCCCAACCCGGTGATTTATTTCGAGCATAAATATTTATACCGCAGCTTATCCGGCAATGTGCCAGACGATGATTACTACGTAGAAATTGGAAAAGCACAAATAGTAAGGCAGGGTACAAAGGCCAGTATTATCACATACGGCCTGGGCGTGCATTGGGCTGTTGAGTACGCCGAAAACCATCCTGAACATTCTATCGAAATCTTAGACCTGCGCAGCCTGCAACCCTGGGACAAGGAGGCTGTTGAAAAAACGGTGAAGAAGACATCAAAGGTAATGGTGCTGCATGAAGATACCCTGACCAGCGGCTTTGGTGGTGAGGTGGCCGCTTACATTGGCGAACATTGCTTTAAATACCTGGATGCTCCCGTAATGCGTTGCGCCAGTTTAGATACCGCCATACCGATGAATAAGGGTCTGGAAGATCAGTTTCTGGCAAAATCCAGATTGGAAGAAATGATGGATGTGCTATTGAAATTTTGAGATATCGAATTATCTCCAAAGTAAAAGCCTCCTTAAAGGAGGCTTTTACTTTATTTATTCTCGAGTTTACTTGCAGCCGGTTCATCGAGGAACCATTGCAGATCGGCACCCGTTATGAGCTGCGCAGGATAATTGGGAATGTCTTTAGCGTCCTCCAAAATATGCTTTACCGCTTCTGCCTTGCCTTCGCCGTAAACCAGGAACGCAATGTGATGTGCGTTATTGATCAATGGTGCAGTGAATGTGATCCTGTTCATCTTTACCTCGTCTATGTACAAAGCCTGCACCGACGCGGTTTCATCTGTCAGCACGGATGTGTGAGGGAATAAAGAAGCTGTGTGCGAGTTATCACCCAAGCCTAAAATTACCAGGTCGAAACTTGCGTTCTCGCCGTCAAAATAATTCATCACACTTAAAGTATAGGCTTTAGCCGCTTCTTCGGCACCCAAGCTGGTTTGCACCGGGAATACGTGCGACGGATCGATACCCAGCGGATCGAACAAGGTTTGTTTTGCCATCAGATAATTACTCTGCGAGTCTGTCAACGGCACATCGCGTTCGTCGCCAAAAAAGAAATAGATCTTTTCCCACTCAATTGTATCGCGGCACTCTTTTACCAGTAACTCATGCAGTTTCTTAGGCGAGCTGCCACCCGATAAGGCAACCGAAAAACGGTCGTTCTTTTCAATAGCTTCGGCAGCACATTGGGCAAAGTATCCGGCCAGGCTGTCCAGTACTTCGGTATCTGTATTAAATATGTTCAGTTTCATAAACTTCTACTTTTTACCGTTAACGGGCAAGGTAAACCAGTTGAAACCGTCGCGGGCAATTAGTGCTTCGGCAGCTTCAGGCCCCCATGAGTCGGCAGAATAATTAGGGAAATTCAGGCTCTTTTTATGTTGCCAGGTACTTAGTATAGGCATTACCAATTCCCACGCAGCCTCTACCTGGTCGCCACGCATAAACAAGGTCTGGTCGCCCAGCATCGTGTCTAAAATCAGTGTTTCGTAAGCTTCAGGTGCCTGATTGGTGTAGGTACCTTTGTAATCAAAAACCATGTCAACAGCATTAAGTACCATATCGATACCCGGGCGTTTAGCCTGTACCTGCAAGCGGATACTCATTTCGGGCTGGATACTGATGATCAGCCTGTTTTGCTGCCAGCTCTCGGCGGCCTCCGTCGGGAAGATCAAATGCGGTACATCCTTAAACTGAATGGTGATGACAGATGAAGATTGGTGCATCCGTTTGCCTGTACGCAGGTAAAACGGCACCCCTTGCCAGCGCCAGTTATCTACAAAGAATTTAATAGCTGCAAAAGTTTCGGTATTGGAGTTCGGATCAACCTTTGGCTCCTCGCGGTAACCCGGTACTTCCTTACCTTTCATCCATCCACTGCCATACTGACCACGAACGGCCGAGTTACGTACATCTTCCGGACTAAACCTGCGCATCGCCTTTAATACATCAACCTTGCGGTCGCGAACTTCGTCGGCATTAAAACTAACGGGGGGTTCCATGGCCACGTGGCAAAGCAATTGCAGCAAATGATTCTGGATCATATCGCGCATGGCGCCAGATCCATCGTAGTAATCGCCGCGCTCTTCTACGCCCAGCTGCTCGGTAACCGAGATCTGCACGTGTTCGATATAATTACGGTTCCACAATGGCTCCATAATGGAGTTGGCAAAGCGGAAAGCCATGATATTTTGTACTGTTTCTTTGCCCAGGTAATGATCTATCCGATAGATTTGACACTCATCAAAAATACCTTTCAATAACTCGTTCAGTTCTTTAGCGGTTTCCAGGTCGTGGCCAAATGGTTTCTCAATGATGATCCGAACGCGGTCTTTATCTTCGGCCAGTTTGGCTTTCGATATGTTTGACGCGATGATGGGAAAGAAGTTTGGTGCAACCGCCAGGTAAAACAACACGTTTGCCTTTAATTTCCATTCGGCGTTGTGCGCGTCTATGCGTTTGCCAAACTCTTTATAGGTTTCGGCATCGGTAGCATCAGATACCTGGTAATAAATACTTTTTTCAAATTCAGCCCATTTCGCAGCGTCGGCTTTACCACTACGCGAAAACTGGTCTATATCCGCATGCAGGTTTTTCCTGAATTGCTCATCTGTCAATTTGGTACGGCCTGTGCCGATAATGGAGAACTGTTTTGGCAACCAGCCATCCAAAAAAAGGTTATATAAAGCAGGAGCGATTTTGCGGGAATTTAAATCGCCGGTACCACCAAATATGATGAATATCGTAGGATCGGATTTTGTGTTTGTGCTCATGGTGATGTTTTGAAGAAGAGTTAAGAAACAAGAGCCGGGAAATTTAAGCCTGATATCCTGTTTCTTAGCTCTAAATTAATCTTTAGTAGGTGCCCATAGGGTGTGGAAGGTTCCTTCCTTGCCAATCAGCTCGTAAGTATGTGCGCCAAAATAATCGCGTTGTGCCTGGGTCAAGTTAGATGGCATACGCTCGCTGCGGAAGGCATCAAAATAACTTAAGGAGGCTGAGTAAGCCGGCATAGCAATACCCGCCGCTACAGCAGCAGATACTATTTTTCGGATACCCGGAATAGTGCCTTCAACCAACTTAGCTACGTCGCCGTCTAACAGTAAATGCTCCAGGTTTTTATCTTTACCGTAAGCACCGTAAATGTTTTCCAGGAATTTAGAGCGGATGATACAGCCGCCCCTCCATATCTTGGCGATCTCGTCTAACTTTAAGTCATATTTATATTCGGCAGACGCGTTTGAAAGCATTTGCATGCCTTGCGCATAACTGATGATCATGGTGAAATAAAAAGCCTGCTCTAAAGCCGATAAGATCTCCTCCTTGTTACCTTCAATAGCCTGGTGATCGTCGGTACTATAGATACCTGCCGCTTTGGTACGTAAGGCTTTGTATTTGGATAGATCGCGCATGGCTACCGCGGTATCAACCGTTGGGATAGGTGCCTGCAAATCCATAGCGCTTTGTGATGTCCATTTACCGGTACCCTTTGCGCGGGCCTCGTCTTTAATATCGTCTAACAGTAAATGATCAGTTCCGGGGGCCTTAAATTTAAAAATGTCTTTGGTAATATCCAGCAGGAAGGATTGTAAACGGCCTTCGTTCCATGTAGCGAATATTTCGCCCATGGCTGCGTTGTCCATTTTCAGTCCCTTTTTCATGAACTCGTAGGTTTCTGCCAGTAACTGCATTATGCCATACTCAATTCCATTATGCACCATCTTAACAAAGTGACCGGATGCACCGGGGCCAATGTAAGTTACACACGGTACGCCATCAACCTTAGCTGCAATAGCTTCAAATATCGGCTGCATCACGGCATAAGCATCTTTATCACCTCCCGGCATCATGCTCGGGCCACGGCGCGCGCCCTCTTCACCACCAGATACCCCCATCCCGAAGAAATGCAAGCCCTTAGCCTCCAATTCCTCTACACGGCGGTTAGTATCTGTAAAATGCGAGTTACCGCCATCTATCAAAATATCCCCTTTTTCTAAAAGCGGGGTTAGCTCTTCAATAACACTGTCAACAGGTTTTCCTGCCGGCACCAGCATCATAATAGCGCGTGGCGTAGTTAAGCTTTTTATAAATTCTTTAACATCCAAAAAGCCTTTTACCTGCAAGTCACCGCCTTCTTTATTCAATGAATCAACCTTGCCGGCGTCCTTATCATGTCCTGCCACTGCATAACCGTGATCGGCCATATTGAGTAATAAGCTACGGCCCATTACGCCTAAGCCAATCATGCCAAAAGCATATTTATCTGTTGTTGCGCTCATGTTATTTGAGATTTTCTTTCTTTAAATTTTCTAAAATTTTCTTTGTTTCTACAAACGAGGTATGTTGGTGGGCCTGCATGCCTAACTTATCGGCAGCAAGTGCAAACATCTTCCGGTCGTCAAAGTATACGCATTCTTGCGGGGTAGCAAGGGCTATGCCCATCGCAAGTTTAAATATCGCCGGGTCGGGCTTACGGATCTTTACTTCACAAGATGACACAAATGCGTCAAAAACCTCATGCAGCTTAAATTTTTTTACCCGGTAATCATTCAGTTCCTTACCCTCGTTATTAATGGCTATGATGCGGAAACCACAATCTTTTTTCCATTCCTTTAACCACGTCAGCATATCAGGCAATTCTTTCGATTGCTTGAACATGAAGTTTTTGAAGTCCTCGCGTGTAAAATCGCGCGGATGGTTAAAGATTACGGTATCGAGATACTCGTCAAGATCAACACCAGCCGCTTCGTATACATTAAATATAAATGTATGCAACTCGCTCAGCTCTTTATAGTCCAACCCAAACAGCCGGGCAGCTTCTTGCCGGGATTCATGCCCCCAACCATTGGTAAGCAGCACACCGCCAATATCAAAAAATAATACTTTTACAGATGTAGCTTCCACCGTATTATGATTTTGCCTTTTGGTCTTCTATCGCTTTCAGCAATTTTTCAAATGGTTTATTGAATTTCTCGATACCCTCATCTTCCAAATCCTGGGTGATCTTGTCCAGGTCGATGCCTAACGACTTCAGTTTAGCCAAAGTTTCGGTAGCCTGGTCTAAGCCTAACATTAATGTATCAGCTGCAATACCATGATCACGGAACGCCTCGATAGTTTCTAACGGAACGGTGTCAACTGTATCCGGGCCTATCAAAGCTTCAACATATTTGGTGTCTTTAAATGCAGGGTTTTTGCTGCCGGTACTTGCCCATAGCAAACGCTGTGGTTTAGCACCTTTAGCTTCTAACGCTTTCCAACGCTCTGTACTGAACACACGTTTGTAAATCTCGTATGCTTTCTTTGCTGACGCGATAGCTACTTCGCCAACTAAACCATTTTCGCCTTTTTCTTGCAATAATGGGTCAACAACTACGTCGATACGGCTTAAAAAGAAGCTGGCTACTGATGAAATGTGCTCGATGTTATGGCCTGCTGCCAGGTGATCTTCTAATCCTGAAATGTAAGCTTCGGTAACAGCTTCGTAACGCTCTAAACCAAAAAGTAAAGTAACGTTGATATTGATCCCTTTGGCGATAGACTCGCGAATAGCCTTTAAACCAGGTTTAGTACCCGGAATTTTGATCATCACGTTCTTGCGGTCAACTTGTTTCCAAAGCAGTTCGGCTTGTTTGGCTGTACCTTCGGCATCTAATGCCAAAAATGGCGATACCTCTAAACTTACATAACCGTCTGCACCTACAACACCTTCGTTGTACAGAGGATTAAAAAGATCTGCTGCGGCCTGTATATCTTTAATGGCTAACTTGAAAAATAATTCTTCTGTTGTGCCGCCGTCTTTGCCATATTTTGCAATGTCAGCATCGTAATCTGAACTGCTTGAAATCGCTTTTTCGAAAATAGCCGGGTTAGAGGTTACTCCGCGCACGCCGTCCTCGTCAATTAATTTTTGAAGGTTACCGCTGCTGATAATTTCGCGGTCGATGAAATCTAACCAGATGCTTTGGCCGAATTCGTGTATTTTTTTTACTTTATTTTCCATAGTACAATGTCTTTTTATATAATAAAGATCTTAATTAATTTATGCTGTTATGTAACGCTATTCTCCTAATTGTGTTGTAACGATGTAATTTAAGGCTATTCATTTTTAGCCATCAATATTTGCAGATCGTAACCCATAAAAAGGCCGCTTTCTATCACACCGGTTATTGCTTTAATGTCGCGCTCCATTGTTTTGCCAATGGCATCGAAACGGCAGTCCAGTATCAGGTTATTATTCTCTGTAATGATCGGGCCATCTTTTCCTACAGCCGGCCTTAATTTGATGCTGTTAGCACCCATTTTTTTCAATCCGGCCTCTACATGTAGTAACGCCTGCGGGAAAACTTCAATAGGTACAGGGAAGTTTGAGCCTATGATATCAACCTTTTTGCTTTCGTCAACTATGATGTAACTCAGCGGACTGCTGGCTATTAATAACTTTTCTTTAAACATAGCCCCACCACGGCCTTTGATCAGACTATTGTTAGGGTCAACCTCATCGGCACCGTCAAACAACCAGGTGGGCGTGTGCTCAAATAAGGTAGTCAGCGGTATGCCCAGCTTGCTGCAAAACATCGAGATCTCTAACGACGTAGGGATAGCCAACACGCTTAGCTTTTCGGTTTTGATCCTTTCGGCTATCGCTAAAAGCGCCATGTAAACCGTAGAGCCCGAGCCAACGCCCAGGATATCGCCATCCTTTACCATCGCGGCAATTTGTTGCGCTACCCTTTCTTTACCCGTGCGGTTTATAATGGTGCCAGACCATTCCAGATCGTTGATTAAACTCATTCTTCGAGAGATATGAGATATGAGATGGGAGATATGAGAAAAAAGATAAGCAATCGAAGCTCATCTCACGTCTCATATCTCAAATCTCACATCTACAACAATGCTTTCGCCTTTTTAACTACGTTTTCTACCGTGAAGCCAAAGTGCTTGTACAGGTCTTCTGCCGGGGCCGATTCACCAAAGGTGGTCATGCCTAACATATCGCCTTCGTCGGTGGTATATTTATGCCATCCCATTGGTGATGCCATTTCAACGGCTAAACGTTTGCGGCTCGCTTTAGGTAATACCGATTCTTTGTAAGCGGCATCCTGTTGCTCAAACAACTCCCATGATGGCATACTTACAACCCGTGTAGAGATCCCTTCGGCCTCTAACTTAGCCTGTGCTTCCATGATCAGGGCTACTTCAGATCCTGTCGCCATCAATATCAGGTCGATACCCTTGCTGGCTTCAGATAAAACGTATGCGCCTTTTTCTAAATTCTCTGCCTTGCCATATTTATCCTGATCTAAAATCGGTAAACCCTGGCGGGTAAAGATCAATACAGTAGGGCCACCTTTTTTCTCTATGGCAACCTTCCAGGCAAATGCAGTTTCGTTAGCATCTGCCGGGCGGATAACGGTAACATTAGGGATCACGCGCAGTGTTGCTAAATGCTCTACCGGTTGGTGCGTAGTACCGTCTTCGCCTAAACCAATGCTATCATGGGTGTAAACAAATATCGGGCTTATCTTCATGATGGCTGCCAAGCGGATCGGCGGGCGCATATAATCAGAGAATTGCAGGAATGTTGCGCCAAACGGTAACACGCCTTTGGTTAAGGCCATACCGTTTAATGCAGAACCCATTGCATGCTCGCGGATCCCGAAGTGGAAATTGCGGCCAGCCCTGTTCTCCGACGTAAATGAGGTAAACTCTTTTAAATTAGTTTCTGTAGATGGTGCCAGATCTGCCGCGCCACCAATTAAGTTTGGCAGGCTTGCTGCAACCGCATTCAGTACTTTACCAGATGCCTGGCGGGTTGCCATTTTAGGGTCGGATGCTTTAAATACCGGTAACTTATCTGCCCAGCCTTTAGGTAATTCGCCTGCAAAGGCAGCTTCGTATTCGGCAGCTAACTCAGGGAATTTCTCCTTGTATTTTGCGAAAAGCTCGTTCCATTTGGCTTCGGTTTTTTCACCACGTGCGCCTTTTTCGTTGTAGTATTTTAATACTTCGGCAGGCACCTCGAATGATTTTTCAAGGTCGAAACCAAAGAACTCTTTTACTAGTTTGATCTCATCAGCACCCAGCGGCGAACCGTGTGAGCCCGCAGTGCCCGATTTATTTGGGCTGCCATAAGCGATCAATGACCGAACACGGATCAATGATGGTTTCTGTGTTTCGGTTTTAGCGTTGATCAATGCCAACTCTAAAGCGTGGGTATCGTTAACATCTGCTACCTCCTGCACCTGCCAGCCGTATGCACGGAAACGCGCGGATACATCTTCATTAAAGGCAATATCCGTACTGCCTTCGATAGAAATGTGGTTATCATCATATAGATAGATCAGGTTGCCCAATTGCAAGTGGCCCGCTAATGAAGCCGCCTCAGATGTTACACCTTCCATCATGTCACCATCACTGCAGATGGTATAGATATTATAATTAAACAGGTCAAATCCCGGCTTGTTATAACGTGCAGCTAAATGCTTTTGAGCGATGGCAAAACCAACACCATTTGCAAAACCCTGGCCTAACGGGCCGGTAGTTACATCAACGCCCGGTGCCAATCCGTATTCGGGGTGGCCCGCCGTTTTGCTGTTTAACTGGCGAAATTGCTTGATATCATCTAAAGAAAGATCGTAACCTGTTAAATACAAGAAGCTGTATTGTAAGATACAAGCGTGACCTGCAGACAAGATAAACCTATCGCGGTTTGTAAAATCAGGGTTCTTTGGGTTATAATTTAAAAACTTTGTCCACAATACGTGGCCCATTGGTGCTAAAGCCATTGCCGTGCCCGGGTGGCCCGAATTTGCTTTTTGTACAGCATCAGCAGAAAGTATCCTTACGGTATCTATTGCTAATTTTTCCAGTTCTTGGTTCTGTTTCTCCATTGTATTTATTAAGAAAGGTAATTATTTTGATGGTGTGGCCATTGCTGTATGCGTAACCGGGTGCTTGTCTTCCTGCCACAAACGTGCCCCGCCTTTAATGCCATCGGCATTGGTTACTATTTTCATATTCTTATCCAACTTAAAATCGAGCAGATCGGAATTGCCGCCGCCTATATATAAAGTGTCGTAATTGAATACTGTTTTCAGGATCTTAAAAACCTTACGGATGCGTTTATTCCATTTTTTTTCACCTATCTCATCAAGTGCTTTATCGCCAATGAATGCATCATAGTCGCGCCCCTTTGAAACCGGGTGATGTGCTATCTCTAAATGTGGCAGCAGGTGCCCGTCCATTAGCAAAGCCGTCCCAAAACCGGTACCCAGGGTGATTACCATTTCCAGCCCCTTACCGCTCACCACGCCAAGGCCCTGCATGTCGGCATCATTAACCACTTGTGTTGGTTTACCTAAAGCAGCTTCCAACTGTTTACGAAAATCAATATCCTTCCAAAAGCTGTCGCCCAAATTAGGTGCGGTTTTAACCACCCCATTACGTACATAACCGGGGAAACCAACAGATACGTAATCGTACCCGGGGAATTTCTCTACTAACACTTTAATGGCTTTAATAACACTTTCGGGATTGGCAGGCTTTGGCGTTACAACTTTGTTGTAATCCATTTTAAGCTCGCCTTTATTGTTAAGGATTGTTGCTTTGATGCTGGAACCACCGATATCAATGGAAAGGATCTTTACTTGAGCAGGTATAGTTTTCATGCAGACGGTGATAAATGTTTTTGAACGTCCGTTCAGGTTTGTGGTGTAAATATCACATTTTTAATATTAAATAGATATTATTTAGCTATAATATTAAACACCCTATCAATTATGTTAAAGCAGCCAAATTAATGCAAGTTCGTTTGGCTGTGATGCAACAATGCAATAGTAACCCCTTTATAACAAAAAAGGTTTTTGATGATTAAAATGAGTTGTTTTTATGACATTGGCTAAACTTAAACGGAGTAAGCGAATTTATGTTATCGGCTAACAATCCCAATTCTATATCCGCAAGGCGTTCCTGCCAGTTTTTAAAGGGTAGCTTTTTCCTTTCCAAACAAAGGTACCTGTCGTTTTAACCGGCAGGGTTAAGTCCATCAGCCATTTGCCGTCAATATTAGCATAACTTACAATTACCTTTCCGTTGGGATGAGGGATCTGGCCGGATGCGGATTGCATTTGGCCAAGGTGCGGTTCTATTTTTATTTTGGCAAAGCCGGGCGCATAGCTATCTATCCCTAAAACGGTACGGTAGAATTCAATATTAGGACTGGCACCCCAGGCATGGCAATCCGACCGTACGTGCTCCAGGTCACTGATCTCGGCCCAGGTGGTCAGGCCCATTTTGATGTTGTTGCGCCAAACATCCATCCAGTTCATGTAGTCGTCACCCAAGCCGCCTTTAACCAAAGCTTGGTGCAAGTAGTATTTAAAGTAGATGGTGCACTGCGTTAAAGCGGTATCCTTTTCCAGCTTTTTAGCAAAGGGGGCCAATGCAGAGCCGCTTACCATACCGCTCAGAATGGCTAATGCGTTAGCATGTTGAGAAAAGCTTTGCTTGTCCCTTGTGTCTGCGTAAAGCTTTTTGCCGGCATCCCAATACTTTTTTTGGATGGTTGCCTTTAACTGCGCCGCTTTTTCACGGTACATTTGCGCGTAAACCGGCAAGCCTAATTGGGCCTCCAATTCGGCGGCTTGCCGGTATGTCCATAATAGCTGCATATCCAATATGGCCGAGTTGCCGTTTGCATCCTTTGGCGGCTGACCAAAGAACCACCCTGTGTTACCTACCCAATCTACAAATCGCCAGTAGGGCGGGTTTTTTAAGGAGCCGTCGGCCTGCTGATATTTGCTGAAGAAGGCCAGCACCTGCCGCACACCATCCATTTTGTTTTTTACAAAGTCGGCATCGTTGCGGTACATCCAATAATCATGCAGCATGGAAATATACCATAGCGAAAAGGTAGATATGATCTGCGGGGTGGATGACGGGTGCCTGCTCAAAGTGATACCCTCTGCCAGGCGGGAGTGATCCATTTGGTTAAGGGCACTACGGGCCAGCCGGTCGTCGCCGCTATTATAGTAAGATATCAGTGCCTGTATGCGCCCATCGCCAATGTATTGCAATTGTTCGTAATAAGGGCAATCGAAGTAGGTTTCAACCGCGCAGGAGCGGGCGGTTCGCCAGCCTATATCCAGCATCTGTTGCAGCTCGGGATTGGCGGTTTGCAGCATTGCGTTTTGTTTGAAGGGGTAGCCGGTAAAAGTGCCGTAAAGGTCTTCGATAACCAGCGGTTGCTCGTGCGTGGTGATGTTAACCAGTATATACCTGAAGGTACGGAATGCCAGCGTAGTAAAGGTTTGATTGGTAGTACCGTCGGCGGTGATGCTATCCTTACGGCCAACAAATTTATAGCCTTCCACCTCGTTACGGTTAGGTTTGACCATCTGGTAAGTGTTCCCCACATTCACCATCGGCGATTCGGCATAGGTAAGCGAGATCCCTGCCTTGTCGCCGCCACTCAGGTTGAGGGTAACGTAGGCATTGGTCAGGTAGGATTGATCCAACAGGATGGAAGCAGTTGTATTGGCCGAGATCGTAACCGCCTGCCTGGTTGCCGGGAAAGCTGCCGGCAATGTGATACCCTTCGCCCAACGCGTGGTAGCCAAACGTTGCCCTTTCAATTCCATTTGTGGTAATGATGATGGTACCAGCATCCACCCGGACGCATTGACTGTTCCTTTGGGGTTGCCATTATCTATCCGCGAAGCATTTAGCCAGCTGTTATCGTCAAAGTCATTTACCATCCACCCTTTTGTGGTTTGGTGCTGATCCACCATTTCGCCGGGCCCGGCCACGTAATAAGTAGAGTAGCCAATGCCCGTAAGGGGTTGATAAGCTTTGTTACGAATGCATTTCCAGGTCTTATTGGTATTTAGTATTTCCTCCGCTTCGGTGTCCCCTTGCAGAATAAAACCGGTCCGGTCAGAGATCTGGGCTTCGGCGCGTACATCACCCTCATTCCATACAATGGCCGCTATCGTATTTTTCCCTGCCGATAGGTAAGGTGCTATGTCAACCGTCTCGAAGTTCCAATAATAGAGGTCGCCACGGGCAGGGCCTAATGATACCAGGCGTTCGTTTACATAGAGCTTGTACCGGTTATCTGCCGATACGTGGATGATGAACCTGGCCGGCTTCGCCGCCAGATCAACACGTTTGCGGAAATTGTAAACCCCATATCCCTTAGCCGGTTCGTTGGGTGCGGCTATCCATTGGGCTTTCCAGGGGCTACTCAGAATAGCCGGATTGATGGTTTGTGATAGGGCAGGATTAACGATAAGAAAGCACAGCAGGCCTGTTGCCAACCCCAAAATGGGTTTACAAAGGTTTACATATTTCACTAACTTTATCATTTAAATAATTGACAATCAATTTATTATAAAAACAGTAGGTTTACACAAAGCAACATCCTTTTGAAACTTAATTGCTGACAGCGGCTTACTTCATAATCTCTTTCACTGTATAGTCTAATGCGGCTTTATCGGGTAGCGTTACGGCTGCAGGCTTCTCACCAAGAATCATGGTTTGAGCGGTAGTTGTATTATACTCCGGCCAGTTAGGCAAGACCGGGCCATTTGGGTTGCCTGTGCGGGCAAAATTCACCCAATAGCTTGAGATGGTTTCGGCCAGTTGCTGGTCTACCTGTTCAAAAGGGCGGTTCAAAAATTTGAGGTTATTGAATACATAACCCACCTCGCCGGTGTGGAACGCGCCATATTTTTTAAACGCTTCGGTAGCAGGCATGCGGCGGGTAAAGCGGTACAGGTAAACCTTGGTTTTACCTTTGGCACTTTGCTGATTTACCCAGCTGTAGTTTTGTACGCCAAACATTCCATCGCGCGACATCCTGATCTGGGATCTTTCAGCGTCGGCATCCGTAGCCCCGGGATAGAGTTTTAAAACCTGCGGGGCCTTATCGCCAAAGCGCTTATTGATACCTGCGGTGTAGTCGGCAGCATTTTTTACTGTGCCGATAAAAGCGTCGTCTTCGTTCCAACCGGTAAGTAAAGGTACCTGGTTCTCTTTATTCGATGCGAAAATATCCGCAGGCACTTCCGGTAAAAAGAGGCCATCAATTATAGGGCGGAAATTATTCTGTTTAAGCAGTTCTTCAGCCGGTAGCTTTCTTAAATCAGCAAGGGTAGCCGCATGCAGATCGGTTGCGGTTGATACCCCACCTTTTTCTGCTTCAGCTAAGGAAACCCCGCTTCCTTTTCCGGGTAACATATGCGCACCGCTTTCGGCTATTGCCTTATTAAAATAGCCTTTAGTTAAAGGTGAAGCCACTAAATAATTTACACTCATCGACCCGGCAGACTGCCCGGCTATGGTCACATTATTGGGGTTGCCGCCAAATGCTGCGATGTTTTTTTGCACCCACTTTAATGCCGCCAGTTGATCCATTAACCCGTAATTACCGGATGCATGGTTAGGCGACTCTTTAGTTAATTCCGGGTGTGCAAAGAATCCAAATATCCCAACACGATAGGCAACGCTCACCAATATCACCCCTTTGCGGGCTAGTGCTTCGCCATCATAAATAGGCACATTGGTGCCCCCGCTTACAAAGCCGCCGCCATAGATCCAAACGATAACCGGGCGTTTTTCTGCCGCTGTTTTAGCGCCTGTCCATACATTCAGGTAAAGGCAGTCTTCGCTTAGCGGCTCATCTTTGATCAGGAACTCCCGGGTATAAACGCCAAATTCGTTAGGCTTGGCCTGCATGGGGCTTTTGGCAAACTCGGTACAGGCCTTTACATCTGCCCAGGGCTTAACCGGTTGTGGTGCCTTCCAGCGCAAATCGCCAACGGGTGGGGCGGCAAAGGGGATGCCTTTAAATATATGTACCACGCCATCGCTGCTTTGTGTACCCGAGATTGGCCCCGCATCCGTTTTTACAACTTTAAACGACTGGGCATAAGTAAATAGCCCGATTGACAGGAGCGTGAGCAGCGACAGGAAGCGTTTCATATAATAGGTTTAATGTAAATATATGTGGTTTTATTTATGTTTTAACCAAAGAGAACCCAAAGAATAGAATATTGATTAACCACAGAGGGCACAAAGCATAGCACGCGTTCTACCACAGAGAATAATTAATAGCATCTGCTTTAACCACTAAGAGCACAAAGTTTATTAAATCTCTGTGCCCTTTGTGAAATCTCTGTGTTCTCTGTGGTAAAAATAACAGACTATCACATTACTGTTTCAACGACGTATTTAGCAATGCGAAAGCTGATTTTCGCCTGTTTTTAACTAAAAAAAGAACAAATCTTTAAAAATCTCTATAATTTATGTGTTTTTTTGACAGAAATTCTATAAAGCTTCGACAACTTTTAAAAAGTTGTCGAAGCTAAACTATCAAATTATGGCTTCGCCGATGCCTTTACATATTTAGCGGTGCGGGCATCTTTTATAACGCCTTTCCAGTTTAGGCCGTAACCAAAATCATACGTGTGGCCTTCGCTATCGGTAAAGCATTTCATATCATGCGGTACATCCTCAAACTGGGTTTCTACTATGTCCATATTTAATGGCATTTGCAATGGTAACAATGCCGATGGTTCTGCTTTGCCGGTCAGGATATCTAAGGTAGCCTGGCCCTGCACACCAAAGTCGGTCAGGATAGCGCTGGCTTGTTTTTCCAGTTCGGCAAAAACCATTGGGTTGCTCATATTCACAGATACGATGACCGGTTTGCCCTTCATTTTGGCGTAAGTATCGTTCACCATCGCCAGGTCGGTTACATTGGTCGATACTTCCGACTTACCCTTGTAACTGCGGTTAGTTGTTTTCTCCAAAGGGTCGCCACCGGCCAAACTTACCGCGCGGGCTTTATCGGCAGTGTACTTGCCGTATTGTAAAGACACCGGCAGATAGCCGTTTCCGCCATTCTTAACATCGTCGGCATCATACCCGCCGTGGCCTATCGGGCTGGCAATGAATACCAGTGCATAATCGGCTTCATCCGGATTGTCGGTCACCTTAAAGTATTTTTTAACGGTTTCTATATTTACCGGGTATTCGTTCTTTTCCGGATACGGTATACCCAGGAAATTTTTGCCTGCGGGGGTGAACCGTTTAGGCACGTACACCGTTTTGCCGCTTTGCAAAGGCAATACGCCGCCTTTGTTTTTTAGCATCACTATAGATTTTAATTGTGTTTGGTAACCCGCGGCCATAAATTCAGGCTTACCAACAGTGGCTTTGGTTTCCTCTCCATCCAGGTATGGATTTTCGAACAAACCCGTGCGGAAGATGCCCCTTAACAAACGCACCGCCGATTGTTCGAAACGCGCGCGCATAAACGCTTCGCCATGTTCTTTAACGCCCATCTGGTAGGCACCCATCACCGGGGCCAAATCGTTATTGCCACCAAACTGATCTACGCCCGCCATCAGGATCTTGTAATGGCGTTCGGCAATAGTCGCCTTTTCCATCCCCCATGATTTACCCGACAAAAAACTATTGATCACGGTCTCGTCGCCGGTTACCAGCCAGTCGGTACAAACCACACCGTCGTAATGGTACTTGTTGCGCAGCAGATCGGTAATGATGTATTTGTTGTAGTTGTTAGCCACGTTTTCGTGGTTTTTGGTATCCTGGTTAAAGCTGATGGTATAGTAAGGCATTACCGCAGCAGCCATCCCTGTTTTACCATTGAGTTTAAATGCACCCTGGGTAAACGGCACAAAATGCTGTGCAAAATTATTCCCCGGATAAACCGCGTATTTACCAAAACCGTAATGTGCATCGCGGCCACCTTCGCCAGCGCCGCCGCCCGGCCAGTGTTTTACCATGGCGTTAACACTGTTGTATCCCCAGCCATTAGCAATTTCCTTTGTACCTGCGGAGGTTTGGAAACCATCGATATATGCCCGTGCCATGTCGGCGGCCAGTTGCGGGTCTTCGCCAAAGGTGCCGCTTACGCGGTTCCAGCGTGGGTCGGTTGCGATATCTACCTGTGGCGACAAGGCGGTTGCGATACCCAGCGCACGGTATTCCTGCCCGGCTATGGTGCCGAAATTTTGTGTAACGGCAGGATCGAACGTGGCAGCTAACCCTAACGAACCCGGCCACATAGAAATGTTACCGCCTGCACCGGCGTTAAACTCGGCACTGGCCACGGTACCATGCCGAGGATCTGAACTATTATTATTAGGGATACCCAGGCCAATACCTTCTACATAGGCCTGCGCGTTGTTGTTCCATTTGGCGGCAACTTCGGGGCTTTGTACCGATGTGATGAGCACGTGGCGCACGTTATCCTCCTTTAAGAATTTCTTTTGCTGATCGGAAAGATCGGAAGCGGCCGCGCCGCTTTCGCCAAATGCCTTGCCGTTGTAAAACCCTGCAAAGGGGCCGCCCGGCATGGTTGGGATAGATTGGTGGCGGCTATACAGCATCAAGCCCCCAATTTGCTCCACGCTCATTTTTGAGGCCAGGTCTTTGGCCCGCACATCCACCGGCAAACGCCAGTCTTCATATTTATCCAGTTTGCCGTTCTTGTTCAGGTCTTTAAAGGCCAGCCCATCAGCGGTTATCACTTTAACCCCCGATGTTGCCGAGTAGCCGATGGTTTGGCCGCCTTTGTTGGTCACCTTCACCACATCGCCGCTCTTCGTTTCGGCCCATTTGGTTTGTGCCGATGCAACGGCAGGTACCAATGCCATCAGCAATAAATATTTACTTTTCATTATGCTTTGCATTTGAATTTACTTCTTCAACTCGTTAATGTGTACTTGCGGCACTAAAACTTTATTTACTTTCTCGGTAATAATATCTGTGGCGAGGTTAAATGTAACCGATTGGGTGTTTCTTGATGATGAACCAACCTTTACCGTGTAGGTACCGGCATCCGCCATCCAGGCTTGTTTATCTGTATAGAATGAAGCCAGATCTGTAGCGCGGATCCGGAAGCCAACCGTTTGCGATTCGCCGGGTGCCAGCAGTTTGGTTTTAACAAAGCCCTTTAATTCATCCTGTGGCTTATCCATTGTTTTAACCGGGGCACCCAGGTACAACTGTACCACCTCTTTACCAGCTACCGAACCGGTATTGGTGACTGTCACGTTGATATCCATACTGCCTGTAAAAGTTGGGGCACTTAGTTTTAAATTGCTGAATTTAAAGTTGGTGTATGATAAGCCATAGCCAAACTCAAAAGACGGCTTGATATCAAATGTATCGAAGAACCGGTAACCCACATAAACGCCTTCTTCATAAGTAACCTCGGTTGGTTTATCTGCAGGCAGGCCCGGGAAGTTTTTAGATGAGGCGATCTCGTTATAATCAACCGGGAAGGTAGTTGCCAGCTTACCCGATGGGTTTACCTTACCGCTAATGATATCGGCAATGGCGTTGCCTGCTTCCAGGCCCGGCTGCCACGCTAATAATATAGCATCTACATTGTCTTTCCAACTGGCGGTTTCAATAACGCCGCCAATGTTTAGCACCACGATCACCTTTTTTCCCTTGGCATGAAAAGCGTCGGCGATTACCCGGATAATTGCCTTTTCGGCATTGTTTAAATTAAAGTCACCCTCTATTTTACGGTCGGCGCCTTCGCCTGCGTTACGGCCAATGGTAATGATCGCAGCCGCTGCATCATCTGCTTGCTTCTCTACCATTCCATTCAGGTCCATTTCTGGTATCGGTGGGGGCAGCATAAAAATATTACGGGCTTTAGGCTGTTTTGCCTTGGCAGCCGTTAAGTATGCGGTATAGCTGTTTTTAAGATTTTCATTGACGTTGTACCCGGCATTGGTTAATCCCTGCACTAACGATACAGTGTACGCTTTATTCACATCGCCGCTGCCACTGCCGCCGGCAATTATATCATAAGAGGTGTTACCAAATACCGCAATGCTTTTGTTGGTGCTAACCGGCAGGGCCTTGTCGGTATTTTTTAATAAAATCATGCCTTCTGCTGCGGCCATACGTGCAACTGCAGCGTGTGCTGCCAAGTCGGGCGCGTCAGAATAGTTATACTTTTTAAATGATTGCGATTTTACAATCAGGTTCAGCATATGCTCAACATTGGTGTTCAGGTCGGCTAACGGCAATTTGCCACTTTTTACAGCTGCCACAATATCGTCCGACTGCTGCGGGCCGCCAGGCATCAGCAGATCATTCCCGGCGTGCATTTGTGCAACGGCATCCTTACCGCCAAACCAATCGGTCATCACCAGGCCTTTAAAGCCCCATTCGCCACGCAGGATGGTAGTCAGCAGGTCGCGTCTTTCTGATGTGTACACCCCCTGCAGTTTGTTGTATGACGACATTACTGTCCAAGGTTGTGCACCTTTGATACCAATCTCGAAACCTTTCAGATATAGCTCGCGCATGGCGCGTTCGCTTACCACGGTGTTGATGCTATTACGGTTAGTTTCCTGATTATTGGCTACAAAGTGTTTGATGGATGTACCCACACCATTGCTTTGAATACCATTAACGATGGCAGCAGTCATCCGGCCGGATACCAATGGGTCTTCTGAATAATACTCAAAATTACGGCCGCCAAGCGGGTTGCGGTGAATGTTTAAGCCCGGTGCCAATAAAACATCTACACCGTACTCGCGTACTTCGTTACCGAAGGCTACACCAACCTGGCGCACCAAAGCGGTATCCCATGACGATGCCAGTAACGTAGCTACCGGCCATGCAGTTGCATAATAAGTTTTTAAAGAATCTTTCCCACCACGTTTTGGGGAGATGCGTACGCCTGCGGGGCCATCGGCTACAGTGATAGACGGGATGCCTAAGCGGGGGATGGCATGTGTTCGGCCCGCGGCTCCCGGCACTTTTTCCGGTATATTATATGCGTCCGGATCTGAAGGGGGCAGTTTAAAGCCGCCAATGTCAATCCCTTCTTTCATTTGTTTTGGGGTAGGCGTTGGCATACCGGGCATTTTAAAACCCATACCTACTACCAGTTTGGCTTTTTCTTCCAAAGTCATGGCAGCCACTACTTGTTTGGCATTGTTAGCGTTTAGTTGCACTACGCGTTTTTTTGTTTGCGCGTAACTTGTTACCTGCAGCAGGCAGGTGATAATGACCATAGCGATAGCCGGGGCCGAGGGGTAATTTTTTTTCATAAACACTTTATGCATTAAGCGGTTTGTTCATAAAGCCTGTGGGCCTCATGCTATAATAATTGGTTTTGTGCAGACAGCGCCTGAATGGCTTTGTGTCAACAGTACACAATAGTATATACTTTTATTTTAAATAACAAGGTTTTAAGCATTTAGCTGATATTTATTTTTTATCAGCTATAATTGATAACCTTTACAACAGACCACAAACACATGCTATCAGATAAATTAAAAGAACAAACCAAAAGCAATCATCAGCAACTGGAAAAGGTGCTTGTAGGGAAATTAAGATCAATACGCTCAAAGGAAGAATATGCCGCTTTGTTAAAGTTGTTCTACAGTTATTTTGGCGGACTGGAAACAGAGATCAATAAAGTGATAGACCCAACGCTTTTACCGGATAGCACCGAGCGCCGGAAAACACAGTCGCTTGCCGACGATCTGGAATTTTTGGGCAGCACCACTCCTGAAAAGGCAACCGGTGATTCATTGCCGACACTGCATAGCCATTTACAGGCATTGGGCGCCCTGTATGTAATCGAAGGATCTACCCTTGGCGGTAAGATCATCAGTAAAATGATGCAGCAGCATTTGGGCTTAAATGGCGGGGGATTGTCATTCTTTACCAGCTACGGAGACCGCACCGAACAAATGTGGGATACCTTTAAAGAAACACTGAACTACCAGGCAACCAACCCCGAGCAGGAAGCCGTTGTGATAGCCGCCGCTAACCAAACCTTCCTGAAGTTTGGTGATTGGTTTGAAAAAAGCGCTACGTAAAAGGTTGCATTTGTTAGACCAGCTGTTCATAATTAAATAGCATCTCTCAATATCAGATACTTATAATATAGATTTTATCTATGTCCAATAGATATTTTGAATAAATCTGCATTCATTAAAACCATACCTTTGTTGCATAAACTTTAATAAAACAATCACTATGTTAACAATAGGACAACAATTCCCTCAATTTTCTAAAATAGCGGTAACAAACCTTGAAAAAGGCAAAGAGTTTGAAACAATAACATCAGACTATTTGGTTAATGACGATAACGTTTGGACGGTAATGTTCTGGTGGCCAAAAGATTTCACTTTCGTGTGCCCGACTGAAATTGCTGAGTTCAACAAAAACTTCGGTGAGTTTCGTGACCGCGAAACCCGCCTGATCGGCGCATCTACAGACAGCGAGTTTGTACACGCAGCCTGGAGACGTGACCACGACGATCTGCGTGACCTTAAATTCCCGATGCTGGCCGATACTTCAAAATCATTAGCAGAAGACCTGGGCATTTTAGAGCCAAACGAAAAGGTTGCTTATCGTGCTACTTTCATTATCGACCCGACAGGCATTATCCGCTGGGTATGTGTGAACGACCTGAGCGTTGGCCGTAATGTTAAAGAAGTTTTACGTGTACTGGATGGTTTACAAACCGATGAGCTTTGCCCTTGCAACTGGGAAAAAGGCCAGGAGACTTTAAACGCGTAAGTATCGATGTGCAGATTTCGAATTTGCAGATGTGCAAATTAGCAACATCTGCACATCTGAAATCTGCACATTTTCATATCTACATTCATGAACGAGAGTACCGAGATCATACAAGAACTGTTACAAGCCATCGGCGTGGACACCGCTTACCGCACATCAAGCCTTACCTTACTGGAAAAAGGCGAATCGCGCTACCTGCGCGACTTTAAACTGAACTTTACCAGCACGCTTACCTCCGCACACCTGGATAACAGGGAATGCGCCTTATTAGGCCTGAGCACTGCCATTAATAATACCAACGAGCCGCTAATAGGCTACTATACCAAATACGCCGAAGAGCAAGGTGCTACTGCCGCAGATATTGCTGAGGCTGTAGGCTGCGCGTCATTACTGGCATCAAACAATATTTTTTACCGTTTTCGTCATTTTACGCAAAAAGAGAAGTACACTCAAATACCAGCACGGATCCGCATGCAACTGATGATGAAGCCGGTAACGGGTAAAGAATTTTTTGAACTGATGAGTTTAGCCATATCGGCCGTTAACGGCTGCGAAATGTGCGTAAATGCACACGAAGATTCATTAATAAAATTAGGGGCAACCGAGGAAAGAATTTTTGATGCCGTGCGCATTGCATCGCTGGTTACAGCAACCGGGAAGGTTATTTTTTAACCTGCTGTAAAATATTACCAAGGTTGTGTAAAATAATATGATATAAAATTTGGCTTTGTTAAATTAAAACCATTAATTTTATAGCTTAAGATTACTACTAACCCCTGTTACATAATATCTACACCTAAACTTTTTGTGAACCCAGGGGGGATTACAAATTTAATTGTTGATTTTTTTGGAGAAAGCCGTTCCGCTATTATAGCAGAACGGCTTTTGCTTTTAGTGAGCGTCTGTAACCGCTTTTAATTTTTTAAACGGCTGCAGATACAGCAATGGTATAGAGAATAGCATGACCAAACCCGAGATCCAGTAAGCATCATCGTACGTTAAAAGCATAGTTTGCCTGATAACCGTGCCTTCAATAGCGCCATAGGCCATGTGTGTGGCATCCAGTACCGATTTACCTTTAGCTACAAAGCCTTGTGTTAGCATATGTAAGCGTTCGGTAAATGCAGGATTGTATGGGTTAACATGCTCTATTAATGTACTGCGGTGAAAACCCTGGCGGATGTGGATAATGGTAGTCAAAGCTGCGATACCAAATGAACCGCCTAATTGACGCATCATATTGTTTAAGCCCGATCCTTGTCCAATTTCCGGCCCTTTCAGGTCGGCCATTGCTAATGTGGTCAATGGCACAAATAATAAAGCCATCCCTACACCACGGATCAATAACGGAACCAACACATCTTTCTCTCCGGTTGCCAGGGTCGAATTGCTCAGCATCCAGGTAAATACAAAGAACAGGAACATACCGCCCGTAGCCATAAACTGCGCAGGAACGCCTTTATTCAGCATCTTACCAATAAACGGCATCATAAATATAGTACATAAACCACCGGGGAATAGTAATTCGCCTGTTTGCTGCGCGTTAAAGCCCAGCAGGTTTTGACAGAACACCGGGAATACGAATACGGAACCATATAATCCAAACCCAAGGATAAAGGAGGTAAACATCCCGACGGAAAAACTCCGGTGCCGCATGATACTAAAGTTTACAATCGGGTGGTCGGTACTTAATTCGCGCCATATAAACAGGATCACGCCTATCACAGCGGTTACAGTCAGTATCAGAATATAGGTTTTTGAAAACCAGTCTTCCGATTCACCTTTTTCTAATATAGTTTGTAAACTACCTACAGCTACAGCAAGCAAACCAATACCCCACCAGTCGATGGGCTTTTTCTCGGATTTGGGCGTCTCGTTGATAAACGTGTAAGTGAGGAATATAGCCAATACACCAACCGGGATATTTACATAGAATATCCACTGCCAGGTATAGGTTTCCGTGATCCAGCCGCCAATGGTAGGGCCAACCGTAGGCCCTACAACCGCACCTAAACCAAATAACGCGGTTGCTGTTCCAATTTGCTCACGCGGCCAGGTCTCTATCAAAATGGTTTGCCCGGTAGATATCAAGCCACCACCGGCAAGTCCCTGCAGGATACGGAATATCACCAATTCTTCCAGCGATGTAGCATTGCCGCAAAGGAAAGATGCTATTGTAAATACAATTATGGACGTAAGAAAGTATTGTTTACGGCCAAAGCGCCCGCCCAACCAGCCCGACATAGGCAGGATGATAACGTTTGCAACGGCATAACCGGTAACCACCCACGCTATGTCCTCAAGCGTTGCACCAAGGTAACCCTGTATTTTAGGTATAGCAACGTTTACAATAGTTGTATCGATCAGCTCAAGCAGCGATGCCATGATTACCGTAATGGTAATGATCCATTTTTTAAAGCCAGTTTCAGCCATTTTATTTAGTCTTTTGTAATTACCGAAACATCAACGCTCATACCCGGGCGCAGTTTCGCAAGTTCTTCTTTGCTGCCTGATAATTTAATTTTAACAGGGATGCGTTGTACAACCTTAACAAAGTTACCGGTGGCATTATCCGGCGGTAGTAAAGAGAATTTAGCACCTGTAGCAGGCGAAAAATTATAAACTGTACCTTCTACCTTAAGTTCAGGATAAGCATCAACCTTTAAGTCAACCTTTTGCCCGTTCTTAATCTTATCCAGTTGCGTTTCTTTAAAGTTAGCGGTAATGTAAAGGCTGTTATCGTTCACAACAGCGAACAAAGTTTGACCGGCCTGCACCAGCTGGCCTACCTGTACATTCTTTTTAGCAACAATGCCGCTCGCCGGCGATTTTACATTGGTATAGCTTAATTGCAATTTAGCGTAATCAATATCCACTTTCTTTTGGTCAATACCGGTATTAGTCACCTTTAACTGGCTGCGGCTGGTTGCAATTTGTTGTGCGGCAGCCTTGAATTGGTCTTTTGCAGCGTTATAGTTTGCGCGGGCAACATCCAGATCGGCTTTGGCTTGGTCAAACTGCTGCTGGGTAACAGATCCGTCCTTAACCAGGTTGGCATAACGGGCATAATCTTTCTCTACTTTCTCTAACCTTGCAGCTGCAGATGAAACCTGTGCCTTAGCACTTGCCGAGTTTGCAGCGGCAGTTGTTATTTGCGATTCGCCCACATTGGTATTCGCACTTGCGCCCACCTGTGCGGCCTGGGCCTGCTCTAATTTTACTTTGTAATCGCGGTCGTCAATCCTCACCAAAAGCTGGTTTGCGTTAACGTGAGTGTTCTCTTCAAACATAATGCTGTCAACGTAACCGCCAACGCGCGCTACAACCGGGCTAATGTCGCCATCTATCTGGGCATCATCTGTATCAACGTGCTTGCTGAAGTATATATATTCTTTTACACCAAAAATAATACCGCCTAACAAAACTATCCCAAGGATAATCGGCAGGACTCTGTTTGGTTTCTTTTTGGTTTCTGTTTCTTGTGTTGCCATTGCTGTATTTATTGTAATTATTTGTTAAGTTTTCCTGTTGATTTTATTAATGTGTAGTACGCTAAACCGGCATCGGCTTTTGCCAACTCCAAATTAATTTGCGCCTGGTAAAGCAAGGTTTGCGCATCTGCGCGGTCTGTGGCCGATGATATGTTGCTTTTGTATTTCGATTCCAGGATCCGGTTGTTTTCCTGTGCCTGGTTAATAGAGGTTTGCAGTAAGGTGATCTTATCCAGAGCGGCTTTATAATTTTGGTAGCTTTGATTTACATCATTCCTCACATTATCTGCAGTGATGCCTTTGTTAATGATCACCTCCTCGCGTTGCAGGCGGGCCTCATTTACCTTATTCTTGTTAGTCCATAGGTTACCAAAATTCCAGCCCAGCGTTAGGCCTAATGATATTGGGGTAATAAAATTACCGCTCTTAGGTATCGGGTTGGCCGATATGCCCACATAATAAGCACTGCCCGCTGCCGAAAGGGTAGGCGATAAGTTGGCCTTGATGCTTTTGATATTCGTTTCTGCAGCCTGGGTACGCAAATCTAATTGTTGCAATTCGGGGCGGTTAGCCATGGCCGTATCCAAATAGTTAGCTAACGGTGCGGCATCGTGGTTTGGCTCTACAATCTGTGCGATGGTTAGCTGGGTATTCTCAGGTAGGCCCAAAAGGATATTCATATTATAGTTAATGATGCGACGATTATTTTCCAGATCTATACCGTTCAGCTCGATGTTTGAGCGTTGCAGTTGGAAACGCAGCACATCGTTCTTGGTAACCAGCCCCTGGTCAAAAAAGCGCTGCGATTGTTTGATCTGTGCATCAATGGTAGCAATGTTGGCCTCAACAACCTTTTTGCTTTGCAGCACTTTATAAAGGTTATAGTATGAGTTGATAACCATGTACTTGATCTGATCTTTATCATTCACGGCATCTAAGCGGGCTACCTGGGTAAGCAGGTTGGTTGATTCGCGGGCGTAACGTAATTTGTTACCTGCCCATATCACCTGGTTTATTGATACCGTACCTAAATAGGCGTTAGCACTGGTCGGTAACACTAAGCTTTCCTGGCCAAATGCTAATTTGTTAGCCGGGATCTGCGCGCGGTTATAACCAAAGCTGGCAGATGCACTGGGCAATGCCTGGTCTTTAGCCTGCTCAAACCGGGATACGGCCTGGTCAATACGCGATTGCGAAAGCTTTAAGGTTTTACTGTTTTCCAATCCAAGCTTTACAGCTTCGTCAAGAGTGATGATTCGGTCCTGAGCGGCGGCGGGGGTTGTAAACAGCATAACTATGAGTAGCATAGCAATACTGCCCGCGGCCCCGACGGTTCTTTTGTTGAGATAAGGTTTCAAAGGGCTATTATTTATTGTTGTCATTTTAATTTTGTAAATAAGCTTTTAACAGTTTTTTCAGATAGGTTTTTAAACGCGGCTTCAATAGTTTTTCTTGGTTATCTTGCTCCATAACATCGTAACCAATTACGCGCGACGATATGTGGGGTGTATTGATCAAATAGTTTTTAGTACCGAAAATGGTTGCTACTAACAGCTGCTGATCAACATCTTTATTAAACTCGCCTGTTTTGATGCCGGTTGCGATGATATCCTGAAAAACAGTAACATTCTTCATAATGATTGTAGTGATCTGATCGGTCATATCTGTTTTCTTAGATTTCGAGATTTCCCTGTTAAGCATAATATGAAAACAGTTATTGTTCACCACCCGCTCTACATAACTATCTACATACATATCCAGTTTATCCCAGGTATTAGCAGTATCGTCATTGCCTATCGCTAATAATGAAGATTGAAACGTAGCAATCCGTCTTTCAAAAATGGCCAGGAATACGCCCTCTTTACTGCCGAAGTAATAATTAAGCATAGCCATATTCACACCGGCCTCGCCGGATATTAACCTGGTAGAAGCACCGTCGTAACCTAATTCCGCAAAAACTTTTTCAGCAACATCCAGGATATGATCCTTTTTATCTGTCTTATCTTTTTCCATTGTCTGATTCATTGCGGTGCAAAATTAATCAAACGATTGATTAATTTAAATTTTGATTGTCAGTAATTTGTAAGACATTGACTGATAAACAAAAAAATCAATCGATTGATTAAAAAAACTGATGAAATATTATTTTAGTGTGATATAATATTGTGGCTACCCGTATGGCGCAATACATCTTTACAATATATTTGCTGATATGAAGCGCTCCCTGCCCTTAATTCTTACCGGTATTCTGTTTTGCTATACGGCATTTGCCCAAACTGCGCCGCCTACAGACATAGGTACCATACAGCAAAACCTTAAAAAATTAAATGTTTTAGGCAGCGTACTTTATATAGCCGCACACCCGGACGATGAGAACACGCGCCTTTTAGCTTACCTGGCGCAAGAGAAACATTACCGCACCGGCTATTTGAGTTTGACCCGTGGCGACGGCGGGCAAAACCTGATAGGCACCGAGCAGGGCGAATTATTGGGACTGACCCGCACGCAGGAATTATTGGCCGCCCGCCGGATAGATGGTGCGGAGCAATTTTTTAGCCGCGTAAATGATTTTGGATTTTCTAAAACGCCAGAGGAGACTTTGAAGTTTTGGGACAAGGATAAAGTATTGGGTGACATGGTATGGGTGATCCGTCAGTTCAGGCCCGATGTGATGATCTGCCGCTTCCCTACAACGGGCGAGGGCGGCCACGGTAACCATACGGCATCGGCCATATTAGCGCAGGAAGCTTTCAGCGCAGCTGCTGACCCAAAAAAATACCCGGAGCAGTTAAAATATGTGCAGGTTTGGCAAGCCAAACGCCTGTTGTGGAACACCTTTAATTTTGGCAACACCAATACCACCTCGCCAGATCAGTTTAAGATCAATGTAGGCGGCTACAATTCGCTGTTAGGTAAAGGCTACGGAGAAATAGCTGCCGAAAGCCGCAGCAGCCATAAAACACAGGGCTTTGGCAGTGCCAAACAACGCGGCGATGCCTTTGAATACTTTAAAACCATTTTAGGCGATGCCCCTAAAACCGACCTAATGGACGGCGTAACCACCACATGGGCACGTGTGCCAAAAGGCGAGGCATTAACCGCAGAGATCAACGCAATCAGCAAAAACTTTAGCAGTGATGCACCTCAGGCCTCAGTACCAGCTTTGGTGGCGCTATTGAATAAGGTAGACCTAACCATCGGTACCGACAAAGCTTTACAGACCGTACGCTTAACCGCCACAGCCGCCGCAGATTACGAATACTGGCATAAGCAAAAGACTAAAGAATTGAAAGATCTGATTGCTGCTTGTGCGGGTTTGTGGTTTGAGGCTTATGCTAAAGAACCATCGTATGCATTAGGGGAGAAAATTGAAATTGTTGCTCAAATTTATACGCCTAATACTCTTCCCGTAAGCGCATTAGAAATTAATCCCGGAAATGGTATACTAAGAAAGGTTACTACCCCACACGGTTTGATTCTCGAATCGAATAAATTAACGAGTTATACTTTTGTTGATAAGGAAGCTCCTGTAGCCGATAAAATAACCCAACCTTACTGGATGGAATCACCGCATGGCATCGGCGCTTATAAAATTAACGACGACCTTAAAGTTGGCAACCCGGAAAACCCCGACGCTCCCAAAGTTACCTATACCTTCACGATTGCCGGTAAAGAGATCAGTTACGACCGTAAATTAGTTTACAAATATACTGACCCTGCCCGTGGCGAGGTTTATCAGCCGCTGGTTATAGCCCCGCCCGTAACTGCTGATATCCAGAATAAGGTTTATATCTATAATAACATTCAGACGCAAACCGTGCAGGTAAAGCTCAAAAGCTTTACAAATACATCGGGGAGCATCAGCCTGAAACCTGTTGAGGGGTGGAAGATCAGCCCCGCCAAGATTGATTTTACGGGAAAGAAAAAGGGCGATGAATGGTCTGTAGCATTCAGCGTTACGCCTGCCAATGGCAAAACCAATACCGCTGTTTTAGAAGCGGTGGTTTCGGCTAACGGGCAAACATCCTCGTTAGGCTTACAGCAGATCCGCTATCAGCACATCCCGACTATCACTTTATTCCCGCCGGCGCAAGCCAAACTGGTTAACCTTGATATTAAAACCGAAGGCAAGCGCATTGGCTACATAGCCGGTGCCGGCGACCTGGTGCCCGAGGCTTTACAACAGGTAGGTTACGAGGTGCACGTATTATCAGAAAACGAGGTGCTGAACACCGATCTATCCGGCTATGATGCCATCGTTACCGGTGTGCGGGCTTATAACGTGAACGAGCGTTTGTCGTACGAGCAGCCAAAACTGTTGGAGTATGTAAAAAATGGTGGCGTGTTAGTGGTACAATATAATAACAATAACGGACTGGTTACGCAGCAATTGGGCCCGTATCCGTTTAGGGTAGTGAATGAACGGGTTACTAATGAGGATGCACCGGTTACCATTTTTGATGCTACAAACCCTGTTTTAAATTACCCTAACAAAATAACCGCCGATGATTTTAAAGGCTGGGTACAGGAACGCAGCGTTTACATGGTCAACAACATCGACCCGCTATATAAGGCGCCTTTACAGATGAATGATCCCGGGCAATCGGCACAAAATGGCTCGCTCATTGTTGCCGATTACGGTAAAGGCCGCTATGTGTACACCTCACTGGTATTCTTTAGGGAATTGCCCGCCGGAGTACCGGGTGCTTACCGCCTTTTTATCAATTTGTTGAGCAAACCTAAAAAGTAATATTTGCATTAGGCATCAACCGTTTAATAATATAAATTTGCAACCACATATTTAATACTACATACTATGTCACATCATCACGAAGAAAAAGAAAATTACGATTACATATTTTACCTCATCGCTTTGGTTAGCGGCATGTTTGTAGGCGCAATTATTGAAAGAGGTTTTATCTGGATCCCGGTAGGTGGTGTGTTCGGTTTACTTACTGCAGCCATTTTCATTAAGTTTTTGGTGAAAGGCCGTGAAAACGTCTGAGGACAATAGTCTCCCGTCTTTTATACGTAACTGGAACCAGTTTTACGGCATGGTTGTCGTGTGGCTGGTTTTTTTAATTTTTGTATTTTGGCTCATTACCAAATCATTTGAATGAGCTTAACCGATTGGATAGTTTTAGGCGGCACCCTGCTGGCTATCGTGTTATACGGTGTTTTTAAAAGCGGCAGTAACAAAAACATCGATCAATATCTGGGCAGCCGCTCGTTACCGTGGTATCATGTGGGCCTATCGGTAATGGCCACCCAGGCAAGCGCCATTACCTTCCTTTCAGCACCCGGCCAGGCCTATGGCGATGGGATGCGCTTTGTACAGTTCTATTTCGGGTTGCCGCTGGCCATGATTGTGCTATGCGTAACTTTTGTGCCCATTTTCCATAAATTAAAAGTTTATACCGCGTATGAGTTTTTAGAGCAACGCTTTGATCTGAAAACCCGAACCTTAACCTCCCTGTTATTTTTGATCCAGCGGGGGCTGTCTACCGGTATCACCATCTATGCGCCATCAATCATTCTATCGGGTATCTTACATATTAACACTACTTACACCACGCTATTTATAGGCGGGCTGGTGTTATTCTATACGGTTTACGGCGGCTCAAAGGCGGTATCGTACACGCAACTGCTGCAAATGTCTATCATTTTTTCGGGCATGTTCCTGGCTGGTCTGTTTGTGGTCATGCTGATGCCTGCAGATGTCGGCTTTATCAAATCCATCAAAATAGCTGGCAACCTGGGCCGCATGAATATTATCGACTGGAAGTTTGACCCGGATAACCGATATAACATCTGGAGCGGCATTATCGGCGGCTTCTTTTTACAGCTATCCTACTTCGGTACAGATCAAAGCCAGGTTGGGCGATACCTAACCGGCAGCACCGTTGGCCAAAGCCGCCTGGGGCTGATCATGAACGGCCTGTTGAAGATCCCTATGCAGTTTTTGATCTTGCTGGTTGGCGTGCTGGTATTTAGCTTCTATCAATTTAACAGGCCGCCGGTATTCTTTAATAATTATGAGGTAGAGCAGGTGAAGAAAAGCACCTACGCCCCGCAATTTAATTACCTGGAGCGCCAGTACACCGAGGCGTTTAAACAGAAAAGGATCAAGGCTGATGAACTGTCTAAAGCCATCGACAGCAATAACCCGGAAAACGTCGCGCGCGCTAAGGACGCCTTAAAGTTGGCCAATGTGCAGTCGGGCATTATCCGGCAGGATGCCATAGCGGTAATTAAAAAGAATAATGAGAAGGCTAATGTGGATGATACCAATTACGTATTCCTCACTTTTGTTACGCATTACCTGCCAAAGGGATTAATAGGCTTATTAATCGCCATTATATTCCTGGCTTCTATGGGCTCGACGGCAAGTGGGCTCAACTCACTGGCATCAACCAGTGTGATAGATTTTTACAGGCGCATCATTAACCCCAACGCCGCTGATAAAAGCTACGTGGTCGCATCCCGATTGGCCACCATATTCTGGGGACTGGTTTGTATTGCTATGGCGCTTTATGCCAGCAAAATTGGCAACTTGTTAGAAGCCGTTAACCAGTTAGGGTCATACATTTACGGAACCATTTTGGGGGTATTTGTGGTGGCCTTTTACATTAAACGTATTAACGGCACATCGGTATTCATAGCTGCGGTAATTACCGAGGTGATCATCTGTGTGATGGGTTATTACAACGCTGTAGCCTATCTGTGGTTAAATGCTATCGGCTGTTTCGGGGTGATCATCATCGCGGGGATTTTTACAATCTTCAGTAAGCCAAACTTACCTGCACCTAAAACCGAAGCCTGATTAACTGCATTGCGTACTATGATAGAACCCTTCTTATCGCAAAAAAAATATACAAAAAAAGGAGGCGCAGTTTCTTGCGCCTCCATATATTGTAAATATACGCTCTTAGTTTTTTGCCTGCCCTATCACCGCTTCGTTTAAACGAACGTATTCATCATCATTGCTTTCCTTTGCTAAACGTACGCCTTCCTGCGCGGTTGCAATAGCCTCGGCCTTTTTACCCATTTTTAACTGAATGCGGGCCTTCCATAATTTGTACCAGGGGCCTTTAGGTTCCAGTTTTTCGGCTTCTAAGGCCCAGGTCATCGCTTTATTCAGGTCTTTATCGTTTTCATAATAATACTGTATAGCATTAAAATAGGGGCGTTTTTTAACGTCGCCCTGCATTAACTTCTCAATGTTGGCAGTAATTTGCAAATCATCATCAGTTTGCATATGGATAGGCACGCCGGTGTGGTCCCAAACGATATACAAGTCGGTGCTTTTAGTGGTCGAGTTTGCAAACTGCATGGTCAGCGATTCGCGTTTTTCTTTTACATCAATAGGTTTTACTTTAAAGCGCAGCAAATCATCTGATTGTTTGTAGCTGTAGGCACCCCATTGCTTTGCGGTTTTATTCAGAATAATGGTCCATTCCTTTTCGCCGGGGATGCTGAATAAAGCATACGTACCCATGGGTACCTTATTACCTTCAACAATTACATTTTCGCTAAAACTAATGGTGGTTGCAGCATTGGCACCGGTGCGCCAAACTTCGCCGTACGGGTTAATACCACCGAATATTTTGCGGCCCTTTACATTTGGGCGCGAGTAGGTGATCGTGATCTTCCCCAGGCCAAAATCCTGAATTATCGTTTGGGTAGAGCTTGCTTCGGGTATGCGGGGCTCCTGAGCGTATGTTTTTAAAGTGGCGCACGCCATTAACATTATGCACAGGTATATAAAGCGTTTTTTCATTGGTCGAATTTTACCACTAAGGTAATAATTGTTGAATGAATTTTTAATGAAATAGAAAAGCCGGGCTATCAACCCGGCTTCTATCGTTAACTACAGGTATGTTTACATATCTCTGATGATTTACATCCCTTACCGCATGTTTCTAAACAAGTTGGTTTTGAGCAGGTTTTAATACATTTTGTGCACTTATTCATTTTACTATTGCAGCAAGGTGTATTTGCTGATGAAACTGCGCATATAGAGAACATCATCATCATTGTGATGAAAATAAATTTTTTCATGATTTTTTAATTAGACTGTTTATTAAAGATTATACTTTACGGTAAATAAATACCGCCATAATGAACCTTAATTAAACTTTTGGAGGGTTCCAGCAAGACCGCGAATAATCTGTAATGCTGCCTGATGGATGAGATAAACTGTTTAATTCTAATGCTTGCGCCATTACCGGTTGGGTAATTATTGGATTAACCTCCCAACAGCAACAGAAATTGCAAGTTACCAAGTTAAAACAAACGCCCTTTGCACAACTGTTATTTTCATTATGCGGAATTTTATTCTTCGTACAGCATTGCGCGTCAGATCTGTTATTACCAATAAATGCTTTGCCTGGTGTTACCGAAACAGTTAGCACACATAACGCTAATAAAAAGCAGATCAATTTCATTGCTTAAAAAACGTTGAACATGGCTTTATATTATTAATCTGTAACAAAAAAGGCGTAAAAAATAAAAGCCCCCCAGACTTGCTCCGGGGGACTTTCAACCTAAACCTTATCACAATTAACCGGTAAGTTTACCGGTCCGTACTAATTAATACAAATACTATACCAATTGATACCATAAATTTAAACTTGTGCCAAAAAATGCTTTTGGCTCGTTTACAGGCATTAGTAATTTTTTTACTTTAGTGTCATTAAGACACATTTTTAAAAACTGCGCTGTTTTTTGTATTTCAAATACCACACTTTATGGATGCTTTGCCACACTTTTGCGTCGCAGGTAGGCATCCAGTAAAAACAACCCCAATACCACATCAAAAAACAAAAAGCCTTTAACAACCGGGGCGGTAAATAAATCGGGTACTTTGTTAATACTTACGCTATCCGGCAATTTCATGTTTGCTGTGGCATGCCAATCTGCACTGCCGAAGGCAAAGATTACTAACGCGGTAATGGTCAATATAAAGAAAGCGGCTATCCCCCAAATAATACGCCTGTTCACAGTTGCCTTTAATGGTTGCTGCGCATGCTCCGTACGGATTGTTTCCATCACCTTGTAAGTAAATGCCATTGACGGCTCATCAACTTCTATCGCTGCAAATTCGGCGTTCAGTTTTATCAGCCCTCTGTATTTATTGCCGTACGCCTCATCATCAGCTATCAATTTAGCAACGGCTTGCCGTTCTTCGGCTGTGCCGAAACCGTCAATATAGTCCCAAAGTTTCTCTTCTATGCTGCTCATATCAGTTCATTAACTTCATGTTTTAAATTACGCTCCAGCCTGTCTTTTAAACGCTGGCGCGCCCTGAATAGTTTTACCTTAACGGTATTGGCCTCCATGCCCGTGGCCTTTGCTATTTCCTCCAACGATTGTTCGCCCTGGTAAAATAGGGTGATGATAGTGGCATCATCGGGAAGTAACTGGCCTATCGCCTGGTTAAGATAATACGACCTTGATTTGTTCTCAACATTATTTTCGTCATAACTGCCCGGCTTGCTCTCTATTTGCAGAAAAGATTCTTCTTCATCTATAGACGCTGTATTAACCCGTTTCTTTCGCAAAAAGGTCATGGCCGTGGTATAGACAATGCTGTACAACCAGGTGCTAAATTTTGACTGCTGCTGAAACGAGCTTAAAGATCTGTACGCTTTTATAAAGCAATCCTGCGCAATTTCTTCTGCATCCTCGCGGCCTTTAGCAAAACGCAAAGCCAGGGTAAATACAAAACGCTGGTGGCGTTTTACCAGGTCGGCATAGGCCGATTGGTTGCCATCAAGCGTTTGCTGTATCAATTCTATATCGGTAAGCTTGCTTTGCATATTATACACACCCTCTGACGACACAAAGAGGGTTAAGGTTACAGGCGAAATTTACGATTTTAGAATTTAGATATTAATTGCCTCAATAAGGTATACACAGACCAGTATGCCATTGCCCAAATCGTAAATCTTAATTCTAAAATATTTTCCTATCAGGGTGTAACCTCTTCAAAAAACCTGTGGTCATAGCATACAAATACACCGTGGTGGTGTAGTTTAGAATCAAAATATTTACACTTAAACTTATATATTATGGACGAAAAAGTTTTAATCCCTATTTTAATATCACTTGGCTTATTTGCAATGGTATTTGGGATAGTTTATCTCAGGAACCGCGAACGCATGGCAATGATTGAACGCGGCATGGATCCCCGCAGCTACAAAGCACAACCCGCACCTTATCAAAACTTAAAATGGGGCTTATTACTTATCGGCTCGGGCTTTGGCTTGTTTTTAGCCTACTTGCTTGACTATACTTTGTTTAGCAGCAGCCGTAATGAAAATGAGGCGATTTACTTTGCACTGATAGCGATATTTGGGGGATTAGGCTTGGTGCTATCTTACCGGGTTGAGAAAAAAGAGCTTTACAACAATGATAGCAAACTATAATTGATTAAGCTTAAAATAAAAAGAGGCCTTCGCAGTGTGCAAAGGCCTCTTTTTATTTTAAAGATATTTTTCTTTAAGAATTTGCAGGTGGTGCAGTTCATGCCCGGCGCAAATATAAACTAACGCTTTAACAGATACCGGGTGATTGTTGGCCGTTCCCAAACGATCTAACTGCTGCAGGCTAAATGATCCGAACAAATAAAGAGTAGATTCGCGTACCGTCCTGAATTCGGCTGCAAGGCTTTGTATGCTCCGCGCATTAAAATCCGTATTATCTACATAAACATCCTGATCAAAGCCCGGCAGGACAGCGTTTTCTCTCGAAAAACACAAAGCGCGGAAAGCAAACACGCGCTCGGTATCTATCATATGGCCAAGCACTTGCTTAATAGTCCATTTACCATCGGCATAGGCGTAGCTGCCCTGCTCTTCCGTAAAGTTACTAAACAGGTTATACGTGGTTGTTTGCAGCTGCTCTAACAGTTCCATTACGTCGGCGCCTTGCGGCACTTTTGATACGTAGGTTTCGGCATATGCCTGGTACTCGTCAGGCTGTGGTCGGTTTATCATTGGTTAAACTTTTTAATACGATCCTAAATGTAGTCCCTTTACCCAGTTCACTATCCTTCACAAATATCTGCCCGTTATGGTAGTTTTGGATCATCCTTTTGGTGAGCGATAAGCCCAGCCCCCAGCCGCGTTTACGTGTAGTATACCCCGGCTGAAAAACGGTATCGAACTTTGAGCGGGGGATACCTTTACCTGTATCGGTAACATCAATATAAACCAGCTTTTTAGCCCTGCTGCCGCTAATTTCAACCTTGATACTACCGGTGCCATCAATAGCGTTAACAGCATTTTTTAAAAGGTTTTCTATCACCCAGTCAAATAACGGGATATTGAGGCCGGCAATCAGGCGCCTGTTACCGGTAAGTTCAAAGCTGATCTTGTTGCTTACACGCACCTTAAAATAATCCACAAAATCTTTTACAACCTCGTAAACCGAGTGTTCCTCCAATTTGGGTTTCGAACCTATTTTTGAGAAACGGTCGGCCACTATTTCCAGTCGCCGCACGTCGTTCTCCATCTCGGCCATCAGTGGGTCGTCTTCGGCATTAAACTTATCTTTTATCAGCTCTATCCATGCCATCAGCGATGATATGGGTGTACCCAACTGGTGGGCGGTCTCTTTAGCTAAACCCACCCAAACCTGGTTCTGCTCCGATTTCCTTGACGAACTGAATGCCGTATAAGCCACCATCAAAAATATGGCAATTACCGATAACTGGATGTATGGAAATATCTTAAGTTGCGTTAACAGATCCGAATCTTTATAATAAACCAGCGACGGAACGTTAAATAATACCAGTTTAATAGGTTCGTGCTGCTTTTTCATATAATCCAGCTCGTCCTTAAAATATTGCGGATCGTAGGTGATTTTTCTCAGTTTAAGCTCCTCGGGACTCATCTTGATATACGTTTTGGTGGTATCCAGGCCACGGAACGTGGTAATATCCCCTTTGTCATCTATAACGATGGCCGGTACTGCCGAGCTATCGCGAACGGCCAATACATAACTCAAAAAATCATTATCGTCTGATGCTGTGACCTGTTTCATACTCAGCGCCCAGATCTGCGCCCGGGTCCGCTCGGACCGGGCTATGTTTTTAACCAGGTAGCTGGTATAAAACAACGACCCGCTGGCAATAACAATCGCGAAGCTGAGCAGCAAATATTTCCATCGGCGTTTTTGTTGGTACGGGTTCATACTTTAGTCCGGAAGTCGGAAAGTCCGAAGTCGGGGCAAATTACGTAAAATGTTTTTTACTTGTGCTGGAAACCTGCTATGTAAGTATAAAGTAAGGTATTCTGCCAAAAAGCTTTCCAACTTCCCGACTTTCGGACTAAACCCTATCTTTGCTGTGCAATGTCAGATAAAAAAGTAAGAGTCCGTTTTGCGCCTAGCCCAACAGGTGGTTTACACCTGGGTGGTGTGCGTACCGTATTGTTTAACTACCTTTTTGCTAAAAAGCACAACGGTGATTTTGTTTTACGTATCGAGGATACCGACCAAACCCGCTACGTGGATGGTGCGGAGCAATATATTTTAGATTGTTTGAAATGGTGCGGCATTACGCCCGATGAGAGCCCGGTTGCCGGCGGCAAATACGCGCCGTACCGCCAAAGCGAGCGCAAGCCTATCTATCGTGAATACGCCGAAAAATTAGTGGCAGAAGGCCACGCTTATTACGCATTTGATACGCCCGAAGAACTGGACGCCAAACGTAAGGAATTGCCCAACTTTCAGTATGGCCATGCGCACCGGTACGAATTGCGCAACTCGTTAAATTTGCCTTTACATGAAGTTGAAGCTTTACTACATGCCAATACTCCGCACGTTATCCGCATAAAAATGCCGCAGGACGATACCATTAGCTTTAATGATATGATACGCGGCTATGTAAGCTTTGATACTAACCAGGTTGATGACAAGGTATTGCTTAAGGCTGATGGTATGCCCACCTACCACTTAGCCGTGGTAGTTGATGATTATCTGATGAAGATAACCCATGCCTTTCGAGGTGAAGAGTGGCTGCCGTCCGCCCCGGTACATTTGTTACTATGGGAATACTTAGGCTGGAAGGCCGATATGCCCGAGTGGGCCCACCTCCCACTGATCTTAAAACCCGACGGACACGGTAAATTAAGCAAACGAGATGGTGCGCGCCTGGGTTTCCCGGTTTATGCCATGAACTGGCTGGATAAAAAAACAGATGAACTAACCCCCGGTTTTCGTGAATTGGGCTTTTTGCCCGAGGCATTCCTGAACTTGCTGGCTATGCTGGGCTGGAATGATGGCAGCGACCAGGAGATCTTTTCGCTGGATGAGCTGATAGAAAAATTCTCTATCGAGCGCATCAGCAAGGCCGGTGCTAAATTCGATTTTGAAAAAGCTAAATGGTACAATGCCGAGTGGATCAAACGAACCGCTGCCGAAGATTTAAAAGTTAGGGTTTGGGAAGTGTTACGGTCAAACGGCGTTAATGTTACCAATGAGGCTTACTTGCTTAAAATAATTGATGTAGTGAAAGAGCGTTGCGTGGTACTGCCCGATTTTTATCAGCAGTCGGCTTATTTTTTTCAACAACCGGCACAGTATGATCTTGCTTCTGTTAAACCAAAGTGGACTGATCCTAAGACCGAATATTTTAATGCTTTAGTTACCGCTATAGCACAATTGGAAGTTTTTGAACCAGCTGCTTTAGAGACGCGTTTTAAGGCCCTGGCCGAAGAAAAAGCGATAAAAGTAGGCGATGTGATGCTGCCCTTCCGCATTATGCTGGTAGGTGGTAAATTTGGCCCGCATGTTTTTGATATAGCCGCACTGCTTGGCGAAAGCGAAACGATCATCCGGATTGAAAAAGCCCTGGAAGCTTTTACGGCTTAAGGTCGTTTTTAAAAATACAACATAGATTAAAGCAAAACGCCGGACAATTGATATTGCCCGGCGTTTGCTTTTGCCCGGTAGTTAAGCGGGCGGTTTTTAGTAGTTAAAGTAAAATTTTTATTCCAAAGTGATCTGTCTTTTAATGCTTTCTTCTAACGATATAAATGTTTCGGTACGCTGAATACCTTTCACACTCTGGATTTGCTCGTTCAATACTTCACGCAAATGGTTGGTATCGTGGCAAACAATCTTAGCGAAGATACTCCAGCTGCCGGTGGTATAATGCAGCTCAACAATCTCTGGGACCATCTTTAACTGTTTAACGGCTTCGTTATACTGCGAGCCCTTTTCCAGGAAAATACCCAGGAAGGCGGTAACATCATAACCCAGCTTTTGCGGGTTAACTTCCAGGCTGGCCCCTTTAATAACACCTAACTCCTCCAATTTCTTCATCCGCACGTGTATGGTTCCGCCGGAAACGATCAACTCTTTTGCTATTTCCGTATAGGGTGTAGTAGCATTTTTCATCAATATTGATAAAATCTGAATATCCAGATTATCAATTTCTAAATTTTGGGGTTTCCTGTGAGGCATAAATTTTAATATCTATATTGAAATACAAGTATAATTATAATTAAAATAAAAATAAAAATATTTTGTTGAAATATTTGCAAGAAAAGGTCAACTCTACGATATTTGTATAAAGCAAATGACAATTGCTCTATTGTTCTTTAAAAAACAAACATTGTTGGGTGGTGAAATTTTTGGCAGACACACCTCCTTGTCCCGGTGGCGGAGAATATGGAAAACCCGAAGCGGGCTAACCACTCTGTGAAGGTTCGAACCCTTCCCCAACAGCATTTCCGACTTGAGAAATCGGATCTATATCCTGTAGGATGGTGAAATTTTTGGCAGACACACCTCCTTGTCGCGGTGGCGGAGATATTGGGAAACTCTTAGCAATAAGAATAACCACTCTGTGGAGGTTCGACCCCTTCTCCTACAGCTCTTCTCATAATTTAGGTTTATAATTGGTTAGTAAAAGCCCCTGCCCATCAGGGGCTTTACTTTTTTAAAAGATTTTTAAACCGGTAAATTCAAAAAATTTTTATTGAACGTATTTACAGTAACATAATTAGCACACACGCGGTTTCTGCGCTGCTACCAGTGCACTCACTTGTGTGGCATGCAATTAACCATCCGGCTTGTCTAAATTAGCATCACATGTTTACCTAAATTACCTGCAGAAATTATTGCTTAGTCAAAAACTCATAATCTGTATATTCTTTTTAGCGGGCTTATCGGCATAAGTTCAATAGGGGATAGCGGGCTCTTCAAATCTATCTTGTAGCCCTTTATCCAGGCAAGCTTGTTAAAACCAGCTGTATCAATCGAGAAAAATTTACTGATCGTTCCATCTTTATTGCGCTTTTTTGATGTAGCAACAAATTCGTTTAGCCCTTTTAAAATCAAGTCTTCATCCGCAGCTTTAAAACCAGTTAGTATATCTATTACACCGCCAAAGCTTTCAAATTGTTTCATTTTTACAAATCGTTGCAGGCAATGTATATTCCAGTCAAGCTTTTCCCAATCCTCCAGTAAAATATTCTGCACACTGTTTGAATATTGATAAGGCATGCTGGTTTCATTATTTATCTTATTTCTCAATTTACTATACCGGATTATCAACGCCTCATTGTCTGAAAGCATGGCATAAGTTATTTGAGACATGCCGTTATCCATTACGCGCCAGTCGTAAACGTTACTCATATGTTCCGCCACCCGGGCCGCTTTATAAAAACAATCTTTAGCCTTTTCGAAGTCGCAATCCACATACATATTATATAAGGCAATCGCGACATAGTCGTATTCAAAAAACGGAATTATATGATACGGATCTTCGCCCTTATCAAGTTTACTGAAAGCTATTATTTGATTATTTAATAAATTATTAACAATAGCTTTCAAATTTTCTATGTTTTCCATTTACACTAATAACTATTTAATTTTAACACCACAATTTCGCCGGTTGTTTTATCAACTGCTGTCACGGTTTTTGTTATTTTAGAAACATTCTGTTGTAACGTATTTCCTAAAGATGTTAATCCTGGTGTGTCCGTCATTTTAATTATCATATTTGTTATCCATGCGTCGCTCATCTGTGCAGGCAGCGTTGTACTTATATTTCCAGGGTTTAATTTGATGTTTCCTGTTGATTTTATCTGCTTCGCCTCGTTAATAATAATATCTGTAGGACTTGAAAGACTGCGTTTTATATAAACACCGTCGAAGCCATTGTTACTACCAATTTTAGATTCGTATTTAACGTATCCCTCTTTCTGAAAAAGGATATCGGCAAGTTGTTCGGTTTTTGTGCCCAAAGCATCGCTGTTGGCGATGATGTCACTATTACTTATCACATTAGGCCCCTTTGAATAATACTTTTGAGCTTTTAACTTAAGTGTTACTGCAAGCAGGTAATCTTTCAGTATAACCTATCTTATTAAGGGAATTATAAACTTAAATCCAAATATCCTATCCGCACAATCAAATCCACAATTAAGTCTACCTTTTTGGCCGTCCATTTATTACTATTAAAATTAATTGGCTCTTTTGCCAATTAATTAATAAATAAAATACCATTATTTTGATAAACTCATTTATTATTATAATTTTAGCATATGGCTTTAAGGAAATTTAAATGCTTCTTTACATTTCTACTGCTCCTGGAGGTGGTTTCCTTAATATTTCTTCCTTTTTTTGAAACATCAGAAGTTTACGCATCAAATTCCTTTATTAATTACCGTAAAAAACAAACCAAGCGAAATATAAGTGCAGTTTTTACCATAAAAGCTCACGGATGCCCGCTTCAAAACCATAGAGACCGTTTCCAATCTATATTTAAGGAAGCTTCTTCCGCTTTAACATCAGGTTTTTTAACCCTGGATAGTGATTACCATCAGTATAACCTATCGGCCGAACGGCTGACCAAGCTGATGTTATTTCCGTACCACTCTTTTTGGTAGCAAGGCAAAGGCGTAGTGCTATAACTGCCCTTTCAACCCTAACCTTTAAAAAAGACTGTTTCGTTTATAAATCACTTATCACAAAAAACTAAAAAATGAAAAAAATTGTACCTTTCGGCATACTTGCAATAGTAGTTATCCTGGCATTGCTGTTCCCCGGTAATGTAGCTGCTGCTAAACCCGCAACAACCTATAATGGCGCCGACATTGCTTGGATGCTTATCTCGACTGCGCTGGTATTATTGATGACACCCGGCCTGGCTTTCTTTTATGGCGGTATGGTGCGTAAAAAGAACGTTATCTCCACCATGTTACAAAGCTTTGTATGTATGGGCCTCATCACTATCATTTGGGTAGTATTCGGCTTCAGCATGGCTTTTGGCGATGATGTTGGCGGCTTGGGTATCATAGGTAACCCTAAATCGTTCTTCATGATGCAAAACACATTGGGTGTAGCCTGGTTAGGCGGCACTATCCCGGTTATTCTTTTTGCGATGTTTCAATTAAAATTTGCGGTTATCACCCCCGCACTTATCACCGGTGCATTTGCAGAGCGTATTCGTTTTAACTCTTACCTTATCTTTATTACCCTTTTCATTGTAATTATCTATATCCCGCTTGCCCACGCCACCTGGCACCCGGAGGGCATCTTCTTTAAATACGGAGTGCTTGATTTTGCAGGTGGTACCGTTGTACACATGAGCGCAGGCTGGGCCGCATTGGCATCGGCATTATATCTTAAAAAACGTACCGGCGCCGAAGAGGTGCACACCCCGGCACGTATCAGTTACGTAATATTAGGTACCGGCTTACTTTGGTTCGGCTGGTTTGGTTTCAATGCAGGTTCGGCATTAGGATCGGGCGAATTAGCTGCAACCGCGTTAGCTACTACCACTACCGCATCCGCAGCAGCAGCCATGTCATGGATTTTCTTTGATATCCTGCGGGGTAAAAAACCATCTGCAATGGGTGCCTGTATCGGTGCCGTTGTAGGTTTGGTTGCCGTAACACCTGCTGCAGGCTATATTACTGTATCCAGCTCACTTATAGTAGGTATTGTTGCTGCTGTAGTCAGTAACCTGGTAGTGTTATGGAGAAGCAAAACGAATATTGACGATACGCTTGATGTATTCCCCTGCCACGGTGTAGGTGGTATGGTTGGTATGCTTATGACCGGTATCTTTGCGACCAAAGCGGTCAACGCCGCCGGTGCCGAGGGTTTGGCTTATGGCGAAACAGCCTTGTTTATCAAACACGTTGTTGCCCTGGTGGCCGTATCGGCGTTTGCCTTTGTGGGTGCATTTATCCTGCTAAAGGTTACTGACCTGATCAGCCCGTTACGTGTAACTCCTGAAGAAGAACTTGCCGGCTTGGATGTTTCCCAACACGACGAAGAACTATAAGAACTCAACTAAAACTAACTAACAAAGAAAAGGGGGTGCGAAAGCATCCCTTTTTTATTTAAAGCACTATCTCACCTATATTTTAGAACGAATAGAAGGACTTATACCAGCGATATGCAGAATTTACCGGCTGTAGAGATTTAGACTATTACCCTTCGTACAAAATGACCTCTCAATTTCTTAGATTTTTAATCCCAACCCGGCCTCATTGTTCAATATCCATTTGCCATTTTCAAAACCAGGAATTTGGTAAGGGTTGTTTGATACCAGGAACGGGCCATCCAGGTCGGCCCAATCGCATTGCGGGGCCAGGGCCGCGGCGGCCAGTGTAGCGCAACTGGTTTCGCTCATACAGCCAATCAGGATGCTTAAATTCAATGCTTTAGCTTTATCGATCATCAACTGTGCCTCGTGCATCCCGCCCGATTTCATGAGTTTGATATTGATGCCATGATAAACCCCGGCAGCTTTAGTCACGTCGGGCAGGCGTTGTACAGCTTCATCGCCTATAATAGGGATAGGGCTACGTTCGGTTAGCCAGGCGTTGCCTTCCACATCGGTTTTCAGCATGGGCTGCTCTATCAGCATAACACCTTGCTCCTTAAGCCAGTACACCATATCCAGGCTTTGCTGCCGGTCTGTCCAGCCCTGGTTGGCATCAACATAAAGCGGCACGTCGGTAACCGAGCGGATGGTTTGGATCAGCTGCTTATCGGTATCGCGGCCCAATTTTACTTTTATCACTTTTAAACCGGCAGTTTCTTTTACCTTTTGCAGGATAATCTCTTCCGTATCGATGCCGATAGTAAAACTCGTCACAGGCATCAGGCCGGGTTCACTGCCCTGCAGCTGCCAGCAGGGTTTGCCCTGCAATTTGCCATCCAGGTCATGCAGGGCAATATCAATAGCCGCCTTTATAGCAGGCTGCCTCGGCGCAACGCTATCCAGGTAATTAATGATTACGTCAAAATCAAAGGGATATTTGAACTGCCCGGCGTCTACCTTATTTAAAAAATCCGTTGCCGTTTGGTAGCTCTCGCCCATGTAAGGCACCATAGAGGCTTCACCGAAGCCGGTAAAGCCCTCATGCTCCAACTGCACCAGCATTACAGGGGTTGAGCTGCGCGAAAATTTGGCAATGGTAAAGGTATGCTTAAGCAGTAGTTCGTATGGTTGGTAAGTAAGCTGCATGTCAAATATCAAAGCTAAAGTTTTACAATTAAATTCCTGCTTATCTTTGCCGCTATGCCTGCAAAAATTTATTCCCCGTTCGAGAAGTTTAACTTCAGCAATAAACAGTGTTTTTTGAGCGGGCTGGCCTTAAACAGCGAGGAAGAAAAGATCCAGGTTTTCCCGCAATGGTTAATGAGCCTTTACGGCCTGGAAGACCAACCGTTTAAGTTACTTGACGAAACAATTGCTACCTATAAGGACCTCAAAATCCCCTGCTCGGCTACTATCAACGAGGAATATTTAGAACCGCTGGAGAAAGAAGTCGCAGCCGCGTTTGCTGCCGGTTACGAGGGCGTTATGGCTTTAGACGAGCTGAAAATTTACCAATGGGCAGGTAAACTATTGTACGGAATTATTTTTAACGAGATCCAGTCGGGCATCCGGTTAATGCATTCGCAAGGCGAGGAGTTTAATATTTCGCAATCCATCATCCACAAATTCAGCCATTTACACATGATGCTGCAAAGCATTAATCTGCCTTTGCACTTTGAAGGTTTTAAGCCCTTCAGCCTGTTTTTATTTAAGGTAGATAACAACGAGAAAGAATTTGGGTACCGCGATGAGATAAATACCCAAACCTTTGCCTTGCGGATAAAGGATTTTGGCCTGGTGATATGCCTGCAGGATAACCGCGCCAACAGCTTATACCACCGGGAGGTTTTTGAGAAGATAAAGGGCGATAGGCTGCACCCTATACAATTTGAAGAATTTTCGGCCAGGGTGTTCTATTCTAACTATCTGTTTAACCGCCTGCCCGAGTACAATATTTTACCGGTTGGCGAAGAAATTTATATAGAAGCCATGCCGCTACGCGGGATGAGCAGCAAACCACTATTTGACGACTGGGTGAATAAAACCTACGGCCAGGTGTTAGAAAACTTCTGGAAAAACTGGGGATTTCTGCTACTGGAGATCATCAAGAACCCCGAGCACCCTATGAGCTTTTTGTTTGCTAAAGACGGCGAAAAAATTATCGCTGTAACGATTGAATTGCCTCGCTAAACTTCCCGATAAAATCATGTACGATGCGCGGGTTCAGCGCAATGGTGATAATGATACCGCTTAACGCGCCAAATAAGTGGGCATCGTGGTTAACGTTATCCCTGGCATGTTTGGATGCGAAATGGCAATAGATGAGGTACAAGGCCCCAAAAACAAATGCCGGGAAATGAATACCGGGAATGATCAATAGCCCCATTTGCGCAAACGGATTGTACATAATAGCACTAAAAACTACTGCACTTATCGCCCCGGACGCCCCGAGACTGTTATACCAAATATCGTTTTTATGTTTTTGGATAGAGGGCAGGTCGCTTAGTATTAAGCTTATTACATACAACACTCCAAACTGCCAGTGCCCTAACACAGCCTCCAGCTGAAAGGCAAAAAAGTAATAGGATAGCATATTAAAGAACAGGTGGTTCCAGTCTTTGTGAATAAGGCCGCTGGTGATCACCGTATAAACCCGTTCGCCGCGAGATACGTTGTATGGATTGAGGATAAAACGGGCGTAAATATCCTCGTCGTTAAAAGCCCAAAGCGTTGTAGCGATGGTGAGCACAAATATGATGGATGCCACCGGGGCATATTGCAGGTATTCTAACATTATTTCAGATCGAGTTTAGCATCGGTTAATAAGCGGCCCACCGGGTAACGTAGGTATGTTTTTTCAAAGTACGGCGAATTGCGATAAACAAAGTTCAGCTGTTGCGCTGCACTCTTTGCCAATGCCGGGTTAGCAGCCTTTTCATCGTCCAGCTTTTGGCGCAGTGCAGGGTCTTTTTTCAACAGGTCGGCGGCAATATCTTCAAAAACATAATCAGAAAAATATTCCTTTTGGCCCAAAATCGAATCAAAAAAGTTCCAGGCGAAAAATGAATCGACACCCTGCGGTTCCAGCGTTTCAATTAGGTAACGGTTTATGGGTTGGTTTACGTACACCACGTAATCGCCCTCGTAAAATTTAATTTTGCTATCTACCGGGTTAAGCTTAACACCGGTATGTATGTAGTGCCCCTCAAACGGGCGCGTGCCCGTTTTATAATCGGCTATATAATACATTTGCAGGTTAAGGGTCGTATCATGGATCAACCTGCTCATAGCTACCTTATTCAGCTTAAACAGATCAATCACCTTACCCCATGCCTGCGGGATCACATAGGCTACCGGTTTTTCAGCCGTTGCGGTTGTTTTATACGTGTTAAAGAATTTGATAGTACGGGTGTAGGGTTTGTTCCTGTCGTAAAACAGGCGCTTTAATCCGCTTACTTCGCTAATTTTATAGCTCGCTTCGTAACCTTTAAAGCTGATGGTATCAACCTTATTTTCATCAAGTGCCCAGGCCAGGCCAAAAGTTTTTTGTTGGCTTACTTCTGCATCAACCCTTTTCTTTAACTCGCCTATTTGTTTGGCATCACGCTGGCAAATATTGATCAGCTCCTGCATAAAGTTGTAGGTAGCTTGCAGGCGTTTATCAAAGGGTTTCAGCATGTGCGTTTCGGTCATGTAGCTGATGATGTTATGCTGCGCCGCAAACCCGGTAGAAAAGCGCGGCGTTTCCATAAAACTCACAATACCCGAATCAGGTAGCCCGCCTTCGCCTGCGCCGTAAGGGATCATTTCATAACCGCTCTTTTTCATACCTTTGTATAAATCGGCAGTCATCACCTTTGTGGTATAATCTGCCAGCAGCGGGTTTTGCTTGTCCTTCTGAGTTTCAATCAGGGTCATTACGTACTGGTAGTCGGCACCGTCGCTTACGTGGTTATCCAGTAACACTTCGGGCATCCAGGTATTCAGGATCTGGGTAAAGGCAAGTGCATTCTTACTATCGGCCTTTATAAAATCGCGATTAAGGTCCAAGTTGCGGTAGTTGCCCCTAAAGCCATAAGCCCGCGGCCCGTTTTGATTCGCGCGGGATATGCCCCGGTTCATATTGCCATCTATATTATAAACAGCGATAAAACAGAGCACAACATCTTTAGGCAGGCGGTTGTTTTTAAGCAGATCACGCGCCAGCATCATACTTGCATCTATGCCTTCCGGTTCACCGGGGTGGATGCCGTTGTTAATGAGCAGCACCCGTTTGTTTTGCTTTTTGATGAGAGCAGGGTCGAAAACCTTATCCTTTGAAAGCACCACCAGCGTAAGCGGTTTGCCAATATCGGTAGAGCCGTAATTGACCAACCTCATTTGCGGCTGTTGTTTGGCCAGGTTTTGATAGTATTTAATTACCTCGGCGTAGGTAGCCGTATAGTTTTTATCCTTACTTAATTCAAATGGCGTAAGCTGTGCCGATGCGTTGATGCAGCAAAAAATGATAAGCAACAGTAAAAAATGTCTTTTCATATATGGTAGGGCAAATATAACCGCTTACTAATCAAGCGCGGCTATTTCTGCCTGTTGTTTTTTGGGGAGGCTGCCTAACACCAGGTTGTAAGAGTGATCTATCATGTCGCACAGCTGTTTATTGGTTAACGCTCCGTCGGTATGCACGGTATTCCAGTGTTTTTTATTCATGTGAAAGCCGGGCTTAACATCGTCATGCTGTTCGCGCAGTTCAACAGCGTGTTCGGGGTCGCATTTTACATTAAACCGGTTTTCGCCTAAGCTGGTCAGTAAAAAGATCTTATCGCCAACTTTAAAAACAAGCGTTTCCTCGCCAAACGGGAAACCCTCGCTTACGCCGGGTTTACCCAGGCAATAATCGCGTAGTTCTTCGATATTCAATTGTTGCCCCCCCGGATAGATTTTGAATACGATACCTCATTACCAAAGTTAACCCGCAGGCCAACCGTTATTTGCCTGTATTGGCTTAAGGCATTGTTTTTAAACTTACTTGAAGGGTCATCATAACCGTCTAAGCCTTCGCCAAACACAATGTTATGATTGTAGCCCAATATCAACCCAACAAAAGGCTGGTCATAAGCGCCGTACAGCCGTATCTCATAACCCGCGCGCAACGGGATCATAATATTTACCCCGCTATTATCACCGGGGAAAACATAATTAGGGTCGTCTAAACTGGTGCGTTGCACGGTTAAATTATTAGCTATTAAGCCGAGGCCCGTCCCTACGAAAAAGTTTTTAAGGAAATTCTTAAAAAAGCTGTCCTCGTAATCCATTACTTCGCCTGCGTAAATATCGGCGTGTAAAATAACAGCTTTGTAATTATTTGAATATTGGCGGCGGTATGGGTCACGGTCAACAGTTAGCCCACCGCCTGTTAATTTGCCAAATTGAATTTCGGCAGCCACTGGCACATAGGGGCTGTAGTTATAAATAAAATTCAGATTGTAGGCCTTTTCATCGTAATTGCGCTTCACATTGGTGTAGCCTTTAACACTGCTAAAGCCTACGCCTAACCCAAAAGTATTGTAAGTATATTGCGCATTGGCCGCAAAAGCGGTAAACACTGCTGCGGTAAGTAAAATGAACTTTTTCAATATGATATGTTTTAGGATATTTACAAATTGCGCACTGTAAAAACGGTAACGCACACAAAAATAAGATTTTCCTCTAATATAAGCTTTTATGGTTTTTAACACGCCGCTACGTTTTACTGCAACCGAAAGATTTTTACGATATGTAATCATTGATACGCAATCTGATCCATTGTCGCCGACATGCCCATCAACCGATAAACAAAAAGACCTGGGCCGCCTACTGGTAAAGGAGTTGTTAGAGATAGGTATTATCGATGCCCATTTAGACGAGCATGGCTATGTTTATGCCACCATCCCTGCTAATACCGCTAAGGCAGACGTACCGGTTATCTGTTTCTGCTCGCACATGGATACCTCGCCCGATTGTAGTGGCCGGGATGTAAAGCCCATCATTCATCAAAATTATACCGGTGCCGACCTGGTGCTACCAGATGACACGACGCAGGTACTGCGGATGAAGGACCACCCCGACCTAAAGAACCAAATCGGGAATGACATAATTACGGCTTCGGGTACTACCTTGCTGGGCGCCGATAATAAAGCCGGCGTTGCCGAGATAATGGATGCCTGTTACCAACTTATCAACCACCTTGAAATCAAGCACGGGGTAATCAAGATACTTTTTACGCCCGATGAAGAAATTGGGCGCGGGGTTGATAAAGCCGATGTGGCCAAAATTAGTGCTTTTGCCTGTTATACAATTGACGGGGAAAGCGCTGGCAATATGGAAAATGAAACTTTTAGCGCGGATGGGGCGAAGCTGATCATTAACGGCATCAGCGCACACCCGGGCTTTGCCAAGGGTAAAATGGAAAGCGCCATCAAAATTGCCGGATTGATTATCGCAGCCCTGCCGCACGAACTGTCACCGGAAGGTACCGAAGGCATGCAGGGATTTGTACACCCGGTTGATGTAAGCGGGCATGTAGAAACGGCTACGATTGATTTTATTATCCGCGATTTTGAAGAAGAACAACTGGTTGTGCATGCAGACGTGATCCGTACTGCTGCAGAAGGTGTGTTGCAGAATTTCTCAAATTCTACGTATACGCTTGATGTAAAACCGCAGTACCGTAATATGAAAAACATTTTGGCGCAGCACCCGCAAATTGTTGCTAACGGGATGGAGGCCATTAAACGCGCGGGCATGGAGCCTAAACTTTGCAGTATCCGTGGTGGTACCGATGGCTCACGATTATCATTTATGGGGCTACCAACTCCCAACATATTTGCCGGCGAGCATGCGTTTCACGGCAAGGAAGAATGGGTATCTGTACAAGATATGCACAAGGCTGTAGAAACCATTTTGCACCTGTGCATGGTTTGGGAAGAGGGGAGCATCACCTAAATCAATAAAGTTCTTGTCATTGCTGTAAGGAGCGTAGTGACGCGGCAATCTCAGCATATCCGCTTGTCCTCTGAGATTGCCGCGCTATCGCTCGCAATGACATGACACATTTATTAAACGCTCTTAATACAGCAAATTATCATACGGGTACCTTTCTGTATGAACTTTCTTAACGTACTCATACAAAAGGTCCCTGAATTCGTCAACGTTTTCTTTTTGTGTGGCCGATATGAATATGGCCGGGCTGTTGTTTTTGGCCATCCAGCTGTGCCTGAAATCGTCGAGCGTTAGCGGCTCTTCCGTTACATCCACATGGTGCTGCTCAGGCACAAAGGCATCTATCTTATTAAATACGGTAATAATGGTTTTGTCGATAGCACCAAGTTCCTTTAATGTTTCATTCACCGTACGGATCTGATCTTCAAAGTTTTGGTGCGAAATATCTACCACATGGATCAGTATGTCCGCCTCACGTACTTCATCCAGGGTCGATTTAAAGCACTCTACCAAATGGTGAGGCAACTTGCGGATAAAGCCAACCGTATCTGACAGCAGGAAGGGCACATTCTCAATCACCATCTTCCTCACGGTAGTATCTAACGTGGCAAATAGCTTATTCTCGGCAAATACCTCAGATTTGGAAAGCATATTCATGATGGTAGATTTACCCACGTTGGTATAACCTACTAAAGCCACACGAATGAGTTGCTGGCGGTTCTTGCGCTGCGTTTCATTCTGGCGGTCAATCAGTTTTAAACGTTCCTTAAGTAAGGATATCTTATTCAGGATCAAACGCCTGTCGGTCTCTATCTGGCTTTCACCGGGGCCACGCATACCAATACCACCCTTTTGGCGCTCCAAGTGAGTCCACAAACGGGTAAGGCGGGGCAGCAGGTACTGCAATTGTGCCAGCTCCACCTGCGTTTTTGCTTGCGCGGTTTGCGCCCGGCTGGCAAAAATATCAAGGATCAGGTTACTCCTGTCCAATATCTTAACCCCTAACTCACGCTCAATATTACGTAGCTGCGACGGCGACAGTTCATCGTCAAAAACAACAATGTCTATTTCTTCCGCAGTAACAAATTCTTTTATCTCTTCCAGTTTACCGGTACCTACAAATGTCGATCGTTCCGGCCGCTGCAATTTTTGGGTAAAGTTCTTCACCGTATCGCCACCTGCGGTAGCAACCAAAAATTTCAACTCCTCTAAATATTCCTTTTCTCGCTCTTCGGTTTCGTTGGGAGTAATTACCCCCACCAGCACAACACGCTCCTGCTTCACAGCAGTATCAAAAAACTTTGGCTTCATTTAAAAATGATTAACTATTAATATGCAAATGTAAGCATAAAGTATGCCGCGTTATAACCCGTTCAAAAGTGTGTTTGTTCAAATATATTTTACTTAACTTTACGTTATGACATTAGTAGAGCTAAAAAAATCGATCCACAAAAAAGTGGATGAATTAGATGATACCAATTTTTTAGAACTTGTAAACGCCATGATGGATAACAAAGACCAGATTTTCCAAATACCTGAAAACCATCTTACTGATATTAACCAAGGGATGCAAGACATTAAAAACGGAGATTTTTTAACCATCGACGACTTTGAAAAGCGATACGAGAGATGGCTTACAGATTAATAGTCTCTCGCGCGGCATACATTACAATTGATAAAATTGTTGATTTTAATAACACAAGAAACCAATCCAACAAATATTCACGCAAATTCCTTTTATCGCTTTTTAAGCAATTCAGAGTCATTCAAAAATTCCCCTTTATTGGTATTCAAACGGATCACGAAAACACATATTTGTTAATTTGGAATAGCTTTTATATTTACTACTTAATAAATGATGGGTTGATTCAAATCTTATCAGTTCATCACCAAAAAGAAAACGTACGTTAATCGTCACTGCTATTTTATCCACCAGTTATTCTCCAGGTTCAATTGTACACGGGCACGGGTGATCGAGGTGTACCACCATTTACATAGCTCCAGCTTGTCCATGCCGTACATGCTTTTTTCCAAAAACAAAAACACGTTATCCCACTCGCCGCCCTGGGCTTTATGGCAGGTAACGGCGTACCCATAAGTAGCCTTTAAACAACCCAAATACTCATCCTTGCGCATGGCCGAATGATATTCGCCCGAGTTCAAAGTTATTTTCTTATCGCTCATACGGTAACTAAAATCAACCATCAGCTCGCGGGTTTGGTCTTCGGTCAAATTTCCTTTGATATGGTTTACGGCATCTAAAGACAGCATCAGCGTAAATTCAATCTCTGTAGCTATCAGCCGTACTTTTACCTTCTGAAACCGCATCCCCGCTTTGTTGGTGATAGAACCCAGTTCGCGTACCTCTACAAAATCGCCGTTAGATAGCGGCACCGTGTAATTGTTTTGTGTTACTAAAAGCACCTCGCCAATTTGCAGCGGCATGTGCTCATCGCCAAAAAGCTCACGGCGCATAGCTCTGTTTATTTCCTGCACAGCGCGGTTACTGCGGGCAATGGCCAATGTTTCATTAGGGCCCGATGCTTTGTAGGCTTTAACATAAGCCTCAAAAAGAGCATCACGCGAGGGCTGCAATTTAACATTGTTCAGGCCGGCCGCAGGCAATTTGGGGAAACGCTCCCAGGTGGTTTGTTCGCTCAATTGCCGGATTGCAGCCGCCAATCTTAAAATATCGTTGCCGGCGGTTACCCGCTCAATTTTTTGTAAGGTGAACGATACGGCTACCCGGTTTTGCCCCGCAAGCCAGTTAGTATCTAAAGCCGGACTGATATTTTGGCCCACCGGGGGGAGCTGGCATGGGTCGCCCACAAAAATGATCTTGTTGTTCCCGGCAACGGTAAAAAAATCATCAAGCAGGTTACCTGATCCAAAATTGGTAAACGAGGCATCAGCCGACGCTTCGCTGGAGAGCATGGACGATTCATCAACAATATAAACCCGTTTATCCTCATCTGCCGAACGCACCAGGAATTCTAAACTCATCTGGTTTGCATCAGCAGACGCGTAGTTACCGGGCGTTAGGTGATCCATCCCGTCTACCTTGCTAAAATTATACAGTTCGCCGTGTACGGTCTTGGTTTCGAAACCGGTTTTACCTTTTAAAACGGTAGCCGCGCGACCTGTAGATGCCAGCATACAAAACTCCTGTTCGGTATCGGTAAGCATTTTGGCCAGCCGCTGCATCAGGAAGGTTTTACCGGTACCGGCATACCCCTTTAGCACGAAAACGTTGGCAGACGGATGCTCCAAAAACTTCTCGATAGCCTTGAAGGCTGCCTTTTGTTCTGTATTTAAAGTGATCCCGGCCGACATTGCGGCTAAGATATTGATTTATAACAAAACTAAAAATATTAGCAATAATTATTTTAACCCTTTAACAAATTCCTTCATCGCGGCACCGGGGTCTCGCTGCTTCATAAAATTTTCGCCAATTAAAAATCCGTTGAAGCCTGCTTGTTTCAATTGCTTAATGGTTTCGGTATCACTGATGGCACTTTCAGAGATTTTTAAAAATTCTGAGGGAATATGCGCTGCCAACTTAAAGGAGTTCTCTACCGTTACCGTAAAATCGGCCAGGTTGCGGTTATTTACGCCGATAGCATCCAGGTTAGGGTCGATGCTGCGTTCCAGCTCTTCCAGGTTGTGGACCTCTAATAGTACATTCAGCTCGAGGCTTTTAGCCAGTGCTGCCAGGTTTTTGATCTCGGAAGGGGTTAGGATTGCGGCGATCAGCAGGATGATATCCGCACCTAATGATTTGGCTTCTATCACCTGGTACTCATCTATCATAAAATCTTTACGCAGCACCGGGATGTTTACCGCACGCCTTGCCCTGGTTACGTCCATTTTGCGGCCCATAAAAAAGCCGTAATCTGTCAATACCGAACATGCCGAAGCACCAGCGGCTGCGTAATCTTTGGTCACGTCCTTCACCAGCGCATCATCGTTAATGATCCCCTTTGAGGGCGACTTCCGTTTAAACTCGGCAATAATACCGGTACGTTCAGGCGCTAACAGGAAATCTTTAAAAGAATATGTTTCCCTGTGGAAATATTCCGATTCTTCCAGCTGACTGTACGTTGTTCGTACCTTATCGCGTTCAACTTCAATTTTTTTATGAGCAACTATTTTATCGAGTATGTTCATGGTAGTTCAAATTTAAAATAACCCAATTTTGTAAGTACCTGTAAATTAAACAGATGGTTTTGTTCACGATGTTCATGTTGTTCACGTGAACATCGGTGAACAAAATTTATCTTAATCCTTTAACCAGTTTTGCATCATTTCCTTCCCGTACTCGGTCAGTACCGATTCCGGGTGAAATTGCACGCCGCGTACGTCGTATGTTTTATGCCTTAAAGCCATAACCGAGCCATCCTGCTCATCAATCGCCGTAATTTCCAAAACTTCGGGTAAGTCCTTTTCAACCACCCACGAGTGGTAGCGGCCCACCTTAAACGTTTCGGGCAGGCCGATGAAAAGTTGCTCGCCGGCATCTGTTACTTTTATCGGCGTAGCGATGCCGTGCATGGGCTGTGGCAGGTTATATAATTTACCACCAAACACTTCAGCAATGGCCTGCTGGCCTAAGCATACGCCAAACATGCTTTTTGTCGGTGCATATTTTTCGATCACCTCCAGCAGTAATCCTGCTTCGCTCGGGATGCCCGGCCCCGGCGAAAGGATAATGTGGCTGAACGCATCCACATCGGCAATATCGAATTTATCGTTACGCCATACCTCGCACTGCAAACCAATTTCGTTTACTAAATGCACCAAGTTATAAGTGAACGAGTCGTAATTATCTATGATTAATATCTTTTTCATTTATCTGAACCTTGATTTATGGGATCTAAGGATTACCCTAATCTCATTTATTAAGTAATCGCTAATCTCTACCTAAAGCGTCTCCGCCAGCTCTATCGCTTTGCGTAAAGCGGCAATTTTATTATCTACTTCTTTTAACTCGCTCTCGGCCACCGAGCCAGCTACGATGCCTGCCCCTGCCTGGTAGTGCAACGTATTATTCTTACTCAAAAATGAGCGGATCATAATGGCATGATTAAAATCGCCGTTAAAGCCAAAAAAACCGATGGCACCGCTGTAAAAGCTGCGCTTGCTTTTCTCGTTCTCGTCAATAATTTCCATTGCGCGATATTTAGGTGCACCACTCAAGGTACCAGCCGGGAAAGTATCTGCTACGATCTTAAATGAGGAGGTACCCTCTTTTAATTTACCGCTGACGTGCGATACCAAGTGGATGAGATGAGAGTAATATTGCACTTCCTTAAATGCCTTTACGCTTACTTGCTCGCAATGGCGGCTCAAGTCGTTGCGGGCCAGGTCAACCAACATCACGTGCTCGGCACTTTCTTTTGGGTCGGCCTCCAACTGGCGGGCCAGTTCGGCATCCTTTTCATCATCGCCGCTGCGTTTAAAGGTGCCCGCGATGGGGTAAATACCCGCGATGTTATTTTTAACGGTGATCTGTGCCTCTGGCGATGAGCCGAAGATCCGGAAATCGCCAAAATCAAAATAAAACAGGTAAGGCGATGGGTTGATAGATCGCAATGCCCGGTATACGTTAAATTCATCGCCCAAAAAGCTGCGCGAGAATGCCCTTGAGGGCACTATCTGGAAAACGTCGCCGCGGTAAATATGCTGCTTCATTTTCTCCACTATGGCAATGAACTCTTCGTTGGTCAGGTTTGATTTTTCGGTCTCGCTGCTCTTAAAGTTATACTCCGGGAAGTTTTTGTTCTTGATCAGGTCCGCTATTTTTTCCAGTCCGTTCGTTTCGGGCTGGCCGGCTACCTGGTTATGAAAAATATACAGCTCGTTCTTAAAATGATCTACGGCAATGATGTATTTGTAAATGTGATACTGCATCACCGGGATCTTACGGGTGGTATCATCAGATTTTTTAAGTTTAATGGTCTCGAAATGCTCAACCGCCTCATGGGTAAAATAACCAAATAACCCGTTCGATATGATCTTGCCGGCATTTTCATCAGCTTCAAAACGGCCCAAAAAGTTAGTGATCTCATCCGTCAGTTCAAAGGTGCCGGGGGCTTTAACTTCCGAAGTGCCATCCGGGAATTTCATGGTCAGCTGGTCGTCATCCAGTATAAAGCCACTCAACGGCGAGCAGCAAATATAGCTCAGGCTATTCTCCCGGCTATGGTAGTCGGAGCTTTCCAGCAGCAGCGAATTAGGGAACACGTCGCGCAGGCGCAGGTATATGGCTACCGGCGTAGTGGTATCGGCTAAAAGCTTCTTTTGGGTGGTAGTTATTTTAAAGGTATTCATTTTTCTATCAGGGCATTAAACAAAAAAAACCGGCGAATTGAGCGTTCGCCGGTTTCAAAATAGGTTTATATTTGGTTAGTGTACTTTATATCAAAAACTATTCCGGCTGCTATGTTTTGCATAGTGCCACCAATTGGTATTAAGAGTAGTTTTTTTCATATCGTGGCGACAAATTTATAAAGAAAATTGAATTAACAAATTTTTTGTCGACTTTTTTACTGGGTAATACCAAAAAACGGCCTATGGCTCTGTATAATAGCTACTACCACTACCAAAAACGCCAGTGAATAAAATATCGCGATGGTGCGGTGCTTGCCTACGGGCAGGGTAATCCGTTTAGATTTTGCATGGCCAATGGTTACTAAAACAATGGCAAAAATCATCATCGTGATGTGCTCAACCGTCCAGTAACGGGCCATCGGGTCTTTCATGGTCGTTTTCGCGAATACAACAAAGGGGCTTAGGAAATAAAGCACCAGGCCTATCAATAGCTGTGTATGGAACAGTATCATGGCTATTAAATTGGTTTTGCGGTTGGCTTCGGTGTATTGTTTTTTACCAAACCAGCCGGCAAAAGCGCTGATGATGGCCAGCAACACAACAATGATCACAAAATATCTGAAACCCGAGTGGAAGTACTTAAAAAAGCTATACGCGTTCATGTGCTTAATTTTTTTACCGCGAATATAATGATAAAAATATTTCGCCCTGTTTATTGTAACAAACTTATATAACTGCCACGGCTAAAACGTGAATAATATTGATTATTTATATATTTAAAGCAATTAACTTAAACTGACTAACTCAATGAAAAAACTTTTACTTTTTTGTTTTTCCCTGTTGACGTTTCACCTGAGCTATTCGCAGGAAACCTTTCCTGTAAATGGCGCGTGGGATATCCGCCCCGGGGCCTATGCATTTACCAACGCGACTATTGTAACCAGTGCCGATGCCAGTATCAAAAACGGAACCTTATTGGTTAAAGACCGTGTGATAGAGGCCGTAGGAGCCGATGTTAAAGTACCTAAAGGCTACGTAGTAGTAGACCTGAAGGGCAAATTCATTTACCCCGGCCTGATAGATGCCTACACCACCTACGGTATGCCCGAAGCCCCCCGCCAGGCTTTTGCTGCAGGTGGTTTTGGCGGTGGCCGTGCGTCTGTGCCGGTATCAACCAAACCCGGCGCTTATGGCTGGAATGAGGCCATTAAACCCGAAATGAATGCTAAAACCGTATTCCATGTTAACGCTTCGGCTGCCGAAGCTTTAAAAAAGAATGGTTTCAGCACCGTGCAATCGTTAATCCATGATGGCATTGCCCGTGGCACATCTATCACCGTTAGTTTGGGCGATGAGCGCGACAACTTTGTAATGCTGAATGACAATACAGCGGCCCATTACTCATTCAGTAAAGGTACGGCAGCAACCAACTATCCATCATCATTAATGGGCAGTATAGCCTTATTACGCCAAACTTATTACGATGCAAGCTGGTACAAAACGCAAAAAAACGAGTACAACATCTCGTTAGACGAATTTAACCGCACGCAAAACCTGCCGCAGATCTTTGAGGTGAGCGACCCGCAAAGCATTTTGCGCGCTACCAAGATCGCTAAAGAATTCGGCAAAACATACATTTACAAAACCGATGGTTTGGAGTATCAGCGGATAGCCGCCGTTAAGGCAACCGGTGCAAGTTTAATTATCCCGTTAACCTTCCCAGCCGCCTTTGATGTAGAGGACGCTTTGGATGCACGTACCATATCGTACGAGCAGCTAAAAGGGTGGGAATTGGCCCCAACCAACCCTGCCACATTAGAAAAAGCAGGTGTTAAATTTGCTATCACCTCTTACGGTATTGCTAACGCACGCGATTTCTGGACCAACATCCGCACCGCGATAACTTATGGTTTGACAGAAAAACAAGCCTTAAACGCCTTAACTACCGTGCCTGCAGAAATGCTTGGCGTGAGTGATAAGGTAGGTACGCTTGCTAAAGGCAAAATGGCCAGCTTCCTGATCACCTCCGACAGCCTGTTTAAGGCTGAGAATGTGATCTATGAGAACTGGGTAGAAGGACGCCAATATGTGGTATCGAAAATGGATGTAGCCGACCTGCGCGGCAATTACACTTTAACCGGCGATGGCTTTGCTAATACTACCGTTAAAATAGGCGGCACACCGGGTACTTATGATGTAAATATCGAGCGTACCGGTGCAGATAGCACTAAGGCGCGCGGTACTATCACCCGCACGGGCGATGATATCAGCATTTACTTTAATTACCGGGCTAAACCGGCGGGTGTTATCCGCTTGGCAGGCCACATTTCATCTGTATCGCCCTTAACTATCCGCGGTAATGCTATTTTGCCCGATGGTAGCGAGTCGGCATTTAGCGCGGTATACGCCAGCGCGGCACCTGCGGCACAGGCTAATCGCCCTGCGCCAAAACCAAATATTACTGTTGGCCAGGTAATTTACCCGTTCACCGCTTACGGCAATACCGAAGCGCCAAAAGTGGAAACCGTATTATTTAAGAATGGTACCGTTTGGACTAACGAAAAAGAAGGCATCCTGCAAAATGCAGATGTGTTGATTGAGAACGGTAAAATCAAAGCGGTAGGTAAAAACCTGTCGGCAGCCGGTGCTAAGGTTATAGATGCAACGGGCAAGCACATTACTACCGGTATAGTTGATGAGCACTCGCACATTGCAGCTACAGGCGGTATCAACGAGGGCACACAATCTGTAACCTCAGAAGTACGTATTGCCGATGTTATCGATGCCGAAGACATCAACATTTACCGCCAGTTAGCGGGCGGTGTTACTACATCGCACATCCTGCATGGCTCGGCCAACGCTATTGGCGGCCAAACCCAGCTGATCAAAATGCGCTGGGGTAAATTGCCTGAAGAAATGAAGTTTGAAGGCAGCGACGGCTTCATCAAATTTGCATTGGGCGAGAACGTAAAGGGCAGTAACAACAACATTCAATTTGGCCAGGTATTGCGTTTCCCGCAAACGCGTATGGGGGTTGAAGAGGTTTATGTAGATGCCTTTACCCGCGCTAAAGAATATAAAGCAGCCCGCGCTGTAAAGGGTAGCACTACCCGCCGCGATCTGGAACTGGATGCTTTATCTGAAATATTGGATAGCAAACGCTTTATCACCTGCCACTCTTACGTACAGTCGGAAATTAACATGCTGATGCACGTTGCCGATTCAATGGGCTTCAAGATCAACACCTTTACCCACATTTTAGAGGGTTACAAGGTGGCTGATAAAATGAAGGCGCACAACATTGCGGGTTCAACCTTTAGCGACTGGTGGGCATACAAAAACGAGGTGGCCGAAGCTATCCCGTACAACGGTAAGCTGATGCATGAAGTTGGTTTGGTAACCGGCTTTAATTCTGACGATGCCGAAATGGCGCGTCGCTTAAACCAGGAAGCCGGCAAAGCGGTAACCTATGGCCACATGAGCCAGGAAGAAGCTTTGAAACTGGTTACCCTTAACCCTGCAAAAATGCTGCATGTAGATAACCGCATTGGCAGTTTAAAGGCAGGTAAAGATGCTGATGTTGTATTATGGTCGGCCAACCCGCTGTCAATTTATGCAGTGGTTGAAAAAACCTATGTGGATGGCATACCTTATTGGGACCTGTCGCAGTCTGCTGCAAAACAAAAAGCAATCACTAACGAGACCGCCCGCATTGTTCAAAAAATGCTGGAGACTAAAAACGCCGGTGCTAACACCCAGCGCCCGGGACCGGGCCGCAGGCCACGCCTTTACGAGTGCGAGAGCCTGGAAGAAGATAACTTTGTAATTGCCGATGAGTATACCGAAATGGAAAAAGTACGCTCGGCAGAAAGAAAAGCAGCCAAAATCAAATAACCCCCTAATTAAGATCACAAATGAAAAAAATAATACTAACGTTAGGAGGATTATTGCTTGGCATAAACCTCATTTATGGGCAGGCAACCATATCGCCGGCTAAGGCACAAAGCAAACCTGTTATCATCACCGGTGGTACCATACACGTGGGTAACGGGCAGGTAATTAATAACGGCTATATCACGTTTGATAAAGGTAAGATCACCGGCGTTGGCGAAGGTGCAGGCCCATCATCGGGTTACGAAGTAGTGAACGCAACCGGTAAGCAAATTTATCCGGGCTTTATTGCTCCCATGACCACCCTGGGTTTAGTGGAAGTAGAATCCGGTGCGCGTGGTACTGTGGATGACGAAGAAACGGGCGATTTAAACCCGCATGTACGCTCAGTTGTGGCTTACAATACCGACTCAAAGGTTATCCCTACGGTACGTTCAAACGGGATTTTATTAGCCCAGCCTACGCCATCAGGCGGTATCATCTCGGGCACATCGTCTGTAGTGCAGCTTGATGCCTGGAACTGGGAAGATGCTACCTATAAAAAAGATATGGCTGTGCATTTAAACTGGCCATCGGCTGGTGGTGGTGGCCGCAGGCGTGGTGGTAATGTAGCAGTGCCGGGCGTAGTGCAGGAAACCCCTGCCGAGCGCGCACAAAAAGCGATAGATGCCATTACCCGCTTGTTTGTCGAAGCTAAAGGCTACGCCGACGGAACAAGACCTGCCACATCAAACATTCGCTTAGAGGCAATGAAAGGCTTGTTTAATGGCACTAAAAAGCTATTCGTAATTGCCGACGGTGCAAAACAAATTATGCAGGCCGTTGCATTTGGTAAGCAAATGGGTGTATCGGTGGTAATTGTTGGTGGTAAAGAATCATACCTGGTTGCAGATGTGCTAAAAGAAAATAATGTGCCGGTGATATTGCGCGAAACACAAACATTACCTGATAGGGACGAGGATGATGTTTATCTTCCCTACAAACTACCGAAGATGCTGCAAGATGCAGGCGTGCTTTACGGTTTAACAGGTACCGGTTTCTGGCGCCAGCGCAATCTGCCTTTCGAGGCGGGCGAAGCAGTTGGATACGGCTTAACCAAAGAACAGGCTGTTGCGATGATCAGCCTGAACAATGCTAAGATCTTAGGTATAGACAAAACAACCGGCTCTATTGAAACCGGCAAGGATGCCAATCTTTTTATCTCGACAGGCGATGCTTTGGATATGATAGGACTTAATGTGGAAACAGCATTTATACAAGGCCGTAACATTAACCTGGATAACCTGCACAAGCAGCTGTACAAAAAGTTCAGTGATAAGTATGGCTTTAAAGCCGACTAAGGTTTAGAACTGTTTTAACAAAAAAAGCGAAGGGCATTGCCCTTCGCTTTTTTTGTGTTTCTGTTGGTCCTGTTTAGATAGTTATTTCACCATCAAACACTAAATCTGCCGGGCCTTCTAAAAATATGTTGCTGAATGTTTCGCCGTCGTGATCGAAGCGAATATTGAGGTTACCCCCTAATACTTTAATCGGCGTACTGATGGTGCCAAACTGGTTGTTATGTTTTGCCATAGCCAGGGCTACAGCGGTAACACCTGTGCCGCAGGCGTAAGTTTCATTCTCTACCCCGCGCTCAAACGTACGCACAAAATAACCCACATCGGTTTTCTCGGTAAAGTTTACATTAATACCATCGGCTTTGTAAGCGGCGTTATTACGGATAGCATAACCTTCGTTATAAACATCTTTAATGGCCAGATCGGTGGCTAACCTCACATAATGCGGCGACCCAGTGTTTAACACATAAGCGTCGCCATCGCGGGTAACTTCTTTCACATCTATCATTTGCAAGCTTACCCATTTGCCATCTGCTGAAATTTTGGCATGGTGTACTCCGTCTGTCGCCAGAAATTTTGTCGTATCTGTAATGATGCCCAGCTGTTTAGCAAAGGCTACAATGCAACGGCCCCCATTACCGCACATGCTGCCTTCGTTACCATCGGCATTGTAATATACCATCTTAAAATCAAAGCCTTCAAGGGTCTCCAATAACATCAATCCATCGGCACCAATTCCAAAGCGCCTGTCGCACAATAAGGAAACACGCTCTTTAGTAAATTGGTAATCAATGGCTTGCCGGTTATCAATCAGCACAAAGTCATTTCCCGCTCCCTGATATTTATAAAATTTTAATTGCACTGTAGTTTGGTATATTAGTGTACTGTAAAGGTAAACATAACCCGTGGTAACAAAAATTGCGGCAGGTTTATTTCAATTTAACAAATTTTAACAAAAAAGGATATAACTTATCATTGATTATATCGTCTATATGGTATTAAATTTGAGTTGATAAAAGCAAAAACGTAAAAAAGGAAAGTGAATAGCAATATGAAAAAGATCGGTTTAACATTATTAACCGCCTTTGTGGGCGGTGCAATGGCGTTGGGCGTGTACAAAGTTATCGAGAACAAGTACTCGGACAACATGTCGTTAGAAGACAAGCAAAAAGTTTACTTTGCCAGCAACCGTACGGTAAACCCGTCAACTGTGGTATCATCGGCCGGTTCGGTAGATTTTACCCAGGCAGCGGCAGAAGTAACCCCGGCGGTAGTTTACATCCGTACCACATACGCGGCAAAAAGCAGCGGTGGTGGCAGCCAGGACCAGTTTGAGCAGATGTTTGGCCAAATGTTCGGCCAGCGCATGCGCCCGCAAGGCCCGCAAATGGCATCAGGCTCGGGTGTGATTATCTCTCCTGACGGTTATATTGTAACCAATAACCACGTGGTGGCTAAGGCAGAAAAAATAACGATAGTAACCAATGACCACCGTAGTTTTGAGGCTAAAGTTATTGGCACCGACCCTAACACGGATCTTGCCCTGATTAAAATTAATGCAACTAACCTGCCTATTGTAAAGTTAGGTAATTCAGACGCGGTACGCGTTGGTGAGTGGGTTTTAGCAGTAGGAAATCCGTTCAAGTTAAACTCAACCGTCACTGCTGGTATTGTAAGTGCCAAGGGCCGCCAGATAGATATTATAGGTAAAGATGATGACGATGAGAATCCTTATCCCGTTAATCAACGAGAACCAACATTGAAAAAAGGGATCGAGTCGTTTATTCAAACCGATGCGGCAATTAATCCCGGTAACAGTGGCGGTGCGTTGGTTAATACCAATGGCGAACTAATAGGTATCAATGCGGCGATTGCGTCACACACAGGCTCGTATGAAGGCTATGGCTTTGCCATCCCTGTTAACTTAGCTAAAAAAGTATTGAATGACATCAAAAAGTTCGGTGTTGTTAAACGTGGATATGTAGGTATAAGCTTTGCCGACCTTAGCAACTCTGATATGGCGCAGGATATTAAAACCGACAAAACAAATGGCTTATATGTAAGTAGCGTTTTAGCGGGTGGCGGTGCCGAACAAGCCGGTATTAAACCGGGTGATATCATTACCAAGGTTGAAGGCAATGTGGTTTACGAGTCATCTGACCTACAAGAACGTGTTGGCCGTTTACAACCTGGTGATAAAATTGCGCTGACTGTTTTACGTGATGGTAGCGAGAAAAACTTTAGCGTAACCCTTAAGGCTGATGCACCGGTTGCCAAAACAGCTGCGGTGTCAAAATCGGCATCTGAACTGTTTAACAAAATGGGGGCAAGCTTCCAGCCGTTAAGCCAGGCGCAGAAAGCTAAGTTTAAAGTTAATTCGGGAGTTGTAGTAACCCAGGTACGCCCGGGTGGGATGTTTGATGATACCGAGATCCCTGTTGGGTCTATCATTACCTCTATCAACAAACAGCCTATCAACAGCGTTGCCGATATGGACAAGGTAATTACCAGCTTAAGAAATGGCAGGCTGATCATTACAGGTTATTATCCTGATGGTGGCAGCTTCAATAATATGTTCGAGGTACAATAACTTTCAGGCACTTTGTCAAATAAGAAAGCCTCACCAAAATTGGTGAGGCTTTCTTATTTGGCCTTTATTTAGCAAAGAATTATTCGCCGCCGGTATGGTCGTGCGCTTGTTCTTCTCTGAACAGTTTGGCGCTGAAATAATCATTATTCATAAACGCGATATTGTTTAGTGTGATCTCTTTAGGGCACTCTGCTTCGCAGGCACCGGTATTGGTACAGTTACCAAAGCCTTCTTCGTCCATCTGGGCAACCATTGCCTGCACACGGCTGTAACGCTCGGGCTGGCCTTGTGGCAATAAACCCAACTGGGTGATCTTGGCAGATGTGAACAGCATTGCCGACGCATTTTTACATGCCGCTACACAAGCGCCGCAACCGATACAGGTAGCTGAGTTGAAAGCCTCGTCGGCAATTACCTTAGGGATTGGGATTAAGTTAGCATCTGGCACACCACCAGTGTTAATAGATATAAAGCCACCAGCTTGCTGGATACGGTCAAATGCCGAACGGTCAGTAGCCAGATCCTTCATTACCGGGAAGGCTGCCGAACGCCACGGCTCGATAGTGATAGTTTCGCCATCGCTAAAGGTACGCATGTGCAGCTGGCAGGTAGTTATCGCCTTTTTAGGGCCATGTGGGTGGCCGTTGATATATAAAGAGCAAGACCCGCAAATACCTTCACGGCAGTCATGATCAAAATATATAGGCTCATCGTTTTTACGGGTAAGGCTTTCGTTTACCACGTCCAGCATTTCCAGGAAAGACATATCAGGCGAAATACCCTCTGCCTTATAGGTTACAAACTTGCCGGCAGTTTGTGTATTTTTTTGGCGCCATACTTTCAGCGTCAGGTTCATGTTTCCAGTACTCATATTTTTGAGTTTTGAGTTATGGGTGCCGGGTAGTGAGTTGCATAACTCTGCACTCACCACGCGCTACTCACCACTATTTATAGCTTCTCTGTGTTAACTTAACATTTTCAAATACCAGTTCTTCTTTATGAAGTTCTTCTTCCTGGTTTTCTCCTTTAAACTCCCATGCCGATACAAAGGCAAAGTTCTCGTCATCGCGCAAGGCTTCACCTTCTTCTGTCTGTGATTCTACACGGAAGTGGCCACCACATGATTCACGACGCGCTAACGCATCGGTAATCATCAATTCGCCCAGTTCAATAAAGTCGGCTACACGGCCCGCCCTTTCAAGCGCAGCATTAACCTCATCATTTTCGCCGGTTACGATGGCATTTACCCAAAAATCAGCCTTCAGTGCCTTGATCATTGCTTTAGCTTTGGTCAGGCCTTCTTCAGATCGTGCCATTCCACAATACTCCCAAATGATATGGCCTAATTCACGGTGGTATTCAACAACCGTTTTGTTACCCTTTAAGGCAAGTAACTTGTTGTTGTAGGCGATTACTTCCTGTTTTGTTTTTTCAAAAGCAGGGTGGTTAATGTCAACCGGTTTAGGGCCGATGGTTGCCAGGTAATCACCTAATGTGTAAGGAATTACAAAGTAACCGTCAGATAGTCCCTGCATCAAAGCAGATGCACCTAATCTGTTTGCACCGTGATCGCTAAAGTTACATTCGCCCAGGGCGTAAAGGCCCGGTACGTTTGTGCTTAAATTATAATCAACCCAAAGGCCACCCATTGTATAGTGTACCGCAGGGTAAATACGCATCGGTTGTTTATACGGGTTCTCGTCGGTGATCTGTAGGTACATATCAAACAAGTTGCCATATTTGGCACGTACGGTATCTTCACCCAAACGTTGTATAGACTCTGCAAAGTCAAGATAAACGGCTAAGCCGGTTGCACCTACCCCTTTGCCATCATCCGTCATTTCTTTTGCATTACGGGATGCCACGTCACGCGGCACCAGGTTACCAAATGATGGGTATTTGCGCTCCAGGAAGTAATCACGATCTTCTTCTTTAACCTGCGATGCGGTAATCTCTTTGCTACGTAATTTCTCAGCTACCTCAACAGTTTTAGGGGCCCAAACACGCCCGTCATTACGTAACGATTCAGACATCAGCGTAAGCTTACTCTGATGGTCGCCGGTAACCGGGATACAGGTTGGGTGAATTTGTGTGTAGCAAGGGTTAGCAAAATACGCCCCGCGTTTGTGTGCGCGCCACGCTGCTGTTACGTTACTGCCGATGGCATTGGTGGACAGATAGAAAACGTTACCGTAACCACCTGTTGCTAATAAAACAGCATGGGCTGCATGCGTTTCAATTGCGCCGGTTTTTAAGTTACGGGTAACAATACCTTTTGCATGACCGTCAATTGTAACAACATCAAGCATCTCGGTACGGGTGTACATTTTTACTTTACCCAGGTGTATCTGGCGGTTTAAAGCCGAATATGCACCTAAAAGCAATTGCTGGCCGGTTTGGCCACGCGCATAAAATGTACGTGATACCTGCGAACCACCAAATGAACGGTTATCCAGCAAGCCGCCGTATTCACGTGCAAAGGGTACACCCTGTGCAACGCATTGGTCAATAATATTTACAGATACCTCCGCCAGGCGGTATACGTTGCCTTCTCGGGCGCGGTAATCACCACCTTTAATAGTATCATAAAACAAACGATAAACGCTATCGCCGTCGTTTTGATAATTTTTTGCACCGTTAATACCACCCTGTGCAGCAATAGAGTGCGCACGGCGCGGGCTATCCTGGAAACAAAATGCCTTAACATTGTAACCCAGCGCAGCCAGTGAAGCAGCAGCCGAAGCGCCCGCCAAACCTGTACCTACAACAATAACATCGTACTTACGCTTATTGGAAGGGTTAACCAGCTTTAAGTTAAATTTATGCTTGCTCCATTTTTCGGCTAATGGGCCTTGCGGAATTTTAGCATCTAAACTCATTTCTTTTTTATGTTAGATTTAAGAGTTACGAATTAAGACCGGCACGATATAAATCGTAAATCTAAACTCGCCATTCGTAAATTATTTTGATAAACTCTGTATAAAATATACAACCGGCATTGCAGCAAACAACAGCGGTATAATTACCGCAAAAAGCCACGTGCCTACAAAATAAATAATAGGCTTGTATTTGCGGTGCACCCAGCCCAGCGTTTGAAACGCGCTTTGGAAACCATGCAACAGGTGAAACGATACCGCCCCCATAGCTATTACATAAAAGGCAACGTACCATAAATGACTAAAGCTTGATGATATGCGCGCATGCAAATCTTTCACCCTTACAATTTCTACATTGTTCTCGGTAGATATCGAACGCTCAAAATCCGGTGTTTCGGGCTTGTAGTCGCTTACTACCGTTTCGTTAGTTCCCAGGTTAGTACGGTATTCTTTAAAACCTAAAATATTGTTGTATTTGTAGGTAAACCAAAAATCGCCCATGTGGATAACGATAAATAGTAAAAGAATAGATCCCAACAGCCCCATGTTTTTTGATGACCATGATGCCGGCGACTTATTTACTACCGCATAACCAATTGGCCTTGCCCTGCGGTTGCTGATAGTAAGTACAAGCGCGTAAACTGCATGTACGATGATGGCTAAGTAAAGCAAATACGCAATTACTTCGATAGGTGGGAAATGGGTAAGGAAATTTGCATAGCTATTAAACGCAAAGCCCTGGTCGTTTTTAAACAACAACAGGTTACCACCAACGTGTACAATTAAAAAAGTACACAAAAACAAGCCAGTTAAAGCCATTATCAGCTTCTTTCCCAGTGATGAGTTAAAGGTTTGTTTGAATTCGCTCATTATTTGATTAGATTATATTGTCACACAAAAGTATTTATTAAAAGCCAAAACATATAAACGGTTTTGGCTTTAAGGAGTGTTAATAACTATTTAGAAACGTTCTAAATTTATCATCCAATTGTCGAGTTGACCTCCCTATCACACTGATAATTAAATTGATGAAAAACGTCCATTTACAACCATACCCCCGGTAAAAAAAAAGTAACCGGCTTCTACAAAACCGGGGTAAAGCATTCACATCATAGTCAAGCCTCCCTTAAAGGCCCAATCATCATTACGGCATGATAAGACAGAGGTGGTGTGTTGCAGATAAAAAATGAGGGCAAAGGCCCCCTTTACGCCGCAAGGCGATTTTAAGTTGCTGTTAATCAACATGCATTTGCCCGATTAACAGAATTGCATGTTTTGTTTATAACGCGATCACCTTATCCTTCAGCACGCCGAAAACATGGTCGGTTTTGCGGCTTACTATGGCTACCTTGCCGGTGAACGACCCGAATGATGGCAGAATAGCCTGGTGCTTACCAAATGCAAAGCAAGGCAATGTAACACTTTGCCTGCCCCGCCCAACCAGGCTTACACCCGGGTGGATATGGCCGCAAAGCACATAACCTTCGGCCTTTTCTTCCGGGTTGGTTAAAGGGTGGTGTAGCATCAGGAAGGGGCCAACCAGCAGTTCTTTATGTAGTACGATGCCCAGTTTAATGTAATGGCTATCGCTGATGATATCGTGATTGCCTTTGATCAGGACGATCTGCAATTTAGGGAACTGGCTGCGCCAAAGCACAAACCAATCCCAGTCGTTATTCATATCGCTGTGAAAAAGGTCGCCTAAAAAGTAAACGGTTTCGGGTTGGTACTCATAGATCAGGTCGGATAGCATAGAAAGGTCCTGCTGCTCCATATTCCTGGGTATGGCTATCCCTGCCTTACGGAAATGACCCACCTTGCCAAAATGCACATCGGTTGCTATCAGGGCATTTTGCTGCTGCCAGTAAATAGCCTTTTGAGGCAATAATAAAAGGTCCTGATCTAAAAACCGGAAAGGGGTACCCGCACTCATCGTCATATCGGCAGCAAAGATAAAGCTTTGTGGGTTATTAGTGAACCAAACACCATTCCGCCAAACTCATCCGCTTAATAATTATGTCGCCCATATGCAATTAATCAAAATTAAATTTGGTTTTATGAAATAATACAGGCATTTTTACGTATTAGATACTAATAAACAGATCAATTCACTTAAAACACATTGCCATGTTAAAGTCTTATCAATCCATTTATGTACTGGTATACAGGTGGAGCTTTAAAAATTTCGGTCAGGGTAAAAGTCTGCCACAATTTAAATCCATGTTCAATGTGAGCTTTTTGCTGATCGTTCTGTTAGCGAATGCAATGCTGTTTACTAAATTAATGATCAAAGCGCATTGGGTTTCTATGAACCCTTACTCGTACCTGGCCATTATCTGCGGCGCGGTGATGTTTATGCTACTTAACCACTTTGTGTTGCTTAATAACCGCTGGTTAAAAAGCATTAATGCCAAACTGGCTACTGTTAGCAAACGTAACATGAATATGTTCTCGGTACTACTATTGGTAAACGTGGTGTTTGCCTGCGGCCTTTGCTTTTTATAAAAGATAAGTTATAGTTAATTAAGAAGGAGAGGGCCGGTGGCTGTCTCCTTTTCTGTTTTATGATCCGCCGTCTCCGTATATGGAACGTTTGAGACAGGCATGTCGGGGATTGCTTCGTTCCTCGCAATGACGCGCATGGGCATATACCAGATATGCGAGGACAAACCCCCTATTTCTTTTTAGTAGCTGCCCGTTTCGCTTTCGCCTCGGCCGCTTTATTACGCTTGGCGCGCATCTTCAGGTTCAGCATCTCTACCAGGATAGAGAACGCCATGGCAAAGTAGATATAACCTTTCGGGATATGCTGCTCAAAAGCTTCGGCCAGTAAGGATACACCAATCAATAAAAGGAATGATAGTGCCAGCATCTTAACCGTTGGGTGCTTGTTTACAAAGCCTGCAACCGCGCCCGATGCCCATATCATAATACCTACCGCAATTACTACTGCCGCTATCATGATCTCGACGTGTTGCGCCATACCAACCGCAGTGATAACAGAATCTAACGAAAACACGATATCCAGCAGCATGATCTGTACAATGGTGCCCCAAAACGAATGGGCTTTTACGTTGGCGTCATCCTCTTCATCCCCCTCAATTTTGTGGTGGATCTCGGCAGTGCTTTTATAGATCAGGAATAATCCCCCGATGATCAAGATCAGGTCGCGGCCGGATATGGCCAGCTTTTGCGCCCACTCGGCATCGTTAATATTTAAAATGCCGGAGATATTAAACAGCGGGTTAGTCAGCGTCATCACCCAACTGATGGAAAGCAGCAGTAGGATCCGGGTGATCATGGCCATGCCTAAACCTACCTTGCGGCCTTTTTCCTGTTGTTGTTTAGGCAGCTTATCGGCCAGGATAGAGATAAAGATCACGTTATCTATCCCCAAAACGATCTCTAAAACAGTTAAGGTAACAAGGGAGAGCCAGGCTTCCGGGTCGGTTAGTATTTCCATCATAAAGGGCAGCGCGTTTAGTGTGCCCCTAAAATAGCAAAACCCCTGCCGTTATGGCAAGGGTTTTTAAATTGTACTCTATTTTGACCTTAGTTAAAATTCACCTCACCAAAGTTTGTTGTTATCGTTACCTTATTATCGCTTCCACTTTTGCCCACATAACCTCTGTAAGTTTTTGTGGACGAATAGCCTCTTTCGTCGTCCGATGGCGTTTTACCAGTTATTTTGGCTTTACCGCTACTGTTGTCAAAACCGTTGCCCATTTTAGTAGTAATGTCAAAGTTAAAACTATCACTGTCATTGATATCAAAATTGACTTTTGCGAATTGAGCTTTAATGTTTACGTCTTTTGCACTTCCTAAGGTCGCAATACTCAAGCCTTTACCAAACTTTACATCTACGTTTGCCGATCCTTTTAAACGATCTATATCTACTTTCGAAAATCCAAAAACCGCATCTGCGTTATTAACAACTCCAGCCTTAAAATTGCTATGTTGAATTTTTAATTTACCGCCATTGAATAACTCAATAAAGGAAGTTTTATCTGATGTGAAGCTGATGGAAACATCATTTTGCGTATTAGTAAGCTGCTGGGCTATGAGATTGCCAAACTGAAGCCTAATCGTTGTTTTGCCGGATAAATTCGGTAAGGTAATAACGCCAAATTGGTTGCTTATATTTATCGCGTTACTAGCAGGCATGTAGATCTTATAGTCGATAGACATATTCTGATGCTTGTTGCCTTGGCCATTATTGGCATCGCCAATGGCAGTGCGAAATGACACCACATTGCCCGATTTGCTGTCTGATACACTCGACCCTTCCATCATATCGTTAACGTTGCTTTCGTTATCCGAGCTGAATTTCATCTGCACATCTACCTTAAACTCGTTCTTGTTCCAGGTGTTTACGGTTACATTACCAAACTTATTGCTGATCTGCAGCACATCGTTACCATCTACAGAATAGCTTTTGCTGTAGTTTTTGATCTTTTCGATGATCTCGCCACTGGCCAGCTGGCGCTTATAATCCTCGTCAGAAAGATTGCGACTGATATTATTATTTACGTTTACATCAACATCGGGTACCATATCGCTAAAGCTGCCCGCGAAGTTTTTGCCAAAATCTTTAAATTCGGTTTTGAACTTTTTGTCAAAGCCCTTCATTTTAACCGCAACCTGCGTGTTGATCTTAGTGCTCAAGGCCAGCATGTGCTTATTCAGGCTGTTCATTTTAAAATTGAACTGCTTTAAGGTTTTACTATCAAACTTCTTATTCAGTTTGTACTCTTTGCTTAACGTATAATTCTCAGGCGGTAGCGGCGGAGCAGGTAAGGTGTCCTGTGCAAAGGTTGCTGCGCTCACTACGAGCAGCGCAATAAAGGCGAATAGCCTTTTATATATCTTGGTTTCCATCTTTTTGCTGTTTTTTACTTTGATTAAATTGTTCAATTACACTCAGTTGCTGATTAAGCACCTCTGTTTGTATTTGCAAGTTCCGGATCATTGCACGTAAAACACGCTCCTGGTTGGGGCTGGTGGCCAAATCTTTATTTAGTCTTTTATAGGTCGATTGCATGTCGCTCAACTCGGCGCTAAACTCCCGGTAAAGCTGCGGGTCGTATTTAGCTATTTGTTTCAATTCGGTACGCTTGGTAGCTATCAGCGTGGCATATTGCTGCTGCTGTTTAGCGTAGGTTGGGTTGATAGATGCCAGATCGACACCGCCGCCGCTATTATTTAAGCCTTTTTGGGTTTGCACGTACACGCCGAAGCCGATACCCATCACTACTACGATCATAGCGGCTACCCGGAGTACGAAACCAAGCGAAAACGTTTTGGCTCCGCGCTTTTTTGGCTGTTGCTGCTCCTCATCCCATGCGTCCAGCTCCATCGATATATTGTTCCAGATATCGGCGCGTGGCTCCAGGTCGTCAAATTCCTCCCTGTTGTTGCTGATAAAATCTTCTAACCGCTTGCTCATCTTTTGATTCCCTTTCTTACTAATATTTCGCCCAGCTTACGTTTTGCACGTAAAAACTGAGTACGCGACGTATTTTCGCTTATGTTTAACACTTGTCCTATCTCTTCATGATCGTACCCCTCTAATAAGTAGAGCGATAGTACCACCCGGTAGCCTTCGGGCAATTCTTTCATGGCTTCTTTTATTTGCGCAACCTGGTATTGTACATCGTCATCATCCCAGGGCTCTTCATCAGGTACATTGTCCAGGTGGCCGTCTTCCACCTCCACAAACTCCAGCTTCCTTTTGCGCAAAAGGTTAATAGACCGGTGCACCACAATTTGTTTAAGCCATAACCCAAAGGTAGTTTCCTGCCTAAAATCCTTCATCCGGTTAAACGCATCGGTAAAAGCTTCCTGCAAAACATCTTCCGCTTCGGCAACGTTGCCCACTATCCTAAAGGCAACGTTTAACATTGCTTTAGCATACAGTCGGTACAACTCGTAGCAGGCTTTTTTACTTCCTTGCTTACACTCAACCACCAGGTTGTAATGTTTATCTACGTATACAGCTTCCAAATTATTTGACAGGTTTCAGGTTAAATGACGCAGGGTATTTAACAACGTTGCATGGAAGTATAAAAAAGTTTAGAGTTACCTGAACATTGATTATCAGGATTTAAGGATTGCAATGAATAATCACGCTAATCTTCTAATCAAGTGAATTAGGGTTCAGATACTTATCAATCGCCGCTACCGCATTTTCATACCTGTTTGCCCCGGTGCCAGATATCAGCACATAATTCGCATTAAGGGCTTGCAGCTCCCGATGCCATACATCCATAAAGTGTTCGCGCTTATGCGGGAAATCGCGCAGGGGGTCGTCCTGCCAGGGCAGGTCTATATCGAGCAGCAGGTATAGGTCGTATTTATGATTGGGCAGGGCATCCAGTACTTCCTGCGGCGAGCGGCCAAACATCTCGTCGCTCCAGATCTTTACTGTAATAAAGGTAGTATCGCATATGAGCAGTTTATTGGCTTGCGGTGCCATTTCTTTCTCTAAAGCAATCTGCCCGTAAAACATATTGATCTCATCCTGCCAGGTGGGTGGCTCGGTAAGCGCCGCGCAGTAATCGCGCGCAAATTCGGGCACCCAAACGGTATGGTAGTGATCGGCAAGATAAGCCGACATAGTAGACTTCCCGGTAGATTCGGGACCAACCACGGCGATCTTTCGGATTTCGGATTTTGGATTTTCAATTTCGGATTTGGTCATTCGGGGTCTGTTTTAACTCCCCATTAGGGGACTGGGTGGCATCTTTCTTCCAATCTACATAGCCCTTTATGGCAATGGCCACATAAATGGCGTACATAATGGCGGTAAGGTGCAGATCTTTATAAGTATAAACCCCAACGTAAATAATGTCTACAAATACCCATATCAGCCAGTTCTCCAATACCTTCCGGGCTAAAAAAACCTGGGCCACCAGGCTGCAGGCTGTACAAAAACTATCGATATACGGGTAAGAGGCGGTGGTGTATTTGAGTAATGAACCCAATATAACCGTGAAAATAATAATAGCAGGCACGGCAAGCAAGATCTCTTTACGGGTAATATGCGCGACGGGGACTTTCTTTTCGGTCGCCGGTTTTTGACTCCAATAGTACCAACCGTAAAGGTTCACTACAAAAAAGTAAAACTGCAGGCCCACATCTGCAAAGAGTTTCGCCTCAAAAAAAATAAAGATATATATCGTAACGCTAATCACAGCAAATGGCCAGTTCCAGATATTGTTAATAGCCGCCAGGTACACGCAAAGCAGGCCTGTTATAACGCCGATAACCTCCAGCCAGGTTTGATGCTGCCACCAATCCTGCAGCACGTGTATAATTTGCATACGGTAAATATAGGTGTTAGATAACGGATATAAAAAATGTGCGATTGCGGGCGATAGCATGAAAATCCGGGTAAAAAGATTAAAAAACCAAAAGGAAAATACTCATTGTATTGATAATGAGGTGTTCATGAATGTTCACGATGTTCATGGTGTTCACGTGAACATCTTAAGTTTAACTTTTACATCCTACGCGACCAGATCATTCCGGCGATGAAATAAGTAAGGTAAGGTACTGGCGGGTAATTCAATACTTGAAAAGTTTTTGATCACATTTCTGATTTTGTATGAAATATAATACAAGTGGTGTATGTAAAAGCGGATTGTGTAGTCTTTAAATATAATTGCTTTTCTTCGAAAATCTTCACAAACCAAGTTACAGCAATGAGAAACCAAAAAAAGTGAAAGTTATTTTTTCAAAAATATAGTTACTCCCAATTGATATACCACTATCCGCCTAAAAGTGGCGTAGCTTTTGTTTAACTACAAATAACCTTGCATACGAAGAAAATATTTCATCTACCTATGAAAAACACTCTTTGCAAAAAGGCTCAAAAAACGAATTCTCAGTTGCCCAAGTTGAGATGAACATGTTCTTTATTTTGGGTTTAATCAATAGTTTAAATTAATTAGGGGAAAAGGGAGCTTCGCAAAAGGCTCTCTTTTTTTGTGCGCTCAATTTTGCTATGCATGCATAATATTTATATCTTTAATTTTTATTGATAACCATGCAGTTTGAACTAACCGAAGAACATTTAATGATACGCCAGGCGGCGCGTGATTTTGCGCAAATCGAACTAAAACCCGGTGTTATAGAACGTGACGAGCATCAGAAATTCCCGGCCGAACAGGTAAAGATGCTGGGCGAGCTGGGATTTATGGGCATGATGGTATCTCCAGATTATGGTGGCAGCGGTATGGATGCGATCTCTTACTCGCTGGTAATGGAAGAACTGTCAAAGGTTGATGCATCGGCTTCTGTAGTGGTATCGGTAAATAACTCCTTGGTTTGCTACGGATTAGAGAAATACGGCACCGAAGAACAAAAACAAAAATATTTAGTTCCCCTGGCTAAAGGTGAAGTGATCGGCGCATTTTGCCTGAGCGAACCGGAAGCCGGGTCGGATGCTACATCGCAGCATACTACGGCTGTTGATATGGGCGATTATTATCTCCTTAACGGCACCAAAAACTGGATCACCAACGGAAACAGCGCATCTACCTATATCGTAATGGCCCAAACTGACCACAGCAAAAAGCATCGCGGTATTAATGCCCTGATTGTTGAAAAGGGGATGGAAGGCTTTGCTGTTGGCAATAAAGAGAATAAACTGGGCATCCGCGGATCAGACACCCACTCGCTAATGTTTACTGATGTTAAGGTGCCCAAAGCCAACCGCATCGGCGAGGATGGCTTCGGTTTTAAGTTTGCTATGGCCACGCTTGAGGGCGGCCGCATCGGCATTGCATCGCAGGCTTTAGGGATTGCTGCAGGGGCGTACGAGCTATCGGTGCAATATGCTAAAGAGCGTAAGGCCTTTGGTAAAACCCTGGCCGATTTACAAGCGATCCAATTTAAACTGGCTGATATGGCTACTGAAATTGAAGCGGCCCGCTTACTTTGCCACCGTGCGGCCTGGTTAAAGGATCAAGGCTTGCCTTATGCGCAGGCAGCGTCTATGGCTAAACTTTTTGCTTCCGAAACGGCTATGCGTACTACTGTCGAGGCTGTACAGATCCATGGCGGGTATGGCTTTGTGAAAGAGTACCATGTAGAACGTTTAATGCGCGATGCCAAGATCACCCAAATCTATGAAGGTACGTCAGAAATTCAGCGCATTGTAATATCCCGCGAGGTGTTGAAATAGACCAAAGCTAATTCCATTTTTCGTAAAAATGCCCTGTTAAAAATAGTTTAGCGGGGCATTTTCTGTTGACATACTGTTGTCATCTACTGGTGGTAACCTTGTATATCAACAAAACAAAAATGAAAAACATTACCTACCATATCTTTTCGGTTTACCTACAGGTGTTACCCATAATTATACAGCTCACCCGCAGCTAATTCAAACAGGCAGTAAACATAGATCTGATGCCTAATCAGTGCATTGTCATATCCCGCAAAGTGTTGAAATAGTAAACAGGTTTTATTACTTTTGATAAAGTATATAAAATTAGTAGACTATTTTATCCATGATAAAGCAATTGATATTAAGTGCTGCATTGATCACTGCGCTTACCCAAATAACTACGGCCCAAACAAAATTGCAAACAGGCATATGGCGCGGCGCGCTAAAAACCACCGCGGGGCAAGAGATCCCTTTCAATTTTGAAGTTACCGGTGCTGGCAAACAGGAGCTGGCTATTATCAACAGTACCGAGCATTATAAAGTGCCTGCAGTAACCGGCAAAGGCGATTCAGTGTTTATTAAAATGCCTTTGTTTGATTCGGAATTCAGGTTAAAGCAAAGCGGCAATACCCTTACCGGGCAATTTATTAAACACCTGGGCGAAAAGGATGTACCGATGGCATTTACCGCAACCGCTGCAACGCCCTATCGGTTTTTTAAAGATGCTGAGAAACCAAAATACAACGTAAGCGGCCGCTGGTCGGCAGTGATTGGCGAGGGTGACGGCCGCGATACCACAGTTGGCGAATTTAAACAAACCGGTGCAAAAGTTACCGGCACATTTTTAACCACCACCGGCGACTACCGCTTTTTGGAGGGAACTGTATCGGGCGATGATCTTTATTTATCCTGCTTTGACGGCGGGCATGCGTTTTTATTCACGGCTAAGGTAGCCGACGATAATACCCTTACCGATGGTAAATTCTTTTCGGGGGCAACAGGTAAAGACGTTTGGGCTGCAGTAAGGAACGAGAACGCTAAACTGCCCGATGCTTATTCATTAACAGCCCTCAAGCCCGGCTACAAAAAACTCGACTTTAGTTTTAAAGACATTAATGGCAAACCGGTATCACTAACTGACGCGCGTTTTAAAAACAAGGTGGTCATCGTACAGATCTTGGGCTCGTGGTGCCCAAATTGTATGGACGAGACCGCTTATTTGGTTAACTACTATAAAAAATATCATGCTAAAGGTGTAGAGGTTATTGGCCTGGCTTATGAGCGAACTACCGATTTTGCCAAATCACAAAAAACGTTAGCTCAATTAAAAAGCAGGTTTAATGTTCAATACCCTTTGCTGATTACCGGCTTTACCAACAACAAATTGGAGACGGCTAAAAGCCTGCCCGCTTTAACTAAGGTGGTGGGCTTCCCTACTACTATCATCATCGATAAAACCGGCGATGTGCGTAAGATCCATACCGGCTTTAGCGGCCCGGGCACAGGTACACACTACACCGAATTTATCAGTGAGTTTGAGAAATTGACAGATGATCTGCTGGCAGAAAAATAGCCTTATAACAAAGGATTTTATTAGCGCCCCGGTTTAGGGAATATCGGCAGGCTTTCGTGCCCGTTGGCATCAACAGATTGTACGGCAAATAAGTAGTTATCTTTAGAGTAACCAAAGTTGGCTGTGGTAGTGGTTACATAAAACTTCTTTTCCCAGAAAGCGCTTGTAGTTTCGCGCATTAAGATATAATAGCCTGTCGGCGTTTTACCTTTTGGCGCATCCCATTTTAAGCTGGTTTTATTAGTAAGCCCGCTGGTTTGGATCACTACATTCTGCGGTGCAGCGGGCGCGAGCGCGAGGTTGGCCAATACCGAAAGATTCATCCTCCCTACTTTTTGCGTGTAATCGTAATCGGCAAAGTCGGGCAAGTCGCCGTAGTCCACGCCGTTTTCCTTACGGATATCCTGGTGCTGACGGTTAAAATCCTCGTTCATTTCTGTTATGCGGATAGCCGTGAAGCCCTGTTGCGAGAAGGAGGTATGATCGCCGCCACGCAGGTAGCGGTCGCGGCGGTAGATCAGTTTCACATCCAACTGATCAACATACCGTTCTGCAATTTCTTTGGTGTAACGGGCCAGTTCGCGGGCAGGGCTGTCATTTTCGCCGCCTACCGAGTTACGAGTTGCCGCCTGCTTTTCCGTTTCGCCAGCGGGCACGCCTTCACTAAATACACGCACGCTTCGGTTATCTTTCAACCCGGTTTCCATTCCGTAGGTATTGCCAACAATATCATTGTTCAGCATAGCATCAATTTGCCAGCCTTCAGCTTTGGCTCGTTTGGCAACATTAGCTGAGCCATACAACCCCTGTTCCTCGGCCACTACCGCCATAAAAATAATAGTTGCCGGGAAAGATCGCTTAGCCATCACCCTTGCCAGTTCCATAGATACCGCCGTGCCAGAAGCATCATCAACTGCACCGGGGGCAAATGATTTGGCATTCATCACATCGGTAACCCTTGAATCGTAATGGCCGGATACGATGTAGATGCGCTTATCTGCCGTGTCGGTCCCCTTTAAAATAGCCAGCACATTTTTCATAGGGGTAGGGTTATCCATACGGTTGCCCTTGGGCTGTACAAAGGCATCAAACTCCACCTTCATGCGTCCGTTAGATGCTGCAGCATATCGCTCGTATTCGGCCTTGATCCAATTGCGGGCCGCGCCAATGCCTTCTGTTTTGCTCACGGTATCGCTTAACGTATGCCTTGTTTTAAAACTCACCAATTTGCGAACAATAGCCTCTATGTTTTTAGCTGAGACCTCATCAACCATTTGTTTAATACCGGCATCTTGTTTAACAGTAGTTTGGGCAGATGCCGAAAGTGTTAGGAGCGAAAGAGCGAGCAGGCTAAAGTATTTCATACCGCAATTTAAAATTTCTTTCGATGAAAAAAGACCCGTAACTAAAAATAGGCGTATCAAATCTGATCTGTAATTATTCTTCGTCTTCCCCTTCGGCAACTGCTAACAAACCCTCGGGTTGTTTAAAGTTGTTTTTTACGAAGTGGCACCAATCACATTCCTTTTTGCCGCAACCCGTACTAAACTCATGGTTCATTATCTTTTGATAAACCATCATGATCTGACTGGTGACGATCTCCGTATCATCCGGACTGATCACCACTTTCTCTTTATGGTATTCATTATCCTTTTCTTTCACCGGCTCCACAAAATCAAAAACAGTGTTTACCACCTCCCAATCATTGGTGTGGTCATTGTCAATCAAAATCTTATAGAACACCGCCTGGCGCCAGTAATCGCCGCCAAATTCTTGCTCATCATTAGGGCGATTGAATTTATCTTTTGCGTTACGCACCCGGCCCGTTTTATAATCGACCACGGTAACATTTTTGCCTTCGAATTCTATTTTGTCCAGGTTACCCTTTATAGGCACTCCGCGTACTTCGATGTTTTTAATACTTCGCTCTGTCTGCGCCACTTTGTTCCAATTCGGTACGTTTTGCTCATAGTATGGTGGCAAAATCTTATCCCCGTAATCAACCCGAAGTTTAAACTCTTCTTTGGTAAATGAGTCGCGGTTGCGATACATATACCAGCGGAACTCTTTGATGAACTCTTCGGTCGGCATAAACTCATTATCATAGAACGGCAGCTTACGGAAAGCCTTGTTCAATGCCCAGTGTACCGCCTGCCCAAACGTAGCCGACGGGCTTTTACCCGACGGCACCCTGATTAAACATTGGAAATAAAACCGCAGCGGGCAATCGAGGTAATTACTCAGGTGAGTAACCGATAGCGTGTAATTTTGCAGTAACTGATTAATGTAATTACGATCAAGCAGTTCCACCACGGGTTTATCGGCCTCGCTGAATTGTGTGGCGATAAAGCCTACCATATCGTCGCTGCTTACCTTTGGATATTTAACCTGCAAATGCGTGTCGGCCAAAATCTCGCCGATGAATTGCGATGGTTCCTGATCTTTTCCCTTTTTGTCCTTACCCGAATAGGAGATATTTAAGCATTGCTTTGCACGGGTAATGGCTACATAAAACAGGCGGCGGGCCTCTTCCTTTTGGGCGACATCATCTGATGCGGCCCTTGTTAATGTATCCGGATAGCTGAAACCATGGTTGCGGCCTTTGGCATCCCATGTTTTTTTGTCACAGCCGATGAAGAACACGTGCTCAAACTCCAACCCTTTTGAGCCATGTGCTGTAAGGAAATTGATACCATTATCAGAAAAGATCACTTTGTTTAGATCCATCCGGATATTGTTCTTCTTCATCAGATCGATAGTCGCGATCAGTTCTGCGAGCTTTATCTCCGGGTTTTTACGGCTTTCATCTTTCAGGAAGTCGAAAAAGCTGGTGAGCGCCTGCATATACATCCCTTTATCGTGCTGTTGCATGATGTATTTAAGGATTCCCATTTTAGCGATCACATTCTGGAAGAACTGCTGCAATGTTACACTTACAGCATCTTTCAGCAGATCGTCAATATATGTTGCCAGGTATTTCATACCTGTATCATCCTGCTTGCTAAACAAATCGGGCTGGGCAGAAACTTTTAACTCGCTGATATACCTACGAATAGAGGTTTTAGGTTGGTTGTTGGTAGCGGTTGTAAAGTTTTCTTTAGATACCGCTATGCTGGCTTTAGCAATCTCTATCGGTGCAATATCAAACAGATCATAGTGTAAGATCTCGAATAACAATTCATCACCACTATACGGCGAATCCAGCTCCATCGCTAAGTAACGCAGAATGTTGATGATCTTTTCACCAAACGGCATGGTTAGGATATCTATCTTACGCTTGGTGTTCACCGCTATTCCTTGCGCATCCAGGTAATGCAATAGTTCTTCTACCTGGCCGTGGTTACGGTAAATAACGGCTATTTCGCCCGGTTCGCTGCCCTTGTGAATCAGCTCCTGAATTTGCAGGGCAACATCAACCACTTCCTGATCGGGGTTCTCGTACTCTTTTATCACAGGCTCTACCACCAGTTCCGTAAAGCGCGGGTGTGAGGCTTGCAGGTTTTTATCAAGCCTTAACTGGGCAGTTAAGCGTTCATTATTATTGTTGATCAACGCCCTCGAAATATCCAGTATATGCTGGTTCGAGCGGTAATTATGCTTTAACACAACAGTATGCAGGGTGTCTACATAGTCGCCGGCAAAATCAAGAATGTTCTTCATGTTTGCGCCCTGGAATTTAAAGATCGACTGATCGTCATCGCCCACTACAAACACGTTGGGGGTGTCCCAATAGTTAAGCAAAAATTTCAATAATTCGTTTTGCGACCCGCTGGTATCCTGAAACTCATCTACCAAAATATACTGATAGCGTTCCTGGTATTTGCGCAAGATCTCGTCATTATCCCTAAAGGCCTTCAGTACCCAAATGATCATGTCATCGTAATCATAACGGCCGCGGCTTTTCATTTTGGCATCATAGCGTTTGTATTCGCGCACGGCGGCCAGCATTTTGGCCATGGTCTCCTGCGCTTTGTATATGTCTTTCTGCTTGGGGTCACCTATTTTGATGCCGGCTTTTGCGTTGGCGCGCTTGTAAATGAACTCCTCGCGATTGGGCAGATCGTCCAGGTATTCCTTTACAGCAGCTTCTATCTGCTCTTCGCTCCAGTTCTCGCGCTTCATGGTGCTGAACAACGTTTTTAACCGGGGTGCATCGTAGTAAATATCGCCGGTGAAACGCTTTAGCAAATGGTCGTTATCAAATTCATCCACTAACTCGCGGAACAGCATGGCCGATTCAAGGTCGGATAAGGCCTCCAAATTCAACTTTCCAAAATACTCCAGGTTTTCCTGGATGATCTCGTTACAAAATGCGTGGAAGGTGTAGATATTGATGCGATAAGCATCGGGCCCGATAAACTCGAACAGGCGCTTACGCATGGCAACCGCACCGGCATCTGTATACGTTAAACAGAGAATCTCGTTAGGCTGTGCATCCGTATCTGTCAGTATCTTACCAATACGTGCCGCCAGGATCTGCGTTTTACCTGTACCCGGGCCGGCCACAACCAGTACAGGCCCATCCATTTTATTAACGGCGGCCAATTGCTCGGGGTTTAAGCCAGCAAGTGCTTCCTGAAACTTGACGTTATATTTATTGAGGGTTGGTTGCATAATTAAAATAGTAAAGGGCTACGATCACTCAAGATCAAAAAGAGGTTCTTGCCTGTTATCAAAAAAGAATAAAAGTACTATTCGCGATTCTGTCACTTCATAGAAAAGTGAGGTTTGCTTTGAGATTACGGCCTGTCGTACGTTTTGCGTTAATGAAGATTTATATAGATACGGTTGCGCTGATATGAGCGTTAAAACATCCTGCACTCGTTTTACAAAAAGACCGGCCTGTTTGAAGCCCCATCTATTTTCTATCGCCGAAATTGTCTGATCAAATGTTTCTTTTCCTTCATCCGTCCAGTAAATCTCATACATCATAAATATTTAGCGTACTTACTCATGACTTCGTTATGGGGAGTGAGTTTGCCATCGGCTGCTTGCTTTCTGGCGCGTTCAATACCTTGCTTTACATGCTCCGGCAAATCATCCCAAAAGTCTTGCCCATCGTTATCAAAAACTTGTTTCAGCTGAAGCAAAAGGCCTTCGTCCTCAACTGCTAACAAGCGCTTTGCTAATTCCAATTTTTCTGCCAGTAAGTTCATACTCAAATTTAATGTTTAAAATTCATATTAAACAAAAATAGCGATGGGTGTATGCCCATCGCTATCTGATATATTTGTACCCTTGCTTATTTCTGCCTGAACCAAACCTGGATAGGTGCGCCTGAAAATTCAAAATGCTCGCGCAGCTGGTTCTCTATAAAACGATAGTACGGTTCTTTGACGTACTGCGGCAGGTTACAGAAAAATGCGAACATCGGCGATGCGCCTGCTATCTGGGTGATGTATTTGATTTTTACGTATTTACCCTTTAATGATGGCGGCGGATAATTCTCGATGATCGGCAGCATCACTTCGTTTAATTTAGAGGTTGGGATCTTGCGGGCACGGTTGGCGTAAACCTGGTTAGCCACATCAATTACCTTTAAAACGCGCTGCTTTTCGGTAACAGATGTAAAGACAATAGGCACATCCGTAAACGGTGCAATCTTCTGGCGGATCTGTTCTTCAAATACCTTAACGGTTTTGTTGTTCTTCTCTATCAGATCCCATTTGTTCACCACGATAACAATACCTTTCTTATTCTTTTCGGCCAGGTGGAAAAGGTTCACATCCTGAGATTCTAAACCTTCAACCGCGTCTATCATAATAATTACCACATCGGCTTCTTCCAAAGCTTTAATGGTGCGCATCACCGAATAGAACTCGATGTTCTCTTTTACCTTGGTTTTCTTACGCATCCCGGCCGTATCGATCAACATAAAATCGTGACCGTACTGGTTATAGTGGATGTGGATACTGTCGCGTGTAGTACCAGCAATCGGGGTAACGATGTTACGGTCTTGCCCTATCAACGCGTTGATAATAGATGATTTACCCACATTAGGGCGGCCGATGATGGCATATTTAGGGCGCTCGTTCTCTTCGAACGGCACATCCTCAAAATGTTTAACCACCTCATCCAATAATTCGCCTGTACCTGAACCAGTCATTGACGACAGGGTGTAGATTTCGCCTAAGCCCAAGCTGTAAAACTCGGTAGCATCCGCTAACTGCGCGTTATTATCCAGCTTGTTTACTACAACGAACGTTGGTTTTTTGCCTTTGCGCAGGATGTTGGCAATCTCATCGTCCAGGTCGGTAATGCCTGTGGTCACATCAACCATAAATAATATCACGGTAGCTTCTTCAATAGCGATCAAAACCTGCTCGCGAATGGCTACTTCAAAAAGCTCTTCAGAATTGGCAACGTAACCACCGGTATCAATAACGGTGAATTTCTGGTCGGTCCATTCAGAGGTACCGTAATGCCTGTCACGGGTTACACCGCTAAAATCGTCAACAATAGCTTTACGGCTTTCGGTTAAACGGTTATATAATGTTGATTTTCCTACGTTAGGCCTGCCTACTATAGCTACTATGTTGCTCATGTTTATTAGAATCAAGAGTCAAGATACAAGAATAAAGACAGCTCGAGGGCCGTCTTTACAATACTTAACTCAAATATATTATAAAATTAATTCTTGAATCTTGATTCTTACATCTTGATTCTGTTTTGCTATTCGTACCCGAATTTTTTCAGGTAATTTTTTTTGCTGCGCCAGTCGGGTATAACTTTCACAAACATTTCCAGAAAGATCTTCTTCTGGAAAAACTCTTCCATATCGCGGCGGGCATACGTGCCTACTATTTTCAGCATTTCGCCTTTGTTGCCTATCACAATATTCTTTTGCGAGTCGCGCTCTACAATGATCTCGGCGCTGATGCGGTGCAGCTTTTCGCCTTCCACAAAAGCGGTAACAATAACCTCTGTACTGTAAGGGATCTCTTTTTTATACTGTTTAAAGATCTGCGCGCGGATCATTTCAGAAGCAAAGAAACGGTCGTTCCTGTCTGTTAGGGCATCCTTCTCATAATAAGCAGGGTGTTCGGGCAGGCTCTCCAACACAAAATCCATAACGGCCTTTATGTTATGATCATGCAGGGCAGATATCGCAAAAACCACTTTAGGATTCAGCTTTTCTTGCCAATACGCTACCTTCTCTTTAACTTCTTCTTCTGTCGACAAATCGATCTTGTTGATCAATATCGCTAATGGAGCGGTAGAGTTTTGCAGTTTCTTTAAAACGTCCTGCTCGTCATACTCTTCGTTAATATCGGTAACTAATAGGATCAGGTCGGCATCTACGATAGATCCGTCGACCTGGTGCATCATACTTTCGTGTAATGCGTAATGTGGTTTGATGATGCCGGGTGTGTCAGAAAAAACGATCTGGTAATCCTCTTCATTAACAATGCCCAAAATACGATGGCGGGTGGTTTGCGCCTTTGGGGTGATGATCGACATTTTTTCGCCCACCAATGCGTTCATAAGGGTTGATTTACCCGCGTTGGGTTTACCAATTATACTTACAAAACCTGCCCTATGTGCCATAAAAAAATAATTAAAATATTATTTGGACTGCAAAGAAACGAATTATATCTTTGCAGTCCAATAAAAACGGAGCGTAATTTGCTTTTTGACAATTGGAAACAAACATTTCGGAGTTATGCCCGTTATGAATAATACCAAAAAGACAGTGCGGGATGGAGCAGTTGGTAGCTCGTCGGGCTCATAACCCGAAGGTCGTAGGTTCGAGTCCTGCTCCCGCTACCTGAAGAAAAAGCCTCAGATCTTGATGATTTGAGGCTTTTGATTTCTTAATACGGATGTAAACATCTAAAACACGTTCCGGCAAGCGGCACAAACACTAACAGAGGTCATGACTGTTAGGATACTAAAACCAACATCGTGCGGGATGGAGCAGTTGGTAGCTCGTCGGGCTCATAACCCGAAGGTCATAGGTTCGAGTCCTGTTCCCGCTACCCAGTTTGAAAGCCTTAGTAGAAATACTGAGGCTTTTTTGTTGCTATTGATTTACATAAAGCACTTAGGCCACGCAAACCTTTTAAAGATAAAGCGCAACCATCTTTCGCCAGCTATTTGGATTGTGGGCATAGCCGTTCCAGGTATACAATTGATGGTTTACGCCCATCCATCCAAGCAACTCACTTAATTGATCGTTATCGTTCTTAAACGGGTCTGCTTCACCTATCGCGATTAGGATCTCCATCTGGCGGATATTGTCAAGCAACCACCCTGCTTGCATATTAGCCAAATACTGGCGGGGCATGTTCAGATAGATGTCTGTATTATGAAAACCTTCAAATAGATCTCTAAAATTGTTAATTGGCCGGGTAAGGTCAAACCGGCCGCTCATACAAATTAGCTTCTTAAAAAAGTTAGGGTATTTAAGTGCGATGTTAGCTGCGTGATAAGCCCCCAGGCTACAACCTGCTACTTCAAAGTCCTCATCAGGTTTTTTTGTCCTCATTAGCGGCAATACTTCGGCAATAATGTATTGCTCATACTGCAAATGCCTGTTTATCCTGTCGATTGGATGCGCCCATTCGCTGTATAAACTTTCTTCGTCGATGCTGTCTACACAAAACAGCTGCAATTCACCATTATTAATACGGTAGGCCAGTGCTCCAATTATCCCCCAGTTTTCATAATCGTAAAACCGGCCCATCCGCGGCGGGAAAAATAATACCGCCCGACCGGCATGGCCAAAGCGTAGCAGTTCCATATCCCTGCCTAAACGGGTACTGTACCAACGGTGATATTCTCTGTCCATAGGTCAAGCTATTTTTGTTGAATATCACAGTTTTATGTTAACTGTGGGTCAAATGGCAATTAATTTGCGTCCAACTCTTTTTGAACAATGGTTCTCCAAAGCTGATAACCTGCTTTATTAAGGTGAAGGCCGTCTGCAACGTAATAATCAGGATTAGGTGTGCCTTCGGCTTTTAACATAGCGCTAAAAATATCTACCCATCGCCAATCCGGCTGATTTTCTTTTATTTCTGCCGAAATAATTTCGTTGGTGTATCTAAACTTATCTATCAGGCCCCAGCGGGAGATGCTTGGCTTTAATGAAATAAAGTAGCACGGCAGCGAACCGTATCGTTTTTTAACCCGTTGTGTAAGTTGTTGAAAGAAAATAAATAGCTCTTCGGGGTGCCGTCCATCGCTAAGGTCATTATCGCCCGCATAAAATATTAACCTTTCGGGCTCGTAGCCGGCCATAACCCTGTCAAAAAACCAGGTGCAGCCGGCCAGGGTAGAGCCGCCAAACCCGAGGTTAACAGTTTTCAGCTCCTTGAAATCGTCGGCAAGGCTTACCCATTGCCTGATAGATGAACTCCCATAAAATAATGTGTCAGGCTTATAAGTTAGCGCGGCACGTTCTTTTTCTAAACGTTGTATCTCATCTTCGTACCAAAGCATAGCAGTGCAGTTAAGCGCCAAACCTAATTAAATGATTTTAAAAAAAAGATTTTACAGTCATTTCAAACGAAAGAAAGTCGCTTATGACTGGCCTGTTTTTCACAAATCTTGCTATTGCTTGCACATTAAAACATTTACAATTACATCCCGGCAAAAACCAAATAAAAAAGTATTAACATTTTCTTCGTGGACTTAAAAAAAATGAAAAAAATTACTATTTTGGATGAGTCGAAAGTCCTTTGACAAAATCATTGATTGCCTTTCTTTATTAGCTATATAAATTTAAACTGATGGAATTTAACCGTTTCTATTTTAACATTATGCCATTCGTTACAGAGATCATTAACCCCGTTTTTCATTCAGGAAAGCACATATCAACTAATTAAAATTATTCAAATAGGGTAATGCAAACACTAAACTGTAAAGCAGCAGCAGAAACGGCCAACCTTAACTTTGAACGTGAGGTTTACTTTTTTTTACGTAAATGGGTTAACCAGCACGAAGATGAAACCTTGCTTAGGTTCGAGCAGTCGATGGGCGAATACCTTGCAAATAATGCGTTAAGAGATTTTTTCCTCAGCGCCGTTCATCCCTTGCAGCAATTGCTGCAACACAGTGCTATAGCCGGGCATTTAGGAAGAGATGCAGCCGCGGCTTATTTTGACCCGACCAGCGGCGACCCCCTATTTGCTCCGTTTGAGCAACGGATCTATAACCTTGCCCGCCGGATGGATAGTGAACAAATGGATGTTCCGTTCCGCGCGATACAATCTGCCAAGCAAACTGAGGCTGGCGACACTGCCGACATCAGTACCTACCCGCTTGATTCGGAGGAGCTAAGATACAACAGCGGCAACCATTTTACCAGCCGCCCCGCAAACGGAAATGTATTTGATGAAAACAGCAGTCGTTGCAAGACTAAGTCGGCCGGTAATTTACATGTACTCTTTGAACGTGGTTTTCTGGAAGATCGTTTACAAGATATTAAAGCAATAGCGGTGGCAGCACATGATGCTGGTGAGACCGAGCTACAGTTTTTTGTGATCTGTAGCCGGCATTCGATTACCGAGGGGCATTTTGGGGCTTCTCTGGTGATCATGAACCCGGCCAACCCGCACTTTCCGGAGCGCGTATTAGTTTGTGATACCCTGCTTAAGGAATTACCACAACACCCGCGCTGGTGGAACCATTTTATTGCCGAATATTCAAATGTATTTGGTGATGCTGTTGCCGAAATTGTAGAAGACCTGTCGCACCCCTTGCAAAAGGTAAATATTAAAGGTGATGACCCTTTTCGCCATGATTGGGATTGCCCGTATTATGTTACCAGTATGACCAATGCCCTTTCCGACTTGGTAATTGTAGCTCCCGAATTGATAGTGAACGGAAGCTTACAAGAAATCCATAACGCGATGAAAGCTTTGATGCCCGATTATTATCTTCCGAATCAGGAGATCAAAGGCCGGGAGGATATCAAACAGATCAACCGCCTAAAACGCTGGAACAGCGGAGCGGAGGTTATTAAAAGCCTGGTTGCTGATATTACCCGCAATTCGTCTTACGAAGTTTAAGGAAATATTGCTATTGTCTGTTTCGGAGTTGCCAATTTAGGCATAAACCATTATTAGGTGCCACTTTTTTTCTGCTCGGCGTACGGTACGCCAAATAGTTGATTGGGTTTCAGATAAATCTCGTTTTTCTGGAAGTCTAAAACCGTATTAAACCTTTTTAAAATGTCGGTACCTACAATATGGATGTTGATCCCCCTCATCGGTTTGTTTTGCCCCAAAAGCTGAGCGGACACATCATTGAGTTCAAAATTGCCGAGTTTTAATTTTTGCAGATTTGCCGTAATTACGGGGATTTCGTTGCCCCTTACCCCATGCATAATCACCTTTTTAATCACCGCCATCTTTTCGGTCGGGAACCGGGCCTCATGTAACAGATCATTATCCAGCATAACCGTTCTTTGGTAACCCAGGTCGAAAAGAAACCAGCCTTTACTTCTTATTCCGCTTTGTAATATTTCGGTTTCTATAAATGGCCTGTTCTTGATATAACGGATGTTAAATTTTGAGTAGTTACGGTCTTGTAATATTTGTTTTGGCATTTTAGAGTGCACCATCAACTGATTATGGTCATAATCAAGTTCAACTATCATCCCGTCAAACAAGTCCCACCCTAAAAGGCCATCTACTTCATTACCGGCAATCTGGATATCGTAAATTTTTGTTTGATAGGTTTGGTGCCCAACCGTTATGTTGTAATTAGTGTTGTAAAGATCGAAGTGTGACTTAACCTTTTGTTTAAGGGCATCCGCAGTAAATGAAACGTCAGTTGCTCCGGTATCGAAATTTAGCAGGAGCGAATCCGCATTATTAAAGGTAACCCGGATGAAGTTCGTATTGAATTTATTTACAAAAAAGGGGATAGTGTCATGAATTTGTACGGGTAGCTTACTGAAATCCTTTATCGCCGGGCTTTGAATACTGGTATGGCAGGAATCTTTGCCGTTGAGCAATACGATAAAATCTTTTCGCTGGCCAGGCCCCATCCTGAAGCTAAGCGAATCTATATCTGTTTTGAACTTTATAGTTTTAACCCTGGTTAGTTTCCCGGTTGTAAAAACATCTTTCTTTATCCTTGGATTGATATTCCAGTTTGATACCGGGTTATCCTGTTCATAAATTTTAGCTTGGTTAGTGACTGCTTTAATAACAGGCAATTTATTTTGAGAGAAACCTACAACAGGTATCGAAGCTAAAAGCAGGGCCAAAATATGTTTCATGAAAATATTGCAAGTTGATGCGTATCAAAAAACCTTATGCTAAAATAGACTAATGCTGTCTGGCATGGCAAGGTTGACAACACCCCCTTTAAGCTTTTTTTACTGATGCCATCAACTCATCCATTGTGGGCACCTTTTCGTAAGCCTTTAACAGCTTACCATCGTGGTCATAAATAGCGATGAAGGGCGTTGTTTTCACCTGGTAAAATTGTTGTACCTTATAGGTTGGGTACTCGGTACCCATAGTTACGTTAGGATACTTAGCCAAGTTGTAGGTTTTCCTGAAATCCCTTAATAAATTCAGGTAAGGGTATTCTGTACGGGTAAAGGCAATTAAAACCACTTGCATTTTTTTCAGGTCGTTCATTTTGGGTTTCAGCTCGTTCATCAGGTGCTGGCAATGGGAGCAGTCCGGCGAAAAGTAAACGATCATCACCGGCTTATCCTTCTTAAGATCTGCATATGTTTTGTAGGTGCTATCTGCCGTTAAGATTTTATATGTGGGGATAGTGGTGGGTATAGTTTGCGCCCTTGAGCAGCCGGCAACAATAATAAAGCTCAACGCAAATAATATTCTTTTCATTTCTTTAATTGTAAACATTGCTAATAGATAATAAATCAGGCCTCTAACATTTCCATCTGCCATGCTATGTGTTCTTCTGTCACAGGGAATAACGCATTATTGCGTATTGTATGATAAGCAGCATCAAATATATGCATATAGTCGCCTTTTTGTGAAGGTACCGGTTCCGTGCATTTCTTATTGTCGATATCTACCACCGTTAAAACACCTTCGTTGCCGGCAGGCTCTATACCGTAAGCCGCTTCGTTAGGCATCATGCCCTTGTCCAACTGGGCTTCCTGTACGTCGGTGCGATTTTTTATAAAGCTGCCGAGGGTGCCGTTTACTACAAAACCCGGTGTTTCGCCGGCTATTAAAAGGCCCGAGGTTACGTACACATTTAATTGATTGGGATAAATCAGATGATAGTGGAAATAATCGGGCACTTCAGATCCCTCCCGGTATATACCGGTTGTTTTATGAAACGATAAAGGCTTGCCAAATAAGGCTATAGCGTTATCCAGAAGGTGCGGCCCCAGGTCATACACCAAGCCGTTAGCTGGGATACCTTTAGATTCCTTAAACGTTTTCACATTAATGGCTGCTTTGTACCTATCCATGCGGAAGGCAACTTCGATCAGGTCGCCCAGGCGGCCGCTTTCTATTACCTCTTTGGTTGATAAAAAGCCGCTGTCGTAGCGGCGGTTTTGATACATCATCACCTGTTTGCCCAATTCTCGCCCACGGTCAAAGAGTTGTTTTACTTCGGCTGATGTGGCTGCCGCCGGTTTTTCTATCAACACATGCTTGCCTGCCTGCATGGCCTTAATGGCATACTCCAGGTGGGTGTTATTGGGGGTGTTGACGATGATGAGTTCGATCTCGTCATCATTCAACAGTTCATCTACCGAATTATAGCTGATGATATCAGGGTATATCTCTGACGCTTTTTTAATACTGCGCTCTACCACTGCTTTTAAAATAAAGCCCGGGTTGGTGCTGATGAACGGTGCATGGAAGATCCTGCCCGACATGCCGTAGGCCATCAGGCCGGTTACAATTGGTTTTGACATATATATATATTTTCTTTTCCCTCCCGGATGTCTTTCAATTTCTTAATAAACTAGGTCATCATCCGCGCCAATCGGCGACCCATCGGGCATAGCCACAGGCGCCGCCGGCTGAAATTTATCGGGCGAGCCCTCAAACATTTTTATTTGCGCCAAGCCAAACATATAATTGGCCTTAACACTCCCCTTAGCGGTTTTTGACGCTAACGATAGGTAGGTCTTCAACTCATCAACCTGCAATAAGGCAATACTGCGTACGTTTTCGGCAGCGTTAGTATTAGCCGCTAATGTAAGTAATTGCTTTAACGTTAAATTGTTCACCAGGCGTTGTAATTCGCCTTTGTAACCTGTAGCCTGCGGCGCTTTCCAGGTTTGGGCGATAAGCTTATTTAGTACAGGTAAAAAACCCGGCTGACTGTTATCCCTGGCGTTATATTCAATTAATCGCGCAGCCCGTTGCGGCTGCAGCATAAAGGATAAAGTTGTGCCCGCGGCAGATTCGGCAGCTGCCAGCGGATCAAAGGTTAAGCCTGTACGCGATTTAAAGGTTTCTCTGGTGCGCGGGTAGCCTGTAGCGCGTGGAGGGATCATTGCGATCAATTTTTCGGGCATTGCTAAAGCATCGGGTTTTAAAGTGCCCATCAACGCGTCAAAGGCCTTCCACTGCTCGGCAGGGGTAATAAATTTGGTGATCACCTGCCCATCGTTCTTCAACGCGAACGTGTAATATAGGCCCCCTAATACTTTTGATGCCGCTTCTATCTGGTAACGATGGATTAGGTACATCGGCACCAAAACCTCTTCCATGGTCGCCATTGGGGCATCCTGCCGGATAGCTTTTGCAGAAAAGTTTTCCAACACATGTTTGCGTAGAACCATCAGGCGGTTTAACTCATCAGCGGCGTTAGTACCGCTATCCCATAAATGGGCGTAAGGATGGGCACTGCCAGGCGAGCGAGCGTCATCGTCAGATATAAATTGAAAGCCCTGTTTTATCGTTTCCGTCACAATACCCTTTAGCGCAGCATCTTCGTTAGTTCCGGTCGGGAAGTCCTGGTAGCCGTACAAAATAGCGCGTTTGTCGTAATCGCCGATGCTCTGCTTGTACGCTTTGCTCAAGTCGATAGTGCCATCGGCATTCAGGCTAACGGTTGGTGGCGGGTAATCCATTACAGAGGCCCGGTCCTTAACACTCGCTGTAAAATTGTGTTGTAAACCCAGCGTATGCCCCACCTCATGTGCAGACAGCTGCCTTAAACGTTCAATAGCCAGTTTAAGCATCTTATCGCTGGTGGGTTTGCCGTCTTCGTAAGGCTGTACCAAACCTTCGGCAATTAAAAAGTCCTGCCTGTCGCGTAATGACCCTAATGATACCTGGCCCTTAATGATCTCCCCTGTGCGCGGGTCTGTGATAGATGCACCATAACTCCAGCCACGGGTTGAACGATGGATCCATTGGATGATATTGTAGCGGATATCCATCGGGTCGGCACCTTCGGGCAGTAACTTTACCTGGAAAGCGTTTTTGTATCCGGCAGCTTCAAAAGCCTGGTTCCACCAGGCGGCACCTTCTATCAGGGCGCTGCGTACCGGCTCGGGCGCGCCACTGTCTACATAATAAATAATTGGTTTTACCGGCTCGCTCATGGCAGCGGCGGGATCCTTTTTTTCTAACCGGTGGCGTACCAGCAAACGTTTCGTAATGGGCTCGTCAATCGGTGTGGCGTAATCCATATAATCTACGTTGAAATATCCGGCGCGCGGGTCAAACTTGCGGGTTTTGTATTTATCGTCGGGTAGTTTAATAAAGGAATGGTGCATACGCACCGTAACGGCATTAGCATCCGGGGTTACAGAGTTGATCTCGCTACCTTTGCCCTTACCGGCAAGGGTCACTATCGCCTCAAACTCACTATTGTCCGGGAAGCTTTTGGTATTGGGCAAATAAATTGCCGACCGCCCCTCATCGGCGCTGTAGCTGCCCTGGTTATCGCCAGCTAACCTATCGGCAATTTTATGGCTGTCGCGCAGCAGGAATGAGGTGATATCTATCAGTGTTTTGTCGCCATCGGTAGCCACGGCGGTAAAACCATAAATGGCAGATTGTGCGAAAGCCTCTTCTACAGATTTACGTTCGTCGGCATTGTTGCTGATAGCGCGATAATTGTAATTAGGCTCTATCAATAAAACCTTGGGGCCTATCTTTATGAACTTTACAATACGGCTGTTCCCTATCTGCCCGCGGTCTAAACCCAGGTCGTTGGAGCCCACGCCCGATGGCAGGGAGTTAACATACAAGAACTCCTTGTTTAAATCAGTGATCTCCAGGAATACTTTTCCGGTTTTCTCATCCCAGTAAAAGTTAAAATATCCGTTGTATTTAGTAAACCCCTGTGTTTTAGACTGGATATTACCGGCATCCGTTTTCTGGGCTTTTAGTGCGTTACCGCAAAACAGGATCAGCAAAATGGTAAGGAATTGTTTTTTCATAAGGCCACGGCTTTGAGCCTAAAAATATCATTTTAAGCGGCCTTATGCAAATTTGTACCAACAAAAAAGGGATAAGCAAATGCCTATCCCGTTTCAAATAAATTATCTTGAGCTTATTTCATCGCTTTTTGGATAGCTTCGATCTTAGCTAAGTGTTCTTTTACAGTTGGCAATGTTTTAGTTGCAAAAGCCATCAGGTCGGCATCTTTACAGTTTTTTGATGCATCTTCTAACATCGATGCTACTTTTTTGTGCCCGTCAACCATAGCATCAACATAAGCCTTATCAAAATCTTTACCTGTTTTTGCAGACATTTCTGTCAGCATTTTTTGATGATCTTCATCTGGTGCTACCGGCAAAGTGATGTTTTTATTTTTAGCAATTGCCATCAACTCTTCGTTAGCCTTGGTGTGGTCCATTACCATCATGGCGGCAAACTCTTTAACTTGCGGATTGGTTGCTTTTTCTGAAGCTACTTTACCTGCGGCAACTTCGGCCATGCCTGCGTTTGCTGCGTCTGTAGCAAATTTGGCATCGTCGGCTACTACTGCAATCCCGGTAGAACCGTTAGTGGTAGTATCCTTAACTGAATTTACACTGTCTGCTGTTTCTTTACTGTCTTTGGCTGCATTGTTACAAGCCTGGAATGATAATGCCGATAAGGCTATCATTGCTGCTAAACTTAATTTTTTCATTTGTAGGTTATTTTTTAGTTTTTATAGTTAACATAATTTACCCGGTTTGGTTTTGAAGGCCCCACTTTTATACGCGAGTTTAAATCGAACCAATTATTGTTATACCTTAAAGTTTTGTTATTTTTGAACAGACAAAATCAAACACTATGAATTTTCCTGCAGAATTAAAGTACACAAGCGACCACGAGTGGATAAGAGTTGAGGGTAATGAGGCTTACATCGGCATAACCGAATTTGCTCAGGGCGAATTAGGCGATATTGTTTACATAGATATTAATACCGTTGGGCAGGAAGTTACAAAAGAGGCTGTTTTTGGTACGGTTGAAGCCGTTAAAACTGTATCCGACCTGTTTATGCCGGTAGATGGTACTATTTTAGAAGTCAACAAAATGTTAGACAGCCAGCCCGAATTGGTAAACTCCGACCCTTACGGCGATGGCTGGATGGTGAAGATAAGCCTGGCTAACGTTGCCGATACTGAAGGCTTATTGACCGCTGATGCTTATAAAGGTGTAATTGGCGTTTAATGAACCTTAAACTAAAATACTACGGGCCTGCTATTTTGTGGGCCCTCTTTATTTTAATAATTTGCTCTTTACCATTGGGTTCGGTAGATAAGTCGCCGATGTTTTTCCCGGGGTTTGACAAGATTGTGCATTGCGGGTTGTTTGCCGTGCTTGCCATCCTGTATTGTTCGGGCAGTATCCGCAGATGGAAAACGCGTAATATCCGGATAGAGATAGCCATCAAAAACACGATTGTTTTGATAAGCTTTGGCGCACTGATAGAGATGTTGCAAAAATATGTTTTTACCTGGCGCAGCGGTAATTGGGACGATCTTTTCGCCGATGCTATTGGCGCAAGCATCGGTATTTTCGGGGTGTTGATAACCGCTTTAGCAATAAATCATGATGAAAAATAAAGTTACCCTTGCAGGCCTGTTAATGGCCATCCTGCTATCCTCTTGTGGGTTATTTAAAAAAGATTGCAACTGCCCTCATTTTAGTAAAGTAAAATCGTTGTCAAAAAAGTATTCGGCTTAGTATCATTATTTGGATTTAGTATAAATAAGATTACATTTGTGTTCAAAATAAACACAGATGACACTTTCACAGCTTGAAGTAGGAGAAACAGGGGTGGTAAAGGAATTTACCGATCTGGAAATGTCTGTTAAGCTAATGGAAATGGGCTGCCTTCCCGGCGAGCAAGTACGCGTATCGCGTATTGCGCCCCTTGGCGATCCTATTGCTATCCACGTGGCAGGTTATCAATTAAGCTTGCGCAAGTTCGAAGCATCAACCATAATTTTGCAGTAGTACGTTAGCCATTGAAAGCGGATATAAGAGTAGCACTTGTAGGTAATCCCAACACCGGTAAATCCACGCTTTTTAATGCCCTAACTGGCCTAAACCAAAAAATAGGCAATTTTCCGGGGGTTACTGTCGATAAGAAAATTGGCTACACTACACTTCCTGATGGCCGCAAAGCCGAAATCATCGACTTGCCCGGTACATATAGCCTCTACCCCAAAAGCAAAGACGAATCAATTGTATTTTCTGTACTGGCAGAAAAAGAGACCGAGTTAACGCCAGATCTTGTTGTTGTAATTTTAGATGCTACCAACCTTAAGCGGAATCTGTTGCTTTACACCCAGGTTGCCGATTTAAAGATCCCCGTTATTATTGCGCTAAATATGATGGATATGGCCGCCAAAGCCAATATCCAAATAGATATCGACTTGCTGTCCCGGCGATTGGGTGTGCCGGTTGTGCCGGTTTCTGCACGTAAAGTGGAAGGGATTGATGACCTCAAAAAAATTATATCTTTTGCAAATACCCATGCGTTGCAGGTGGAGGGGATTGAGGTGCAGGCTATTGCCCCTGCCATAATTGCCGCTATAAAGGAGGAGTTACATATTGACAATCCCTACTTCGCCCTACAGTTAGCGCACCAGCACGAAACTTTAAATTTTTTAACGCCTGCGCAAAGCGACCGGATAGAAGCACTTGAATTAGAACACGGCTTCCATTCCCAAAAAGCACAGGCCACAGAAACCATAGCGCGGTATAATTACATTAACGATGTTTTGTATGATACGGTTAAAACGCCCGTTACCGCGCATGATGAAAGCCTGAGCAATAAAATAGACAAGGTACTTACCCACCGGGTGTTTGGCTTTATTATTTTTATGGGCGTGCTGCTATTTATGTTCCAATCGATATTTGCATGGTCGGCCTACCCGATGTCGCTTATCGAAGATCTGTTTGTTTGGACAGAAGGCGGCTTAAGGCAGGTACTGCCAACAGGCCCATTGGCCGATTTACTGATCGATGGCGTGGTTGCAGGATTGAGTGGTGTATTGGTTTTTATCCCGCAAATTGCTATTCTCTTCGCTTTTATATCTATCCTGGAAGATACGGGCTACATGTCGCGCGTTACGTTTATGATGGATAGGATCATGCGCAAAGTGGGCCTGAACGGCAAATCGGTAGTGCCGCTGATAGGTGGTTTTGCGTGTGCAGTGCCTTCTATTATGAGCACTCGTACCATCGAGAACTGGAAAGACAGGATGATCACCATTATGGTAACGCCCCTGGTAGCCTGCTCTGCCCGTTTGCCGGTGTATACCCTTTTAATTGCCCTGGTGGTGCCCAGCCGTAATGTTTGGTGGCTATTTAATCTGCAGGGTTTAGCGCTAACGGGGATGTACGTGTTAAGCTTGCTATCGGCCGTGATTGTAGCCTATGTGATGAAATTTGTGCTAAAGGCGCGCGAGCGGGGCTACTTTATTATGGAGCTACCCGTTTACCGCATGCCACGGTGGAATAATGTTTTGTTCTCGATGTATGAGCGTTCAAAGGCATTTGTACTACAGGCCGGTAAGGTAATTATAGCGGTCTCTATCATTTTATGGGTGCTATCGTCATACGGTCCTGGTAACCGTTTCGAAAAAATAGAGCAAAAATATCAGCAGCCACAGTTTACTAAAACGATGAAACCCGATAGCCTAACCCGGGTGATCTCGACTGAAAAACTGGAAAACTCATATGCGGGTATTTTAGGGCATGTGATTGAGCCGGTTATCAAGCCTCTTGGTTTCGACTGGAAGATCGGGATTGCTTTAATAACTTCCTTTGCTGCCCGCGAAGTATTTGTTGGCACCATGGCTACCATTTATAGTGTAGAAGGTGATGCTGACCGGATAGATTCTGTACAGGATAAAATGCGGAACGCCAAAAACGCGCAGGGGAAACCTGTATTTAGCTTTGCTGTTGCTTTTTCCCTAATGATGTTTTACGCGTTTGCCATGCAATGCGCAAGTACCGTGGCTGTTGTTTACCGCGAAACCAAAGACTGGCGTTGGCCCGCTGCGCAATTCGCCTATATGACTGCACTGGCTTATGGGGCCGCGTTCCTGGTTTATCACCTTTTAAAATAGCTGAAAGTTTGAGGGTTTTGTTTCCGACTTTTACAATCCTCTTACCTTTCGCCTTTTACCTTTCACCTCAATCCCCTATCTTTGATACAGAGGTAAACATTGGATAAAGTAAAAGTATTAGCACAGTATCTTCCGCCTGATGCGGCGCCGTTAATTGGCCGCTGGATAGATTACTTTAAATGTGAGTTTAAAATCTCACGCAATCGCGGCACCAAGTTTGGCGATTACCGCGCTCCTTATGATGGTAAAGGCCACCGGATATCGGTCAACTTTGACCTTAACCCTTATGCTTTTTTGGTAACTACAGTACATGAGTTTGCACACCTGCATACCTGGAATGAGCATCAGCAAAAAGCAAAGCCACATGGTACAGAATGGAAGAATAACTTCAAAAAAATGATGCAGCCCTTTTTTGAAAAAGAGGTTTTCCCGCCCGATGTTAAACAAGCCATCACCAGTTACTTAAATAATCCGGCCGCGTCCAGTTGCTCTGACCTTACGCTTTATCGTTCGCTGCGAAAATATGACCCGGTTAAAGAATCGATCCATACGGTTGAGAAGTTGCCCATCAAAGCCATTTTTAAATTAAAGGACGGCCGCGTTTTTCGTAAGGAAGAAAAGCTACGCAAGCGCTATAAATGTGTAGAAATAAGCAGCAAGCGCATATACCTTTTTAGCCCCGTTGCCGAAGTGGAGCTGCTGGAAACCGTTTAACTGGTATTAAGCGCTCTTGCAGTAAAGTATCACTTCTTTCCGCTGAACCAGGATTAGTTACGCTTGCTGAACGCGATGCTGAAAGTTGATCCCTGGCCCAGTTCGCTGTCAACCCAGATCTTGCCGTTATGCTTCTCTATAATGCGTTTAACAATGGCCAAACCAACACCTGTTCCTTCTATGTCTCCCACGTTATCCATGCGTTTAAATAGTTCAAAGATCCGGGGCAGTTGCTTAATATCTATTCCCAGGCCGTTATCGGTAACGGTGTAAACTACTTCGTGCTCATCTTCGGTACCATTGATGCTCACCAATGGCTGTTCGGTTTTCATAGAGTACTTAACCGCGTTGCTGATAATGTTGGCAAACACCTGCGATATCATTACCGGGTCGCCCTGTAGTTTAGGCATGTTACCAATAGTAATGTTGTTTTCATCAATTCCGTAAACTAATGTTAGGTCGCGCACTATTTCGCTAATCATAGTTGCCGGGTCAACTTCCTTCAGCACAAGTTCTAAACGGTTTATGCGCGAGTAATCCAGCACCTCGTTGATCATGTTATTCATCTTATCGGCGCCGCCGTTAATGCGCTCTAATATCTTCAGCGTTTGCGGCTTCAAATCTTTATCGCGCAGCAATATCTGGGCAAAGCTTTTTATGGTACTCAACGGGTTCTTCAGGTCGTGTGATATCGTATAGCTAAAGGTGTCCAGCTCTTCGTAAGCATTTTTAAGTTTCTCGTTCAGTAAGCGGATAGCCCCTGCTTTCTGGTTAATGGCATACGTAATTTCGCTGCGCAGGCGTACTACCGATTTTACTTCCTCATTACTCCATTTTTTTGATGTGCCCGTTACCGTTTGCGACCATTCCTCGAATGAATTCCGGGGAGAGATATTTGCCAGTCCGTCACTACTTATAGTAACAGGTTTATCAGGATTACCTGCCCATTTAACGGTTTGTAATTGTTCGGGCTTAAACCATATAACGTATTCGCCCATCTCTTTAGATAGGGTAGATACCATCATCCCCGAAGCTATACCCCTGAAAAGGGCGGCATTGCTATATTTAACGGGGAGCTCATCTGTGTAGTAAAAGGTTTCGTTGATGTTTTCTTTTATCCAGTTAAGTAACCCGCTTACCTGTACGTCTGTTGGGGTATCGCCCAATTTTGTTATGCTATTGTCAAACACCAGTATAGCACCGGTTGCATCCACTGCGTTCAATAGCGTTACCGAGTTGCGGGTTAATGCATTATCAATATCATTATCTTTCAGCATCAGGCGGCTCAGCTGGTCAACCGCGCTTTTATATCGCTCCTGCAATTGCTGGTTCTCTTCATCCTGCCTAAACTCTAATGCCGACGACAAGATCTGGCCGATCAGTTTGGCGGAATCCCGCGAACGGAAATCAATAAAGCGGGGCGTATAGCTGTGGCAGGCAATAAGGCCCCAAAGCTCTTTTTTATACATCAGCGAGATGCTGAAACTGGAGGCCACGCCCATATTTTTTAAATACTGGATATGTACCGGCGATACCGCTCGCAGGTCTGAATTGGTCATATCCAACGGGGCAGTGTTGCCTGCATCAGTAATTATGCCGGCCGGCTCCTGGTTCACATCTGCTATTAAGCGGGTTAGGTTTACTTTATAAAGCTCGCGCGCCTGTTTGGGGATGTCTGAAGCGGGGTAGTGCAACCCAAGCCAGGAAGGTAATTCGGTATCTTTAGATTCGGCAATTACCTCGCCGTGTCCATCTTCGGCAAAACGGTAAACCATCACCCTATCGTAGCCTATTACATTTTTAACCTGTACCGCACAATTTTTTAAAAGATTTTGCAGGTTTTTATCGGCCAGCATTTCTGATATCGAGCGGCCTATCATTCGCTGAACATCTGTTTTACTGTCTGATTGCGCGGGCTCAAATTCCAACAAATAATAACTTGCAGATGTTGAAACAATCAGGTGGAATGGCTTGCCATTAATATCGGTGTTGAAGGGATTGGTTTGTTCAAAGCCGTTAGCCCGGCCAAGCGTTATGATATGATTGATAAAATCGGGCGGTTCGTTACTCCCGATAATCGGTTGTAGATTATCAATGTGACTACCTAACAGGTTATCATTAACATTTGGAATAAACTGAACAAGATTCTCACTGTGAAACCTAATGATACTTTCGGCATCGATAACTATTAAAAAACCGTGCGATTGTATCTTGCCGGGGATGTGGATAGGTTCAATATCACAATTAGTCAGGTCTATTTTCACAGCACGGTTTGTTTGAGATAACATTTTAAACAAATATGAAAAATTAAAGTGAATAACATTAACCAACACTACTTTAAATCACAAAGTGCATAAATTAGATAGGGGTGGTTTTAAATTACAGCCCGTGTCGGCATTGGCCCTTAAAATGGTCGCATTAACACCCTTAATGAAATAGGTTCCGCGCGTATATTTGATCAATCAATTAGTAATATCAAATACTTAGCATTATGAAAAAAGACTTATGGATGAACCTGCCGGTGAAAGATCTTAACCGCGCCAAAGCTTTTTACACACAAATAGGCTTTACTATTGGTGACGGGCCTGGCAATTCGCCGGTAACCGCTCCGCTTATTATCGGCGAAAAAAAGGTGGTGATCATGCTTTTTCAGAATGATGCTTTTAAAAATGTCACTCAAAATGGCTTGGTCGATACCACTAAAAATACCGAGGTGATGTTCTCATTCGGTGCGGAGAGTGAGGAGGAGATAAACCAGATTGCCGACAAAGTGCAAGCTGCCGGCGGCGATATTTTCGCCCCACCCGCCGTAGTACAGGGTTGGATGTACGGCTTTGCCTTTTGCGACCCGGACGGCCACCGCTGGAACGCGCTATATATGGACATGAGCAAAATGAAAGGCTAATGGAATGGTTATCTTTAACGAATGAGAATGAACAATGCCGCAGATATTGATGCCTACATTGCCGCGTTTACTGCAACCACACAGCTTGCATTACAACAAGTGCGTGAGGCGGTTAAACACGCCGCTCCTGATGCTCAAGAAGTGATCAGCTATGGCATGCCGGCCTTTAAAATGAATAAAGTGCTGGTTTACTTTGCGGGTTACGAAAGGCACATCGGCTTTTATCCCGGCGCGGTAGCGATAGCAGCATTTAAGAATGACATCGCCCGGTACAAATCAGCAAAGGGCTCGTTGCAGTTCAGCCTGAGCGAACAAATGCCCTTGGAGTTAGTTAAACGCATTACCGCCTTTAGGCTGGCGGAGGATGCAAGGAAAAAGAAATAGATCAGTTAGTGGGCAAGGCGTTTAAATCTATCACAGGCGCTTTACCGGCCGGCCGTTCAAATGATTTACCCAGCGGTACAAAGCTGTCAAAAAAACCACCGTTTTGCAGGAAGAAGACATTACCCGCAAGGCCACCTGCATAGTCTTTGCGGTAATTCTTTTTAGCCGTTTCATCGCCTGTGTAGGTTGCACTGGTTAGCTCATACCATTTGCCATTGCTATCGGCAATCCATTGGTTTTTAAAATGCGCCATGCGAATCTTGTCGCCGTTATCGGGTTCAAAGTTCTCCACAAACGAATACAGGCCGGTAAGGTTAGCTGCTGTTTGCGGCCTGTTAAACCCGGCTATCAGCATCCAGTTGCCTGCGGCTACATCTTTTAACCAGGCGGTGTACGTTGTCGTATTATGGGCCTTATCTGATTCGGCACGAAGCAAAAAGGCATAAGTTTTACCAGCCTGCCACGGGTATTGCAGATAGCTTTGCCCGCCCGAGCCTTCGCTGCCAAATTCGCCGCCATGCACGGTGCTGCCTTTACGGGTCAGCTTAACCCGCAGGCTGTCGGGAATGCTTTTCGGGTCATCTGTTTGGAAAGGGCTCCATACGGAGAAAAGCACCCTGCGTTCGGTTGCCGAATTTACCTGCATACCAAAATATCCCCCATTAAAACCATCTGCCATGAAATAAGACCCTACAACATCCATTTTTTGCGGCACTTCAATTTCGTTATAAAACCATTTAACGTCTTGCTTAACCGCCGCCGGTACGGCATAACGCAAATGCACAGAAGGGCCGCGTCTTCCAAAATGGAAAGACGACCCGGTTTTAACATAAGTCAGCTGATCATCCGGGTTAACGTTCTCAACAATCAAATCGGTTACTTCGGCGTAAACGTTCCCTGTTTTACTCAAGCCTTTAAGGCTTATCTTGATATAGCCGGGTGTAGTAACCGTAAGCTCGCCGATACTGATGGTATCAAACGCAGCGTTGGTAATGGTTTTGTTAAAAATAGTTGTGCCTGCTGTTATCCGGATCCGGCTTTTACCCACTGGTACGCGCAACCTGAGCGATAACTTAAAGGTTTGCGGCAAATCAGTCCTGAAATAGACGACTGTTACTGCCTTTGGATCGGACCATTTTGTTAATCCGTCATCGGTGATTACGGAGCTACCGCTTGCAAACGCATTCCCTCCAAAAGGGATCACAACTTTTGTAGATTGTGCGACGGATGGCAGGTTCGCTATCAGTAATAAGGCTAACAAGATCTTTTTCATATCAGCATAGGCTTAAAACACAAAGCTAATACTTACGCCCACTTAATTACCAGCGTTTCTTCGGGACCGATGTTGATCTCTGATCCTGGTACTGTGCCCGCTTTATTTGCATAGATCACTTCCGGCAAACCATCTCCCGGCGTGTTTAATTTAAATACCCTGTTATCTGCCGATTTATTAATGATGATGGTAACCGTTTGGCCTGCATTATACAGCACTTTCATCAACACACCCTTTTGAGGCGCATCAAATATAAACGGGGTATCGCTAAGTCCTAATGCCATTGATAAGAATTGATTGAGCGCACTGTAGTCGTCTGTCAACCTACTGCCCAACCCAACCATTGATGGGATCCAATAAACCACACCATCGCCATAGTGGTTTTTGACGGCGGCCACATCGCTACCACTGTAAGCAACTCCCTCGCCGGTAGTCGGCGCTAAAATCCCTTTCCATTGAAAAGACGGGAGATCAATACCATCAATAGTTAGCGGCTCTATAGCATCGATAGCTCTATATTCTAAAGCATCCGCGCCCCACAGATCGCGCATAGGGAAGCCCATCCGCATCAGGCAAACAGCATGTTCGTCATAATAACCTGTCAGGCCATCGGCGATCAGTTTACCTCCTTTTAATACAAAGTTTTGCAGTGGCTCCCAATATTTAGATGGGATAGAGATTTGGTGTGCCAATATGATAGCTATGCCGAGATAAGAATCCCTGGTAAAATCAAATTCGCCAATTTCTTTAAAATTGACTTGTATGCCGGCCTCGCTTAATGCCTCGAAGTAAGCAACGGCCGATTTCATGACCCCACCCTCACTACGGCCTTCGTAAGGTTTACCACCCGTTTGCAGCTTTTTTTCTACCCATAAAGATTCGCGGGTGTATAAGATGTTTACGCCCGATTCAAGTTCTTTGGCACCTTCAAAAAAACCGATATGCTGATGAATAGATTTGGTCACTTCTGTTGCGGCTACAAGCCTGTCTGATGGCTGGTCATGGTAATTCAGCATGGCCCATTCACCGGCCTCGATCCCGGACGAGCGCGGGTTAAGGCACCAGAATATGGCGCCCTTACTTTCGGTGCCCATTGCTATCCAAAGCCACTGGGTAATCTCTTCGGCTGTAGGGCATAGTGCCAGGAAACCGCTGTATGTGTTATTGCCGCCCTGCAGCTCGGTCATAAACCAGGGGATACCACCCGCGCCGGAGCGGATGATCTCGCAATTTGCTGCCACCGCCAGCGCATACTGCTTACGGTTAAAATATTCAAAGTGCCAACTGGCGTGCGCAGAGCCACCCAGGCTGGTCAGGAATTCACGCCACTCCGGGAAATCGTACTCTGCCACGTTTTTAAAAATCGCGTGGTTGTTTACGTGAATAATCCCATGCGGGTCATATTTTAGGATCTCGTCTGTAAGCCATTTTAAAAACCAGGTATTGTAGTGTAGGTGAAAGCGCTCATCGGCAAAGTCAAAACGGTCGTAACCATGGCTATCATGACCGGCCACAGGTTGAGCGGCTTTCCATTCTGCGTATTTAGTTGTAGCAAACTGCTCTTGCGGAAAATGCCCCACACCGGGCTCATTTACCGGCACCCAGCCATAGTGTGAAGGGAACTTTACAAAATGAGAAACAACTTTTTCAACGTAAAGGGATATAGCCTTAAAATGCTCATCATCCCGCGGAAATTTTAGGCCCCCCAGGTCGGTAAAGGCTGTTGCAGGGAAGAGGTTGCCATAAATCTTAATACCATATTTTTCGGCAGCGCGATAAGCTATATCAAACAGAACGAAATCCCAGCTGCCATCTGCCCGGTGCATATAGGTTTCAAACAAACGGATACGGGTAACGGTCATACCAGCCTCTTTAAGGCGCAAAAACCAGGTATCTATCTCTTCGGGCATCTGCCCCGGCTCAATAAAGATCTCGGCACCCATCATTATCGGTGTAGCCTGCTGCTTGCTCGAATATTGCATGTTTAAATAACTAAGTTACGGGTTAATGGTTTGTATAGGGCTTATGCGGTTTATTAAGGGTACATTCACCAAAACGCACGATCACGCTACTGTGATGCCTTCCTTTTGGAAAAAACTTTCAGTTCATTTGTCGACAGTTACATAGATACCCAGGTTGGCGTATCTGATCATTTTTTGAGCATTGCCCTTTCCGGCCACTTAAAAGATAACTTGCTATTGCTTTTTGCCGATAAGCTGATGCACAATGCAGGCACGGGTAACGAAAATTTGGTGGCTCTTGATAAACAGGTTAGGGGCGACAGCATTTACTGGCTTGACCGTAAACATAACGATATTTACGAGAATGCCTTTTTTGACCTGATGGACGGCTTTATTGAATACCTTAACCGTACCTGCTATACCGGCATTACCGGGTACGAGTTTCATTATACTTTGTATGAAAAGGGCGCCTTCTATAAAAAGCACCTGGATCAGTTTCAAAATAACGGCAGCCGGGCTTACTCCATGATCATGTACCTGAATACGGATTGGGTGCAGGCCGACGGCGGCGAACTGTGCATCCATCACAGCGATCACCTGCAGCATATATCGCCAATGAACGGTAAAAGCGTTTTCTTTAAAAGTACCGATCTGGAACACGAGGTGTTGGTTACCGCCAAACAACGGATGAGCATTACGGGATGGTTAAAGGTGGGGTAAACTACACTTGTAAAAATCCAATTAAACAAAACCGCTTAACAACCGTTATAAAACTACCGCGTGGCGTAGCCCGGCGGTTTACACTTTAATTTTAACGTTATGAAAAATCCATTTCAAAAAAAAGACCATACCGGTTTAATAGCAACTATAGCCATTGGTACCCTTGCAGCGGGTGCGCTTACTTATTGGTTTTTGAGCGATAGCGGCCAGGTGTCCCGCAAAAAAGCTAAAAAGATGCTTAAAGATGCGGCAAAGAATGCAGCTGCAGAATACGGAAGCAAAAAGGTTCCCTTCTCCAAAAAATCAATCAAGTCTGTATTAGACCACGTGCTATAGTATCGGCATGGGCAAAAAGCACGATGAAGAAACCGGGCCTGCCGAGGGCGGCTCGGGATATGAGCCGCAACCAGAGGTAGAACAGCCAGGACAGGGGGCAAATACCGGATATAATGAAAAGCCGGAGATAGCTAAACCCGAAACAACGGAAGTGCCAGAATTACCGCCCGATTACAACGGCGAGCCCAGGCATTGATGCGGGTTTTTAAATTATTAAGCCTAAAATGCTAAAATGAACAAGCAGGCACTTATAGAAACAGCCCGCCAACTAATGGCAGGTAATAAAGGGTTACTGGCGATGGACGAGAGCACCCCGACAGCGAACAAACGCTTTAAGGAAGCAGGCATCCCGGAGACAGAAGAGTTTCGCCGGAAATATCGCGAGTTAATTGTAACTACGCCCGGCTTGGGAGAGTGCATTAGTGGGGCTATTTTGTTTGACGAAACGGTTAAACAAAGTACCGCGGATGGTAAGTCATTTATATCAGTTTTGAACGATGCGGGTATCATCCCCGGAATAAAGTTAGACGAGGGGGCAAAGGATATGCCAGCCTTCCCTGGTGAAAAGATCACCGAAGGGCTGGATGGGTTACGTGAACGGTTAGCAGACTACGCGAAAGCAGGCTTAAAATTTGCCAAGTGGCGCGCAGTGATCAGTATTGCCGATGAGATTCCTACCGATGGTTGCATTTACGCCAATGCCCACGCGCTGGCCCGGTATGCAACCCTTTGTCAGGAGGCTGGCTTAGTGCCCATTGTTGAGCCCGAAGTAATTATGGATGGCGACCATACTATTGAAAAGTGTTTTGAGGTCACGCAACGTGTGCTGCATATAGTTTTCGAGGTGCTTATTAGTCAGCGGGTATATTTAGAGGGGATGATCCTGAAACCTAATATGATACTGCCAGGCCTTGATTCAACGCAAACTGCAACTGTAGAACAGGTTGCCGACGAAACGGTAAAATGCCTATTGAGATGCGTACCAGCGGCGGTGCCTGGAGTAGCGTTTCTTTCAGGCGGCCAAAATCCGGAAGATGCCAGCGCGCATTTAAATGCAATGCATGTGCAGTATAGGAATAAATTGCCCTGGGCGCTTACGTTCTCTTATGCGCGGGCATTGCAACAACCCGCAATGGACTATTGGCAAGGTAAGGATGAAAATGTGGCTACAGCGCAGCAACTATTGTATGATCGTGCACGTTTAAACAATGCGGCCAGGCGTGGAGAATACCGTGCAGCTATGGAGAAATAAATCCAACATTAAAAACTGTCGGCTATAAATTTGTTTCCTGATTATTTTTCAGGTTCGGATAAGTACTTAATTGTACTGTAAGTCGTTAATTAGCAGGTTCAGCATATACTTAATAGCCTTCATTTGATAATCGTGACATCGATATTTAGCGGGTATAATTTAGTATACTACCGAGTTTATTTCTTTTTCAAGTGCTTGTTCTTCGCGCTACCTATTACTTTTTTATTCTTTTTTTTTCCGGCTAACGTTCGTGCTCAGCAGACGACAGTAACACCTGCCGCCACCGTAGTAAGAGGTAAAGTGGTAGATGCCGTAACCAATAAGCCGCTATCTTTCATTACTGTTGCCTTCCCCGGCAGCCAGTTTGGTACAAGCACCAATGCAATAGGCGAATTTAAACTCAGCGGCGCAGGCGCATTTAGTAAGGTGGCTTTTTCTTTTGTGGGCTATCAAACCGTAACTAAAACTATAAAGTCCGGGCAGGTGAATGACCTGGTGATCCGCCTGAGCAGCTCACAAACACAACTTAAAGAAGTTTCGGTAGTATCAGGCAAAAAGGCAAAATACCGCAACAAGGGCAACCCCGCCGTTGAACTGATCCAGCAGGTAATAGACCATAAATCGCAAAACCGAATGCAAAGCGGCGATTACCTTCAATATAATCAATATGAGCGTATCGGTTTATCTCTTTTTAACCTGCCTAAGAAATTTGTTAACGGGAGCTTTTTTAGCAAATATAAGTTCATGCTCGATTCATCCTCAACCGTGAACGGACAAAAACAGGCTACTCTGCCGGTTTTTTTCAGCGAAAAGATCTACCAGAATTATTACCGAAAAAACCCGGAAAAGAATATCCGGATCTTGCAGGCCGAAAAGGGAATCAATATCATCAAATTTATAGATACTGCCGGGGTTGAAACTTACCTCAACAGACTATACGGTAATAACATCGATATTTATGAGAACAATATTTTTGTGATGGTAAACGAATTTCTGAGCCCCATTGCAGACCATGCGCCCAATTTCTATAAGTTTTTTATAACAGATACCATAGCCACCGATAGGGGCAAACTGGCCCGGATAAGCTTTACCCCCCGTGCTAAAGGAGACTTGCTATTTGAAGGCTATTTGCTCGTAACGCTCGACGGGCGCTATGCAGTAGACGGCTGTGAGTTAAATGTTAACAAGCAGATCAATATCAACTTTATGCGGAGCTTAACGATCAAGCTTGATTTCAGGCCCTATCCCGACGGGCGATACTATCTTACCCAAACTAATGTAAAAGCGGACTTTGGCATTTCGAAAAGTAAGGGAACCGGGGTTATTGGCGAACGAACGGTTAGCTACTATGATTATAAATTGAATACGCCACAACCATCTGCTTTTTACAATGGTAAAAGCTTGCAGGCTATACCGGAAGCAGCAAAGGCCGACACCGCAATCTGGGCTGCACAACCTGCTGACAGCACCGCTGCCAAACAAACCCAGGTATACGCGCGCATCAATAGGCTGCAAAACATGCCATCGTTTAAACGGCTCACCTGGTTTACATCAACCTTTACTACTGATTATGCGAAAGTAGGTCCACTACAGGCGGGGCCCGTAGGTTCACTTTATTCTTATGATACCCAAGAGGGCAGCCGTTTTCAGTTAGGCGCGCGCACAACGCCAGAGTTCAATAAAACTATTTACCTGGATGGGTTTACTGCCTACGGGCTGCGCGACCAGCAATTTAAATACGAACTCAATACTATTTTCGCACTCAATAAGGTGGCTCCCTACCGTTTCCCAAATGATTATTTTAAGGTAGGTTATAGCTATGATGTAGACCTGCCCGGGCAAAATTTTTCAATCAACAGTTCGCAGGCGGCGTTGGGCTCTTTTCAAACGGGCGGTACCGATTACTGGCTTTATAACAAGATCTTTTCGTTGGCGTATGTGAAAGATTTTGAGAACCATTTCTCATACAACGTCACCTTCCGTAACTGGAACCAGCAAGCCGCGGGTTCTTTGCGTTTCCGAGTTAACGACCAGCCGGGTACCATTATCCGCGACCTGACCACCAGCGAGATCAACATTGGTTTAAGGTTCGCGCCCCATGAACAATTGATACAAGGGTCGCAAAGCCGGCGGACGATCAAAAGTCCATACCCTATCTACAATTTATTTATTACCCAGGGGATGAAAGGCGTATTTAACGGGGCATATAATTACACCAATATAACCGCTAACATCTATAAACGCTTTTACCTTTCGCAATTAGGTTATGCTGATGTAACGCTGTTGGGTGGATACCTGATAGGTAAGATTCCTTTCCCGTTATTAAATATCAGCCCGGCCAACCAATCAATATCTTATGACCGTAACGCGTACAATAAAATGTACTACCTTGAATTTGTAAGCGATCATTACGCCGGGTTAAATTATACGCAAAGCTTTAACGGGTTCTTTTTAAATAAGATACCGTTGATAAAACACTTAAAATGGCGGGAGTACCTGTCAGGTAAAATTTTGTACGGGGGCCTGCGTGCCGAAAACAACCCGCTACTATCAGTCAACCTGTACCAGTTTCCAACCGGGTCAAAAGATTCAAATGGCACCTACGGCTTAGGCAGCACACCATACGTAGAGGCTGGTGTTGGCTTAGGTAACATTTTTAAACTGCTCCGTTTCGACATTATTAAACGATTTAATTACCTGGATCATCCCGGCATATCACCCTACGGCCTTAAATTAAGTATCAGGCCCGATTTATAACCTAATTTGCGTTTTTATCCAATAAAAGCCCCCAATAGCTAATACTATTTGGGGGCATTTTATTTTGAATGCTTTTATCTATGGCCTTGTTGGCGCAGGTCGTTTAAAATCTTCCTCAGGGAATGGTTTATTCAACAAATATTTGTAGATGAATTTATTTGCTTCCATCGTGCTATGTGCTGCTTTGGCTGGGTCGCGGAAGCCGTGACGCTGACCGGGATAAAGCATAAACTCAAAGTTTTTACCCAGGTCCTGCAGTTTTGAGATTAGCTGGATACTGTTTTGCATGTGCACGTTATCGTCCATTGTGCCATGTACAATACGCAGGGTGCCTTTAAGCTTATCGGCATAGGTCAACACCGAGCTGTTCTTATAACCTTCAGGGTTGTTTTTAGGGGTGCCCATATAGCGTTCTGTGTAGTGCGAATCATAAAGGCTCCAATCCATTACACCAAAGTTAGCGATACCGTGAGTAAATACATCGGCACCGTAAGTTAAAGCGTAAGCAGTGATGTAACCGCCATAGCTGCCGCCTGTAATCATTATCCTTGCCGGGTCTACCCCGTAGTTGGCTTCCAGGTATTTTACCATCGTGATGTAGTCGGCCATTTCCCATTTGCCCAGGTCTTTATAAATATAGTTTTGGCCGGCCTTACCAAAATGGCCCGAGGCACGGTGATCTAACGCCACCTGTATAATGCCCTCTTTTGCCCACCACTGGCTTTGGCCGCTAAAGCGCCATGTATCCATCACGGTACCTGCATTAGGTCCGCCGTATATGCTGATTACTACCGGATACTTTTTAGTTTTATCAAAATTGGTTGGCAGCATTACCGTCATCGGCAAATCGAAACCATCGGCTGTTTTAACGCGCAACAATTGGGTGGTAGCTAATTCATAATCGCCATACTCGGCACCTTTGCTATCGGCAATTTCTTTGATCAGCTTACCTTTGTTATCATACACCGCCAGTTTGGTTGGGGTGCTCACGTTTGAATAGCTATCTGTGAAGTAACTGCCTTCCGGCGATAAATTGATATTGTGATTATACTCGCCGGTAGTTAGGCGGGTGAGGCCTTTTCCGGTAAAGCCGATCTTATAAAAGTCAACCCGAGCGGAGTTCTCTTTACGGGCGGTAAAGTATACCAGTTTATTCTTCTCGTCGATGTAAGTAAGGTTGGTTACTGTAAAATCACCCTTGGTGATCTGCGTTTTAAGCTTGCCATCCATACCATACCAATATAATTGCATCCAGCCGCTTTTATCGCTCTTTACGATATAGCCCGGGTTGCTTTTAAGGAAGTTGATATCATCAAACCAGTCCAGCCAGGTTTTTTGCGCTTCGTCATAGATCTCCTTCTTGGCACCCGTAGTCGGGTTAACCGTATAGATCTTCAGGTTATTCTGATCGCGGTTCATCCACTGCATCCACAACGAACTGCCATCTGGCGACCAAAACGGCGTGCCCAAATAAGTATCCGCTTTCTCATCGAAATCGGCCCAGCTGATCTTATTATCAGCAATAGAATAGAAGCCCATCTTCACTTCCGGGTTGGGATCTCCAGCCTCCGGGTAGCGGGTAAGCTCGGTAAAGCCGTGCTGGCCTTCTGAGTTATAGATCGGGAACATAGGCACCCTGGTATCGTTAAAGTGCATCCAGGCCAGGTGCTTGCTATCCGGCGACCACCAAAAAGCCCGGTACTGCGTAGGGCGCCCCAAAATCTCTTCGTAGTAAACCCATGAGGCGTAACCGTTGTAGATCACATCCGTACCATCGGTAGTTAGTTTTGATGTTTTGCCTGCGGCGATATCGATCAGGTAAAGGTTGCCGCCAAAAGTATAGGCCACCATTTTACCATCGGGCGATAGTTGCGGGTTTTGCTCCAGATCAACTGTTTTGGTTAGGCGGGTTTCGGTACCGTCAACCGCTTTCAGGTAAATGTCTTTATCATGCACCGATACGGTGGTACCCTTTGCAGGCGGTGGCGTATAAGGGGTTTCGGCACCGGTAAGTACATCAACCGCGGTACCGTTGCCGCCACGGCGGCCGGCAGCACCCTTTATGTAATGTGTATTATCGGCCCAACCGGTAATATTGGGGATAGGGGCGACAATCTTATTCGGTTCGTTCTTGAGCATTTGCCCGGTGGTAAGCTGCTTTTTTTGCGCTTGTGCCGAAAATGCCGTTAGAGCAAGCGCCACCCATAGGGATTTGCGTGGTAAGGTTAACATCATAGCTTTAAAACTGATTGAAAGGCTAAAGTTTATAAAAATTTATGGCATTAGGCAGATGTACTATCTTTTTTACGAACGGGTTTTAATAGTACTTACTTCGAGGAAATGAGGGGGTAAAATGTGTTCATGTTCACGCATGAACACCATGAACACCGTGAACATTCATGAACATCTGATAATCAGGTTATTACTTTTTTGGTACTGACACGATAGCGCCACCATTAATTTTAGTAAAATTGTTAGGCGGCAAGGGTATTCGCGAAGTCAAAGACATCGGATGGCAGGTTATATATAACAAAAGACTTCGGGTAGGGTGCCTCTAAAAATCTCTAATTATCTCTTTACATTTTGGTCTGTGGCGCGCATTTTAGCAATGGCGGCGGGCATGTTTATTGTTCATTCCCTTGCGCAAATCGTGAATTATTTCGCAAGCGTGCGCCAGATTTGAGCAGACCTTGCATCACGAAGAAGATTTCTCACTCGTACCTCGTTTCGAAATGACAACGTAAATTAGTACCTCTACTATAATTGGCGTTGTGATGAGTACGCCATAACTATTTCACCGCTGCATACTCGCTCCAGGCAGGGATTATTGCACAGATTGCCCTATCATTCTTGATACCCTGATTACATGCGGGGCAGGAATATTAAACTTAACAGGGACCAGATATTCGACAGCCACCGGCTTGTTGTTTAGTATACCCGGGAGCCATTGGCCGTCTAAATTAGCTACTGCATAAAACACCTGCTCGTCAAGCCCAAAGCCTATGCCTTTTTTAATCTTTAAATTGGTCCGGCTACCGTTTTTGTTAAGTGTAAATGCGATAATCACTTCTCCCTTGATTTCATCGGAATTGGCCGTACGCGGAACTACGTTTTTTACCAATAGCTTTATCATATTACCCGGGCCATCTAAATAAACCGGGCAGCGATCTAAATGGGCAATGATCGTATCTGCGCCGTTAATCACCCGGTACTCTTTAAGGCTGTCTGCCGGTGGCGCCTTAAAGAACAAAAGTTGTTTAGTGGTATAGTCGTATTTTACTTGTTCCATGCCCCGGCTGTAGGCTGTCCAGACACCGGTGCGTTGGTCGGCGTGAAATTGCCCTTCTAATGAAAGCTGGTTTGGCAAAGCGTAATATTTCCAGGTGCTATCTCTTTGGTCGTTTTTGTAAAAACCTTCACAAACCAATTCGTTATTTCTATAAGTGTATTTTTTGTACCCCCCATCCTTAATAGTTGGCGCGGCTTTTAACACCTCGTACTTTTCAACAATATTATTGTCCTCATCTCTATCGGTAACCAGTTTTGTTTGTGCAGATAATATAGCTGGTGTAAGCAATACCAAATACAGCAAAAGCCTTTTCATGGGCATAAATATATCCTATAATTTAATTAAGCGAAATAATAAATAGGAGCACCTTTAGTTTATTGCTGTATTTATGGTAAGCCGTTCGGCATTTACTACAAGAGATTTACTTTGCGTCACCGTCAAAAAAGAAAAATTTTCATTGCCGGGACGTTGTTGTCGACAGATTTATTTATAAACAACCTGGTTAGACAACGCGAACTTTACCGGCATTAGATATTGTACCGTAACTGGTATTCCATTTGATAAACCCGGCAGCCATTTCCCCTCCATGCTGGTTACGGCCTTTAACGCTTCCTGGTCAAGGCCGTAGCCTAATCCTTTTTTTACTTTAAAATTGGTAAGAGATCCGTCTGTATTGATCGTAAATGCTACTACTACATCGCCTTGAATATTCGCCTGCCGGGCTGCCACAGGGTATCTTATGCTTTTGGCTAAATTTAAAAACAGCCTGTTTGGTCCGTCTAAAAAAACGGGGCAGCGCTCTAATTTCATTTCAACCGTATCCGAACCTTTAATTACCGGATACATTTTTAGGCTATCTACCGGCGTTGGTTTAAAAAACAGCAACTCGTTTTTTGTGTAGTTATATTGCACCTGCACTTGTCCGCGACTATACGCCGTCCAAATTCCTACTCGTTTATCGTTTTGAAAACTTCCCTGTAATTGAACTTGGCCACTAAACGTGTAGTATTTCCAAACACTGTCTTTCAAGTTATCCTTGTAAAAGCCTTCTATCATCAGGTTCCCGCCATTATAAGCCTTGTACCCGCCATCTTTAATATCGCTGTTACCTTCAAGTACATGATACTTTTCGACATTATTAGCAAACTGATCCAACTTTGTAACCTCTTGCGTTTGGGCAAAAAGTATAATGGGTATCATGAGTGCAAATAGTAACAATCCTCTTTTCATGGTTTAAATTTCGAAGTTTTTTTTGAATATCATATAAAACGCTTTGGCATCTTAGTGTCGCCCACAAAAAAGCCCCAGCATTGCTGCCGGGGCCTCTAAAAATCTCTAATTATCTTTCTACATTTTCGGCATGCGGCGCATCATGTTGGCCATGGCGGCGGGGTTGCTCATTTGTTTCATCACCTTGCGCATATCGTCAAACTGTTTCATGAGGCGGTTTACTTCCTGCAGGTCCGTGCCCGACCCTTTAGCTATCCGGTTACGGCGGCTCGGGGTAATCAGGTCGGGGTTTTCCTTTTCCTTCGGTGTCATCGATTGAATAATGGCCTCGATAGATTTAAAGGCATCGTCGCCCACTTCTACATCCTTCATCATTTTACCCACGCCCGGTATCATGCCCATCAGATCTTTCATGTTACCCATTTTTTTGATCTGTTGTATCTGGCCGTAAAAGTCGTTAAAGTCAAACTTGTTCTTACGGATCTTCTTCTGCAGTTCGGCAGCTTCTTTTTCGTCAAACTGCTGTTGTGCACGCTCTACCAGGGATACCACATCGCCCATTCCCAAAATACGCGAGGCCATACGGTCCGGGTGGAAAACGTCCAGCGCTTCCATCTTTTCGCCGGTACCAATGAACTTGATGGGCTTGTTCACTACCGATTTGATAGATAACGCAGCACCACCACGGGTATCACCATCCAGCTTGGTTAACACCACACCGGTAAAGTCAAGCCGGTCGTTAAACACTTTGGCAGTGTTCACGGCATCCTGGCCGGTCATACTATCCACCACGAACAGGATCTCGTGCGGGTTAATAGCTGCCTTCACCTTTTCTATCTCCACCATCATGGCCTCGTCAATAGCTAAACGGCCGGCGGTATCTATGATCACCACGTTGTTGCCGTTCTGCTTAGCTTGTGCAATCCCTTCTAAAGCAATGGCAACGGGGTCTTTCGAGTCGCGGTTACTGTAAACCGGGATGCCAACCTGCTGGCCTAAAACCTCCAGCTGATCAATCGCCGCGGGGCGGTAAATATCATCGGCAACCAATAATGGTTTTTTGCCTTTTTGTGTTTTTAAGTAGTTAGCCAGTTTACCGGTAAAGGTAGTTTTACCCGCACCGTTCAAACCCGCTATCAGGATAATGGTGGGCGATGCCTTCAGCTCCAGGTCGGCAGTGGTGCCGCCCATCAGGGCTGTCAGCTCATCGTTCATGAGCTTGGTAAGCAACTGGCCCGGCGAAATAGCGCTTAATACATTCTCGCCCATTGCCTTTGTCCTTACATCATCTGTAAAGGTTTTGGCGGTTTTATAGTTAACGTCGGCATCCAAAAGAGCTTTGCGAATCTCTTTCATGGTTTCGGCCACGTTTATTTCAGTAATTGATCCCTGGCCCTTCAGTACCTTAAAGGCCCTGTCGAGTTTATCCGATAAATTTTCAAACATTATTTTACGCTGATTTTCGAGGAGGCAAAGTTATGATTTTGAAGCGATTTGGCTAATAATCATTCGCACAAAACATTTTTTAACACTCGTTAACTAACATTTAACAACTGGTTCTGTAACGTTTTGCCAACTTTACGCATCTTATCAACCAATTAGCCCCCTTAATGAAAGTACTTTTACTATCTATACTATTCTCTGCAATAACCCTATGCGCTTTTTCTCAAAAGGAAAAGAAAACACTTGTGGCGCAAAAAACCACTACGCCGCCCAAAATGGATGGCGCCTTAGATGATGCCGTTTGGCAAAATGTGCCCATCGCTACCGGCTTTGTTGAACTGCAGCCCACCGCCGGCCATCATGAAAAACCCGAGGAGCGTACCGAGGTAAAGATCCTTTACGATAACACCTCTATTTACATTGGCGCCCGCATGTATGAAACATCGGCAGACAAGGTTGCTAAAGAACTGGCCACGCGTGATAACGTGGGCAATGCCGATTTCATCGGGATCATATTTGATACTTATAAAGACGGGATAAACGGCACGGGCTTTTTCGTTACCGCCGCCAACAGCCAGTTTGATGCTAAGTACGCCCCAAACCCTAACGGCAATACCGAAGACCCCAACTGGAACGCTGTTTGGATAAGCAAGGTGAAGATAGATGAACAGGGCTGGACGGCAGAGATGAAGATCCCTTATTCGGCCCTGCGTTTTGCTAAAAAGGATGTGCAAACCTGGGGGATGAATTTGATCCGCAAGCGCCAGAATTTACAGCAACAGCTGTTTTGGAATGAGATTGACCCCAAAATGAACGGTTTTATTAACCAGGAGGGTATACTAACCGGGTTAGAGAAACTGGAGCCGCCCGTGCGTTTGGCCTTTTATCCTTATTTTTCTACCTACGTTAATCATTACCCTTACAATACCGCCGGAGTTAAAAACACCTCCAATGCCTTTAACGGCGGGATGGATGTTAAATACGGCATTAATGAAAGCTTTACGCTCGACCTTACCCTAATACCCGATTTTGGGCAGGTGCAGTCTGATAACCGCATCCTTAACCTTACGCCTTTTGAAGTAAAGTATAACGAGAACCGCCCCTTTTTTACCGAGGGTACCGAACTGTTTAATAAAGGGAATTTGTTTTACAGCCGCAGGGTGGGTGGGCCGCCTATCAATTCCGGCGCCGCCTATGCTAACCTTAAGCCAGGCGAAGAAGTGATTAGTAACCCCACCGAAACCAAGCTGCTTAACGCCATCAAACTATCGGGCCGCACTTCAAAAGGGTTGGGGATAGGTTTATTCAATGCCATCACCAATACCTCGTATGCAACCATTGAAGATGCGCAGGGAAACCGAAGGCAGGTGCAAACCAGCCCGCTGGCCAACTATAATATTTTAGTGTTCGATCAAAACCTGAAGAATAACTCGGCAGTAACATTGATCAATACCAATGTGAATCGGTTCGGTAAAGATTACTCGGCAGATGTAGGCGGGCTGGTGTATAACCTTAACAATAAAAAGAACACCTATAACCTAAGCGGCTTTGCATTAATGAGCAATTTATACGGCCCTGGCAGACCTACACAAACAGGCTACAGTTACGAAGTGGGCGGGGGCCGGTCGTCCGGTAATTTTACCTGGAGCATTTACCAGGATCTGGTAGATAGCAAATACGACTCGAACGATCTGGGCATCCTGTTTAACAATAACTTTTTAGATCATAACCTCAACCTGAGTTATACCAACTACAAACCCAAAAAGTATTTCTCCCAATGGGGCGTGTGGACTAACACTTATTACTCGCGCCGTGTTAACCCAACATCTTACCAATACTTTAACCAGAATTTTGGCGGCTTTGGGCAGTTAAAAAACTTTTGGCAGATCAACATTAACGGGCATTACCGCCGCCAGGGGCAGGATTTTTATGAGCCCCGCGTTGCCGGGCTGGTTTACCGGTCGCCCGAGAATTTTGTGCTGAACTGGAATTTGAACACCAACCGCGCCAAGCGCCTGTCGGGCGGGTTCTTTTATTCGGACCAATGGGTGGCCAATAACTTTGGCGGGCACGGGCACGATATCGAGGGGTTTTATAACCTGCGCCTAAGCAACAAATTCTCTTTTGGCGAGGATATTACCTACAGCCCAAAAAACAATTACCTGGGCTACTCTACCATGGATGGCGCAGGCAACCCCATCTTCGCCCTCCGCGATGTAAAAACGGTGGAGAATATCTTTACCCTCAAGTACACCTTTAGCGGCATTATGGGCCTTAACCTTCGCTTGAGGCATTACTGGAGCAAGCTGAATAACAAGCAATTCTTTAACCTGGCCTCAAACGGATTGGTAAAGACATTAACATCAACCGATTTTAACCACGATAATAACCAAAACGTAAACATCTGGAATGTTGATATGGTGTACGTTTGGCAGTTTACCCCCGGCAGCGAACTAAGTGTGGCCTGGAAAAATTCGACATTCAGCAACACCGGCCTGGCTACGCAAAACTATTTTAACAACCTGAACAATACCTTTAACCAACCGCAGAATAACAACTTCTCACTAAAGGTGCTCTACTATATCGATTACCAGGATATCAGGAAAAAGCATAAGAGTTAGAGAAGAGCAGCAGCGACGTAGCAATTAGCATATTCGCTTGTCCTTTGAGATTGCCACGCTATCGCTCGCAATGACATGATGGCTATGGGAACTTATATAGCACCCCTAATGAAAGGCCTTCCGTACCCTGCACACTGTTGGATGTGTTTTTGTCAAACAGCATGGTGCCGTTGATAGAAACGTTGATGAGACGGTTAACTTTAGCAGCCAACAGGGCGTCAACACGGTGGCGGGTGTATGAAAGGGGTTGGCCGTAAGGCACAAACATATCATAACGCGCATTAAAGTGCATATTTTTGGCAATGTCTTTATCAAAAATAGCTACCAGTTGGAAGGCAATATCCGTACGGATGGTTTTGCCCGGTGTTACCCCATAGTTACCGGGGATGTTACGGTAAATAGTAGTATCGAGCACAAAGGTTTGGCGGGCAGTACCCGTACCTAAACGCAGATCGAAATAACTGGCCGGCTTATACTCAAAACCCACAGATTCTGTCAGGTAACCCGGCGACATGAAGTTAGAGATGAGCAACGGCGGGTTTACGTTACTGGCATCGTACTGATAACCAGTATCAAACTGGCTCTCGAAACTTAACGACCCAAAGAAAAACCAGTGTTTAGATAATTGCGAGGCTATCTTATTATCAAAAAAGATCCGGTCGTTGGTTTTGCGGGCACCCTGCCCCTTGTTTTTTGATTTGCCATAAAGCAAATTCAATTCAGATACATAACTAAAGGGGGCCTTATTGTATTCGACATGGTAAATAAAGTTTGACCCCAGCGCAACAGACGTTATGCCACCCGCTGCGTAATTGTTACTAAAAGCCGCCTGGTTAAAGTTGAGGGCAAAGGTGATATATTTGCGCCAGTAGTTTACTTTATAATCCATCAGGGAAACGGGCAACTGCTCTTGCTGAATTTGAAGCTGAATGTTTTTTACCGGGATAGAATTCCGTTGCGGGTATAAACGGTATTTGTTAAGCAGGTTGGTATCTATCTTTACAGAGTCTTTTTTAACGGTATCGACAATTTGCGCATTTACCCGGAGCGCACACATAACCGACAGTAAAAAAAACAATTTAACACCTGTTTTTAACATACGACAAATAAAAAGTAAAAATCTGTTATTTCCTTACATTAATTTAAAATGTAGCACCAAGCTAAAAGTATCTACGCCAATTAAACCATTTTCTGCTTTGCAGGTATAAGCCGTCTGCCTCGTGCCGGTAAGCCTCGCGCTCAAAGATAATGTTCAGATACGCCTGCTCACGATTGCGGTACACAGCCAAATTCAAAAGGTAATTCACTAAGTATAACAGGTAAAACGGAAGCACCAGTAATTCGGCCTGCTGCCGCAGATGGATCTTTTCATGATTGATCAATACCGGGTCGTTTATGTCGATGCGCCGGCCTACCAGTATAAATGGGAATAAAGCCATACCGCTTACTTTTAAAAACGGCACCACTATTACCGGGTACTTCATTCGGACGGAAGGGGCATAATGGGTAATACGGGCAAATCAAATGCATGTGGGTTGCGCAGGTAGCGGCGTAAATTAGTCCGGATACTTGCTATAAACTCATACTCGTTAAACTGGGTAACCTGGTAGTAGCCCGGCCGGTATTTGAGCATAAACTCTGTAAGCTGGGGCTCCATCAGTTTGGTTACCGATGCCACGTAGGTTTTATTAAAGCGGTAATCTATTACATTTTGCTTGTAGTCGCGGTCAATTACTTCGCGCAGATGGGCGGCATTTCTGCCGCTGCGGCTAAAGGCATTATACAAGGCATCAATTCCTATCCCTGCCCCTACACCCGGCGATGCTGTCAAAAACTCACTGCTGCTTATAGATCCGTAAATTCGGTTGTAGTCGCTTTTTGTTTGCTGGTAGCGCCTCTGCGGGTTCAGCATGGTATCTCGTATGGTAACCTGCTGTAACTGTATAGCCTGCGGGCGCAGGTAAACGGCAACCGGTGCAAAACTTTTTAATTTAACGGTATCAGAAAAGTGGTCGGGCTTGCTGAATATCAGCATATCGCCAACAGATGCCTGAATTTTAAACTCGCCTTTAAAGGTGTTATAAACCGCACTACCTTTGGTAACGTTGTAAACATTAACCTTTGCTATGCGTACTTTACTTTCTTTATCAAACACAATCCCGCTCACCTCTTTTTGCTGTGCAAAAGCGGAAAAAGTGATCAGCCAAAAAAATACGGAAAGCCATAATTTCATGATAGGGCATAAAATTACGGTATGGCGGGGGCTTACTCTATTCTTTAACAATATTTAACACGTTTACTTAGCCACAACCAGTTTCTGGCCAATGTGGATGCTGTTATCGGCCATGTTGTTCAGCGCCTTTAATTCATCAACAGTAATGCCAAAACGTTTGGAAATGTTGTATAGTGTATCGCCTTGTTTAATGGTGTAAGATTTTATCTCGGGCGAGATCTTACTGATGCTATCCACCTGTGGTTTGCCAATATTGTCATTGATCTGCGCAAGCACCCTGTCTTCGCGCCTGATCTTCTGTAGCTCACCTTCGGGGCGGTCGTATTGGCTCAGGTCGTACTTATCAATAATATTGAGCAGCAGTTGCGGGTATTTGGGGTTGGTTGCATAACCGCAAGCCTTTAAACCATAGGCCCAGCCTTTAAAATCGTTCTTATCCAGCTCGAACAGGCGGGCATAATTTTTTTTCTTCAAAAATTCAGAGTGGTCGCGAAAAGATTCTTCGGGGTTAGCATACACCCTGAAACAGTCGTTAATATTATCGTCGTTCTTGTAATAGCTTTCGCCCGCCCAGTTAAGCCCGCATTTGATACCGAAATGGTTATTGGCTACCACAGCCAGGTCGCTGTTGCCGCTGCCGCTTTCAAAAAGCCCCTGTGCAAGGGTAATACTCGCCGGGATGCCATAGCTGTTCATTTCCTGAATGGCAATAGCTTTAAAGCGTTCGATATATTCTAAAGAGGATGATGCCCGGTGCGAAGCCACCGCTGCTTTATTACGACGTTGAATACCCTGGTTATTTTTGCGCGCCCTACTATTGCTGATAGCCCCTTTATGTGCAGAGCACGATGTAAAAATAGTTAAAGAGATTAATAACAGCGACAGTTTACGCATACGGATAACGCGGCAGGCCAATGAGCGACTTATAAGTTTTGTAGATTAGTTGGCTTCCGCCAGTTCTTTTTGCTCGGGAGCCTTATCAAGCTCGTCCAGGTCATACTTGTTGATAATGCCTAATACCTGTGCCGACCATTTTTTGCTGCTGGCGTAGCCGCTGCGCTGTATACCTTTTGCCCAGCCTTTATAATCGTAACTGCTTAGTTGATCAGCCAGGTGGCTAAATTGCTTGCGCTGGGTCATGATACGGGCAAAATCGTTAAACGAGTCTAAAACGCTCTCGTAGCGCCTGTATGACGATTTAACCTTTTTATTGTGTCTATAATAAACTGCACCGCCTCCACCTTTTACTCCAAACTGGTTATTGAGGTTTTGTGCTATGGCACTTTTGCCGCTGCCGCTTTCATGCATGGCTACACCTAAAATAATACTTGCAGGCACACCTGTTTCGTGCATGATACGAATGGCATTATCTTTGAACTTCTCGATATAAGATTGTGATGCGCTTTGTGCCGATACGGCTGTAGTTGTTGCTATGAAAGCAGTCACTACAAGTAGTGTAACAGTAAAGAGTTTCTTCATAATTTACTTTTTTCTGATGATCAACAGTCCATCACGAACGGGCAGAATTAACTTTTCAACCTGTTTGTTAACGGCTATGTGGTCATTTAGTTTGCGAAAACTTTCGGTATCGGCATCTTTTTGGGAGCCATCATACACTTTCCCTTTCCACAAAACATTATCAATTATTATTAACCCACCGGGTCTTACCTTGTGTAATACTAACTCAAAGTAAGCTAAATTATTTCGTTTATCCGCATCTATAAAAACCAAATCGAAATTATCGGCCTCAAAATCAGCCAATACGCTATCTGCGGGGCCGATATGCAGCTTGATTTTTTTTTCCACATTTGTGAGCTTAAAATGTGAATTAAGCATTTCTTCCATTTCGCCGTTCACTTCTATGGTATGCAAAACGCCCCCTTCCACTAAACCTTCGGCCAGGCAAATAGCCGAGTAGCCGGTAAACGTGCCTATCTCTAAAATAAGTTTGGGCTGTACCATTTTACTCAGCATGCTCAGTACCCTGCCCTGGTAATGGCCGCTCAGCATATTGGGTTTTAATACCTTTAAATGAGTATCGCGGTTGATCTTTTGCAGGCCATCCGGCTCGGCATCGGTGTGGGTGTCAAGATAGGACTGTAATGCAGGATCTAAAATTTCCATATTTCTGAACCGTTGATTTGAATGATTAAATGATTTCGTTGATGAACAATGTCTGAACAGCAGATTTGAATGATTAAGTGATTTCGCTGATTTTTGGCTAAGATTTACATCATTGATCCGGAGTCTTATTTAATCGATTTAACTTGTATTAGTTGGTTACACGTTTAAAGTCTAAGCTCTTTGCCCCGAAGTTAATAAGTAACCCTGTACCTAATTTATCCGCTTCTAAATAGTTTAATGCTTGCGCTAAATGAACATCCTCTAATTTAGATAAAGCCTTTAGTTCTACCATTATTTTACTCTCCACCAAAAAATCAACACGCCTGGTACCTATGTTTACATTATCATAATAAATTTCCATTTCTAACTCACGGGAAAACAGCAACCCCCACTTATCCATTTCAATTGCAAGCGCACGTTGATATATCACTTCTTGGAATCCATTGCCTAAAGTGCTGTGTACTTTCATTGCACAACCTATAATCTTAGCCGTAATATCCGAATGCTGGTAAGCGTTATTTACAAGTTCTTTCATATAACTATAAGCATAAAATCATCAACGAAATCATTTAATCATTCAAATCAGCGGTTCTGACATTTAACCACTGAAATATCAGCGAAATCATTTAATCAGACAAAATCAACGGTTCAGACGGCTCATCCAGCTCTGCAGCAATATCACCGCCGATATGGTATCTACCAGTTCCTTATTCTGCCGGGCTTTTTTGCCCATGCCACTTTGGGCGATGGTTGCCGATGCCATTTTCGAGGTAAAGCGCTCATCAAACATTTCTACCGGTATATCCGGAAAGGTTTTCTTTAAGGTATTGGCAAAGCCTTTTACATGCATGGCCGATTGGGAGGGGGTGTTATCCATCTGTTTGGGTTCACCCACCACAAAGCGCTCCACGGGCTCGGTTTCCATATACTTTTTCAGGTAATCGATGATCTTTAGCGGGTGAATGGTATCCAGCCCGGTGGCGATGATCTGCATGGGGTCGGTAACCGCAATGCCAATGCGCTTGGTGCCATAATCGAAAGCCATTATTCTCATAAGATGTAAGGTAAGAGATAGGAGATGTGAGAATAAAACAGGGCACGTTGCATTGTATTATTAATATTATATAGTTCAAAGATAGTCGAATCAGGCAATGTCTCACATCTCCTATCTCACATCTCATATCTATTTCCTATTTTGCACCGAATGCAGTTTAAGAGTATCATAGGGCAACAGGCTACAAAGCAACGACTCATTACCTCGGTTAATGAGAACAGGGTGAGCCATGCCCAGTTGTTTTTAGGCCCCGAAGGCAGCGGCAGCCTGGCTTTAGCTGTCGCCTATGCGCAATATTTAAGCTGCGAGGATAAACAGCCCGACGATTCATGCGGGGTGTGTTCATCATGCCGCAAGTACCAGAAACTGATGCACCCCGATTTGCATTTTTCTTACCCCACCTTTGGCACCCCCAAAGAGGCCTCTATCGATTTTATTGAACAATGGCGCGATGCCTTTGGTACCAACCCATACCTCAGTTTAGATATATGGCGGGGTTATGTAGACTCGGGAAACAAGCAGGCAAACATCAATATTAACGAGTGCCACCAGATCATCAAAAAACTCAGCTTTAAACCTTTCGAATCCGTTTATAAGGTGCTCATCCTCTGGCTGCCCGAATACCTGGATAAACAGGGGAACGCATTGCTTAAGGTCATAGAAGAACCGCAGCCAAATACGCTGTTTTTATTAGTGGCCCAAAACCAGGACCAGATCCTGAATACCATTTTATCGCGCACGCAATTGATCAAGATCCCCTGTTTAAACTACGAGGATATTAAAGGCGAACTGGTTAGCCACCACAACCAAACGGATACGGCAGCTTCAGAGATCGCCTACCTGAGCAATGGTAACATGACCGAAGCGTTGAGCATGTTACAGCATGATACCAAAAGTTATCATGCGCTTTTTGTAGACTGGCTACGGATGTGTTTTTCTAACAAGGGCTTACTGGTTTTGCCTTTTGTTGACCAGGCAGCCAAAATGGGCCGCGAAAATCAAAAGAATTTTTTACGCTATGGCACCAGCTTTTTACGGGAATGCTGCCTGATTTTGTCGGGGGCAGAAAAGATCGTAAAACTACCCGAGCGGGAACTGGAAACGGCCAGGAAAATGTCGGCAGTGATGAGCATTCCGCAGGCGCAAACCCTTATCAACGAGCTGGAAAAGGCTCATTATCATATAGAAAGAAATGCGAACCCTAAAATCTTGTTTTTAGACGTATCTTTACAGATTATAAAAGTACTAAATTTGAAAATCGTCCCTGCGGGGAATCATTATATACCGAATTAAATTATGGGATGCGGAAGTTGCTCAATAGGGGGCGGTTGCTCACCTGCAGGCTGCAAAAGTAACGGCTCATGCCTTACAAATGGTTGCAGCAAACTGGATGTTTACGATTGGCTGTCACACATGGATATGCCAACTAATTATAAGCCCTTTTCGATAATCGAGGTTAAGTTTAAGGGATCGAGAAAAGAGTTTTATCATAACACCGACAATATTTACCTGGAAGCAGGCGACCTGGTAGCGGTAGAAACCACTACCGGCGGCTATGATATTGGCCACGTTTCTATCACCGGCGAATTGGTGCGCATGCAAATGACCAAGCGCCATGTAAAGGAAGCCGATGTTGTGAAAAAGATCTACCGCCGCGCCACCGTGGCCGATGTAGACAAATGGAAACTGGCCAAGGATATGGAATGGGAAACCATGCATAAATCGCGCACGCTGGCTTTAGAGCTTAATTTAAGCATGAAGATCAGCGATGTAGATTATCAGGGCGATAAAACCAAAGCCACCTTTTATTATACTGCCGAAGGCCGTGTGGATTTCCGCGAGTTGATCAAAAAAATGGCCGAGTCGTTCCGTATCAGGATAGAGATGCGCCAGATTGGGATGCGCCAGGAAGCCAGCCGCTTAGGCGGTATAGGCTCATGCGGCCGCGAACTGTGTTGCAGCACTTGGCTAACCGATTTTAAAACGGTGTCTACGTCTGCCGCACGTTATCAAAACCTCTCCTTAAACACGCTTAAACTGGCCGGCCAGTGCGGTAAATTAAAGTGCTGTTTAAACTACGAGCTGGATACTTACATGGATGCTTTAAAACACATCCCTGATAATGTAAATTACTTAAAGACCGAAAAAGGCGACGCCCGTTTGCAAAAGACCGACATCTTTAAAAAGATCATGTGGTTTAGCTATCCGCGCGATGAGGCATGGGTACCTATGCCAATTGCCAAGGTGAAAGAGATACAGCAAATGAACCGCGAGGGCATTATCCCGCCGGATTTGGGTGAGGTGATGGAAATAGAAACCAAGCCGGTAAAAGTATTGGATTATGAGAATGTTGTTGGCCAGGATAGCTTAACCCGTTTGGATGAGCGACGCAACCAGAACAATCAAAACCGTAATAAAAACAAGAACAACAAAAACCGCAATAAACAAGGCGGCAACAGGCCCGACGGCGCACAGACAGCCGCTCGTACGGAAGGCACACAGCCGCGACCCGAAGGTAACCGCCAGCAACAACAGCAAGGCCAAAACCCCGATGCGCAGCCAAGGCAAGAGCGTAGTAACCGCCAGCAAGGCTCAAGGCCAGAGGGTGGGCAGCCGCGCCAAGATAGGGGTAACCGACCGCAACAACAGCAAGGGCCGCGCACTGAAGGTGGTGAACAAACGGGCCCAAGGCCCGAAGGTAGCGGCAACCGCAATAATAACAGGCGCAATAATAACCGTCGCCCTAACCCTAACCGCAATAACGATAACCCTGCAAAACCGGAATAAATGCGTGCGTTTAAACTTATTTTTGGCGGCTTAATTACACTTGTGCTGCTATCGGCACAGGGCTGTACAGATCCCGGTGCTGTAATGGACCGGAATACGGAGATCCCCAACCATAACTGGGCCTATGTTAACCGCATTAAGTTTGATGTTAAAATTGATGACGAAACCATCCCCTATAATTTGTACCTAAATTTAAGGGTGGGCGGTGGCTACAGGTACGCCAATATTTACTTTTTAGTATCACAAACGCACCTCAATAAAAAAGCGACCACCCGCTACCAAAAAATGCTGGCCAACCCTGATGGGGAATGGCTGGGCAGCGGCAGTGGTAACCTGTATAGCTTTCAACTACCGCTACGCAGGCAATATAAATTCCCTGCAAAAGGCACCTACCATTTCGAGATTGAACAAAACATGCGTGACAACCCCCTGCATGAGGTAAGCGATGTGGGTTTGAGGGTAGAAAAAGCGCAGTAAGCTTTAGATATCTTACCTTATGCGCTAAATACAGCAATTAATTTACCGGGAAATCCAGCGTTATTTTACTGAAAGATCCCTGCTCTTTGCCGGTTACCTGTGCTACTACAGTGCCGTTGTCACTAATGGTGTAGGATATCGAATTTTCTGTCATTGTTTGAATTTCGAAATGCACTACATCACCCGCCGTAAAAGCAGATGTGAAATCATAGGCCGTGCCCGTAGCAACGGTTTTGGTATCGAGCGTAGTGGAAGTTACAGCAGATGATTTCATGACAGATACCAATGGCGTAATGGCTGCTGTGCCGGTCGCCTGAAACCTTATATTATGTACAAACGGCGTAGCATCGCCCCCTTTAGAACATGACGATATGGTAAAGCCGGCAACCAGTGCCATAAAAATATACAGGTACTTCATAATTGGTTTATTTTGAAATAATTTAAACATGTAAATATGCTGATTGTACTTTAAGTATACCAACAAAAAATTAATTGATGAAAAAGTTATTTGTTTATACGGCAACCATCGCCATCATTTCCGTATCTGCCTGTACCGGTAACAACAAAACAGGCGGCGATAAAGCCGACTCTGGTGAAACCAATGTAGGCAGCTCAGGCGCTGCGGATACCACCGCAGCAGCTTCATCAAGCACAGCAGTACAAAGAGGCACCGCAGGTACCGATACCAGCAGCAATGGTAAGGGAACCGCCACACCAACTGTAGATACGCCAAAAACAAACCCTAAATAACAGGCATCATGAAAAAAATATTTATCTGCCTGCTTACTGCTGCTGCGGCCATTACCTTCAGCGCATGCAAGGGCAAAAAAACTGAAACTAACTCGGCAGATTCCGGCCAGGTGCATGTGGGTAACGAAGGCCCGGCAGACAGTGCCAAAATAAAACCAACCCCAACCGAAACCGGCGGAAAAGATAGCAGCGGACAAGGCCAGGGTACCACCAATGCACCAAAGGATACGTTGAAAACTACGCCGTAATAGTAATTAATTTTTTAGCATTATTAAATTTGCTACATTCGTTTTGCTAATTTTTTTATCAAATGGATGCAGCTACGCTATTAATTATTGCAAGTTTTTTTATACTGCTTGTCGCCGTTTTCTTATTCATCAAACGACCCAAGGCGTCGGGTATTTCTGTGGATGAGTTTAATTTGGTCAAAGCAGAAAACGGTTCGTTAAAGATCTCCGTCGCTAAGGCAGAAGAGCGGGCTGCCGGTTCACAGCGCGAAAAGGAAAGTATCACCCTCCATTTAAAAGAAGAGCAGTCGCGGTTAATAGACGAGCTTTTTGATGTGCGCGGCCAACTGGCTCAGGCCAATCAATCTTTAGAGTCGTCCCGCTCATTTTTTAAGGCCCAGCAGGAAAAATTGAACGAGCAAAAAACCGAGATAGAACAAACCCGCCAGCACTTTCAGCGGGAATTTGAGAACGTGGCTGAAAAGCTACTGAAAGAAAAATCGAAGGAGTTTACAGATGTAAACCGCTTAAGCATTGATACCATACTGAACCCGTTAAAGGAAAACATTAAAGCCTTTGAAGAAAAGGTAGAAAAAGTTTACAACACCGAAGCGGCAGAGCGCCATGTTTTACGCGGCGAAATAGGCAAACTGATGGAATTGAACCAGCTGATCAGTACTGAGGCATCCAACCTGACCAAAGCCTTAAAAGGAGACAATAAAAAGCAAGGCAACTGGGGCGAGGTGATCCTGGAAAAGGTTTTAGAACGTAGTGGCCTGGTGCGCGACCGCGAGTACCGCATGCAGGTAAGCCTGAACGGCGTTGACGGGGGCAGGCTGCAGCCCGATGTGATCATTGATCTGCCCGACGAAAAGCATTTGATCATCGATTCAAAGGTATCGTTGATCGCTTATGAGCGGTTGGTTAATTGCGAGACCGATGAAGAACGCAAGCTATTCTCCAAAGCGCATGTCGAATCTATCCGCGGGCATGTGCATGGCTTATCGTCCAAAAATTATCATGACCTGCATGGGGTAAACTCGCCCGATTTTGTATTGCTTTTTGTACCGATAGAATCGTCTTTCAGTTTTGCCGTACAACTTGATGCCGACCTGTTCAGCGATGCCTGGGATAAACACGTGGTTATTGTAAGCCCGAGTACCTTACTGGCCACCCTGCGTACTATCGCCAGCATTTGGAAACAGGAACGCCAAAATCGTAACGTGTTGGAGATAGCCCGACTTAGCGGTACTATGTACGATAAATTTGTGGGCTTTATGGCCGATATGGAAGGTATCGGCAAAAACATCAACCAATCGCAAACGGCCTATAATAATGCTTTTAGCAAACTGGCTACCGGCAGCGGCAACCTTACCATTACTGCCGAAAAGCTCAAAAACTTAGGTGCTAAGGCAAATAAGCAACTGGATCAAAAGTATCTGGGGGAGGACTAAACGGTAAAAAGAGGATAGTACTTTTAAAAAGCATGTCATTGCGAGCGATAGCGCGGCAATCTCAGCGGACAAGCAATTTAGCTAACGAACCTTTCTTCTCTAAATTTTTAATTTTTAATTTTCTATCGATGGATTTGCCTATTTGATAGCTATTCTTATAAGATTGCCACGCTATCGCTCGCAATGACACTTAATTTTATTGCCCGGATTTAAACGCATTCCACCCCTGTGCCTTTAATTCGTGCTGGTTGCCCGATTTGGTGATGAGGCTGCAGCCCTCGTTAGGCTCTGTAATGTAGCCGATGATGGTAAAGTCCAGTTTGAACTTAATTTTGTCGTAGTCGGCTTGTTTAACGGTAAATAACAGCTCGTAGTCTTCGCCACCACTTAGGGCACACACTGTCGGGTCCAAATTAAACTCCCGGGCAGTATCGTAGGTCATCGGGTCAATAGGGATCTTCTCCTCGTATAACTTACAGCCTTTATTGCTTTGCTTACAAATGTGCAGCACCTCTGATGCCAATCCGTCAGACACATCGATCATCGCAGTTGGTTTAACCTCCAGTTCCTTTAACAAATCGATAATATCTTTACGCGCTTCGGGTTTTAACTGGCGCTCCACAATATAATCTTTGCCTTCCAGGTCAGGTTGAATATTGGGGTTTTCAATATAAACCAGCTTTTCGCGTTCCAGTAACTGCAAACCGGTATAGGCTCCGCCTAAGTCACCCGATACGCAGATCAGATCACCCTCTTCGGCACCATTACGGTACACGATATCTTTTTCATCCGCATAACCGATCGAAGTAATGCTGATCACTAACCCTTGTTTGGATGCTGTGGTATCGCCACCCACAATATCTACATTGTAGTTGCCGCAAGCCAGGTAAATGCCTTCGTATAGTTCTTCAATAGCTTCCAACGGGAATTTACTGCTCATGCCGATAGAAACCGTGATCTGCGTAGCCGTACCGTTCATGGCATAAATATCACTCAGGTTTACCTGTACGGCTTTGTAACCAAGGTGCTTTAATGGTGTATAGGCCAGGTCGAAATGAATGCCCTCTAACAGCATATCGGTAGAGATGAGGGTTTTTTTACCGGCAAAATCTAATACGGCGGCATCATCACCCACGCCTTTAACAGTACTTTTCTGGGTAATTACTATATTTTTAGTGAGGTGGTCTATTAAACCGAATTCCCCTAAATTTTCAATATTGGTCTTTTCTTCGTTCTCGAACATATTGTTGTTGTTTCACCGATTATTGCGATTACACAAATTTCTCCGCTTTAATCCAAAATCATACAAAAATACAAAAGCTTAAGCAATTAGTTGGCCTGTGATTTATGCCGCCTAATTGTTAAGACATTCTTGTAATATTTATCATACATCAAACAAATTAACATTAAGTTAACCCGCAGGTAGTATTTTTGCCTTTGTAAATATAATTATATGAAAAACAGAAAATTACTTATCTATTTGAGTTTTGCCCTGCTTGTTGTTGCAGGTTGTAAAAAAGATTTCAGAAGCGGCATAACCGTTGACCCGGCCCCCCCGGTAGAACCACCTAAGCCATACGCTATTACAGAAAGTTTTGAAAACGGTACAAAAGCAGCTTATGCAATTGCTGATGTACAATTAAATACCGGGATATGGAGTTTTAATGATGGCCTTATCGGTAACCTGGCAGCCGACCTGAAAAATGGTGCAAAATCAGTTCGTTTAAGAGCAGGTGATTTGACTATGAAATTTGACGTGGCAGGTGTAACCCAAATTAGCTTTAAGCATGGTAAATATGGTACAGATGCAGCATCGGGCTGGCAATTATTTATGTCGGTTGATAGCGGTAAAACATTTACCCAGTTAGGTAATGATTTTAACGAAACTAATACTACGCTGGTTGCCGATTCGTTTAAGGTTACAACCACCAAAAAGGTACGTTTTCAGTTCAAAAAAATTGGAACAGCTACTACCCGTATCAATATAGATGATATCACTTTCAAAGGTACGGGTGATGCGGGTATTGTAGTGGGTGGCGCAACCGATGTTAGCGGTGCCGATACCACTAACACATCGGGTACACCAGCTGCCGAACGTGGTGTTACAGCGGGTGCAGATGCACAACCTGTAAACGGCGACAACAGCAACCTTTTATTTGGTAATCCAAGCGGCGCACAACCTGCCATTGTCATGACAGATAACTACCTGATCGATCAGGCCTACTATGTAGAATCGTACAGCAGCAACCGCGGTACACCAAACTGGGTAAGCTGGCATTTAGATGCTTCCAATATTACCAACGCAAGCCCAAGGTTAGATAACTTCGCAGGTTTTGCCGGTTTGGCAAGCAGCTTTTATCATGTGGAAAGTAACAGTTATTCAGGATCTGGTTTTGACAGGGGGCATAACTGCCCTTCTGCAGACAGAACCAGTTCGGCCAATGCCAATTCAGCTACCTTCCTGATGACCAATATGATACCGCAGGCACCAAACAATAACCAGCAAACCTGGGCTAATATGGAAAATTATCTGCGTGAGCAAGTAGTTGCAGGTAACGAGGTTTACATTATAATGGGTGCTTACGGCACAGGGGGTACAGGTTCAAAGGGCACGGTTATGAAAATTAACAGCGACCATATTACCGTGCCAAGTAACGTTTGGAAAGTAGCCGTTATAGTACCTGTTGGCGATAGTGATTTAAACCGGGTATCTTCATCGACACGGGTAATTGCGGTAAATACCCCAAATATCAACACCACCAGTACCGACTGGAAAAGCTACCGTGTAACTGTACGCGACATTGAAAAAGCCACCGGTTACAATTTATTCTCTAACCTGCCGCAATCTGTACAGGATGCGGTAGAAATTAAAAAGGACGCTTTGTAAGTAAAGGATCAAATAACTTACCCACGCGTCATTGCGAGGTACGAAGCAATCTCTACACAAGCTAAATGGATATGTATAGCCGTAAGATTGCTTCGTACCTCGCAATGACGCTTTTAATAATTAACCATGAAAAAAATATCCATTTTTTTATTTTTAACACTTGTACTTTTTAGTACAGCATTCTCACAAACCAAAACAGAATTATTAAAGTTTAATCAACTGTATTTGACTTTTAAAGGCAAACAAGTGAAATTTTCTTCACTAAATGATCGAACTATAATCAGTTTGTTGGGCCATCCTATTAAAATTTCAAAAAAGCCGTGGGAAACTGCCGGAACAAATAAAGTGAAAACTTATTATTACAAAGGTTTTGAAGTCTCTACAGTAATGGGTTCACTCGAGTTTATTAATATTACAGGAAAGGGTGCTTCTTTCTCGTTTTTGATCAATAAAACAATATCTAAACCTTTTTCCGTTGGTAGTTCGGCAGATTTGATAAAAAGATATTTTCCTAAGTCATTTGCAGAAAAGGACCAAAACGGTGTGTTCGTAATTATAACTGATTCATCAGGAATTGAACAAGGGGAATCAATTCGTTTTAGTTTCTCCGGTAACAACATAAAAACAGTTGAATACGCGGTAAATGAATCCTAAACCTTTACAACCCCAAACTCGCCGAGATCTCCAGCATCCTTTCAATAGGTTTTACGGCCCTTTCAATGATGTGTGCCAGCACTTCAATTTCGGGCAATTCATTCTTTAGGCACAGGTATAATTTCTCCAGCGTATTACGTTTCATGTGCGGGCAATCGTTGCAGGCACAGGTATTATTTGGAGGCGCAGGGATGAACGTTTTACCCGGGTTATCCTTTTGCATCTGGTGCAATATACCCGCTTCTGTTGCCACTATAAATTCCTTTTCAGGGCTGTTGGTGGCGTATTTTAAAATACCGGTGGTCGATCCTATATAGTCTGCCATCTGTAAGATAACTTCCTCACATTCAGGGTGCGCCAGTATCTTCGCATTTGGGTAACGTTCTTTCAGTTTGGTAATTTTCTCCCGGCTAAAGATCTCGTGCACCATACATGCACCATTCCACAACACCAGGTCGCGGCCTGTTTTTTTAGCCACCCAGGCACCTAAATTTCTATCCGGGCCAAAGATGATCTTCTGCTCTTTTGGTAAGCTTTCCACTATCTGTACCGCGTTGCTGCTGGTACAAACAATATCACTTAAAGCCTTCAGCTCAGCCGTACAATTTACGTAAGTAATTACCAAATGGTCGGGGTAATTTTCTTTGAATTTCCTGAATAAATGCGGCGGGCAGCTGTCGGCTAATGAGCAGCCTGCCTTCAGATCCGGTAGCAAAACTTTCTTGTTGGGCGATAAAATTTTTGCTGTTTCGGCCATGAAATGTACCCCGGCAAAAACAATGATATCCGCATTTGTTTTAGCTGCCTGCTGAGATAGGCCAAGGCTATCGCCAATATAATCGGCAATGTCCTGAATATCTCCTTCCTGGTAATAGTGAGCCAGTATGACAGCATTTTTTTCTTTTTTAATTTTTTCTATTTCAGCAAAAAGGTCAAGCGACGGATCGATGTGCTCGTCAACAAAACCCTTCACTTTTATTTCTTCGAAGATATCCATTCCACATTTCAATTAATAATAACTCTTTTTATATATATAAATAAAACTATTGTTATTAAGGTGTTAGTTATGTTTAAAAGTTGTAATTATAAATGGTGTAAATATTGTTTATCAATACTTGTTAACAGTTATCAACTACCTTTTATTTTTTATAATGCTGATTTTAAGATTTATATGACAAACAACATTTTCTTTTAAAAGTTATTTGTTAATAATTACCTGCCCGATAAAATGTTAGTTTCGCAGGTAAAACGTCTTACAAATCGCTCAAAAGTAAATGTAAAATCCCGAAAATTCAGAGTTGTTCACACTATGTTTATTTGTTAAGTTTTTACTTACATTAAATTAACATGTTTTATACCGGTTATTAACATAAAGCCTAATTTTACACAATATACATCCAAACATGACTAAAACTGTTGAATTCCTTGTAGTAGGATCAGGCATTGCCGGCTTGAGTTTTGCACTAAAGGCTGCAAAGCACGGTAGGGTACTGATAGTTACCAAGGCTAACGAAGACGAAAGTAACACTAAGTATGCCCAGGGCGGTGTTGCCGTAGTTGTTGATAAAAAGGAAGATTCGTTCGAAAAACATATAAATGACACGCTAATTGCCGGTGACGGCCTTTGCGACAAGGAAGTTGTAGAAGCGGTTGTTAAAGAAGGCCCTGACAGGATCAGGGAAATTATTGAATACGGAACCAATTTTGACAAGAACAATGAAGGAATTTATGACCTGGCCAAAGAGGGTGGCCACTCCGAATTCAGGGTGTTGCATTATAAGGATATTACGGGGTTTGAAATTGAAAGGTCGCTTTTAGAAGAGATCCACCGGGAACCGAATATTGAAATATTAACGCATTATTTCGCAGTCGATCTGATCACCCAGCACCATTTGGGGGAATTTGTAGATAAATCAACCAAGGATATTAAATGTTATGGCATCTACGCTTTTAATACCGAGAATAGCCAGGTTGAGAAGATCTTGTCAAAAGTAACCGTTATGGCTTCGGGTGGTGCGGGTCACATCTACTCGGTTACTACCAATCCTACTATTGCCACCGGTGATGGTGTGGCGATGGTTTATCGTGCTAAAGGCAAGGTGCGTAATATGGAGTTTATCCAGTTCCACCCAACGGCCTTATATAATCCCGGTGAGTATCCTTCGTTCCTGATCTCTGAGGCCGTACGTGGTATGGGGGGCATATTAAAGCGTACCAACGGCGAAGAATTTATGCAGGAGTATGACGAGCGCAGATCATTAGCGCCGCGTGATATTGTTGCCCGTGCCATTGATGCCGAGATCAAAAAATCGGGTGAAGATTTTGTTTACCTGGATATTCGCCACAAAAAGAAGCAAGAGATTTTAGAACATTTCCCCAACATTTACGCCAAGTGTTTTGAAATTGGTTTGGATATGACCAAAGACATGATCCCCGTTGCACCGGCTTGCCATTACATGTGCGGTGGTGTATTGGTAGATCATGTCGGGAGATCGTCCATCAGTCGTTTATATGCCTGTGGAGAGTGTTCATCAACAGGTTTGCATGGCGCTAACCGATTGGCATCCAATTCCTTATTAGAGGCTTTAGTATTTGCTCACCGCATTTACGAGGATGCTGTCGTTCAGTTTACTGATTTCGAGATCCCCGCCAATATTCCCGATTGGAACGAGCATGGTGTAAAGCTTTCTAACGAAGATATCCTGGTTACCCACAACATCCGCGAAATGCAGAAACTGATGAATGATTATGTGGGCATTGTACGGTCCGATTTCAGGCTGGAACGTGCAATGCGCCGTCTCGGTTTACTACACGAGGAGACGGAATCGTTCTACAAGCAAACCAAACTGTCCGTTAAGCTTTGCGAGCTGCGTAATTTGATACAGGTAAGCTACTTAGTGGTAAAATCCGCTATGGCGCGGCACGAAAGCAGGGGGCTGCATTATACAACGGATTACCCGGAGCATGCGGACATGTTGGAGGATACGGTTTTTTGATTTCGGATTTCGAATTTTCAATTTCGGATTTAAAAGAAGCGCGTCATTGCGAGGTACGAAGCAATCTCCAGATACATAAGTTATGAATAAGATATTCTCTCAAGGCGGAAGCGTTTATATAATGACTAACCGATATCATAACGTATTATATACTGGTGTTACTTCTGAATTGGTGAACAGGATATGGCAACATAAAAATAATGTTTATCCGAATAGTTTTACGGCTAAATATAAATGTATAAGTTAGTTTACTTCGTGAATTTCTCGTTTATAGAAGAAGCAATTACGGAAGAGCAGAGAATTAAAGGCTGTAGCAGAGAATATAAAAGGTAATTGATAAGTGCGATCAATCCAAACTGGGATGACCTTTATGAAACTTTGATAGCGTAGCTTTGCGTATTGGGAGATTGCTTCGTACCTCGCAATGACGCGGTGGAAGTTAGTACGGTGGGAAGTTCAGAGCGAAAAACGGGATTCGAACCCGCGACCTTCAGTTTGGGAAACTGATGCTCTACCAACTGAGCTATTTTCGCTTATATTATTGCCAAAACTAATAAATATTTTAATCACTCAATCAGTCATTTACTCAATCACTAAATAAATGGTTATTCTTCCCGTAAAAGATAAATCACCCCAATGGGGCAGCGATTGTTTTATCGCCCCGAATGCTACCATCGTTGGCGATGTGATAATGGGCGATAATTGCTCGGTTTGGTTTAATGCCGTAATCCGTGGGGATGTACATTATATCAAAATAGGCAATAACACTAATATCCAGGATGGGGCCTGCATCCATGCTACTTACTTAAAGGCACCTACTAATATAGGTAATAATGTATCTATCGGCCACAATGCCATTGTGCATGGCTGTACACTGCATGATCATGTTTTAATAGGAATGGGCGCAATAGTTATGGATGATGCGGTAGTGGAGCCTTACGTGATCATAGGGGCAGGGTCTGTAGTACTGGAGCGGACCGTATGCGAATCAGGTTACCTATATGCCGGCAGCCCGGCTAAAAAAATAAAGCCTTTAACGGATGAGCAAAAGGCTTTATTGAATAAGTTACCGCAAAACTACATCATGTATTCGGGCTGGTTTACGGGGTAACTACTTCTTTTGGGATATCCAGGGTTTCTTCCGCATCCCAGTTGGGGCGCAGGGTAATTTCTTTATCACCCGGATATATATTTTCGGGATAGGTTTTCAGCCGCACGTTGCCACTATCCCATCGTCCGTTTTTATTATCATCGTAAATCACCCTTAAATTGTATTTGCCCGTGAGGTAATTTTTGTACACTAACGATGTACTTTTAGTGATCACATCGCTGCGCATCACATTTTTCTGTTCGTTGAGAATTTCAACTACATATTGTTTGGTAGCATCCGGTACGGTTACCTTTAAGGTAAGGATGCTATAGTTTTCGGTTTTATCACCTTCAAAGCGGATGCCCTGCCGTTTATTTTTGCCGCCGTAAATATCTGTAACCGCGCCTTCATTTAAAACCAACTCGTATTTACTTTTTGCCCGATACCGATTGCGGATGATGAATGCGTTTGCATTCGTTGTGTCTTTTTCGAAAGTCAAATTGTTTAGTTCTACCGAATCTTCTTTAAGCGAGATCAATGAAGTGTTGTAGCTATCCAGCGGGAAGTTAGCCGTTACAATCAGGTCGCTGCCGGGCCGCAATTTGTTATCACGGTTGATATTGTATTTAAAAGTGATGTTGTGTGTAAAGGCTTCTTTACGGCCTTTTATAAAGCTTGCGCTATCTAATGGTTTGTTGTTATCATACAAGGCTACCCGCAATGAGTCGAAATCCATGTTGCGCATAAACAGGAGGGCGGTATCTTTCGTATTGCTTATTTGTACTATTTTTTGATTATCGAAAGCCGCAGGGTAAATAATTTTTAAAGAGGGTTTTTGTACGGGCTTATTAAAAACGAAGGTGATCTTACCATCCGGATCGAAACGTTTTTGTGAAAGCAACCTGAACTTTTCGGCAGTTTGCTTAAACAGTTTTAACTGAACGGCCGATGTATCCTTATCAACTTTTATCGGAGTTTTTAAAAAGCCGATCAATTCCTGATCGTCGTTATAGATCTTGTCTGCACTTGCTTCTTTTAAGGCGTAAATACGGTAGGTGTCTTCGCGCAAGTTGTTTAAAGAAAAATTACCTGCCGAATCTGTCGTTGCGAAAATCGCCGGTTTCTTTTTTCCAAAAAGTAAAGAGTCTTGTTTTAAGGGGAAAAGCATTACCGTTGCATCTTTCTCCTTTGCCTGGGTAATACTGTTGATCACCGATCCACTAATGCTCAATGAGTCGATATGGGTGCCGGTAGAAAAAACATAAGTAAAGTTTTTTAAGACGTTACTTTCGTTAACATCGGCAATGGCCTTACCAAAGTTGATCACATAGGTGGTGTTCTTTAGTAAGGAGTCTTTAAAATTTATGACCAGGTTTTTTTTATCAGTCTTGTACTCCGGCTGTTTTTCCATAGCCGGGCTAATGCTGATCTCCTGGTACGGATTCTGTAATTTATAATATTCGTCAAATTCCAGGCGGATACTTTTTGCGTTAAAATTGCGCGTCATATTCTCCGGCGTCGCCTTCAATAATTTTGGCGGGGTAAGGTCGCGAGGCCCTCCGTTAGGCCTTTGCATGGCGGCACAACCACAAAGCACCGTTAGCACGAAAACGAAGCACGAAATTTTGTACAAAAAAGCAGACTTTGTATTTAACATGGTTTTTTTGCCCTATAAACGACTTTTATGTTTTGATGAATTCTGATATTAAAAAGCTAAAAAAGTGCTTTAATAAGAAAGTTATATAAATAGCTGACTTACAGTTAATTATGAACTATCTTGATACGTGAACCATTAAAACCGACACATCTGACGGTGATACGCCCGAAATGCGCGATGCCTGGCCCAAAGTACGTGGTTTTATCTTTTTCAATTTTTCGCGCGCTTCTTTGGAGAGGGAAACCAATTGGCTATAATCAAATTCGGGATTGATCTCTCTGTCCTCCATTCTTTTCATGCGGTCAACAATTTCCATTTCTTTTATAAAGTAACTCTCGTATTTGATTTTTATTTCAGCCTGCTCAATTGTTTCTTTATCGTAAGCGGATAGTTTATCTTGTAATGAGGCATCTACCTGGTTTAGCTCTTTAAAACCTAATTGCGGCCTGCTTAACAAGTTAAACAATTTAGCACTTTGGTTGATCGGGCTTGTGCCGCTCTTTTCCAGCAGGTTATTTACAATAGATGGATCAATACTTTTACTGCGGGTAAAGGCTACAATTTCATCTGAGTTTTTAATCTTTTGATTTACCTTATCTAAGCGCTCGTCGCTAATTAAACCTAACTCGTGGCCCATTGGGCTTAAACGGATATCGGCGTTATCCTGGCGTAATAACAGGCGATGTTCAGCACGTGAAGTAAACATTCGGTAAGGCTCTTCTGTACCTTTGGTTACCAAGTCATCTATTAGCACACCTATATAGGATTCAGATCTTTTCAGGATCAGTTCATGCTTGTCATTAATTTTTTGATGTGCATTAATGCCGGCAATGAAACCTTGAGAAGCTGCTTCTTCGTAACCTGTAGTCCCGTTGATTTGCCCCGCAAAATATAAATTGCTGATCAGTTTAGTTTCTAAGGTCAGACCTAACTGGGTAGGCGGGAAGTAATCATATTCAATAGCATATCCAGGGCGGAACATTTTAGCCGTTTCAAATCCCGGTATCTGGGTTAATGCTTTAAATTGGACATCTTCCGGCAGGGAAGTAGAGAATCCATTTACATAAATCTCAACCGTATTCCAACCTTCGGGTTCTACAAATATCTGATGACGGTCGCGTTCGGCGAAACGATTGATCTTATCTTCAATAGACGGGCAGTATCTTGGGCCTAAACCCTTGATCCGGCCGGTAAACATTGGCGACCTTTCGAAGCCTTCCTTTAACGTTTCGTGTACTTTAGTATTGGTGTAAGTGATCCAGCAGCAACGTTGATCTGCTACTAAAGGCACGTCTGTATAAGAAAAGCGACCGCGCTCTTCATCGCCCCACTGCTCTTCCATCAGCGAATAATTTAATGAGCGGCCGTCCACACGGGGTGGGGTGCCGGTCTTCATTCTGCCCGAATCAAAACCGAGGGTAATTAATTGTTCGGTTAATCCGGTAGCAGCCTTTTCACCTGAACGGCCACCCCCAAATTTTTTCTCTCCGATATGAATTACACCGTTGAGGAAGGTTCCATTAGTCAGTACTACAGAGTCGGCTTCTATCTCAACACCGATTGATGTTTTTACTCCTGCGATGGTATTTCCTTTTACTAAGAGGGAGGTTACAGTATCCTGCCAAAAATCTACATTAGGTGTTTTCTCTAATGCGATTCGCCATTCTTCAGCAAACCTTGCCCGGTCACTTTGCGCGCGTGGGCTCCACATTGCAGGGCCTTTTGATAGGTTAAGCATGCGGAATTGCAGAGATGTTTTATCGGTAATAATACCTGAGTAACCTCCTAATGCATCAATCTCCCGCACTATTTGTCCCTTCGCCACACCGCCCATTGCGGGGTTGCAACTCATCTGGGCAATGGTACCCATATTCATGGTGATCAGCAAAACCGATGACCCTAAGTTGGCGGCAGCAGCAGCGGCTTCACAGCCGGCATGCCCAGCACCAACAACAATAACATTATATTTTTTAAACATATAACCTCCATGTTCCACGTGGAACATTGTTTAAATATCTACTCAGATGTTCCACGTGGTACCTTTATAAACGATACAAAGGCAAAAGCCGCCCAAATGCTTTCCAAAACCACAAAAGGGTAAAAGTCGATCATATACGATGATATTCCGCATAATCCTGCGCCCAAAAAATTCAGTCCACTATACCAGCGGCTTTGCGCCGGGAGCTTTTTATACAGATTTAGCAAGAATGCTACAAGCAAAATAGCTACACCTGTTGATGCGATGATGTCTGATAATTTCATCTTGTTACGCCTCTTTTAACTCACCTAATTCAATCCAACGAGCTGTTTTGCTATCTAACTGTTTGTTCAAATAAACAATCTTATCTGTAAGTTTAGTCAGTTCTTTCGGGTCAATATTAGTGGTGTTAAGCTGCTCATTAGTTTCCTTCAACTTGGCTTCTACATCAGCAATCTCTTTTTCCAGGCCTTCAAATTCCTTTTCTTCTTTAAAGCTTAGTTTGGCTTTTTTGGGCTGTTCGGCTTGGATAGGGGCAACGATAGCGGGCTTTTTATTCTGCTGTTTCGCTTCCTCTAATTCAATCCGGTATGATGTGTAGTTACCGTTATAGATTAGAACCTTGCCTTCGCCTTCCATAATGAAAAGCTGATCGGTTAACTTATCCAGCAAATACCTATCGTGCGATACCATGATCAGGATACCCGGGAAGTTGGTTAAAAATTCTTCCAATACGTTTAGCGTATCGATATCCAAATCATTGGTAGGCTCATCTAAGATCAGGAAGTTCGGGTTCTTGATCAGGATGCTCATCAGATGGAGGCGTTTCTTTTCGCCTCCACTTAATTTAGAAACCATCCCGTATTGTTTAACAGGAGGGAAGAGGAACAATGTTAGCAGGGCAGAGGCGGAGATTAGTTTCCCATCCGCCATCGTGATAAACTCAGCCACATTTTTTACAATATCAATCACCCGTTCATCTTCCTTAAAGGTTAAACCCGATTGGTTAAAGTAACCGATCACGGTGGTCTCGCCTTTGATAATCGCACCCGAATCCGGTTGCAAACCGCCGGTGATCAGGTTCAGCAAGGTAGATTTACCGCTGCCATTTTTGCCGGCTAAGCCAATCCGGTCGCCTTTTTTAAAAATGTAGCTAAAGTCTTTAATATAAGTGTTGCCATTAAAGCCTTTGGTGATGCTTTCCATCTCCATGATCTTATTGCCCTGGCGCGCGGTTTTTACACTTAGCTCAACGTTCTGTTTAGGTCCGTTGTTCTTGGTTTTTGATTCCAGATCATAAAAGGCATCGATCCTTGATTTGGATTTGGTTCCACGGGCTTTAGGCTGGCGGCGCATCCATTCCAGTTCTTTACGCAATAAGTTGGAGTTCTTTTGAAAGGTAGCTTCGTCAGATGCTTCGCGTTCGGCCTTCTTCTCCAGATAATAACCATAGTTACCAAAGTAGGGGATGATCTTACCTCGGTCAATCTCTAAAATTTCGTTACAAACGTTATCCAGAAAATACCTGTCGTGCGTAACCATTAGGATGGTTTTGCTGCCTTCGGTCAATAATTTCTCCAGCCACTCAATAGTATCAATATCCAGGTGATTGGTCGGCTCATCTAAAATATAGATCTCCGGGTCCTCAATTAACAGTTTAGCCAAAGCCAACCTTTTTTTCTGGCCGCCCGATAGCGTGCTGATGTGCTGATTAAGGTGGTGAATATCGAGCCTGCCTAAAATGGTTTTGATCTTATATTCATATTCCCAGGCATCTATCTCACTCATTTCTTCCATCACTTTATCCATCTCCTTCATGTTCTCCGGGTCGTTCTCTAACAACTCCTCATAACGGCGGATCAATTGCTGCTGGATATTATCCGCATGGAAAATGTAGTCACTGATAGTAATGGCACCTTTAAAATGCGGGTCCTGCTCCAGGTAACCTACGTTAAGGTCTTTACTTTGTGCTACTTTACCCTCGGTTGGCTTAAGTGATCCTGAAAGGATTTTTAACAAGGTTGATTTTCCCGCACCGTTAATGCCCACCAAAGCCACGCGTCGGCCGCGGTTGATGCCAATAGTAAGGTTTTTAAATAACCAGTTGTCATGAAAGGAATGGCCTAAACTTTCGGCCGAAATATAAGTGCTCACTAAATAGTTTGTATTTTATTTGATGGATGTATAAAAGTACCGGTATCGGTTTGTAATGATTTTTTGTACATGGCATTGGCCACTGTGCTGCCTTTTATGCTGCGGTATTTTTTTAAACCACCAACTAACAGCGGGTCTATTAATTTAAATAAAGTAATCAACGCCCCCTCCAAAGTCCGCTTGCGTTCCCGCTGGCCAACCAGCATAGATGGCTGATAAATATGCAGGGTAGGGAAGCCTATCTGTTTTATCGCATCTTCTAATTCGCCTTTGAGCCTGGTATAATCTGTAGCTGAATTTTTGTCGGCACCGATAGACGATACCAAATGAAATTGAGCCACTCCATTTCGTTTTGCCAGTTTAGCCAACGTTAATGGGTATTCATAATCTATCTTGCGATATTGCGCCTTATCCGGTGTTTGCGATTTAGTCGTACCCAGGCATGAAAAAACGGCGTGACCTGTTAGGGCATCAGCATGTTTAGGCAGATCATCAAAGTTGATTACCAATTGAACTAATTTTTTGTGCTGAATGGGTAGTTCCTCGCGGACTAACACCAACACCTCATCATATTCCTGCTGTTGCAGCAATATGTTTACCAAATTACTGCCAATTAGGCCGCTTGCGCCCGCTATAATTGCCTTGTATGCCATTATGGTCGGTTTAATTTGCAAAAATACGCATAATTAAATTGTGGAATAACTATTGTATGTTTAAACATATAAAAAGGAATGTATTATGAAACAGGTACTTTACCCCGCAAAAGAACGCGGGTTTAATGATATAGGCTGGCTAAAGGCTAATTTTTCGTTTAGTTTTGGCCCCTACTATAACCCCGAGCGTACAAACTTTGGTGCGCTACGTGTATTAAATGACGATATTATTGCAGCGGGGCGTGGTTTTGGCGCACATCCTCACGATAATATGGAGATCACGACCATTGTTTTAAAGGGCGCATTAGAACATAAAGACAGCATGGGTAACGCCGGAGTGATCAACGCAGGCGATGTGCAGATAATGAGCGCCGGGAGTGGTGTTACCCATTCGGAGTTTAACCCCTCGTCGACAGAGGCAACGCAATCGCTCCAGATCTGGATCTTCCCAAAGGAACGGAATATCCAGCCACGGTATGATCAGAAGAGCTTTGCCGATGCGTTGGTGCCAAATCAATTGATAATGCTGATATCGCCGGATAAGGCCGCTAATGATACCCTATGGCTTAACCAGGACACCACATTTTCAATGGGTGTTTTTGATACCGGCCTACAGGTTAATTATGCAGTTAAAACGGAAGGGAACGGTGTTTATGTATTTGTGCTGGAAGGATCTGTAACGGTTAATGAAAATACATTAAATAAAAGGGATGCCTTAGGTATTTCTGATACCGAGGAGTTTACAATCATAACTAACTCAGAAGCGCAATTGCTGATCATAGAAGTACCCATGAATTACTAAGCACACTACACCCAGATATTGAAGAATAGAATATAGATTATAACAAAAACGGAGGCTCAATTTGAGCCTCCGTTTTTATTTAAGAATTATTTTAATTACAATGCTTTGGTGATCTCGTCAGACATTGGGGTCACTGTCGAGCGGTAACGGTGAATCAAGTTGCCATTCTCGTCGATCAGGAATTTCTCAAAGTTCCATTTGATCTCTCCTGTGAAATCAGGGTTTGGTGCTGATGTCAGGTAAGCGAACAGAGGGTCGATATCATCACCTTTAACACTAACCTTGGTGCTCAAAGGGAAGGTTACGCCAAAATTCTTTTCGCAGAAAGCTTTAATGTCGGTATTCGTACCGGGCTCTTGCTGGCCGAAGTTATTTGCCGGGAAACCTACAATAACCAGCTTATCTTTATAAGTATCGGCTAATTTTTGTAACTCTTTGTATTGCGGAGTAAACCCACATTTTGATGCGGTGTTTACGATCAATAATTTTTTTCCTTTGTATTTTTTTAACGAAAAAGACTTGCCGTCGATATCCGTCAGCTTGAATTTATATAAAGTTGGGGCTGCAGATGTTACAAACATCAGCGAAAATAGTAATGCAAGTGTTTTCATGATTTTTTAAAAGTTGTTTAGTTGAATTAACTACGTAAAATTAACTATTAAAAGTTTCTCTTACCTAAATATTCATCTTCTTTTAAAGTCATTTTTTTCTTATCGGCGGCCGATTTATCTTTATACCCCAATAAATGTAGTGCACCGTGTATCATTACCCGGTGCAACTCCTGTTCTGTAGTGACCAAAAACTTGGCGGCATTTTCCTTGATGCGCTCTATCGAGATGAAAATATCGCTCATAACCACCCCCTCCACCTCCGAGTTATCAAAGGTGATTATATCGGTGTAAGTATCATGGTCGAGATATTGCCGGTTGATCTGCAGCAGGTACTCATCCGAGCAAAAAACGTAGGTGAGTTCTTCAAGTGTAAAACCTTCTGCTATAATGGTATCCGTTATCCATTTACGAACGGCAGTTTTATTTTTTAACTTATAGCTGATGTCTTCTTCGTGAAAAGTAATAGCGGGCATTAGAATTTAAAATGGAGTTCAACCTCGTTACCCGAGGTATTAAATATACATTGGTCTGCTAAGTGCTTTAGGATGAATACGCCACGGCCGGTTAATTCTTCTAAACGGTCTGGTGCGGTAGGGTCGGGCAGGTTGTTATAATCAAAGCCTGGCCCCTCATCTGTTATCGTCCAAACTATCCGTCTCGACTCTACATCGGCATTAATAATAACCGTTTTGCTCTCGTCAAGCTGATTGCCGTGCACAATGGCGTTAACTGCGGCCTCATTAAGGCAGGTCATCATGTTGGCAAAGGTATCCCCGGGTATCTGATATTTATCTGCCACCTCTTCTATCAAATTCTCCAGCAAGGTAATGCTCTCGTATTTTGAGGGAAGCTGTAAGGTAAATAATTCGCCCGTTTGCACGTTTGCCTGTTCCATATTATTTCGCATTGAGTTGGTCAAAGTAAAGTTTAATTTTTTGCCTGTAATACAAATTAAGTGCCGAAGGTACCGTTCTAATCTGTTCTGTTTGCTTTGTCTTTACCTGCTCATAATCCTGCAAAGCTTTAATATATCCCGGTGGTAGGTCATTAGCAGCGTGGCTTTCGCGTTTCTGGTCCTGTTCGCGCTGCTGCTCCGCCTTTTCTGCCTCTAACAACCGTGTTTGTATCTGCTGCTGTCGTTTTAGTGCCTCGTCTGTAATTCGTCTGTTTACGAGATCGTTCTCAGTTTGTTCCATTTCTTTTGAAATTTTATCCAAATTGCCCAAGCCGCTCTTCCCGTCCTTGTTATTTTCCTTATTTATTTGTTGCAGTGTTTGTCTTATTTGCTGCTGCTGTCGTGCCATACGCGCCAGCTGTTCGCTCATTCCCTGTTGCCCCTGTTTACCGCCTTTACCCTGTCCCTGTTGCGGCTGGTTGCCTTGCTGCTTCATTTGCTCGCGCGCCTGCTGCATGTTTTGGTTAAGCTGCTGCTGCATTTTGCTCAATTGCGATATAGAGGGCTGCCCTTGTTTGCCCTTACCGCTGCCGCTTTTATTCTGCATTTTTTGCAGCTGCGCCAGGGCCTCGCTTAGCATTAGCGCCAGGTTGTTCATTGATGTCATGGCAAACTGCTGGTTGCGGGTTGCCTGCTGGGTATTCCTGTCGCCCAGGTTAGCCAGGGCCTGGTCTATATGGTCATTTATTCCGGCTATCTCCTTATTTACCGTCGATTGGATCTGCGGGATGCGCTTGCTTAACGAATATAGCGTATCCTCGGCCGTTTTCAAATTATCTTTGACATCCTTTTGGCTTTGGGCCAGGCCAATATAGGCAGGGTCGTTAGGGAAGATGCTCCTTAACGATTGCATGATCTTTTCTTGTGTAAAAGAGCTGTTTACCAATGATTTTAACAGCTCGCGCAGTTGCCGGGCATCTACCGCGTTCTGGCTACTTTCGCCTTCCTGCTCATCCTGTTGCAGCTTGTCGGCCAGTTGTTTCATTTGTTTAGCTGCCTGCTGCTGAGATTTGGCGGCCTGCTGGTTGTTCTTTTTTTGCAGGCTGTTGCTGCTTTGCTTCATCTGCTCGTCAATGGCCTGCTTTTCCTTTTCAGGGTTATCGAATTTCTCTTTATTGCCGTTTTGGTCGTCTGTTTTCTTCAGGTCGTCCAGTTGTTTTTTGATGTCCTGAAAATCGTTGTTCAATTTCTCCTGATCCTTTAGTCCATCGGCTGCCGGTTGTGATTTTTGGGTCTTATCCGCCTGGTCCTGCTGTTCTTTGGCCAAAGTTTCTAACCGGTTCACTACCTGGTTAAGCTTTTGCTCAAACTCCAGCTTTTTGTAAAGTTCCAGCATGCGGTCAAGCTCCTTGCGGGTCGATTTATTGTCACTTTGCATTATCTGCAATTCATCGCGCGTAGCGTCTTTTTGGTCCTGCTGCATCAGTTGTTGCAGTTTCTCCAGCATCTCTTTGGTCTTATCGTCCAGCAGGTCCTTAAACAGCTCGTCCATTTGCTGTTGTTTTTCGGTCAATTCGTTTTTTTGCTGCTGGCTTTCCTGGCGGTTGTACTGGTTCTTTTTATTTTCTTTTTGAATATCTTTCAACAACACCTCCAGATCCTTGCGTTTCTGCAGCAGCTGCTCCACCTGTTTTTTCTCATCGAAAGAGAGGTTGTTCTTATCCAAAAAGGCTTGGTTTAGTTTTTTAGCATCCTTTTCTATCTGCCCGGCAATTTTTACTGCCGACTGCATTTTTTGTTTTACTGCCTGCGTACCTGCGTTCAGCTGCTCGTTCAAAGCTGCGGCATCGGGCATATTTAAGGTGCGTTCTGGTGTGCGGGTTGTTTTGGGGCCGTTTACACCGTCGTTATCTGCAACTTCAAAATAGTAAGTAATATTGTTCCCAGCCTTAATGTCTAATTCCTTCAAATTCCAGAAATAAAAGAAGCTGCTCTCGGTGGCGTTCAAATCAGCCTTAACTGTTTTAGTAACCGATCTTTCCCGGCCCTTGTCGCCGGTTTTGTAATGAAAAGTCAACGATAAAAAGCCGTGATCGTCGTGTATCTTACCATTAAAATAAAAAGCCTTCCTACTTACCGAGTCGGGCCGTTCGTCAACCTCGATAGTCGGCGCCACATCCGCAATAACATTGATACGATAACTTGCCGAATCACTCCGGTTCACAGCACTATTTAACGGACTGACCTCGTAGACAGCGTTTTTTAAAATGCGTTCGCGATGTTCAAAAAGATCGGCCGTAGTAGGTTGAATCGTTTTGCTACTATTATCTAAAGTAAAAACTAATCCCGTTGTATTTTGGGTGTGGAATTTCCAATTAACAGATGTACCGGCGGGGACGGTTAGATCGCCTGCGTTGGCAACCGTTTCATTCTTTTTATGCAAGTAAGCGGGGTAGCTTAATTCGGCATCAAAATGTAACACTACCGGGCGCAGATTAACCTTAATCTCGTATGGAACGGATTTAAACCCGTTGCCTACCAGCCGGAAGCTGGTGCTTTGCTGTAAGTTGCTAAACAAATAATGGAACCGGCTGATGTTCTCTTTATCCAGCTTGAAGGTGTTGTTGGCAGTTTCTATATAAATATCCGCGGGTAATTTGTCACCTATCAGCTTTAGGTTAAGTTTTAGGTCTTCGCCCTGTAAAGCAGAAAGGCCTTTATTGAGCAGCACAAACTGAAAAGGGGCCACCGGCGCAAAGTATTCGTTATGGCGAATGATCCTTTTGGTGCTTTCGGTAAGGATAGTGGGGGCAGCGAACGCGATAATACAGATGATAGCCGCTGGAGGGATAACCCATTTCAAGTATTTCCGGTTATCGCAAATGTTAATGGCCGAGGGAAAACTCACGGGTTTTAATGCTTCAATTTTTTGGTTGATGCTGGCCTCTAACAGCTCACGATGGTCGGGGTTCTCGTCCACCTGTTTTTTTAACTGCAGTGTGTTCAACAACTTATCATGGACATCATTAAAATGCTGCCCGATAATAGCTGCCGCCTGATCATGCGTGAGAGTTTTACCCAACCGCAGGCGGGCCATTAATGAAGGCACAATGAGCCATGCAATCAACCCTAAATTGAGCAGGATAAAAAAGTAGAAAAGTATAGTGCGGGTTGTAGTATTAAAATTACCGTAATACTCGCTTAAGGTAATTACTACGTAGGCAGAAAATATGCCCGCGCCCAAAAATATCAGCCCGCGCAGCAGGTTGTTATAATGGTATTTACGGATAAAGGTGTTGATCTTACCGATCAGCAACTCATAATTTTCTGGCGATGTCATTAATGGGGGTAAGGTAACCAACGTACGGGATACAACGAAAATAGGGGTTTAAATAATATAGCTTGCTATAATTAAAACTTTAGTTGTGATTATAATTTATCAACCCTACATTACCGAATATTTAACCAGCCCCGGTACTTTGGAAACACATATACAAAAACACCTGGCAAGTTTTGCCGCCTTGCCCTGTGTGGTCATTATTCATGATATTGCGGATGGTGCTGTTGTTTACATGTCTGAACGTGGGGTGAAGGGCCTGCAAACCACGCTTCAAGAGATCCAGGCACTACCTGCTGCAGAATATTATAAAAGATATTTTAACAGCGAAGATGCTCAGGATTATGTCCCTAAAATTTTAGGCCTGCTGGAACGTAATAATGATGATGAAATGATCACTTATTTCCAACAGGTGCGGTTACCTGGCAAGCCCGACTGGAGCTGGCACATGTCAAGCACCAAAATTTTTGAGCGAGACCCTTCCGGTAAACCCAGCCACACCATAACTATTGCGGTGCCTATTGATGCCATGCACCACATGACAGCCAAAGCCACCCGTTTGTTAGAAGAAAACAATTTTTTGAGGCGCAATTACAAAAATTATAGTACCCTTACCAAGCGCGAACGCCAGGTATTGGCGCAGGTTGCCATGGGTAAAAGCGCGGTAGAAATTGGCCAGGAACTTTTTATATCGGTACGCACTGCCGAAACGCATCGTAAAAACATAAAGCAAAAACTAAACGCCAGTACCTTCGAGCTGATGCAGTATGCCCGTGCATTTGATTTGGTTTAATCCCGAAAACGGGTAAAAAAAACGATAGCCGATCATAACCCCCCAGTCATTTTTCGGCTATCGAAATTTTGTAAGATTACATCATAACGTATGCCGAAACAGTAAGGCAACCCGCTTACGGGTTTTATGATGCAGCTCAAAAATAATTCTATACGGTAAGGCTCACAATACGCAGAACTGGGTAGTTTAAAAATAAATTATACAGAGAAAGGTAATTTAAATATTACAACGGCGGTAAAAAACAATTATTGGTTTAAATCTGTCGTTGAATTATTATCGAATGAATATAACTACTTTCAGGGCTTTCAAAAGCCGCAATTACCGGCTGTATTTTGCCGGGCAATCCATTTCTTTGATTGGCACGTGGATGCAAAAAACAGCGGTAAGCTGGGTTATCTACTCGCTTACGCACTCCACCTTTATGCTGGGTGTAAGCTTATTTGCCAGCCAGTTCCCGTCGTTTTTACTGTCGATATTTGGCGGCGTAGTGTCTGACAGGTACAACCGCTATCGGGTTTTGCTGTCTACACAGGTAGCATCCATGATCCAGGCTACGTTGTTAGCAGTGCTCATCCTGCTTAACCATTATGAAGTTTGGGAGATACTGACGCTGAGTGTGCTGCTGGGGATCATCAATGCATTTGATGTGCCGGCAAGGCAATCGTTAGTTTACGAGATGATAGAAGATAAGGAAGACCTGCCCAATGCACTCGCCCTTAATTCGTCGATGGTGAACCTGTCCCGGCTAATAGGCCCCGCCATTGCCGGCTTCGTTTTAGAAACACTGGGCGATGGCGTTTGCTTTGTGCTGAATGCGGTAAGTTTTATTGCCGTATTGGCCTCCTTACTACTAATGCGCCTCCCTAAATATATAAAGACCGTCCACAAGAAAAATGCCTTTGGCGAATTAAAGGAAGGACTGGCCTATATCCGCGCCACACCATCTATCGGCTTTGTGATCGTGATGCTGGGGCTCATCAGTCTGTTTGTGCTGCCTTTCAGCACGCTGATCCCTTATTATGCCCGCGAAGTATTTAAAGGCAACGCTACCACATTTGGCGTTATCGACAGCGTAATCGGTTTAGGTGCATTCTCGGGGGCTATCTTCCTGGCATCGTTACAAACCGGCAGCGACCTGAAGCGAATCTTAAGTATAAATACTTTGGTTTTTGGCGCGGGGCTGATCCTTTTCTCGCATGAGCAAAATTACCCGCTGGCACTGATATTTGCCACCATCGCCGGCTTTGGTATGATGTCGCAGATCACGATCAGCAACACCCTGATCCAAACCACGGTTGAACCCGCCATGCGCGGCCGGGTGATCAGCTTTTACGCCATGGCATTCTTCGGCCTGCAACCAATCGGCGGTTTGCTGGTAGGCGGCGTATCTAAATGGGTGGGCACGCAGGACACCATTTTGATAGAGGGCTGCATAGCCATTTTGATAGGCTTGTTACACATGCGTTACCTGCGTAAAGAAAAACTGAAACAGCAGCATAATGTAATGGCGGTAGAGGAGCACCATGTGCAGGCGGTGGGGTAGTGTGATAAAAGGGATACCATGCCAAAATCAAGACAACGAGTAGCAAGAAATTACCAAATGTTAATGATGCAGATTTCTTGATAGTTATGTATCTTCATCACTAATGAGCGCCAACAAAAAAAAATTCCAAAACGAACAGATTAACGATTTGGTCGAAAGATTTAAACATTTAAGTACAGAAGCTATTATTGTAAGGATGACAAATTTTAACAAGTCAAACGAAATCTTCGCAGCGTATAAAAAAATCCTCAAAGATAGAGGGGTGAATGACTATTTTGATAAATTAACATCTTAACCATTTGCTTTCCAAAATTTTTATTTTTTAGCACAAATTATATATTTGTTGCCCCGATAATTCGGGATGTAGCGTAGCCCGGTATCGCGCCAGCATGGGGTGCTGGAGGTCGTAGGTTCAAATCCTGCCATCCCGACTAAACACAAAACGCCCCGTTCAATTATTTGAACGGGGCGTTTTATTCTAAACCATTCCCTCTTATTTCTGAACTGGCGCTTTCTCCGGCGCTTTACCTATCAGGTCCATAAACTGATCCAGCTTAGGGGTGATGATAATTTGGGTACGCCTGTTTTTAATTTTACCGGCTTCGGTCGTGTTTTCGGCAATTGGGCTATACTCGCCGCGGCCGCCTGCTGTTAAGCGTTTCGGATCAACCTGGTAAGTGGTTTGTAAGGCCATCACTACTGATGCTGCCCTTAAGGCACTCAGGTCCCAGTTGTTGCGGATATTCTTCTGAGAAATAGGCACGTTATCGGTATTACCTTCAATTAACACATCGTAAGTGCTGTAATCTTTAATGATCTTGGCGATCTTATCAAGTGTCGCTCCGGCTTTGTCAGAGATCTCATAACTGCCCGATTTGTATAACATGTTATCAGACAGCGAAATATAAACCACTCCTTTGAGTACCTGTACATTTACATCCTGGCTTTCTGCCTGGCTTAATGAGCGGGTTAAGTTATTGGTCAGCACCAGGTTAAGCGAATCGCTTTTGTTTTTAGCGTTCACCAGCTGCTGAATGTATTTGTTAGAGCTGTTGATCTCGTCAACCAGTTTAGAAATGTTCAGGTTACCCTGCCCGCTGCTGGTTAAACATTTATCTAAGGCAGCTTGTAATTGCCTTGCGTTGGTCCTTTCAGATGCCAGCTGCTCTTCTAAACTTTTAACGCGCCCATTCGCTACGGCAAGGCCCTGTTCGCTGGTTTGGTATTTAACACTCAGGTCGCGGGTGCTGTTCTGCAGCTGGTCGTAATTGCCTTGTAGTTCTTTATATTTTTTAGAGCTTACACAGCTCGAGGCCATTATTGTACCGGCAAGTAATGCGGGTATTAATATTCTAATCTTCATAAAATGATATTTAGTTAAAACTGCACCTTAAACGAAGTATACTCTAAAATGTTTTACGCATACGCATTTGTTGTCTTGCAAACAGATGAAAATCAGCCGTTAACGCGGATGAAGGCTGTTTTTTGTATAGTAACATTATCGATAAATACTTGACGGTGCACCTTGTAGTTAATACCTTGCAGTAATAAGCACAACCCTCATGAATAGAAAAACAATCCGGCTTGTCCTGGCCTTAGCAACTATAACCACTACGGGTTTTTCCCAGCAAATAACACTGTCTCCCGAAATTAAAACAGCCCTGGCTGGGGTTAGTCCCGATCAGATCAAAGCTGACATTACCTACCTGGCAGATGATAAGCTAAAGGGCCGTGCGCCCGGCAGCGATGGTTACCAGATGGCGGTTGATTATGTGACCGCGCAGCTGAAGGCCCTTAACGTAAAGCCTGCCGGCGAGGATGGCACCTGGCTGCAGAAAGTGCGCCTGCGTAAAGCCTTTATAAAAGATGCCCAACTAATCTTAAATGGCGTCTCAGCCGTGGCTAAGAGTTTTGTGATCTACCCTAATCCTATTGTCGATAATATGAAAGCATCGGGTGGGTTGGCCTTTGTAGGCTATGGCATCAGCGAGCCGGCTTTAGGTTATGATGATTATGGCGGGATTGATGTTAAGGGCAAGATCGTAGTTATCCTAAGGGGATCGCCAGAGAAATTTTCATCGTCGGTAGCGGCGCATGTGATGAATTCTACCCAGATCATGAGGGTGGCTGCCGAGCATGGCGCTATCGGGGTAATGGTCGGCAATGCCGATTCAGCCGCCAGAATGGCGAATGTGAGCCGCGGCACTTACAGCATTATGGACGAGAAGGGCGATGTATCTATTTCCCGCACTTTTTACTCTAAACAATTAAGCGTGTACGGCGCATTAAGTTACGCACTGTTAAACCCGTTGGTAAAACAGGCGGGTAAAGATCTGCAGGCTCTCCCGGCGTTATTGAAAGCAGGCCAGCCGCAATCTTTTGCCATCAACGCGGCAGCCAATGTTGCCTACACATCCACCTATCAGGATATTTTAAGTTACAATGTGATTGGTAAGGTAGAGGGTGCCGATGCCAAACTGAAGAAAGAATATGTAGTACACAGCGCCCACCTCGATCATCTGGGTGTAGGTGCGCCCGTGCAGGGCGATTCTATTTATAATGGCGCGCATGATAATGCATCGGGTGTGGCAAGTGTTTTAGGGATTGCCAAGATCTACAACAGTATAAAAGTTAAACCCAAGCGTTCCATCTTATTTGTGCTGATGACGGGAGAGGAGCTGGGCGACTTGGGCTCCGGCTACTTTGCCAAACACCCAACCGTGCCTGGGAAAAGTTTGGTTGCGGATGTGAATACCGATATGCCCACCATCATTGCACCTCTGTTATCAGTAACTGCTTTGGGTGCCGAGCATTCATCATTAGCTAAACAGGTAGACCAGGCAGCTTCATATTTAGATTTATCGGTTGAGCCCGACCCGGAACCCAAACAAGCCCGCTTTACCCGCAGCGACCAATACAGCTTTGTGGTACAGGGTATCCCGGCGTTGCATATTAAATACGGCAGCAAAACCGCCGACGGTAAAAATAACCTGAACGACATCGTTGCGCCATGGCGGGCAAAGTATTACCACAAACCGCAGGACGATATTAACGGTGTTTTTGATTTTGAGGCCGGAAAAAAATATGTGCAGCTCAATTTTATTATCGGTTATTTAGTTGCGCAGGAAACAGCAAAGCCAACATGGAACGCAGGTGATATTTTTGCCACCAAATAAACCGCACACAAAACAACGAGGCAGTCGTTTTATACGTATTAAGGGATAAGGATTGGGTTATGATAAGCAATATTGAGGTAGAGAAAAGTTCGTTACTGGTAAATTTAAAATGCCCGGAATGCGGTGCGGAATATGATGCATCGGCGGTTCATACCATATGTTTGAACGATGCCTGTAAAAGTTCCCTTTTCGCCAGATATGACCTTTCACAATATTTAGATAAGGCAGTGCTAAAAGACCGCCCGGCTAATATGTGGCGTTATCATGAATTGCTGCCAGTTATCGACCCGAAAAATATCGTAACCCTTGGCGAGGGTTTTACACCCATCATTTCCTTAGAAAACCTCAAAGACCAGGCCGAAGGAAACGAAGTTTTTTGGAAGGATGAATCAGGTAACCCTACCGGCTCGTTCAAAGCGCGGGGCATCAGCATGGCGGTTTCTAAGGCAAAAGAATTAGGCATTATCGCTATTGCTACCCCAACCGCAGGCAACGCGGGCGGTGCTTTAGCTGCTTATGCAGCACGGGCTGGCATTAAGGCCGTAGTTTATATGCCAAAACTCACCCCGCAGGTTTTTAAAGACGAATGCCGGTTATATGGTGCTGATTTGTTAGAGATTGACGGCAACATCAGCGATTGCGGCAGGTTGATCAACGAAGACGCGGTAGCCAACGGCTGGTTCCAGATATCGACCCTGAAAGAACCTTACCGACTGGAAGGCAAAAAGACCTTAGGCTTTGAAATTGCCGAACAATTTAACTGGCAGCTGCCCAATGTGATCTTATACCCAACAGGTGGCGGAACGGGCTTGATAGGTATTTGGAAGGCATTTGACGAACTGGAACAATTAGGCTGGATAGATAGCAAGCGCCCGCGAATGGTGGCGGTACAGTCGGAAAGTTGTGATGGTATAGTAACAGCCTTTCTGGGTGGTAAACATCATTCAGAATTTGCCGATGGTGGCTTCACCATAGCTAACGGCCTGCGTGTTCCCAAACCTTATGCCGATAAAATCATTCTGAAAGTACTGCGCGATAGCCGCGGTACTGCACTTACCATCAGCGATGGTGAAATGAATGAAGCTGTAAAAGAGGTTGCCCGTACAGAAGGCATGCTGATAGCCCCCGAAGGCGCGGCACTTTGGCAAGCCTATAAAAAACTCAGAGCGCAGCAATGGATCAAACCCGGCGAAAGGGTGCTTATGATCAATACGGGCAGCGGGTATAAGTACCTGGAGAATATTGAAATATAGGTTATTTTTCTAAATTACAGTATGCTTAAGATAGTTTTTTATACGGTATGTGTTGGCGTGATTGTCTGGTTGCTTTTTTACGTTGTGTTATTGTTTGCATGGTATCTCTCTACACCAAGCGCACCCCAAAGAAATTCATCATGCGAAGCACATGAGGCTGGGAGAATAACATTTGATGTTAAAAGCGATCGTTTAAATTTGCCAAAAATGATTGACTCGTTTCTTGTTAGTCATAACGAATATTCTTTATCTTATCTTTTTGAATCGAATTATAGCCACAATAATTCAGAAAACTGTAATTGTTGTTGCATCGACCCATATTCCAACAAAGAAATTGCCTTCAATAAAGCACCAATTGAAATCTACACTATTCAAGCGGTTATCAATGACACCAGCCAAACTGAAAACGGGAAAGGCCGCATTAACATTGTATCCACATACACAAACAACAGATGGCATTGCGTTTTAACATCCCAAATGGATAGTTTGGAAAAGAGAAGGGTTTACAAGCGCTTTAATGATGAGATCCTATCGCGGTTGCCCGTAGTTGAAAGCACCACTCAATAACAATTGGCGTTAATTGCCTCGTAATCCGTCGTATTCACACCTTTTAACTGTTGCATATTGGCTGCATTTTTGTTGTGCATTGATAACCAATCATTAACTATAAATAAAGCCATCATGTTAAAAGATTCAAGAGCATTCGGCAGTTTCTCTGTAAACGATATCGATCAGGCAGAAACTTTTTACAAAGAAGCCCTTGGCCTGGAAGTAGAGAGGAATGAAAAAATGGGCAACATATTAACCGTGCATACCGGCGGGGACGCTCATTTTATCATCTACCCGAAACCAAATCATACACCGGCGGAATTTACCGTACATAATTTTATGGTGAAAGATATTGATGAAACGGTGAACGGCCTGAAAGAAAAGGGCGTGCCCTTCGAAAGCTATAATAGCGAATATTTAAAGACCGATGAAAATGATATTTCCCGCGGCGGCGAACGCGGGCCCAGCATTGCCTGGTTTAAAGATCCGGCCGGGAATATCTTATCAGTAGTTGAAGAAGGGAAGAGTTGAGCAGTTAATAGGTATCTGTATAAAAACACCGGTTAAATTATAAGATCTCCGTGATCTTGGTATTTCTCTGTGCCCTTTGTGGTTAAATAACCACAAAACTATATCACAGGCAAAATGTTCAATTAATAATTAAACATTTACACCATGAGCCTGGACAAATACGCCGAGAAACGGGACTTTACCAAAACCGCCGAACCTAAAGCCGGAAAAAGCAAGGACAAGGATAAGCTGATGTTCGTGATCCAAAAGCACGATGCCTCACGCCTGCATTACGATTTCAGGCTGGAGATGGACGGTGTATTAAAAAGCTGGGCAGTACCTAAAGGGCCATCTACAGACCCTAAAACCAAACGCCTGGCGATGATGGTAGAAGACCATCCGTTCGATTACCGAAACTTTGAAGGGATTATCCCGCAAGGTGAATACGGCGGCGGTACGGTGATTGTTTGGGACGAAGGCACCTACGAGCCTATAGAAGAGATTAAAGGCAAGAAAGCACAGGAAAAGCACCTGCTGGCGCAATTAAAGGCCGGCTCATTAAAAATAAAACTCCACGGCGAAAAACTGGAAGGCGAATACGCCCTGGTCAAAACCCACGGCATGGGCGAGAATGGCTGGCTGCTGATCAAACACAAAGACGATTTTGCATCAACTGCCGATATTACTAAAAAGGATAAGTCTGTGCTTTCCGGTAAAACCATCGAAAAGATGGAAAAAACCAGCGAAAAGGTTTGGCAGCACGGGCATGAGGAGGTTATAACAGAAGAAAAGCCGAAGAAGAAATCAGCGTCAAAAAAAAAACTTCATGAGCCTATTGCCGACTTGGCAGAAGTAGCTGACGAATCGGAAGCCTCAAATGATCTGGATGTTAAGGCTATCTTGAAAAAAGCCCCAAGGGGTGCTATCCCAACGGGCGTAAAACCCATGTTGGCCACGCTGGTAAACGAACCCTTTGACGACCCGGATTGGGTGTATGAGGTAAAATGGGATGGCTATCGTGCGCTCGGCTTCATCAACAAAGGCGATGTGCAACTGCTCTCGCGCAATAACAAAGATTTTAATGAAAAATATTACCCGCTGAAAACCCTGCTGGAAAGCTGGAAAATTAATGCGGTAATAGATGGCGAGATACTGGTACTGAATGATGAGGGCGTATCTAACTTTGGTGCCTTGCAAAACTGGCGCAGCGAGGCGGATGGCGAGTTGGTGTTATATGTATTTGATATTTTATGGTACGATGGTAAAAACCTGATGGACCTGCCTTTGATAGAACGCCAGGCGATCCTGAAAGAGGTGCTGCCTGATGATGACGACCGCGTGCGGCTCAGCCAGACTTTTAAAGCCAATGGTACCGAGTTTTTTGAAGCTGCGGGTAAAATTGGTTTAGAGGGCATTATGGCTAAGCGGGCTAACAGTACTTACGTAGCCGATAACCGGTCAAAAGACTGGCTAAAAATAAAGATCAACAAACGGCAGGAGGTGGTGATAGGTGGCTTTACTAAAAACGAAGGCACCGGCAAACAATTTAGTTCGCTCTTGCTGGGTGTTTACGAAGATGGCAAATTCCAATACGTAGGTAAAGTAGGCACAGGTTTTTCTGATAAGCTGCAAAAGGAAATGATGGCCACGTTTAAGCCGTTGATAACAGATAAGCTACCTTTTGATACCGAGCCGGATGTAAATAAGCCATCGCGTTTCCGGCCCAATCCGCCGAAGGCTAAAGCCACCTGGCTAAAGCCGGAGTTGGTTTGTGAAGTAAGCTTTGCCGAAGTTACCGGCGATGGGGTATTTCGCCACCCGTCATTTGAAGGGATGCGGGCAGATAAAAAAGCGAAAGAAGTGGTCCGCGAAACAGAGGCCGATACGACAGATATTGTGGAGGATGCCGCGGAACCAACGGAAGAAAAAAAATCAAAAGAGAAACCCGAAAAGAGCAATATTGTAAACGCGCCGAAAGAAACTGTAAAACGTACGCTGCTTAACCCCAAGGAAGAAACGCAGGTAAAAAAGATCTGCGGGCACGATTTGAAGTTTACCCACCTAGGCAAGGTGTATTGGCCCGAGGATGGCATTACAAAGCGGGATATGTTCAATTATTACTACCAGGTAGCAGAATATATTTTGCCGTACCTAAAGGATCGGCCGCAATCTTTAAATCGTTTCCCTAATGGCATACATGGTCCGAGTTTTTACCAGAAGGATGTAAGGGGCAAATCGCCGGATTGGGTAAAAACCTTTCCCTACACCACGAGCGACGGCGAAGATAAAGACTACCTGGTTGGGCAGGATGAAGCCACCTTGCTTTGGATGGCATCATTAGGCTGTATTGAAATGAACCCCTGGTTTAGCCGGATCCAATCGCCGGATAACCCGGACTATTGCATAATTGATCTCGATCCGGATAAAAACACGTTCGACCAGGTGATAGCAGCCGCGCAGGAAATTAAAAAGGTATTGGATGCTATCGATGTACCGGGCTATTGCAAAACCTCGGGATCAACAGGGATGCATATCTATATTCCCTTGGGTGCCAAATATGACTATGACCAATCGCAGTTATTTGCCAAATTAATAGTGAATATCGTACACAAGCAAATCCCCGACTATACATCGTTAGAACGCATGGTAAAGAACCGCGACGGCAAAATGTACCTTGATTTTTTGCAGAACCGCCCGGGAGCAACCATTGCCGGCCCATATTCACTGCGGCCAAAACCCGGTGCAACGGTTTCCATGCCCCTGCATTGGGATGAGGTGAAACCAGGCCTTACCATGAAACACTTCACCATTCATAACGCCATTGCCCGTCTCAAAAAAGAAGGCGATCTGTTTAAGGGAGTGTTAGATGAGGGAATCGACCTGGAGAAAACGATCAAAAAAGCGCAGAGTATATTTAAATAGATTAGTCGCCCATCGTGCCCTTCTCAGGGAAGGAATTAAAAAGTTCAGAAACAAAAGAGCAGAAATACATTACATATTTCTGCTCTTTTGTTTCTTTCTATCGTTAATTATGCTGCCAGCTGGTGCTCAACTTTATCGAGCAGCACAGTCATATCGAAAGGTTTGCTTAAAAAATCATCAGGAGAACCCATTTGGTTTAAGGAACTGCCTATCTCGTCAACGGCAGAGCATATAATTACAGGTAAATTGTGCGTAGCCTTATCCATTTTCAGGATCCTGCAGATATCCCGGCCGTCCATCCCGGGCAGCATAGCATCCAGGATCAAAAGATCGGGACACGTGTTATTCACTTCGTTGATAACCATTTCCCCGCTGCTTAGCGAAGATACATCATAGCCGTTGTTGGTAAGTATGTAGCTCATTACCTCAACTATCAGGTCGTTATCATCAACTATTAATATTTTCTTGGTCATGGCTTGTTGTATTTCAATAGGTTATGCAAAGCCTATGCCGATAATGAAATAATTTTTGTTTTTAACCGTTCACTTCACCCTGGTATATGCCAAGTTAAAGCCCATTAAGCATAAATTAATATTTTGCCCTAAAAAAGAAAGGGCCTCAGGTAATTCTATTTTAGAATTGCCTGAGGCCCAAAGTGTCCTGTTTAGGAGTAATATTCGTTTAGATATGAATAAACAGTTCTTCTTTTGATCTGCGCACTTTAGCTAATTTGGCATAATCATCATCAGCAGCGCGGAAACCGATAGGGGCAATCACGCTGGCAGTTAAACCTTTTTCTTTCAAGCCTAATATTTCATCAAACTTACCCGCATCAAAGCCTTCCATAGGGCAGGCATCAATATGCAGGTCGGCAGCGGCACTCATCAAAACACCTAATGCGATGTAAGCTTGTTTGTGCGACCAGGCAATTTTTTGATCTTGGGCTAAACGGTCAATCGTACCAACCATCATTTGCTCATATTGTGCAAGGTCGCTGCGGTTCATATTACGGGTTGCGGCAATGTTATCTACATAAGCATTTACCATTGCTTCGTCAATAGTAGTTTCAGATGCAAATACAAGCAGTTGCGATGCTTCTGAAAGTTGTTGCTGGCCGTAAGCGGCAGCAGTCAGTTGTTGCCTGATCTCCGCATCCGCAACAACCAATATCTTGTAAGTTTGTAAACCGTAAGACGATGGTGCTAACTGGATAGCCGATAACAATTGATCTAACTGCTCTGCAGAAAGTTTTTTGTTGCTATCGAATTTTTTGGTGGCATAACGCCATTTTAAGTTATCTAATAATGACATGTTGATTTCAATTAATTTTTTTTCAAACATAAATGTTGCAACATTTAAATTGGTCATCAATAAGTAAACTATTAAATTAGAGGTATTTATTAAAATTCGTCAACCGTTGATCGGATATCGCCATATTCCTCCCCCTCAAAATAAATGGTTTTGGAGGGCTCATCTATCTCAAAGTTCCAGTAAGAGTGCTGGTTATTCAAACCATTAACCAACGCCGAGCAGCTAAAGGTTAATTGCAGATCATATAACAAGCGTACCCTCCCGTTCAACTTTACCGGATCGAAACGCTTTAACTCGAAACGTAGGTTGGTGATCTCGGGCGAGCCGAACTTTTCTTTTTCCTCCTGCTTCAACGCTTCAACAAGTAGGTAAAAGGCCTCTGTTCCGGGGCTAAACAGCACCCCTGCTAATGGTATAATGTCCTCGCTAACAAGAGGGATGCAAAAGTTATCAGGAAACGCCGTTGAAAAGGATTCTTTCATGTATTGACCAAATTATGGCATCCTGGATTTCATTTCCTTTTCTTTATCCTTACTTTCCTGTTTCAGGCGTTTCTTCTCGTCTTTAATATCCTGTTTGGTTTTGCCTGCGGTATCAATGTTATCTATGCGGCGCTTGTAATCATCCTTCATGGTACTGATCTCCTGCTTGATGCGCTGTTTGATCATCTCGTTGGTTTCTTTGATCTTCTCTTCGGCTTTGGCTGCAGGAGTAGTATCTTTTTTACCAAATAGACGCTGAATGAATGTTGGGCGTTTTGTTTCTTCGTAAACGGGTTCAACACCTACGCCGCTCTCATCAGTTTGTTTGATCAGGCTATCGGCCACGGCGGTATCAACAGGAGCAATGGTGCGGCGCAGGCTTTCCTTCAACCGCACACCGTAAAAGCCATAAGCGCTGGTATCTCTCGGCGTTAAACCTTTGCCAGCCATTAAACGGCCAATTAAATTAAAATAGCCATGTAGGCCCGGGCGCAGGGTGCCATCCGGCTGGAAATGGTATAGACCCGCTTTGGGGTTAGGTACAATACTGGCCAGGAAAATACTTTCGCCGATGGTTAGTTCGGATGGCGATTTGCCAAAATAATAATGTGATGCTTCGGCAATCCCATAAATACCGCGTCCCCATTCTATAATGTTAAAGTAAACCTCCAGCATGCGGTTTTTGCTCATGATGCGGTTGTTCTCAATCATCCATACGATCAGGATCTCTTCTATCTTACGCGATAAGGTTTTGTTCCTGCTCAAAAAGGCGTTCTTAACCAGTTGCATGGAAATGGTACTGCCGCCGCGCTTAAACTTATGGTCTTTAATATCCGTAATGATAGATTTGCGAATAGACTCTTCTACAAACCCCTTGTTTTTATAGAAGGAAGGATCCTCTGCCGTCATTACCGCGTTACGCAGGTTGGGCGAAATATCTTCCAAGCGGGTAAAATCTTCATTTTCGGGGCCGATAACATGGGGCGACATCGGTTTGCCCTTTTCATAAGGCGTGTATACAAATGTACTGTTCAATTTACCCAGGTCGGTTTTACCGTAGCTGATGATCCGGAAATTATCCTTATCCAGCCGCGAATCGAATTGCAGGTTATCTATTTGGCTTGCGTTATAAAACAGGTTAAGGTTATAGCTAAGTTTACCGGCCACCTTAATACCGTCTAACGATTCGAACATGCCGGTGGGGAAGGCATCGAAGATATCCTGCGCGTTTTGCCAGTCGCTATGCACCTTCAATTCATAGATCTTAACCGGGTTAAGCGTGTATTTGATGTAAGGGTTGGCGGTTATTTTTTTGAGGTGAATAACCGAAGAACTATCCAACGATACATAATTGCTGCCTACAAAAATATTGGCATCTATCCCGCCATTAGGAATAATAATATCGGTGGTTGACAGGCCCGGGTGATTGATCAACAGGTTGCGTACCGATAGGTAACTATAGATCTTGGTCTCCCCGCTTCCGTTACTTACTTTGGTTAACTTGGTAGTAAGGGTATCAAAGTTCAATTTCACTTTAAACTTCTTTTGCAGGATAGGCAGCTCCACTTTTTTACCATCGGCGTATAGCTTCACATCAATGTCTTTATCTGACGCATGCATTTTGCCATCAAAGTGCCAGGTAGCCTGCGCGGTGCCGTCGTCTACATTAATGGTTGAGGTGAGCTTGCCGTCATTGATGCGGGCTGTTGTTGCTGATGCGCTCATACGGCTGCTGTCATCCTTAAAACTTATCAGGAAGTTGGTTAATGACAGGTTATCAGGGATCTTATAAAGTACATCGTTAATGAGATTGTTCGATAGCTCGGACAGATCAACCTTGTTACCGGTATTGGTGGTGTCTTTTTTCTTTTTGAACAGAAAATCAAAATTTTTAACGCCTTTGATGCTGGTTAAATTTATGTGGCCATTCTCAACTACCACATCTGCCAGTTTAATGGTGCCGAATATAAGCGGGAAGATCTTAACGCTAACGTCAAACTTCTTTACAGAGAACAGGCTGTCGCGCTGGTAAGGGATAACGGAAATGTCGGTAAAAGCCACTGTACTTAAGCCTGTAAACTTCGCCGAGCCTATTTTTACATCTAAATTATAATCCCTTTTTGCTTTTGATTTAGCTTTGCTGATAGCTTTTTGCAGCAGTACTTCGCGTTTAGAATAGGCAACAAATCCGCCTATGAGCATGATCAATACGAATACGGCGGCAGCTATTCCTGCTATACGAAGATATTTGGGGTTGATACGGCGCATCTGATAAATTTGTTCAAAACTAAACTAAATATGATGTGGTGCAAACGGCGGGCCGTAGCAAATGTTTTTTGATAACAACGCAAGCTGCTACCTGTTTTCGTATTTTTGCGATGAAATAAAAATGGAAATAACTAAAGAACAAGTATTACAAGCCCTGGGCAATGTAGAGGAGCCGGACCTGAAGAAGGACCTGGTAACCTTAAATATGATCCAGGACATCCACATAGATGGCAGCAAGCTCAGCTTTTCGGTTGTCTTAACAACCCCGGCATGCCCTTTAAAGGCTTTGATAGAAAATGCCTGTCGCAATGCCATTGGTCACTTTATCAGTAAAGAGGTCGAAGTGACGGTGAATATGACCTCGCGCGTTACATCGCAAAAGAACACCGGGGTACCGGGTGTTAAAAATATCATTGCGGTAGCATCCGGCAAAGGCGGGGTAGGCAAATCTACCGTATCGGTTAACCTTGCGCTGGCACTTTCAAAAACAGGCGCAAAGGTAGGTTTAATAGATGCCGATATTTACGGCCCCTCTATCCCTATCATGTTCGGGTTAGAGAATGAGCGGCCGAAGGCCAGCCAGGTAGACGGCAAAACCCGGATAGAACCGATAGAAAAATTTGGCATCAAGCTGCTATCGATAGGTTTTTTTACCGACCCTAACCAACCTGTGCCCTGGCGTGGGCCAATGGTATCTACAGCCATCAAGCAGTTGTTTAACGACGCCGAATGGGGCGAGCTGGATTACCTGGTTGTAGACCTGCCACCGGGTACCGGCGATATCCACATCACCGTTACGCAAAGCTTCCCGGTTACAGGTGCGGTAATTGTAACCACACCTCAAAAGGTGGCGCTCGCCGATGCTAAAAAGGGCGTGGGCATGTTTTTAATGCCTGCCATAAACGTACCGATATTGGGTGTAGTAGAGAACATGAGTTACTTTACACCTGCAGAATTACCTGAGAATAAATATTACATTTTTGGACAAGGCGGCGGGCAAAAATTGGCGCAAACCTTAGACGTACCATTTTTAGGAGAGATCCCGCTGATAAAAAGCATCAGCGATAGCGGCGACGCAGGCAGGCCAATAGTGATGGACGAAGGGGGTGTGATGAATACGGCATTTATGGAAATGGCCCGCAGGGTTGCCCAGCAGGTGTCTATTAATAATGCCGTTAGCCCTATGCAAGCCACCCCGGTAGCGGATTAGGCTATTTAGATAATTTTAAATAACTTTACTATATAATTAAATAAAATGAGTTTAACAGATCAGGTAGAAGCAGCATTGGATACCATTCGCCCTTATTTAGAGGCAGATGGTGGTAACGTGTCTGTAGAAGAAATTACTCCTGAAAAAATAGTGCGGTTAAAGTTATTAGGTTCATGCGGCTCTTGCCCTATGAGCATCATGACGTTGAAAGCCGGCATTGAGCAAGCGATACTGAAGGCAGTACCGGAGATTACTGGCATTGAAGCGATAAACCTAACCGACATTGATGACCCCAATGCCGTGCTCCCTGAAAATTTAAGATAGTTGTTAAGAATTGTTAAATTACGTGTTGAGTTAGTTCAATGATGTATTTTTACCCGCCGGTTAAAACAATATTTAACCCTATAGGTAGTTATACTACGGATTTATAAATGAAGAAGTTAATTGGCATATTGTTATTGTTTGTATCGTTCGGCGCGCTGGCGCAGAAGAAGGAGCAGCCATTGGTGCAATTTACCGGCGTTATATTCAATGCCGATAGCAGCAATGTGATTGTACCGTTTGTGAACATTACCAATCTAAATGACCACGGTAACGTAACTGCCGCCAACTATAAAGGTTATTTTTCTTTTGTGGCGCATGAGCAGGATACCCTGCGTTTTACTGCAGTGGGTTACGCACCTGTGATGGTGGTTATACCGGCTAACGTTGCCAATAAAAGCTATACTACACAGGTAAAGATCAAGCCGCAGATCAATAACCTGCCGGTTGTGCGGTTATTTCCATGGGCTACAACAGACGAGTTCCGTAAGGACTTTGTTTCTGCTAAATTAGCGGATGACGACCTGGAGATTGCCCGTAAAAATGTAAGCCGCGCAGCCTTATTCGCATCGCAAAATACACTGGCACGTGACGGGCATGAGATCCAATCGGCTAACGCAACCCAATTCCACAACAATATTGTTAATTCGCACTCTATTACTAACCCGCTGCTGAACCCTTTAGCATGGGGTAGTCTGATCAAATCAATTGCCGACGGCGATAAGAGCAGAAGCACGTCGAATTAGGAGAGGTAAGATAGTAAGAATCAAAGGTCAAGAAATTAAGAAAGCCGCGAACATTTGTTCGCGGCTTTCTTGTTATATTTTCAGTCTTGGCTCTTGATTCTTACTATCTTGCGTTCGCTGCTATCTCCCTTTCTTAGCAGCCGGGAATTTCATCCGGTAATCTACGTCGACAGCGCCTTTTGAAATATCATTCAAGCGTTTTTCAATCAGTCGTTTTCGTAAGGGGCTTAACTTATCTGTGAATAATTTACCTTCAATATGGTCGTATTCATGCTGAATAACACGGGCGGCCATTCCCTTAAATGTTTCTTCGTGGTGTTTCCAGGTTTCGTCGTAGTAAGAAATGCGCACAACCGGCTTGCGCGACACATCTTCGCGGATATCCGGGATGCTTAAACAGCCCTCATTAAACGACCACTCTTCACCGGTTTCTTCCAGTATGGTGGCGTTTATAAATACCTTTTTAAACCCTTTTAGATCCGGGTCTTCATCATCAAATGGCGAGGCATCTATCACGAACAAACGCATCGACATTCCTACCTGCGGGGCGGCCAATCCTACACCGCGCGCACCGTACATGGTATCAAACATATTATCTACCAATTCTTTAATATGCGGGTACTCATCAGGCTCAATTGACGTGGCTTTGCGCCTTAAAACAGGGTCGCCGTATGCGATGATAGGGTATTTCATTATACAAAAGTAATAGTTTTACGCTTTAGGCTCAAATAATAAGGTTATCATACGGTCATTATCAAATATTTCGTTGCTGACACCCAGCAGGTCTTCTGCCGTAACCGAGTTTATCTTACTAAAAATATCTTCTAAAGAGTCGATGCGATCAAAATCAAGCAGGCTTTTAGCCATAGATATGATCAGGCTCATACGGTTCTCTTCGGCCAATGCAATTTGCCCGATAAATTTTTCCTTTGCCTGTTTCAGTTGTATCGGTCCCAGCTTATTGTCTCGCAGCTTTTTTAGTTCTTTATGCACCAGTTTCAGGGCCTTTTCTGCCTTGCCGGCATCGGTGCCGAAATAGATAGAGAAAATGCCTGTGTCGGTTAACGATGTGTAATTACTTTCTATAGTGTATGCAATGCCGTATTTCTCACGGATCTCCAGGTTTAATCGGTTACTCATACCCATACCGCCCAATACGTTGTTAAGCAAAAGCAAACCATATTTGTTAGGGCTTGCCGACGGGTACGCCCTGCCACCCAGCACACAATGCGTTTGATTGATAGGTTTTTGGATAGTATGAATGGAGCTTTTAATCGCCTCAGGCGTGATACGGTTTTTTTGATGGTTGTTCTCTGCAACCCCGCCAAAATACTTTTCGCACAATTTCACCAGCTTTTTAAAATCGTAGTTGCCATAAACGGCAAAGATCATTTGATGCGTATTGTTATTAGCGAGCGTGAATTGTTTAATATCATCACCACTTAGAGCCGCTACAGATTTGGGGGTGCCCAATATATTTTTACCTATGGGGTGGCCGTCAAAGAGCAAAGCCTCAAAATCATCCTGGATGGCTTCTTCGGGCTGATCTTCATAGCTGGCAATCTCATCTAAGATCACGCCGCGCTCCTTTTCCATTTCCTGTTCGGGGAAGGTAGAGTGGAACAGGATATCCTCAAAAAGATCTACGGCCCGCTCCAGGTGCTGGTTTAGCAACGATGCGTGAATACAGGTATATTCTTTTGTGGTGTACGCATTCAGGTCGGCACCTACCAACTCCAGGTAGTTGAGTATCTGGTTGGTGCTGCGCCTTTCGGTTGCTTTAAACACCAGGTGCTCAATAAAATGCGCGAGGCCTTCCTTTTCGGGCAGTTCATCGCGTGAGCCGGCGTTTAGCACAAAGCAGCAATGGGTAATGGGCGATGGTGAAGGTTTAAAAAGGATCCGGATACCGTTGGGCAGCGTATGAATATAATGGTCTGTCATGCAATTCAAATATAGTATTTATCTTTTTTGGATGTGTATACCGCTGTCAAGTTGATTATTACAAAGCCAGGTGAATAGTTGATGACGATATTTTTACACTACGCATCAAAAAAAAATATATTTTAGTACGATGAAACTACAAATAGCCGACCTGGAGTTTGAGCCGCTGATATCGCCCGAGAAAATTCAGCAGCGCGTTGCCGAAGTTGCACAGCAAATCAACGAAGATTTTGAGGGTAAGGAGCCCATATTTGTAGGAATCCTAAACGGTAGTTTTATGTTCGCTGCCGATTTGGTTAAAGAAATTGTAGTGCCCTGCGAAGTTACGTTTACTAAGCTGGCTTCCTACTTTGGCGGTCTGTCGAGCACCCGCACCATTCGCGATGATTTTGACCTCCATGTAAACATTGAGAATAAAGATGTGATACTGGTTGAAGATATTATTGACAGCGGTAATACCATCAAATACCTGATAGAGAAACTAATGGTACGCAAGCCGGCGTCTATCACCGTTTGCACCCTTCTTTTTAAACCCGATGCTGTAGTATACAGCATTGAGGAGTTGAAATATGTAGCCTTCCAGATCCCTAATGAATTTGTGGTAGGTTATGGGTTAGATTACAAAGAACTGGGCAGGAATTTAAAAGGGATTTACAGGAAGATAGGGTAGCACATTATGCTTCAACAACTTTCTAATAATAGAAGAACGTTTGCTATTGCTATTACCTGCATAATTTGCTGGGTTTGCGCTTTTATTAACCTGAAAATTTTCCCAAGTTACTCTGTTGGCTTGTTTGTTTGGCTACCTACGGTGTTAGGTGCATTGGCAACAATATTTTACGCTTACAAAAATGAGGTACGGAAAGTTTCTTGTTTTAAGCTGACGTTGGCAACTCTACTAATCTTTTGCCTGGGTTTACTAACTTTTGCGTTTGAAGGCATCATTTGCATTGTGATGGCCGCGCCGATAGGGTTATTCTTTGCCTGGTTAGGCTATTTGATAGGGTATGAGATAGTCCGGAGTAAAACGGTTAGCCCGTCAGTGGTAGCCATACTATTAATTGTCTCAATGCCTGTAATAAGTGGCTTTGAATATGTTCAAAGTAGAAGTGATAAAGAACAGTTAAGTACAGTGACAACCCGCATCATCATAAAAGCATCGCCGGAAGCTGTCTGGAAAAATGTTATTCAATTCCCTCAATTAAGCCCGCCGTCTGAATTGATTTTTAATGCTGGCATAGCATATCCTATTAATGCAAAGATTGATGGGGTAGGCGTGGGTGCTATCAGGCGTTGTAATTTTTCGACAGGTAGCTTTATTGAACCCATAACCGTATGGCAGCAACCGCATTTACTTAAGTTTGATGTAGATGAACAGCCTGAAACGATGAAAGAATTAAGCTTTTATGACCTGCACCCCAATCATATACATGGCTATTTTATTTCCAAACATGGGCAATTCAATATAAACCGGTTAAAAAACGGCAGCACATTATTAGAAGGTACTACCTGGTATTACAACAAGATAAAACCTGTTGCGTACTGGAACATCTGGTGCGATTTTATTATCCATAAGATACACGAACGTGTATTAGCGCACATCAAAGTAGAGGCCGAGAAAGCTGCTTAAAAGTTAAATCCTTAGCTTGTAATTTGTACTACAACTATTGTTATATTTGTTATTATGCTCACTACCATAAAAGGATATTACGAAGAAGGGCGTATTGTTTTAAGCGAGGATGCACCGGTGTATTCTAAAACCGATGTAATGGTGACATTTTTAACAGGCCCCGACGAAAATAAACCCAATAAAAGGGTGCCCGGAAGCTTAAAAGGAAAAGTAGAATTGCCGGATGACTTTAACGAGCCATTAGATGATCTTAAAGATTATATGTAATGTCTACTAATAAGTATCTTTTAGATACTCACTGCCTCATATGGTTTCAACAAAATAACAGTAGCCTCCCTAAGCGCGTTGTAGAAATAATACAAGATGCGGATAACGCAATCTTATTTAGCCAGACAAGCTTATTTGAGTTAGCAATAAAATTAAAGTTGGTCAAACTTGATAAGTTTTCAATCTCAATTGAAGAATTCTATTTACAAGCGATAGCTGATGGCTTTGAATATCTCCCAACGGAAACGCAACATTTGTATGCATACGGTAAGGTTCCACTTTTCGAAAACCATCGTGACCCTTTTGACACACTATTGATAGCTACGGCGACTGAAGAGAAAGCTACAATATTATCAGGCGATGAAAAATTCGGTCTTTACAAAGATATTGTCAACGTTGTTTGGTAACCTTAAGCCGGCTGCCACGCAATCTCGCTCAAAAATTCAACGGCCTGGTCAATAGAATTAACACTTTCAATACTTAATCTCAGGGTATTCTTTACTTCCTTTAAATTGGTACGTCGCGGGTTGCGTTGTACAAAGTTGAGCACTTCTTTAAAGGCATCGGTTTCAAAGTAGGATGATTGCTGGTTGGCAATGAAATATCCGCGCAGCACATTCTTTTTAAGCGACACTTTTTCAAACCCGATAGCTTTTCCCAGCCATTGCAGGCGCATAGAATTCAGCAGGTCATTAACCGTAGGCGGGACAGGGCCGAAACGGTCATGCAGTTGCTGTTTAAAGGCGGCCAGCTCGGTCTCATTTTCCAGTTTGCTTAGCTCGGTATACAAATTATAACGCTCGGCAATGCTGGTTACGTATTCGTCCGGGATCATGATCTCCTGGTCGGTGTCTATCTGGGTAAAGGAAATGTACGGCCTTGGCTTATCATCCGGGAACACGCCCTTAAATTCATCTTCTTTCAGTTCCTGTATGGCCTCGTCCAGGATCTTATGGTACATATCAAAGCCGATCTCGGCGATAAAGCCGCTTTGTTCTGCGCCCAAAAGGTTACCGCTTCCGCGGATGTCCAGATCGCGCATGGCTACGTTAAAGCCGCTGCCCAGGTCGCTAAACTCTTCAATGGCGCTCAGGCGCTTGCGGGCCTCGTTGGTTAATGTACTTAACGGCGGACTCAATAAATAACAGTAAGCCTTTTTATTGCTCCGCCCCACACGGCCGCGCATCTGGTGCAGATCGCTCAGGCCAAACATGTGGGCATGGTTAATAATGATGGTGTTGGCGTTCGGGATATCCAAACCTGCTTCGATAATGGTTGTGGCTACTAATACGTCGTACTCGTGGTTCACAAATTTCAGCATCACATCTTCCAGCGCGTCGCCCTCTAACTGCCCGTGGGCAATACCGATGCGTGCTTTGGGAACAAGTTTATGGATCATGCCCCCTAATTGCGGCAAATCAGCCACGCGGTTATGGATAAAGAACACCTGTCCGTCGCGCTCTATCTCATGCTCGACAGCTTCTTTGATCAGCGTATCATTAAACACATGTAATTCGGTAACCACCGGCTGCCTGTTGGGCGGCGGGGTGGATATAATGGAAAGATCACGCGCACCCATCAGGGAAAAATGCAGTGTACGCGGGATCGGCGTTGCCGTCAGCGTCAGCGTATCTACGTTGGCGCGCATCTGCTTCAGCTTTTCTTTGGTGCCTACGCCAAACTTCTGTTCCTCGTCAATGATCATCAGGCCCAGATCCTTAAACTTCACATCCTTACTCACCAAACGGTGCGTGCCGATAATAATATCCACCTTGCCTTCCTTTAACCCGGCAAGGGTATCTTTGATCTGTTTATTAGTTTTAAAGCGGTTTACGTAATCTATATTGCAGGGGAAACCCTTTAGGCGGTCACTGAATGTTTTGTAATGCTGGGCGGCTAAAATAGTAGTAGGCACCAATATGGCCACTTGCTTGCTATCGGCCACGGCTTTAAATGCTGCACGAACGGCAATCTCTGTTTTACCAAAACCCACATCACCGCAGATCAGTCTGTCCATAGGATGCGGTGATTCCATATCCTTTTTAAAATCGGTAGTGGCTTTTTCCTGGTCGGGGGTGTCTTCGTAAAGGAAGGACGCTTCCAGCTCGGTTTGCAAGTAACTATCCGGCGAAAACGCGTTGCCATCCTGCGCCTTACGCACGGCATATAGCTTGATCAGGTCGCGGGCAATATCTTTAACTTTTTTTTTTGTGGTTTTCTTGAGGCGTTCCCAGGTATCGGTACCCAGCTTGTTCATGCGGGGCTGCGTACCTTCTTTGCCGCTGTATTTGCTGATACGGTTTAGCGAATTGATATTCACGTAGAGCAGATCGTTATCAGCATAGATCAAACGGATCATCTCCTGCGTTTTGCTGTTCACTTCTACCTTTTCCAGCCCGGCATATTTGCCAATACCGTGATCGATGTGGGTGATGAAATCGCCGGGTTTCAGATCACGCAGTTCTTTCAGCGTGATAGCTTGCGAGCGCTGGTAACCCTTTTTAAGCTTGTATTTGTAGTAACGGTCAAAAATCTGATGATCGGTATAGCAGGCCAGTTTGTGTTCGCGGTCAATAAACCCTTCGCGGATGCTGATGCTAACCGGTGTGAATTTCACGGTTTTATCCAGATCTTCCAGGATCGCATACAAACGCTCTACCTGTCTCGCACTATCCGTCAGGATATAGTTCTCTATCTTTTCAGCCTCGTTGTTCTTGAAATTATGGATCAGCAGGCTAAAATCTTTATTAAAAGATGGCTGCGGGCGCATATCAAAACTGATCTGCGTGGCATCAGTATAAAAAAACTGCTTGCCAAATTCTACTACCGAAAAATCGCGCAGCTGGTCGGCAATTAGTTTTTCGTCCGTAAAACTAAATTTAGGGTCTATCCAATCGGGGTTTTGGTTTTTATCCTCGGCAGATAAAGCCTTCCATAACTGGGTTGCCTTTTTGTGGCCCGTTTGGATAATGTCCAGCGTAAACTGTACATCCTTTATCCATACGCAGGTGTCTGGCTCTACATATTCCAGCAGGGAAATATTGTTCTCTGTTAAAAATTTAGATTGTACGTTAGGGACTATGGTGATATTCTTCACCTGCTCAACAGAAAGTTGGCTCTCTATCTCGAATGTACGGATCGACTCGATAAAATCGCCGAAGAACTCTACCCGGTAGGGCAGGTCATGCGAGAATGAAAAGATATCAACGATACCCCCACGGACAGAGAATTGTCCCGGCTCATAAACAAAATCAACCCGGTCAAAATCATAATCAACTAAAAACTCGCTGATGAATTCGATATTGAGTTTATTGCCTACAGAAATTTCTAAAGTGTTTTTTTCTAATGATGCCCGGTCTATCACCTTTTCGGCAATGGCTTCCGGGTAAGTTACGATCAGCTGACCGTACTCGGTAGAATGGTTCAGCTCGTTCAATACCTCGGCACGTGCCAGTACATTGGCGCTATCGGGCTGGGTAAATTCAAATGGTTTGCGGTACGATGAGGGGAAGAGCAAAACATCCTTGCCGGTAAGGCTCTCCAGGTCGGCCAGAAAGTAAGAGGCTTCTTCGCGCTCGGGCAGCACAAAAATCATGTGCTTGTGCTGCAAAAAATACAATGCTGCCGCCATGGCCGCATCCCCCGACCCGACTAAACCACGCAGTTGTATCCTTGGATTTTTACCGGAATTTAGCGCTTGCGCCAATGCCTTAACCCGCTCGTCTGCCTTGTATCGCTCTAATATATCACGGATGTTCAAATCGGTACAAATATAGATAAAAAAGGGTTTTTAAAGCCCGCAGGTTAATTATCAGATTTTATAGCAAACAATTTGGGGTATTGTTTACTTTTAAATGATATTTCCAAACCACACGCAATTTTAACCAAACTTTATACAATATGAAGAATTCAGTAATTTTCGGGCTATTAATAGGTGTTTTAAGTATCATATGGCTATTTGTGATGCGCTCAACAGAACACAACATAGTTGACAGCCAGGTAGCACCAATAGAATATGCATCGGCATTGATCCCGCTGATAGGCTTATACTTTGGCGTTAAACAATTTAGGGATGGCGAATTAGAAGGCAAAATGGGCTTTTTAGAAGCATTGGTCCAAGCCTTTAAGATTTTGCTGGTAGGCGGTGTAGTAACCATTTTTGCAGGTATTTTATATATTAACTACATGGTATCGGGTAACGATACCAGTTTCCAGAGCTTTAGCGGCCGTATTTTTGGCGCATTGCTGGTTGGTGTAATTATGGCATTTGGTGTATCTTTATTGCTTACCACCAAGAGCAATAAGGTTGATTAAAAAGCTTTTCAGCAGATACTTCGAACTAACATTTTGGATAGTGGCCCTGATATGCCTGGCGTTTATGAACCCGGCAGATCAGGGCCATTTTAGTTTATGCCCCTTAAAACTCATGGGCTTTAAATGGTGCCCCGGCTGCGGGTTGGGACATGCTATTTCTTACCTCTTCCATGGCGACATCAGAAAATCTTTCCGGGCACACTGGCTGGGCATACCCATCGTAGTCGGGTTGCTATACCGCATTTATACGCTTATCTTTTTGAGGCACAGGTATGATATCCCGCATACGGCTTCAAAACCTCTTTAAATCATCTTCGGTGAAAATGTATTACCCGTTTCGCCGAATAAACCGCCGCATTTACCGATAGTTTATTACAGGCTGCCTATATTCTATTGGCGTACGTGCTATTACGCCGTAGTTTTACATCATCAATCACAAACAAAACACTACGACAATGGAAACTTACAATCCTTATATGTCATTACCCGGCATCACTACCGAAGAGATGGCATTTTTACACCAGGCAACAAATGAGTTGAATGATACCCAGAAACAAAGTTTTTTTATGGCCTACTCTGGTAAAAGGAAAAGCGCACAGGATATTTTAATATTTACGCTGCTGGGTTTCGTTGGCATAGCCGGTGTGCAACGGTTCATTACCGGGCAGATATTGATGGGGATCTTCTACTTTTTTACTGCAGGCTTTTGCTTTATCGGTACCATAGTAGATTTAATTAACCATGAAGCTATCGCCACAGATTATAACAAAAAAATGGCTTACGAAAGCTTCCAGATAGCTAAAATGAGCTTCTAATAAATACGCTTAAACCTTATCACATTATATCACTACCATGAAAACGCTAAAAAAATCGACCAGCAAATTAACAGCGCGCTTTGATAAAGAATTGATGAACCTGTTAATGAGCGACCTGAAAGCCGCAAAAGCCAAAAGCCGCTTAAAAGCATAAGTAGCCAGGCTCTACAATATCCAAAGATCAAAACGAGGTAAGAATTGGAAGGTTATGCCATTAATCCGCGCCAAAGAAAATATTACCACCCGTTTTGATCTTTGTTGCGTTGAAATGTTTTGGCTATCGCATAGTTACTCACCCCGCGACCCTTTCTTCGACTGCGGCGAAAAGAGGGTGAGAACAAATTCTACATTACCCTCTTTGCGAAGCAGAGAGGGTCGGCCAGCGAAGCGTAGCCGGGGTGAGTCAACTCGCCGCCAAATAAAATTCCTTTCCAACCTTTCAATCTGCTTAATCGTGTACTATCTTCGGGTTATATGAAATTAGCACAGCTAACCGCTTACCTGGAAAGCCTGGCCCCGCTGGCCTACCAGGAAGATTATGATAATAGTGGCCTTATCGTCGGCCGGCCCGACCAGGAAGTTACCCAAGCCCTGATCTCTTTAGATTGTACAGAGGCCGTGGTTGATGAGGCTATTACCACCGGATGTGAGGTCATCGTTTCGCACCACCCTATTGTTTTTAAGGGGCTAAAAAAATTTAACGGTAAAACCTATGTAGAGCGCGTAGTGGAGAAGGCCATCCGCAACAACATTGCGCTTTATGCCATCCACACCAACCTGGATAATGTAATGGTGGGGGTTAACGCCCGCATTTGCGAAACATTGGGCCTGGTTAATTACCATACGCTGGCACCCAAGCACGGCATCCTGAAAAAACTGGTTACCTATGTGCCCACCGCGCAGGCCGACCAGGTGCGCAACGCCCTGTTCCATGCCGGGGCGGGCAACATTGGCAATTACAGCGAGGTGAGTTTTAACGCAGAAGGTGCCGGCACTTTTAAAGCGGGAGAGGGCACCGACCCTTATATAGGCGAGCCGGGCATCCGACATTGGGGAGAAGAGGTTCGCATTGAGACCATTTATCCGGCCAATTTGGAGAGCAAGATTTTGATGGCGCTGGTATTAGCGCACCCCTATGAAGAGGTAGCCTATGATCTATATAACCTAACCAACCAGCACCAGCAGGTAGGCAGTGGAATGATAGGCGAACTGGACGTGCCCATGAGCGAAGAAGAGTTTTTGCGTGAGGTAAAGCAAAATATGCAGGCCGAAGTGATCAGGCATACGGCTTTTACCGGGAAGCAGATCAGGAAAGTGGCGGTATGTGGCGGCTCTGGAGGGTTTTTATTGAAACACGCTATTGCAGCAGGTGCCGACGTTTTTATTACAGCCGATTACAAATACCATGAGTTTTTTGACGCAGAGGGAAAGATACTTATTGCTGACATCGGACATTTTGAAAGTGAGCAATTTACGCAGCAATTATTGTATGAATTAATTCAAAATAAATTTGTTAACTTTGCCATCCGTTTAACAAAAGTGAATACAAACCCCGTCAAATATTTTATTTAATGGAACAAACCATAGAACAAAAGCTTAAAGCTTTATACGACCTGCAACTTATCCACACAAAAATTGATAAAATACGCCAGGTAAGAGGTGAACTGCCTATGGAAGTTGCCGACCTGGAAGATGACGTTGCCGGCTTAGAAACCCGTATACAGAAAATAAAGAATGAGCTTGATGATCTGGAAGACGAAATTGTTACCCGCAAAAATCTGATCAAAGATTCACAAGCGAACACTAAAAAATACGAAACGCAACTTAACGAGGTTAAAAATAACCGTGAGTATGATGCAATTTCAAAAGAAATCGAGATCCAGGGCTTAGATATACAAGTGAGCGAAAAGAAGATTAGGGAATTTGGTTTTGAGATTGCATCAAAGACCACCGTTTACGAAAAAGCCCTTGCCGATCTGGAAGCCCGCCGCAGCGACCTTGACGCTAAAAAAGATGAGTTAGGCACTATTACTGCCGAAACTGAAAAAGAAGAGAACGAGTTAACTACCCAGGCCGAAGCGTCGACCGGTGGTATTGACGAGCGTTTGTTAATTGCTTACAACCGTTTGCGTAAAAACGCTAAAAATGGTTTAGCAGTAGTTACCATTCAGCGCGATTCATGTTCAGGTTGCTTTAATCAAATCCCGCCACAACGGCAGTCGGATATCCGTCAACGCAAAAAAATTATCGTTTGCGAACACTGCGGCCGTATTTTGGTTGATGAGCAAATGGCTTTGGAAGAAGAGAACGTTTAATCAAGAAACCACGTATAAATTTAATATCGAAAGGCTCCGTTTACGGGGCCTTTCTTGTTTTTAAAACGATCTTGATATTGTTGTAAGGACTTAGTAATCCTATGAGCAATTTATATTTTTTCAAATAAAACGCTACAACCCGCGTTAACGTTTATCTTTACAACCGAAGAGATAAGCGACATGGGACTACCACTACGAATAACATTTAACGACCGGGATTACGTTTACCAGATTATAAATAGCAACCTGATCAACCAAAATACAGTTGAACTGGAGTTGCTGCTCAACGGTGAAAAACTACAACTGATAAAAGAGAAAACCATCTGGATCCAAAAAGACGGCGACCAAACACTCGACCCTAATTTTGTGCAGGCCCTGGGCAGGTCGGTATCGTTACGGTTGCGGATGTAATCAGGAAAATAGAACTTAAAGATCAAACCACTACACACGTCTTTGCGAGGTACGAAGCAATCCCCGCCAGGACGGTAACGAATTATTAAAGATCTTTTCTAATTTGCATGATGGTATTTCAAAGAGGTGGCTGTGTTTACATAATGACCAATCAGCAGCACCTGGTACTATATATCGGCGTTACGTCAGATCTCATCACCAGGATTTGGCAGCACAAAAACAAAATTCATCCAAACAGCTTTTCTGCCAAATACAACTGTAATAAGCTTGTTTACTATGAGGCTTATTCACATATCGAAGAAGCGATTGCCGTTGAGAAAATAATTAAAGGCGGAAATAGGGCAAGTAAAATTAAATTGATCAACGCAATGAATCCAAATTGGAATGATTTGTATGAGGAATTAATGGAACAATAGACTTCATGTCGGCGATAAGCGTATCGGGGATTGCTTCGTACCTCGCAAAGACGTGCGTGATGGGTAACGTGCGCAGAGTTCCACCAAAATCAACGGTCAAAACAAATCCATCTGCTTCCCGCCCCTTGGCGTAAACAAACTCAGGTCATACCCCGGCATTTCGCGGCCGGAGAGGAAGCGGACGCAGGCCATACGGTATAATTGATGAATGGAGCTGGCTACGTGCCCCTCGCCGCTCATCCGGCGGCCAAAATCGCTGTCGTTTAGCTTCCCGTCATGACAGGCCTTTATCATGTTAAGTACCTTCTCGGCACGATCTGGGAATGCTTTGTAGATCCAGTCGGTAAAGATCTCCGCGATGCTGCCGTTCAGCCGAACAATAGTAAACCCGGCAGATAGCGCCCCGCGGTCGGCAGCGGCTTTAATAATATCCGGGATCTCGTTACTGTTTAAGCCCGGTATAATGGGTGCTACCATCACCCGGCAGGGGATGCCTTTGTCTGACAGTTTTTCTATTACCCGCAGGCGGCTCATGCCGGTTACCGTTCGTGGTTCCAGCTTTTGCCGTAGCGACTCGCTGAGTGTAGTTACAGACATGTTTACGTGCGCGAGTTTCATGGCTGCCAGCTCGCTCAAAATATCCATATCGCGCAGTATCACATTGTTTTTAGTGATGATGCTCACCGGGTGTTTGTATTTCAAAAAAACCTGCAACAGCCCGCGGGTAATTTTTAGTTTGCGTTCTATCGGCTGGTAACAATCGGTATTGCCGGATAGTACGATAGGGATGGGCTGATAACCGCGTTTATTAAAATACTTTTCCAGCAGTTCGGGTGCGTTGCGTTTAACGATGATCTTACGCTCAAAATCAAGGCCGGCGCTAAAGCCATAATATTCGTGGCTGTTACGGGCGTAGCAATAAATACAGCCGTGCTCGCAACCCTGGTAGGGGTTAATGGAATGGAAATGGCTCAGGTCCGGGCTGTTAGATTCACTTACGATCTTTTTGGGGTTCTCTTCAAAAAGCTGGGTATGCGTGTTTTCAAGCAACTGCTCATCCAATCCCTCTATATGCTCCTGCACATATTTATTTTTTAAAAACTTGTTGTGGGTGTTAACCTGGGCCCCCCGCCCTTTAAAAAACTCCTCATTCTGCTCATGCGACATAGAGCAAATTTGCTAAAATAATTAGCAAATTACAATTGTACCAAGTTGTTTTTTATGGCATATAAAACCAGGCCCACCCGGCTTTTTATCTGTAATTTTTCAAAAAGCTGGTCGCGGTAGCCATCAACGGTGCGGGCGCTGATGCACATTTGGTCGGCAATTTCTTTATAGGTGAGTTCGGTGCCGGCCAATTTTAAAAACTCCAGCTCGCGGTTGTTGAGTTTAATTGGGTCAACGCCGCGGTTAAAGTTATTCACTAAGTGTCGGGTTACAAATTCGGGATAATATAATTCGCCCTGTGCTACTTTTTTAAGGGCTTGTTCAAATTCATGGGGTTCGGCATCTTTTAACAAATAGCCTTTAACGCCTAACTTCACCATATTTAACACCTTATCGGCATCCTCAAACATAGATAGGATGATGATACAGATATCCGGGTAGTTTGCCCGCAGCCACTGTGCAGTTTGGGTGCCAGCCATCACCGGCATGTTAAGATCAAGCAAGATAATATCGGGTTTAAATTTTGGCGATAGCTTGCGGGAAAGTTCTTCGCCGTTGGCGGCCTCCAGCATAATTGTGTAACCGCTAAAACTGTTGATCAATGATACCAGCCCGCTTCTAAAAAGGCGATGATCATCAACCAGTGCTATCTGGATGTTTTGGGTCGGCATAGGGTTGTTGTAATAAGGGGTCAATAGTTATTTTAACACAACAACCCTTGCCCGGTTCGCTATCAATTGTAGCGGTAGCGCCAATCAAGGTTGCCCTATCCGTAATGTTTTTTAACCCCGAGCCGTTGCCCGTTAAATCGCCGGTTAAAAAACCTATCCCGTCATCTGCGATGGTTAAGTTAAATAATTGCTCAGAATATTGCAAGCTGATTTTCAAATGTTTAGCACCCGAGTGTTTGAGTGAATTATTTAATGCCTCCTGAAAAATGCGGAACAGCACCAGTTCGCGCTCGTCGCCTAAAGACAGTGCATCGCCCGCTACAATAAACATTGCCTTAAGCAGGCCACTTTTATTGATCCGGTCAACATCAAAAGCAATAGTTTTGGCAAGGCCTAAGTTTGCGATGTGTTCAAAGCTCATGCTTTTAGACAAGTCGCGAAGATCGGTAATTACTTGTGCTACCAATTTGCGGCTCTCATTTATTTTATCAGCTTTATCGGTCTCATTCAGGTCGCCAGTCATGGCCAGGTTCAATTTTACAAAAGAGAGCACCTGCGTAATGTTGTCATGAATTTCGCGGCTTACATGGGTGAGTGTTTGCTCCTGAATTTCATTCTGGGTTTTAAGCAGCTCCTGCTGAAAAGCCGCCTGCAGGGAAGCTTGCTCCTGTTTATTCTGAATTTGCTTTTTATTGTAAATAGCTACAAAGTAAACTACAAAGCCCACCAGGCAAATAAAAACCAAAAATGCAGATAGTATCAGTATTTGCATTTCAAGCTCTTCGTTATTATTAATTATGTGGGCTGTTTTCACCATCAAACTTATTGTTTATAAATAACGCATAGCCAAAGAGCCCGTAAAAGGATAGGCTGATGATATAGATAATGCTATCCAGCAGGCTGGTATCTATGTTGTGTTTGTTAAAATAGTTGATCATCCCCAAGTTAAAAAGGGTTACTGCCGAAAAGATAAGCATCGCAATATTAAACCAGAATACACTTTGTTTGTAAAGAGGTATTAACACGGGGTTTAATAACATTTGCCTGAAAAGCAGCAATGTATAAAAAATGTAAACGGCCTCAGATAACAACACACTGTTAGAAGGGAACGATAACAGGAACGATTGGTTGTAAAAGGTATTTACTACTGAAAATGCAATAAACGGGATAATTAAGAGAAGTATTATCTTCCTAAGCGTTGGATCTTTAATGAGGTGATAATATATGATAGAGAACAAAACAAAATGTACAATGGCGATAATGTGATATGCCGGCATGCTGGAGTGAATCGTTTTTATTAAAAGCCTTGTAGCACACTCGCTTACAAAGGAATAAGTTGCCAAAACCGCCAAAAACCTAAAAGGAACGGTTAGCTTTTTAAAGCGAACCATTCCGATTGTGGACGATGTCAATAAAACAAGCAGGTAGATCAAGAAGTGAGGCCGCATTAGTTGCAATTTTTCGGGCAGGTATCAACATAGTCAAATTGCAATCCGGATGTATCACGCCTTGATGTGGCAAGCGGGCCGTATGGCTTTGCGCGGTCGCCCATATAGCTGCCGGATATAACAAAAGTAAAGATCTTTTTATTATCCGCCCTTTTTTTAGCCATTGTTAACCGGATGCCGTCAGGGTCTTTTTTATGCGCGAATAAGGTATCGATGAGCACCTTAGAAATGAAAAAAGATTTGAGGTGGTCATTTCCGTTAGAGTCAGCTTCATTTGTGTGGAGCGATGCGTTATACCATTTTTTATCATACTCCAGATAGTTGTTTTGCATGCTATCGGCTTTACTATACCAAATACGGTGGGCTTTAAAAATGCTGTCTTTCACGGATTGCAGTGCTTTTAACGTATCCTGGTACGTGCGCGGCATAAACTTGTTGTATGCTATTTCGTATTGTATCCTGTCGTTATTCCCGGCGAAGGATTGCTCTTTTGGGGAAACGGCATACACTCCTATCAAAAGGCCACCCATAAGGCCTGTTAATAAGGTTAAGGAAGTTTTAAATAAATTTTTCATGATCAAATTGTTTAAGGTTGTATCACCAAAAATACCTCAGATACAAATCATCTGCACCCCGTGTTTTCACGGTATTTCAAAGTTAAAATAACGCTTAAATCGGGTTTTTCCCTCATTGCCGATCTTGATGCTCCTTTGCAATTTTGTGATGGCAGCCGGATGATCGGTTGTTCCCGTTTAGCCGAAAAGGGGTTAGAGTAAGCACAAATAAAATGAAACAAATTTATATTTTTTTGATCATCAGCTGCTCCGTAACAGGTTCGTATGCGCAGGCCCACTTTTCTGATGCAGCAGTTGGGTCTATTGTAGCATCGGTGCTTGATTATAGCACGTTTTCAAAAGCGAATAAGCAGCCCATCATTTTTAACATCACTAAAAGCAAATGGGCTCCTGCCGACGGCCGGAAAGTTAACGGATCTAAATACGGTGCTTACGCAGGTACAGTGCCTGATTTAAGGGGCGTTTTTTTAAGAGGGTTGAACAAATTTTATGTTGGGATGCCGGATAATATACCCCAAGCCGACCCGGACATCAGAACCGCAGGAAGTTTTCAGCCCGACACCATAAAAAGCCATAAGCATGTATTAAATGATCCGGGTCATACCCATCCGGTGGCCAGCGGATATTCTACCGCTGGTGGGTCGAACGGCAAGCCTGGCGGCGAATTAACCAATGGGGGGAATGGCAACGGCGATAGAAACGTTCATCCGGCATTGCAAAACACTACCGGGATAACTATGAATGAATACGGGGGGGCCGAAACGAGACCTAAAAATGTGGCGGTCTATTGTTACATCAGGATTAATTGATACATACTATAAGTTACCGGGTAAGCCGAAAACGGATTTAGAGTAGGCAAACAATCTTAAAATTATGAACCGCTCAAATGTATACTACGGCTGGAAGCCCGATCTGCCCGATTTTCGCGATTTTAGGTATGCCGCACCGGCACCGGTTTTAGAAGCACTGCCCGCTAAGGCAGACCTTAGAGAAAAATGCCCGCCTGTATATAACCAGGCCCAACTGGGCAGCTGTACGGCCAACGCCATTGCCGGGGCATTTGAGTTCGACCTCATGAAACAGGCCGCCCCGGTATTTACCCCGTCAAGGCTATTTATATATTACAATACAAGGGTAATTGAAAACACGGTGAATACCGATGCCGGCGCTTATTTGAGGGATGGTATGAGCAGTATAAGTAACATTGGCGTATGCAACGAGCAAATATGGCCTTACAACATCAGTGAATTTGCAACCAAACCGTTTGAAAGCTGCTATAAAAAAGCGGCAGGGCATAAAGCCTTGAGTTTTTACAGGGTTGACCGCAGCTTAGATCAAATGAAGGGCTGTTTGGCCGATGGGTATCCCTTTGTTTTTGGGTTTAGCGTTTATGAACAGTTTGAAAGCCAGGAAGCGGCTGCAACCGGCACCGTAAACCTGCCATTACAAACCGACAAATTTAAGGGCGGTCATGCCGTGGTTGCTGTTGGTTATAATGACGCTGCAGAAAGGTTTTTGGTAAGAAATAGCTGGGGCGAAGGTTGGGGGATGCATGGATATTTTACCCTGCCGTATGCTTATTTACTGAACGAGCACCTTTCAGATGATTTCTGGACTTTGAGGCTCGTTAGCGAAGCCCCGGCACTACAACCGGCATAATTTAATTATGTAAACAGTGCTAACCCAGTGCGTTTAGCGGGCCCGGCATTTAAAAAACCATCAAATGAAAAAAGTATTTACCCTAACTGCTATAGCAGCATTTTTTATGAGCGCCGGGCCAGCTTTGGCGCAGCAGGCAACCGGCGATAAATCGGCCATTTTTGAAATTAACCCGGTTGGGCAAGATGTATTTAGTAACAAAGCAAAGTTCAGGAGTTTTTATAAATTCCGTATTACCCATGTAAATGCCATAAAGCTAATTGGCTATACTACATCAAAGCCGGTTAATTTTGAAAGCACAGTGCCAAACATATTTGCCGATACAAATTTACCGGCACTGCCTGCCGGCACCCCGGCCGTTGTGCCCGCCGCCCCGCCAGCACTTGCCTGGGCTGCTATACCAAAACCAAAAGGGCCTAAACCAGAGTTGACTCAGAAACAACTGGACGCTTTAAAAAATACTTTTGCCGACAAATACAATGATTTTACGCATGATTACCGAAACGTGCAATTATATATCGCTGCCGAAGATTCGTTATATAAAATGCTGCCCGATATCATTGTGCCAGACCCTGCAGGCTTACAGCGTAATGTTGAAATGTACATGTTAAACATATACGATGCTGATCATGAATACGAACTTGAAGCAAAGCTTAAAGTCACGTTATCAAATATTTATGACAATTACATCGCACTTAAACAAGCTTATGAGTCGCTTAATAAAATAACCAATACCAGCAATACGGTTTTAACCGGGGCATTAAAAGACAAAACCGGATCGATCACAGTAACTGTTGATAAAGCCAGCGTATTGATAAAAACCGACCCTTTTTTTCTGGATCAATACACCGCAGCCACCAAAATATATGATGAACTTAATAAAGGCGACGCACAAGCTAAGATATTTAACAAAGCTTTTAAAGGGATCAGCCTTTTCAGGCGTATTATACAACCGCATGCCTTTGAACTGTTCACAAATTCATCGCAGATTATGGATGATGAGAATTTGGAAACACCCGTGCTAAAGGATGAAAAGGGCACAATTGTTAAAACGTTTAACCCGGTTAGCATTAGGGCTTACGGGGGTAGCAAGGTTGATTTTTCTACCGGATACCTCGTAACTTTCAGGGGCGACGATAATTACGCCTATTACTATGCAGATGGCAAGATTAAAGGCGTTGCAAAACAATCGCATAATTCAATAACGAACTCCATTGGGGCTCTTGCGCACTGGTACCGCAGAAATGCTACAGGGGCCTCTGTAGCATTAAGCGGTGGATTTAGTTTAACAACAGATGGCGTTATAGGGTTTTACGCAGGCGGCAGCGGCCTTTTCCTTGAAAAGAACAGGCTGGCACTATCGGCAGGGTTATCGTTTGTTAAAGTGAAGGTATTAAACACCGGTAATCTGGATAAGGTGACAGACACTAATAAATACACCTTTAATTCTACCGAAACCACTATAAATTACGATGCGCTTTACAAACCTGGTTTCTTTGTTGGCATAACCTATAACATATTCGGCACCAATAAGTCCGCAGCAAAGTAACCCTAATTCGGGGGGATTAGGGGGTTAGAAAGATTTAGTGGAGGAGTTTACCTTTTCCACTATCTTTCTTAACAGCATTAGGGTAACGGTAATGATAACACAAAAGGGTACCTTGCCTGTTTACCAGCCATGCGCAGATTTTTGCAACGCTTATTATATAAACCGGTATCGCGCCTGGCCGATAAATACTCGTCGCGGCCAAATAAGGCGCGGGTAAACAAAGCGCTGAATGCGCTCCACAAAAGCATTATTACCAAGCCCGGTAAAAAGGGTTTGGTGATCCCGTTCGATAACGCCACCGACAAATTTATCATCCTGTCTGATCAGCATAAGGGGGCTCGTGACGGCGCGGATATCTTCGCTAAATCCGCCAAGAATTACCTTGCGGCATTAGCGCATTATAATCTGGAAAAGTTCATTTACATTAACCTGGGCGACAGCGAGGAGCTTTGGGAAAACCTTTTTATAACTGTTAAGCGGCACAACAAAGCAACTTTTGAAAAGGAAAAGCTTTTTTTAGAGGAGGACAGGTTTGTAAAGATCTTTGGCAACCATGACCTGTATTGGGGTAATGACCCTTTGGCCGCGGTTAGTTTGATGCAAATTTACGGCAAGGCTATCAAAGTTTATGAAGGGGCTATTTTACAAACTACCGTTAACGGCAAGCCTTTAGAGGTCTTCCTCACACACGGCCACCAGGGCGATCTGCAGAGCGATGGCAACTGGTTTAGCAAATGGTTTGTAAGCGAAGTTTGGGGCAAGCTGCAGGGCTATCTGCGCATCAACCCCAATACGCCGGCCTACAACAATCAACTGAAAACAGATCATAACCGGATTATGTATGAATGGAGCAGTAAGCGAAAAAATTTGGTGCTGATAACCGGGCACACCCATCAGCCGGTGTTTAGGTCCATGACGCAATTAGAAAATCTGTATAATTCTTTAGAGATCGCTAAAAAGCAAAATAAGTTAGAGAAAATTAAAGATTTTGAGAAGAAAATAACCGATTTGCACCTGAAAGGCAACGCCCAGCCCAATTTTAACGGCTACCTGGACACTTACTTTAATAGCGGCTGTTGCTGCTTTAACGACGGCGATATTACCGGGATTGAAATAGAAAATGGTTGCATCCGACTCATCAAATGGAGCTACCTAAAAAAGGTAAGCGTACGCACGGTTTTAGAAGAAAGCAAGCTGGAAGATTTAAGGCTGGAGTAGTTAGGATATGAGAATCAAGACTTGAGAGTCAAGACAAAAAGCGTAATTGCCTGTCTTTAATCTTGTCTCTATCAGTCTTATGTCTTTTGACTACCCGTCCAACAAAAATACAAACAGTTCTTTCGGGCCATGTGCACCTAAAACGAGCGTTTTTTCAATATCGGCGGTGCGGCTGGGGCCGGTTACAGTAGTGATCATTGAAGGGATTTGGCTGCCATATTTATGCTTCATTAGTTTAAAGGCGTCCTTCAGATCGGGTACCAGCTGTGAGGTGTAGGCCAGCACAATATGCACCGGCGGATAAATGCTTAACCTGCGGCCTGCGGCGTTAGCATTGGAAAGCATGATGCTGCCGTTACGCGCAATTAAAGCTTCGCAAAGGGTAAAGCCAACATCAGCCTGATCAAAGTCTTTGTCTGTTTCAAAAAAAGGATATTCGTAGGTTTTCAGTACCTCTTGCAGGGCAGTTTCCCAACAGTAAATTTTATGCCATTTACGTTCCTCGGCCAATTCTAATAAATTCTCTATGAATTGTACCTCGTCTTCACAAAAAACAAACTGCCCGCTTACAGCTGTAAATTGTTCGGCAAATGTAACCTCCAATATCTCATCATCGGGCGGGTATAGCGGCAAGTCCTCCAGGTTGGGGTAGGGATTATCCCGCTTCTCTAAAAGTGCCTTACGCACTTTTTTAAGCAGCTTTTCTTTTGATGTGGTATTATCCCTCATGGCAGGTTAAAAGTAAAAAGTCTAAAGTTAAAAGTATAACCCTTGCAGGTTTATCTTTCAACTTTAGACTTTTATTCTGTCTAAAACTATTTTAAATATTAGTATCGGCCGATCCTTCTATCCTCGATAACTCCGGATTGATCAGGTTGTCAGGAATAGCATTATTGTCAGGTACAAGTGCTGCGGGCTCACCATTTACAAATTTATCATAAGCAGTACGGTGTTCAAACGGACGTTTACCCAATATCTCTTCCAGATCTGATTGGAACAACACCTCTTTTTCTAACAATTTAGCAGCTACATTCTCCAACCCTTCGCGGTGTTTGATCAAAAGCTCTTTCGTGCGGCTGTAAACAGAGTCTATCAGGTTACGCACCTCGGCATCAATTAGCTCTGCAGTTGCATCAGAGTAGGGCTTTACAAACTGGTTATCGCCCTGCGGGTCGTAGAAGGAAAGGTTACCTACCTTTTCGTTCATCCCGTAGATCTTCACCATACCGTAAGCAAGGCGGGTAATCCGCTCCAGATCGCTCAGTGCACCGGTTGTAATTTTACCGAATACGATATCCTCGGCAACACGGCCACCCATAGAGAGTGTCATGTCGTCAATCAGTTCCTCTTTGGCAACTAAAAACCGCTCATTTGGCAGGTATTGGGCGTAACCCAATGCTGCAACTCCACGCGGAACGATAGAAACCTTCACCAAAGGATCTGTATGTTCCAGGAACCAGCCTGCAATAGCGTGGCCTGCTTCGTGATAAGCAACAACCTTTTTCTCTTCTGGCGTGATCAATGTATTTTTCTTTTCCAAACCGCCGATCACACGATCGATAGCGTCTTGAAAATCCTTCATATCAACAGCTTCCTTATTTTGGCGAGCTGCTATCAAAGCGGCTTCGTTGCAAACGTTAGCAATTTCAGCACCTGCAAAACCGGGGGTTTGTGCTGATAACTTCTTAGGGTCAACACCTTCGGCCAGTTTAAGGGGCTTTAAATGTACCTTAAATATCTGCTCACGTCCGTTCAAATCCGGTTTATCTATAGATACCTGCCTGTCAAAACGTCCCGGGCGCATTAAAGCACTGTCAAGAACGTCAGGACGGTTAGTTGCCGCCAAGATGATAATACCTGAATCGGTACCGAATCCATCCATTTCTACCAGTAACTGGTTCAGGGTGTTTTCGCGTTCGTCGTTACCACCCATCATATTGTTTTTACCACGGGCACGGCCAATAGCATCAATCTCGTCAATAAAGATAATACACGGCGCCTTATCCTTTGCCTGGCGGAACAAATCACGCACACGTGAAGCGCCCACACCCACAAACATCTCTACAAAGTCTGAACCCGAAAGGGAGAAGAACGGCACCTGAGCTTCGCCGGCAACGGCTTTAGCTAAAAGCGTTTTACCAGTACCCGGCGAGCCAACTAATAGCGCACCTTTAGGGATCTTACCACCAAGGTTGGTGTATTTTTTAGGGTTTTTCAGGAAATCAACAATCTCCATCACCTCTTGCTTGGCTTCTTCCAAACCGGCAACATCGTTAAACGTTACAGAAACCTGCGCCTCTTTATCAAACAGGGTAGCCTTTGATTTACCGATGTTGAAGATCTGGCCGCCGGGTCCACCACCTGCACCGCCACTCATGCGGCGCATAATAAATAGCCAAACACCAACCAGCAACACAGCCATTATAATGCATTGCACCAACCAGTTGCTTAACAGGTTTTCTTTACCTTGCTCATATTTGATGGGCGTTTTGTCAGCATCGGCCAGGTCTTTCTCGGCATTGTTGATAGATTGCTTTAAACTTTCATAGCTGGCATCAGTGAAAAAATACTGAGGGCCATCTGCCGGCATGCCAAAACCGCGCTGTGGTTTAGCTACCTTTTCAAATTTGGGTTTGGTAAGGCTATCTTTTTTAATATAAACCTCGGCCATTACCAGGTCGCCGTTTTTGTAAGCGGTAATATGGTCAACATCATGCGTTTTAAGCATAGTGTTACTAAACGTCTGGAAATCTATTTGGGTGCCGTTGTTACCACCCAACAGTGTAGGTACAACCAATAACCCAATAATTGCTATGGCATAAAGCCACATTAAGTTAAATTTAGGCGGTTTTGGCGTTATTTTTTTATTCGGAACCTTACGGGAAGGCTTAGTGCTTTCAATCTTATTATCGTTATCTTTCATTTTTATAGCAACTCAACTTATCAATAATTAAATTTATGGGGATTTGTTTTGAGCCTGCTTAAGCGCTTTTGTAGCTTTTTATCTCAGCATCACCCCAAAGGTCTTCAACACCATAAAACTCGCGTTTATCTGTCCTGAAGATATGTACAACAACATCTACGTAATCAAGTAATATCCATTCGCCATGCTCTAAGCCCTCTTTTCTCCAGGGATCTTGCTGTATGGCTTTGTAAATCTCTTCTTCTACGCTACCGGCTATGGCTTTAACCTGCGTGGTCGAATCGGCATGGCAAATTACAAAGTAATCTGCCACAGAACTGTTAACACTTCGCAGATCGAGCCTTACCAGTTCATTCCCCTTTTTTTCCTGCATGCCGTGTATGGCCAGTTCGGAAATGTAAGCGGATTCATTTAACACTTTGCTTTTTACCATCAAAAAGAATTAGTTTTGAACGATTTTGGGTTAAAAAATATTATACGTTGCAAAATAACATATTTTCAGGATTATTTGTCGGACAAAATTTAGTGACACTGAAACAGGTCGACTCTACCAACACATACCTCAAAGATATGTTGTCAAAATCCAAGCCAGTACCCGAAGGAACGGTCATTATGGCAGAAGACCAATTTGCAGGTCGGGGTCAGCGCGAAAACACCTGGCATACCGAGCCCGGGAAAAATTTAACATTCAGCATATTATTAAAACCTTCTTTTGTAGACGCACAGGGGCAATACGATGTTACACGCGCCGCAAGTTTAGGTGTATATGACGCTTTGCAACCCCTATTTGGCGGTGGCCTTAAAATCAAGTGGCCCAATGATATTTATTATGGCGACAAGAAGTTGGGCGGGATGCTGATAGAAAATATTTTACAGGGCAGCCAGATAAAGGCGTCAATTGTAGGCATAGGGCTTAATGTAAATCAGGATAATTTTACTGACAATACCGGCAACGCTACATCGATTAAGCAGATATTGCACAGGGATTATGAATTAAAAAATATATTAGCGCAGATTTGTAACCATATAGAAGGCTATTACCTGCAATTAAAGGCTGGCCGGACTGATTTTGTAAGGAATACTTATTTAAGCCGACTATATTGGCTAAACGAAGCGAAGCCATTCCGGTCAAACGGGCAGACCTTTACCGGGACGATCAACAACGTGACGGATAACGGCCTTTTAGTGGTTGAGCATGAAGGAAAAGTGGAGACGTTTAATTTTAAGGAGATTGAATTTTTAAACAAATAATTATGAAACGGATATTGGTATTATTGGCTGTATTGGTGTTAAGCACTGCGGCATTTGCCCAGATCGAGGCACCGGTTAGATGGTCATACGCGGCCAAAAAGTTAAGCAGCACCGAGGCCATTGTATTTTTAAAGGCAACTATACAGCCGGGCTGGCACATTTACTCGCAAAATGTAAAGGATGGCGGGCCTGTGAAAACATCGTTTACGTTCGCATCATCAAAAGATTATACGCCGGTAGGTAAGGCTACCGAGCCAAAGCCGATCAGTAAATTCGAAAAGGTTTTTGGCATGAACGTGGGCTACTTTGAAAGCAGCGTGGTGTTTCAACAAAAAATTAAGTTAAAATCGGCTAAAGCCTCGGCGGTTACAGGTAAACTGGAGTTTATGACCTGTAACGATCAAAAATGCCTGCCGCCAGAAGAGGTTGCGTTTAATATCCCCTTAGGTAAATAATTGCAAGGAAACGATAATGACACAACCTACCAGTCGCAATATATTCCGTAGCGGATTTTTATTACTTACCTTGTTGCTTGCCTTTGTGGTTTTAAGCCCAAACCAAGCAAAGGCTTTTCAAAAACCAGCAGATACGGTATCAACCGGCGATGTGCAGTTTACCGATATCCCTACGGCGGCCGATAGCATTGCCGCCCGTAAAAAAACAACGGCCGATTCTGCCAAAGCAAAACCTGCCAAAGCATTTGCAGCGGTAAAGGAAATGCCAAAATCGTTGTGGCAAATATTTATTGAGGGATTGTTAGGGGGCTTTACGGCTATATTACTGCCTTGTATCTATCCATTATTGCCCTTAACCGTTAGCTTTTTCACTAAAAAAAGTGGTTCCAGGAGTAAGGCAATAGGCCAGTCGTTATTATATGGTTTTTCTATTATTTTAATTTATGTAGGGCTGGGGTTGTTGATCTCGATCATATTTGGATCGAGTGCGTTAAATGAACTGGCTACGAATGGTATCTTTAATATCTTTTTCTTCTTGTTGCTGGTGGTTTTTGGTGTTTCGTTCCTTGGGGCATTTGAGTTGACGCTGCCGAGTTCGTTAGCGAACAAGCTGGATGAGAATGCTGACAAAGGTGGTGTTGCCGGGATCTTTTTCATGGCATCAACCCTTGTGGTGGTGTCATTCTCTTGTACAGGCCCAATTATTGGAACCCTATTGGTGGAAGCAGCATCCAAAGGCGACAGGCTTGGCCCCGCAATGGGTATGTTTGGTTTCTCTTTAGCGCTGGCGTTACCGTTTACCATCTTCGCTTTGTTCCCGTCGTTGTTAAAATCGCTGCCAAAATCTGGCGGTTGGTTAAATAGCGTAAAAGTTGTTTTAGGCTTTTTAGAACTGGGTTTTGCGCTTAAGTTTTTATCCAACGTCGATCTGGCCTATCACTGGAACTGGTTCGACCGCGAGATCTTCCTGTCGCTCTGGATCGCAATCGGGCTGTTATTAGGCTTATACCTTATCGGCAAGATCAAATTTTCGCATGACAGCGACGTGCTATATTTGTCTATCCCGAGGGTTTTCTTCGCCATCATCACATTTGCTTTTGTGATATACATGGTACCCGGTTTGTGGGGTGCGCCTTTAAAATCTATCAGCGCGTTTTTACCACCAGAAGCAACGCAGGATTTTAACTTATCCAGCATACCGGGTGGTGCGGCCCCTGCAGCAAGTGCTCCTGCAGTTGTAACCAGTATTAAAGAGAAAAAATATGAAGCCAATTACGCCCGGATCAAAACCCGCGGCCTAGATGCGTGGTATGATTATGAACAGGCTTTGCAGGTTTCAAAGGAATTAAAAAAACCTATCCTGATTGATTTTACAGGCTTTAACTGTGTTAACTGCCGTAAAATGGAGGCCGATGTATGGTCGGACCCGGTGGTGTTCAATAAAATAAAAAACGACTACGTGTTATTACAATTGGTTGTTGACGATAAGGCAAAGCTGGATATCAAGGATCAGTACGTTTCTAAATTCGACGGAAAGAAAAAGATCACGCTTGGCGATAAATGGAGCGATTTGGAGGCCGACAGGTTCAATTCAAATTCGCAGCCTAATTATGTGCTGCTGGATAGCGACGGCAACCAGTTAGTGCCGGCACAAGGGGCTAATTACAGCATTGATAATTACATCAAATTTTTAGACAGCGGTTTGGCTGCTTACAAAAAATAGGCAGGCACTTGTAAAAATTAATGTAAATTCGCAGAACTTTACGAAAACGATGTAGCTAAAACTGCTTGTTTTTGTAAAGTTCTTTCTGTTTACACTTACAAAGCGATTAGCGCCTTTTACAAAAATGACGCAAATAAAAAATATAGGAGTATTTACATCTGGTGGCGATGCCCCCGGCATGAATGCAGCCATCCGCTCTGTGGTACGTTCTGCAACTTATTACGGTTTTGATGTAACGGGTATCCGCCGCGGATACGAAGGGATGATCAATGGCGAGCTTTTTGCCATGGACCGTAAATCGGTATCAAACATTATTCAGCGCGGTGGTACTATCTTAAAAACTGCCCGCAGCGAGCAGTTTAAAACCCCCGAAGGGCGTAAACTGGCTTATGAGCAACTAAAAAAACACAATGTTGATGCCCTTGTAGCCATTGGCGGCGACGGGACCTTTACCGGTGCCCGTATTTTTGGCCAGGAGTATGACATCCCTGTGGTGGGTTTACCGGGTACTATTGATAACGACTTGTCGGGTACCGATTTCACTATCGGTTATGATACGGCTATTAATACCGTTATCGATGCGGTGGATAAGATCCGTGATACGGCCGAATCGCACGACAGGGTGTTTATTATAGAGGTAATGGGCCGCGACTCTGGCTTAATTGCCCTGCGTACGGGTATCGCATCGGGTGCCGAAGCGATCATCATCCCCGAAACCAAAACAGATCTAAATAACCTGTGCGAGCGCCTGGAACATAGCCGCAAAGACAAATTATCAAAAATTGTTATTGTTGCCGAAGGTGAAGATGCCGGCGGCGCGTTTGAAATAGGCCGCCATGTAAAGGAACGCTTCCCGCATTATGATACAAGGGTATCTATTTTAGGCCATATACAGCGCGGCGGCAGGCCGTCATGTATGGATAGGGTACTGGCAAGCAGAGTGGGTGTTGCGGCAGTTGAAGCCTTACGAGATGGCCATCGTAACGAAATGGTAGGCGTTATCCATAACGAGATCTCCTACACCCCGTTTGAACATGCCTGCAAACATACCGTAGAAATTAACCCTGCCTTTTTAAAGATAGTAGAGATACTGGCTATATAACTTAGTATATCCCAAAAACAAGAAGAGCCGCTGATAATCAGCGGCTCTTCTTGTTAAACATGTCATTGCGAGCGATAGCGCGGCAATCTCATAGGATATGCGGATATGTTGAGATTGCCGCGTCGCTGTCGCTTCTCGCAATGACATTTAGCAATGTACTATACCTCCGGCACAGCCCCGGCCTTTTTAGCATCACCTTCGCGTTGCAGTTTTTTCAGCATTTCGCTACCAATCAGGGCATCTATCATACCGTTGCCGCCGCCATTTTGGCCGTTAACCAAAATTTCGGGTACTAATTTGATGCCGTTGCTGGCTAAGGCTTCGGCTACACGCACAATAGCGTATTGCTCGGTACCCATCGCTTCGGTTTTTTGTTTGGTTACTTCGGCTTCAGCCAAACCTACCGCCTTTATTTTACCGGCATCGGCGTTACCGTTAACCTCGGTAGCCGCGGCATCTGCCTTTGCGTTAATGGTTTTAGCTTCAGCATCCGCTTTTGCAATGATGGTTTTATTCTCCGCATCCGCTTTGGCATTGATCACTCGCGATTCAGCGTCACCCCTTGCAGATGCTACCTTTGAAGCAGCCATCTGCGTGTTGATCTCTACCTGGCGGATCGATTTTACCACTTCGGTTTGCATATCCGCGCCGGCTTTGGCACTTTCAAATTCCTTGCGCTCAATTTGTGCGCCTTTCTGTATTTCGTAAGTAACGCGCTCCTGCTCGGCTATTTTACGATCGGTAAGTGTTTTCATCAAAGCTTCGGGCGGCACTATGTCACCAATCAAGGTATCTACACCTTCAACGTTATAGGCTGCCAATACCTTACTTATTTGTGCACGGGCATCTTCCTGCCTGTCACTCCGATTGGTTAAAAACTCTATCACGCCGCTTTTTTGCGCCGAATTACGGAAGTAGTTGGCTATAGTAGGCTCGAGCACCTGCGAAACAAGGTTTTTCATATTCCCAAACCGCGCGATCACTTTTGGTGCCTCGTTGCGCGGTATGTGGATTATTTGCGATACATCGAGATTAAATGTAAAACCATCATAAGAACGTACGCTAATAGTACATAGGTTTTTATCTAACTCATGAGACTCTGTACGGCTGTTAGCCCAGTTCAATACAATATTGGTGGTTGGTACTATTTCTACCGTGTGGGTATAAATATTTACAGGGTGTTTTCCGGGGTCAAGCGGCTCATCCCATACACCTTTGTCGTACTTTTTAACAATGTTACCATGTGTAAAGCCCAGGCCGCTGGTGTCTTTGCCTTCGGGGCCCACAAATGAGTTGACCACTCCTACATAACCGATGTGGATATGGATCATTTCTACCTGTTCAACAATGGCAAACCAGGGGTTCAGGTAATAAGTGCCCGCCAGGATAACATCTTCCTGCAAACCCTTTTTGCCGCCACTTTGAATAAACGCCATCGGGTCCTGATAGTTACGGTGCCCAACAACAGACCCACCGGCAATGTCACCTTTTTCTAAAGGCTCGCCATCAAGGGTGGTTACAATACCTACCTTGTTTTCATGAATACTGGTAATTGGCACCATCACAATCTCGAACAAGAACGTGTTGATACGGTAGTTACCTGGTGTTAAGAACGCAGCCTGCGGGCCTTTTTGCCCATTATTTTCCAGGAACGCCTGCGCATCCTGAAACTTGTCGCAGCTTACCGGCTTTCCCAATACTCGGCCAATATCCATAGGCGCACCATCCTTAGCTTTTACAAGGCCCAGTTTATCTTGCGGGATAACGGTAAAGCCCTCCATTGTTACGGCGTACTGCCACGGCCACATGCGCCAGTATAAACCTGGAGCCAGTGGTTTGGCCTGCATACCGGCTTCGCCGCTTATGGCTATGATGCGGCCGTCGGGAAGGCGCTTGTCGCCGTAAAGGGTAAATTTTTTAACAACTAAGCCAATACGGTCATCAGGCACGATAATCATCCCGAAAAACACACGAAGCACAAATTTGTACAAAATTAGTGCGGCAATGATGGGGAATACCCACCAAAATTCAAAAATTGGAGCAGACATTTTTTTAAGATTTTTGTTAATTTAACGGGGCCCTTAAGGTGCGGGCTCCTCACAATAACTTATAGCTTTATGAGACCTTGGCTATATAGTATATATAAGATTATGCCCTATTATTGTTGTTACAAAAAATGAAGAAATTATTTTTTTAAGCCATATACTACGCAATTGCCTGCAAAGCCCGGGGCTGATACACAATTAATTATAAGCCTTTTATATTATAAATAATTATTTATACCTTTGCATCCCCGCAGAAAGAACTCCGGGGACATGTTGAATACATAAAAAATAAAAAATGGCAACTAAGATCAGACTGCAAAGACACGGTAAAAAAGGTAAACCTTTTTATTACATCGTAGTAGCAGATGCCCGTGCTCCAAGAGACGGTCGTTTTATTGAGCGTATAGGTTCATACAACCCTAACACCAATCCCGCTACAATTGACATCAATTTTGATAAAACCCTTGATTGGGTAAATAATGGCGCACAGCCAACAGACACTTGCCGTGCAATATTATCTTACAAAGGTGTTTTATATAAAAAACACTTAGAAGGTGGTGTTAAAAAAGGCGCTTTAACTACAGAGCAGGCAGATACTAAATTTGCTGAGTGGTTAGATCAGAAAGACGGTAAGATCACCGGTAAAAAATCAAACCTTAACGCTGCTAAGGATGAAGCTAAAAAATTAGCCTTAATTGCTGAAGCGAAAAAGAAAGAAGATAAAGCTGCTGCCATCGCTGCTAAAAATGCACCGGTTGCCGAAGAAGTAGAAGAAACTGAAGCACCTGCTGAAGACGCTGCTACAGAAACTGAAAACGCAGAATAATTTAATAGAGGCAGGGAACCAAGAACCATGAGGCACGACAATAGTCGCTCTCTTGATTCTTACAATCTTGACTCTTGACTCTTAACAATGGCGAAAGACACAAAGTCTTTCGCCATTGTTATTTAAAAGCATTTAATAAAATGAAGACCGAAGATTGTTTCCGGATTGGGAGTGTTTTAAAGACCAAAGGCCTCAAAGGCGAAATGCAGCTGTATGTAGATTTTGACGGCATTGAAAAGATAAAGTTTACATCGCTGCTGATAGATATGAGCGGCAAATTGGTGCCTTATTTTATCACATCCATCAAATACCTGCAAAAAAGCCAGGCCTATTTGTTTTTAGAGGATGTAGATACCATTGAGAAGGCAACGATGCTGGTTAAGAAAGACCTTTACCTGCCCAACAAGCTCAAACCAAAACGCAATAAAGACGAGTTTACGCTGAAAGATGTAAAGGGATTTTTAGCTGTGGATGAAACCCACGGCGAATTAGGCGAGATAACCGAAGTAGCCGAATACCCCCAGCAACTATTGGCTACGGTGATCTACAAAAATAAAGAAGTGTTGTTTCCGCTCAACGTTGATATCATTAAAGGCATAGATGTAGAAGGTGGCGAAATATATGTTGCCCTGCCCGATGGCTTGCTGGATGTTTACTTGGAGGAATAAGTAAGGCATGCTACACCGTCTGCACATCTGTAATCCGCACATCTGCACATTATAATTATCTTTGCCCCATGCGTTTTGATATCATCTCTGTATTGCCCGGCTTGCTGGAAAGCCCATTTGCCCACTCTATTTTACAGCGGGCGCAAAAAAAGGGCGTAGCCGAGATCGTTGTGCATAACCTCCGCGATTACTCAACCGCCAAGCAAAAAAGCGTCGACGATTACCCGTATGGCGGTGGCAGCGGCATGGTGATGACCATACAACCCTTTGCCGATTGTATAGAAAAGCTAAAAGGCGAACGTACTTACGACGAGGTGATTTTTATGTCGCCGGATGGCGAAACGCTGAACCAGAAGATAGCCAACCAGCTTTCAATTAAAGGTAATATTATTATCCTTTGCGGGCATTACAAGGGGATAGACCAGCGCATCCGCGATATTTACGTGACCCGTGAGATCTCAATAGGGGATTATGTGCTGTCGGGTGGTGAACTGCCCGCAGCGGTGCTGGTTGATGCCGTGGTTAGGTTAATACCGGGCGTATTGTCTGACGAAACTTCGGCCTTGTCAGATTCTTTCCAGGATGACATGCTGGATGCACCGGTTTATACCCGGCCTGCAGATTGGAACGGGCACAAAGTCCCTGACATATTGTTAAGCGGCGACACCCCCAAGGTTGAAAAATGGCGTTTTGAACAAGCGCTGGAACGTACCAAGCAACGCCGGCCCGACTTGCTGGAGTAATGCTTGGGCTTTTTAGTCCGGCTGGGTAAATCTGAGGTTTATTGCGGGTATTTGCCCAAAGGTATAAGCCATCCAAAATAACAGAATAGGTACTACTACATCAAACATCCTTGCGTAAGCACTTAACATACCCGATAGCAAGAAGTATATTGCAAATATCAGCAAGGCAAACTTTACCGGATAGATTATTTTACGCCGGTTTATTATGCTAACTATACCTGCTGCGACAGATGCCCATAGAATAAATGAGCCTATTATTATATTTTGGATAGTTTGAGTAATTTGATAGCTGTATGAATAGGGGAAGTCAAACAGCAACCGGCTAACGTTATAATAGTAGTTACGGATAAATTTTTTAGGATGTGCTTTGATGTTGCGGATAGCCGCTTGTTTAAACAGGCTATCTTGAGTTACCCCGTGATAACTCAATATCCGGGTAATTTGCGCGGAATGATTAGCTTTTAGCATAGAGTCCCCTTCAGTTGTTTTAAACGGGTTAGGGTTTAATGAATTAGTGAGATTAGGGACTTTCCAGTCACCATACTCCAGCTCGCTTGTCGCACTCATCCAATAAAGGCTCATGCCGCCGGCGTTACCCCAATAAAACGGCTTCTTGACAAGTTTATAGGTATACAATAAATAAGGTAAAGTAACCAGCATGCTAATTAAAAGAATAGTTAAGCTTGCTTTCCTGAATTTTTTGCCCCTTCCTGATATAAAAAAAAGGAAACAGCTAAAAAAGGCGATGACGATAACATAACCAAAAATCACCTTAGTTAAAGCAAGGAAACCTATGACGATACCGGTTATAATAAGGTAGTTTTTTTTACCCAACGCATAATAAATAGTGAGGCTATAAATAAAAAGGGATACTAAAAACATTGTAAATATCTCTGTATAGATAGCTGGCAACAAGTAGTACACGTTATGATATAACGCCAGCAGGATAGCAGAAAGCTTTGCCAGCATTGGCTGGGTGATTTTTACGAGGGCCTTGTACAAAAATACTACAGCCAGATAATAAAAAACGGCGTTAAGCAAGGCATAGTAAATATAAGGTAAATTCAATACGGCAAACGGTATCAGGGCGATTGAATATCCAGGACCGCTCCATAAGTTAATATCGGGCGGTGGTGGTGAAAAAAAGCCGTGAAGCATGTTGTTGGCAAACCCAACGTAACGCGGCTCATCTCCATATAATACTGGCCACTTAAATTTTACAATATAATATACATAATAAAGGAAGAAGGGGAAAAACAGGAAAAAAGGAGACCGTTTAAGTTGCGTTAACATTTTATATTTTGCACAGCGCTTGAATAACTAGAATTTACCCGCAATGCGATTTAAAAATAGTTATAATTAGGTATAAAGCAACCCATTAACCCCAGTTAAGGGTATTGCATTGTTGACAAAACAATAAATGTGGAAATTTTTCACATGCGCTTTTTTATTTCAAAAATAATCCCTATAATTGCACTCCGATTTTTACGGGTTAAAAATCGCTTTAAGAGCTAAAAATCATGGATTTAGTAAAATTTGTAGAAGAGCAATCAGTAGTTAAGAATCAATTCCCGTCTTTTAAAGCCGGTGACACTGTTAGCGTGTATTATAAAATCAGAGAAGGTAACAAAGAGCGTATACAGCTTTACCAGGGCGTTGTTTTACAACGTAACAGTGTTGGTAACAGCGAAACTTTTACCGTACGTAAAGTATCAAATGGTATTGGTGTTGAGCGTATATTCCCTTACAATTCGCCAAACATTGATAAAATACAGGTGAATAGTGTTGGTAAAGTACGCCGCGCTAAATTATTTTATCTGCGTGCTCTTACCGGTAAAGCAGCCCGTATCAAATCAAAAAGAGTTTAATTTACATTTTTTGTATATTGAAGGCCTCTCTGCAATGCAGTGAGGCTTTTTTTCGTTATAGCTGTTTACGAATGAGACACCTGTTTTTTTTACTCGCTTTATTAACGGTAAATAACAGTTTTGGCCAAAAGCTAAACCTGACGGGTAAATGGCTGGGCGAGTTGCCGCAGGCCGATAAAAGTATCCACTTTAGGATAGAGATGGACCTTAAGCAAACGGGTAACCAAATTACCGGCTCATCGAACTTCCGAACATTAGATAATCATGCGGTTAGTTTTTTGTTACAGGGGAGCGTAAATGGTAAAGATGTGGTGCTGAACGAGTACAAAACCCTTAACTGCGACTGCAATAACCAGTATATATTTTGTATGAAACGGATGAAGGGCAGGCTGATCATCGATTCGCTTAACTCGCAGCTGGCCATCAGCGGCATCTGGACAAGCGACTCGTCATACAATGGAACCACTTATACTAAAAGCGATTGCGCGCCGGGTACTTTCGCTATTGCCAAACCTGTACAATTGCGCCCGCTAGATGGGGCTTATAAAAAGACTGATTTGGCAAACTCGCATAGTACACCATACGCCAATCTGCGCGAAGGTGATGTTACCTTTGCCAAACGCGTGTGGCGTGATTTTGATGTGCGCGATAAGGCCAACCGCTTTATGGCATCGCCAAGGCAACGGTTTATTGATGTGTTGACAGATGCCATACAAAAAGGGGAAATAACCGCCTACGACGCTGCCGTAAGCAAAGATGACCCTAATGGCGATGGCTTTGTAAAGCGGTTGACACCCGAGCAGGCTAAACGTAAAATGGCCGATAGTACGTTGGTAGACCGGTTTGACAAAGATGGCAACAAAACCGGATCAGTGCTCAAGGCTGGAGAGTTTAACCCTGATAGCATTATAAAGTTCAGGATAAAAGAGGATTGGGTTTATGATAAGCAACGCTCGGTATTTGAGCCACGCATTATTGGGATAGCGCCGATGGTTAAACCAAAAGCTGCTAATTTAAACCTGGAATATCAGCCCGCCTTTTGGATCTATTTTCCTAATGCCCGGCGTGTTTTTGCCAATAAAGAAGTTGCCGGCCGGTTTAATGATGCCACCAACCTTAGCTACGACGATATATTTATCAAACGCTTGTTTACCAGTTATGTCATCAAGGAGTCCAATGTGCAAGACCAGCGTATTCAAGACTTTGCACAGGGGCTGGATAAACTTCGCGAATCTGACAAATTGAAAAAAGCCCTCGCCGAATGGGAAGCCCAATTATGGAAAAACAATAACTAAATGTAAAAGAAAAGCCAAACAAAACGCTTGGCTTAAATATTTACACTCACCACTCACCACTCACCACTCACCACTCACCACTCACCACTCAATTATTCCTTCTTCTTACGTGGTGCCGCTGGTTTTTTTACTGCGGGTTTAGGCGTAACTTCGGCTGCAGGCTTATTTGTTTCAGGTGTTTCTACAGCCCCATCATGCTCAATTACCAATGTAGGTTCCACATAATTATCTTTTGGCTGGCGGGCTAATTCTTCCTGCTGCTCTAATTTTTCGGCTAACTCTTCCTCCTCGATAAAGGTGCCTACAGTAGGCAGTTCGGCTAAAACGGTGCGGCCACCTTTAACAACCTGGTTCAATTCAACATTGATCTTGGTGCCTAAAGGCAAAAATATGTCAACCCTCGATCCAAATTTAATAAAGCCAAATTGCTGGCCCTGCTCAACCACGTCTCCCTCTTTAACATACCATACAATACGGCGGGCCAATGCACCGGCAATCTGGCGGAACAGCACCATGGTGCCTTCGCTATTTTCGGTAACAACGGTAGTGCGCTCGTTTTCTGTAGATGATTTAGGGTGCCATGCCACCAAATATTTACCCGGGTGATATTTAAAATATTTTACCACGCCACTTATAGGGTTACGGTTTACGTGCACGTTTACCGGCGACATAAATACCGATAACTGGATGCGCCTGTCTTTTAAAAATTCCGGTTCATCGGCTTCTTCAATTACTACAACTTTACCATCCGCAGGGCATAAAACCTGTGTTTCGTTAGTGTTGATATGCAATATCGGGCTGCGAAAAAACTGCAGGATGATCACAAACAGTAAAAACGATAAGATATAAAGAATCCATTTTACGGTATGGGCATCCGGGAAATAAAACTGTACCAGTGCATTTAAAACAAAGATAAATAGCACCGTAATCGCAATGGAAGTATATCCTTCTTTGTGGATAGTCATATTATTGATTTATAATTTATTACAAAACTAAGCATTTACAACGAAGTATAAATACGTATAAACAATAGGCGCGGCCATCAAAAAGCCATCGAACCTGTCCAACAAACCGCCGTGGCCGGGCAGAATGCCGCCCGAATCTTTGATATTGATGCTGCGTTTGAACATCGATTCTACTAAATCGCCCAGGGTGCCAAAGCAGCCAATCAGTATTGCGATAGATACCCATTGTTTCCAGGGCAGCTCAGGGAAGTAAATACTAATAACAAAACCTACCGCTGCGCTGATAGCTACGCCACCAATAAATCCCTCCCATGTTTTTTTAGGCGAATGGCGCTCAAACAACTTAGTACGGCCAATAGCACGGCCCACCAAATAGGCACCGGTATCATTGGCCCACAGCATCAGTAAAAAAGCCAGCGGGAAATGGAAATTAAACCCGCCTTTAATAAAGGCCATTGCATGAAAAAATGTAAATGGGATAATCACAAATATCAGCCCGGCGAAAGTGTAGGCAATGTTGGTAAATGGTGCTACCGCTATCTTAAACAATTCCTGTATAAAAACAGCGCTGAAAGTAAGGGTGAGTAAAAAAAGTATCTCCAGGTATTCGGGCTTATAATGAAACGTAATTAGCGCGAAAATAAAATAGATAAATATCGCGTTAACAAAACCTGCGGCCCGGTTGGGTTCTATGCCGCTTTTTATGTTTAATCCATAAAACTCATGCAGGCAAAACAGGGAGAGCAACAGGTAAAATCCGCCGAAAACATAGTGCCCCAACAGTACCGAGCCAAGCATTACGATAATAAAAAAAAAGCCCGTTATGGCGCGTGTCTTCATAAATTTATTTGGTTCAGTATCATTATTTCGATAGCCTGGCTAAAATCTTCCTGGTGGATGTAAACCTCTATATCGCCAAAAGCCTGGTGCGATGATGCCTGCTTATTAAGCATAACGGCATCAATGTGGTTACCGGTAAGCATCTGTTTAACAATCTCTGATTGATAAAAGTTAGTCGAAGTAAATATTTTAACCCAGTTCTTCTCCATTAATTTCAGGGCTTGGTTGTCCCGATGCTATTTTTTTATAAACCGCCAGCAAAATTATAATAATTATAAAGCTAAATACATAGCCCGTGTAATTAAATACATGCTGGTCGTCCGGATCTATCTTTATTATTTTATGCTGAAACAGGTAGGTGACAACAACGATGCTGCCATTATTTATAAAATGCCCCCAAACGGCCGGCCAGATACTGCCGCTCCAGGCTACAAAATAGCCAAAAAGCGCCCCCAGGAACATCCTTGGTAAAAAACCATAAAACTCCATATGGAAGGCGCTGAACAAGGCAGCAGTTATCCAAACCGTAGCGTGGGTATTCTTCGTCCACCGTTGCATAATGGTTTGCAACACGCCCCGGAATAGAAACTCCTCGGCAATGGCGGTGAGCAGGCCTATCAGTATTACATTTTTAATGCAATCGCCTATGTTATCCATCCGCAAGATAATCGCAGTTAGTTTTTTGGCGGCCTCTTCGCTTCGCTTCATCCATTCTTCCAAGCCCTTTAAAAACTCGGGCAAAACCATTTTTTGGTTAATGTTAGCGGATAGCTCGATAAGGGGGGATGAGATGAGCATTACAAAAAACACGACAACGATCAGCATCCACTGAAAACGAAAGGTTGCCTTAAGGTATGCGCGCGGCTCTTTTACAATAACGTTCGCAAAAAATGCAGGTGCTATAAATAAAGGTGCAGTGGCGCCCAGCAACTGTAGCAGGAATAATTCCGACGCGATATTCGGCCCGTTAAAAAGTCCTTTAGTTAAATTAATGCCTTCGTCAAAACCATAAAAGAGCATTATTAAACCAATGGCGAGTAGGTTGCAAATCAGCACAACCAGTATAGTAAACAATAAAATAACAACAAACTGTAACCCCGGAGTCATTTGATTTACAGGCTTTTTTACCATTTAGCTTAAATTTTGTAAATTTGCACGAATATAGCCCATGTCTGTACAAATAGGAAATATTGATTTAGGGGAGTTCCCGCTGTTGCTGGCACCGATGGAGGATGTTAGCGACCCGCCGTTCCGTTACGTATGTAAGCAGAACGGTGCCGATATGATGTATACCGAATTTATATCATCAGAAGGGCTGATACGCGATGCGGCTAAAAGCCGCCAAAAGCTGGACATATTTGATTATGAACGCCCCATTGGCATCCAGATCTTTGGCAGTGATATAGACCATATGCGTATGGCGACAGAGATTGCCACATTAGCAAAGCCCGATCTGATGGATATTAATTACGGCTGCCCCGTTAAACAGGTGGCCTGCCGCGGTGCCGGTGCAAGCCTGTTGCAGGATATTGACCGTATGGTAGCGATGACCAGGGCTGTTGTTAACGCCACACATTTGCCCGTAACCGTTAAAACCCGCTTAGGCTGGGACGATAACACTAAAAATGTTTATGAAGTAGCTGAGCGCCTGCAGGACGTGGGTATTAAAGCCCTTACTATACACGGCCGCACGCGCGCGCAGATGTATAAAGGTGTTGCCGACTGGACGCTGATCAGCGAGATCAAGAAAAACCCGCGAATCCAGATCCCGATATTTGGTAACGGTGATATCGATTCGCCCGAGAAAGCGGCTAACTGGCGCATGGAGTATGGGGTGGATGGAATGATGATAGGCCGTGCGGCGATTGGTTACCCATGGATCTTCCGCGAGGTAAAGCATTTCTTTAAAACCGGCGAACATTTAGATAAACCTACTATTGCCGAACGGATTGAAGTTTGTAAAACCCACCTCGAAAAATCAATGGAGTGGAAAGGCCCCCGTACCGGCATTTTTGAAATGCGCCGCCACTACAGTAACTATTTTAAAGGGGTAGAAAACTTTAAAGAACACCGGATGCAATTGGTTACAGCAGGCACTTATGAAGAAATAATGGACATTTTAGCCGAAGTTGACAAAAAATATACACTGGAAATGGCGTAATATTTATTTGTTACGTATATATTTGAAATAAGACACAATAAAAATGGCAACTACTATAACTGAAGGTGTTAAGGTTTCAGTTGAAACGCTTTATCAGCCCGAGTATTCTAACCCCGCTAATGATCACTTTATGTTTGCTTACAGGGTAAACATCGAGAACATGAGCAACTATGCTGTACGGTTGGTAAGCCGACACTGGTATATTTTTGATTCTAACGGGGCAAAACGAGAGGTGGAAGGAGAAGGTGTAGTTGGCCAGCAACCTATTATTGAACCGGGCAATGCCCATGAGTATGTATCGGGTTGTAATCTAAAAACAGATATGGGCAGCATGAAGGGCGAATACCAAATGGAGCGCCTGCTGGATAATTCGATTTTTAATGTGCAAATACCCGAGTTTTATCTGGTAGCTCCTTATAGGTACAATTAAATAATAACATTTTTGTAGTGTGCATTTTACATGGTATATTTACATGCTAAAAATGTTAGCTAAGTCATTGTAAATGGTCAATAAATATACATCTATCGAAATTTGTGCCGGTGCTGGAGGCCAAGCCTTGGGTCTTGAACAAGCGGGTTTCGAACATGTTGCTTTAGTCGAATTTGAACATTTGGCTTGTCAAACACTTCGCTACAATAGACCAAACTGGAATGTAATTGAAAGAGATGTTAGAGCTTTTTCGGCTACTAAATTTAACGATGTTGATTTATTTGCGGGTGGGGTTCCTTGCCCACCTTTTTCTGTTGCAGGAAAGCAATTGGGAAAGGACGATGAACGCGACCTTTTCCCAGAGGCTATTCGATTAATTAAAGAGTGTCGACCTAAAGCAGTTATGCTTGAAAATGTTAAAGGTATTCTTTCTAAAAAGTTTGAAGATTACCGTAAGCATATTATTCAAGAACTTATTTCTTTAGGTTATAATTGTAGTTGGAAGCTCATTAATTCTTCTGATTATGGTGTTTCCCAACTAAGACCAAGGGCAATTCTTATTGCTATGAGAGAGGAATATTTCGAATTCTTTTCGTGGCCCGAAAAGGATTACTCAAGCCGACGTTCAATTGGAGAACTTTTATTTGACGAGATTAGTTCTTTAGGTTGGGATGCTGCTAACTGGGCAAATAATGCAAAAGGGATCGCTCCCACATTAGTAGGCGGTTCTAAGAAACATGGTGGAGCTGACTTAGGGCCAACAAGAGCGAAACAGGCTTGGGCAGAAATAGGTATAAATGGTAAAGGTCTGGCAGATGCCCCTCCGTTGCCTGGATTTAATTTGATGCCAAAGTTAACATTGCAAATGACGGCCCTTGTTCAAGGATTTCCTGAGAATTGGAAGTTTGCAGGTAAAAAAACACCTGCATATCGGCAAGTCGGTAATGCCTTCCCACCTCCTGTTGCTAGAGCTATAGGGCAATCTATATTTACAGCTTTTGAATTGTATGAAAGAAATAAAACTCAAACAAAAAGGTTCAAAGGCGAAGCTGCGTGAATTTTTTTTAGAAAATGTTGGTGTGATACTTAATAAAGATATTTTAAGTAAAATAGCTGGCAAAACAGAATGGGGTAGAAGAGTACGCGAATTAAGAAACGAAGAAGGTATGAATATCGTAACCCATAACGATAGAAGCGAATTGAAACCTGGTGAGTATCTGTTGGTTGATTTAAAACCCCTTCCAGCTTTTGATAGAGACATTTCTAAAGAAACAAGAGCTTTTGTTTTAGATCGAAATGGATTTACTTGTCAGATGTGTGGTGCCGCTGCAGGAGAACCACACCCATACGATGCAAATCGAAAAACGAGACTTCATTTAGGGCATGTTATAGATAAATCAATGGGCGGAACAGATGACGCTTCAAATTTACGAGCGATATGTTCTGTATGTAATGAAGGGGCATCCAATTTAACATTGAATCGTCCACAAGCAATAAAACTTCTTGCACAAATCAGGCGGGCTCCTACTACCGATCAACTTGATGTTCTAAGATGGATAATAGCGAAATTTCCTAAGCAAGCTCAAAAATTAATTGGAGAAGCATAACTCAGCGTAAACTACAATTCTATTTGGTCTTTTTTAACCAACATGATCACAAAGCTTATCACAAAAAAAACAGCAGCAGTAACAAAAACATAGGTTAACATAATGGCAATATTTTATAGCAGTGTTACAATCGGTTTAGATATTAACATATACGATAATTAATTGTTTAAAGTTTTGTAAACATCAACCCCATAGGTTGTAAGATTGTTTGTTTTCTCGTTATTGCCTAATTTTCAGTTAAATAAAAAAGGTTGCCCGAGAATTGGAGCGACCTTTTTTATTTATATGCTTGTATATTTAGTTGCGCCTGTTAAATAAGAATGAAGCATAATATAATAAAGTAGCCAAGGCACTTAAGGCGGCAACAACGTAAGTCATCGCAGCCCACCATAGGGCATCTTTGGCCTGCTGATGCTCTTCAGCGGTTTGCATAACGCTGTAATTGTTATTTAACCAAGCCAACGCGCGGTTGCTGGCATCAAACTCAACCGGGAGTGTTATAAAGCTAAACAACGTGACCAAAGCCAAAGCACCAACGCCTACAGCCAATACAAGTGGGTTATGCGTAAAAAAGAGTAGTAATATGCCAATCATCAACGTCCATTGGGTGAGTGTTGACGCAACGTTTACTACCGGTACCAGAGTTGATCGTAGGGTTAACCAACTATAGGCTTTGGCATGCTGCACCGCATGGCCGCATTCATGGGCTGCAACAGCAGCTGCTGCAATACTGCGGCTATTATAAACGTCCTGACTCAGGTTTACAGTCTTATCTTCGGGGTTATAATGATCCGTCAGCTGGCCATCAACGGAGATTACTTTTACGTCATAGATCCCGTTGTCGCGCAGCATCCTTTCGGCAACGTCCTTTCCGGATAATCCCGAAAGCAAAGGCATTTCTGAGTATTGCTTGAATTTACTTTTAAAACGCCACTGAACAATAAAACTGATCAGCGCGATAGCTATCATAAACAGCCAGGCCGAATTATAAGAGATCAATAGTAGATGAGTCATTTTTCAATAGTTTTATAAATAATGACGTTCAAAAAGTATTCCACATTAGTAAATGGCAGTGATGCGCTTTTAATTTACATTTGAGTTTGGAACAAACTTATTCATATTGGGAGCGCACTGCATTTATCGACGGTGCCGATGTCATCATCATCGGCAGTGGCATTGTTGGCCTCAGCGCCGCCCTGCATTTAAAAAAAAGCGACCCTAAATTAAAAGTTTTAGTATTAGAGCGGGGCTTTTTACCCACAGGCGCCAGCACCAAAAACGCAGGTTTTGCCTGTTTCGGAACGATGTCTGAACAGTTGGCCGCTTTAAAACATACGCCAGCTAATGAAGTTGCAAAACTGGTTAATTACAAATGGCGTGGCTTGCAACGGTTAAGGGAAAACTTAGGCGACGCCAATATCGACTATCATCAACACGGCGGCTACGAGCTTTTTACGGAAGATGAAGCAGTAGTGGCTGCAGACGCGATAAATCAGATAGCATACTTAAATGATCTGTTAAAACCTGCGGTTGGCGGGCATGACATTTATTCAGTAGCGGATGCTAAAATTGCAGGGTTTGGATTTAAGGGCGTTTCCCGAATGCTTTACAATGCCTTTGAAGGCCAGATAGATACCGGAAAAATGATGCGGGCCTTACTTTACAAAGTTTATGATCTGGGCGTGATGGTTTTAAATAATTGCGCGGTCACAAGTATCGGTCAGCACGATAATGGGGTGCAGGTAAATACATTACAAGGGGTGTTCAAAACAGGTAAGGTGATCCTGGCAACCAATGCCTTCGCCGGTCAGTTATACCCGCAACTGGATGTGAAGCCTGGCCGCGGGCAGGTGCTTATTACGAAGCCTATTGCCGGGCTAAAACTTAAAGGCACCTATCATTTTAACGAAGGCTACTATTATTTTAGAAACATTGATGGCCGCGTATTATTTGGCGGTGGCCGTAACCTTGATTTTAAAGCAGAGGAAACCTGCGAGTTTGGCCATACCGACCTGGTAAAGCAAAAGCTAACAGATTTTCTCCATAAGGTGATCCTACCCGGCCAGAATGCAGAGATAGATTACTGGTGGAGCGGTATTATGGGTTTTGGCGAAGAAATGAGCCCAATTGTTAAACAAGTGGAGTCCAACGTATTTTGCGCCGTGCGCTGCAACGGCATGGGTGTTGCCATGGGCAGTTTGGTTGGCGAAGAAGTGGCGGAGCTGGCGTTGGATAGTTAATCTAACAATTCCTTCAATTTATCACGTAGCGCCTGGCCGCGTAAGTTGCGTGCGATAATCACACCCGCCTTATTGATCAGAAAGTTATCCGGGATCCCGTTGATGCCATACATCAGTGCTGCGGTGTTTCGGTCGCCGTTTAGTTCGCTCACGTTTGGCCAAGTTAATTTGTCTTTTTTAATAGCCGCTATCCAGTCTGCCTTTTCTGATGCTCGGTCAATAGATACGCCTACGATCTCAAAGCCTTTATCATGATATTTTTGGTAAGATTTGACTGCTTCGGGGTTTTCGGCCCGGCACGGGCCGCACCATGATGCCCAAAAATCAATCAGTATAACTTTGCCAGCATAATTGGAAATCGAGATGTTTCTGCCTGACGAATCGGGTTGCGTAAAATCAGCATATATATCGCCAATATTTAGGTCTTTGTTATATTTTAAATATTCAGCAACGCCCTTGCCCATAGCCGTTTGTTTCATTTCTGTCGATAGCGCATCATAAAGCTTTTGTGTTTTTGTTTTACCCATTGATGATCCGTAAACATTTAAGTTATGGACACTTACAAATGATGCCGGATGCGCCAGTATAAAATCGGCAGTTTTTGCGATCTCTTGATTCCTCACTTCATTTTGTTGACCGCTGATCTTTGCCGCTTCGGCCTTTGATGTGTTTTTGGTGTATAGTTTATTAAGACTGTCTGCTTTTAGATCAAAAGGTGATGTTATTTCAGCCAGTTGATTATCATCATCCTGGGTTTTGGAGCCAGTAATTATAGCTTGTCTAAACTTACCCTTTTTGGCAGTAAAGGTCATTGACGCTTTTTCCATATAAAAGAAACGGTAATCGCTACCATCTGCTGTGCGGATACGGGCGTTAAGTACAGGACTACTTAGCGTATCGCTAAAGCTAAACGCATTATTAGTAATGCGGGCCGAATCAATGATCTTAATATCTTCGCCTGAAACATCTTCGAGATAAAGCACAGTGCCATCCTTAAAACCCGTAACTTTTCCCGCGATGGTGACGTTGTTATTTTTCTGCCCGCATGCGGAAATCAGAATGGCGAAACTAACTATAAGTAAAAGTCTGTGTTTCATAAGATAAGTTTCAAAATAATTCAACCAACCGTTCCAACGCCATACCGCGCGAACCTTTGATTAACACCGTGGCGTTTGTGACGCGGTCTGTTTTTAACCCGGTAATGGCATCTTCTGCGGATAGATAAAAGGTGGTGTTGATCAAATTGGTATTAGCCACTTCGGTTTGCTGGCTGGCAAATTCCTTACCAATGAATATACATTCATTTACCTGTGCAGCTAAGGCCTTCTCAATCACGGCGGTATGTTCAATCGCGGCATCGTCACCCATTTCAAACATGTCACCCAGTATCAATATTTTGCGATCAGCCTGTAGTTTGTCCATATTATCGATAGCTACAAACATGCTGCTGGGGTTGGCGTTGTAAAAATCGCAAATGAGCGTATTGGTGGCCGTTTGCATAATTTGCGAGCGGCTGTTTTTGGGTTGATAACTTTCGACGCCGCTGTTAATCTCTTCAGAATTTAGACCGAAAAAGCAACCGATGCTTATAGCAGCCAATATATTATGCAGATTATATATTCCTGTTAAGTTCGTTTTTATGTTTTGTCTTGCCTTGTTTTTCCATCCCCACCATAAAGAGAGATAAGGAGCGTTGCTCGTAAGGTCGCCATAAACGTAATTAATATCTTCCCTTACACCGTAATCATAAGCGCCCAAGCCCCTCTCCTGTTGCATTTTAATTAAATCGGGACTGTCAGTATTTATGAATAGGACGCCTTTGGTCTGTGCTAAATAATCATACAATTCGCCTTTGCCTTTTTTAACCCCCTCTACACCGCCGAAACCTTCTAAATGTGCCTTACCCACATTGGTAATCAAACCGTGGCTGGGCTGCGCAATGCTGCAAAGCAGTTCAATTTCTTTCTGATGATTGGCCCCCATCTCTATTACCGCCATTTGATGCGTGTTATTGATAGACAGGATCGTTAAGGGCACGCCAATGTGGTTATTCAGGTTGCCCTGTGTGGCCAGCGTCTTAAACCGCTGCGATAACACTGCGTTAATCAGTTCCTTGGTGGTGGTTTTTCCGTTAGAACCTGTAAGGCCAATAACCGGGATGGTTAATTTACTGCGGTGATAACGTGCAAGATCTTGCAGCGCTGTCAGCACATCATCAACCAGCAAAAATTTATCGCCGGTAGCAAATTCAGGATTATCTATCACCGCATAGAATGCGCCCGCTTCTACCGCTTTTTGTGCAAAGGTATTGGCGTCGAACTTATCGCCCTTTAATGCAAAGAACAGGCTCCCCACGGCTATCTTACGGGTATCCGTACTGATAACAGGGTGCTGCAGGTATAGCTGGTAAAGTTGTTCGGTAGTGGTCATGGTGTAAACTTAAGGCTTTAAATATAATAGCTTTTAGCTTTCAATATTAACTTTCTGTTTGTAATTCATCCAGGCAATTACGGCTTTAATTTCGCCGTAGCTGTAATTCTCTCCTAAAATTTCTTTCAGAGGCGATAAGCGCTCACTGCCGTAGCTTTCAACAGCGTCCTTAATTGCAGGGATCTTTTCTTTCACCACAAATTCAGATACATCCAGTTCGCCGGTTTCTACAAAATTACTCAAGTGGCCCTCGATAGTAGTGGGCGACAGGCCCCTTTCCTGCGCAATCTGGGCAACCGTTTTACCGGCTTTGTAGAGGCTATAGGTAACACCGGAGGTATCTGAGGTACGCGCCGTTTTTTTCGTGGTGGTAGTTCGTTTTTTAGACTTTTGACTAATTTTAGATGCCAGCCCGTTTTGTGTGCTGTAACCGTTAATGGTTTTTAAGAACTCGCGCCCGTACCGGGCCAGTTTAACATCACCAAAACCCGAGATCAGCCTCAACTCATCCATGTTTTGCGGCAGGTAAGTGGCTATCTCCAAAAGGGTAGCATCCGATAAGATGATGTAAGCAGGCAGATTTTCGCCAACGGCGATATCTTGTCGTTGCTTGCGTAAAAGGTCCATCAAACCGGCATCAAAAGCCAGTTCCTGCTGATCTTTTTCTTCTACAGATTGTGAAGCGATTAGTTCAACCTTTTCTAAACCTTTTAAAACCGCTTCGCTTTTACTGGTTAATTTGAGGGCCGAATAACCATCGTCGCTTAATTTTAAATAACCCAAAGCCATCAGCTCGCGGATGTAGCGCATCCAGTCGGCGCGGCTTACTTCTGCCCCGGCACCGTAAGTTTTAAGCAGTTTGTGTTCGCCCCAGATCTTTTCGCGTTTAGACCCGCGCAGAAAATCGATCACATAGGCACTGCCGAAACGTTCTCTTAAGCGTGATACTGCCGATAAAGCCTTTTGTGCGATAAGTGTACCGTCGAATTTCACAAACTCGCTCAGGCAGTAATCGCATGATCCGCAATTATCAGGGAAGGGCTCGTCGAAATAGTGCATCAGGTATTGGCGGCGGCAGGCATGCAACTGGCAATAATCTACCATATCGTCCAGCTTTTTCAGCATAATGGCACTTTGCTCTGCATTATTCTCTACCATAGCAAAGCCTTTCAGTTTCATGGCGTCGCCGGGCGAGTAGAGCAGCAGGGCATCGCTTGCCAGGCCATCCCGGCCTGCACGACCGGTTTCCTGGTAGTAACCCTCAATGTTTTTGGGCAGGTCGACATGCACTACATAGCGCACGTTTGATTTATTGATCCCCATACCGAAAGCGATGGTGGCCACCATGATCTTCACATCATCTTTCAAAAAGGCTTCCTGGTTGCGGGCCTTTACCTCATTGCTCAAACCTGCGTGGTATGCTTCGGCAGCGTAACCGGCATCTTTCAGGTCATCGGCCAGGGCTTCTGTCGATTTGCGCGACAGGCAGTAGATGATACCCGAATCGTCTTTGCGGTCTTTCAAAAAATGAAGCAGCTGTTCAAAGCTTTTCTTTTTGGGATGCACCCGGTACGTAATATTCTCACGGTTAAAGGAAGAAATGAAAACTGCCGGTTCTTGCAGATTCAATTTCTCTAAAATGTCCTTCTGCGTCAGTTTATCGGCAGTAGCTGTAAGCGCGATGACCGGCACACCGGGGAATTGTGTTTTTAACCCGGCCAGCATCAGGTACTCGGGCCTGAAATCGTGCCCCCATTGCGAGATGCAGTGCGCCTCGTCAATCGCTATCTGCACAATGTTGAGGGTGCGTAAAAAGGTCATCAGCCTGTCGTCCTTACCCAAAAGGCGCTCGGGGGCAATGTAAAGCAAACGCAACTGGTTGTTTTGTAATTGAAGGGCAATGTCCTTTTGCTCCTCGGGATTTTGGCTCGAATTTAAAAAGGCCGCCGGGATGCCGCTCAGGTTCAGGCTGTCTACCTGGTCCTTCATCAAAGCGATCAATGGCGAGATCACCACAGTTAAACCGTTCAGCAGCACAGCCGGCAACTGGTAACATAATGATTTACCGCCGCCTGTTGGCATCAGCACCATTACATCTTTCTTATCCAACACCCGCTGGATAATGGCTTCCTGCGTGTGCCTGAAATTACTGTAACCGAAATATTTTTGGAGTGCCTGTAGTGGTGTCATGGATAGGTGTGCAAATTACAAATAATGAAGAAATGAGTTGCGCGTTAAGGCAACTATTTGATATCAGCAATAACACAATTTTTGTGTAAACCCACTGTTTTTGCAAGTAACTGATTGTCATTTGTTTAAATGATTTTTCTTCAAAAACATGTAAACCTTTGTAAACCCAAAATGCACTTTTAACAGCGTACGCAGCTATGTTATCCGCATGTCCACGCTTTCAAAAATCTATTCCGGGTCAACGCATGCATCCAAAAAAAATCTGCATATTAGCCTTTGATACCCGCTAACCTCTTATTCAATGATAAAAAAGCTACTTGCCGTTTTTCTTATATCACTTTTTGTTTCGACAGGCTTTGCGCAAAGCATCCAGTCGCCCGAGCAGTTTTTGGGCTATAAATTGGGCGAGCAATACACCCCGCACCACCGCATTGTTGATTATTTTAAATATATAGCCGGTGCAGCCCGGAACACCAAACTACAGCAATTTGGTACTACCAATGAAGGCAGGCCACTGTTGGCAATGTTCATCGGATCTGACGAGAACATTGGCCGTTTAGAAGAGATCCGCCATAATAACATGCGCCTGGCAGGTATGGAAAGCGGCGCGCCGTTAGCCAACGCACCTGAAATTACGTGGTTAAGCTATAACGTTCATGGTAACGAACCGGCATCGAGCGAGGCCGCGATGTGGGTGTTGTTTGATTTAGTCGACCCGGCTAACACCCGTACCAAAGCCTGGTTAAAGAACACGCTGGTTGTGATAGACCCCTGTTTGAACCCCGACGGCCGCGACCGCTACGTTAACTTTTACAACTCGGTTAAAGGATTAACACCCGATCTATACCTGGCATCGCGCGAGCATGCCGAACCCTGGCCGGGTGGCCGCGTAAACCACTATTACTTTGACCTGAACCGCGACTGGGCATGGCAATCACAAAAAGAAACGCAGGCACGTGTTGGCCTTTTTAATCAATGGCTGCCGCAGATCCATGTAGATTTTCACGAGCAGGGCATTAACGCGCCCTACTATTTTGCACCTGCTGCCGAGCCTTACCATAAAGACATTACACAATGGCAGCGCGATTTCCAGGTGACCATTGGTAAAAACAACGCGAAAGACTTTGACAAGAACGGTTGGATGTATTTTACCAAGCAGGAGTTTGACCTGTTGTATCCATCATACGGTGATACCTATCCGCTGTATAATGGGTCTATAGGCATGACCTATGAGCAGGGCGGTATCAGCGGTGGGTTGGCAGTGGTAACCCGCAACGGCGATACTTTAACCTTGGTGCAACGGGTAGCACACCACCACTCTACCGGCATCAGCACTATTGAAACGGCTTCTGAGAATGCGGAAAAGCTAAAAACCGAGTTCAAAAAGTTTTATGATAACAGCCGTACCAACCCGCCAGGCGAATACAAAACTTACGTGATCAAAAACGACAATAACGAGAAAACCGATATGCTGGCAAAAATGCTGGGCCGTAATGGTATCCAATACGGATTTGGTTTAGCTAACAAATCGGTAACGGGCTATAATTACTTTAATGGGAAGACAGAAGCATATAACGTAGGCCCGAATGACCTGGTGATCAACGCCTACCAGCCAAAATCGGTATTACTGCATGTACTGATGGAGCCCAAAACCTTCATTCCCGATTCTGCCACATACGATATTACCGCCTGGGCCTTGCCCTATGCCTATGGGTTAAAGGCTTATGGTTTAAAAGAGTCATTGAAACCGGCTAACAGCAGTTGGAGCATCGTTAAGCCACAGCCATTAGCCAGCAGCCACGCTTATGCCTATGTATCGGCGTGGCAATCTGTTGCCGATGTGCGCTTTTTAGCGGCGCTATTAAAAAAGGGTATTAAGGTACGCTATACTGATAAGCCATTTGAAGCTGGCGGTAAAAAGTTCACGGCCGGGTCGTTAGTAATTGCGCGCACCAGCAACGACCGTACAGATTTTGACCAGACAGTAATCCAAACGGCGAATGAATTGGGGCACGAGTTGATGCCGCTCTCATCAGGCTTTGTTGATAAGGGCAACGATATTGGTTCGGATGCTATCCACCTGATTAAACAACCGCGTGTATTGTTGGTTGCCGGTGATGGTGTTAATTCCGAAGCGATGGGCGAGGTGTGGCACTTGTTTGAGCAGCAATTGAAATATCCGGTTACGCTGGTGCGCTATCAGGATTTGGGCCGGGCAAAAATGTCCGACTTTGATGTGGCTATCTTCCCTGACGGGCGCTACCTGGATTTCCCTTCAGAGAAACTGCAAAGCTGGATCCGTGATGGAGGCAGGCTTATCGCTATTGATAATGCAGTAGCTTTGTTAGCCGATAAAAAAACCTCATTCCTAAAACGTAAAGAGGATAAGGACAAAAAGGACGATGCCAAGGACAAATCATTCACCGTTAAAAAATACGGCGACCGTGACCGCGAGGCAATCTCTGGCACCATACCCGGCGCAATATTTAAGCTAAGTATCGATAATACGCACCCTTTAGCCTTCGGCCTGCCCGATTATTATTACTCGCTTAAAATGAATGATGATATCTATGAGCTTTTGGGCGACGACGACTGGAATGTGGGTACAGTCAAAAAAGACAGTTATGTATCAGGTTTTGCCGGGTACAAATCCAAACAAAAAATAGCCAACGGCATGTTGCTCGGTGTACAGAACATGGGCCGCGGCCAGGTTGTTTATTTAACTGACGACCCGCTGTTCCGCAGTTTTTGGGAAAATGGCAAGTTGCTGTTTAGCAACGCGGTATTTATGGTAGGGCAGTAGTGAAAAATAAGCAAGACTTTTAGAGGCAGGATTTAAGACTACATTTGTAAAAAGAAAAGCCCGGCAAGTGCCTGGCTTTTCTTTTGTTGTAGTTTTTTCTTGTTCTTACGTCTTAAAGTCTCGACTCTCCTCAAAAATTATCCTCCGCTCTTCACCCGGCCCTTTTCATCGTCAGAGCCGGTTTGGTGCTGGCGCATTTTTATTTTGCTGTTCCCAAAGTTGTAAGTGACGGTTAGGCGGCCCAGTCGGGTTTCGTTCTTTTGGCGGATATCCAGGTTTACACTTTGGAAACGCGTACTTAGGTTGTTACGGCGGGTATTAAAAATGTCTGTTACCGCAAATTTTACGTTTAATTTCTTGTTCAGGAACGAGTGGCTTACCCCGGCATCTACAGAATACTGCTCTCTTAACTTAAAGATACTGTACGTTTGCGGCGACTGGTAATTGGCACTCACTTCTGCCTTATAGCCTTTACCAAACAAAAAGGTTTGTGTGGTACGGATGTTAAAGGCAGCCTGGCCGTTATTTAATGTACTGCCCAAAAGCGAATCAGATTTAAAGCTGTTGTAAAAGCCATTGATATTAACATTACCCGTCCACCATTTAGCTATCGTATAAGGCGAGTTAATATTGATATTATAAGAGTCTTGTGTTTGCAAATTTACACGCGTTTGGTAGGTTGCCTTTGTTAAGGTATCGGTTAGCAGTACTTCGGCACTCACATCGGTGGTGCGGCTATAGCCTAAAGTTACGTTGATGGTTTTATTATAGGTGTAGCTTAATTCGTAAGAGTTGGTGTATTGCGGTTTCAGGAAGGGGTTACCCTGCTCATAAGTATACTGGTCCAGGTAAAAGCGGAAAGGGTTAAGGTTGTCATAGTTCGGCCGGTCTATCCGGCGGCTGTAGCTCACGCCAATCTCATGCTTATCAGACAAAGTATGGTTGATAAATAAGCTCGGGAAGAAATCAAGATAACTGCGGATTACTATCTGGTTTTGTGTGATCAGGTTACCGTTAGATGTGGTTTGCTCGGCGCGTAAGCCTGCTTGTATAGACGTGCTTTTGTAAGTTTTGCCCAAGTTAATGTATCCCGCGCTTACCTTTTCATCATATATAAAACGGTTAGTGCGGGTAGGATCATTAACAAATATGCTGCCGCTGTTAATTTGCGCCTGCAAATCGTTATCCGTTTTAACAGAACTAAACTTAACGCCGGTTTCCAGCTTAAGCGATTTAGATAGCGGGAGCGTATAATCTGCCTTTTGGGTATAGATCGTAATGTCTGACGGGGTTTGGTTACGCAGGAACAATGCAGGCATTAAACTGCTGCCATCCGGGCGGTAAAAGTAAGTATCGTATTTGGCGTTAGAGTTGTTTTTAAACTTAGAGTAATCCAGGTCGATGCTTAATTCCTGGCCGGCTGTGTCTATCTGCCATTTATCGTTCAAATTCAAGGCTATGTTGCGGTAGGTTTGCAGCATATCTGTAAAGGTTTTTTGGTAGGAATCGTTCGCCGCCGGGGTTTTACCTAAATAGGTGGTACTTATATTATTATTGTATTCGTTGGTGTAATCGCCGTTTACTACAAAGCCCAGCGTATTGCTCTTAGATGTATTGTAATCTGCACCCACACGGTAATTGTTGTAATGTACCGTGTTTAGCATTTTGGTGTTCTGTTTAAAATATGTGCTGCTGCCGGCGCTATCTATAACCCGGTCAATATCGATGTTGTTCTCACGGGTCTGGTCGCCGCGGCTCAGGGTACCAAATATGTTTAGGTTGCCTTGCTTATGGTTTAAGGTGAGGCTGGTGTTATCCCTGAAGTTTTTACCATAAGCAGCGTTGGCGGTTAAGCTGCCATTGGTGCCGCTCATTTTATTCTTTTTAAGCTTGATATTGATGATACCGGAATTGCCCGATGCATCATACTTAGCAGATGGGTTGGTAATGATCTCGATAGATTGGATAGTCGACCCGTCGGTAGATTTCAGCATGGTAGCTAGTTGCGAAGCCGACATGTAGGTAAGCTTATCATTGATCATTACGGTAACACCCTGTTTCCCTTTCAGGCTGATGTTGTCGTCTTTATCGATAGTTACACCCGGCGCGCGCTCCAGAATTTCCATGGCCGAGTTTCCTGCCGCCAAAACGCTGTTCTCTATGTTCATTACCGTACGGTCAAGCTTGCGTTCTATCAGCGGTTTTGATGAGGTGATGGTAACTGTTTGCAGGGTACGGCTACCGGCTGCCATTTTTATAACGGGTACAAGCACATTAGTTTGTGTGCCTGTTACCTCAAAGGTAGGGCTGCAGCTTTTAACGTAACCCATATTGGTGGCGGCAATAATATAGGTACCAGCAGCAATATGGTCTAAAGTATATTTACCCGCATCATTACTTAAAGTACCTTTAACTACCGATGAGTCTTTTGCCCGGAGTAAAGTAACGGTGGCATAATCAAGCGGTTTGCCTTGTTCTGTTTGCAGCGAGCCGGTTACTATAGTGTTGCCGGTTTTTGGCGCTTGTGCATATGTTGATACTGTAATTAAGGTTAACAGTAGTAATAAGAGTTGATATGTTTTTGTGATAAGTGTGTTCATGATAAAAAGTTTAGGCAATAGGAATCCCGGGAAGGTTACCCTTCAATTTTTTAAAAACCGGTAAATTGTGTTTAGTAATAGCGGTATTAAGCGCCCGGTGAATGTTTAGATAGAAATGAATTTACGCATAAGCAGATAGTTTAGATGAAGTGCCTTTTAATGCTGCAGGCAACCCTTTTGTTATTTATAAGATGCGTAAAGGGTGGCAAAGGTTACAGATAAATTTAAATTTTTATATGGAAGGGGTGCTATTTGGGCAGTATTTTCCCTGCTGATGCGATGGTTGCAAACAGGTAATATAAACCTGCTGAAATACAGCAGGTTTATATAATTTGATATGTGGTTTAAGTTTAGTTGCGTTTGATAATCCTTTTAATAACAGTATCTACAAGCACAGTATCTGTTACATTAGTTTTGTTAGCGAGCGGTGGTAATACAAGGGTATCTACCTTACATTGCAAGCCGTTATCGGTCATGATGAATGTTGCGGATGATGCGTCGTCCTTTTTATTGATGCTTTTGCAATCCCGTACACTTACATCCCTTACAAAACGTTCTACATGATCGTCAACAACCACTTTGTAGTTCATGGGTACTTTAAGGATCAGGCGCAATTCCTGAGCACGCCATAAGCGGTTTTCAGGTTTCTCTAACCGGCGGTTAAACTTCAGGATGTTGCCGGTCTGTACAAACTGATAGGTTGTGCCGCGGGCGTTAAGCAAAGCGTCCTCGTAATCAGAGCCACGCGCACTGAACGACTCGACCAATACAGGCTGTGAAACGTCACTCTTCTCCACATAAATTTCTATGTTCTTATCAGGCATATCCTGATTATTGTCCTCGTCATCGTCTAAAATAACTTTTCCGTTAAAATCTTCGGTTACCTTCAGGCGGATGCTATCCTCGCGGGTCAGATATTTAATATCGTTAAGCTTCAGGTAATAAGTACTGTCGGCAGCAGGTTTTAAATTGATGGTTTGGCTAAAGCTTGCGCCGGTTTTAAAGTCGGCACTGGTTTTGGCCGTGTAATAGATAACCACACAAAGCGCAACTACCCAAACCATTAGCATTGCCGTGCCCGCTGAGCGGTTCATGACGTTACCTTTAAATACGTAACCGATAATTGCGAGTATAATGGCCAGCAAAGGCAATATGAGCATTAACATGGCGCACACAATAAATATGTTGTTAACCTGGTGGTTCACAATGTTAAAAGGGAATATGTGATACACGCCCATATTTTGGTTGCCATACACAAACGCGGTGATAACAGTAATAACAAGCGCGATTATCCCTGCAAAGCAAGCTACCAATATCGCAAGGGCAATGATCTTGAAAAAAACTTTACCAGCTCCACCCAAAAACTTACCCAGGTGACCAAAAAAGTCCCCTGCAAAATCTCGGGTTTTGTAAATGAGTGGCCTCGCCTCGTGGCTAAAATCGGTAAGTTTACCGTGTACGCTATTCAACTCTTCTTCAAAGTTGTTTTTAAAACCCTGTAAATTTAACTTTTCGCCCTTCATGGCCATCCGGTCGGCACGGCTAACTGCTTTAGGCACAACTATCCACAAGATCACATATAGTATAAAGCCCGATCCGCCGATTGCAACAAAAAACGCGAACAGAAGCCTTACCCAAACCGGGCTGAAATCAAAATAACTGGCAATGCCTGAGCACACACCTGCAATCAGGTGGTCATCCGGGTCGCGAAATAGTCTGCGGCTTTCGGTGCCGTAGCTAAAAGGCGGTTCAGTAGCCGGCCTTGCGCCATCCTCTTCTTGTTCAAAATCTTTTACTGAGCCCATTTGCTCTACAACAGCTTTTACATCCTGCTCTATAATTACCTGCTTGCCGTCGTGTAGCAACATTTCGGTAAACATTTCGGCAATGCGGTTCTCAATATCCGTGGTTATTTCCAGGCTATCGGCCGAGTTCATGAAGTGGCGTTTCACTTCGGTCATATAAGCTTTAAGTATCTCGTAGGCGTCTTCTTCTATGTGGAAGATGATGCCGTTCATATTTATGATGATGGTTTTATTCATGATGATGGTGGTTTTTAGGTAGATTAATTTTTTCTGTCGCCGATGGCGGTTTGTACGGCAAATGACAGTTCGTTCCAGGTGCCGTCCAATTGTTCTAAAACTTTGCGCCCTTCGTCGCTGAGTACATAATATTTACGTGGCGGCCCGGAAGTAGACTCTACCCAATTATAGGCCAGCAGTCCATTATTCTTTAACCGGGTTAAGAGCGGGTATAATGTACCCTCAACAACAAGTAAGCGGGCCTTCTTCAGTTCGGCAATTATATCTGAAGCGTAGATCTCCCCCTTAGCTATAACAGAAAGGATGCAATACTCCAGTATGCCTTTCCTCATTTGGGTTTGTGTGTTTTCGACAATCATAATACAAAGATATATGTTTTGGAATGTATTATGCAATACATAGTACTATATTTTTTAAATTATTTATGATTAATGAAATATTTTCAATGAAATGCATATTTTTTTCACAAATCATTTGATTTAATGATAACGGAACATTACTTTTATGATTAATTAACTATTAACTGATCTTATTATTAACAAACATGAAAAAACTTCTACTAGTAAGTTTGTGTTTCCTGGTGTTATGCATAACACAGGTATCTGCACAAAGTCGTACAGTTACCGGAACGGTACTGGCCAGTGATGACGGCCTGCCTATCCCCGGTGCAACTGTCAAGGTAAAAGGTACCACCATTGGTACCCAAACAAACTCTTCAGGTAAATTTACCATTGCCGTATCGCCAAGCCAAACACTTTCAGTGTCATTTGTTGGCTACACCACACAAGATGTAAGTGCTGGCGGCAGTGTAATTAATGTAACCCTGCAAGCGTCAAGAAGAGAGCTTGGCGAGGTTACCGTTACAGGCGCGTTAGGTGTAAAGCGCCAGGCTAAAGAATTAGGTTATGCGGCTACTAACGTTTCCGCTAAACAATTAACCGAGGCTCACCCTACCAACTTTACAAATGGTTTAACTGCAAAAGCACCGGGTTTGGTTGTAAGTACTGTTAACAACGGTATCAACCCAGACACTCGTTTTACTTTGCGTGGTAACCGCCACATTGTTGGTAACAACTTTGCATTGGTAGTATTAAACGGTACGCCGATATCTCCTAATGAGGTTTCGACAATTAACCCGGATGATATTGAAAGCGTAAACATTTTGAACGGTGCGGGTGCAGCAGCGCTTTATGGTTCTGAAGCATCTAACGGTGCATTGGTTATCACAACCAAGCGCGGTAGCTCAACCGGTACTCCTCAAATCACTTATTCAAACACTTACCAGTTAGAGAAAATCTCTTACATGCCGGCTTTGCAAAGCAAGTTTGGTGGTTACGGTGGCGAGGGTGCTCCTTTTCAGGATCCGGTTACAGGTTTCATCACTACTACTGCTCCTTTCGAGAATCAGTCTTACGGTCCTGCTTATGACGGTCACTTGCAACAATTAGGTATCCCGTTGCAAGATGGTACTATTCAGTCTTACCCTTACCAGTCTCCAAGCGGACAAAGCTACGCCCGTCGTTTCTTCGAAACAGGCCACAGCGATCAGCACAGTCTTAGCTATTCTTCCGGCGATGCTGCTAACTCTTTCAATTTAACAGCGTTTCGTTTAGACCAAACAGGTGTTGTTCCTAAAGACAAGTTTAACAAAACACAATTACGTGTTTCGGGTACTAAAACTGCCGGTATTTTCAGAGCTGATGCAACTGCCAGCTTCTCACAAAACAACACGGATACTTATGGTAACTATGGTGACATCTTATCTACCATTTACAATACACCATCATGGGTGCCATTAACTAACTTTAAAGATCCTACCCAGCCATTTGCTGATCCAAGCACTTACTTCAACTCTTATGGTATCAACCCATACTGGAGTATCAACAACTCGAGGTTAAAAAGACGTTCTGATGTAATGAATGGAAGTATTTCAGGTACGTTAACACCAACCAAATGGATGGATGCAACTTACCGCTTAAGCTACAATGGTGGTTCATACCAGTCACAAAATACCCGTGCGCAAATTAACTACTCGGCTTACGCATTAAGCGATCCAACAGGTGGTTACAGCACTGTAGGTGCTTCTTACGGTACTGCTGTAAACCCGGGTACTGTATCTAACTACTCAGGCTTTGGTGATGGTTCTGCAAACATCGGTTACGGTGGCCCTCAAGGTTACAACCGTATCCAGCAAGACGCGTTAGTAAACTTCCACCACTCATTTGTTGGTGATAAGTTGAAAGCTAACTTATTGGTAGGTAACACTATCTGGCAAGAATATGCAAATGTGGTAACTAACGGATCAAACAACTTGCTGATCGCTGATTATTACAACGTTAACGCCATATTAGGTGTAGTTAATGCTGGTCAGGATACACGTAAGATCCGCCAGGTCGCTTACTTTGCCGACCTTACCTTAAACTGGAAAGATTGGGCGTTCTTAGAAGGAACTATCCGTAACGACCACGATTCAAGGCTTTCTGCTGCTAACCGTTCCATTTACTACCCTTCAGTAAAAGGTTCATTAGTATTATCAGATGCAATCCAGGCTTTAAAAGGCAATAACACCATCAGCTACTTAAAATTAAGAGGTGGTTACAGCCAGGTAGGTGATGTGAACGTTGATCCATACAGTTTGATAAGCACATTTAACGCTACGGGTGGTTTCCCTTATGGTAACTTAGGTGGTTTAAGCCAAAGCACAACCTTAAATAACCCTAATCTTAAGCCCGAGTTAACCAGTGAGGTTGAGGTAGGTGCCGATTTAGGTTTCTTAAATGGCCGCATTAACTTAGCCGCTACTTATTACAATACGCACACTAAAAACCAAACCTTACCGGTAAGTGTGTCGCCTACTACAGGTTACTCAAATACTATCCTGAATATTGGTGAAACCCAAAATACCGGTTACGAGTTTAAGTTAGACGTTGTGGCCGTACAAAAAACGCCTACAGGTGTTGGTGTTAACTTGAGCGGTAACTTCTCTATCCAAAATTCAAAAGTATTATCATTATTTGGCGATACCAAACAACTTACGATAGGTGGTTATACCATAGCTACTACAAAAGCAGCTGTTGGCTTACCTTACAGCGCGCTTTATGTGAATGACATTATGCGTGACGATCAAGGCCGCGCAATTGTTAATGCTACAACAGGTTACCCTATTGCAAACCCTAACCAGGTTTACGCAGGCCAAACTACTCCTAAATACATTTTAGGTTTAACACAAACCATCAGCTATAAATTCATTACTTTGAATGTAACTGAAGAGTACCGTGCCGGTAACGTTATCTTTAGCCAGAGCTTACAAGCTGCTACAGCTGCGGGTGTATCTGCATTCTCTACGTCTTCAGATCGTCAGCGTTTTATCTTCCCTAACTCTGTTATCAACACAGGTACTACTGCAAACCCTGTTTACACACCAAATACTACGGTAAGTGTTCAGGATGGTGCATTGAATTTCTGGGATGCTGGTGCCTTCTATTCTTCAGGCGCTGCTTACGTATCAAGCGGTGCATTCTGGAAAATACGTGAAGCAAGTTTAGCTTTCGACCTTACCAGGTTCATCAAAAGAACAGGTTTCGTAAAAAGAGCGTCTTTCTCTCTTAACGGCCGTAACTTATTTATGTGGAGACCTAAAACTAACAACTGGGTTGATCCTGAGTTTGCTAACAGTTCAAGCAATGGTGATCTTGGTGTTAACAGCACTAACCAAATACCTCCAACCCGTATATTTGGTGGTAACATAACTATTACATTTTAATTAATATAAAACGATGAAAAAGTTTTTATCTATATTAACTGCAGCGCTTGTCCTAACGGCGAGTAGTTGTAAAAAAGATTACCTGGAGTTAAATAAAAACCCCAACGCGCCCAGCGTTACCACACCACAGCTTGCTTTAGCGGGAGCGTTAAAAACATCTGCCGATATTGTTAACGGTGGCGGTTATGTACAGTATGCGAGTTGGATGGGTTACTTAAGCTGGAGCACAAGTTTCCAGGCTAACGTTGCCTTGTTATCTTACCAGATCCAACCAACTACTTATGACATCTGGACACCGCTTTACCAAAACATCACTAACTATGATGCTTTGCGTAAATCAACAACAGAACCATACTTCCAGGCAATTTCTGAGATCATGACGGTATTTAGTTACCAGGCTTTGGTTGATAACTACAATAACGTAGCTTACACCGATGCTACAAAAGGTACTGCAGTATTAAACCCGAAGTATGACAAAGGTTCTGATGTTTATGATGCTATTTTGAAACGTTTGGATGCTGCTATTGTACAGATCCAAACCGGGCAAAAAGCAGCCATTGTACCAACATCACCAGGTTCATCAGATGTTATGTATGGCGGTGATATGAACAAATGGTTAAAATTTGCTAATACGCTTAAATTACGTATCGCATTACGCCAGAGTAATGTGGCTGCTAAAACAGCCGCCCTTAAAGCTGCTGTTGCTGCTACACAGGCGTTGGGTTACATCGATAACAATAGCCCGGCTTATGTAAACCCGGGTTACCTGAACAGTGATGCATTTGGTGGTCAGCAAAGCCCGCTTTGGAGAAACTATGGTACTACCCAAAATGGTGGTGTACAAACCAACAGGAACCAGTACCAGGCAAACTCTTATGGTGCTACCAAGCTTACTGCAAATGGCGACACCCGCGGCCCTAAAGTTTACACAACTACAGGTGCCAACGTGATTACTGCAACTGCTTTAGGTGTTACCACACCACCGGCTGTCGCCCCAAGTAAAGTGGGTACCGGTTTATTGTCATCGCCAACGCAAAGCGCTATTGTAATTTCTCCTTCAGAGTCTTACTTTTTGCAGGCAGAAGGCGTTAAGAGTGGTTATATAACCGCAAGCACGCTTACTGCACAGCAGGCTTACAATGCAGGTGTTACTGCATCGTTTACCTACCTGGGTGTAGCTGCCGATGCTGCTAATTACCTTACTTTGAATCCTTACCCGGTAGCGGGTAGCGATGCTGTACAACAGCAGGCTATCATTAACGAAAAATGGAAAGCGTTAGCTGTTTACGGTGCGTTTGAAGCATTTAACGAGTTCCGCAGAACAGGTTACCCTAACGATATCCCGTTGTCGGTATTCCCTGGTGCTAACCCGCCAAACCAGGTTACACGTATCCCTTACCCTCAGGTTGAGTACACAACCAATCCTGGACCAGTAGCTGGAGAAGGTACGATATCTGTGTTTACCTCTAAAATATTTTGGGCTAAATAACATTTAAAGCAAAAAGAAAATGAAAAGAAGATTTTATATTAAAACAGCTTTAGTTGCCCTTATAGCGGCGGCGGGCTTTAGTTCATGCCTAAAAGATGACAAGAACTATGTAGATTTTGCAGGTGCCAAACCGTTAATCGAACTACCTTCTGCCGCTAACGTTGGTGGTAGCGGTGGTTTGCTACAGGCAGCTGCCCTATCACTATCAGCTGCACCTGTGCCTATTAACCTTGCGGTAAACCTGGCTGCTCCTAAAACGTTAGGAACCGATGTTACTGTTAAGCTATCGGTAGATCAGGCTGCATTAACCGCTTATAACACAGCAAATGGTACATCCTATATTTTGTTACCAGCTGCTGCATATAGCAGTACGTTTTCGGCGGTAATCAAAGCGGGTACTAACCTTAGCAACCTGGTAATTAATATTAATACAGGTGTAATAGATCCGTCTATCACTAATTATGTTTTGCCGATATCTATTACAGATGGTGGAGGCCAGCAAATTAGTAACTACAAAACGGTGTTGTACAACGTACAGGTTAAAAACCAGTATGATGGAAGTTACAGGGCTGATGGTACGATTACTTTCCCTCCTCCAACCGCAGGTAGGTCTGAAGTTAATGTAACTAAAGCGTTAACAACTATTAATGCTAATACAGTTCAAACTACTGTATTTGATTTAGGAGGTAATGGCTTTATTATGTGGTTAACAGTTAATGCTGATAATACGGTAACTGTAAAACCATCGCCTGGATCTGCTAACCAAACTATCCAAAACAATGGTCCTTGTACATATAGCCCAACAACTAAAACATTTACATTGAATTACAAGTATGTAGGTGGTACCGGTGACAGGGTTATATTTGAAACATTTAAATTGAAATAGTCTGTTCTTTTATAATAAAAGCCGCCTCGTGTTTCATGAGGCGGCTTTTTTGCGTTTGGTAATTGTTTTGCGTCAAATATGTTACAATTTAATTTGTTCTTTCAGTTAAAAAAGCGGTAAATTTTCCGCTTGTAATAAGTAAAAATTAACCATCACATGAAAAAACTGATTTTTTTAGGGCTTGTGCTATCAAGCGCGGTAACCCTTGCGCAAAACGTACGGGTAAGCGGCACCGTTGTTGATCAAAAGGGCGAGCCCATTCCGTTTGCGTTTGTAAGTGATACGCAGCACCCTTATGCCACCTATACCGATTTGAGCGGTAAGTTTACACTCATGGCCGATCCTGCTTCTAATCTACTGGCATCGGCCAATTTTCATACAGAAACAAAGGTTAAAATTGATAACCCGGCGGCCGTTAAAATAGTGCTTGGCGATGGTGCCAGCCAGGAGGCCACTAATAGCAAGGGTAAATCTAACAGCTTTTTCTCGCCCGATGAAAACCGTATCGACCATGTGACCAGTATCAACAGGGTAGGCGCCGGTGAAGGTGGCGTACACGGCAGTAGATACCTTTTTGCCGACTGGGTACATGGCTTTGCCATTAGCCCTAAAGACTCCATTAAACAAAGCGACGTATACCTGTTCAATTATGATAAAGTTGCCGGTAATCTTTTGTTTACCCGTAATAAGGCCACAGCCATGCTTGCTGTAAAAGATGAAGTAAAAAGCTTTATCTTATATGATGAAAACGCCGCTCCCTGGAAGTTTGAACAAATGCCCGCTATCGACGCGAAACATTATGTACAGTTGCTGGTGTCGGGCCCTAAATACAACATCTATAAAACCTTAACTACCGAGTACATCAAAGCAAACTTTGTGACCAATGGGATCAGTTCATCGGGCAATACTTATGATGAATATAAAGACAATAGCACCTACTATGTAGTGAAAGCAGGGGGTGCACCTCAAAAGTTAGATCTAAAAAGCAAATCTATCAAAGCCGCCTTTGCCGCAGAGCCCGATAAACTCAAAAAATTCATGTCAGAAAATGATACTGATATTGATGAGGGATATGTTAAGTTGCTTGGAGAGGCGATGAATAAATAGGGAAATGATCTATTATAACAGAACATTGTCATTGACAGTGTTCTGTTATAATTTTTAATTTTAATATATATCTTGTGTGACGTCATAATCAAAATAGGTACCATCTCTTCTAAATATTTTACCGACACAATGAAAATTTGTACTATTGTTAGGTATAGGAGTAAAGATACCTGTTGCAGATGCCCCAAGTTCAGCGAATTGATTGTTTTGACTACATGATACTCCAGTCACAATTGAATTGGCTCCATATAATTCGTATTTAATAGTGGCGTCCCAAGGGTCTTGAATTAGGGCTAAGGCGTTTGGATTTCCAAGATTATTTGACGACCTCGGAGCGTATGGATAATCGGCTGATGCTAATGCAAAATTGGATCCAGTGGTACAGCGAATAAGGCGTACATTAGTGGTTGTCCGACTGCAGCCTGCTCGTCCATAATCACCGCTCAAATAGTTGTTAAGAATTGGAATCGGAATTGTTGTATACGTATTTGCAAGTGATGATAGGTCATCAAAAAACCTCTTAATATCTGCGGCTATTTTGGCCGTAGGCACTCCGCACAGTCCACCTGATAATATTGCAAATTGACTTCCCCCTAAGCCGTTTCCGGCCACTGGGTAAACATCGTATACTGTTGTAGCTGGATCTAATGACATAGTTCCATAAACAGGTGTGCCATTCACAAGATTTGGATATGTAGCACTATCCCAATATAAGTTGCTCACTTTGAACGAAATTCCATTTAATGTAACATGATAAGTATCGTAAGATTGTCCAGCAGGTCTTGGGTCAATTGTTAGGTCAACGTAATAGTAAGATGGTGTATTTACCAAAGACATATTTGGCGTTAGAATAGCACTGTTAAGTACAGGCGTTGCTTGTGATACTGTTTCTTTTTTACAGGAATAAAAGGCTACAGACATCAATAATGTTAACAGCAATAAAATTTTTTTCATAATTATGTTTTTAATTGGTTTGAACATAGTTATACGTATCGGGCAAATCAAAGTTGCCTGATATTTAAACATTAACTATCTGTTTAATTAAAATTAACTTCAGCTTATTTCTTGTCCAAACTATAACTGCCCGGCCCTACAAAGAACAAGCCTGCAAACATAACGGCATCTTCAATAGCGTGTGCTGCCCCATCCATTCCATCGCCTTTACCAAAGTGCATGGCTGCTGCTACAATAAGATTAATCACCATGAGCAAACAAAGCGGCCTGAAAAATAACCCAAGCGCAATCAGTAAACCGCCTACAGTTTCTACCACGGCGGCTAAAAAGCCCCACATCACCGGTAAAAAGGTAATGCCAACATATTTGGTAGACGTACCTAACCCTGCCCAGGCTTCGGGCCCGCCCAGTAGTTTAGGGTAACCATGATAAATAAACATAGCGCCTAAGCCAACGCGTATAAATAATAAGCCGAAATTGCGGTGGTTGCCCAGTTTGCCTAAATATGCCATTGTGTTTTATGTTAAGTGTTTACTAATAACTCATACTAACCCCCTGGGTTTTAACGGATAGATTTATTTTTTTACCCAATACCAGGCTACAGTTGTTGGGGATGTGCCCCGCGGGGAAGTCGAAACACACGGGGTAAGCGTAATCGCTCACCACATCCATCACCATTTCCGGCAGGGTTTGTCCGAACGGGATCTCGTTATCTTTCAGATCCGTAAAGCCTCCCATGATGAGCCCCGCCAGATTCTTAAGTTTATCAGCCCTTTTTAAGCTGCGCAACATGCGATCAATAGCGTACATATATTCGCCTACGTCTTCCAGAAAAAGAACCTTGCCGGCGTAATTCATATCTGATACAGACCCTGCCATCGCGACGAGTAAAGAGAGGTTACCGCCAATTAAAATGCCGTTGGCTTCGCCTATACGGTTAAGAGCGTTCGGCTTTAGCTGGTAGTGTAGCTCTTCGCCAAATAAAGCCTTCCGCAAAGTTTCTATAGAATAGGCTGATGCATCCGGGATATTCAATGGCATTTGTCCGTGTATGCAAGGATGGCCGTAGTTGTTAATAATATGGCCGTGGAACAGGGTGATATCGCTAAAGCCAACTATCCATTTGGGGTTAGTTTCCAGGTTCGCAAAATCGACCCGGTCAATCATCCTTATGGTGCCGTAACCGCCACGTGCGGCGAAGATGGCCTTAATGTTGTTGTCATCAATAAAACGCTGCATATCCCGCGCCCGCGTTTCGTCATCACCTGCAAACTGATGGTATGATGCCGTAACGGTTTCGCCCAATACCACTTCAAGCCCCCAGCCGGTTAGCAGGTTCACCGCATCCGTCATCGGGATGGGTAACTTTTTGGCCGGGCAGGTAATGGCTACCTTGTCGCCTTTTTTAAGGTAGGGTATTAATGAGTCCGAAAGTCCATTAGTCGGCATAGCTCCGAAGGTTTTATGTTTGTTACAGGATAGCGGCAAAGTAATTCGTCTTCCTGACTTTCCATCTAACCGACTTCCCGTCTTTTCGGACTAAAAACTTATCTTTGCAAATTAATAAACATCCCTGTTTAATGTCGCAACTAAATAAATATAAAAGATACACCATTACATCGGCATTGCCTTACGCCAACGGCCCGCTGCACATTGGCCATTTAGCCGGTGCTTACCTGCCTGCAGACATATTTGTACGCTATCTGCGGCTGATGAAAAAGGATGTAGTTTACATTTGCGGCTCGGACGAGCATGGCGCTGCTATTACCATTAAGGCCAAAAAGGAAGGCACCACACCGCAGGCCATTATCGATAAATACCACAACCAAATCAAAGATAGTTTTGAGGAATTCGGGATAGCTTTTGATATTTATCACCGCACCTCATCGGCCATACATCATGATCTATCGCAGGAGTTTTTTCTTAATCTTTATGAAAAGGGCGAGTTTATAGAAAAGTATTCGGAGCAGTATTATGACGAAGATTTTGACCAGTTTTTGGCCGACAGATACATTACCGGTACCTGCCCGGTTTGCAGCTACGATAAAGCCTATGGCGATCAGTGCGAAAACTGCGGTACATCCTTGAATCCTACAGATCTGATCGACCCGATATCTACCCTGAGCAATAAAAAACCTATCCTGAAACCAACCAAGCATTGGTATTTGCCGTTGGATAAGTATCAGCCCTGGTTAGAGCAATGGATTGACGAGAAGGAAGGCGAGTGGAAAGTGAATGTGTTTGGCCAATGCCGCTCGTGGTTAAAATCGGGCTTGCAGCCCCGCTCCATGACCCGCGACCTGGATTGGGGGATAGACGTACCCTTAGCCGAAGCTAAAGGCAAAAAGCTTTACGTTTGGATGGACGCACCGATAGGCTATATATCGGCCACCAAACAGTGGGCGACAGATAAGGGCAAGGATTGGCAGCAATACTGGAAAAAACAAGCCAATACAGAAGATGACGCCTGCCTGCTGCACTTTATAGGTAAGGATAATATTGTTTTCCACTGCATTATTTTCCCTGCAATATTGAAAGCGCACGGCGACTACATATTGCCACAGAACGTACCGGCAAACGAGTTTTTAAACCTGGAAGGCGATAAGCTTTCCACGTCACGCAACCATGCCGTTTGGCTGCACGAATATCTGGAAGAATTTCCCGGTAAGCAGGATGAATTGCGTTATGTGCTGACATCGATACTGCCTGAAACCAGCGACAGCGAATTTACCTGGAAGGATTACCAGGCCCGCGTAAATAACGAATTGGTGGCCATTTTAGGCAACTACGTCAACCGCGTAATGATACTGATGCACAAGTATTACGACGGGAAGGTAGAAAGCACTGAAGCTACCATCAGATTAACCGAGGCTAAAGTAAACACCGAGTTGGGCAATCATTACGACGAGTTGGGTAAAAACCTGGAGAGTTACCGTTTCCGCGCAGCATTACAAAACGTGATGGATATAGCCCGTTTAGGCAACAGGTACCTAACCGAGCAGGAGCCATGGAAAACTATTAAAAGCAACCCTGAGGCTGCAAAAACAGCCCTGCACGATAACCTGGTGCTGATAGGTCATTTAGCTACCTGCCTGCAACCTTTCCTGCCGGCCACGGCCGCTAAGATATTCGGTATGTTGAATAAGGATGCTGTTACCTTTGACCAGGAACTGGAATTTGCCAATGGCCATCAATTGAACCCCGCCGCTCTATTGTTTGAAAAGGTAGAGGACGAAGCCATAGAAGCCCAGATCCAGAAACTGGCCGATAAAAAGAAAGCATCTGCAGTTGTAATTGCACCTGTGGTAGCGCCAGCAAAAACCAATATCACATTTGATGATTTTGTAGGTATGGATATCCGTACCGGCACTATCCTGACTGCCGAGAAGGTGGCTAAAACTAAGAAACTGTTAAAGCTCACTATCGATACCGGCATAGACCAGCGCACGGTAGTATCGGGCATTGCAGAGCATTACGAACCGGAGTTTATTATTGGCAAACAAGTGAGCATCCTGGTAAACCTGGAGCCGCGCGAGATAAAAGGCATCATGAGCCAGGGAATGATCCTGATGGCGGAGAACGCCGAGGGTAAACTTAGTTTTGTAGCCCCCGCAGATGAAATGCCTAATGGCAGTGTGATACGATAATTCAGATGTGCAAATTACAAATATGCAGATGTGCAGATGACGCACAAATGGTTTTGACAAATGAGGTATAATTTGCACCTTTGCAGCCGTACAATTTGCATATCTGCTCATCCGCGTATCTGCACATTTGTAACCGGTCCTGTAGTTCAACGGATAGAATAGAAGTTTCCTAAACTTTAGATATGAGTTCGATTCTCGTCAGGACCACTTGAAAATTAAAAGCCTTTAGATGAAAATCTGAAGGCTTTTTGCTTAAATATCGAGTGAGTGATTCTATTGCCTGATAATAGCTTTTCACGTCGTAATTATTCATAAATTGGCTTGAAAAATATTTAATAATTTGAAAAAGTCGCTATTAATATTGGTTGCTTTGTTTGCCCTGTTAACCAAAAGTTTTGCACAGCAGCCAAACCAGTATGTTAAGATCGAAACACCGCAGGGTTGGTGTATTGTCAAACTTTACAACGAAACGCCCCTGCACCGCGATAACTTTATCAAGTTGGTTAAGGCCCGTTATTTTGATGCCACCACCTTTAACCGCATCTTAAAAGGCTTCGTTATACAAGGCGGCGACCCTGATTCTTTGTACGAAAAAGGCCGTAAGCTGAAGCCGGAACAGCATTGGATAGCCCCCGAATTTGTACCTGGCTTGTATCATCGCCGGGGCGTAATCGCGATGGGGCGGGATGATAACCCCGAAGAATCGTCGTTCACAACGCAGTTTTATATTGTCGACGGTAAGCCCCAAACAAAAGAGCAACTTGATGCTATCGAACAAAAGTCAAAAATCCGTTTTACCCAAGCACAGCGAGAACTTTACCGTACTATAGGCGGCACGCCATCGCTTGATAATCATTATACTGTGTTTGGCGAGATAATAAAGGGCATCGATCTGATAGACAAAATAACGACTGTCAAAGTTGATAAGGCAGGCAACCCCGATACACCCGTTTGGATGAAAGTTACTTTATTGACTCCGAAGCGGGCTGCTCAAGCGTTAAAGTAGGCAGGTAAAGCTATGCGTTATTTCTGTTTTATCCTGATCAGCGCGAAAGGAAAGGTGTAATTAAATTCCTTAACTGCGATTTCTTCGAACTGAATATCAAAAGTGTCTTGATCAAAAATATGCAGGTGTACCGGGTTGTTATAAAATATAACAGGGTTTAAGTGTTTGAGGGCTAAAATACGTTTGGTAAATTCTTTAACCATTTCTTCTTTAAATGGGTTGTATAGGTAAAAAACGTTTCCGGTGGTAGGGAAGTCGTCAAAAATGTTATCCAGCCTTATCTCGACATTTTTGTACTTGGCCAACCGTTTTTTGGTTTCCTTGCCAACCACCGGGTTTATCTCGTACCCAATCATTTTGTTTTTTACGCCCTTATATAACAAATAGCTAAACACCCTTGCCTTTCCGCAGCCCACATCGTAAATAACATCATCGGGCTTTATCTGGTAGCGTTCAAAGAAAACGATCTGTAACTCTTCATAGTTGGAGCTCACCGTTTTTATCAAGTTATCACTATCGATGGATGGAATCTGCCCCGCTAAAAACTTGCCTTGCGTGGTCAGGTCTATTTTTAAGCGGCGCAACTGGCGCTTTAAATACTTGTAAATATTCATAATTCGGAGTGCGCTAATTGGTTAACCCTCTGCTTGGAAGTTATGAATATAGAAAGGAATGTTAAAAAATCAAATTGAATACTGTTTATATAGCGTTATCACTTAAAAATAGATGTGCCGAAACAGCAATTATAAAGTGCGTAACCTTTTTGATTAGCTTTGCAACGCTATGGCCGATAAACCCGAACAACCCGCCGACGAGAAATTAACGCTGCACCCGCGTAACCCGCATCGCAGCAGGTACAATTTTCCTAAACTGATAAAGGCGCTGCCCGCCCTGCGCGATTTTGTTTTTGATAACCAATACAACGACCTGTCGATTGATTTTACCGACCCCGAAGCGGTGAAAACGTTGAACAAAGCCTTGCTAAAAAAGCATTACGGCGTGGCTCATTGGGACATCCCCGAAGGGTTTTTATGTCCGCCGATACCCGGCAGGGCCGATTACATCCACTATATGGCCGATGTACTGGCCGAAGCTAATGGCGCTAAAGTGCCCGAAGGCAGCGCGGTTAAAGTATTGGATGTAGGAGTGGGCGCCAATTGTATCTATCCGCTGGTAGGTAACAAAACCTATGGTTGGAGCTTTAGGGGGACGGACGTAAATGATACCGCGGTATCATCTGCAAAAAAAATTGTGGCTGATAATGAATTGGCTGAAGTCATCAATGTATGGAAACAGGGTATCCCCGATGCGATATTTAAAGGGGTTATCAATGAGGGCGACCAGTTCGATTTCACCATGTGCAACCCCCCGTTTCACGCCTCATGGAAAGAAGCAGCCGCGGGTAGCCGTCGTAAATGGAACAACCTGGATACGAAAGAGAAAAGCGAACTGAACTTTGGCGGCCGTAATAACGAATTATGGTGCGAGGGTGGCGAAGCACGTTTTTTAAATAAAATGATAGCCGAAAGCGTGGAGTATGATTCGCAGGTTTGCTGGTTCTCCTCATTAATCTCTAAAAAGGAAACCTTGCCTGGTTGCTATAAATCGTTAGATTATTTTAAGGCGGTCGATGTTAAAACGATCACGATGTCGCAAGGCCAAAAAACAAGCCGCATTTTGGCCTGGACCTTTTTAGATAAAACGCAGCGCGAACAGTGGTTTGCAAATAAACCTAAATAGTTTGTCAAAAACAGCGTTATTGCGAGGTACGAAGCAAACTCCGGATAAGTATATCCAATATGCAAAGTTTAGAGTTTGCTTCGTACCTCGCCATGACGCGCAGCTTAATTATTAATACCTGTCCCAAAACGCAGGGGGTTCAATGCCTAACGCCCGCAAGTAAACAAAGCCCTGGGCACGGTGATGGGTATCATTATCTGTTAAGTATAGCAGCATATCCCGAACGGTACTTTCGTACTGCCCGAACGCCATTATTTTATCGTCAAAAGTTTCAGGAGATATTTGGGGCATCAGGGTGTTTATCTGTTCTGTAACCTCATCCCATGCTTCCAATATTTGCTGCTTAGTGGTCATTTTAACGTCTGAATTAAAATGATCAAGCATCGGCGTAGTTTCCCAGTTGCCGGTAGCTAGTCCTTTTACACCGCCGCTTGCCAAACCAATCATTTCGCCGGCCAGTTCACTGTAGGGGCGCATCCCGCCGACAGAAAATGCAAATAATTCTTTTTCAGGAAATGCGGCTAAAACTTTTCGGCCTAACTTACGGTGGCCCTGCCAGTAGCTTAAAAAAAACGCGGGGGTAACTAACTCGGTTTGCTTTGGTGCTGATGTGGTGGTTGTCATGATATGTTTTGTTTGTGATTGTTACGCAAAGAAACCACCGGGTAATGACAGCAGTATGTCAGCAGGATTTTTTAAATAAAAAGAATTGTTTACGTTTATTTACCAATCCGGATATCCAAAACGAGTTTCAGAAGTTGGGTTTACCGCGCAGGAGGGTAATACTAAAACGTAGTCACCAACGCAGCACACATTATACCAAATCTTTCAGGAATTTTCACTCAATTAGACACCGTTTCCCCGAAAAGGGGCGATCTGCATTATCCCTACCACTACAGTCGCGATCAACCCCTTACATTGTCGTTATTGCACCCGCCTTTATACTTAAAAGTACAGCACCTTTGTATGGTGCGCCATTCAGTAAAATGAATTAAAAAATGATAGAGGTTTTTAAAACAGATGTTAAAGGCATACGGCAAGCAAAAAAGCTTGTCGCTTTATTGCTTGCCAACTGGCCCGTTTGCCGGGTAAACTTCGATCTGGACGATTGCGATAAAGTTTTGCGTGTAGAGGGGGCGGAATTCTGCACCAATCGTATTGTCGAATTACTTAAATTGAACGGGCACAACTGTGAAGTATTAAATTAGTGGATTTATACTTATAACCTATTACATAGAACGTACAACTTAAAAAAAAGCACCATGTCAAAAATTAGCGCTTACATCAACTTTAACAACAACAACTGCCGCGAGGCCATGACCTTTTATAAAGATTGCCTGGGTGGCGAATTGACCTTAACAGTAGTAAAAGATTCGCCGATGGCAGCTATGTTTCCTGCAGAGGTACAGGACACCATTTTACACGCCGACCTTACCGCCGCCGATTTTAACTTGTTGGGTTCTGATATGCAAGACCCATCTGTTAAAGAGAAAACCGGCGGGCAGGTTTCATTAACCCTAACCTGCGCAAACAAAGCCGAAATGCAAAGTATTTTTAACAAACTTGCCATGGGCGGCACCATCACGCATGCGCCCGAAACCTTTTTTGCAGGCACAATGGGTAACCTATTAGATAAATTTGGCATCCGCTGGGGGGTATTTACCGACGAGAAATAGTAACATTTAACAAGCTATAAACCAACCTTATCATGAGTGCAAAAACAATTAAGATCATCTATTGGGTACTAACCGTCATCTTTGGTATATTTATGCTGATGGACGGCGGTGCCGGGGTAGCCAAAGAAAAAACAGGTCAGGAAGTAATGAACCACCTGGGTTATCCTGTTTATTTGATGGGAATAACCGGGGTATTTAAAATAGCTGGTGCTATTGCCATCCTGCAGAACATTTTTAAAACGATTAAGGAGTGGGCCTTCGCGGGTTTCTTTATTAGTTTCATTGGCGCGGCTGCCTCAAGGGCCTTTGTTGGCGATGGTGCCGGACTGATATTTTTGCCATTAATTATGCTGGCTGTAATGTTTGTAGTATATTACTTCTGGAAAAGATACGAAACCATTAAATAATCAAATCATGAACATTCTGACCACTGTTTTAGAAGTAATTGCCACCATAGTTGTACTGGTGCTTGTAATTGCCTTGTTTGTGCCAAAAGCCTACAATGTGCAGCGCAATATTATTATTAATAAAGCCAGTCAGCAGGTTTTTGATTACGTTAAATTTCTGCGCAACCAGGATCATTATAGCAAATGGGTAATGATGGACCCTAACAAACGTATGAGCTACAAAGGTACCGACGGTACAGTTGGCTACACTGCCGAGTGGGACAGTGATATGAAACAGGCAGGTAAAGGCGAGCAAACGATCACAAGAATTGTAGAAGGCGAACGGGTGGATATCCGCGTGGTATTTATCAAACCCTTTGCCGGTATTGCAGAGACTTACATCTCTACCGAACCGGCTGCTGACGCCAGCACCACTATGGTAGTTTGGAACTTCGATAGTAAAATGGCGTACCCTATGAACTTTATGCTGCTGTTCATGAGTATGGAAAAAATGTTGGGCAAGGATATGGAAGAAAGCCTTGCCAATTTAAAACGCAATTTAGAAGCATAGCCGACACTCAAATTAAACACCTAAACCTTAATAATCATGAAAATTGCAATGATCATTGTACGTACCCTGATGGGGTTGTTCCTATTGTTTGCTTCGGTAAGCTACTTTTTTGAGTTGGTTAAACCCACTACACCGCCACCGCCGGCTGCAGTAACTTATACAACCGGCCTGGCCGTAGCACACCTGATGCCCATTGTAAAAGGCATCGAGCTCATCTGCGGTTTGTTGTTGCTAATTGGCCGGTTTGCTACTTTAGCTACTATAGTGATATTCCCTATTACAGTAAACATCCTGTTATTCCATGGCTTTGCCGATCCTGCAAACATCGGCGGCGGGGTGTTATTATTGGTGCTGAATTTATTTATGGCATACTATTATCGCAAAAATTACGCATCGTTATTTGCGGTTAAATAGAGATTAATAAAAATATTTAAAGGCCGCAGGGAGCAATCTTTGTGGCCTTTGTGTTTTAATCTTTATGTATGCTGTGGTTAAATTCGTCTATATTAGGCCATGCAAAAATTGATTTTCCTGTTATTGCTTATCCCGGTAATGGCGATAAATAAACCCAAATCTGCCGAAACTATTCCGGCTGCTTTAAAAGGGAACTTTACCGACGACTATGGCATTAAGTACACGATTAACGATACCCTTTGGGTGCAGCACCCGCGCAGTCGTTTCCATATCATCAAGTGGAACGTGAAAGACCAGTACCTGATAGCCAAAAATGACGACGGTAACCCAGGCGAAGGCGGCCAGTACACGCGGATAGATTTTATGCAGTTTAGCGGAATGGAGCCTTGGCGCTGGGGTTTTTGCCTTACCGCTTACAACGCCAAAACAGATGCCATTGCCGAAGCTACCGCCAATGCCGACAGGCAGCACCCCAAAACAGGCTGTAACGGGTTCCCTTTTTCCAGGATGAAAAGGACCGATCAATAGCTACAACTTAAGCATAAGTAAAAATGCGATTCGGATAACGTTGATAATGAGGTGTTCACAAATGTTCACGGTGTTCATGGCGTTCACGTGAACACGATTATAAAAAAAAGCCGCGCCAACCGGCGCGGCTTTTCTATGCAAACCGGGAATTTAATTTCCGGCTCTTTTATTCAATTCATCAACCGGCATAGTTACCATGCGGCCAATTGGTTTACCGTTTCTGTAGGTAATCACCCGGAACTGTGTTGCGTCAACCGGCACAGTTAAGATGCCTGTATACTTTGGATAGAACTTATCAGGGTACGAGTTATCAAAGCTGTAGTAAATGTCCAGACCCGGTATCTCGGTACTCAACTCTACATTAAGACGCTTATTAGCGGCGCGGCTGGCCTTAAATATAGGGTCGTATACGCTGGGTGCATATTTGATCTCGGCCTCATTAAACCGCTCAAAATGCTTCTCTACCTTTGTAAAGAAAGTGTTGAAATTCTTTTTTTCTTTTGGCGACCATACCGTTTCGGCAATAGCGAAACCACGCGGCCAGGTCATATACTCTGCCTGGCGGATGTTGTAAACCTGTTCGGTCCAAAGGTTAGCTTGCCCGCCTTTAATATATTTAGCATCCGCACCTTCGGGTACAGGCTCAAATTCATAAGTTTTGGTTAAACGTAAAGTGGCGTATACCACCGGCTCCATTATCTTGTCGGCTTGCATATAATCCAGGTAAGCAAAAGTGGTTGGGCTCATCACCACGTCATGGCCTGCCTTACTGGCATCTATGCCATATCGAATGCCTCTCCAACTCATCAAAGCCGCGTTAGGCCCAATACCGCCTTCCAGGATCTCGTCCCAGCCCATGAACTTTTTACCTTTAGATTCTACTATTTTTTCTACTCTTTTCTCAAAATAGCTTTGCACCTCTTCCATATTTTTAAGGTTTTCTTTAGCCATCAGCGCTTTCACTTCGGGGCTTAGTTCCCAAAAATTTTTGGCGCACTCATCGCCACCCATATGAATGTATTGGAACGGAAATAACTGCGCTACTTCACCAATTACCTTATCTAAAAACTCATAGGTATATTCGCCGGCAGGGTTCATCGTGTTATCCACTAATGCGGGGTGGCCGGGTTTAGACCAGTCCATGATCTTCTCGCCAGATCGTACCACATATTTATCTGCACCCGGTGTAGCGGATAGTTGCGGGTATGATGCAACTGCGGCAAGGCTATGGCCGGGCACGTCAATTTCAGGCATAATGTTAACATATCTTTCCTGGGCGTATTTCACCAGCTCACGGATATCATCTTGGGTAAAGAAACCACCATAGTTACGCGGCTCATCTGCAGTTGGTGTGGTAAACGACCCGAAAGAACCTTCGCGCTTTACATTAAAGGCGCCTACTGTAGTCAGCTTAGGCAGGCTTTTTATTTCTATTCTCCAACCCTCATCATCAACCAGGTGCAAGTGCAGCAAGTTGAATTTGTACATAGCCATATGATCTATGTAGCTCATTACCTCTTTTTTGGTAAAAAAGTGGCGGGCCACATCAAACATCAATCCTCTCCACTCAAAGCGGGGGTAGTCGGTAATGTCAACCACGGGTACTGCCCAACTTACATTCTTAGCGATCACTTTTCCTTCAATTTCTTTTGGCAGTAATTGTAGCAGCGTTTGTACGCCGTAATATAAACCGGCTGTTTCATTAGCGGTTATGGTGATTCCCTTGGGCTTTACGGTCAGGTAATAGCCTTCTTTCCCTAAAATGGCATCGTTCTTTTTGTTCAGAACTAATTTAATAGCGGCTGCAGGTGCTACTTTACTGATATTTACCATTTTACCGGTAGCAGAAGAGAATTTTTCTTTAAGCAGATCGGTCACATTGATCATTTCGGGTAAGCTGGCTGCCTGTACGGTAATAACCTTGGGCAGCACATACTGGCCGGTGTGAGGGGTGATTTTTACCGGCTCGGGGATAATGGCGATACCGCTTTGCTGGCTAAAAGCGACCGCCGATAAAAGACAGTTGCATACCAGTAGAGAAATTTTTTTCATAGAAACTATTTGGTGGTTTATAATGTGGCTTACAGCTTGCAATTTATAACTTTTTAAATAATATTAAAAAGCTTTTTATTTTACAAAATTGCGTTTGTAATTACTTGATTATTATAATGGTAAGAAAAATATTTTGGTTATAGTTTTTTTATTAAATTGCCTACTTAAACCCATAATTGCGCCTGCAATTCATTACCAATTATTAAAGCTTAATTAATTAAATTATGTCCACAGATCGTAGGAAATTTTTAAAACACCTGGGTACTTCCGTACTGCTCACCTCAGCCTCACTTACCAGTTTAGCAGCGCAGGAAGAGCACGAGATCCGCACGCTGCGCGCCGAAAAGCGGGCAGGGCCTAATGATAAGATCCGCATCGCGACTATTGGGATGGGCATCATGGGCTTTAATGATACCCGCGCCGCCTTAAGTGTGCCGGGTGTTGAGCTGGTGGCTGTTTGCGATCTGTATAAAGGCCGGCTGGCAAGGGCTAAAGAAGTTTACGGCGCCAACCTTTTTACCACAATGGATTATCGTGATATATTAGATCGGAAGGATGTTGATGCGGTGATCATCGCTACCAGCGATAACTGGCATAGCCAGATCTCTATCGATGCGATGCGTAAGGGCAAAGCGGTATACAGTGAAAAGCCGATGGTACATCAGATAAGCCAGGGGCTGGCCGAGATCCAGGTGCAAAAGGATACTAAAATGGTTTTCCAGGTGGGCAGCCAGCGCATCAGCAGCATCGCCTATAAAAAAGCGAAGGAGATGTATGATGCCGGTGCCATTGGTAAGATCAATTCTATAGAGGCATCATTTAATCGCCAGGACGCTTTAGGTGCATGGCAATATACTATCCCAACCGATGGGAATATCCAGAATGTGGATTGGTCGCGGTTCCAGGCGAACGCTAAAGTGAGATACGATTATGATCAAAACCGGTTCTTCAGATGGCGGAATTACCGTGAATATGGGACAGGTGTTGCAGGTGATCTGTTTGTTCACTTATTAACCGGCATCCATTATATAACCGGTTCAAAAGGACCCGAAAGAATTTATGCTATCGGCGACCTGGCCTACTGGAAAGATGGCCGCAATGTGCCTGATGTAATGAGTGCAGTAGTACATTACGGAGAAACCAAAGAGCACCCGGCGTTCCAGGTCACGTTGCGGGTAAACTTCATTAGCGGTGAGGGCGACAAAACGGTTACCAAGATCGTAGGATCTGAAGGGGTGATGGATTTGGGCGGCGAGGGCGACAGCTTCAGCATCCGTAACAGTAAAATGGCCGAAGCACCAGGCATTGGCGGTTGGGACTCATTATTTACTTACACCGAGGCCGAGCAGAAAAAGCTGATGGACGATTACAACAAACGTTACAACGAATCGCAAAGGATGCGGCCTAAATTTGAGCCGATAACTTACCGTGCACCACAAGGGTACAATGCATCGAACGAGCATTTTGCCAACTTTATGGATGCTATCCGTAACGGCACCCCGGTGGTCGAAGATGCCGTATTTGGTTTCCGCGCCGCTGCACCTGCATTGCTTTGTAATGATAGCTATTTTAGCAACAAAGTAATCAACTGGGATCCGGTTAATATGAAGATAATTTAACCTTTACTATTGATTTAATTTTTGATCCTCGTGAGCAGATGTTTACGGGGATTTTTTTTGAATAGAAATATTGTGTTAATTCGCGTGAATTCAATATGAGTTGGTGATGGGAAAAACGCTGAAAGACTTAACAAAGGAAGAAATAGGAAGGCTTTTCCCAATCGAAATAAGCCCTTACAGCAACAACTGGCCTGTTTTGTTCGAAAAAGAAAAGAGCTTAATTATAGAAACTATTGATCCGGATTTGTTCTCTCGCATTGAACATTTCGGGAGTACGTCTGTACCGGGGTTATCGGCTAAAAACACAATTGATATTTTAATGGAGTTGGAATTCGACGAGGAAAAAAACCAACGTTTAATCCAACAACTGGCAACTTTAGGATATGAATTTAACTGGCAAAATGAAGGCGGCAATACTCATATGGTTTTTGTAAAGGGCTATAACGTTTTAAACCCTAAGACCCAAACTTACCATATCCACGCCGGCCCCAAAACCCATCCCGTATGGGACAGGCTACTTTTTAAAGATTATCTCATAAAACACCCGGAAACTGCAGTCGCATACGAAAAATTAAAACTAAAGCTATCTGCAGAATTTAAGTCTGAAAGGGTCGCATATCGTATCGCAAAAACAGAATTTGTAAACGATATTACGGGCAAAGCTAAACTTGTGTTATAATTAAATTTAAGTTCGGCGCAATCGAATCTTCCAGTTTAAAATAACAGAAAAGTTTATCTCAAAATAGTAACCGAACCCGATAAAGCCGGGATGCCTGTTTTGGTATCTATGATGTAGTAATACGTGCCTGATGGTAAAGGCTTGCCGTTATAATTCGCGTCCCACGGTTTGCTGTAGCCGATAGATTGAAACACCTGTTTGCCATAGCGGTTAAAAACAATTACGCTGCAGCCCGGGTAACCTTGCAGCACCGGCAGGTTCCAGAAATCGTTTACACCATCACCGTTAGGGGTAAAGGTATTATTGATCACGATAGAGCACTCAGCTATTGTTTTAACCATTGCAATAGATCTATTTGATTGCACCAGGGGGTTAACTAAACAAAGCCCCCCGCTGGCAAGGGTACACGTAACTACATCACCGTTAACAAGTGCAGTTGTTGTGAATAGGTGGCTATTAGTGCCTGCAATAATGTTGTTTACCCGCCACTCGTAAGCGGGGTTATCATTCACGCCAACTCCTGTTATGGTTGCGGTAAATGTGATTTCGGTGCTGGGGCAAACCGCATCAGTAACCGATGGCACTATACTGATGGTAGCACTAGTACTTGGAATCAGGTCTATACTCACAAAGGCAGATGTTACCGAAACCGGCGCACAGCCATCATTATTGGTAATGATACAGGTTACCTTATCTCCATTAACAAAAGACGAGCTGGTAAAGGTGGCGGTAGTTGCTGCTACGTTTACGCCATTAACCTGCCATTGTAAAGCAGGCGCTACCCCGCCATTGGTAAAGGTCGCTGTAAATGTAACTTCCTTTCCTTCACATGTACCAACGCCGCCTTCAGGGCTTATTTTAATAGTGGGTAGCGCGGCTGATGCTGCCGTTGCCTTAAAGGTGGCGGTAGCTCTGTCATTACTACTCAGGTCGTCATCGGCGGTTAAGGTAATGGAAACCGGCATGCCGATAACCATGGGTGTGCCTGCTGCCGGGGACTGTTTGATAATAACGTTGCTGCTGCAATAGCTTATAGCCTTTGCATCCTTGGTAAAATCGGGCACAAGGGCCTGGCAGTTGGTTACGGGAACGGTTACATCGGCAAAAGTTGTGGTAAACAGTACAGGGCTGGTAATGTTAACCGCTACGTTAATCGTTTTTGCATTACTTACATTGGTATTATCCACATGCCCGGGGTGCCCGTTCCCGGCAATGGTGGTGGTTATACCGCCGGGCGTTATTTTTTTAATTTTATGATTGTCAGAGTCGGCAATGTACAGGTTATCTGCCGCGTCGATCGCTATGCCCTGGGGGTTGCTAAATAAGGCTTCGTTAGTTGCACCTTCGGCATCGCCGGCAACACTACCGGTGTAGACGGTTAACTGGCCGTTGATAACTTGATAGATCTTATTATCGGCCGAGGCGACAAAAACGGTGCCCTTACTATCAACCACTAATTGTTTAAAATGAACCGATGACGCCGTTGTTGTATTAAGCGTTGTTACTACAGCGGCGGGCGTTATTTTTCTGACTGTGTTTACATAATTATTATCACTTGTAGAGGCGTACATCGTGCCGCTTTGGTCAAAGGTTAAGCCTACAATGCCGCTAAATCCAGCCGCTACCCCGGTACCGCTTACGTTAGCCTGTAATGTATTTCCCGCAAAAACAGTCGCGTTATTACCATCGTTACTTACTTGGTAAATACGGGATTGATCGGCAATAAATATACCGCCGGCAGGGCTTATGGCGATTGCCCTGACATCGACCTGCACACCACCGTTGGCCGCCTTTAACGCCGCGGTAGCAAAAGAGGTTACATCGCCCTTGGGTGAAATTTTACGCACCAGCTTATTTAAAACATCGCATACATAAACGTTGCCGTTAATGTCGCTTGCCATAGATTGCAGCCCGCGGCTAAACTGAGCAACGGTATTTTTACCATCTAAGCTACCTACCTGGCCGCTGCCTGCAAAGGTGGTTACCCTGTTAGCGGCGCTTAATTCACGTATCATGTAATTACCGGGGTCGGCAATAAAAATATCACCGTTCGCATCAATGGTTAAATTTGATGGCGCATTAAATTCGGCATTTATAGGGTTGGCAGGGTCGGGGCCGTAACCGGCAGTTATGCTCACTACCTGCGGCCCTACACTGCTGCAATTAAAACTTCCGTTACCTAAAATTATAACGGGCGGCTGCTCGGCCGGGTCGGCGGTAATAGTTGCCACATCAGCAAACTTGGCTTTATACGTACCGCCTGAGGGCAAAGGCAATAAAATGGGCGGCCCTTTGGGCGTTACCGTAGGGTATTTGATTGGGAGCGGATCAGCTGCAACGACCAGGTCCTGAGATACGGGCACCGCTTCTTCATAATCGGTACTGCCGGGTTGAAAAACAGTGATGGTAGTGGTGCCCGGTCCCACAATATGGATCTTGCCATCGCTTATGGTGGCAACCTGGGTATCGCTGCTGGTGTAAATTAAAGGGATAGACGGGTTGCTTGACGATGCATTGGTGTTAAAGTCAAGGTCGCGTTCTTTTTTAGCAGGCAGCGGCGGCAGTGTGAGCGTTTGTTTGATAAGGCCCGGCAACCGCACTTCGATAGTTATGGTAATTGCATTTTTGCCGGTTGTGTTGTAGGCGAAAACTGAAAATGGACTGGCTTGTAATTTTTCGGTTGGGGTGCCGCTTATTGTTCCGGTTTTAGGGTCGAAACTAAGGCCGGGCGGTAGGTTTGGGGCAATATAGTATCCGGTAGTGATTACCTTTCTGATGGTATTATTGCCGGGGTCGGCTACATAAAGATCCCCGTTAGGACTAATGGCTACACCTGCAGCGCCGTTAAAGCGGGCTGCCGCCCCAATGCCATCAGCGTAACCGGGCGTAAAGCCGGCGAGTGTAGTTACCTGCCCCTGCGCATCAAAACGACGGATCAGGTTATTACCTGCATCGCCAATAAATATGGTGTTTGCAGCGTCAATAGTTAATCCAATTGGCTGGTTTACCCTTGCCCCCCGGTAAGTGCCGTCATAATTGCCCGCAAAAAAGCTACCTACAACGCTAACCACGTTTCCGTCAACATCTATTGTACGGATGTATGATGATTCACCCACGTAGATCTTTTTGCCATCGGGCGTAACCGCTATAGCGCTCGGCACCCTGAACGTTGCTGCTGTACCTTGTTTATCGGCATCAGAAACAACGCCATTGCCTGCATTTGTACTACCTGCAATTGTTCGTACGGTGCCATCCGGGGCAATGCCGCGTATCATATTGTTGGCATAATCAGCTACATACAAAAAGCCGGCATCATCTACAGCAATAGCCAATGGGTTATTGAACCTTGCCGCTTCGCCCTGGGCATTAGTTTGGCCGGTTACACCAGCTTTACCGGCAATTGTTGTAACAAAACCTGCGGGGGTTATTTTGCGGATGATGTGACTGTTTTTATCGGTAACATAGAGGTTGCCCTGTTTATCTATACACAGACCAGTAGGTTCAGAGAAGCTTGCCAGTATTCCCAACCCATCTGCCGATCCAACGGCACCGCTGCCGGCAAACGTGGTAACCAAACCGCCGGGTGTTATCTTCCTGATCTGATTATTGCCCGCATCTGCCACATACAGGTTACCGGCAGCATCACGTGCCAGGCCGGTGGGGCGGTTAAAACCGGCGGCTGCGCCGATACCATTTGCGGGCCCGGCGGTAGTGCTGCCTGCAAAAGTGGTTACCTGTGAAAATACCGTAGCCGGCACTGGTCCCCCCGCGTTTGTTGGCGATACCGGGGTTATTGGTACGCCTACGGTAAACGAAAACGGTGTTTGATAGCTAATATCCGGTGCCTGCGCATAGCTATCGCGGGTTGCCATAAAGGCAAGCAAACAAAACATAATGCGCAGCATCTTTTTCACAGACAGTATCGGGGCAAAAAAACATTAGTCCGGCTGGTAAACGGACTGGTTTATAATCGGTGTATCAGCGCAAAATAGTAACAGAACCGGATACTAACTTCGAGCTGGTTTTAGTGTCAACAATATAGTAATAAGTTCCGGCAGGTAATGCAAGGCCATTATAATTTCCGTCCCATGGTTTACTATACCCAACCGACTGGAATACAAGCTTGCCGTAACGATTATATATCGATACCAGGCAGTCGGGATAGTTCACCAAGACCGGCAGGTTCCAAAAGTCATTAACACCATCGCCGTTAGGTGTAAAGGTGTTAGGCAGAATAATCCTGCAATCGGATTCGCTACGTATAACAGCAATGTAAGCCGCCGTTTCAATTGCGGGACTAACCGCGCATTTTGCGGTTATGGTTATAACGCAAATTACCTTATCGCCATTAATTAAAGTGGTACTGCTAAACTCGGGGCTGTTGCTGCCTGCTTTGTTGCCGTTAACCTGCCATTGATAGCTCAGCTGGGTACTGTTAACATTTGAACCCGACGATACAGCTAAAAAGCTGATTTTACTACCCGGGCAAATTGGCCCTGCTACTGATGGTACAATGCTAAACGCTACGTTTATCGCAGGGTCGGCATTTACAATTGCCGGGCTGGAAGGTGCCGAATTGGTAGGGGCACAACCATCGTTATTGGTAACTACACAAGTTACGTTATCACCTGTTTTCAAAACAGACGATGTAAATAAGGCATCACCTGTAAAGGCATTTAAACCGTTTACCATCCATTGGTAAGTAGGGTTATTGCCGCCGTTTGTAGCTTGGGCTGTAAATGTTATCGCCTCACCATCACAGATTTGTGGCGTCAAAGGGCTTATTGTAACAATAGGTGTCGGTAGTTTATTGGCGGTAATTTTAAAGGTAACTGTAGCTTTATCGTAAGGGCTAAGGTCGTCATTAACGGTAAGCATCAGATCAATAGTTTGGCCGTTGGTTAATACCGTTCCCGCGGCCGGGGTTTGGGTAAAATGAAATGTGTTGGTACAACTGCTTTTTGCAGTTGCGGTAGCGGTATAGTCGGGCACTACGGCAGGGCAAGCGTCAAGGTAGGGAATGGTAAGCGCCTGGTAGGTTGATGTAATGGTTATAGCGCTGATGACGATAAAAGGTATGTCGGTCGTTTTTTTATTAGATGTTTTGGTATTATCTAAAAAGCCTGCTTCGCCGCTGCCGGCAATAGTAGTTATAACGCCTGCAGGGGTTATTTTACGGATGAGGTGATTATCGGTATCGGCTATATAAAGATTATCAGATGGATCGATAGCTATCCCCTGCGGATCATAAAATTTAGCGGTCTGCCCTGTGCCATCTGCCGAGCCAATGTCTCCAACAACAGTGCTGCCTGCAAAGATGGTTAACACGCCTGCAGCTGTTATCTTATAGATCTTAGGCTCGGACGAGGCCACGAATATATTTCCCTGGCTATCTACCACCAGGCGTGTGAAACGCAGTAATGGGTCTGTTTTGGCATAAACGGTGGTCACTACGCCGGCGGGTGTAACTTTACGGATCCGGTTCTGATCATTTAAAGCCGAGGAGCTTACATAAAGATCTCCATTTTGGGCAAAGAACAACCCGGTTATGGTATTGAATGCAGCTGTTGCGCCAACTCCATCGATGTTATTATCCAGATTGATGCCGGTATACTTTAACCCGCTGCCCGCAAATACCGTGGCGGTGCTGCCGTCGTGCGTTATTTTGTAGATGCGGTACCCGTCTGTCACGTAAACGAAGCCCAGCTTATCTACCGCTATGGCCACTACGGTCATTGGGTCGAGGTCATTAAAAGGCCTTAGCGCATCGTCGGCAAAAGTGCTCACAACACCCGCGGGCGTTATTTTCCGAATAAGCGAATTTTCGACATCGCAAACGTACGTGTTGCCCTCTGCATCTGTGGTTATGGTGAGCAGGTTACGGCTAAAGGTGGATACTTTGGGTTGCCCGTCGTCCCGGCCCGGCGAGCCGCTGCCTGCCAGTGTAGTAACCCGGGTATCTGTCCCTATCTTACGGATCTTATAGTTGCCGCGGTCGGCTATATATAAATTGCCCGATGATACATCGTAAACAATATTGGTAGGGTGGTCAAACTTAGCACTTAGCGGGTCTGCCGGGTCTGGGCCGTAACCTGCAGTGATGCTTGCAGTTTGCGGCCCTACTTGAGCACAATTATAAAGGGTCTCCTTTAATTTAACGGAAGGTTCTGGCTGGGCCGGGTCTGTAGTAACTGTAGCAACAGCAGATGGCATTAAGGTGAGGCTGCCCGTATTATCCAGCGGTATAAGTATCGGGCTTGCTTTGGGTGTAACTGTGGGGTATTGATATACAATGGCTACCTCAGCAATAACCAGTTGGCGCGATACCGGCGTAGCGTCGTTATAATAAGGGTTGCCCTTTTGATAAGCAGTAATGGTTACCGTCCCTGGCCCAACAATGTGGATCTTTCCATCGGATATGGAGGCAATGCTGATGTCGCTACTTTCAAGGGTGATGGGTAAGCCAGGATTTGTACTGCCTACTACGTACGGGAAATCAAGGTCGGTTTCTTTTTTGGCTGGCAGCGGATCAAAAGTGATGGTTTGATTTTGTTTGCTCAATTCATTCACCTGGATGTTTACAATGTAAACGCCCTTGCCCTCCGTATTGTAGCCAATAATAGTATAATCAGTTGCAGGCGAGGCTACGGTGGGGGTACCGCTGATAATGCCCGTACGCGCATCAAATACCAAACCCGCAGGCAGTGCCGGAAAGATCTGGTAACCGGTAGTAGATATCTTGCGGATGGCATTATTACCTGCATCGGCCAGGTAGAGGAAGCCGTTATTATCTTCACATAAACCAGAAGGACGGTTAAGTTGGGCATTGCCGCCAGTACCGTCAGCAAAGCCGGGGGCATCGGCGGTTCCGGCCAGTTTGCTGATGAAATCCTCCTGCCTGCCGAACCGGCGGATAAGGTGGTTACCCGGGTCGGCAACGTAAATGGTGTTGGCTATATTGATGGTAATTCCAAACAGATTTTGAAAGAGCGCTGTTCTGGAGTCACCGTCAAACGCACCTTTTGTCATATATACCCCCGCCACAGTACTCACATTGGCTGATGGCGTTATTCGCCTTATTAATTCGCCGTTAGTGACATAAAAACTTCCTTCAGGGCCAATGGTTAAATGGCTGCCACCGCCAACGTTTGCCGTGACACCGGGCCCATTAATTGCCGCTGCGCCCCGGCCTGTGCCGCCACCTGCAAATGGTACGATATACCCACCCGGGGTTGGCACCTGCCTTATCCTGCCGTTGCCGGTATCGCTAATATATAAATTACCGGCAGCATCTATCGTAATACCGGTAGGGTTATTAAAGGTGTTATTAGTTATGCCAACCACTCCCGGCACACCGGCATAAACGGAAACATCGCCGGTTGGTGTAATTCTACGAATGAGTTGGTTGCCCTGGTCCACCACAAACATAATACCCGCGGGATCAAAAACCAAAGCGGTTGGGTGATTTAACCTGGCTGCCGTACCGTTTCCATCGCGATAACCTGCGGTACCATCACCGGCAAAGGTGGAAACTAAACCAGCGGGGGTGATTTTCCGGATCAGATTGTTACCGGCATCGGCCACAAATAAATTACCTGCCGCGTCAAACTTTACATCAAGCGGGTTATTGAAACTTGCCGCGCGGGACAGCGCGTCAACAGAACCTGCCGCTCCGCTGCCTGCAAAGGTGGTAACCTCACCATAAATGTTTGGAGGGACCGTGCCGGCTCCGGTACGCGGGTTAGGCACTAAGGGTGCAATAGGCGTGCCGACGGTATAGTTTTGAGGTGGCAGGTCGCGGAATTTTGGCGATTGGGCATAACTATTGTTTACCGCCAAAATGGCGATCAGGCAATAAACAATAGCATGAACCCTTCTCACAAATTCATTGTAACTATTTAAGCTTTACAGCGGTAACCCCTTCGTTCGTAATGTGTACAGGCTTTATCAACCCATCGGCGTCAAACACCATTTTATCAATACAGGTTACGCGATGGTTGCCGTCGGTTTCTGTTAAGGGGCGGCGGTGGTAAACAATATAATACTCATCCCTGCCTGGCACTTTAATTACAGAATGGTGGCCTGCGCCGGTAGCTACTGCGGCATCTTGTTGTAGTACCGTACCTATTCTTTTGAACGGGCCGTTAATGCTGTTGCCTATGGCATAAGCAACCTTGTAGTCGGGGCCTGTCCAACCACCTTCGCTCCACATAAAATAGTATTTGCCCTTACGGATAAACATCACAGGCCCTTCCACATAGCCCTCGGGCGTTATGGAACGGAAAGTTGTGCCATCGCTAAAAGGTGCCAAGCCGGTAAAATCATTTTTTAGCTTCGCGATGTTGCAATGTCCCCATCCGCCATAAATAATATAATACTGGCCATCTTTATCCTTAAATACAAACTGATCTATCGGTTGCGCGCCATTAACTATCTTATCGATCAGCGGCTTGCCCAAATAATCTTTAAAAGGGCCCTCTGGTTTATCAGCAACCGCAACGCCTATACCGCCTACGGTCTGGTCGTTTTGAATGTCGTTCGCGCCGAAAAAGAAGTAATATTTATTATCTTTTTTAACTAAAGCGGGTGCCCACATGGCGCGTTTAGCCCATTTTACGTTCGACGAATCGAGCACGTTGGAGTGTTTAGTCCAGTTTACCAGATCGTGCGAGGAGAAAGCGTCGAAATGTACCTGCTTATTGTACTTGTCAGAAAAGGTTGGGTAAACCCAGTATTCTTTACCGAAGATGGTGGCCTCCGGGTCGGCATACCAGCCTTCAAAAATAGGGTTGCCCGACGTTGCCTTTTTTGATTGCGCATGCGCTATTTGTAAACAAGTGGCACTGAATAGTATAATGATGATATATTTTTTCATGGTTTATTCTAAATTTTTTTAAAGTAGGCTGCCGTGTAACCTACCATCTCTTTAATATAACGGCTCCATAAACCAAAAGCACCTGCATTAGGTAAAAGATCCGCAAATTCCAAAGGGCCTTTAATCAAAAAATCTGATGGGTATGGCGCCACTTTTAGCCCGGCCTTTTCAAATATTAACAACGACCGCCGCATGTGAAACGCCGAAGTAACTAAGAGGTATGGCGGTTTAAGCTTCGCCTGCGTTAAAAGCTTCCGGGCATTTAGTGCATTCTCGATGGTATTACGGGCCTGGTTATCAATTAGTATCGCGGTATCGGTAAAGTGCATTTTCAGCAGATCGGCCTTTACAAAGTCCCCTTCTCTGAATTTAGAGGGAGTGATATCTCCATTACCCCCAGTAAACAATAAATGAGATGTATTATGACCCGCTAACAATTTTGTGGCCTGGATATACCTGTCGGCACTTTGGTTAAATATGCCCTTTCCATCATCGCCTTCAGAAACAAAGCCCCCTAATAGTATCACACTGCTATATTTTTTGCCGGCCGGCGGATAGCTGCCAATATCCCACGTCCGGGCAAACAATTTAATGGGTACGGTATTGCCAAAAAAATAGAGCAACGCAATGCCGGTAATCAGCAGCCTTTGTTTTTTGCGTTGGTTTTTACAAAAAACCGCAACCAAAAGCAAAGCCAATACCCATGTAAACGGGTAAATGAAAATTACAAGAATCTTGGATACAATAAAATACATGGTTTATACAAAGGCGGTACAATTTAACTTATTTTTTTTAGTTCGCTATGTACACCAACTATTATTGTTACCAAATGTGATAATAATAGTGCGGCCCCCGGATTGTGTACGCAGTCCACGTATTAATAACAAAAGCTGCCTTTTATAAAAGGCAGCTTTTGTTATATAGGGTGTCATTTCAATTTAGATCTTCACGTTCTCCATGCCGTACTGTTTCAATACATCTATGGGTACTCCTGTCCATTTGTTGGGAGCGTTACCCGCATAACCGATATCTTTTGTGCCCATTTCGCTGCTCCAAAACCCCGAGGCTGTTAAATCGCGCATACGGTTAAAGAAGGCTACGCCCTGGGCCATTTCTGCCTTGGCCTTGGCCGGATAAGCGATCTGGTCTAACAGCTCTATCTGCTGCGCCTTGGTGCAGCCTACAAACGTTTTGCCATAGTGCTTAAGGCAATACAGGTCCATCCATTTTAAGCCGCCGCGCATAGGTAATTTATGGCTGGGGATATCTTTTACTATAAATTCAATAAACTCCGGCACTTTGGCATCGCTGGCGCTGCCCGATTTGTCATCCTTAGGGATAATGATATCAGCCAGTAAGGTGATCGTTGCCATTTCATGGTCGTCGAAGTAATTTTTCTCTTCTTTAAGTTTCTTGTCCCGTGCAATCTCATCAGGTGTGCGGCCGGCTACGGCTGCATCCTTACCGGTAGTTGTTTCTGTGGCAGGTTTTTCGCCGGGTTTGCAGCCGCCAAGCAGCAAACCTGTTGATACGGTACCTAAACCTATTGCTTTGAGTGTGTCGCGTCTGTTCATGATGCGTTATACATTAAGTTTTTTACGTTGTGATAAAATGTACTCTGCAGTACGCATGGATAAGGCCAGAATGGTCCAGGTAGCGTTTTTGTCGCCCTGTTGTACAAAAGGTGCGGCATCAACTACAAAAAGGTTATTACAATCGTGCGCCTGGCACCATTTGTTCAATGCCGATTTTTTAGGATCGTCGCCCATGCGCACAGTACCTACCTCATGGATGATCTTGCCGGGTGCTTCTAAACCATAGTTGGTTTCGGGGCCCTGTTTGGTGCCATAAATGGCGCCCATATTATGCAAAACTTCTTCAAAGGTATCCTGCATGTGTTTGGCCTGGTTGATTTCGTCATTGGTCCACTTGTAATGGAAACGCAACACCGGGATGCCGTATTTATCAACCACACTTGGGTCTATCTCGCAATAGTTATCGGCACGGGCAATGGCAGTACCACGGCCGGCCATGCCTACCTGTGTGCCAAAGAAACGGCGGTAGTCATCCTTTAATCCAACACCATAACCTCCTCCATCTTTCTTTTTCCCATCGCGGCCCGGTACGGCACCGTTCATATCCTGTATGCCGCTGCCAAAGCCGTAGCTTGGCATGTGCATACCGCCGCCATACTCAATGTGGTAACCGCGCGGGAAATTTAGTTTTTTATTATCAAGCCACCAGGGCGAGTAGATGTGTACGCTACCAACACCATCTTCGTTATAACGCTTACGGTCCATCAGTTGGGGCAGGAAACCACCCGCGCCTGATCCGGTAGAATCATGCAGGTATTTACCTACAACGCCGCTGCTGTTAGCCAGCCCGCCCGGGTGTGCCGATGATTTGGAGTTAAGCAGCAAACGGGCAGATTCGCCTGCACTGGCACCTAAAATTACTGTTTTGGCATTTACCTGGTACTCCTGCATATCATCCTTATTCACGTAGGATACGCCCGTTGCCAATCCGTTTTTATCGGTTAATACCTCGCGCACCATGGCGTTGGTAATTACCTTTAAGTTGCCGGTTTTCATGGCCGGGATGACCAGGCATGACGAAGCCGAGAAATCGCCGTAAACCTTACAGCTGCGGCCGCATTGCCCACAAAAGAAACAGGCACCGCGGTCTTTATTATTCGGTAAGGCCTCGGTTAATACCGAACCACGCCCGGTAATTACCTTTACACCTGCTTTTGTTGCACCCTGTTTAATGAACAGTTCATTTAAACGTGGGGCAGGCGGCGGCAGGAAAATGCCATCAGGTTCGCTTTCGATATTTTCTTTTGTACCATAAATACCTATCATACGGTCAACCTTATCGTAATAAGGTTTCAGCTCGTCGTAAGTTATCGGCCATGGGTCAGTTAAGCCATCTTTGGGTTTAAAATCATCCGGGCCCATCCTTAACGAGATACGGCCCCAGTGATTGGTACGCCCGCCCAGCATCCGCGCGCGGAACCAGGCAAACTCTGTCTTATCTTTAGTGGTGTAAGGTTCGCCTTCCAATTCCCAGCCGCCATAGGCCGCATCAAAGTCACCAAAAGGGCGAGTTGTGCCGGCACCGCGACGGGCAGACTCCCAAGCCCATTTTAATTGGTGCGAATCAACCTTGGGGTCAAAAAAAGCCCCTGCCTCCAGCATTAAAACCTTTACACCGGCATTAGCCAATACATAGCCGGCCATACCACCACCCGCGCCCGAGCCTACTACAACTACATCGTAAGTGGTGGTTGATTTTTTGATCTGTAAATCTTCCATTTAATAAATTATATGTCGAACTATAAATTTTGAATAAGGTAAGCTTACAGTTGTTTCAGCTTGATGTTTTTGTAGGCAACTACTGCACCATGCTCCTGTAAAGCGATATGGCCTTTTGGATATTTGGCGAAATCTTTCCAGGTTTTGAATTTACTGTTATTGATCATCTCTTGCCACTCCGGGCTGCCCATTTGCACATTAACGGTTTCTTTGCCGTTAAGCCAAAAGGTAAGGTGCCCATTATCTTTACGCAGTTTTACGGAGTTCCACTGGCCTGCAGGTTTTGCTGCATCGGCCGGGGCCGCCTTCATATCGTATAGTGAGCCTGCTAAGTGGTTAGCCTTTTTATTATCAGATGCCTTTACGTTATCTAAAACCTGCATCTCTATACCTGTTTGATAAGTAGCATGAAAAGTAGTGTCTTCATGCACACCAAAAATCACCCCGCTGTTACCGCCTTCGGCAATTTTCCAGTCGAGGGTTAGTTCGTAATTTTCATATTCGCCATCTGTGATCAGGTCGGCCTGGTTAGGGGCTTTGGGGTCTAATTGTAAAGCGCCGTCAACAACTGTCCATGGGCCCGCATCGGTGTGCAGATAGCTGTGCCATCCTTTGGTGGTTTTGCCATCAAATAACGATACTGTTTTACCTTTTTGCGCCGAAGCCGAATAGCTGAATGCAGCAAGTGCCAATGCGCCTAACAATAATTTTTTCATAGTATGTAGATTTTCGCGGCGTTGGGCGCCGCATGTTTAAAATTAGAACAGCTAAATGTAGTATTTATTTTGAATGATGCCGTAAACAGGGCATTATCAATCGAAAATATTACGGTTGAGGGCAGTTTGATGAGAGATGAATGACAGGCAAAAACTATAAAAAACTTTATTCGTCACAAATATGGGCACCTTTAGCACATTTGTTTTTTAGGTAAGAGGTGTTGCCGTAAGCTTGTATCATCAATCGATCAATATGAAATACAGTAAAAAAGAATTTTGGGCGGCCAATGCACTATTTAGCCTTTTATTATTGGTATATACATACAGCGGCTTATCAGAATATGGTTACACGGTAAGTAGGGAGCATGCCGTGCCTAACTACATATTCAACTCATTGCTGCCGCGCCTGGGGATTATCATTACTACATACGGTGCCTTTATGGCAATTAACTTTTACGCTATACCCAGATATTGGTTAACTGGTAAAAGGCTGCAGTTTGCGTTGGCCATCATAGCTGCGCTAATTATTACCGGGTTGCTTTTTACAATAGCGCAAAGTTATATAAGTAACTGGATTTATAGTCAATACAGCCCGTTTGCTGCACGGGTTACTTTGTTGAGCCGGGGTTTTAGTATGGCTACCGCTTTGTTACTACTCTATGGCTTATACATCCTCATCCGCGAGGTATTGTTACATCTTTACAAGTTACAGCAAGTTAAACATACGCTCGGCGCACAGATCATTCGCGAGGTTATCATCACGCTAACTATTTGGCTTCTGATACTGCTTCCTTTTTGGGTGCTTCGCTTTACAGCATTTTTTCAAATTTTTGGCCCTATTTACCTGTTTGTACTTCCATTTTGCTTTTGCGTTTATTTTTTAAACATCTATTGGCTCGTTCCGCGGTACAAACTAAGCGTGAATCCAAATCTTGCTAAATACATTTTAAGCCTGTTGATCACAGGTTTATTCCTGGGCGTGATAGAGCTCTCATTTCTACTGCAATCCGCACGTCAATGGTCGTTATTAGCTTATATTATATTTGCCTGGTTCCCCCCGTTCATTATAAGTTCGATTATTTCCTGGTGGGTATACTTCGCAAACGAAGAAAAGTACAAACAGCTTAAAACACTAAAAACCGCGCTGGGTGCATCAGATGCCAACCTGCAGTTCCTGCGATCGCAGATCAACCCGCACTTTTTGTTCAATGTGCTGAACACGCTTTATGGTACTGCTTTATCTGAAAAGGCCGAAAAAACAGCAGAGGGCATACAGAAATTGGGCGATATGATGCGCTTTATGCTCCACGAGAACACGCAGGACAAGATCCCGCTAAACCGCGAGATGGAATATCTGCATAACTACATAGACCTGCAAAACCTGCGGATCGCCTTATCGGAAAATATCGAAATCAATGCAAATATTACCGATCAATATAGCGGGCTAAATATAGCACCCATGCTGCTGATCCCCTTTATTGAAAATGCCTACAAACATGGCATCAGCTTTCAGCACAAATCGTGGATCAACATCGGCATGCAATTAACCGGCAACACGCTGCAGCTCGACGTTTACAACAGCCTGCACGCCGACAAGGATAACGACCCGGAGCGGGAAAGATCGGGCATTGGGCTGGAGAATGTTAAACAGCGATTGCAACTACTTTATCCCGGTAAACATGAACTGGTGATTCGCCAAAACGCCACTGAATTTTTTATCCACCTCACCCTGCAACTATCATGAAAAAACTATTCCTTTTACTGCTTATCATCAATACATTCATCAATGCTTCCGCCCAGTTTAAATTTAGCGGGCATTTAACCGGCACTACCAAAGCAGATACGCTTTACATTAACATCCCTTATATCTATGGGTTTTACCACGATAATGATGTAGCTATACCGGTTGATGCAAAAGGGAATTTCAACACTACACTAAATCTGTCGCAGCAAAAGTTTGGCAATATCAGGTTTGAAAGCAAAGCTGTTTATTTGTTGCTTACACCCGGTAAATCGCTGGTGATGAATTACAATCCTGCCGATAGCAGCGCCACCTTCAATGGTTCTGCCGCTATTGACAACCGGTTGTTAGACCAATTGGATTTGAATGGCATCCCATTTTTTGCGAAGGATTACAAAAATAACGCCTACGCCAAATTAGGCCCGGCCGAGTTGCAGGAAAGGGTGGTAAAACCCTGGGCGGCAATACGCGACAAAAATACAGCCTTAGTGCAGTCGTCGGCTTTGCCGACAGCTATCAAAGCCATCATTATTCAAGAGATAAAGGCTAATTACATATCACAGCTTAATTACTTTGCGCGGGGCGTTATGACAACCGACCATGCACAGATCTTTAGCTTTATAGAAACTTTTTATAAAGATGTTACCCTGTCCCCCAAGACATTCCCCGCCGGGCCAATGTATTATCAATTTGCTGATAGTTACATAGGTTATTATGAGATCTTGGCATTTAAAGGGTTGACCCCGGCGCAACAGAAAGATCCCGGTACTTTTTTAAAATACTACAATATCACCCTGGATAGCGGCAACACGGTGTCTAAACTTAAAGGGAAATCGTTTGTGAACTGGATCCTGGTACGCAACACTTACCCAAAGAATATTGCCGAAGCATGGCTGGCGCAAAACATTTTTACTAAGTGCAGTACAAAAGATCTGGCTTATGCCAAACCGCTGATGGAGGAGATGCGGGCGATCTATCCGCAAAGCAAATATATCCCCTACCTGCAAAATAAAATCAATATGTTACAAGTGTTGCTGGCCAAAAACCTGGCCAATAAGGATATCATTATTGCCGATAGGTACGATAAAATGACCTCGATATACCAGACTATCAGTAAGCTTAAAGGCAAAGTGGTTTACCTGGATATTTGGGGTACGTGGTGCGGGCCTTGTAAAGAGGAATTGCGCTACAACCCGCAATTAAAACAACAATTTACTGGTAAAGATGTGGCCTTTGTTTATTTGGATATGGATGAAGATATTAAAGATGCGCAGTGGAAAGAATTTATTAAGGTAAATGGGATGACTGGCTTACATCTGCGCAAAAGCAGTAAAGATATTCAGCAATTTTGGGCGGAGTTATTACCTAAAGATAAACCTGATCAATATTACCCAATGTATTTTATATTTGACAAGAATGGCAAACTGGTGCAACAACAAGCCAAACGCCCAAGTGACAAGGCCGATCTTTACAAACAGATACAGCGATACCTATAAATGATAAGAGCAATAGCTATTGACGACGAACCCCTGGCGTTAGAGGTGATCCGCTCACATACGGGCAAGGTGCCTTTTCTGGAACTTACCGCATGTTTTACAGACGCCTTTAAAGCGATAGATCATTTGGTTAAAGAACCGGTAGACCTGCTGTTCCTGGATATTAAGATGCCCGATATCTCGGGATTGGAACTGATGGATAGCCTGCAGCAAAAACCAATGGTGATCTTTACCACGGCCTACTCAGAACATGCCGTGCAAAGTTATGAGCTGAACGCCGTAGATTATCTGCTGAAACCATTTGCCTTTACCCGTTTCCTGAAGGCCTGCCATAAGGCAAACGAACTGTTGCAGGTCAAACATAGCAGTAAACCGGTAACGGCAGATAGTATCTTCATCAAATCGGGTTACGAGCAAATAAAGATTAATTACAGTGAGATCCTATTCCTTGAAAGTGGCGGCAACTATATGAGCTTTATTCTGGCAGATGGGCGGACCATATTATCACGGCTAACCATGACAGATACCCTGGCGTTGTTACCCGCTACACAATTTGTGCGTGTGCACCGGTCATACATTGTAAACAAACTCAAAATTGACCGCGCCGAGCGGCACCAGTTGCATATAGGGCAGCAAAAAGTTCCTGTTGGCGCGGCGTATAACACATCAATATTAAAGTAGAAAACAAAAAAACGCCCTGCAAAACAGAGCGTTTTTTTATTTAAAATAGGCTGTTAACTATTGAAAACTTAAAAGGTCAATAGTAAATATCAATACGGAGTTGGCGGGTATGGCGGCGGCGGGCGAGTTGTTACCGTAACCATAAGCTGATGGTATAATTAACAAAATACGCCCGCCCGCTTTAACTTTGGGGATACCTATTTGCCAGCCGGCTATTAAACCCGTTAGGGGACTATTGGCGAGGTTTAGCGCGGTTGCAAATTGGCCGCCGTTAAGTACCGAACCTGTATAATTGACTGTTACAGCCGAACTGGCAGTTGGATTAGCACCGGTACCCGGGGTAACTACCTGATAGTAAACACCGCTGGGGTCTTTTGTAGCTGTAATGTTTGGATTAGCTTTTAAGTAGGTTTGGATAGCTGCGTCATCTTTTGTTGCCTGTGCAGCAGCGTCGAAAGAATCTCCTTTTTTGCATGATGCAAAGGCTATTACAAGGAAGCTAAGCGTAAGTATGTATTTTTTCATGATAGTATTAACGGTAAAAATTAAGCTGGTGATACAGTGGTCTTGATTTTTAATTCATTTAGCTGCGCATCGGCAATGGTTGATGGCGAATCGATCATTACATCACGGCCTGAATTGTTCTTAGGAAAGGCAATCACATCACGGATAGAATCCAACCCTGCGAAGATAGAGGTTAACCTATCAAAACCGAAGGCGATACCACCATGCGGCGGCGCACCAAATTCAAAGGCATCCATTAAAAAGCCGAACTGTTTCTGCGCCTCTTCCGGCGAAAAGCCCAGGTGCTTAAACATTAGCGATTGTAAGGCGCGGTCATGAATCCGGATAGAGCCACCGCCAATCTCTGTACCGTTGATCACCAAATCGTACGCATTGGCGCGCACGTTTTTAGGGTCGGTATCCAGCAATGCGATATCCTCCGGTTTTGGCGACGTGAAAGGGTGGTGCATAGCGTGGTAACGCTCTGTTTCTTCGTCCCACTCCAACAGCGGGAAATCAAGCACCCAAAGCGGCGCAAACTTATTCTTGTCGCGTGAGCCTAAACGGCTTCCAATCTCTAAACGCAGTTCGTTCAGTTGCTTGCGTACCTTATCAGTTTGGCCGGCCAGTATCAAAATTAAATCGCCGGGTTCTGTTTCAAAAGCGGCGCTCCATTTGGCCAGTTCTTCTTCATTGTAAAATTTATCTACGGATGATTTGATGGAGCCATCTTCATTGTGGCGGGCGTAGATCAGCCCTGTGGCGCCAATTTGCGGGCGTTTCATCCATTCGGTTAATTCATCAATTTGCTTGCGGGTATAGTTTGCGCAGCCTTTGGCATTAATACCTACAACCAGTTCGGCGTTATCAAAAATGCTGAAGTTTTTGCCTTTAACCACATCGTTCAATTCAACAAACTGCATCCCGAAACGGGTGTCGGGCTTGTCAGACCCATATAAACGCATGGCATCGGCATACTGCATCCTCGGGAAATTGCCCAGTTCTAAACCCTTTACGGTGCTGAACAGGTGGCGGGTTAAACCCTCAAATATATTCAGGATATCCTCTTGCGTAATGAACGACATTTCACAGTCTATCTGGGTAAACTCTGGCTGGCGGTCGGCACGCAAATCCTCATCCCTAAAACATTTCACAATCTGGAAATAGCGGTCAAAGCCACTCACCATCAATAGTTGTTTAAATGTTTGTGGCGATTGCGGCAGGGCGTAAAACTCGCCCGGGTTCATGCGGCTGGGTACCACAAAATCGCGCGCACCTTCAGGCGTCGATTTGATCAGCACCGGTGTCTCCACCTCAATAAAGTCAAGTCCATCTAAATATTTGCGGATCTCCTGTGCCATTTTATGGCGTAATACCAAATTGTTGCGGATAGGGTTACGGCGCAGGTCCAGATAGCGGTATTTGGCGCGCAGCTCTTCACCGCCATCGGTTTCATCCTCTATTAAAAAGGGAGGGATCTTACTGGAGTTTAAAATTTCCAGTTCGGTAATAGTAATTTCTATTTCGCCGGTAGGGATCTTGGTGTTTTTGTTAGAACGCTCAACCACAGTTCCGGTAACCTTTATAACAAACTCGCGGCCCAGCTGGCGGCCGGCTTCGCGGAGGCTGGCATCCGTATCTGTATTCAAAACTAACTGGGTTAAACCGTATCTGTCGCGTACATCAATAAAGGTAGTACCGCCCAAATCACGTGATTTTTGTACCCAGCCGCAAAGCGTTACTGTTTCACCTAAATTGCTGATATTTAATTGCCCGCAGGTGTAAGTTCTAAGCATAAGTCCTATTTGTAAAAGTTTGCAAAAGTAGGTTTTTTGATTTCGAATTTCGAATTTTTGATTTCGAAATTAAAAACAGATAAGGTCATTACCTGTAAATCCGAAATTGAACATCCGAAATCCGAAATCATTTCTATCTTTGCCACATAATTCTCAAGGGGTGCCTTGCTTTGGTCAACAAAATAATCTGCAGGTTATTTTACCAAACTGAAAGACAGGCTGAGATCAAACCCATTGTGTTTAGTTACGAGTATTGTGTTTTGAGTAATGAGTTTTAAAACTCACAACTGATCACTTACCACTTATAACTCAACTCATGCACCTGATCCGGGTAATGCCGGCGTAGGGAGAGGTAACAAGTTAAGTGTACTGCCGTTTTATCCCGGCGAGCAGATGGTTTAACTATTTTATTGTTTAACACATTTTGAAAAATTTACTTTCGGCGCTATTCGCCCTGCTGCTGCCTGTCCTGGCCTCGGCCCAATTCACTATTAGTGGTAAAGTCACTAATCAATCCGGCGAAGCTTTGGCCGGCGCAACGGTAACGCTCGTTAACCCATTGGTTAACACTCAAACAGATGTAAACGGCAATTACCAGCTAACCAACTTGCCGGCTGCAACCTACATTATTAAGGCAAGTTACATTGGTTACCAGGTAACAAGCACATCCATCAGGCTTGCTGGCAACCAGGTCGTTAACGTATCGCTCACCAACGCCATGTTCAGTGCTGAAGAAGTTACCGTCACAGCCACCCGTGCCGGTAAAAATTCGCCTACAGCGTTTGCCAACCTGAATAAAAAGGATCTGGAAAAGAATAACTTCGGGCAGGACCTGCCCTTCCTGCTTACCCAAACCCCATCGGTAGTGGTTACTTCTGATGCAGGCGCGGGCGTAGGCTACACCGGTATCCGTATCCGCGGCAGCGACGCTACAAGGGTAAACGTAACCATTAACGGCATCCCGTACAATGATTCGGAAAGCCAGGGATCGTACTTTGTCGATCTGCCGGATATTGCCTCGTCTATCAACAACATCCAGATTCAGCGCGGCGTGGGTACATCAACCAATGGCGCAGGCGCGTTTGGCGGTAGTATCAACATTCAAACTACTACCCGCCGCGATACGGGCTATGCCGATATCAATAACTCGGCAGGTTCATTCGGTACGGTAAAAAACACCATTAACCTGGGTACGGGCTTAATGGGCGGCCACTTTAGTGTCGACGGGCGCTTATCGCGCATCCGTTCCGATGGTTACATCGACCACGCCTCCTCGCAGTTAAAATCATTTTTCGTAAGCGGTGCATACTATGGCAAAAACAGTACGTTAAGGGCTAATATCTTTTCGGGCTACGAGCGCACTAACCAGGCATGGAACGGTATCCCCGATTATATCATCGGAGACAATAACATCCCCAACCATCGGACTTATAATGACTTGGGTACCTTACCCGATGGCAGTTATTATAAAGACCAGGTAGATGATTACCTGCAAAACCATTACCAGTTACTGTATGATCAAAAGCTATCCGACAAGGTGTCTTTTAGCGGAGCTTTGCATTATACCAAAGGCAAAGGCTACTATGAAGAGTATAAAACTAATGCGGCCGTTGCCGAATACGGTTTAACACCTGTAACCATAGGCGGTACTACCATCACCAATACTGATTTGGCCCGCCGCCGCTGGCTGGATAACGACTTTTACGGCGTTACCTATGCCTTAAAATACCTGCCAACCAGTGCCCTTAACTTTACGTTAGGCGGTGCTTATAACCAGTATACCGGCGCGCATTTTGGCAATATTATTTATACAAAACAAAGTGCAGGCATTGGCCCTAATTACGAATACTATCGTGATGATGCTAAAAAGAACGATTTTAACATTTTTGCCCGTGGCGAATACAAGTTGGGCGACGTTACCCTTTTTGCCGATATGCAATACCGCCGTATTTATTACTCTTTCTTAGGGTTCGACAGGAATTTGAAGAACGTGCAGCAAAATGCAACGCTCAACTTCTTTAACCCCAAAGCGGGCATCACTTATGAGATTGATGAGCATAATAACGTTTACGCATCCTTCGCAGTGGGTAACCACGAGCCTAACCGGGACGACTACACCAACAGTACACCGGACAGCAGGCCAAAGCCCGAAAACCTGAAAGATTTTGAAGCAGGATACCGCATCAGCAACAATATATTTAAAGGCGGCATTAACGGCTTTTATATGCTGTATAAAAACCAGCTGATACTAACCGGATCGTTAAACGATGTGGGCGCGCAGATCCGTAACAATGTAGACAATAGCTACCGTGCAGGTGTGGAGGTTGACGGCAAGGTCAGAATTACCAAAGCCATCAGCTGGGGTGCAACTGCAACCTTAAGTACTAATAAGATCAAAAACTATAGCCAGTTTTTAAATAACTATGACGACGGCACCCAGGCCGAGATCTTTTTAAAGAAAACCACGATTGCTTTCTCGCCATCGTTTACGGCATCGAGCGAGATTAGCATCACCCCGATAAAAGGTGGTGAGATTGCTTTTATAGACCGCTATGTGAGCAGTCAGTACCTGGACAATACCATGAACACTAACCCGGCGGCATTCCCGGTAGCTGCGGGTAACCGTTTTGTAACCAACCGCCAATTAGATAGTTACCTGGTAACCGATATCAGGCTGCGTTATAATTTCAGTGTACGGTCGGTTAAAAATATTGGGGTAGGCTTATTGCTGAACAATATTTTTAACCAGCAGTATGAGGCCAACGGGGCAACCTACCCGGATATCGAAGGCGGGCGGGTAGTTAACTATAACTATTATTTCCCGCAGGCGGGGCGCAATTTCCTGGCATCGGTTAGTTTAAGTTTTTAAGTACAGCCATGCAAAGCTGGATAAATCTTTTCCTCAACCAATTTAAGGCCACCACGTGGCTGGAATGGGCGGCGGTGCTATTAGGCGTTGCAGAAGTGCTGCTGGCAAAGGCAAATAAAGTGTGGCTATACCCAACCGGTATAGCCGCTACTTTGATATCTATATACCTGCTGCTGAATGCCGCCCTTTATGCCGAATGTTTGTTAAACGGTTACTATGTAGTGATGAGTGTTTACGGCTGGTACTACTGGATTAAAAAACGCGGCGAACCGCCAGTAAAGGTAAGTTACTCCAATCGCAGGGAATGGATCATTACGCTGCTAATTGTTTTTGCGGGTTGGGGCATGTTATACTTATTGCTCATCAATTTTACAACATCAACGGTACCTGTTTGGGATGCCTGGGTATCATCAACCGCCTGGGCGGGGATGTGGCTGCTGGCAAGGCGCAAAATAGAAAACTGGGTCTTGCTCAACATCAGCAACCTGTTTGCTATACCGCTATTGTTTCACAAGGATCTGGCACTATTCGGCCTATTGACGATCGTTTTATTTGTGGTGGCTATTTTTGGATATGTCGACTGGTGTAAGATCATCCGCCGGGACCAATTAACCCAAACTATTTAAGATGAGTCAAATCCACCACCCATCCATATTATTAAGCTCTGATTGGGTTAATACGATCAGGGAGCACGCCCCGGCGGCAGAAGCATTAGGCCAGCTTCACCCGGCGCAGCTGGAATTGGTTTATAAGCAGCAATGGTTTAATTTATTAGCGCCTGCAAGCTATGGCGGTTTACAAACCCCGCTGCCGGAACTAGTTAAAACCGAAGAAGCCTTAAGCTGGGCCGATGGCAGCCTGGGCTGGGTAGTAACATTATGCTGCGGTGCAGGCTGGTTCGGCGGGTTCATGGAGCCGGATTTAGCTCGGGAAATTTATCATGATAAAAAAGCCTGCCTGGCAGGGAGCGGTGCGGCAACTGGCACAGCTACCGTAAGCGGAAATGGCTACCTGATCAATGGCAGCTGGAAATATGCCAGTGGCGTGCACCACGCCACGCATATTACTGTTAATTGCGAAATTATAAGTAATAATAGTGCGATGTTAAATGCAGATGGCGCGCCGTTGATACTGCCATTTGTTATTGATCGTAACGATGTGCAACTACTTAAAGGCTGGAAATATATCGGCATGATGGCTACCGGCAGCGATGCTTACAGTATAAACAACCTGTATGTTGATAAAAGCCGTTGCTTTGAAATAGAGCCTGATGCCGCTGTAGTTAAAGAACAGTTATACATTTACCCTTTTATGCAACTGGCCGAAGCTACGCTGGCGGCTAACCTATCGGGCATGGCTGTGCATTTTATGGATCTGTGCGTATCCGCCTTTGCAAATAAGGCAACCAACCTGCGGCGGGTGAACGGGGCTAATGTTTTGGTGATGAATGATGCCTTAACCTCCTGCACTGATTTGCTGAACAAGGCCCGCACTGCGTTTTTTGCCGCTGTGGACGCCTCCTGGCAAGATGCGCAAAACCAAGGTTTGTTAAAAGCAGTTAGCAGCGCCAGCAGGGTATTAGCCAAAACAGCGCGTGGGTGTGTGGATGAGCTTTATCCCTATTGTGGCCTTTTAGCGGCATCGCCCGATACCGAGATCAACCGGATATGGCGCGATCTGCATACGGCCAGTCAGCATGCTTTGCTTACTTTTTTGGAATAGCGGCGTGAAATGGTTTAACACCACGGTAACGCAAAAATCACATTGATTTTTAAATGCTTTTATGATATTTGCCTTTCTCAAAATTACTTAGAATGAAGATCAGAGCCCTGCTTACCCTAACCTTCGCCATCGCTGTATTTAATTTATCGGCACAAACCAAAAAAACAACTGCTGCTGTTAATCAAACTTTGCTGCGCCCTAAGCTGGTGGTTGGTTTGGTGGTCGACCAGATGCGCTGGGATTATCTGTACCGTTTTTACGACCGCTATCAGGCAGGAGGCTTTAAACGCATGCTGAACGAAGGTTTTACCTGCGAGAATACGCTGGTGCCTTATATCCCTACCGTTACGGCTGCGGGGCATACCTGTGTTTATACAGGTTCGGTTCCTTCTATCCACGGTATTGCCGGTAACGACTGGACCATCCAGGCTACGGGAAAATCAATGTATTGTACGGACGACAGCACCGTTGTTGGCGTGGGAAGTACGTCAATCGCCGGCAAAATGTCGCCTCGTAATCTATTGGCCAGTACAGTTACAGATGAGCTACGTTTAGCAACCAACTTCCGTTCAAAAGTGATCGGGATCGCTTTAAAAGACCGCGGCGGTATCTTGCCGGGCGGCCATGCAGCTAATGCCGCTTATTGGTTTGACGATGCTACCGGCAACTGGATCACCAGCACCTATTACATGACCGACCTGCCCAACTGGATGAAAGCGTTCAATGCAAGTAAACCCGCCGAAAAATACTTAAAACAGGACTGGAATGCGCTTTACCCTATCGGTACTTATATACAAAGCGCACCGGATAACAGCCCAAGATATGAAGGCAAATTTGCCGGCACAGACGCGCCAACCCTCCCGGTTAAAACATCAGCCTTGTATAACGGTAAAATGGGAATGATCCGCAGTACGCCTTACGGAAACACAATGACGCTCGACCTGGCAAAAGCCACCGTAGAGGGCGAAAACCTGGGTAAAAATGCAGTGACCGATTTTCTGGCAGTTAGTCTGTCGTCAACAGATTATATCGGGCACCAATACGGTCCTAATTCTGTAGAAATTGAAGATACCTACCTGCGGTTAGATAACGACCTGTCGGCATTCTTTTCTTACCTGGATGCGAAAGTTGGTAAAGGTAATTACAGCGTTTTCCTGACAGCTGATCACGCTGCAGCACATAACCCCACCTTTCTGATCGATCATAACATCCCTGCAGGCGTTTGGAACGAATCTGCCGCGCGTACCGGCCTCAACAAACTGCTGGAAGATAAATATAAAGTTAAAAACCTGGTGCTGAATTTTGGCAACTACCAAGTTAACTTGAACAATGCTGCCATCAGGAAAGAGAACCTGAGCGCCGAAGGTATTAAAGCCGAGTGTATTGACTACCTGCAAAAACAACCGGAAATTGCTTATGCGGTAGATATGCAGCGCATCACAACAACAAGCATCCCTGATGAATTACGCACCCGCATCATCAATGGTTACAACGCCGATCGTAGCGGAGCTATCCAGATCATCTTAAAACCGGGATGGTATTCGGGGCATGGTGCAACAGGCACCACACATGGCACCTGGAATCCTTATGATGCGCATATCCCATTGGTGTTTATGGGTTGGGGCATTAAACATGGTAGCCTGAACCGCGAAACACACATGACAGATATTGCTGCAACGGTAGCGCAACTTTTGCACATCCAGGCACCAAACGGTAATATTGGTACGCCAATTGCCGAGGTGTTGAAGTAGTTGATTAGTAAGCAGAGATCAATCGTTATTGTACAATACAAGGCCACAAATCAATTTGTGGCTTTGTCATTTTAGTGCTCGCCCGTTTTAAAATTCGTGTAATTGGTGCTAATTGGTGAAATTCGTATGTCAATCATGAAAAAATACATCTCCAAATTCCATTATCTTACTCAGGACCTACCTAACCGCAGCCATGTGGAGCAAGCCCAAATAGCCTGCGAAGCCGGCGCCAACTGGATTCAGTACCGCTGCATGAGCAAAAGTGACGAAGAGATGCTGCCCGAGATCCACCAGATCGCCTCTATTTGCGATGATTGGGGTGCAACATTGATCTTAGCGAATCAATATCATCTGCTGGACAAAGTTGATGCACAAGGCGTTCATCTCGAAGATCTAAATGCTGATCTGAAAGCCATCCGCGAAGCGATAACGGATGAAAAAACCTTAGGCACCTCTGCCTATACTTTGGAAGGTTTATTGAAAGTTCAAGCCTCTGGCGTGGTTGATTACTGCGGCTATGGCCCCTTTGCCCATACCGATACCCGGCCAAACGATAAACCGCTTTTAGGGTATGAAGGTTATCGCCTTTTAGAACGGCAGCCAATAGATCTCCCGGTAATAGCGGTTGGCGGTATCCAGCTTAAAGATGTGGAATTACTAATGCGGACAGGCATTTACGGTATCGCGGTTTCAGGAACTGTTAACCTGTCGCTCGACCCCGCAGGGATGGTAAAGGAAATTTACAGAAAGATTTATTAATGGTGTAAGCTTATTGTTTATAAGCTACATAAATATGCTCGTCCAACACTTCGTCGTTTTTAAAGATCGCGCCTTTTATCACGCCCTGTTTGCTATACCCCGCCTTTTCCAATGCCCGCATAGACGCTTGGTTTCGGCTAAATACCCCTGCCTGAAGGCACATGATATTAAACCGGGAGAACAAATAAGCAGTTATCAATTTCAAAGCTTCGGTCATTACGCCTTTGCCCCAATAATCTTCGCCCAGCCAATAACCAATTAAAGGCGACCGGGCAAATACATCAGTCCTGAAATCAATACCAATTGTCCCGGCAAAAAGCCCGTCAATTTCAATTACAAATGAGGTTACAGGGTTTTCGTTAGCTTTCAAATTGATAAACAACTTTGCATCAGCCATCGTATAAGGCGATGGGAAACGGTCGTATAAATTAGCCGCAATTTTTGGGTTATTGGCCAATCTTTGCAGCTCAGTTATGTCGCTGTCTTGCCATTCGCGTAATATAAATCCGTTGCCTTTTATTTCCATTTGTAACAATCCAATCGTTAAAAATAGTAATATTACTTAAAACGTTAAATTGCAGCCGCAAGAGCCTTGCTTTGATCCATATGAAAAAACTTTTTACTCCTCTTTTACTACTTGTTTTCGTCAGTGCTTCGGCCCAGAAACTGGAAAAACTCACTGTCGAAAAAATAATGCGCGACCCTAAATGGATGGGCACCTCGCCCTCAAACATCCGCTGGAGCGATGATAGCAAGAAGATCTACTTTAACTGGAACCCTGATAAGGCCGAGCGCGATGGGATGTATTACATTACTACTGTTAACCTAAAACCGCAGGATTTGAACCTGGCCGACCGTAAAGTAATCGTGCCGGAGAATGGTAAATTGAATAATAAAGGCACGTTAAAAGTTTACGAAAAGAACGGCGATATTTACTTGCTGGCCATCAAATCGGGAAAGGTTATTCAATTGACAAACACCACTGTAAGAGAAAGTAACCCAACATTCAGCGGGGATGAGCAAAGTATCATCTTTACAAATGATAACGACCTGTTCGCGTTAAAACTGGCCAAAGGCGAATTAACCCAGCTCACCAATTTTGTTAAAACGGCGGCTACCCCTTCGGCACCTGCAACAGGAGGCCTAGGCGGCAGGCGGGGTGGCGCTGCCGGCGCGGCGCAGGCAGGCAACGAGCAAGAACGCTGGTTAAAAAAACAACAGCTCGAGCTGTTCGATATCATCAGAGTAAATGATAAGAACCGCAAGCTGGATTCGGTAGAACGAAAAGAAACACAGCCCGAAAAATTAAAAGAGATCAGCATAGGTGATAAGCGTTTAGGCGGAACACAGTTAAGCCCGGATGGTCGCTACGTTACTTACCGTTTAACACAAGCTGCCGAAGGTGCGAAAAATACAATTGTACCTAATTACGTAACCGCATCCGGCTATACAGAAGATATTCAGAACCGTACCAAGGTAGGCAGTCCGCAATCAACATCTGGCAGCTACATTTTTGATAAACAGCGCGATACCGTTTATAGCATCATCACCAAAAATATCCCAGGGATAAAAGATCTGCCCGATTATGTTAAGGATTACCCTAAACAACTGGCCGACCGTACCAAAGCTAATGCCGACCGCAAGGTGGACATCAGCGCTACTTTTTGGAGCGAGGATGGAAAAAATGCCGTTGTTGTGGTAGAATCACAAGATAATAAAGACCGCTGGATTATGAAGCTTGACCCCACTACAGGTAAGCTAACTCAACTTGACCGCCAGCGCGACGAAGCCTGGATAGGCGGCCCCGGCACCAGCAGCTTTGCAGGCGGCAGCTTAGGCTATACGGATAACACTCATTTTTACTATCAAAGCGAAGCCAGCGGTTACTCGCATCTATATTTGGTTGATGTGGTAAGCGGCACAAAAAAGCAATTAACAGCGGGTAAATGGGAGGTGCAAACCCTGCACCTATCTAATGATAAAAAGACGTTTTACTTTACTGCAAATATCGAGCATCCCGGCATTACGCATTTTTACCGTATCCCCGTAACGGGTGGCGCGCCGGTTAAGATCACTTCGATGAAGGGTGGTAACGAGATAGACCTGTCGCCCGATGAGAAATGGCTGGCCATCCGCTACTCGTATTCCAATAAACCCTGGGAGCTCTATTTGCAGGCCAACAAACCTGGTGCAAAGGCAGTACAGGTAAGCAACTCCGTAACTGATGAATTTAAATCATACCCGTGGAAAGACCCGCAGGTGATCAGTTTCAAAAACCGTTACGGTAAGGATATTTACGCACGCTTGTACCTGCCCAAAAAACCTGATCCGGCTAAACCTGCCGTAGTATTTGTGCACGGTGCCGGCTATTTGCAAAACGTGCATTACTGGTGGAGCAGCTATTTTCGCGAGTATATGTTTAACAACATGCTGGTTGATAATGGCTACACCGTTATGGATATCGATTACACCGCAAGCTCGGGCTACGGGCGCGATATCCGTACCGGCATTTACCGCCACATGGGCGGTGCCGACCTGACCGACCAGGTAGACGGCGTAAAACTATTGGTTGATAAATATGGCGTAAATCCTAAAAATGTGGGCTTATATGGTGGTTCGTACGGCGGCTTTATTACGCTGATGGCATTATTTACTCAGCCCGATGTTTTTGTAGCGGGTGGCGCATTACGCTCCGTTACCGATTGGGCTCATTACAACCACGGTTATACCTCCAACATCTTGAACGAACCTTTTGATGATGAGAAGGCCTATCGCCAAAGCTCGCCCATTTATTTTGCCGATGGCTTAAAAGGCCACCTGCTAATGGCGCATGGTATGGTAGATCAGAACGTAAACTTCCAGGATATTGTAAGGCTTACTCAGAGTTTGATAGAGCTGCATAAAAGTAACTGGGAATTGGCCCCATACCCGGTAGAAGACCACGGTTTTGTACAACCCAGCAGCTGGACGGACGAGTATAGCCGGATTTTTAAGCTATTTGAAGACAATTTGAAAGGGCGATAGATGAAGAAAACGCTAATCGTTATATCACTTTTCATCACCGCCTGCACCCCTGCCAGGCACCCTGCGGCAATTCAAATCAAACTGATCAATAATAAGCATTCGATAGAGTTTAAAGGATTGGATTACGCCGTGATGCAGGAGATAGGCCGCGACTCGTCGTCGCAAGAGTGGCAAAGTTTGGTGCCCGTTTACCGCATGCCGCGCGATACCGATATGAAAAACTACCAGTCGGAGCAACCCGGAAGATACGAGTTAAAAGACAGTTCTGTTGTTTTTACGCCCGATACCCCTTTTGTAGCAGGGCAGGTTTACTTTGTGCGTAACTACCGTTTAGGGGAGGGCGCAACCCTTGCCGACTACCTGAAAGGCCGCACTCAACCGGGTAGAACATATTTTACTGATTTGATTTTTAAGCAATAAGCATTTGGAATAAATTATTTTTTGTACATTTGCATCTAAATTAAAAAAGAGGGGGCGATTAGTCCCCTCTTTTATTTTATCAATCAAATTATCATCCGTCCTGTTTACGATCGGGATATAGGGAAAATTTTACGATAATGAATATTGAAAAAAAGGTAACAGAGCTGGTAGAAGAGAAAATTGCCGATATGCCCCATCTGTTTTTAGTGGATGTAAAAATGCACTCGAACGGTAAGCTAATTGTGCTGGTTGACGGCGATAACGGGATAGGAATTGCAGATTGCGCTACCATAAGCAGGCACGTAGGTTTCCACCTGGAAGAAGATAATGTGATAGAAGAGGCTTATAACCTGGAAGTATCATCGCCGGGTATTGATACCCCGCTGGTATTGAAAAGGCAGTATGCTAAGAACATTGGTCGCACGTTAGCTATTAAGATGGACGACGGCACCAAACGCGAAGGCGAATTGCTGATAGCGGGCGATGATGAGATAACCATTGCTGAGATAATTAAGGAAAAAGGGAAAAAGGCTGAGACTGTTGAAAGCACTATCCCTACAGATAAAATAACAGAAACAAAAGTTTTAATATCATTCAAGTAGAAGATGAGCAATATTAATTTAATTGATTCTTTTCAGGAATTTAAAGATTTCAAGAACATTGACCGCCCAACCATGATGAGCGTTCTGGAAGACGTTTTCAGAAGCATGATCAGGAAAAAGTACGGTAACGACGAGAATTGCGACGTTATTGTGAACACAGACAACGGCGATTTGGAAATTTGGCGCACCCGTACCGTAATGGAAGACGGTTTTAGCGAGGATGATGACCTGGAAATTGAGTTGAAAGAAGCACACTCAATAGATCCTGATTTAGAGGTTGGCGACGACTTTATTGAGCAGATCACTTTAGAGAGCTTTGGTCGCCGTGCTATATTAGCGGCACGCCAAACCCTGGTATCTAAAATTTTAGAACTGGAGAAAGACGAGATCTTTAAGAAATACAAAGACCGCGTAGGCGAGATCGTAACAGGCGAAGTTTACCAGGTTTGGAAAAAAGAAACATTGGTATTGGATGATGAGGGCAATGAGCTTTTATTGCCAAAAACCGAGCAGATCCCTGCCGATTACTTTAAAAAAGGTGATAGTGTTAGGGCGATCATCAGCAAGGTTGATATGCTGAACAGTAACCCTAAGATCATCATATCACGTACTGCACCTGAGTTTTTGCAACGTTTATTTGAAATGGAAGTACCCGAAATTTTCGACGGGCTCATCACCATTAAAAAGATTGTTCGCGAACCGGGCGAGCGTGCCAAGGTAGCTGTTGAATCGTACGATGACCGCATAGACCCGGTTGGTGCCTGTGTGGGTATGAAAGGGTCACGTATCCACGGTATCGTACGCGAGTTGAAGAATGAAAATATTGATGTAATTAACTTCACAAACAATATTCAGCTATACATTCAGCGCGCATTATCGCCGGCTAAGATCACCTCTATAAAATTAGATGATGATAAAAAGACCGCTGCAGTGTATTTAAAGCCCGATCAGGTGTCATTGGCTATTGGCCGTGGTGGTCATAACATTAAACTGGCAGGTAAATTGACAGGGTATGAAATTGATGTGTACCGTGAGGCTGATGAGCATGACGAGGATGTGGATATCGAAGAATTCTCTGACGAGATCGATAGCTGGATCTTAGACGAATTTAAACGTATAGGTCTCGATACTGCGAAATCTGTATTGGCATTATCTGTGGGTGAGTTAGTGAAGCGTACTGATCTGGAAGAGGAAACAGTAAAAGAAGTTTTATCAATTCTGCAATCGGAATTTGAATAAACGAAATAACACGAATAAAAAATCGTATTTTTGCGATAATTAGAGAGAAAATTTAATAAATGTCAGAAGACAAATCCATAAAATTAATAAAAGCAGTAAAAGAACTGAACATTGGTATGGGTACCATTGTCGATTTCTTAGCTACTAAAGGTTACAAGGTTGATAAGCAGCCTATGGCCAAGCTGGATAACGATATGTACACAACCCTGTTGAAGGAATTTGCTGTAGATAAAATTATTAAGGAGGAGGCCAAACAGATCAAGATAGGTAACATCCGTAAGGAAGAAGGCGTGCAAACGTCTGATCGCCCTGCAGAGCAGCCACGTCGTTCAAGAGATTTCGAGAACGAGGAAATTTTGATCAAAAACACGGGCCACTTTAGTTCGCCGCAGGTTGAAAAACCAAAGCCGGCTGAGCCGATCCAAGCCAAAACCGACGAGCGCAGTGATGCGCTGCCGGGCGTTAAGGTAATTGGTAAGATAGACCTTGATAATTTAGGTGCAAAAGCACCTGTTGCAGAGAAACCTGCGCCTGTGGTAGAGGCCCCAAAAGTTCCCGAACCTGTTGCAGAGAAACCTGCACCTGTTGTTGAGGTACTGAAGGCACCCGAGCCTGTTGCAGAGAAACCTGCACCCGTTGTTGAGCCACCCAAGGCACCTGAGCCGGTTGCAGAGAAACCCGCACCTGTTGTTGAGACACCAAAGGCGGCTGAACCCGTTGCAGATACACCAGCACCGGCTGTTGAGACACTAAAGGTAGCGGAAACAGAACCTACTGCAGCTGTTGCCGAAGAAGGTGACGACGTGATCCGCGCGAGTGCAGAGCGTTTAAGCGGGCCCAAAATTATAGGCAAGATCCAGTTGCCGGTTAATGCACCTAAGCGTAATCCGGTTGCATCTTCATCAAACGCGGCAGGTAACGCAGCCGATCAGAAACGCAAACGTAAACGTAAAGATCAGCAGGGTGGTGGGCAAGGCACAGGCCAGCAGGCCCCGCCAAGCGGCACCATTAATCCTAACCGTCCCGATTTCAGGAACAGACCAGCAGGCCCTCCGGGTGGCGGCGGTAACCGTCCCGATTTTAGAGGCGGCAGGCCACCTGCAAGCACAGGCCCTAAAGAAGAACCTACAGAAAAGGATATACAAGACCAGATTAAGGCTACACTTGCACGCTTAAGCGGTGCAGGTAAGAGCGGTAAGTTTGCCCAGCGTGCTAAATTCCGTCGTCAAAAACGTGATGATGTTGCTGCAACTGCCGAAGAACTGGCAATGGAGCAGGATGCACAGTCGAAAGTATTAAGGGTTACAGAGTTTGTTACGGCAAACGAGTTGGCTTTGATGATGGATGTATCGGTAACACAAATTATCTCAACTTGTATGAGTTTGGGTATGTTCGTATCGATCAACCAACGTTTGGATGCCGAAACCCTCAGTATTGTTGCCGACGAATTTGGCTACCAGGTTGAGTTTGTGAAACCACAGGACGAAGAAGCCAATCTTGACCAGGAAGATAACGAAGATGAGTTAGTACCGCGTGCACCAATTGTGACCATCATGGGCCACGTTGACCACGGTAAAACATCTTTACTGGATTTTATCCGCAAGACAAACGTAATAGGCGGCGAAGCGGGTGGTATCACCCAGCACATCGGCGCTTACGAAGTAACCTTGCCGGATGATAAAGGAAAAATTACATTCCTGGATACACCGGGCCACGAAGCGTTTACCGCTATGCGTGCCAGGGGCGCACAGGTTACAGATATTGTAATTATTGTAATCGCTGCTGATGATAGCGTGATGCCGCAAACGCGCGAGGCGATAAACCACGCGCAGGCTGCAGGTGCACCAATCATCTTCGCTTTCAATAAAATTGACAGGCCGGGTGCTAACGCCGATAAGGTACGTGAGCAATTATCAGCCATGAATATTTTGGTTGAAGAGTGGGGAGGTAAATATCAAACACAAGAAATATCAGCAAAAACCGGTTTAAATATTGAGTTGTTGTTAGAGAAGGTATTGCTTGAGGCAGAATTGCTCGAGCTGAAAGCCAACCCTAATAAACGCGCGGTAGGTACTGTAATTGAAGCTGCACTGGATAAAGGCCGTGGTATTGTTACCACCATTTTAGTACAGGCAGGCCGCTTAAAAGTAGGCGATCCTATCTTGGCTGGTTGCTATAGTGGTCGTGTTAAGGCATTGACTAATGAGCGTGGCCAAAGGGTTGAGTCTGCAGGGCCATCTACGCCGGTACAGGTGTTGGGTATGCAGGGCGCGCCTACAGCGGGCGATAAATTTAACGCATTAGAAAGCGAAGTTGAAGCACGTGAAATTGCAAACAAACGCTTACAATTACAGCGCGAGCAAGGCTTACGTACACAGAAACACATTACACTTGATGAAATCGGTCGTCGTTTGGCAGTTGGTAACTTTAAGGAACTTAACATTATTGTTAAGGGTGACGTGGATGGTTCTATCGAAGCCTTATCGGATTCATTATTGAAACTGTCTACCGAGCAGATCCAGGTGAATATCATTTCTAAGGCAGTTGGTCAGATCTCTGAAAGCGACGTATTGTTAGCCTCTGCATCAGATGCGATCATTATCGGTTTCCAGGTACGCCCATCGGGTGGAGCACGTAAACTGGCCGAAGCCGAGCAGATCGATATCAGGTTATACTCTATCATTTACGATGCGATCAACGAGATCAAGGCGGCGATGGAAGGTATGCTTGCACCAACGTTCGAAGAGAAGATCGTTGCGAATGTAGAGATCCGCGAAACCTTCAAGATCAGTAAGGTGGGTACTATTGCAGGTTGTATGGTATTAGATGGTAAGATCAACCGTAATAGCAAGATCCGTATCGTTCGCGATGGTGTTGTGATCCATACCGGTGAGCTGGCTTCACTAAAACGTTTCAAAGACGATGTGAAAGAAGTGGCCACCAATTATGAGTGTGGTTTAAACATTGCCAACTACAACAACATTGAAGTAGGGGATATTGTGGAGGCTTACGAAAACGTGGAAGTAAAACGCAAATTGGCCTAATCGGTTAGTTTATCAAATATTACAGAGGGCGGTTATTTAATCGCCCTCTTTTTTTGTGCCTTAAAGTTTGAATTGTTAAAAGCCTTTTTTACGGGTTACACCAACGCGGCGCGGCGGTTTTGGTGCTATCTTTTCGGCATCTGCTTCGTCAACGCTGTAACGGCGGGCCATTTTGGCAATCCGCTCTTCCATAGTTTCCGTAGTGAGCTTTTCACGACCAAGGCTATCTACTAATATCGGAAAAGCGAAGGGGGTAGGCCTTTCAATAACTTTTAGTATAATACTTTGCGTTTGGATGCGCTGTAATGCTGCCCGTAATCTAAACTCTTCCAATTGGAAAGCCAACGCCTCGTTGTAAGCCTGCCGCACCAATAAGTTATCTGGTTCATACTCGTTAAATACCTCGAATAATAGCGAGGTCGAGGCCTGTAAATGTTTGTTTTTTACCTGCTGGCCCGGGTAGCCGGTAAACACCAGCCCGCCGATATGGGCGATATCCCTAAACCGCCGCCGGGCCATTTCATTGGCATTTAAACTGTTTTGGATATCGTCTATCAGGTTATCTATCGAAAAGAATGCGGTGTCTTCCAAAGCTTCCTCAATAGGGATATCTTCGTCGGCCAGTAACTCGAAACCATAATCATTCATGGCGATAGAGAAACTGGCGGGCCTTATCTTAGAGAGGCGGAAAGCCAATAGGCTTGCCATCCCTTCGTGTACTAACCGGCCCTCAAACGGGTAAAACAATAAATGGTGACCCTCTCGCGATTTAAACGATTCTATCAAAAATTCATGGCTTTGCGGCAGATGCGAAAGTTTAGCCTGCAACTCAAACAGCGGTTTTAGCGCTTTTACCTCAATATCTGTTTCGATACCGTGCGCAACCTCGTCCAGCTTATCCCTAAACACCGCGGATAGCTGCGAAGAGAGCGGCATCCGGCCACCTGCCCAGCTGGGGATCAAACCCTTGGTTTTGGTTGATTTTTTGACATAAGCCGTCATATCCTTAACCTTAATAAACTCAAGACTGCGGCCTGCAAACCAAAAGGTATTGCCGGGATTAAGCTTGCTGATAAAGCCCTCTTCCAGCGTGCCTAAACTGCCGCCGCTTAACCACTTTACGCGGATACTCAATTCGCTGGTAATGGTGCCAATACTTAAACGGTGCCGCATGGCTACGCGCCGATTGTTCACCTTAAACAGGCCGTTCTCTACCTCCACCTTTAAAAATTCATCGTATTGGGCAAGGGTTTTACCACCATTGGTAATAAAATCAAGCAACTGATTAAATTCATCGCGCCGCATATCGGCAAAGGCAAAGGTCGATCTAACCTCTTTAAACAATGCGTCGGCCCTAAACCCGTCAGATACAGCCAGCGTAACCATATACTGTATCAGCACATCAAAAGTTAGCAGCATCGGGTCGCGGCTTTCAAATACGCCGTTTTTAATGGCCTGCTTTAACGCTGCGCCTTCCAGCAGTTCTAACGAATGGGTGGGCACAAAGTAAGCCTTTGATACCGCCCCGGGGTGGTGCCCGCTCCGCCCGGCGCGCTGCATAAAACGGGCTACCCCTTTGGGGCTGCCTACCTGCACCACGGTATCCACCGGCCTAAAATCTACCCCTAAGTCTAAGCTCGATGTACATACCACCACTTTGAGCATTTCGGCATGTAGGGCTTGTTCTACCCAGTTGCGCAATTCATTATCTAAAGATCCATGATGCATGGCCATAATTCCCGCATACTCGGGGTAGTTATCTATAATGGCATGGTACCAGATTTCGCTTTGCGAGCGTGTATTGGTAAATATCAGCGTGGTTTTACTCTTCGCCACAATCTCCATCACTTGTGGTAATAGCTTTACACCTATGTGCCCTGCCCAGCTGTAATTCTCAATATTTTCTGGGATTACCGACTCGATCAGCAGTTTCTTATCCACATTGGCCCTCACCATCCTGACCTGCTCTGGCGGGAATTCGTTACCCAACAGCACCTCGGCGGCCTGCTCCAGATTACCAATAGTTGCTGATATACCCCAGATTTTGAGTCGAGAATGGCGAGAGGTGAGTGGTGAGTGGGGAATCGGTTGGCGGGAATCAACAGCCGATATGTCATTTTTTACCGCTCCCCGTTCTCCAATCTCCGCTCCCAATCCTTTTAGCCTACTCAACCCCAGCTCTACCTGCACACCACGTTTGGTGCCTAAAAGCTCGTGCCATTCGTCGCAAACAAAAACTTGCAGGCCCTGGAAAACTTTGGCATATTCTTTTTGCGCCAGCATCAGGTGCAGGCTTTCGGGCGTAGTCAATAATACCTCGGGCAACTTTCGCTTTAATGCAGCCTTTTCTGCGGCCGATGTATCGCCCGTGCGGGTCATAATGCGCCAGGGCAGCCCCAGTTCGTCGCATACTTCTTGCATGGCTTTACGGATATCGTTGGTTAAGGCACGCAATGGCGTTATCCATAACATCAATAAACCATTATTTTTTTGCGTGGTGTAGGTATCGGGATATTTATTTATAAACTCTGCCAGGAAGGGCAGGAACAAAGCGAATGTTTTACCGCTGCCGGTAGGAGCATTCAGCAATCCTGAAAAGCCAGACAGGTATGCAGCTTCCATTTCTTTTTGAAACGGAAACTGCTTCCAGTCCTTTTGTTTATACCAAGCCTGTATTACCTTTTGCCCTTTAGTGCCCATGTGTGTTGCCAACAATATACCCTGTTTGGGGTTATAACTATCAACTGTAAATAATATAAATTGTTACGAAATGAATTGCTCAAAATACTTGCTCATCACGGTTATTGCCATCTCGGCGAATGCCTGTAAACCGAAGCCTCAACCGGCTACCAACCTGCCGGCTTTAAAAGCGGCAGATAGCGCGTTGATTATGAAAACAGAGCCTGCCGATTCGGCGAAAACCACTGATACGGTAAGCAAACCTGCTGGTGCTGAAGAAACCGGCGATGTGACCACGCCGACGCAATTGATCATCCCCGGTAAAAGCATTGGGCAAAGCATCATTAACGAGAGTATGGAAAATGTTTATAACCGGTTTGGCAAACCCGATAGTTCTGACGCGGCAATGGGCAGCGCACTGGCTGTTTGGTATGCAGGGCACAATAAAGCGGGTTACAAAACCAGCATTTTTTCGTGCCATAACTATAATGGGAAGGATGATATTTTCCAATATGTGAAACGCATTTTAGTAACATCGCCTTATTTCAAGACAGCTGCGGGGATTGGTGTTGGTAGCACACTTGCGCAGATCAAACAACAACACGCGGTAAAGCCGGGTAATGATCATAAAGCCGGTGGTAAAACAATGAACGTGTATGACGATATTGCCAAAGGGATTTCATTTGAAGTTGACCCGACCACTAATAAATGTGTAGGGGTGATTATCCAAAAGCCCGGTGATGCGGCGGGGTCTTATTTAAATATGAACTAAAACAAAGAAGCCGCTTCCAAAAAATAGAGCGGCCTCTTTATTTGCTGTATCATTGAAGTTAATGCCTTATTTAGTTTCGGCAGCTGCCTTCTTTTCGGGTAATAGGATCAGTTTAATGAAATTGTTCATGTCCAGGTATTTGTTAGCGGTAGCTTTGGTGCTGGCCACGGTAATCTGCTCCAGATTTTTAACATGATATAAAATATTATCCGGATCCTGTTGGTTTTGCGCAGCGCCTGCAAGGTAGCCCGCCCAAAAAACATTCTCCTTTAATTGTGATTGGGTCGACCGCGCTTCTTCGGCAACAAATTTACCGATATCGGCAGGTAAGGCACCGGTAGTTTTAAGCTTGGTAATCTCATCCAGCGTGGCTGTAATCAGCTTATCTACATTAGCTTCAGCACAGCTAAAATAAATAGTGACGGTGTATCTGTTGCTTGGTATTTTAACATAGTTGATACGTACGCCCGGCGCGTAGGTGCTGCTTTCCTGTTCGCGCAAGCGTTCAGTTAATTTGATGTTCAGTATCTCCTCCAGCGCATCTAATTGGATATTGTTAGCCTCGTTGAAATCGTAAGCACCACTAAACACCAATTGCACGGTAGCCTTATCATCAATCCCTTTGTTAACCACTTTAGTGATCAAGCCCGGTGTTGGATACATGCGCAGGTCTTTATAGGTTTCTTTTTTGTTTGTTGATGGCAGGCTGCCCAGGTAAGCCTCCAGATAGGGCTTAATATCCTCGGGGGTAAAGTTGCCCACCAATGTAAAAGTAAAGGCGCTGGCATCGGCAAAACGATCTTTATAAAAGCTATAGGCCTTATCCAGGCTAACAGCGTTCAATCTTTCGGGCGTAGTAACCATCGCGCGGAAGTTGTGGTTGTTTAAAACGGCAGCAATCGTATCCTGGAAAACACTGCCCGGATCTACCCCGCGGGTGGCCAGAATTGATCTGGTTTGATTGATGTTGCCTTGCCAGATGTCTTTATCCTTACGCGGCTGGGTAAAATAAAGGTAGATCAATTGCATAGCGGTCTCAAAATCACGGGGCGAAGCATTGGCGGTTATGCCCTGCGATATATCGCTGATGTAAGGCTGTACATGCAGGCTTTTACCGGCAAGCGTTTTATCTAACTGGCCCTGGTTAAAATCGCCGACACCGCTATTTCCAATAATAGGAGCTGCTAGGTTAGCGGATGTAAAGTCGGCATCGCTGGCTAATGATGTACCGCCAAAACTGTTCCCGTTGATCAGTATCTGGTCGTTTTTAAATTGTGTTGGTTTTAAAATTACCTTAAGTCCGTTATTCAACACATAAGTTGTTGTTGCAATGGCGGTATCAACAGTTTCGCTAACCACTTTGCCACCTTCCGGTGCTTTTTCCATCAGCGGTTTTGAGGTTACGTTATCTACATAAGCTGTAACATTTTTCCCCGCGTTGTTTACCCAGTCTAAAATAGTTTTTTCGGTGGGTAATTTATCCTTGTCTTTCTCTGGCGCTTCCACAATTACAACCCGGTTTTGGTCGGTGATGAGTTTGGCTGCCAGGGCATTCATTTGCGGTAACGATATCTCGCTGATATTACTTGCGTAGAACGCATATTCGAATATAATACCGGGGATAGCTTCGCCGATTAAAAAGTTAGCCTGATATTCACGCACAAAATTGGTTGAGTTGGTTTTGTCGCGTTCATTATAGCTATTTGTTACCTGTACCAGCGCGGCTTGTTTGGCGCGTTCCAGTTCGGTTATGGTAAAGCCGAATTTACGTGCGCGCTCAGTTTCTGCCACAATGGTTTTTACAGCATTTTCAAGATCGCCTGGTTTGGCAACCACTATCGACGAGAATGCATCCTGTTTGCCCAATAAACCGGCATAGGTAGATTTGCCGTATAAAAACGGTGGCTCCGGTTTTTGTAAAAGTTCGGTCAAACGCTCGCCCAGCATATAGTTAAAAAGGTTTATCCTCATACTCTGTATGTAACTGGTTATAGAGTTAACTACGGCTTGAGGGTGTTTTACAACAATTTGAGCAAGTGTGTAGGGGAATTCCTTATCGGTAACAATTTTTACCGCGGTGCCCGGCGTTGGCGGCACGGTGTACTGCACGCGCAGCTTTTCGCCCACAGGGTTTTTTAACGCCGAGAAATTTGCTTTGATCAGGCCCTCCACTTCTTTTACGTCGAAATCGCCAACGGCTACCACTGCCTGTAAGTCCGGGCGGTACCAATCGGCATAAAATGCCTTAATGGTTGGTGCGTCAAAACCTTTAATAACACTTTCTTTACCAATTGGCAAGCGCGATGCATACCGGGAATTACTTAATAAAACAGGCAATGTTTGCTGACTTAAACGCTCCTGAGCGTTGCGGCCCCGAAGCCGTTCTTCTTCTAAAACAACACCGCGTTCCTTATCTATCTCGACGGGGTCGAAGGTTACATAGCCCGCCCAGTTGGCCAGTATGTTAAAGCCCTTTTTGAATACCGTAGCACTATCTGTAGGTACAGGTAATTGGTATACCGTTTCATCAAATGAGGTGTAAGCATTCAAATCGGCACCAAAACGAATGCCTGATTTTTGAAGGTAATTCACCAGGTCATTCTTTGGGTAATCGCGCGTGCCGTTAAAGGCCATATGTTCGGTAAAGTGGGCCAAGCCCTGTTGCGCGTCGGTTTCTAATATCGATCCTGCCTTATTTACCAGGTATAGTTCGGCGCGGTTTTTTGGCTGTTCGTTATGGCGGATGTAGTAAGTTAATCCGTTGGGTAATTTGCCAATGAGTACATCTCTGTCTATCGGTAATGTGTTGTTGCTTGGCGGTTTGGCTGCTGCGGCTGCCGGTTTGGTTTTGAGTGATGTTGCCGGTTTCTTTTTAACCTGGGCAAATGTACTGCCCGATGCAATTACAAGGGTTATTGCGGCTACAGAAAATATCCTGTTAAAGTTCATAGTTTAATTGTGGGGATAAGGTACTAAGATGCTAAACGAATTTCTTAGTTGCAAATTGTTTATTGTTCCTTAAAAGCATCCTGCATTAACTGCTGCAATTCGGCCTGGTGGGCGGTAACCGTTTGCTGGCCCATCAGCGCACCCTTTTGAAACAGGATAGGTTGCTTTTGATTGAGTTTTTTGCCTAAAGGTGATAAGTAAAAGGTGGTGAGGTCTTTCAATTCTTTTTCGGTAAATTCCTGTGCATACATGGCGGCCATCTGGTCTTTCAGCAAATCCCAGTTCATATACTTGTTCATAAAGCCGTTCATGATCTCCATGAACTTGCCTTTCTTATCATCAGGCACACCTGTTGCGGCCTGTTTTACCATCGAGGTAATATTCTCTTTCATCTGCGCGCCAGCGCCCGATGCAACAAGGGCATCCTCGGCTGCTTTTAAGTGTGCAGGAGTGATGATGGTTGTGGTAACGGTAGTTTGTGCCGTAACTATCGAACAGATAAACAGCAGGGCGATGAGAAGTCTCAATTTCATATCTTTTAAATCTTAACAAAGATTTTACGAAGATACAACACCCACATTACCAGCCATAATATTAGCACAATTAAAATTGCGCCCGCCAACGATGCGTTCACCGGCGAAAGGTAGGGTACAAACAAAGTCTGGTAGACAGATTTACCGCCTATTTTGATTAAATTAAAATAATGGGGGATAAAACCTGCGAGCACATACGCAGTAATGGCATTGGCGCCGAATACCACAAACGGATAGGTGAAGCGTTTATGCCCCTGTACGTCTATCAGCCAGAAGCAAATAGCCAGCCCGATAGTAGCCAAACCGCCGGTGTAAAGCACGAACGAGCTTGTCCACAATGCTTTGTTAATGGGGAAAAACAAATCCCAGATGAGGGCAACAACTACAGCGATAACACCATAGGTAAACATCCAGCTTACCTTTACGCTGTCGTCTCGGTCTTTACGTTTTAGCCAGCTGCCCACGCGGATGCCGAACAGCCCCGTACCGATGGCCGGTAATGTACCCAGCAAGCCTTCCGGGTCCCACGTTTTGGATGATTTCCAAAGGTGGTCGGTAGTGAATACCAGGCGGTCTACCCAAGCACCCATATTAGTTTCGGGATTAAGGTTAGGGTAGCCCACCCCGGGCACCGGGATAAACGTCATGATGATATAATAGCCGAGAAGTACCCCGGCAAAGATCCAGTCGCGGCTTTTTTGCGATGTTTTTAAATAGATAATAGTACAGATAAAGTACACCAGCCCGATGCGCGGCAATACCCCCGGCAGGCGCATGTGTGCTAGGTCAAAATTCCAGCGCAGGATGAGTTGCATACTCCAGGTGATGAGCAGCAGGATCACCGTACGGCGCAGCGCGGTCAGTATAATTTTACCATGCCCGGCCCCATTCTCCTTTTTGCTTTCCATAGAGTAAACAATGGAAACGCCTACCATAAACAGGAAAAATGGGAACACCAAGTCGGTAGGGGTACAACCGTTCCATTCGGAATGCTCCAGCGGCGCGTAGATATGCCCCCAATCACCGGGATCATTTACCAATATCATAAAAGCAATGGTAGCCCCGCGAAAGACATCGAGGGATAGGAGTCTTGGGTTTTTGGTAAAGATTGTTTCAGTCATGTTGAATATTTCAGATGTATTGCGAGCGATAGCGTAGCAATCTCATAGGACAAGCGGGCATATTGAGATTGCTACGTCGGTATCGCTCCTCGCAATGACATGGTTTACTTAGTTCTTAAAATTCGTACCTGACAAAAGCCTCCATGGCGGCATACTCTGCTAAACCAAGCTTATCATAACATTGGGCTGTTTCGCGGTTACGGTCTTCGGCACGCACCCAAAACTCGCGGGCATCATCACCGGGGAATACCGGGCGGTCCTTCTGAGATTGGTGTTTAAAGATCGCGTTACGCTTGTGCAAAACCTCGGCAGGCGACAAAGGCACCGCCATCTCGATCTCATGCGTAGGGAACTCCTGCCAGGCACCGCGGTATAACCACATCCAGCAATCGTTTACCCAGTCCTCGGTTTCCCTTAACCTGCGTAAAGCCGCAATGATGATGTTAAAACAAACGATATGCGTCCCGTTCGGGTCGGCAAAATCACCCGCGGCAAACACCTGGTGCGGCCTGATCTTTTTAAGCAGCTCCATGGTTAACAAAATATCCTCTTCGCCCACGGCATTCTTCTTGGTTTTACCCGTTTCATAAAAAGGCAACGCCTGGAAATGAATATTGCTGTCGGGCAGCCCCGCGAAGCGGGCACCCGAGATGGCCTCCGTCTTTCGGATAAAACCCTTCACATCGCGGATCTCCGGCGTATCGACCTGGTTAGGCAGTTTGGTACCGATAAACCGGCGCATATCCTCATAAATCCCCTTCAGTTTAGCCGTATCCTCGCCCACACTCGCCTTAAAATCAATAGCGAACTCCATGTAGCGTAAAACATCATCATCCCATACAGCCGTATTGCCCGAAGTTTGGTAAGCCACATGCACATCATGCCCCTGGTCCACCAGACGAATGAATGTACCCCCCATGGAGATCACATCATCATCCGGGTGAGGAGAGAAAACGATAGAGCGCTTGTGAGCAGGCTCGGCACGCTCCGGCCTTTGAGAATCATCCGCGCCCGGCTTCCCCCCCGGCCATCCGGTAATGGTATGCTGTACCTGGTTAAAGATATCGATGTTGATCTCGTAAACCGGCCCCTGCTCCACGGCCAGCTGAGCCATGCCATGATTATTGTAATCCTCTTCGGTTAATTTCAAAATAGGCTTGCCCACGGCTTCCGATAGCCAGATCACCGCCTTTTTCTTCAGCAGGTTGTCCCACACACAATCCTTCACCAGCCAGGGTGTATCAAAACGGGTCAGGGCAGAAGCCGCATCCGCATCCAAAACAAACTCCACATTATCAGACAGCTGCAGGAAGGTAGCGGGCACCTCGCCCGAGATCTCGCCCTCTACCGCTTTT
>NZ_JACWMX010000003.1 GCF_014773245.1 Mucilaginibacter glaciei | reverse complement strand
ATCAATAGAGCTTCCTCCAGTTTTGTTATGAGCCATTTTTACAATAGTAAATTAGGGATCTGCAATATTATACGTTAAATATAACATTGCTATTACATTTTAAAGAATTAATATTAAACAGAGAACTTGTGATCTTTAACCCCTGCAGATTCTTATATTCCAGCTTTTCTAAACTTCCTTTAATTTTTCGGGAGTTACTGAGTGGAATTGATTATGGATTATTTGATGGTACAAAACAAGGCATTGAATCTTCCCACGGACTGTCTGTTAATTGTTTTTTATCAGTGCCATCGGCATTCATTATAAAAATAGCGCCATAAGGCTGAAAAGTATCATCATAAAGGGCTGCCTCATCTTTGAAACCATAAATACCGCTACTCCACATAAGGTGTTTACTATCATCAGTCCACATCGCGTGGGCATCATTTGCTGGTGATGTGGTAAGTTGACGCAAATCCGTTCCGTCGGGCCTAATGGTATAAATATCGAAATTATTGTTGTCATGCTTTCTAGTAAAAGAAATTAACTTCCCGTCAGGGGACCAAAAAGGCAGGTTATCATAATCCGTTGTCAGTATTCTAATACTATGGTCTTCCAGATTTAAGATGCGAAGGCCATCATTTTTTGCTCCCCAGGCACGGTAAACAATCTTCTTTCCATCAGGAGAAAAACTGGGAAATCCGGAATTTAGCGTACTGTCAGTTAAAGCAACTAATCCTGTTCCGTCTTTTTTTATCATCATTATTTTTGCCGCACTCGTTTTGCGTGATTGTAAAAAACCGCCATAACCGAAAGCAATCCATTGACCATCTGGCGACCAAGTAGGCATAAAAGCGACACCGTTGGTAGGAGTAAATATCCTTTTCTTGTTCGTTCCATCAGCGTCCATTATAGAAATCCCTGAATCTGTCGCCTTATCGGTAAGAACTAATTTACCATTCTTCGAAAAGTTGGGAAACACATCGGTGTATTGATATTGATAATTTTTATCCCAACTGTAAAGTGGTTGATTTTGCGGTCGGGGGCTAAAATCTACTCTTTCAAACACAACCTTTTCACCATCTGGCGACCAAGTTGGGGAATGGATGTTTCCTTTCACAACCACCGTGTCACCAATGTACATCAAAGCTGGCTTTATACCACCTTTGACAAGATATCCTATTTTGCTATTTTTCAAAAATTGAGGTACCAATTTTAAGCCTGGGCCTGAAGTAATATTGGTTCTTTTGCCTGTCAATAAATCAATAGATACTATTTGCGACGTTGCTTTTTTAGCTAAGTTAGGTCTCCTTGCGTTCCATGTATCTTCCGCTGAGATTTCGTAAAAAACGACACTTTTTCCATCGTGCGACCATTTGGGCGCGCCGGCACAAATGCCCGGTTGTGAAATACGACGAAGCCCGCTACCATCCGGATGAACAATGTATATGCTCAACTCCTGAATATGTTCCCAACCCGTTCCGTTTCCGTGCCCTCTCCATTCTGTGTTACGGTCAGACGAAAAAGCGATCCATTTACCATCCGGGGACCATGAAGGATGGAAAAAGCCGTCCGGTTTTGTTGAGTCTCCCTGTATTGTTGGTTTCCCCGTTAGGTTACTCAATTTGCGGGTTTTTATATCCAAAATCCAAATATTTGCTTTATGAGCAATCCGGGTAGAAACGAATGCAAGTTTCAAAGCATCGGGTGAGAGGGCGGACTGGTCATCCAATGCGGGGCCGTCTGTTAAACGTTCCAAACCAGTTCCGTCGGGATGCACCCGGTAGATGTCAGCCTGGCCAAAACCATTTTGTTCAGAAGTAAAGGAAATCCATTTCCCGTTTGCTGCGTAGGAAGCATGATAGTCAAATCCCGATTTACTCAAAAGCGGGTGTTCGCCGGTACCATCTGAATTTGCAACATATAACTCAGACGACGACGGGCCGATACGGTTCATCAGCATCACTTTTTTAGTTTCTTGATTAACCGTCTGAGCCAAGTTCAAGAGGGGGCATGCAGCCAATAGTCCAACAAAAGGTATTATTACGGCTTTAAAAAATGCTTTTCTCATAGTTTTATTTGTTTAATGACAGTTCAGTCGTTTTTATTGAATTATCCCGGAAGCAATATTTAAGGTTTTACAACCCTAAACCCTCCATTTATAAGTATGTTGCTAAGAACCCCCACAAATTTGAATCAAAAAAATATAATAGACAATTCAGTGAAAATAATCGACCATTTCGGGTTTTGGATCTGAATGTTTTAGATCTAAGCAGTTATCGACAGAAATAATGTAATTATCGGGAATTTTCGACCTGTTGCCGACAAATATTAATATTTATATCAGTTAGCTGTAATATTGTATTAAAATCTGAAGGGGTACAATTATGACTATTATGTTACGTAGGCAGGCAAATCTTCTAAGCCATATAATAGGTTGGCTGTTGTTGTCATTTGTAGTGCTTTTTTACCATCCACTAACGTGGGGGATTACGCTTCCAATAAGGTTTTGGTTAAAACAAATATTATTACTGGGAATGCTTATGGGTGTGTTCTACTTTAACATCTATTTTTTGATACCAAAATTATTATCAAAAAAAGAACGGTTTTGGTATGTCATTTCTGTAATAGTCTTGATCTTGTTATCTACTTTATTAAATAATTATGCTAACCTCGTTTTTAATATTTACGGACTAATAGAAAATAGGCCAACACGAATTAGTCAAAAAAATTTCGGATTGGCTTACGATACCTATATACCTACAGTTATGCTTTTATTGATCGGTTTTGGCACAACGATTAGCTTTATCAAAAAATGGCAAGAGGAAGTAAACCTACGACAGCAATTAGAACAAGAGAATATTAAATCGGCACTCACCTTGCTTAAGGCACAAATTAATCCGCATTTTTTCTTTAATACTTTGAATAATATTTATTCATATACGCTATCTGACGGAGATGTTGCAAGAACGGCAATAACCAACCTTTCAAAAATGATGAGGTATGTACTGTATGATACCGAAAGCGGATTAACACCTTTAACCAAGGAGATGGCTTTTATCAGCGATTATATTGATTTAATGAGATTAAGATTAAGTGCTAAAACAAAAATCGACTACGATGCACCTACTCAAATAAACGGGCATATGATAGCCCCAATGCTGTTTTTACCATTGATCGAAAATGCTTTTAAGCACGGTGTCAGCAATATCATTGAAGGGACGATAACTATCAAAGTTTTTCAAAGCCCCAACAGTATTGTATTAACGGTTACTAATCCTTACTACGAAGCTAAACGATTTAATGAAGATAAAAGCAATGGCATTGGCCTATTAAACACTACCAAACGACTAGAGCTGCTATATCCGGGGAAATATACATTAATTACTGGACTGATTAATAAATCGCTCTACGAAGCAAAGTTAACCCTAATGTTATGATATTAAATTGTATCGCTATTGATGATGAGCCGCCTGCACTTGACCTTTTATGCCGGTTTATTCAGCAAACTCCCTTTCTTATTTTAGGTGCTTCCTTTTCGAACGGAATAGAAAGCTTGCGCTATATTAATGAAAATAATGTGGCTGTAATATTCCTGGATATTCAAATGCCAGATTTAAGTGGAATTGAACTTGCGCGTATTTTAAAAGGAAGAAACACAATTAATACACCAGCTATTATTTTCACGACTGCATTTGACCAGTTCGCATTAGAAGGCTTTAAGGTTGATGCAGTCGATTATCTATTGAAACCATTCGGTTATCAGGAATTTTTAAGGGCGGCAAATAAAGCTTTGAAATGGGCGGAGTTAAATGTAAATTCTTTGAGTATTAAGCCAAAAGATGAAGATGTTATATACCTAAAAGTTGACTCTCAAAAGGTAAAAATTCCTTGCCAGGACATTATTTATATAGAAGGGCTTAAGGATTATGCTAAAATTCACCTTAACACATCAGAGAAAAGCATCCTAACATTAATTACGCTTAAAGCAATGGAAGATAAATTGCCGAAAGGCAGGTTTATGCGGATACACAATTCATTTATCGTTTCGCTTGACAAAATCAGTTCAGTAACAAAGACTACTGTTTTCTTAAATAAAACTATGCTGCCTGTTTCCGATAAGTTTAAGGAGGAGTTTAGCAAATTTATTGATAGGTGGCAATAGTTTTTTTAGTCAATTAAGTTCGCATTATCTTTATAAAAATGAAACACACATAAGAAAGTAAGCCTGCTTAACTATGTTTAGGTTTATTTCGATTTCGTAATAATGAATAAACGAAAAAAGAGCCCCAGCATAAAGTTGTAAAATGTAAAAACTTGAAGTTAAGTTCTCTAAAGGAGTACTGTGAGTTAATATTCACCGACGGTTTCTCCCGAAATTATAATTAGCGCAGATAAGGTTAGACTTGAGATAGTAATTGTGAACTTACTGACGCACGCTGCCAAATACTCACCGCAGGAGGAACAATCTCCATCGAATTAGAAAATCGAGGTGGGGTGGTTAAGTTGATGGTGATTGATAACGGAATAGATATACCGCTCCTCGTCAAAAAATGATATTTGAAAAATTCTCCCGCGCGCACGAAGCATCGCAAAAATATGCGGGTGTGGGTATTGGCCTTCATATTTCCAGCCAGATCGTCCGGCAGCATGGCGGGGATATTGGAGTATATAGCGGGGCAGGAAATGGAGCAAAATTTTGGTTCGAACTGCCACTCTATTTCAATAGCCCTAATAAAGTTTAAAACAATAATAATTACTATGGAATACTCCTATAAGTTGTTTATGTTTATAAATGACTTATAGACAGTAATTAAATTAAAAAGATGTTCAATAATTCGAAATTCATCGATAGGGAACCCGTATATGTTTCTCTACTTGAAGAAATGAGTCAGATAAGAGAATGGTTACAAAAACATCCCTACATGGTTATTGTTGATGAGGATCTTGAAAAAGTTGGTATTGTTACCGCTAAGGATTACCTTAATTACCCTCATCACTGCTTAATCGACTGTGATTTTACAAAACCGATCGTGTCAATGGATCAAACTGCTAATGATGTTTTTTTACTTATGAAAGCATCGGATAACCACTACCTACCGGTACATGTAAATCATCAATTGATCGGCGTGATCAGTCTAATTTCAGTGACCGAATATTTTATGCAGCAAATTAGGTAAAGGGTTCAACAAGATAATCAGGCCAAAGCTGATCAGATCTGTTGATGTAATAATAGTAAAAGTTCCTCTTGGGCCATGAAAAGACCGGGTAAAGGAGCGATTTGGCTTAGATGAGTACTGCAGACCCGGAAATTTCAAAATGACCGATTCAACCCGGATTTTACATCGTGATCGTCCCTTTCCTATTATTGCGATATGTAAGTTTTGAAATAGATCGATACCTAAGTGAACTTTTTCCTTACAAAGGCATCAAAATGATTAAAGTAATAATAAAGCCTTACTATGTGCGAAAGTTATACTATTGTGCCTAATCAAATCTTTCTAAAAACAACCTGATCTGAATGCGATTTTTATAGAAACTCAATAATAAAAAATAATGCCAAGCCAATGAAGTATCCAACTGCGATGGAATTGCTGATCTGCAGGTTTAAAATGGCGGTTTGAGCATCTAAAACATAATGCTCATCAAAGGTAGAAGCTTTAGCCAGTCGAAGATCGCTTACCCTGATCTCACCACATTTCGATCTTGGGATACGGGTAAAATGATCCATTTTTACTTCTAAAAAGTGTGCCCGTAAAAGACAATAAATGTATCCAGATCCTGATACTAAGGTGAAAAATAAAAAAAGTTCACTATACATAATTAGGGGAGATTAGGTAAGTAACGATTGATTAACCGCGGCAGCAAAAAATGAAATTAAGATTCATCTATCTAAGTTGTATTATAAAATCTAATTGTGATTTTATTTAAGATTTTAAATTTTTTTATCATTTTTCTGAAATAATTAATAAAGCTTTATATGAAGGTATATCTTTGGGTATTTTATAATTTTATACGGACGTAAAGAAAAGAGGTTATATGCTTTGTAACTTTTAAATTCAATTAAATATTTCTATCAATAAAATAATCATCAGGTAGTTGAGGAAACAATTATTAGAATGTTGGCCGATGAACAGGTAGGCAGATCTGGCGCAATAGTTATCGAAATTAAAGTTTGAAGAATTGATTGTAAAAAGTACCGACGCGACGGCTGCAAATATCATTAACTCTTTACATAGCTTAGCAAAAAAAGCTTTTGCTAAGACAAACGAAGTTAACAGTTATGTTGCTGAAATAATAAAATAAGCAAATTCTGTATCTTTGATTTTAATTGGCAGGATTTCCCGACTATAATAACTCAAATATTTTTAAATCTTCCCTCTACAAAGTCAAGCAAATTATCAAGTGTACCATTAAATTCATCGAACTTGTTAATTCCTAAAACATGACCCAGTTTTTTTTCGAGTTCATAGCTTATTGTATTTAAGTAAGTTATAAACTTTTTTCCTTTGTCAGAAAGGGTCAATATTTTGATCCTTGCATCTGTTGATTGTTCTTCCGCGCTGACTATATATCCTAATTGAAGAAGTTCGTTAGTCAGACGGTTCATACTTTGTTTGGTCATATCTGCACACGCTGCAAGCTGATTGTTGTTAAAATCGGCTTCAGCCAATTTTATTAGAGCTTGCAAATGTCCCATCTTAATAGCTGTATAGCCGTCTGATGCCCAGCGATGTTCACTAAGAGCCGTCATCAGACGGGTCAACTTATGCAGTTTTGCTGCCAAATTTTGATGTTCCATAATTATTTATCAAATATAGTAAGTGCTATTGACTAAGTAGTCAGCATTGCTTACCTTTGTTTTAAATTTACTATTATGATAGAGATTAACCCTTCAGATATTTCTGTAGAAGCCCGATATAAATTATTAACGGGCAGTATCACACCGAGGCCGATAGGTGTTATTAGTACAATTTCGGCGAATGGAATAACTAATTTCGCACCATTCTCCTATTTCAATATTGCAGGCCATGCGCCAATGGCAGTTTCATTCGCCGTTGCCGGGCCAAAGCCTGACGGGACTGAAAAAGATACGCTGCGAAACGCCAAATTACCGGATGATGGCGGTACCGGTGAGTTTGTAGCCCACATTGCTACCGAATCGTTCGCGACAGCTATGGCTAAATCCGCTTTTCCGCTAACGGAGGATCAATCAGAATTTTATTTCACCGGCTTAACAGCAGTAACAGCCAAAATGATAAGGGCTCCACGGATTAAAGAGGCCCCTATTGCATTTGAGTGTAAAACGATCCAAGTTGTAACGATAGGCAGGTCAAGGTTAATTATCGGTGAGATTTTATATATGCACTTTGCAGAGCAGATACTGCAAGACAACTATCGCGTCGATTATCAGGCCTTAAAAGCTATAGGCCGTATGGCAGGTTCCCGGTATTGCAAAACCACAGACGTATTTGAGATAAAGGACGAAAAGTTTTTCCCGGGTAATAACTAAGCACATGAATCAAGAACTCATCAATCAATTATTGCACCGCGCGCTTGATGAAGCGGGGCGGTTAAACATTGCCATTACAGTTTCGGTAGTAGACAATGGAGGCCATTTGGTCGCTTTGTTAAGACAGGAAAATTGCAGTTATTTCGGCATAGCCGCAAGCAGGAAGAAAGCAGTGACTGCTTCACAATTAAAATTACCAAGCCATGTATTAAATGGTGTTATTAAGCAGTTTCCTGAGCTTCAAAGATCATTGGATCATAATAACGACATAGAATTATTGCCTGGAGGATTTCCGGTTGTGATAAACAGTATCGTCATTGGCGGATTAGGTATATCAGGGGGAAACTTTGATCAGGATAGGATAATTGGAGAATATGCAATAAAGGTAATTTAAAATCTAACGAAGCTGATTTATAGTTGCTCGGCTTTACCAATCGTTATCGGTGTAAGTCAGCAACGATTGAAATGCCGGTTTTATCGCCGAAAGTCTGCGGTGATACTTTTGTAAACTTCCCTTACTTCATTACGAAACCGTATGACCGCTGGATAGCCTAAGGTCAGTCTAAAACTGCCAACATTTTTTTAGTATACAACTGGATACCATTGGGAGGGGGCTGGGCATTCGTGCATACTCGGTAAATGAGGGATAGTCCTATTTTATCTTGCGCCAAAGGAGATGCGGTTATGAACGGATAGTGCTTTCGAATGCTATTTATAACGAGGCTGATTAGTCACAAATTCAAATAATCGGCATTTGGCTGCTAATTTTTACTTTTTTGTACTTAATATTATCTCACATCGTTAATACTTCAACTGCCAAGATTTTAATTTGCTTTATTACATGAAAAAGTTCCTTTTCTTGATTTTGCCTGCATGGGCACTTTTTGGTTTATCTTCATTTCATAACGTCCCTAATAATTTTCTAGGAAATGGTCAGCAACCGCAGGTAAGTGTTGACACAAAAGGGATCGTAAGGGTGGTATTCGGCTCGGCCGATCAGATCTTTTGTGCCACTTCCACTAATCATGGCGTATCGTTTGGCAAACCGTTGCTTGTTGCCAAAGTTCCGGAAATGCATCTGGGTATGTCTAGGGGCCCGCAGCTCGCCAGCTCTCAGAATTACTCAGTGATCACTGCAATGGACAAAACCGGGAACATCCATTGGTACCAACTCAATCATGCTAATGCTAAATGGAAATCTATGGGTGTTGTAAATGACCTGACAGATTCAGCACCCGAGGGACTGATGAATATTGCAGGTGACAATAAAGATAATTTCTATGCGGTTTGGCTGGACACCAGGGCAGGAAACCATAACCAGATCTATTTTTCATCGTTGACCGAGAAAGCGCCGAAGTGGTCAAAAAACATCATGGCTTACCAATCACCCGACCAGCACGTCTGTGAATGTTGCAGGCCAAGCATTGCTGTTAAGGGAACAAGTGTAGCGCTGATGTTCAGGAACTGGCTGGACGGTTCAAGAGACCTTTATGTAACCCGTTCATCCGATCAGGGAAAAACTTTTTCTCCGGCAGTCAAAATGGGTATGGATACATGGAAACTGAACGGCTGCCCGATGGATGGCGGCGGCCTGCACATTAGCCCGTCAAATGCGGTACAGACTGTATGGCAGCGTAAGGGAGAAATTTTTTATGCCACTCCGGGTAATCCTGAAACGTATATCGCCAAAGGACGCACATGCAGTATCGCCGGCAACGGCGCAAATCCGCTGATAACCTATCAGACCGGCGATACCCTAAATGTCGTTAAATTCCCTCAAAAAGCCTCGATGATGATAGGCACTGGTGGTTTTTTGAAAGCGGCCCAGCTTAATGCCAATACCAACTTTTATGTTTGGGAACAGGATAAACAAATCAAATATCGAAAAATGTAAACTTTTTAAACTTTATAGAAGTAGGCGTGGTTATCTTGATTGCCACAAAGGCATATGACTTGTTCAGGTTTGTCGGCAAGAATCCCTCATAAACTAGTTTAACGCCAGGACTAATATCAAGGCCTTGTGGTCTTTTTTCAGCGTCGAAATAATTCATCAAGATACATACCGCATTTTTTGCCATTATTGGATAAATGCTTTCAAACTATGGAGCATCACGGCCTTATGCTCCAGTTTATCCCCTCCGACACCGCAATAAAAGCATATGCCTACGTTTTGGCACGTATCACATCGAGATTGCAAAAAAAAGACCATACAGCCCTGTTTACCTAGATAAAGGATGACCTGAAACGTTTAGAAGGTATTATAAACGACCTTTATACGGTTAATATAATGATTGAAAACAATGATGCGGGTTATTTTAGAAAGAGAGACCTTCATGATGACCCGTATACCAATATTAAAAAAAATATGGTAGCGGCGTTGTAAAACCCATCCGGCCAGAATACTCTCACGGCATTGGCTGTGCCAGAATAATATGTGCAATACGTAGCAATAACGTAGGCACCAATGGCATTACAAATGCAGTAATGATCATGCACATCAAGCAATTTGTTGGCGGGGATGAATGGGATAAGGATGTACCTAATGCCATAATCTTTGCGGTTGATAATGGCGCAAAAATTATCAATATGAGCTTCGTTAAGTACCAGTCGCCCCAAATACAATGGGTAGATGAAGCTGTTAAATATTCCGAAATAAAAGGTGTCCTTTTACTAAGCGGTGCAGGCAATGATGATGTTAACACAGATTCAGTAATCAGCTATCCTACTGCTGTATACAACGACGGTAAAAGAGCTTCCAATGTGATCAATGTTGGCGCATCAGGGTATGATTCTTCTTTAGTAGCAGATTTCAGTAACTACGGAAAAGCCAGCGTGGATATATTTGCCCCCCGAGTAAATATAACTACGACGAGTGTTAATAATGAGCTGTAAACAGCAAGCGGCACCAGCTTTTCGGCACCTATAGTTTGCGGCTTAGCAGCGTTTATATGGAGTTATTATCCTATGCTAAATTACAAACAGATAAAATATTGTATTGAAAGATCTGCTACTCCAATAGATACATAGTAATTAAACCAGGTAATGATCAAAAAGTGCCATTCAGAAGTTTAAGCAAGGCAGGCGGAATTGCGAACGCTTACGGTGCTATTGTGATTGCCGAACAAATATCAAAAACAATCAAACAGCAAGGTCGGCCAATTCTTTACTGATTGTTATACTTTGAACTATTTATAAAGCGCTAAACCAATATCTTGGCTAATTCATAAGTTTTAATTCGAAATCATGAGCAAAATAATATTCACCTGCTTTCTGAGCCTAATTACCGTCAACGGTTTAGCACAAGTGCCACCAAAAAACTGGCAGCTGCTGGATTATGGCAATGACAGTATTCATGGTATGAGTGTAAACAAAGCCAGGGTAACTTTATTAAAAAATTTAAGACCAAAGCGAAAAGTGATTGTGGCCATTATTGATATAGGTATGGATGTTTCGCACCCTGCATTTAAAGGCGCTATATGGACTAATCAAAAAGAGATTTCCGGTAATGGCGTGGACGACGATGGTAACGGCTATATCGATGATGTGCACGGGTGGAACTTTGTTGGCGACTGCGAAGCTGAAACTTACGACTGCGTACGGGAATATGTGAAATATAAAAGCATCTATGAAAATTCAACTGATAGCTTAACGCCCAAATACAGGAATTGGAAAGAAATGAAAAAGCAAACTGAAGAAAATTTGGCTTTCCGGAAACGCATTTTTCAAAGAACCGAACCTGCGATTTCCGCATTGAAGCTGCTTAACACTTATTGGATAAATCTTCTACATACAGATTCAATTTATTTAAAGAACATTCTAAATCGAACCGTTTTGGGCAATGCGGATTCGAATATTATAAAGGCTCAGACCTTGGTATTACCCCGTGTTATGTCAAATGATACTGCTAAAAGAAATAAATTAACGCTTCAAGCGGTTATTAAGGGCTACCAATCAGTAGTCGATCGCTACAAGGGCGAATATGAAACGGCTAATACCATTATAGCTCATAATGATGTAACTTGGTTTCGGAAAAAATCTCCCGGGGATGATCCTTTTACCAATGCTAACGTTTACTATGGAAATGCCCGAATGACCGCGGCCATGTCGCATGGTAACGGTGTAGCAGGAATCATTGCTGCATCACAAACTGACGCTTGCATGAAAGGGATTAGTGACTGGGTAGAAATTATGCCGATTCAGATAGTAACGCCAAAAGTGATAGGTGAAGAACGAGATAAAGATGTTGCTAACGCCATTCGATACGCGGTAAATAATGGGGCAAAAATTATCAATATCAGTTTAGGAAAGCAAACTTCGCCGCAAAAAGAATTGGTGGATAACGCCGTTCGGTATGCAGCCTCTAAAGGGGTATTAATATTTGCCGCTGCAGGTAATGACGCAACAGACAATGACTCAATTATTAATTACCCTTCTTCTGTGTTTGCAAACGGGACAAGGGCTAACAATTTGTTTACGGTTGGTGCCACTACTTATGGTGACGGTCTTGTTTGGCGGCATAGTAACTTTGGCAAAAAAACTGTTGACTTTTTCGCACCTGGAGATGATATTTATTCTACCGCATTTCATGGCAATTACAACAGAGATTCGGGTACAAGTTATGCTTCCCCTACAGCAGCTGGCCTTGCTGCCCTAATCTGGAATTACTATCCGCAATTGGACTTTAAGCAGGTTATGTTATGCATAGAACGATCCGTATTGTGGTCGGAAACTTCAGTCACTAAACCAGGCACAGATGAAAAAGTACCATTTAAACAGTTAAGTCGCACTGGCGGTATAATTAACGCATATAATGCGCTTGCTATAGCTAACAAAATGCATAAATAGCCTTAAAATATGCCACATCATATGTCTTGGTTGAAAAAACGTCCATCCCCAAACTGGGCTCGAACCAGTTAAATAACCTGTGTTAAAATTTTTAATTCTTGAATGAGTTCCAAGGAGCTACATTTTAACAAAAGATGATTAATTGCAATAAGACAGTAGAGAGATACGACCCAATTATTGGAGCAATATGAATAAATTTTTCATTAATGGCACTCGGTAAATCGAATGAGGTTCAACTAGTATTTCGACAAAATTTAGGGTTGAGAAAGATTATAAATGGATAATTGATGCCAAAGAAAGTCAAGGGCACGATATATTTCCTATAAGATAAATAGTATAACAAGGAATGCTATAGTTTATTCAGTCGAAGGATTTTTCTTCATCCGTGAAAGTTTGTTTCAAGAAATCTTGAAGCAGTACCCAAAGGGTAATGGACGTGTTATAAAAAGACGTTTGAAATATATTTTTTAGTTAACTCTCGAAATTTATTTTTAAAGAATAATGTTGGAATGATTAAAGTAACCTGTTCAGCAATTTAGCTTATAAAACAGTAAAAGCACTTTTAATATAAGATAATATTGGTTAGTGGGCCTCTAAGTTACTTGGGGGCTTTTTTGCCTAATTGGCACTATACTATGTCAAAGCCTCCATTCAATCATTAAAACTACTTGCTTACTCATTGATTTAAAAACACTCCTTTTACTGTTATAAGTTTGCTAAACATCATAACAAACTCATGATAACAGTAAAACTTATAACAACAGCATTAGCTATCACGCTCTTCGCGCTCTCGTTCATTTACTGCAAATAAGACAGTGTACCGCCTAAGGATAATAAACATTGCTTATCGGGTTTTGGAATTGGATGATAATAATGTGAAAATTGGTTTACACAGATATCAATTAGGCTTTAGTACACATTAAAGCGCTATCGATTTCGGCGCTGCTGATGGAAGATATACAAGTGAAATCCTGCAACGTGTACTTTTTTATTTCCTGAATGAAGCGGGCTAACTAAGCGAAAGTAATCATGCCTAATGCATTCGCTTCTCAACCTCTTCTTTGTATAAATGCAAGCAAATATTATTCAATATAATTCGAATCGTTACATCTATATCAAATTTACACATCTTTATATACTGTATATCAACAATATATTTAGTCAACCTTAAATCTTCGATTATGAAAAAGCTAATGGTGTTTTTTTTAGCCCTAATGGTGCAATCTCAGATTTATGCACAAATTCCCGCATCTCCAAAGAAGCCGATAAAAGACACCTATTTCGGGATGCAGGTAACAGATAATTATCGCTGGCTGGAGGACACAAAAGATACCGTCGTAAAGACATGGTTCAAAGCACAGGCTGACTATACTAACACACTATTAGACAAGATCCCGGGCAGGGATAGCCTGATCAAAACATTCGAAACTTCTAACCTGCTTAAACCATACAACATCAACTTTGTAGGCAAGAAAGGCGGGAGGTATTTTTATAAGAAAACACTACCTGCTGAAAACGTAGGAAAGTTATATTACCGGGTTGGCGAGAACGGAAAAGAAATCTTGTTGTATGACCCACTACCTGTTGGAGGCAAACCTATTCTATTAATTATTTCTTACCCAGTGAAGATGGCAAAAAGATCGCTATCGGCATCTCTGTCAGCGGTTCGGAAACTTCGACGATCTACATCATGAATGTTGATACCAAAAAGCTGTACCCCGAAAAGATCTTTCCTTCCTGGTTTGGCGTGAGCGGGTGGACACCTGATGATAAAGGTTTTATTTACACGGCTCAAAATAGTGCTGATGTAACGGCGATGAGTTCTATGTTAGACACCCGCGCAATGTATCATACCGTTGGCACAAAGGTGATCACAGATCAACTATTATTCAGCCGGAAAAATGACCCAAAGCTGGCCATCAAGCCCGAAGACCTTTGCCTGATCTATTATTCCGAGGATATGAAATATATCTATGCTATACTGGGTGGTGTCAACCGCGATAATAATATGTTTTATGCCCCTGCCGCCAACCTTTTAAAACCCCGGATCGGATGGAAACGGCTGGTAAAAAAAGTAGACCAGGTTACGGACCTGTTTAATCGCGGTGATGATGTCTATATGCTCACCTACGCAGGTGCTACCCGCTTTAAGATCACCAAAACAAACGTCAATCACCTGGATGTAGCTAATGCTGAAACAATTATTCCTGAACAATCTGCCAAGATCAGCAATATATCACGTGGCAAAGACTTTTTTTACTACACCAGGAATGATGGGATAAATTCCAGAGCTTTTCAGTACAACTTTGAACGCGGCAAAGTGGAAGAAATAAGTCTACCAGTAAGCGGGCAGGCCAAGATCATGCCGATGGACGTCACAAGTAATGAGGTTCTTATTATGGTTACCTCTTGGAAACAGCCTTTTACCATTTATAGTTACAACCCATTAACCGGTATATGCAAACTTTCGGGATGGACGCCGAAGACCGATTATCCCGAGGTAGCTGATATTGTGGTAGAAGAATTAGAGATTAAAAGCCATGACGGTACGATGGTGCCGCTAACCATATTGTACAACAAAAATGTTAAGAAGGACGGAAACGCCATTTGTTATATGACCGGTTATGGTGCTTATGGTTCATCTGGTGACCCGTACTTTAGCACCTATAATTTGGCGTTAATCAATAAAGGAGTGATTGTTGCCGAAACACACGTACGCGGCGGCAGCGAAAAAGGTGAAAGCTGGTACAAGGCCGGATATAAAGTCACCAAACCTAATACCTGGAAGGATTTTATAGCCTCCGGTGAATATCTGATCAACAATCACTATACCAGCGCCAGTCACCTAATTGGAGAAGGTACAAGTGCAGGCGGCATCCTTATTGGCCGGGCAATTACTGAACGTCCGGATCTTTTCGCTGCCGCAATTAGCAATGTAAGCTGTAGTAATGCCTTGCGTATGGAAAACTCACCCAACGGACAAAATAACACAAAGGAGTTTGGCACAGTAAAAGATTCTATTGAAGCCAAAGCACTGTACGAAATGGATGCATTTCAGCATGTGAAGGAAGGAACGGCCTACCTGCGGTAATTTGCGTAGGAGGAATTATGACCCGCGCGTCATTGTATGGCAACCCGGCAAGTTCGCGGCCGCCTTGCAGACTGCGACTTCATCTAAAAAGCCTGTTTTACTTGCGGTAAACTATGACAACGGGCATTTTACCGAAAATAAGCAGATTGCTTTCCGCAATTTTGCCAACATGTTTTCCTTTGCTTTATGGCAAGCAGGTCATCCCGCTTTCCAACCAAATAGGTAGATAATTACGTCGCCCATGATTGGTAAATTATTGCATTACTTTTGTTTAGAAAGTGACAGCGACGCCAAGTTGGATTCGAACCATGATTATATAGTAGCAAAGATCCTCAAATCGTTAATCGAACGGTTCGACTTTAGTCCTTTTCCCGCTATCGACTTAGCTAGACCGAGCAGGACTCGAATTACTAATCATTTAATGTTCCCAATTTCTTCAATTCTGTGAGAAAATGGTTCGAAAATAATCCAATGGGGTTCACAAAGACCACCCAACAGGTCGTCAGTTAAACAAAAAAGGCGCATTAAAAAATGCGTCTTTTTTGTTTAACTATTTTTTCGGCCATTTTCATAAACCAACAAATCACTTCAAATAGAAGCATTTCATTCTAACTGCTACAATATTTAAAGCTGTTGATATTCAACGACTGCCGTCAACAGCGATCTTCGAGCAATAAAGTATAATCTATAATAACGTCCAGCCAGCTCATAAATTGGTATTACGCCGCGGCGTTTTAAGCTTACAACGTTAGTATTATTGAACAATTTTTAACACGTTGGGAAGAGCCGCTTCGCCATCAAGCCCGGTTACTTTTAAATTGTTAATCCCGTGCGCTTCCAATACGTGTGCGAAATACGACGGCCTGTTTACGCCCCATTTTACCGATGAGTTACGAATGGTTATATCTGTAGCCTGGTCCAGGTAAAAACCGGATGTACGCCCTTTGATAAGCCCCTCCACATTGGCCGGGCGGCGGTCATATACTCCCCCCGGGTTATTGGTGGTTTTGTTTAATTGCAGGTCTACGTTATCAAAATAGATCCCTGTTATCTTATCCGCGGTTTCGCCACTTAAGTAAATGCCATTCTCACTCTGGCACTTAATATTGCTAAAGTAGATGTTGTTTACCCTGCCTACCCTACCCTTACTTTCGCCAGGTGGCAGCCTCCAGCCGGCATCCTTGTTGTTGGTGGTTGCCCTGGTATAAGCGGTTACATAAATTGGCTCGGCTTTGCCCCACCACACGTCCGAGAACAGGTGCGCGTCAATCAGGATATTGGAAAACACCACATCGCTTACCGTACCCTCATCCCTGTTTTGGATACCCAGGCCACGGTTACTATTTTTAATGATGCAGTTATTGATAAGTACATGGCTTATGCTATCCATATTTTCTGAACCTATCTTGATAGCGCATGAACTGGATGTCATAGTGCAGTTGCTTACTACAATATTGGTACAGGCACCATACTCCTGATACTCGCGCCTGTTTTTGAGGCAGATACAATCGTCGCCCGATTCGATATAGCAATCACTGATGCGCACGTTCTTGCTGTGGTCAAGGTCTATCCCATCGCTGTTGCGCACCTTGATGCTGTTTAAAAGGGTAATACCGTTTATCACCACGTCGTTACAGCCCACCAGGTGGATGGTCCAGTAAGCCGAATTGCGGATCACCAGGTCGCGGATGCGTAACTGCTTACAATTAATGAGTGTTAACAGGTGCGGGCGCGGGTCCACTACGTTAAAGGGTTTCAATTCATACGAGTCGCCCAGTTCCTTACCCATAAATGTAATGCCATTACCATCAATGGTGCCGCCGCCGCAAAGGGTAACGCCCTCCAGGTCCTTGCCGCCTATCCAGATAGTACCCTCCCCCTTATTGGCACGAAAAGCACTTTCGGTATACAGTTTCTCATCTGGGCTTGCCAATAGGGTAGCATCGGCGGCTACCTCAAACTGGACGTGCGAACGGAGATTAAACGGCCCCGCAAGGTAAATGCCCGCACCTGGTACCAGCACCTTACCGCCCCCGGCGCGCCAGCAGGCATCAATAGCTTTTTGCAGAGCAAGGGCATTATTGGTACGCCCGTCGGCCTTCGCACCGTATTGAGTAATATCAAACACCCGCTGCACCGGGTTAGCCAAAGCAGCAAAGTTGATGGCCAGCGCGGTACATAAAACAATGGTATAAAGGTATTTTTTGGGCTGCATAAGTTGTGTTCAACGGTTAGGTGACAGGCTTTGCGGCCTGTCTGTAGGTTTATTGCCCCAAACCAGGGAAGGTTGATCTTGCAGATAAAGATCCAAAGTACCGCCTTTGATCACATCACTATATTGGATATAATTTTTGGAATAGTCTGCACCATTCAGTTTAACCTTAACAATGTATATTGAGTTTTTTGATTGCTTGTGGCATACGGTAATCAGCCTTTTATTACCAGCCAAATTAATTACAGCCTTATCGAATATTGGCGAGCAAAGTAAATACTGCCCCGATACCGGATTGAGTGGGTAAAAGCCCATCGCTGCAAACATATACCAGGCCGACATTTGGCCGGCATCATCATTACCGCCCAAACCGCCGGGGCCATCGCTGTACTCATTTTGTAATATGGTGCGCACTTCGCGCTGTGTTTTCCAGCTACTGGCCGTGTAATTGTACATGAAGGGGATCTGGTGCCCCGGCTCATTACCGTGCCAATACTCGTTCTTTATGAAGATACTATCCAGCGCATTTTCCATTTGCTTCGCCCCGCCCATCAAAGCGGAAAGCCCGGCTACATCATGCGGTACATAAAAGGTGTATTGCCTTGGTGTGCCTTCTGTAATATAGGTTTGTTTCTTATCGGCGTTAAAAGGGCTTAGCCATACACCGCTTGAAAGCCGCGCCCTTACCGATCTCACAGCGGGATCAAACACATTCTTGTAGTTCATGGCCCGCTTTTGCAATATGTTGTGATCGGATTGCCGCCCAAGCTTTTGCGACAGGAGCGACAGGGCATAATCGTCGTACGCGTACTCCAGCGTTCGGCTCACCTGCTCCATTTTATGAAAGGCATCCTTCACACTATCTTCCTGCGGGATATAGCCATACTTTATATAGCTATTTAGAGCGCGGCGGCCCTTACCTTCTACATAGTCTTCTTTTTTTTCAGGCTGGTCAAACGCGTTGCGCCGCATCAGTTTGTAGGCAAGCAATTCGTTTTTATGACTGATACCCTTTAGATAGGCCGAGGTAAGGATTGACGTGGTATGATCGCCTATCATTTCTGACGTATAACTATTCCAACAGGGGAAGATAGGCAACCAACCCCCCTGTGTACCTTTCAAAATTAACGATTGCACCAGGTTGTTAACTAGTTTGGGCTGCAGAATTTCTAAAAGGGGTATCTGTGCACGGTAAATATCCCAAAGCGAAAAATCATCATAATAATTACCACCGGATAACTTACCCAGTTTATGATCTGAAGAAAATAAGGGATAGGTGCCATCGACATCATTATAAAGGCGTGGGTGCTGCAGAGCATGGTAAAACGACGTATAAAAAATGCGCTTGTCAACTTCTTTACTGGTAGTAACTTCTATCTGTTTTAACGCCTGCTGCCAAACTGCTTTGCATTGTGCAACACTATTTTCAAAATTCCAGCCGGATATTTCTGCCTCCAGGTTTTTACGTGCACCTGCTACACTGCTAAATGACGTACCCACACTAACCCGCACCTTATCGCCTTTGGCTACCTTCAGGCCAATATAAACCCCTATATCCTTTCCTGATGATATACTACTGCCCGACAGGATACTATTTCCCGAGAATGTACCGTAACGGACCAGTTTCCTGTTAATCTTAATTACAAAATAACCGTTAAAACCGGCAGACTTCCCCCAACCCTGGTAAATGCGGTGCACCGGGTTATAGCCGTAGATCTCGCCGCGCTTTTCATCTACCTTAATAAAGCCCTGCCCAAAGTCACTATTAGGTGTTAGCAACAAGTACAGGCTATCGGCAGCGGCGGCAGTAAACTGCATGATACCACAACGCGGTGTAGATGTAACCTCTGCAGTTAATTTGGCCTCAGGTAGGTTTACCCGGTAAAGATAAGGCGTAGCCAATTCATCCGAATGCTTAAACTCGACGGTTTTTTTGCTCACATTTAACTTACCCATACGCGGCATAACGGTTAAGCTGCCATAATCCTGCATGCAGGAGCCACTTATCCAGTGCGTGGCCCTGAAACCGTAAAACAAGTTGTCTTTATAGTAATAAGGCGGTATACATTTCTTTTCGGCAGCCTGCGTTTGTGCCGTCCACTGGGTCATAGCAAGGGGGGTACAAACCGATGGAATGGTGTTGGCAAAATTAGCTTCGACCGAACCATGTTTTAATGCCGACGGCGTTGTGCTGGTAGCCGTACCCGCCAGAGGGTTCACATACTTTACAAGATTGGACTCCTGTGCTAATGCGGTGCAGGTGACCAACAGAAAGGTACAGAAAAGAAAAACTTGTTTTTCGAGCATTAGGGTTTAACTATAATTTAACGGTAGCTGGTAAATGCTGCTTATCAGGCCTCAAGTGATGGTTTCTACTCTGATAACACAGGCATTTTATGCTTTTTAGAACATAGGTTGTAACGGTTAAATTTAATAACAATACTTTGTTTGATAGATTAAAGTTGGTTAAAAAATCGCTCCTTATTAATTGACGGTTATATCTACCAAACCTTTATTTCAGCTATTGCATTTTAATCATCGTTTTAAGATCGCCGGGCAAATCCATTTTTTGCATGGACATTCCAGTGACGTTATTTAAAATGATCGCCGGCGTTTGGTTCACCGTGGGGATGCTTATCTTTTGAAGTTTTAAACCCTTCACATCATCAAAAACGCAGGCCGGCCTAAAATCAACCTTATCTACCGTCAGCTTCAAATTTTTTATGGTGATGCCCGCTGCGTGGCGCACATAAAGGCCCCAGCCGGGCAATTCGCCAAACATGGTAAATTCCGGATAACCGGCTACATTTTCTGTTACAGATGCTAAGTTATCGATTTTTACTTCAGCAATATCGCGGCTTGCGCCGCCCGCGTAATTAATTTCAATGTTTTCTAATACAACATCCTCAACCGGATGGCCCGGTATGCCTGTTATTGATGACGGCACAACGTTATGCGGCGGCACCTTGGGCGGCGGGCCCTCCACAGGATAACCTATATCGGGCTTGCCCGCTGGGATATCTGCCCTTACATTACCAATATAAACATGTTTGAGCGTGCTGTATCTATCATTGGTGTTGCGGTGCCCCAGCCTTAAAAAGATCGCGTTCCCTACGTTGGTCGCCTTTACATCGCGGATATCGATATCCTCCAGCACCGCACCGTCTACACTCTCCAGCGCAATTGCCGACCGGTAGGTGTTGTAAACTGTTAAGTTTTTAACCTTGATGTGCCTGAAACCGCCTATTGAGCCCGTGCCCAATTTAAACCCGCTGGCGCTTGACCGCAAGATGCAATTCTCTACCACCACATTCTCGCACGCGGCAAGCGGGTCTTCTGATTTCAGGCAGATGGCATCGTCTGCCGCGTTAAAGGTGCTGTTAATGATCCTTACATTCTTACTGTCTGTAATATCTATCCCATCATTGTTCCAGTAAGCAGTACTTTGCACCAGCATGCTATCTATCAATACGTTATCACACTTATTGTAGTTTTGCACCCAGCCGGATGCATCTTTCAGGGTGATACCTGTTACCTTAATATTTTGGCAATTATCAAATGAAAGGATAACCGGCCTGTTCTTTTCAGTGGGCCTTTTCACCTTCCATTGCGGGTCGGTAATTTCTCCTTTACTTAACAGATAAAGTACATTTTCTACCAATTCACGCCCCTGCCCGTTTATAACACCTGTACCAGTAATAGCAATATTTTGTTGCCCACCCGCATAGATTAAAGCCAGCGGGCCGCTCTTAGGGTAATCCATCCGGTTGGCCGAGCCTAAAAGTATGGCATTGTCGGCTAAATGCAATTCCACGCCCGACCGTAACTGGAAGGGGCCGGTAACAAAATTACCATCGGGAATCAATACCCTGCCGCCGCCCGCGTTGTGTGCGGCATCAACAGCCTGCTGTATGGCCTTTGTATTTTTAAAATGCTTATCGGCCTTTGCGCCATAGGTAAGTATGTTGTAATCCTTTTTTTGTGCGGTCGCGCTAAGCGTTATCAATCCTAAAAGGGTTATCAGTAGGGATGGCCTCATCTTATTTATGCGTTAGCTTTAAAAAATACACGTCGTTTTGCCTCATCTCAAATTCACCCTGCCAGGCACCATTCTTTACCACAACATCCTGTTGCAAAACAGGACTGCCGTTGGCCAGTTTTTTAAGCTGATTTTCCTGCGTTAAAGAAACATTGCCCGGCGCGCCCATTTCCAGGTAGGCCGAGTATGGATCATTTTGATGATAGCCAATGCGGTAAACCTGCAATTGATAATTACCGTTGGGTACAGATTTGAACTGCAATTTAACTTTTTCGATAATTTTTGCGGGTAAAAGTTTGCTGTAAAAGCGTTGGTTATAGCTGCTATCGGGCGACAGAAGTTTATAATCCCAAACCAAAGCCTGCACGTTGCCCGTTTTATCCTTACAAACCCAAGCGGATGAATCAGGTACGGCAAGCTCAGTATCGCCCAGTTCATTTAAATATTTGTATGCAAAAAACGATGGCTTAAGGATGCCCTGTAAATTGATGAGCCCGAACCCGCCATGAAACGATGTTACCGGTGGCCCTGCTTCCTCAAAAATATCAGTAAAAGTCCAGTATGACATGGAGTTGACCAGCCCTTCGGTTTTCTTTAAGGTATTAAGCAAAAAGGTAGCGTTCTGGTAAGTGTCATGCAACGGGTCTTTAGGGTTGGGTGACGAGTTCCATTCGGTAATATGGATCTCTGCCTTTTTAAAAGCCGAATTCCGTACATCCCAGTTCAGTTTGCGGATGGCGATAGGGATGCCGTCGGGCTCGCGCATTTGGGTAGTTCTTTTACCATACTCATCAAATACCGATTTGGTACCATAGGCATGGGTCGAAATAAAATCCACCAATGCTGGGTACTTTTCAAAACGCTCCAGCGCGTCCTTGATCCAGGTACTGCCGGATGTAGCCGGACCCCCAACTCTGTAACTGGTCGATACCCCTTTTATGGCCTTTGAAGTAACCTCATACAATTTGAAGTAATCATCGATTGTGCCAGAGAAGAATTGTTTAAGATTGGGTTCGTTCCACACCTCAAAGTACCATTGCTCCACTTCTGCCCTACCGTAACGGGCCTCGAAATGTTTAACTAACGCGGTAACCAGTGCTGCCCATTTATCGTAAGATTTTGGTGTGCTAATGTTTCCCTTCCACCAAAAAACGGTCTGATCGTTCTCGGCCAAAGCCGGGGGCATAAAACCAAGCTCAACAAAGGGCCTTACCTTCGTCTTCAGCAAAAAATCATACAACTGGTCTACGTACTGCCAGTTATAAATAGGGTTGCCTGCGCTGTCTTCTGTGTAGACATGCATATCGTCGCTTAACAGGCCATGAAACCTGATGTACTTAAAACCGATGGCATTTTTAGCGGTGACCAGCTGCTGCTGCCATTGCGCCCGTAAACCTTCGGCCGCGCGGCCGGCACCCACGCATTGCTGGTATGCTTTATTTCGGCTGCCCTTTACGTTGTTCAGATCAGCATGGATAACGCGGACACTATCTGCCCGCCCCGCAGATGCCTGCAAGCGCCCGGCAGTGAAACAAATTGCTAAACAAACGAGGATAATAACTTTTACTTTACTCATAAACTATTTATAAAGCACCTCTGCGCTTGGCAGAGGTGCTTTTATCAAAACATTAACTATTAATACCCTGCGTTTTGCGGAAAACTGCCCCTGTTCAAGTCAATTTGTGATTGGGGTAGCGGCCTTAATAAAAATTTAGCATCTAAAACGGTTTTACCCGCTGATGCAGCCTTCAGCTCGTCGTTATAGATCAGCGGCCTGGTCAGTAATTTATTAGAATTGATGTTGCCGATGGTTTCGTAAACACGTTTCAATTCGTACCATCTAAACTCCTCGCCTACCAGTTCCCTTGCACGCTCATCTAAAATTGCGTCAAGTGTGAGTGTACCGGTGTAAAGCAGGTCTGCCGCGTATGCCGCGCCGGTTAGCGGGTTAGTACCTGTTTTGGCAGCACGTGCGCGGATGGTGTTGAACCTGGCCAAAGCCTGGCCCTGGTTGCCAAGTTTCACATAAGCCTCGGCTGCTATCAGGTAAGTTTCGGCCAGGCGGAATACGTAGGTGTCCCTTGCACCGGCATTTTCTGCATAGGTGGTTACAAACGGGTCGCGGAATTTTTTAAACTGCGGATAATTGCGCGCACCCGCCAGGAACGGCGAATTACGGTACTCATCTGGGTTGATAACTATATACTTGCGCTGCGACTTCTGCAACGCTGTAAAGGCAAACGGCGGGTAGTAAAGCAGCGTATCGCCAACGGCATAGTTTTTACCCGCAAAAGAACCGGCAACTTGTGTAAGTACGCCATCAAAAACAGTCGCGGCAAAGCGGCTGTCGCTTGTTCGGTTAAATAAACTGAAAAAATAAGGGTCGGGCGCTACTGCGTTCAATGTTTTACCATAGAATGTGCTGCGGCCTACCAGCGGGGTATTCTGGGTATCCCATAAAAACCACTGATGTAAGCTATTTCCCGCACCATTGGTTAATGCATTGGTGCTATATTGAACAGAAAAGATCACCTCGTTGTTAGCCTGAAAACCGGTAATAGCCGGATCGAAAAGGTCGGAAAATTTTGGTTTGAGGGCGTAGGTTCCGGAGTTGATAAGGGCATCGGCCACCGTGGCTGCTTGCTGGAAATCGTCTGTAGCGGCATAGCTTTTGTAGCCGCGTGTCAAATAAACCTTAGCCAGTAAATGCTGTGCAAACCCTTTGGTAACACGACCAAAATCTGGCGTGGTTGTGGGTAACACAGCAATTGCATCATTCAAGTCCTTTAACACCTGCACATAAACATCCTTTTCTGGTGTGCGGCTAAAGGCTAATGTTACACCGGTAGTACGCGTTGTTACTAGGGGCACATCTCCAAAGGTTTCTACCAGCAAGTAATAATACCAGGCACGCAATGCCTTTGCTTCGGCTACGCGGGTGTTAACAATGTTTAAATCGCCATCGGTTACCTGGGTAGCCCAGTAAATGGTATTGTTGGCTATGTTGATGGCGTTATACAGCTGTTTATAAAAGCTATCCGTATCCCCTAATGATGAATTTAGCAGGCTATTATACAAATTAAGTGCGTTGTTATCATTGATACCCGGCGTACTATATACATCTGTACCGATATTAAAAAAACCAGGGAAACTAATGATTCCCCTTAGTGTAGCATAATTTGATTTGGCCAGATCCTGGTAGCCTGCATTGGTATTGTAATAGGTTTCGGCAGTGCGGTTACCCGGGTTATATTCGTCGGTATACTTTTTACAGCTTGTTATACCGGTCAATAGCATGCTAATGCCGATAATTATATATGTCTTATTAAGATATTTCATATTGATTTCGTAAAAATTAATTTGATTATAGGGTTAAGTTAACGCCCAGTATAAAGGTACGGGTGCGGAAATCCTGGTTCAGGAACGAACTTCCGTCAGGATTCTCGGGGTCCCAGCCAACAAATTTTGTAAATACAAAGGGGTTAAAGGCATTTACATAAACCCTAAGCCCTGCTATCTTAACCTTATTTAATAAATTTTTAGGTACGGTATACCCCAGGGTAATGTTGCTTATCTTGGTGTAAGATGTGTTTTGGAACTGTGCTGCAGTACGCGCGTCGCCATCGGTTTCGCGGGCGGTGTTGGCCCAGGTGTTGCTTGGGTTGGTTGGCGTCCAGTAGTTCCTGTCGAAGGCGCCAAAACGGGCACGGCCCTGATCGCCATTCATTACCTGCTCTAGGAAAACGCTGTTTTGGAAGGTTCCCTGGCGGGTGTAAAGCGTAAAACTAAAATCCACATTGGCAAAGTTGATAGTATTGGTTAAACCGCCAAACCAGTTAGGGATATCGCTGCCCAGTATCTGCCTGTCGTATGAGTCAATTTTGCCATCGGGTACACCGGCCGGGCCGCTAAAATCCTGGATCTTGTATTGCCCCGGGATGCGGTTAAAAGCTTTCGCCTGGTCGGCCTCTTCATTTTGCCAAACGCCGATGATCTTGTAGCGGTAAACAACCCTTGCCTTTTGGCCAATGAACCGGGCGTTACCGATATCATCCTTACCATCGCCATAAAGTTCCAAAATCCTGTTCTGGTTGGCAGAGAAGTTGATGTTGGTTGTCCAGCTAAACTTAGAGGTACGTACGTTAACCGTATTCAGCCCAACTTCAATACCCTTGTTACCCACCGAACCTAAATTGGTAGTGGTAGCGTTGTAACCATTTGCTGCCGGGATCTGTTGGGATAAGATGCTCCCTTTTGATTTTTTGCTGTACAGATCTAACTGCAAACCAATGCGGCTGTTGAACAATTGCATATCCAAACCTAAGTTGTATTCGTCTGTTTTTTCCCAGGTTAAATTCTGGTTGCCAAAATTGGGTGAAAAACCATTCGCTCCCGCCCCGTTAAAATCATATAGGGTTTGGTTAAGGGTAGATTGCGTGCCGTAGGGTTGTAAGAACGCGCTGATGGCCGCGTTACCTGATTTACCGTAGCTTAGCCTTAACTTTAATAGGTTAATAGCACGTATATCTTTAACAAACTCTTCTTCGCTCACTATCCACGCAGCTGCTGCAGACGGGAACCAGCCGCGTTGTTTACCCGGCGCGAACAAGGAGTTTACATCTGTACGGATGGTACCGGTAAGTAAATAACGGTTATTGAACGTGTAATTAGCCCTTCCGTAAAACGACGCGATGGTTTGTTTGCTGTAACCGCTGCCTACGCTAATAATTGGTGCGATACCATTAACCGTAGTAGCTGATTGCAGGTTATACCATAAAGAGCGGAAAGGAAGGCCCTGTACAGAGTTTGAACTAAAATCCTGCTGGTGGTATTCAAAAGTATTACCAAGCGTCACATCAAATTTATGCTTGCCAAATTCGTTGTTGTAAGTGATCAGGTTGTCCCACGTGTAGTTAACCCACTGGTTGGAGCTGGTCGACGCGCTATTGGGCCGGGTACCCAGCTGCTGTTTAGAGAGCATATCGTTATACTGCCCCTGGCGCTGAAAGGTAATATCCGGGCTAAAAGAGCTACGCAGTTTAAGGCCTTTTATTACGTTAGCTTCACCGTAGATATTGGGAAGAACATGCAGGTATTGCTGCTGCCTGATCTCGTTTTCGGGCTCAAATAACGGGTTAGTGATCTGCGTTTCGCCTTCATAGGTGAAGAAGCGTTTATTGCCCGCAGCATCGTAAGCACTGCCTGTAGGCCTTAACCGGTAAGCACTGCGGAAGATCTCGCCACTGCCGGGGCGGATATCTGCAAAGGTAGAATATACCGATGCGCCTACCTTAAAGGTATTGTTAATGTTTTTGTCCAAACCGGCCTTCAGGGTGTATTTTTTTGTGCTCTCGCCTTGTACGGTGCCCTGGTATAACTGGTAGCCTGCCCCCACAAAGTAGGTGGTTTTTTCGTCGCCGCCCGAGACAGAAAGATTGTGATTAGATGAAACACCGTTCCTTTTGATCAGGTTGATCCAGTTGGTGTATTTACCTGCCGCAATATTGCTGAGCTCGGTAGCAGAAAATATTTTATCGTCGGTAACGGGCGTTGTAGGCAACGGTGTACCGTTACGGATAGCGGTAGCCTGCGCCAGTTCATTATAATAATCACGGGCATAGTTTACAAAGGTTGGCCCGTCCATATCCGGCGGCAGGTTGTACGGGTTAACGATACCGGTGTAGCCGTCATATACTATCTTTACGCTGCCTTTGCTGCCCCGTTTAGTAGTTACCAGCACCACGCCGTTTGCACCGCGCGAACCGTAGATAGCCGTAGAGGAAGCATCTTTCAGTACATCTATTCGCTCGATGTCGGCCGGGTTCAAGTCATTCACCGGGTTAGTTGCCGACCCATTTTGGGCGACCGCTATCCCATCAATAACATATAAGGGCTGGGTGCTGCCCGTGATAGAATTAGCCCCGCGGATCTCGATGGAAAAATCGGACCCGGGCTTGCCCGATGAGCGTTTGATATCTACGCCCGGTAACCGGCCCTGCATGGCTTCCTGTGTGCCGGTTGCCCTTGCTTTAACGATCTCGTCGGCCTGGAGGGAATTGACCGTTCCCGTAAGGTCTATCTTTTTCTTGGTACCGTAGCCTATTACCACTACTTCCTGTAAGTTTTGGTTACTTTCCTTTAACACGATACTGATCTGCTGCTGGCCGGATACTGTTACTTCCTGCGGATCGAACCCTACCATGCTGATCTTTAATACTGACGAATTGCCCGCGGTAATGGAGAATTTTCCTTCAACATTGGTTGCTGTAGACACGGTTGTGCCTTTTACTAAAACGGTAACGCCGGGGATTGACACGCCCTTTGCGTCTTTCACGACCCCTCTTACCAGGGATTGCCCCTGCACTTGCGAAAAGCAGAGAAGGGTTAGTAACGAGAGGATGCCGCAAAGCAGTTTTCCCCCCAGATAGTTAAGTCTAAGTTTACTCATAAATTGGGTTTTATAATTGGTTTATAATAATTGGTTCAAAATGGACCCCCGAATTACTGTCAATAGTACATTTAAAATATTCGGCGCAGACAGCGACAGGTTTATTGGTTGAAATTGTGCATTTTATTATATCAATACGTTAAAAGGATGAAGTTTTTTTACTTAATCGTTTAAGTAAAAAACTTTTATACCTATTTATAAATAGTTATCGGGTAGACATTCTTTTAAAAAGTTGCGCTTTCACCACTTTGCTTTCTGCTTCATAATTACTATTTTTCAACACCTTGAATAGCATAGTGGCGGCCTCTTTACCCATTTCAAATGCCTGTTGCGTAATTGTTGTAAGTGACGGATTGAGCAGCGCGGCACAATCCAGGTTGGAGAAACTGATGATCTTGATATCGCCCGGTATATCAACACCCAGGTCGTTACAAATATGATAGCATATTTTTGCCAGTTTTTCTATAGATGATACGATGCCATCTGGTTTCACGTTTTTTACGAGATGAAATAGCTTAGCGTAATTATCATCTCTGTTATTTGTGCAATCTACCACCAGTTCCTGCCTAAAGGGTACGCCAAATTGCTGCAGAGCGCCCAAATAACCTTTAAAACGCTGGTTGCCATTATCAAGCGTTTGCAGCGCGGCCAGGTAAGCTACATTACGGCAGCCACCATCTAACAGGTGTTTAGTAGCCTCAAAAGCGCTGTCGTAATCATTATTAGTAACATGTAATAGGCTGCCCTCGTAGGTACGGTCAAAAAACACTGTAGGCAGCTTCTGCTGGATCTCGTCCAGGTGCGAAAAATTGGCCCCGTCAAAAGATATAGAGATGAGCAGGCCGTCAACACAGCGCCCTAATACATCATTAATAAAAAAAGCTTCCCGCTCGCTGCTGTCATGGCTCAGATAGATGAGCAGGTGGTACCCTTTCTGGCGCGCTGCTTCCTCTATCCCGTTAATGGCCTGGCCAAAAAAGTTGTCGGCTATCTCCGGCAGTATCACGGCTATTGTATTACTCTTTTGCCTGCGCAAGCCGCTGGCAAAGGGATTTGGGCGATAATTAAGTGATTTGGCCAATTCAAAAACACGTGCCTTCGTACTGTTGCTAATCTCGTGGCTATCACGCAGGGCCTTCGATATGGTAGCGGTTGAAACATTTAATGTTTCTGCAAGATGTTTTATCGTTATCTCTCCCATCTTAGTTTACCACCCGGTATCATCCAGATCCATGGCTCAAAAAAGCGGCGAATAATAGCCGCCGATTAGCACAAAGGATCTATCCCTTCGGGTTTAATTTTAAAGGTATAAATTATATTGAGGGGCTTTTATGGAAAAGCCTAATTGGTTTATCAATCAAATATATAATATAGCCCGTAAAGCCAATCTACCCTTTTTGACATATGAGTTATACTTTTTGATACAAAAGCATAATGGGAATATTGCCCCTATTTATTTGAATTAGAAATTAAGTTGTAAAAAACAATCATTTATACTTTCTGTCTGAATCTCATATTCCTACTCCATTGACTACAGGTGATTTTACTGTTTACAGGCCAGCGTACCGGTAATGTAAAAAATCAATATCAACAAACCCAATATCCTCAAGGTTATTATAACAATACATCGCTATCCTATCCCCACGGTAAGCACCCCATGCAAGCTGGTATGCCTCACCAAGGTGCTTGAAACTTTTTCCGTTTTCGCTATAAGAAAATCTGCTTTTACCGTCAAGCCCCCATACAGAACGAAGCCAAACATATTTACCAGTTAATATGGAGCTTGCGGTTCTCATTCCGCTCACATTAACGTTAATGCTCTTCACAGCGCCGTTGCAGCTTATATCAATAGCCGCATAACTTGGTTTACCGAAGTGCGAAAGCCCAACATGCTGGCCGACTACCAAAGCGCTTATGTCCAATTTAATAATAACGTTATTATTCTTGGTTCTGAAAACTCGCTGCGTGAGGGTGTTGCCAGCGGTTATTAAATTATTGCCCTCCAGCGGCCTGAATGCCTTTAGCCTTAACCAGCCTGGCCGCTCGGTTAACGACCATTTATCGTCCCGGGGCTGATAGTTCCACTCCCATTGCTGCTGCAGTTTTGCAGTACTAAAATCATCATTTGTTTCTATAGCTTTATGAGCTTGCACCTTAACCGGCATATCCCCCCGCCAAACCATTTCACCAATATGCGCCGCACTTACCTTACCTATTATGGGCCAGCCATCCACCCAATTTACCGGTAGTAAGCTTACGGCGCGGCCTTCCCAAGCGCCCGTTCCGTGGTGGGTTAAAAAGTACCAGCTGCCCTGCCGGGTTTGCACCAACCCGCCCTGGTTAGGTTCATTAAATTGTTTTTGCGCATAGCTTAGCTGCTTTTTTTCGGCGTATGGCCCGTCTATCTGCTGCGCCCGTTCCATCATTAAAGCACGTCCGTCGGCTTTTACTTCGCTGTAAAGATGATAATAGGTGCCATTGATCTTGTAAAGCTTGTTGGCTTCACTCCCTTCCGACTGATAGATGATCTTATCATACCCAGGCACAATAGATTTACCATCTGGCGTTAGTTTAAACAAGTGGATTTTATAATTATCGGCAAAATTTGTCCCTATCAGATACAACTGACCATCGTCATCCAAAAACGGACAGCAATCGTCCCAGCCCTTCGCCTTCAGTACATGGGTAAGAGGCTGCCAGGGCCCCTCGGGCTTGGTAGCCGAGGTCATAAAATAGCCTTCATCGGGGGTGCCGAAATAGATCCAAAATTTATTTTTGTAATAACGGATAGCCCCTGCCCAGATTCCTATACCGTAACGGTTCATTTTATCCCAGTTCATCTCGGGCGAGATTTCTTTTAAATTGGCTACCGCATGGCTCAGTATCTTCCAGTTAACAAGGTCGCGCGAGTGGAGGATCACAAAGCCGGGCGAATATTGAAATGTTGAAGATACCGCATAATAATCTGCCCCTACACGGATACAGTCGATATCGCTATAATCTGCCGGGATCACTGGATTGGCATATTTACCATTGCCCAGATCGCCCCAGTTTTGCCAATGGCCCCATTTATAAGGCTTGGTGACTTGTTGTGCAAAAGACTGCCGGTTTATGAAACAAAAAAATATAGTAACAGCAAACAGTTTTAAAATCCTTTTAGCGTAATACATCGGTTAATTTGAGTTATATATAGTTGGCGATCCATTGCCAAAAGCTTAATACATTGGTCCGATAGGTTCACAGCTTAACTACAAGCAATTTACAAACGCCTATTGTAGGTTGGGTTAAAGCAGCCAGCCCGTGTACAATAATAAAACTTTATTTTAAGGCACCAAAAGTTCCACAAAACCACTATACACATCAGCGGCTCGCTTGAAACTGTTGCTGGTATAAAAGTGGCGTTTTGCCGGTAACTTCTTTAAAGATCTTATGGAAGCACGAAAAATTCCTGTAGCCACATTCATAGCATACCTGTTTTACCGATAGCTTATTTTCAAGCAATAGTTTGCAAGAGTACCCAATGCGAATATCTGTTAAAAAATCAAAATAGGTTTTACCGGTATAATGCTTAAAGTACCGGCAGAATGAATTAGGGATCATACCTGCGATTGCGGCAACTTCGGCCAGTTGGATCTTGCGCTGAAAATTAGTGAGCGTGTAATTGTAGATAGCGTTTATCCGTTTGTTTTCCGACTCCGGGAACTCATACTTGTAACCGATAGATGAAAGCCCGGTAACCTGGCTGGATAAAGCCATGAAACATAAACATTCTATCAGAGCGATTATCTTATACAGCCCCTCCTTTTGATACACTTTCTCTATTAACGCGGCGGCCTGCTCCGCATCAGTACCGGTAATCACCACCCCGCGCCGCGCCCTTTCCAGGAAGTTCTTCACCGGTCGCGCTTCGGGCAAATGCAGAAAACGCTCCCCAATAAAGTTTTCAAAAAAATGGATCACCGTCGAATAAGGTTCTTCAAAGCCTGTTTCCTCCTGGTCGTAATTTTCAAACTTCCAAAAGTGGGGCAAATTACTGCCCACCAGCACGATATCGCCCGGCCCAAATTGCTTGATGTTATCGCCGATAAACTGTGTGCCCTGCCCGCGATGAAAATGGATCAGCTCTACTTCGGCATGGTAATGCCACCGGTTATTGACGTTGGCCTTCATCTCCTTTCGTACCCCAAAAGAGTGGTCCGGCTCGTACGGTACTTTAAGCAGTTGTGGTTTCATCTATATAAATATTCCTAAAAATAGCATTTAGATTAATTAAATGATAATATTTCTTAACAAAAGGATAATAATCGGCCGCTATCTGTGGTAAAACAACCTTTCTTTGGTTTACCAATTATAATAACTTTTCCTGCTGAATATGAAACAACAAGCGCAAAGCACCTTGTTCCCGGTGATTTTAATTACGTCGTTATTTTTTTTGTGGGGGTTTGCGCACAACCTCGACCCTATTCTTATCCCCCACCTTAAGCGCTCATTTACTCTTTCTACGGTACAGGCTACGTTAGTAGATTCGGCCGTGTTTATTGCTTACTTTATTATGGCTTTGCCTGCGGGGTATATCATGAAAAAGTTCGGCTATAAAACCGGCATCATTACAGGCCTGTTATTTTTTGCTGCTGGCTGTTTTCTCTTTATCCCGGCGGCCAATACGCAGCAATACGTACCATTTTTGGGTGCGCTGTTTGTGATTGCCTGCGGTTTAACAATATTAGAGACCGCTGCAAACCCGTACATGACCGTTTTGGGCGATCCAAAAAGCGCTACCTTCCGTTTAAACTTTGCGCAATCCTTTAACGGGCTTGCTGCAACCCTTGCCCCAATCATTGGTGCCCGGCTCATATTACATAAAGGCAATACAGATAGTCAATTAAGCGCGATGACGACGGGTGCCCGAAAGATCGCCCTGGCGGCAGAAGCATCAACCGTTAAAATGCCCTACCTCGTTCTGGGGATCATATTGGTTTTGATCGCGGTCGCGTTCTCATTCACCAAACTCCCTAAAATTCAAAATAACGACGGCCATACGGCGAGTAAAAACATACTGCATGCCTTTAAACACCGGCACCTGTCTTGGAGCGTGGCCACTCAATTTTTTTATGTAGGTGCACAGGTGTCGGTCTTTAGCCTTTTTATTTTGTATGCTACACATGCCGCGCGGCTATCTGACATTCAGGCTGCCGACTACCTGGGTATTTGCGGCGGCGCATTCCTGGCCGGCCGGTTTGCAGGTACGGCTTTGATGCGGTTTTTTAAATCAGAAAACCTGTTGGCTCTTTACGCCATCATCAATATCGCACTTTGCTTGGTAGCCGTTTTCGCGAGTGGCATAGTAGCGGTATATACGGTTATCGGCATTTGCTTCTTCATGTCAATCATGTTCCCCACCATTTTTGCACTGGGCATTAAAGATCTGAAAGGCGATACCGAATTCGGCAGCAGCCTTATCATCATGTCAATTGTCGGCGGGGCCATCATCCCGCGTTTATTCGGCTACGTAAGCGATGCCACGGGCAATATACAGGCCGGTTACTATGTGCCGCTGTTTTGTTTTGTAGTAGTGGCATTGTTTGGCCTCAAAGGCCACCACGTGCGAAAGCTTGCACCCGCCGACCTAATCGTTTCACCCATTCTATAATTGCTTAATATCATAAACCTTTAAAAAAAATTATCCGGCTATGAGCGCAAAAAAAATATTACAAGGCTTTATCACTGCAGCATTGGTTTGCAGTGCGTATGCGGTGCAGGCACAGGGCCTGCAAATTAATAAGGGCCCTTTTAAACCAACCGATGAATCGTTAAAAGAATACAAATACCCGGAGTGGTTTCGGGATGCCAAATTTGGCATTTGGGCGCACTGGGGGCCGCAGGCAGTACCGCGCCAGGGCGACTGGTATGCCCGCAATATGTACGAGGAGAACAGCCGTCAAAATAAATATCATGTAGCGCATTATGGCACGCCGTCAAAATTCGGGTACAAAGACCTGATACCCTTGTGGAAGGCCGAGAAATGGGATCCTGAAAAATTGATGGCCTTATATAAACGCGCAGGCGCAAAATATTTTGTAAGTATGGGCAGCCACCACGATAACTTCTTTTTGTGGGATTCTAAGATCCATAAATGGAATTCGGTTAACATGGGCCCGCATAAAGATGTAGTAGGCATATGGCAAAAAGCGGCTAAAAAGAACGGCCTGAAATTTGGCGTATCAGAACATTTGGCAGCCAGTTACACCTGGTATCAGTCGTCTCACCGGGCAGATACTACCGGCCCGTATAAAGGCATCCCTTATGATGGGGCTAACCCGCAATATGCCGATCTTTACCATACCAAAGCAGCCCCGGGCGATAATGCCTGGCTAACCACCAACCCCGAGTGGATGAAAGAATGGTATGCCGATGTGAAAGAACTGGTAGATACCTATCACCCCGACCTGCTTTACTCGGACAGTAAACTACCCTTCGATGCTGTAGGGCGTAGCATGCTGGCCAATTATTACAATGGCGATATCAATCATAATGGCGGTAAGCTGACAGCGGTATATGCCTGCAAAGAGGCATCAGATGGGAAATGGGCGCAGGATGTAGAACGCGGCGTGCTCGATTCTATCAGCCCTTACCCTTGGCAAACCGATACATCAATCGGCGACTGGTTTTATCAAACAGGGCAAAAATACCGTACCGGTACCGAGGTGATACAAATGCTGCTGGATATTGTGAGTAAAAACGGCAACCTGCTCATCAACGTGGTGCAAACTCCCGAAGGAGACCTTGAACCCGATGTTTTGGCTATTGTGGAACAAATTGCCGCCTGGATCCCGGCAAACGGCGAAGGCATTTATGGCACCCGCCCCTGGAAAATTTACGGCGAAGGCCCCTCTACCATCAAAACAAACCAAACAAAGGGGTATTTTGGCGGCTTAAGTGATACACATACTTACCAGCCAACAGATATTCGCTTTACCACCAAGGGGAACAACCTTTATGCTTTTTGTATGGATGTGCCTGCAGAGGCCATAAGAATTACTTCGCTCGGGAAAAAATCTAAAGTGAACAGCAAAACCATCAAATCGGTACAACTTTTAGGCAGTAGCCAAAAGCTACAATGGAAACAGGAAAACGATATGCTGGTAATTACCAAACCCGCCAATATGCCTGCATGGACAGTGCTGGGGTTGAAAATAGCCTTAGATTAATCGCCATGGCTGGCATTAAACTACCCGAAGTAATATTTGGCACGAGCGGCCTGGGCAACTTGTATGAAGCTTTGCCCGATAGCGTAAAGCTGGCTATCGTTAAAGAAAGCGTTGCCTGCTCCGCAAAACCGGCTGTGTTTGATACCGCCGGAAAATATGGGGCCGGCCTTTCGCTGGAGTGCCTGGGGAAATGCCTGCAACAAGCCGGGGTTGAACCACATAATGTGGTCATCAGCAATAAACTTGGCTGGCTACGTACCGAATTAAAAACGCCTGAACCAACTTTTGAACCCGGCGTTTGGAAGGATCTGCGATATGATGCAGTGCAAAACATCAGTTATGACGGTATCTTGCAGTGTTACGAGCAAGGCAACCAGCTCCTGCAGGGGTACAAAGCTTCGCTGGTATCGGTGCATGATCCGGATGAATATTTGTTAGCAGCTATCGACGAGGAAGATCGCGCCAAACGATACCGGGATATACTGGATGCCTACCGCGCGTTAAGCGAATTAAAGCAAAAAGGTCAGGTAAAGGCGATAGGGATCGGCGCTAAGGACTGGAAAATTATTGAGTGTATAACAGCCGATGTAGAATTGGACTGGGTAATGATCGCCAACAGTATGACCATACACAGCCACCCGCCCGAACTGATCAGTTTTATGACTGGTTTGCAATGCAGGGGGATAAACATTATCAATTCTGCCGTTTTTAACGCAGGCTTTTTAACAGGGGGCGACTTTTATAATTACCGGCCTGTTGATGTGCAAACTGAACAAGGTAAAGCGTTAAGTCACTGGCGAAATCAATTTAACACAATCTGTAATGATTTTGGGGTGCAACCGGCCGTTGCCTGTGTTTTATTTGGTCTAAGTGCCCCGGGCGTTAGCAGCGTTGCACTAAATACAACAAACCCTGACCGGGTTAAAAAAAATGTGGATATGGCCGCTGCCTTTATCCCCATGGGGTTTTGGCGCAAACTAAGCGATGTGGGGCTAATCGACGCCAGCTACATCCCCTTCATTATCAACCGTGAATGGAAACGGTCGTAACTAAAGAGTAGGCAACTACATTTTAAAGAACGAGGCTATAAATTAGCCTTCAGAATAACTTATTAAACATCTTAAATGAAGATATTAACTTGTATAAAACCGGGGCAATTGACATACGGCGTTGCCGATATGCCCGAGCTGTTGTCCGGTAACGCCCTTATAAAAATTAAACGAATAGGCATTTGCGGCACCGACCTGCACGCCTTTGAAGGTACGCAACCCTACTTTAGCTATCCCCGCATTTTAGGGCATGAGCTTTCGGGCGAATTAATCGATACCGGCGGGGCCGAAGGTTTTGAAAGGGGTGAAGCAGTAACCTTTATCCCCTATTATAATTGCGGGCACTGCATAGCCTGCCGGTTGGGCAAACCAAATTGCTGTGTAAGCATACAGGTTTGCGGCGTACATACCGACGGCGGCATGGCCGAATATATGCAGGTACCTGCGCGCCTACTGGTTAAGGGCGATGGCCTGGGGTATGATCAGCTGGCCTTGGTAGAACCATTGGCCATTGGCGCACATGGTGTGCGCAGGGCCGGGATACAAAAAGGTGAATTTGTGCTGGTTGTGGGTGCCGGGCCCATTGGTTTAGGTATTATGGAATTTGCCCAAATGGCGGGGGGGCGCGTTATTGCTGCCGATACAAACAGTAAAAGATTACTTTTTTGCAGCGAAAAGATAAAAGTTGAATTTACTATTAATGTAAAAACCGATGATATGATCAGCAGGTTACAGGAACTAACAGGTGGCGATATGCCTACCGTGGTAATTGATGCCACGGGCAGCCAAAAGGCCATTAATAATGGCTTCAATTACCTGGCGCACGGCGGGCGGTATGTGTTGGTGGGATTGCAAAAGGGAGAGTTAATTGTAAGTCACCCCGAATTCCATAAACGCGAGGCTACGCTCATGAGCAGTCGTAACGCCACTCGTGAAGATTTTGAACAGGTAATAGCGGCTATAATAAATGGCCGGATAAACCCGGAGAATTATATTACAAACAGGGTTAAATTTAATGAAGTGGCCGATAAATTTGAAAGCTGGTTAAATCCGGCTAATGGTGTAATAAAGGCGATGGTGAGTTTCGGGAGTGATTAATATTTACTTCCCTATTTGTCGTACTTTTTAAGGGCAATGTTGCGGTATTCCTGCGGTGTTAAGCCGGTTTTGATCTTAAACAATTTAGAGAAGTACGGTACCGAATCAAAATTCAATAAATAAGCTACGCTTTTAACAGAGTTTTCGGGGCTTAATAACAACTCTTTCGAGTGCTGTATCTTCAATTGGATAAGATATTGGTTTGGTGCCAGGCCCGTGTATTTTTTAAATTGCTTTCTGAACCAGGAATATCCCACCTGCAATTCCCTGGCAATATCCTCAGGGGGCGAGTTTTGGTTCATATGATCGCGGAGTAAAAACCGGGCCTTCTCAATGATCAGCTGAATGTTGCTTTCGCCTTCAAACGAAGCCTGGGTAAGCTCGGAATGAAGGATACCCAATAAATGCAAGGTTGCGCCGGCAATCAGCGGCTGGTAACCCGGCCGTTCGCTTTTTGTCTTTTCAATAATATCTGTAAACAGGTTAAAAACCGAATCTTTAAGGCCGATATCCAACACAGGTTTTTGTACGCTGAAAAATTTATTAGCTATCAAATTATCTATAATGGGCCCGTTCAACCCTATCCAGTACTCGTGCCAGCCGGTATCCGGGTCTGGTTTATACCTATGCCTTTCATTAGGGAACAAGATAATTACAGAGCCCTCTTTAACCCGGGTTAATTTACAATTTTCAGATTCGAAGACTCCTTCGCCCTGGGTAATATATATGATCTGATACTCGTGCAGCACTCTGCCGTTTTTCCAGGTAAAGTAATAGCTTTTAGGGTGTTCTCTGCTTGGATAGCTGCTTGACTTTAAAATATGCGTGTACCCGGCGTTAAGGATGGTTAAACCCCATGCCTCGTCATCCTGATTTACAGGCAGGTATTTACAATAATCACTCATGCTAATAATTGGTTCCGCAGGCTTCAATGATGCTGTTTAAAGCTGCCGTACGTTCTCAATAAAACTAACATTAAATTCTAATTTAACCAAACCACACCTTTTAAATGCCATAAAGTATAAATCATTTATCAAATTGGATAATCGCGTTGAAGCAGATAGTGCTAAGTTTGAATATATAACCAAAAACGCTTTGAACTTCTGTTCATAAGCTAACCTGATTGATCATATTATAAATGTTGCGAATTTTGAACGTGGCGATATCCCGACCAAAAGTATGCGGACCTGAGTTGCCTCATGGAAAGCGTTATTGATACACCTGCATTTGAAAAACCTAAAAAACACTATAAACGGCCTGCTTGTACCAGGCGTATCATGCAAACCTAACTGCAATAAACATGAGTAAACTTTACGCCAAACCAGCTACTACCTTTTATTTACGCCTGCTGATGCTACTATTAAGTATATCAGTATTGTTTAACCCGGCTGCTGTAAATGCACAGGGCACAAAAACCATCGTTGTAGCAAGCCCGGACGGACAAGTAAGGATCAAGGTGTTTCTGGTTAATCAGATGCTCAATTATACGGTTACCTATAAAAATAACCCGGTTATTCTTTCCTCTGCTATGGGCCTGGTTGTTAACCGTGAAACTATTGGCAATGCCCAACAATTCGGTACGGTAAAAAACTACGCCGTAAACCAAACCTATGGCATCAATGGCGTGCACAGTACGGCTGTTGACCATTGCAATGGCAAGACAGTTCAAGTTATCTCCAATGAAACCCCTTTGACGCTTGATGTAAGGGCTTATAATAATGGGATAGCCTTTAAATATAGCATTGCCAATAAAGGCGAAGCAGTAATCAGTAAAGACCTCACCCAATTTAATATCCCGGAGGGTACTACCGTTTGGTCGCAAGCCAACATCAAATATTACGAAGGATCCTACAGCCAAAAAAATATAGCTGATTTTAAGGCAGGTGATTTAGCAGGCCCGCCAGCCACGCTGCAATTCGCCGGCAATAAAGGTTATGCAGCCATAACAGAGGGCGGGTTAATCGACTTTGCTGGCATGTCGCTTATCGCATCCGGCAATAATGGTTTTACGGCCAACCTCACCGGCGACACTAAAAAAACCGGGGACTTCGATTCTCCGTGGCGGATCGTCGAGATCGGTGCCGATCTTAACTCGCTGGTTAATTGCGATATCGTAACCAATGTTTCTAAAGCGCCAGATGCCACTTTGTTTCCGCAGGGCAACCTCACCACATGGGTTAAACCGGGCAAAAGCGTATGGTCATGGCTGGCAGAAAAGCAAGCGATCACCTCCGGCAATATGAAGCATTTTAGTGACCTGGCCGCCGAACTGGGTTTTGAATATAACTTAGTGGACGAAGGTTGGGGCAACTGGAAAGACGGCGACAGGGACAAATGGGACCTGATGAAAGAATTGGTAGATTACTCGGCCAAAAAGGGCGTTAAAATATGGGTGTGGAAAGCCTATCCGGACAGGGCCGGCATACCGGGAATTAACACGCCCGAAAAACGCCGCGATTTCTTTAAAAAATGTAAAGAACTGGGTATTGCCGGTTTAAAAGTTGATTTTTTTGACTCGGAAGCCCAGGAGATCAATGACTTTTACCAGGTTGCGCTGAAAGATGCTGCCGAATACCAGTTGATGATGGACTTTCATGGGGCCAATAAACCAACCGGCCAAAACCGTACCTGGCCAAACGAATTAACCCGCGAAGCCATCCGTGGGTTAGAAAACAGCCCGCCATGGGCACCAGGTAACGTTACCTTACCATTTACCCGTTTCCTGGCCGGCCCTGCCGACTTTACCCCTATCCACTTTGGTAAAAGGATGGGCGAGGTTACCTGGGCGCACCATGTAGCGACCATGGTGGTATTCACATCGCCCCTGATGTGCCTGGGGGCCGATCCGCAAAGCATTTTAGATAACCCCTGCAAACTAATGATCCAGCAGATCCCGCCAACCTGGGATGAAACCATTGTTTTGCCCCAAAGTAAAATTGGCGACCTGGCCCTTTTTGCAAGGCGCAAGGGCACTACCTGGTTTATTGCAGGCCTAAACGGAAAGAGTGAACCGAAGACTATCAGCATCCCGCTATCATTTTTAAAGAAAGGAAAATACGCGCTTACCACGCTTAAAGATATGCCGGCTGTACAAGCAAACGTGGTTATCACAAATTCAAAAATAGCCGCCGGTGCATCGGTAATTGTCAACATGAATAAAACCGGGGGTTTTGTAATGAAGCTGGATCCGGTAAGCAAATAATTATAAACAAGGTGCGCGGGATGTTCCGTTTGCACACACTTAACTTATATCGTTAAAACAATTACTATGAACCCATCCCGCCTGGCATTGCTACCATTTTGCCTGCTTTTTTTAAATTTTGCCGCCGCGCAGGTTAAAAAGCCCGTTCGTCAAAGCGTTGAGGCTGACCCTGCCTATCAATTTTTAAACCCGCCGCCTGCCGCCAAACCGGGCGTATTGTGGATGTGGATGGGATCTAACTTGAGCAAGGCCGGGATAAGGAAGGATTTAGAAGCCCTGAAAAAGGAAGGCTTTAACCGTACTACCATGTTTAGCCTGGCCGATGTAACCACCCCCTGGGCCGGTTCGATAGCGAACGGGCCTACGCCCGAGATCATCTCCTGGACAGAGCCATGGTGGAAAATGGTACGTTACGCCGCAGAGGAATCTAAACGTTTGGGGATGGATTTCGGCATGTACAATGGCCCCGGGTACGAGTCGAGCGGCGGCCCCTGGATCTCGCCCGAATTATCAATGCAGGAAGTATGCTGGTCGGCAACGCCTGTAAGCGGCAATAGCCATGTTGCCTTAACGCTGAGCCGCCCAAAAGTCGCGTTACGCGGGCATACCCCCTGGCCTATTCACAATCCAAAAACCGGCTTGGCCGAAATACCCGATGTACCAGCCCGGCAAACCTATTATAAAGATATTACCGTATTGGCTATGCCCGCAAAGGGCACGGTTTTGACCAGCCAGGTGATAGACTTGTCTAAAAACATGCAGCCCGACGGCAGCTTAAGCTGGGATGCCCCTGCGGGTAACTGGGTTATTTACCGTTTTGGCCACACCACATCAGGTACGCTTATACAGCCCGCGCAGTGGCAGGCCACTGGTTTAGAATGCGATAAAATGAGCCAGCAGGCTATTGATTTTCATCTTGACCATGTAATTGGCGAAATACAAAACCACATTGGCGATTTGATTGGCACGGGCTTCACCCATTTACACTTTGACAGCTATGAGGCGGGCACCCCTACCTGGACACCGCTAATGCCTAAAGAATTTTTAAAACGCCGGGGATATAGTGTAATGCCTTACCTGGCTACTTTTGCGGGCAGGGTAGTTTGCGATAATAAGTCGGACTCTTTAAAATTCGTCCGTGATTTTGATGCTACTGTTAAAGACCTGTACCGCGACATTTACTTTAAAACAATTGTAAGAAAAGTACATGCCGCCAAACTGCAGTTTTTGTGTGAGCCTTATGGTGGCCCTTGGCGGCAAGACGAAATTATGCCCATGGTAGATAAGGTAATGACCGAATTTTGGACGCACGGCGGCAAATACTCGCCATACGAATTGGAACCAACGGTACAGGCGCTCCGAAAATCGGGCCAAAATATTGTAGAGGCAGAAGCTTTTACAGGCGACCCGAAAGACAGTAAGTGGGACGAAACCCCGGCCTGGATCAAACCAATGGGCGATGCCGCTTTTTGCGAAGGCGTGAACCGGCTGATACTGCACCGCTTTGTGCAACAGCCCTGGGATGCCAAATACCTGCCGGGCTTAACCATGGGGCAATGGGGCACCCACTTTGACCGCACGCAAACCTGGTGGGAACCCGGCAAGGCCTTAGTTGATTACTGGCAGCGCTGCCAGGCCCTGCTGCAATGGGGCAGGATAGCCGCCCCAGATAAAGACGATGTGCGCATAGCAGGCGCGCAGGCCGGCAGTGTGTTAAAACATATCCACCGTACAGATGGCAAAACGGATATATATTTTGTGGCGAATACGGCGCACCAGCCCATCACTGCAACCTGCAGCTTTAAAGTAGCCGGTATGCAGCCCGAATTATGGGACCCGGTAACCAAAACGATGCGCAGCCTGCCCAATTTTAACAGCGATATGGGCCGCACCAGCATTACCCTGAATTTTGATGATGCCCAAAGTTTTTTCGTTGTTTTCCGCAAAAAGGCGGTGGCTCCGGTTTCTGTGGCAAATAACTTTCCATCCAAAAAAGCAGTGCAAAATATCGATGGTTCCTGGTTGGTAAGTTTTGATGCCAAATGGGGTGGCCCGGCGCAGCCTGTAGTCTTTACATCGTTGCAAGACTGGACCAAAAGCACTACCCCCGGCATTAAATATTACAGTGGTACAGCGGTGTATACCAAAACATTTGATCTGGTGGGTAAGGTGAACAATAGTAGTAAAGAAACTTACTACCTTGACTTGGGAGAGGTGAAACACCTGGCGCGGGTAAAGATTAATGGTACCGACCTGGGCGTGGTTTGGACAGCACCCTGGGGCGTTAACGTCCCTGCCGGGATCCTGAAAGCCAAAAACAACAAACTTATTATTGAGGTGACAAACGTATGGGCCAACCGCTTAATTGGCGACGAACAGGAGCCTGCCGACTGCGAATGGTTGCACGGGCAGTGGGGGGGCGACTACTTAAAGCAGTTCCCGGATTGGTTTTTGAAGAATGAACAGCGGCCCTCTAAAGGGCGATACTGTTTTACCACCTGGAATTATTTCAACAAAGATTCTCCACTGATCAACTCCGGTTTAATAGGTCCTGTTACTCTGAAACAAAACGATACAAAATAAAAATGCATGGAAAAGATTTTAATTATACTACTTGCCGGTTTATTTTATATTAATAATTTACAGGCCCAAACGCCGGTAGCGCCACCAGCAGATCCTAAAATGAATTGGTGGAAGCACGATAAATTCGGCATGTTTATTCACTGGGGGCTGTACTCGGTTCCCGCAGGCACCTATCATGATAAAAAGATCAAAGGCATAGGCGAGTGGATCATGAATACCGCCAAAATCCCTGTAGCCGAGTATCAACAATATGCCAAACAGTTCAACCCCGACAAATATGACCCCGAAGCCTGGGTGAGGATAGCTAAAGATGCAGGGATGAAATACATTGTTATCACGGCTAAACATCATGATGGCTTTGCAATGTTCGACTCTAAGGTAACCGATTGGGACGTTGTAGATTCATCACCTTATGGCAAGGATATTATCGGCCCGCTGATTGCCGCCTGCCACAAAGCTGGCTTAAAAATAGGCCTTTACTACTCGCAGGCGCAAGATTGGCACCACCCCGGCGGGGCCGCGAGCGGCGGCCACTGGGATAAAGCACAAGATGGCAGCTTTGATGATTATATCGATAAAATTTCTGTTCCGCAGGTGAAAGAGATCCTGTCAAATTACGGGGGGATAGACGTTTTGTGGTGGGATACCCCGCAGGACATGACCCGCCCCCGTGCCGAAAAATTTGAAGCCGTAATTAAAAACTATCCGGCGCTCATCACCAATAACCGTTTGGGCGGCGGTTTTGACGGCGATACGGAAACCCCCGAGCAATTTGTACCGGCAACTGGTTTCCCCGGCCGCAATTGGGAATCGTGTATGACGATGAACGATACCTGGGGTTATAAATCATACGATGAGAACTGGAAAAGCCCTCAAACACTTATCCGCAACCTTGCGGATGTTGTGAGCAAAGGAGGTAACATGTTATTGAACGTTGGCCCCAATGCACGCGGCGAAATACCACAACCCAGTATAGACAGGCTGGCAGCTGTTGGTAAATGGCTAAAGGTTAACAAAGAATCCATTTATGGCACTACCGCCAGTCCCTTCCCCTATCTTTCGTGGGGGCGAGCTACGCGCAAGGGGCAAAAATTATACCTGCACGTGTTTGACAATCCTGCAGATGGCCGGTTAGTGGTACCCATGAAAAACAAGGTAAGCCATGCCTACTTGCTCGCAGATGCTGCTAAACGCGCGTTAAAGGTTAGCCTGATAAACGGGCGCAACGTAATAATTATACCCGCCAATGCAGCCGATTCAATTGATCGGGTAGTGGTTTTACAATTTGTCGGGCATCCACAAGTTGCCCCATCGCCGGGGTCTGGTAAAAAGGTAATAGCCTCGTCGCAAAAAGACAGCACTAACGCCCCTCAAAACCTTACCGACGGCAACCGTTTCACGCGCTGGCAGGCAGCCAAAGGCGACAAAAAAGCATGGCTGGAAATTGACCTGCAAAAGCCTGTACCTATCTCCACATTGATTTTAGATGAACCATGGCACCCCTGGGAGAATAAAAAACAAGAGATGGAGTTACAGTACAAACAAGGCGAAAAATGGGTAAGCATCCTTAAAAACACAACCGGTGGCAGTGGCTATATAACCGGTTTTAAACCTGTTACAGCGCGGTACTTCCGCTTGCTGATCGAAAATAAAATTGAAGAACCGGTACTTTTAGAATGGCAGCTATACGGGCCCGAATAAACATATGGCATTGGTGATCGCCCGCCAAAAAAATGGGCAATAATTGGGTTTACATACAAAACGACAATACGAAATTAAATAATTGATTATCATTTATTTATGATCAAATACTCTTCAAATTATGTAAACCTTTGTAAACCCAAATTGCTATTGTGCAATGCTGCTAATAGTGCCTCCGTCAGGTTCTTTTAACGAGCTGCAGCAAATATTTTAAACAAAACGGCCGCCTTTAAAAGGCGGCCGTTTCACTTTTTTACTGGGTAGTTGTTAATGCTAATTTGTTACTTAAGGTGTTACCGTAAACTTATACGTGCCTGATCCTGTTTGAACCATCGCCTTTCCGTTTTCATACCCCAATAGTTTGATATCCTTATTTACGGCGATGTCCTTACCGCTTTCGGCTATTTTGCTACCTCTATCGGCGGGAAGGTAAACAACCGCTGTAGTATTCACCGGGATGTTAACGATCATCGCAAAAAGCCCTTCCTTTTTATGCCACTCGTTGCTTATCGTGCCGTAAGGCGACTCGAAGCTGGCCTTTGTTTGTGTTACATCGCCAACAATTTCCGGCCGGATAATGATCTTTTTAAAGGCATTGGCACTGGTATCGGCCCTGATGCCACCTAAGCCGCTGTAAAACCATTCCATCAGGTGGCCCAGCATAAAATGATTGTTGGACGAGATCCGGTTGCCCGCCCATGATTCGGTAAGAGAGGTAGCACCCTGGGCAATCTGGTAACCATAACCCGGCACATCCGAGCGGCTGTTCATATCAAAAATAACATCAGACCGGCCTGCATCGTCCAGCACACGCAGCAGGTAACGGTACCCGATATCGCCTGCTGTAATACCATTATTGTGCGCGCGGATATCTTTCACCAGCATATCTATTACTTTACTCTTGTTAACATCCTCTACCAGGCCCATGTAAACCGCCATAGCATTAGCTGCCTGGCTGCCGGTACCATACTGGCCCTTATCTGCATTGTAAAAGGTTTTATTAAAGGCCGCCCTAACTTGAACGCCCAAGGCCCGGTAAGCCTTTTCATCATCAGCCTTACCCAGTATATGTGCTATTTTGGTTAACAAGGTTAGATCATAGTAGTAAATAGCCGTGCTGGTAATACCTGCCGGCGTTAACTGGGATGGGCCAAGATCCTTTGGGCCGATATCATACCAATCGCCGAGGCCAAAATAGAGGATATGGTTTTTAGATTTTTTCTCCAGGTAAGCTGCATAACGGGTCATCATACTGTAGCTTTCTTCCAGCACCTGTTTATCGCCATACCACTGATAAACGTAATAGGGCATAATGATGCCGTTACTCCCCCACTCGGGCGAATCGCGGAAACCGCCTCCAAATAGTGTGTATTCCGGCGCAATATCAGGGATCAGCCCTTCGGGAGTTTGCGCATTCATCATGTCCTTAATGATCTTGCGGCACAAAGAGGCAATATCATAATTATAGCGGATCGAGCTGCCCACCAGGTGTGCCTCTTCCAGCCAGCCCAGTTTTTCGCGGTGAGGGCAATCGGTAAATATACTTGCGGTATTACTCCTTATGGCCCAGTCTATCAGCGTAAAAGTTTTATTGAACAACTCGTTAGAACAGCTAAACGACCCTATGGTAGCCGCACTGTTACGAGTATGCAAACTTGCCATCTCCGTTATAATCGGTTGGTCACCCTCGTTAGATTCCCTTACCGGTACCGCACCTTCTACCTGTATGTATCTGAAACCGTAGTACATAAATTGCGGGTGCCATTTTTCTACCCCATCGCCTTTGAGGGTATAGTTGAAGTACACCGGTGCCCCTACAGGCGCCTGCAATACCAGGCCATTATTGTCAATAAGCTCCGCGGGGGTTAACTTAACCACCGCGCCGCGTTTACCCTTTACAGTTATCATAGGGATACCCGACGCATTTTGCCCCATATCATACACCCATACACCCGGTTTAGGCTGCGTGATCTTTTTAACATCAAACTTATCGAAAATTTTAAGCGGCTCTTCTTGCTGGGCTTCCAAACTCGGCGGCCCGTCAACAATCACTGCTTTTTTAAACTTGCTGTCGTTAAAACCGGGTTTGTCCCAGCCGCTTTGCGCTAAGGTGGCGTTATAGTCTTCGCCGCCGTATATGCTGGAGAAAGTAACGGGGCCGGGGGCAGTCTTCCAAGTGTTGTCACTTACTATATTTTGTTCGGTGCCGTCGGTATATTCTATCAATGTGCGGCAAATCATTTTTGGGAAGCCGTAGGCACCCTTTAGCTTACGATAACGCTCGCCGGGTACAAAATAAAACCCGTTACCCAGCATCACGCCCAGCACATTGCTGCCCTTTTGCAGCCGGTTAGTGATATCGAAAGTTACATATAAAGCATGTTTGCTATACTGCGTCCAGCCGGGGTCTAAAAAATGATCCCCAACTTTTTTGCCGTTAATATTAAGTTCGAACTGGCCAAGCCCTGTTACAAAAATGGTGGCCTTTTTAATGGTTTTACCCACCTGAAATTCTTTACGCATCAGTGGCAACACATCTTTGCCGGTATTCCATCTTTTGTCGCCGGGGTTATCAGTGGCTGGTACGATGTGCAGCGAATCGGGCATTTTTTCATAGCCGATCCATTGCGCGGCTTTCCAGTCGGTTTTGGCTAACAGGCCCATTTGCCATTTGCCTGCATTGCTCCATGCAGTGGCGTTACCATAATTATCCCATACCATCACCTTCCAATAGTAGGTTTTTGCTGCCTGTAGCGTTTTACCGGCGTAGCTTATTTGGATGGATTGGGCGGAGTTTACCTTTTTGGTATCCCAGACGTTACCGGTGTTATTAGCTAACAAGGCAGAGTCGTCGGCCACCAATACCCGGTAGGCCTTTTGTACACTATTGCGCCGATTAGCTTGTAGTGCCCATTGTAAAACAGGCCGCGGGTTATCTATCCCTAACGGTTGTTTGCGATAATCGCATTTTAACTGATGTACCAACGTTTGTGCGGATGAACCGAGTCCCGCCAAAACCAAAAAAATAAACATCGTAGCCTTCTGCATCCCTTAAAATTTAATTAACACACAACCCGTTAAACATTTTTTGTTCAACGGGTTGCAAGTTATGATATGTATTGAGTTATTAATAGCCCGGATTTTGTGTCAACTGCTTGTTAATATCCAGCTCACTTTGCGGCAGCGGAAATATTAACCTGTTTTGGGTAATATTTGTGTAAGCGTTTGCAGGCAGGTATGGCTGCTGTGTTTTAATGGTTGCCCCAAAGGCAGTCATCACGCTAATGGCCTGGCCGGTACGTACCAGATCAAGCCAGCGGTGATTTTCAAATGCAAGCTCAACACGGCGTTCCTTTGCAATCGCGACCCGCAGATCGGCTTGGTTTGCAGCTATCGTTGCTGCCAGCCCCGCGCGTGATCTTACCTGGTTAAGGTAGGGTATTGCCTGGCCGGCTTTGCCTTGTTCGTTCAAACATTCGGCAAGTAGGAGCAATACGTCTGCATAACGATAAATTATCCAGTCATCGCCGGTATTATTAAAGTTTGCATACGGCCCGTGTGTGTATTTTTTGCAATAAGTATCGGTTACCGTGTTACCATCTCCGTCTATATAGCTGAAGCCGATAGACGCATTTTTACGGGTATCGCCGGTTTCATAAGCTGCAATCAGATTTGGGGTGGGCTTATTCCATCCGCCGGTAGTCTTATTGTCGCCAGATGGGCCTAAAATGTTTTTAACATTTGAAATATTAGGCGCAAACTGAAACGCAAAATTACCCTGCTGCCCTTGTGGACCTTCTAAATACTGCACCTCGAAAATAGATTCAGCCGTATTGCGGGATGCGAATATATTGGCATAGTTAGGCACTAAACTGTAGCCAAGCTTAGTTACATCTGTTAATGCAGTTTCGGCTTCGGGGTAGCGTTTAAGCGTCATGTAAACGTAACCCAGCAATGTTTTTGCAGAACCCTGCGTTACCATGCCTAATGTAGTTTGTTTTGCGGGCAATAAACTTGCCGCGCTTGTTGCATCAGCTATGATCTGTTTGTATACATCATCTGCAGATGAGCGTGGCAGGGCAGTTTCGGCTACTGAACTTACCTCCTTTAAATGCAAAGGTACGCCACCAAAATACTGCACCAGTTCAAAGTAATAATAAGCGCGCAGAAACTGTGCCTGCCCTTTTAAATTAGCTTTTACGGCAGCATCTATTGTTGATGCATCTATTCGGTCTAATATGGCATTGGTACGGGCTATGCCAACATAACAGCTGGCGTATTTATTGGTGCCGTTCATATTGATCGCGATATCCAAAAAGCCCGAAATGTTCCATTTATCGCTAAACTGGCCGCCCTGCAAGCCGGGGCTGGCAAAATAAGTAGCATTGTCTGACCGCATTTCGCCCATCACATAAGCATCGTTGGTGATGCTGCGCAGTGGTACATATGAGCCTACAACCGCCTGGGTATAATCATCGGCAGTTCTAAAGAAAGTTGCCTCGGTTACAGTCGTTTTCGGTACTAATTCTATAAAGCTTTTTTTACAGGCAGATAAGCTTAATGCCAATACGCCTGCTAATAATATCCTAGTTCTCATAATTATATGATTATATATTTATTTTAAATTAACATTTACACCAAAACTGATGGTGCGCGGCACCGGGTATGAGGTATTGTCTATACCGATATTAACAACGCTGCTGCCTTCAACACCGCTTACTTCGGGGTTGGCACCTTTATATTTGGTAAATACGATCAACTGCTGGCCGCTGGTGTAAACACGTATGCTCTTGATATAATTATTGTTTTTCATTGGGATAGAATAGCCTAATGTTACGTTCTTAACCGTAAGGAAACTACCATCGCTTACCCACCGTGAATTGGTGTTACGGGCCAGAGCGGTACCTACCACGATTCGTGGATGCACGCCATCGCCCGGGTCAGCTTCAGATTTCCAGCGGTTAGCTACATCTTTCGTTACGTTAAACACACCGTCCAGATTCTGGGTGTACTCTAACGTACGGTTTTGCAAGTCGCCACCATAAGCGCCTGATACGGTAACGCCAAAATCGAAGTTCTTGTAGGTAAGGTTGTTGGTCATACCGTAGGTAAAATCGGGGTTAGGGTTACCAATAATGGTTTTATCCCTTGCATCTATTATACCATCGCCATTGGTATCAGCATATTTTACCGTACCAACCTGTGATGGCGAATCGCTGCCTGTGTATTTTGCCGAGGCGTCAAAATCGGCCTGATTTTTATAAACACCTATAAATTTGTAGCCATAGAACATACCCAGCGGCTGGCCTATCATTTCTATATTAGCACCATTTGGATCTCTTGGCAAACTGGTGCCGTATGGGCCTAAATCCAGGATCTTGCTGCGTACAAAACTGATATTGAAATTCGTTGACCATCTTAAAGCAGGACCTACCAAATTTTGACTGGTGATAGAAAATTCGTGCCCTTTAAACTGCAGCTTGGCAACATTATCAGCTATACTTGAGAAACCTGATTCGCGGGGAACGTTGATCTGGTACAACAGCGAAGAGGTGGTTTTGTGGAAGTAATCGTAACTAACGCTTATACGGCCTTTAAACAGGCTGAAATCAGCCCCGATATCCAATTGCTTTGATTTTTCCCAGCTTAAATTGTTGTTACCGATATTAGCGATGGATGTACCGGGGGTAAGCACTCCGTTAAAGCTGTAATTGGTTGTTTGCGTGTTAGGTATAAAGCCATAGTTTTGAATGTTAAAGTTACCGTTAACACCATAACCTGCACGCAGTTTCAGATCGGATATTGCCGGGATGTTTTGCATAAATTGCTCCTGAGAAACATTCCAACCCACAGATACCGCCGGGAAATTACCATATTTAGTATTGGGCGCAAAACGGGATGAACCGTCTCTTCTGAATGATGCAGAAACCAGGTATCTATTTTTGTAGTTATAGTTTAAACGTGATACAAAGGATGCCAGCGACCATTCCTGGATGCTTGTTGTTGGCGTATTAAACTGTGTAGCAGCCGCCAGTGACGGTATATTATCGTTAGGAAAACCAAAGCCCGATTGGGAGTTAAAATCCTGGTGATATTTTTGGGCGGTATAACCTACCAATACGTCAAAATTATGATCGCCAAAGCTATGTTTGTAATTCAGGGTATTCTCTGCCAGCCATGAGTAGTAAATGTTACTATATGCACTTGCAGAAGCCTGATTTGGCGGCGGGGCAAACAAACCGCCCGATGTAGATGGGCTCCAGGTTTGGTTTTGCTCATTAACATAATCGATATTCAACGAAGTACGGAAATTCAGATCTTTGATAATCTGGATATTAGCATAACCATTAGATAACAAACGCCCTTTTTGTGTATTGTTTTTGTTTTCTGTTGCAACGCGGTACCAGTTTGGGTTACCAAAAAGGCCGGGCGACTGCGAGGTTAAAGTAAGCGAACCATCAGGATTCCTCACAGGCGATATTGGAGAGCTGGTAATCGCATTTTGAATGATACCACCTCCAAAAATATTACCGTCAGTGTTGGTGTTGGCAAGCTTTTCGTAAGTTGGCGCTACATTCAACCCTACCGTAATTTTACTGTTAAACTTGTACTCCGAATTGACACGCGCAGAGTATCTTTTGTAGTTGGAAGCAACCAGCACACCATCCTGGTTGAGCACACCTATTGTAGCGGTAGTTGTGGATTTTTCCGTTCCGCTGTTTAATGCCAGGTTGTAGCTTTGAATTGGTGCGTTTCGTAACAAAACGTTATACCAATCGGTACCCTTGCCTGCATATTGCGACGGGTTTTGGTACTCGACAGGGATGGCTACTCCTGTGCCTCCATTCGCACGGTTTATCCGGTCCTGCTCTTTAAATACATCTTGCTCATACTGCGCAAATTCAACGGCATTCATTACATCAGGCCGCCCTTTTTGCGGCACAGTTTGTACACCGTAAAATGCGTTGAAGGTTAATGAATTTTGCCCGGCTTTTGCATGTTTAGTAGTGATGATGATAACACCATTGGCAGCCCTTGAACCATACAAAGCGGTAGATGATGCATCCTTCAATATGGTGAACGTTTCAATTTCATCGGGGTTAATGTTGTTGATATCACTCACAAGTGGAACGCCATCAACTACATATAAGGGCTGAGAGCTGCCACTACCAGAAAATGTTACCGCTCCGCGGATACGGATAGACATGCCCTGGCCCGGTATACCTGTAGTTTGGTTTACCTGCACACCGGGGGTTTTTCCTTGTATCATTTGCGTGAACTGGGTTACCGGCGCATCTTTTACATCATCAGCTTTAATTGACGTAACAGCACCTGTGATGTCACCTCTTTTTTGTGATCCGTAGGCTACAACAACAACTTCGTTGAGTTTTCTTTCGTCGTTTGCCAATTTTATATTAATAACTGCGCTGTTGTTCACGGCCACCTCTTTGGTTTGAAAACCGATATAGCGTACCAACAGCGTTGCATTGCCATCGCGCACGTTTAATTTGAATTTGCCGTTAACATCGGTAGACACACCATTGGGAGTCCCCTTTTCGCTCACAGTTACACCAACCAGCACTTCGCCGGTTTCTGAAGTAACTGTTCCGGAAACTTCAAATGCAATTGGGTTTAGGTTGTGATTAGCTACCAATGCCTGGGCACTATTTACTATCAAAGATAAAAGAAGTAAAAAAGTACAGGCAATACGGATGCTTGCCCCCGTGTAGGGAGTTCTTTTTGTAAAAAAAATCATAATTTTGAATTAGGTTAATTAATGGATTAACTAAATGATTGCATTATCTATTCCAGCAGGCAATACAACTCATTGGATTAAGCAGGTATAACAATACCTGCTTATTTTTTTCCTTATTCCTTCCCCATACGTTAAATTAAATTAATAACATGTTGAATGATCAATTAAAATGGTGGCAATAAAATTTATTATAATTGGCTTACTAAAAAAGTGCCACTACAGATCGGGCTACTTCGTTCTTTTCAAATTTAAGATAGTGTAAAGGCAAAAAGGATATATAAAATGGCAATTCAATTGTATAAAATGATATAACTATTAAATTTTAACACCGATAGTGTATCCGCAGTACTATTATCACTCACCACAAACTACGCTCAAGCCCTAACCTCAATCTTAACAAACCTGTATCACATCAATATTAAGAAGCTGGCCAAGTTTGTGCAGCTTGCTGCCGATATGGCCAACACCCACGGCACAATGATGCGCCGGGCCGTAACTGTTCCAGTTATTTACAAATTTACGCGCCCCGATATCGAATTTATAACGGCTGTTGGTGTTGCCTATTTCCAAGATAGGCCCCGGTACCGATTCGCCCTCAGCAACCAGCAGCATGAGTTTACCGCCGGCCTGCTCTACTACAGATAGTAATGTAACCGGGCCATTCTTTACAGACATTTCTACCGATAAGCCCTTACCTACTTTACCGTGGTACACTTCTAATGGCCTTACCTTTGTTTTACCCTCTGCAATGGCGATGTGGCCGGGCCCATCATGACCCATTAGTACTACATCGGCAGCAAAATCCATGGCGTAATATTCTGTGAAAGATCCGCCCGCGCCAAAGCTGTCCATTATCTTCATGGCTTGTGCATTCTTTATTTCATACTCGCCTGCTACCGGGATGCCCCTGGCAGTAAGTAAAGAATTACCCAAAATAATGGAGCTGATGCTATCCTCATTATCGGCATTACCGGTGCCTTTATAATAGTAGGCCAACGACCCTAATTGATGATTTTCAACCAACTGATCGAGCGCCAGCGAGGTACGGGCGGCTCGTTCCAGTTCTTCCTGGGTACAGCCGTCCATTATTTCAAACTTATCGCCAAATAGTTGCACCCGTTCCCTGATAGCGGCATCACTGATATTACGGCGCAAAGCAGCCAGCTCATCTACTTCAAGTAATTCGATATGGCCGCCAAAAGCAGCGTATTGCTGGGTTAGGTCAGTATAAATATCCAGCATGCCGCTATAATAATGCCCCATGCAACCCAGGCGGTTAAAAGCCATGGTATGGGCCACGCGGGCAGCTTCTATCCATTCGGCTACTTCATCCCAGCATTCAGGATCGTGGTGCAGCATACCTGTAACCTGGTGGAATTTGATACCCGTTCGGTTAAAAACATTAGCCAGCTCTGGCACTGGGCAAGCCGAGCAATAGGCCAGCCACTCCCCTGTCATTTGCTTCCGATCATTCATGCTATTAAAGGCCTGGTAATCGATCGCGGCTTCGGGCGAAAGGTTTAGAATGATCACGGGTACTTTTGCCCGCTGCACTACAGGTAAAACCGTGGCAGATAGCGCGTAGGTGGTGACGTATAAAAATATGATATCAACGTCTTCCTTTTTAAATGTAACACCCGCAGCAAAGGCTTTGTCGGGCGAGTCTACCAGTCCCAGATTTACTACCGCCGGATGAACCTGGCTGATTTTTGCTTCCACAACGGCCAGATACCCTTCCAATCTTTCTTTCAACCCATTAAACTGTTCCCAATAAACCTCCAGGCCGATGCCGAACAATCCAATTTTTAAAGTACTTTGCTGCATATACGTTTATATATAATCCTTATTTGCGTACTCATCATTTTCAAACCGATAGCCTGATCTGAATGTGATGGCTTTACCAAGTGTTATTCTTTAATAGTAAAATTATAACTACCAGACTTTAGCTGATAAACAAGGACTCCTTTGTCCTTTTTCAGGAGGCTTATGCCCTCCGCACCTGCTATATTCCTATCGCCTTCCATTATATTTTTTTCGTTCGAAGTGGGCAGATAAATGGTTGCCAGTGTGTTGGGCGGTACGGTAACTGCTATTGTTACCGCATCATTAGCCCTTTTCCATTCGCATTTTATATCACCGCTTACAGCTGTATATGATCCTCTTACCCAATCCAGCTCTTTTAATAAAGCCGGTTTGATCACAAATTGCCTAAAGCCGGGGCCGGCTTCGTCTGGTCGGATCCCGATCAGATCGTTAAAGAACCATTCATTGATCTGGCCCGACATAAAATGATTTTGCGACCCAAAGTTACCCACCCCTGCATCCCACTTTTCGGTAAGGCTGGTGGCACCCATTTTTAACTGATAGCCGTAGCCGGGCCTGTCTGCCTGGTTGTTCATATCGAATACTACGTCAGACCGGCCTTCATCTGCCAGCGCCCGCAGTAAAAACCGATAGCCAACTTCGCCCGTGGTAAAACTGTTATTGTGGCTGCGGATATCCTTTACCAATGCATTTAACAGGTGCGGCCGGTTCTGCGGTTCTGCTATGTTAAAAAACAAGGGCATAGCCGCGCAAGTTTGCGATCCGGTAGCATAAACGCCGGTTTGCGCGTTGTAAAAGGTTTTGTTAAAGGCAGTCTTTATATTTTCTGAAAATGTTTTGAATGCTATAGCATCCTCCTTTTTATTTAACCGCTCTGCAATGCGGTACATTATCCAGTTATCGTAATAATAAACAGCGGTGCCGGTAAAAGAAACAGGTGTAAGCTGCGACCCCCAAGGTTCTTTTGGCCCTATATCATACCAATCGCCCAAGCCTATAGGTATAATATCGTCTTTGGCTGCTGCAGATAAGAAGCCGAGATACTTTTTCATCCGGCTGTAATAGCGTTCTAAAAGAGAGATATCTCCCGAAAAAAGATACTGCTGCCAGGGCACGATAATAAAAGAACTCCCCCACTCGGCCGAGTTACGGAAAGCATTGGTAAGCGCAGGCGAGCCCGCGATAAAATACTCAGGTGCAATATTAGGTACCAGGCCGTTATCCAGTTGCGCATCGGCCATATCATTCATACTTTTGCGAAACAGCGGGGCCATATCAAAATTATACCTTAAAGCAGGGCCGTTTAAATGATTCTCTTCCAGCCAGCCCATTTTTTCGCGCTGCGGGCAATCGGTCATAAAGCTCATCATATTACTGCGCTGTGCCCAGCGTACCAGGCTATATGTTTTATTAAACAGCTCGTTCGAGCTTTTAAAGCTACCGACAGGCGTTGACGCGGAGTGGACGATTACATCATTTAACTGTTCTATCTGAGGCAGGCCGCCATTTGCCGAGGGGTAAAGTTCTACCTGCAGATAGCGGGCACCTTGGTAAAAGAATTTGGGAAACCAGCTCTCGGCACCGTTGCCCGCTAAAGTGTACTGCCACCAGGCGGGCCGTACACCATCCTGCGTGGCCGAGCGGCGATCTGCCAGTCCGTCCGTGCCCAATAACTCCGTCGGGATCAGCCGCACGTATGACCGTTTTGGCCCACTAACTTTAAGTGATGGCATCATGGAAGCATTCTGGCCAAAATCGTAGATAAAAATGTTTGCATTTACCTTTGTGATCTTAAAAGGTTTTAAAGTATCTATTGCGGTTATTGGCGGTGCCGAGCAAGATAGCCCCTTTAACACACCGCCGGGGCCTTCAGTTTCTATCGCTTTACGCCAGCTGGTGGTTGTTTTAAAGCCGGGCTTATCCCAACCTTTCGGCTGTAAATTGGCGTTATAATCCTCGCCGCCATACAAATTGCTGTAGGTTACCGGGCCGGGTGTTACCTGCCAGGTTTTGTCGGTGTTTACCCACTGCACAGTTTTATCCGCATACTCCAATCTTAATTGGGCGATAGCCTTTGCCGGCCCGAACGTGTTGATGAACTTTACATAGCGCAAAGTATCGGGCTGAATATTGTACATACCGTTACCTAATATGATGCCCAGCGCGTTTGAACCACTTTTTAGTTGGGGGGTAACATTATAAGTGTCGTACAAGACCGTTTTTCTATAGTCCGTCCACCCGGGGCTGAATAAATTTTTACTTACCTTTTTGCCGTTAACCGTTAACTCAAAAGCCGACAGGCCGCTAACGCATACAACTGCACTTACCAAACGAGGCTTTACTTTAAAATCTTTACGTAACAGTATGGAGGAATAATTAGGAGAAGCTTTTTCATCCCGCACGCGGTCGGTAAGCCTGCTTTTATTAAACCCGTTACTTTCATCACTGTCTGTGGCTTTAATGGGCCGACCCGATGCGATATTCTGACCTGCGGACATCACCATTAGCTGTCTTAAGGCGAAAGCAAAGCCATCATTAATGCGGGCCAGTTTGGTCACCGCAACCCTAACGTACCGCGCCCTGGCATAGCCTTTATAAACATGCGCCGGCGCATACCGTGGTACGTTAAAATCGGCACCTGTAAAATCTGCAATGGTTTTTGCTGTTTTAAACTCAGGGTCATTTGCAACTAATATTTTAAACCGGCGAGGAAAGCCATAGCCACCCCTATCAGCATAAAAAAGCGGATACAATAAAATTTCAGAAAAGGCTTGTAAGCTACCCAGATCTACCTGTACCCATTTTTCAGCACCTTCAGTTGCAGCATCTGCCGATTTATACCCCACTGGGCTTAAAGCATATTTATCGGCACCGGCGGCACTTATCCAGCGTGCTTTCCATTCGGTACGTTGTAATATGCCCATTGTAAAGCTGGCAGGGCTGCTCCAGGCAGATATCCGGCCTTTCTCATCCCAGATACGCACCTTCCACCAGTACCGCAGGCCAGACAATAATGGCTTTCCCGCATAACGGATGTAGGCCATCTGATCGGTGTCGATCCTCTTTGAATCCCACATGTTGTTACCGGCTTTGAAATCAGGTGTACCGGCAACTATCACCTGGTAGGCTGTTTGTACAACGCCCCGGCGGTTGTCACCGGCTTTAATAACATAACTGAAGGTAGGATTTTCAACATCTATCCCCAGCGGCTCGTTACGCAGCTCGCAAGCCATCTTTACGGGAAGTAGCTGACCATAGGCCACAGCGCTAATCCCACAGAACAGGGTGCATAGTAAAAATATCTTTTTAGCTACTAAGCGCATTTGATTTGATAAAAGCCGGGCAATATTTGGTTGACATGCACCTATACCGGCAGGTAAAAATTTTCGATTAAATAATTTGATTCAGTGCAGGTTAAGCCCGGAAATACATTGGTTTACAAGATCAAATTTATTAAAATAGCTTGCGGGTTAAATATCCATTTTGATAAAACAATTGTACAAAATGACAATCTGTTAAAATAGCCGCGGGTATTTACCATATTTGAGCGATTTGCCTGTACACGGCTGTTATAATGTGCTTTTTTATAAATCGTGGTAACGGAAACCGGGCATAATAAGTGTCGCTAAAATATAACATTCAACCTAAACAATATCCCTAAAGAATGACGTATCACAGGTATAAAAACGTAGTTTGTTCCGGTGTCGGGCTCTTATTGTTCGCATTTTCGATGGTGGCAAACGCACAAGACAGGGTTTCAAAAATTCTGGATAAAAGTTATATCTGGAATGCAGTCGACACTACTAAAAGGGGGGATCTGCATGTAGTTTTTAGAAAAAGCTTTACCCTCACCGATACCAAAGCGCCTGCAACACTTAACCTATTCGCCTATAATCGTTTCGCAGTTTTTATTAATGGAGAATACCTTATGCGCGGCCCTGTCCGTTTTGAAAACAAAGGGCCACAATACGCCAACGCTAATATATCATCCTACCTTAAAAAAGGCACCAATACCGTTGTAGTTGTAGTACACCGCTTTGACCACACCGGGCAAATAATGGCTCATGAAGCTGGCTTTACCGCGCTGATAGAACTTAAAGGCGCTACCAACCGGCAAATAAAAACGGACGCGAGCTGGAAGGTAATGCCCGAACTATCTTACACCGAGCGGCCCTTTGCATGGTCATCAATCCGTGAGAATATTGATGCCCGTAAAATGCCTACAGGTTATACCTCAGGCACGTTTAACGATGAGCTGTGGGACAATGCTGTCAAAGTTAAAAACGTGGCTAATTTCTTTCCTCTTCGTAAGCAGGAACTCCCCTTTCAGCAGGAAACGGTAATCAGTAATTTGACTATTAATGGTAAACCAGCTAATGGCCAACTGCCGCTAACCATAAAAAAAGGCGATACGCTCAAAGTAACCCTGCCCGATTATTACCAGGCCTACCTGAATTTAGATCTGGATGCAAAAGAAGGGGTCGTTTTGCGCTTATTTGATAAAGATGGCGAGCTGAACAACTCATACACTACTCGCAACGGATTGCAAAATTATACCACCTACGATACATACGGCATCAAACACTTTACTATTTATACGGCCAATGGCGAATTAAAATTAAACAGGCTGAGCGTAACCGAGCGGCGGTATCCATTTAAACGTACCGGCAGCTTTACCAGCAGCGACAAAATGCTCAATACCCTTTGGGACAGGCTCACCCGGTCGTTACAGATATTGAGTGAAGATGCTTACGATGATTGCGCCGACCGCGAAAGAGTAGAGTGGATGGATTGCGACCCGCCTGCCTTCGACGTAACCCGCACAGCCATGCAGGGCCCCGATCTTAACGGAAAGAAAATGTATGCCGATGCCCGTTTGTTAAAAGAAATGCTGCGCCGTACCGCATTAACCCAAACGCCCGACGGACGGGTGAAAGCGCATACAGCATCAGACCGATGGGATATTCATGGTTATATGGAAGACAGGACCTGCGACTGGGTAGAAGGTGCCCGCAGATATTATGAAACTACGGGCGATAAAGCCTTTATAAAAGAATTATGGGTGCCCATAACCCGGCAGTTAAACTGGTTTTTGGCGCGCCGTACAGTACGCGGCCTAGTTAAGGCAAGGGAATGGGAAGTATCTACCAACCCCTTACGTTACCAGGTTTGCGAAGGCACGGGTTTAAATGCTTTTATATATAAAGCACTTGCAGATGCCGCCTACCTGGGCATAGTGATAGGAAAAAACAAAGAAGCTACGTTTTTAGCCAATGCGGCAACCAAACTTCGCGTGGCTATAAACAAGCATTTATGGGATAAAAGCAAAGGCACTTACTACAGTGGTTATATGGATGATGAGGCAGCTGCAAAAAAGCTATTCGCGGCGCAGCACATGAACATCAGCATAAAAGACGGTTACGCCGAGCCAACCTTTGAAGCAGCCGTTTTTGCTGTAGATCAGGCTGTTGTACCGGCGGCACGTTTAGATAGTGTGAAACAATTTATGAAAGGCAAATGGGATAAACCATATTGCTTTATGACCTATTACTACAGTTTTAAACAGATGTATGCCGAAAACAAGGTTAAAACTGATGAAAAGGTCCTGGATATGATACGTGAGCGCTGGCAGCCCGCGCTTGATTACGACTGGCAAACCGCCTGGGAACATTATTTTGAAGAAGGCAGTAAAGTTCATATATATGGTATCCACCCGGCCTATTTCCTGAGTTCGTATGTTTTAGGCGTAAGGCCCGATGGCCCGGTTTGGACCAAAAAAATAGTTATAGAACCACACCTGGGCGATCTAAAATATGCCAGTGGAAATGTGGGCACTGAATTTGGCAATGTAGCCGTTGCCTGGACAAAAACTGATACCGGAATGACTTTTACTGCAGATGTGCCAAAGGGCGTAACGGCCACGCTAAAACTTAACGGAGAGCATGAAATAGCCCGGCTTGAATTAAACCACAAAAAAGCAGCACTTAAAAAAGCAGGCGATCAGTACACCACCATATTAAGCGGCGGCAAATGGGTGGGTACGGTCGATTATAAAAATTAAATGGATAATCCCTTGAAAAAACTATTTACCTACGTTGAACTCCATTTATAGCGGTGCACTAAAGCTTTAATTACCTGATATACTGATTTAAAAAAATAACCAGCCCGTATTTAGCTTCTTTCCATTTTTGGTCAAGTTGCGGCGGTACGCTGCCGGGGCTTTGGGCAAAATTACCGGCGATAATATCCATATCGCCGTCGCCATCAATATCTGCCTTCTCGAGCGTTAGGCTTTTTAAGGGTACGTTGCTTTTTAAAATGTACGATTTAAAGTTATAATTAACCCCGCCCTTGTTTTCCAGGTAAATAAAAGATTCATCTATCAGCGGCCCAAAATCAGGAAAAAAGGCACTGGCGGCAAAATCAATATCTCCGTCTTTATCAAAATCGTCTGCTACTACTCGCGTTCCCCCATACATGGGGTAAAAATATTTTTCGGTAAAAACACCATTGCCCTGGTTAATATTCAAGCGGATGCCGTGATAAGATTTTAAAATATTGGAGTAGTCGGCATTATCGCCATGCACGGTTACAATATCGGTAAGGCCATCATGGTTATAATCTACCAAAACCATATCGGTAGTGCCGTAATTAGGCGGGAACCGTAAAACTCTTTTGGCCTTGAATTTCAGTCCGGGCTTCTGGTAAAAGATGTAAACACTTTCGTCGCCCTGCGAAAACATCGCGATGATATCTTTCTTACCATCACCATCCATATCCTGTACAAAGCACTTAATTGCACCTGCTACAGGCAGTAAAACCTCTTCAGTATATTTGCCGGTTTTTTGCTTCTTAAAAAGCGATAGCGAGCCCGTTTTATTGCCAAAATTGCAAATCACCACTTCGGGTACACCATCGTCGTCCAGATCGTCCATCACGGTATTTACAGGCCGGTGTAAGTTGTTCAGTATAGGCGTGCCAACCTGTCCATCCAGTTTAGCGTAGCTGCCGGTACTTAATTCGGTAGGATATAATTTTCCTATTTGGGTAAAGTAAGTATCGCCTTTGTAAAAATTAAAATCAACTACCGGGCTTTTGCTTTCGATGGTTTTGGTTACCCCCGCTTTGTAATCCCAGCAAAACACAGTATTGAAATAATTGCCTATCCAAAGTGTTTTCGTTTGATCGTTGTATTTTAACCCGGTGATCAACGACGGGCTTTGCAGATCAACCTGTACATCTTCCCTTGTGAATTGTGTTAAGGGAGCGTTTCTTGTAATCCGAGACGGATCGGCAATCACCGTATCGGGCGCGTTGCTGATCACGTATTGCTCCAGTTTGTGCCATTCCGCATCAGATAAAACGGGTTCGGTGGGGATGATGTTATTTTTATTGACGATCAACTTCTCGTCCGGCGATAAGCCCCGCAGCGGATCGTAATTAGGGTAAATGATGCCCATACGGCTGGCCATAACCGGCAACACATGCAATTTCCAGATCTGCTTGGTCAAGCTTGCCGGATCGGGCAGTAAATGGCATGACGAGCAATAGGTTGTAAACAACGCCTTGCCGTCATTGGCTTGCTTATGCTTTTTAGTTTTGTTGGTGAAAGCGTTAAGACCGATGAACCCGGTAGATATAAAAAGGCCTGCAAACAATATCTGTGTAAATCTCATACTAAAATTTGCAAGCCTTTATAAACGATGCAGTTAATTTACGGAGTGTGGCCTGTCCGCGGTTTGCGTGCCGAAACTGCCCGGCTTTGCCCCCATGGTAATCACCATTTCGCCGCCTGCTGTGATTGCAGTGTGTGCCAAATAATTATGAGTGTAAGCGCTGCCGTTCATGGTTATACTTTGAATATATTTATTAGCTGTGCTGTTGTTTTTAACCACGATGTGAAACTTTTTACCGGTAGGTAAAGTTATGGTAGCCTCGTTTACACGTGGGCTGCCAAACACGTAAGTACCATTTGCAGGGTTGACCGGGTAAAAACCAACGGCAGATAAAACATACCATGCCGACATTTGGCCGACATCCTCATTGCCAATTATCCCGTCGGGTTTTGTGGTGTAAAAGTTATCCAAAATATAGCGAACCTTGTCGGCAGTTTTCCAGGGCTGGCCCACGTAGGCATATAAATAAGCAATGTGATGGCTCGGCTCGTTACCGTGCGCGTATTGGCCGATTAACCCCGAAATATCCGGTGAGTGTTCTTTACCCAGATCGCCTTTGGCAATAAACAACGAATCAAGCTTATTGCTAAAAGGCTTTTCGCCGCCCTGTAAGGCAATCAGGCCTTCCACATCATGCGGTACCAGCCAGGTGTACTGCCAGGCGTTTCCTTCTGTATAATCATCCTGCTCGTGGCGCGATTCAAACGGACTAAACGGTGTGCGCCATTGCGTTGCCGATACCTTACCCCGCATAAAGCCGGTTTGCTTATCAAAATAGTTCTGATAATTTTTAGCACGTTTACTAAAATATTGGTAATCAGCTGTATTTCCCATTTTTTTGGCCATTTGTGCAATACACCAATCGTTAATGGAATATTCCAGTCCCATCGCTACCGATTCTACGGTACTATCGGCAGGTATAAAGCCTAATTCTTTTACAAATTTAAGGCCGCGCTTGTCCTGCATCTGGGTGGCTTTCACTGCCTCATAGGCAAGTTTAGCATCGAAACCTTTGAAGCCTTTCAAATAAGCATCCGCCACAACGGCTACAGCACTGTTGCCCACCATGGTGTTAGTTTCATTCGCCATCAAATGCCATACCGGGAGTTTGCCTTGCTCTTTGTAAATAGCCAGCATGGTATTGATCATATTACTCACGCGCTCGGGCTGCATAATGGTATAAAGCGGGTTTGCCGAGCGGTAAGTATCCCATAAAGAAAACGTAGTCAGATTGGTAAAAGATTCACCCTTGTGCACCTGTTTATCTGCCCCCCAATAATCGCCGTTTACATCATTAAAAGTTGATGGGGCAATCATGGTGTGATACAAAGCCGTATAAAACTTTTTGAGTTGTGATAAAGAATCCGTTTTGATCTCGATCTTTTGCAGCTCTTTGTTCCAGCTGTTATTGGCATCAGCTACAACTTTATTAAAATCCCATCCCGGTAATTCAGTATTGATGTTTAACAAGGCATTAGCTGTACTTACAGGCGAGATACCTACTTTGATAAATACTTTTTCACCTGCGGTAGTACTGAACGATAAAACACCCTTTACCTTTTGTCCTGTAGCTGTTAAACCCTTTTGCAGGGCAGTACTGTCGTAAACCGCAAATTTGGTAATGGGTTTAGAGAACACCGCTGTGAAATAGATGCGTTGCGCGCGCGCCCATCCCCTTGAATAGCGGTAACCTTCTACCGTGGTGCTGTTTACCTGTTTAATGTAGGTCTCCGTCGGGATATCGGCGATACCTTCTGCCAGGTCGATCAGGATATTGGCTTGCTTTGCAGCCGGGAAGGTATATTGATGAAAGCCCACCCGGTTCGTTGCTGTAAGCTGCGCCCTGATATCATACTTTTTTAACTTAACACTATAATACCCCGGCTTGATCACTTCATCTTTATGACTGAACAGCGAGAAGTACCCCGCCTGCGGGTTTTTAATATCACCTTTATTTACGTTAACCGCGCCGGTTGTAGGCATGATAGAAATATCGCCCAGGTCGCCAATACCGGTACCGCTGAGGTGGGTATGCTGAAAGCCAATGATGGTCGAATCGGAGATATGGTAGCCCGAGCACCAGTCCCACCCTTTTGAAAGTTGCGTGGGGCCTAACTGTATCGCACCGAAAGGTACATTAGCCCCAACAAAAACGTGCCCGTGAAAGCCTGTGCCAATGAGTTGATCTACATATTGTGTTAACTGCGGTTTAGCCTTATTTTGGGCAAACAACTGGCTTGCAGCAGTTGCTATGATCAGTGTAAAAATGAATTTGCGTTTCATTAAGTGTTATAGCTATAATTAGTTTTTTGATGCACCCAGTTCGGCTGCGCTTATGCCTTCACCCGAGATCACTTTGGTTGCCGTCAATTTAAAGTAGCGCGCCTTTACCGGCGATTTTAACGCTACCAGTTGCTCTACCGGGTTTGATTTAATATTTGAAAATTCGCCTTCGGCTACGGTTTGCCAATTAGCGCCGTCGGTGCTTGTTGCCCATGCGTAACCACTTACCATACCTTCAGTTTTCTTATCCTGCCTTGGCAAATAGGTGAAGGAAGAGATTAACTTCTCCGCGCCCATATCAACTATGATGGTTGAAGATGACGATGACAGGAACGTGTTATCATCCTCATCTACCGCGCGGTTACCGTTTGCTTCGTTAGTTTCTACCTTCCAGCCTTGTTTAGATAAACTGAACGTGGCTGTAGTGGCAGCACTCTGATTGCCCTCAAAACTTTTGGCTTTTACCAAGCCGCCATCAGGCAATAAAAACGGGGCTGTGAAAGCCGACGAATTAGTAGTTGGCTCGCTGCCATTGGTGGTGTAACGAATGCTGCTAACGGGTGCCTCGGTATAGATATTTACTTCGCCTTTGATATTCCTTTTAATAATCGGGGCAACCAAATGAGAAGGTTCTTTAAACACCCCAAAATCGCTGATGGCCACGCTTACCGGCGATTTGGTTATCCGTAATCGTAACTTGCTTGCTGTAACATTGTAGGGCAAGCGCACTAAACGGTTTGCACCAACACTTGGCACAGTTGCAATCTCTTTCCAGGCACCATCTATCCAGGCATCAAAAGCAGCGCCTTCTATCCGCTGGCCCAACTTTATATTCTCGCGCAGGCGAATTACGTTAAAAGTTTTGGGGGTGTGCATATCCACCACTAATTCCGGGGTGATTACCTTATCATCTGTTGCCCAATAGGTGTAGCGGCTATTATCTGTTAAAAAAGCCGTGCCGTATTTAGCCGCGTTATTACCGCGGAGGTTAGATGCTTTGAAACTTGCCCCCTTAGCCAGATTAACCGCAAAGGTTTGCTTTAAGATACTGCCGAATTGCTTTAGGATGTTCACATCCTCATTGGTGATCACTCCGTCCTTATCCGGCGAGAGGCCCAGATCCAACGCTGCCCCGCGGCCAACGCTTTTATAGTAAAGATCAACCAGTGTGTAAGCAGATCGTGACTGCCCATCCTGCGAGGCGTGATAAAACCAGCCGCGCCGTAAAGGCACATCGCATTCGGCAGGCATCCAGTATTGGCCATTGCGGGTGCCTTCCGTGCCTTCATAATCTTTTACGAAACCATTGGCCGGTTTCTTTCCCTCTTCGGGTGCATGTGGCGTGTACGTGGCCCAATAGGTTTCGCCGGCGTGCCCTTCTTCATTACCTACCCAGCGTACATCCGGGCCAACATCGCCAAAGATGGCTGCGCCGGGCTGCATTTTACGGGTAATGGCCCAGGTAGTGTCCCAGCCATAGTAGGTGGACCGATCTATCTTGCGTACATCGTGGCTGCCGCCGTAATAGCCATCGCCACCGTTAGCACCGTCATGCCATGACATAAACACGGGTCCATAGTTTTTATACAGTTCCTTCAATTGCTCGCGGTACACCTTGGTTACGTATTCCGGCTTGCCGTACAGGGCATTGTTTCTGTCCCAGGGCGAGCAGTAAACCGCCATTTTCATACCGAGTTTCTGGCAGGCTAATTGGTAATCTTTCAGGATATCGCCTTTGCCGCTTTTGTAAGGGCTTTTGCTGATATTATGATCTGTAGTTTTGGTTGGCCACAGGCAAAAACCATCGTGGTGTTTGGCAACAACAACTATGCCCTTAAAACCGCCGGCTTTTGCCGCACCAACAATTTGCAGTGCGCTAAAGTTCTTCGGGTTAAAGATCTTCGGGTCTTCATCACCATAGCCCCATTCCTTATCAGTAAAGGTAGCCATGCTAAAATGCACGATACAGTACATATCCGTTTCCTGCCAGTTGAGTTGCCGTTGGGTCGGCAACACCCCATATGGCTTTGGTGCAACCTGCGCCGTTACACTTAAAGCCGAAGCCAGAAAAATGGCCGAAAGAAAAATATTTTTCATAAGGTATATTATTTTTTGAACCAGCTTGCCGGGATCTCTGCCGGTTCGCTGCCATTTAAACTATATTTCAGGATCAGCTTGAAGCCGCCGCCTCCCTCAATAAAATCAAGGTCGAACTTCTGCAAGCCCTTGCGTAAGGCAACCTGCCCGTTCTTTTCTATGGCCGAGTGGTTACCATCGTTATCAACTACCACACGGTCGGCAATTTTCAATACGCCGCCGTCATCGCAGGTAAGGTAAAAACTATAAACGCCATCCGCAGGCACATCAATATAACCGCGGTAAGTAATGGCAAAAGATGGTGCCGTTACAGTTGAAGGTACACTGATGCTATTGCTAATAAATATACTATCGCCTTTGGCTTTGCTGATTAAACTGGTTTGTTTAAAAAATGCCTTATAATAAGTGCTGTTTAAACCTGGTGTAACCGTTCCCGGCTTTACAGGTTCTGCATAGGTTTGCTTTTTATAGTTTATAGTATAAATATCCCCGCGCGAGCCGATTGGTGTAAAGGCAGCTACCTTAATAGTCTCTGACTTTGCAATCACCAGCGGAGTTTTTAATTCTGTAGAATTTGCCTGCGGCAAGGTACCATCTGTAGTAAACCTGATCTGCATATCCGCCATCGGCTTGTTAATGTTCAGAGTGTCGGTTGCTATAAAAACACGCTCTGTGATCATATTCGGCAGATCGGGCAGGCGGTAGTGCACCTTTAAATTATCCAGCCGCTTGTATTGCTGTGTTAAACGGTTTAGGTAGGATTGATAATCATCGGTATTGTTCGTCCAAAGGCGCTCTGCCAGGGCGGTCATCCTGGGCATAAACATATAATCGGCCCGGTTTTCTGATGGGATCATTTCTGACCAGATGTTGGCCTGCGCACCGATAATCGCCTTAGCTTCCTGTGCGTTGAGCTTTTTAGGGATCGGGTTAAAATGGTAAACGTTGTAAATAGAATTTTTATCTGGCAGGTTATCAAAGTAAAGCGGTTCGCCCGGCGTCATGATCACGGTGTTACCATTCTTAGCCGCCTTAACCGGTGCATCGGGCACCCAGCCGCGCCAGTACATTACAATAGCTGTAGGGCTAATACCGCCCTCGATGATCTCGTCCCAGCCGATCAATTTGCGGCCTTTTGAATTGAAGAACTTTTCCATCCGGTTAATGAAATAACTATGCAGGCCGGCCAGATCTTTTATCCCGTTCTGTTTCATAAATTCCTTAACTGCTACCGATTTCCCCCAATCAGTCCGGTCTACTTCATCTCCGCCTATGTGGATGCATTTAGACGGAAAAATATCCATGATCTCGGTAAACACATTCTGTGCAAATTCGTAGGTGCTTTCGTTAGCCGGGCAAATAGGTAAAGAAAAAAGCTCGCCAAACTTATTTTCGCCGTTGCAGGTCAGGAAAGGGTACGAGTTAATAGCTGCCATCATATGGCCCGGCATATCAATTTCGGGGATAATATCGATGTGTTTGGCAGCCGCATAGGCTACCAGGTCTTTCATTTGCTGTTGCGTGTAAAAACCGCCGTACATAGTCTTACCATTTTTTTGCACGATATGTTGCGGGTCGATCACAAAATCGGGGTTATCCTTTGCCTTTTTCATACAGGCCGAATCCTGGGAGTTGAACGTACGCCAGGCGCCCTCGGTGGTCAGCTTAGGGTATTTCTTGATCTCTATTCGCCAGCCCTGGTCGTCGGTTAAATGCAGGTGGAACTTGTTCATCTTGTACAGCGCCATCACATCAATAAACTTGCGCAGGTAACTGATAGAAAAGAAATGCCGCGATACGTCCAGGTGCATGCCCCTCCAGGCGTAAGCGGGCTGGTCTTCGATATTAACCGCAGGTAAAGTTAAAGCTGTTAGTTTTTTTGCACCTGCATCCTCTATCCCGGCAGGCAATAATTGCCTTATCGTTTCTATCCCTCTAAAAATCCCTGTTGGAGTTTTAGCCGCTATCGTTAGCCCTTTAGGGGTGATGATCAGTTTATAACCTTCTTCCGCACTAATCATAGCGTCGTATTTTAAAGCAATACTCCCGGTTTTTGCCGGTGACAAGCCAACACCCATACCCTGCTTAAAAAGCTTATTGAACTGCAAAACCTCGTTCCCAAAACGATTATCGGCACTAATTTTTGTAGCAGCCGTAATTTTAAAAGTTCCTGCACCTGCTGTTAACGATGTTGGGTACGGGATTATTGGGAAACGTCTGTCTGCCGTTTGCGCCTGCGTTTTCAGCGTACCCCATGTGCAAACACACATCCCTATCGCTACCGTTACCTTATAGATCTTGATCATTTTTTAAAATTATTTATTCGGCGGGGACTAAAACATCATTCACTTTACCCTTGTTCAACCCGGCCTTGTGGCCCGAAAGCGCATAATACAAAATAAACAAATAACATGGAACTAATAGCCAATAAGCTAATCTTGGTGAAACGGCATCGGCCAGGCGGCCATAAATTAAAGGCAATATCGCACCGCCGGATATAGCCATAATCATGAACGAGGCGCCAATCTTAGTAAATTTACCTAAACCTGTGATTGCCATAGGCCAGATAGCAGGCCACATTAACGAGTTGGCCAGGCCCAGCATGGCAATAAAGAAAACAGATGTATAGCCTGTCGTAAACACGGCTGCAACGGTAAATACCGCACCGAAAAACGCCGACACCTTTAAGGCAGCCTCCTGCTTAAAATATTTTGGGATACAAATGATACCCACTATGTAGCCTATCGTCATCCCGATGAGCGTAAAGGTGGTAAAAAACTTTGCGGTAGATAAGGGGATGCCCTGGCTCGACCCATAGCTGATAATGGTATCGCCGGCCATTACCTCTACCCCTACGTATAAAAACAACGCAAGTACACCTAACAGTAGATGCGGGAACTGGAACACGCTGGTTTTGGCTGTGATGCCATCGACCACCGCATCATCCTCGGTACTTTCTATTTCCGGCAGGCCAGAAAAGTAAATGAAGATCGTTAACGCAAGCAACACTACAATGATAATAATGTAAGGCATAATTACCCTGCTGGCCAGTTCATTTAATTCTAAAATTTTCTGCGCGGCTGCCATCGTTAACAACCGCTCCTTTAACCCGTCGACATCTTTTAAGGCTATGGCCCCTAATGCTATCGGCGCAATGGCGCCGGCCACCTTATTACAAATGCCCATAATACTGATCCTTTTGGCGGCACTTTCTACAGGGCCTAAAATAACGATGTATGGGTTAGACGCCGTTTGCAACACCGACAACCCCGTACCCTGGATAAAAAGACCCAGCAGAAACTACGGGTAGGTACGCGTCATAGCCGCAGGTATAAACATCAGCGCGCCTAAAGCCATGATGGCCAAACCTATCGACATGCCGTTTTTAAAGCCGGTTACCTTTAACACCCAGGCCGACGGGATGGCCATGACCAGGTACGACAAATAAAAGGCGGTGGTAACCAAATAGGCCTGGAAGTTATTAAGCTCGCAGGCCAGTTTCAAGTACGGGATCAATACGGAGTTCATCCAGGTTACAAACCCGAAAATGAAAAACAGGATGCCTATAATAAATATGGCTTTGTTGCTTTTACTTTGAACAGGAGTTAGGGTACCGGTCATTAAGTTAAGGGTTTTGTGATGATTTAAATTTACTACTGTTAGTTTGCGATATTGATAAGGCGATTGTTTGATGCGCCGTTCCACCCGTCGATATCAATCGCCAGGTTTTTTCCGAATAAGGCCGGGTTATAATCAACGATGATCTTTTTTTGCTGTCCCGGTAAAACCGATACGTAATTATCACTGTAAAATGCAGGCAGGATGCGCTCCTTGGTATCGGCGTTCACCAGCGAGATGCGATTAAAAAATGCCACCACCTTATTTTGAGGGTTGGTTAAAGTAACTTCCACCTTACCCGATTGCAGGTATCTGGCAGTGGTTACAAGACCATTGCTTTTCATTTTTTGCAAGCCGCTATAATCGCCCTTTGCATCGGGCAGCCAGTATAGGTTATCAGAAAAGATCTTTTTATCGGTATCTAATAACTGAAGAGATAAAAATACGCCCTCTTTAGCACTCATTTCATCCAGGATCTTCTTTACTGACAGGATCTTTTTGGTAGATGCCGGTACAATATCAACAAACACCTGGGTAAGCAGGCTATCCTTACCCGCCATATCATAGGCCTTAATCACCAGCATAATGCTGCGTTTGGCCTTGAAGGTATTGTTGGCCAGCATCACCATCCCGTCAACCGGGTTATACATCACGTGCATGGCCTCGCTGCCGTTGTGTAAGCCGTAAAGGCAGGCGTTCGGGTCTAAATAATAGTCATACATCTGCCCGCGCATTGCTGTCCATGGATTTTGCGTTTTCCAGATAATAAAGCCTGTGTACCAGTCCCACATGTGTGCGGTAAAACCTTCGGCAAGGCCACGGTACTGGTCATAGTTTACCAACTGGGCTTTTGCTGCAAAGTCTTCGGCATTTTTCACTTTACCGTATTTGGTAATGCTGGTATCGTAACCGATGTATTTATGATATTCCCAAACGCTGTCGGTTTTGTTTTTATGGGTATCATCATTATAAACAGGCGGCACCATATTAGCTTGGGGAATAAATCGTTTTAATGATTCATAATCGCCTACGCCTACCGACCCGACTTCGGAATTGAAGGGATAAGTTTTGTGCTGCCAGAATACCGAAAGCGGCTGGATGCCGTACGGCCCGTCACCGTTGCCGCCCAGTTCGTTACGCGACATCTCTTCGGAATTAGAGTAGTCCACAAACCAGCGTGTGTTATCCAACCTCGGCAAAATATCGTTTTTAAGGGCAACCAGTATATCCTCCGGCGGGGTGATCTCATTGCCGCCACACCATATAGCTAACGAGGCATGGTTACGCACCATTTTTATCTGATCTTCGGCAGAGCGTAAAAATAAACCGTGATCGTCCGGATATTTGCGGCGTGTCCACTGGTCTTCCAATTTCATCGGGTCTATCCAGCGACCGTTACAATCACCAGATCCCCACAGGTCCTGAAAAACCAGCATGCCATACCGGTCGCAGGCATCGTAAAACTCCGGACGCTCGATGATTGATCCACCCCAAATGCGGATCAGGTTTAGGTTCATATCCCGGTGAAACCGTACCTCGGCATCGTAACGGGTATCCGTAAAGCGCAGCATGGCGTCAGATATGATCCAGTTGCCACCTTTGATAAATATCTTTTGGCCGTTTACAGCAATTTGCCTGCTGCCCGTATGGTCGTTCCATTCCGACTGGATCTGGCGCACGCCCACCTTCAAATTCTGCGCGTCCGAAACCGTTTTGCCCGCCACGAACTTCACCTTAACATCATATAAATATTGTTCGCCATAACCATTGGGCCACCAAAGCTTAGGGTTTTGCAGGGTATAATCATCAAGTTTTACGGTTACAGTCGAATTAGGCTTTAACACAACACTTTTTGAAACCATTTTACCGGCAATTTCATAAACCACGGCACCGCTTACAGCTGCATTGGTAGGGTTACTCAATTCGGCATCTACCTTTACTATGGCAGGTTGCTGTACGCCTTCGGGCAGCCTTTTACCGGGCACCAAAGTAATTACGTGCGTATCGTTAATTTTAACAGCACCTGTTTTTTGGATGGCCACCTTATCCCAGATACCGGTATTTCTGTCCCGCACCGGTTGGATCCAGTCCCAGCCCGCGGTGTATTGCAGGCCAACATTTTTAGCTATGGTACCGTCGCCACCCTGGCCGCCGTTAGCATTGCCCAAAACATCCGGCGGATGCACCAGCACCGCCATCTTGTTGCTGCCTGTTTTATTTAAAAATGGGGTGATGTTATAAGAGAACCTCAGGAACATCCCTTTTTGAAGCTCCTTGTTCAACTTGTGTCCGTTCAGATAAACGTCGCAACTGTAGTTAACTCCCCTGAAATTCAGGTAAACCTGGTTACCCGGCGTAGCTACTTCCTTAAATTCCTTTACAAACCAGTAGGTATAATAGTCGGCACCTGTTTTATAAATATCGGGGATCCGCTCATTGTTCATCCCATAAAAAGGATCAGGTACTTTTTTGTTGTTCAGTAAGGTTGTTAAAACCGTACCGGGCACGGTAGCCGGCATCCAGCTTTTTATATCGAAAGCCTGGCCGCTTAATTTGTAGCCATCGGCCACCACCTCTTTTACAGGTGCACATTTCCAGCCGAAATTTAACTCGTAACTCGTTTGTGCATATAAGCGATTGGTAAATACGACTAATGCTAATAACAACAGGAAGGTTTGTTGTAGCTTTTTCAAATATAGTTGCGGCATATATGTTAGTGTGTTATTAGTATTTAATTTTATAAACGGCGGCATTTAACAAACCGCTTTGCGTTAATGTTCCCGGCGAGTTCTGAATAACAACAGTACCCGCTTTGTCGGCAGTCCATTTTAATTTTTTGTTAATGCCCAGCAGGCTGATCTTTTTAACCTTAGCCTTATCGTTCAGATGCAAGGTGATGGTTGCCGGTAAAGTCAGGCTTTCTTTATCGGACGTGAAGAAAGCGTAGGTAGCGTTGTTTTTAACCGATTTGGTGTAATAAATATTATTTTCTGAATAAGGGGCAACAGCGGCTGAACGGTAAATACCTTCGCCGTTTATTTTTATCCATTTACCAATTTGTTGTAAACGGCTATAGGCAACAGGGTCCCAGTCGCCATCAGGGCCCGGGCCAATGTTCATGAGCAAATTACCACCGCGCGATACGATCTTAACTAACAGGGAGATGATCTCATTAGCTGATTTGTACTTATCGCCGGGAACGTAGCTCCATGAATTACCCATGGTGATGCAGCTCTCCCAGGGATGATCGAGCGATGCGGCCGGTACCTGCTGTTCAGGCGTGGTGTAGTTTTCGTATTGCCCGGCAACAGTGCGATCAACCATTATTAAACCGGGTTGTTTTTTACGTGCCATAGCGGCTATTTTAGGCATATCGATATCCTGGTTAAAGGTGATCGCTTTTTGCCAGTCGACTGCCGTGTCTATCGTGCTTTTGGGCCTCACCCAACCGCCGTCCATCCAAAGTATATCTACCTTACCGTAATCGGTCATTAACTCACTGATCTGGTTGTAAGTGAAATCTTTAAACTTTTGCCATTGCTCCGGGTGTTTGGCAGGGTCGTAATTAACGTTCCTATCCTTCGGCGGGAAGTATGGCCACCAGTAGTTCTCAGAATGCCAATCGGGTTTAGAGAAATAGGCCCCTATCATGAAATTTTCTTTAGAGAAAGCTTTGAAGATCTCTTTGGTTACGTTGCTTTTAGGGTTAGCAGAAAAAGGTGTTTTTGGGCTGGTAATTTTGTAATCGGTCTGCTTAGTATCAAACATGCTGAAACCATCGTGGTGCTTGGTGGTAAACACCACATATTTCATCCCGGCATCCTTTGCGGCCCTTACCCATTTATCGGGGTTAAATTTGGTAGGGTTAAAAGTGGTTTGTAAATTTTCATAAGCCTTTTTATATCCGGAATAGGTAGCGCCATAGGGACCTTTTCGCTGCGTCCATCCTTCATCCTCCGGGCAAATGCTCCAGCTTTCTACTACGCCCCATTCGCTGTAAGTACCCCAATGCATGAACAGGCCGAACTTAAGGTCTTCCCATTTTTTTATCTTTTGCTGCACCAGCGTATCCTCCGGAACAACGTAGCCCTTAGACATTTGATGCACCTGAGCAAATAAACAGGTTAAGCTTAATTGCAGAACCAAAACCAATGCGAGTTTTTTCATAGGGATTTTTGTTAGAAATTTAACGACTTCCATTCATAGTTATGACAATCTTGAAAGGGAATTTGCCTACAAACTATTTAAAAAAATTTAAAATCTTTTGCGTGTTTAAATCTTTTTTTGCGAAAGTTAAATAAAATCGCTATTTATGTTACGTAATTGTTACATTGCGAATGAATTGTCAGGCACACAATTAATATTTAAACTTTTGAATATAAACAGACCAACCGCGGCAGATTTATGGAGGCAAATATGTTTAGATGATGATCTGAAAGCGTTTGAAACGCTTTTTCATACACTAAACACCCGGCTTATAAAGTTTTGTATTTACTATATCAAACAAAAAGAAGCAGCAGAAGATATCGTGTCGGGCGTGTTCATCAAATGTTGGGAATCAAGAAAAAGCTTACTTGATATTTCCAATCCCGAAACTTACCTGTTTGTAGCGGTAAAAAACCAATCGCTCAACTACCTTAAAAAATTCAGCAGCATCCATCTGGTGGAGATCGAATCTTCTAACCAAATTGAGTTTATAGACACGTTTGACCCTCAACGGGAACTGGAACGTAAAGAACTGAATTTTTTATTAGACAAAGCCATCTCATCGTTGCCTAACCAGGCCTGTATCATTTTCAGGCTCATTAAAGAGGATGGCATGAAATACAAGGAAGTTGCCGAAATTTTAAATATTTCGCCAAGAACTGTGCAAACCCAACTATTCAGGGCTATTAAAAAACTGAGTATTATACTTAATGGGCACCAGTTACCCGGCAAGCGCCTTAACAAACCATTGAATAACGATCTGCACGAAGTTTAATGTTTATCAGTTTTTAACTTTTTTTTAAATGCTTGTAGGCAATTTTCAAAAAGAAGTTGTCCTGTATAAAAACCCAAGCTATTTAAGCCCTAATGGTTAACGACGCATTCATAGAACTTCTTACCAAAAAGCTATCTGACGAGCTTAACGCCGGCGAGCAGGTAATGTTTAATGACCTGCTTAAGAGTGACGAAGATTTCAGGAAACAGTACGAATTTTTTAAAAGTTACTGGGTGCAGGAACAGGAAAAATATTCTAATTCAAACGCTATGTTTGAAAACATCCTCACCAAAATAACTATTCTCGAGCCTGCCGAAGTTGCAATAAAAGAAGAGCCAAAATACAGGCGGTTTTATTTCTTTCTTAAAACCATAGCAGCGGTATTGGTGGCTGGCGTGAGTTGTGCGGCGCTTTTTTATGCAGCAAACTTAAATGAAAAAGCTAATACAACAGCCAAGCTTGATCTTACTGCAACACCAAGCCGCATGAAATCAAAAATAACATTAAGTGATGGCTCCGTAGTAACCCTAAATTCAGAAACCACCTTAAAATACCCGCTGTCCTTTACAGGCAAAACAAGGGAAGTTTATTTAAACGGCGAGGCTTATTTTGATGTCGCAAAAGATCACAAACATCCCTTTATTGTACATACAGGCCAAATGAGAGTTAAGGTATTAGGTACTGCATTTAATATTAAATCGTATCCTAACGATGTTACAAGCGAAACAACTTTGATAAGAGGGGCCATTGAGGTAACCCTTACCGACCGGCCATCTGACAGGATAATTTTGAAACCCAATGAAAAGCTTATTTTAAAAAGTACGCATTTAATAAAGCACAGGGTAAGAACACCTTTAGCCAAAGCAAAAATGGATAGCATTAACACCAGCTATTCACTTACTAATTTAACGTACTTCAAAACTAACGATACCACCGTTGTTGAAACATCATGGGTTAATAACAAACTCATTTTTAAGGATGAGCCCTTTGAAGCCCTAGCCAGGAAAATGGAAAGATGGTACGGCGTAAAAATCAAATTTAAAAACGACAGGGCACAAGATTATCATTTTACCGGTGTTTTTGAAAAAGAAACCATGCTGCAGGCTTTCAAGGCGCTGCAAATGATAGAGCCTTTTGATTACAAGCTAAAAAACGGAACTGCATATATTACTGACCCCATTAATTTAAACTGAGCCTATGAAATAAAGACAACGACTCTACAAAAAAAACGGAGACTACCCGTGGTAATCCCCGCTCACAAAAAACTGTTAGTTAATCACGCAATAATCTCTGGAACAGAAAATTGCATTTTAATCAATCAACTTTAACTTAATAAAAGTATGAATTATTTTAAACACCCAAAGGGTGTAAAGGATAAATATTGGCTACTAAAGTCTATATTAATAATGAAATTAACATTTATTTTAACAGTAATGTTTAGCCTACAATCTGTAGCTAACGTTTACTCGCAACAAAAGGTTACACTTAATTTGAAATCGACAGATTTTAATAAGGTTATAACTGCAATTCAAAAACAGACCAGCTATCACTTTGTTTTTAGTGAAAGCAAGATCCCTGCTTCAAAAAAAATCAACTTCAAGGCTGATAATGAAGAGGTTTCTTCCGTGCTTAAAAAGTTATTGGCAGGGTCTGATTTTACATTTACACAGTTAGAGAACAACCTGATCGTGATCACATCTAAAGATGAGGTGATCAACTTTGCGGTTGTGAGCGGTAAAGTTGTTGATGATAAAGGAATGGCAGCACCGGGTGTAACCGTTAAAGTTAAAGGCACCAGTGCAGGTACCGTAACAGATCAAAACGGTAACTATTCTATCAACGTACCTGAAAATGGCACAATCGTATTTTCTTACATCGGTTTTGAAAGCCAGGAAGTTACGGTAGCCGGTAAATCGGTTATCAACGTATCCCTGGTAGCTTCGAGCAAAGGCCTTAACGAGGTTGTTGTTACAGCATTAGGTATCAAAAAAGACGAAAGGAAATTAGGCTACTCGGTAACTACTGTAAAAGGCGACCTTTTAAATACAGCGAAAGAAACCAACGTTGCCTTATCATTACAAGGCCGTGTTGCAGGTTTAAGCGTAAGCGGTACAAACGGTGGCCCTGGTTCATCAGCACGTATCTTGTTACGCGGTGTTACCAGCTTAGGTACTACACAGGGCCCGCTATTTGTAATCAACGGCGTACCAATGGATAACACCCAACGAGGCCAGTCTGGCGAGTGGGGTGGTGCCGACTTTGGTGATGGTATCTCTAACATCAACCCTGATGACATTGAAACCATGACTGTTTTAAAAGGCCAGTCTGCATCTGCGTTATATGGTACACGTGCTGTTAACGGTGTTATTTTGATAACTACCAAATCAGGCAAAAAGAATTCAGGCTTTGGTGTTGAATACAATACCAACTACCAGGCAGACAAGGTTTATGACAACACCGATTTTCAAACCACATATGGCCAAGGCTTAAACGGTGCTAAACCTACAACAGCTGCCGGTGCCTTAAGTTCTGGCAACCTGGCCTGGGGTGCAAAATTAGACGGATCGCAGGTGATACAGTTTGACGGTAACAGTTATGCTTACTCAAAAACCAGCGATGACTATACTAAATTTTACAAAACCGGTAACACCTTTACCAACACGGTATCATTAACCGGCGGTAACGAAACCGGTGCATTCCGTTTATCATTGTCAGATCTGAACAACCACGCTATTACTCCAAACAGCGGTTTAAACAGAAAAACATTCAACTTTAACGGTTCACAAACTGTAATTAAAAACCTGGATATAAACCTGGTAGCTAACTACATTTTAGATAACGCTAAAAACCGTTCAGGTTTAAGTGATGGCCCGGGTAACCCTAACAACGTACAGTTTTTAGCACCTAACGAAGGCCAGAGCATATTAGCACCGGGCACTAAGACCAATGGTACCGAGCAATCATTTACAGATGATATTTATGTTACCAACCCTTACTTTGCTGCTTACAACTTTGTAACCAACACCAGCAGGGAGCGTTTAATATCATCGGTATCTGCTAAATACAGCTTAACCCCATGGGCTTACGTTCAGGGCCGCGTGGGTTATGACAAAATTCATGATACCCGCCTGGCTATTACCCCAACTGGTACCGCGTTTAATAGCAGTAATGGCAGTATGCAAACCCAAACAACTGCAATTACTGAATTTAACTCTGACGTTTTGATCGGAGCGAAGCATGATATCGTAAAAGATTTGCTAAACCTTGATCTATCTGTTGGTGGTAACATTCGTAAAAGTGATGCATCAGGTACATTTATCAATGCCAACAACTTTATTATCCCTTATTTCTATGATCTGTCTAACGGCAGAACAAGAGATGCAGGTAATCAAGGAGTTTCTAAACAACAAGTGAACTCCGCTTACTATACAGCCGACTTCAGCATTAAGAACTTCTTAGTTTTAAGTACATCTGGCCGTTATGATGCCTACACAAGTATTGGTAGTGATATTGGCAATGGCATATTTTCTCCATCTGTTTCAGGTAGTTTCATCTTCTCTGAATTAACCCATATTAATGGATTAGATCTTGGTAAATTAAGGGTTTCGTTCGCTAAAACAAGCGCAGGAGCAAATCCATATACCAACAGGGTATACTATAATGTTAACAACACCATTAACGGAGTAAGCGCCGGTAGTTTTGATACATCATTACCGAACTTATTCCTGAAACCGTATACTCTTACGGAGTTTGAAGTTGGTACTTCATTAAAATTTCTGAACGATCGCATTGGATTGGATGTAACGTATTTTGACAAGAAGACGAAAAAGGAAATCTTAAACGGATCACTTGATATCTCCAGCGGTTACACCAGCTATTTTGTACCAACAGGTTCAACGCAAAACAGAGGTTTAGAGGTTGAAATACACGGTTCGCCTGTTAGAAGCAGTGATTTTAATTGGACCTCTTCTTTTAACTTTACTTACGTAAATAACAAAGTTCTGTCTACAGATGCCAATAATGCTAATATTGGCTTAGGTACTTATCGCCCGCTTAATGCAACAACTGCTTTTGTGGTTGGTATGGCAGGCCCTCAGATCCTTGCTAATGATTACCTGCGTAATGCGCAAGGCCAGATCATTTTTGATGCACAGGGTCTCCCAAAGGCAACAGATCGTAAGGCAATGGGTAGCGTTATACCTAAATTTTATGGTGGTTTTAATAACGATTTCAGCTACAAGAACTTCAACTTTAGCTTCCTGATCGATTACCGTTATGGCAACAAGGTTTTATCAGCAACCAACTACTACAGTATCTTCCGCGGTTTAAACAAATCTACCCTGCCGGGCCGCGAAACCGGTGTGGTTGGTGTAGGTGTAAACGAAGCCGGTGCGCCGAATACAGTTAATGTACCTGCTCAAACTTATTACCAGGCTTTGGCACGTAACATATCTGCATTAAACGTACTTGATGGTAGCTTTATTAAACTACGCCAGGTAACATTAGGTTATGCTATACCAAAAGCAAGTATCAACCGTACACCATTTAATTCTATAACCGTATCATTAGTGGCCCGTAACTTATGGACTATTATGAAACACACTGACAACATTGATCCGGAATCAAACTTTGCACCGGGCATCAACTATGCTGGTATAGAAGGTACAAGTGTACCAGCCGTAAGGACTTATGGATTAAATGTGAACTTTAAATTTAAAAAATAACAAAGATGAAAAAACGACTTATATATAGTTGCCTTATTGCAGGCGCTACCTTTATAGCGGGTTGTACAAAAAACTTTGATGCGATAAATACTAACCCTAATAAGGTTAATGCGGATATATTTCCTCCAAATTTTTTGTTAGCGCAATCACAGATCAAGTTTTCTAACAGCGGGTACGATCAATTACTTTTTCAAAGTATGTGGTCGCAGTCATTAGCCTGTACTTATGATTACTATGGTAACGGTGATAAATATATTTACGCTGGTAGCGGACGTGGTTATTTAGAGCGCACCTGGAATACCAGCTATGGCGCATCTACCTTAGTAGACGAAATGAAAAATCTGATCAAGGGTAAGGCTGGATTTTCCAACCTGGATAACGTAGGTACCATTATGCGCATAATGATCTTGCAACGGATCACTGATGCTTATGGCGATATACCTTTCTCTCAGGAAGGCCAGGCAAAAACAGGCGTTACCACTCCAGTTTTTGATAGCCAGCAAGCGATATACACTTCTATGCTTAGCCAGCTGGAAACAGCTACTGCGGCTTTAGATGCTTCTAAAGATGTACCATCATCAGATCTTTTCTATAATGGTAACATTGCACAATGGAAAAAACTGGGCTATTCTTTAATGTTAAAGGCAGCAATGCGTTTAACCAAGGTTGACCCTGCTACTGCCCAAAAATATGCCGAAAAAGCATTTGCAGGCGGTACTATGTCGTCAATTGATGATAATGCAAAAGTAAAGGCAGATGAGGCTAACGGTAACAGCAACAGTGACGTGAACGCGTTATTGGTTACTGACGATTTCAGGGAAGTAAGATGGTCAAATACTTTGATCAGCTATATGAAATCAAATACCGACCCTCGTGTTAGCGCAGTCGCAGAAATTGCTTCAGGAACAGGTAAGGCTGCTAATGAAGTACGTGCGGCAGGCGATAACACTTATGCTTTACAAGTTGGCATGCCAAACGGTTACGACCTTAAAGGTGGTACTACTGATATCTCTAAGGCACCGGGTTACCCGGGCACCTCACCTGCTAACGCTGCCGTTGCAGGCGATGTTGCAGCACCGGTTGGTAAATACTCACGCCCGCGTTTTGCAGTATATGATGATCGTAGCCGTATTAACATGCTGTATACTTATGGCGAAAGCGAACTGCTATTGGCAGAAGCGGCAACCAGGGGCTGGAACACAGGTTCAGCTGCTACTCACTACGCAAATGCATTAACTGCAGATATGCAATCTATCGCCCAGTTTAACGCTGCAGGTACCGTACCAACAACAAGCATTACCGCTTACGTTGCAACACACCCCTTAGTAGCTGCTACTGCTTTACAGCAAATCAACATGGAGTATTTTGTAGTAACGTCAACCACGTTTAATTTTAATGAAACATGGGCTAACTGGAGAAGATCAGGCTTCCCCGTTTTAACACCTGTTAAATACATTGGCCAGTTTACAGATGGTTCTATTCCAAGAAGGAACCCTTATCCACTTGGTGTACCGTCAACAAACCCCGTAAATTATGCTGCTGCTGTAGCAAAACTTACAGGTGGTGATATCTTTACCGCCAGGGTTTACTGGGATAAATAATCCTACAACTTAAATGAATAAGGAGACAATTTGTCTCCTTATTCATTTTTACTTATCGTAACTTCCCCTTCTGATAATTATCCTACATTTCATAAGTACCAACAAAAAGCTTATGCCTTTAATTAATTACTTCCCGTTTAAAAATTTATTTAAGGCATTAATAATTAGTTTTCTTTGTCCTTTTTTTGCCGGAAAAGTTAAAGCGCAGCAAACGCTTTTCAAATTATTGGATGGCAAACAAACCGGTGTTAATTTCAGCAATGATATTGTTGAGAACGAATCACTGAACGTACTATCGTACGAATACTTTTACAATGGCGGCGGTGTTGCCGTGGGCGACATTAATAACGATGGCCTGCAGGACCTGATGTTCACAGCCAACATGAAACCCAATAAATTATATCTAAACCTTGGGGGACTAAAATTTAAAGATATTACTACAGAAGCCAGCCCGGACATGGCAGGGCGACCAAATGCCTGGAAAACAGGCGTTACCATGGCTGATGTTAACGGCGATGGTCTTTTAGATATTTATATCTGCTACTCGGGCCGCACAGATAACGCCACCCGCAGTAACCAGCTTTTCATCAACAAAGGCAATAATAAATTTAAGGACGAGGCTAAAGCCTACGGCCTTGCCGACCCCGGATACAGCACTCAGGCTGCTTTTTTTGATTATGATAATGATGGCGATCTGGACATGTTCCTGCTAAACCACAACATCAAAAAAATTGACAACATGGAGCTTGCCCGGTATAAAAATGAAACCGACCAGCTGGCAAGCAATAAACTTTTTAGAAATGACAATGGCCACTTTATCGATGTATCAAAAACAGCCGGCATTGTTCAAAACCCCTTAACCTTCGGTTTAGGCGTTGCCATAGCCGACATCAATAATGATGGCTGGCCCGACATTTACGTAACAAACGACTATAACGAACCCGATTATATCTACATCAATACGCACGATGGCAAATTTGCCGAGCGCTCAAAGGAAATGCTAAGGCACATGTCGCATTTCTCGATGGGGGTTGATATTGCCGATTTTAATAACGACGGACTGCCCGATATCATGACCCTTGATATGCTGCCCGAAGATAACCACAGACAAAAGTCGCTGCAACTGGAAGAAAACTACGAGTCCTTCGCCCTCATGCAATCGCAGGGATTGTATAAACAACACATGCGCAATATGCTGCAGTTAAACAATGGCGATGGCACTTTCAGCGAGATTGGCCAACTGGCAGGTGTATCGAACACCGACTGGAGCTGGTGCCCTCTTATAGCCGATTTGGATAACGACGGTTACAAAGACATTTTTATCAGCAACGGTTATTTAAGGGATTACACCAACAAAGATTTTTTACGCTACTGGGGCGACTACAAGATCAAAAAGGCCATGGCGCGCGAACCATTCCTTTTAATGGATCTGGTGATGGCCATGCCATCAACCGCGTTACCCAACTACGTTTACCGCAACAATCACGATCTTACCTTTACCAATAAACAACAGGATTGGGGTTTAAACCAGCAAAGTGTCTCGAACGGAGCAGTCTATGCCGATATGGATAATGACGGCGACCTTGATCTGGTGGTGAACAATATTAATCAGCCCGCATTCATTTATCAAAACACCAGTCGCGAAGCTAATAATACATCTTACCTGGCCGTAAAACTAAAGGGCAAAGGCAAAAACACCAATGCCATAGGCGCTAAAGTAACCGTGTATACGTCAGGTATTTTACAGTATCAGGAAGTTAACCCGAACAGAGGTTACTTATCCGGAGTATCAACCACATTAAATTTTGGTTTAGGTGATAAAAAAACCATCGACTCTGTGAAGATCATCTGGCCGGATCAAACATCTCGGTTATTACTTTCCGTTAAAACAAATCAATTGCTAACTGTTGAGCAAACGGCTACAGAAACAGCAGCCAAACCTATATCTAAACCGTTAAAAACAGTGTTTACAAAAGCCAATGCGGCTATTAATTTCCAGCCCGAACTGTTAACAATTAATGATTTTAAGCGGCAGTTGCTAATGCTCTCCATGTATTCGAGCACGGCACCTGTCATCGTCAAGGAGGATGTAAATGCCGACGGGTTGGAAGATCTTTTCATCAGCGGAGATAGCGATAGCCCTGGCAAACTATATATTCAGCAAGCCGGATCAAAATTTAAGGTGACCGATTTGATCGGCTTCAACAAAGAAACGGTTGGCACCACCTCGGCAGCTGCATTTTTTGATGCCAATGGCGATGGTAAGCCCGATCTGTACGTAGCTAAAGGAGGGTATTCACTTTATGAACCTAACACCCCCTTTTTGCAGGACGAATTGTACCTGAACGAAGGTAACGGCCGCTTTGTATTTGACCCTACTGCCCTGCCCGTTGTAAATGCAAGCAGCAAAGCATGTGTAAAGCCTTGTGATTATGACGGCGATGGAGATATCGACCTTTTTGTCGGCGGAAGGGTAATTCCCGGCCAGTACCCCTTGGCCCCCGAAAGTTATTTATTGGTAAATGATGGTAAAGGTGTGTTTACCAAGGTAGCCGTACCGTTCAGTGCAATTGGCATGGTAACCGATGCCCAGTGGATAGATCTGAACGGCGATAAACGAAAAGATTTGGTGATTTGCGGGGAATTTATGCCGGTAACGATATTAATTAATACCATCGGTGGGTTTAAAGATCAGACGGCTGATTACTTTGAAAACCCGGCAAAAGGGTTTTGGTATAAAATAACTTTTGCAGATGTAAATGGTGACGGTAAACCCGACCTGATTGCCGGCAACATGGGTTCAAATACACAAATGCATATCACTGATAAAGAACCCGGTGAGATGTATTTTGCCGATCTGGATAAGAATGGTTCTATCGATCCCTTCTTTAACTTTTATGTACAGGGCAAAAGTTATCCTTTTGTAAGCCGCGACGAATTGAACGAACAAATCTATCCCATGCGCCGCAAATTCAACTCTTACAAAATGTATTCGGATGCTACGGTGACTGATATTTTTGGCGCAGAGGAATTGGCTAAAGCAGCCAAGCTTACCGTTAACGACACCAAAACAACGGTTTATTTAAACAAAAACAACAAGTTTATTGCTGCTGATCTTCCTATCCAGGCGCAGTTTGCACCGGTTACCCAGATCCTGATCAGTGATTTTGATCATGATGGCAAAACAGACTTACTGCTATTAGGTAATAAATCAGATAACCGCTTAAAATTAGGCAGTATGGATGCTAATTACGGCTGCCTTTTAAAAGGCGATGGTAAAGGGGGGTTCAGCTATCAAAGTCAATCTATATCCGGCCTTTCGGTAACGGGCGATATTAAATCGGCCCTTGAAATAAAGATCGGTAGCATAAATTATCTTCTAATCGGCACTAATGACGGGCCTTTACAATTTTACAAGCAATGAGTAAGCTCTTTAAATTATTGCTTTTAACAGGTTGCCTTACTACGGTTAATAGTTTCGCGCAGAAAGCCTCAAAGGCATACCCCGATTATTTACAGCCGGATCATGCGGTAAATGCTGTAACAATGGTAATGGTGCACGATGTTACCAGCCCGCCTGTAGCAGCACGTTATTACGCCTATTGCATGTTAGGCGCCTATAATATTGTCAACACAAATAACAAAAGCATCCCGGCATTAAATTCTTTCATAAAAAGTTATAAACCAGGCAACGGATTAGATACGGTTAAATCGAAATACGATTATAAAATTGCGGCTTATTACAGCATTTTAGAAACGGCCAAATTACTATTACCCTCAGGTTTTATGCTGAAGGACGATGAGGATGCCTTCATTCAGCTTTTGTTAAAAACAGGGGTCAAGCAATCGCTCATCACGCAATCCGTTAAAGTGGCCGAAGATGCGTCGGCAGATATCGTCAGGTACTCAAAGGGCGACAATTATAGCAGATTGAGCGCCTTAAAACGCTACACACCTTTAAAAGACGAAAGCAAGTGGTACCCTACCCCACCTGCATATTTAGAAGCCGTTGAGCCTAACTGGAAAACTATCCGCACCCTGGTGATAGATTCTGCACAGCAATATAAACCCGCACCGTTCATCCCCTTTAGTAAAGACACCTCTTCGGCGTTTTACAAACAGGTAAAGCAGGTTTATAATGTATCCAAAAACTTAACACCCGAACAGATCAATATGGCTTTGTTTTGGGATTGTAACCCGTTTGCCATCACCACGTCGGGCCATATGGCTATTGGTTATAAAAAGATCAGCCCAGGCGGGCATTGGATGCACATAGCCGGACTGGTTGCGAAACAGGCGGGCTTAAATTTTGATCAGTCGGTACAAGTGATTACACTGGAGGGCGTAACCATCATGGATGCCTTTATCAGCTGTTGGGAAGAAAAGTTCACCAGCAACCGCATAAGGCCCGAAACTTTTATTAACCGTTACATGGATGTTAAATGGCAGCCGGTATTGCAAACCCCGCCCTTCCCGGAATATACCAGCGGCCATGCCGTAATTTCAAACGCATCTGCAGAATTGCTGACTTACTTATTGGGCGACAATTTCGCCTACACAGATAACACAGAAATTCCATTCGGCAGTAGCCAGCGCGATTTTAAATCGTTCCGGCAGGCAGCCGCCGAGGCATCCATGTCGCGCCTTTACGGTGGCATCCACTATATCGAGAGTATAGAAAAGGGTAATATACAAGGTAAACTGGTGGCAAGCGGTATCATCGCAAAAATTAAAGCGGCGGGTATCAGGCCGTTAAAAAAACAATAGAGCATCTTACTTATCAACAATAAAACATTAATTCTAAAAATGAAATATTCTATCGGCAATTTAACTTTCATAATCCTGCTGGGGTTGTTACTGATTAACCAGCAACCTGTATCCGCTCAAAAAAAATCATTCGGGGATGCCACGCAACCTATAGATACACGTGTAAAGCAATTGGTAGCCGAATTGACGCTGGCCGAGAAAGTATCCTTACTGGGCTATCGCAGCAAGGCGGTGCCGCGTTTGGGCATCCCCGCCTACAACTGGTGGAACGAAGGTTTGCACGGTGTAGCCAGGGCTGGCGAAGCTACCATTTTTCCCCAAGCCATTGCGCTGGCTGCTACATTTAATGAAGACTTGATCCAATCCGTATCTAACGTTATATCTACCGAGGCGCGTGCCAAATATAATTTATCTGTAGCGCGCGACAGGCGTTTACAATACATGGGCCTAACCTTCTGGACACCTAATATCAATATTTTCAGGGACCCGCGCTGGGGCCGCGGCCAGGAAACTTACGGAGAAGATCCTTTTTTAACAGCGCACATCGGTACGGCATTTGTAAAGGGCCTGCAAGGGACAGATCCTGCTTACTTAAAAACAGCTGCAGCGGCTAAACACTTTGTCGCCCACAGCGGCCCCGAAGCCACCCGCGATTATTTTGATGCTATTGTTGATGAAAAAGACCTGCGCGAAACCTACCTGTATGCTTTTCATGCCTTGGTTAACTCAGGGGTCGAGTCGATCATGACGGCTTACAACCGGGTTAATGGCGTACCCAACTCAGTCAATAAATCGTTAGTGGCCGATGTGTTACGCAAAGAATGGGGCTTTAAAGGCCACGTCGTAACCGACTGCGGCGCACTCGACGATGTATTTTCTACCCATAAAACCATCCCTACGGCAGTACAAGCCGCAGCTGCCGCAATAAAGGCGGGTATAGACCTGGACTGTTCGTCCGTTTTGCAAAATGACGTAATTAAGGCTGTACAGCAAAAGTTATTGACGGAGAAAGAGGTGGACGTGGCACTTGGCCATGTTTTAAAAACACAATTCAAACTGGGCTTTTTTGACGATGCCGCTAAAAGCCCGTACTATAGCTACGGTGCTGATAGCGTTCACAATACGCAACATATCGACCTGGCCCGCAAAGCGGCACAGCAAAGTATGGTGCTGCTTAAGAACAGTAATAACTTGCTCCCACTAAAAGAAAACAGCTTCTCCAGCGTTATGGTCCTCGGCCCCAACGCGGCATCGTTAGACGCCATGGTAGGTAGTTACCACGGGGTAAGCAGTAAGGTAGTGAACTTTGTGGAAGGTATAACTGCCGCGGTAGATAAATCGACCCGGGTTGAATATGATATGGGCTGCGATTACCGTGACACTACCCATTTTGGCGGTATATGGGGTGCCGGAAATGCCGATTTGACCATTGCCGTAATAGGTTTATCGCCGGTTTTAGAGGGAGAGGCCGGTGATGCTTTTTTATCAGAAAATGGTGGCGATAAAAAGAATTTGAGCCTGCCTGCAAGCGAGATCGCTTTTATGAAGGCATTAAGAAAAGGCGTTAAAAAACCTATCATCGCGGTTATCACAGCGGGTAGCGATGTGGATGTAGCTGCAATTGAGCCCTATGCCGACGCCATTATATTTGCCTGGTACCCCGGCGAGCAAGGCGGCAATGCATTGGCTGATATTGTTTTAGGAAAGGTAAGTCCATCCGGCCATTTACCGCTTACCTTTTACAATTCGGTTAACGATCTGCCCCTGTACACCAGTTACAGCATGAAAGACCGTACTTACCGTTACTTTAATAAGCCGGTACAGTATCCTTTCGGCTTTGGGTTAAGTTACACCAGTTTCGCTTATGAGGCACCTGCCCTCCCGGTGAAGTCCTATACGCAAAAAGACACAGTTAGCGTAAGCGTAAATATCAAAAACACAGGCAACTTTGATGGCGATGAGGTAGTACAGGCTTATATTAAATACCCAAATATGGATAGGGTGCCTGTGAAAGAAATGAAGGCTTTTAAGCGCATCAGTTTAAAAAAGGGCCAGGACGGCACCGTTAATTTAAAGATCCCTTTGACAGAACTGCAAAAATGGAATCTTAAAACCCACAGCTGGAAACTTTATCCGGGTAGTTATCAATTGCTGTTAGGCAGTAATTCGGCAGATGAAAGAATTAAGATGCCATTTGCGGTACATTAGGCACCATCATAAAGCCTGAACTTGATAATTGTAAAGGGAATTGAAAACTTAAAGTTTCAATTCCCTTTTTTATTCTTTTACATTCCAACCGCTTTCAGCCTGATCACTTTAAAAGTTAGGGGTTCTACAGTAACGTTTACTGCTTTTCCATCAACGTTAATCAAGCTTTTTACCGGGCTTATGGCCGTTGGTGCAGCTAAAGAGTTTTCGGCAGCTTTATCTGCACTGCGCAGGGTTATAACTGTCGCCGTTTTTCCATAACTCTTCCCGCCCTCGATATTAAATTTTACCGGCTGCGCAGTCGCCCCGCTGTTCACAAATTTGATGATCAGTTCGTTGGTGCCTTTATCAATACTGGCTGTGGCATAATAACCATCCTTCCCGCTTACCATTTCGCCTTTTTGTAAAAGCGGCACTACATCTGTCCCCTTATTTAGCGAAAACAACTGCTGTACATAATAACTCGGCGAGCCGTACGACCTCAGGTTATCGAACCAAATCAGATCGGGCCGCCACTGCCAGGCATCTACGTGGGCAAAAAGCGGGGCATATGATGCCATGTGCACTACATCGGCATTGCGTTCCAGTCCGGTCATAAAGGCTGCCTCAGATAAGGCGCAGTCCCAGTTGTTTTTATTTTCGGGGCTGCCACCACCAACGCTTTGCGCTGCATATTCACCAGCAAATATCTTGGGGCCGTTACGGTCATAGTTATCGTATCGTTTAGCGTTATCAAAGAACCATTTAGGCGATTGGTAATAGTGCTCGTCCAAAATGTCGGCATGCTGCGCTCTAAAAAATTTATCCAACCGGGTAAACTCCTCGCCGGCGGCAAACGGCCCAACGCTGGATATGATCTTGATGTAGGGATACTTATCTTTTATTGCTTTGGTGAAAATTTTCCAGCGTTCAATGTATTGCTCGCCCCATTGCTCGTTACCCACACCCATCATTTTTAAATTAAAGGGCTTTGGGTGGCCTAAGTCTGTACGCAGTTTACCCCATTTGGTATCAGGGCCGCCGTTGGCAAATTCTATCAGGTCCAGGGCATCCTGTACATAGGGGTCTAACTGATCAACCGGTACCAGTTGCCCGGTATTGAACTGGCAAGCCATCCCACAATTTAAAATGGGCAGCGGCGAGGCACCGATATCCTCGGCCGTCATAAAATATTCCATAAAACCCAACCCAAAGGTTTGGTAATAATCGGGCGTTGGGCGATGTTTAAATTCCATGTTCCAGCGGTTGATGATGGTCTCGCGTTTATCAATATCGCCAATGCTCTTTTTCCATTGGTATCGGTTAGCCAGGTCGCGGCCCTCTACGATACATCCACCGGGGAAACGTAAAAAACCGGGTTTCATATCGGCCAGTTTCTGCACCAGGTCGGCGCGTAATCCTGCCGGGCGATTCTTCCAGGTATGCTCCGGGAACAGCGAGATCATATCCAGGTCAATCGCGCCTGTTCCTTTTAGCCAAACATATAACGATGCTTTATCTTCCGTTGCGGTAGCGGTAAATTTAACAGCGTACTTTTTCCATTGGGTGGCAGTCGGCGTTAGGCGACCGGTGCCTATCACCGCGCCTTTGGCGTTGTGCAACTCTATCAGCATGGTTATAGGGCCTGTACCGGGCTTGCGTGCATTTACTGAAAAACTGTAACGCTCATCCTTTTTAATGCCCATACCCCGGAAACCCTCATTCGACAATCCGAAATACCCAGTCGTGGCGTTTACATTTACCTTAATGATATGCGCGTTTTCAGGCCGTTCGGCGGTGCGGTCAACCACCTCGATACTGCCTTTGCCGCCGCCTTTTAGCCGCTCTGTCCACGCAGCTAAAGGCGAGTTAAACTCAAATGAACGGTTCTTTACAAGTTCGGCATATACCCCGCCGTCTGCCGCCATATTGATATCCTCAAAAAAGATCCCGTACATATTGGGCTCGATGTGCGCCTTAATTTTATCTGCGGCTATGGTAAAGATCATTGGGGTGATTTGTGCACGCGCGGTTACCATCGCCGCGGCAGCAAATCCGGTTAAAAGTATTTTTTTGATGAACATTGGGTTATTATTTTTGTGATGACGGTTAGCGGCCGCATTATTTTACTGTAAATTTATAGGTGGTACTGGTACGATAGGTAGCGCCGGGCTTCAAAACCGTAGAAGGAAACGATGGCTGATTGGGCGAATCGGGGAAATGCTGGGTTTCCAAACAAAAAGCCGAACGCAGTCCGTAGGCCTTACCGCCTTTGCCATCGTGCGTTGCACCGGTTAAAAAGTTGCCGCTGTAAAATTGCAGGCCGGGTTCGGTAGTATATATTTCCATAGTGATTCCTGTTAAGGGGCTGCTTACCACAGCTACAGGTTTGGTACCGTCGTTTTTATCCAGCACAAAGTTATGATCGTAACCCTTACCATTGCTTAACTGGGTGTCTTTAGCCTCAATATCCTTACCAATAGGTTTAGCGGTAGTAAAGTCGAACGGGGTACCTTTAACCGGCTGTATCTTTCCTGTCGGGATCAGGGTGGTATCTACGGGAGTAAAGCCCGTGGCATTTATCACTAGGTTGTTATCCAGTATGCTGGGATTGCCTTCGCCATTGAGGTTAAAGTAGGCATGGTTGGTTAAATTAATAACCGTTTCCTTATTCGTGGTAGCCGTGTAAACAATCTTCAGGGCGTTATCGTCGGTAAGGGTATAGGCAACCTTTACCACAAGCTTGCCCGGGTAGCCGCCTTCACCATCCGACGATGTATAGGATAAATTCAGGGTCTGCCCATCCTGTACCGCATCAAACACCTGCGCATAAAAACCTTTAAAGCCGCCATGCAAGGTGTTCACGCCGTCGTTAATATCTGCCTGGTAAGCTTTGCCGCCCAATGTAAATTTGCCTTTTGCAATCCTGTTGCCATAGCGGCCAATAATAGCTCCCAAAAAAGGTTCTTTTGGTTTTCGGTAAGTTTGTACGTTATCATAACCCAACACCACATCAACCAGTTTACCGGTTTTATCGGGCACCATCAGGCTTACTATTCTGCCGCCATAATTGGTAATTCTTGCGCTGGCCCCGGCCTTGTTGGTGAGTGTGTACAACCTTACCTGCTTACCGTTTACTTCGGCTTCAAAGTTTTTTGAGGCTGGTGCGGCGGGTGCAGTACGGGCTGTTGCCGAATCGGCTTGACTTTCGTTTTTTGCAGCCGGGCTGTTGCAGGCAGTCGAAAATGCCAGCGCGCAAACAATAAAAAATTCACAGGAGTAATTTTTTGTTCTCATATTCTATTGTCGTGAAAAGTATCTTCAAAAATTGGAATTTGAAGATCAAGCTGATTTATAATTGAATTTGTTCTGACTTCAGTCCTTTTATGAATTTTGGGATCGAACTACCCGCAATTATCGACACTTTCTGCCATCATCAAAACCGAAGGTAAAATTTAATTTTATTAATTGTGAAATAAACACTTAAAATATTTGATGTAATCATCAAACCTTTAATAATGTTTAATTAGCTGAAAAACCTTTTTAATCATGAATTTTAAAGAAATATCTTTTTAATACCCGCTTAAACTATATTTGTCCGCGACACTTGTAAATCTAAGCCGCCTCAAATGCAAAAATATTCTAAACAGACCAGGTTTTTAATTGCGGTAGATTGTATTGTATTTGGTTTTGATGGCGAAACACTAAAGCTCCTGCTCATTAAAAGAAGCTTTAACCCCGAGAAGGACAAATGGAGCCTGATGGGTGGTTTTGTACAATCTGATGAAAGTTTAGACCAGGCCGCAAACCGCATCCTAAAACAGCTAACCGGTTTAGAGGGAGTTTACCTGGAGCAGATGTATTCGTTCGGTGAAACCAACCGCGACCCCATAGAACGCACATTATCTGTAAGTTACTTTGCGCTTGTAGACATCCACAAGTATGAAAAACAGATTAGTACGGATTTTCATGCCGAGTGGGTCCCGCTTAAACGCATCCCCAAATTGATCTTCGACCATCAGGAAATGGTTGAGATGGCCAAAAAAAGCATCCGTTATAAAGCTGCCCTGCACCCTATACTTTTTGAATTGCTCCCCTCCCGCTTCACTATTCCGCAGTTGCAAATACTTTATGAAAGCGTTTTTAATACCAGCATCGATAAACGGAATTTTAGTAAACGAGTATTAGCCACCGGTTTATTGATCAAGTTGGCTGATAAAGACAAAGCCGGATCTAAACGCGGAGCATACTACTACCAGCTAAACATGCAAAAGTATTACGCAAACTTCCAGGCGTTTATCAACATTATCCCTAATCCCGATTCTTTACAGGCTTAACTGGTTTTGCCATTGTCGACAAAATAATTAACTGTTTTCAGTAAAATTTCTTTTTGTAAAAAAATAAGTGTTATTTACACACTCAATTATAAAACCATTTATGAGTAAGGACCAGTATGTGATTGGGGTCGACTATGGGTCAGATTCTGTTCGCTCCGTGATTGTTGATGCAGCAAATGGCCGGGAAGTGGCCTCTTCGGTATTTAATTACCCACGCTGGCGGCAAGGTTTATACTGCGATGCCGCCCTTAACCAGTTCAGGCAACACCCTTCAGATTTTATTGAAGGCCTTGAAACAACTATAAAAGACTGTATTCAAAAAGCGGGCGGGGCAACAATAGCTGATGCGATAAAAGGCATCTCGATAGATACTACCGGCTCTACCCCCGTAGCGGTAGATGCAACCGGCACACCTTTAGCCTTGCTACCGCAGTTTGCAACCAACCCTAACGCAATGTTTGTGTTATGGAAGGACCATACTGCCATTAAAGAAGCAGCCGAGATCAATGCACATGCTGCTAACTTCGATATTAATTATTTGAAATACGTTGGCGGGATTTACTCGTCAGAATGGTTTTGGGCAAAACTGTTGCACATCGTACGGGTTGATGAGGCCGTTAACCAGGCCTTGCACTCCTGGGTGGAGCATTGCGACTGGATCCCTTTTCTGCTTACAGGAGGCACCCGCGCTGCCGATATCAAACGCGGCCGTTGCTCTGCCGGCCACAAAGCCTTATGGGCCGAAGAATTTGATGGATTACCCCCGGACAGCTTTTTCAGTTCGCTTGATCCTCTCCTGACCGGGATAACCGGTAAACTTTATAAAGAAACTTTTACTGCCGACCAATCCGCAGGCCTTTTAAGCGCAGAATGGGCAAAAAGCCTAGGCCTTAACAGCAATGTGGTGGTAGGTACCGGTGCGTTTGATGCGCACATGGGTGCCGTGGGCGGCCAGATAGAACCTTACTATTTAAGCAAGGTAATGGGTACCTCTACCTGCGATATTTTAGTAGCGCCATCGGCAGAGATAGATGGCAAACTGGTTAAGGGTATTTGTGGGCAGGTAAATGGTTCGGTTATACCCGGTATGACGGGGCTGGAAGCGGGCCAATCAGCCTTTGGCGATACGTACGCGTGGTTTAAAAGCTTAATATCATGGCCTGTAAATACCCTACTTTCACAATCTACCCTGGTGGATAAAGCTACCGCAGATGCTTTGAGAGATGAACTGTCCGATCTGATCATCCCCGAGTTGAGCCGCCAGGCCGCATTGCTACCTGTTAATGAAAGCAGCGAACTGGCGGTCGATTGGTTTAACGGTCGCCGCACGCCCGATGCTAATCAGGCTTTAAAAGGCGTAATCAACGGGCTTAACCTGGGCAGCGATGCGCCGCGTGTTTTCCGTGCGCTGGCAGAAGCTACCTGCTTTGGTGCCAAAAGTATTGTAGACCGCTTTATCAGCGAAGGCATCCCGGTGAAAGGCATTATCGGGATTGGCGGCGTTGCAAAAAAATCGCCCTTTATTATGCAAATGATGGCTGATGTGTTGGGCATGCCTATCCGTATCCATCAATTTACCCATACCTGTGCTTTGGGTGCAGCTATGTTTGCCGCTGTTGTGGCCGGTATTTATCCAAATGTAGAGGAGGCCATGAGCGCAATGGGTGGTGGTTTTGATGCAACCTATGAGCCTAACCCGGCGCTGCAGGCGGTCTACCAAAAACGTTATCAGCAATATCAAAAGCTTGGCGGGCATATTGCCGGGCAAACCGGTGTATTAAACAGCAATCAATTACAAACAGCTTAATATGAGCCAGTATCAACATATTAAAAAGACGGCTTATCACGCCAATATGCAGCTGCCAAAACTTGGCCTGGTGCTTTTTACCTTTGGTAACGTAAGCGCTGCCGATAGGTCGTTAGGTGTTTTTGCCATTAAACCCAGCGGTGTACCTTACCAGGATCTTGTGCCCGACAACATGGTGATTGTAGATTTTGACGGTAACACCGTAGAAGGTGATCACCGGCCGTCATCAGACACAAAAACCCACGCCGTTCTATACAAAAATTGGCCAAACATCGGCGGCATCGCGCATACCCACTCCACCTTTGCAACGGCCTGGGCGCAATCGCAACGCTGCATCCCCATCTTCGGCACTACGCACGCCGACCACTTAACAACCGATATACCCTGCGCCGCCCCCATGAGCGACGAAATGATCCGGGGCAATTATGAATACCAAACCGGTTTACAGATAATCGACCATTTTAAAGACGCGGGCTTAAGCTATGACGAAGTGGAGATGATATTGGTGGGTAACCACGCCCCTTTTACCTGGGGCAAAACTGCCGATAAGGCGGTTTATAACAGCGCGGTTTTAGAAAGCGTAGCGCACATGGCCTATTTAACCGAACAGATCAATGCTAAGGCCCCCCGGTTAAAAGATGCACTGATCAAAAAACATTACGAACGCAAACACGGACCGGACTCGTATTACGGGCAGAGTTAGTTCATTTGTTTATCGATTCAATAGTTTATTAATTAAATTTTACAGAGAATAAATAGCATGAAATTCCGCCAACTTATCATAATTGTTGCTTGCCTTAGGTTTTGCTTTAACGCATCTGCACAAACTAAAATCGCTGCTACCCCGCCAATGGGCTGGAACAGTTATAATTGTTTTGGCTCGGCAGTGCATGAGGATGAGGTAAAGGCCAATACCGATTATATGGCGGCAAACCTGAAAGCCTTTGGCTGGGAGTATATTGTGGTTGACTTTCTGTGGAGCTACGATAACCCGCCGGGCAGTAACATTGGCAACCCGTTCCAATTGCGTTTGCCCGATGGTGCCTATGTGCCCTGGTTAACAATGGATAAATGGGGCCGGTTAATGCCGCAGCCCAACAAATTCCCGTCGGCTATAAATGGTGCCGGGTTCAAACCCCTGTCGGATTATGTACATGGCAAGGGCCTGAAGTTTGGCATTCATGTAATGCGTGGCATCCCGCGCCAGGCGGTTTGGTCTAAATCACCGGTTAAAGGCACCAACGGAATCACTGCGGATATGATTGCCGATACCAACTCCAAATGCCCATGGATGAACCACATGTACGGCCTCGACATGAAAAAGCCCGGCGCACAGGAATATTTGAATTCGATACTGGAGCTATATGCAAGCTGGGATGTAGATTTTATTAAGGTAGATGATCTTTCCCGCCCTTACAGCGCTGCCGAAGTGGAGGGCTACCAAAATGCCATCAAAAACTGCGGCAGATCTATGGTTTTAAGCCTTTCACCGGGCGAAACACCTGTGGCACAGGCAGCACATGCTACCAATTACGCCAACATGTGGCGCATGGCCGACGATTTTTGGGATAACTGGAAGGAGATATTACACATGTTTGATTATGCAAAAAGCTGGGAAGGCGTTGGCGGCCCCGGTCACTGGCCCGATGCGGACATGATCCAGATTGGTAAACTATCCAAACGCGGCCCGGTTGGCAAAGAACGTTACAGCCGCTTTACCGAAGACGAACAATATACACACATGACCTTTTGGAGCATATACCGGTCGCCGCTGATGATAGGCGGCAACCTGCCCGAAAACCGCGACCTGGAACTAAAACTATTTACCAACGCCGAAGTATTGGCTGCCAACCAAAAAGGCGAAAACCCCAAACAGCTTTATAAAAAAGATGGCGCAATGGTTTGGTACTCGCATGTGCAGGGCAGTAAAGACCTGTACGTAGCTTTGTTCAACATCAGCGATAGCGATAAAAGTATAGCTATTGATTTAGCCAGCCTGGGCTTAAAAGGCAAAGTAAAAGTGCGCGACCTGTGGAAGAAACAAGGCGCAGGCACTTTTAAAAACAGCTATCAACAAGCCATCAACCTGCACGGCGCCGCCTTGCTCAGGATATCACCCATCAATTAAAACTATACAAATCACTAATCCGCTAATTCAATAATTCACTAACTAAATACATGATCGATCTTAAAGAATTTGAAGTTTGGTTCATCACCGGGAGCCAGAACTTATATGGAGAGGAAACCCTTAAGCAGGTGGCCGTACACTCACAGCATATTGCCGATGGCCTTAATAACGCCGGACAGATACCTGTACGTATTGTTTACAAACCGGTAGTAAAAAGCACCGACGAAATTTACAATACGTTACAAGATGCTAACATCGCGCCAAACTGTATCGGTATCATCACCTGGATGCATACATTTTCGCCCGCCAAGATGTGGATCCGTGGTTTGAACATCCTGCAGAAGCCAATGCTGCACCTGCATACGCAATACAACCGCGATATCCCCTGGAGCAGCATCGATATGGATTTTATGAACCTGAACCAAAGTGCCCACGGCGACCGCGAGTTTGGCTTTATGGTATCGCGCCTGCGCAAAAACCGCAAAGTAGTAGTGGGCCACTGGCAAGATGAAGAAGTGCTTGGCCAGATCAACGGATGGGCACGTGCCGCAGCAGGCTGGCACGATTGGCAGGGTGCTAAATTTGCCCGCTTTGGCGATAATATGCGCTTTGTTGCCGTTACCGACGGTGACAAGGTGGAGGCCGAAACCAAATTCGGTTTCTCGGTAAACACCTACGGCATAGGCGACCTGGTAGCGGTGATCGATAGCATCAGCGAAGCGGAAGTAACCGCCCTTACCGATGAGTATGAGGCAAGTTATACGATGGATGCCAGGCTGAAAAAAAGCGGTGATAACTACACTTCTGTTTATGAAGCTGCAAAGATAGAACTGGGTTTGAAGAAATTCCTGGAAGATGGTGGCTTTAAGGGCTTTAGCGATACATTTGAAGATCTGCATGGAATGGTGCAGCTGCCGGGCATTGCATCACAACGTTTAATGGAAGCCGGTTATGGCTTTGCCGGCGAGGGCGACTGGAAAACAGCTGCTTTGGTACGCGCCTTCAAGGTAATGGGCAGCGGCCTGCCGGGTGGTAACGCCTTCATGGAAGACTACACCTACCACTTCGACCCGAATAATGAGTTGGTACTGGGTTCGCATATGCTGGAGATAGATTCGTCGTTAGCCAGTGGCAAGCCTGCCTTAGAAGTGCACCCGCTGGGTATTGGCGGCAAGGCCGACCCGGCCCGTTTGGTATTTAACGTAGCCGGTGGTAATGCGTTGAATGCATCGCTGATTGATATGGGCAACCGCTTCCGCCTGCTCATCAATGAGGTGGAAGCCGTTGAGCCGCAAAACGACCTGCCGAAATTGCCGGTAGCCCGTGTGCTCTGGAAACCACTGCCCGATATGAAAACAGGCTGTGCGGCCTGGATCTACGGTGGGGGTGCGCACCATACCGCTTACAGCCAGAATTTAACGGCAGAACAATTACAGGACTTTGCCGATATGGCAGGTATAGAGTTTCTGCGTATTGGTAAAGGCACAACTATCGAACAATTCCGTAACGAATTACGCTGGAACGATGTTTCGTACCGGTAAAACACATAAAGCAGGCGGCCGGATGGGACCATTGCTGCCTGCTTTATCAAAACAATTAAACCAGTTAGCAATCAAATTATGAATAAATTTACGCATATAGATTACATCATCTTTGTGATCTACTTTGTTGTAGTATCCGGTTATGGTTACTGGGTGTACAGCCGCAAAAAGATCAAGGGTGTATCAGACAGTAGGGATTTCTTCCTTGCCGAAGGGTCGCTTACCTGGTGGGCCATCGGGGCTTCGCTAATTGCCTCCAATATCTCTGCCGAACAGTTTATCGGCACCAGCGGGCAGGGCTTTGCAGTAGGTTTGGCCGTTGCCGCCTACGAGTGGGTGGCCGCTATTGCACTTATTATTGTAGCGGTATGGTTTATCCCCATTTTTCTTAAAAATAAGATCTTTACCATGCCGCAGTTCCTGCACACCCGCTACAACGAAACGGTGAGCTTTATCATGGCCATTTTTTGGCTGCTGTTATATGTGCTGGTGAATTTAACCTCTATATTATATCTGGGTGCGTTGGCTATAAACAGCCTTGCCGGGGGTGGTTACCTGCATGAGATCATTATCGCCTTAGCCGTATTCGCCTTGTTTATAACACTTGGCGGCATGAAGGTGATCGGTTTTACAGATGTTATACAGGTATTGGTATTGGTAGTAGGCGGTTTAGCCACAACCTACATCGCCCTTACCCTGGTAAGCGAAAAATTTGGTTTGGGCCACGATGCCATAGCGGGTTTAAGCGCCATGTTTAAAGATGCGCCCGAGCATTTTAAAATGATAATGGCTAAACCACAACCCGGTGCACCACAGGCCGAGATCAACAAGTACCTGGCCCTGCCTGGCATTGCCATGTATTTTGCCGGCCAGTGGATTGTAAACCTTAACTACTGGGGCTGTAACCAATACATCACCCAACGTGCTCTAGGTGCCGATCTGAAGACCGCCCGTACCGGGATCCTGTTCGCCGGTTTAATGAAACTGGCTATGCCGATCATCGTAGTATTACCGGGTATTGCTGCTTATGTACTATACAAAAATGGCGGGCTTCAACAGGAGATGTCGTCGGGCGGGCACTTCAATTCAGATAACGCCTATTCTGCTATACTCGGCTTTTTACCAACCGGACTTAAAGGGCTTTCTGTTGCTGCACTTACCGCCGCCATTGTTGCATCGCTGGCAGGTAAGGCTAATAGTATCAGTACCATCTTTACGCTCGATATTTATAAAAAACACATAGACAAAGGCGCAAGCGAAAAGAAAATGGTGATCACCGGCAAGATCGTGATCCTGGCGGCACTGGTATTCTCCATCATCCTTACCTGGAAAGATCTTTTAGGCATTAGCGGCGAGGGGGGGTTTACCTACATTCAAAAATATACGGGCTACATTAGCCCCGGCATCTTTGCCATATTTATATTAGGATTCTTCTGGAAACGCACCACAGGCGCAGCGGCCATTGCCGGGATCTTAACCAGCTTTGCCATGTCGGTGTTGTTCAACAATTTTGCGCCGGCCTTATTCGGGCACGAAACACTGCTGTATACGGCCTTCCCTACAGGGGATGCCAAAGGCACCTGGCAAATTCCATTTTTGATCTGTATGGGCTTGTCGTTTTTCTTTACCGTTTTAGTAATGGCCGTAATCAGTCTTGCCGGGCCTAAAATTAACCCTAAAGCGCTGGATATCCCTAAACACATGTTCAAGGTTGATAAGGGCACGTTGGCACTCATCATCGTAACCTTAATGCTGCTTACCATGCTTTATGTTAAATTCTGGTAAGTTTTAAAATGTCTCTTCTGTAATTAATGGTAATATTAAATGCTGCACGGGCGCCCGCCCGGCAGCATTTTTTTTGATGTGTCTACTAAAAAAAACAGGGTAAAAGTACTTTCATATTGCAGTAATAATTTGCTTATCACTCGTGTTACCAATCATTGCATCTGTACAGTTACAAAACAACTCAGTATTAAATTGTTTAATCTTCATATGATAAAAGCCTACTACCTCCCAGCATCAAGGGCTATTGCCGCCGGTATCATCCTCGTGTTGATGGGCTTATTTCCGTTATACTTTGTCATGCTCACAGATCATTCGGTAACAGCAGGGTTTCAGTTTTTCCTGGAAACATTCACCGGATTCCCGGAAGTTATGTTGGGGATCATCTTCCTTGTAATCTTAATATCGGGCATACTTTATTTAAAAAATGCCCGGAAAATTCTTCGGCTAAAGTTAGATGAGCAGGGTGTTTATTACTTTCCGTTCGGTGAAAACCGACCTTCTAAATACAAGCCGCTTTTTAACCTTTTCTTCCTGAAAGAAAAACTGCTATTTATCGCCTACAAGGATATCATTAAGGCTGAATTGATTTACGATAAATGGCTGGGTGACGTAGTAATACTACAACTGAAAAACGGGCAGGCAAAACGAGTGCTTGCGGCAACCTTGAGTCTGGCAGATAAAAAAGAAATAACAATACTCATCAACAGTAAAACACAAACAAATTGCTTATGAAAAAAGGGGCAACTGTTACCCTAAAGTAACAGCCGCCCCTTTTTATTATTGAACTTAAGCTTGCATATTAATTAGCTCAACTTCCAGTCGGGCCGTTCAAAGTGGCAGGTGTAACCGTACGGGTTTTTCTGTAGGTAGTCCTGGTGTTCTTCTTCTGCATTCCAAAAATCAGTTGCAGGCACAACCTGGGTAACTATTTTACCGGGCCACACGCCGGATGCATCCATCTCTGCGATCAAAGCATTGGCGGTTTCCTGCTGGGTTTCGTCCAGGTAAAATATAGCCGACCTGTAAGATTCGCCGATGTCATTACCCTGCCTGTTACGGGTGGTTGGGTTATGGATCTGGAAAAAATATTCCAAAAGTTTGCGGTACGATAATTTTTCGGGATCAAATACGATCTCTATCCCTTCGGCATGCGAGCCGTGATTGCGATAGGTGGCGTTTGGTACATCGCCGCCGGTGTAACCAACTACAGTTGATATAACGCCCGGGTAATGCCTAAACAATTCTTCGACCCCCCAAAAGCAACCGCCGGCCAAAATGGCTTTTTCAGTATTCATATTATTCTGTTTTTATAAAGATACGGCCATTTTCCCAAACTCATAAACAGAAACCGGCTCCTTTCCTTTAATCAACCATATCTATAATTTGTTTTACCAAATGATTACAAAACGATCCACACCCCACTTACAATACTTGAAAGCCGGCAAAATATAATTTGCTAAATCAAAATTTATCTATTTACTTTGCATTACAAAGTACTTTTAATAAATAAATAAAATGGACGTTCATCGTTTATTATCACAAACAAAAACCTGCATCTGGATCATGATCTTTGGCCTTGCATTAAGCGGACTCACCGCGTTCCCTATCGAAAGTGAATTGCGATGGTTGGTGAAGTATTATAGCCTTTACCCAACGGTAATGACGAATTGGCTGCAAACCATTTATGCTGCAATTGTAGCCACTAACCAGCAATACCCGTACCTAAGTTATGGCACCGATTGGCTGGCCTTTGCGCACCTGATGCTGGCGGTGTTATTTATCGGCCCGTTAAAGGATCCGGTTAAAAATATTTGGGTAATTGAATTCGGCATGATCGCCTGCGTGTGTATTATCCCGCTGGCATTCATTGCGGGCAGCATCAGGCAGATCCCAATTTTTTGGCGGCTGATAGATTGTTCCTTTGGCGTGATTAGTATTATCCCGCTCGCGTTTTGCTATCATAATATTAAACGGTTAAACTCTTTTAAAACCAATTCGCTGTAGCGCATTATGCTTAAATTTAACCCTGTTTATTTTGCGGTAACCATATTGCTTTTTGTTATTGAGGTGCTGATTGGTATGTACATGCACGATGATTTTATCCGCCCATTTGGGGGCGATTTCCTGGTGGTGATCCTTTTGTATTGTTTTGTGAAGACTTTTGTTAACAGCAATATAAACCACGTGGTAATTGGCGTGCTGTTATTTGCCTGCCTGATAGAGGCCCTGCAATATTTTCATTTTATCAATTTAATAGGGTTGCAAAATTCTGGTGCTGCGCGTTTAATAATGGGCACGGATTTCGCATGGATGGATATGTTAATGTACACCCTGGGCATAATGCTGGTATGGATAACAGAAAGTATGATTAAATGCCTGTAAAATACTTTGTTGATGAAAGTTCGATAGTGCGGAAGATTTGGGGAAAGGCCGATACCGTGCTGTTTATTTTTGCCGGGGCAGCGGCAGAATTTGCGTTGAATAAAGCGGTAGACTGGCTGTATTTTACCGGCAAACTCCCCGCCGACCCATTGGGCAGGCTATTCGCTACTGTAACCTACTCCCGCAAAATTTTATTTTCGACGGAAAACAATGCGTATGCCGCAATAGACCAGATAACGGCCATACACCAATACGTAGAAGCCGCACGTGGTGCGCAGATCCCCGACTGGGCTTACCGCGATGTGCTTTTTATGCTGATAGATTATACGATAAGGGCTTACGAATTGCTGGAACGTAAGCTAACACCCGAGGAAAAGAGCGAAGTTTTTGATGTTTTTTATAACGTAGGTAACCGTATGGGGTTGAAGGGATTACCGGGCAATTACAACGCTTGGTTAATTATGCGTACCGAACATTTACAGCAAAATATGGCCTTTGGCAGCCTCACTGCCGATCTTTTTAAACAATACCGAAAACACCTGGGCGGCCCGCGTTATTGGCTGCTGCTCAAGGTGCAAGGCTTGGTAACGCCACCAACGGTGCGTAAAATGTTGCGCCTGCCGGATGCTCAAGGTTTGATGCCTGTGCTTGCTGCTTACAAACTAACAAGCAAAATTGGTTTACAACATTTGCTGCGTGATATGCTGCTGCCGGCCAAATATAAAGCACAGATCCGGGAGTTAGACCGGCCTCTATAGTTTACAATTAAATCATCCGGCTTACCGGTCGTTTGAAATTACTGGCATCATATTTATTGTAGTTGGGCTAAATACTTAAACTATGACACCACATATCACCAGCGGCACTTTTGACCAGATGGAACACGCTGAAGACGCACAGGAATACCTTTTAGGCAACGAATTTGAAGAAGATCAACTGAAGCTGGAAGGGCTTAAGCTATACGTTTACACCCAAACAGCGTTGGAAGCACAGGAAGCGGTAGATGTGCTAAGAAATTATGGCGCCAGCGATATTAGTATGGCAGAGGTGGCGAAATAATTAAATATATTAATGTTAAGTTGTTTCTTGCATGAGGAGCTAGACCTCGAATCAATAGCGAACTATTTACGTGTAAAATATAAAAGCTAATTTGCTACGTTAGTAGCTTTCGCTTTGTAGCCAAACACAAAGCATAGTTTTGCCTCTTTAGAGGCTACCCTTTTCGCCATCCATGTATTCGTTAGGGTTGCACCTACGGCGCAAAGGATCTCGTTATTTATTCTACAAAGCGGTAACCCCTAAAGGGGTAAGGTTCGCTAAGAAGATATGGGTCGTACGTCCGTTTCAGCGCTTGAATATTCAAATTTGCTCCGTTAGGAGCTACCGCTTTGTAGCAAACACAAAGCGTAATTTTGCCTCGTTAGAGGTTACCTCTCTTAAGCATGCATTCGTAGGGTTGCACCTACGGCGCAAAGGGTCTCTTTATTTATTCTAAAAAGCGGTAACCCCTAAAGGGGTATGGTGCGCTGCGAAGATTTTATCACCGCACTACTTTTACCTCTTTTAAAGTTTAGCCAGGTTGCCTTCAACATGCCGCTTAAATGAATGCAATACTGCCTGGCAAAAAGCCGACTGCATCTCTATAGGGTCGCTGTTATTGGGTTCAAAAACTTCCGTTACACGTACAGTTTCGCCATGAGCTTTAAAGGTTATGGTAGATTTACGGCCGTCATCAAGCGTATAGCTGATTAACTCGTAAGCTTTTACCTCGTCATAAATACCTTCGAAATTAAAATTAAAGCTGCCATCTTTAAGCCCCATTACATACAGGAAACGAGCGCCCGGGCGCAAATCATTTTCCACCGTTGGCGTGTGCCACTCGTCAGTAACGTTGTTCCATTGCATAATATCGCCGGGGGTATTCCATGCAGCCCAAACAGTCTCTAAAGGTGCGTGCACGTCAACAATCGCGGTGATGGAAGCTTTTCCTGATGTATCCATAATATTAATTAACACACAAATATAATGCTACTTGAGCATTGTATGGCCCTTGTTCTGCATTGCTTCTTTAATATCGCCGCACCTACTTATCCTTATCCAGCACTGTGAAATTTATCCTGACGGTATTGCCATCCCCATCAACAAGGGTCAGTTTATGACTGCCGGGTGCAGGGTTAATAGATAACTGGTGAAAATCTTTAGTGGTTCCGACAAAGGTATCATCTAACGACCAAAACACTTTGGTACCCGCTTGCCTGTGCGCGGCGTTGCAAATGATACGTCCGCGACTTTCGTCGGCCTCTAAGGGGATATAAACCTTCGCGCCATCCTTGGGGTAGATCAATTCCAGCGGTTGGGCCTTATCCGCTTCCGCGCAGCCGGGTTTAAATGGCGGTAGGGTTTTGTACTGGTAATTTTTGGGCTTATAATAATACTCCATCGAGGGTGGCAGCACAAACCAATTTTGGTTGATGATCTGGTCGGGTGCCAAACAATCGCTGTTCACCTGGTACTGTTTATTCCTGTCCAGGTGTACTAACTGATGATAAGGGCATACTGGCGACCGCAACCCGCTTTGCGGTACATACATTTCGTCCGGGTTATCGCAATATTCTCCTGCCCGGAAACCACTTTGGTGGCAAACCTTTATTTTCACCATTTCGCCAATGGGTTTCTCAAACCATTCGCGCGATACGGGCAACAACCTGAAGATCTCGAACATGGCGGGCGCGGCGGTATTGATACCCGTTAAATTCGGCCTGCCCTCGCCGGAGGTATTGCCAACCCAAACGCCCACCACGTACTTAGGCGTAATGCCTATTGCCCATCCATCCCTGAAACCAAAACTGGTGCCGGTTTTCCAGGCCACGCGCTGGGTAGATCCAAACTGCTGCCAAAGCATTTCTTCGCCGGGGCGCATTACCTCTTCCATAGCCTCTAAGGTATAGTAGATGGATCCTGCGTCAAGCAGCCCGGTCCTTTCCAGTTCCGGCTTTTGGTAAACAACTGGCGCATATACTGGAGCGTGATAATCTGCCGGATCGTACTGGCCATCGTATTTTTTGTAGTGATTAAGCACCCGTGCCATATCCGCATAAGTACCGGTCAGTTCCCAAAGTGAGTTTTCGCCACCACCTAAAATCAACGAAAGCCCATAATAATCTGCCGGTTGTTTAAGCGTGGTGATACCTGTCTTCTTTAAAAAATCATAAAAACGTTCATACTTAAATTTCTGTAACAGCTTAACGGCGGGTACATTCAGCGAACGCGCCAAAGCCTTCGACGCAGGAACCGCCCCATCATACCCCAGGTCGAAATTCTCGGGGTGGTATCCTGCAATTTGTGTGGGGATATCAGGCACTAAACTTTGCGGCAGTATCAAACCGTCGTGCAGCATCGCGGCATACATCAGCGGTTTTAAGGTGCTGCCGGGGCTACGCGGGGCATCTATTACATCTACACTGCTCTCCATCAACGGGTCATTACTGTGGTAGATGTTCCCTGCGTAAGCTAATGCCGCGCCGGTTTCTACATCCAGCACAATAGCCGCGATGTTATTAATATGATTAGCCTGCAAAACCATGTGGTGCCGCTGAATAATGTCCGTTACCTGCTGCTGTAAATTGGCCTTGATGGTAGTGGTTAAACGGGTGTTTGTTTGCGGATCATTTTTATGATCGCTTACAAAACGGGCCAGCAAATGCGGCGCGTATTGCGGCAGGGGTACCGGCTTATCGGGCATGGGTTCCAATTTGGATAAGTCGGCGGTACTTTTATCGATAACTCCTTTGGCCCTTAGTTTATCTAAAAGTTGATTGCGTTTCTTTAATAGTACCGACCGGTTTTTACCGGGATGCACCAGCGAGGGCGAGTTAGGCAGCACCGCCAATGCCGCCATCTCTCCCCAGGAAAGCTTATCCGGGCTGCGGCCAAAGTACCGCCACGATGCCGCATCCAACCCCACCACGTTACTGCCAAACGGCGCATTACTGGCATACAGGGCCAGCACTTCGTTTTTATTACGGGTAAGTTCTAAGCGCAGGGCCATTACCATCTCTAAAAGTTTATTCCAAAAGTTGCGGTGGTGATGCGTGGCCAGCCTAATCACCTGCATGCTGATGGTACTGCCGCCGCTGGTCACATGGCCGGCACTCAGGTTTTGTTTAATAGCCCTGCCGAAAGCCAGCATATCCACGCCGGGGTGGTGCTCAAAGCGTTTATCTTCAAAGGCGATTATACACTGTTTAAACTTATCGGGCACGCTGGCATTGTACGGGAACCGCCACTGACCGTCGGCAGCGATAGATGCACCCAAGAGCACGCCGTCTCTATCTTCGATCACAAAAGATGTAGGGCTGTTAAAAAGCCGCTTTGGCAGGCAAAACAAAAACAACAGCAGTAGTACCGCCATCATTAACAATACTGCTGCCTTCCGCCTGGTCATCCACCGCTTGAACGGAACGATGATCCGGCTGCCTTTATCATTTAACCACTTCAACCCAGCTGCCCTTTTCTAACGCGTTGATAGATGAATTGTACATGGCCTCGCAATAGGTGGCCGGTAAATAATACCTGCCCGTGTAGGCCGCGGTAAGCATTACATAATAAGTTACGGTCTCGCGTTCAGCCAGGCCGAAATAGGTATTCACCCTATCGTCGCGGATGTCCTGGTAATTGGATGGCGACGATTTATAAACCTCGTCATTATTCAGCATCCTCGTATTCAGTATTTCCCATCCCGATGGGAAGATCTGTGTAAGCGCCATATTATCGTACCGGCCCCTGCTCCCCGGGTTTCGTACAGTTACCTTAGCAATAAAATCCGTGCCTTGTTTAAGCGCGGCTACATTTACCGGTTTGCCGCCCATACTCATGTAGCTAACGTTCATTTCTAATACATCCGGATTATTGGCAATTACGGTTTCCTGGCCCGGTGTGGGCTGGCCCTGCTGGATCAACCTCAGATACAATACATTCCTGCCGATATTTTTCACTATGGCTTGCCCACCGCTGCCGTTAACCGGCAGCTGCCACAATGCAGAACCCGATTTTATAGTTCCCGTTGCCTTACCTGCCTGGTAATTGAACAGCAATTTATCGGGGGTGCGGTTTTGGCCGCTGTACTGGGCAATTGCTAATAAAGAGTATGCCGTTGTTTGTGTACTGTACCAGCTATCCTGTGAAAGATCTGCAGCTACGGTTTGTAGCAAGCCCGCTGCTTTTTGTCGCTGGCCCAGCAGGGTAAGTGCTTCCAATATCATTGCCTCGTCCCGCAGATCTGACCCATAGGTGCCGTACATTTGATTATAAGGTTTCACGCTTGTGCTTAACCCTCTGATCATTTGCAAGGCAACCTCCGGCTGACCGGCCAGTTTGTAGGCGGCTGCCAAACGCCATTTGCCCTGTTCGCTCAGAAATTTATATTCTTTCAACCGGTTCATCGCGCCCAATTCGGGTACGCGCGCCATAGCCAACAGGTATAGGCGGTATGCCTGAGTAAGATCGGCGCCATAATAGGTTTTTGCATCTGGTGCCCAGTTGAGCGCCTTTTGTTTCTGAAATTTCTTCCAACCCTCTAAAAACCCAACGGGCAGCGTATAACCTTTGGCCTGGGCCGCCAGCATAAAGTGCCCGGCGTAGTTGGTGCCCCATTCATCGGCATCACCCTCGCCCGGCCAGTAGCTTAAGCCGCCATTAACCACCCGGAAGCCGTTGAGCCTGCCAATGGTCCGCTTGATATTCTCTTGCACCTCGGCACGTTTGCCTGCTGACAGGTCCATCAACTGATCCAAATAAAGTTGCGGGAAACCCGACGAGGTAGTTTGCTCCACACAACCGTGCGGATACTGGATCAGATAATTTAACCGTTTAGCCAGGTTCAGGGCCGGGATTGCCGAAACTTCCAGCGTGGCCTTGTTACTGCCTTGCATCCCAACCGCTGCGTAGTTACTGCTCCAGCTTTGGCCGGGTTGGATCTCTTTCTCAATCACCCTGGTAACCGGCGGGTTTGGGTTACGTATATTAAGCTCCACATCTTCTACCGATGTTTCGTTACCGCTTTTGGCGATGATGCGAACCTTGCCCACACCTACCATATTCTTCACATCCATCTCAAAAGTTACCACCTGGTCGCCGGGTTTGGTGAAGGTGATGGTACGCTGGTTACCCTGCGCGCTGTTAAACGTATTAGACTGTACCGTGATACTCACGTTTTTGATGTTATTCTCCATCGCGAATACGGTAACCGGCAGCTGGAATTTCTCCGACGGGCCAAGCACCCGTGGCAGCGTAGCCAGGATCATCAGCGGCTTTTTAACGGCCACGGCCTTTTCAGCAAATCCATAGCTGCCATCGTGCCCGGCAATCACCATCGCCCTTACCGAGCCTATGTATTGCGGCAGCGTAAACTTCTGTGTTTGCGATTCACCTTTATTGAGATGGAACGGCCCCAGGAATTTCACAACCGGCTTAAAGCGGTTTACCGAGATATTGCGGTTGCTGCCTAACGAGCCATCGCCGCCAATACTCAGGATGCGCTCTAAACCACCGCCATAGGCACCAATCACATAGTCAAACAAGTCCCAGGTTTTTACGCCCAGTGCCTCGCGGGCATAGAATGACTCATGCGGATCGGGTGTTTTAAAATTGGTGAGGTCCAATATGCCCTCATCTACAATCGCAATGGTGTAGGTCATTTCCTTACCCGAGGCTTCCGAAACAGTTATGGCCGACGGGGTTTGCGGTCTTATCTTATCCGGCATATTAATCATCGGTTTCAGCGCCGTTGCGGGGTTGTCTACCTTGATGGGTATCGCGCCATACATCCGTATCGGTAAATCGTTAACCGTTTGGGCGTGTTGCTGCAATAGCGTTACGTTTACAAATACGTTAGGAGCCATGCCTTCCTCTACTTTAAACTTGTATTGGGTTTGGCCTTTTTTAGTATCCGTCCAAACGGCCTTTACAACCTTGCTGCCATTCTCAAAACTGATCAACGCGCGGCCGTCGCTGCCGGTAGGGATAGTCAGCGTGGCCTCTTCCCCTACCTTATAGCTTTTCTTATCAGATGTAAAGGACAGCATCGCCGCCTCGGTTGGGTTATCCTGCTGCAGGCGTTCGGCCCAGTTTGGCCAGTCGACATAAATGATCTTACCGGTAGAGTGGCCCGTAGCCCGGTCTTTTACCTTGATCAGATACCGGCCCCAGTCATTTTGGTTTACATGCAGCGTCCAGTTTCCGCGGCCGTTGGTTAACCTTACGGATTGCGTGGTGATGAGCTTATTAAACTGGTTCTGCGTAAAGTTGCTCATCTCGTCGCCGGTTTGGTCCCACCACCAGCGCCATTGAATTTTGTACAGTTCCACATCCACATTCCGGATGCCCGCAAAAGGGTTGCCCTTTACATCCACATCGGCAATTGCTATCTGGTGGTCGGCACCTGTTGTCAGCATATCGCTCAATGAACTACCTTGCGGCATTTTAATTCCCACATAACCGGGGTAAACATTATAGGGTTTGCTTACCTGCTGGATGCTGAAATTACCGCCCGGCTCAAACACCTTCACTAAAAAATTGGCCTTAAGCTGGCCGGGCGCCTGTTTCTCTACATTGATATCTGCATCTATCGGTGTGGTACCGTTCTCGTCTAACTTGCCATCAAAAACAGTTTGCGTTTGGGTATTAAATGGCAGGGTTGGATCGTCAAATGTGTAGCCCTCAAAGTTTTTAAAGCTGGTAGTTTGTGCCGATAAAAACGCATCGACCTTGGCCTTTAAGTTTTGAGCGATACCCCCAAACAGCCATTTGGCCGTTAATACGCCATTGCTGCCGCTGCCTTTGGTCAGTTCGGTTTGGTTGCCAAAGTTCAGGTCGAGTTTGAGGCGGTTGGGCATAATGGTTTCTACCTTCAGGCTTTTCTCAAACAAGGCGCCACCTACCTTTACCTTCGCGCTCCAGTTGCCCGTTGGCGATGAGGTAGTTGTTGCCACATGGAAACTATAAAACCCATCTACAGATTTTGTCTTCACCAGCTTTTTATACAACTGCCCCTGCGGGTTGTAAAATTCAAATTCGACCGGGTGATCGGGCGGCAGGGTTTTGAGTTTATCCTCCAGGATAAAAGAAACAAAGATCGAATCGCCGGGGCGCCAAACACCACGCTCGCCATAAATAAATCCCTTTAAACCGTGCTGAATTTGCTCGCCGCTCACGTCAAAGCGCGATAGCGGCAGGGCGTTACCATCATCCAGTTTTAAATAGCCACGCTCCGCTCCTTTTTTAGCTACCAGCAAATAGGGTTTGCGTTTTAACGTAAAATTGGCAAAGCCGTCGCCGTCTGATGTGCCCTTGTAGATCACCTGCTTCTGGTAATCCAGCAGTTCCACATCTACACCACTCATGGGTTGAGCGGTTAAAATATTGGTTACGGCCACCATCATACTGTTATCGTTGCCGCGTTTGGCTATCAGCCCGATATTTGACGCGATGATGTTACGGGTTGCCCATTTATCTTTAGTGTAATAAGATGTGCTGCAGGCATCGTCGCGTTCGTTCCAGCGATAACCTGCCGGGTAGTAGCTATCATAACGGCTCCAAAAATCGTCGTCGTCATCAATACCACTTCCGTTATAATCGCCCTCACCTTCGCTGTAATCGCCTTCACTTTCTTCATTATCCGTAGCATCATCCACAACAGATTTTACCTTACCTGCCTTACAATTGTAAACGGAATACGATTGCCTGAACCCGATCACCACCCGGTAAATTGCCCCCGGCTCGGTACGCAACAGGCGGTCAATATCCAGCATAAAACGGTTCTTTTTATTCAGGTTCAGGCTGCGGTCGTTATCCAGCCTAATGGTGGTTTGCACCACAGGTTTACCTACCTGGCGCAGTTGCTGCTCACCATCAAAATTATTGTTCTGAAAGTATTGCGGTACGTTGTTCTCATAGATCTTAATAATGCTCACATCCACTGCGTTCAGATTGGTGGCTTCGAAAGGCATCATCAGCTTGCCGCTGCTGGGCAAAATCACGCCCTTGCCTGGTATGGTAACTGATGGCAGCCGGTTCTCAAAAAACACGTTGGCCGTATAATTGGTGCCCAGTTTTTTACGGTTGATATCCTCAACCCCGGCAATGGCAAAAGCGTTGTAATTACCCTGCACATGATCGGGCGGATACAGTTTTACCATGCTGCCTTCAATGGTGTAGGCCAGATCGGCCACGTTGTTCAGCCCCAGCAAACCGTTTAGTTCCTGCCCTATCCGGATAGGGTTGCTAAACTGGTACAACACGTATTGGTCCTGCTCCTGCATGGCCTTTATACCCAATAATTTAAACACACCTACGGCAGGTACCTCAAATTGCTGGTTTCCTTTTTTATTGACGTCTAACACGCCGCCGTCCCAGTTCATGATCAGCGGGGTAGCTTTACCGGTGGCCCGCGACAGGTTATTTACCGTAAAATCGTGCATTTTGGTGGCCGGGTGGTGCTGCCAGGTAATGGCCCCGGCGGCAGGATATTCGGCACTGATCAGTTTTTCCACGTTCGCGTTGTCTTCCTTATCGGCAGTTTGCACGGTGCCGGTCAATTTCATCTTATCTAACGATGTATTGGTGGCACTTTGCACCCCTACGAACGAGATGCTGAAATCCGGCTTGATAGTTTGGAATGTAAACTCGAAATGCTCCAAATCGCCGGGGACTTTAGTGATGTCCCCCAGATCAAAATCAACGCTGTATTCCTTATCGGGATCGAGCTTTTCCGCGGGCTTAAATTCAATAGTTTGTGCATCTACCCAATAGGCCTTGCCCTTTACCGATGGCGAAAAGCTGAATACATCGTTGTCCAGCTCCTGATTTTGGGCGTGTGTGGTTTGTACCTGGTTGGCCAGTTTAATGCGGATGGTACTTTCTTTAGAGATAACCCCCGCCGTGTACGATTCGATGTACTTGCTGAAAGCCTGGTTATCGGTAGTGGTTTTTTTTTGCTTATAAAACCAAAACAGTGTAACAGCTAAGATTAAGGTAAAGAGGGACACAGCAATAACAATATTGCGGCGCGAAAACCAGGTATGGGCAGCTTGCATAATATTTAGATAGGTAGTAACCAAATATAATTGAAAGCAAATGGATTTTAACCGGCCCTGCGAAAGATTATTTTAAGATGGGTAAACTTAGCGTTTGGTTAAGGTGCCGGCTGATTTCACAAACGCTGCCCTTATAAACAAGCGGGCCATTTAATTATTTAACTTATTAATTAAACAATACAGCACCAAACACAAACCACATATATAGTTGTTACGTAGATGGTTATAATACCCTGTTACCATGTATTAATATTTAACGATAATGCAGTTTGATTTACAATTACTAATTGAAACTATCCGCAACCGCAGGCTGGCGTTGCAGTATAAGCAAGAGTATGTTGCCGCCTGTCTTGGCGTATCGCAAAACGCTTACAGCAAACTGGAACTTGGCCGTTGCCACCTTACCGTGCAGCGTTTGATTGACGTTTGCCGCATATTGGAGATAGATGTTTATGAAATGCTGAAACCTGCCATGCAAGTTGCATAATTGGCGCTGGTAAAGCCCCCAACCACCGTTTATTTTTTTGACCAGTCCATACCGATGATATTGCCGGACTTTTCATCCTGATCTATCTTCAACTTACCGTGATATTGTCGGTAAAAATGCTTGGTTTTTATATTATACATAATACGGTAACCATGCCGTTGCTGGCATAATTCGCAACCACAGTCTTCGGCAGCACTTTCTGCATAACACACGCTTGGCAACGAATTTTTATTCCCCCCTGATTTACTATCAGCCATCGTTATTGCATTTTAATAATATAATCAAACCAAACAAAAAGCTGATCGAACAGGGCGCCGGTATTGAATGGGTTACCCTTTGATGTGATCATTTTTACATATCCGGCCGCATTATCGGCAATTACATGGTCAATATCGGTTATCTGGTTTTTGTCTAAAAACACAAACTTTACCTTTACCATCCCCTTTATATTTTCAATCTGGCTGTAAGCAGGCACCATATGGCGCTCGCCTTTTATATAAAAAGTGATGTGGCGTGTTTCTCGTAAACTCATTTGATAAGTAGCAGTTTCCATTTAATTGTAAAGAAAATGAAAAGCAGACAGACCTATCAGGGTGAAAAGCCCCTATTTAGCAGGGGTTTTTAGCTTGTTTGTACGACTTGGGATTGAGTTGAGGATAATTTTATGAAACTTTTTATTTCAGAAATTATTTTGATATTTCTATTCATTGTCTGTTTTTTTCTAACAAATTAAGTAATACATTTGCAGACCGACTAATCTGTCGGTATTAAAATGTATAAAATATGAAATTTAAAATGTTAGGGGATACCGGCTTATTGGTATCACAATTTTGTCTCGGAACGATGACATTCGGAGATCATGTGGTTTATAAAGAACTGGGCGGTTTGGATCAAGAACAAGCTAACGCTTTATTAAAACAGGCTGTCGAGGCGGGTATCAACTTTATTGATACAGCAAACGTTTATGCCGCGGGGCGCTCAGAGGAAATCACCGGGCAAGCGATCAAAGATTTGGGCATCCAGCGGGATTCTTTGATACTCGCTACGAAAGCGAGGTCGGGCATGGGTACCGGCCCCAATGACAAAGGCCTCTCACGCAAGCACCTCATGCAGCAGGTAGATGCCAGTCTGAAACGTTTGGGTACAGATTACATTGATCTCTATCAGATGCATTCCTATGATGCCCTTACACCCATCGAAGAAACTTTACGTGTAATGGATGACCTGGTCAGAAGCGGAAAAGTACGTTATATAGGCGCAAGTAATGTACCTGCCTGGCTATTGTCGCAAGCTTTAACTTATTCTAAGTATAACAATGTTGAAAAATTCATTTCATTGCAAGCGTATTATACAATTGCTGGAAGAGATCTGGAACGCGAACTTGTTCCTTTATTGCAAGCTCAGAAAGTTGGCTTAATGGTTTGGAGTCCGCTTGCAGGTGGCTTGTTAAGCGGAAAGTACTCTCGTTCCGGAGAAACAGATTCCGGGAGAAGAAATACGGTTAATTTCCCTCCGGTAAACCGTGACCGGGCTTTCGATATATTGGATTTACTACATCCGATGGCTGAATCAAAGGGTGTTACTGTAGCTCAACTTTCTTTAGCCTGGTTGTTACACCAGCCTGTTGTAACGAGTATTATTGTAGGTGCTAAAAAGCCGGAGCAGTTGAGTGATAACTTAGATGCGGCAAATGTAAATTTTACTAATGACGAATTGAAACAACTGGATGAGATCAGCAAGCTACCTGCTGAGTATCCGGGTTGGATACTGGAGTATACCAAGGCAGATCGTACTTTATCCTAATTACCTTAGCTTCGTTTAATTAACTTTGAGCCCTTATGAATATTGCGGAACCAACGAAAAAGGAAAAAGTAATTGCCGCCGCTGTTAAGCTTGTTGTAGCCAACGGGTTCAGTAAGGTCTCTACAGCAGGTATATCAAAAATTGCCGGAGTGGCGACAGGTACAATGTTTCATCATTTTAGCAGCAAGGACGATATTATTATTACAGCATATAAAACTGCTAAACGCAGTTTTATAGCGCAAACAATGAACTGCCGGAATGAGAATAATGTAAGAGAAGATTTAAAGCTGATGTGGTATAACCTGATTGAATGGTCATTAAATCATCAGGATGAATTTCGGTACATGCAGCAGTTTGTAAATTCTCCATATTATGGTAAAGAATTAATGGCACAGGATGATACTTGGACATCATTATTGGATTGGTGGAAAGCGGCCATTAAGAACATGCAAATAAAAGACATACCTATTGAGTTTCTCATTAAGATATTTAGCACCGTCCTTTACAGCACGATAGATTTTTTAATATTGCACCCCAATAAAAGAGACGAGTATTTAGAACACTCTTTCCTGATGTGCTGGGATATGGTCGGTGTAGACCATTAAAACTTTTAAATCCAACAAACCGAAGATTCGGCTTGTTGGATTTAGTTTCCAGTCATTTCCTTAACGTAATGACATTGAGGTGGAGGGGCTTATCCATACGGATAACGGCAAAAGTTATGTGTATAGACACACTCGGCACGTTTGCGCCAGCATTGGTATGATTCGAATATCCTTTCGCCGACTCAACTCACCCGACGAGACTTCGTCCGTCGACCCTCTCTGCTACGCGGCAGCCGGTGATAATTAGCAATTTAATTAAACGCTTTAAGCCAAAAATCTGTTAACGGTAGCCAACCCAATGTTTAGCTGTTGGCTAATTTGGCGATAGCTGTGCCCCTGCTGTTGTAGTTCAATGGCCTGCTGTTTAAGCTGGTTACGGTCGCGGGGTTGCTGCAGGTGGTCGGCCTCATGGGCAAAGCCGTCAAATTCAAAACGGAGGTCATTCATTTCTTTAACAATGTGGCAAAGGCAAACATTATCGCTGCCATATACCTGGCTGTTACTCCGTTGTTTGATCTGCTTAATGTAGCGGCCGCCGGGCGTGGTAAAGCTTTGGCCAATGGCAAAGGCGCTGTCGCAGAAATTGATAATCATTTTACTGCCCTGTAAATCGTTTACAGTAATGGGTTTGGCGTTATTACGTTTAGGGGTGTGGGCCAGGCATAAAACCGACAACTTGTGTTTAGTTTTTAATGCCTTTAATTGTTTCATCAATGGCAGTGCATCCTTAGCGCGCTCGGTACCGTTGCGCATGTAGGTAAGGTTATCTATGATAAGTACTTTAGCTTTGCTTTTATTGATCGCCGTTTCTAAGGAGGCGATCAACTGATCATTGTAATTATCGAATAATGCAGGGTTATTGGCGAAGGGGTTAAATTCGGCCCGGTGAAAGCTTTCACCAAATGCGAAATTACCATGCAGGTTATCCGTATAGCGGCTTTGAAACTGCTTTGCTCCTAACTCGAAGTCGATATATAACACAGGGGTTAATGCAGGTAATTGATTGGCAAAAGGGCCGACGCTTTGATCGGTTGTGAGGCTATTACCAATTTGCACGGCAAGGATAGATTTGCCCAGATTGGTATCTGCAAAGAGTATACAGAGTTCACCCTCCGTCCACAAATCGCCTAAGAGTTTACGTGGCTGGGGATTGTTATGCTCCCTTGCCATCCAATCACGCGCTTTGCGTAAAACGAATAATTGCGTTTTGTCTTTCTCGGTAAAAATAACAGGGCTTAAACCGTGTTTTTTGAGACGAGTATTTGATTTTTGAACTTCGACCCGGATATCGTTTATGATATCGGGCCGATAAAAAGTAACACCTTTATAAAATTCACCATCCATGCTTTAAAGATAATATCTGTAAATATACAGAATTTTCTTTAATAACAGCATTAGTAAATTTTTTTATTTAAAAGCGTTCCGGTCGGGTGTTCCGGTAAGCGTTCCGTTTTTAGAAACTGCGTTCCGCTGTGTTCCGTTTTAAGCGGAACAGTATTATGCAGCCATTAACATTTGTACAAAGGCAAGGTTCTTTTTGCGCTGTTGTCCGGCTTTAAATTTTTGAAGGTCTGCGTCAATGATTCTTTTTAATTCAAGGTCGATTGCTTTTAACATTACGATGGTTTTGATAGAAGTTTTCATATTGCTGAGATTAGTATTTTAGTTACTTCATTAGTACTAATAACAGTGCCAAAACCCGGGGGTAAATTCAATTGCTTTAAACCGGCAGAAATATCGTTGAAAAACAGAGAAAATTAGAGATAATTAGAGATTTATCGCGCTATTTTCTGCCTTGCTTGTATGCTAAAATATACAAAAGGCTGACACGCCATTACAATTTGATCAATTCGTTCTTTAGGGCGGCAATCACCAATCCCGTACGCGATTTAGTTTCAAACTTCTGGAAAAGCGATTCCCGGTAGTTGTCGATGGTGTGCGAGCTTAGGTGCATCAGATCAGCTATTTGTTTATAGGTTAGATCGGAGCAGCATAGTTCCAAAAACTTTAACTCATTGGTATTCAGCGAAATAGCTGGTGACTTTTGGGGTTGTGTATCGCGCTGGATATTACGGATCAGTTTCTCTGAAACCAGCTCGTTGATAAAAAAGTTACTTCGGGCAATTTGCCTGATCGCGTTAACCAGCTCAACCGCCTTCGATTCTTTGAGCATGTAACCCCCTGCACCATTTTTCAGCATCTTTATAATAGGCTGATCTTCATCAAACATACTCAATGCCAGCACCTTAATTTCCGGATAGTTCTCCTTTACCCACTTGGTAGTTTGGTAACCGTCCATCTCAGGCATATTGATATCCATCAGGATAACCTCGGGCAAAGGGTGCAGGGCAATCTTTTTCATCAGGTCGATACCGTTGCCGGCATCAAAAACCACCTCTACCTCGCCGGATTCAGTTAGTAAGTGCGCCAGCCCCTGCCTGAACAGGGTATGGTCATCAACAATAGCTATGATAATTTTTTCGGTTTCCATTATTATTGGGCAATTGGGATGTTTAAAATGATCACGGTACCCTGATCGGGAATTGAACTGATATATGCTGTACCCTTTATCAGCGCTGCACGTTTAGTAATATTTAGCAGCCCCATACCTGTTTTAGAAGAAATTTTTTCATCAACATTAAAGCCAATGCCGTTATCGCGCATAATGATCTTATACATGCCGGATACCTGCTCTAAAGTAACAAAGATCTCGGTTGCCCGGGCGTGTTGAATGATATTATTAACAATTTCCTGAAACAGCCTGAAAACGATGATTGCCTTACTGCTGTCGTCAAAAACAATATCTGCAAACCTGGTAAAACTTATTTTATAACGATCGCTGCGCTGTAAAAAATCAAGTTCGGCTTCAATCGCCGTAGTGAGCCCTTTGCCAAGCAGTTCATCGCCTTGCAGCAAGCGCGACAATGCCTTTACCTCTTTCATAGAGCGCTTGGTCAGATCCTCTACTGTGGCTATCTTTTCGGCTGTGCGGGCAGTATCATTTACATTTACCGAACTTAAGGTAATGGTCATGAGGCTAAGTAGCTGGCCAATGTTATCATGCAGGTTATAGGCGATTGTTTTAAAAGTCTGCTCCTGTACTTCCATTTGAGTTTTAAGCAGTTCGGTTTCATAACTTACCTGCATGGCCATTTTTTCTTCAGCGTGCTTTTTCTTGTTCCGGTTATATAATAAAACATACATGACCAGGAACAGTGGCGCAATTAAAAAAATGAGCGAGCCTAACCCTAGTAAGAAGACGATCTCTGTTGTCGATACCTGCATATAAATGAATAAGACCAACACGTATATAGTACAATGTTTAACGCAACAAACACCACATACCTAACCGACCGGCTATAAATTGCGGTATCATGATCTTTTAAATAATCAAAGAAAAGGTTACAGGCCGTACTGCCAAAATAAAAGAACAAAGCACCGCTTACCCACCAAAACGGGCCGGATGATAGTAGTGGTTCAAAATGATCGTCCTGCATTTTAAGGAAATAATACAGCAGGCTGGCCAGCACAAACACAACCGACATAATGGTGGCCGAAATAAATACGAAATCGGCAAAATTGTTATATAGTAACTCGGCAATGTACATGACCAGAAAAAATGCCAGCCAGGCCAGCAGCCACTTCAACTTACCACTATAATTACCGTACAAGTGATAAAAAAAGAAACTGGTGAACCCACATTCGATAACCACATAAATATTGTACACACCAAGGTTGGAGTGTACAGCATGGCGCATAAATATGCCCAGCACTTCGGTAGCTAACGAAGCCAGCAAAAACAATATCATAAGCCTCCAGGCCGCATCTTTGTCGTTAAACAAAAAAACAAGGGCCATCAAAAAGCAAATAAATGCTGATGCCGTATTGTAGGTAATATAAAGCATTTAGTTATGGGGCAAGTGTAGCACCAATCGTATTGCAATCACGCGGCGGCGGGCATATTTCACCACGGTTTTCTGGCGTGGCACCTATTATGAAACCCCCACCCATACCATTTGCCTTTGCGGGGCCGTAATAGTCCTGATGGAATTTACCCCCAAGGCTATCTCTGGTAGATACCATAACCAGGGTATTATACCCCCAATATTTTTTGGGAGGGATGTGCGCGGTCAGGCTTTCTTTGTAAACCGTATCATAAGTAGCGAGGTAAAACCGGATCCCGTCACCGTTTTCCTTACGGATCTTGGCCAGCAAGGCTTCTAATCTATCGGCACTAAACCATATCGCGCGCGTGTCAGGCTTTTTAACCACCTTGTTGCCAATAGCACCGTTTACCACCGAATCTACCGTACCAGCATGCTTTTCGTAATTTTTTACGTAAGCTTTAGCTCTTTGATAGCTCAAAGTATCGTTATCGAAATTTATTCCGGCAGTTTTAATTTCGGCAGTTTTGGATTGGCACGAGGCTAAACAAATGGCCCCGGCGGCTAACACAAAAAGCACATTTTTCAATGTCATAGAAAATCTAATTAGGGTTAACTAAAGTGATTATTTATAAATATAGATACAATAAATATCGAACCTTTTTTCACCCTAAAAAAGCCTTGGATAAAAGCTAATTACACCCTGCAAGCCTATTGATATTTAAAAGACATTTGCGGATAGTTATAATAAAGATAAGTTAGTTAGGGTAGCCTGCGTATTGCAGGCTACCTTTTTTTATGTCCAACCCACTTTTGAAGGTTATTAATCCTGTTAACATGTTCGCCAAATTATTCCGAAAAAAAGATCGCTTTGCTGAATAAGTTCGTTGAATATTTTCAAAGTCATTTTAAATTCCTGATTTATTAAAAAATCAAAATAATACTCTGTATTAGAATAAATAACAAATTAAATAACAACTTTGTTACAAAATATATAATTTAAGGGCTTGGAAATGTAAAAACAATCCCCTATTAACTATTACTATACTAATAAACTATGGCAAAAAATTTACTTAACAAAGTATGTGTATTTTCTTTTTCGTTAATAATATTAGGCCTAACTTCTTGCTTAAAAAAAGATGATGCAATTTATCCTAAAACGCCCACACCTGTCAAAACAGAAACAACTGTTGATGACATCATCAAAAAGGATACGTCTTTTAATATTTTCCAGCAAATAGGGGCCGACACTGCAAGTAAGACTAAATTTTACTATGATTATGATAATTTAAACATAAATAATATTGGCCGTGGTTGGCAGGGATGCCCCTCTATAGGTATATACAAAGGCCGCCTGTATGCGGCATTTATGGCATCGGGCACCGGAGAAACCCCGGGAGGCTATATAATGGTGACTACCAGTGAAGATATGGGTGAAACCTGGACAGAGTTTAGAATGGCAATTGCGTATGCAACCCCAACCGGCAGAACATTTGATCCGCTTTTTTGGAATGATAAATATGGAGCGTTGCACCTTTCATGGACCGGATCTGAAGGCTTTTGGGATGGCTCAAAGGGGGGCGCCTGGAGTGTCCGGATCAAAACGGTCAAAGACAAGTTAGTTATCACCAAACCGGAATTCTTATTTCATGGGGTAATGAATACTAAGCCAATTCCTTTAGAAGCAGATAGCTCACAAATGTTAATGCCTGTAGAGGGTTGGAATGTTACAGGCACAACATTGAGTGGCTATCAGGTAACACCTACACTAACCGATATTAATGGTATACTATTATATAAAAGTGGCTACAACCCCGCAACAAAGCAAATGCTACCGCCTAATAAATTTGCGAAGGTGCCAACAAACTTTGTACGCACATTTGACGAGCCGTCTGTAGTGAGCCTTGATGCAAACAATATGGTTTGTTTATCAAGGTCAGAGGTTAGTGGTACAGTAATATCAAGAAGTACCGATGGCGGCAACACATGGTCTACACAAAGCCTTTTTAAAGATGTAGGCGCAACTGCTGCAGGCCGCGTATATTTTGGCAGGTTAAAATCAGGGAATTTGCTTTTGATATTAAATAATAGTACGTCAAGAGAAAAAATGACAGCCTTTTTATCAACAGACCAGGGCAAAACATGGCCTTACAAACTACTGATAGATGCCCGTATGGGATCTTCATATCCGGATGTAATTCAAAATAGCACTGACGATATTTGTATGGTTTATGACTGGGCCCGCGGCGCGCCTAACGGTAATATAATTTTTGCAAAATTCAATGAGCAGACCTTAATAAAAGGTGGCCCAATAAGCAAAACTATCATCAGTAAATTAAGATAGGCTGCCCAAAATCGCATAATAATTAAATATTAGCCCTGTAACCTCTATTTTTTCAGAAGCGTTTCAGGGCTAATTTCGTTACTCAGCAATTGGCCAAATAACTCCCAGCGCTTGTCAGCAGCATTTGCTGTACCACCCTGGCCCTCAACATAGCCCTTTACCAGATCCTGGCCGTAATTATAATTGATTACATAGCTGCGGTATTTTTTGATAAAGCTGATGGATTTTTCGGCGGTCTCGTCATTCATGAGGCAATACTTTTTGAGCCAGGTTAGAGCCTTATCACGTGTCATGGTTTCATTTATCAGGCCGCGGGCGGCATCGTTGCGGGCGTAGTTAAGCTGTCCTTTTATAGCAAGTGCTTTAAAATATAAGGCAATACCCGTAGTATCTAACCCGGTAAGCGGCAACAAAACGTTTTTGGTGAACTTTACCTTTTCATCGCCGGGAAATGCTACCTCTACACCGTAGTTAGCACTACCTTCGGCAATTAATGATTGCGGACTAAAAAGCGGGTAGAGGGAAACCTCTACATATCCCCTGTCGTGATATAATTTCTGTTCGAGCAAAGTATTATATACGTGATGACCGGGATAGCTTTCATGGCTGCCCACATCTATTGCCCTATCAATAAATATCTTGGTATCTGTATTAATTTGAACTACACTGGTGTAATTGCCTTTATACCAGTTATAGCCACTCCAGGGTTTATTGGTAACAAACTCCAACGAAAAATTCTCTTTAGCCGGTAGTTTATAATGCGCTAATGTACGCTTACGGGCCTCGGCAATAGCGGCTTTCATTACCTCGTCAAGCTTTTCTTTGGGTATAACAAACTGATTGGCCAGCTTTTGGAACCTATCATTCACTTTACCTTTACCAGGTAGCAGGCTATCCAATTTATCTAACTCGGCCTGGTAGTGTTCCTCAGCAAAAACAGGGGCGGCAACGCCAAACAACTCGCGCGATTCTTCATCGAAAGAACGGTAATCTTCGGAGTAGATCCGTATGCGGCGGCCAAATGCCAGCAGTTGATTGTACATCCAATTGGCCCGCATCCGGTTGGAATCTATTGTGCCTTTTCCCGCAACAGTTTTCATGTTATTCATCAGCTCGTTTACCGATGCCAGTAAGCTGTCTTTAGGGAAAACTTCCAGAACAGGCTTGGTAGGTTTGAGGGAATCGGGGCCGTAATAGGCATCTACAAAATCCTTATCGTACTGGCCAATGGTTAGCCCAAGGGTTACATAATCACGCGCAAGGGCGTTTAATTTGACCGTTTCAGGATCGGTAGCGATGTTTTGCTTACACGATAATAAGCACACAAGCGGTATAAACAACAATAGTTTTTTCATAACAGTACGATAGATGGCACAAAGTTAAGAATTCCTTTTTAGATAGGATTTTTGGGATAGATAATGGCCAGAGTTTAGTATCAGGATATTTAACACCCGGGTAAGCGCCATTAATTAGTGGAAACCAATAAAAATAAACTTATTTATTCCAGATGCCGGTAGCCTTTTTATCAATTATAAGATGGCTTTGCCAGGTTATAACAATGCTTAATACCAGCATCACAATAGTATTGGCCCATACTGTGCCCGGCAAGCCAATTTGCCCGATCAAAACTATTGAGAGCGGTACGTTAATAATTGCTGTTGCCAAAACCATGATTAATTGCAGACGCAACTTACCTAACCCGTTTAGCAGATAGGCGTGTATCACCATCCAGGTTTGTACAATAGTGTAAACCGCAATGGCAAATGAAAGCGCATGGGGTATCGTAACCAGCTGTTTCATCCAAAATTTGTAAAAAACGCCAGATAAAAAATATAAGCCGACAGCCATTACTACAAAGCCCAGCCAAAGCAACCGCATTTTTTTGACGGAGTTTTGTATCCAGGCAAAATCATTGCGTGCGTAAGCATCTGTAAATGCACTCCAGTATGGGGTAATGATAATTGTAAATAAGATAGTTACAATCGAAAAGTATTTGAAAGGGATATTAAACGTGGTGACATTTTGCGGGCCAAGTAAGCGCGTTATCACAATGTTATCTGTTTCATAAAGCACCAATGCTCCTATCTGTATAAAAAAAAATGCGCCACCAATATAGAGCAGGTTTTTTGCTTGCCCAAGGTATATATGCTTAAACTTTGGCGTTAACCCGTTAAGACTGGTGCTAAATAAATAAATATTAGCCAACAATAGCACCCAAACCGGCGTACCTGTAACCACCAAAACCAGCAGGTACAAGCTACTATCCGTATAAACGGTAAGCAAATAAGTAAAAACGTAAGTAAGCACCTGCCCTACCAGTAATATTAACGACGATTTAAAAGGCTGATGTGTTGCTGTTAAAATACTGTTTATGGGCTGCAAAACAAATTGAATACAAAACGCGGCAAGGGTAATAATTAATATTGGCCTTATACTCACATTTAGGGAGGCCGGCACACGTAACAAAGCGTTCAGATCAAAAAATAGGCTTAGGGCAAAACACACGGCAAACGCTATCGACGCTATTAAAAATAGCAACGCATAGGTAGTGCTGATATCCTTCACCATATCATTGCGGTTATCTATCGCTAAGGCATGGGCAAGCTTATTGCGTAACCCGTTACTCAGGCCAATATCGAAGGCACTTACCCAACCCACCAATGATGCTATAGTGATATAGATGCCGTATTGGGTGCTATCTAAGTAACGCACCGTGAGCGGCACCAGCAAAAAACTAAATAGTACGCTGACGCCCTTTATTAAAAAGGTGTAAATGATATTCCTTTTTATTTTAAGGGTGCGCTCATGCCCTGCATTCCAAAAGCCCTGTACTTTGTTTTTTATGAAAGAAACCATTTAGCAGTTACTATAGCTTTTGTTTACTGCCGTTGCCGGCAAATGCACCCTATTTCGTTTCAACACAAATTTATATAAAGCATTAATAATAAAGCTACGGTTACTTAACGATATTGGCAGGCAGCAATTTATCATTTATGGGTGCAGCCCAAACATTAGTAGCCCATTCAATAACATCCCCGCAGTTGCCTTTATCCCAACCGCTATTTTGTTTGCCCGCAGCATTGGTATAATTAACCTGATTGTAATTAACGGTATTGAATGCACAACCTGTACTGTGCTGGTTCCAAACATAGATGCCTACGTTGGTAAATGGCTGTTGCCTGGCATATATTTTATTCGCTGTAATACTTATGTGTGTTCCACCGGATATGGCCATTCCATACTGCCCCGGATTTACCAATATGTTGTTGCGGGCCATTTGATAAGAGCCGCCATTATCGCCCAGCATGATGCCCCCGCCCGATGCCCCAGTGCCGCCACCCCGGATCTGATTATTACGAATCTGCACCGGGCTGGTAGCTGTTCCATTAGTTTTGTACATATTGATGGCATCCTCGGGGTTACCAATACCGGGGGTATTTTGGCACCTGTTAAAATTTACACGGTTACCGCCGCCATAAACCTCATTGAACTGCACCATCTGGCCTTTAGGAATTGGCCCCAGCATATTTTTAAATTGGTTATAAATGACACTAATTGCGCTGCTCTGATAAGCATAAACCCCGGAAACTGTATTTTCAAAATAACAATTAGTAACGGTTATATTCTTGCTGTTGATGATATTGACACCGTTTTGCGACGATGAATAGAAGTGGCAATTCTTAATAGTTATATTACTACAATTGATCAACCTGACACAATCGGCCATGTTGCCCCTTATGCTTAAAAGATTTATTACTTTATTGTGCACGGCGGATAACACTATTGGTTTTGATTGGGTATAGCTACCGCCAAAGTGCTGCGCCGATACTGGTATTTTAAACGCTGTTAAGCTGCACAGTAATATAGCACGAAATAAGTTAAAAAAGGATGGTGATAAATTGCAAAACATTTGCATTGAATAATGCGGATAGATGAAATAACTAATATACACAGGCGTTAGTGAGCCTCGTCTATATATCTTTTTCTGTTAGATAGCAGGATAAGCTTTTCTTTAAATACCAGGTAAACAAAAACAGGCCCATACAACAAGTAACGACGCCATAAATGGTTAGGCTCATTTACTAAACGGATAAACCACTCGAGGCCCAGGTTGATCCAGAATTTACCGGGCCTTTTAACAGTGCCTGAATAAAAATCAAAAACGGCGCCTATCGAACAAATTACTTTGGTATCAATTTGATCTTTATTTACATAAACCCATTTTTCCTGTTTAGGCGCGGTCATGCCAACAAACAGCACATCGGGCAGAAAGGCATTAATTTTTTTTGTCAGGATAGCATTGTCGCTATCGTTAAACTCATTTTTAAACGGCGGGGAATGAGTGCCCACCCGGATAGCAGGGTACTCCACAGCTAAACGTTTCCTGATGCCCTCCAGCGTTTCATCAGACGACCCTAAATAAAAACAGCTCCCGCCACTTGCACTAAGCTTTTTTAGCAAGTGCTTATGCATATCGGCACCGGCGATTTTTTTGATCTTTTTCCCTTTTAAAATTTTGGCAGCACCAACAATACCAATTCCATCAGGTAAAAGCATGTCCGACTGCATCAACACCGTTTTAAAAGTTTCGTCTTGTTCGGCAATGATGTATGAGTACTGATTAAGCGTATTGATAACACATTTACCATCGATATTGATATTTTCGAATTCATCTAAACTCGAGGTAAAAATTGAATAGTCAAATAATTTTAACGTTTCGTATCTATTCATTTTTATAAAAAAGTGATATCAGCTGGGTTGTGCCTGTTAAAAAGTTCATTTTATAAATATACAACTATTAGTGCTTTTTGACGTACCTGCTAAAATGCCTCAAGTAACAATGTGAAACTACGAAATTTAAAGCCTTACCGTTTTAAAAATTAACGGTTATTATGCGTTTGCTTAACATCAATATATATGAGGTTAAAATTATAAAATTAACCATCAAAGTAGATTGGCAAGTATTTAATTTTAGCTTATAAATTACGGTAATACTTAATTTACTACCCTATTGAGTTTATGATTTAATAACTGCGATAAGTAAAAGTGCGCACATTAATGCGCTAAACCGGTTTTCACAAAGTTTAACCAATTAAGAAGTGATGACGGATTGTAATGATCAGTCAGACTACCTGCGCTATCAAAACCGGGGTGCACCATTACTTCAACACACCTGCCTTGCTCCCCATTATTGCTTAAATAAACGTTAACTGTTTCAAAATAAGTTGTGTAATTAAGGCCCCGGGATATGATGCGGGCATTTATATATTTCCGGTAAAAATATTTTAAACAACTGCCCTCTCTGTACGTTTGCGCGAGCCGCAGCTTCAACTTATAACGCGTTGCAGCTTTTATAAAAAGCAGGTAAAAGCATGGTAAAGTATGCAGGTGATAGTGTGAATCGAGGTGCGTAACGTATACATCGTGTTGTAAGGCTTTATCTATCTGCGCATAAATTTCTGCTAAAAACGCCTCCTTTTGACTATCTGATAATCGGCCGGTTTTTTTATTGGTGAGCGCTGTGTCCCAACTGCCATCGTCTTTTAAGAATAATTTCTCTTTGAAGCTTGATAAAGGTTTCCCCTCGGCAAAATTAATATGGACACCAATATTTCTAATATTATCATTCGTCGCAATCAGCCCAATAGCATGATCAAAACCAGGCATATTTGTAAGCAGGGAAGTGCTGTTGATATATTTCAAATCAAAGCAATACGCTATAGCTTCGTTTATCGGGGCGCTTAAACCAAGGTCGTCAGCATTTATCAAAACATTGCAGGGGATGGGCATTTTAACTAAAATTAAGTAAAATGTAATTCAAATTCTAAGTGGAATAAACTCTGTAAGTGAAAATTATCCCGCAAATGTACCCACTAAAACAGGTATTATTACGCAATAATGCAAACCAAACGACCCTTATTTTATATTTTTTTTATTATTTTCGCAAAACTATTAAAATCAATCACAATATGCCGTCAGTTAAAATGATACGTTGAAATATTAAAAAGCAACATTATTAAACTGCCTCTTTTCAAATAATATCGTTTTCATTAAATATTTTCAAAGCAACACATCAAATCACACTAAACTTTGAATCTGTGAGAATAATAAAGTCAAATAAAATATTAATTCCAAATTGCTGATATGAACATTAAGCGTTTACTATTTTTATCCATTGTAGCTATTGTTATTACCGCCTCGTCATGCACGAGCTACAAAAACATTCCCTATTTTCAAAATGTAAACAGAGATAGCATTTTTACAGAAACCATCACAAACTACTCTCAGTTAACTATCCAACCGGCCGATCTTTTAGGCATACACGTTACCAGTTTAAATAACGAAGCTGATGCGAAGTATAACTACAACCTGGAGCGTGCTTTTGGTAACAGTAACTTGGACAGGGCTGAAGAAAACGCCGTAGTAGGTTACCTAGTTGACCAGGACGGGAACATAAAAATGCCAAGTATTGGTACCATTAAAGTGAGTGGTTTAACTACAACTCAAATAGCCCGCTTGCTGGAAACAAAACTATTGTTAGACCTGAAACAACCAACCGTCAATGTGCGCATACAAAACTTCAAGATATCAATATTAGGAGATGTGAAAAACCCAGGCACTTTTAACATTACTAATGAGCGCATAACCTTATCGGAAGCCTTAAGCCGCTCTGGCGATTTAAATATTACCGGTATCCGCAGTATTTTACTAATTAGGGAGCTTGAGGGTAAAAGAACTTATGTGCCTATCGATCTTACTTCAAAAGACATAATTACATCGCCTTATTATTATCTGAAAAATAATGATGTAATTTATGTTAAGCCTAACCGCGCAAGATCTGAAGATAATGGTTCAACCTTCCAGAGGGCTGGTTTAATTGTGTCGGTACTTTCAATTATCGCTATTCTGTTACAAAGATAATTTCCATATAAATGAGTAAGCAAAAATCAAATCCTCAAATAGCAGCATTCACTTTACCAGTATCTGAAAGTAAATCAACAGATACCAGTAAGCTCTTAAAAAAATACCTTTTTCACTGGCCATTGTTTATTTTGTGTGCTGTTGTAGCGCTAATTGCAGCGTTCTTTTATATTCAAAAAACCAATCCGGTATATCCAATATTGGCCACGTTAGAATTCAAATCGCCCGTTAGTTCAGAAGGTTCTGTTACTAATAAAAACGGTGTTGATCAACAACTTGACCCCATTAAAACGCCGGTGATTGTTGAAAACGAGATTGAAGTTATGCAATCAAAAAAACTCATGTACCAGGTAGTAAATGATCTGCAGCTTTGGGTTTCATACACGCACAAAAAAACAGGTAAGAGTATTGAGCTTTACAAAAATAGCCCTATCGACTACCAGTTTGTAAAAGCAAATGGTAGTATAGATGCAAAAGGCGAAAAACTGCTGATAACTATCAAAAATCCAGGCACATTTACTTTGGTGGATGATGTGAATGGTGATAAGGACTACAAATTCGGCACCACTATAAAAAGTGATTTTGGCACATGGTTATTGCAGCCAACCGCTTATATTGACAGCTATATTGGCGAGCAAATTGCTATAAAAGTGCAAGACCCCGACTTGGTTTCTGATAGTTATCAAGCAAATGTTAAGGTGGTGTTAGAAAATAAGGACGCACCTTTTGTAAACCTGTCAACATCCGATCAGATACCTGCAAGGGGTAAAGATATCCTAAACTCCTTAATGGCGCTTTATCAAAAAGATGCCCTTATTGATAAAGGTAAAGAAGCGCAAAGCACCCTTAACTTTATTACCATGCGTTTAGATTCTATAAAGAAAGGGCTAAACGTTGCAGAAGGTAATATTGAACAATATAAAAGTAACCAGGGGATGACGGATATTATTTCGCAAGCCCAGGGATTTAGAGACATTAAACAGGCCAATATCAAAGCTCAAAACGATGTAACTATTCAACTTAAAATAGTTGAGGGATTGGAAAAATGGGCCAACTCACCGCAAAACACAGAAAAGTTACCCGCAACAAGTGCATACCTGCAAGACCCAAGTTTAATGGGACTATATGACAAATTAGCGGCTTTGCAATTACAACGCCAGCAATTATTGGCCACTACGCCTGAAACTAACCCCTTGTTTGACCCAATAAACAAGCAGATTGCGATACTTCAAACTGCATTCCGGGAAAAAATACGTACTATAAAATCGGCATTGTTGTCCACCCAGGGTCAAATGAAGAATTTCGACTCTGGAATTCAAACATCTTTGAAAAAAATACCCGATCAGGACAGGCAATACACCTCCATGAAAAGGGAGCAGGAAAGTAAGGAACGTATCTATACCTTCTTATTAGAGAAAAAAGAACAGGTTGCCTTGAGGTACGCCTCGTCAGTGTCAGACTCTGAAGTAGTAGATGATGCACACGCCGGCAAAGCTAAATGGCCAAAACCTATAGTGATATATCCTTTAGCATTAATTTTAGGCTTGGCCGCGGCAGCAGGTATTATCTATGGAAGAGAAAGCCTTAATGAAAAAATTATGCACCGCAAGCAAATTGAGGATGCTGTTACAGTTCCTGTATTGGGCGAACTTTCTTACCAGGAATCGAGCAACCCCATTGTGGTTACGCAGGGCCGTGGCAAATTTGCCATTGGCGAGCAATTTAGAGTATTGCGTACCAACTTGTTTCATTTACATGGTAACAATGATAGCGGGCGCGTTACCTTGTTCACATCGAGTATTAGCGGCGAGGGCAAAAGTTTTGTGAGCTCAAATTTAGCCGTTACGCTTGCTTACGCCCAACGTAAAACTATCATATTGGAGATGGATCTTCGTAAGCCAAAAATTTCGGGCGTGTTTGATCTCTCTCCGGACCATGCCGGTATTAGTGATTTCCTTTCAGAAAAAATCACGGATATTAACAAGCTTATTCAACCATCCGGCATTACCGGTCTTGATGTGCTGGGATGTGGCCCGATACTTTCAAACCCTTCTGAGTTGCTGGAAAAAGACACGCTTGATCTGTTAATCACTAAATTGAAGGAGAGTTATGACGATATCCTGATTGACTCCCCCCCTATACATTTGGTGACAGATTCACTGATCATTGCAAGGGTTGTTGATGCCTCATTGTACATGGTGCGCCAAGGCTACACCCACAAAGACGAACTGGAGTTTATTAACGAGATAAATGACTCAAACAGGTTACCTAAATACAGTTTGGTATTTAACGGTATCAAAAAAGAAAACTTCAGCTATAGTTACGGGTATAGCTATGGCTATGGTAACGGATATGGTAATGCTTATTATAACTCTTACTCTGAGGCATCCAAAGAAAACTTTGGCGATAAAGTAAAAAGCTTTTTCAAGAGATTTTAATATCGTTACCGGTTGTATCAATTTTATATGTAACTAAACACCTATAAACTATTGTATGAAAATCACCGCAGTTATTCCAGTAAGGCAAGGTTCACAAAGAGTTAAAAACAAAAGCTTAAGGCCATTTGGTGATACAAGCCTGTTAAAGCTTAAAATTGATGTATTAAAAAAAATTGACCTGATAGACGAAATTATAGTTAATACAGACTCGGCAGAGGCAATGCAAATTGCCCTTAAAGCGGGCGTATCGGCTCATAAGAGAGAAGATTACTACGCATCGTCGTCTTGTTCAAACAGTGAATTTTTAGAACACTTGGGGCAGGTTACGGACACTGACATTTTTGCTTATTGCCCATCAACAACTCCGTTTATAAAAAAAGAGACGATAATTGAATGTATAGAGTTGTTTAAAAAATCGGCTGAATTTGATTCTTTGGCTACTGTAAATGCAGTGAAGGAATTTATGTGGCTTGATCAAAACCCAATTAATTATTCGAGGGATAAACAGCCGAACAGCCAGAATTTGCCCGACATCGTTGCGCTAAATTTTGGGCTGAATTTGATTTCAAGAGATAATTTAATTAAAAACAAAAATATCGTTGGTATAAATCCAATTTTTAAACCGGTTGATGAGATAGAAGGGATTGATATTGACACCCCGTTAGATTTTTTTGTAGCAGACCAACTTTATAAACGGATATATATTGATAAACAACTTATCCTACCAGATTGAACCTATGAGAATTTGTGAAGATATCAAAGAGTTAATAATAGCCAATTTACAGTCTATTATAGATTTGAGGCAAGATAAAGTTTCAAAGGAAGACGGAAGTTACGTATCTAAAGGCGACCTGTTATGCGAAACTTTAGTAAAAGAATATATTACCAATAACCTGCCAAACTTTTACCTGATATCGGAAGAGTCGCCAGAACAGAACAACCATAATTTTGAACAGGAAAACATTATAATCCTCGACCCTATTGATGGCACCGAGAACTTTGTTTCTGGTTTAAAGGAATGGGGTGTTGCCGTATGTGTTTACCAGGGAGGCGTTCACAAGCAATCTATGCTGGCGATGCCCGAACTCGACTCGTACCTGATAACCGGCGATAAACCTAAGCGATTCAATTCCCGTATTGCAGGTATATCATCAAGCTTAACAAAAGAAGAGATCTTAAAATTGCAGCCGGGCTTTGAATACCGAATCATCGGGTGCTGTGTTTACAATATGTACAACGTTGTAATTGGTGCATATTACTCTTTTGAGAACCCAAAAGGCGCAAAAGTTTGGGATATTATACCTGGCTTGAATTTGGCGCTCGAAAATGGCTTATCAGTAACTGTAAATAACCAAGTTTATCATGGAGAATTACTTAGACCAGATCAAAAATATATCTTTAAAGTCAGGCAAAAATAAAATTGCCGTTATTGGAAAAGGTGATTCTATAAAAGACATTAATTTAAAACAACTTGATGACTTTTTTATCATTAACCTGAACGACTCGGAGAAAATCATCCCTGGCGATATCGCCATGTTTTACCGTACCGAGCTGTTTGATCAGATTCGCGAAAACGGATTTAAGGCCGCTAAATATTTGGCACCATCCTTTTTCAAGATACCCGATAACCAACATATTGAAGTAAAGCATCTTGTTTCGGGCCAGGATAGTTTTGAATATACATATGAGTATTTCCAGGACCCTGAATTTTTTCTCGAAGATTTCATCATTTTATCAGCTATAAAGTTTTCCATTTTACATCAGCAAGCTGTAGCAGGTAATGTTGAGGTTTATTTTATTGGCTTTGATTTCCACTCGGCCCAAGTAAACCCCGATGATAACCAGATGTATGATCTGGAGTATAAGAATGTCATACTTAAAACTCAGGAGTCTTTTTTCACATCAATATTAGAAAGCTTTACAGAGGTTTATCCAAATATAAAATTATCGCACGTTGGCGAAAAATCTTACAGCGCGTTATCTGCAGTAGGGTTTAATAATTTGGTAACTCAACTTCAATCAAAATTTACAGACAAAAAGGGGGTTACCAACTCTGAAATGTATGCGGCCTTGTTACACCGGGCTATGACAACTAACCATGTAATTATTGTTGCAGAGTTTACAAATAACCATATCAGCGACCCTAAAAGAATCGTAAAAATGATTGAGCTGGCTAAGGAAGCTGGAGCCGATATCGTAAAATTTCAAAAAAGGGACGTAGATGCCTTTTATACAGACGATGAGTTATCAAAACCATACAAATCACCGTTCGGAAAGCAACTTGGCGACTATCGCCGGGGTGTCGAACTAAATGAACAGATGTTTGCGTTGATTGACGCAGAATGCCGGAAAAAAGAGATCCCATGGTTTGCATCGGCTTTAGACTGGAATTCTTATAATTTTTTACGCCAGTTTGATACACCCTTAATTAAGCTCCCGTCAACCATTTCAAACCACAAAAACTACCTGCTCAATGTGGGTAATGATTTTAAAGGCGATCTGGTCATATCTACAGGTTTTACAGATTCAAGCTATGAAGACTTTGTACTGAACAGCTTTGCGGGCAACCGTACACTTTTTTTATTACAATGCACATCCTCTTACCCCACACCACCAGAGGCTTGCCAGATAGCTGTAGTAAGGCATTACGGGCAATTACGGGCTAAACAATATGCTAACATGCTGCCGGGCTACTCCAGCCACGATGTTGGCAGCCTGGGCTGTATGCTCGCGGTTGCTTCGGGCGCAAAAATGATAGAAAAACACGTGAAGTTAGGCGATTTGGATTGGATACATTTTGATGGCGTTGCCATTGATTTGTACAACAATAGGTTTAAAGATTTTGTGCATGACGTACGCAAAGCCGAATTAATGTGCGGAAGCGAAAACAAAGTGATACACCTGCAAGAGCACCATAAATATGTGCCTAACGCAAAAAGCAATTAACTGTTTGTTTGATTTTTGCGCCATATATACGGGGTATAATATTGTCACAACTAATAAGATCTGAATGTTAAAAAAAGCATGGAATTCTCCTACTCTGATGACATGGATGAGCTATTCTACCAAGGCTTTATCATTGTTTGGGGTTTTACCGCTGATACTAAAGCAATTTTCAGCTGCTGACATTGTTTTGTACTATCTCTTCTCTACCATTGTTTTTCTTCAATCCGTGGCCGACTTTGGTTTTCGCCAAACCTTTACCCGCATTATATCTTACGCTTTTGGCGGTGCTAAAGATATTGCCGTTTTTTCGACTACAAATACCTATAAAAATTCAGAACAGGGTACGCAGCCTAACGTTCCGCTAATGGGCGATATCATTTCGACAATGAAATATATCTACTTGGTTTTAACAGCTATACTGTTTGTAGCCATGACCGTTTTTGGTACCCTGTCAATGATAAAACCAGTAGCCGATGCAAGTAATGCTAACCAGGCATGGTACTGTTGGGTTATTATCCTTATTGTATCGTGCTTTAATTTTTACACAAAAAGTTATCTAAATTTTTTAGAGGGTTTAAATCAAATTGCGCTGGTGCGCCGGATAGAAACTTTAACGTCTATAGGTAGCATCTTAAGCAGCATGGCTGTTTTATATTTCGCGCCTACCCTGCTTAACTTGATCATAGTAAGCCAGTTTTGGGTTTTGATAGTATCTATCAGAGACTGGTACCTATGTACCATAATTAATGACGGATTTTATAAAAAGGTTTCAAAAAGACTACCGTTCAATAAAGTTATCTTTAAAAAAATATGGCACCCGGCCTGGCGTAGCGGCATTGGTGGCTTAATGTCGGCAGGGGTAACAAACTTAACATCAATTGTATACGCGCAGTTTGGTAATACAGCCTCAGTAGCCTCTTACTTATTAGCTATTCGTATAATCACCCAAATTAAAGAGGTATCTATGGCACCTTTTTACAGCAAATTACCGGTATTGGCCATATACCGGGTAAATAACGATATGGTATCGTTAAAAGCTGCCATCAAAAGAGGCATGCGATTAAGCCATGCGGTATTTATTATTGGCTTTATCGCAACTTCATTGTTGATAGGCCCACTGTTACGAGTAATAGGGTCAAAAACCGCGTTTTTGGATATGAATATTTGGGGGTTGTTAGGCTGGGCTTTTTATGCGCAACGTTTTGGTGCTATGCATTTGCAAGTTTATTTAACTACCAACCATGTTATTACTCATATTGCTGATACTGTTTCCGGTTTTCTTTACATTGTAGCCGTTTACTTTTTAAGCAAATATATTGGCGTTTATGCAATACCTGTAGGCATGCTGATTGGCTATCTGGGCTTTTACAGCTGGTATACAACTAAGTTCTCTTACAGATCATTAAACAATACTAACTTTTGGCAATTTGAACGCACAGTTAGTGTACCTTTTGTGGCAATTTTGATAGTATTTTCTGCATTGGCTTTCTTTAAAATTTTTTAATATATGAATGTATTATTCTTTAAAAATAACATAGACTATGTTAAATCTCATTTAAAGAAATATCCAGACACGGTTGCATTTTGGTATGCCGAAGGCTTAGATTCTTACTCGGGAATTGAAAACACTCTTCGTATAGATAACATTTGGGTAGAAAAAGATATCCTGCCCCAATTTAAAATATCGTACCCCAATTTAGCTGCGGTTTTTGAATTACAGACATTCAGCAGCAATAGCTTAACCCATAACAACAGCGGCAAAATTTGCTTTTTTGCAAGTAACGATACCCATGTATATTTATTTAAAAACATATTAGCTAAATATCCCGCCACCCAATATGATCTGTATTGCCGCGATACCGAAAATGCGGCCGGCGCAGCAGCTAAACTTGATTTAAACATTGCAGGTAACGAAGTGGATTGTAAACGTAACAGAAAACAATATGCTGCTTTGGTTTTAGGCAATGATTGGGGTTTGAAGGAGCAGGCCCTGGTAACTTACTACACCCGGGACAGTATCAATTCTTTTTGCCTGCAGGAGTCAATTCTTGATTTTAACAGAAAAATAAATAGGCTCAGATATTGTTCAATGCCTGTTTTTCAGGGGCTCAACTCATTACTTGATATCGATTTAAACAAGATGATTTGCGCGGTGATCGGTAACCCCAGGTTTGAAGATCTACAAGCCACCCCGCTGCCAGCAACAAAGAAAGTTTTTGTAAATGTTAATTTTACTTACGGGCTTTATGAAGATGCCAGGGAAGCCTGGCTATCAGACATATTAGAGTGCTGTGCCGAAACCAGGGCCGAGTATGCTTTGTCGCAGCACCCGCGCGACACCGCAGACCTGTCTGCATTTAATGTTTTAAAATCAGGTGCCAATATTGTACATCAGGAAATCACTAATTCGAGGATCGTAATATCCCGCTTCAGCGCGCTAATTCTTGAGGCAATTTGCCTGGGCCGGCCGGCGATATATTATAACCCGCACAAAGAGGCCATGCAGTATGATTTTAAAGCAGATAATAAAAGCTTATACTATGCCGAAAACAAAGCCGAGCTAAGTAGCATCCTTGAACAGCTCCTGGCAGACAGTTACGTAGTAGACCAACAAAAGTCAATTTTGGGACTGCACTTGGGTAATACCGCCGGTGGCAAAACATCCACTTATATTTACAAGCTGTTAGAGGATGCCAGGACGTTCCCTAAAATTAAAAACGTTAAATTACAGGCTTATGTGCGCATGAAAAAGCTGATTTTGCAAAGTAAGCTAAAAAAACAACCCTATTAACAAATGCTAATTGCCCAATTAAAAGAAGATATTAAGGTTAATGCAGGTAACCCAAAAGGCAAAACTATAGTGGTTTGTTATCGCATAGCGTCTTACATACACGCCAGGAAACAAAAAAACCTGCTGATCAAGATCCTGGGCTACCCTATTGTTAAAATTTACCGTGCCGTTTTTATGTGGTTTATGGGTGTAGAAATACCAGACTCGGTTAAAATTGGCACAGGTTTACAGGTATGGCATGGAATGGGTTTAGTTATCAACGCGGGTACCGTAATTGGCAATAATGCGTTGCTAAGGCACACTACTACAATAGGCAACAAAAACATCCACTCGGGTTGCCCTGTAATTGGCAATAACGTGCATATAGGTGCACACAGTATTATCATTGGCGATATAACTATTGGAGATAACGTAATAATAGGGGCGGGTACTATAGTTACAAAATCAATACCGGCTAATTGTACAGCTTACGGTAACCCCGTTAAAATAATAGCAAATACGAATGCCTAAAGTAAGCGTAATTTTACCGGTATATAATGGCGCCGCTTACATTCATGAAGCCGTAACCAGTGTATTGGCACAATCATTTAGTGACTTTGATCTCTTTGTAATTGACGACGGCTCTACCGACAATACGTTGGACGTGTTGCAGCAAATAAATGACAAAAGGTTAAAAATAACCCCCAATGACGCTAACGTTGGCTTGATAAATACGCTAAACCGCGGGCTGAATTTATCGGCTGGGTATAAATATGTGGCCAGGATGGATGCCGACGATATTTGTTTGCCGGGAAGATTAGCTGCCACTGTGAATGTGCTTGACAGCCACCCGGCTATTGGTGTGGCCGGCACTTCGGTTACTTATTTTGGCGAAGGATTAAAAAATAAGGACGTTATTTTACCCGCAACAAATGAGCGTATTGTACCAGCGTTAATGTGCCGTAACCCCATCATCCATCCATCGGTGATGATCAGGAATGAGGTGTTGTTAAATAACAACCTGCAGTACGATAGCGATTATTATAAATACGAAGACTATAAATTGTGGCTTGACCTCATTAATAAATGTGAGTTTTATAACACACACGAAATACATTTCATGTATCGCCGGCACAGCAATAACGTAACAAATGTGGGCAACTATAATATTGCAGACGATTTGGATATGATGAACCAAATTTTGACAAACTATGCAAATGCACTGCAATTTGAGTTTACCCCGCGCGAAATTTATATCATAACCATTATTGCAAGCACCTACCGTTGGAGAGCCGATACCACTTTGCCTTTAGGTGATATTATTGCAAATATCAGGGCGATTATTGACAAACACAGCTATAAAAATATCGACTCAAAATATTTGACGGAGCTTTTGTGGGAGCGGGTATTTATTTATCTGCTTAAAACGAAAAGACTGACTGATTTTTTAACTTTGATAGTTAAGTTAGGCACAACTATCAATTACAATCATATAATGCGCATTTATAACAATTGGTATTAAGCTTTTACGAACAAAACTATCGGCCTTAATATGATTAACTCTATCAGAAAAAACTTCATACTCGTTCTTTATCTCCTGATGCCATTTGGTTACCTTTTTGGCTATGTTTTGGAGTTAATCGGTTCGGTAAATATTGGGCTTAACTTTATCAGGGTAGCTATATTGCTGCTATTATTTGCTAATAACGAAAAAAATAAATATTGGTTAGCCTTATTCATTATCTCATATTTGCTGTTCAATACCTTTTTATTTGGAGGCCCGCTTAACACCCGTTTCAGGGAAATAACGGGCTTTACCATGTATTTAGCCACACTATTTTCTTCAAAATATATTCTGAATAGCGTTCAAAAAATCGATACTAAATTGATGAACAGTTTTTTCACATGGGTGGCCTATATTTTTACGCTTGCTTTCGTGATAACCGCGGCTATCAAAGGCCCAACTGTTAATGATTTAGGGTACGATAAAAGGTCATATTATAACGGGTTTGTTATTTCCCACCAGTTCAGTTACTTCGCTATTTTATTTGCGATGATCTTTTTCAAATATAAGAAATGGCCACAAGGGATTGTATTATGTATAATGGCAGTAAGTGTAGGCAACCGTACGTCATTTTTAATATTAGCAGCTGCATTGGTGATGTTTGCCGAAGGTTTGCAAATAGCTTACATTAAAAAAATGATCAAAATTGGCAGTATCGCGCTATTCGCAATTGTTTCTACAGTGCTATTATACAGCATTTATATCAGCGAATACCTCTCCTACAATAAACTGATGTATATCCTTGCCGATCCGGAACATATCAAAAGCACATCGGGCAGGAGCATGTTTTGGCACAATGGTTTATTGGAAATAGTTAAACGGCCATTTTTAGACTTCGACTGGATATTTGGGCAAGGGCCCGCATCTGTTGAGGTGCTGTCACTCAGATTATATAACGTACCGTTTTGGATGCATAATGATTACATGCAAATGCTTTTTTGTTACGGAATTTTTGGAATCATTTTATTTGTTTTAGGCATTACTTACTTTTCAAAAGTTAACAAAACTTACAGCGCGGTTTGGTTTGTAATTGTAGCAGGTGTGGTTAATGGTTTCTACACCTATGGCGCGTTGCCATTATTAATGATGATGGTTGTGATATTAAATTTTAATCCAAAGCAAACGCGCAAGGTTTTTATTTTCGCTACCGACAAAAAGGAAGATCCTGAATTAAATATTAAAGACCAAAACAATGGCTAAGGTATGCGTAATAATGTCTGTTTTTAATCAGCAGGATTTTGTTTACGATGCTATCAAAAGCATGATAAACCAGAGTTTTACTGATTTTGACTTTATTATAATAAATGACGGGTCTACCGATGGGTCCGAAAATATCATCAAATCGTTTTCAGACAATCGCATCAGATACATCTCAAACGGCACCAATAAGGGCTTGATCTATTCATTAAACTACGGAATTGACATAGCACTTGCCAGTGATTGCAAGTATATAGCTCGTATGGATAGTGATGATATATCTTTACCCGAAAGATTAGCACAGCAAGTTAACTATTTAGATCGCCATCCGGATGTTGGATTACTAGGCGGGGCAATGGAGTTTTTTGGCGATGGGATCTCTCCGCAAAAAAAATATGCCCCGGTATCTCAAAAAAAAATAATATCTACTTTTTTCTCCTATAACGCGCTTTATCACCCTACTGTGATGCTTTCGGCGAATCTAGTTGAAACGAAAAGATACAGTTATGATTTCCCAAAATACGAAGATTACGGGCTATGGATTGCCTTGATCGGAGATTGCCAAATAAGAAATTTGCCGGTAGTTTTGGTTAAATATCGCCGCCACAACAGCAATGTAACCGGTAGCTATCAACTTGACATACTTAAGGATCAACAAATATCTATAAAGCTTTTAACTGCACTTGCTCAAAAACTTAACATCGTACTATCAGAAGATGAACTTAGCTTGCTAAGCACCATCACAACAGCTAACAGGGCCCGAATATTTGATAAGTACACTACAAATCAGTTGGCGGAAGTCATCCGCTCGATAATTAAAAAGTGTGGCATCGTTGATTTAGACTTACAATATTTAAAACAACTGCTTATCGAACGAGCAATACTTTACCTGGTAACCAATAAGCGTAAGGGTGAAATCATAAAACTGATATTTTCATTGAATGCTTATCAATACGCTTACCTGATCGCAAAGTCGCTACTTACAGGCCGCCGATATTAATTCTATATATTTATCAAACTATGCCAACCGGTATGTATAAAAAATCATTCTCTCTTACGCAGGACTGGAAAGCTAATAAAGGAAACGCCAAGGGTATTGTAATACTATTTTTATTCAGAGCAGCACATTTAGCAACAATTCACAAACTGCTATTCATTGTAATGCTTCCATATCTTATTTTTTATCGGATCATGGTAGAATGGTTTTTAGGTGTCGAACTACCGTACAAGGTTAAAATTGGCAAAGGATTAAGGCTCTTTCATGCCCATGCACTCGTTATCAATAAAGACGTTATAATTGGTGAAAATTGCACTATCAGGCAAACTACAACAATAGGAAATAAGGAAAACGCCGATGGGTCTTTTTCAGCTTGCCCTAAAATTGGAAACCATGTTGACATAGGTTCCAACGCTTGTATTTTAGGTAACATAGAAATTGGCGATAATGTTAAGATAGGTGCAGGATCGGTAGTGGTAAAAAGTGTTCCTGCAAATGTTATTATCGCAGGAAACCCGGCAAAATTGATCAGACCTATATCAACCGAATATCAATAAAACCGTGCTTAAACCCTTAAAAGTTGTAAATTAGCACATCATCCCTACTTATTAATAATGCGATTTCTAATCATCGGGCAAACCCCTCCCCCTTACGGCGGCCAAACCATCAACATTGAAAAGATTGTGATCTTGTTAAAGAAACACGATTTTGATTTTAGGTTTGTAAGGCTTGATTTTAGCGCCGAACTAAGCGAAACAGGCAAGCTTTCATTCATAAAAATTTGGCGGCTACTCAGGATATTTTGCTCGATATGCTATTATTTAATAGTTTACCGTCCTAAATACGTCTACTACCCGGTTGCAGGCCCAAACAAGGTACCCGTTATTAGAGATATTATATTGCTATTGCCGGTGAGGCTTTTTCAAAAAAAGCTTATTTTCCATTTTCATGCCGGCGGCCTCTCAGAAATTTATCCAAAATTGGGTTCACTCTTAAAAAAGTTGTATAAAATAGCCTACTTCGCTCCTTATCACTCCATTTGCATGAGTAATTATGGCAAGCGCGATCCGCAGTTTCTGCAATCCAAAGCGATAAGTATCATTCCGTATGGCGTACCTGATAACAGTGTGAATCTTCAGGGTAATGCTAAGGAAGTTTTCAATGTGCTTTTTGTAGCCGTTTGCCGCGAAAGCAAGGGCATACTTGATTTTATAAAGATCATAAGGAGCGCAAAAGCCCGGTTGCCAAAAATTACCGGTACTGTAATGGGCGAAACAGGCCCCGGGAAAGAATTGGACCTTATAAACCAGGCTGTGGCAGAAGGCCTGATAACTTACAAAGGTGTTAGGGTTGGGCAGGCAAAATATGAAGTATTCAGGCAGGCCGATGCGTTTTTATTCCCTACTTTTTTCGAAGCAGAAAACTTCCCCACTGTGAATCTGGAAGCCTTTTCATTCGGGCTCCCGGTAGTTTCAACAACATGGCGGGGGGTTAATGATCAGGTTCAAAACGCAGTTAACGGATTTATACACCAGGTGCATGATATTGACGGAATGGCCGGATCGGTTTTAAAATTAGCAACGGACAGAGAGCTGTACACCCAACTTACAGAAAATGCCCGCCGATGCTACCAGGAAAATTATACAGCTGCACTGTTTGACCAACGAATTTTAGATCTCTTTAATCAATTTAAATGAAAAAAATATTAATTACAGGAAGCAATGGCTTTATAGGCACAAACTTAGTTGAGATACTCAGAGATCAAAATTGGGATTACAGCGCCTGCCTTGTTGATGTAGCTGAACCAAAGATACCATTGCAAAGTAACGAAGAATGGGCTAATGTGGATATTATGGACCAAGCAGCGGTTATGGCATGCTTTGATAAATTCAAACCAACGGTAGTAGTACACTTAGCAGCCCAAACCAATACATTCCCGCATTTAGTATTACAAGATTATATAGTAAATACTAAAGGTGCCGAAATAATATTTGATGCCTGCCAGGCTAACGGAGTTGAATTTGTTGTACATACCTCAACCCAATTTGTTCACCAAACAGATACACAACCAGTTTCTGATACCGATTACGCACCGCATACGGTATACGGCCAATCTAAGGTGATATCTGAAAACACTTTACGGGGCAGCAAATACACCTTTAACTGGAGTATTATCAGGCCAACCAACGTTTGGGGTAAATGGCACCTGCGCTACCCTTATGAATTTTGGAAAGTTGTAAGGGATGGCAAATATTTTCACCCAAACAATAAAAGCGTTGTACGTTCTTACGCCTACGTAGGCAATGTTTGTTTGCAAATAGTTGAGATTATTAAACGCCAGCACGAGCCGGCCATTTCCAGGCAAGTGTTTTACGTTGGCGACCGGCCAATTAACCTTTACGACTGGGCTAACGCGTTCTCGCTTTCTATAAAAAAACGGAAAGTAACACTCATTCCATTATTTTTACTTTACTCGGTAGCTGTTTTTGGGACTTTACTACAAAAATTCAAGATCAAGTTCCCAATTACCATATCACGATACAAAAGCATGACCTCTGACAACCCCGCCCCGATGGAAAAAACGATGAAGGTACTGGGCGAGTCGCACTACACTTTACAACAGGGGGTTGATATCACAACGGAGTGGCTGCTAAAATTCTGGAAAGACAAAAACATATAGTCCGTGACCACCAACATGGTAGTGCTATTGCGCTAAAACCTTAAATTATATTTTTGCGCACACTAACCCTATACCTAAACCTACATAATCTAAGTACATAAATGGCCTTATTAGCATCTAAAATTGATATTGCAGGAGTAGGGATAAGTAATCTTACACTAAAAGAATCTATAGAAATTCTTGACGGCGTAATAGACAGAGGCGACAAAGTTCGCGCTTGTGTAACTCCTGTAAATTGCCTTGTTTGGGCGCAGAACGACGAGGAGCTCAAACACCTATATAACACCGCCGATCTTGTTTTTTGTGATGGTGTACCGTTGCTATGGATGTCTAAGTTTTTAAAAACACCGCTCAAAGCACGTGTAACCGGGTTAGACCTTTTACCGCAATATGTTGAAGAATGTGCGGCAAAGGGATACAGCATGTTTTTGCTTGGTGCTAAGGATGGCGTTGCAGAAACACTTAAAAACGAATTTGAAAAAAAACATCCGGGGATAAAGATAGTGGGAGTTTATTCGCCGCCATTCGCCGAGCGGTTTTCGGACCAAGAGAATCAAAAAATGGTTGAATTGATAAACGGTGCTAAACCCAACGTATTATGGGTAAGCTTAACTGCACCAAAGCAAGATTTTTGGATCTATGAGCACCTTCATAAATTAAATATCAACGTTGCCATTGGTGTAGGTGGCGCATTTGAAGTTGCGGCGGGTTTAATAAAACGTGCCCCTGTTTGGATGCAAAAGGCAGGTTTAGAATGGTTGTTTCGCTTTGCGAATGAACCAAAAAGACTCTTCAGGAGATATTTTATTGAAGCCCCGGCAATTTTCCCGGCAGTTTTAGCTCAAAAATTCAAACGAAATTGATATTTTATTAACTAAAGAGAAATAAACTTATAAAATAGTGTCTAACTTGAAACTTATTATTCAAATAGTCATTAACATCGGGTACAAAATAACGATATTTAAAACATATTATTGATTTTTTTAAAAGTTTAGTTAACTTTAAATCAAATAAGTATAAATGTACGAAGTAACGTGAACCAATCTTTTGAGGTTCATAAATCTTTACCCCAACATATACTTATCCCTATATGAATGTAAATAAAAAACAATTTAACTTTTTTAGATTTTTTAACGAGGCATTTGTTCTAACATTTAGTTTTGGGTCAGCCTGCGTAATACTCCAATACATCTACAAATCCCATCTTGCCCTTTTTAACCTCTGGATGCTTCCTATTTTAATAATAGGATGGTATTTCTCATCCAGCAGCCAACAAATAGATAACCTGGGCACAAAAAATTTGTTAGCGAGTTTATATAAAACCGCCAACGGGATATTTATTCAGTTTTGCCTTGTTGTACTTTTCTTCTTCTCGGCCCACCAAACTTACAACACGAGGCGTTTTTTAGTTATCTATATTGGCTTACTTTGTGTTTTTATTCCGTTTGAAAAGATCATCTATAGGAAACTTATGGTGTTTCTGCATAAAACAGGTGTTAATAAGAAAAAAATACTTGTAGTTGGGGCTGGCAAAGTAGGTCTCGATTTTGCCGGTGTATTAAAAAAAAATACACATTTGGGTTATGAAGTAGTTGGCTTTTTGGATGATGAACATAAAAGTGGTTTAAACGGACAATATCTAGGAATGATTGATGATATAGATAAGTACGTCTCAACAGATATGTCTAATATTGATGAGGTTATTATTGCCCTGCCCAATACCGCTCATCATAAAATAAAACATATTGCCAATGTGGTGAGCAACCACGCTGTTAAACTGCGTATCATCCCCGCTTATCATGATCTTATTAACTCTCAATATACTTTCGGCATATATAACGGGTTCCCGATGCTTACCATCCGTAACGAACCCTTAGATGATATTCACTTAAGAACGATCAAACGCCTGTTCGATATCGTTTTTAGCATATTTGTATTGGTATTTATATGTTCATGGTTGTTTCCAATTATAGCTATTGCAATAAAATTAAGCTCAAAAGGGCCTGTAATATTTGTGCAGGAACGATGGGGGCGCAAAAATCAAAAAATGAAGTGTTTTAAATTCCGATCAATGTATATGCAATCAAAAGACGTAAGCGGAACCGACGGAAAATATCAGCAGGCAAAAAAATCAGATAAGAGAATTACAAAAATCGGAGCATTTTTACGCAAAACAAGTCTGGACGAGTTCCCTCAATTTTTTAACGTCTTAATAGGTTCCATGTCGGTAGTTGGGCCACGCCCCCATCCCACACCGTTAAACATCGAGTCGAAAGAAGTGATAGACAACTACCTGGTGCGCCACCTGGTAAAACCAGGCATAACCGGCTGGGCGCAGGTTAATGGTTTCAGAGGGGCTACAGATAACCCTTCGTTAATGAAAAGCAGGGTTAATTACGATATTTGGTACATCGAAAACTGGACGTTGTTTTTGGATCTTAAGATAATTTTTCTCACCTTTTGGAAAACAATCGTAGGCGACAAAAACGCATTTTAAAATGCCTATTTAATTTAAAATCAATCTTTTTAAGATGCGTTAACTTTCTTTTTTTTGTATTTTAGCAAAAAAAATTATAACACGATATAGCAAATATAAATGGCCAAAAAAGTAGCACTAATTACAGGTATAACAGGGCAAGACGGAGCTTATCTTGCAGATTTATTACTATCTAAAGGATATGAGATTCACGGCATAAAACGACGAAGTTCATTATTTAACACCGAAAGGATTGACCACCTGTATCAAGACCCGCACGATGAAAATCAAAAATTCATTTTGCATTACGGCGACTTGTCTGATTCTACCAACCTAATCCGGATCATACAGCAGGTTCAGCCTGACGAAATTTACAATCTCGGTGCCATGTCGCACGTTAAAGTAAGCTTTGATACGCCTGAGTATACCGCTAATGCCGATGGTATTGGTACACTCCGCCTCTTAGAAGCCATTCGTATTTTAGGGTTAACCAAAAAAACCAAGATATATCAGGCATCTACCTCTGAGTTGTATGGCTTGGTGCAGGCTGTACCACAATCAGAAACTACGCCTTTTTACCCGCGTTCGCCGTATGCTGTCGCAAAAATGTATGCATACTGGATAACTGTGAATTACCGCGAAGCTTACGGCATGTTTGCCTGCAACGGTATATTATTTAACCATGAAAGCCCATTACGCGGCGAAACATTTGTTACCCGTAAAATTACCCGCGCGGCATCAAAGATAGCTTTAGGCCTGCAAAGTATGTTATTTTTAGGTAACCTTGATGCACAACGTGACTGGGGACATGCCAAGGATTACGTAGAGGCTATGTACTTGATTTTACAGCAGGAAGTTGCCGAAGATTTTGTTATAGCCACCGGTGTTACTACCCGTGTACGCGAGTTTGTGCGTTTGGCGTTTGCTGAGTTAGGTATTGCTGTTGAATTTAAAGGTGAAGGCGTTGACGAAAAGGGTTACGTAGTATCATGCTCAAACCCCAATTACCAAGTTGAAATTGGTAAAGAAGTGGTTGCTGTTGACCCTAAATACTTTAGGCCGACAGAAGTTGATCTGCTTATAGGCGATCCAACTAAATCAAAAACCAAATTAGGTTGGGAGCCCAAATATGATTTACAGGGCTTGGTGAAGGAGATGGTTGCGACAGATGTCGAGCTATTCCGCCGTGAAAAACTATTAAAGGATTCTGGATACCAGATCAAAAACCAGTTTGAATAAGGATGGAAAAAAGCGCTAAGATATATATCGCAGGGCATCGTGGTATGGTGGGATCCGCCATCTACCGGAAGCTTACAAAAGAAGGTTATAATAATATAATTACTAGCACTTCGGCTGAGCTTGATTTACGAGACCAACAGCAAACAGCTAATTTTTTCGCAACTCAAAAACCTGATTATGTTTTTTTGGCGGCGGCAAAAGTTGGTGGTATAGTGGCCAATAATACTTACCGGGCTGAATTTTTATATGACAACCTGCAGATACAAAACAATATTATCCATTCATCCTATATAAATGGTGTTAAAAAGCTAATGTTCCTGGGCTCGAGTTGTATATATCCTAAATTGGCCCCACAGCCTTTGAAAGAAGATTACCTGCTAACCGGTTTACTTGAAGAAACCAACGAGCCTTACGCCATTGCAAAAATTGCCGGTATTAAAATGTGCGATGCTTACCGGGCGCAATACGGCTGTAATTATATTTCTGTAATGCCCACCAACTTATATGGCTTAAACGATAATTATCATCCTCAAAACTCGCATGTGCTACCGGCATTGATCCGCAGGTTTCATGAAGCACAGGCCAACGGTTTACCATCGGTAACAATATGGGGTACAGGCACGCCAAAGCGTGAATTTTTATTTGCTGACGACCTTGCCGAAGCTTGCTTTTACCTGATGCAAAATTATGATGAAGAAGGTTTAGTGAATATTGGCACCGGCGAAGATATTGCGATAAAAGACCTGGCGCTGCTTGTTAAAAAAACAACCGGCTTTGAAGGGGATATATTATTTGACACCACCAAACCAGATGGCACCCCACGCAAGCTGATGGATGTATCAAAACTTCACAGTAAAGGCTGGAAACATAAAGTTGAATTGGAAGAAGGTATACAACTTGCTTATAGTGATTTCCTATCCAAACAAAAAAGCTTAGTTTAATATTAAGCTTTTTTGTTTGGCATTTATCCTCCGGGCTGTGACCTGATTGTTCGCTCCTTACGTTTTAAAAATGGCCGTTCTACCAACACCCACGATAAACAAGCCGCTGCATATGTTGTTAATATCAATACCGGCAGATTTATAGTTATTTTCTCCTGTATCATTACCGTTAGTATAAGCCCGTGGTATATATAAATACCGTAAGATATATCGTTGCCACCCAACAACTTTTTAGCTAGCAAGGGCTTGGAATAAGCCAAAGATATTACTGAGAAAGCGAGAATTATGTTTTTTATTAAGGTAAATGCTGTGATCTCGATAGTTGTAGAAAGGGTAAGACTGTAAACAGCGTAAATAATTATCCAATATAGGGCCTTACCGCGTATTAGCTTTTGTTTATAAAGTTGAATCCGTTGCAAAATTACCCCCGCTAAAAAAAGATAAAAATGTGGCACAAAAGAGTAAGTGATTAGCTTTTCTATATGCGCGGTAAAGCCCGGCATCTTAACTAGGGCACTTGCCATTGCAAACAAGACAAATAATGCTATGAACCAATAAGTGGTACCTTTTTTAGGTGCCAGGATATAACATAGCGGTAAGCAAACATAAAATTGAAGTTCGAGCGGGATGGTCCATAAACTACCATTATAAGAGCCGAACCCATATCCCTTTAAAAATTGAGGCGTGTAAATAAGCCCCACAAACTGTACAGGCAGCCAAAGTAGCGTTTCCCAGTAAATAAAACTCACACCGGTTATCGTTATAACAATTATACTTATAATTATACAAGCCCACAAAGCGGGATATATACGTAATAACCTATTTTTGATATATGTCTTTATGCTGTTATTACGCTCGTAAGATGCCGATATAAGGAAACCACTGATGACAAAAAATACCGGGACACCCGGGAATAGATATAAAACATCCAGCCCAAATTGGCTAAGGGGTATATTAAGATGCTGATAATAATGGTCAAATATCACTTGAGTTGCGGCTAAAAAACGCAACAGATCAAAATTATTAACCTTAAAATCCTTTGTCAACTCCATCAAAGCCTACTTTCTATCCAAATTATCCCACCCGGCTGTGTTATATCGCCCATGCCACGCATTTATCACTACCTTCGCTAATACTCCGGGAGCTTCATATGGCTGATTGTTTAATTTATTTAGCATAGTAAATAATTGCCCGCCCATTTTATCAAAACTAAATGTTTCTATAATTTTTTGCGATGCTCGGCTCATTAGTTCCCTATCTCTGGCACCGGTATTAATAAATTTAACAATTGCACCGTACATCTGATCAACATTGCCGGGGGCAAAACCGAAGCCATTTACTCCCTCCTGCAACAGGTCATTCGCCGCGTTTATAGTATTGCTTAACAAAACAGGCAAACCGGCGGCCATAGCTTCATTTACAACCAATCCCCAGGTTTCACTAAGGCTTGGCAATATAAATGCGACTGAACTGTTATAATAAGCTGGTAAAGCCTCGTTATCAACAGCATCTACAAACTTAACACTGGTTAGCCCAAGCGCTGCAGCAATTTGCTTTAACGAGGTTTCTTGCGGGCCGTTGCCTATAATTGTCAGATTATATAAAGGGTACTGCCGGGTAACCAATTGCCAGGCCCTCAGCATCAAATCAATGTTTTTTATGGGTACCAGCCGCGCTACACAAACCAGGTTTTTGCTGGTGGGATCGTAGTGCGATTCTGCTTTAAAAAAATCGTTATCGGTACAACTAAAACCGTAAAAAAAGGGAATACGCCTATCCAAAAAGTAACGGTATTCGTGGTCATAGGTTTTTGACGGAAGCCATAACGCGTCGGCTTGCGCGGTTATCAGGTTTTTTATGGTTTGCACTACAAAATTTCGCTTTACCTGCGATGGTTTTGCATCGTCAAACATCACGAATTTTTTTTTATTGCGTTTGGCCCAGGAAATACCCAAAGCACCGGGAAAGAAAACTATAGACGGACCAATAATAATATCGGGTTGTAAATTGTCTAAGGCTGAATAAATTGAGTCTTTGATAGCTTTTTTTGATAAGTCGGCCGCACTATTATCCGGGAAAAGGCATGTCCACCAATGTTGACCGCCACTTAAGGAATCAAATGTATAAGGTGATCCTTTACCGAACAGCTCAATAGCAAAAAACTCTATGTTACGTACAGAAAAATACTCATGCAGGAACGATAAACGAGCTTTCCAATAAACCCTAAAGTCATTATTCAGTATTACTACTTTCAATTATTTACCTTCCCTACTTTTAAATTTATCCCAAATTAACGGGAATAATGTTTTCAACCACAATTTAACCACTGCGGCTTTATAATCTGCAGGGAAATGTTTTTTAATGTAATACAAATACTCCTTGTAGGCAAGTCCTTTAACACTATAGAGATAGTTTATCCTCGTTTTTAAAGAGTGTACCCCGGATAACCAGTTAACTCCGTGGTCATCTTCGCAGTAACCGTAGTAACCCGGGGCCACATAGACACCCACACCATTACGCGCGGCTGTGATCGTGTAATCAAAATCGGCAAGGTAATGCGTGTAACGTTCACAAAATAAACCAATTTTATCAACGGCTTTCTTATCAACCAAAAAAATGTTGGCATTGGCTAACTGGCAGGGCAAAATCTTAACATCATCAGGTTTTACGGCGCTGTACGCCGCTCTATTGGGTTTGTAAAGCACATGCCCCCCGTATGATATTTTATTAGACGTGGGGCTTAAGGTTGAACCTATCAGAATCGTTCCCTCGCCCTTAAAGGAAGTGTAGGTATCAAATAGCCGTTCGATACAATCTGGGAGCAATAAAACGTCGTCATTAAATAACAAGAATATATCATAAGTTTTTTGCGCAGCGGCGTGTGTCCAAACCGTGCGCATACCGCCTGCCCAAAACAAATTGCCGCTGCCATATAGTATATTTATCGATGGGTATAACTCGGTAACAGCCTGTGCAGTGCCATCGGCAGATGCGTCGTCAAGTAAATAAATATCTACTTGTAAATTTTTGAAAGCGGCTTGCTGCGTTAAGCTTTTTAAAAAGGCCAGTGTTTTTTGCTTCCTGTTATGGCAAGTTAACAGTACCGCTATATTTTTTTGGCCTAATGTATTCATGCCTGTGTGCATTTAGGCTGTAGTAAGGTTTTCCGAATCTTTCTGCTTTTCCTTCTCCTTATAGCCAATGCTTGTTTGCGCGCGCTTTAAAAACAAGAAAAGCAGGATAAATGGCAAAATAAGTATAGGCTCGCCAAAACTGAGCGCCAGTATAATTAAAGTACAATAGATCAGGCTTTCTAATTTACGTACATATGGATAACAAACCCTTATATATCGGAACATCAGGTATATAAAGCCCACAACTCCAAACTTGGCAAAAAAATCAAAAATTCCGTTAGAGATATTGACAGTATAAGATTTGTTCAAAATATCGTTATACTTATTACTTACGCCTAAAATCAGCTTATCCCCAAAAGAGTTAATGATATGCCACATACTCGAAAACCTGTTTAACGGGATCTGCATACGATTATGATGGTAATATTTTTCTAACACACGCAAGTGGTTAAGATCCCGCATGTCTTCTTTATATGTATCAACTATTTTATCACCCAAAAAAGGGATAAAAAACACCATAGCGCCTATTAAGGGAATGATAAGCAAAACCCAGATGTTAATTTTAGGGACACGGTAACGATATGCTAAAATAAGCAGCACAACCAAGCCCAGGTAATTGGTGGTAGAAAAAGTTGATATGTTTGCCACTATTAAGATCCAGGTTGTGCCATCAAATTTAAATCGGTTTAAAAAGAAATGGAACATTAGGGTAAGTACTAAAAAGCAGCCGAATGCGCCCGGTTCCCACACGAAACCCGAATTGCTGTAATCATGAAAGCCTCTTGTATAAGTAAACAACAGGAAATTGGTATAACCTGGTATACTATTACCTGTATCGACATTTAAGGCCGAAAATATTCTGAACATGGCCTCTGGTGCTAATAATTGCAACCCAAAAAACACAAACGAAATAACCGTTAAATGCGTCATTACCTTTACGATATACGCGATTGTTTCTTCTTTTAAAATAGCGCAAAGCAAAAAGCTCAAAAACACATACTTTATTAAGAAAACAAAGTCGCTAAACAAATAGTCGGTTTCCAGCTCATTAATTAAATAAAACCTAAAGCACACAAAAATGAGGTATCCAACAGAAAACCATACCAGCTTCATTAAATCGGCCTTTTCAAACTGACCGTTTATAATACCCGCCAAAATCATTAAAAACATAATTGCAAACCAGCCGGGCGTGCTCGACGACAAAAAATTTGCATTTGCCGTAAGCATTAAAAAGAAAAATGTAATAAGGTAATTGACGTACTTTGAAACCTTCATTAACTATGTATATTATTTAATTTGCTGCAAGTTTGAATTCTCTAAAAATCTTTCAATATCATCAAAAAGCATACTATTAGCTTTTATTTTATCAAAACTCCAAGCCCACCATTTAATATGCAGCAGCTGTTTGATCTGTTGTTCTGAAAAACGTAATTTAATAAACTTTGCAGGCACACCACCAACAATTGTAAAGGGCGCCACATCTTTATTAACAATGGCACCCGAAGCTATTATTGAACCGTCGCCAATTGTGACGCCATCCATTATCATCACGTTATTGCCTATCCAAACATCGTTACCTATTTGTACTACGTGTTTTTTTTGATCATCTACAAAAACATGATCGTTAAATAAGTTTTGTGCTGTGAATGTAAAACCGGCCTGCTTCTCTATAGAATAAAAAGCGGGATGCGTAGATACAAAACCTGAAGAAGGGTGCACACCTAAGCCGGTTTGTACGCCGCTGCCTATAGAACAAAACCGGCCTATTTTAGCCTTCCTGATAACGGAACCATCGGCAACATAAGTACCCAAGCCTATATCTGAAGACGCGATCTCGGTGTGCGAACCTATAGTGTTGTGCCCCTCAAAACCATTATACCTATCCAACATTACACCCGAACTAAAAATTATGCTTTTATGCCGGTAGACCAATTGGTAATAATATTTTTTTAGCCAGTTTTCCATTCATTGAACTAACAAGCTATAAAGATAAATAACTATAGCAAAACTAAACTAAAACAAAATTTATAATGAGATAACTATATTTGAACATCAAAATAAGGTTTATTTGTAGGGTAATTGTATTTTTACTTTAAGTACAGGCTGAATTATGAAAAATTTAAAAAAATACGTTTTTAACACTTTAAGGAACTTGACTTCTTGGCTTGAAAGTTTTTCTGCCACTACTATTTTAAAGTTATTCAGAAAGGCTACTTTTTTTGTTTCATCATATACTATATTCAGTTTTGTTATAATAACCGCTTCGTGCTCCGGACAAAACACAAACCAGAGCCAGGATACCGCAGAAGAGGTTATAACGCCCGTACTTTATAAAAATTTAAAAGCCGAATATGTAATTGCACCAAATTCTTTTTCGAGCAGCGCAAATTTTAATAAATATTGGAGGAATTTTTATCCATGGGGGCCTGATCACAACGGCACAGCCCGTATGAACGAGGATAACATTAAACTTGAAGATGGTGTTTTAAAGCTATCGGCAAATCGCATTACTGCTGACGAAGGCTTTAGCTTGGCCAAGCCACATTTAAAAATAGCGTATCACTCGGGGGCTATATCCGCCATACCGACAATTACTATTTCTGATAGTATCCCTCAAATTGAAGTAAGCGGGTATTTTAAAGCACCATCAGAAAAAGGTACATGGCCTGCATTTTGGCTCACGGCTACTAAAGGCTGGCCGCCAGAAATTGACATTTTGGAGTTTAAGGGTAGCGATCTTAATTGGCAAAACACATTTAGCTATCCCAAAAATATTTTATCAAAGAAAATTAAAATGTTACGCCCGGCCCAAGGGTGGCATCAGTATAAGGTAATTTTAAAAAAATTGGATGTTATTAATATTTCTATAGAATATTTTTTAGACAATCGACTCACCGCAATTCATAAGGGTGTCAATTATCTTAATAAACCCATGTGGTTGATAATTAATTTACAAATGGAGGGAATAAGCGGTTCGCCGGGCCCTATGCAAAGTGAATATTTTGCAAAAGAAATTATTGTTAAAAAATGGCGGAAGACTTCAATTTAATCCGTTCGTAATATGAGACGTTTAATACTAATACTGCAAACTCATTTTTTAATTTACCCAGACCAATCAGCTAAAAATGAAGGCAATACCAACAAATTGCCTAATAACTTTTGTTTCTGTGCTTGTTAAACAAAATAGCCTAAGCCACCTTTAAATAGTTTTATTTAACTTAAAAAGTTTTGCACAAACCCGTTCATAACCTCATCCATATTTAGATTTTTTTGCGCATAAGCACGCGCATTTTTACGTTTGATTTCTAAGCCTTCATCTTGTTTGATGCTAAGTATAAGGTCGGTTAACAAAATGGGGTTACCAGGTTCAACAATAAATCCAAAATCATGCTCAAGTACCATTTCATAAAGCGAGGTATCCTTTGATGCTGTAACGATACTTGCGCCACCAACAGCCAAAATGGTGGTTAGTTTTGACGGCATCACCAAGTCGCCGGCGTTTGCCTTTTGTAATACAAGGTGCAGATCAGCCATGTTCAAAAACTCATTAAAAACTTCTTTAGCTTGCACGTCTAAAAAGGTAATATTGGTTAATCCTGCTTCTTTAGCATGTTCGATCAGCTGATTATTATATGGGCCCGAAGCACAGATGATAAACTTAATATGCGTATGCTCTAATAAATTCTTAGCGGTTACTAAAATACCCTCAAGCCCCTGTTTTACACCTACCGCACCCGAGTATAACAATACCAAGTCGTCTTTATCAAAGCCCCATTTGGGCTTTAACGAAAGCCTGTCGGGCATCGGGAAAAAATAATCCGTATCAACCCAGTTAGGGAAAAATACAACATCCCGGATGTGCTTTTGCTTGATCTTCTTAATCATGCCCTTTGAGATGCTGCTCACATAATCTGCTCTGCGCAATATATTATGCTCCACCTTGAATAACCCGTCGAGAATCCTTTTACGCGAAAATAATTTAAGATCACGCGCGGCTTCAATTTGCATATCCTGTATATGATATAATAGTTTACCCCCGTTAAGCTTCCTGAATATCAGCCCAAGGTAAGCCAGGTGAAAAGGTGGCGCAACAGTGATGATCAAATCAAACTTTTTGCGTGTAAGCACCATTTTAAATATCATTAAAAATTTTGACAGCCAGTAAGAAAAATCCTGTATAGCCCGTTGTTTGCCGGTGGGATCTTTGGGGATATAGGACGGGCATCTGTAAATGGTAAGGGGGTGTTTGCCCTCCCCCGCCTGTATCAATTCTTTTTTGTACCAAAGGTTATTATAAGGGGCCTGCACCTTCCAGTAAGGATAATATGGAAAGGTTGTTATGACCGTACAATCGTACCCTTGATCTGCTAGCCAAAGAAGCATCTCGCCATTATATTTTCCAATACCAATTGGCTCGGGCGAAAAGTTGTGACTGATTAACAGAATCCTTTTATTGTTCATTGATTAATAAAGCCTTCGGCTGGTAAATGCAGTATCCTTTACAGCAATTCACTGGATAAACATTAAAGATAACTAAAAAATTTCCCAATTTTTTAACTTATTATGCAGTACGATAAAGCTACAGCGCAGCTAAAATAATAAATTAAATCTTGCTAAAAATTATTGTTTGACGGTCAATCAACTCCAGAGTTGGTAAATATATCAGTTTGTTTGTTTTTAACCCCATTGCCCAAGATCTCTTTTGTTTTGAGAACAATAAAATACTCGTAGATAGACTGCAGTGTGGCATAAGTTACCCCCGCAACGCCATCTAAAAAAGCCATCCTGATGAATACCATGTAGCTCCATTTTATTAGCGGGCGGCCGGGTAGCTTATAAAACAAGCCTTTTTGGTGATATCGCTTTTCTGTAAAGTCAGTGCTGAAGATTGCTTTCTTTAAAGAAAACCTTTTGCCTGCTCCAATTTCTTCGATCCGTATGGCGGCTTCCATATCGGCATAGCTTAAATGGCGGCTAAACCAAAACTTAAATCCCTTGCTAAAAGGGTAATGATCAAGATAGCCTTTTAGTTTGCCAACCTGCCCGTCTACAACCGATAATGGGTTTACCAAACGTTCATACCGCATTTTTTGCGGGCGAAAAAGACGGATATAAAACGGGGATATTTGCGAATGCTTTAGCCAGACACCGTTCCAGGCAAAATCGCGCCGCTGTATCTCAAAAGCAACGTTTGCAGTAGTAGTGTCAAAGGCCTGCAATGCCTGATAAAGGCTTTCTGAAACCCGTTCATCTGCATCTATATAAAGCACCCAACTATGTTTAAAGGGTATATTTTGAAGCCCCCAGTTTTGATGTGCCGACCAATTTTCAAATTTGCGGCTCGTTATAGTGGCGCCAGCTACAGCGGCTATAGCTAATGTTTTATCGTCGCTCAACGAATCAAAAACATGCACATCATCGCACCATTGAACGGATGCAAGGCAACCCGGCAAATCCTGCTCCTCGTTTTTGGTAAGTATTAACACCGATATACCCAACATCTTGTTTAATTAAGTATTTGGCGTTTTTTGATTGGTTTGCACGGATTGCCGGCGCAAACCATCCACGCAGGCATATCTGTTGTTACAACAGACCGTGCACCTATTACACAACCCTCGGCAATGGTTACCCCGGGGTGTATAAACGCCTCGGCCGCCACCCAGGCGTAATCCCCAATGGTTATGGACTTTGTAATCAGTGGCATTCCTTTATCTGTATAATTATGCGTGCCCGTACAAACATTAACTCCCTGTGATATTACCGCCCTTTTGCCAATTACAATTTTACCCTGCGAGTACAATATTGCCCCGTTACCAATTCCGCATTCGTTGCTTAACTCTAAATTCCAGGGTGCCCAAATTTTTACAGCGGGGTAAACATGTACATCTTTACCTATTTTTGCACCAAAGCATGACAATAAAAATGACCGCCAGCCATGAAATGGCTTTGGAGAAAACCTAAACAAAAGTAAATAAACAAAACCCCACAAAACCCTGGCCATGCGGTTTTTGACTGAGAAAGAAGGACCAGTAAGCGTATCCTGATTAACCATTAAATTGGTAGCTTTTTAAACTGCAGCTGTTGTATATACCGTTAAACATATTTAGCGGGCAATTATAGTAAACTTATACATTTTAAATTAAACGAATTAGCAGTCAGGTTTAAAATAAGCGAAATAAAGCCTTGCCCAAAACTTAAATACTGATTGAGTTGATAAACACAATTGATGTTGGCCCGATATGAAAGTTATTAATATACGTATCGAGTGCATTTTTGCCCATCGCCTCTTTTTGTTGAAAGGGCAGTGCTATCCATTCATCTAATGTTTTTTGGGTGCCTTCTTGTGTATCTTCATTAATAATACCGCCACCACCGCTGTCAATCTCTTTCCATATATTTATTTGCTGCGATATCAATACCGGCTTTTTGCAGGCCATAGCTTCGACAACTGCAATCCCAAAATTCTCTTGGTGGCTGGGCAAAACAAAGGCTTCGCACCCGTATAACGCTCCCCATTTGGCATCACCAGTTAACATTCCCGTAAAAAACACGCACTCTTTTAACTGCGGATAACTTGCCAGTAATTTAATGATCCTACTTCCATACCGGGTATTTAGGCCAGGGCCGGCTATCACCAAATTGGGATAATCTATATTTTTTACTACCGCACTGGCAACTATCTCTGCAAATGCCTTTATCAGCAAATCAACACCTTTCTTTTTGTGAATACGGCTTAAAAAAAGCAGGTAAGGCGTTTCAGGTGCCTGTGGATACTTCTCTCTAAATTTTTCGACCATATCGGCCGAATATTGTGGCGGAGGTATAATGCCGTACCCTACATTTATTTCTTTTTTGGGGTGATAGGGGCTAAACGACTTTCGCGCAAGCAACATTTCCGTTTCGCAGGTAAAAAGGATGCCATCAGCATCATCTACCACACTTTTTTCAATTAATTTCCAATAAAACCAATTTCGGATAGCCTTTAAGCGCCGGTCGGGCGCGTTTTGAAAATAGGGGTCTAACATGCCGTGAGGCATTACAAACATCTTGGGTACATGAATTTGGCTGTCACGCTTTGCAGCCCTTTTGAGCTCCTGCATTGCACTCCAGCCGGCATAGCTGGGGTATATCCACAATCCGTTTATCACAACGGCGTCAAAGCGGCTTAAATTCTCTAATAACCATGGCCTTAAGCGGGGTGCATAATGCCAGGGGCCGTAAGCCGGGCCAAGGGCATGGATAATAAAATCGTCCGAACCCAAAAAATCCGCATCCGGGTCGTCAAGGCTCACTACTTCGCGGCTTATACCATACCGCACTATCTCGGGGTTACTGTTACGTATCCCCTGGCACGGCCCGCCGCTGGTGGGGTTCATTGTAGCAATTATGTGCAGTAGTTTCATGAACTATCCTTTGTTATTTTGATCAGTAAACAAAGCCAATATCGCGGGTAAAATATTTAGCATCGGTAGGTATGGGTTGAATGGGTTTAGCGGGCACACCGCCGTACAGCATCCATTCTTCCGTGTAACTTTTATTTAATAGCGATTTTGCACCCAACACAGATCTGGCAGGCAACCCTGCTCCACCAAGCATTACTACGTTGGTACCTACAAAAGCGTACTCCCCTATGCTGATCTTAGCACTATCCTGCCTGCCTTCAATTACATCTATAGAATGAGTTAAAAATTGGGATTGATAGCCCGCAATGGTGGTAAAGCGCCCAATTTCTATCACATTTGTACAATCGAAATGATGGTGTTTGGTAATGGCCGCATGCTCGCCCAATATAAATACCGAGCGCCGGCCCTGCTGATGGCCAAAATGCTTTGAAGCGGTGTTCGAAGGAAACCCGGTTATCCAGTTGCCACGGGCAATGGATGATTTTGCACCCAACTGCATTTCATCAAGATGGATAGCAATGTTGAGATGTCCTATCCTGGCCCCCTCGTACATGATAAGCTTACCCGGATAAACCCATGAAAGACCAATCTTAGCCGCCGGGTGTATGCTATAGCCAAACCAGCTTTGCATGGCCCTGCGCCTTAGCGGCCAGGGTAATATAAATGCTATCAGTTTTAAAAACATGTGGTAGTAAATATAAAATTAATAGCTGTATTTGGCTTGTGTATTGGCTAAAGTTTCTTCAACAGCCTGGTAGACTTCATCAACAGTGATAGAAAGGATACACTTTTTTTTCTGCGCAATACAAATCTCCAGCCCACAACCGGCGCAATCTGTTTTATGATAAATTATCTTGTTGTTGTTGCCTCGCGGGAACCATTGCCTCGGAAAGTTTCTTGCCGAGTAAATAGCTACGCACGGCGCTCCTACTGCTGCCGCCAGGTGCATTGGCCCGCTATCGTGACCGATGAATAGCCGCGCGTTTTGCAACACCGCGCCCGATACCCGTGGTGATGTTTTACCACAAAGGTTTATACCGCCTCCCCACACATCGATACATTCGGAAGAACGATCAGCTTCTTCCGCCGAGCCAACCATCACCAGTTGCCAATCGGGATGCTGTACTTTTAAGCGTTGCAATAGTGCTGTCCAGTTGTGTTGTTCCCAATCATTTGATTGTCTTTTGGTGCCAATACTTGCAACAACAATTGGCTTACCTGGAGTGCTATCAGTTAATAAGTCTTTTGCAGCGCTTAACTCCACCGGGGTGAAGTGCATATCCCAATAAAAATCCTCATCTAAAGCTATAAGACCAAGGCTTTGTAACCTGCGGGCTAGCCGTTTAGCCTCCCATTCAAAATCACCGGTTTGCTTATCTATAACGAGTGCATAATCTTCAAGCAATGTTGGAAAACCGATAGTTTTAGTAATGCCTGCCGTGCGGAAAAACAACCTGTCGCGCAATACGGCAAGTTTAGTTGTGCGTAGATCCTTTAAGATCCTGGTAGTTGCCAGGTTGATAATGATATCGATTTTAAGGGCCTTAATCTCTTTCCAAACCGCGTATAAAACACGGGGGTTGCGTGTACCCGACGGATAGTTGATCACCCTGTTAAAATAAAAATGATCGCCCAATACACTTTCAAGCGCCGGTGCTTTTGATACAATTGGCCTGTTGGTAAGCAAGGTGATGTCGGCATCAGGGAACATCTCGCGCACTTTATTAAAAACCGGCAAGGCAATAATGGTATCGCCAAGGCTGCCTATGCGGTAAATAAGAATCTTTTTACGGCGTAAATCCATATTAATAGTGCAGTTAAAAGTTAAAGGTTAACTGCACAACATTACAAACGATCCGTCTCATGGGCAGGTATAGCAGTTTTTAGTGATGCGATAAGCAACCCGCCTATAAGGGTTGAAAAGCCGAGTGTAGTGGGTTGTGCCCACTGGCTTTGAGCTATAAAAACAAAAGCCATACTCAAAATTATCCAGGGCAGAATTTCCTTTTGGCCTAACTTTTTGAAACTCAACCAAGCCGCCTTGACGCAAAACGTTACCCTGATCAATATTACGATAATACCCATTACAGTGCCCATTTCGCCCACAAGCCGCCCCCATTCCTCTTCGGCTATCAGGAAGTTGTTGACATCACCCGTAAGTAGTTTAGCCCCAACATTAGTACCCATTCCAATGCCATACCCGAAAAATGGCTGGCCTGTTTGTTGCAGAGCGTTAAGTAATCCACCAAAAAAACGGTTTCCAAATGTTCCTTCTAAACCGCCCTCGGCAACACTTGCATCGGTATATCTGGATACTAATGCTTCTGTTGATTGTTGGAAGAATTCGAAGTTATTTAATAACATCACCCCTATAACTATACCTGTAATGGCTAAGAGCATTTGCCCGATATATTTGGGGTTTCTTGAAACCGAAACGAACGCGAAGGCTACCGTAAGCACTATTTGAAATATAAGTGTACGGCTAATAGATAGCGGTATGGAAGCAATTACACATATGGAAGCTGCAGTGAGCAAAATACGTGATACGCCCGAATGATTTAACCAAAAATAGACCACAAAAAGTGCAACTACGGACCAAAACTGGGTGTTGCCGCTGGTAAAAGAGAAAGTACCCGGTGGCCTGAAAAAGCCTAAAGCACCGGCGAAACCACCGCCGGAAATGTCGCCACCCACACCACGATTGATGTAGGCTGTTTGCGGGCTATAAAACTGTACGGCAATCAATAAAAGCATGGGCAGGGAGATCCAAAGCATCACCTTTCCAAATTTTATAACATCCTCTTTATCAAAAAGGTTGCCTATTAAGAACATCAGCGGAAAATGAATCACCAGAATACGGGTACCATAAATAGCTACCGACATACTCCCGTGACCGATACTGATGGCGATAAAAAAACCCAATATAGCGGTAAAAATCATGGCCCACACATAGTTATTGGACGGGAACATATCGTTACGCCAAGCCATAAATAACATCCAAACAGCAACAGGGTCGCGGATGATCAATAATGGGGCGGCAAGTGCTGGCAGTCCCCACTTCCTCATCCCACCTTCTGAAAGCAGCATGATTATATAAACCCACACCCCCATCCTTAGCAAACGTTTAACCGATGCCTTTTTGTAAGCTTCCCTTAATCGCCGTTCATTTAAGCCAACGTTAAAGGGCAGTTCGGTATCAGGGATAAGTTGTTGTGCGTTCATCAAATACGTTAATACTATGCAACACCGAAAATACTAATTATTATAAATAATTGCCGCTGCTAATTCATCGCTGTAAACCTGCCAGGGCCTTAGTAGCGCAGTTTGCATAGCAGCTTTGCCCGTATTAGCTATTAATTGGCGGTTTGTTAAAATATTTTCTATCGCGTTTTGAAGTTCAAGTTCGTCGCCGGCATTAATAAGCCAGCCGTTATTACCATGTTCAATTATATCCGGCCCGGCGGTGCGGTCAGTAGTGATCACAGGGGTTCCCTGCGCCATCGCCTCTGTTATCACCAAACCAAAACCTTCAAATAACGAAGGGAATAATAGTACGTCATGCTGCTTCATCAGCTTTAATATCTCGGCATGGGGCAGGCTTGCTATCCATTTATGCTTGGCAAGCGCATTATCAAGTGCCGCACAATTTTCATTTACCTTTTTCCCAACTATAGTTAACTCTATGTGGTTTCCCAATTTATCGATCGCAGCGAACATTTCGGCAATACCCTTTCGTTGTGATAGCCCCCCAACAAATAATAATTTTAACGGCCTTTTACCCAAACTATGATATTGCTTCATATCACCTACATCAGGAAAACCATAAGGGATAACCTTAACGGGGGCAATTATACCTGGATATTCCTGCAGAGTTTTGGCGGTAAAGGTACTGGCCACAAAAATGCGATCGGCAAGTAATAGTTCCCGGTCCTTACGTGCCAGTTTTGCTTCAGAATCTTTAAAGGTGGTAAGGGTGCCAGCCCACTCCGGCCGACGTTCGCTCTCATTTTTCAAAAGCCTTCGCGCCGCGCGCCAGTAGCCGATGGGCAAGTCGTATAAACATTCGAGTCCATGACTTTTGGCCGCATTAAAGGTAAGTTCGGCGGCATCTTCATAGGCATATACCGCATTGATATTTTTTAAGTTGGCCAATTGCGCCGCAACCCTCCTGTCCATATTTCTGTAAACGGAGTCAATACTAAATAGCCCTGTTTCGTGCCTGTTGAGGTTTGCGATACCCACCTTCGCTGAAAACAGCCTGCCGACCTCCGTAAAGGGCGACAAATGGGTTATAGCCTTTAACTTCGAATCGAGCCTGCGGCGGCGAATTTCTGACAATGGGCCAAAAGCGCCTATTCTATCTAACAAGCCTCCTTCAAAACTCGCTATTGAGGTATAGTATGCTGCCAAAAGCTGCGCTTTGTGCATACCGGCAAGTGCTGCCCGTACATTAGCATTCCCTGTTGGATGAGATACCACTACTTTCATATATCTATAAATGTCATCCTACAAGCCATGCCCGGTTAGTGGCTAAAAATTCACACGGGTTATAGTTTAATTCTTCACTGCGGGTTTTTGGTAGCACAACTGCAGGGTTACCTGCTACAATAGCACCGGCCGCAACAGATTTGGTTACTACAGCCCTTGCCCCAACTACCGCGCCGCGGCCTATAGTAACGCCGGGTAGCAGCATAGCTCCCTGCCCAATCCAGGCATAATCCTCTATAATTATTTCGCTGGCTACTTGAGCCCAAGCGGGGTCGGTAACATCGTGCGATGCCGTTAATAATTCAACCCCATCATTGATACAAACATAACTACCGATGGTTACGTTGGCGTGTAATACAATAGCGGCCCGGCCTATAAATGAAAACCCACCAACTGTTAGCCGGTGTTTATGCCCGTCTATCTTAGCGATGCCAATTTCGGCACGGTTATCAATATCAGCACCTTTATTGACCAATTTACGGCGGCGGCGGTTCATTTTAAGTAACCGCCCAAATAACAGCAAACGCTTTGCCCAGGCACGATTAAACGCGTTTGAAGCAAACGGAAATTTTGCACGGTTACTCCAAAGGTATTTTAGGCTGGCCATTAAATATGATATAATAAACTGCTTAGTTGTTTTGCTAACACATCAACGTTGCTTTTAGCATGTTGCCGGTTTGCTGCCCGGTTTAAAAACTCTTTAAAGTTACCCTTTTGGTAGTAAAAAACGCCATCGGGTACAGCCATCTTTTCAAATCCGTTCGCATGCCAGGGCCGCGAAACACTTATCACCGGTAAATCATGCTCACGCATTGCTGCGAATGAACCGCTTTTATCTGTAATGGTTACTGGTGTAGTGGTTATAGCAATATCTGCGTTGATCAATTCGGCCGATATCCGATCTGGCGATTGCTGACCTACCAATTCCGCATCCATACCTGTCGATTTCCACTCTTTTAGCCATACAGCTTGCTCGTCACCACAATGGCCCACAATTTTTAAAATGTATTTGATTTTAGCCGATTGGCCGTGTGCAGCAACTTCTGCTGCAAATTGTTTTACAGGCGCTCCAAAATGAATATTACCAAATATAATGAGGTAAACGGTTCGATCTGAACGTGACCGCTTAACACCGCTAACAGGTATATTTGAAAACAGTGGTAAATAAGAAGCGTCAAAACCCATTTTACCCAGCTGATTTTGATATAGCAAAGATTGGGTAGCAATTACAGCAGGGTTAAGTTTACGAAATAGGGACCGTATTAACTGCTTTTGCAGCCAACCCCAGGCGATATGTTTTGCAGGCGATTGTTTATCCATCCCCACCCAAAGTTCGTGCACCATCAGATGCCATTGGGCTGTTTTACTTATCGATAGCAATAACTTACTTAACCCAAATGTAAGCCCTTTTGCATGAAACCCAAAAGGAACAAATTGCAAACTGATCCATTGCGGATCAAATTGTTGAACGTGTGCCTTAACCGCAGCAAAGCGTTGTTGCGCAGGTTGTGCAGCTGCAATACGAAATATAGAAACTTCGGTATCGTCTACTATTTGTTTGCTTTGCTCATCAGCAGATATGTACCGGTCATTAAACGCAATTACCGTACAATGATGACCCTGCTTTATTAATGCCGCGGCCAACCTACGTGTATAGTCGCCTACGCCGTCGCGGCCCGGTTCAAGCCCGCTGCATAAGAAAGTGAGTTGTAGAATAGTTGAAGTAGTACCCATTAGGTTGGTTGGAAAATAATATTAAATGCAATGGATTTAACTAAAGTAAATAAAAATAAAATACACCAACATCACAACCAATCACATTTTTCTTTCGTAAATTATGTAGACATAAACGCAATCATAAAGTAAGGTCCTTTTCCGTTTGACATAAAATTTTTACATTTTAAAGCAAAAAACTTACTTTTATTATTAACATATTTGTATCTTACTGCCCCCTCCAGTAAACCAAATACCCTGATTTGAACTTACTGACCTTATAGTTATAACGATACATGAATAAACCTTTCCTTTATTGCAGCAAATGCAATCAGCCGTATCATTACAAAAAACCCACTCCATTTTTACTTAAAACTTTACTATTCTTTTTACCCATAAAAACATTCTTCTGTGCCCGATGCATGACAAACAGGTATAGGATCATGAAGAGCGAAGAGGTGAAAAAATACCAGGTGTAATTATTGAAATAATCGCCTGTAGGATAGCTGGTAACTCAATTCGGTGTTCCTTTTGCGTATGAATTTTGCGGGTACCCCTCCTACTATCGCATAAGCTTCTACATTTTCTTTTACTAATGCCCCTGCTGCAATCACCGCCCCATACCCTATTGTTACCCCAGGCATAATTATAGCCCGCGAACCTATAAAAACATAGTCCTCTATAACCACGGGTAAATTTCTACTGGTAAACGTTGCCGAGTCGGGATCATGATCGGCCGACAGGATCATTACCTCTTGAGATATTGATACGTTATTACCTATTGTGATGCTGCTTTTGTTATCTAACCTGCATTTGGTGTTGACTACCGAATTATTGCCGATACTGAAATGCTGCGTACAATCAAATGTACAATCCATTAATATAGCTGTATTGTGGCCGATGCCGTATTTCATTATGTTACGGTAATAAAACTGCCTGAGCGTATGGCTGGGGATAGCTGCCACCCACCTGTTACAGATGTAAATCCTTAATTCTGCAATCAATCGCCTCATTTTTTCAAAATATTAAATTCAGGTTATTCCTGCCAAAATTGCTTTTTAATAGTAATCATATCAAACCTGTTGCGGGCAAGCAGTTTGGCGTTTGCCGACACCGCCCCCCTATCAGCTATCAGTTCTGTAATTTTGCCAACCAAGTCGCCGGTATTTAATGAGGTACAACTTACTGCGGCGTTTGCGTCGCGAAGCATTGTTCCTGCTGCACTATCTGCGGGACCATGGTACAATATACAGCCTGGCGCACCCAGGTAACCTACCATTTTGGTTGATAAGCTGTACAGATAAAACTCCGGATCGTTAAATTTAATGGGAAGATACAGAATTGAGGCGGCATCCATCTCCTGCTTAATCATTTCGTCGCTTACGAAACCGGTGAGGTAATGCGTGGTAAATTTTCGCTTTTTTAAAAACCCGAGCTTTTGCGTACCACGAAGTAGCAATTCGCACACTATACCTTTATTTGCCAGGACATCCAGCGCGTTAGCCAATATTTCAAAAAGCGGGTAATACTCGTTATGCAGCAAGCCAGAAAAATATATAGTTACCAGCTTTACATTATCCATCGCCCGCGGGGCGGATAGCTCATTGGCTAACACACCATCGGTGATCAGTTCATAATGTTGCGTGCCGAACAAACGGTTATATTCATCACCCATTTGCTGCGATATAACCAACCGCCGGTTTGCATTAGCCCAAAGTAATTGCGTATTGTTAAATGAAGTGCCTGCCGGTATAAAATGATCATGAAAAGATACCCATAGCTGCTTGCCTTTTAATATTGATGGGTGATAAGCGGCCATAGTGTACGGACCATGACTTATAGTATGAATAACCTGACAATCAGCTTTTGATGCTGCTTTCCGAATGCGGTGCATTGTATACTTGCAGATGACTTTTTCCCTTAACCAGATTACCAGATTACGCGCTTTCCACCGCATCCAGGTACGTTGTAAGGGCCGCGCCTTTATAATGGTTTCGGGCATATTGCCCTGTAAAAGTTCGCCTGTGTTATCTGAAACACCGATAGACTGTATCCTGCTCTCGTAACCGCTGTATAACCGTCGTAACAAACGCGATGCCCCTCCGTTACGGTAAAGTGACACCGGCTGAATAGATAAGATCTTTACAGGCGTTTGTGACATGTTATAACTTACGACTGGTTAATGCCGATACAATTTGCCCTATGGTTTCTTCTAAAGATATAGTGATATCCCACTTTGGATAGTGCGCCCTTAGTTTTGCCAGGTTGGAAATATAACAAATATGGTCACCTATGCGGTTCTCTTCTACATAACTATGCACCTGCGCCTTACCGGTAAACTGTTCGGCTATTTTAAAAGCTTCCCAAATGGAGCAGGAATTTTCGCGGCCGCCGCCAATATTATAAACTTCGGCAACTCTGGGGCTATCGATAAAAGCATCAATAAAATTAGCTACGTCAAAAGAGTGGATATTATCACGTACCTGCTTGCCTTTATAACCGAATACTTTGTACTCCCGGCCTTCAATATTGCATTTAACCAGATAGCTCAAAAAGCCATGTAATTCCACACCCGAGTGGTTAGGGCCGGTTAAGCAACCACCACGCAGGCAGCAGGTAGGAATGCCAAAATACCGGCCATACTCCTGCACCATAATATCAGCAGCTACTTTAGACGCGCCAAAAATTGAATGTTTGCTCTGGTCTATCGAAAAATCTTCGGTAATGCCATTGTAATAAAGAGGGTCGGCGTAATCCCAACGGGTTTCTTTTTCAACCAACTCTAAAAAATTCGGCTTGTCGCCGTAAACCTTATTGGTTGAAAGGTGTATAAATGGCGATTCGGGACAAAACTGCCTTACTGCTTCCAGCAGGTTTAAGGTACCTAAGGCATTGGTATCAAAGTCATCAAAAGGGATAGCGGCGGCACGGTCATGCGAGGGTTGTGCCGCGGCATGAACAACAGCTACCGGCCTTATCTCGTTTAACAAAGCCAATACACCAGGCCGGTCGCGGATATCCAATTCGTGGTGAATAAAACTTTTACCCAATTGCTTTTGAATCCTGTTCTGGTTCCAACGCGTGTCGCCCTGTTCGCCAAAAAATACGGCGCGTTGGTTGTTATCCAACCCGTGTATCTCCCAGCCCAGGGCAGCAAAATGTAAGCATACCTCTGAACCTATTAAGCCTGACGACCCGGTAACTAATATTTTTTTTGACTTATTAAACATGTACTGGTAGCATAGTAAGCGTTGCGCAACCGCAACCCACAAAGTTAATTATTTAGTGGCAACACAATAATGCTAATAAAGTACTAAAAAAATCACACTGCACCCATCCAAAAGCGCTCTCTTATTGCCTCCAAGTCAAACCTGTTAGCCACCAAAACCTTAGCTGCCGCAGATATTTCTTCTGCTGCAGTTAAGCATTGCCTGATATCATTGGCTAAATCATCAGCAGTTAACCCTGTACAACAAACCGCCGCATCATGTTGTTGGAGCAAGCTGCAAGCCGCACTATCGCCGGGCCCGTGATATAGTATTGCACCTGGCGATGCCAAATAACCCACCATTTTAGTAGACAGGCTGTATAAGTAAAAATCGGGACTTGTGAACTTGATGGGAAGATACAAAATATCTGCCTCATCTAATTCTGCTTTTAACTCCTTTTGATCAAGGGTCATTGGGCGATATATGGTTTCAAAAGCACGGTTCTGCAAAAATTTAAGCTGTTGTGTTCCGCGCAATATGAGTTTAAATGATAAACCTTGTTTATTCAACACATCTAAAGCCTTGGCTAAAGCATCAAACAAAGGCAAATAAGTAATGTGCAGCAATCCGGCAAAATAAATGGTTATCAACGGTGAGCGTTTGCGGATATCCCGGTTTATTTCAGTTTTGGTAACACCATCGGTAATAATTTCATATGGCCTTTGCCCAAATTCCAGCTGATATTTTTGGCCTAACTCATGTGATATGACTAAGCGCCGATGTGCGGCTGCCCAAAGTTTACGGGTATCTGCAACGGGGCTCTTAATTTCGTTATAATGATCATGGAACGATACCCATAGTTTTTTACCCCTGGTAAATTCTTCATCGCACAAAGCAGCCGAAAAAATATAGTGGTTAACCACATGCAAAACGTCATAATTAATTTTTGCCGCAGCCTTGCGAATTTTTTTAATGGTGTTAGGCTTGAAAGCACCCACACGCAGCCATATCAGCAGGTTACGTATTCTCCACCTGGCCCAGGGCCTAATTACCGGATTTGCATGAACTACTGTTTCTTTTACCTTCCCCCGAGCAGATTTGACTATCGATTCTGAAACGATAATTGTTTCTACATCATGCTCGTGCCCCTCATACAACCTTCGTAATATGCGGCTGCCGCCACCGTTGGCATTTAAAGAGAACGGATGATAGGAAAGTATCTTCAAAGTAATTTGAATTATGAATTTACAACGGATGACCACCTTTTGCGCATGGGCAAAGTGCCTACTTCTGTATTTACGAGGGTTTCGGCATTTTTTAATATCTCTTGTATCAACGCCTCGCTTCTGAGTTGCTCCATTCCGTTGATGATATCATCTTTGGCATTAGAAGATATTACTATCGCCGCGTTATGTTCCTGCAAATAATTAACCATTGCTGCATACGGGGGCCCAACAACAACAATCGGGATCCCGCATGCCAGATATTCGCTCATCTTAGTGGCTATATTAAACTGCGACATGTTACGCAGCCCATCTTCAAAACTAATGGGTAGCAACATGGCATCATAATCAAGCATCGTAGTTTGTACTTCGTGCGGTGCTACCCTCCCCTTGAAATTCACTTCGGCCGATTGCAATTCCGCAGGGAACTCTTCAACGCCTGAATAAATATCAAGCTTTGTTGAAGTATCTTCGATTGCATTTTTTACGGCAAGTAATGCATCGTGTTGCCACGATGCAACAGCGCCAAAATAACCGATTCTTAACGCGCTCTCTTTATTAACACAATATTCAGGAGCATCTTCCGGCCTATCCGAAGATCCGAATAATACTGTGGAGCTTACCCCAAATCTTTCTTCGTAAAACTGCTGCATGGCAGGGCTTATTACAAAAACATGTTGCGCTTTGCGCAAATGATCGGCAAAAATATTTTCAACAAATTCAGGATATTGCCACACTCCATTTACATATTGCAGTAAATGATCGTCCATCACCCAGGTAATATATTTTACCCGCTTTACCTTTTTTAACTGGTGGATAGCATTAATAGCGTCTGCACCCTGCGGGCATATCAGCGCGTGCAATTCGCGTTTTTTGCCAAACCTGGTTTTAATAACTTTGGCTGTATGTTTGGAATGTAATTTTATCATTACCGGCATGCGGCTCAACTTGGCCGATAGCGTGCGGCCTAATATCTTCCTGGCAATATCGCTATCCCAAAGCGAAGGGATATCAATGCTCCTGCTTTGAAATTTTGGTGAAATTGGGATATCACTACCAAAACGATTAACATGTATAAAGTAAGCAATGTCCTCGAGGTCGTCCCCCAATACACGTTGCAGGGTTAGCCCCCCGCCGTGCAGATCAGAAACAGACATTGCCGAAACATAAAAATCAAACCTCATTTAATTGCCTTATTCTAAATCGTTCGTAGGCTTCCTAGCGTCTATATACGGCCCCCAAAAGTCAATATGTTTTTGCCATGCATGGCAGCCCAAAGGTAACTTATCGCCGTTTAAACGCAATGAATCGGCAAGGTTATATTCAAAACTAAATTTCAAAGCGCTTATTGGGTCGGCTACTTTAAAGCACGGGAACATTTGTGGCACTACTTCCGTCCATACCACATCCTCGTTTAAATGAAAATCTGCAAAGTAAAAAGCAAATTTACCACTCAAATAAATTTCATACTTACCCCCTGTAATTTTATTGAGCCATTGCCGCAGTCTTGATGAATAAGCGAGCGAAACCCTATACAAGAACCAACCCGGTTTAAAACGGCCCATTGCGCTAAGTACCTGTATACAAGAATGATTATTACGAATAGAAAAACCCGAATTACACCCCTTTACCAGTTGAGCTCCGGGCGCCGCATCCCAATAACCTTCGAAAAAAGGAGCGCCTATAAAATCAAACTCCAGTGCGCCTACGGCCTCAAAATCGGCATCAAATATGTAGGCATCCAACTCGTACGTTAGCATGTATTGATAGGCCTCAAACAGCTTGTAAAAAGCAAGGTTTAGTTTCAATTTGTTATATTGCTCTACAGATGTCAAGCAAAGGGCATCAACAGGCTGCAATATCAAATTTGCAAAAACAGCAGTGTAGGCTGAAATATCCATACCCTGCGGGTGTACGAGATAACAATCATAAATATTTAATTTCGATGCGGCTGCTTTTAGCGAGATCAACTCATGTACCGAGGGCACTGGTTGATGCACCGGGATAACTACACAAATGTTTAAATCCCTGTTCATTTAAACAGCATATTTAGGCGCCGTTGCGCGCGAATCTGTAATAATTTTAGTGTGCCATTAACGCGCAGATAGTTTTTATATGATGCTGTACCATTACTATAAAAAGCTTCTTCGATACGCCCCTTCACTGCTGCTGTAAACTTGTATTTATGAACAGTGTACCGGACGAATTTTTCTAACAAATTGCTTTTATAATCGGCCGGAGAAATCTGTCCGTCGTTTGCTAATATCTTCAATATCTCAATTTCTTCCAGGTAGTTTTTGCCCGTGCTATACATTTTGCCGCTTACATCTTTATCGTGATTACGGAAATAATTAAGCACCTTACCTGATATAAAAACATCGCCCTGGCGGGCCATTTCGATATAAAACAGCCAGTCGCCGCTCATTTTAAAGGGTGTGAAACGGTCTGACACATTGCTAAAGTACCGCTTCCTAAAAACCAGCATACTGGCATTCCAAATAGAACAAGAGGCAGTTAAATAACTTTTGATATATTCTTTCCCGGGCACCAGTTCGGCAAGTTTGTTATGCGCCGATGTTTGTAATATAGTGTTGCCATCATTTATTGTATGGGTTTGCACGTAAGCTAAAACACAATTTTTATTAGCATCCAATGCATTTACGAGTGTTTCCAGCAAAGTTGGCTCGCACCAATCGTCACTTTCAGCTATCCAAACGTAATCGCCTTTAGCTAATACGATACCTTTTTTCCACTGATGAAAGGGGCCGCCGCTGTTTGCGCTATTAACTACGATATGGCTAACTTTTGGATTATTGCCATATCTCCGGATAATTTCAAAGCTGCCGTCTGTTGAACAGTCGTCGAGTATGATTAGTTCAAAATCCTGATAAGTTTGTGCCAATACAGAGTTGAGCCGATCGTTTAAGTAGGGTGCGTGGTTATAATTAGGGATGATGACTGATACCATTATTTACGAAAATATTTATGGTACGCAAATTTAATGAATGACCGTAAAGGACGGCGTTGATCATCCTTGTAAATATTAAGAAGGTTATATAGCCTTGTATATTGCCGGTTAACAAGTAATGCGTGCTTGCCGTACATGTAGGCCATGATGGTTTGATTCCCTCCTATCTGCATAGATGGCTTTACTAATGATGACGCTGAAATTCTATATTCAAATAATACCTCGTCCAAATACTTAAACTGGTAACCGGCTTCGGCCGCGCGGATCCAAAAGTCCCAATCTTCGTGGCCTATTATGCGGCGGTCTTCATCTTGGCCATTCAATGCCTGCCAAGTACTTTTACGCATAACTACGCAAGTATCTATATAATTTTGCTTCAGTATCTTATCCAGATCAAACGGGCCGGTATCGAACCGCGGTTCAGCAGTGTCGCCGAAAAAAACAGGCTTGCCGTGTATAATACTTATATCCAGCCGGGATGTTAAAACTGTCAACCCTTTTTCAATGTATTCTTTACGAATCTTGTTATCGCTATCTAAAAAAAGCAAAAATTCACTTTTGGCTATCTTAACACCGGCATTGCGGGCCGCGGCAGGGCCTTTATTTTCCTGACGTAAAACTGTGTATTCGGCTTTTAGCTTGTTCAATAAATCTATTGTCACTTGTTCAGATGATCCATCATCAATGATTATAACCTCAAGTATTGATTGATCCGGATAGGTTTTTACGCTATTTAAAGCATCGGTCAAATATTGGCCCGAGTTATAACAAGGTATAATTATAGATACTGTTGGTTGCTGCATTATTAACTACATTTTAACCCAGCCCGGCAATTGCAGGTATGTCCTGTTATTGATCTCGGGCTGCTTAATCCAATCACGGGGCGATATTACAATTTTATCCCGGTTTTGATTAAGAAACGCCCCCCACCAACTAAATGAACTGTTTGCTAATATGTTATGCCGGCAAGCGCTCATTACGGCAAGTTCAATATAGTCTTTTTTACCGTTATCAATATCAACAAAGTTTACAGGTGCATCAATTGTAAGGTTATCACGGGCCCAATCAAGGTCATCTGAAAAAATATAGAACTGCGGATCGGCCAACCGCTCACTGATATATCCGATGGCGTCCCTGTAATATTGCAGTGGAAGAATTCCCATTAATTTGTTTGCATCGGTATCTGTAAGGTAATCACCCCGGCGAATGTGCAACGATACTGACCGCTCATCCTGCTTTACCTGCCGGTATATGGCGTAATCATTAATACCCACGGCATTTGTCAAGTTCAACTCATCAAATATTTGCGGCTGTATATTTTGAAAATACTTATAATGTTGCCAGTAACCTTCTAAAAAAACATCTCCCTTTATTTTAAACACATTGGGTTCGTAACCCCACCATTGGGCTTCTTTGTAAAATCTTTTGTATTGTTTAGGTAGGTATCGTTCAGCCGTACAATGTAGCCTTGCGTACGGGCTGGTTTGTTCATATAAACCTATAACTTTTTCAACATCTGTGCGGGTGGCAATTGCGGCTTTAATGTTGTAATAATTAAGTGTATAATTACGCAAGTTTTGACTTTCATAAAAGGATATGTCCAGCTTAAGATCATCATTGTTTTTTATAGCGATTTGCCTTGCCAGCGCATATTGAAAAAGCTGATTACCCAAACCACTTATAACTTTTGAGATTATCATTATCGAGCTGAACTATTCTTAAAAATCCTGCTTTTCAAGCCACTGCTAAACCTGACATAAAGATCGGACACTTTTCGGATAAATGGCACTGTACCCTCTTTTATTAAATATACCTGCTTAATGCTTTCATAAAAAGATAGCCCCAATTCGCTTTTATAAAAATTGAGCAATATTCGGGCGTTATAAAAACTGAGCTTTTTAAAATGATGGATCATAACCTGCCGTATATTCACTATCACGGCTCCCACCATCATATGATAAGTAATGCCCGAAGGTGTATTTTTTAAGTAGCCGAAATGCCTTAGCATCCAGCTAATGAATTGCAGGTGCCCTTTGATCATGGCACCTTCATTTATCGCCGCAACCGACGATATATTCACCCCGCTTTTACGCCAATATACCTTAGCCTGAGGTATGATACATATCCCTTTTTGTTGGGCGAACAAAACAGATGTTGCCCAATCGGCACCTTGTGCAAAATCTGTTTCAACAAAACCACCGCAATAATCATAAATGGCTCTCGAGAATATATGATCGGGCATGGAGTTGCCTCTTTCGCCCCGTAATAAGTGATAGGCCATTTGCTCTCCGCTCTCCTCTTTAGGCCCGGTGGCATTTGGTTGCACTATGTTTCCAACACCATCGATGGTAACGGTATTAAAACGGTAAATATCAAAACGGTCGCCGTTTTGACCAAGTGCTGTGTAGAAACGCGCCACACAATCAGGATCGGCAATATCATCATCCGAGAAAAGCCATAACCATTCTTCGTGGTTATTTACCAAGTCTATACAGCGTTTCCATTGCTTAACTAAATTCCTTGGCCCGATATTTTCTGGAAAACGGGTATAGTTTATATTGAGCCTACCGCTAAATTTGTCGGCTATGCTGCGCAGGTTATCGGGGCTATAATCGTCACCTATATAAACGTTAAAGTTTTTGTTGGTTTGGGCGGCGAGCGAACTTAAGGTGTCTTCGAAATATTGCGCCTTGTAGGCCGGTATCACAACGGCAAGATCTATCATGCTGCCTTCTTTTTGACTAATACTATCTGGTAACCCTGGCGTGTTGTACCCAACTCGCTTAGTGGATACTGGCCGGTATACTTTTCTATTGTGCTGAATCCATTACCAGGGTTGACTGGGATAACAACAGGCCCCGGCCCGGGAAAAAAAGTGTTTTTTATCTTTGTGCCTATTCTTGCCAATATAGAACGTGACGGTGCCGGCAACACATCCGGTAATTTAGGGTAGAGCTGTACAAACACCTCTTCAATCTCGAAATATTCTGATAAAACTTGCTGAAATTTTTCGAAGCCCCACTCCTGCTCGTGATAAGGGTTAGCCGGGCTGGCATCAAGGGATAAGGGTGATATTGGAGTAGAGAGCAAAAACCTGCCATCGGGTTTCAGGCAATTAGCTATGCTTGCAAAAAAGTCGCGATAGTTTGGCAAGTGTTCTACAGTCTCAAAACTAACCGCCAGATCAAATTCATTAGTAATACACAGTTCTTCGGCGTTGTTAATGTCGAACTGCACATTCGGTGCACTATACCGCCATTTGGCATATCTGATAGCTTCTGGTTGGATATCAAAACCTTTAACACTTGTAGCCTTACCTTTAGTACCCATCGTAAAACTCCCTTTGCCTACACCACAGGCAATATCAATTACTTGTTTGTTGTTTGTATAATTACAAGCAAGATTGTACCGCCCGATATGCGAATGCTCTGTTTTTTCCTGCAAATATCCCGGCACCCAACGCTCAGATTCACTGCGCAATAAAACGTTGGCAAGTGTATCCAATTCGTATTTTAAACAAAAAATCTCTTCTTCGGGATTACTTACGCTGCCCATATTAAAACCAGTTTTGATTAACAAACATGCTACCCTGGCTTGAATCGGGCAACAGGTGATTTGTGTTTAAAGATGGGAAAATTTCGAATTGCAAACCACTACTGTAATAATCGAGGTTGAGGTGATCGCTACCTATAAAAATCTCCACCTTGTACAAGCCGGGCTTCAAATTCAATCTGTCCATTTTACAACTTAATTTATTACTCCCCTGATGCAATGTGAACGCTTTGTTGTAAAATTTGCTAAAAAGAGTGAGCAGCCTCACTTCATTGTAATCGTTGATACCTATCCCAATTTGTATATTATCAAACTGCGCGGTTGATTCTACCTCCACTTCGATAAGCACCGGGCTTTCCATTTCTAAATGCTCGCTGCCTGCATGGTCAGTTATCTTAAAATTTGACAGCCAGGCCTGTTTGCCTTCACTTATTATCTTAACGTCCCTTGAATATTCGGTATCGCGCTCCTTTGCATAGGCGCGTACTACCTCATCAATGTTGGCACTTAACTCCAATGCGCCATTTTTAAGGTAAATTCCTTTTGCGCACAATGTTAAAACCGAATTTAGGTTATGACTAACAAATAAAACTGTGCGCCCCTCTCCTTTGCTTACCTCACTCATTTTACCAAGACACTTCCGCTGAAACTCGGCATCGCCAACGGCAAGTACCTCGTCAACTATTAATATTTCCGACTCAAGGTAGGCTGCAATGGCAAAGGCGAGCCTTACATACATACCGCTGCTATATCGTTTTACGGGTGTATCTATATAACGCTCTACTCCCGAAAAGTCAACTATCTCATCAAATTTTCGGGCTATCTCGTACTTGCGCATACCCAATATTGCACCGTTAAGGAAAATATTTTCGCGACCGGTTAAATCAGGATGGAAACCCGTGCCAACTTCAAGCAAACTGGCAATGCGCCCCTTTGCTTTGATCATACCTGTTGTTGGCGCGGTAACGCGGCTAAGTAATTTAAGCAGCGTACTTTTACCAGCCCCGTTACGCCCGATTATACCTACCGCGTCGCCCTGTTTAATTTCGAAATTAAGATCTTTTAAACTCCAAACAACATCAGTGGTGCCTTTTATGGCCCTGTCATTGGCTTCGCCGATTTTAAGGAACGGGTCTTCTTTACCGCGTACTAACGACCACCACCGATTTATATCATTACTAAGCGTGCCTGTACCAAAATCACCTAACTGATATGCTTTAGATAAATTTTCGGCTTTAATGGCTATATCACTCATGGTAAAATATTAAGCGGAAGCTTAAATGGTATCAACAAAATTTTTCTCGACGCGGTTAAAAACAACCAAACCGACTAAAAAGAAAAGAATACTGGCAGCTAAACTGTAAAGGAAAGGCCCGGCAAAAAACGTTCCGCTACCCGTAAATGCATATCTGAAGGTTTCTATCAGCCCACTCATTGGATTATAAGCGATTATGCCATGGTATTTATTTAAAACTGAACTGAGTGGATAAATAACAGGCGTAGCATACATAAAAAGCTGCATACCGAAGGTTACAACAAATGCCAAATCACGATACTTAGTAGTTAAAGCTGTGATAATAAGACCAATACCTAAACCGAGCCATGCCATCGCCAACATGATAACCGGGAATAACAAAATATACCAGTTAGGAATAACCGGTTCTTTAGCACCAAAGAAATGATAGCGTATGAGGTAATAACCAAAAAGTATAAAAAATAGCAAAAACTGAACACCAAACTTAACCAGGTTAGATACTACTATGCTTAAGGGCATTATTAAACGAGGAAAATATACTTTGCCAAATATACCTGCGTTATCCCTAAAAACAGTGGATGTTTTGTTAAGGCAATCGGCAAAATAATTCCAGGCAATGGTTCCGGCCATGTAAAATAAGGGCTGCGGTGCACTCCCGGTTTGTATGTTAGCCAGCTTACCAAACACAAATGTAAATACAATAGTGGTGAATATGGGCTGTATAAAAAACCAGAGCGGCCCCAAAATAGTTTGCTTGTAAAATGAAACAAAATCACGCCTAACAAGTAACCATAGCAGGTCACGATAGTTCCAAACGTCTTTTAAATGCAAGTTGAAAACAGTATCATGAGGCTTAATTTCTAAATCCCATTCCTGATTTGTACTGTTTGTATCCATTGATATTTATTAGATATATACGCCTGCCTTAACAGGTATTAATTCCTGCTCCGAACGGATTTTTTCTTAAAAACGCGCGACACCCTTGACTTCAGTCCTTTTCTCTCTGCCTCTTCGGTGTAACCATAACCCGCACCATAACCGTAGCCCGAACCATATCCGTAGCCCGAACCATAGCTTGAACCCTGGCGATAACCGCCTAATACACCGCGCATTTTTAGTCCATTAAACACAATGTTTATATTTGTTAACTCTTTGTTAGTATACAGGCTATCAATTAACTTCAAATAATACTTTGGTGTATATTTATGCCTAACCATATACAGGCAAGCATCAACATATCTATTCAGTATTTTAGCATCTGTTACTAAGCCTATTGGAGGCGAATCAATTAATATAAAATCAAATTCAGCTTTCAATTCAGTCATTAATTCATCTAAGCGGCCGTTTAACATTAACTCGGTAGGGTTAGGCGGAATGGCTCCGGCAGGCAATATAATCAAACCCGGCAGCTTTCTATCAGCCATTGAAACCTTTATTTGACCATAAGTTGCCGTACCTGCCATATAATTACTAATACCGGGCTCCTGGTTAATTTCCATCATCTTGCTTATCTTAGGCTTACGCAAGTCAAATTCCAGTATCGCTACTTTTTTGCCTGTAATAGCTAAACTTGCTGCCAGGTTAACAGCTGTAAAGCTCTTACCTTCGCCAGATAGCGACGAGGTTACGAGGATTGTTTTCTTTTCACTGTTTATTCCGATAAAACTTAATGCGGTGCGCAGTGCCCTGAATTGCTCGGCAATAATAGTCCGGCTGCCGTCTTTTATTACAATATTTTTCCCGCTTTCATCATGCAGTATTTCGGCTAGTATTGGTGTGTCTGTGGCCTTTTCAATTTCAGACCGGAACAGCACCTCCTGGTTATATTGTTCCCTTATCAATACAAACACAACCCCTGCAATTACCCCTACTGATAAGCCCAATAAATAAATATTTAATGGAATAGGCTTTATGGGGCCTTTACTTTCAGCATAATTGACAACTCTGCTATCGGCAACAGATGCCGCACGGGTAAGTTGTACCTCCTCGCGCTTAGTGAGCAATAAGGTATAAATATTATTTTTTATAGTTTGGTTACGGCTGATTTCCAGAAATGTACGCTCCTTTTGCGGTAATGCCTTTAATGAAGATGTATTGATACCACCATCAGTTTCGAGCCGGTTGAGAGTTGCCTCCAAATTTTGACGTAACGAACCGATATTTTCTAAAACATCCGGCTTCATTTGAGCGATCCGCTGCTTTATGGCAACGATAACGGGCGAATTCTCACCAGCGGTTTGGCTGGTTGTTTTAAGTTCAAGCTCTGCAGCATAAAGCCTTTCTAATAATTGAGTGAGTATAGGATCATTAAGGCCAAGTGTTGACGGTACCAATGCGGCACCACCCGACCCTTGCTTGATCACAAATTTTTGTATTTGGTCAAGCACATCTAGCTGGATCTGAATCTGGGCAAGCTTTTCGGCATTAGCCTGGCGGTTGCTCATGTAAGACACACCCTCTGCCGACAAATTAACAATGCCCTGCGACGAACGGAATTCTTCCATCTTACCTTCAACGCTTGAAAGTTCTTTGGTAACAACCAACAACCTGTTGTTGATAAAATTAAGCGTGTTTAACGCAGTTGCATTTTTATACTCAATACCGGCATTATTATAAACATTTATAAGGTTGTTAATAATATCTTCGGCCCGCAACGGCACCTGATCTGCAAGAGTAATACTAATTAACGACGAGTTTCTGGCTCCTATTGCCACTTTTAGCGCACCGGCTATTTGCCTGGCAGTGGTTTTTGTGCTGCGAATGTTAGCATAATATTCGCCTTTGAACTGCATTTCTGAAGCTTCGCGTGTTACGTTAATAATAAAATCGCCATAGGGAGTATGCACAGGCGTTGAAAGCGGATACTTTTTATCACCTAAAATTATAGCGTTTTGCGATTTCAAAAAGGTGAACGAGATAGGTACGTTCCCCACATCAGGAACTTTATCGGAATTTACAGCCTGAAACGTAACCGGAGCAGGATAAATAAGTATATCCCGTAATGCGCCTTTATTATATATCTGGGTGTAGAGGCTCATGTTTTTTACTACGCTTTGTAATAAAATACGGGATTTTAAAACCTCCAACTCATTCTCGACAGTTTTTTGCGAGTTTGCAACACCCAAAGCCGCCAATACACTTGCATCGGTACTGCCACCGTTTTGATCTTTTAGCAAGATCATAGCGGTCGATTCGTAAATGGGGGTTTGATAATGAATATAAAAGTGACTAACTACTAATGATGTGATTATTGTAAGCACAAAAATCGGCCAAAATGGCAAGTATCTGAAGGCAATTGCCTCAAGTGCATTTTTTGTAGTTGACCCTTCGAAAGGATTATTTATATTCTGGCTATTATTTTTCATTAAAAACTAATGATTTACCTAAAGAAAATAGAATAGAGAAGTACTATAACCGATATACTGCTAAACAGTATTGGTACCAGTTGGGTAAAACGATCTGCATTGGCCGCCCGTGCACTATTAGGCTCAACATAAATAACATCCTGGTTTTGCAGATTATAGATAGACGGGTCAAACATTTGGTCTTTATTCAGGCTAAAGCGTTTAAAGATCCTTTTGCCGCCCACTTCACGTATCAGCAAAACGTTATCCCGCTTACCAAATGGGGTAAGGTCGCCCGCAAAGCCTATAGCCTCAGGTAAGGTTACACGTTCGTTAGGAATTTGTATCACACCAGGGCGGGTTACCTCGCCTATTACAGTTATCTTAAAGTTAACTACCCGGATATTTACAATTGGATCTTTAGCCAATTTTTTACTCACCAATTGCTCTGCAATGGTGTTAGCCAGCTGTATTTTTGTTAGCCCGGCGGCTTTCACAGTACCAATTAATGGTATTTTCAATTCGCCATTTTCATCAACTAAATAACCACTTACTCCACCTGCACCTGCGGCCTCATTAACGGCCTGTCGTGAATTAAGTAAAGCATTGGTTGCAGCATCCGGCGTTGATATATTTATGCTTAAAAGGTCATTACGGCTAATTACTGTTTGCAGTTTATTAGGTGGTATATCGGCAACACTATCGGTAAGAATGTTATTAAAATAAGTGATTTTCTTAGCTGTAACACATGAATTTAACGAAGACAGTGATATAAATGCTAAAAGAATAATGAATAGGGAGTAGTAGTTTTTTTTCATATAATCACGGCAATCCACGCTACTTTACCCGTATTAGTTAAGGTATAGGTGATTGCAAACTTAAAAATAATTAGCCTAATAAACTCTGGTTTTAACAAAAAGCAGTTTAACTATAAAATTAACAAATATTTCTAAATCCATATGATGCAAAAAAGGGTTATTTTAAGAATGATGCTTTTAAACGGTTTTTTAAGACGGTAGCTCTACGTTTCAAGAATTCGGTATTACCCAAGATGTAATTGCGCCAACCGCCAAAATAACCCCTTGCGTTACAATTAACCGGTATCAGGGCTTTGGCCAGGTAACCTTGAAAATGAAGCGTATAAAACCGCGGATGAACGATACTACCGCAATTTATCACTTTACCAAACAGGCCTTTAGATTGTCTTATTATTTTTTTAGTGTTCGTATAAATGCTCAACTCAAATACATAGTTGCATCCATTAAAAGCCGCGCCGATATTAAAATCGAAACAAATGTCCATGTCTTCAAGCGATAAAAGGTTCAGAGTGTTGGGTTGCGTGTGCGTGCGGAAAACATCAAGCAATATCATATCTGATACGTTTCGGTTATTGTAAAACTCACCGGCAAGGGTGCGTTCAAGCAGATCTTCAAAAGCTTTTTTATCAGCATAAGTGGCGGTGATAAAACTGCAAAAATCAGCAAGCAGTTTGGTATTCCAAAAAGACGTGTGTGCCGATGTTATACTGCTTTTACCATCAGCAAAAAACATCATAGTGCCGTCGTATATATCTTTAATAAAATTGTTATATACCGGCTTAAGATCCTCCAATATCAAAACATCGCAGTCGGCGTAAACAAAGTTGCCTATCCCGTGGTCGCGGATAACGTCATTAATTATAAACCACCTGTCGAAACATGTTTTCTCAAAAAAAAAGCTGTTGGTAGAATGATGCTTATATAACGCGTCAAAAGGACGGTTAACTTTTGCATAAGCAGATATGTCAACACAGTTATACCCAGCGTATAGCTCAAAATTGGTATCGGTTAGGATATAAATATTTTGCCTGCCATTGGTAAGAACCGCTTGTTTCAATATATGATCAAAAAACAAGCTCCTGCCAGGCCCCATCTGTACAAAAATTACAGGTAGAACAGGATTTGATGGCTTACTGACCGGGGAAAGCGTTACAGGTTGGTTCAAATAGTTGTGGGTGTATATATTCTTAACAAAAATACATTTTACAATAGGGTGTGCAACAGATTTATCTGCCGGAGTGCTTTTGTCTCGATTTTATCTCCACCCGTAACCTGCCATTAACTTGCTACAGTTGCCCCTGTTAATAAAAGCCTGCAACAATAAGTAACCTTAAAGGTTATAAAGATAAAACAAAACCCTACCTATGGAAAGATTTGACATTAGCATACAGCAAGGCAACCAGCAATTGGGGTTTGAAGTAAGGGAGTATATGCACCATGGCGGGGACCACTGCATGTTTGAGATTTTTACAGACGACAAAATGGTGGTGAGCTTTAATCCCGACCCATACGAAAGCCTTACTGTATGCAAAAACCCCGGCAGTTTAAATAACAAACTGGTACACCTGATTGCCGATAAACTCGAAAAATTCATTTAAACAAATCTGTTTTAAATAAAAAACCCGAAGCACAATGATGTGCCCCGGGCCTATTATTAACTATTTACTTTATTAGTTAGGCGTAGCTAATTTATTGTACAACAACTCATTATTTGGTATCGGCCAAATATAGTTAGCTGATGATGGGGCAACTGCTGGTGCACCACCTGCTTTTGCAGGGATAGTTAAACCTAAACGTACCAGATCAGTATTTTTGAAACCTTCACCTAATAACTCGATGTTACGTTCCTGTAAGATCGCATCTGCTAAAGAGCCAGCCGCTGTAAAGTTAGCTACGGTGAATACAGTAGTTGCATCAGACCGGCCACGAATAGCGTTTAGTAGGGCAATAGCCTGTGCATCTGTACCGTTTAATCTTGCGCGTGCTTCAGCTAAATTTAACAATACCTCGGCATAACGGATAACCGGTGCCCAATCTGTATAAGGCGACGGTTGTGCATATTTAGCCAGGAACCTGAAACCTAAACGTGCCGCGTTAGTTGACGCCTGGATAAAACCCGCACGTCTCTTATCGGTAGTTTTCCAGTTGGCATCAGCTACAACACCGGCAGGGTTTAAATAATACTCAGCATTTAAAGCAGAACCATTATTATAGAAGTAAAAACCTAACTGGTTTTGTGTGCCCGGTGTTTCTGTTGTAAGGAACGGCAACGAGAAAATTGATTCTGTGGTAGTGTAAGGTGCTTTAAACACATTGGTTACATCGGCCTGTAAAGCATTGTTAATTCCCGCTTTAGGTGCAGTACCGTTATCTGAGTTAAAAACAGTTGTACCTACAATCTTATTAGCCTCTGTGATTACGTTGGCGTATTGCTGCATGGTTAAGTAAACCCTTGTTTTTAAAGCAATAGCTGTGTTACGGTGTGCGCGGGTGGTGTATGTTGCAGCATCAGCGTAAGTAATAGGTAAAGCAGCCTCTGCATCGTTTAGATCTTTTAACACCTGCGCATAACATTCAGCAACAGTACTTCTCGCTAAATCATAAGTACCGGCAACAGAGTTACCAGTTAATCGCAAAGGAACACCTGGTTTGCTACCGCTACCATCATAGTAGGGGCGCGCGTAAAGCTGCAACAGATCATAGTAACTAAGTGCACGGATAAACTTAGCTTCGGCAACATAGTTAGCAGATACCGCCGGCGTTACAACACCCGTGCTTTTTGCTAAACCATCAATCAACAGGTTACAATTGTTTATGGTAAAATATGCCTGCGACCAAAGGTTTTGCACTTCGCTTGTTGTGCCTGTAACACTTTGGTTCCATGTAGCAGTGTTGGTAACACCGTTATTGCTCAGGTTGATCCAGTTGTCGGCTTTAATTTCCTGGTAAACCTGGAATCTGCCGCCCATAAATGCCCCGCTTCTTAAGTTTGCATATAAACCTAAAACTTGTGCCTGTATGCGCGGTGCGGTGCTAAATTGCAATAGGTTATCATCGTTGGGCACCGCTGTTTTTGAAACGGGCGACAACTTATCTTTTTGACAAGAATAATTTAACATTACTCCCATCGCCAACATCAATATAATTTTCTTTTTCATTTTATGTTAAAATTATTGTTTAAAACTTAACCGATAAACCTGCGGTAAGCGTTCTTTGGTTACCTGCAGTGTTGCGATCTACACCCTGGCTTGCGTTAGCTGTGCCGTTTGATGACACTTCCGGATCCGGACCCGGGTATTTAGTGAACAATAGCAGGTTATAACCGCTTACATAAAAACGGATATTACTGATACCAACTTTAGTGGTTAAACTTTTTGGTAAGGTGTAACCCAGATTGGCTGATTTAAGTTTGATGAAGTTTGAGCTGTATACATGGATATCCAACGGCATAGTCGAACCGTTAGAAATGTTATCATTATATTTAACAGCAGGGATGTTAGTGATCTGTCCAGGAGCCGTCCAGCGGTTCAATACATCAACCGTGTTGTTCCAGAAACGTTGATCTAATAAACCTGAACCCGTACCGTAATATAAATTGCCACCGAATTGGAAGGTTAACAAGAAATTCAAGTCAAAATCTTTGTAACGGAATGTATTGGTTAAACCACCAAAACCCTTAACCTGAGATTGTTTATAATTAACCGCATCAGACGCTTGTGAAATTGCAGGGGCTACTGAACCGTCGGCATAAGTCCAACGGTTGGCTCCGTAAAAATCAAAGTAAACATCACGCCCTGCGCCGTTTACAAATATACGGCGGCCTGTTGCTGGGTCAACACCATGGGTACGCACTATATACAGATTAGATAAAGATTGACCAACCTCTGTAATGTTTGTGGTTTCCAAATCTGATGTGGTACCCAACAACCTGGTTAAACCTGGTGCCAAACCGGTAACTTTATTTGTGTTAAAGCTGATATTGAACGATGGCGTCCAGGTAAAGTCTGGTGTGCGTACTGCATCGGCGTTTAAAGTTACCTCTAAGCCTTTGTTATACATCGAGCCTACGTTTAATAACGGGTTTGAAGGCAAACCTGCTGAAGGTGCTTGTGGTACGTTAAATATCAAACCGGTAATATCATTTTTGTAATAAGCAACCTCGGCTGTGATCTTATCATTAAATAAGCCAAAGTTAACGCCCAGATCCAATTTCTTGCTGGTTTCCCAGGCTAACTGTGAGTTGCCTGTTTGTGATGGTGCTAAGGTTGGGTTGGTGTTGTATACCCCAGATGAGTAGAAGCTGATTGGAGCAAAGTTGCCTAACCCTGCGTTGTTACCAACTTTACCATAGCTACCCCTTAACTGGAAGCTGCTGAAAATCTTATCAGCTTTGATCGCACTCCAGAAACCTTCGCGTGCAACATCCCATTTTAAACCACCACCCGGGAAGTAGCCGTATTTTTTAGAAGGGCCAAACGCAGAGTAACCGTCTTTACGGATTGTAGCAGAAAGAAAGTACTTTTTATCAAAGTCATAACTTAATTGGCCAAAGAATGACACCAGGTAGTTTTCGGTTATTTGTAAGTTCGAAGCGGCATTAGTTGTAAAGCCTGCCTGCAAAACATTAAATGCAGGATCAGACAATACCGAGCGCGCTAAACCAAAACCTTCGGTTGTGTTGCGTACTTGCTCATTACCTACTAATAATGATACGTTGTTCTTAATACCAAACGTGTGTGCAAATTGAGCTGTGTTGGTCCAGGTGTAGTTTTTATATTTAGTATAAATACCCGTAGCACTACCTGTTGGATTACCATTACCTTGTATAGGGTTATTAAAAATATCACCATCAGAAAAGATATAATCAATACCGTATAAAGTCTTTAAAGTGATCCACGATAATGGCTTAACCTGGAAATAAACGTTTGACGCGATATGTTGAACTTCGTTGTTTGAACGGTTAAGATCCAAAATAGGCAAAATGTTAGGGTAGGTAACGCCAATGTTGGTATTGCCTTGTGTACCGATGGCGCTACCGTTTAAGTTATAGCTGCCATCGTTATTGTACGGCGAAATATTTGGCGGCAATACCAATACGATACGGCCCAAGCCTTCAGTACCATATGCACCACCTGAAACTGAACCCGTACTTGCCGATGCATAGTTACGCTCATTAGAGTAGTTGATCTTACCACCTAAAGTTACATATTTGCTTGCCCGGTGATCAACATTTGCAAGTAAGCTTCTTCTGCCATATTCGTTACCCTGCAAAATACCTTTTTGCTTGCTATAGTTAGCCGACATGTAATAACTGGTATTATCGTTGGCCCCGCTCATGCTGACTGTGTTGTTAGTAGTTACACCGGTACGGTATACATAATCATTCCAATTAGTATTGATTGGGCTACCGTTAGCATCATTGAACAGGCTGTAAAAACGGGTTGGTGCTGTTGACGTAGCAGCACCGGTATTATATAAACCGGCGTTCCTTAACGCTTCGTTCTTAATATCTGTGTATTGGAATGCATCCAGTACTTTAGGTAATCTGATTGCCTTGGCCGATCCGATCCAGCTGTCAAAACTCACCAGTGTTTTACCTTTTTTACCCTTTTTAGTAGTTACCACAATTACACCGTTTGCCGCACGGCTACCATAAATGGCAGTTGCAGCGGCATCTTTTAAAATCTCGACGCTCTCTATATCTTCAGAGTTGATGTTACCCAATGCGTTACCGGTTGAGTTAGTTGGGCTAACATCACCGCTAATTGAGCTAACACCATCAACAATGATCAATGGCTGTGAGCTTAGGTTGATCGAGTTTGTACCACGGATACGAAATACCGGAGGAGCGTTAACAACACCACTTGGTATAGTTACCTGCACACCTGCAGCACGGCCACCTAACGATTGTTGAAAATTTTGTACCGGTTGTTGGGATAGATCTTTACCTTTTACTGATGATAAACTACCTACGTTATCCCGTTTAGTAGTCGGGCCGCCGTAACCAGTAACTATAACCTCATTCAAGGCACTTGCGGAGCCGGCAAGCGACACATTTAACCGGCCGTCACCCGGGGTTACTGAATAGGTAGTAAAACCTAAAAAGCTAAATACAACTACCTGACCGGGGGACACCTTAATAGAAAAAGTTCCATCGGGCCCGGTTTGGGTACCCACCCTGGTACCCTGAACAACTACGGAAACTCCGGGAAGCGGCTTTCCGTCATCCTTTCCGGTAACTGTACCGGTAACCGTTCTGGTTTGTGCAAAGGCTTGAGTGCCTAATAATAGCAAAACCAATAAAAAATTGAGTAATTTTTTTTTCATGCGTTAAAAGTTAAAATTAATGGGGTCAAATTAGAACTATATTTTTACAATACAAAAACATTTATCAAAAAAAAGTGGTAAAAATTAACAAATCGTCAATAATAACAGCAAAAACGGTGATTATTTTTAATAATAAAGACCAAATTATAAATAATTTTTAATTTTTTGTTAATATAGCAATCTCATTAACGCCAATGAGCGAGTCAAAAAAAGATATTTGCGAAATAGCACTAAAATAAAAGCGTAAAAAATCGTTTTAGCCGATTTTATTTAAAAACGCAGCAACATAACATCGTTTAGTTAAAAAAAAAGAAAATTTTGTTGTAAAATTCGAGAGGGCTTTCGAATTGGGCGTAATATCATAATCATTTTAAGTAAAACCAAAAAAAACAGAATATTTTTTCAATAAAGGCACCTATATTTAACGTTTATTATCTGTAATGCAATTAAACATCATTATAAAACCCTTTTCCGAATTATCCACTAACCAGCTTTATAACATTCTACGTTTAAGAAGTGAGGTTTTTGTGGTCGAGCAGAATTGCGTTTACCTGGATATTGATAACAAAGACTTAAAATGCCACCATTTAATGATATTAGATGGCGATGGTGAGCTAATGGCTTATGCCCGACTGGTACCGCCGGGTTTGTCATTTGAAGAAATGTCTATTGGGCGCGTGGTATCAAATTCCAAAAACCGGGGCACAGGTTCTGGCCGCTTGCTGATGAATAGGGCAATTGAAGAATGCACTAGAGTGTTTGGTAATGGAGATATCAAAATAGGCGCACAGGCCTATCTCGTAAACTTCTACTCCTCTTTCGGATTTGTGCCGGTTGGTGATGGTTATGACGAGGACGGCATCCCGCATATCGACATGATCAGGCAGCCGCTAACTAAATCTTAAATTTAGGATATTAACTTTTTACAACCGTCACCACTTTCGCCGGGAGTAAAACAACTGCCGCATTCGACTTTTGGTTACACTTGCCTAAAAGAACGTAGATAATTATAAATATAACAATGGTTGAAAAACAACCGCCACCCAATTTTTTTGCGCCCCAAGCCGCAATAATCCCTCTGAAAAAATTATTCATTTTAGTGTATTTATATCGCTAACATAAAATGTAGCATATAGTTTTATCGGCATTAGTTACTATACCCTAATTTTTTACAGCTTTTAATTTTAGGTTTTTAATGGGGCTGGTCTTCAATACTTTTGGCCTTTTCCTGGTCGGTTTGCCAGGCATTACATAATCTGGGGCTTTTTGCAATGCCAGGGTCATAGCTGCCTCATCTGTTTTTAACAGCCCAGTAAGTTTCAAGGCACGTTCTGTTGCAAGGTCGCCTTTATCTTCTTCGCCCATGCGGTTATACAAATAGGCATAATTTTGGTGAACCAAAACTTCAAACTGCGGCAATTTATTTTTGGTGGATAAAAGCAAAGCCTCATCCAGGTCGCTCCGGGCAAGTTTATATTCTTCGTTGCTCATTTTAACGGTTGCCAGCTTGATAAGGGAGGAGATCACGGCGGGAATATCATTTCGGTCACGAGATATTTTATTCGATTGGAGCAAAAACCACTTAGCCTGGCTGTACTTAGCTTGCGACAGATAAACCTTTGACAAGTAGTCAAAACAAGTGCGCACGCCGAGGGTATCAGCATAAAAAGTATAATTATGCAAAGCGAGCATGGTATAGTTTAGGGCTTCGTTTTGGTAAAAGCGCTTTACCCCTGCGCTTTTTATAGTATCATATTGCAGGTATTCGGCGGCAATTTGTTTGTATAGCCCCGCCTTTAAAGAATCGTTGGTGGTAAGCTGTAGCAATGTTTTAAGGCTATCAAGGTTATGCGAATCGGCAAAAACCTTTGTTGTACATGAAAAAAAAACGGCAATTATTAAGAACCTCTTCATTAACAGGGTGTCACTATCTATGGATGATAATTATCAGGCTATAAATATAATAAAAAAACAACCCGACTTTTGCACGGCTTTAGCTTGCAAAGGTCATTTATAATGGGAGTAAGTGCAATTGAACCTGACAGATAAAGGTTAACCTTGCTGAGCAACTTAATGAAAGCAGAATGGGCGGAATTTAAAACAAAGCGAGCCAGCTTAACAAGCCAGCTCGCAATTAATATAAAACTATTGCTTTGCGATCCGATATAATTTACCATTATCGGTCCCGGCATAAATTGCGCCGTCTGTTCCGGTAGTTATACAACGCCACCGCTCATTTTTATCAGCAAGCAGGCGTTCTTCACCAACAACTTTGTTATTTTTAATGATCAGGCGAATAATGTGTTGTCCACTTAACCCGCCTACAAACAGGTTATTCTTCCATTCGGCAATATTGCCTGTATAGAACATCATACATCCCGGCGAAATAACTGGATCCCAATAGTAAACCGGCTGTACAGTACCCGGCTTTTGTTGTATGCCGTCATATACCTTTTCACCGCTATATTCAATACCATAGGTAACAAATGGCCAGCCGTAGTTACCGCCAGCCTTTACCAAATTGATCTCATCACCGCCACGAGGGCCAAATTCAGCTTCCCACAGGCCTCCGGTTACCGGGTTAACAGCAAGTCCGTCGGGGTTGCGAAAACCGAAGGCATAAATCTCTGGCTTGGCATCATCTTTACCAATGAACGGATTGTTGTAAACCGGTTTACCATCTTTAGTGATATGGATCATTTTACCGGTAGTAGCACTCAGGTCCTGCGCTTTTACCCTTATATCATTTGCCTGGCGGTCGCCGGAGCTTACAAAAATGTTCCCTTGTTTATCAAACACCAAACGCGAGCCGAATTGCCCTGCGCCTTTGTAACGCGGATAAGCCTCCCATATAACTTTAACGTTCTCCAGCTTTGTTTCATCTGCTGATAGCTTCCCTTTAGCTACTGCAAGGGTTGCACCTGCAGCACCCGGCTGGGCATAAGTCCAATAAATCATGCGGTTCTTTGTAAAATCTGGATCAATGTTGACGTCGAGCAAACCACCCTGGCTTAGAAACTGCACCTCAGGGAAACCCGTAATAGTTTTAACAACTTTGCCGGCAGTAGTTAATATTTGCATCGTACCAGGCTTCCCGCTTATTAGTAAACGGCCATCAGGCAAAGCATGTATACCCCAAGGGCCCTTCAGTTCTGAATTGATAACCGTAACGGTATATAGCGTTTTTGTTTTAACGCTACCAATGCGGGTTTGCCCGGCAAAAGCAGGTTTGTAAGTAGTATTTGCTTTATTTTTTTCTACCGGCTCACCGGTTTGTGCCCTGCCGGCGGTAGTTAATGATATTAGCGCGATGCCTAATATTAAAGGTTTATAAACTTTTGAAAACATAATAGTGATTTTGAGTGATTTATCAAGTAATGTACAGCGTTGTGGGTCATATGTTTAAATACAACACCTTTTTTACAATAGATGTATACCTTAGCAGCCGCAATATAGCCAGAATACTTTTGAAACTTAAATTTCTGCTACCAACCTTTATGCTACCTGGCTACCAGATCAACCTTTAAAACCGTTGTACGTCTATCAAAACGCGGGCCTCCCCAATCCGTTTCGTCGCCGTTGAGTACCCGTAGCGATTTAAATGTCCCGTTTTGGTAAATACCTTCTTCAACTTTTAAATATTGCCAGGCTTTGCCTGAATTTTCTTTTAACGGCTTAAAGGTGATATTGGCTAATGAGCCTAATAAAATAAAACTATCTGGCGCCAGCTTTATAATAATTACCCTGCCTGTAGAGATTACATTGGGCTTTACTATATTACGATCGATAGAACCGAAAGCTACTTTAGCCTGCCACATGCCCAGGTCAAGGGTTTGTTCGGAATGGTCATCATGCTCAACAAGGGCACTTACCTTACCCTCATAAACCCAGCCAGCCATCAGATCAGCCATTCCCGAGAGTGCCGCGTAATCCTGACTAAAAGGACGTAGCGACGCAGACAGTTCTTCGTCTGTCACATCTGCATTATTGGCGTCAATTCCAAATGGTGAAAAGCCGATGCCGCCGTGTGCAAGTACCGAATAAAGATACTTGGCTTTTTCCGGTTCCAGGCCAGCTTCAGGCACAAAAAGTGCATTATCCGGCCGGTCGTACAATTCAATGACCTTTAAGATCTTCTCGCTGCCTGATAAATAAATATCTGGTGCTAAAAGGTCGATCGCAGGGGCGGCAGCTTTCCACAACGCCAATACATTATCAGTAGGGCCGCCGCTTTCATAAGAGGGTGGTTTTGGATCAGTAAGCGGATCGCGCAGGGCGGCATTTACGTACATAGGCAACGGATAAATTGCTTTACCGGCCGCAGCAACTTTACCTATAAAAGTAGCTATTGACCATGCCTGGAAATACTCGTCGGCATTATCTGCAAAAACCTGTTGCCAAGTGCCTTTTGCTGTATTAGTATGTTTCAACTCTTTAAGAACCGCAGGGGTTAATAATGCTGCGGGCACTTGTTGTTCGAACACTTTTTGGGCAACCGGCGAATAGTCTCTTATCGTATCCCATGATCCAGGTTCATTTTCTACCTGCATCATTATAACTGTGTGTTGTGAGTCGGCAGCTTTAAGGTGTCCCATCACTGCTTTAAAGGCAGCAATATCGGCATCGAGCGTTGCATTTACATTGGGCGACGGTGAATCAATCAGCTTCCCTTTTAACCCGGTGGTGTTAGGATATTTGGATGCATTTTTTTTCATCCAGGCGGGCATATAATGATTGCTACCGTTTTTCCAGGTTGCAAACCATAGTAAAACCAGCTTTTTATTGTGTTGCCTTGCTTGCGCTAACAGCGTATCGATAACAGCAAAATTGAACCTATTTTGTTCAGGTTCTATATTTTCCCAGTAAATGGGCACCTCCAATGTGTTGGCGTGCAACTTATCTATCGCTTTCCAAACCTGCGGCAGCATACCCGGCCAGGCACTTGAATTGTGCGCCTGCCCGCCCAGTATTAAAAAAGGCTTCCCATCAACCAGTAACGCGTGCCGCCCGTTGGTTGTTACAAGCCTGGGCATTTTAACATCAGGAGTTTGCGCTGTTGATGCAATACCAAACGCCAAAAAAATCAGTAACAAAAAATATTTAAACTGCCGTTTCATCATCATTATAGATATCTGTTAATCAAATTCTCAAGGTATAACTAATTGCCGCTGGTAGTGACCGGTTCGCGGTTGGCAGCGGCGTAGTTGAGTAGGTTTTCGTCGTACCAGCGAAATGCCAATGGATTTTCTGATCCCTGGCCCTCGTATTGAACTTGTCCTATGTTCTTGATAAATTCTTTCTCGCCTATGATTACGCTCATAATGGTAGTTTGTAAATTTATATCTTAGTTTAACTTAAAGATTTCGCACCCAAATATTGCGGTAACTTATTGGTTTACTATCATCGCCATGAGCTTGTAGTTTTATAGGCTCAGGACCATGTTTACGGTATTGCGGCTGTCCGATGTAAGGCGTGTCGCCCGATAAAACGGTATTATTTTGCACCAAAATACCGTTGTGTAATACTGTTACACGCGCGGGTGATTTTAAAGTACCGGCGTCGTTAAAACGTGGAGCGGTCCATACTACATCGTAGGCGTTCCACTCACCGGGCTTACGGCATGCATTTACTAATGGCGGCGATTGCTTATATATGCTACCCGCCTGCCCGTTCACATAGGTTTTGTTGTTGTAGTTATCCAGCACCTGCAATTCGTAACCGCCTGCACCCCAAGGTAGCGCGGCTAAAAATATACCACTATTGCCACGCGCCTGCCCGCTGCCTGTAATATCCGCAGGGATCCGATACTCGATATGCAGTTGAAAATCTGTAAATTTTCGCTTGGTTTGCAGGTCACCGGCCTTTTTATCTACTGTTATGATACCGCCCGCAACATTCCATTTGCGGGTTAAAGTGCTGTCATTCGTCAGCACCCACTCATCAAGAGTATTACCGTCAAATAGTATTAAAGCATCTGAGGGGGCAGCTCCGGTTTTTTCGGCAGCTGTAACCACTCTCGGAATGGGAGCCCAAACTTCGGTTGCTTCGGGTTTACCGGTTTGTGCAGTCGCCGATAAAGATGCCGCTGTAAACAAAATTATTATGATCAATTTATTCTTCATTTTGTATGTTTTTATTTAAGCGACCTTATCCATGTGGCTATCTTACGGGCATCCGCTGCAGCAACCTGCGGCATAGGCGGCATCGGGGTCGAGTAATCGGGCCAGTGTTCGGGCTTAGGGTTTTTGATCAACGCTATAATCTGTTCTACACTATACCTGCGTTTAGCGATATCTTTAAAAGCAGGGCCAACCTGTTTATTATCTGGATTGTGGCATGCAGAACATGTGTTTTTTACCAGCAACGGTTTAATTTCATCATATGACGGCACTTTATTTGCCGCCACTATTGCTCCCTTCATTACCGGAGCTGACTTTGCAGATTTTACGGCAGCCTTTGAATTCTTGACACTTACTTCCGTTAAACTTAGTTTTTTTCCTTCAGGGATATTATTTAACGTATAGTAAGCTGTTGGATGAACCAGGTTAAAGTATTTCTCTTTATCGCGTACACCATCAAGGGTAATGGTATGTATAAAGCGGCTGCGCAGGTTGCTCACCACAATTCGCGCACGCAAGCCATCGTCAGATACTTTAACGCCGGTCACCGCACATTTTTGGTTACCTACCGGCGGGCTACCGTATACGCCGTGGTATTTGTAAGTAAAGCTTTCTACAGAATATGAGGCGATATCTTCAGCAACCTTCCTTTCAACCGGCTTGGTAAATTCAATTTCAAAACCATCGGGCATTGCGCGGATGGCACGCATTTCAAAAGGGATATGGTTGTTCCATATTAATCGCTGCAAACCCATGGTGGCCTCACCTGCCGAACCCCAGCCCCTGTTAGTTTCGCCCGCGGCTAATGACCCATCCGGCAACCAGGCCAAGCGCACTATTCCGGACTGAAATCCGCTTCGGAAAGCCCAGGCTGCACCTTGGTATTCGCCATTCACTTTTTCCATAAAGATACGGTCGATCATACTCTGGCCCTGATCACAAACCAACAACTGCCCCGCAAAAGGCCCGAATGTCCCTTCCGGAATTTTAACGATCTCAGAATTAGATATCCCGAGGATGCCGTGTGGCAACCAAACCGCAGGTAGTTGTAATGCCGGTATATCTCGTTTGGCATCAACTTCTGTACGGTATTTTTCGTTAACGATGTTTTGCGGTTTAAATGGCTGGCCACTTTTATCAAACTCTATCCTCGGGTTGTTCTTCGCAAAGAATTCTTCCGGGGTTAGCTTTAAAGGAGAATTTGGCAAACTAGTCCATACCAAACTGGCCGGGTGGCCCATAAAGGCTCCTTTTTTAACGGGCATAATACTGCCCGAGCCTACCCAGTCGCCTTGATTATCACTATACCACAGTTCACCATCTATCATGCTAATACCACATGGCGAACGGAAACCTGCCGCCCAAGGGGTAACCACACCACTTTCGGTAATATTAAGCGCCCAACCACGGTAAGGAACAAAGCTTTTTGGGTGCCACCAGTCTGGCGGGAAACCCAGGTTAAGGGTTACAAAAAAAGACCCGTCCGGCGCGATCTTAGGCCCGAAACTGTACTCATGGTAATTACCGGATAAAGGCCAGGCATAAACCGTTTCAAACACATCGGCTTTACCGTCCATATTTGTATCTACCAGTTTAGTCAGCTCGCCACGCTGCACCACATATAAAGCCCCGTCTTTGTAAGCTGCACCTAAAACCTCGTGCAAACCCGACGCAAACTTGCGGAAAAATGGCCGCTGGCTGGTAGGATTCTCAACTATAAAGATATCACCCCTGCGGGTGGTGACAGCCAAACTGCCATTTGGCAAAGTGCAAAGGCCGCCTACTTCTAATATGGTGCCCTCCGGAGCGGGCACTTTCATGATCTTAAAAAAATCATCCTCTTTAGGTGATTCAGCTTGTGCCAGTGCACGCTGACTGATGCAAAAAAATGGTATAACAACAGTGGCAAAAAATAAAACCTTGTTCATCATTCGCTTTAATAAATTCCTCATGGCTATTTTTAAAAAATGATTGAATAAGTTACCTTTTTCAGTACCGGTATAATTAGCTCTTGCATTCCACCGACAATACGGGTTACAGGCTTCTCATTGCCCTCATCCACCCGGATGTAGTATCGGTCATCTATGGAGTATAAGCCCGGCTTAAGCATCTCTATTTTTGAACCTGATGCAAGGCGCATATATAAGTTGGCTATCGGCACAGATACGCTTACTTCACGATGAAGGCCCTGACCCGCTGGCATTACTATACTTGCATCACTAACGGTTGCTCCGTAAATAATATATTTAAAAGTGGGCCGGCTATCAGCATCCAACGTATAACCCTTGGGCTTGTAGCCAGTACTATTAGTATCTGCGGGCCATGCAGCATTCGCATCTGCAAGCTTTGTTATGCCCGGTGATGGTTTACCCAGGTACTGAACAGACCCTGCAGGCTTTGATGAACCGTCGCCACGCTCGTGCCACATTGGGGTGGCGTCCAAAAATCCGCCCCGCCATATCTGCACGATCATGCCTTTGTCCATATCATACGTGTAATGTAACTGCTCAACACTACCCACACCTACCCCGTGGGTAACCCTGATGCCGCCGGGCACATCCGTAAAACTGCGCAAAATGGTATTCTCTGTCGCGTTGATCAATATTGGGTCAACAGCATCATTAGAACTTACATTGGCATCGCTCAGCAGGTACTCACGCACACCCGGCCCCGATACCGTAAGACCCAAAGCGGCCTTTGCCCAATCAACATTCTTTATATAAACGATCTCAAATGGCAGATCACCGGCGGGTAAGGCCATTGTTCCTGTACCTCTAAAACCATTAGCGGTAACAACGGTTGCACTATTAATTTTCAAACCACCTTTGCCCCCTGGCACGCTTAGTTTAAACGTATATTCGCCTGCCTCGTTAACGTGCAAGATTCCTGTGTACTTTAATAAAAACTCGTTGGCCAGTTTAACTTCGTTAGATGTAAGCATTGGAGTAACACCCTGCGCTTCAGCCTTAATAGTTTTATAATTAGGCTCTACCGTAAAATCACCTTTGTAAACAGCGTATTTAAGATTAGCTACCGTAGGGTGCGGTTTATTAAAATTGGTATAACTGATGTTTTTAAACGCTATGGCACCATGATCGCCCTGTAAACGCAGCGGGCCCAAGGCGCTTTCTTTGTTATCAAACGCACCCCGGGTAGGGCCGGATAGCTCTACATTTTCCTGTATCATTACGCCATTTAGCCATAAGTAAAGCATTTTTGCATTAGCTATCTTCACGCCATTTCCATCAAACTTTGGTGCCTGGAATGAAATACGGACGTGCTGCCATAAGCCAGGCGCCCTGCTGGCATTTTGCCGTGGCGCATGGCCTTCGTAGCCCTTCATCCCTTCGGCCTTCGCATCGTCCCAACGCTCATAAATACCGCCGTTATCGCCTGCTTTAGGGTTAATGGCACCCCAACTATCCAGTAACTGGATTTCATAACGGCCTTGTAAATAAATACCGGAATTGGAACCACGGGCCATAGCGTAATCCATCTCCAGGTCGATATCTCCGTGCTGCAAGTTAAAATAAAGATCCCTGCCAATGTTTTTTTCATCAAAACGATTCACTAAAATACCACTGCCTTTGATTACCTGCATTTGGTTATCCTTATCCAGATCGGCGTGAACGCCACCCGCTATTTCCCAGTTTTTGGGAGGGGCGGCAAATGCGCTCAGATCATTTAGCGCGACCGGATTATTAAGCGATTGCGCATAGCTACTACCTGCGCCGGCAAAAGCTAAAAGCCAAAAAGCAAGATAAATCGCTTTATAATTTTTGTAGATCATTTTTTTAAGATTTTTAACTATAATTTAAGATTTTTAAGTGCTTACTTTTTAATGTTGGTAAGTCCCCGCTTATTGCCTTTATTGTCTACCACGATGATGTTTTCCATTTTATCTGTGATGTTGATAAACCTGGCCGACTGGGACAAAAATGATGCACCAAAGTAAAATTCCTGTTTCTCTGTTTGCCCGTTTTTGTATTTCACCAAAGCATAGGCATCATTAGGTTGCACGGGTATGGTATTAGCTTTTGCTTTCCACTTAAATAGCTTCATAAAGTCCTTATTCTGGCTGGCGGCCAACAGCACCTGCCCCTTACTATCACGTAACTTTACTAAAGCCTTGCCATCGCCCGGTATATAGATGCCGCTTTGTAAAATACTTAAAGGTTTAAAGCCCCCCTTTCCATCGCCTTTTAACATTAGGCCATTCAGGGCATCGTAGCGGCCGATGGACGCTTCGGTACCGAAATCGTTCCCGTTCATTATTAAATCCAGGTTGCCGTCGCCGTCAAAATCTCCGGTTTCCATCCCGTTAATGGCTGATACCTGGGCTGCAATTGGCATAGGGATAAGCGTGAACTTGCCGTTACCATCGTTACGCACGTAGCAGGATTTTAGCATATTTGCTTTTAATCTTAAAGCTCCCTTGCGCTGCTCGGGTGTAAGAATATCATTCATGGTAGCTGTAGCAAAAGAAGTGTAGTTGGTGTACTTTTTCTTCATGCTGATCATCTGCTTTACCATATCGTCGCGGCCCTGTACGGGATATTCCTTCCTATTACCGGCCTTATCAAGCAGGAATATTGATGGTACTGCACTGTAGGCGCCGCTGTTATCAAAATCCTTAGCGGTAATATAAACAGGATATTCGTCGGTAGCCTGCATCAGGCTGTTTTGCCCAACATTCCCCACAATGTAATCTATACGGCCGGTGTGCCTGAAATCGCCTGCGATTATCGAATTCCACCAACCAAACTTGCCGGCAATACCCGTGGTGGCAGTAACATTTTTAAACTTACCCTGTTCGTTTTTCAGGAAAGTTACCGGCATCCATTCGCCGGCCAAGACCAGGTCGGGCCAGCCATCGTTATCAAAATCGGTAAAAAGTGCATCGCAAACTAACCCGATATTTTTTAAAGCTGGGGCAACATCTGCCGTTACATCTGTAAATTTGGCAACACCGTTTTGGCTATCGTTACGTAAAATGATGCTGGATACCGGCTTGGGGTATTGCCACGGCTTTACCCTGCCCGAAATGAACAGATCCAGCTTGCCATCCTTATTATAATCAAACCCGCGTACGCAAAGCTTACTTGTAAAATTGGCAGGAACGGCATCCGCTGCGAGCTTAAAATTACCTTTACCGTCGTTAAGATACAGCCTGTCCTGGTATTCCTTATCGCCGGGTTTGGCTTCGTAACCGCCGCTGGCTACATACAGATCCAGCGTACCATCAGCATTGGCATCAAACAATAGCAAGCCAGCATCTTTAAACAGAATCGGCGGGAAAGTGGTGCCGGGCAGCAAGTTGCGCTGCGTGAATTTGCCATTCGCCTGCTGAAAAAATAGCTGTGCCTGGTTATAAGAATCGCCGCCAACTACCATATCATCCAAGCCGTCGTTATTAATATCGCCCACAGCCAGCGCGGGGCTGTAATCAGACAGCTTGTGCGGCAAAAGTTTTTGCACGTTAAAATCAAGAAAGGTTGCCGATTTGTGTGCAAAGTGAACGCCTACCGCATCTGTCACCTCTTTAAATAACGAACCGGTGGCCAAAATTGGCTGAACCGTAGCAGGCTTACTTACCGCATTGGCTATGTCCACCCTAATTTTTTGATCAGCCTTTACATTGGTAAGCCGTTGCTCTTTGCCGTTTGGCCATTTGATCAGGATAGAATCGACCCTGGTTATTTTACCCAAACCAAAGTGGGCAATGTTTTGTACCGATGACAGGTAACCGCGATAAGGGGTGTTTTCGTAAACCTGTTGCCGGCTTTTATCATAGTAAATATTTACCAGCGCGCCCAGCCCGTTTACATTTTGCTCATCACCTTTAAAGCTTATTCGCAGGTAATGGGTGGTATTAAAATTCTTTTGATCGTCCCTTGCGGTATTGCGATAAACAAGTGCTTCATCATTCACATTGTTGATCACCATATCAAGTGCGCCGTCATTATCCAGATCGGCATAAACTGCACCGTTAGAAAATGTTGGGATATCCAAACCCCAGTCTTTGCTTACATCTTTAAAGGTAATATCCCCGTTATTTTGGAACGCGTAATTTGGGATCTTGATCTCCGGGATCTGTTTCAACACTGTTTCTTTTGATGCCACTGCATAAGCCTGCTGCCGGTAGGTCATAAAGTCGCGGTCAGATACATCTTTGGGGAAGCCATTGGTGATCACCATATCGCGGTAACCGTCGTTATTAAAATCGGCAACTACGGGTGTCCAGCTCCAGTCGGTTTGGGCAATTCCGCTTAAAAAGCCCACCTCGCTAAACACCGGGTTTCCAATGGTATCCTGCTGGCCTAACTTAGGCCCTTGGTTTATTTGTAATGTGTTGCGTACGTATTGATATTGGTAGCCAAACTGGTCGAAATTCTGGAAGGTTTGGTACATGCTTGGCGAAAGCATCATTTTTTTGCGGTAATTATCGGCGGGATTCATATCCAGTTCAATAACATCGGCAAGGCCATCGTTATTAATGTCTACCACATCCTGCCCCATCGCGTTTAGCGAAGTATGCTTGAAATACTCTCTCGATCTATCGGTAAACGTACCGTTACGATTATTAATGTAGAGGATATTATTGGAGATAAAATCGTTTGAGATGTAGATGTCTTTCCAGCCATCGCCATTAAAATCTACCGTAGAAGCCGCGTGACCAAAGCCGGGTATGGTAACTCCGGCAGCTACGGTAACATCGGTAAACACCGGATGGCCTGATACAGCGTCCCAATCGTTACGGAATAACTGACCCGTAACGATATGCGGGCCGCGGCTTGCAGTCGGCCCAAATACATTTGGGTTGTAGCTGGCATTGGCGTTGTTAACGGTGAGGTACATATCCAGGTCGCCGTCGTTATCATAATCAAAAAAGCTGGCCATGGTTGACTGCGTTCCGGCTTCCAAATGGTAAGCACGGGCCATGTCTTTAAAATACGGTAGGTTATTTTTATCTACCCCCTGATTGATGTACAGGAAATTTTGCCGCTTTGTACTGTCAGGGTTAATGGTATTACAAACATAAATATCCATCAGTCCATCGTTATTGATATCTACAACGCTGACGCCACGGCTCCAGCGGCCCTGGCCGCCAACACCTGCTGTTTCGGTAATATTGTCAAACTTAAAATCACCTTTATTGAGGTACAATTGACTGGCAACCATATTGCCGGTAAAGTAAATATCTTGCAAACCGTCATTATTAAAATCGCCGATGCCTACGCCGCCGCCGTTGTAAACGTTTACGACATCCAGCGGGTTAATAGAATCATTTTCGGTAATGAGATTGTTAAAATCGATACCGGAATGTGACGAAGATATTTTTTGGAACTGCGTTTTATTTTTACAGGATCCCAATCCGGCTAAACAAAAAATGATAATACAATTGTAGAATATCTTCATGTAATCAAGATAGCATTATTGATGCATATTGTATTTACAATTTGCATTTTAGGGATTATTAGAAAATTGTTTAAACCCAAAAAGGCCTTCCTGATTGCTCAGGAAAGCCTCTTAGCGAGCGGCATATTATTTATATGCCGGGTTTTGGGTAAGGTTTGGATTAAGACCAATTGCTTGCTGCGGTATAGGCAACAAGTCGCGCCCTTCGGGCAGTGTAGTACGGTATACGCCATGCGGCTTTCCATCGGCGGTAGGGCCAAACGGATAAGGCTGCGGGGTTGTAGTTGCATCGGTACCGTAGGCTGCCTTGATAAATGCCGAAGCAACACCAGGCCCTGCCCTGCGCAAGTCATAAAACACCGAATACTCGGCAGTCAACTCATGCCTGTACTCGCTCAATACCATCTGTAATGGGTCGGTTATCGGCGAAGCGGCAGTCCCGTCATAACGGGCACCATCCTGCATTACTGCGGGAGCAGTGCCACCAAACGCACGGTCGCGCACAATTTTCAAATCGGCTAAAGCACCCGCAGCATTACCGGTGCGTACTTTACACTCGGCCCTGCTAATTAATACTTCTGCGTAACGCATCATGATCTGGTTTTGAGAACCGAAAATCACCTGGTTACCTGTACCGCCTGTAAGTTGCGGATCGCGCCATTTTTTAGCATTGTAGTACCCAGAACGTAGTTGATCTGATACACCATACCAAGGCTTCGCGGCGGTACCTACCGTATTTATAACTTTACCATCGGTACCTTTGTAACGTGCATCGCCGCTGGCAAAACCACTTACTACAGATGGATAACCTTTTATACCACCCCATTTTGCTATAATTCCGGGGCTTTTATTTTCATCGCCCGGGCCAACAACGGTAACCGCTTTGCGCAAATCGCCAGTTTGGTAAGAGTACCATAGGCCCGGGTTAGCATAATCATAACCGAAGTTAGAGATCTCTTCCGGCCAGCTAAAGTCATCTATCCAGGCAACTTCGCCTCCGTTTTGCCATCCGCCATCCCAGCTTTGTGATCCGGAAACTGCAAACTGGATCTCGAATATCGATTCATCGTTATTTTGATGATCAAATTCGTGCACATTAACAAAGTTGGGTAACAAATGATAATTATTAGTAAGCTCGGTATTATTAAAGGCTGTCAGGGCTGCGTTATAATCTTTCAACCACATTTGTGCCGCACCTTCGTAGGCGTAAGCTGCACCTTTAGTAGCACGACCCAGATCGGCCGCCGGCAGGGTTGTTTTAGACAATAATAAACCTTCGGCCATTTTCATATCAGATACCACTTGCTTAAACACCTCGTCCTGCGTGCTGCGCGGGGTTAAACCGTCAGTGATCGGTTTTAATTCCAAAGGCACACCACCAAAAGAACCGGCAAGGTAGTAATAGGTCATACCGCGTAAAAAGTAAGCTTCGCCGGTAAGGCGGTCGGCAAGGGCGCCGGTAAGTACACCATCTGCCTTTGCCTTTGTAATAATATCAAATGCGGCATTAGCACGGGCTACCGTAATGTAAGCATTGTTCCATAATACAGATAACGCACCAAAATCGGGATTGATCTGATAGTTGTTCCATGCTACATCCGCTCCATAATTGTAAAAATCATGCGTTTGGAAATTAGCGTAATACCATATTGCTTTTTTCAGTAAGTCGGCATTTTGGTAACCATCATAAATGCTGTTAACCAGGGCCACAACATCACCGGACTTTTGGAAAGTAGCTGATGCATTAGAGCTGAAACGGTTGGTTTGCGACAAAAAGTCCTTCTTACAAGCCAGAGGCATCATCAGCACTGCTGATAAGGCTAAAAGGCTAATATTCTTCTTATTTAATTTCATGTCTGTTATGTTTTTTTCTTATTTAAAAGTTACGTTTAAACCCAGCGTGTAAAACTTAGAACCCGGATAAGTACCGTTGTCGATACCGTTTTGGGTTGCATTGCTGCCCTGGATACCGATCTCGGGATCAAGACCTGTGTAACTTGTAATTGTGAAAAGGTTTTGGGTAGAAAAATATACTCTTATTTTAGCCAGGCTTGCCCTGTTAGCAATTGAGGTTGGTAAGGTGTAACCTACCGTAACATTCTTCAATTTCAGGAAACTGCCATTTTCTATCCAGGTGCTTGAAGGCACGCTGCTCAGGGTTTGTGCATCGTTAAAGGTAGCCCTTGCAAAAACGTTAGACGGATTGGTTGGCGTCCATCTGTTTTCATAATACTCGCGGCTAACATTTTGTACACCAACGAAACCCCTGTTTGAGAAACTCTGCAGATTACTTTGCTGGTAGTTTAAAATTTTATTGCCATATACACCGTAGAAGTAAGCATTCACATCAAACGCTTTGTAAGCAGCATCAAGATTTAACCCTCCATAAAATTTCGGCAGGGGACTACCCAAGCTAACCTGGTCGTCAATGGTAACCTGCCCATCGCCGTTTGTATCGGCAAAGATGCGGTCGCCAGGAGCAGTTGCTGCCTGGTAGTAATACGGGTTTGCAGGGTTTTTAGCTGCGGCTACTGTATTTAATGCAGTGATTTGCGCCTGTGTCTGGAAGATGCCTAAAGTTTTGTATCCATAAAACTCGCCTACCGGGCCACCCACATAGGTTTTAGTGTAAGTATTAGATGACCATCCCGGGCCAGTTAATGCTAAACCGCCAAAAGTAGTTACAAAGTTGGTTCCTGAAGTTAAGCTGGTCAGCTTGTTTTTAACAGCCGAGAAGGTCAAACCAACACCATAACGGAAATTTCCTGACGCGTGGTTATAGTTAACAGCAACCTCAATACCTTTATTTTCCATACTACCTACGTTACGGGTAATGAAATTGTAACCCGATTGCGCCGGTGCTGCAAGTGTTAGCAAGAAATCTTTCGAATCTCTTTTAAACACATCAACTGTTAAGCTTAAAGCACCGTTTAGGAATGACGCATCCATGCCAATATCTGTCTGGTAGTCTGTTTCCCATCTCAGGTTGTCATTTGCAGGTTGTAACTGGGCGATACCGCCCTGGTATAATTTGTTAAACGGATAACCTAAGTTACCACTACTTGCAGCAGGTAAACCTGTCGAATAAAGCGCTTCGTACTGGAAAGGACGAATAGAGCCCTGATTACCTGTTTTACCGTAGCTACCTCTTAATTTCAAGTCGGTTAACCAGTTAACATCCCTCAAAAAAGGCTCGTTTTTTATCTGCCAGGTTGCACCCGCTACCGGGAACACACCATATTGATTATCCTTACTAAACTTAGAAGAACCGTCTCTCCTGACTGTACCGTTAATAGAGTAACGATCCATAAACTTATAGGTTAACCTTGCAAACTGTGATGCCAGAGTTGTAATGGTTTTACCATTACCCTGCACATCAAAAATAAGGTTATCCAATTGGGCTAAGTCCCTTATCACGCTATTTTTGGGGATACCACTGGCACCGTTAGCTGTGAAAGAAGTACTTTGCTGAGATACACCACCCACAAAACTAATGGCGTGCTGGCCAATGGTTTTGTCATAAGCGATAGTATTTTCCCAAAGCCATTCAAAAGTATTGTTTTGGCGCTGGCTGTATAAAGCATTTGTAGGTACAGCAGCAGGGTATTGCTGTTGGATACGCCTATCTTCCGGCTGGAAGAATGAGCCCGAGTACGTGTTTAAGCGCACACCCGCATTTGTTTTGATCCGTAAGCCCGGCAATAAAGTAGCCTCTAATGATGAATTGGTGAGCAAGTTGTTACCAATATTCTCATACTCATTCGTTTTAATATTGTAAACCGGGTTGCTGTATTTAGCCACATACGCGTTATCCGGGTTGTAAAAGCCGTAATTGCCATTACCATCGCTTATCTGTTTAGTAGCACTGTTACCGCCATCAAGTGTTGGCACTAACTGCGTTAAGGTCCCTAATGAACCGGTACCGTAAGGGTTGTTAGATACCTGGTAGGTGTATTTGGCACTGGTGTTAGATTTTAACCAGCTTGTTGCCTGGTAATCCAAGTTAAGGCCCAGGGTTACCCTTTTAAAATAAGAACCTAGTACAATACCTTTTTGATCGTAATAACCAACAGATGTGGCTGATTGTAACTTCTCGTTACCGCCACGGATGGCTATGCTGTAATTTTGTGTACGGCCTGTTTGATACAAGGCGTTCTGCCAGTCGGCATTGGTTAAGCCGGCCGGATTACGCCAGATCGGCAATTCCACAAAATTAGGCTCAGCGTCGGCCACTTCATTTGCTAAGGTGGCCCATTGCTGTGCGTTGAGCAGATCGTATTTTTTAGGTTTCATCTGGAACGAGTTATAGGCATCAACCGTTAGCTGAACGCCATCTTTGCGCCCTTTTTTGGTTGTAACGATAACTACGCCATTTGCACCACGAATACCGTAAATGGCTGTTGCAGAAGCATCTTTCAATACATCTATCGACGCGATATCATTAGGGTTAAAGTTGTTGATACCACCATCTATAGGGTAACCGTCAACCACATATAAAGGGCTGTTACCACCGCTGGCTAAACTACCCACACCCCTTATCAGGATGTTGGTGTTACCGCCCGGGGCACCATCATTTGCAGTTACCTGCACACCTGCTGCACGGCCCTGTAAAGCCGCCTCTAAAGTTGGCACGGGTAATTTTGCAATCGTCTCGGCACTTACAGAACTTATAGATCCGTTAAGATCTTTACGCTTTGCTGTACCGTAACCTATCACCACCACCTCATTCAAAGCGCTTACGTTAGATTCAACGCGGATAGCATAAGTATTGCTTACGGTAAGCTCTACTTCGCGTGGTTTGTAGCCAACGCCGCTAATAACAAGTGTACCGGTAGTTGGTACGGATAGTTTAAATGCACCGTTAGCATCCGTCATGGTGCCGGTGGTCGTACCCTTCAGTGAAACAGTTGCGCCGGGTACAGTACCGTCCGCAGCGGTTACCGAACCTGTGATCTGCCGGGTTTGGGCATAACCGATCGTGCTTATCAACATTGATAAGCTTAAAACGATCATTACCACAAAATCTTTAATTTGTAGTTTTCTCATCATACTTAATGTTAGGTTTAATTGGTTTGTGATTTACAAGCTGTGGAGGGTAGCCTATTAATCGGAATAAAGATATAATGACGTTTGTTTAAGGGATGCCACAAATGTTAACGTTTATACCACAAATGTTAACACATCATATAAAACTGATTTACAACGTTTTATAGATAAAATAAAAATCATCATTAAAAAGTGGAGCTAATAGCAGCCCGATTATAATTGAATATTAATTAGCTTGAAAATGACCTTGCAAAGCATAAACGGCGGTGGATACCGCGCCTTTGATAGATTTATAGGTTGTAGAATAAACGGCGTTAGCTCACACCCTCTAATTGCTCCTTCAGGTTTTTCTGGTATTCCTGAATATATTCTGACGGCAGCAGGCCGTACTCTTCTTTAAATACTTTGGAGAAATAGGTAGGGTTATTAAAGCCCACTTCATAAGCTACGTTTGCAATACTTAGCTGGCTCTTTTCTAATAACTGCACGGCGCGTTTCAAACGTATGGTACGGATACAATCAACCGGGGTTTTGCCGGTTAGGGTCAATAGCTTTTTATACAACGACACCCGGCTCAGGTTAAGCTGCCTGCTCAACTCTTCTACCGAGAAATTAACATTTGTGATATTGACCTCGATGCATTCAAAGGCATTTTTCAGGAACTTATCATTCTCAGATACCACGTGGATATCTTGCGCCTTTACCTCCACCTGATTCTGATAGGTTGATTTTAAGGTTTGCTGCATTTGTAAGGAGTTGTGAATCTTAGACAGTAAGATCTCAAAGTTAAAAGGCTTAAGGATGTAATCGTTAGCACCGCTTTCCAACCCGGCTAACTGATCTTCATCGGTAGTTAACGCGGTAAGCAGTATAACCGGGATCTGCGCGGTACGGCTGTCGGCCTTTATTTTTTTACAAAGATCAATTCCGTTCATTTCGGGCATACTGATATCGCTTACGATGAGCTTTGGATGCATAGCAAGCGCCTTTTGCCAACCCTCCCTGCCGTTTGCCGCTTCTATAATGTGAAAGCTATTCTTCAGGTTGTCTTTCAAATAAAACCGCAGGTCATCATTATCCTCAACCAAAAGTATGGTGGCTTTTTTACCTGCCGACTTGTTACCTTCAACTACTTTAGCCACAACCGGCAATAGTTCTTCCGGTTCAATGTCTTCAATAAGATCAACGCCGGAAAGGTCGGTTTGTGGGCTTACCGGCAGCGCAACAATAAAGCAGCTCCCATAATTGGGTTCACTCTCTAACGTGATGGTGCCGCCCTGCATTTTCACAAACTCCCGGGTTATAGAAAGCCCGATGCCGCTACCCTGGTTCAACAGGTTTTCGGGCATATCATTCTGAAAAAACCGCTCAAACACTTTGGCCTGGTTTTCTAACGGGATGCCGATACCGGTATCTATCACCTTTATCTCGAGCAGGTTTTGAGCGGTGCTTTTGTCGGCAGATAAACTGACCAGAACGCTAATATGCCCGCCTGATGGGGTAAACTTAAATGCGTTAGACAGCAAATTGAACAAGATCCTTTCCAGTTTATCATGATCAAAGTGGGTAATATAAGAGAGTACCTCACTTTCAATTAAGAACTGTATTCGTTTTTGCTGCGCAACATCTGTAAATGATGATGATACTTCTTTAATGAATTTCACGATATCACCCTGCTTTAATGAAAGCTTGAGCTCGTTGTATTCCATTTTTCTGAAATCGAGCAGTTGGTTAACCAGGTTCAGTAAACGCTTACCGTTTCTTTTGATAGTAGATAACTGGTTTTGCTGATCGGCGTTCTCTGCTGTTTTAATCAACTTATCTATAGGCGATAATATCAATGAAAGGGGTGTTCGGAACTCATGGCTCACATTGGTGAAGAACTTGATCTTCATCAGGTCCAGCTGGTGCATCCGGCGGGCTTCTTCGCGTTCCTGCGCTATGTTACGTTCTGCTTCAATACTGTTTTGTGTTGCCTCAAATTCGCGTTTCAATTTATTTATACCACGATGGCGGAGATAAAACAGGCCGCCTAACAATAATATCAAGTAGCTGGCATACGCCAGGTTTGATTTGAAGAACGGCGGCAAAACCTTTATATCAAGTGATATGGTGCCGTCGGATATGTCGCTTGAGCCTTGCTGCCTTACTTTGAAAACATAATCCCCGCCATCAAGATTGGTATACGTGGCCTTACGGTTATCATCATTAACTGTTATCCAGTTTCTATCAAATCCCTCAAGCTTATACTCAAATTTAATTTTATCGGGGTTAAAATAGTCGCAAGCGGCAAATTCAATATCAAAAACATTTTGACTATGACTTAACGTGATCTCTTTTGTTTCTGATAGGGCTTTGGTTAACACCACCCTACCATTAACCGTATCGCCCGCAGCAACAGATCTGTTAAAAAGGCGCAGATCTGTAAAAATCAGGTTAGGCTTTGGTTTAAAGGTATTAGAGATTTTAGGGTCAAATAAGTTAAAACCATGGATACCGCCAAAAACAAGTTCGCCGCTTTTTAATTTCTTTGCTGCGTACAGATTAAACGCACGGCCCTGAAGGCCATCCAGCTCGTTATAGTTGTTTATCTGTACCTTATATTTACCGTCTACTTCGGTAAGCATGATGCTGGCAAGCCCGTTAGTTGTGCTTACCCACATCCGGCCCGAGTTATCTTCAATAATATTGGATACATTGTTGGCGGGCAGGTTAACACCTTCTTCAATATTCAGGAAGCCGTTGGTTTTCGTATTCAAGATACTTAAACCATCTTTGGTACCAATCCACATCAATCCTCGCCTGTCTTCAGTAATAGTATTTACATCATTGCCAACAAGCGTGTTATTATTTTTCGGTTCGGATAGATAATGTTTAACCGTATCCGATCCGTTCGTTATCAAATCAACGCCGCGGTCCCTCCCTATCCACTTATTGTTATGCCTGTCCAGAAAAATAATGGCAGTGTAATCTGAGTAAGAGGCATATTTAGGATGCCTGAACGACTTTGTCTTAGGGTCGAACACGTTTAATCCCCCCGCAAAAGTGCCCACCCAAAGTTCGCCGTTCTCGTCTTCTATCATTGTATACACCCGGTCGTCGGTTAAGCTTGCCGGATCTTTTTTATTATGCCGGTAGTGCGTAAACGTGGTGCCGTCGTAACAATCCAAACCGCCAAAGTAGGTGCCTATCCAAAGCTTTTTTTGCTTATCAATATAAAGCCTCACTATAATATCATTAGCCAGGCTATTAGGGTTTGACGGATCGTGTTTAAATTGCTTATAACTATTAGCCGCCCGGTCAAAGTAAACAAGCCCGTTACCATTTGTCCCGATCCATAAATTCTGCCTATCATCTTCCTCAAAACTATTGATATCTTCAAAAGGCAGGCTTTTGGGGTTAGTAGTAAAGTGCTTGTACAGAGGGAATTGCATAATGCCCTTGTGGTAGTAGTTTACACCCTGTTTAAAAGTACCTGCCCAAACGGTTCCCGTATTATCCTTATATAAATAAAGGCTGTTACCGCTTAAGGATTTTGGATCGTCGGCTTTACTCAGGATGTACGAAACTTTACGGGTGGCCGGGTCTATTACGTTTATACCGCCATGGTCAGATCCTACCCATATCTTGTTATCATCTGCCTGTATGATACTGGTTATCACATTAGAATTAAGCTTACCGTTCGGTGTATCTTTACTGTAATGCTGTAATTTCTCTGTTTTTGTATTGTAACTATAAACGCCAATTGTACCCGCGTCAGAACATACCCAAAGGTTGTTTTGATTGTCCATGATCATAGTAAGGCTGCGAGGCTTCATTTCCAAAGCTTTAGACAGTCCATCAAACCGTTTTAAAATTTTATTGGTTTTGGTATCTAACTGATCAATTACCCCGTCGCTGTATATCAGCCAGATTTGGCCGCGCCGGCCCGCTACGATGTTTAAAATATGATTGGAATGCAGTACCGCCGGCGATGACGATGCGGCACTATAAAACTGCGTATTTGCAATAGCCTGGTTATACCGGTAAAGGCCTCTTTTATTTGTCGAAAACCAAAAATCGCCCTGCTTATCCTTAACTATGCCGATTATGGGATTATCAGGAATCTTGAACCGGGCAAGTTCTGCAGCGATGTTGTTAGAAAAACGCTCTATGGCTGGGTCATAAATACTGATGCCGCTATGGGTAAAGGTCCAAAGTTTTTTACCGGGGCCTTCCTCAATTTGCATCACGTGGTTTTCGGCTAATGAATTTGGATTCTTAACATCACGCTTAAACACTTTAAACTTACGGCCGTCATACCGATTTAAGCCAGATGTGGTACCAAACCACATAAAACCCTTTTCGTCTTTGTAAATACAGTTAACCTGGTTATCAGAAAGGCCGTTGGTGATATCTAAATGAGAAAATTGGTAGCTGTTATTTTGCGCATATAAAACCGAAGGCACGGCAAGTAACCATATGTAAAAATATAGGATCTTAAAACGCATAGCTATAATTGGTAGCAGTTAGTCGCGGGGTCGTTTAACTGCTGATTAAAGGTATCAAATAAATGTAGATACAACAGTAATAATTAGAAAATAAAAAACAGCACTGTGCAACAGTACTGTTATTTATTTTCTAATCAATGATCGATTATTTTTTATCACCCAGATTAATTGTCTCCGGTCTTGAATAGATGTCTTTTACCAGGCTACGGTCGTTGTGGGTCCATAACCAATCGCCCCAAACCATAAACCAAACCCACTCGGGCTGGTATTTCAATATCACGGGTTTTGGCAGTTCGCCTACCTCGGTTAATGCTATCGGTTTACCTTTTGCCAACGCTAACAGTTCATTATAATCCTTTTGCTCGTAATCAGCGTTGTAAATATCAGTGCCTAAAATATCTACATATTTAGCACCGGGATAAAAATCTTTATAGGCAAAAGCTTCATCTTCGGGCAAGTCGCGTGGGCCGTTTGCACCCCATACCCATATCAGGTTGTTTAACTTGTGATAATTAGTGTAACGGTCATACATCATTTGCCATAATTTGGCCACACCGTTCTTTCCTGGTTTGTTGCCCCACCAAAACCAAACGCCGTTCATTTCGTGATACGGCCGCCACAAAACCGGCACTTTTGCATCCTGCAATTGCTTCAGCCATAAGGCTACCTGGTCTATCTGTTTCAGCCAGCGTTTATTCAATTCGGTGTTTGGGGTGACCAATTCATTCCATTGCGCATCGGTAAGTTTGGCCTGTACGCTTTCCTTCCACCCGTAAGGCGGGTTGTCTATTGGCCTGCCCTGGTGCCACATCAGGCAAATGATGTTGCCGGCCTTATATTTTTTGATAGCTTCATTTACAATATCCTGCCCTTTATCCTGTGTGCCGCTCCAGATAAAATCATTGCCCCAAAGGGCGGGTTCTTTACCGGTAATTGCCTTTACGCTATCGATATGCCGGTCAGGTTTGTAAGGGTAACTATGCTGACCGGAGATGATCTGCTTGCCTTTGATGCCGTAGATGTACGACAAAAGCTGCCTGGCTTCTGCACTGGTATTTGGATTAATCGGCGAAAATTGTTGTTGGGCGTAGCTGTTTAATGTAGCAAGTAACGCAACAGAAAATAAATATCTTTTCATAATGGAATATTTAAGGGTTATTTAGTTTTGTTAAGCACGTGGTCGGCAGCCATGATCAAGAAAAGGTAATCTGACGTACCGCCGCCCAATACATATTCGCCCTGCTGCCATAGGTAGGGCCAGTTCAATAGTTCCGGAAAATCCGGGCGGATCAAAGCCGTTCCCGACGTTATCCCACCTGGGATATAGGAGAGGTCGGCACGGTTAAAGCCGTAAGCAGTGGTCATTGATTTAGCACCCACACCCGATGCAAAGGATGCAGTGTTTGACCCCGGATGGCAGCCCAGCACAAAGTTAATGGCATGCAGCATATAATCATCCGTAAAAATATCCGGGAAGTTGGTGTATAAAAAGTACTGTTTGTAGCCAAAGTTTTGAATCCCCCACCCCGCTCCCCAAATGCTGGGCTCATAAGGCACGCCGTAAGGTGTTTTGTTGCCCTGCTGTTGTATCTTTAGGTAAAGCTTCTTTACAGCAGCAGTGATAGTAGCTTTGTAATTAGCATCATTAACAAGGCCCATAGTGCGGCTAACCAGCCAACCGTTGCCTTCTATACCGGCGGCTATGCCCGGTGCGTTGCTCACCAAAAAATCGGCATACTCTTTATCTCTTGTGTTAATTAGGAGTTCTGTAGCGAGGGCGACCCTGCGCATCGGGTTAAAACTCTTGTTATCCTGCCATACTTTTTTGGCAATTTGTAAACATTGCACTGCCAGCGTGTCGTTATAACCCTTCATTACGCGGCTGGCCGCGGCTAAGGCAGCTGCTGTTTGAAGACTGCGCGCCGGATTATCTTCTGTAAATACCCAACGGTCATCGGCCGGGGCGGGCAGGTTGGTTATCGGGTCGACGTTATTTGCTTTGGTGATGTAAGGCCTGTTATCGGTAATGTTAGCTGCATCGCCAAGCAACACGTATTGCCTGATGCTGGGCTCGATAACCCCGCGATAAAACCTGCCCATTGCCTGGTAACCGCCCGTGATAGAAAGTAGGCCATGCTCTATCTGCTGTAACAGATCAGGCTTGCCGTCGGGTTGCTGGATCTCTACCAGATGGTTCTGCTGGTCAATAGTGGTGTTATCGTATTTAATATCAAACTGCTCATACGCCAGTGTTAACCCATGTACCGTTTCGGCCTGCGACTCTACCCTCAGGTCAAAGTCGCCGGCATCATGCCAGGCGCCCCGGTTTAAAAAAGGCACATTATCGCCGGGTTTAAACTTGGTAAGCGTACTGTGCCCCTGCAGATAACCGTCAAAATGATTAGAGTCAATCGGAGCCATGCGGGCATCATCCATATGGCATAGGCCGTGCCACACCCGGTATTTATCATTAATGCGCATGTGGCACATTTGCGCGGGCATAAAATACTCCAACGTGGGTTGCCAAACATCATTTTTAAAAACATCTTTATTGATCTGGAACGGCGCGGTTTGGTAAGTGCCGTACTTAACAACATACATACCGGGCTTAGTTACCTTAGTAAAATCAAGCCGCAGATAATGATATCGCAAAAAATCGCCCCATTCGGTTGGTGCTGTTTTGATCGCTGTTTCCAGCCCGCCGTTTTCAGCAACGCGCATCAGAGACACAGGCAGACGCCTTGTATCGTTACGGTCGAGCTCTATAACCGCCACTTTTTGCTGTGCAGGATGATAGCCAACCTGCGACACCTGCACCACCGGCGATGATAGCCAACCCTCAATAGCATGCGGCGTTACCATCCACTCGATAGCGTTTTTGGTAGCACCCTTTGCGATAAGCGAGCGTACCACATACCACCCGTTGTTGTGTTTGGCCCTGCCATCTAGTAGCTGCAGGTTACCATCCTTTAAATTCTCTATAATCATGCGCTGGCCGTCTGCCTCTGGCGCTATGGTTAATTTCTTACCGGTAGCAAGCGGGGTTACTTCGTTTTCGCCATAGGCACTTTTAAACATCTGCCCATTAGCCTGGGGTGTAAAAATACCAAACTGCTTATCCATGTAATACGATTTGCCATAGAGGATGCCTGGGAACAACTCGATATTAAAACCAACACGGCTAATCCAATCATCGGGCAGGGGTTTATCCAGATCTATGATAATCTTAAACCCTTTACCAACAGGCAATACCCTAATGTTGTAAGCAAAGTTCAGGTCGGGGTAAATGATGGGGTTAAAGCCTTTCCGGTTGATCTCGGGATTAGGGTATTCCATCCGTACACTTACCTCACTTTTGGCTTTATCGACCACCCTTTTTCCTACTTTGGGGATAGGCGACCACTGGCCCGGCGTTGGCTCTAACCGCAGATCGCCATTGGTTGCCACGCGTTGCCCGTTTTGGATAATGCCTACGCCGCCCTGATGCCCTTCGGGATAAAAATCATGGGCAAGCATTACATTGACACCCTGGTATTGAAGATATTCCTGACTGTTAAGCACCATTTCATTTGGTGCTTTTTTATTTTGCGCCTTAGCTATATCAACTGCAATACTCAGAGCTAAAAAAGCAACTACAAATACCACTTTATTTTTATACATATCTTAAACGCTTTTTTTGATAATTATTTAGACCTTACCCGCGCCGACTCATTCCCTTGCAAGTCGACCGCGTTTATTGAAAGATTATTATTACCTTTTAATTCATCGGGTAACTCCATATTTGTTAATGGCGTAAATGCAATCCTTTTATCGCCTTTGTAAATATTGTAGCCCAGCAGTTGTTTGTTGTCAGTTGCTTTGCGCCAGTTTAGACTTGTTTTCCCGTTGTTAGTGATCATCCTTAAAAAGGCAGGTTGCGTTGGCGATGTTGTGTCAGGCGTTAACTGGTTAATGCAATTAATAAAAGCCCTTAGCGTATGATAAGTACCCTTCCAGATCTGACCTTTGAGCGCGGTTTTCATTTGTGGCTGTTTATCTATACCACCCTGGTACCAGTCGCCATGCTCCTGATCTATCAGATAGGTTTGTACATAATTCCATAACTGCGTAAACTTGGCGTAGTATTGATGCGGATCTTGAGGGTAATAATGATCCATAATAAGTAATGTGTTCAAACCCTCTGCTTGTGCCCACCAGTTTTTGGTATCGGCCAGTATGGTAATGCCCTGTTTGTTCTTGTAATAAAAGCCCTCGTCATAAAAGCCGCCAACGTTGTTATCCCAGCCGTTATCCAATGCATGATCTACCATCTTTTTACCCAATTTTAAAATGGCTGTATTGTCTTTAATACCGGCCACATGCGCTGCCTCTAACATCAGGTAAGCGGTCTCTACATCGTGCCCGAAAGACACATGATCGATACTTTTATACTTCATCACCGCTGTTTCCGACGAATCACTCAGTGACACCGGTGTCCAGTCGGGTTGGAAAAATAATTGCAGGTAACCTTTTGGTGTGATGATGGTATCGGTAAGCAGGGTAAGCATTTCACGTAACCGCGTCTTCAACAACTCGTCGGGCCAAACCTGGTATAATTCTGTAAAGGCTTCTAACAAATGGATAGAGGTATTCTGATCCTTATACCCCAGTTCGGCACGCGGGCTGATACCTGTAGGCCTTTTGATGGGTGTGCCGTCGCGTTCCATATGCTGGTAATAGCCCTTGTAGATAGGGTCGTGGCTATGCCGTTCCAGCCACAGAAACTCCCGCTTAGCAAGGTTCAACGCACTTGTATCACCCGATTGCTGATAATATGCAGCCAAAGCATATAGTGCAAACGAATTGCCATAGGTTTCTTTCGGCGAGAAGCTACTGGCCTTATCCTCTCCCTTAGCGTTGGTGTAGGTGTAAAAACCACCGTATTTTTTATCCCACAGTAAGTTCTTCATAAACAGGTAACCCTGCTTTGCTCCTGCCGCGTAATATTTCACAGATGGGAATAGTTGGGCAGCCTTGGCATTGCTCCAAACATGACGCGCCTGGGTAACAATCATTTTATCCTGGTTACCCACGGGCTTAAAATCGTAACTAAATGAGCTGATGAAGCCTCCATTTGCGCTATCTATCGACCGCGGGTACCATTGTTTTAGCAACTTACCCGTCATGGATAGCTTCATTTCTGAAGCTACCTTTTGACGGCTTTGCGCCCCCGCCGTAGCCGGACTTAATAAAAAGCCGATGTGCAACAGGATGAGAAAAAGTACAGGGTAAAAAGTTTTGGTCATAGGTGTATAGTCATTGCGGCTGATTGCTAACCGGTAAATTGTATATGTACTGAAAATTGGGCTGTATTGGTTTATAACAGTTTGGTAAAAATATTAAACGGCGGGTTGCAGGCTGTTACACGGATGTTAATATCTATAGCACAAATGTTAACAGTACTATAAACGGTAATGAGCAGCGGTGTAAAGTAACAGGATGAAACAAAAAGTGCCCCTGCAGGATAAGCCTGCAGAAGCACTTAAAAATTTTAATTAATTATTATTTATGGAGCAGCTACAAATTGGTAGGTTTTGCCGCCTTGAGTATCAAACGAAAGCAGGTAACTTTCTCCATCCTTTTTTGAGCTCGCAGTGCTGCCGGCAAGTTTGATCGGCGAATTACTGCGCACCCTACAAATCCCGCCCTTTATTGATTTTACTGTTGCCGATGATAGCTGGTGCGCCTTCCAGTTAACCGATATCTCGAAATTGCCCCTTGCCTTTAAACCCGTTACTTCACCGTCTTTCCAAACATCAGGTAAAGCGGGTAGCAAATAAAGATCCCCTGCCTGGCTTTGTAGCAACATTTCGGCAATACCAGCGGCCGCGCCAAAATTCCCATCTATCTGAAACGGCGGGTGGGCGTCAAACAAATTGGCATAAGTGCCGCCGCCGCCTGCATAGGCTGTACCTTCTTCGCCGGTTAAATGCAGCAGGTCGCGCACCAGTTTGTGTGCATGGTTACCATCTAAGAGCCGCGCCCAAAAGTTTATCTTCCATGCCTTGCTCCAGCCTGTGCCTTCATCGCCGCGCATCTCCAGTGTTTTTTTGGCAGCCGTGGCCAGTGCCGGCGTTGATATAGGCGAGATTTGTTCGCCCGGGTATAATCCATATAAATGCGAAACGTGGCGGTGGTGTACATCTGTCTCGTCCCAATCCTTATACCATTCTACAATACCACCTTTTTTTCCAATTTTAAACGGATATAACCTCGCCATCCTGCTAACCACTGTATCACGCAGGGCTTTATCCTCGCCTAATATTTCTGACGCCTTTATAAAATGGTCAAACAGGTCACGGATAATGGACATATCCATTGTACTGGCCGCGGCAATGGTGCCCTGTACACCCTTTTCGTCGATAAAGGCGTTCTCGGGAGATCCCGACGGCGAAGTGATCCAGTATCCGTCCTTATCTTTTATCATCCACCCCAGGGTAAACGCAACCGCGCCTTTCATTAATGGATAAGCCTTTTGTTTCAGGAATTGCTTATCGCCGGTAAATAAGTAATGGTCCCACTCATGGCGGGAAAGCCAGTCGCCTCCCATCGCCCAATTGGCCCACATCGGGTCGCCACTCCCTTCGCCTACCGGGTTGCTCATTGCCCATATATCGCTATTGTGATGCACCACCCAACCATCTAAATGGTAAAATTCTTTAGCTGTATTTTTACCGTTAACGGCCAGTTCGTCAATCAAATTCAAGAGCGGCTGGTGCAATTCAGACAGGTTAGTGGTCTCAGCGGGCCAATAGTTCATTTGCACGTTAATGTTAGTGGTGTAGTTAGAACTCCAGGGCGGGCTCACGCTATCGTTCCAGATACCTTGTAAATTTGCCGTTGTGCCCCCGGGCCGCGAGCTGGAAATAAGCAAGTACCGGCCAAACTGAAAAAACAGCGCCTCAAAAGCGGGGTCTTCCTTACCGGTGGTGTACGATAGTAAGCGCGCGTCCGTCGGCAATGTGGTTGTATCTTGTTTCTGGGCAGTTAGTTTAAGCCCCACCCGGTTAAAGTAATGGTGATAATCGGCCAGGTGATTATTGAGCAGCTGCTGATAGGTTTTGTTCGAAGCCGCCTTCAGGTACACACGGCTGATCTTTACTTCGTCCTTTCCATCTGTCGAGGGGCATTTGTCATATCCGTTAAAACTGGTAGCTGTCGAGAGAAGCACTAACACTTCAGTAGCGTTTTTTATAGTGGTGCCCGTAGTATCAACAGATACGCTACCACCTTTTTGAATGGCTTTGGTGAGCAGTATAAAGCGCATCCCCCGGCATGGTGCTGCCGCATCATTATATTCTAAAGCATTTTTTTTGTTAAGGTAAACGGGATAAGCCTTGGCCGGTGCTTCGCCCCTCATTGCCAGCACATTATTATCCATCACACTTGTGGTGTATTTAAGCTGCGAATTGGTTGACAATTTCAGGCTGATACTTTTGGGCTTGTCGGCGGTTATGCGCATTACCATTACCTGGTCTGCTGCCGATGTAAACAACTGCCGTGTGTACATTACCCCCTTCACTTTGAATTTAGTGGTGGCGATGGCGTTGCTGATGTCCAGGTCGCGGTAATAGGCAGATACTTTGCTGCTGCCAAAATCCTGTTTTATTTTAAGATCGCCCAGCGGCAGGTAACTTTGCGAGTAATTCCCCTGCATATTTTTACTCAATTCTGCAGCCTTTTTGTAATCTCCGCCGGCAACGGCTTCCCTGACCTTTGCCAGATATTGATATGCATTGGGGTTCATTGAAGGCGAAACAGGGTTGCCGGACCATAATGAACTTTCGTTAAGCTGGATCAATTCATTACTGGTGCCGCCAAATATCATGGCTCCTATCCGTCCGTTACCTATTGGCAAGGCTTGTGTCCACCGTTTTGCGGGTTGCTTGTACCACAACTTTAAGGGCTGCTGGCTCAAAGCCGCAAACGGGATCAATACAGTAAGGCAAAGAATTATCTTTTTCATATAGGTTAGGGTTTGGATGCCCGCTGTAAAATTGAATTGGTTAACGGTATTTTAGAACTGTTAAAACTACAATTATAAATCTACTATCTTAGTGGTGGCAATCCAAAAAAAATTCTTTTTAAAGTTTTAAAGCAACAAAATGTCAAATCCATCCCGCAGGCTATTTTTAAAAAAGGGGGCACTGTTAAGTATGGCTACCGCTTTGCCTAACCTTATATCCGCACAAGAAATTGACCAGCTGACCCAAATTGGCAACGATGCTGTGATCCTTTTCCAGGGAGATTCGATTACCGATGGCAACCGCACCCGCGATAACGACTGGAACCATGTGATGGGCCACGGATATGCCTATTTGATAGCCAGCCGCCTGTGGTTTGACCACCCTGAAAAGCATTTTCATTTTTTAAACAGGGGTATTAGCGGTAATAGGGTGACCGACCTTACCGAGAGGTGGCAAAAGGACACCATCGACCTGAAACCAAATATTTTGAGCATCCTGATAGGTTTAAACGATATTACGCAATTTTTGGCCGGCGATGCTTCCTATGATGCCGGCAATTATGAGGCCGGATATCATGCCTTGATTAAGCAAACAAAAGAACAACTCTCAAATGTACAATTCGTAATTTGTGCACCGTTTATCTTGCCAGGTGCGCACGTAAGCAAAAACTTTGATTTATGGCAGGCAGAAGTTACCAAAAGGCAGCTTATCGCCAAGAAGTTAGCAGAAGAATTTGGGGCGATATTTATAGATTTCCAGGAGCAATTTAACCAGGCACTTACAAAAGCCCCCGCCGATTATTGGATATGGGATGGTATACACCCCATGCCCGCCGGCCACGAATTAATGGCGCGCCATTGGATAAAGGAGGTTAACAAGCACATCAAATTGGGTTAGGCCAATTAAAAATCAAATAATGGCTAATCGCATAGCCTTCGACTTAAAAGTTGGGGTCGAAATTAAAGTAAATAGGGTTGGATAGGCCTACCATGTTACCGCTTATAGCCGCCCATCCCGATAATTGGGGATATGGCGTTTGGGGCCCTTCCACCGTCACCCGGTAATAAGTGCGCCCTGTTTCTGCCGGGGTATCTGTAAACTCTGCCACCGGTGTTTTTCCGGTAACTGTATATGAATTGAACTTGCTGCCGTTTTTAATAACGGTGATGGTGTATTCACCATCAGGGAATTGCTTTGCGGCCAGCTTTACCCGGAATTTTACCGGCTTGCCGGTTGCCTTCGCATTATCGCCCATCATCAAGTCCATTTTCCCGTCCGCATTTATATCGGCATAAAATTCTATCCGTGGTGCAAACGGGTTGGAACTGATAGCGACCCTGCCATTGGTTAGCGCATCAATAACGGCCTGCAAAGTGCGCGCTTTTGCAAACACCCAGGTAGTTGGCGTACCTACATAATTTACTTTGGCCTGGCTGCTGTTGGTGGTCGTTTTATCAGGGCTATCCGGAACGCCGTGGTGCGCATCGCTGCCGCCCCTGCCAGTCAGCTTCCTGCCAGACGACAGCATATCATCCCAGATCATGATCGCATTGGCATTTTTTGCCCACAATACAGAATTCCAAACTTCGATGGATTGTACCAGGTCATACGAATAACCAAAGTTATCTTTCCCGCTCGGATGATTAGCCGACAGGTGAATCCCCAGCTTATTCTTTACCCGCCCAATGGTTGTGTCGCGCTGGTCCCTTACATCAAATAATTGCTGATGATCATAAGGTTTTGCCGAGAAAACGTTACCATGCCCGCGGGTGGTTGTCCACTCGGCCCCGTAAAGCAATAAAACAGAATCTGATTTAAATTCCGGGTCGGTCCAGGTATTGTGAGCAACATCTCCGTCTACGTGGTTATCATGATCGGTTATACATAGGTAATCCATCCTAACAGATTTTGAAAAGGCAATGATCTTTGAGATAGGGTTATTAGACGACTCTTTGCTGTGGCGGGAGTGCACATGCAATTCACCTTTTAACCAAACACCATCTGTAAGGCTGGCAGCTGGCGGGATTACTGCCATTTTTTTGGCCGTCCATGGATTAACGTGTATGGCTTGGGCCGTGCCTTTTTCAGGTACGATAAATAAACCGCCGAATATTATAATAAAGTTGATAAACTTAAACGGGGTGATTGTAGAAAACATCATAATGAAAGCGATAAAAGGCTGTTGCAAATTGCCGACAATGGTAAGGATTACATATAAATAAAGCTTTAGCTAAATGTTAATTTAAGATGCAGCACCCTGCTTATTGCCCCAAAAAAATTTCTTTCAAAATTTCAATGTTAAGAAATAGTTAACAAAAAATAATACATTAAAACCCGCAAATAAACGGTATTAATAAAATCATAGATAAGCTAATATTCAGTTGACATTATCGTAACAAAGCTACCGTTACTTTGCAAAAAAAATTATAGCTCACAACCCCAAAACTTAATCAAATTATTTATGAAACAAATTTACCAGCGTTTTCTTAATGTTGGCACTTATCACTCCAGGCAATTTATTTTGCTGATCTGTGCGATCATTTTCAGCGTATCGCCGGCTGTATCACAAACCGGCAGAACTATCAAAGGAACCGTTACCGACGAGAAACGCGAAGCCCTTCCCGGTGTTTCGGTTGTTGTGGTAGGCAGCAATATCGGTGTGATGACCGATGCAAAGGGTAACTATACTTTAAATGTAAACCCTAACAGCACTGTTATCAGGTTTACATCGGTAGGCTATTTGCAAAAGGATGTTAACATTGGCACCAGCAATACCATTAATGCCAACCTTTTACCGGATGCCAAACAATTAAAGGATGTTGTGGTGATTGGTTATGGTACATCAAGCAAAAAGGATGTAACCGGTGCCATCACCACGTTAAAGGCCGAAGAGTTTAACGTAGGTGCTACCACTACTCCTGCAGAATTATTACAGGGTAAAGTAGCTGGCTTAAACATTACCAAAAGCGGCGATCCTAACCAGGCACCATCAGTGGTGTTAAGGGGCCCGTCAACAATTCGTACAACAGGCGGTGCACAAGAGCCTTTTTACGTAATAGACGGAGTGCCCGGGGCATCAATTGACGTGTTGGCACCTTCAGATATAGAAAGCATAGATGTGTTGAAAGATGCATCATCAACCGCAATTTACGGCTCGCGTGCAGCAAACGGTGTTATTATCATTACTACCAAAAAAGCCAAAGCTGGCCAAAACCATTTAACTTACAGCGCTTATGCAACCATGCAGGAGGTATCTAAAAAAATAGATATGCTAACCGGCGATGAACTGCGTAAATACCTTTCAGATAATGGCGTTGCGCCGTTAGCAAAACCACTTGATGATGACGGATCTAACACCAACTGGCAAAACATGGTTGAAAGAAAGGCTTACGCTCAAAATCATAACCTTAGCTATAACGGTGCAGGTAACAATGCAGAATATGGCGCAAGCGTCAACTACTTTAAAAACAACGGTGTACTCAACCGCACTTCATTAGAGCGTACTATTTACAGAGGTTATGTTAACCAGCGCTTTTTCGAGAACCGCTTAAGATTAAACCTTAACATCACCAACAGCAACTCTAACAGCAACGATATTTTCCAAAATAACGTGTTGCCTGCAATGCTATTCTATTTACCAACAGTAGGCCCTTTTAACGCTGATGGAACTTATAAGGAAAATTTCACCCGTACAGGCAGCGGGCCGCTTAACCCATTATCATTACTTAATAACAACACTATAAAAAGTAACGATAATAAAACCTTGATCAATGGTATTGTACAGGTTGACATATTAAGCGGTTTAAAGTTTACTATCAGCGGCTCGCAACAGCGCGATCAGTATAATTATAACAGCTATCTTAACAGCCAGTCTGGCTTAGCGGTAAACTTAAATGGTGTTGCACGCCGTACATCGGTTTTAAATACCAATAACATTTTAGAATCGTACTTTAATTACGATAAAGAATTTGGTCGCCACTCTTTAAAATTATTGGCAGGTTATTCTTACCAGCAAAATAAAACCAATGATGGTTTTGGTGTGCAAACACAAAATTTCAGTAATGATAACTTAACCTATAACAACCTGTTTTTATCTAACCCGGCTTCAATATCTCAAATTGCATTTGATAACGCGCCGATATCAACCCTTAGGTTAATATCATATTATGGCCGTGCCCAATACCAGTTTGACGACAAATACCTGGTTCAGGCATCGTTACGTGACGATGGTTCATCAGCATTCGGTGCTAACCACCGCTATGGCCTTTTCCCGGCAGCATCAGTTGGATGGAGAATTATCAATGAGGATTTCATGAAAAGCTTACCCGCATTCAGCGATTTGAAATTAAGGGCAGGCTATGGTAAATCTGGTAACAGCGTGGGTTTTGATGCCTTCTCTTCTATCCTGATCTACGGTACACAGACAGTTAACGGAACCAGCAGTAAATTCCTTTCTAATGGAAATATCACCAATGCCATTGGTGCCGTTCGTAATGAAAACCCTGACTTGAAATGGGAAACTACAGCAACAACCAATATTGGTTTAGATTTCGGATTATTCCAAAACCGTATCACCGGTTCGGTAGATTACTACATCAAGAAAACATCTGACCTAATCTATGATCAATACCCGGTTTCGTTAACTCAATACTTTACCAGCACCATTACAGCAAACGCCGGTAAGATAAGCAACAAGGGTATCGAGGTGGTAATAAGCGCTACTGCAGTTAAATCAAATTCGTTCACATGGAAAACATCTTTCAACGTATCACATAATAAAAACGTTGTTGAAAGCCTTTCTAACGGCCAATTTAACCTGCCATCATTTTATACAGCACAGTTAGGTGGTAAAGGCCAATCGGGCAATTTTAGCCAGATAGTACAGCCTGGCCAGGCATTAGGTACCTTTTACCTTTGGCATTATGTAGGCAAAAATGCCAATGGCGTAAGCACCTATCAAAACGCAGCAGGTAATACCATAGCAACGCAACCACTTACTACCGACCAAAAGGTTGCAGGCAGCGCACAGCCTAAATTTATATACGGCTGGACAAACACCTTTTACTACAAGAATTTTGATTTCAACTTTCTTATCCGCGGTGTAACCGGTAATAAGATCCTGAATGCTACCCTGGCTAACCTAAACAACCCTGCTGATGCAAGGCTGCAAAACATACCAAGATTTACGTTAGGCGAATCTTATAAGGACATCAACGCTTATCTGATCTCGGATCGCTTCCTGGAAAGCGGTGCGTATCTGCGTTTGGATAACGCTACTTTAGGTTACACCATTAAGCCAAACATTCCTGCTATCAAATCTATCCGTTTGTATACATCAGCTAATAACCTTTTCGTGATCACCAAATATAAGGGTATCGATCCGGAGATCAATATTGGCGGTTTAACACCAGGCATTGATAACAATAACTTTTATCCAAAGACACGTACATTCTTATTCGGTTTAAACGCGTCATTTTAATTAACAACAAAAGATATAAGCATGAAAACGATATATTCATTCATAGCGGGATGTGTAGCAATTGCTACTGTTAGTTCCTGCACCAAGTTAGATGTACCGGTAGAGTCGCAGTACGTAAAATCTAACTTTCCAAATACAGCAGCAGATTATAATGCCCTTACGGGTACCATGTACTCCAACCTATCTTCAAACTTTGCGGTTAACTACTGGAGAATGCAGGAGCTATCTACCGACGAAGCGATAATCCCGGCACGTGACGGTAACTTTGATGACGGTGGACAGTACCGCCAGCTACATTACCACACCTGGACTTTTGATCACCCTAATGTTACGGGTATTTGGCAATGGGGCTTTAGTGGTATCAACACGTGTAACCGTTTGTTAACCGTAATTGACGCTGCCAATTCACCGGCATCTGTTAAGACTGCTTACACGGCAGAAATACGGGCGATGCGCGCCTTGTACTATTTTTTCATGATGGATACTTACGGGAATGTGCCAATCATTACCACCTTCCCGGTAAATACCCCACCGGCCACAGAAAAAAGGGCAAAAGTTTTCGACTTTATCGAAAGCGAATTGAAAGCTGTGTTGCCCCTATTACCTGCAAAAACCAATACGTTAGCGACTAACATTTTGCAATACGGCCGCCCAACCAAAGGAATGGCTTTTGCGCTACTTGCTAAAATGTATTTGAATGCGCCAGTTTATAACGGTACAGCCCGCAATCAGGATGTGGTTACTATGGCAGACAGCGTACAAAAAAACACTAACTACACGTTAGATGCTAAGTACCGCGATATCTTTCTGCCTAATAACGGCCCTCAAATCAATGAAACTATCTTTGCTATCCCTTACGATCAGCAAATTCCGGGTAACCAATTTACACGCTTTGGTTTCTTTTACTACCTGGTTAACGCATACGGTTTTAACGTAGGTTTAAGTATTGCCATGAGCACTACTCCTGAATTTTACAACCGTTTTAACATCCCTAATGATTTCCGTACAAAAACATGGTTAGCCGGCCCGCAGTTTTATCCTGATGGTAATGGTGGTTTTACGAGCCAGCCGGTTTTCTATCCAAGTACCACTACACAGATTAATATTACCCCGCAATTGGTATTGGTACCCGGCAAGCCAATGGACTTAGGTAATACAATCGCTTCGCAGTCTGAAGGTGTCCGTTCACTAAAATATTACCCTGATCCGCAAATTATCCAGGCTACCCGCTTAAACGGTAATGACGTACCTGTATTAAGATTAGCCGACGTATATTTAATGAAAGCAGAAGCAATATTACGCGGCGCAACGCCTACTACTATCAACGGCGATGCACAAACACCGCTTAGTTTAGTGAATAAATTACGTGCCCGTTCAGGCGCGCAGTTGGCTGCGAGTGTTGACCTGCAGGGATTATTAGACGAACGTGCGCGCGAACTTTCATGGGAAGCATGGCGCCGTAATGACCTGATCCGCTTTGGGCAGTTTGAAACGGAATACCCGCTGCCGAACGACGTCCTGAAAATGAATACTGACCCAACCAGAAGGTTGTACCCTATCCCATCTACCGAGTTAAAAACAAACCCTAACCTGGTTCAAAACCCGGGTTATTAATAATCAACATAAAACAGCCGGCTCCAAAAAGCAGGCTGTTTTTATAACTTACTATCATGAAAGCTATCTTTGGTTTACTTTTAGTTGCGTTTTTACCTGCTTATAACGTGGCAGACCCTGGCGACAATGCGCCTATCAACCACGTTCAGGTGATAGGATCACACAACAGTTATAAAAAAGCTATAGATCCAAAACTGTTCAAGATATTGCAAAAGTCAGATTCTTTGGCGATGACTAAGATTGACTATGAGCACAGTTCTATTACCCAACAGCTTGACATGGGCCTTTTAGATCTGGAGATAGATGTTTACGCCGATACAGCGGGCGGTAAATACGCCCATCCAAAAGGATTAGACTGGGCACCCGGACAGCCAGCTTATGATACAGAAAAGTTAATGACCAAACCCGGGTTTAAGGTTTTCCATATCCAGGACATCGACTTTCGCAGCAATTGCCCTACTTTTGCGCTTTGTTTGCAGGAGTTAAAAAAATGGTCGGACGCGCACCCTGATCATAACCCCATATACATCACTATGAATGCTAAAGATGAGGCAATGAAAAGGCCGGGCTTTACTGTTCCTGATAAATTTACCCCTGCTATTTACGACAAGCTGGATAAAGAAATAGCCGATAATTTAGGCCTTGACCATGTGATAACTCCGGACAATGTACGTGGTAAATATAAAACCTTGGAACAAGCTGTTTTGCATCAAAACTGGCCTGCCTTAAAGCAGGCAAAGGGGAAATTTATTTTTTTATTAGATGAACAAGCGCCAAAGAACCTGGAATATGTGAAAGGCCACCCTTCACTAAAGGCCCGTGTACTTTTCATCAATGCAGAACCCGGCACGCCAGAGGCTGCTATTTATGTAATGAACGAAGCCACTAAGCAACTGTCGCAAATTGCTGCCCTGGTTAAAAAAGGCTACATCATCCGTACACGCGCCGATAGCGATACGCAGGAAGCAAGGACTAACGATAAAAGCAGCTTCGACGCTGCTATGCGGTCGGGTGCGCAAATCATTTCAACAGATTATTATAAGCCGAGCACCCATTTCAAGTCCGACTATAAAATCAGCTTTGCCGATGGGGGCTATTTTCGCATGAACCCATTATTTTCAACTGAGAAATAATTGTATTTATATCAATTAAAGCCGGGACAATATCCCGGCTTTTTTAATAACCAAAAGTTATGAAACGCAGAAATTTCATCAAAAATACGGCCCTCACCACTTTAGGTGCATCGTTGGTAACCCCGCTTATGTCACTGGCGGATAACAATGTTGTCACCCATTTAGAAAGCTCCGACCTGTCGGCCTCATCCTTAAAAGACGAATACAACGTGCATTTTATCGCCGTTGGTGATTGGGGGCGTAACGGGGAGTACGACCAGACAGAAGTTGCTAAACAAATGGGTATCTGGGCGGCAACCAACCCGCACGATTTTGTAGTATCGGTAGGTGATAACTTTTACCCGAGGGGTGTTGTAAGCGAAATGGATCCGCTTTGGCATTACTCATTCGAAAACATTTACACCGCGCATTCCTTGCAGTGCGACTGGTACCCGGTGTTAGGAAATCATGATTACGGATCTGAACCCGAAGTGCAGGTGCGTTACAGTAAGGTGAGCCGCAGGTGGTGTATGCCCGCGCTGTACTACGCCAAAGAATTTAAATTGGGCAGTAAGAATGAAAAGCTGTTGATGCTGATGATAGATACCGACCCTATGCTTCACCCTGATAAAAAACCACAGGTTGACCAGCAAATGCTATGGATTGACGAACAGTTAAGAAATGCATCGGCGGATGTAAAATGGAAAATAATTGTAGGCCACCACCCTTACTATACTGTTGGCCCAAGGATAAAAAACTACGATACCTTAACAATAAGGGAAAAACTGGGCCCGGTGTTAGAAGAATATAAGATAGACGTCTATCTATCGGGCCATGACCACTCCCTGCAACATTTAAAACCGGAAGGATACACCCACCAATTTATATCGGGTGCGGGATCTGAACTCACGCCGGTATCTGAGGGCATCCCTTACAGTCGTTTCCAGGCATCAGACCATGGCTTTATGTACTTTGCCATTAACAATAGTAAAATAAGCGTAAAAGCTATCAATGCTACCGGAAAGGTAATTTATCAAACGGAATTGAAGAAGTAACAATCCGGGTTTATCATAACCGCAGTTGCATCTTTAAAATTCTTATGAACCAAAAGCGCCCCTATAAAAGGGGCGCTTTATTATCCGGCTTAAATCGGATAACTCATATGGAGTATCTTAGAATAAAGAGAACTCAACACGTCTGTTTTGTTGACGGCCTGCAGCTGTTTTGTTAGTTGCAATTGGTTGGTTTGGTCCGTAACCTGTGGCTTCGATAGTTGAAGCGTTAGCACCCTGACCTACTAAGTAAGCTTTCACTGCTTCAGCACGGTCTTTAGATAATGCTAAGTTTAAAGCCATTGAACCTGTGTTATCAGTATGACCTGCTAATTTCAAGCTAAAGTTTTTCTCTTTCAATAAGCTGGCTACACGGTTAAGTGTTTCGTATGATCTTTCTTTGATGGTAGCTTTACCTAATTCAAATTCAAGATTTTTGATTGCTTCGCCAACAACCTTCCGGTCAGCTTCCGTAATAATCACCTTCTCGCGGATAACCGGGGCAGGAACCTTGATAGGGCAACCAGCACCATCTACCGTGGTACCTGTAGGCGTACCAGCACATTTGTCAAATTTGTTAGCAACGCCATCCATATCGTCGTCACCTAAATCTTTCATGTATTGCTCTTGGTCTCTCAAACGAGCTTGCTCAGCCATTAACAACATTTTTCTCAAGTCTGCACTTTCTGCAGCGCTTTCTTCGCGGATAGCTGCGATAGCGCTGAAATTTTGCAATTGAGATGAGTTTTTCTTACCTAAAGCAATTTCGATACCTGCGTGAGCGTATGAGAACTTATCGTTGCCACCACTGCGTACACCATCAAAGTTGTTGGTTTTCATGAAGTAAACCGCATAACCTAAGTCGATATTAACTACACGTGATAGGCCGATCTTGAAACCAGCCCCAACCGGGATAAACCAGTTCTCGTTATAATCTGTACTCGCACCTGCAGGTACGTTACGTACGTTTGCACTTGATGACATATAACCCGCACCAGCTGTTAAGTAAGGAGATAATGCACTGCGTTTGTGGTTTAAGCTTAAGTTAGCAACTGTAAAGTTGCCGCTTAATGAAGCCGACCAGTCGATACGTGATGTGAATGCACTGTTTTCCTGAGCTACGCTACCGGTAGGTAATGAGTTTGCGCGGATACCTTGCACTTTACCGGCAAGGAAATCTGCCTGGATACCAAAGCTTGGTAAAATTTGTTTTTTGATGTAACCACCGTAACCCCATTTTTCTTGTGGTTTGCGGAAATCACCGTTGTTTTCACCATTGAAGATAGTGTAAGGGGTAAGCAAACCACCGTTTAAACCGATTGACCATGTACGGAAACTTCTTTTCTCGAAACGTGCAACAGTATCTGTCGAAGTGCTTTGTGCAAATACAGCGGCTGAAGAGCCGATAAGCGTAGCGGCTAAAACCGCCTTTTTAATAAAATTTGTGTTCATATTGTTTTTAAAACTGTTTCACGCCAATAAACACTAACCATGCCCACGTTTGTAAAAATTTTGTTACTGCCTCAATAACAGCTAGTTAATATTATTTACTCTTTAGAAACAATTGCGTGCATATTTGAAAATGTGACCTAAATTAAATACACAGATGTATTTTACATATATCTTTCGCCAATTTGGGGCTTCAAGTAGCTCGGTTAAATCCATAACGATGCGATCACAAAAATTAATGTAACAGTCATCACCACCGCGCCCAGCTTCAAAAATGCCCATGCACTTACTTCCTGCCCTTCACGGCGTAAGGCTACAAGCCATAAAATAGTAGCAAGCGAACCTGTCATAGACAGGTTCGGCCCAAGGTCTATCCCTATCAGCGTTGCACTTTTAACAATTTCGGGCACGTGCCCGGCTTGTATTACATTACCTGCAATAAGCCCTGCGGGCAGGTTATTCATCAAGTTACAGGCAAATGCGGTAATTAACCCACTGCCCCATGTTGCAAACCCTACACTCGAAGCTGCACCTTGCTGTAATAACACGGTAAGTTGCTCGGTAAAGCCTGTTTTATTTAAGCCTTCCACTATCACAAACAAACCTGCAACGAGTGGCAACACCGCCCAGGATACGCCTTTGATCACCGCCCACGGGTTTTTGCGGGCGCGTAATATCACAATTGCCGATGTAAACACCCCTGTTACAGCAGTGGGTAATCCCAGTTGAATATCAAATGCGGACGATATAAGCAAAATAACCGCTGTTGTGCCGATACCGATCATGGCCGTTTTGCCCTCTGCAGACAGCTCCGGGATAATGATATCCGGTTCAATACTTTCCTTAAGATCTTTACGCTGAGTAAAAAATAAAATAAGGTAAGTAACCACTATGGATACAACGGAAGGTATCAGATAATGCGACATCCAGACCAGTAAGGTAGGCATGTGATTACCATAAATAACCAGGTTAGCCGGATTGGATATAGGCAGTACAAATGATGCAGCGTTGGCTATAAAGGCACAAATGAACAGGTAAGGTAAAGGTTTATCAACCTTTGCTGCCTTTACCGCCGCTGCAACCGCAGGGGTAAGCACCACCGCTGTTGCATCGTTTGACAGGAAGGTAGTTACAATAACACCAACCAGATACACCAGGAAGAATAACCGCTTTGGTGAGCCTTTAGCCATGCGGGTTGCGTGGGCTGCGAGCCAGTCAAAAAGCTTTTCTTCGCGGGCGGTTTCGGCCAGCAGCATCATGCCTGTTAAAAACAGATAAACGTCTGTACCCTTAGCAATGCCGCTGAGCCCATCGTTAAAGCTGATCAGCCCAAATAGTAAGAGTATGACCGCACCCGTACCAGCCCAGATCACTTCGGGTATTTTAAAGGGGCGGATAATAACCCCGGCAATGGCTACAAAAGAAATAAGCCATATGTAGATGTTCGTCATTATAATTGTAAAGGTTTAAAATGGTTCTGTTGGGCCTTAATTGTGTTCCAAATATTCCGTTCTATGCCAACATTTATTTGCGTATCGCATATCCAATAAATAAGTCGAAATAGATTTTTCATATTAGTGCTATCAGGCAATATTTAATTTTACATCTGCATCACCCGGGTTCCCATCGGCGCAAGAAACAGTTTCCGGCATCATCGTCCAAAAAACAATAAATGATATCAATGCCAACGCCGATAATACATAAAAACCAAAGTCAAAGCCGCACCAAATTGTAAGGAAGGATAAAGAGGATATAGGCATTAAGATAGGGCAGCTTTATTTTTTGTTGTGCTCCTTTTTAGGATAATAAGTCAGATCCGCGAGTTGCGGCATTTTTGTTTTCCTGAATGGATTCGAACCACTACTAACAGAGTCAGAGTCTGGGGTGCTACCGTTACACTACAGGAAAATACGGCATATCACATATGGATATGATCGCAAAAATATAAAAAAATAAACAATTGCCTACGCTAAATCATTATATGACCTGCAAGGTTTAAGGCCAATCACTTATATTCGCCGTTGCAACATTTTTATGAATAACATCCTTTCGCGCAATAACATCTATCTATTATTAGTGCTGGTTTTAACAATAACCACATTCAATTCCTGCAACAACGGGCCCGAGAAAGGCAAAGTTTACCGCACTATAGAGAGCGACGAGTCTGTTAAGCCAACTTTTAAACCCCAATGGGGCCAAAATTTCACCGAAGTTAAACGGACCTTTAAAAACGGCATTTCGTTTAGCGAATATGGTTATCAGTTAGAGCCCGAGTGGCGCTTTAAATTCTTGAATGATGATTCTGTAAACATCTACAACCCTGTAAACAAAACCTGGGGCAATGCCCCGATGCTTTTTGATCACGACTCTATTTTCAACATAGCCTGGGCTTACATGCGTTTACGGAAACAAACCAAGGATAGCATCATTTTTCAGGTGCTGAAAGTAGAAGGCCGCAAGCTTACACGCGATGAATCGGTGGTGTATATGACCCTTTATAATAATGATTATATTAAGAATGTATTGCATACCACTGCCGAAAAACTGATCCATCCGAGCCGTAAGGACACGGTTTTTATACAGCAAATGGTAGCCAAAGCCAATGCTGATACTGCGAAAGCATTTGCAGGGCGTGTACCCGCAGTACTCGTGCCTAAAAGCCCGCTCATCACCATTAGCCGAGAAAGTACCGCAGCCGAAAATAAAAAAGAATCGGGTTTATTGGCTGATTACCTGCTACCGGAATATAACGTAGTCATAAAAAATGCTTACGAAGATTTCAGCTATTCTTTCACCATGACCATTGACGACAAGGGCAAACTGCTTTTCAAAAAGAACCGCAATTTTAGTTTTACCGAGTTTGAGACCCAAACCAATAAGGTGCTTCGCGCAATTGTTGACGGATATCTATCAGCCTACCTTAAAGGTACCCCGGCAACTACCCTGGGTATGCCGCACAGCAGCGTGGTGGTCATGCATGTTAAGGGAATTAAGAAGAAGTAAGAAATATCAAATCAGTCTTAGTAAAACTTGGAAACTAAATGTTCCACCAATACGTCCATTTTACAGTTAACTGCCTGTTTTTTACCGTAAACGGCGATGGGATGGAATTATCCCCATACACGATGAAAAAATCTGACGCGGGTTTGTAGCGCCACTGTAGGCGGCTGTTGATGTTCATGTTTTTGGCTTGCTCGTTATATTGCACAAAAGTGGTAAAGTAAAGCGTATTGGTAAAGGTAACATCAGCCCGCGGGCCTACCAACCAGAATTTTGTGCGGCCGTAGGGCTGCGGCATATGCAGGTCGTTGTACGATAAATTCATTATCAAATTCACATAAGGCTGAAAGCGGTACCCCATTTGCCCGGTTAAGCTCAACCTGTTACCATTTTCATAATAACCGCCGCGGGCCGCCTCAAATAAATAGGTGAACACACTTTGCGGTTTAGATGCAAACTGCACATCGGCAGTGTTCCAATGGTTTGCCGTACCTGTAGGTAACGGCGCATTACCGTTATTGGTCGGGTCGAACGGGCGCAGTAACTTCACATAAGTATCCAATCCCGAAAAGGTAAGCGTGCTACGGTTACGAAAAGTGATCAGGTAACTAAAAATACTTTCGTTATCCGTCCGTTTAAAGTGCTCATCAAAAAAGTAGGTGCTTGATAATTGCAATCCGTGTGACAGCACCACTCCTGATTTAGGAAAAAAGTTATGCTGTATCAGCGGGTTGATCTTATTGTAACCTACTCTGGGCACATAGCCCACTTCGGCATTGTAGTTTCTGCCTACGTATTGTTGTTGCAGGTAAAAAGTCCAGTATTTACTTAAGTATTGCAAGTTGCCCGCAGCTACAAAATCATGGCCGCTAACATTGGGGCTGAATGATTTTAACGCCAGAAATTTACCCGTATACAAATTATTAGATGATGCCAGGTTATATTCTAACCCTACGTTGCGGTTATACCCCGGCGCGGTGCTCCCGGCAGATGGTGCACTACTGGTCGCATCTTTATTAATAAACATAAACGCGATGTTGGAGCGCGAAAACACCCGGTGTTGCAAGGTTACCACGCCAAAATTTTGCCCCGGTAAGTTAGCCGCGCCCGATTGGCCAGTCTGCACATCCATCACCCCTACCCGCCAGTTCTTATCGATCTTACCTGTCATCCTGGCACCAAAACGGATAGGGGCATTCAGCCCTATTCTTCGCGAAAAGAAAGGCCGGATATCGGCATAACCGAAATTGGAAAATAAGTCGCCGTTCTCCAGAAAAAACTGGCGCTTTTCGGGGAAGAACAGTTCATACCTGTTCAGATTGATCACCTGCTGATCTACATCCACCTGCGAAAAATCGGGGTTAACCGTCGCATCTAAATTTAATGATGAAGTGAGCGCTACCTTTACATCGCCGCCAATCTCTTTACGATAAGCGGCCTTGGTGCCTGCCTGGAAATCTTTACTTACACCACCCAGCACGTAAGGTATAACCGATACATTGCTGCTGGCCACGGGGGGTTCTTCATCCCAGATAATACTGCCGGTATAAGCTAATGATGCTGTAGGAAACTGCCGTGGCACCGGTGCCCAGCTCGATTTTTCGGTAGTGATCAGGTCGTTACGGCTAAAGTTAATGCCCCACTCGCGGATGCCTTTTTTGTAACGGATACTTTTAAAAGGGATAGCTGCCTCGAACACCCATTTATCCGGGTAATTTTTCACCGCCGAATACCATTTATTGTCCCAACTCAGATCAACCTTTCCGCCCTCGTACATGGTACCGTCCCATTGCGCCCCTGCTGCGTTGGCACCAAAGCTAAAGCCATCGGTACGCGCATCAAAGGGATCCATAAATAGCAGGAAGTTATCATTCTTGCCAAAATTGAAATCTCGTTTTAATGATTCAACCATATATGGCCCGGGCCTTACGGTGTAGCAAATGGCCAATAGGTAAAGGTTATTGTTATCATAACTCATTTTTACTGTGGTACGCACTTTGGCAAAGCTGGTATCCATAGGCAGCACCATAAAAAAGTTAGCTGCCGAGTCAGCCTTTTGCCAGTCGGCATCATCCGTTAAACCATCAATTTTTATCGCACTTGCAGCGCGTTTAATATGGATCTGGTAATTAGCGTTCTTTTTTTGCTGCGCGAAGGCGTAATTGCAAAATGTGCAGCAACCAAGTAACAGGAGTAAATTTAATTTATACAAGTGGGTATGGTACTTAGGTTTGTGAGATAATACCGCCGCTATGATGTAAGCGTTACACAATAATATAAATATTATTGCACAAAGCACCACCCCTTAACATCCTTTAAAAGCCATAGCAATATTGTTACCTTGCAGAAATTTATCCTGCACCTGTACCGTTTAAAGGGCCGGGCTGAGGTTAACCCTATCCTAATGCAAAACAACCTACAACAACTTTACGGCAACATCGATATTTACTTGTTCGACCAATTATTAAAAGGCCGGTTTGATGAGTGCCAAAAAATCCTTGACGTTGGCTGTGGTAACGGGCGCAACCTGGTTTATTTCCTGCAAAACGGATCGGAAGTATATGGAATAGACCCTAACCCCGAAGCGGTTACGCAGTTACAGGTGATGGCAAAGATCTTGCGGTCTGATAATGCTACCGGAAACTTTATTATTGGTACGGCGGAAGACATGCCTTTTGAGCATAATTCCTTCGACCTTGTGATCTGTAATGCGGTGCTGCATTTCGCCGAAGATAGCAACCATTTTGACGCAATGCTGCGCTCTATATGGAAGGTTTTAAAACCAGGTGGTTACTTTTTTGCACGGCTGGCATCAGATATCGGCATAGAGCATTTGGTTACACCGTTAGGTAACAGCCGCTATTTATTACCCGATGAATCAGAACGTTTCCTGGTAAATGAGCAGATACTATTGGAATATACTGACGTTTTAGGCGGCGTACTTTTTGAGCCCATTAAAACTACTAACGTGCAAAATTTGCGCTGCATGACTACCTGGTGTATACAGAAACTATAGGGCATACGTGTTCACGTGAACACCATGAACATCGTGAACAAACGTGAACACTTGATTATCAGTCGTGTAACTATTTAACAAATTATAATTTGTTAAATAAACGCCTTTTCTACGCTTTAATCTTCTCCAGCCTCGAATAATACATCCATATCGAAGTTGAACTCATCAACATTGTTAAACCTAAACTTACCAAAGCAATTGTGTTATATTCATAATGAAAGCCCAATACGCTTACGATAAGTAATATCGGGATCAGAAGCAAAAAGTAGCGGTATCGAATCTCCTGCTTGTCTAACTTCTTTTTACGTTGTTTAAAATGCGAGAATTTAAAAAAACTTCGTTTTGGTGGCGACAGGTACCTATCGTTCAAAGCTTTTAAACGGCGCATTTTAAGGCGCTCTTTGTACAATTTGCGCGTGTGCGCCTCCGAAATATTTGTATTATTTTCAATTATCGTTGATAAACGCTCCCCCTCTACCCATCTTTTCATAAGGACAGAAGCAAGAAATCAACATAAAGTTTTTTTATAGTTAATTTAATTTACTCTTTATCAACCAACTCACGCAAAACCAACTATTTACCCACGTTATTTTTCAACCCTTGCAAATCGCATTGAAGTTGCTTGTCCCAATTACCTGTTAATGCTGCTGCATCATAAGTTGATTGCAAAAACTGCATCAGCGTATCCGACGGGTTTGCTGATGCCTGCACTACTTCGTAAGTCAAAAAGAACTCGCCCATTTCATTACTGTAAAAAGCCCCGGGTGGGCTTACTTGTTGATTACCGTAATCGGCAGGCGTTGGGTAACAGTACGAATAGAATGCCGGCTGCGGGAACTGCTCGCTGCCCGGCCAAAACCCGGCCGAGCTTACTTCTTGCGAATAGGCTTCCTGCATTACGGCAACCGGGATATTGGGTGCACCGCCGGGATGTAACGGCGCTGTACGTCCCGAAAAGCGGGTAACAGCCAAATCAAACGCGCCCCAAAAGAAATGTACCGGGCTGCATTTTCCGGAAAACCCCGACCGGAATTCAACAAACACATTATTAATTTGAACCATTGCCTGCCATAGCGTATGCATCACAGCGCCTTCGTATTTACAGGGCGTATGATTTTCTGCAAATGGGATGGCTGGATCAACCTCGTTAGGTACAGCGTAAATCTCTGCATCAATACCTAAAGCTTGAAGGTCACCCATCAACGTGTTATAAAATTGTGCAACAGTGTCGGCACCCAAAGCAAATGAACGGTTGTTACCCGCGCTTGTAGTGATATGCAGCTGATGCGTAACAAAATCCAGATCGATCTGGAAAACACCTTTCTCATAAGCCATGCTGCCAGTGGTTAACCCCGTGGCGCTTACGTACAAGGTAACATGCCAGCTGTGGTTGATCCAGGGCGTTTTTATCAGTCGCACCTTTCCTATGATCTGCGTCCACATGTGTACAGATGCAATTGTATCTTTCAAATAGTGATAATCGAGTTTGGGCCAGGGATGGGTAGTTGCGTTGCTCATACGTAAAGATACGCTGAAACTTTTAGACAGGTTAAGTATTACGGGTTATGTTTCAAACTGGTGTCTTACAGAGAGCCTCCAGGTTCTTCAACCTATTGCAGCACCCGAACAGGATGCTATACTTAAACGGAATTATGACCCCAATACTTTGCATGCGGGCCACAAGTGAGAACACTTGCGGCAGCGGCGGTCTAAGCTCTCTTAATCGGCTTAAAACAAAAGCGACAGGCTCTTCAACCTGTCGCTTCCTGAAAAACTAAATCAACTTAAAAAATTGGACGTCGCGGGTAGATTCGAACTACCGTTAAAGGTTTTGCAGACCCATACCTATCCTCTCGGCCACGCGACTTTATCTTAGGGCCTATTTATTTGGCTGCGGCGTTGTGCGCAGGTAAGGCTTAACCTCTGTAAACCCTTTAGGGAATTTAGCGGGGATATCTTCTGTTTTAATGGATGGCAGTACAACAACATCTTCCCCATCTTTCCAATCGGCAGGAGTTGCTACGCTGTGGTAAGCCGTTAGTTGCAGGGAGTCTATCACCCTTAAAATTTCCTGGAAATTACGGCCGGTAGATGCAGGATAGCTGATGATCAGTTTGATCTTTTTATCGGGACCAATAATGAACAACGAACGTACTGTTGCGGTTAATGAAGCGTTCGGGTGTATCATGTCATAGGCCTGAGAGATCTCGCGGCTCTCGTCGCCGATGATCGGGAAGGTAACCTCCACATTCTGTGTCTCGTTAATGTCGCTGATCCAGCCTTTATGCGATTCGGCACTGTCTGTACTCAATGCAATCACTTTTACGTTACGTTTTTCGAACTCGTCTTTCAGCGATGCCGTCTTGCCGAGCTCAGTGGTACATACAGGGGTATAATCAGCAGGATGCGAGAATAGTACCCCCCAGCTATCGCCAAGGTATTCATAAAAATCAATTTCGCCTTGCGATGTTTGTGCCTTAAAATTTGGGGCGTCGTCGCCAATTCGTAAGCTCATAATTTTGCTTTTAAGTTTTAAAATATTGTTGTTGCAATAAAGCTATGCTTTTGCAAATATGTTTTCAATCAAAATTATCCGTGAAACAGCGATGAGCTTTTTAAGAGTGCCCGGGTAGTTGGGCTAAAGAGAATAGCTCAAGTGAGCATTCAATTTCTTTTAAATCAGCTTATCTGTCTCCGCACGCAGCGAAGCAGGAATTAGCACCTTTTACAAGCGGTTAAGCCGGTACAGGTTGCTAAGACATCATAGGGCCTTTCCCTCTGTCTTTCTGGATAAGTATATTTAAAGAACGATTAACATGACAAATGTAGATATTAATTCTATTAATCCTATAGACTTTATTATATTTTTAAAAACTTTAACTTAAGTAATTGATAAAGAGGAAGAAAAAATAAAAGAAACTGACTTCAGGTTTAAATTTAAGAAAGCACAGATCTCAAAATCGCTATATATAATTAAATTTTTCTATTTCCCGTTCAGTTTTTTGATCAGCTCCACCTCATCCGTTTTATAAGGCGTACCATCCTTGCGGAAAATATCGTGGAACCACTCTTTTGGTTCAGTACCATCAGGCATGGGGTTGTCCCAGGCGTAAATAGTATTGGTTTTACCCATTACAAAGCCCCAGTTAAGTGCACCTACGTGCTCCTGCTTTAGCATCGGCATGATATTACTAAAATGACTGCCGCGGGTACGGGCCATATATTCTGTACAGATCAATGGCTTACCATGCGTTTTTAAAAGCTGGATGGTTTTTAAGTGTGATTTTTCGTCCGTGTAATCGTGATACGTTATAATATCTGAATTTGATGCCTGGTAAGCGTTCAGCTTTTCGAAACCCCAATCCCACAAACCTGCGGATACCGGCTGATCCGGATTGACCGCGCGTGCCCAGTTGAACACATTCGCAAGTAAACCCATTGATGCATCCTTTTTACCTGAATTACCCGGTTCGTTATATAAGTCCCAAAGCAAAATGCGCTTATCGTGCTTAAAAGTGGTCAAAACATCTTTTACATAGGCCTCCAACAGGGCATTTTCGCCTGCGTTCCGCTCGCGGTTGCCCGGATCCTGCAACCAGCCCGAATTGTGGACACCTGTTTTTGGGGCGGGTTGTAAACCAACTTTAGCACCGGCGTTCCAGCAATCGTCAAAGAACACAAACATGGTTTGGATGTGGTGTTTAGCTGCGATAGCAAGGTATTGATCTACCCGTTTTTTAAACCCGGCCTTATCCTGCTGCCAGGCCAGGCTATATAAAAACACCCGCATGGTGTTAAAGCCGATGCCTTCGGCATAACCCAGTTCCCTGTCGATAGTAGTTGGGTCAAACGTATCGGCCTGCCACATCTCTAACTGGTTAATAGCCGTGCTGGGAATAAAATCGGCCCCGCTCATCCACTTGTGCTGCGCATACCAGGCATTGGCCTTTGCTGGCGTCCATACTTTAGCGGCGGAAGCTTTTTGCGCGGATGCTTCATTGAATAATGACGAAGCCAGTAAAATCAACGTTGCTGTTTTAAAGAGAATGCTTTTCATGAAGTTTATAATTGGTAGTAGTAAAGTAACAATAATTTGTATAGAAAAGCGAATGACACTGGGATATTTAAAAATCAATCATGTAGGTATAATAAAAAAATGAAACTACCGACGCAACTGAATCCTGGAATTAAGCCCGGCCTTTAATGAAATCAGGTTGCTTCAACTCTACTCTTATTATGCTTATATTCAATACACTAAATTCAAAATACTTTGATAATTTTGCGCGCCGAGTAATTTTTTGGCAAAAAAATCTACCCATCACGCATGTTATTTTACAAAGCTACAACAAGGGGTTGTATATGCAACGGCTAAATTTTTTTGGCATACTTATTAGCATGGGTGTTATAATTTAGTGAATTGAAATGAGTTTTTCTGAAGCGCACAAATTTTCTGGCGAAAGCATTGAGCATTTTGAGCACATCATTAATCATGTAAATGCCGGGTTGTGGGAGCATAATACCGCGACAAAAAAAACCAACTGGTCGGCAGGGTTTTACGCCATGCTGGGTTATGCGCCCGGCGAGATAGAGTGTTCATACCCCAATTTTTTTGAGAATATCCTCTACTTTGAAGATAAAAAAATCTTTTTGCGCTCTACAGACCAGGCTTTAAAAAGCACTATTACTCCAGCGCACATCAGGCTGCTCACTAAGCAAAATGGGTATCAATGGTTTGAAAGCACTTCTGAAAAAATCGAAACCCCAAATGGTACCGTTATATACGGTATGCTTACCAATATTCATCAATATAAAATTGCCCAGCTGCAGGCGGCACAAACAGAAAACCAAAGTGCCGATACCAGCCGGATTGCGAAAGTTGGCGGATGGGAAATAGATATATCTGGCATGCAGTTATCACTATCGCGTGATGTATATGATATTTTTGAATTGACCGGCGAAGTAAAATTAAAGGTTGAGGAAGCCATTAGCTTTTTTGAACCGGCTTATCGGCCGCTGGTTACCGAATGTGTTAAAAATGCACAGATTTATTGCAGGCCATATGACATCGAGGTACTTTTCCGTACGGCAAAAAATAATGTGATATGGGTACGGGCTAAAGGCGTGCCCGTTATTGATGCCTTCGGAAAATGTGTCACCATCCGCGGTATCTTTCAGGATATTGATAACGTTAAGAAACGTGGTATTACCATGCAGTCGTCAATTAACCTGCTTGACGACCAGAACAAGCGCTTGCAAAACTTCGCCTACATTGTATCGCACAACCTGCGCAGCCACGCCGGTAATTTACAGTTTATGGTTGATTTGCATAACGACGCTGTATTGCAGGACGAACGGGAAGAGATCTTTGCACACATCAAAACCATCAGCGACAGCCTAAATTCAACAATCGGCCACCTGGACGAGATCGTAAAGATCCAAACCGAGATTGGTAAGGAACGTAAAATGGTTGATTTTGAAACCATTTACAACAATATATTGGCGGGCCTAAGCGGAAGCATTGTGGCTACCGATGCACAAATACATGCCGATTTTAGCCAAGCCCCACAGCTAAACTACATACCGGCCTACCTGGAAAGTATTTTGCAAAACTTGTTAACTAATGCGTTAAAATATAAACACCCTGACCGTGCCCCTATGGTAACATGCCGCGTAGTGAAAGATGGCGAGCACATTTACCTGATAGTTGAGGATAACGGGATGGGTATAGACCTGGAACGCTATGGCAACGACGTATTTGGCATGTATAAAACCTTCCACTTAAACAAGGATGCCAAGGGTATAGGCCTTTTTATTACCCGCAACCAGGTTGAAGCATTAGGCGGAAGTATCAGTGTTGACAGTACCGTAAATGTGGGTACAAGGTTTACCGTTAAACTCGTATAAAACCATGCCGAACTATGTTCTTCATGGCTCTCTTCGTTTTATTGTATGTAACTCTCCAGAATCTTGAACCCTGATGTTGTCTTTAACTCTACCTTATCAATCGTTTTTGGCAACAGGATACACTCGCCCATTTTAACGGGGTAAGCCATATCGTTGTGCTTAATGGTGTACTCGCCCGCCACACAAACGTGGATCACGAACGAATCAAGGCCAGAATAATCCTTGCTGGTGCTTTGGGTATAATCCATAATATTAGTGGTAAAATAAGGGCAGGTTACCAAGTGCACATCCTCATTTTTAGCGGGCACGTACTGGGTTTTATAATCCGGGTAATGCTTGTAGTCAATAGCTGCTAAAGCCTCCTGGGTATGCAGCTCGCGCTTATTGCCTTTATCATCCACCCTATCAAAATCATAGATACGGTAGGTAATATCTGATGTTTGCTGGATCTCGGCTATCAGCAACCCCTTACCAATAGTGTGCACCCGGCCGGCCGGCAAAAAGTAAACATCACCTGCAGTAACATCTTCTTTGTTTAGTATATCCATAATATGGCCGCTGTTCAGGGCGTCCACATATTCCTGCTCGTTCATCTCACGGTTAAAGCCTGCAATGAGTGTGCTGCCGGGATCGGCCTCTATTACGTACCACATTTCGGTTTTACCGAATGAGTTGTGGCGTTTCTTAGCCAGTTCGTCATTAGGGTGTACCTGCACACTCAGGTCGTCGTTAGCATCTATAAATTTGATCAGCAGCGGGAAGATATTGCCAAAATGCTCATACACCTTTTTACCCACCAGCTCATCCTTATATTGCTCCAAAAGATCAGCTAATGACTGGCCCTTCAGCTCGCCGCTCTCCACCACAGAAACATCCGACTTTACGCCCGAGATCTCCCAGGTTTCGCCGCAATTAGGCAAGTTGCCAATGTTTTTATGCAGATAGGTCTCAATTTTGTGGCCGCCCCAAATTTTATCTTTAAATATGGTTTTGAATTTTAACGGATATAATGCTGACATGGTAGTATGTATAAGTGTAAGGATTTAACAATATAAAAGCAAAATGGTTGCCTGATAAACCAATTCGCTAACGCCCGCTAAGGTAAAGAAATAGCTTATTCCCAAACAACCTTTTTATGAAAACCAAGCGCTACTAAACAAAAAAAAGCCCGTCTGCCTTACGGCAAACGGGCCTGATAAAATATCAGTAACTATTACTTAGCTAATTTAGCTTGTAAGTTTTGATTGATCGCTTCTAAAAACTCTTCGGTGTACAGGTAATCTGTACCATGCTCAACCTTTGGTTTAATGGTGATGGCCAAATCCTTGGTCATTTTACCGCTTTCAACCGTTTCGATACAAACTTCTTCTAATGCTTTACAGAAGTCAACCAGTTCCTGGTTATTATCTAATATCCCGCGGAACTCTAAGCCACGTGTCCATGCAAAGATAGATGCGATAGGGTTAGTAGATGTTGGGCGGCCTGCCTGGTGCTCGCGGTAGTGGCGGGTAACAGTACCGTGTGCTGCCTCGGCCTCCATTACAGTACCATCAGGCGTAACCAGGGTTGAAGTCATTAAGCCTAATGAACCAAATCCTTGCGCTACGGTGTCGCTTTGCACGTCGCCATCATAGTTTTTACAAGCCCAAACAAAGTTACCGTTCCATTTCAAGGCCGATGCAACCATGTCGTCAATTAAGCGGTGTTCGTAGGTAATCCCTGCTTCGGTAAACTTAGTTTTATAATCAGCTTGATAGATCTCTTCAAAAATATCCTTAAAACGGCCATCGTATTTTTTCAGGATGGTGTTTTTGGTAGATAAATATAATGGCCAGCCTTTCATCAATGCCTGGTTAAAACAAGCATGCGCAAAGCCGCGGATAGACTCATCGGTATTGTACATAGCCAAAGCTACGCCGTCGCCCTTAAAGTTGTAAACTTCAAATGACTGCTCGGCGCCACCATCTTCAGGGGTGAATTTTATGGTTAGTTTACCTTTTCCTTTAGTAACAAAATCGGTAGCACGGTACTGATCGCCAAAAGCGTGGCGGCCAATGCAGATAGGGGCTGTCCAGTTTGGCACTAAACGTGGCACATTGCTCATCACAATCGGCTCGCGGAAAACGGTACCATCTAATATATTACGGATGGTGCCGTTTGGTGAACGCCACATTTGTTTCAGGCCAAATTCTTTTACACGCTCTTCATCAGGTGTAATGGTGGCACATTTAATACCCACACCATACTGTAAAATAGCATTCGCGGCATCTACAGTAACCTGGTCATCGGTCTCATCACGATACTCGATACCCAGGTCATAATATTTAATATCAAGGTCCAGATACGGAACTATCAGTTTATCTTTAATGAATTTCCAGATGATGCGTGTCATTTCATCACCATCCAGTTCAACTACCGGGTTTACTACTTTAATTTTTGACATACCTCTTTTTATTGGTTATTATCTGTTTTTAACGGTGTCAAACTTACATAAAATTTTATTTCAAAAAATTCAACACAGGCACTTAAAATAAAATATTTTAACGAATACGATTTCAAACCAATTAGTTAACCTACAATTAACGCCGACTATTTTGTGGCAAAAAACAATTAATTTAAACGTATTATTGCTTTTTAAAACTTTGTGCTATTTTTATAAAAATTTAGCTTTCTGCCTATTACACGTAGTGTTAAGTATTTATATGATAAAATTGCTTTTGAGAACGACTCTGTGTGCTATAATGCTATGTTTGGCAACCCTGTTATCAAAAGCACAAATTGGATATGACTATGCCCAGTATGACCTGGGCTTTGGCGGCAACATTAACCGAGTCTATGGCGATGCCGAAACCATACGGAGCACCCCATCTGCACATATCAGTTTCACTTACAATTACACACCTTACGTAAATTATGTAGTGGAAGCACAGGGTGGCATTTTAGAGGGTGGCGACGTAAATTCTATGTCGGGCAGGTATTTTCGCAATGTTTATAAAGCGATTGTTTTTAGGGGCCAGTTACAGGCGGGCGAACTGATCCGTTACTCGGATAGTAAATTCTTTAACGGCTTAAAAAACCTTTATGTATCTGCCGGTTTCGGTTACATCATGAATAGTATGCACGCCATTAACCGCCAGTCGTATGTAATTACTGATTATGTTACGCCAGGCGAAGATAAGAGCAACGAACTTTTTTTACCGATACGCCTGGGTTACGAATTTAAATTCTTTAACCAGTATGACGAACCCTCTTTTAAAGTAGACATCGGTGGCACATATAATCACGATTTTGGCGATGGCTTAGACGGTTTTAAAGCGGGTACAAGCAAGGATAACTTTATTCAGTATGGCATTACGCTTAAATTTGCTATTGGTGGTGTTACGTCTTATCGCAAAAAAGTATCCTACTAAGCCCAAGTTAATATTTCTATTCCTTTTTGTTTTTGGCAGGGTTTTTAACGTATACATGTATACTAAAATAAACTACCTATGACACCTGAAGATAAAAAACCAGAATTTAGTGTTGACCCGGAAGACCTTGTAACCCCATCAGACAGTGAACTAGATGAGACCGGCGAGCTTGAAAACCTCAATTACGACGAAAAAAACAACAGTTTTGAGTACGACGTAAAAGGTGATAACCCCGATTACGACCACCCCGACCCATATGACACTACCGTAAAAAATGGTGAGGATATGGATTCTACTTACGACGAAGCCAACCCGTATGATGTAAATGGCGAATATGATGCAAACCGCTCAATAGAAACTGACGCCGATGCCTTGGGCATGCACATTGACAGCGGCAAAATAGTAGAACTTAACCCCCGCGATGAAGCCCTGGCACACACACCGGAAGATGATCGCGATGATTTAGACGAAGAAGGTTATCCTAAAAACGATACACCGGGCAATTCCATATAATCTACAATAAACTAAAAAGGCTGCTATCAAATAGCAGCCTTTTTAGTTTATGATAACCTTGGCAGGTAAAACAAGTTTTAATCAAACTCCAGGTTAAACCTGTTCTTTAAATCAATCAATTGTGGGTTTTTGCCGACCATATATTGGAATTTTTCGGCAGCCGTGTAGGGTTTCCGCACCGTAGTTACCTCTTCAACCCTCGCGTTTACTTCGATACTAAAGTTCTTTAAACTGGTGCGTAAAAAGTTGAGCAGATAAGGGCGTTCATCTCTGAATGCAACCTCCTGAATTTTGTTTGACACCAATACCTCAAAATTCTCCGGGCCCAAAACTATAGGCGTTACATTGGTGAAAATGCCAAATAGGGTAACAGGCTTACCTTCAGCCTTTAATTTAGCGCCATGGGCGGTCCATAATTTCAGAAAATCATCTATCGTAAAAGCTTGTTTATCGTTTCCTTTTAAATAGGGGTCCTCTTCTACCAAAGCTTCTTCTTCAAGTTTTTTGGTTAGATCTTTCAGTGACGGAATTTTGACCGACGTAGCTGCCGCGTGAAGGTTCGGGATAAATACTTTTGGCTTCTCTGCCGGTACATTTTCTTTTATTTCTGCAACAGGGGCGGTCTTTACCTCCGCTTCAGGCAACTTAGCCGCCACGGTTGTATGGTACGTGATAGGCGCATCGCGCATTATCGAAACCTCGTCATTCGCCGGTTTTTGATCCGGATTTACTGAGGTATCAGGTTTTTTTTTTAGCTCCCCGTTTGGGGCAGCTACTGTTTGCGGCATTGGCGCGGATGCCATATTAAAAACCGATTGCAGATGGCTCATCTTCAGTAAAGCCAACTCAACCTGCAACCTTTGGTTTTTGCTTTGCTTGTAGCTGATATCGCATTGGTTAGCAATATTCATGGCCGAAAGCAGGAACGACACGCTGGCCGCCTGCGATTGTTGCAGGTAACGGGCTTTTATACTCTCACTTACTTCTAACAATTTTACGGTAGATGCGTCTTTACCAACCAGCACGTTCCGGAAATGCTCGCTCAGGCCGGAGATAAAGTGCGCGCCATCAAACCCTTTGGACAGGATCTCGTCAAAAAGCAACAGTGATTGTGCACTGTCCTCTTCCAGCAATTTATCGGTAACGTTAAAGTAGTAATCGTAATCGAGTATGTTCAAATTATCGATAACTGAGCGGTAGGTTACGTTGCCGCCGCTAAAGCTTACTATCTGATCGAACATAGAGAGCGCATCACGCAACCCGCCATCGGCTTTCTGGGCGATGATGTGCAAACCATCCGGCTCATAACTGATGTTTTCCTTTTGGGCGATGTTAGCCAGGTGGCCGGCCATATCCTCTACCCGGATGCGGTTAAAATCAAAGATCTGGCAACGCGATAATATGGTGGGTAGGATCTTGTGCTTCTCGGTTGTGGCCAATATAAATATGGCGTAATTAGGTGGCTCTTCCAGCGTTTTCAGGAATGCGTTGAACGCCGCCTGCGATAGCATGTGCACCTCATCAATAATATATACTTTATAGCGGGCCGCTTGCGGCGGTATGCGCACCTGCTCTATCAGGCTGCGGATATCATCAACCGAGTTGTTTGATGCCGCATCCAGTTCATGCACGTTAAACGAGTTTCCGTTTTGGAAGGCGCGGCAACTATCGCAATGACCACAGGCTTCGCCGTTGGGTTGCAGATCGGTACAATTGATAGTTTTAGCCAGGATACGGGCACAGGTAGTTTTACCTACTCCACGCGGCCCGCAGAATAAAAACGCCTGCGCCAGCTGATTATTCTTAATAGCGTTTTTTAACGTATTAGTGATATGCTGCTGGCCAACAACGGTTTCAAATGTTGCCGGGCGGTATTTACGTGCTGAAACTATGAAATTATCCACAGCTACTAAGTTAGCAACAATTGCATAAACTTAAAACCTCAAATCAGGATTGTGAATAAATCAGAGGTCGCCCTATTGCAGATCATCATCCGGCAGGTGGTCGTCATCTTCAGGGTCGGGCTCGCGCACATCATCCCCTACACGAATTTCCCGGGTGTCGTTTTCCGCTTCCAGCCGATCGTCAAAATCTTCGTCGTCTTCGTCATTCCAGTCGCCCTCTATAGGCTCTTCCTCTTCATCAGGTGCTTGTAAAAACAAGGTGTCGTACTTAAAAACTTCGTGTCCTGCTTCCTGGTACCTGCTTTCTGAAAACTGCATAACAATGGGGTTTAAATTAAAAACTGCGTACTATAAGATACTTGTAAAGCACACCAAAAGTTTTAACGTTTATATAACCTAATCATTACTAAATCATTACCAATTGCAAGGAAAAGCCTGCATAAAATCACAATCAAAAAAGCAAGGTTTATCAACGACGACGAAAAGCGGAAAACACCACATTTATCAGTTCATGGTATTGATTATCAGATTATTTAAATTACGCGCATTTTAGCTATACAGGTATTTGTTGTTTAAATAATTCTTACTACATTTGCAGCCCCGATATACAGGGATAAATAATTAAAAATCAAATAATAATGCAACAGTACGAAATCGTGATCGTTCTAACCCCGTTGTTATCAGATGAGACTGCTAAAGAGGCAATTGCCAAATACAGCAAAACTTTAACTGATGGCGGAGCCGAAATTGTCCAGGAGGATAATTGGGGTTTGAGAAAATTAGCGTACCCTATTCAGAAGAAAACTACAGGGTACTATCACTTAACTGAATTCAAGGCTCCGGGTGATTTAATTAACAAACTGGAAGTTGAATTAAGGCGCGATGAGCGTGTTTTGCGCTTCCTTACCATTGCTTTGGATAAACATGCCATTGCTTACAATGATAAAAAACGCAGCGGTGCTTTCAACAAAAAACCTGCAGCTAAAGTGGAGGAAAACAACTAATGGCAAACGACCAAATTAAATACGTTACCGCTCCTAAGGTGGAGGATAACCGTAAAAAATACTGCCGTTTTAAAAAGAATGGTATTAAGTATATCGATTACAAAGACGCTAACTTTTTATTAAAGTTCATTAACGATCAGGGTAAATTATTACCCCGCCGTTTAACAGGTACTTCTTTGAAGTTCCAGCGTAAAGTGGCACAAGCGGTTAAACGCTCACGCCATATCGGTTTATTACCTTATGTTACAGACTCATTAAAATAATCGGAGGTAAATAAAATGGAAGTTATTTTAAAACAAGACGTAAAAAACCTCGGCGATAAAGACGATGTAGTGAATGTAAAGCCAGGTTATGGCCGCAACTTTCTTATCCCTAAAGGTTACGCAACATTAGCAACTGTAAGTGCTCGTAAAGTTTTAGCAGAAAACTTAAAACAAGCCCAGTTCAAACAAGATAAAATACGTAAAGACGCTGACGCTATCGCAGCCCGTTTAGAAGGTGTTAAACTTACTATCGGTGCTAAAGCTGGCGAAACCGGCAAAATCTTCGGTGCTATCAATACCATCCAGGTAGCTGATGCCTTGAAGAAAGAAGGTTTTGAAGTTGACCGTCGCCGTATCACTTTTGATCAGGAGCCTAAATTTGTTGGGGATTACACCGCAATAGTTAACCTGCACAAAGAAGTGAAAGTACAGGTTCCTTTTTCAGTAGTTGCTGAGTAATTAGCTTTACCGAAATTAGAATTATAAAAGGGTGTTTGGTTTTACCAGGCGCCCTTTGTTATTTAAACAGATAGCATAAACGTGAAACGCACAACAAAAACAAACTCCCGGTCGGCAAAATCCGGATCAAAATTGGGCAGTTTTTTTAAACTTGTTTGGCGGGTTGTTAAACTGGCTGTGATCGTTTTTGTGGTGGCAAGTTTATCTGGCGTGCTATTATATCGCTTTGTAAACCCACCCTTTACCTGGTTAATGGTACAGCGCGGCTTTGAGCGCAAAGGCCGCGGGTTGGACTGGAAGGTTGATAAAAAATGGGTGAGTTTCAATAATATTGCCGACCCCATGAAGCGCGCTGCCATTGCCGCCGAAGACCAAACTTTTCTGGAAAACCATGGCTTTGATTTCCACGCTATCCAAAAAGCCATAATTAAGAACCAGAAAAGCAAAAAGCTGATTGGCGGCAGCACCATCAGCCAGCAAACGGCCAAGAACGTATTCTTATATCCCGGCCGCTCCTTTGTCCGCAAAGGGTTCGAGGCTTGGTTTACCGTGTTGATAGAAACCTTCTGGAGCAAGAAACGCATCATGGAAGTTTACCTTAACGTAATTGAAATGGGCGACGGCATTTACGGTATCGAAGCCGCATCGCAAGCGTACTTTCATAAGCCTGCGGCTAACCTTACCAACCGGCAGGCAGCTGCCATAGCGGTAATTTTCCCAAGTCCGCTTAAATGGTCGGCAACGCATCCAACCAAATATCTTAAACGCAGGCAATACCTTATACGGGCAAATATGCGCAGGATGGGCCCGTTAGATTTTTAAAGGATATATATAATCACGTCACGCCTAATTTCTTTCGGCATCCCACTCACAGGTACATAGTAGGAAGTTGTCAGCCTGCGAGATCCTGAAATTCAGGATGACCTGCCTCTTTTATTATCTAAAACTTCTTAAATTAGCCTTACCAATCTACTTAATTATGAGGCTGCTACCTGCCTTTTTTTTTCTCTGCATAATTGCTGTACTTGTGAGCGGCTGCAAAAAAGATCCGCCTATATACCCCTCTAAAGCTATAACTACGGGAACACCTATTGAAAGTTGACAACGGCATCGATCCGCCGGTGGACGCTACTTATACCATACCGATAGGCGCAGTCAACACCATCGTATTCCAGGTAGATGGCGGCGAAACCGTTACCTTAACTGCCCCTACTGCAATTGTTACCGCTCCGGACGCACAAGCAACTACAGGTTACACCCAGATCCTTGCAAGCCAAACCACACCAGAAGTAACCTTCCAGCTAAATTTCAGTGCGATAAGTAAGGGAGAAAGAGCTAATGACCTGTTAGGTTTGCTTTACAAAAATTTCAAGCTGGCAGATGATGGCGGCGGTAAAGTAAAGACCACAACTTTTGTCAAAATAGATAAGTCATACCACATTCGCGGTTACTTCAAAGTATTAGCTACCGACGATGGCGACGGCACCAAACATACCGTTATTGGATCATTTAATATTGCCCAATAGCAATGCTGCCGATTAATTCCGGATCAGACCTTTCAGGTCCGGGTGTGACTGGGACGGCAGGAATTCCGTAATGGTAAACTCGGCCAATTGATATTTGTGAAACGGATCTTCGGCGATAATCTTTTGCAGTATCTCTTTTGAATCTGCCTGGGCAATGATGATACCACCCGTACGCGGCACTTTACGGCCACTCATGATGAATACGTCGGCTTTATAATATTTCTTCAGATAATTCACATGGGCCTCCATGTGCTGATCAAGTTCCGCTAATGGAACAATGTAGTTTAAACTGATGATGAACATGATCTTTTAAAACAATTCCTTTATAAATTTCAGCAGCAGACTTTTGTTTATACTACCCTCTTCACTCTTATCGTAAAGGGCCAGCATGTTTATAGTTATACTTTGATCAGATTCAGTTATCAAATAAGTGATTACCCTATAGCCCCCACTCTTTCCTTTACCTTTACTTTTTATTGCAAGCCTTACTTTGTAAAGCCCACTTCCTAAATTATCGCCCTGTTTGGGATTGATGAGCAATTCTTTTTCAAGTTCTGCTAAGTCAGAAACCAACGATAAATGTTTCTTTTTTAAAGTTTTAGCTTTGTTGATAAATCGGAATGAGTAAATTATAGTGTGCGGCATCAAATATCATCCAGGCTTAATGATTTTAACTTACCATGCCGCATTTGCTTAACCTCATGCAATGCTTCCATTATCTCGAGAGTAAGTTCGCTTTCTTTCGGAACTTGAGTGATCTTAGCCTTAAACTTCTTTAAAACAGCTAAAACCACCTCCGCATCGCTATCATTAATTTGCACTGTGAAAGTTGTCATAAACAAATTTAATAATTTTAAGCAACTACCAGATCCCTAAACAACTGAATATGCCAGCTATCCTTAAATGGCACCTCCCACTTGGTTTCCAACTCGGCAACATTTTGGGCAAGGTTATTAAACACGATAGTTTCTGTATGAATGGTGCCTGCCTTAAGCAAATCTTCAAACTGATGGCGGGGAACCGATTTAATCTCTTCACCATCACGGTAAGCAAGATTAAAACGGTCGAATAAATTAATTCCAAACTGCTGTTCCAGCTGTTTCATAAAATTAACCGATTTATCTATGGAGCAGCCACTTGCACCCGCCTGGGTTTCGTCAACAATCAGCACCAAAAAACGGTTATAGCGGATCTCGGCTTTGGCCTTTAATTGGTTATTGTGCGCTGTCCAGCTACGGGTAAAATTGTCCAGGTGCGTTTGTATTTGCACACCTTCTTCAGGCGTTAATTTCCTGTCAGATTGATAGACCCAAACCCTTGATTGTGAAGAAAATTCCATACAGCAAATTTATTCAATTTATTAACTTGGAGATATTAATAGTTGTCATGCTAACATCACTTCTACCCAAAACGAAAAAAGCATTGCTTATCGTACTTTTATTGGCCACAACTGCGTTTCTGTACAGCTTTGCTACTTTTATGGGCGAACAGGAGTGGGTGAGCTGGGGCAATAAATTCCTGACGGAAAGCTATGATCCATCCGTTGAGCCTAAGCTGAAGAAGTACGAGATCATGCTCACACCCGATCATTTTATCCGTTTACGAAAAACTTATCAACAGGGTAAACAAGAGTATTATTCGTTTAATGTAAAGCGGTTTACCGGCCTTGACTACCTGCCCGGAACAGGCCAGACGGACACCTTGCAAGTACACACCCAAACCGACGATATCATCATCCAAACCTATGATGACCCCAAAGGCGATGTAGACTCTATGGCTACAACTTTGAGCATACCGGTTAAGAAGATTGCATCCTCGAGGTTGGATAGTTTGAAGCAGGCGTTCCTATTTTTAAAGGCGAAAGGGTTATGATTTATTTAAAAAAGAAGATGTGATGAGTGTAAACCCACCTTTTTTGTATATAATTGATTTTCATAATATTAAGGTGTTTTTCACTCAAAAAGTGTAAACTTTTGTAAACCTTTTTACCCTTTTAATCGAATAATTACAACCCGTTAGCCCTTACCGTTATCTCGGCAATGTCCAGCACTTTAATTTCCTGGTCTTTGTCCATGTGTTTCACGCCATCGCTCATCATGGTCATGCAAAACGGGCAGGCCGACGCTACTATCTGCGCTTTGGCTTCCAGCACATCGATCATACGCTCCATGTTGATGTCCTTTTTTCCCGGCTCGGGTTCCTTAAACATCTGAGCGCCGCCAGCACCGCAGCAAAGGCCGTTACTTTTACAGCGTTTCATCTCTACAAGTTCGGTATCCAGGATCTCTAAAGCGGCGCGTGGCGCTTCGTAAATATTGTTGCCCCGGCCTAAATAACAAGGGTCATGAAAGGTAATGCGGCGGCCCTTAAAGCTTTCACCACCTTCGGCCTTTAACTTGCCTTCATTTATTAGCCCCTGGATCAATTGTGTGTGATGGATCACTTCGTATTTACCCCCCAGGCCGGGATACTCGTTAGCGATAGTGTTAAAGCAATGCGGGCACCCGGTTACTATCTTTTTAATGTTGTAACCGTTCAGCACCTCGATATTAGTCATAGCCTGCATTTGGAACAGGAACTCGTTCCCAGCCCGTTTTGCCGGATCGCCGGTACAACTTTCTTCCGTGCCTAATACCGCATAGCTCATGCCTACATGCTGCAGAATTTTGCAGATATCGCGGGTTATCTTTTGCGCTCGCTCATCAAAACTCCCGGCGCAGCCTACCCAAAACAATATTTCGGGTTCTTTGCCTTCGGCAGCCATTGCGGCCATGGTTGGTATCTTTTGCTCCATGCTATTGCTCTTCGCTTATCTCTGTAATAAATTCATCTATGCTGATGTAATTGGTAAACTTGATAGCCGAATTGATTGCCTTTAATCTCGTCAAAATATCAAATACAACTAACTCCGGCTCGGCTTCGGTACCCAGCATCTTGGCATCGAAATTAATACCAATCAGGGTTTCATTTTCCGCCATGCCTACACACCAATCTTCTAAAAAAATAGCCAGTGGTACCTCAGTAGGCACATAGCTTTTCCACTCGTCGCGGGCGCTGATCTTTGCCAAAGCCCTGTCCGACCAGAATGGCACCACACCAACTTCTTCATCCTCTGCCGACTCCGTATTGGCCCAGCCTGTTTTGCTTTTAAGCCCCCAAACCAACTTGGTAGCGGCCACTTTTTCTATAAACTGTGTGTATTTAATATCTGTTGTATCTTCCATTTTTTAGTTTCAATTTTTATTGCACATCTACACATCCGCACATTTGCACATTTAATGCTATTCTTTCTCCGCCCAGTTAAACCTATCCGCCTGGCTATATTTCCATGGCGCACCGTTGTTCTCCACGTTGCCGAACATATTATTTAGGCTGGCAGGGGCTTGCGATTCTTCCATCACCACGTAACGGCGCATCTCGGTAATAATCTCCAATGGGTTGATATTTACCGGGCAAGCTTCTACACAGGCATTACAAGTAGTACAAGCCCACAATTCTTCGCGGGTAATATAATTATCCAATAAGGTTTTGTTGTCGGTGTAATCCTTGCCGTGCTTGTCCATATTATTCCCTACCTCGTTTAACCTGTCGCGGGTATCCATCATGATCTTACGCGGCGATAACAGCTTGCCCGTAATGTTGGCCGGGCAAACAGATGTACACCTGCCGCACTCGGTACAGGTATAAGCCTCCATCAGGTTTTTCCAGGTCAAGTCGGTCACATCCTTTGCACCAAAGCGGCTTACCTCGGTAGCTTCGGGTACGAACGATGGGTCAAGCATCGCCTTCACCTCGTTGGTAACGGAAGCCGTATTACTAAACTCACCCTTTGGCTCCAAGTTTGAGTAATAAACATTGGGGAAAGCCAGCAGGATATGGAAATGCTTGGAGTAAGGCAAATAATTTAAAAATGCCAGAATACCTATGATGTGAAACCACCAGCATCCTCTCTCGATAGTTGCTAACGTGGTTGCATTGGCCGGTAGTAATGGGCCTAATAGGTCACTTACCGGAAAGCTGCCTGCAGCCGCATAATGCCCAAAATGCAGCAATTGCAATTTATGATCAGCAGCGTTCATAGTCAGGAAGGCCGTCATCAGCAGTATCTCAATAAAAAGAATATAATTCGCGTCCGATTTTGGCCAGGCGGTCATTTCAGTACCGCTAAAACGCTTTAATTTAATAATGTTGCGCCTGGCCAGGAAAACCACGCAGGATACCAATACCAACAAGGCCAATATTTCAAACCCGCCTATCAGCAAGCCATAAAGGCTGCCCAGTGGTTTCGCAAAAATGCGGTGCGAACCAAAAATACCGTCGATTACAATCTCCAGCACTTCCAGGTTAATGATAACAAACCCAACGTATATGAAAAAATGCATTACGGCTGCTACGGGGCGCTTTACCATTTTGGTTTGGCCCAGGGCTACTTTAGCCATTATCTTCCAGCGGGCAGCGGAGTTGTCGCTGCGGTCCACATCGCGCCCCAACAAAATATTGCGCCTAATCTTATCCGCATTTTTGCCAAACAAATAAGCAGCTGCCAGTAAAATGATAATAAAGATAACCTGTCCAACCATTATGTTATGCGTGCATAGTAAATTAATGACTAAAGTATGCAATTGTTTTAACGTTGCAAGATTTGTAAAGTTGAAAAAATAATCAATAATTATTCTACGCCTAACCCCCTGAATTTCAAGAGCAGAATTATCTTGTAACATAGTCGCAGCTTCAATTTTGTGATATTTCTTAAAAAAAACTTTTCAGAAATAAAAAAAACGCTACATTTGCAAACCTTAAACGGAGCGGTATCATAGCTCAGTCGGTAGAGCAAAGGACTGAAAATCCTTGTGTCGCTGGTTCGATCCCAGCTGATACCACAAAAAGCCTTCAACGAAAGTTGAGGGCTTTCTTGCTTTTACGGCTTTCTGTTTTAATCCCTCATGCAGGAAATTTTATTAGTTCTACACCTCATCTCCTACAACTAAACCTTTTCTTTATTTTTGCGATCAACATCAAATTTTAAATGAAAAATCAAATAGTAGATCTTATTACCGGGGTTAAAAATGGTTCAATTGACTTTAAAGGAGTTATCGCGTTTATAGAACAACACTACACGCATACGCCAACAGCTTTTAAAAACGGCGAAGTATATAATGACGCCTCACAAAACCAGGGGAGCGCAAAAGTATTTTCTTTCGCCGGATTGAATAGTTTAAGTGAAGATGATACGCTCAGCCTCTTTGCCGAGCACTATGGCGCCGTATTAGATAACCCGACCGCTACGGATCATCAAAACATCAGGCAATTTATGGCACATGGATGGCAGGGAATAGTTTTTGAAGGCGAGGCCCTGGCAGCAAAATAAGCCAACGCTTCTTTACAAATCAGTTCCTAAATCACTTTCGGGCGTGCTATTTTGCCAAGGAATATTTAACTGATATATTCACTCAATAATTCCTTTTTTTGCATCAAACAATTTAGCTATTTTTCGATTGATTATACACACGTCATGTCGTAATCATTAATAAAATTGAAAAATAAGAAACACATTGCCATACTTGGCGGCGGCCCAAGTGCCCTTTTTATGTTTAAAAGGCTGGTGGAATCCAAAATTACCGGTCTTTCCATCAATATCTTTGAGAGAGGCGACAGGTTGGGATCGGGAATGCCTTACAGCAAATATGGCGCTAATGATGAACATATTACCAACGTATCGGGAAACGAAATTCCTGAGCTGGTTACATCGGTAGCCGACTGGATAAATACCGTACCTAAAGACACGCTGGACAAATTCCATCTCGACCCCTCAAAATTTAATGATTACAAGGTATTGCCCCGCTTACTTTTCGGGCAATACTTATCAGACCAGTTTGCTATGCTGCAGCAACAGGCAAAAAATGAGGGTATTGATTTTGAGGTTCATTATAATAGCACCGTAACCAATATTACCGACTTTGCCGAAAAGGAAATTGTACAAGTGGAAATAAATTACGAAAATAAGTTCGAATTTGATCAGGTGGTGGTTTGCACCGGCCACAATTGGCCCAAAAAATATGAGGGCAAGGTAAAGGGCTGGTTCGATTCTCCTTACCCGCCGGATAAGTTAGGGCTTAAGGCCAACCACGCGGTTGCCGTGAGGGGTTCATCGCTTACTGCAGTTGACGCGATCCGCACGCTGGGTAGACATAATGGTGCATTCTCAAAAAATGACAGTGGGAAAACCACCTACACCACCTATCCGGAAAGTAGCGAATTTAAGATCATCCTCCACTCGCGTAACGGCTTGTTACCCGCTGTGAGGTTTCACCTGGAAGATTCGCACTTGAGCAATAGCTCATTGTTGACCGAAGATGAGATAACCGAACATATCAAACAAAACGGCGGGTTCTTGTCGCTTGATTTTATTTTTGAGAAAGACTTTAAAGCAATCTTTGAAGATAAAGACCCTGAATTCTATGCACATATAAAAGATATGCGGATGGAAGATTTTGTCGATGAAGTGATGCAACAGCGCGAAAACGCCGACCCGTTTGAACTGATGAAGGAAGAATATGCCGAAGCCGAACGCTCTATTAAGCAACGTAAATCCGTTTATTGGAAAGAAATGTTGGGGGTACTTAGCTTTGCCATGAATTATCCGGCCAAGCACTTTTCGGCAGAGGATATGCTGCGGTTACAAAAAACATTGTTGCCGCTCATATCGGTAGTAATTGCCTACATCCCGCAAAGCTCATGCGATGAAATGCTGGCAATGCATGCTGCCGGTGCTTTAGAATTGATCAGTGTGGGAGAGGATGGCGAAGTTGAACCCGGAGAAATCGGCGGCGCTACCTACAAGTATACCGACGAAACCGGTAAACAACAGTCGGTAAAATTTGATACTTACGTCGATTCGGTTGGCCAGCCGCATCTTCCTTTTGAAGAGATACCCTACCCCGGCTTGATCGATAAAAGAACAATCACCCCTGCAAAATTAAAATTCAAGGATGCCCCCGAAGGGTTGAAAGCAATGGAAGCAGGGCAAAAGGTAACCACCGATACCAGTGGTGATTATTATCTGCAGGTATCAGGCGTGGCCATTAATGATAATTTCCAGGTAGTTGATACTTACGGCGCGCTTAACGACCGCATCTATATGATGGCTGTACCCTATATTGGTGGCTTTAACCCTGATTATTCCGGGCTTGATTTTTGCGAAGCAGCATCGGCCAGGATCATCACAAGTATGTTTGATGAAGATGTGGTGGTCAAAGAATAAAAAAATATGCACGAGATACAAACCGATACTCAACCTAAATTATACATGCTGCTATTGGGCTCTAAAGCACCAAAACGTAATGTGGAGCAGCATGACTACTTTTTTGGGATAGCCCGCAGTTTAAAAGAATTAGTACCGGATATTAAAGCCTTTTGGCCCGAAGCAGGGTCAAGTATCCATATAGATGGCTGGCGGTTAGTTACCCATATTGATGGTTATAACGTACAGGTAGTTTTAAAAGAAGATGTAACAGAACCCTCTGCCAAGAAACTATTTTTTGTAAACCTGGGCGGTTACCAGGCCAATAAACTCGAAGAGCAGCATTACACCGTCCTATCCGTACAGGACGACCGGGTTGGCGCAGTTCAAAACTCCAAAAAAACGGAATTTTTTAAATCGCAAACCATTGCCGCCGTTAAGGGTGCTAACTCGCATATCGACGAAAAATATGGCATCGATGTGGATGATATTTATAGGATCGATGATATCCTGTCGCCCGCTCAAAAAGATCGCTATCATATCCAGATAACCGCATCGCAAGGCCAGCCCGAAGATGTGATCCATTTAGGCTATTTTAAGCTGGATAAACTGCCTAACGGATAGATAAACGACCCACACTCCATGATCCGCCCAGCCAATACACTCGACGCACCTCGAATTGCTCCTTTGATACTATTAGCCATGGGCGATTTGGCCGCAAAATTTGCCAATAGCTCAGATACATCGGTGCAGTTGGCATTATTCGAACGCTTTATTGCTTTAAAGGGCAACCAGTACAGTCACCAAAACATTTTAGTTTGGGATGAGGGTACAGGTGTTAGCGGGATGATCATGGCGTATGACGGTGCCGAACTGGATAAGCTACGCCGGCCCTTTCTTCAATATACTCGCTCTAACCAGGGCTTTACAGGCCAGCCTGAGGATGAAACCCAACCCGGTGAGTTATACATCGATTGCCTTGCAGTTGACCCTACTCAACAAGGAAAAGGCATTGCCAAAAAGTTATTAAAGGACTTGATAGCAAAAGCAGCAGCATTGAAACAGCCTGCGGTTGGCCTTTTAGTGAGTAAGGGAAATGATAAAGCAAAACAGTTGTACGAGGGAATGGGCTTTAAAGTGCAGGGCGAAAAAACATTATTGGGTGGCACACACTACCACCTGCAATATAGTTTATGATGAATGGCCGATAAACCTTCCTACCTCAACTTCGACAAGGCAGCCTACCACTGGCGGCCCGACACCGACTACCGCGCCAATCCCGAAGAATACCGCGTAGGCAAGGGCGAGCAGGGCGTACTGATCTGCGAACCTTATAAAAGCGAGATAGGCCAATACTGGCGCTTTAAAACGGTAGAGATAGCTGAAAAAAGCAGCGAAAAGATTTACCGCTTATTTTTAGATTATATAGCGCAAAAAGATTTTGTAGGTGCCGATATGGCCCGTAAGTTTTTGCAGATGGGTTTTACCCGTGCCGGGCGGTACGCCAATTACAAGGGCGGTAAAAAGTATGATGCAGGTAATAATTATCAGCAACTGGACCGCGGAACAGGTGATGAAGAGAAAGCACGCGCCGCACAGGTTTTCTACAAGCTATACAAACAGGCCGAAGCACAGCCCGCATATCAAGCGATGAAAGTAGAATGGAAAAAGGCCAGGGGCTAACGGCTCCCTTCTTAACCTAATCCTTCATGTACTTGACAAGTATCAGCAACAGCAAGGCTCGATCAGCAGTGGCTTCGTCAAAGTTTTCTTTTAAGAGTTGTTTGATTTGCTTATTCTCGAACTTCCCCGCAATGAGTTGCAGTACTTTAAAAGATGCCAATTCCATACTTTCAATATTTATCATGTAAGACAAAATACTCATATCCCGGATTGCGGCATCTGAAACTTGTTTAAAAATGCAATCAAAAGACTCGTCGATAAAATTAATCAGCCCGTCACAATTTGCAAAAGATTTTTCGGCGTCCAGTAGAATATAGACCTCATCCATCCGACTTATTTGCGCCTCAACATCTGTTAATGTTTCTTCAATTGCATATTTAAGGTCAGAGAAATTTGCATCTTCGATTATCTCGGGCAGGCGATTAACTAAGTGTTCTTTAGCGCAATAGATTCTGTTTAAATGATCTATAAAGAAGATGCGGAGCTGGTCTGCCCCAAGGTTAAATTCGGGGCTTTTGTCTTTTACTAATTCCATGGTCATATATTTGAGTATCTGGCTTTTGCTGAAGTTACCCTTAATAATAGCTAACTCAGCACATTTATGGCTTTATCACCGATAATAAATTAATTAAGTCGTTATATGACATTTAGTTACTGTAAACAATTTATTCTTAAACGATAAACCCTTCATATTCAAATCACTTTAAAGAAAATTGAACTGCTGATAACTTTGTTATGCACTCCCTACACAATAACCAACATTTTTCAACGTCTTTATAGCAAATAGTTGTACCATATACCCTATGAAACACAAAATCAAATTACCCGACGGCACCGCGCAGCTTATTGAGATCACCAGCGCATACTTTAAATCGTGGCATGTTTGGAATGTTAAATTTGCCGACGGTAAAGCCGCTATGCTCTTTAAAATGGGCAGCGAATGGATGCAGCGAAACGAAGATTTTTTGGATGAACACGTTATAGCCGCTGTGGGCAACCGCATCGACAGGATCCTGTTCCGCAGACAAAACCTGTCTTTTTAATCCGCGTTACTGTTACGCCTTTACGCTGTAACTACAACTATTCCAATGATAGCTTAACGGCTGTTGTTGCATCTCATCTTGTACCTTACCGGGCAAGTTTGCCCGGTAAATACTCATCTTATAACGGTAAGCGATTAGCCGTACCCCCAAGTCATATTTTATGGAGCAATCACCAGTTATTGAATTATCAGCCAAACGATATCTCAAAAAAACCGAATGTCCATCTTGCAGCACTACCAATGTAGATAGGATCCATCGCCATGCTGTTTTAAAAACCCTGCTGTTTTGGGTGCCCTTTAAAAGGTATATGTGCTATAACTGTAATTGTAAATTTTATAAGTTTAGGTGGATGTAAAAAAAGCTATATCGAATTTATTTCTGTATGCTCACGCAGTTTTAACAAACTGCGGCTCCAATCTTCATACACCGGGAAACAAGTTCACGATTCTCCCTTGATGTTGATCTTTTTCCATAATTTTATGGAGCCATGAAAAACATTACACTTGCCGATCTTAAAGCCATCCCTACGTTGCAAACCGTGCCCGATGATCAGTTGCAATGGTTTATGGATAACGGCGAAACCATTGAGGTTGAAGAAGGTACCCGCCTCTTTGAAAAAGGCGACCCTTTAGATCGTACTTACGTGATACTGCAAGGCCGCATGCGCATCTGCGCCGAGCAAAACGGAAAATTGCGCGAGATAGTGGTGATAAAACCGCAGGCCATAACCGGTTACCTGCCCTTTAGCAGGGCGGTTAACACTTTTGGCTATGGCGAAGTGATCGAGAAGATGAGGATGTTCCGGGTTTACAAACCCCAGATACTGGAGGCCGTTAAACTACATTACGAACTCACCGAGGCCCTGGTACACACCATGACCAGCCGCATCCGCGATTTTACCTCGCAACAGCAACAGAACGAAAAAATGTTCGCGCTCGGTAAATTATCTGCAGGGCTGGCGCACGAGTTGAACAACCCGGCATCGGCCATTACCCGTGGGGCATCGTCCCTGCAGAACCAGGTAAAACGTTTGCCCCTGCTATTTAAAGATGTGGCAAGCTTGCAGATAGCCCCCGAAAAGATTGATACCATTAACGAGATCCTGATCAGCAAGACCCAGCAAACAGACCGCCCTGCCCTCACGATGATGCAGCGCGCCGATCAGGAAGACGCTCTGAACGACTGGCTGAACGACCACGGCATCAAAGACTTCGAAATTGCCGAAAACTTTATAGAGTTTGGCTTCACACCCGACGACCTGGAGCACATAAACCATTGTACGCCTATGCCGCAGCTCAATGTAGTTTTAGGGTGGATGAACAATTATCTGCTGGAAGAAAAGATGGTATCGGACATCAAGGAATCGTCCGGCCGTATATCGGAACTGGTGAGTTCTGTAAAAACCTTTACCCACATGGATAAGGATAGCAGCAAGCAACTGCTGGATATCCACTCCGGCATCCGCAACACGCTGACCATGCTCAACTATAAATTAAAAAAGGGCAACATTAAAATAGTAGAGAACTTTGACACTGGCCTGCCGCAAGTAAAGGCCCTGGCTGGCGAACTGAACCAGGTATGGACCAATATCATTGACAATGCTATCGATGCGCTGGAGGGCAGCACAGACGGTATATTGGAGATCCGCACGCAACAAGACGGCCCGTACGTTTGTGTGTACATTAAAGACAATGGCCCCGGCATCCCACAGGAATTACAGTCGCAAATTTTCGACCCGTTTTTTACCACCAAGGATATGGGCAAAGGCACCGGGCTTGGGTTGGATGTTGTTACCCGCATTATTCGCCAGCACAATGGCACGGTTAAAGTAAGCTCGATACCCGGCAGCACCGAGTTTACTGTTTGCTTCCCCCTGAATGACAACTAATTGCTAAAAAAGAACATGAGCCTACCTATCATATTTGTTATTGACGACGACCAGCAGGTACTGCGCGCCATAAGCCGCGACCTGAAAGATCATTACCGCGAAAACTACCGCATCCTGAGCACCGCATCGGCCAAAGAGGCTTTAGACAGCCTGCTCGATCTAAAAAATAAAGGCGAAGTAGTGGCTCTTTTTCTGAGTGATCAGCGCATGCCGGAGATGGAGGGCGTTGACTTTTTATGCCGCACTACAAATATCTTCCCTAACGCCAAGCGGGTTCTGCTAACGGCTTATGCCGATACGGATGCCGCCATAAAAGCCATTAATGAGGTAAAGCTGGATTATTATTTAACCAAGCCCTGGGACCCTCCCGAGGAAAAGCTGTACCCTATATTAACTGATCTCCTCGAAGACTGGCAGGGCCACTACCGCCCCGATTTTAGGGGAATAAAAGTGATAGGATATCAATACTCGCCCAAATCGCACGATATAAAAGAATTCCTTTCGGGCTACCTGGTGCCCTATTTGTGGCTGGATGCCAATACGGAAGAGGCGCAGAAACTGATTGGCTTAAATAAAATAGATAGCAAAGAATTACCTGCCATTATTTTTGCCGACGGCACACTGTTGAAAGCCCCGCCTGTAAAGGATATCGCCGAAAAGATCGGCCTGAACCATACTGTTAAAAACGAACTATACGATGTGGTGATCATTGGTGCCGGCCCGGCGGGGTTAGCGGCATCGGTTTACGGCTCATCGGAGGGTTTAAAAACTTTACTGATCGAGAAAAAAGCACCGGGTGGGCAGGCAGGCACCAGCTCGCGGATAGAGAACTACCTCGGCTTCCCGGCAGGCTTAAGCGGAGCAGACCTGACCCGCAGGGCTATCACCCAATCCAAACGCTTCGGTACAGATTTTTTATCGCCGCAGGCCGTAAAGGAAATTAAGCTGAAGGACAATTATAAAACGCTGACGATGGAAGATGGCACCGAAGTGATCGCCAGGTCTATCGTCATTACCACAGGTGTAGACTACCGCCAGTTAACTACCAAAGGGATAGATAAATTCACGGGCGCGGGCATTTACTATGGTGCCGCGATGACGGAGGCCGCTTCGTGCAAGGATAAGCACGTTTATGTAGTAGGTGGCGGTAACTCTGCAGGGCAGGCTTCCATGTACCTTTCTAAATTCGCTAAAGAGGTTTTTATCCTCATCCGTAAGGAAAGCCTGGCCGAAACTATGTCGTCCTATCTGATCGACCAGATAGACGGCGTAAATAACATCACGCTGATGCCTTGTAGCGAAATTACCGAGGCGCTGGGCGAAGCCAACCTGCATCAGCTATCTATTCAAAACCTGCAAACCAATGAGGTTAAAACAGTAAATGCCGATGCATTATATATTTTTATCGGGGCTAAACCCTATACGGATTGGTTGTGCAAAGATATCATTACCAACAACAAGGGTTTTATTGAAACCGGCCGGGATTTGAACCTGTGCCCGGATTTCGAAAAAGTTTGGAAAGCCGACCGCGACCCCTACTTACTGGAAACCAGCTGCCCCGGTATTTTTGCCGCGGGTGATGTGCGCGCCGGTGCCATGAACCGGGTAGCATCCGCCGTAGGCGAAGGCTCAATGGCCATTAGCTTTGTGCATAAGTATTTGAATGAGGTTTAATTATACAACACCTAAAGTATCGACTTACTTATCCCCATTTCCAAACCCCGCAACTCGGCCAATCCGCGTAAACGGCCGATTGCTGAGTATCCCGGATTGGTTTTCTTATGCAGATCATCCAGCATCTGATGCCCGTGATCGGGCCGCATGGGGATGTTAACGCCACGGCCCTGCATGGCCAGTACAATCTGTTTCACTACGCTGTACATATCCACGTCGCCTTCTAAGTGGTTATCCTCGTAAAAATCGCCTGATGAGTTGCGGCGGGTACTGCGCAGGTGGATAAAGTTTATCCGCTCTGCAAATTGGGCTACCATTGCTGGCAGATCGTTATCGGCCCTTACACCGAAAGAACCCGTACAGAAGCATAAACCATTATTTAATGATGGAACAGCATCTACTAACGCCTGTACATCGGCAGCGGTGCTTACTACACGGGGCAGGCCCAAAATATCATAAGGAGGGTCATCCGGGTGGATCACCATATTGATACCCAATTCATCGGCTACCGGGATTACTTCCCGTAAAAACGCGATGAGGTTGGCTCGTAGTTTAGCTGCGTCGATGCCCTTATAGGTATCTAAAGCCTGCTGGAATTGTTCAATGGTAAAGCTTTCTTCGCTGCCCGGCAAACCGGCAATGATGTTACGCTGCAGTAGTAACTTTTCCGCATCGCTCATCGCATCAAATCGGTCTTTCGCGGCGGCAACTTTGTCGGCAGTGTAATCAGCTTCGGCACCTTTGCGCTTCAGTATATAAAGGTCGAAGGCTATAAAGGCAGCCATCTCGAAAAGCAGGGCCTTTGACCCGTCTTCCATTTCGTAAGCCAGGTCGGTGCGCGTCCAGTCAAGCACGGGCATAAAATTGTACGTTACTATTTTTACACCGCATGCTGCCAGGTTGCGCAGGCTGATCTTATAATTCTCTAAATGCCGTTTAAAATCTCCGGTTTGGGTTTTGATGGATTCATTAACGGGCAGGCTTTCTACCACGTTCCACACCATACCGGCGGCGGCCACAACTTTCTGCCTTTTTTTGATCTCTTCAACTTCCCACACTTCGCCATTAGCGATATGATGTAAAGCGGATACCACACCTGTACAACCCGCCTGCCGGATATCAGCTAAACTAACCGGATCATTGGGGCCATACCAGCGCATGGTTTGGATCATACTGTAAATGGTGGGCGATGTGTTCATAAATGTTGGATAAGATCTTAAAAGTAAAACAAAAATTTAATTCAGCAGGCTTGGATCAGCTTACTTTTTAGCAGGGATTTGCCCAATCAACCATTTAGTCAGTTCAGCCGCGGCTTTATCGTTATCGAACCCGGCGGGCAGGCGGCCGTTCACATATTCGTTATATAACCAGGGGTCGCCAACGGCGAATACCGTACCCCTGCCATACCTGGTAATTACCGCTATCGCGACACCGTTCTTCGATTTCAATACGGGTTTAACATTCTTACCCGAATAGCTAATGCCGCAAACATCCTTCAGAAAAAGCTTTCGGGCAGTTTTAAAGATCGGGTTATCCCATGTGGCTATTGCTCCATCATCAAAGTGCTTATCGTCTATAACGTGGTTTTGCATATCATCCCCAAAATGGAACCCAAACTTTGCGGCCAGCTTATTAAAATGTAGCAGCTCCACATTGGCGCTATCATTAGCCATGAGCACTAATACCCCACCCTTTTTTACCCATGCGGCTATTTGTTTCACATCATTGTTTTGAATGTAATTTGGTGCCGGGCTTTCCTTTTTACTGTCGGGGTCTACAATAATGTAGATATCTGATCTGGCAAGGTTCTGAGCAGTCGACGCTTTATCTAACGTGTCGAGCCTGGCGCCTTGTTTTGTAAAAATATCTCCCCAAATAGAAAAGCCGGGGTTGGTCTTTTCATCCCACCTATAATGGAAGCGTTTTGTTTCGCCGCCTGCATTGTGTACTTCGTGGTTAAAATAGTAATCCAGCGTCACGGTTTGGGCAGATGATACTAACCCGCAAAGCAGCAACAGCAGACTATAAATAACAGGTTTATTTACCATTTAAGTTTACATTAAAATTGGCGCGAAAGGTTTACAACTGGCGTTTGATCCGCATCCGTAACAATTCAAAAATATTTAGTTTAAATGGCTTTTATGTTACCCATCTACGAAATCGTTTTCGCGGGAAATTCAACCCTGTCATGTTAAACGGAGTGAAGCATCTATTCGCATGTGCACAATCAGGAAACTCCTTCGCTATCGCTCAGGATGACAAAATAGAATTTTTGCCTTCAATCCCTTACCGATGATTTACGGATGAACAATTCTGTAGGCATTACCACTGTTTCAAACTCTGTAACCGGGTAGCGGCTTTTGATAATGCTCAACAGCATTTCGGTAGCTTTTTTACCTATTTCAAAAGCGGGTTGATGCACTGCGGTTAACGCCGGGTTAAGCAGTTCGGCTAAATTGGTATTGTTGAATCCTACAAGGCCCATCTCGGCGGGTATCTTAATTTTCGACTTGTGCAATAAGCTCAACACAGTTGTGGTAATCCTGTCCGACGCTGCAAAAATAGCATCAGGCCTAACGGGCAAAGCCAGCAATTCATCCATCGCCTCTTTTGTTTCGGCAATACTTTTGCCGCCATGGCTGCAATATTTAATGTAATTATCATCTACATTGAACCCCTTGTCGGTTAATGCCTTTTTATAACCGGCCAGCCTTTCGCGGGTAATTGAAGTATGGGCAGGGCTGGTAATATGGGCAATGTATTTAAAACCCGATTCGATGAGGTGCATGGTAGCCTCGTAGCCCCCTTTAAAATTGTCAGCAATTACTTTGTGGGTGTTGATGGTATCGCTAACGCGATCAAAAAACACAATGGGCAGGCCCTGGTTTTGCAGCTTTTGCAAATGGTCTACATTAAAGGTTTCGGTAGAGAGCGACAGCAGCATGCCATCTATTGAACGGTGAGTAAGCGCGTTGATATTGAGCAACTCCACATCGTACGACTCATGGGTTTGCGTGATGATAACGTTATAACCTTCCTCATATGCTACCGATTCGATGCCATTGATTACCTGCGAAAAAAATTGATTATCAATAGTGGGTACAACAATCCCTATCGACTTGCTTTTCCCTTTTTTTAAACTTTGTGCTATGGGGTTGGGGCGGTAATTATTTTCGCGGGCGTAATCAACAACCAGTTTTTTAGTCTTTGCACTGATCTCGTAACTATCGCTAAGTGCCTTGGATACCGTTGATGCTGAAAGATTTAGCGCCTTCGCTATGTCGCTAATGGTAATAGCATTAAAATTCATATATGCCCACCTATCTTATTTATAATTTTAAGCTATTTTTAACAGAATAAAAATACAAAAAATTAGCGGATAGTGCCTTACCTAAATCCTTTCCAAAGGAAAGCACTTCTAAAAATACAGAGTTTTCTTTAATCTTAACAATGGTCGCTCGCCCCTGGTGATGATTACTTAAGGTCTCCGATTGATAACATACGGCGGCGGGACACCGTTTAATAACGGTCACCCGGCCGGAGCCAAGCGACTGTATGGTTTCCTTTAATCTCCCTTCTTTGGAGAGAACTGGGGTGAGGCTATACCCCTCCAAAAATCGAGAACCCACCATCTACACAGATCATTGAGCCGGTTACAAATGCGGAGGCATCGCTCAGTAGCCAAACCAACGCGCCGATCAACTCGTCCGGGTGGCCAAACCGTTTAAAGGGGGTTTGTTTGATAACCAGTTCGCCGCGCTCTGTGTAGCCGCCATCAGGTTTGGTAAGCAGGTTACGGTTTTGCTCGGTAAGGAAAAAGCCGGGTGCAAGGGCATTCATGCGGATGGCATCGCCGTAGCGGTTGGCCATTTCTACGGCAAACCATTGGTTATAACAATCTACTGCGGCCTTTCCCATATTATAGCCCAAAACTTTGGTAATGGCCCGTTTAGAATTCATGGAAGATATGTTGACGATGCTACCCTTACCTGTTTTTGCAATAGCCTCGCCAAAAACCTGCGTAGGGATAATAGTACCCCAGGTGTTCAGATCCATGATCTGTTTCATACCATCGATATTCATCTTAAAAACATCCTCGTCGTTCTGCAAAACGCCTTGCGGCCCGTTGCCGCCTGCACCATTCACCAATCCGTCAATCCGACCAAAGGCGGACAGTAATTTTTCGCGCGCAGCGGTTAGTTGTTCAACATCCATTGCATCGGCAATCAGCACGATAGCTTTGCCGCCATTTTTGTTAATCGCATCTGCACGCTCTTCGGCCACCTGCCGGTTACGGCCTAATATACCTACCGCGCCGCCAGCGGCAACAATGCCGTTGATGAACGCGTTACCTAATATACCGGTGCCGCCGGTTACCACAATTACTTTTCCGGCTAATGAGAACTGATTTTCCACTTTTTATATTGTATTTTTTGTCTATTTAAGATCTTTTATCGCGATGGCGTCCATATCCGAGTAATCGAGGTTTTCGCCCGCCATTCCCCAGATAAAGCTATAGTTTGAGGTACCGCCACCCGAGTGGATGCTCCATGGTGGGGAAACGATGGCCTCATAATTATCAACGGCGATGTGTTTGGTATTGTCAGCCTCGCCCATGTAATGGAATACCTTTTGCCCCTCGGCCAGGTCGAAGTAAAAGTAGGCCTCCATACGCCTGTCATGTACATGCGGCGGCATAGTGTTCCATACGCTGCCGGGTGCCAATACGGTTAACCCAACTACCAACTGGCAGCTTTGAATCCCTTCAGCATGAATATATTTATTGATGACACGCTCATTTGCTGTCTCGCCAGACCCTGCTTTAACCTTCGCGGCTTCCGCGTTGGTCATTAATCTGGTTGAATATACGGCATGTGCCGGGCACGATAACAGGTAGAAAACAGCGGGGCTTGCGCTATCAATACTTCTAAAGCTCACCTCTTTTACACCTTTGCCTAAATACAAGCAATCCAGTTTGTTAACCGGGTAGGTTTTACCATCGGCGATAACCTCACCGTCACCGGCTACATTGATGATACCTAACTCACGGCGCTGTAAAAAGAAATCGGCACGCAGGTTAGTGTAATTCTCCAGCGGGATAGTTTTTTCCACCGGGTTCACCGCCCCCACGATCATGCGGTCGTAATGCGTATAAACGCAGTTTAACTCGTCGGTTTTAACCAATCCGTTTAACAGGAAACGCTCGCGCACCAGGTCGGTTTGGTAATTCTTAAAATCCTCGGGATGGACGCTGTGGAGTATTTTCAATGTTTTACTGTAAAAGTGGACAAATATTCAAGCAACAATTTTACAAACATCGCTTATAAATACAGACGCCGCAACCGCATAATTCCACGGCAATCTGTTATTTTAACGTCAGCTTTGCAGAAACCAGATATTGTTTTTAATTGGTCAACCCGATAAAAATATTCTCGAGCGTTTTATCTCCGTTTTTACTCCGCAGGCCCTGCAGCGTATCATTAGCCGCAATTTTTCCTTTGTTGATGATGATCACCCTATCGCAAACAGCCTCAACCTCCTGCATGATGTGGGTGCTCAGCACAATGGTTTTGGTTTTACCCAAATCAACAATTAACTGGCGGATGCCGATCAATTGGTTAGGATCCAAACCGGAGGTAGGCTCGTCCAGTATTAATACCTGCGGGTTGTGCAAAATGGCCTGCGCCAGCCCCACCCTTTGGCGGTAACCTTTAGATAACTGGCCGATGCGCTTATGCTGCTCGGGGCCGAGGCCGGTTTGTTCTATCACTTCAGCAATGCGTTGGGTAGGTTGTTGCATTTTATGGATGTCGGCAACAAAGGCAAGCGCTTCCTTTACATACATATCAGCATACAGCGGGTTATTCTCCGGCAGGTAGCCAATATTGCGCTTAACTTCTAACGGCTGTTTGCTGATATCAAACCCACATACTGAGGCTGTACCTTCTGTTTGGGGGATAAAGCAGGTAAGCATTTTCATGGTGGTACTTTTACCCGCGCCGTTTGGGCCTAAAAATCCAAGCACACCAGGCCCGGCCTCAAAACTGATGCTATCAACAGCTTTTTGCTCGCCATAAATTTTTGTTAATGCCTGTACCGAGATGCTCATGGCGGTAAAAGTAAAGAATTTCGGATTTCGAATGTTCAATTTCGGATTTTTTTGATTCAGTTAATCAAACCTCTCGAAATTTCATTTGCGTTGTAAGTTAAATTCGAAATTGAAAATCCGAAATCCGAAATCAAAAAAATATATCTTTGCCGTCATTATGAGCAAATCGACGGACGAACTTTTTAAGAATGTAATATCGCACTGTAAAGAATATGGTTTTGTTTTCCAGTCAAGCGAGATCTATGACGGCCTCAGCGCTGTTTATGATTACGGCCAAAACGGCTCGGAATTGAAGAACAACATTAAAACTTACTGGTGGAAGGCAATGGTGCAAATGCACGATAACATTGTGGGTATAGATTCTGCCATATTTATGCATCCTACCATCTGGAAGGCAAGCGGCCACGTTGACGGCTTTAGCGACCCGATGATAGATAACAAGGACAGTAACAAACGCTATCGTGCAGACCAGCTGCTGGAAGATAAAATTGCCAAATTAGACGAAGAAGGCAAAACCAGCGAAGCCGAAGAGTTGCAGATAGAGATGGATAACGCCCTTAAAGCGGAAGACCTGCCCCGCCTGCGCGAACTGATCATCGAACAAAATGTTAAATGCCCGATTAGCGGCACAGCCAACTGGACAGATGTGCGCCAGTTTAACCTGATGTTCAGTACTCAGGTTGGCGCCATTGCCGATGAGTCTGAAACAATCTATCTGCGCCCGGAAACCGCACAGGGTATTTTTGTAAACTACCTTAACGTTCAAAAATCGGGCAGGATGAAGATCCCGTTTGGGATAGCGCAAATTGGCAAGGCGTTCCGTAACGAGGTGATTGCCCGCCAGTTCATTATCCGGATGCGCGAATTTGAGCAGATGGAGATGCAATACTTTGTACGCCCCGGCACACAAAAGGAATGGTTTGAGCAATGGAAAGCCGCCCGTTTAAAATGGCACCTGGCCTTAGGAACCGATGCTGCTAAATACCGCTACCACGAGCATACTAAATTGGCTCACTATGCGGATGCCGCCTACGATATCGAATTCGATTTCCCTTTTGGGTTTAAAGAGGTAGAAGGTATTCACAGCCGTACAGATTTTGACTTGAGCCAGCACGAGAAATTCTCGCGTAAGAAAATGCAGTATTTCGAACCGGAAACTGACGAAACCACCGGCAAGCCTTTTGGTAACTATATCCCTTACGTGATCGAAACATCTATAGGGTTAGACAGAATGTTCCTGCTGACAATGATCAACGCTTACGAGGAAGAAGACCTGAGCACCGAAGAACGCCAGGACAGCCGTACGGTGTTACGCCTGCACCCTTGCCTGGCCCCGGTTAAGGCCGCTATTTTCCCGCTGACCAAAAAAGACGGCCTGCCCGAGAAAGCCCGCGAGATAATGGACAAACTTAAGCTTGACTTTAACATTCAATATGAAGAGAAGGATGCTATTGGTAAACGTTACCGCCGCCAGGATGCCATTGGTACGCCATTCTGTATCACAGTAGATCATCAAACACTGGAAGATAACACGGTAACCATCCGCCACCGTGATAGTATGCTGCAGGAGCGCGTTGCTGCCGACGATCTGGAAAAGATCATTGGCGGGTTAGTGAGCTGGAAGAATTTGTTAGGATAAAAAATAGTCCCGAAGTCGGTTATGACGGAATGTCTGAATGAAGAAAAGCGCCTCACCAGGCGCTTTTTTATTAAAGCTACTTTACAGTCAAAACAATTCTACCCGTAACTCCTTTTGTGTTTATGAAAACACATTTACATGCAAGTTAAGATCAAAAATCAACCCTTTTACCTGCAAAGTACCGTGGTGCTTTTCGGGTTGATATTGCTGGTATACGTATTATCCCAGCTTGCAGATATTTTAGTACCGCTGGCATTCGCGGCGTTTTTGTCTATTTTACTCAACCCGCTTTGTAACCGGCTGGAAAGATTAAAGATTTCCAAGATCTTTTCTATCATCATCGCTATGGTTATTGCCATAACTGTAGTGGCGGTGGTTTTCTACTTCCTGTCTACCCAGATAGTGCAATTTGGCGATTCGTTGCCGATGCTGAAGAAAAAATTCGGCGAAATCACCATCAACCTGAAAGATTGGATCCATGGAACTTTTGGTATCGCCATTGCCAAACAGGATCAAATGGTTAAAGAGGCTTTAAACAATAGCCAAAGCATGGTGGGCAAAACCCTTGGCGGGCTGTTAGGAACGTTGAGCATTGTTTTCCTGCTGCCGGTTTATATTTTCCTGATGCTGCTTTACAAAACACTAATACTAAACTTTTTATACGAGGTGTTTTCTGAAGAGAACTCCAAAAAAGTAAGTGATGTATTAAGCGAAACTAAAAGTGCTATCCAAAGCTATATTGTAGGCTTACTGATAGAAATGCTGATCGTGGCCGCCATGAATTCGGCAGCACTGGTTTTATTGGGTGTAAAATACGGCATCCTGATAGGTTGTATAGGCGCAATATTAAACTTGATCCCTTATCTGGGAGGTATTATCGCCATTGCATTGCCCGTTTTAATGGCTACGGTTACTAAAGATGGTTACTCTACCCAATTGGGTGTTATTATAGCCTATATCGTTATTCAATTTATTGATAACAACATCCTGGTGCCCCGCATTGTATCGTCAAAGGTGCAGATCAACGCGCTGATGTCTATCATTGTGGTACTGCTGGGTAACCAGCTTTGGGGTGTATCGGGCATGTTTTTATCCATCCCATTTGTGGCGGTACTTAAAATAATTTTCGATAGGATAGACGACCTGAAACCCTGGGGTAAATTATTAGGCGATAATATACCCACTCATCATAAAGGGGAAATGTGGCGCAGCCGCAGCAGGCGCAAAGCGGTTTTGTCGGATCACGATCAGGAAAAGATTAAAGACTAATAGAAAATAGAACAGATCACAAAAGCCACAGTTTCCTGTGGCTTTTGTGATTTAATTAAAAGTCTTTAGTCCAAATGTCGCTTTCGCTCTAAATTAATGGCTCACCGCGTTATCGCCTTTTTTGAGAGTGCCATTGGTAAACAACAGCGGGTTAACCTTTTTTGTATCGCCCTGGTAAACCCAAACAATGTTGCCAATATATTTACGGAAGGCATCGCTTACCTGGTCTGGCGTTAACTTTTTCACATCATTTACAAGGGTTAATGAGCGCCTCCAGTTATTATGCAACGCCTCGTTTGACGCTATTGACGATGCCTGGGCATTATTAGTTTCATTTTTGTAATAAAAGCTGGTAAGGTAAGTCACCTTCATATCGGCCACTTCATCCTTCCGGAAACCTTCATTCTTGATCCGGTCAACCAGTTTGTCAAATACCGCGATGTATTTATCGGGTTGGGTGGTTGATACCGAGAAACGGGCTACACTGGTGGCGCCGCTACTAAACCAAGCCGATGGTGCATAAGATAAGCCGTTGTTGGTACGGATATCCAAAAAATGTTTGTCGGCAAAAATGCGCATAGCCACATTAAAGGCGTCATAATCGGGCGTGCCGGGGGCCGGGCCGCTGGTTACACCCTCTACATAGTTGGTTGCCAGTTCGCGGCCTTCTGATGAGAAGGTATTTTTATACACCCTAAAGAAATCTTTCTTCAGCTCGAATGGCGCGCCTTGTTTGATCCCGGTGAGCATCGCTTTTACCTTAGCCTCAATGTCTGCACGCTCCATATCGGCAACCACCACTATGGTCATGCGCGATTTGGTTAATATCGACTGGTAGTACGCCTTAGTTCCCAATGCAGTAAGCGCTGTAAGGCTGGGCACCGTACCTGATGGATCTGTGGCGTAACTACGGCCTGCAAACGCCACCTTATCGGCAAATTTATCAATCGCTACATCGGGCTGCCCTTCCTCAGATTTTAGCTGGGTAATGGCGTCTTGTTTAATGCGGTCAAATTCTTTGGCATCAAACTTAGGCATGGTTATCGCCTCCACGTATAAAGGCCAAGCCGTATCAAAATCTGTTTTTATGCAGTTTAAAGTGACCGTTGCATAGTTTTTATTGGTGTAACCATACACCGAGGCGCTAATTTTTTCAAGCGCATTCTTAAAGCTGTTTTTATCGTGCTTTAAAGAGCCGCATTCCGTGAGGGCACTCATCGCCATCGATTCGATACCCGCTTTTGCAGCCGGGTAATTTTGTACACCGCCTTTTATAACGGTTTGTATCACCACAATATCGTTACCACTTGGCTGTACTATTACCTTTACGCCATCTACCATCATATCATAGGCCGGTTTTTGCGCAAAAGCCGGGCTGTAGCTGCCAACTGCGATAGCTACCAGTAAACCGTATATATATTTTTTCATTTGATTTTTAATTATTTAGATACAAAATAGGTCCCTGCCTTTGCTGTTTTGTTAGCCTCCGGGCTGATGATGATACCCGCTACCATTGGTTTACCGGTAATGTAGGTGTCCAGGTATTTTTTGATATCGGCACGGGTTACCTTTTGGTAATTTTTATCGATATCGGTACCAAAATCAAGTGATGTGCTGCACCAATAAAAGCTGAGTTGGCTGGCCAGGCTGGATGGCTTTTCTTTTTGGCGGATGCTGGCACGCAGCAGGATAGCCTTCGCATCGGTTAATTGTTCGTCGGTGTAGTAATCGGCATTGCCAAACATGCTTACCTGGTGCATGAACTCGTCATAGCACTCTTTTAATTTAGTAGGGTTTGGTGTAATGCTGATATCTATTGGCCCGGTGTATTTACTGGTTTGGTAACCTACATAAACCCCGCTGGCCAGGCCCTTATCAACCAGTGCCTGCTGTAATTTAGATGAGTTTAAGCCTACAATGGTCGAGAATACATCTGCAGCAACCGTGCTGGCCGAGTCGGTCAGATAAGATGGCCCCTGCCATGCGAACTCCATATTGGGCGTTTGCGCTATTGACATTTCTTTCACAAAATATTCGTTTTTGGTTAGCGGCTTAAACGGCGGGATAGGGTACTTTTTTATCGGGTCTTCGCCTGTACCTTGCCAGCTTCCAAATATATCTTCGGCTTTTTTAAAGGCATCCTCATGCTTTACATCACCCACAATAGTTAACAGGCTGTTGTTAGGGATATAATATTTGCCCTTAATTACCATCATCTTTTCGGGCGTGGCGGTATTTATCACTTCGTGGATACCTATCGGGTTTTTACGAGTGATCAAATCTCCCCATAATTTTTTTTGTACCTCAAAGTACAGTTGGAAACCAGGGTCGCTTTCGGCGCGCTGAAACTCGCCGTCAACAACGGGGCGTTCCTTTTGCATATCCTCTTCCTTATATATAGGGAACTGGATAGCTGCGTTCATGAATTTAAGCCCCTGTGCAAGGCTATCGCGGTCAAATGTAAAGTAGTAATTCACCCGCTCCACGTTAGTAGTACCATTCCAGATAGCACCTAATTCCTGCGTGCGTTTCAGAAATTTCTCCTGATTGGGGTAATCTTTATTGGCTTTAAAGAACATATGCTCAAAAAGGTGCGACAGGCCGCTGTACTCCGGCCCTTCGGTATAGGCACCATTCTTTACAGCGATTTCAATAGTTGCCAACGGCACTTTTGAGTTTTCGATCACTACAACTTCCAATCCGTTAGGGAGTTTTTTCCAAAAATACCCCTCGGGTAACCTGGGTTGTTGCGCAAGTGCCGCGAAAGAGCATAGGGCTCCTGCAGCAGTGAGTGCCAATTGTTTAATTAATTTCGGGATCATAGCTATGGGTTAATTGTGACACCATAAATATATCGCTTAATTAACTAAAACATTAAGAGCTAACAGGAATTATTTAAAAAATAATATGATCTTTTTGGCAGATACATTTTCGAGGAAGGGCTTAAATATCAGCGAAGCGTTTTCGCGCGCTTTATCCAGGATCTTCATTTCGGTGGCGCCTGCCAGAATCTTCTTTTCGGCCAGCTTGTATACATCTTCTACCATAGTTTTGCTCTTATCGGCGAACCACACGCCTGATACATCATACACGCGAGATTTCTGGTGATCCAGTTTTACATAGCAGATCTCGGGCTTGGGCAGGGTTACCAGTATGCTATCCTTAGTTTGGGTGATATCGCTCTTTTTAACCTTGGTCAGGTCTATACATGCGGTTACCTCTCCTACCGCTACAAATAACACCCGTGAGTCGGGTAAAACCAGGTGCAATTCCTTTTTCTCTACCACATCCTTCATGGCATACTTAACCAGCTCCAGCTTACCCATCGATACAATTTTAGATACCATTACATCTTCGGTAACCTCGGTGTGGGTTTTGGTGAACTCGTTTTTGATATAAAAGAATAGGAACACCAAAAAGCCGGTAATAACCAATGCAAAAACAAGCGTAAGCGAAATACGGGAGCGGGAAGTATTTAACATGGCGGTAATTTACTTATTGGTACAAAAAAAGATGGCGATAGTTTGCACTACCGCCATCTTTTAAAATGCTTAAAATATGCTTATGCGTAAGTTACGTTTAAGGTAATTGGTACGCTTAAGGCTTTTGATATGATACAGCCTGATTTTGCGCCTTCTGCAACTTCTTTAAATTTAGCTTCGTCAACACCCTCTATCACGCTGGCTTTCATTTCCAGGTGGATGCCTTTGATCTCCAGCGCCTGCATATCCAGGTCAAGGATAGCGTCGGTGGTTAAATCGCCCGGGGTGATGCCTTGCTGTGTTAAAGCCGCGCCAACTGCCATTGTAAAGCAGCCTGCATGTGCAGCAGCTATCAATTCTTCAGGGTTGGTACCGATGCCATCGGCAAAGCGTGTTTTGAATGAATATTGTGTTTTATTAAGAATAGTGCTTTGCGTAGTTATTTCGCCCTTACCATCTTGTAAAGTGCCATTCCAATGTGCATTTGCTGTACGTTTCATATTTGTTTGGTTTTTAGTTTTTGCTGATTTATAATATTAATCTGAAATATAAATAATTTAATGTACACTAAATTGTACTCGTCGGCTGTCACAACTCATCCGGCCGTTGCTTCGCTCATCTGTTAGCAGAGAGGGCCGGGCGGCTTAACGTCGTCGTGAAAGGGTTACCATTTAGCGCGCTCGTACTGGCTGGGCCATTTTACTTCTACTCCCAGTTCATGCGCTGCCCTTAACGGGAAATGCGGATCTTTCAACAACTCGCGCGCCAATAGCACTACATCTGCCTGGCCGTTTGTAATGATCTCGTTAGCCTGCTCAGCCTCGGTTATCAAACCTACCGCACCGGTTAAAATATCGGTCTCTTTTTTAATCGTTTCCGCAAATTCGACCTGGTAACCCGGTTTTAAGGGAATCTGCGCACCAGCCACATTGCCACCGGTAGAGCAATCGATAAGGTCCACCCCGTTTTCTTTCAGTATTTTTGATAAACCTACCGAGTCTTCTATCGTCCAGCCGCCTTCCGTCCATTCGGTTGCGGAGATACGCACAAATAGCGGATATTCTTCCGGCCAAACTTCTTTAACGGCAGCTAATATCTCTAACAATAAGCGGATGCGGTGTGCGAACAGGCCACCATACTCATCGGTACGCTGATTGCTGATGGGCGATAAGAACTGGTGGATCAGGTACCCGTGTGCGGCATGCAGCTCAATCACTTTAAAACCGGCAGCCAAAGCACGCCCGGCCGCAGCCTTAAAATCAGCAATCACCTTTACAATTCCGGCTTTATCTACTTCGACAGGCGCAATTGGTTCTCTGCCGAAAGGTATGGCACTGGGTGCCACGGTATCCCATCCGTTCTCATCGGTTGGCGGCAGTTGTTTACCACCATTCCAGGGTTCGGTATGGCTAGCTTTGCGGCCCGCGTGTGCTAACTGCACCCCGGCGAACGCGCCCTGCTCTTCAATAAAATTGGTGATCTCCTTTAACTTGGCAATATGTTCATTCTTCCAGATTCCCAGATCGGCAAAGGTTATTCTGCCCTCGGCAGAAACTGCCGCCGCTTCTGTAATTATCAGCCCGGCGCCTCCAATGGCACGTGCGCCTAAATGCACCAAATGCCAATTGTTAGCAAAGCCGTCTATGCTGGAATATTCGCACATCGGCGATACCACGATACGGTTCTTTAATTCGATGCTTTTTATTTTAAGAGGAGAAAACAGGTGAGCCATTTATTTTTTTATACAAATATGATAAGTAACAACTTTGTAGGCTTCACGGTTTTGTCATTTAGCCACAAAACGCTATTATTTATCTGCAAATGAACATTTGCTTATGTTAGCCGTTGAAACTACAGATTAATGAACTTTGTTCTCACCGATAAGTATATAATTTGACTACCTATACCACACTCATCATCCTTAGCGGATTGGTAATTTTTTCGTACCTGTTTGATTTGATTGCAGGCAAAACAAAGATCCCATCTGTTATCCTCCTGTTGTTTTTGGGCATAGGCATCAAACTCATCGTTGATTATTTCGGGCTGCTTAAATTTAACTTCATTTCTATACTGCCCACTTTAGGTACCCTGGGGTTGATTCTGATCGTATTTGAAGGTGCTTTAGAATTAAAGTACACAAAGGATAAAAACGCGGTTATCAAAAAATCGTTTCTATCTGCACTAAGTATTCTTCTGGGTACGGCGGTGCTGGTTACCGGTGCCTTTTACTACATCAGCAGCGAAAGTATTTACCGATGTTTTGTTAATGCTATACCGTTTTGCGTAGTAAGCTCGGCCATTGCCATCCCGTCAGCATCTGGTATGCGTAAGGATAAGAAGGAATTTATAATCTATGAGTCGTCCTTTTCTGATATCCTTACAGTTATACTGTTCAACTTCATGATCAATAATAAGCAGATCGGATTTTCGTCGTTCACCAAATTAGGCAACGATCTGATCCTGATCATATTTGTAGCAATATGTTCTTGTCTGTTGTTACTTTACCTTATAGGCCGGTTATCGCACCACGTAAAATCATTCCTAATTATTTCAATCCTGATATTGGTTTACAGCATAGGGCAATCATACCACCTGTCCTCGCTGATCATCGTACTGGCGCTGGGCCTGTTTCTGAATAACGCCGGGCAGATCCACTTTGCGTGGTTCCGCAGATACTTTATTTATCCGGCGCTTAATTATGATATCAAGCAGCTTTTCCAGCTATCGGCCGAAAGCGCCTTTATTATGCGCACTTTCTTTTTTATCATTTTTGGGTATACCATGAATATTTACCAATTGCAGGATGTTGCCGTGCTGGTAAACGGCGGTTTAATATTATTGCTGATTTACCTGGTACGGTTCCTGTATCTGAAGCTGGTACTTAGGTTAAGCCTGATGCCCGAGATGGTGCTTATCCCAAGAGGGTTGATTAGCGTATTGCTTTATTATAATATCCCTGCCGAACTGAAGATCCCGGCATTAGGGACAAGCCTATTATTTGTGGTGATATTAGGAACGAGCATTATTATGAGTTTGGGGCTATTGGGCACTAAAAGGTCAGCGACGCACGAATTTGGAGATGTATAACCATTACGGCGTACTTATTGCCACAGGTAGCACCTTTCCGTTAAAAAAACGATGCCCTGTAACGGCAAAATCGGCAATGTATTTACCCATTTCAAATGCCATAACCGGCGATTCGTAACCCGGGAACGCACGTTCCAACATTTCTGTTTGCGCCGAACCTAACGCCAGGCAATTTACCTTGATGCCTTGCTCCACCAACTCTTGCGCCAGGCACTCCGTAAGCGTGTGTAAGGCCGCTTTACTTGCCGAGTAAGCTAACAGGCCGTTAAACTTGGCGCTACCTTGGTAGCCGCCCATACTACCTATATTGAGAATGTGTGAACCCTCGCTCATAAACTGCAGCAGGCTTTGAATAATGCGCACATGGCCGATATAGTTACTTTGCAGCATCTCTACAAAATCGGTTTCTAAAAGTTCGGTAAAAGGCTTGTTAACCAACACCCCGGCGTTATTGACCAGCACATCAACCCGGCCGTCAAAATTAGCGGCGATGAATTGTTGCAGTCCTGCGTAATCATCATGTACGATATCGAATGCTATGGCAAAGATCTCGCAATCGGGGTTTAGGCCTTTGGCAATCTCCAGCAGGCGTTCAAGTTTATCCTGCGAGCGCGCCAGTGCAATTACCTTATGCTTGCCCGATAAGATCAATTCTAATACAGCTTCAAAACCAACGCCGCTGCTTGCGCCTGTAATAATAATGTTCATGTTGCCCCTTTACCCCCTAAAGAGAGAATTTTAATGTTATCGCAAATTTAGTATTTGTACTCAAACCACCAACTGTTCCTACACCGGGTGTTTGATGAGGTACAAGCCATCGTTAATCAGTTTCCTGTTCTCCGTCTCATTAGCAGCTTTTCGTTCCAAAAATCTCCGGATTTCTTCAACTAATTGCGGCTCAGCACTTTCATGCTCCAATAATTCCAATATCTCCAATGCGCACAGCCAATCATCATAATGGTAACGTTGCAGCATCATCCAAACATTACCTAAAAACCCCAGGTCGCCGCCGGTATGCCTGCGGTTGCGTACCTGCTGGTAAAGCTTATGCAGTTTCGTGGTTTTGTAATCGTATTCGGCGTGATAGGTACCTGTGTTTGATTTGTAGGCGATCTCCAGGAATGCGTCCTTATCTGCCGCACCGCAATATACCGAAGTGATCTTCTCACCCACAGCCATATCATAAACTCCCCATAAGGGATCGAACACGATGTTACCGGTTTTATCCTTTGCCGTACAATCGGTGAATGTAATAAGCTGGATCTTCTCGCCTTCAGCATGAATCGTTTTAACCTTACCCGATACGGTGATACCGCTTTCAAATACTAAATCAGCTTTTTTCCCTTGTTCTAATCCAATAGACTTTAGTTCTTCAATTGAGAAGTTTTCTAATGGTTTATCAGATCCTTTTAATCGGCCCACCGGCGAACTAAAACCTTCTTTATGGTAATCCTTCCCGTGACCTTTCAGCTGTTTATTATTAATAGCCAAAGCAGTTGGCCCTGTGGTTTTAATAAACACTGTTCCTTCTTCGTCATCCCTGGCAAACTCTGTAAAGGTACCCGACACCTGCAAGCCCGAGCTGTAAACCGCGGTGCAGGTATTTTTACTGTCGATTGCCTTTTGCAAGCCGTAAGCGCCGCCACAGCGGAACGACATAGTATCGGCAAAAGTTTCTAAAACATTAATCAGGTTTTGGAAGGTTGGGGTAACAAATAGCTGCGGCTGCGTTTTGGTAATATCGTAACTATAGTTAAGGGCATCAATGGTGTAAGGTAGTTTCTTTACCGCATCCATCATGCAGCTGGCACTTTCGCCGATAGACGACAACAAACCTGCTCCGTAAATCTTTGACTCTGCTAAAGTGCCGATCAGCCCGTACTCTACCGTCCACCAGTGCAGACGGCTTAGGAGGGCCATTTCTGAAGGTTCGCCCATGTGATCCTGGCGATGAGCTACCAACTCATCAGCTTTCTTAATTTCAGCTTCGTCGGCATCGGGCATTTCTTTTAATATCGATAAGGCCCTAATAGCTTCATACAACTCAAAATCCTGCGCGCTGAACATCGCCTTAGCTCCTATCGACCCAAAATAGCTCAGGTATTCGTGGTAATCTTTATCGGCAATAATGGGTGCATGCCCGGCCGACTCATGGATGATATCCGGCGCGGGTGTGTATTCAATATGTTTTAACTGCCGGATGTCGGCTGCAATTACCAGCACTTTATAAGCCTGGTATTCCATAAAGGCGGCGGGCGGTATAAAACCATCTACCGTAACCGCACCCCAGCCAATTTTGGCCAGCGCGTTATTCATATCCTGCAGATCGGGGATTTTTTCAATAGTCAGCCCTGCTTTTTGTAGTCCGGGTATGTAAGGATAGTAGGCAACATCTTTCAGGTAACTGTAGTTCTGGCGCATTACGTATCGCCACACCGCATGATCTACCGGGGTATAATGTTCGTAATGCTGGTTTACTATAAACTGCTTTAAATGGCGGGGCAATGCCGCAACCTGCGGGTTATTAAAATCATTAAAATCGCTCATGCCGTAGCTCTTAGGTTTTATTTAGAAAACGTAAAACTATGGATTATGGTTTAACTAAATCAAGCTTTTAACCGATAAAATGACAAAACAACGTGCTTTATTGGGAGTTAAAAATAGGCTGACAAATTAAATATCTTTATCATTGCCAATTTCCAAATTTACTTCGGCTTTAGATAACCCATCCTCTAAACGGCTGGGGCGAAGTACATAATAAACGCCCAGTAGCGCCACTAATATGGAGATGAGATAAAAGGTACCCGGTAAGAAAACGGTAAGGCTTTTTTCCATTGGAAAGAAGCGGCTAAGCCAGGTAAAAACTGTCTCCCGCACGCCCGCACCACCAATACTGATGGGGATAACCGTAGCCAATGCCGAAATAAGGAATGAAAGCAGGTAGGGCGAAAACTTGCCGGTAAAATCTTGTCCTAATAAAATAAACACAATGGCCGATACCTGTAAGGTTTGTACCACAACTGCCTTGGCATGCGCCGCGAAAAAGTACCGGGTGTATTCTCTGAAGAACTTATAAGCCACGAAATAGTAAATAATAGAACCACCGATGAAAATACCTAAAGGTATGCCGATATGGATATCTATCTGCGGGATCAGAAAGATAAGGGCCACAATGATTAACCCGATGGCCCAAAGGCCGCTCAACCTATCAAACATGATAGCCCAGAAAACCTTTTTAGCAGGCAGTTTATACGTTTTATTCAGCAGATATATCTTGTAACCATCGCCGCCTATCCCGCCCGGGAGCAGGAAATTATAGAACAAACCCAGCAGGTAAAGCCGGAAGTTGAATCGGGCATCTAACTTCAACTGGATTGACTTGAAAAAACTGGATAACCGCCAGGACGATATTACAATAGATACAAAAAAACTCACCAGCGCAGCCAGCATCCACCAGTAATTAGCATGGATTAGCCGGTATTTTACCTGCTGAAAATCAACTTTACGAAAAACAAAGTATAATAAAACCGAGGTAACCCCGAATTTAAGCAGCACTTTAGTTATGCTCCACACCCTGTCTTTCCAGGTTTTGGGTTTTACAAGCTGCTCCGCTTCGTCTTCCTCTATTTGTGCCATGTTTTTCATTCAGGTGCAAAGCTATGCTTTTTTTAGATTACCCTGTTTTTGTTCCTGTCTATTTCACAGTTTTTAACAGTTACGGGCTAATCATCATCATGTAACCATGTCATTAAATCCTAAAATCTACAATCCGATATTTCAATAATTGCTAACTTTGCGCCATGGCTAAAGTACAAGTAGGTATTGTGCAAATGACTTGCACCGCAAACAAACAGGAAAACCTGGATAAGGCTATTGTAAAGGTACGTGAGGCTGCAGCAAAAGGCGCGCAGATTGTTTGCCTTCAGGAGCTTTTTACATCGTTATACTTTTGCGATGTAGAGGATTACGACAATTTCGCACTGGCAGAGTCTATCCCCGGCCCATCTACCAATGCTTTATCGGCTGTTGCGGGTGAATTGGGCGTAGTGATCATTGCCTCCCTGTTTGAGAAACGGGCACAGGGTGTTTACCATAATACTACCGCCGTTTTAGATGCCGACGGCCAATACTTGGGTAAATACCGCAAAATGCACATCCCCGATGATCCCGGTTTTTACGAGAAATTTTACTTTACCCCCGGCGACCTGGGCTACAAGGTTTTCAAAACTAAATTCGCCACTATAGGCGTGTTGATCTGCTGGGACCAGTGGTACCCGGAAGCTGCACGCATCACGGCCTTAATGGGTGCCGAGATCTTGTTTTACCCAACCGCCATTGGCTGGGCAACCACGCAGGACGAGGCTACCAACATAGAGCAATACAATGCCTGGCAAACAATCCAACGCTCGCACGCGGTGGCTAACGGCGTTTACGTGGTTAGCGTAAATCGTGTAGGTGAAGAGGCCGGCGTTAAATTTTGGGGAGGATCATTCTTTGCCAATCCGTTCGGCGCTTTAATGCACCAAACCACGCCCGATCAGGAAGAGATTGTAGTAATGGAGCTGGATCTTGATAAATCAGATTACTACCGCAGCCACTGGCCGTTTTTGAGGGATCGTCGTATCGATTCATATCAACCGATAACGAAGCGTTTAATAGATGGCGATTAACTTAACCTATGTCATTGCGAGCGATAGCGCGGCAATCTCAGCATATCTGCATAGCTATGAGATTGCCAAGTCGTTCCGCTCCTTGCAATGACATGGTAGTTTATAAATAATAAAAAGACCGACCAACCCCGTCATTGCGTGGTAAGAGGCAATCCCCGATACGCAGATCCGCTCTGTATGTTTGGAATTACTTTGTACCTAGCCATAACGGTTTAGATAAAACCCCATAATGAACACTATCAACATACCAACCGGATTTCATTTTCCTGCCGAATGGGCTAAACAAACCGCTATGTGGTTAAGCTGGCCGCATAAAGAGGCATCATGGCCGGGAAAACTCCCGCTTATCTATCCCAGATATTGTGAGTTTATAAAAATAGTGTCCGAAGGTCAGCTGGTGCGCATAAACGTTGCCGGTGAACAGATGGAAGTATTTGCCAAACAACAATTGTTAGCCGCCGGGGTGGACCTTAAAAAAATTGAATTTTATCATTTCCCAACCAACGATGCCTGGTGCCGCGATCACGGCCCCGCGTTTTTGGTGAATTATGAAACTAAAGAAAAAGTAATTGTCGATTGGGGGTATAATGCCTGGGGGGATAAATATCCTCCGTATGATCTGGACGATGTGATCCCTACTAAAATAGGCGAACACTTGGGCTTGCCGGTTTACTATCCGGGTATTGTGATGGAAGGCGGCTCTGTTGATTTTAATGGCGCAGGCACCTTGCTAACCACTACTGCCTGCCTGCTCAACAAAAACCGCAACCCGCATTTAAACCAGCAGCAAATAGAAGGGTACCTGCAAAATTACTACGGTGTGGAACAGGTGCTTTGGCTGGGCGATGGCATCATCGGCGACGATACCGACGGCCATATAGATGATATTACCCGCTTTGTAAACACCGATACGGTTTTGACCGTAGTAGAGCAAAATAAGAACGACGAAAACTACCACATCCTGCAAGAGAACCTGCAAACCTTAAAAACCATGCGCCTGCTTAACGGAAAGCAATTGAATATTGTGGAATTACCTATGCCCGAGCCGGTGGTCTATGAAGATCAGCGGCTGCCGGCATCATACGCTAACTTTTACATTGGAAACGCGGCAGTGGTTGTACCTACCTTCCGCTCACATCATGACGATAAAGCTTTAGACATTATCCAGGATTGTTTCCCCGACAGGAAGGTAGTCGGCATCGATTCAACGGATATTATCTGGGGACTGGGGAGTTTTCACTGCCTGAGCCAGCAGGAACCGGCGGTGTAGTTATTGGGGGATGTAATACCAAGGGATATTAAGGCCCCCCCTTTTTGAATTGACCTTTATTGTTGAGCCAATTTGCACCTGTTCATAAAAGCTATTTAGAATTTTGATTTCGCCCGATTCTTTGTAACTCCCCCAATCACTTATTTTAACGTAAGGCACATCCTTAGTTTTATACTTGTCTACAACTGTTGCATCAAATATTTGGGGTGCAGATTGATCAAAACCACAATTGATCATCAGCGTACTACCATATCCATAAAACAAGGCAATAACCAGTAGAATAACAAATTGCGCTGCTCCACCTTTTTTAGTGATGCCTTTAATACTTATCACAATTATTAAAACCGAGCTTATCAATAAAAAGGGAACCCAAACATCGCTGTGGTTAATGATATGATAATCAATTATGGTGACGATCAACAATACCATGCTTGGGATATACATGCCAACATATACCGATGGTAAGGGACTATTATTCTTTGTAAAAAATTTGATCAACCCTTTACCGGAAATAATTAAGAATATCCCTATTAAAGGGTAAAAAAAAGTCATCAAACAAACTATAAAACCGTAATTTCTAAAAAAACAACCAACAAATAAAACACCACCGCCGATATTAAATATCAGGGCTTTTCTCTTCGCGCTTTCAAGCTTTTCATTGCGTTCATTTTCAGAATAGCCTAAAGCATTATCGTTTAAGATAAGTCCCATTTCTTGTTGATATTCTACAGTATCTAAATCTGGGCACAAATTACTTAGTTGAGCTATCATTTCTTCGCTCTTGTCCATGAGTTGCGGTCCATATATCCGCAATTTCTTTCTCTCGCCGTTAATCAAATAAATGATTAAAAGTTTATCCATGACTCTAAAGCCTTTTATACCATCGGCATACACCTTGCAGCTTCCAAATAAGCTTATCACCTCTACAGCATCTTCTGCTATTATAACTCTCTTCATTTTTAGGTATAGTGTCCAAACAGCACCTATAACGAAAGCTAAAACACCACTTATATAGTTAGATGTTGAATGATGTTTTTTCAGACCCTCGCTTGTTAGGAACACCGCAAAACCAAATATTATGGTTATAAATATCCCATACACAATCTTATATAGAACGCTAATCTTATACTCTTTTTCCATTACAATAATTTAGGTTTTTAAATATAGAAAATCCCTAAACTATATTCTTCACTCTTTTCACCGACAATTCCCCCACCCTTACCGACTTCTTTAAATGTATTACCAATTATAGGTTTGCATATGTGTTTTCTTACATTAGTTTTGGTCAAGATTAAAATTAAAACATACCATGTTCAACAATATAGATAACGCAACAAAAACCCCTCGCGGCAAAGTAATGGCCGGGGGCATATTACTGGCAGTAGGCTGTTTCTTACTGCTCAAGCAATTCGATATAGATATCATCCCCGATTCTATCGACCTTTGGCCTTTATGGCTAATTTTCTGGGGCCTGGTGATCGGTGCCCGCAGCAACTTCCAAAAATCATCGGCCATTGTGCTGATCGGCTTAGGCGGTATTTTCATGCTGACAGAGAACCTGCACAACGTGGGCGGCTTTGTCTGGCCGGTAGCAATCATCGGTTTAGGCTTGTGGATCATCTCTAAAAGAGGCTCGCACCATAACCCTGCCGCCGTTAACAGCGATTACTGGGACAGCAAATACCAGGCAACACCTGCCGATAAGCCTTTGGCCAACTTTGGTGATGCGGATTATGACTCGGCAAACGTACCACCGGTAGATCCTTTGAATCCCGGCAGCACCAATGTGCCCCCGCATTCTTACGACGATATTTTGAATGCTACGGCCATATTTGGCGGGGTTAACAAAACCATCTTCTCCAAAAACTTTCGTGGTGGCGATATCACCAATATATTTGGCGGTACAGAGCTTGATTTTACCCAGGCCGATATTCATGGCCGGGTGGTGATCGATATTACCCAGGTATTTGGCGGCACCAAAATAATTGTGCCGGTCAACTGGCAGGTAGTGCCAGATCTGGCCGCAGTATTTGCTGCCGTTGATGATAAGCGCATCAAAAACCCATCGGCCATTAACCACAATAAGGTATTGGTATTAAAAGGTGTATCCTTATTTGCCGGGGTAGATATCCGCAGCTATTAATTTAACCTATTTATCAACTCAATATTTTTATTATGAACTGGTACGTAGCAAAATTAATTTTTAGGGTGATTAGCGGCAACGGCGAACATAACGCGCAGTTTGACGAGCAGCTGCGCCTGATCAACGCCGATACTGAAGTACAGGCCTATGAAAAGGCCAGCAACATTGGCCATGCCAACCAGGACAGCTTTTTGAACGCACAAAAGCAAACTGTTAAATGGCAGTTTATTGATGTGGCCGAGCTAAACGCCATAAACGGACTTGCCGACGGAACCGAGCTTTATTATAACATACACGAAGCACAAGACCCAGACCTGTATATTGCCTGGGCGCATCATAAAAGTGCCCTGCTGGGTGTAAAAAACTAAACCTTACCTAAACAAACAAAGCTTTGGCGGCATCACATATATCGCAATCAAAATTATTAGGGGCTTTTGCTATCTGTGGGTTGGTTTGGGCCGCCCTGCAGGCTTATATCATCCATAGTTTTGGCTTTGTATGGTTTACGGCTATAGTTGATGCTTCTCTTAGCGGGATCTTGCTATCGTTGGCTTGCTGGTTAATTAATAATAACCTGCGGTACTACCAGCCCGATAAAGAAAGCTACGTGTACCTGCTCATCTGGTGCGCCGCCCTTGCCGCCGCCTGTGTCGCCGGTTGTCGTTACCTGTTGCCATTATTTGATATGGGGCAGGTTTATCAAAACTTTTTGGTGCAATCATTAGTGATCAGATATTTCACGGTGTTTTTAGCCATTGGCTGGATGGCCATGATCAGCGCGCTATTTTACTCGCAGCTCGATCATAAAAAAACTGAACTGCGCAAAACAGAAGCCGAAAAACTGGCCCGTGATGCTGAACTTTATAACCTGCGCCAGCAACTGCAGCCACATTTTTTGTTCAACAGTCTAAATTCCATTAATGCCTTGATCGGTTTTAAGCCTGATGAAGCAAGGAAGATGATCCATCAGCTATCGGACTTTTTACGCGGCACCTTGAAAAAGGACGATCAGCTATTGGTGCCCCTCACGGACGAACTATCGCACCTGAACCTTTACCTGGAAATAGAGAAGGTACGTTTTGGCCACCGCCTGCAAACCGAAATAAGCTGCGATAATGCCTGCGGCGAAAAGTTGCTGCCCTCGTTATTATTACAGCCATTGGTTGAGAATGCCATTAAATTCGGCTTGTATGATACCATTGGCGACGTTACCGTAAGCATCCGTGCCGAAGTGGAGGAGCAATACCTGATCATCATGATCCAAAACCCGTACGACCCTAAAACCTCGCGGCCGCGTAAAGGCACCGGTTTCGGCTTAAGCGGGGTGCAGCGCAGGCTTTATTTGATATTTGCCCGTAACGATCTGATGGAAACTCACGCAAATGATAATATATTTACAACCATTATAAAAATACCGCAGCTATGATAACGGCTTTAATTATTGACGACGAGCCCCTGGCACGTATGGTTGTACTGGAATATTTGCAGAATTTTAAGCAGATTGAAGTTTTGCAGGAATGCGGCGATGGTTTTGAAGGGCTTAAAGCCATTCAGCAGCACCAGCCCGACCTGATCTTTCTGGACGTGCAGATGCCCAAGATCAACGGCTTCGAGATGCTGGAACTGGTAGATAACCCGCCCGCTGTGATCTTCGCCACAGCATTTGACGAGTACGCTATTAAAGCCTTTGAAGCACATGCGGTTGATTACCTTTTAAAGCCATTCAGCAAAGAGCGTTTTAACAAGGCGATAGAAAAACTGTTAGCGCAAGCCCCCGCAGGCCCTACGCCGGTTACCAAAACCAACCCGTTGTTGGAAGAAGCCGCACAATCGCCCGCACAAAACGAGCGTATTGTGGTAAAAACCGGCACCAAGGTAAAGATCATTTCGGTATTGGATGTGGAATACCTGCAAGCCGATGACGATTACGTAAGCGTAATCACCGCTGAAGGTTCGTTCCTGAAGAACAAAACAATGGCATTTTTCGAAAAGACTTTAGACCCGCGCCAGTTTGTGCGTGTACACCGCTCGTACATCATTGCCATTAACCAAATTACCCGGTTAGACCCTTATGAGAAGGACAGCCACCTGGCCATTTTGAAATCGGGCGCCAAGATCCCGGTAAGTAAAACCGGCTACGTGAAGTTGAAACAAGTACTGGGCATTTAATCCATTACGATGAATAACTTATTCCTGGGTACTTATATTATTTGGTTTATATCCGAGTTGGTGCTTAACCGCCTGCTCAAATCCAACTATACGGATAAGCAAGGCGAGGATAAGCATTCCCTGCTGTTTATCTGGGTGGTAGTTGTGGCTGCGATCATGGCGGCGCTCTTTACTTCCGTAAGTTTTACAATGGCTATTGCCGAGGATTATATCCGCTATGTGGGGTTGGCGGTAATTATTATCGGCATCATCCTCCGCATTGTAGCCGTTTATACCCTGGGTAAGTACTTTACGGTGGACGTGACTATCCGCGAAGGTCATCAATTGGTGAAAAAAGGATTGTACAAAAACTTCAGGCACCCGTCTTACACGGCATCATTCATCACCTTTATCGGTTTTGGCCTGTCGCTTAACAATTGGTATAGCTTGCTGATCGTAGTAGTTGCAGTATTGGCCGTTTTCCTGATGCGCATCCGGATAGAAGAAAAAGCCCTCACCGGGCAGTTTGGCGATGCTTACCTGCAATATAAAAAAGAAGCTTGGGGATTAATTCCTTTTGTGCATTAATATCACTTCTCCATCTGCCAAACCTTCTCTACCACTTCGGCAGCTGCCATTTCCTTTTTAAATTGGGAGCCACTCTTAAACTGTAAGGTTGAAAGCACACGCGTTTCCAGGCTCAAACTAAAGTTCGTCTCTTCAAACGGCCATGGGTTAATGCTGAGTGATCCGTTTGGCTTTCGCATCAATTTATACTGTTGGGCATCCGGCCCCTGGCTAACTTCAATAACGCGGCTTTCGGGCTGTAAATCGTGCTGGGCAAGCAATAAAGAAAATGCGTCGCACCATTCCATTAATCCGTAAACCCTTTTAATTTCTTTTTGGGTGAGGTTTAATTCTTTACGCCATTTTGCCTGGAGCTTTTTCTGTTCCGCTAAAAACGGTTTTACCGCCGGATTATCTCCTGCCTCGGCTTCATGTAAAAAACACATATGGATAGAAGTAAGCAAAGCGATATAACGGCTTTTGGAGACTGAAAAATCGTGCAATCTCCGGGAGTGTTCCGGCTCAAATTTCTTCATCCCGAAGTTTACGGGGCCGCCCAGTGGGGTGATCAAATCATCGTCTTCCAACTCGGTCTGGGCATCATCATGGTCGGCAATGGCTATCAGCGTTTCTGTCCACCGTTCCGGGCGGTCTTTTTTGCGCCACTGCATAGCAATTTGCGCCGCCAGTACGCCATGCGCCCGTTGTGTTATAATTTCCCAGCCTTGTTCTATGTAGTTGACGATCATATAGTGCCGATTACCCTAAAATATTTAATACATTTATGGTTAATCAATACAAATGAAAAGAGCAATTGTTAACGTACTCCTATTCATTTTGAATATTGCTTTATACTTTTGTCTGGCGATATTAGACGGGTTCATCGTTATTGCCTTATATGGGGAAGGCAATGGAAGCTATGCTTACTATTATAAGTTTTTGTTAACAATCTTAGTGACAGCACAGATTTTATTTTTGATTTTACTGAATTACAATAAGGTGATTATTAAAAATCGGGTGCTATTAATTTGCTGCATATCATCGGTGGTAATCCTATACATATATTTTACACAATTTCTAAGATATTAAATCAATAATACTTTCCAGGCATCATCAACCAAACCCTCTTCCAATAGTTGCTTTGCCTTTAGATGCAACTGCAATTCGCGGGTTTGGCTATCGCCGATGGTAGCATCGAAGATCTCTTTCATTTCATCCCTTTGGGCGTAGGCTTCTATGGCATCATCAGCCGGCAAATACTCGACATTACCTAACTGGCCGAGGTTATTCCCGGTTAATACTTTAGAGTTACGGATAGCATACGGGATCGCATCTACCCCGATGCCAATACTGCTTACCGGTTTGGCTACCTTAAACATATTTGCGCCGGTGATGCGGGCGTACCAGTCGCCGCCAAGGCGGGCTACCAAGTCCATCTTAGCCTGGTCTATCAGGCCGTTCTCGTTCAACACCGCTTCATTGACGTGGATCAGTTTGATCTCTGCGATCACGAGGTTACCTGCGCCGGGTGTATCACCCAGGATAATAATGTCTTTCACTACACACTCCAGTTGCACCGGCGATTCGGCAACGCGGGGCGGTTTAACCAGGTGAGAAGGAAGCTCGGTCAAGCCCGATTTAATGAACTCGTTTACACCCAACCCATATTCTACGCTTGATAGCGAAACTTGCTGCACCATATCGTAATTCACAATATTGATCACACATTCCGGCACCTGCCTGATATTCTCGAGCGTGTGTTTGGTAGTATTATCCCTCACCCTGCGGCTTGGCGAGAACACGCAAACCGGCGGATTAACGCTGAATACATTAAAAAAACTAAACGGACTCAGGTTCACATTGCCATCCGCATCAATGGTAGATGCCAGGCAGATGGGCCGGGGCGCCACCGCATGGTTCAAATACGATTGGATCTGTAATGGGGTAAGATTTTTTGTTTCGAGGGTGAGCATAGTTATATTCAGGCGTCATTGCGAGCGATAGCGAAGCAATCTCCCGATAAGAAAGTGCGCTTTGCAAGCCGCTTGTCCTTTGTAGAGATTGATTCGCTCCTCGCAATGACGCTGTTTCTAATTTATTTTTTTAATGCGAGTATCGAAAAATCATCGCTACTCTTCTTAATTACATTGCCCAACACTCCCAGTCCGGTAATTTCCATTTCTACCAGGTCGTTGGGTTGCAGCCATTGCGGCTTATAGTTGGCATCATTCAAAAGGCCGGTGCCATTCAGCTCTAAAAAACAACCGGTGCCTACCGTACCTGAGCCTATCACATCGCCGGGCAGTACATCGCAGCCGTAGGCACAACGCTCAATGATTTCGGCAAAGGTCCAGTCCATATCAGCCATATTACCGCTGCTTACTTCAACGCCGTTAACATGGCATTTCATACTCAGGTTGTAGGTGACACCTGTGTGGCCTTCCTTAGGCGAGGTCTTGTATTGCTCCAACTCATCGGGCGTAACCAGCCAGGGGCCAATCACGGTGCTAAAGTCTTTCCCCTTAGCCGGACCCAGGTTCAGCAGCATTTCTTCCATTTGCAGGGTACGGGCGCTCATATCATTCATGATCATGTAACCGGCAATATAGCTGTCGGCATCGGCCGCGCGGATGTTACGGCCTTTCTTGTTCAGCACTATGGCAACTTCCAGTTCAAAATCAAGCTTCTGGAAATGGTCGGGCATACACTCGATTTCGCCGGGGCCCTGTATGGCGTTATGGTTGGTAAAGTAAAAAATAGGGTATTGGTCAAACTCGGCAATCATATCTACCTTACGGTTGCGGCGTGCAGCAGCCACGTGCTGCCTGAAGGCGTAACCGTCCCGGCAGGATGTCGGGTGCGGCACAGGTGCCAGCATTTCAAAAAACAACTCTTCCTTAGCCTCTATTTTGCCCGAAAGAATAGCTTCGTTCACCTTTTTGGCATGCTCCATCAGTTCATTGCCGCCCCACAAAAATTCGTTCATGGTATCGGGGATCAGCTTATCGCATGAATTTAAATTATAAATGTGCCCTTTGATGTAAATGCCCAAATGTTCCCGGTCTTCGGTTTTATAGGATACTAATTTCATAAGCAGTTTGGTTTTAATTGGTGATCAAAAGTAGTATTTTTTGTCAGAAAGTCCGTAGGTCGGAAACTCCGCAGACTGATAAACTATTTGCTGCCCTACCTACTTCTTTTAGACTTACGGACTTTCTGACCCTTCACTAAAACTATGCTTGCATATTAATTTACTATACCGTAATTTTGAATACCAATGATGAGCATTAAAAAACAGTTTTACTTTTCCCTCGGCCTCACTTCTATGAGTGATGCCTCTTCCTTCAGGGATGCTGTGCTCGCCATGAATATTTTAGCGCAATACTAACGCCGCTGCAAGGTTTTAACGATGCACGGCTGTTTAAGCCTGTCGTTTAAAACTATTCCTCCTTTCCGTTCGTTTAATCACCAATGATTTTGCGTTATAACTTTTTGTTTTTCAAAACTTTATCGCTTTAAAACATTCCAACATTTAAACCAATCATTCATGCCAATTTACCATACATTAGGTGCTATCCCGCATAAGCGGCATACGCAGTTTCGCAAGCCCGACGGTACTTTATACGCCGAAGAGCTGGTTTCTACCGAAGGATTCTCCAGCCTTTACTCGCTGGTTTACCATGCCTACCCACCCACGATTGTGAAGGAGCTGGGCGAACCGTATTCCGTTGAACCTAAAATAGCGCGGGAGAAACACCTGAAGCACACCAGCCTGATCGGTTTTAATATCCAACCCGAGGATGATTACCTGAAAAGCCGCAAACCGGTGCTGGTAAACAGCGATCTGCATATATCATTAGCCGCGCCGCGTAAAAGCATGACCGACTATTTTTACAAGAATAGCCAGGCAGATGAGGTGATCTTTATCCACGTGGGTACCGGAAAATTAAAGACCGGCTTCGGCGAGATCAAATTTGAGTATGGCGATTACCTTGTTATTCCCCGCGGTACCATTTACCAGCTGGAGTTTGACACGCCAGATAACCGGTTGTTCATTGTTGAAAGCTTCAGCCCAATCCGCTCTCCAAAACGTTATCGTAATGCCTACGGCCAGTTAATGGAGCACTCACCTTATTGCGAACGTGACATCAAACGCCCAACTAACCTGCAAACCATTGATCAAAAAGGCGATTTCAAGATCCTTATCAAAAAACAAGGTTTGATCTACCCCTACACTTACGGTACCCATCCTTTTGACTTTATTGGCTGGGATGGTTTCCATTATCCCTGGGCGTTCTCGATACATGATTTTGAACCGATAACCGGCCGTGTGCACCAACCGCCACCTGTACACCAAACGTTTGAGGGCAATAACTTTGTGATTTGCTCCTTTGTGCCGCGTAAGTTTGATTATCACCCGCTCTCCATCCCCGCGCCCTACAATCACAGCAATGTAGACAGCGACGAGGTATTATACTATGTAGATGGTGATTTTATGAGCCGTAAAAGCGTGGTGAAGGGCCAGATAACCCTGCATCCCGGCGGCATACCGCACGGCCCTGCGCCGGGTTCAGTCGAGAAATCTATCGGCAAGGAATTTACCGATGAGCTGGCCGTGATGATAGACCCCTTCCGCCCGCTGATGCTGACCGAAGATGCCGTACGAATTGAAGATGAAAATTATTATAAAAGCTGGGTGATATAAAAAGAACCAGTACAGCAAGACACAAGAATCAAGACATAATATGGTGTCATTGCGAGCGATAGCGCGGCAATCTGATAGGACAAGCGGATATGCTAAGATTGCCACGTCACTACGTTTCTCGCAATGACATAAAAAAAAATAAAAAAAATGGAAACATTAATATTAGATACCAAACCGACCGCAACAGATTTTTTACCCCTTAACGGTACCGACTATGTGGAATTTTATGTAGGTAATGCCAAACAGGCGGCCCATTATTACAAAACAGCATTTGGTTTCCAAGATCTGGCATACGCAGGGCCGGAAACGGGCGTGCGCGACCGCGCATCATATGTTTTACAGCAGGGTAAGATTCGCCTGGTATTAACCACACCCTTGCATTCAGATCATCCCATTGCCGAACATATCAAAAAGCACGGTGATGGCGTAAAGATATTGGCCCTTTGGGTGGATGATGCTTACGATGCCTTTAAACAAACTACGTCGCGCGGAGCGGAACCTTTCCAAGAGCCGCAAACCCTAACCGATGAGCATGGAGAAGTACGCACCAGCGGCATTAAACTGTATGGCGAAACGGTTCACCTTTTCATCGAACGTAAAAATTACAACGGCCCGTTTTTGCCGGGCTATGTAGCTAAACAAACTACCTACCAGCCACCGGTTACAGGATTGTTGTACGTAGACCATTGCGTGGGTAACGTGGGCTGGCATAAAATGGACCAGTGGGTTAATTTTTACGAGGATATTATGGGGTTCCGTAACATTTTGACGTTTGACGATAAGATGATCTCGACCGAGTACTCTGCACTGATGAGCAAGGTGATGAGCAATGGCAATGGCTATGTCAAATTCCCGATCAACGAGCCGGCCGAAGGCAAGAAAAAAAGCCAGATTGAAGAGTACCTGGAGTTTTACGAAGGTGAAGGCGTACAGCATATGGCCCTGGCAACGGCCGATATTGTTAAAACCGTTACCGATCTGCAAAGCCGGGGCGTAGAGTTTTTGACCGTACCTACTTCTTACTACAAAGAGCTGACCGCCCGTGTCGGCCATATCGATGAGGATTTAGGTCCGCTGGAAGAGTTGGGTATTTTAGTTGACCGCGACGACGAAGGTTACCTGCTACAGATCTTCACCAAACCGGTAGAGGACAGGCCGACGCTGTTCTTTGAGATCATTCAACGCAAGGGTGCAAAATCTTTTGGGGCGGGTAATTTCAAGGCTTTGTTTGAAGCGATAGAACGCGAGCAGGAGTTAAGAGGAAATCTATAATTTTATCTAAGAATTTTAAACCATAGTTATAATTAGGAATAATTCTGCATTTATATCGAAAAAACAGCAAAAAAGCCGGGCGAATTTTCGTTCGGCCTTTTTGGTTAAACTAAAACTATCGTATATATTAGCCTAAACATTTTAGGAGTATCTGAATTTTTTACAGACGATGAATACGAATACAGCCGATACTAAATTCCGGATAATCCCATACCTGATCAGCCTGGTTATTACATTGGGTATAGGGGGTGTTGCATCCATATTTACCCGCCCTGAAATTGCCGGCTGGTACTCCACATTAAAAAAGCCCGGCTTTACGCCACCGCCATGGCTGTTTCCTGTTGCCTGGACATTACTCTATTTCCTTATAGCTACAGCGGCTTACCTTATCTGGAAACGGAGGGATAGCTCAACCACCTACAAAACCGCGGCATATATTTATGCGGTTCAGCTGTTATTAAATTTCTCCTGGTCTATAGTTTTCTTTGGCATGCACCAGGTTTTAGCTGCTTTGATTATCATTATTTTACTGCTGGTAGCTATTATTTTAAACATCAACTGGTTTGGCAGATGCAGCAAAACGGCCGCCTGGCTACTGGTGCCCTACGGACTTTGGGTGGGCTTCGCTATGGTGCTTAACCTGAGCATTTATATAATTAACAAGTAATAAAAAAGACTATTTTTATGCACGCTTACAGAGCGTAAATTCATCAAATGAAAAGATCATTTCTTACATGCTGCCTTATATTCTTAGCTATCAGTTTTGCTTTTGCAGATACTATCAACATTAATCACTTTGTGATAAAAGAAAACCCTTTCGCTAAAGATGAGATAGCTATAGTTGCGACTGACACGGCAGGCATTATCCAGGAAAATGTGAATGGCATCTTTGCTTTTACGGTTAACGGCTTTAGCCAGGAAATGACCTTTGATAAAGGCACCGCATTTTACAGGCATAAGATAGAAAAGTCGAGTTTCGTGTATGCACGTCATGAAAACGACGGCGGTACACACTCTATGCTGTATTACATTTATAAACACGATAGTAAGCTTACCCCGGTTAAGATTAGTTGGATCTTATTGATCTCTATCCCGATAGGTCTTATCCTAATAGGTTACTTATTTAAACGCTTTATTATCATCGCTATAATTATATTCCTGGTATTTTTGTATTTCAACCACCATAGCGGTTTAAGTGTACCCACCTTTTTCCAGAGCGTTATAGATGGCTTAAAGGGAATATTTGTGCATTAGCGTGAGTAGTGAGTAGTAAGTAGTAAGTAGTAAGTAGTAAGTAGTAAAAATCAATGATGAGGAAAGTTGTTTTAAATCAATAAATTACTCAAAAAACAAAAATCACTCAATCACCCTATCGCTAATTAAAACGGCAGGCCTATGCCAAAGTTAAGCTGCATAAAGTTGTAGCTTTCGCCATTGGTGATCAGGTAATTTTTCTTGAAATCACCTGTGTGAAACAATTCGCCAAAATTCTTAACAAGTACCCACTGATCTGAGCCATTGAATTGCGGGTCTTTGAACTTAAATGCGGCATCCAGTCTAAAGATAAAAAAGCTCAAATCGAACCGCAAACCAGTACCAATACCAACGGCGGTAGACTGGAAAAAGTTATTAAATCTGAATTCGCCGTTAGGGTTCTCTACCTGTTTGTGCAACCGCCAAACGTTGCCGGCGTCTACAAAAAACGCACCCTTTAATTTAGTACCGAAAAAGTTATCGGCCATTTTGTACCTGTACTCCGCATTGGCCACAATTTTTATTTCTCCAAACTGATCAAGGTACTTTAAACGGGCGCGCTGGGCTATATCAGTACCATAAACAGCCCTGTTAAACTGGCCGGGGCCCAATGTACGTGGTAACCAAGCACGAATATCATTTGCGCCACCTGTATAAAAGTTCTTCTCAAAAATAAGCTGCTTGCTGTTACCGTACGGAATTCCTATGCCAGGGTTAAACCTGAAGATAAACTGGCGTTCGCCACCCAGGCTGTTATAAAGCCTGTAATCCAGCTCTGTTTTGATATATTGGGCAAAGGTGTAACCGAAAATTGTGCGCTGCCCCAAAGTATCTTTAGGTGTGTTTGCTAACTTACTAACTGCGCTTAAAGTGTTACCGCCAATGTCAAGAGTACCCCTAAAATAGGTGAAATCTGCATAAGAGTTCAACTCTTTGGCATTGTACTGGAAGGTGTATTGGCTACCCGAAGTAAATGTTGTACGCCCGATAAGGTATACATATGAGTAGCGGTTACTGTCTAACAGTGCCTTCCTTGCAACCGGATCTATCGTACCGCTCGAAAACTCGATGCTGATAGGTGTAATTGAATGTTGTTTACGGGCGGTTTCAAAGAAATCGTATGTGATAGAGTTTACAAAACTGCGTCGCTCCACCAAGCCTTTTTGATAAAACAGCCCCAGGCTGGTGGCAAAGGTGGTATGCGGCACGCCAAATTTGGCCAGATTTGGAAAATTAAATGGCGAAATGATCCGCGGATAGCTGAGACTGACGCCCGCCTTAATGTCTTGGTTTTGAATACCATTATTGTCGCTCACGGCGCGCCCGTTATCAAACAATACACTCCAGTTCAATTTCACCTGTAATATAGCAGCCTCTTTGAAAAGATTACGGTTAGTAAAGGTGTTGCCCAGGTTATAACCGTACCGGCCCTGGTTAAACAAAAACTCGGCCTCTACCCGGTCGCTCATCTGCTTTAAGGGTACAATATCAATTTGAGTGTTTAAACGGTTAGTACTATCAGGAAGTTTGGTGTAAGTGGGGCTGGGCACATTACGAAAAACGTTTAACTCAGATAAGCGGCTGGTGGTTAAGGTTTGTTTATCAAGATCATAAATTTCGCCCTTGCGCTGAAATATATAATCGGTTACCGTGTGCGGTTTAAACCTGCCCGAAAAGTCAACAAAACGGTACTGTGAATCAACCTGTATCGTATCCGCTTTGCCCTCCATCCTGCCGTTGCTCTTCGCAATAGTTATTAACGTATTATTGATGCTGTAGATGGGGTGTGCGGGCTTATCTAAGGGGTTGTCAATCGTCATCACTACATCGACTATGCTTTTGTTGTAGCTGCTATCTGGCAGATAACTGATGTACTGGCGATAAAAATCATAATAGCCGTTACGCTTCATTACCTGGTAAAACTGGTCGCGGTCATAAGCAAGGCTATCGGTATCAAATCGGCTACCCGTATTAACGTGCGAGTATGATTTACGTGTGCTGCGATACAAAGCCTGTACTTTAGGATCGGCTATGCTATCTTTAAAATTACGTACATGAAACAAGGGCCCCTGATCTGCCGTAAAAACCAATTCGGCTTTTTTGTTTTTTACTATAATGGAATCGGCAACTTTTGCTTTCACATACCCCTTATTCTGTAAAAACTTTTGGATCTGCAGGCGCGAAAACTCAACCAGGTTACTATCTAAAAGGCGGGGAGCCTCTCCTATATTTTTTTTGCCTTTATTGCTAAACAGGTAATAAAATTGCAGGTTTAACCAGTTATTGGGCTGCTGCTCTTTATCAACATACATTACCGCCGCGTCCGCAAAATCTTTGTCGATGCCTTTTAGCGTAAGCTTGCGCACCAAAGCCTGGTTATCTTTAATTCCACGTGTTGTACTACAGCCGGGAATGATAATAACCGCCAAAATACTTAATATTGCAAGACGTAAAAAAACGGGTGTATTATATGCTTTCAAAATCTCAGATCAGTTTACTAACGTCCTTACAACATAAAAAGTTTCGCCGCGAACATGGTTTATTTATAGTTGAAGGGCACAAATCAATAGCTGAATTTGTTGAATCACACTATCAGATAGATACCATTTTTCATACGTACGGCAATTCCCCAAAATTGCTTAAATTATCCCAAAAAATAAACTTTCAGGAAATTTCGTTAAACGATCTTCAAAAAATCAGCTCGCTAAAAACACCCGCCGATATAATTGCCACCATTAAGGTACCGCAATTAACAGTTTCGGAGCCCATGAATTTAAAAAATAAATTTTCGTTAGTATTAGATGGCATCCAGGATCCGGGCAATATGGGCACCATTATCCGCACTGCAGATTGGTTTGGCATCACCAACGTCATCTGTTCAGAAGACTCTGTAGATGCCTACAACCCTAAAGTGGTACAGGCGACCATGGGCTCACTGGCCCGCATAAATATTAGCTACACAGATCTGGACGATCTGTTGAGCCATGTTAACCTGCCTGTGTTTGGTGCACTGCTTAACGGCCAAAATATATACACGACAAATTTTGGTACCGAAGGATTGATAATTATGGGCAACGAAGGCAACGGAATTAGGCCCTCAGTACAACAATTGGTCACTAAAGCGGTTACTATACCGCGCATTGGTAATGCCGAATCATTGAACGTTGCGATAGCTACCGCTATATTTTGTTCGGAAGCGGCAGGAAAATCGTATAAATAAATTGATTGGCAACAAATAATTACTATTTTTGCAGTCCTTAAAAATGGTCGGGTGGCCGAGTGGCTAGGCAGAGGTCTGCAAAACCTCGTACAGCGGTTCGAATCCGCTCCCGACCTCAAGGTTAAAACATTTAAATAAAAAAGATCATGGGCGTTACTCGTTTAAAAAGAAAAGATAGAAGAAACAAAACTTTCTCTCGTTTAGAAGTTCAGTTTTTAAAATTAGCTACCAACATTGAATTAGGCAGCCGTTCTGCAGAGAAAAAAGATAGCCAGATAGCAAAAAACAACGCTGTTTTAGCTATTGCTGCAGGCAAATAATTCTTCTTTTTTAAGAAATTAAAAAGGCGTTTCGATGTATCGGTACGCCTTTTTTTGTTGGGTTTTTTTGCAGAAATCTACAAACTTTTTAATCTTGTTAAGATACGTTTGATCAAGCCCGGGCCTTCATAAATAAAACCTGTATATAACTGCACTAATGATGCGCCAGCTTTAATTTTTTCGGCAGCGTCGTCTGCAGAATGGATACCTCCTACACCGATAATGGGAAACGCGCCCTCTGATATTTGATGCAGGTACGCAATTACTTCAGTCGACCGTTCGGTTAACGGTTTGCCGCTTAATCCACCCGTTTCCGATTTATGCGCGGATATTAACCCGTGACGGCTGATAGTTGTATTTGTGGCAATAATGCCCGCAATGCCAGTTTGCTTTACGATATCGGCGATGTCATTCAATTGCTCATTACTTAGGTCAGGAGCGATTTTTAAAAGAATTGGCCTGCTTACGCCATTTTTAATATTCCGTTGCTGCAGCGTGGCTAAAAGCTGCATTAGCGGCTCCTTTTCCTGCAACTCGCGCAAGCCCGGGGTATTGGGCGAGCTTACATTTACCACAAAATAATCAACCACATCAAACAACCTGTCAAAGCACTTGATATAGTCGTTCACCGCATCTTCGTTCGGGGTAATTTTATTCTTGCCGATGTTCCCTCCTATGATCAATGCTTGCTGGCCGGGCCTTAAACTTTTGCGGTAAGCAGCAATACGTGCGGCAGCTACGTCAACGCCAAGGTTATTAAAGCCCATCCGGTTAATAAGCGCAGCATCTGCCGGCAGGCGAAACATACGGGGCTTATCGTTACCGGGTTGCGGCAAGGGCGTAACTGTTCCAATTTCTATGAAGCCGAAACCCAGGTTACCCATCTCAGCAATTAGTTCGGCATTTTTATCAAAACCGGCGGCAAGACCCACTGGGTTTTTAAACTTCAGCCCAAAAACTTCTTTTTCCAACTGCTTATCTTCAGTGCTCCAAACAGCCCGGCTTAATGACTGCCCACCCGGCAAACTGTTAAACCGTTTTAAATTTCGAGTTACAAAATGATGAACGTTCTCCGGATCGAACAGGAACAAAAGAGGCTTAAGCAATTGATACATGGTGCGAATTTACCGTTTTTAATTTTTACGGTTAAACATCATCCATAAAATTGTAATTTAGTTGAACCAATTAAATCATTAACATCTACCAGTTTTATGCAGAACTTTTTCAATAATTCACGCCGCAGGTTTATCAAAACAGCAGCAGTTGGCACCGCCGCAGGTTTAAGCATCCCGCAACTTGTATCGGCAGATGTTACATCGGCTAAAAGCGCCCGTTTAAATATAAATGACGTGATACTTTTTCAAGGCGATTCTATAACAGATTGGGGCCGCGACCATAAAGCTATCCAGCCAAATACTACAAGTATGCTGGGCAGTGGCTACACCATTTTAGCCGCTGCCGAACTGCTAATGAAACATCCGGATAAGAATTTTAAGATCTATAATCGCGGCATAGCCGGCAATAAAGTTTACCAGCTTGCCGAACGTTGGGACGCAGACTGCATTGCGCTAAAACCAAATGTGGTAAGCATTCATATCGGCGTCAACGACTATTGGCATACGCTGCTTAACGGATATAAAGGCACCGTAGAAACTTACACTGCTGATTATAAAACACTTATTGAACGCACGCAAAAAGCCTTACCGGGTGTAAAGATTATCATTTGTGAACCATTTGCCTTAAAGGGTACAAAAGCGGTAACGGGTGCCTGGTACCCAACGTTCGATCTGTTCCGCAAGGCCGCAAAAGATCTTGCCGACCAATATGACTTGCCCTTTGTAGCCTACCAGGCAGCTTTTGATAAAGCTATGCAAAAAGGCGGCGATGCTAATTATTGGACTATAGATGGTGTACACCCCAGCGTGGCCGGCGAAAAACTAATGGCGCAAACCTGGCTCGAAGCTGTGAAAGGGTAGGTCAGTACCAAAGTAGTACAGCTACTAAAGGAGTATCGGTATAAAGCCCGGCATTCTTCTAAACCCGTTATGCTCAATCATTTCATCCTTTATATTTTCTCCCTGCAAAACTGTATCTTTGCGGCAAATGATAGCTATAAATAACCTTACGTTCGAGATTGGTGCGCGCGCCCTGTATGATGAAGCTAACTGGCATATAAAACCGGGAGAAAAAATTGGCCTGATAGGTGCAAACGGTACCGGTAAAACAACGCTTTTAAAGATCATCGTTGGTGATTATTCGCCAACATCGGGAACTATATCTATGGCCAAGGACCTTACCATGGGTTACCTTAACCAGGATTTGCTTTCCTACTCGTCTGATAAGAACATTGTACATGTAGCCATGGAAGCTTTTGAGCGCCAAAACCAACTGCATGACGAAATTGAGGTATTATTAAAGAAACTGGAAACCGACTATAGCGAAGACCTTTTAAACAAATTGAGCGATAAGCAGCATGAGTTTGAACTGCTTGACGGCTATAACATAGAATACAAGGCACACGAAATTTTAGCGGGTTTGGGCTTTAGCGAGTCAGACTGCCAGCGTAAGTTAAGCACCTTCTCCGGAGGGTGGCGTATGCGTGTAATGCTGGCCAAGATACTCTTACAGGCACCCGATATTTTATTACTGGATGAGCCTACCAATCACCTGGACTTACCTTCTATTCAATGGTTAGAAGATTACCTGAAGGCATTTAGCGGCGCGATCATCATCGTATCGCACGATAGGTGGTTTTTGGACAAAGTGATCAACCGCACGGTAGAATCGCGCAAGGGCAAACTGAACGTTTATGCGGGTAATTATACTTTCTACCTGGAAGAAAAGGCGCAGCGTGCCGAGATCCAGCGAGGCGAATTTAAAAACCAGCAATCAAAAATAAAGCAGGAGGAACGCCTGATAGAGCGTTTCCGCGCAAAGGCTTCCAAAGCAAAAATGGCGCAGTCGCGTATCAAGATGCTCGATAAAATGGAGCGTGTTGATGATGTGGATGACGATAACCCCGAAGTTAATTTCAGCTTCCGTTTCAGCAGGCAATCCGGCAGGCACGTGGTTACGATGGAGCACATCACCAAAAAATATCCGGCGATAGATATTCTGGATAATGCCGAAGCTATCATAGAAAAAGGTGATAAAATAGCGTTGATTGGTGCCAATGGTAAAGGTAAATCCACCTTGTTACGAATTGTGGCCGGGGCCGATACGGAATATGAAGGTATGGCCCAAACCGGCCATAATGTTACGCAAACCTTTTTTGCGCAGCACCAGTTGGAATCTTTACACCTCGAGCATCAGATATTGCAGGAATTGCAGTCGTTCGCGCCGAAACATACCGATACGGAATTGCGCTCGATCTTAGGATCGTTCCTGTTCACAGGCGATGATGTATTTAAAAAGATTAAGGTACTGTCGGGTGGCGAGAAATCACGCGTAGCGCTGGCTAAGGCGCTTACTGCTGATGCTAACTTCCTGGTACTGGATGAGCCTACCAACCACCTGGATATGGCATCGGTTAACATACTGATCCAGGCGCTGCAACAGTATGAGGGTACTGTGATCGTGGTATCGCACGATAGGTACTTTTTAGATAATGTGGCCAATAAGATCTGGTTTATTGAGGATCAAAAGATCAAACAATACCCGGGCACTTATGCCGAATACGATGAATGGAACGACAAACGTAAGTTAGAACCTAAAGCTGCAGCACCTGTCCCTCAGCCTAAAAAGGAGGAGAAAAAGCCCGAGCCGGTTAAACAGCCGCAAAGCGAAAACAAAATCCAGCAGCTTAAGATGCTCAATGTGGATTTGACTAAGATTGAAACCACCGTTGCCGACCTGGAAAAGGAAGTAAAAAGCCTGGAAGCTCAGTTAGCCGATGATAAGATCTTTAACCAGACCGAAAAGCTGAAACAGATCAATAACAACTACCAATTAAAGAAAATGGAACTGGGCGAATTTCAACAAAAATGGGAAGCTTTAGCCGACCAGATCATGGAATTGGAAGGGTAAAAGTAAACCATATCATTGCGAGAAGCGGAGCGATGTGGCAATCTCGTCGCCACGGATTACCGCTTTGCAAAGGATGAGATTACCGCACAGTCGTTCGCAATGACATGGTTGTAAATAAATAATAAGTTAAGCGCGATTACGTATTATTGTAACAATGAAAAACGCCCTCCTACTTTTCATCGGCGCGCTTTTTATCGCAAGCAACTTAAACGCCCAAACACCCTATGCCAACGGCGTTTACCGGCACGAGATCAAAAGCGTTGAGTTTTATAATACATCCAAACAATCCTCCTTCCCTATCATCGGTTTAAACTCAACCGACCAGGTGGTGTTGGGCTTTGACGACTTAAGCGGCAGCAGCCGCACCGTTAACTACACTATTGAGCATTGTGATGCCAACTGGAATTCGTCGCGCCTGTCCCCTGCCGAGTACCTGCAATCCTTTACCGAAGACAGGATCTTTGATTACACGTACTCATCGGGCACGTTTCAAAAATATACGCATTACGAGATCAAACTACCCAATCAAAACATAGCCCCAAAGCTACCTGGCAACTACATCCTGAAAGTTTACGAGAATAACGACCCTACCAGGTTATTGCTTACCCGCAGGCTTTACGTGGTCAATTCAAAGGTGTCTATAGCGGCAAATGTGTTGGCTTCAAATAATGTGGCATTACGGCGTACCAATCAAAAAGTGAACTTTACGGTGCAGTATGCCGGTTTAAATGTACAAAACCCTAATACAGATCTCCGGGTGATGGTGATGCAGAACACCCGGCCAGAGACCGGCAGATTAAACGCCACGCCCACCTATGTACGTAACAACCAACTCGTTTATAATGATGTTACCATTAATGATTTTGCAGGCCGTAACGAGTTCAGGCACTTCGATATCCGCACCTTAAAGTTAAACTCTGAACGGGTGGCCAGGATCTATAAAGACACCGCCAATACCGTGATGCTTTTAGGCGACCCGCCCCGCGATTTACCCAATTATACTTTGCTGTATGACAACGACGGTAAATTCTTTATTTACAACCAGGATGGCCGCGATTCGCGCACCGACGCTGATTATGCGCACGTATATTTTAGTCTTGCCGCCAACCGCCCGCCAGACGATGGCACTCCGTACATCATCGGCCAGTTTAACGATTACAAGATTGACGAGAATAGCCGCATGGAATTTGACAGCCGCGGCCGCTTTTATACGCATTTGCTCTTAAAACAAGGCGTGTATGACTATCAATATATTTGGGTGAGCAATGCCACCAAGAAAATAGATGATACATTGTTAGAAGGCAACTACTTTGAAACCGAGAACGAATATCAATTGCTGGTTTACTACCGCCCGCCCGGCTCCCGCTGGGAAGAATTGGTGGGCTACAGCTTGCTGAATACTGCAAAGCCGTAAAAATATCCGCACCAAAACCTATCTTTGCCGTATGAACGGAAAAGCGCCTAAAGAATCATTCACTATCATGAACGAGTTGGTATTGCCCAACGATACCAACACCTTTAATAATTTGATGGGGGGACGTTTACTTTACTGGATGGATATTGCCGCTGCTATATCCGCGCAAAAACATTGTAACCGGGTAGTAGTAACGGCATCGGTAGATAATGTATCTTTTCATCACCCAATTAAATTAGGTGATGTAATCACTATCGAAGCAAAAGTAAGCCGGGCGTTTACCACCTCTGTTGAAGTTAAGATGGATGTATTTGCAGAGAATATCCCATCGGGCACGCGCAAAAAAAGTAATGAAGCTTATTACACCTTTGTCGCTTTAGATCAGGATGGCCATACCATACCTGTCCCTGCGCTTATACCGGAGACTGATACCGAAGTTGAACTATTCGAAGGCGCATTACGCCGCAGACAGGTACGGCTAATTTTAGGCGGAAAAATGAAACCGGATGACGCTACCGAACTGAAGGCATTGTTCTTTGGCACTGAAAAGAAATAAGCCGAAGCTTATTGAGCCGACATTTCCAGGATCCTGTCAAACTCTTCGCGCTTTACCGGCATTACAGATAAACGGCCCTGCCTCACCAGCCCAATATCTTTTAAACGCTCGTCAGCTTTTATTTCTTCTAAAGTTACGGCGCGTTTAAGGCTTTCCACCGGCACCAGGTCAACCACTACCCAATTCTTATCATCGGTGGTGGGATCCTGGTAGGATTCTTTTACTACGCGGGCAATACCTACAATTTCCTTGCCCTCGTTGCTGTGGTACCACATCACCAGGTCGCCCTCTTTCATGTCGCGCAGATTATTACGTGCCTGGTAATTACGTACGCCATCCCAAAACGTACGGCCCTCCTGGTTGAATTTTTCCCAACTATATTTAAACGGTTCTGATTTTACAAGCCAATGGTTCATGTAGTATGTTTGAAGCTGCAAAAATGAGAAAAATACGAGACATTGAAAAGTGGCCCAAGTATTTGTGTTAGTGGTCTTGGCCTCTTTTTATAAATTTATAATAAAGGTATTCCGCATAGCCTACGCTTATATAATCAGGGAATTTCCAGTTTGGGTAGTAGTGCTTTTTGATGTACTTTAAAAAACTAAAGAATATTACGCCGGCAATAAGAATTCCTGCGAGACTTAAAATAATGATACCTGTAGTATAATAAATATTCATACGGTGATTTTAGTTAGCCCCTATTACGCTAAAGCAGCACAATAGGTTAGCTTAACTTTCAATCAAATATTAACGAGTGTTAAAGTGAAACATCCACCCGCTGAAACGCACCCATCAATGGAGAATTTTAAACATCAGCTCTTTCATCAAACCGCCATGATCGGTGTTTGAGTCAACACCTTTACTTTTCACGTCATACTCGCGCAGGTAACTGATCACCTGGAAAGTTTTACCCAGGTTATAGCCCCGCGCTGCCTGCTCATAATCCTTTAAAAAATAAGGACTAACACCAAGCTCTCTTGCCAGGTTTTGCGGCGTGCGGTCTTTTATGTAATGATAGGCAAGCACTTTGCTAAAAAAGTTATTCAGGTTGCCTAAAACAAGCACTATAGGGTTGGCTTTGGGGTTGGCTTCAAAGTAATTCACTATCTGGTTTACCTTGTAAATTTCTTTGCGGGTAAGTGCCGATTGCAGCTCAAATACATTGTACTCTTTGCTAATTCCAATGTTATCATGAATATGTTTGAGGGTGATCTCTTCGCCGGGGCTAACGTTAAGCACAAGCTTCTCTAACTCATTAGCTATTTTGGACAGGTCGTTCCCTAAATATTCCGATAACATGGCCGATGCCTGCGGGTTGATCTTATATTTTTTGCCGGTAATATAACTTTCTATCCAAGCCGGGATCTTACTATCATATAAAGCCGCCGATTCAAATATCAGCCCGTTCTTATCAATCGCCTTGTAGGTTTTTTTGCGCTTATCAAACTTGCCGTATTTATAGCAAAACACCAGGATAGTGCTTGACAACGGGTTTTCGAGATAAGCCAAAAGCGGGTTAATGCTCTTTTTGTCGTCATCGTCTTTACCCCACTTCATATCCTGGGCTTCCTTCACCAGCACCACCTGGTAGTCACTCATCATTGGGTAACGTTTAGCCGCGTTGATGGCCGTCATTACGTCGGTATCTTTTCCATACAATACGGTTTGATTGAAGCCTTTTTCAGCATCTGACAGTACTTGATGTTCCACATAATTACTTATCAGATCAATAAAATAAGGTTCTTCACCGTGCAGCAGGTACAGCGGTTTAAATTTGCGGGCTTTAAGATCTTTTATAATTTCGGGCGCAGTCATGAGGATAAGTCAAAAGTAAAAAACTAAAAAGCGAAAAGTGCGGGTTGTGGAATAATAAACTACTTTTTTGAATTTTTACTTTCTACTTTTGGCTTTGTAATGGACCTGCTAATTCCGCTCAACCTCCCACCCCACCCCTTTAAGTTAACCGACCATAACGGCCAGTTAAGTTTGTTTGATGAAATTAGGAAACGCACCATTATCCTAACCCCAGAAGAATGGGTTAGGCAGCATTTTGTACAATATTTAATTAAACATAAGCAGTACCCTAAATCATTAATTAAACTGGAAGGCGGGCTCAAACTGAACGGTCAAGCCAAACGAACAGACATTGTAGTATTCAATTCAACGGGACAAAAGATTTTACTGGTAGAATGTAAAGCCCCCGGTGTATCTATCAACCAGGCCACGTTTGATCAGGCCGCACGTTATAACATTGTGCATAAAGTGCCACTACTAGTAGTAAGCAACGGGCTACAACATTATTATTGCCTTATAGATTTCGACACGGAAACTTATAAATTTTTAGAAGAATTACCCAATTACAAGACCCTGTAACTGGTTTTAAGCGTTTACGAGGCTTTGGATCTTGTCCATCAGTTCTTCTGGTTTAAAGGGCTTGGCTATGTAGCCATTCATCCCGGCGGCGGTTACCTGGTCTTTGATATCAAACAACGCCGACGCGGTTAACGCAATGATAGGAATGTTTGCTTTGGCGGGGTCAGGCATTTTACGGATCTCGATAGTAGCATCAAAACCGTTCATTACCGGCATTTGCAAGTCCATTAATATAATATCAAAGTTTCCGTACTGTATAATTTCTACCGCGCGCTCGCCATTCTCGGCAATGGTAGGTATTATCTTCCACTTACTGAACAGCTTCTTCATCAGCATCACGTTTACCGGGTTATCCTCGGCGATCAGCACGCGTAAAGATCCGCTTAATACCTCCGCCTGCTCGGGAACGACTGGCGGAGAGGCCGCAGAAACAGGCGAACCATTAGCCGGTAAGACTGCCGATCCGTTAGCTAAAGGTGCCGATAAAGTTTGCATAGCCGGGGCGCGTCTTTCAGCAGGGGTTACCTCGGTCGAAACCGGGAACTCCATATTAAATGAAAATTCTGAGCCTTCGTTTACCTTACTGTTAACGTGCATGTGTAAGCCTTGCAACTCTAACAGCCTTTTTACAATGGCCAAGCCCAATCCCGTACCACCATACTGGCGTGTAGTACTAATAGACTCCTGGGTAAACGGCTCAAATATACTTTCCAGGTTATCTTTTTTAATCCCGATACCGGTATCTTTTACAGAAAAGCCAATAGTAATATTGTTATGTCTATCTTCCAAACAGGTTACCCGCACCCATATATTGCCCTGTGCGGTAAATTTAATAGCGTTGCTTATCAGGTTAAAAATGATCTGGGTCAAACGCGTTGGGTCGCCAAAGATCACTTTTTTGCGCAGGGCACTGTCAACATCCAGCTTAAATAATAAGCCTTTTTCTTCGGCTTTGATGATCTGCCCGCCGCATATGTTGTGCATCAGATCTACAAGGTTGAATTTGATCTTTTCGAATACTACTTTCCCTGATTCTATCTTGTTGAAATCGAGCACGTCATTTACAATGGCCAGCAAATTGTTGGCAGAGAACTTCAAGATATCGAGGTTCTCGTTCTGATCAGGGCGCGGGCTGTTCATCATCAGCAAATTGCTCATCCCGATCACCGCGTTTAACGGTGTACGGATCTCATGCGACATGGTAGACAAAAATTCCGATTGTACCTGCGATGATTTTTCGGCCTTTACAATTGCCTTTTCAAATTCAATGTTCAAAGCGGCCTGCTCCTCGCCCGTTTCCTTGAGCATCTTTATATTTTTTATGAAGGCGGTATAAAAGTGGCTGTGGATAAAGATGATCAATATAAAATTGGCGAATACGCCAATAATAGTAGTCGACTCGTCAGACTTTTCGGGCTTAAAATCAATGTAATAGTTATGATCATACTTCATCACCAGGAATAGCAGTACGGGCAGTAAGTTAAACAACGAAAAAAACATGCCCCAGTTTTGCCCTAGCATATAAAAGCTAAACACAATTACCAGAATGATGATCTGGATAGTGATGAGGTTTACATCCTGCATGATAAAAAACACCGAAAACAAATTAACCAGCGTACCCACTATAAGCAGCATATGCGATATAATGCGCCACTCGGGCTTGTAGGTAAGGTATTTAAATAGCCCGGCAACAACAACCAGTAGAATGGCTGTGGTGTATGTCATGATGGGGAGCCCCTGTAACGAAACGCTTAAAAAGAGCGCGCCCAGCGCGACAAAGCATAGCACACAGCCATAATATAACAAGCGAATGCGGGCCTGGTCAAGAATTGACTGGTCTTTATTTAGAATTTTATAAATTGAAAAATTGAAAAAATCCACTCGTTAATAAATTGCAGGGTCTAATTTACAGCTGTTACAAATTGGTCGTTTAATATACGTTTTTTGCAACAAACAGGTCGCGCTAAGCATTAGGGTACTGCAATTAATTTGCCAAAACAACTTATGTTGTTGGCACTTACCTAAAAAACTGAATTCTTAAATGCTACTCGTCGCGTAACCCTCTCAAATTTGCTCTGACCATTTCCAGCCTTGCTTCGGCGTCAGCTTTCTTTTTTAATTCGTTTTCAACAATCTCCGATTTAGCATTTGCAATAAAACGTTCGTTGCTTAACTTAGCTTGAACTGATCTTAAAAACCCAATTAAATAATCTTCTTCTTTTTCAAAACGTTCGATTTCCGCAGCAACATCAACGTTTAAATTAAGAGTAATAAAAAATTCGTCTGTTCCAATGATGAAATTATTCGCTCCATTAACCGCTCCATTAACCTCTGTTAATTGACTTATATTGCCCAACTGTTTAATTATCGGCCAATATTTTTTCTCATAATCAATTTTTGATGTTACTTTAACAGCCAAGGGTAACGCCATGTTAGGCGACAACCCTTTACTGCTGCGAATATTTCTGACTTGTGTTATAATTTGCTGTATAACTTCCAATTCAGTTTTCAATTGGGTATTTACTTTCCCGTTAGTTGGTAATTGTGCTACAATGCAACAGTCCAGGTCTTCCCGCTGGCCAAATAATTCGTCGTGCCAAAGTTCCTCAGTTAAAAATGGCATGAAGGGGTGCAGCACCTTTAAAATATTTTCAAAGAAAGCTATGGTGGCCCGATAGGTGGGTTCATCTATACTTTGCTTTTCTACCCCTTGCTGATAAACGGGCTTAATCATTTCCAAATACCAGGCACAGAAATCATCCCAAACCAATTTATAGGTTGCCATTAAAGCTTCCGACAGGCGGTACTGGGCAAAATCGCTTTCGATATCAATTAAGGCCTGGTTAAACCGGCTCTCGAACCAGTTGATCGCAACCTGGTTGTTTGATACCAAATTGGGGTCAACCTGCCAGCCTTTTATCAGTTTAAAGGCATTCCATATTTTGTTGGCAAAGCCGCTACCCTGCTTGCAATATTTTTCATCAAACATCAGGTCGTTTCCTGCGGGCGAGCATAACAGCATACCTACACGAACGCCATCGGCACCATACTGGTCTATCAGGTCTAAAGGATCGGGCGAGTTACCTAAAGATTTGGACATTTTTCGGCCCAGTTTATCCCGCACTATCCCGGTTAAATACACATTGTTGAATGGTTTTTGTCCGCGCAGCTCATATCCAGACATGATCATCCGGGCCACCCAAAAGAATAAGATCTCGGGAGCGGTTACCAGGTCATTTGTGGGATAATAGTAGTTGATCTCAGCATTATCCGGGTTACGCACACCGTCGAATACCGATATAGGCCACAAGCCCGATGAGAACCATGTATCTAAAACATCTTCCTCCTGCGTTAGGTCACTCAAAGTAAATTTAGGGTCGATAGCCTGGGCTTCAACCAATGCTTCTTCCTTAGTTTTTGCTACCACGAATTCTCCATTTGGCAGATAGTACGCCGGGATCTGTTGACCCCACCATAACTGGCGACTGATATTCCAGTCGCGCACGTTTTCCATCCAGTGCCGGTAGGTATTAATAAATTTTTCGGGGATCAGTTTCACCTCGCCATTCAGCACATAATCCAAAGCAGGGCCGGCTAGCTCTTTCATTTTGCAAAACCACTGCATAGACAGTTTGGGCTCGATAGCGGCATTGGTACGTTCGCTGAAACCAATTTGTGAGGTATAATCCTCCATTTTGTCCAAAGCACCGGCTTCTTCCAATAATACCGCGATCTTTTTACGGGCAATGAAACGGTCCTCGCCTATCAGGATCTGCGCCTTTTCGTTCAGCGTTGCATCATCATTTAAAATATCGATGATCTGTAATTTATGTTTCTGCCCCAACTCGTAATCGTTCAGATCATGCGCCGGGGTAACCTTTAAACAGCCTGTACCAAAATCCATAGTTACATACTCGTCCAGTATCACCGGGATCATGCGATTGATTAAAGGTATATATACCTGCCTACCGTGTAAATGTGTGTAACGCTCGTCATTCGGGTTAATACATATCGCCGCATCGGCCATAATGGTTTCCGGGCGAGTGGTAGCTATCGTAAGATATTCGGTAGGATTAGCGACATGATTTGTTTCTTTCTGAACATTTGTCGATACAACCTCATACTTAATGTAATACAGCTTTTGGTTTACTTCTTTACGGATAACCTCTTCGTCACTTACCGCGGTTTTACCTTGCGGGTCCCAGTTAACCATGCGTACGCCACGATAGATCCAGCCTTTTTTATGCAGGTGTACAAAGTAATCGATAACAGATTCAGACATATCCTCATCCATGGTGAACTTGGTACGTTCCCAATCGCACGAGGCACCTAATTTTTTCAGCTGCTCAAGGATGATACCGCCGTATTTATCTTTCCATTCCAGGGCATAAGCCAGGAACTCATCGCGGCTTAAATCTTTTTTGTTGATACCGCGTTCTTTGAGCATGGCCACTACCTTTGCTTCGGTGGCAATGCTGGCATGATCTGTACCGGGAACCCAGCAGGCATTTTTGCCCTTCATACGGGCGCGGCGTATCAGCACATCCTGTATAGTATTGTTGAGCATATGGCCCATATGAAGTACGCCAGTAACATTTGGCGGCGGGATAACGATGGTATACGGCTCGCGCTCATCAGGCACCGACCTGAAAAAGTTATGTTCTAGCCAGTACTTGTACCATTTATCTTCTGCTTGTTTGGGCAGATATGTTTTAGCAATATCCATAGTTTGCAAAAATAACTATTTGCCGCTAATGATGGAATTTAACTTACAGATTGTCTTGAAGGCCCTTAGCTCGGTTAAGCATAACGCAGATTGAACCAACCCGGCAAATCCATTGAAAGCAGATAGCAGTTTCGGATTAGTGCGGGCGGATTTGGAAAAGTTAAAAAACTGTGCTTCCTGCTCCCGAGAAGGAGAAAGGAGTTAGGTTGAAAAAACGTCATATTAAAAACCGCAGAAAAATATCTGCCTATAACTTTATCGGTTTGCTTGAACGTACCAACGTAAACATAATGCCCCATGCCGCAATGTATGCCAGCGAACAGATGATAAACATAATGTAATAGGCCTTGGGCAATTGATTTAACTTTTCGTAGTAAACAAACATGCGTTTTTGCACTAATAGTGTTAACAGCACAGCACCTACCCCGCCTGCCATGCCGCCAATACCGGTTACAGATGCCACCGCCTTTTTAGGAAATACGTCAGATACGGTGGTAAATATATTAGCGCTCCAAGCCTGGTGCGCAGCAGCAGCCAAACCTATCAGCAATATGGCAAACCACATATTCATACTGCCCAGATACTGGGTAAGTACAATAGGTATAATAAGTAAGGCATAAATGAGCATAGACGTTTTTCGCGCATTAAACACCGGCCAGTTGCGTTTCATTAATTCGAGCGGCAGCCAACCGCCGCCTATACTCCCAAAACTCGACATTACATATACCAGTGCCACCGGAACAGCTACCTGCGTAGGCCCCAAACCATATTGCTTGTTCAAAAAATCAGGCAGCCAGAAAAGGTAGAACCACCAAATAGGGTCGGTCATGAATTTACCGATAACAAAGGCCCAGGTTTGCTTGTAAACCAATAGTTGTCGCCAGGTAATACGGGGCTCATCAGCAGATACCGCCACCGCCGCCAGGTCATCTACATCACTGTGAATATAATCGAATTCCGCTTTAGATAACCGTTTATGCTGGGCAGGAGGCTGATAGATCATGAACCAAAGTACCAGCCATACAAAGCCCAATGCGCCGGTTATGATAAAGGCTACCTGCCAACCGTAAGTTTCGGCAATGAACGGAACGGATAACGGGGCGATAATTGCCCCTATGTTAGAGCCTGAGTTGAAGATCCCGGTAGCGAAAGCCCGTTCTTTGCGTGGAAACCACTCGGCAGTAGTTTTTATTGCTGCAGGAAAGTTGCCTGCTTCGGTTACTCCTAAAAAAGTGCGCGCAAATATAAAACCCAATGTACTGGTAACTGCTGCATGCAATACCGCGGCAACACTCCATAAACCAGCAAAAATACCGTAGCCTATCTTTGTGCCCAACTTATCTATCACCCGGCCAACACCCAGCATACCCAAAGCATAAGCTACTTTAAAGGCTATCTCGATATCGGCATAGTCGCCAGATGTCCATTTAAATTCGGTAGTGAGGTAGGGCTTTAACAGGGCTATTACCTGCCGGTCCATATAGTTGATGGTTGTAGCAAAAAACATCAACCCGCAAATGGTCCAGCGGTAGTTGCCTGTAGATTTTTGTTCCATAGTTTAGATAAATTGGTTTCAATCAGTCGCCCAAAATAACACCTCAATACAAAGCTTGCGCTACTGCGTTGGTTGTATTTAAATGAATTTTAGTAGCTCAGGTTAATTGATTATGCGATATTACCAGTTTACGCCGACTATCTGCTAATCGCCCTGCAAAAATCTACGAAAACGTTATAGCACAAAAAAGCCGACACTAAACAATGCCGCTATGATATTAAAACTTGTGTAATAAAAGAGGGGCCGCTTACTGAAGGCGGCCCCATAATTAACTATTACGAACTATTAAGAATCTCGTTAAAGAATGTAGAATATTTTTGCCTGGTTATATGACGCACCCGCCGGCACTTCGTCATCCTGCTTGAAGTTCTCTTTCAGCATTTGCTTAATGTCCCGCTCAATGGTGCGCGATATGGTAGTGGTTGGTGTATCGGTAGGTTTATTCTCGAACGGATCTTGCAGGTGAATAGCCATTGCCTCTATCAGGAAAAAAGATGATGCTATCGCAATAACCAAAGGCACCTCCACCACGCCGAAAAACTCAATCAAACCAAATGGCAGCAACAAGATGAACAACAATACTGAGAAGTGTATGTACGTGCTATATGTAGCCGGGAATACTGTGTTCTTGATCCGCTCGCAACCGCCCATTTCGTTGCTGAAACGAGAAAGTGTTTCATCCATTTGTACTTGCTGAAATTCATTGATCCAACCGAGCTTATAGGCACTGCGCAAATCGGCACCCTGCAGTTCAAGTAATGCCATCGGTACGTTATTATACTTTTTAATGTGCTCTATATCTTCGGTACTGATCAGCTTTTCCAAGCCCTGTAAAGAGTCTTGCCCTCGTAAATGATGACTTAAACTATGGCACCAGGCAATTTGCCGTTTGGCCATACGCTCGCAAAAGGCTTTTTGCTCGGCCTCGCCGTACGGGCTGTCTACAAAAGTTAATAATTGGCGGGTAAGGGTACGTGTATCGTTTACAACACCGCCCCATAAGGTGCGCGCCTCCCACCACCTGTCATACGCTTGGTTTGATTTGAAAGCCAGTAGCAGCGATATAATGGTACCCAAAATAGTGGGCACCGCAATAGGGATAGAGATACGGGTTACATGAAAATTGTTATATATAATGGCAATGAATACCGAGTAAACCGTTACCATCAACACTTCTTTTTTTATCTTCCCAAAGATGTAACGTACGGGAATATTTTCTTTTAATAACATAGGATAAGATTTAGCGATGATTTAAATTTCTGCCAATTGCTGCTGGCGGTACGCAGGCGCAAACTCGGTTTTCTTAACCCTTGCATAAGTTTTGTTTGTAGTGCTGATAATCGGCAACCCCGTTTTACTTACCAACACCGATGGATCGATACTTGATTTATGGATAGGGTTAGCGGCACTGTTTTGGTCATAAGCAACTGCATCCACTTCGTTGGCTTCTAAAAAGTTCCTGAACATGCTTAAGGTGCTACCATAAAAAAACTCTATCCTTACGCTCTTTATTTGCGGGTACTGGGCTTGCATGCGGGTAAGGCGCTCGTAAAATGCATCGTTTACCTTTTCATATTCGCGGCTGCGATTGCTTAACATAAGCAGATCGGTAACAGAGTCTGATAATTTAAAAAGGTGTATAAAAATCAAGTTCAGGTCTTCGCCCTTTAGTTGGCTGCAAACAGCGTCCACGCTGTTTAATGATATGGCCTGGTAATCTGTTGGGATTAATATGGTTTTCATAGGTTATGATGTTAGATGTTAATGCTGTATTGATTACTTATACAAATCAACATCACACTCATTAAAACCTGATGAGAGGGTTATTAGAAGTTCATTAGAATAATTGCTGTACAAACGTACAATCAAAGGGGATTATGCCTATATTTTTTATCCGAATCAGGAAATCCTTTTTAATCTTAATCATTTATTAGAAACTGTTAAGAAGGCTTCTGCGCGAAATGGAGTTACAAGCGTTATTAAGCCACCGGCAATGTTACTTGCATACGAGTGCCTACCTGCACTTCGCTGCTTATAGATATGGTACCCTTGTGCAGGCGGATGATGTTTTGGGTAAGCGGCAGGCCTATTCCATACCCTTTAAATTGCCCTGTGTTGGAGGCACGAAAAAATGGTTCAAAAATCTTTTGCTGCTCGTCAACAGGGATACCAATGCCCATATCGACCACATTGATGGTAATGTTAAATGCATCGGCTGATAGCTTTATCGTGACCGGCCGGTTATCTGAATATTTACATGCATTCAGCACAATGTTGCTCAATGCCAATTGTAATAGGTTACTGTTGCCGTACGTGTATAAAAGAGCGGCATTATCCGGCAGGGCGGCAAAATCAATGTCTATCACGCTGTCGCGGTCTATCCGCTTAGCAGATTCGGCCACTTCAATCACCAGTTCATCCACCCGGATCTTTTGCCAATCCTGTTTTTTACCGTCAAAACCGGTTTGCGCCAAGCCAAGCAAACTGGCTAAAATGTGGCCCAGCTTTTCGGCTTCCTGAAGTATCGTTTTCGCCGATACCCGGGCTTCGTCAGTTATGCGGTCATCTTTTAGCAGTAATTGTGTTTCACCGCTGATAATGGTAAGCGGAGTACGCAACTCGTGCGACGCGTTACTGACAAAGTTGTTCTGTGTTTCAAAAGCTGTCTCTAACCGGGTAAGCATATTATTAAAAGTGAGTACAAGTTCGCCTATCTCATCCTTGCTTTTCAGCTCGTCCAGCCGCATGTGCAGGTTGTTGGCACTAATGTTTTTCACCCGTTTAATAATCCCCCTCACCGGCTGTACGGTATAGTAGGAGAAAATGGTTCCCGCCACGTAGGTGAGAATGATGGAGACCACAAAAATAATCAAAAGCACTTTTTTCAACTCTTCCAATTCCTTAAAACCGTAAGGATCGGTAGCAGCAACTATCACGATGTATTTTTGCCCCTTTATCTTAAACAGGCTTCCTGCATAAAAATGGTTCTGCTCGGTATACCGGGCTTTGCGCTGGGTAAGTATCTTATCATAAAATTGATCGGGCAGGTCAATTGCCTTCTTGTAAACCGGCTTTCTGTTGGTATCAAGCTTCATGATATACTCTGTTTCGTTTGCCAGCTTCTCCAGGTAGCGGGTACGTACCTGCTCATAGGCCAAAGATTCCTTATTGGGGTTTATCCTGATCTCGGCAGCCAGATTAACGCGTGCCTCCAGCCGTTTAAAAAAATCTTCAAAATTAAATTCAGATACAAAGTAAAAGATCGAAGCGTTGAGCAGTACCAATCCAATGGTTGATATAACTACAAACAGCAGCGTTATTTTAGTTTGTAATTTCATCCCCTTTGTCTTCTTTAAAAATATAACCCATACCAAATACCGTGTGGATCAATTTGGTATCATAACCGTTATCAACCTTTTTACGCAGGTAGTTCACATATACATCTACCACGTTGGTACCCATGTTAAAATCAATATCCCAAACATTTTCCAATATCTGTATGCGGGATAGCACCATGTTCTGGTTCTTTACAAAATACTCCAGCAGGTTATATTCCGTAGCAGTTAAGCTAATGCCATTACCGTTTCTTTTAACCAGTTTTGACACGGTATCAACTTCTAGGCCGGCAATACTTACTACACTCTTGGGTGTACTTGCTGCTTTGCTACGGCGCACCAGCGTACGGATGCGGGCCTCCAGCTCGGCAAATTGAAAGGGTTTGGCCAGGTAATCGTCGGCGCCGCTGTTGAGGCCGGTAACAATGTTTTCGGTGCTTGACAGCGCTGTTAGCATCAAAATAGGTACTACATCGTTTTGTTTGCGTACTTCCTTACAAACTTGTACGCCATTCATCCCCGGCAGCATAATATCCAGCAGGATGATATCAAATTGGTGGTTCAGTGCCATATCCAGGCCCATAAGGCCATCGGCGGCGACGCTCACCTCCATACCGGCAACTGTAAGGCCACGTGTGATCACTGATACCAGGCCCGGCTCATCCTCAATAAGCAATACTTTCATATCAAGCTAATAATAATAAAACTAACATTAATTATTGTGCCCAAAAAATCACAAACAACACAGCTTAATACTCATTACACTATTTTGTTAGATATATCTCTGATCATCAAATCGAGTTCCTTGGCGCTGGACACCATCATCCCGACTATACTTTTTTCCTGGCTGTTCATGTCCGCTCCCTCCAGCAGATCTGCTAATCCAATAATATTTGCCAATGGTTTACGAACAACGTGCGATTGGATAAAACCAATTTCATTTAACTGGTCGTTTTTACCAACTATCTCTAAAGTTGCATCTTCCAACTTTATCTGCGTATCTATATACTCAGTAATGTTATAACCGATACAAAAAATTCCCGCCGGCTGTTCGGAAATATCGCAATAAGCGCTCATTTCCCACTGTGTTACAACAAACCCTCCTTTACCGTCATGCTTACGCAAAGTTGCCGGAAAAAGCTCCCCCGGTTGTGCTAAGCACTTCATGCCGACTTCTGCACAAATGCGAATATCATCGGGATGCAGGGTTACCGAAAAGTTCTTACCTAATAGCGAACCATTTGACTGATCAAAATTGCGGTTGTAATTATTACTAACAAACACATACTTGCTATCCAGGTTGATTGCAATGGTGTAGAAAACCGATGAATTGGCTAAAAAACCAGTTATTTGCCGAAAACGCTTCATAAAGTAAAAATAGAACTTCTAATTAATTAAGTATATGAGAGTTGAATATGATTTTATGACTAACTAACGGAAAGGAAGAGGGTTTCGATTTAGTGCCTGTTATAATTACGTTTAAGGGTATACTCATGATTTGATAGCGTATTAACAAATAGAGGTAAAAAAGTTTAATGCTCGGATACAAATTAAAAATCTTGAGAAAGTTTAGTCGCAGTTTTGTCCCCTCAATAAATTGTTCATCTTCAATGTTTTTTGTAATATTGGTGTAGTCCTGAATCCGTAAATCCCCTATTACAATTCAACTGTATGACCACTGCTTTTAAGTCCTTTGCTGTAATACTCCAGTTAGCTTTTTGGTTTGTATTATTTTCAGTTATCCTGTTTATTTCCATTTACAGTGCCGATGTACCCGCCGCGCTTAACCGCATAGTACTGCTGTTTATTTGCCACCTGATAGATTTTTATATTTGTTACAGTGTAATCACGCCGCTTTTTATCGAAAAACGCAAATTCGAACTGGCGGGCGCGGCCCTACTGCTTTTGTTTTGCCTGATCACCCCCGTTCGCATCTGGATAGAACATGAATTTGCTTCGACCCGCTTTTTCGGGCTGGGCACCAACCCGCACCATGTTACCCTGGGGCTGGCCATATTGGTTGAGGCCGCCGTTGCGGCGTTTGCCATTGTAGCCCGTTTAGCCGCCACCAATTACGGGCGAATATTGAAAAAAGATGAAGAAGACCGTATCAAACTGCAAAACCAGCTAAGTTTTTTAAAGGCGCAAATGTCGCCTCATTTTTTACTGAATACCGTTAATAATATTTACACGCTCTCGCTGAGCCGGTCTGAACAGGGGCCCGACTACCTGTTCAAGCTATCCTCCATACTGCGTTACCTGCTTCATGAATGCAACGAGTGCGTTACCCTGAAGCAAGAAGAGACCGCACTGAACACCTATGTGGAATTATTTAAGCTGCAACAAAAAGGGAAGCTTAATTTAAAAATTGAATTTGATGTGCAGGACGAAAACCGCCGGGTAGAACCCATGATATTGATACCCCTTTTGGAGAATGCCTTCAAACATTCGGGGTTGGGCCTCCATGAAAATGCTTATGTTGAAAGGTTACCCAAATGGCTAACCAATTAATCATTTACAGCAGCAACAGTATATTTAAAAAGCAAAATGGCGAACCGGGGGGCGTAGACCTGAACACTATCCGTAAACGTTTAACAGACACTTATCATGAGCAGCACGATTTTCATGCAGATGCCACGGCCGACAAATTCACTATCCAGATAACGCTGATACTTACTTAACAACGGCGCGTTTAGTTTTCTTCATTGAATCTTTACGTAACAGATTTATAACTACATAAGCACCTATCATAGCTGGGAAAAACAGCAGAAATGAGCGTTGCAGCAATGTAAACACAGGTAGCAGTGCATACGGCACTATTTTGCCGAACAATACCGAAATCCCTACCTCGGCGAAGCCGCTGCCGCCGGGGCTCGGCGCAAAGTAGATCATAAACTGAATAAGCACCTGGATAGATATTACCTGCACTAAACTGGCGTTTACACCCAGCCCTAATAAAATCACATATTGCAGGCAATATTTGTTAAGGTAAAGCATTGTGGTGATCAATAAACTTGTTGGAAACAGCGACGGGTTTTGTTTTAAGATCACGCTGCAGGTTTGCTGATATTTATGGATACCGGCATAAGACGTATCGGCCCATTTGGTGAGTTTGGCTTTACGATCAGGGAAAAGTTTTGACAGGCCACCCGCAATTTTACGGATGATGATACCCACCCAAACCGGTTTCCAGAACGCCAGCAAAAAAGCCAGCAAAAACATCAGGAAAAAAGTGAAGCCATAGCGCAGCATAGCAGGAATGATACCGCTGATAGCTGTTGTATCCATCATCATAATAGCTACAAAGCCGGCCAATGGCATAAATATTAAGGTAGCACCAAGATTAATTAAATTAATGGCGAATGAATCTATAAAGGTTACTCCTGCGCTGGTGTAAACATAAATTTGTGCAGGCCCTGCGCCACCATGTGCAGGCGTAACCGCCCCCATAAACATATTAGCTACATTGGCCCTGAAACTTACCCAGGCAGATACCTCGGGGTTTAACTTGCGAATGTAGATATGGTTACGCCAGCCACCCATCGTTAAATCGGCGGCAAGCATTACAAAGCAAACGACAATGTATTTATAGGAAATGTGGGATAAGGCGTTGAGCGTACTGCCGGTATTAGTGTAAAAGAAAATGCCGGCTATGGTTATCACCGTGATAAGTGCAAACCAAAAAACACCTTTTATAATGATGTTTTTGTTAAACACTTTTTGTACTTCCTGTTTTTGTTCCGCTACGGCCGTTTGTTCGGGAGACGCTATCATTTACACTATTGGTAGAAACTTAATTACTACCGGCAGTGCACGTTTTATCTGGTAACTTCTGCAGCGAAGAATTTTTTCATCCCTGCCAGGTTATCAGAGTTGATCAGATCAACCCCGCAAGCCCTTAATGTTGCCCAAACTGCCGGTTTTTGAGGGATGGCCCAAAGCCTCACCTTTTCGCCTGCAATGTGCGCATTGTTAACAAAATTACAAAGTTTTTCTTTTTGAATAGTTGTAATTGGTTTCTTACCATTCCAATTCAGGATCTTGGAATACTTAGCGCTGGCCATTAAACATAGATCGCTGATAAAATTACCCGATTGCGACTTCTTAAGATCATCATCTATAAAAGCGTAACGTACACCTTCTCTGGCCATGAGCTCATAAGGTTTATGGCCAGATATGATCACAGTAACGGCCCGCTCTGTAATTACACCATTATCATAACTGGTTAAAATAGTTTTGTACTTATCCAGTTCTTCGGCAAGTTTTAAATAGGTTTTATTAGCGTCGGTTTTAATATCAATCATCAGGATTACAGGTTTGGTGTAACCCTCGTAAATACTCTCCTGAACAGCAAACCTGTTGAATAAAGGTTGGAGATATAAATTATCTAATGTTTTACCCTTACGAAAATACGGCAGGAAGTGAGCTACCGTAAGGTTACCCTTATGCAGAAAGATATCAGCCTCGATATTGCCGATACCATAATTAAGGGCATCATACAAGGGGCGCTTATGCTTGTAATCGTTATGGGCGAACGCACTGGTTAAAACATCCTGAGCATTTGCATTAACTAAGCCTAACATTAAAAATGTTAGCGTTAAAATATACCACTTTGCAGACTTTACCATTCTTGGGGTGAGTTTAAATAGTTTGATCGATCAGGTAACCAAATCTAACTTAAAAAAATTACACCCAGATTAAAATAACATTAAATTGTCATATTTTAATTGTATTCTAATCTTTACAAAGCTGTAGTTCGTAAATACTTAATTCAAAGCCTCACCTTCTGACGATTTTGGGGTAATTCCTTTCCACTTAAGAATGGTGTTGAATAGGTCTGCTGTACGTGCGGCGTGGTCTGCCCAACCCTTTTGGTTATAGATGAGGGGAACATGAATATGATGCTTATGCAAGGACCCATGAGAGCCGACATGCTCAGGATATTCCCAAAACTTGCGCAGGTCATGACCCACGGCTGCACTAATTACAATATCACCTGCACGGCGGCTTTGAAACAATTGGTAGATCTGGAAAACAGCGTCAGGGTAATCGGTATCAAATGTAGATTCTAAAATAGCCCTGTGGCCGGTGGCGGTTATTTTTCCACCATATTTTAAAACATCGGCAGTGAGCGGCTCATATGTGAACACATCGTCTAAAACAGAGATCTTCGCTTTTCCGTTTTTATTATGAACTATGAAAGTTTGCTCTTCATTGCCACGATAGATAGCAAAATCTACAGCATCTTCCATTATCAGCAGTTCCAGCTTATCGTTTCCCATAGCATTCAGAATGCCCTGCTCACGTAAAACTTCATCACCATTATGGTTGAGTAAATGAATACTCCCAAAGGAGTTACCCGATATCATGACCGCCGATTTTGGGTTACTTTTCCATATCACGGGGTAGTAAACAGATTTTAATCCGTTATTGGTCATCCAGTCGCCCAGATCCAGGTGTTTGGTAGTTGGGGTTAAGCCATGGTCTGATGTCATTACAAAAAGGGTATCATCCCACCAGCCTTTTTCTTCCAGTTTGGCACGCACTTCGCCCAAGCTGTTATCTACAATTTTATAAGCTTCTATTGTACGCTCATCGCGAATGTGGTGGTAATGCGAATCCCAATCCACACTCGGGAACACCGCGAACAAGAAATCGAAATCCTTATCTGTATTAAGCAGTTCCATTATCCGGCGGTGGCCCTCTATATCTACCGGATGATGGCGCAGTTTAAAGTGCGCGCGGGTATACATCCATCCCTTGCCCTTTTTACCCAGATCATATTCATCGGGCACGTTACGGGTGATCATGTTATACAGATTATATGACTCGCCCATCAACTCAAATAGCGTTGGCTTATCAGCAGGCATATCGCTGTTGAACCAAGCGGCTTCAGGCCCGCAATAGCTGCGCATGGCATTCTTATTAAACCGGGTGCGCTTAAACTCCTTTTTGTCAAACCAGCGGATGCCGGTAATATCCATCGTGCCAGGGAAGTGCCCTGTTAAAAATGGCAGGTAAGCCGGCCCCGTGGTTGACGGGAAACAGGTAGTAGCCTTGCGGTACGTCCCTTCATCTATAATTCGCTTTATATTAGGTAATAAACCCTGTTCTATTAGTTCAGGTAATACCTCGGTGTGAGCGCCGTCTATTAAATAAAACAGCACTCGCTTTTTGCTTTGCATTCGTAATAAAAAATAGGTAAAAAAATACGCAAGCCATTAACGCACGCGTTTTAGCAGGGGGTTTACAAATGTAAATTAAATAAATAAATAGTTTTCCAGGCCTATCCAGCTGTCGGGTCATATTGTAAAATTCTTGATGGGATAAGCGAGATTTTTATTAGCATTGCAATTGTTTAGAACCATTATTATTGAAACGCGCCGTAGCCATAGTTTTACTCATTATTCACTTTTTTAATTTGGGTGGATATATGCTGCTGCACCTCTACGCGCTGGACAGATCTGACAGGTTCATGAACGAATTGATCAGCAAAGACCTGTATAACCCTAACGCGCTTATCGAGATCAAGGTGAAGCAAAACCTGCCTGGCATTAATGAGTGGAGCGACTATAAAAACGTGAATGGCCAGATTCAATTTAAGGAGGCGTGCTACAATTACGTGAAGCTTAAATTCACTAAGGATACGCTGTATGTAATGTGCGTACTTAACTATGAGAAAACTAAGCTGATCAAAAGCAACATCATTTACGCCAAAGAGATTAACGATATCCCGCAGGATAATAAGGATAATAGCGCGCAGGTTAAAAAAGGTGGAGCAGATAATAACTATCGCAATACGGTTATCGAATACCGGTTCCTTTCGTTTATTAATCTGCCGCCGTTAGTTGTCAAACCCCTGGCCACTGGTATCACCGAACAATACATCCCTGTTGACGGCCAGCCCCCGGAATATTTAAGTTAATACCTATTTATTGCGAACAATTATCTGCACGGCCTATGGCTTTGCAATCGCTATTGTATTTAACTTATTTTTCTAAATTATTAAATTTCACATGAGACATTTATATATCGTGCTGATAGCTGCTATTACGATAACAGCCACGCAACAGATACAAGCCCAAACCATTAGAAAAGATACCGTAAAACTGGATAGTGTCATTATTAAAGAATCGCGCAGCAAACACCTGCCCGATGTAATTGGCACCAATATTTTTGCAGGCAAAAAAACCAACATCATTTATACCGACCCCGGCAAAGCAAACCTGGCTGGCAATACAGCACGTACCCTTTTTTCGCAAGTGCCGGGCATCAACGTTTGGGAAATGGACGGTGCAGGTTTACAGATCAACATCGGTACCCGCGGTACCGACATGCACCGCTCCATAGAAACCAATATGCGCCAAAACGGATATGCAACCAATTCAGATGCTTTTGGCTACCCGGAGAACCATTACAACATACCTTTCCAGGCGATAGAGCAGGTGCAGATACTGCGCGGCTCGTCGGCTTTACAATTCGGCCCACAGTTTGGCGGCATGTACAACTTCAAAATTAAAGAAGGCGACAGCACAAAGGCATTTGGATTTGAAACCGAGCAATCGGCAGGGTCTAACCGATTTTTTAACTCTTACAATGCCATTGGCGGTAAGGTAGGCAAGGTTAGCTATTATGCCTACTTCAGCGCGCGCAGCGGTGATGGCTGGCGGCCCGATGCTGCGTTCAATTCCCACGCCTATTATGCCAACATTAAATATCAATTCAACACTAAAGGGAGTATCGCGTTCCAGTTTTCGCGAAGTGACTATGTGCAGCAAATTGCAGGTGGGCTAACAGATGCGCAATACGCGGTTAGCAGCAGGCAATCTAACCGGTTCAGGAACTTCTTTAACCCGGTGATCAACATCCCGGCTATTGTCTTCAACTATGATTTCAGCAACGATACCAAACTGGAGATCAACACCAACATGATCATCGGGCAGCGTAACAGTGTACAATTCATCGCACCATCAAATATAAACGATACACTGAATACAGCGCTTAAAACCTTTAACCCGCGCCAGGTCGACCGTGATTACTACCACAGTATTGCTACCGAAGCACGCTTGTTACACAGTTATAAACTGGGCGAACTGAAAAGTACCCTGAGCGCAGGAGTTAGGTTTTCTAATGGTGTAACCAAACGTAAGCAAAAAGGGTTGGGCACAACCGCAACCGATTTTGACCTGACGCTCACTAAGGATTATGGGATAGATCTGCGGGCGCAAACCATTAACTATGCGGCCTTTGTAGAGAACATTTTCCGGATAACGCCTAAATTCTCTGTTACGCCGGGTGCCCGGTATGAGGTGATCAAAACGGATCTGACAGGGGTGATAGTTAACCGTACAGTACCGGTAAATTATCAGGCTACCCGTAAATTCCCGCTATTTGGCACCGGGTTACAATACCAGGTGAATAACAGCAGCCAATTATATGGTAATATTTCGCAGGCTTACCGACCGTACCTTTACGCCGCCGTTACCCCCGCCGACCAGTTAACCATTGTTGATCCTAACATTAAAGATACCCGCGGTTGTGACATTGACCTGGGCTACCGGGGGCATATCAACACCTTTTTAACTTTTGATGTAAATGCCTTTTACGTTTATTACGGTAACAGGCCCGGCACACTTACCATTAAAGATGGCGCAAATGCAAATCACTTGTATTTAACAAATATAGGTAACGCAGTTGCAAAAGGTATTGAGGCTTATACGGAACTATCGCTTATCCGTGCGTTTAATCCAACATCGGGCAGCGACCTGCGTTTGTTTAATACTTTGGCTTATACACATGGGCGGTATACCAGCGGTGCTATTAATAATGCAGGCGTAAACGCCAGCCTGGTTGGCCACAAAATTGAAGGCACACCCGATTGGACTAACCGCACCGGGCTTACGTACTTAAACAATCATGTTACAACAAGTTTGCTGGTAAGTTTTGTAAGCAAAAATTTTAGCGATGCTAATAACACCGTAGCTAATGTAACCGGTGCCACAGGGGTAGTACCTGACTATCATGTAGTTGATTTTGCTTGTAACTATCGTTTCCTGAAAGTTTACCATGTTAATTTTAATTTGAACAATGTGCTTAATGCCAAATACTTTACCCGCCGCATAAACATGTACCCGGGGCCGGGCATTTTACCTGCCGATGGCATCGCGTTTAATATTGGTTTGGGAATGAAGATTTAAGTTTTACCGGCATCCAAATTGGATGATTATAAAAGACGAAGCGCAACCTATTTAGAGTTGGACTTCGTCTTTTATCAAATTTCTTTGAAAACAGGCCTGTTACAGATGCTTCTTTACCACCTCGAACAGGTCGGCAAGATCAAATGGCTTCTTCAGGTAGCCGTCAGATTGTCCCGCTTCTGCTATCTCGGCAATGTTACTCACGGCTGACACAATAACTACCGGGATATGACTGGTTTTTGGGTCTGATTTAAGTTGTTTGCTTAATTGCTGGCCGCTGGCGTCGCTTTTCCAATCGGTAAGCCAGTTATCCAATAATATAAGGTCGGGATTATGTTGATCAAGTGACTTTAAGATTCGGGCATTGTCTGACGATATTACATCATACCCCTCCTGCTCAAGGGCATAAGTAACTGTGTCCCTTATGTCTTTATCATCTTCAATAACTAAAATTCTTTTATTAGCCATAACGCAATCCGCCGAAGTATTTATTTTATCTAAACTTACTATTAAGTAATAAGCACGTTAATATACTAATACTATAACACTGTACCGCTATTAATGTTTAAACAGAAGGTGCATTATCTGCAAAAAGGGGCTATACAATCCGTGTAAGTATCTTTACGTCGGCCTGCTGTTCTAAAAGTGCGGGTAAAATATGTACGAAGTATTTGTAATGCGGGGTTTCCATATGAGCAGAAAGGGCATCATCGTCAGTCCATTCATCAACCACCACAAAACGGACAAACTCATCTTTATACTGGTAGATATCGTACGCAATGCAACCGGGCTCAGCTTTAGAAGCATCCATCAGCTTTTTCAACTCGATGTTAAACGCCGCAACTGCATCTTTTTTGCATTGTAGCGAGGCAAGTAGGCTCACACTCATCTTTTGGATAGTTATATAGTTTAAACGGCCAAAATGATTTTTTTGTTTACAAGTGGTTTGTAATTTTATTTATACAAACTGCCTGTATCAGCCTTCGAGAACCTATCAGATGGATCCGTCGAGGTTAAAGCAGTTCCGGCAACGGGCTTCGTAAGTTTCTTTTTCGCCCAACAGTATCTTGCTTTCATTGGGCACTAAGCGGTAAGAGTAAATAGCCTGCTGCCCGCATTTAACACAAACCGCATGCAGTTTAGTAACCGAGTCCGCTATAGCCATTAATTCCGGCATACAGCAAAAAGGGCGGCCCTTAAAATCCATATCCAACCCGGCAACAATAACCCGCACACCTGCGTTAGCAAGGGCAATACAAACCCCGGGTATCCCATCATCAAAAAACTGAGCTTCATCAATCCCAACCACCTGTATATGATCGGCAAGGGGCAAAATAGCCGATGCACTATCCACCGCTTTTGATGGGATTGAATTGAGGTTATGTGATACCAGGGCACTTTTATCATAGCGGGTATCGGCCACCGGACTAAAAATTTCGACATTAACTTTGGCAATACGGGCACGGTTAACGCGCCTTATCAACTCCTCTGTTTTGCCGGAAAACATTGACCCGCAGATAACTTCAATACTCCCCCCAATCTCATTCCGCCTTTTAAAAATTTCTTCGGTGTACAATGTGTTCAAACTTTTGTGAACGGCTAATATCAGAATTTTATAGTATTTTTGATTAGCAATTTCCTAACAAATAGAGCCATGAAGCAGCCGGAAGTATTCAAAAAGATAGGCGGTATTATAAAAGAATTACAAGAACAATATGACTACCTGCAATCTAATGCAGAAACCCTAAATGACCTTGAACTGGAGCTTTTTGTTGCTAACACCCACTTTTTAAAAGACCATGCCGAAATATTGCGTAAGCTAAATTTATTGAAGCAGGCACAACAACCCGAGCTGCCCCTGTTTACCGAAAAAGCAGTACCTGTCCCCGCCATTGAGGAAAAGAAATCAATTGCCGATGAGCCTAAATATTTCGAGCCCGTAGTACAGCAAAAAGTGGTGGAGCGTACACCCTTTAAGCCCGAAATAGCCAGGCCAGCCCCAAAAGAGCCTGTTCAATTTGAACTGATCCCACCCGTTAAAGAAGAACCAACCCCGCAGATAGATTTGAGCACCAATGGCGACAACTACGCATTTGAACGCGAAGCAGAACTTGAAACCATTAGGCATGAATTAATAATGGATGATGCGGAAACCTGGGAGGAGGACGAAGAGACACTTGAAATTGAAAGTGAAAAGTTAAATGAGGAACCAACCAATACCCTTGCGCCGATAATTAAACCCGAAGAGCAAGTGACGGAAGCTGAAGAACCCATCCCTACCAACCCGGAACCGGTGGTAGAGAATCAGCCAAAGACCGAAGCTGCGCCGGAGCCGGAACCCGCCAAAGATGAAAAGCCTTTGAGTCTTAACCAGCGGATGGCTGCACAGTTAAAAGACAAAAGATCATTTGCCGCCGAAGCTGCACAGCCTGCCGAAGCACCGATAGCCGATATGAAGGCTGCCATTAGCCTGAATGATAAAATGTTATTTATTAAGGAGCTCTTTAACGGCTACCCATTATCATATAGCGAAGCTATTGAAATAGTGAACCGCTTTAAAAGTTTTGAAGAGGCCGACCGCTTTTTACGCACCAACTACGTCACCAAAAATAACTGGGAGGCCAAAACTATCGCGTTCGAGAAATTTTATGCTTTGCTGAAAAGGCGTTACGCGTAAATAACCCCCATCCGGTTCGAGTCCAGTTTGAGCAGGATGAACAGCAGGATGGTGAAACTCCACAGCGACGACCCACCGTAGCTTATAAAGGGCAGCGGGATACCTATCACCGGCATCACCCCGATAGCCATTGCTATATTAATGATAACGTGGCAAAAAATAATAGAAGCTACACCATAGCCGTAAATGCGGGAGAATGGCGCACGCTGCCGCTCAGCTATATGTATAATCCGCAACACCAGGAAAAGGTAAAGCCCCATCACTACCACAGACCCGGCAAAACCCCACTCTTCGCCCACCGTGCAAAAAATAAAATCGGTACTTTGGGCAGGAACGAAAGAGTACTTGGTTTGTGTACCCTGCAAATAGCCCTTACCCCAAACCCGCCCAGATCCGATAGCGATCTTAGCCTGGTTTTGATTGTAGCCCACATGTTTCTTATCCTGCGACAAACCCAATACAATATCGATACGATCGCGCTGGTGCTTTTTAAGCCCTTTATTATAAAGCGGTTTTACTGCAAATACAAACCCTATGGCCACTAAAGCACCTATTATTACCTTTAATACAAGCGGGCGGTTTCGTTTAACAATCAGCACCACCAGCACTGCCGCGATCACAACCGCAGCTACTACCGACGCTGCATTAAATACCAGGGAACTCACAAATAAAGCGATCAATAACCCACCGATAATAAGAAAGTAGGACGATAGCCCTTCGCGGTACAATACAAATATTAATGAGCAAAACACAAGGGTCGATCCGTCATCGGGCTGCATCTTTATCAATACCATTGGCAGCAAAATAATGGCACCTGCTATCAGGAATGATTTTGGATCGGTAACTTTCACATTGGTAGCACTCAGATAACGGGCCAGCAGCAAACAGGTAGCAAACTTGGCAAACTCCGATGGTTGCAGCTTAAAACCGCCACCCAAATCTATCCAGGCCTGGTTACCACCCACACCCCGGCCCACAACCAATACCAGTATAAGCAATAAAATAGTTACGACATATAACGCAGGCGATAATGCGGAAAGAAAGCGGCTCTCTAACAGCAAAATAAATGTGCCAATAACCAAGCCCGACATGATAAAAATGAACTGGTGCCCTGCGCTGGTGCTAAAATCAAAAATACTCGGATGATTATCATCAAACACCGCAGCATGGATATTAAACCAGCCGATAGTGCAAAGGCACAGGTATATCAACACAGTTACCCAGTCTACATTGAAAAAGAAACTGCGCTGATTATTCATTGCTTCTCCTGTTTGGCAACATCGCCGTTTCCTTTAAACTATTTTGTTGTTTAACCGGTATCGATTTCAACTTTACCTTTTTTAACGAATCTAAAGAAGCCGCCTTTTTCAAACTATCTGCCGAAGGCTTTTTGGAAACCGGCGGCGTTTTTGGGGTAATAGCGGGAAGCAAATTACTGTTCATGTAATACTCAGGCGTGATACCTGTCGGGCGCTTGCTGATGCTGCCACGCAAATATTTCTCTACCATAAAACTGGCAATAGGCGCAGCCCATGTTGCACCCTGGCCGGCGTGTTCTACAATTACCGCAATGGCTATTCTGGGATTTTCGCGCGGCGCAAATGCCACAAATACCGAATTATCTACTTTATTCGTAATCTGCGCCGTACCTGTTTTTCCGCACATAACTATGCCGGGGATACGTGACCCCACAGCCGTACCATGGTCAACCACGCTTTGCATTCCGTTGATAACCGGCTCAAAATATTGCGAATCTACACCTACATAGTTACGTACTGTGTACTCATGTTTAATTACCTTTTTATCGCCGATGGCGCGGATTAGATGCGGTTTATAGTAGTAACCGTGATTGGCTATCGTAGCCTCGATATTTGCCAATTGCAAAGGAGTTGCCGATAATTCACCCTGCCCGATACCTAAGGATATGACGGTGCTGTAACGCCAGCCGCCTTTATGATAAACCTTGTCGTAAAACGAGGCTTTAGGCAGTAATCCACGGCCTTCGTTTGGCATGTCTAAACCAAGTCTGGTTCCTAAACCAAACTTAGCCACATTGTCCCTCCATTTTGTATATGAGGTGTCTGTCTTTCGTCCGCCGGCCCCATTTACCAGTTTTTCGAAAACCATAAAAAAATAGCCGTTGCATGATTCGGCCACGGCCCTGCTCAAATCAACAGTACCATGCACCTCACCGTGGAAGCATTTAATACGGCGGTTACCGGCTACATAATATCCGGGGCAATTGTATGTTGTTTGCGGAGTTATTACGCCCTCCTGCATCGCAATCAACGCGCTTAATGGTTTAAATGACGAACCCGGCGGATAGTATGCCTGCACCGGACGAACAAAGAAAGGCTGATACGGATCTTTATATAAAGCCGCCGCATTATTTCCGCGCTCGCGGCCAACCAGCAAATTTGGGTCATAGGTGGGGCTGCTCACGTAAGCTAATATCTCGCCGGTTTTGGGGTCGATTGCAACGATACTGCCTACTTTGTTTTTCATTAACGCTTCGCCGAATTTTTGCAGCTTGAGGTCTAATGATGATTCCAGCCGTTCACCGGCAACTGCCACTGTATCATATATACCCTCAGCATATTTTCCTTTTACGTTGTTACGGGAATCGACCATGGAACGAACTATGCCGCGTGTGCCACGCAGCAGGGTTTCATAGGAACGTTCTACACCGGTAATACCGACGTAATCGCCGGGACTGTAATAACCTCCCGACCTTTTTATAATTGCGTCGGTCGCCTCGCCTATGTAGCCCAGAAACTGCGCTGCGGCTGAATCGGGGTAAGTACGAATGATCCTTTGCACGGGCATAAAGCCGGGGAATTCAGATAATCTTTCCTGAAACGATGCATATAACTGCGCAGACAGCTGCTTTTCAAAAACAGAAGCACGATACGGGGAATATTTAACGGCTTTTGCCATCCTTTTATCGTAACCATCTTTATCTATCCCTAAAAGCTTGCAAAACTCAACTGTATCAAAAGCCTTTACCTGTTTAGGGGTTACCACAATATCATAAATAGGCTGATTTTGCACCATCACAACCCCATTCCTATCCAATATAAAACCACGGGCGGGATATTGCACAAACTTGCGTACAACGTTTTGGCTGGCGTAAAGCTCATAACGGTCATCAACCACCTGGATATAAAACAGGCGGGCCAATAGCAGTAATATAAAAGTGATAAAGATGCCGGCGATCACATATCGCCGTTCAAAAAAATTGTTCATTTACGCTCTTTCTTTCTGAAAAATAACAAGCCCGACACCAGCATTAAAAATACGGTAAATATTGAACTCAATAAAAAGCGGGTTAGTGTATATTCTAACTCAGAAAAGCGAAAAACTTCCAGGTTGAATAAGAAAAAGTGATGAAATAAGGTGAGGATGAGCGCGTAACTAAAAAACCAGCGGAACCCCATTATACTCAATGTAGGTTCGGGCTCGTTATCAAAGCCGTCTTTTTGTACAGTTACGCTAATGAACAGAATACGTACTAAAGCTAACAGCACGCAACTGGCGGCATGCAGCCCCGGTGTATCATAAAACGCATCAATTGTTAAACCCAAAATAAATGCCAGCGCAAAAAGCAAAACGTTGGGAATTTCGAAAGGTAACAGTAGTATAAAAAGGATATACAGGTACGGCGTACTCAAATTATAAAGTGCGATATTCTTCAACAAAAAAACCTGCAGGAATACTAACAGCACAAACCTGATGAGGTTGATGATAATTACTCTACTCATCTTTTTTCTCTTGGGCCTCCAATCCCGCCTGCTCCTGGGCAAACCTGTTTACTATCACATACACATATTGCAGCTTACTAAAATCTACCGCAAGGGCAACCTCCATATTCAGGAAAAAACCGCCACCTTTAGCATTTAGCTTACTCACCTTGCCCAACGGGATGCCTGCAGGGAACAGTGAAAGGTCTGACGTTACCACCTGCTCGCCAATTTTTGGCCGCGCATTGTTTGATACATCTATCAGTAAACCCTTGTGCGGGTCAACATCCTCGCCCCATTCCAGGTAGCCAATTTCTTTATGAGCAGCCAGCATGGCACTAAAGCGGGTATCTTTATGCAGTAAGGATTGTACAATGGCCATATGCGGCCCAACAAAAACTACTTTGCCTACTACTCCGGCGTCAGTAATTACGCCCATGCCTTTGGCTATCCCGTTATTGCTTCCCCTGTCAATGGTAATGTAGTTATTACGTTTGTTTACCGAGTTATTGATCACCTTGGCGGCTATATACTCATATTGCTGTTTGTAATTGGTGTCGATAACCCTTTTTTTACCGGCAGTATCTAAATAAAGCGACGTTTTTAGCTGGTTGCGCAGCCGGGCATTTTCGCGGACCAGGTTATCATTTACATCGCGCAGGGAAAGATAGCCCTTCAATTCATCGGTACGTGCGTAAAGGTTGCCTGTTACTTCGGCGGTACTGTTGATGAAGCTGGCCTTTTGAAAAGAATTGTACTTAATGTAGATAATGAAGGAAGCGATCTCGAAAATGAGAAACAGGAAGAATGCGTTGTACTTAGTGATAAATATCAGGAGGTTACGCATTGTCAGAGATTAGTGATTAGGGATCAGAGATTAGATGAAAGGGCTTACCTAATCTCTAATCACTGACCTCTAATCTCTTAAAAATTATTGCATTAAGAATTTAAAGTTACCTATGTTTTTAAGGGCGGTACCTGTACCACGTACTACGGCGCGTAGCGGATCTTCGGCAACGTGTACCGGTAGTTTGGTTTTAGCAGCAACGCGCTTATCTAAACCACGCAGCAACGCACCACCGCCTGTAAGGTAAATACCTGTCTGGTAAATATCTGCAGAAAGCTCGGGTGGGGTAATCTCTAAGGCCTTCAGGATCGCTTCCTCAATTTTCGAGATTGATTTATCGAGGCAGTGTGCAATTTCGGTATAAGATACGGTGATCTGCTTAGGTACACCGGTCATCAGATCGCGGCCCTGCACGGCAAAATCGGCAGGTGGCTCACTCAGCTCCGGCAATGCAGCGCCTACTTCTATCTTAATCTTTTCGGCAGTACGGTCGCCAATCATAATGTTGTGCTGGCGTCGGATGTACTGAACAATGTCGGAGTCAAAGTTATCTCCCGCTACTCGGATAGACTGGTCGCACACAATACCCGATAACGCAATAACCGCAATCTCGGTAGTACCACCACCAATATCGATGATCATGTTACCCATAGGCTCCTCAACGTCAATACCGATACCTACAGCAGCAGCCATTGGTTCATAGATCAGGTAAACTTCTTTAGCGCCGGCAATTTCCGCGCTGTCACGTACGGCACGTTTCTCTACCTCGGTGATGCCTGATGGGATACAGATAACCATCCGCAGCGAAGGGAAAAACCAGCCCTTACCCTGATTGATCATCTTGATCATCCCGCGGATCATTAGCTCGGCAGCGTTAAAATCGGCAATTACACCGTCTTTTAACGGGCGCACGGTACGGATGTTATCGTGGGTTTTACCTTCCATCTGCATCGCCTGGCGGCCAATAGCAATTACTTTGTTGGTTGTACGGTCAAAGGCCACAATAGAGGGCTCATCAACAACAACTTTATCATTATGTATGATAAGGGTGTTTGCGGTACCCAGATCAATAGCGATTTCTTGAGTGAAAAAATTAAATAAACCCATGTGGCGTTATTTCAAATATTTTGCAAAGTTAATAATAATAGTGACTACCAATTTTCTCGAACCGGTTAACAGCGTGCAACTCCCGCGAGTTTAAAAACCGTTAGTTTTAATAACTCCTATTTTTAGGAATTCGTGCCTTACCCGGTTTTTTTATTCGGTGATACTTCGGTGTAAGTTCGTGTAATTTATTGAATTAGTGTGATTTCTTTTTGATGATTTTGTTATAACTGGATAGCCCCTTTGCTTTTCCAATTCACCATTCGCCTACCACAACACGCTATGCCTTAGTGTTTAAAATGGCGTACCCCTGTGGTTACCATAGCAATACCCTTTTCATTACACTTGTTGATAGAATCCTGGTCTTTTATTGAACCGCCCGGTTGTAAAACGGCGCTGATACCGGCATCAGCAGCAATCTCTACACAATCAGGGAACGGGAAGAAAGCATCAGAAGCCATAACCGCTCCCTTAAGTTCAAAACCAAAACTTTCGGCCTTGATAATAGCTTGCTTTAAAGAATCAACCCTTGATGTTTGGCCTACGCCGCTCGCCATTAACTGGTTGTTTTTGGCAAATACAATAGTGTTTGATTTGGTGTGTTTAACAACCTTGTTGGCAAAGTGAAGATCTTTCAATTCGTTGTCAGTAGCTTGTTTGTCGGTCACCGATGTCATTTTTGCAGGGCCTTCAACCACCAGGTCTTTATCCTGCTCAATAACACCATTCAGCAAGGTTTTAAATTGCTTTAACGGCAACTCTACCGGCTGGCGGATCAAAACTATGCGGTTCTTTTTGGCAGAAAGGATCTTTACCGCCTCGTCTGTGTAAGCAGGCGCAATCAGCACCTCGTAAAAGATCTTGTCAATCTCCGTTGCTGTAGCTGCATCTATTTCATCATTAGCTATGATGACACCGCCAAAAGCCGAAACCGGGTCGCAAGCTAAAGCATCTATCCAGGCTTCTTTAATGAATGACCGCGAAGCGATACCGCAGGCGTTGGTGTGTTTTAAGATAGCAACTGTAGGCTCGGTAAATTCATCTATCAAGGCAACAGCCGCGTCAACATCGACAAGGTTATTATAGGATAATTCTTTACCGTTCAGTTTATTAAACATCGCATCAAGGTTACCGTAGAAGGTGCCTTTTTGATGCGGGTTTTCGCCGTAACGTAAAACCTGACTGGTTTGGATGCTTTGTTTAAAAACAGGCATCGGCTCGGTCTGGTCGAAGTAGTTAAAAATGTGGGTATCGTAGTTTGATGAGATATTGAAAGCCTTTTGAGCAAAACGACGACGTTGATCTATTGTTGTTGCACCTTCCTGTGATTTCAGGATCTGCTCTAATTCCGAATAATCATCCTTCGATGCCAGGATCACCACATCCTTAAAGTTTTTAGCTGCTGCGCGGATCAACGAGATACCGCCAATATCTATCTTCTCGATGATATCTTCGGCACCCGCGCCAGAGTTTACCGTTTCTTCGAACGGGTAAAGATCAACGATCACCAGGTCTATCTCCGGGATCTCGTATTGCGCCAGTTGCTGCTGGTCGCTCTCCAGGCCACGTCGTGATAAAATACCGCCAAACACCTTTGGATGCAGGGTTTTTACCCGGCCACCTAATATAGACGGGTACGAGGTAAGATCCTCAACAGCAATCACATTAACACCCAAATCTCGGATAAAAGTTTCGGTACCACCTGTAGAATATATATTAACACCCAGGCGGTTCAGCTCGTGTATGATCGGCTCCAGGTTGTCTTTGTAATAAACAGAAATAAGGGCATTTTTTATTTGAACAGAATGGCTCATTTGTGATGCGTTTTTTGAGCCGCAAAGGTAGGGATTAGGGATTAGAGATTAGAGGTTAGAGACTAGTTTTTTTAACGAATTAGTTTAAAACCACAACGATGGCAAAATAATGTGCCGTTAGGCTGCTTTTGCTTGCTTTTTTAAGTAAGCTATGTAACCGTTTATCATCTTAGAACATTCCTCACAATCATGCTTCAACTGCTCAAAATCCTCCTTTTTAATAAAAGAGTTATCCAATGCAATAATCAAATGGTCAATCGTTTCTACAGCTGACCCACGGGCGATAATCAAAAATTTCGATGCATCTAAATAATGAAAGCGTCCATGGCCTTCAGCGATGTTATTTCCAATAGATCTGGACGAACTGATAATTTGATCGGTAAGACGATACTTTTCTTCGGGCGGGAATGCTTTTATTATTTCAGAAATATTGTTTCTCAGAATTCTGGACTTTTTCCAAACTTCTAAATCCATAAAACTACCCATGTAGGTTATTTAATTTTCAACTAATCTCTAACCTCCGACCGCTAATCTCTATGACCTCATCTTCTTTAACAACCCCTCAATAACTTTCGGGAAGTGTTGATGCTCTAACTGCTGGCCTTTAAATTTTACCATCTCCAGGTTATCGCCGGGCTCAATCTTAAAACGCGACTGATGGATGATCTCGCCTTCGTCAAATTCGGCATCGGCAAAGTGGATCGTAATGCCCGACTCTTCTTCTCCTGCGGCTAAAACTGCTTTGTGCACATTATCGCCATACATACCCTTACCGCCAAACTTAGGCAGCAATGCGGGGTGCAGGTTAATGATCTTATTAGGAAATGCTTTTAAAAGGCTTTGAGGTACCAGCCACAAAAATCCGGCTAATACAATAAGGTCTACCTGTAAGTTTTTAAGCAAGCTGATCACATCATCAGTTTCGTAAAATTCGTGCCTGGAAAATATGTGCGACGGGATCTCAAAGTTATCGGCGCGTTGTAAAACGTAAGCCTGCGGGTTATTGGTAAGGATCAGTACAACTTCGGCATCTGAATTTTTTTTGAAATGCTCCATTATCTTTTGAGCATTTGACCCTGACCCTGAAGCGAAAATGGCTATTCTTTTTTTCAAAACGACGGATAGATTTTGTATTGCAAATTATAAAAAATAACCTGCTTTTTATTTAGAAGTTGTTCTTTGCCTGATAAAGCCATAACGCTTTATGGTACGCACCTGCGCAGCTGTATAATAAGTTTGCAGATCGCCGGTATTAAACACTAATGAAAATTGCCCTAAGTTTACAAACTGTACGCTTAAAAACGGTTGCGATTTACCCGCAGTCGTGTTATCCTGTACAGTAATATTTGAGTTTAAATACAAGCGGTTACTCGTAATGGAATAATTCCCTTTTGCTGTTGGCTGTATTCTACAATCGAAATTGGTGTAAGTAAGCGTATTATCTTTATTAAAAACGAGTACCTGGGTAGTATCACATTTGGTATTAAGCGTATCTGTTGATATTTTGGAGTCGCCAACATAATGGTCAACAGTTAACGTGGCCAGTTGCCATACCCCTGTAGTGAGCAGGTTAGGGATATTGCTTTGATCTTCCTTTTTGCAGGAATTAATGAAAAAGCTTATGGCGATTACCCCGGTCAATAAAAAGTATAAAGTCTTATTCTTCATTTAAGCTTCAAAGATAGTTAATAACACAATTTAAACCATTGCTTAAGTATAACTGTTTATATAGCTTTATATTTTTGCAGCCTGTTATATTTGTAATATGCGCATTCCCTACTACCAATTGAAAGCGGAGTTTAAACGGATTCTTTCATCCTTAAATTTTACAGAAAAAAAAGCCGACACCTGCGCCGGCATTTTTGCGGACAACAGCCGCGATGGCGTACAAAGCCACGGTTTAAACCGTTTCCCGGTTTTTGTGCAGTATGTCAAAGAGGGCCTGATCGATCAGGAGGCTGAACCCATATTGGTTAACAGTTTAGGCGCTGTTGAACAGTGGGACGGTAAACTTGGCCCCGGAATGCTTAATGCAACCTTTTGTATGGATAGGGCTATTGAACTGGCAAATAGCAGCGGCATAGGCTGCGTGGCCATTAAAAACACCAACCATTGGATGCGTGGCGGCACCTATGGCTTGCAAGCTGCCGGTGTCGGTTATATAGGCATTTGTTTTACAAATACCATTGCCAATGTACCGCCCTGGGGCGGCACCGAGTCCCGGCTGGGCAACAACCCTTTGATTATTGCCATCCCAAAAACTGGCGGGCACGTGGTTTTAGATATGGCCATTAGCCAGTACTCTTTTGGTAAGCTTTACCAATACGATAGCTCCGGCAAACCGCTGCCTGTGCCCGGCGGCTACGATAGCGAGGGCAAATTAACTACCGATGCAACCGAAATATTAGAAACAAAACGCGCATTGCCCATAGGGTTTTGGAAGGGCTCAGGCTTATCTTTGGTACTCGACCTGCTGGCTACATTATTAAGCGGCGGGCAATCAACCGCAGCCATTACGCAATCAGGCAAAAAGGAAACTGGGGTTTCACAGGTATTCATCGCCCTAAAAACGGATAATGAAAAAAACGTTTCACTTATACAGGAGATATTGGATTATACAAAAACGAGTACTACTGAAGCTGGCAGCGAGATCCTTTATCCCGGCGAAAACATGCTGCGCACCCGCGAGCGAAATTTAAAGGAAGGAGTGTTGGTAAATGAAAAGATCTGGAATGAAGTTTTGGCGATGTGATTATTAAAGGCAACTCAAATTACTAATCTTGATTTTGAGTTTCTTAAATCATGATTCCTGGTGCCTACCTCACCAGCCCCTCAAATTTTTCCCAAAAGCCGTCTTTAGGTAAGGGTGCTACTATTAATATCTGCTCGTGTTTTACAGGGTGTTCAAACTGCAGGCGGCGGGCATGCAGGCAAATGCTCTTGCGCAGGCTGCCGCGGGGGTAGCCATACTTATTATCGCCAACAATGGGGCAACCGAGGGTGGATAGCTGCACGCGTATCTGGTGCGGCCGGCCGGTTATCGGGTCAACTTCTATTACATAATAACCATCAAGTTCGCCAACCAGTTTATAATTTAATTCGGAACGCAGGCTGCCTGCTACTTCTTTATCATGCGCCTTGGTTACATTCTTTTGAGGGTTTTTGATCAGGTAATGCACCAGGTTGCCGGCTTCGGGGTACGGGCGTTTGCGCACAATGGCATAATAGGTTTTGTGCATCTCGCGGCCTTTAAACAGTTTATTAATGCGTTCTAATGCCTTGCTGGTTTTAGCAAATAGTATCACGCCGCTAACGGGCCTGTCTAACCGATGAACTACCCCTAAAAAAGCACCGTTAGGTTTGCTGTATTTTTTAGCAATGTATTTTTTTACCTTATCATCTAACGATTCATCGCCGGTATCATCTACCTGTACAATGTCGCCTGCGCGTTTGTTTACCGCTATCAGGTGGTTGTCTTCATACAAAACGTCCTTATCGGTAATATCCAGGCTGGTATAATTATGTTCGGGTCTTGCCATTTGAGTTATTATTTCCCCTGCGCAATTAAACGTTTAGCCAGGGGTTCTTTTACAAAATGCCTGTTATCACCAAAGGTAGTAAAACGCTCAGGGCGTTTAATTTTAGCCAGACCGGCGATGAGGATATCATCATCACCTGTAAACCATAGGATAGCTTCTTTTTTATTTAATGTGCCTTTATACATAAAATCGATCTGAAAGGGTTTTTTTGTAAAGTCAACTATATAAGTTGCCTCTTTTTTGGTACCATCTTCATAAGTAAACGTCACGTTTTGGTCATCAACAAAAATAAGGTGATTGCCTGTTATCTTTTTGAAATTCATATACCAATCGCCTATCAGGTCTTCCTTAGTCGGCAAATGCAATGATTGCGGATTTTTCACTTTGTGATAAACCAATATATTATGATCGTTCGTGTCAATCTTTACCGGCATTTTTTTCTTGTTAACCCTTAAAAGAGTGCTATCATTTAAAAATCTGATGATGCTTGCGGATGAATCTCTGTTGCTTTCTAAATGAGAATATAATACAGACGTATTATCTTCAAAACTCCAGGTTTTATAATTGGTATTAAGTATCATCCCATTTTGTGATACGGTTTTCAGTGTCGAATCATTTGAAAATACAATGCAATAATTTCGGTTTGCAACTTTATAATAAACCTTCCACTGCCCTACAAGATCCTTCCGGGTGTGATGTTGTGCGTAAGTGTTTGTAAGTAAAAAAATAAAAAAGGTAGAAACGAGTAGTTTTTTTAGCATACTAAATGACTTTGTTGTTTACCACAATCAATACCCCTCTTTCTCGTTAGGGAAGCTTTTGGCTTTCACATCGCCTACATAAGTTTGGATGGCATCGTTCATCACATCAAACAGATTACTGTACTGGCGTAAAAAACGGGGTTTAAAGCCTTTATTAATACCCAGCATATCGTGTACAACCAAAACCTGCCCGTCGCAATTCTGTCCGGCGCCAATGCCTATGGTTGGTATAATTAAACTTTCTGTTACTTGTTTAGCCAGTTTAGCGGGTATTTTTTCTAACACTACGCCAAAGCAACCCAGTTCCTGTAATTTTAAAGCGTCTTCCTTCAATTTAGTGGCTTCGGCCTCCTCTTTAGCCCTAACCGTATAGGTACCGAATTTATAGATAGACTGCGGCGTTAAACCCAGGTGGCCCATTACGGGAATGCCTGCAGTTAAGATCCGGCTGATGGATTCGGCTATTTCAACACCGCCTTCCAGTTTTACCGCATGCGCGCCCGATTCTTTCATGATCCGGATAGCCGATGACAAAGCTTCTTTAGAATTGCCCTGGTAAGAACCAAAGGGAAGATCAACTACTACCAATGCCCTTTTTGCAGCACGTACTACCGACGACGCATGGTAGATCATCTGATCGAGCGTGATGGGCAGTGTGGTTTCATGACCGGCCATCACGTTAGACGCCGAATCGCCCACCAGTATGATATCCATCCCGGCGTTATCTACAATGGCAGCCATCGAATAATCGTACGCCGTTAGCATGGCAATTTTTTCACCACGGTTTTTCATTTCCTGCAATATATGCGTGGTAATCCTCTTTACTTCTTTATTTACCGACATGGCTTTTGATGGTTAACGCCTAAACGTACGCAAATGTAAAAACTAATTACACTTTAAGTTAGCCACGCCTTATTTTGTATGGACCGTAAAAAGCAATACATCAACTCAGGGTTAACAACAGGTAAACAATACCACCTTTCAAACAATAATTAAAATAAATATTAACCACTGCGTAAAACTATTAGGAATATTATTTATCTTTATACCAACCTATTACAAAACTACTTTATGAGTAAACCCTAATACTCATGGCAAATAACAAACATCACTGCTTTAGGTGCAAACGCACACTTACCGACCGCATCCCGCGAAGTAAGTTTATCAAAACTTTTTTTCCCTTTTTACATATTAAAGTATTTTTTTGCGGGAATTGCCTTGCTAAAAGGTACGTTTTTGGCAAAGAAAAACGATTAAAGGTTAGTTAACCACCCGCCGACTTTAATTAAGTATATTTTCGACAGTCGTATGCCTGTATTTTTTGAAAATTTGGCTTCGTCCATTAGAAATAAAAACCTATTTTTGCGCCGTGAACAAAGAGGTTATCCACTTCCGCCATCCGGTATTGTTTCACGGGGCCTTTCAACAGGCAAACCGGTTTTTTAATCCTTTCAATTTTTTTGCAAAATGAATCATTTCACCAAACTACCTGCAGTATTGTTACTGGCCGATGGCACCGCTTTTTATGGCAAAGCCGCGGGCAAAATAGGCACCACTACCGGCGAGATCTGCTTTAACACCGGGATGACCGGCTACCAGGAAATTTTTACAGATCCCTCATACTTTGGGCAAATAATGGTGGCTACCAATGCACACATTGGTAACTACGGTATAAATACCGAAGAAGTAGAATCGGGCCAGATCCAGATTTCGGGATTGGTTTGCAAAAACTATAATATTGCCTACAGCCGTAAACAGGCCAATGAATCTATCCAGGATTACTTTCAGGAACAAAATATTGTGGGTATCTCTGATATTGACACCCGCCAGCTGGTTCGTCATATCCGCGATAAGGGCGCTATGAATGCCATCATCTCTTCAGAGATCTTAGATATTGACGAACTGAAAGCCAAACTGGCCGAAGCACCTGACATGGACGGTTTGGAACTTTCTTCACAAGTATCAACTAAAGAAACATATACTTTCGGTAACGAGGATGCCGCCTACCGCGTGGCTGTGCTTGACCTTGGTGTAAAGAAAAACATCTTGCGTAACTTTGACGACCGCGATGTATTTGCCAAGGTTTATCCTGCAAAAACAACGTTCGAAGAAATGGAGAAGGACTTTTCCCCATCGGGCTATTTCATCTCTAACGGCCCCGGCGACCCGTCTGCAATGCCTTATGCCATTGATACCGTAAAAGAAATATTAAAAGCCGACAAACCATTGTTCGGTATTTGTTTGGGCCACCAGTTACTGGCCCTGGCTAATGATATCCCTACAAAAAAGATGTTTAACGGCCACCGCGGTTTAAACCACCCCGTTAAAAATGTGATCATCAACCACTGCGAAGTTACCTCTCAAAATCACGGCTTTGGTGTAGTGCAGGAAGCTGTACGCGCATCTGACAAAGTAGAGATCACACACGTGAACCTGAACGATCAATCGATAGAAGGTATCCGTGTAAAGGATAAGAAAGCTTTCTCGGTACAGTACCACCCGGAATCATCTCCCGGCCCGCACGATAGCCGTTACTTGTTTGATGATTTTATCAATTCGATGAAAAAATAAAGGCGGCTCGCCATATATCGATATATTTAGTCGGGCTTAACACGTTAAGCCCGACTTTTTTTTGACTTGTTATCAAATTATATTAAGCGATTATAAGGCGTAATTACTATATTGATTCAAACTGTATCTATGAAACGACTCCTGCCATTATTAGCGATTCTACTTGTTTTTTTCGGATGCGCACAATCGCAAGACTGTCCGGAAAACATCAACAAATTGCCTATGTATGGTAAATTAAGTAATTTAAAAAAATGCAAGGAACAGATTGCTTTTGACAACGATTTTATAGCGTTGGTTGATAAACAATACAAGAAAAGAGAACAAGGTGCCGATCATATGGTAATGCGAGGATGGCAATATTTAAGGTCGCAGAAGTTGGATACGGCAATGATGCGATTTAATCAGGCCTGGCTTTTAGATAGCACCAATTACCAAATTTATTGGGGTTATGGCGATTTATTAGGTATGCAGAAACTATTTAAGCAGTCTATCCCTTACTTTGAAATAGCATTGAAAATCAATAGTAAAGATGCCAAATTATGGCAAGATGTTTCGACAACTTACGGTAACGTATTTTATGAAACCAGGGACAAGAAATATTTAGACCTGGCTATTAATTCTTTAAAAAAAGCTATTGCCTTAGATCCTAAGAACCCTAATTTATATGGTCAGTTAACTGCTGCTTACAGCTATGTTATGCAAAAGGATAGCGCTCAGAAATATCTTAAGCTGACAGATAAGCTCGATCCTAACGCTGTCAACCAGAAGTAAGGGCAATTCTTAAACAATAACCTATCCGCGCATTTTACCGCCTTTTTCACAAATCAAACACCCCATTAAAAAGGCCGCAAAAGTGTAAACCCACCCTTTTCACATCTATTTGATTATCAAATTTTTAACATAATTTTTTATCGATATATGTAAACCTTTGTAAACCCATTTGCATGTTTTTTAACGCTGTTGAAACGCTGATGTTTAAGTGTATTTACAAACGGTATTTTAATGGTTAAACCATTAAAAGTTTGGGGAGATCACCGATACAGATATTGGTAGCTATTAAAAATGACCTCCGTCTACTCCCTTACGGAATACCTTTACCGACAATTTACCGCTGCTCGCCTAATATCGCTAACGGAGGGGCTGGTTTTGATACAATTTTGTAGTGTTAAAACTAAACACAATCATGACATCATTACTTACAGCCCCCTTAATTTACACCATAATTTGCTTTGTGCATTATGCGGTAATATTGTTCCATCTAATTGGCAGCCTTATTTGCTGATAAGCGCTAAGTCACCGCTTTAAGCCGCACTTACGGCCATTAAGTTATGTTCCTTAATTAATACTGATTGCCGATATTGCTTTTTATTAATGTTTTTGCTTAAGTTAGGCTATCCATCACAATCGCCTAATGCTACAGAAAAACTTAAAAAAGCTGGTGCTATTTGCCTCGCTCCTTTTTGCTTTGCCGGCACTTGGTAATGCGCAGCAGCCCAATCCTGCTGCGCATAAAAACACCGACTCGATACTGGCTGTACTACCGGCATTACCAAAAGAGAGCGTATACCTACAGTTTGATAAAAACAGCTATAATATTGGCGATACCGTTTGGTTTAAAGGCATCATTACCGCGGGCGATGATCATCAAACTTCTGACCTAAGCAATATACTTTACGTGGAGCTGATCGACGCACAAGATTCGGTGATTAAGAGGTTAACGTTATATGCGTCTCGCGGGTTATCCAACGGCGACTTCCCGGTATTAAATGACTACGTTCCGGCGGAGTACCGAATTAGGGCATACACAAAATATATGCTCAATTACGGCCCCGATTTTTTTTTCAATAAGGTGATCCCTTTTGGAGTGGTTGCAGCTCCAAATATGAGCAACGGTAGGCTCGGCCTATCGCTTTATCCTGAGGGTGGTAATTTGGTAAATGGCATAAGGTCTAAAGTGGCTATCGAGCTGATTGCGCCGGGTAATACAGCAGAAGCTGCCTCGGGAACTGTATTCGACAGCGATAAAAACGAAGTAGCCACCTTCATTATCGGTAAAGATGGCTTAGGCGCATTCCCTATTACGCCTGTTGCCGGGAAAACCTACTGGATAGCTATTGATTTAAATGGAAAAACGCTTTCAAAAAATTTGCCCAATGCATCGGCCGCCGGTTTTATATTAACGGTAAACAGCTTTTTGAGAGATAGCATCTACGTTAAAATTTCAGGCAAACTGCCGGCGGCCCAAACCCCGACCGGTTTTAACGTAAGACTTGTAGCACGGGCAAAGGGAGGAACTTATTACAGCAGCCAGGGCAAATTTACGGGTTTGGCTTTGGGCATCAATATTCCCAAAAACATCCTGCCACCGGGTGTCATACAATTTGTTTTACAGTCGGCAGCCGGCGACGTTTTAGCTATAAGGAATATTTTTAATAAAACGAATGATAAACTGCTTTTGGACTTGAAAAACGAAGGGCTCAATACATCAAAAACCATAAATAACTTTACGTTGCAGGTTAAAAACCCTGCGGGGCAATTAACCAACAGTAACTTTGCGGTATCAGTTGTGAAGGTAGATGATGTGCCTAACACTAAACAATACTCCTGGCAGGATTTGTACGCCGATGTTAATTTAACGTCGGCCTATTATGGTGAGATCAAAACGCCAGAAAAATATTTCACTAACGGTGCTGTCGATTTACTACCCGACCTTGATCTGCTAATGCTTACCCGGCCGGATTTTAAGTATAAGTTGGCTGGCGTAAATCAGGTTTATAGTGATAATAGCTTACAGCAACCCGAAAAGAATTTAACCCTTGAAGGCTTAATTAAAGGTATTGACGATAAGCCTGTAAAAGGGGCAAAGGTATCTGTGTTTGCCCTGGCAGAGGGCTTTAAAAAAGACACCCTGACCAATGAGCGGGGCTATTTTAAATTTGATGATCTTGATTTGCCGGATAGCACAAAGCTTTTAATTAGTGCACAAAAAAAAGGGGTGAGATTTTGCAATGTTTATGTTGCCGCACCTGTTTATCCTAACGTGGATGCTTTGCCTGCTATCGATGCGATATCTGACAGCACTTGGTTAGCCGACAATCAAAAAGTACAAACGCCTGACGATAAAAAACAGCCGCAGTTACCCAAAAAAACACGGATATTAAAGGAAGTGAAAATAACTGCCAAAAAAGTGGAGAAGCCAACATTGCTGAATAGGTACGGAACCGATAATTCTTATACCGTTAAGGGCAAAGATTTGAAAGACTGGGGCAAGCTTTCGGTTGGCCTGCGAATTAAATTGCCGTTCGTTTTGTATAATAACGGTGTTTTTTATTCATTAAGGTATCCAAATCCAGCTTTGCATGTGGTATTTAATAATGTTGAAATTGATCCGCAAAGAATAGATGACTATTTAGATGCAGATGATATTGAAAATGTAAAAATATTAGAAGGCCTACATTATAAAACCCTTTATGGTATACCTATCAATCCCAAAGCAATGAATTTGGACGACATTATATTGATTACTACAAAGCAATGGGCCGGTACTGCAAAAACAGCTTACGCGCTCAAAAAAGTGACACTCAATATCGCTGACGAAAATGGCGCGATGAAAGAACGGATCTTTTATACAGGTATGGAGCCGGGTAATAAAATGACTTATAGTTTTCCGGGGTATGCTAAGCAAAGCGTATTCAATCCAAATTTTTCCGGGAATTTAAATTCGGCTAAAACCATATACTGGAACCCTAATATTGATACCAATAGTAATGGCGAAGCATCCATCTCCTTTATGCCACCTGCCAAAGGCAATTATAGGATAGAGGTAACGGGCATTGACCAGGAAGGCAACCTGGGCAGCCTTAACTATCGGTATAAAGTAGAATAGAAACCAAACCATTTTTGAGTGCTGGTTAACTATTTTTTGAAGATTGCCTTCTATCGGAATAGAGGTGTTTTTATTATATTTACCCTATGGCAAAACAACCTATAATCACCGTAAATAACCTGGTAAAAAACTATGACGATTTCCAGGCTGTAAAGGGCATAAGCTTTGAGGTTTACGAGGGCGAGATCTTCGGCTTGCTTGGCCCAAATGGGGCCGGCAAAACCACCACGTTGGAGATCATAGAAACCCTGCGCGATAAAACATCGGGTGAGATAACGGTGGACGGGTTCAACATTGAGACCGATGCCGCCAGCATAAAGCAACGCATTGGTGTACAATTACAAGCTGCCGGTTATTACCCTAACCTTAACCTTTCAGAGTTGATCGTGCTTTTTTGCGGATTGTATGGCGTAAATAAAAGTCCGCTGGAAATGCTGGAGAAGGTTGCGCTTACCGATAAAGCAAAGGCTAAATATAAAGACTTGTCTGGCGGGCAAAAGCAACGCTTCTCTATCGCCACAACGTTAATAAACAACCCACGCATCATTTTTTTAGATGAGCCCACCACCGGCCTCGACCCGCAGGCACGCCGTAACCTTTGGGACTTGATCTTAGAGATACGCGCGGCGGGCACCACAGTTGTTATTACTACCCACTACATGGACGAAGCCGAGGTACTTTGCGACCGCGTAGCCTTTGTAAATGGCGGCCACATCATCGGTATAGATACGCCCGATCATTTTATTGACCAACTGGTAGCCAGCGGATTCGAGCGAAAAAAAGAAACCAAAGGCGCCAACCTCGAAGATGTGTTTATTAACCTGACAGGTAAAGAATGGCGGGAGAATTAGCCACAATGGCAGATACGGTGTACCAACAAAATGACTCAATGATCAATGACTTAATGACAACGTTTTTATATGAAATACAGTAACCTACGCGCTACACTGGCCATTGCCAAAGCAAGTTTCCGCTCCATTATCCGCAGCCCATCGGCGGTAGTATTTAGTCTGGCCTTTCCGCTTATATTTATTGTAGTGTTTGCCAATATTGGCGGCAGTGGGGTATCTGTTGATGTTGGCGTTGTAAAAGGCTGCGATACCTTAAACCCAGTTTACATAGCACTAAAAAACAGCAATGTTATCCATCTTATAAAAGACCAGCCGGCAGATGAGATGAATAAAAACCTGGCTAAGGGCAGTATCGATGCCATTGTTGATATTAAACCTTACACGCCTGGCAAAGCTTTAGGCTTAAATGTGCAATACAGTAAAGCATCAGCGGGCAAGGGTGGTATTTTAAAATCGTTACTGAACAACGTTTTTTATCACATGCAGTCGGAGTTGCTGAAAAAGATCCAGTCGTTCTCCGCATTACAGATCCCTAAAGTGGTCGATCTACAGGAAACCACCATCAGCGGCCGCGAGTATAAATACATTGATTTTATCTTGCCCGGCCAGTTAGGTTTCTCCTTATTAAGCAGCGGGGTTTTCGGTACAGCATTCGTGTTCATCAGTTTGCGGTTAACCCTTGTTATTAAACGCTTTTTTGCCACCCCGGTTAAAAAATACAGCATTGTTTTAGGCGAGGCATTGGCCAGGCTGGTATTCTCACTATTAGGTGCTACATTTATAATTTTGGTGGGCCACTTTATGTTCGGGTTTACGCTCATTCACGGCGTGGTCACGGTGCTGAATATGCTGGCACTTTCAACAATCGGGCTCATTATATTTATGGGCTTTGGCTTTGTAATATCAGGGCTGGCTAAAAACGAAAGCTCCGTACCGCCGATAGCGAACATCGTAACGTTGCCGCAGTTTCTGCTTTCGGGCACTTTCTTTTCGGTAACGGCTTTCCCAAAATGGTTGCAACATTTAAGTAACGCACTGCCGCTAACCCATTTGAATAATGCCATGCGTAAGGTTGCCTTTGAAGGCGCGGGCATAGGCGATGTTACCCATCAGTTATTGATCCTTTTAATATGGGGTATAATTGTGTATTCGGTTGCGGTCAAGACCTTTAAATGGGAATAAAGAAGAGACAAAAGAATTATTAACCTTAAGAATAGTCAAAAGCATTGGCAGGCGCTAACGACTACCGATTAATTAACTTACAGGTCACTATTATCGTTTATTTTTAACGCAACGGGTTAACAATCACTACAAATACAAAATTTCCGTTGCGATTTCCTCTTTTTGCGCTTAACTTAGCCCACCAAATCACTAAAGTAGATCACTCAAAAAATCATACAATAAATTATGAGCTTAATAATTGATGTTCATGCGCGCCAGATACTTGACTCACGTGGCAACCCTACAATCGAAGTAGATGTAATTACAGAAAATGGTGTTGTTGGCCGCGCCGCAGTACCTTCTGGTGCTTCTACCGGTATGCACGAAGCTGTTGAACTTCGCGATAACGACAAAGCCGTTTACATGGGTAAAGGTGTTTTAAAGGCCGTTGCTAACGTAAACGACATTATTGCCGACGAACTTAAGGGTGTTGACGTATTTGAACAAAATGCAATTGACAGCTTAATGATTGCGCTTGATGGTACCGAAAACAAAGGTAAATTAGGTGCTAATGCTATCTTGGGTGTTTCCTTAGCAGTTGCTAAAGCTGCGGCGCAAGAGAGCCGCCAGCCATTATACCGCTACATTGGTGGTGTTAACGCCAACACTTTGCCTATCCCGATGATGAACATCGTTAATGGTGGCTCGCATTCTGATGCGCCTATCGCGTTTCAGGAATTCATGATCATGCCGGTTGGCGCTTCATCTTTTTCTGAGGCTATCCGTTGGGGTACCGAAGTATTCCACAACTTGAAAAAGATCTTGCACGACCGTGGTTTATCTACCGCTGTAGGCGACGAAGGTGGTTTTGCACCAACTTTTGAAGGTACCGAAGATGGTGTTGAAACCATTTTACAGGCTATTGAAAAAGCAGGCTACAAGCCGGGTGTAGATATCTTCATCGCGTTTGATTGTGCTGCTTCTGAATTTTACAAAGATGGTAAATACGACTATACTAAGTTTGAAGGCGACAAAGGTGCTATCCGCACCAGTGCCGAGCAGGCAGATTACCTGGCTGAATTAGCTAACAAATACCCAGTTATATCTATTGAAGATGGTATGGCCGAGGATGACTGGGACGGCTGGAAATTGTTAACCGAAAAAATTGGCGATAAAGTACAATTAGTAGGTGACGATTTATTTGTAACCAATGTTAAGCGTTTACAACAAGGTATCGATAACGATACGGCTAATTCTATATTGGTTAAGGTAAACCAGATTGGTTCATTAACGGAAACCATCAACGCGGTTAGCCTGGCACAAACCCACGGTTATACCTCGGTAATGAGCCACCGTAGCGGCGAAACTGAAGATGTTACCATTGCCGATTTGGCTGTAGCGTTAAACTGTGGCCAGATCAAAACCGGTTCGGCTTCACGTAGCGACAGGATAGCGAAATACAACCAGTTACTACGTATCGAAGAAGAATTAGGTTCTTCGGCTCGTTTCATCGGTAAAGATTTCAAGTACTTTAAAAAGAGATCATAAGCTGTAAAGCATATAAAATTGGAAGCCCCGGGAAATCGGGGCTTTTTTGTGAGTCCACCTTTTTGCAACCGTATTTTAGTTGCAATTTTAATAAACTCTTGCTACCTTTATATCAAAGCGCGATGCGATATTTACAGGATACCAAGGCGGTATACTTTTTTGTTAAATCAGGAAGATAATTTTATGAAAAACGTATTAAAAAAATTGATACATGTCACGACAAGAAAAATTAGTGAGTCGTTTATTATTGGTTCCAAAGGATTTCACTTGGGACGAATTATGTAGAGTTGTAGCTTTTTACGGCTACGAAGAGTTAACGGGTGGGAAAACAGGAGGTTCACGCAGAAGATTTGTTGATGAAAGTAAAAACATCATTACGTTGCACAAACCTCATCCATCAAACATTGTTAAAAGTTATGCGATCCGTGAGGTTATCGCTCATTTAAAAGAAAAAGGTCACGTCAACGATGAATGACATCTTACAATATAATAATTACTATGCATCAGTTCATTTTAGTGCTGATGATGAGGTATTTCATGGAAAAATATTAGGTATTAATGATCTGGTAAGCTTTGAGGGCGCATCTGTTAAAGATCTCAAAAATGCATTTGAAGAAGCTGTAGAAGACTATTTGGAAACCTGCACAATGATTGATAAAACGCCCGAAAAAACGTATAAAGGGACGTTCAATGTCAGGGTATCATCAACCTTGCACAAAGAGGCTGCTATCTTCGCAGCGGTGAACAATATCACACTGAATGAATTTGTCAAACGTGCGCTTTCGTTCACTCTTAGTCACAAGAACGGCATTGTAGTAGATCAATAATTTGGTCGATTTCCTTTTCCGCCTTTCTCTCGTTACTTTAGCCCCAATGAACAGGAAAGGAATTATTCGCACCATTATGATATTGGCTATATTGGCTATTACCATAGCATGCGACCAGATATCAAAATCAATTATCCGAGCGCGGCTGGATGTGTATGATCATTATAACTTTTTAAATCATCACTTCAACGTGTTTAAAGTAGAAAATACCGGCGCATTTTTAAGCTTAGGTAATAATCTGCCTGACCCTTTTCACTTTATCCTGCTAACGTTATTACCCGTTCTGGCACTTTTAGGCGGATTAGTTTATATTATTATTAAACAAGACATCACCAGGCTCACCCTGATCGGAATCATCTTCGTGATCGGTGGCGGTATGGGTAACCTTTACGACCGCATTGCCCACGGCTCGGTAACAGATTTTATGCATATCGATTTCGGGGTCTTTGAAACGGGCATTTTTAATGTAGCCGACGTATCTATCATGATCGGTATCGGATTGATATTTTTGGATGGATTTGTGAAGAATAAGGAAGTGAAAGAGCAGGAAATTTTAGCCTCGGAGTAATGAACTTTTTACAGCTTTTATCAAAATACGTCACAGGTAATTTTCCGACAGATCGGTTATCTGAAATTGGCGTTGTGGCGTTATCTGAAAATTTAGACTCTCCCTCATTACGCATTTTGGCGGGATTGGGAAAAAACGAATCTTCGTCTGTGGTAGAACATTACCTAAAGTTAAGCCTCCAAGAGCTAAAAATTGTGATGCCAGGTAAACGAAAAGCGGCTTTAATATATGCGCTATTTGTAACGAATGAAATAATCTCTGGTGTAAAAGAACTTACAGAGGGCATTTCGGAGATAAAAAGTAAGGCAATTGACAGCTTTGATTTCCGCTCAGAAACTAAGATGTATGTGTATGACAGCATTGGGTTTGAAGAATTACATGGATTATACGTCACCTATGACGACCTGACAGACATCAATCCTCCGTTAAAAACAGATCATGACAACATAATTGAGGTTAAAAAGCAGCTGCAAAACGCCTTGACATCATGGAAGCCACAATTGGAACAGCTGTGTGAGGATAGTTAGTAAATAACTCTTCGCGTTAAGGATTGCAGCGGATACCGGCCTTGTGGCTAAGGCCCGTGCAGTATGAGCGAAAAGCCTGGCCCGCCTCTATCTGCGGGAACGTCCAGGCAATACCAAATCCCCTCCTGCCAACACTCATCCCAAACATTTACTTCTCAATATTGAAAATAGAAAACCACCCTCGCCCGTCACTCAAAACACACAACTCAGCACTCCCTACCCTACTTAATAATAAAAGCGTATCTTTGCGGATAATTACCCGTTGATTTACGGTTTTGATCATTACACACTCTTCAGATCCGCTTAATGCTTCGCGTTAGCACATATACATTACAAACAATACATGTCATTCGAAAATTTAAATTTAATTGAGCCTATTTTAAAGGCTTTAAAAACAGAGGGTTATACAACCCCTACCCCTATACAAGAACAAGCAATACCTTTTATACTACAACACCGCGACCTTTTGGGCTGCGCACAAACCGGCACCGGTAAAACAGCCGCTTTTGCTATTCCTATTTTGCAATTATTGTTTTTAGATAAACAAAAACACAAGGAGCAAAAATCTATCAAGGCCCTGATATTGACCCCCACCCGCGAACTGGCCATCCAGATCAGCGAAAGCTTTACCGCTTACGGTAAAAACACCGGCTTAAAAAACCTGGTGATTTTTGGTGGTGTATCGCAAAACCCACAAGTTGATGCTTTGCGCCGCGGTGTAGATATCCTGATAGCCACACCGGGCCGTTTGTTAGACCTGATGAACCAGCGCCATGTGCACTTAGATCAGATCAAAATGCTGATATTGGACGAGGCAGACCGGATGCTGGATATGGGTTTTGTGCACGATGTTAAAAAGATCATCGCCAAGGTGCCGCAAAACAGGCAAACGCTGTTTTTTAGCGCTACCATGCCTAACGAGATCCAGAGCCTGGCCGATTCTATTTTGCAGAAACCCGCCAAGGTGGAGGTTGCCCCGGTATCGTCAACTGCCGATACCATACAGCAGTCGTTATACTTTGTAGAAAAAAACGATAAGCGTTTATTGCTTAACCATATTTTAAAAGATAAAAACATTAAAACCGCGCTGGTATTTACCCGTACCAAGCACGGCGCCGATAAGGTGGTTAAAGATCTGGTAAAGGCCGGCATCACTGCCGAGGCTATCCACGGTAATAAGTCACAAAACGCACGCCAGCGCGCACTGACAAACTTTAAAAACCGTACTACACGTGTTTTAATAGCTACAGATATTGCCGCCCGCGGTATTGACATTGATGAGTTGACCCACGTAATCAACTACGAGATCCCTAACATACCAGAAACTTATGTCCACCGTATTGGCCGTACCGGCCGTGCAGGTGCCAGCGGTATTGCCCTTACTTTTTGTGATGGCGAGGAAGAAATTGATTTCCTAAAAGATGTGCAAAAGCTGATAGCAAAGGATATCCCCGTACAGGAAGATCATCCTTACCCGTTGAGCATGCAATCGATGACGGAGAAACTGATGAGTAAAGCCAAAAACGCTCCTGCTAAAGGAAAAAGCGGCGGCGGTGGCGGTCGTTCTGGTGGTGGTAACAAACGCCCCGGTGCAGGCGGCAGGCCAAGTAGCCACCGTGGTGGTGGTAGCCCAACCAACAGCCGCGGCGGTGCCAGCGGCATGAGTGGCGCAAGCAAATCATCAGGCCAAAGGCGCAGGGATTAGGTTTTAAAAACTAAGATCAGAGGTTGGAGATTAGAGGTTAGTTAATGCTGGCTTTAACCCTTCAACCTCTTTTTTTGTGCCTTATTTTCAGCACATAACGATATTTTTCCGATCTCTATGCGCTAATCATCAAGCACTAAATTAAATTTGCATCCCTCAAAGAAATTAAATAGCTTTAAAGTGAAAATACAGCCTGCACAAATGAGACGCCTTTTTGACCTTATCAAAAATAAATTCTTTCTGGCAACAGTAGCATTTGTTATCTGGATGATTTTCTTTGACCGCAACGACCTGTTCTCCCAATACGAGTACCACCAGCAACTTAACAAGCTTAAACAGGAGCAGCTATTTTACAAAGCCGAAACCGAAAAGGTTAATAAAGACCTGGATGAGCTGACATCCGATAAGGCCAAACTCGAAAAATTCGCCCGCGAAAAGTACCTCATGAAAAAAGATAACGAAGATATTTTTGTTATTGTGCATGAGAAGAAACAATAACTCTAAACTCTCCAGGCGTCATTGCGAGGTACGAAGCAATCCCCAATAGGGTAGGTCGTCACTTTATCTCTAAGATATAGAACCTTTACTCCAAATACACCTCGCTATCGTTCAGGATAATAACATCGTTTATTCAATCCACCAATATCCTTACTAATACCACTACCCCAATAACCATGAGCAAAAACAGCCAGGTGCCTTTGTGCGCAAAGTTAAAAGTCCAGCCTAAGCCATAGCGCTTGTTAATAATCAGCTTTGGGTTATGCGGATTGTAGTAGATCAGCCCCCATTTCCAGTGGCTGTTGTCATCGTTGTTTAGCTCGTTCATTTATATTAATGATTAGTTGCGGGTATCTATTTTAGGCACGGCAAACATAGCCTCCTTAATATATTTAACCGGCGCACTGCCATAGCTCAGGAATTTCTCGTTAAATTCCTTCAACTTATAAGCATTGGCTTTCTTCTTTTTCCATTCATCGCGCAGGGCGGTAATTTCTTTATAGCCGGTATAATAACTGGTTAACTGCACACTGCTCACGCTTACCCGCTTCCATTTGCTATCTGCCTCGGCCTGTTGTTGGAAAGCGTCTTTAGTCAGCATTTTAACAGCTTGCTCTTTAGTCATATTGTTGGCGTGCACGCTATAGTCCAATATGGTATTACAAACCGATCGCAAGTTCCATTTATACCACATCAGGCGCATCTCAGGCTCACTGTTGCCAAAGCCTGCATCCAGCATCATTTGCTCGGTATAAACTGCCCAGCCTTCAATCATCGCACCATTCCCAAAAACGGATTTGATGATACTTGGCGATTTATTGGCGTAAACCAATTGCGTATAATGCCCGGGGATAGCCTCGTGAATGCAAAGGATCTGTAAAATGTATTGGTTGTACTCGCGCAGGTAACTCTCTGCACGTTCGGGCGCCCAACCCGCAAGGCTACCCACATTGTAGTAAGTATTACCGCCCTTATCATAAGGCCCCGGTGAACTTACCGACGCGCCTGCTACTCCGGCCATATAACCCGGCTCTTTACGTACTACTAAAGGTTTAGAAGGATCGAGCGTTAGCAAATCCTTTTGCTTTATGAAAGCGGTAAGTTTGGGTATCTGTGCCTCAATAGCCGATTGGAATTCGCCCGGTGCAACGTGTTTGGATGAAAGTGTATCTATCATCTGCGCGATTAGGTCAAGTGAATCTTTAGGCATTGTTTTAGTACCAAAATATTTTGGCCACAGCTGGCGGCTCAGTTTAGTCATTTCGCGGTGCAGGTATTTTTTACGCTCAACCGCAGCGTTGTAGGTTTGTTGTGCGGTGCCTTCGGCCTGGATGTCATATTTAAACTTAGCTTCATACAAATCCTTCCCTAACCTAAAGCTGCGTGGTTTATCGTTCTTGAACGCCTTTAACCAGGCTGCAAAGCCCTTTATTGCTTCGGCAGATACCTTGGCACGCTCAACCATCAGCTTTTGTTCTGCGGCGGGGATGCTGGTCTTTTTTAATGAATCGGCAAAGTCGCTCTCTATCACACTAACGCCACCCAGATGCTGATCAATAGCCAGTTGGGTTAATTCTACAACAGGGTTCTTGATCTGTTTTTCGGCTTCTTTATAATAAGCTGGTATAAAGGCCATCTTTTGATAGAAATTACGCAGGCGCTTGGGTAACGGCGCATAATTTTCATTCAGGATATATGCGAATGTGCTGATCACATTGTAAGATGATGGGTTCCACTGGTAATCTTTCAGTTGTTCCAGGTTCCATTGCATAGATTCCATTTGGTTTTGTATCAAACGGTAATCCATTTTATTTGCATCAGATAAACTCCCGACGGGGAACCTGCTTAATGAGTCCATTTGCTGCTTGGTGAAATGGACCATCTCACTATGGCTTTTATCTGTAGGGATAGTAAGTAAACTATCATACTTATGGTAACCAACCGTAGTTGCCCAATCCGGGTTTAACTGCCAAAGTTTATCTAAAAAATGCGTTTCATATAAGGTAAATGCGGCATCATCTTTAGTAGTGAGTTGCTCGCCGCCCTGGCCATCTTTTTTACAGGCTGTGAAAGCCGCTACGTAAAACGAAAGTAATAGTATCTTTTTTATCACTGTTTAATGCTTATTTGCTTGAATGTATAAACTTAAAACATTTGGGGGATATAAAATCAAACCGTTAAATAATTTGTTAAACTGCAAAAGCAATTTATGATGGCCGAGCACCAGATTTTAATAACCGAAATTGTGAAACTTTTAGAAGGCGGCGGCGCGCATGCCACCCTAAAAGATGCACTGGCAGACATACCCGCCGATAAACGCGGTATCAAACCAAATAATTTGCCCTACAGTATTTGGCAACTGGCCGAACACATCCGCATTGCGCAATGGGATATGCTGGAATTTAGTAAAGATGGCAGCCACGAATCGCCCAAATGGCCCGATAAGTATTGGCCCGAAGAGAGCAGCCCGGCCGATGATGCCGCGTGGGACAAAACTATTGACAGCATTAATACCGACCGCAAAGCTTTTATCAGTCTATTAAAAAGCGGGGATATCTATGCACAAATCCCGCATGGGACGGGCCAGACAATTTTACGTGAGGCCCTGCAAATGGCCGATCATAATGCCTACCATACTTCAGAGATCATATTGTTAAGAAGGTTGCTGGGTATCTGGAAATCGTAAAGATGTGCGGATGTGCAAATTTTAAATGTGCAGATGTTTTGATTTGCATATCTGCACATCCACACATTTGCATATCTATTTTAATCCCTTCACAAAGTCAACAATACTGCTAACCAATTCGGGCTTGAGCGGTAAGCTGGGTTGGGTATAGGTAGCACCATTAAGGGCACGGTCGGCCGGTGCTTCTTTCAAAACATGGTTCATACCGGGTATGATCACCAGCTTAGCGTCAGATGGGGCGGCTTTTTTCAACTTTTCCGCATCGGCAACGGTTACTTGTATATCGGTTGTACCTTGCAATATCAGCATGGGTAATTTTATTTTTTTGATCTCTCGGGTGGGGTCGTACCTGAACCATGATGCCAGGTAAGGCTGCATATCCGGCCCGGCAATGGCGTAGATCTTTGGGTCGATGCTTGGAGTGAATTTTCCCTTCTTTAAACTATCCAGCATTGTTTTAAAATTATCAGCAATATATTTAGGCTGCGATTTCATTTGCTCGGTCATGATCTTATCTGCCGACTGGCCCGCACCTGCTACAGATATAAATGCTTTAACCGGCTGGTCGCGGCAAGACAGCATACCCACCAACGATCCTTCGCTGTGCCCTAAAACAATTACTTTTGAGAAACGCTGATCGTCATTAAGCAAGTTTATCAAACCAACGGCATCATCCACATAATCGTCAAAACGCAGTTCTTTTGTTTTGGTTGAGGAGATGCTTTGCCCAATCATGCGTTTATCATATCTTAACGACGCAATACCGCTTTTGCCCAGTTCGTTAGCCAGCATTTTGTAGGTGTTGCCACTTAAACTGCCCATATTGTTGTTACCATCCCTATCTGTAGGGCCCGAACCGGCGATGATCAAAACCACCGGAACTTTGCCTGATACACCTTTGGGCATTGCCAACGTGCCCGATAAAGTACCAGACAATGTTTTGAGTGATACAGGTGACTCGGCAACAGAAGCATCAACCGGGATATTTATTGAGGGATCTTTATAAGGCTTAAAGAAAATTTGCGTGAGTTTGCCCTTTCCGTCTAACGAAAGGTTAAGCAAAAAAGTAATATTCGCAAATACCGATTTATAAATAGCAGTTGGCGCAGTGTACTCCACAAATTCGGTTAGCCCAAGGGTGCCTAATTGGGTTTTTAGCTGTGTTGTTGTTGAATTCCATTTATCTGCCGGAATGCTTGCCTTTAATTCGGGACTAAACATAGCATAAACACTGTCGGGCTTATTGCTATTGTAAAACTGCTTAAACTTATTTAAAGCCGTTGCATAATTTGCCGGAGCAGTTTGTGCAGATATTTGAGCGGAAACCAATAATACCAACGCAATAACATATAATCTCTTCATTCTTTTGGACGGGAAAATTTGTGCTTTGCGAAAATAGCAAAAATAGGGATGCCTTTAAATTTATACTTATCGTAACCAACAACATTTATTTAAAAAGATGCGTAAAAGGTAACATTGAGTATAAACGATAGTAATATTGTTGTTATATTTAACGCTTTCTTTAAAGGAAATACTATCGAAAAATTTCTACAAAACAATTAATGAGGGTTAAATCAGGATGCTATCTGATAGCGTTCATAGCATGTTTTTATAGTTTTAGTTACGCGCAAACCAAACCACCGGTAATACGTGGCTATGTTTTTTTACAAAATAAAACTGCCGCAGAAGCCGCCACAGTAATTTTGTTAAACCAGCAAGATTCGTCAGTAGTATCGTCGGCATTGGTGAATGTTGCGGGTGCTTTTATTCTGCAAAATATTAAACCCGGCAACTATTTAGTTTTAGTTACCAGGTTAGGTTACCAGCGCGCGCTGTCTGAAAACTTTCAGCTCACCGCGGGCCGCGACATTACCGTTCCCCGCATGATATTAATGCCAGCCAATACTGAACTTAAAGCAGTATCGATATTTGCTAAAACGCCTTTTGTTGAAACCCGCCCGGGCAAAATTATTATTAACCCGCAGGCCAGTATCACGGCCGATGGAAAATCAGCATTAGAAATACTGCGGCAATCGCCAGGTGTAAAGGTTGATAACAATGACAATGTGAGTATTAGTGGTAAACAGGCCGCTTTAATATTAATAGATGGCAAAACTACCAACCTGAGTACTTCTGATCTGGCTACCTTGCTTCGGAGCACCCAAGGGTCAACCATAGAAAGGATCGAGCTTATCCGTGCAGGTTCTGCCAGGTATGATGCCGCGGCCGGTGGCATCATCAACATTATTATTAAAAAAGGTAAAAATACCGGCACCAATGGCACCTATACAGCCACCGCAGGCTACGGCCGTTATTACAAAGCCAATACAGGTATATTGTTTAACAGCCGTAATAGCAACGTTAATATTTTTGGCAACTATAACCTCGAATCCCGTAAGAGTTTTAGAGATATCTATACAGACAGAAACATTACCAGCATAGGCGGTTTAAGTAACTATAACTCTACTTATACAAATACGCAGCAGTATTTGAGCCATACCTTTAAAGTTGGTGCCGATTATTACATTAGCCCGAACCACATAATTGGTGTAGTAGTAAACGGGGCAGTTACTAACGTTGACTTTGCAAAAGACAACACACTGAAAATTACTAATAATGGTAATTTAGATTCTGTTATAAAAGCCTCATCAACTATAGCCCGCGCGCTTAATAACATTAATTATAACCTTAACTATAGCGGGAAATTAAATAACAAAGGAGACAATATATCGGCCAACCTCACCTATACCCCTGTTAACCGCCATAATGATGAGTATATCGCCAACAATTTTTTCAATTCGGCAGGCAGCTCCTATCGTAACCCATTGCTGTTACAAAATTTGTCGCCATCTAACCGTAATAACTGGACAGCCTTGTTAGATTACGCTAAATCTATGTCCAAAACCGGGAAGTTAGAAGCTGGGTTAAAGTATAGCACTACCCACAGCAATAACGACTTTGTTTTTGGCCCCAAGGTAGGCAATACTTATGTAAGCGACCCAAATTTTAGTAACCAGTACATTTATACCGAAAAGGTAAGTGCCGGGTATTTGAATTATAGAAATTCATTCGGCCGATACGACCTGGAAACCGGCATCAGGGGTGAATACACCAGTTCTTTAGGCAATTCAATAATTAACAACGAAGTTACCTCCCGTAAATATTTTAACTTATTTCCATCTGTATTGCTCAATTACAGAGCCAACGAAAAGAACCAATTTAATATTGGCTTTAGCCGTGGAATATTAAGACCTGAATATGAAAAACTCAATCCATTTTTCCAGTTTTTAGATCTGTATAGCTATCAGGCAGGCAATCCATACTTAAAACCTTCATATACCAATGCCATTTCTATCGGCCATATTTACGATGAAAAGATCTCAACTTCTATTTATGCCGATTTTAATACAGACCAGATCCTGCCCTATTACATACAAAACAACACCAATAAAATTGCTGTATTAACCAACGTCAATCTCGGCACGTCTAATGTTTTTGGTTTAACGTTAAACATTCCGGTGCGTTTTTTTAATTGGTGGAACAGCAGCTACAGCATAAATGCTTCCTACCAGCATTATAAATCGTACCCGCTATATGGAAATTTAAACCAGCAAACGGGAGATATGGTAGCCACCACTACACAAAATTTCATGCTTAATAAATTTTTAAGTGCCGATATTTTTGGAAGTTATGAAACGGCCAACGCTTACGGCGTTAACCAATTCAAGCCGCAGTATTTTATAAATGCTGGCTTAAAAGCCAGGTTGCCGGGTAATAGGTCGTCTTTAAGTTTAAACGTGTCTGATATATTTAATACCTACAGAGATAGGTATGCCACCCACTTTCAGGGGCTTGACCTAACCCAAACAGATAAATCTGAAAGCAGGATTTTTAGATTAAGCTTTAGTTACCGCTTTGGCAAAAATACGGTTAAGGACGCACCGAGCAGAAAAACAGGTAACGAAGCCGAACAGAACAGAATGAGAAGGGGCATTTAATTCTATAGCCTGATCGTGTTAATTAATTTTCATTTCCGGGTATTTACCCTTTACCTTTTTCACAAAGAAGGCACCTAATGATTCAGCGCTGATAAATTTTTTAAACATGGTTACCTTAACGCCAAAATATTGCCAAACGCCGCCATTATCTTTAAACTCCAGTTCGAGTATTTTGGCCTTGGCATCATAGCCAACACTTTGCAATGCTGTTGATTGTACTGTATGCCTTTGCATATCATAAAAGCAATCGAAAATAAAAACGGTTTTTGAAAGTTATTATCAGCCGGCGTGGCCGCTTACAGCACTCATAATTATAATGAGCAGCACAATAAAGGTGATAACGGTGTACAGGTGGTCTTTCTCCATTATAAACCCAACTGCCGAAAACGCTACCCTTATTACTGGCGTGGCAATCAGTAAGACAATACCGGCCTGTATAATAGCCCTGCCCCTGAAGGTGAGGATGCCGTTAATAACACCGGGAATGGTTTGTACAAAGTCGGGCACGCCTTTGAAATGGCTGTAGTCGGCAATGGTGTGGCCGTGGCGGTACAGGTAAACAACGCCACCAATAAAAACAACAGCCATAGATATGAATACGCCTAAACGCAGCACCCACCCTATTACTACCTGCATGTCTTTATCCTTGAACTTTCCGGTCATTACATTTACGCTGTAATGCCGAAATTAATGGATATAAGGTAGCCTTCCAACTTTAATGTTTCCCTATCTGTATTGTAGTCTTTTATTACTCACCAACCAGTAATCAATCAATTTTGTTATTTTCGCATCCTCACAGGCGGAAATAATAAAATGGACTATCAATTTAAAGATATAGAGAAGAAGTGGCAAAAGTTTTGGGCGGATAACAACACCTTCGCTGCAAAAAACAATTCTGATAAACCCAAGTATTACGTACTGGATATGTTCCCCTACCCAAGCGGTGCGGGGCTACATGTTGGCCACCCGCTGGGTTATATCGCTTCTGATATTTTTGCCCGTTACAAACGCTTAAAAGGTTTTAACGTGCTGCACCCTATGGGTTACGACAGCTTTGGCCTGCCTGCCGAGCAATATGCCATACAAACCGGCCAGCACCCTTCTGTAACTACCGAAGATAATATTGCCACCTACCGCCGGCAGCTGGATCAGATAGGTTTCTCGTTCGACTGGAGCCGCGAGGTACGCACCAGCAGCGCAGGGTACTATAAATGGACGCAGTGGATCTTTATGCAGTTGTTTAACAGCTGGTATAACAAGGATGCTGATAAAGCGGAGCCCATTGCCGACCTTGTTGCACATTTTGAAACTAACGGCAGCAGCGGCATCAACGCCGTGTGCGACGAAGAGATACTAAGCTTTACCGCAGACGAGTGGAACGCCATGAGCGAGCAAAGCCAGCAGGCCGAACTTTTAAAATACCGCCTTACCTACCTGCGCGAAAGTACCGTTAACTGGTGCGCCGCCCTGGGTACTGTATTGGCTAACGACGAAGTAAAAGATGGCTTTAGCGAGCGTGGCGGCTACCCTGTTGAGCAAAAGAAAATGATGCAATGGAGCATGCGCATTACCGCCTATGCCCAGCGTTTGTTAGAAGGCCTGGATAAGATAGATTGGCCCGAGCCCTTAAAAGAAATGCAGCGCAACTGGATAGGCAAAAGCGTTGGTGCCAGTGTGAAGTTTCCATTGGATGAAACCACTCACCTCTCACAACTCGCTACTAACTATATAGAAGTTTTCACCACACGTGTCGATACCATATTCGGGGTAAGCTTCATGGTAATAGCACCCGAGCATGAGCTGGTAGCTTCACTGACCACGCCGGAGCAAAAGGCAGATATTGATGCCTACATCACCTTAACCAAAAAGAAGAGCGAGCTGGACCGTATGGCCGATACCAAAACAGTATCGGGTGCATTTACGGGCAGTTATGTAACTAACCCGCTGAACGGCGAGCAGATCCCGGTGTGGATTGCCGATTATGTTTTGGCCGGATACGGCACAGGTGCAGTCATGGCTGTACCAAGCGGCGATCAGCGCGATTACCTGTTTGCCAAACATTTTAACCTGCCTATTATCCGGATTATGGATATCCAGCAGATGGATACCGAAGCCGACCCTACCAAGGAAGGTAAATATGTAAACTCGGCTTTCATCAACGGTTTAGGTTACAAAGAAGCAACCGCAGCTGTAATTGCCAAACTGGAAGAACTGGGCTTAGGTAAAGCAAAGGTAAACTTCAGGATGCGCGATGCCATTTTTGGCCGTCAGCGTTACTGGGGCGAGCCGGTACCCGTTTACTTTAAAAATGGCTTGCCTTACCTGATCGATGAAAGCGAATTGCCATTGGTGTTGCCAGAAATAGACAAATACTTACCAACCGAAAGCGGAGAACCGCCACTAGGCAGGGCGACGGACTGGAAACATCCAGAAGGAGAATATGAGCTTTCAACCATGCCAGGCTGGGCAGGCAGCAGCTGGTACTGGTACCGCTATATGGATGCTAATAACGACCAGGATTTTGCATCGAAAGAAGCGATTGAATACTGGAAAGATGTTGACCTGTACATTGGCGGAAGCGAACACGCTACCGGGCACCTGTTGTATAGCCGTTTCTGGAATAAATTTCTGAAAGATATTGGCAAAGTGGTGGAAGAAGAGCCGTTTAAAAAGCTTATTAATCAGGGGATGATACAGGGAAGAAGTAATTTTGTGTATCGTTTGAACTTAGTTGATGATGGCAATGTAAGAAGTTATTATTTGTCAAAAAATAAATATCAGGAATGGAAAAAGGCAATATCAAAAGCGGAGCAACAACAACTTTTTAACGAATGGGGGCTTCAATTTCATTTTAGTAGTCTTGACCCACTTGTTGTGACGCAACAGTTAGCATATGAAACTGAACTTCACGTTGACGTAAATATTGTTGATAACGATATTCTTGATATCGCCAAATTTAAAAAATGGCGACAGGAGTTTATGGACGCCGAATTTATTTTGGATGAAGGCAAATACATCTGCGGTGTCGAGGTCGAAAAAATGTCGAAGTCAAAGTTTAACGTGGTTAATCCCGATGACTTGATTGAGCGTTATGGTGCCGATACGTTGAGGATGTACGAGATGTTCTTAGGCCCGCTGGAGCAGAGCAAACCCTGGAACACCAATGGAATTGAGGGTGTTTTCAAATTCCTGCGTAAATTCTGGAGGTTGTTTCATGATGCCGAATGGAACTTTAGCGTAAGCAACTCAGAGCCGACAAAAGCGGAGCTGAAAGCTTTACACAAGATCATCCGCAAGGTGGAGGAAGACGTGGAGCGTTTCTCTTTCAATACCTCCGTATCCAGCTTTATGATAGCGGTTAATGAGCTTACAGATCTTAAATGTAACAAGCGCGCCATCCTGCATGATCTGGTGATCATCCTGGAGCCCTACGCGCCGCACATTTGCGAGGAGCTCTGGGTATTACTGGGTAATGAGCCAAGCACATTATCGTACGCTGCCTATCCTAAATTCAACCCGGCTTATTTAGTGGAGGATGAATTCAGCTACCCGGTATCTATCAACGGTAAAATGAAAACCAATATCAGTTTTTCATTAACAATGGATAATACCGAGATTGAAACCGCCATCCGCTCGCACGCCGATGTGCTGAAATACCTGGACGGCAAGGAGCCCAAGAAAGTGATCGTGGTAAAAGGCCGGATCGTTAATATTGTAGTATAAACATTAATGTCATTTGAGCTTGTCGGACTATTAGCCACGCGATGAGTCTTCGACAAGCTCAACTGACATAGTAAAGAATGATCGACAAGTTCAGAATGACATAGATAAAAGAAACGTTATCCCGAATTTATTTCGGGACCTCTCCGGATAGGCGGCAAGCAAATTCAACATATTGCAATAGGGATACTGAAGTAAATCCAACATGATGGAAGGCTAATCTGAATTAGCCCTTATATAAGCTAACCAACCAGTACCTCTCAGTCGCCTTAGTGTAACATCTACATGACAGTTACAGATATTTTACATAAAACGATAATCGGGCTGTAACATTTTAGCCAATTTCGCCTCTTAATACCAAAATAACCAGAATATGAAACGATTACTACTTATAATTATAATTTTCTGTGCTACACTTTCTGCCAAAGCGCAATTTGGCGTGGGTGGTGGCTCATCTATCAAAGGCCGTATATCGGGTACCGTGATAGACTCACTGTCAAAAAAGCCGGTGGATTATGCAACCATCAGCTTATTTAAAAGCGGCGCAAAAACCCCTATCAACGGTGTATTGACAGACGATAAAGGAAACTTTAAGCTTGACAATATCAGCGCGGGCAGTTACAAGATCACCATATCTTTTATCGGCTACCCAACCAAAACTATAGACCCGGTTGTAACAACTGCATCTAAACCAGATAATAACATGGGTTCGGTAGTTATTGCACCAAGTGCACGTGCTTTAAAAGAAGTACAGATTGTTGGTACAGTACCGCTGATAGAAAACAAGATTGACAAGATCGTTTACAATGCCGAAAAGGATTTAACAGCAGCAGGCGGTAACGCGACAGACGTTTTGCAAAAAGTGCCTTTGGTATCGGTAGATATGAACGGCAACGTAGCCCTGCGCGGCGATCAGAACGTAAGGGTATTGATCAATGGCAGGCCATCGGGTGCAACATCGGCAAGCTTAAGTGATGTGTTGAAAACCATCCCTGCAGATCAGATCAAAAGTATTGAAGTGTTAACCTCACCGTCTGCTAAATATGATGCAGAAGGTTCGGGCGGTATCATCAACATCATCACTAAAACCAAAAATGCATCGGGCGTGAGCGGTAGTGTGAGCGGTGGTGTAGGTACCCGTCAAAACAACGGTAACATGAACTTTAATTATAATAAAAACCGTTTTAACTTCTCTGCCAACTTAGGCGGTAACGCAGGCTGGCCGCAAACGTCTTTTACAGAATTAAACCAAACGCTTACTGCACCTGGCGTGAGCCAACGCAACACCAACAGCTCGAGCAGCGAAATTAAACGCCATGGTATACGCGGATCTATCACAGCAGGCTATGAGTTTAATGGCTTTAATAGTATTAACAGCACACTGGCTTTAAATGACGGTGGTTTTAACAGGACCGGCGGCGGTAACTACAGTTTCGAAAATCTACTCGATCCTACAAAAAACCTGGTTTACACAGGTACAACTACTTCACGTAATAAATTCAGCGGGTTTGACTGGAACGTTGATTACACGCATAAATTCAAAAAAGAAGGCCATGAAATTGTGGTTTCGGGACAATGGAGCCATAGCATTATTAAAACCGACTATAGCAACTTATTCAGCGCGCTGTATCCTAACCAGGCGGGTAATAACAATGGTAAAAATAATGAGTATACCGCCCAGGCAGATTACACCTTACCGATCAGCAAAGTATTTAAGTTAGAAGCGGGTGGTAAAACTATCCAGAGACGCATTAACAGTTTATACGATATTTACGCGGTAAACTCAGACGGCAGCAACCCGATACTGGACAGGCAAAACTCAAACCTTTACGATTACAACCAAAACGTATACGCGGGTTACTCGGTATTTACCATCAACCTGCCTAAAAATTATGCGATATTAGCAGGTGCCCGATTTGAGAACACCCAAATTGAAGGTGACCCGCAAACGCCTTATGCAAGTGGCACTAACGCACAAACATTACAGCCATTCACCGCCAGCTATAACACTTATATCCCAAGTTTAACCCTGCAAAAGGTATTAGGTGCAAATACCATAAAACTATCATACAGCAAGCGTATCCAACGCCCAAGCCTGCAGGTTTTAAACCCGTTTATTGACCGTAGCAACCAGCAAAGCCAAACCGTAGGTAACCCTAACCTTGCGCCGGAAGTATCGCAAACGGTTGAGCTGAATTATAATGCATTCATTAAAAGCTCTGTGGTAAACGTATCTGCCTATTACAAACACACTGCCGATTTGATAGAAGGTATTGCCAGCCCGGTAAATGATAACGGTGTTGTAATTAACCGTACTGTTCAAAACAACGTTGCGGCAAACAATTCGCTTGGTGCAAGCTTCTTTGGGTCTATTAACCCTATTAAGGCCTTAACCATCCGCGCCAGCATCAACGTGTTTACCTACAACCCAAGTGTTTACGCGCAATATGCCAGCTTTATTAACCCCGATGCGTTAAAAACCAGGGTAATGTCTACCATGTTCGGTAGTGCAAGTGTAACCCTGCCTAAAAACTTTATAGTGGAGGCATTTGGTTTCTCTAACTCGGCCCGCAGAACCATACAAGGTTCGAGCCCGGCATTTGGTATCTATGCACTGGGCATCAAAAAACAATTCCTGGAAAAGAAAGCCTCTATCGGTTTCAATACCATACAGCCATTCGCGGTTGATAAATCATTTAACCAGGAAATCTCAAGCCCGGGCTTTACACAAAGCGTACGCACACGGATCCCGTTCCAATCATTCGGTGTAACGTTTAGCTACAGCTTTGGTAAAGTAAGCTTTGCGCCTGCTAACCCTAACAAGAAGAAGAAAGGCGTTAACAATGACGACGTTATACAAGGCGGCGATCAAACCGGTGGTGGTGCAGCCCCAGCCGGCGGTAGATAATAATTTAGAATCAAGATTCTAAGAATCAGGATTCAAGACAATTAAAAGGGCCTTCAGAATCATCTGAAGGCCCTTTCTTATTTTAAAAAGCAATCGTTAATTAATAACGTAACGATAGATCAGCTTAGATCTTTTCCATTTCGGCCTTTACAAATTCGGCCAGTTCTTTTACGTAGCCTGCGCTAAAATCAAATTTTACCCCGGCAGTTTCATAGATCTCTTTAATGGTTTTGGTGTAACCCAGTTTTAAGGCATCCATATATTGCTGCAGGCCTTTCTCCGGGTTTTCCTTATAGTTTTTCCAAACGGCAATGGCGCCTAACTGGGCCATACCGTACTCAATGTAGTAAAACGGAACCTCGAATATGTGCAGCTGTTTTTGCCACAGGTTTTGTTCAGCCTCCTTGTGTTCGCTCCAATCGGCAAAGCCTGCACCAAATGGTTCATAGATCTTTAACCAGGCTTCTGTACGCTCGGCGTCGGTATGATTGGGGTTGGTATAGATCCAATGCTGAAACTGGTCAACCACGGCTACCCAGGGCAGGGTTTTCAACACGTCAACTAACTGATCCCGTTTGGCACGCTTCAGATCCTCTTCGTTATCAAAGTAAACATCCCAGTTATCCATCGAAATCAACTCCATAGACATAGAGGCCAGCTCGGCCACCTCGCTTGGGCAATGTTTAAAATCGTTCAGTTCCAGGTCGGCAGTCAGGAAGGTATGCACCGCGTGGCCCCCTTCGTGTACCATAGTAGTAAGATCGCGGAAGGTATTTGCCGAATTCATGAAGATGAACGGCGCGCCGGTTTCAGAGAGCGGGTAGTTGTAGCCGCCCGGTGCTTTGCCTTTGCGGCTCTCCACATCAAACAGGTTATTTTCTTTCATGATCTCTAAACGCTCGCCCAGGTACCGGTTAATATTACTGAAGCACTGAATAGATTTTTCTACCAGTTCTGCACCGCTGTTGAAGGGCTTTAAGGCTGGTTTGCCTGACGGGTCGACATCCATATCCCAGGGTTTAAGCGAATCAACACCTAAAGCTGCTTTACGTTTTTCGGCCTGCTCGCGCAGGATGGGTACGATCTCAGTTTCAATCGCCGCATGGAAGGCGTAGCAATCCTGCGGGCTATAATCAAACCTGCCCAGCGCCTGGAACATGTAATCGCGGAAGTTCTCAAAACCTGCATTCAAAGCCACCTTATGGCGCAAGGCACGCAGGTGATCAAATAAGGTATCCAATATGGTTTTATCCTGCAGGCGGCGTTCGGTTATCTTTTCCCAAACTTCCTGACGTTTAGCGCGGTCGGTACCTTTTAAAAATACGGAGGCCTGCTCTAAAGTATACTCTTTATCATCGATATGTACCGACATAGCCCCGGTGATCGATTGATATTTTTGCTGCTCTACCTGAATCTCCGTCTGCAAAGGGATATTCTCCTCGCGGAAAAGCTCCAGCGATTTTTTAACCGCGCGCAGCATAATGTAGTATTTCTCCTCGCTCAACTGGCTTACAAATTCACTCTCTACCAGTTTTTTATTCAGGTCGTTATTGTAAGGAGCTGTTTTAGGTTCTATCTCGGTAGCAAAGTACTGGAAATTGGCCAGCAATTCTTCACTGTTGGTATCGCAGGTCATGCGGATGTATCGCCAGGCAAAATCCTCTTCCATGGCAGCCTGCAACTCGCTGCCATCTTTCAGCCATTTTTCCAGTTCTGCTACCGAGCCGATAGGGCGGGCAGATAATTCCTGGTAGATAGGTTCCAGCGTTTCCCATTTGATCTCCAGATCGGCGGGGATATATGTTCTTGTTTTTTTATGTATCATGTTTTTATTGATGTGCAGATATGCAAATGTGCAGATTATTTGAGAAGTCCGAAAGTCCGCAAGAAGGTAAGTGACAAAATGGTTAGTAAAACATAAAAGTCCGGAAGATAAATCTTCCGGACTTTCCGACTGCGGACCTCTTAGCTATTACTGTTTCTTATAAATTGTTTCCGCAACCTGTTTTAACCCATCCTCGTACGATGTTGGTTTAAAGTTAAAGGCCTTTTCAAACTTATCGCTGTTAAAAATATAATCGTGATCGTATTGGTAGTACATCTCTACCACGCCTCCAACGAATTTCTGGAACAAACCAATCGCCCATAGCATCCATTTCTTCAGGCTAAGATACGATGGTTTTACGCCGTAGATATTAGCAGCCAGTTCCAAAAACTCTTTACCCTTACGTGCCGGTGCAGTAGGCAAATGCCAGATCTGATTATCACTTTCAGGGGCTTGGCCCAACAGGTACATCGCGCGGCCGGCATCAGGTATATAGATATAATTGTGCAGTTTGTTAACATCGCCTATCCATTGTGCTGTTTGTTTTTTAGCATATTTATCCAGCACCATCATATCAAATGTACTATGCATATTGTCGGTGCCGTAAAAATCTGGCGCGCGGGCAATAGTCGCCTGGATGTTGCCGGCTTTAACTTCGTCCATGATCATATTGGCAATCATAGCCCTTACTTTTCCCTTTGCGCTTGTAGCGTTATAAGGTGTATCTTCTTTCATAAGGCCGTTAACCAAGCCATACATATAAACGTTATCAAAAAAGATAAACCGGGCTTTAGTTTCTTTCACTACGTTAATCACATTTTGCATCACCACAGGCCATTGCTCTTGCCACACTCTGGCATCGTAAACTAAACCGGCGCATAGGTAAATCACCTTTGACCCACGGGCTGCTTCCAGCACTTCGTTATAGTTGAGCAGGTCGGCTTTTTTCCAGCTGACGTTATCGGCTGTAATAGTTACCGGTTTACGGCTCACTAATCTTACAGTTTCGTTATGGTTGATTAATTCGCGGCTTAGTGCGTTGGCTACCGGGCCGCCTGCCCCTAATATTGTGTGCATCTTGTTTTCCTCCTTATTTGTATGAAACAAATGTAGGTGGTGGCTGATTAACAAAACGTTATCTTAAGATAAGAATTTGGGGTTGTTTTGCAGAGTAGTTAAAAAACGCATTCGCTTGGCTCCAGCCGAGTGACGACTATTTGTCGGCGTCCCGCCGACGGGATGAGGCGGCCGGAGGCCTAATAATACTTGTTACCCGGCTGCAGCCGAGCGACTGCTTGTGATTACCAGAACGTTATCTAAGATAAGAGTATTGGGTTATTTTGTGGAGTAGTTCAAAAACGCATTCGCTTGGCTCCAGCCGAGTGACGACTATTTGTCGGCGTCCCGCCGACAGGATGAGGCGGCCGGAGGCCTAATAATACTTGGTTACCCGGCTGGAGCCGAGCGACTGCTTGTGAAGTAGAGAACTTGAAAAAGTTATGAAATCCACCCTACCGGGGAGGATTTAGGAGGGGCTTAAAATCCTTTTCCTGATCCTGGATAATGATACCGGGGTTATGCCCAAAAAGTTGGCTATGTAATGTTGCGGCATTCGCTGTAAAACCTCGCGGCCTGTTTCTAATAATTTAAGGTAGCGCTCCTCGGGCGTTTGGGTGACAAAAGAAGCAACACGGTCTTCATAACAGATCAGGTAATGCTCGGCTATCAACCTTCCGAAACGTTCCATTTTGTAGGCCAACATGGGGTTAGCCAGCATCAGATCCATATTTTTTTTGGTGATGATTACAATTTGCGTTGGCTCCAGCGCCTGGATATAATTGATAGCAGGTGTTGCTGTCAGGAAGCTTTTATAAGAACTTGTAAATTCGTTCTCGAAGCTGAAGTAGCCCGTCACGTCATTCCCCTCAACCAAATGATAATACCGTACCGATCCTGTTAAAATAAAGCCGAAGTAATTGCAAACTTTACCTGCTTCGGCAAAATGCTGTTTCTTTTTATAGGTTTTAATTGAGATGTGCTGAATAAAGACGATCCACTCCGCCTCGTTAAAAACAATAAAGGGCGCAATACCCGCACGGAAAGCGGAAAGCTGCACATTTGTTATCTCATCCATACCCTATCCATCAAAAAGAAGGCGGCGAATACCACGCTGGCAATACCGTTAGTGGTCATAAATGCGATGTTCACTTTACTCAGATCGTTAGGTTTTACCAAAAGGTGCTGGTAGATAAGCATGGCGCAGAAGAATGCGATACCGATATAGTAAAGCAGGCCTACGTTGGTGTAAAACACGGGCATCAGCACAAAAAAAGCCGATAAAATGTGCAAAAAGGTAGATAACCTTAAAGCATTTACCTTACCCAGCCAGGCTGGGATGGAGTGAAGTTTTTCTTCGCGGTCAAAGTCTTCGTCCTGCAGGGCGTAAATGATATCAAACCCGCTTACCCAGCACAGTACAGAAAGCGAAAAGAATAACGGCGTAAGTGCAAAGGCACCTGTTACCACCAAATAGGCCCCGATAGGTGCTAATGATAAGCCTAACCCTAATACCATGTGGCAAAGCGCGGTAAACCTTTTAGTTGCACTATAACCCAGTACCACCAATAATGCCACCGGCGAAAGATAGAAGCAAAGCGGGTTAATAAACCAAGTTACCAATACAAACAACGCGCAATTGGTTAAGGTAAAGGTTAACGCTGCTGCCGGACTGATCCTGCCCGCAGGGATATCCCTTAATTTGGTACGCGGGTTCTTAGCATCGATATTGCGGTCGAGGTAGCGGTTAAAGGCCATTGCCGAGTTCCGCGCCAATACCATGCATAAAAGCATCATAACCAGCTTTTGCCATTCGAATTGATGATTGGTAGTGGTTACCGCCAAAAAAAAGCCGATAAAGGCAAACGGCATGGCAAATATGGTGTGGGAAAAGGTTACTAATGATAAATACTTTTTCATATATAAGCCCCCTTTTATGAGGGGTTAGGGTGTGTTCTAAAATATGTGTTCAACTTTCTTCATTCCCCTCTTGAGAGGGTTTGGGAGTAAGTTCTAAAATATGCGTTTTAAATTTCTTCATCCCCTCTTGAGAGGGGAAGTATGGTTTGTGCTCAATTTAACTATAACGTTCCTCGTTGTACTCAGGTACTTCAAATTGCTGGTTAATGTTGCTGATAAATGCCAATACTTCTTCCCGGCCCATCATATTGTCTGACGAGGTGATAAAAACCTGCGGCACTTCGTCAAACATATCCAGAATAGCCTTGCGGAACTTGGCAATATTCTGATCGGTTTTGATGCTCGATTGCTTATCGGCCTTGGTAAATATCAACACAAAAGGCAGGCCTTTTTCACCCAGCCAGCTGCAAAATTCAAGGTCTATTTTCTGCGGCTCCAGGCGGCTGTCTATCAGCACCATTACACATTGCAGGCTTTCGCGCTTATCCAGATAGGTTTGGATGAACTTATTCCAGTCGGCCTTTTTACTTTTTGATGCGCGGGCGTAACCATAACCGGGTAAATCAACAATGTACCAGGTCTCGTTCACATAAAAGTGATTGATCAGTTGTGTTTTGCCCGGGGTTTGTGATGTTTTAGCCAACCCCTTTTTTTGGGTAAGCATATTGATCAGCGACGATTTCCCAACGTTACTGCGGCCGATGAAAGCATATTCGGGCTTGGTAGGTGGCGGCAGTTTAGAAATCTGGGTATTACTGCAAATAAAGTCGGCTGATTTAATGATCATACTGCAAAGGTAGTGATTTGTAAATTAAGCAGGTAAAGCACCTCACCCGGTGAGTTTGCCCGGTTTACATCCTCCCGCTTGGAAAAATCATCGCCGGCCCGCTTTTCATTTGCTTATCATCGCTTTTAACTGTGGACTTTGTGAATTTGAATTGCAGGGTCAATAAAAAATACCGCCTGATAATCTGCGATTGGGTATCGGTAACGGAGTTTTGATTAATAGACCGATAGGTGTCGATGTTTTGGTTAAGCAAGTCATAACATGATAGTTTGATCTCGCCGCGGTCATTCTTCAGGAACTGGCGGGCAAGGCTCAGGTTAAGCAGGTTGCAGCTCTTTTGAAAACCGGCCGGTACCAGCGGGTTGTAGCTGTAATTATAGGTACCATCGATATTGGCTTTAAAAGGCATGTAAACGGTAAAGTGGGCGTTTACGTTATGGGTTAGGTATTTTTGATTATTGTAGTCGAAACCGGTATAGGTTGTATAAACCTGGTTAAGCGAATACGTGGGATCTATCTGGAAAATTTCCTTATATTCAAGCGAAAGATGCTCAGAGATAGTACCCCTGTATGAATCCTGGAAACCATCCATTCGGTTTAGCACAAAAAAATCGTGATTTTTTGATATATTAAAATTGGTGGTCAGGCTAAGTTTTAAGTCGCCTTCTTTCTTCACCTGCTTGTTAATGTAACCGCCTGCATTCAAATTATACCGGCCATCTCGGTTAATAGGGGTACTGGTCTCTACCAATTGCGCGTCGAGCGTACGCTGCCTGAAAACGCTGTTATGAGAGAAGCCTGCCGATGCGTTAAAGTTGTAACTAATACCTTTTTGGAAATTGTATTTTGAGTAGTTAAGATTGTAGCTTTCGCTTGTGGCGGGTTTTAGGTTGGGGTTACCGGTAACAGAGTATGACGGACTAAACACGACAGTGTAAGGCACCAGATCGCCAATGTTAGGCAGCGATGTGTATCGGTTATAACTTGCCGAAAAACCCTTCGCACTGAAGTTTATATTCGGCATAAAGAAAACAAATTGTTGGTCGAGATTGGCCGAGTTACGGCCAAACATATTGTTTACCTGTTGAAACTGTGTGTTAAAGTGCAGCCTGATCCTTGCATCCTTTGGCAGGTTAATAGTAACACCGGGGTTAATAGTCTGCATCCATCTATCGCGGTTAAGGTCGCTGCTTTTTTCGAGCAAAAAGCTATCATAAAGCCCGGTTACTGGGTTATAATCGTAAGTAGATATTTTATCTAAACTGTGCGTAAAGCTCCCCTGGGCGGTAAGATCTACCGTAACAGCTTTGGTTAAAGGATAGTTGATCCCTGATGATAAACTGACGTCGGTATTACGGCTGCGGGTATCGCCCAGTTGCCTGAATGAGTAGGATGGAAAAGCAGTTATATACGAGGTGAGGCTGGTGTTATCGTAATTAATATTGTTACGCGGGCTAATGGAAAAGCTATGATCGATATTGATTGAAGCGCCTTTCTTTTTGAGTTGTTTATTATAGTTGAATGATTGTGAAAAACTAAACGTATTACCGCTCGAACTGCCGGTGTTAGCGGAATTGTTTACCGGGTTTATAAAATTGCTGAAACTGTTCGCTGCGTTTGCCGTAGCCGAATTATTGCTATTAATATTTAAATACGGCGTGTACCTGATACGGGTTTTATCGTTTGGCTGCCAAACCACCGTACTACTTATCGAGTGCCCGTAATTATCATTATTCCGCTTAGTGGCCGAGTTGGTAAACAGTATAGTATCGGTCAGGAACTGTTGCCTCCTGGTAACAGAATTATATTCGCCTACATCGCTTTTATAAACATAAGCCAGGTTTATCTTTAACTTTTTGCCATAGTCGGTATTGATATTTACACCGGCGCTGGTGGCCTTTTGCCTGCCACTTCCACCCCCACCAAATGCCAAGCCTGCCCGTTGTATTGCCTCGCCCCCACGGTCCAACCCGCCAGAGGTATAAAGGTCATTAAAATCGAATCCTGTACTGTTCAAGTTATTTGACGAGCCCAATACGCTGATTTGTAAAGTATCCCTGAAAGAGTTCACCAATCCGCCGGCCTGGTAATGCTCGCTCGTACCCGCTCCGCCGTAGCCCTTACCGAAGATGCTTTTCTTGTACTTCTTTTTGAATTTCAGGTTGACAATCTTGTTCAGTTTTGCTTCGAGTACCAGGTGGTCGGGATCGTTGTCGCGGTCGTCATACACCTGGATCTTGTCTATCATATCGGCGTCGATGTTTTTGGTGGCCATCCGCGTATCGCCCGAAAAGAACTCGTGCCCGTCCACCAAAACCTTGCTCACGGCCTTGCCCATTACCGTAATGCTGCCATCGTTTGATACTTCCATGCCCGGCAGCTTTTTCAGCAGGTCTTCAACAACAGCATTCGGCCTCACTTTAAACGCCTCGGCATTAAATTCAATGGTGTCCTTTCGAATCACGATGGGCATCCGTTCGCCGGTTACGGTAACGGTGTTCAATTCTTTGATGTTCAGTTTGATCGTGCCAAGATCTACTACATCAGTCTTATCTGTCGTGATAATTTTTCGGTATTGCTGATAGGCCACAAAAGATATAAATACCTTAATAGGGATGCCCCTCGGAATATTATGCAGGTTAAAGGCACCCGCTTTATCTGTAATGGTGTAAGATAGCAGGGTGCCTGTAGTGTCGCGGTAATCTAAAATCGCCACCGTCGCAAATTCAATAGGTGTATTATTCAATGAGTCAATCACCCTGCCTTTAATTATTGCCTTTGCCTGAACCGTTTTTGTTTGCGCTTGCAGATTAAAACACACAAAAAGCAGCAGCGGCAGCAGTAGAATTTTAGACATGTAACAGGTGGGCTGTAATTATTCCTAAAAATGTGTAAAATATTTTGATAAAGGTCAATATGTTAACATCATAACTAATATTAACCATGTTGTTACAAAGCAAAAATTACAATTACTCTACATCAGCCATTGTGCAATATATGTTTAAACACATATATTTGTTTTATTAGTAAAATTGAAAATGGAAAGTTATAAAATACCCGCTCAAACCCGGATTGGCCATCTGCATTTAAAAGTGAGCGACCTGCAAAAGTCGATGGCTTTTTACTGCGACTTGCTGGGCTTTGAATTAGTGACCATGTACGGCGATCAAGCCGCTTTTGTATCAGCAGGTGGTTATCATCATCACATCGGGTTGAATACCTGGCAAAGTAAAGGTGCTTCCCCCGCTCCCGAATATGCACCGGGTTTGTACCATACCGCTATTTTATACCCTGAGCGTAAAGACCTGGCCGCGATTTTACAACGGCTGATAGACGCTAAGTATACGCTCAGCGGAGCAGCGGATCATGGCGTATCTGAAGCGATTTACCTGAACGACCCTGACGAGAATGGTGTAGAATTATACTGGGACCGCCCCAAAACAGACTGGCCGTTAGATGAGCAGGGCAACCTGACCATGTACACCCGGCAATTGGATATTCCCGGTTTGCTGGCCTTATTAAAATAGGCTTATTCGTTAGTCATGTATTTGTCTATCCCTGCGGCAGGTTTCCATTTGTCGCCGGGTTCAAAGTAATGATATAACAGTGCCGAGATCTTTTTGATCATTACGGATGCCTCATTATCGGCTGTCCAGCGCTGGTCTTTGTTATTGTTGGTCATAATGCTAAAAACGTAGTCGCCATGCGGGGCGTTAACTAACACGGTTTCAGATCTCGAAGCATCTACCGCACCCTGCTTGGAAAACACCTGTACATAGGGCGGGATCTGCGACAGTGCATTCTCGTCCCAATAGATGCGGTTAAGCGTTCGCTGCATACGCTCGCTTGCCGCCGGGCTCACCACTTTACCTTGTTTGATCAGGGTAAACAAGCGTGCCATTTCAAAAGGGGTTGCTACGCCCCATCCAAATATCTTCCGGATGTCTTCGCGCCCGGCCACTCTCGAATTTACCCGGAGTACTTTAAAGCCGTTGTCCTGCAGCCAGTTGTTTATGTACTTGCCATCAACCAGTTTTTGCAGCCAAAGGCTGGCCGTGTTATCGCTCATAGTTATCATCAGCATAGCTACCTTACTCAGCTGGATAGTGTCTTTATCTTTAAAAGAACCCAGGATATCCTCGCCGGCATATAACAACGAATCGCGGTAGACCAGTTTTTGATTGTATTTAAGCTCACCTTTTTCAATCTTATCCATCAGGCCGCTTAATATGCTCACCTTGATCATACTGGCCGTAGGAAACAGAGTATCGGCGTTTATAGCGGCTGTTTTACCCGTTTTTAAATTTTGCACATAAACACCAACCTGCCCGTTAAAACCTTTAACAGCGCTTTGCAATTCGGCGGTGAGTTTTTTATCAGTTTGGGCAAAGGCAGCGACTGTTATAAGCGAAAATAGAATGGCCAGGGTGTACTTCATGTGATTTTTATTGATAGCTAAAGTTATGTATCTTTATCTTATGGAAATTCAAAAAGTTATTAATATCGATAACGATGTTTTAAGCGGCCAACCTGTTTTCACAGGGACGCGGGTGCCTGTCGAATCTTTATTTGACCACTTAGAGGCCGGAGTTTCGTTGAATGAATTTTTAGAAGATTTCCCTTCTGTTGCTAAAGAGCAGGCAGTGGCCTTATTAGATATGGCCAACAAGATCGTTACTTCAAAAGATATTTTAAAGCTTTATGAAGCTGTTGCTTGACGAAAACCTCCCTAAAAAATTAAAACTCGACTTCGCCGAACACGAAATCTTTACCGTTGGAGATATGGGTTGGAACGGAATTCAAAATGGTGAACTCTTAAAATTGCTAATTCAAAATAATTTCGACGCGCTACTTACTTTCGATAAAAACTTACAGCATCAGCAAAATTTCAAAAAATACACCATTTTAGTTTTTGTACTAACTGCGCCAATTAATACCTATGCTGTTTTAACAACTTTAACCGTCAAAATTAAAGAGCATTTACTAAATGGCGTAGCCAACGGCCCGGTAATCATTATTTCATAAGTGCTGTTTTTCCTATCTTTGCACCTTCAATGAAATACTTGCGCCTCCTTTTATTACCGTTTTCAATAATTTACGGTTTAGTAACAACTATCCGCAACTTATTGTATAATGCCGGCATCTTTAAAAGCCGGGAATTCGACCTGCCGGTGATTAGTGTAGGTAACCTGGAGGTTGGCGGGGCCGGTAAAAGCCCTATGACGGAGTATCTTGTCGAATTACTAAAACCCGATCATAAATTAGCTACTTTAAGCCGGGGTTATGGCCGCAAAACAAAAGGATTTCTTACAGCAAACACAACCACTACTGCAGCTAAAGTTGGCGACGAACCCGCGCAATTCAAACATAAATTCCGGGATGTTACCGTTGCCGTTTGCGAAGACAGGGTGGCGGGAATAGAGCAATTGGTTGCTGATCATGAGGTGATCATTCTGGACGATGCCTTTCAGCACCGGGCTGTATTGCCTGGCTTGAGTATCTTACTTTTCGATTATAATAAATTGCAGGACCCGCATTTGGTACTGCCAGCCGGTAACCTGCGCGAGAGCTTTACGGGGCGTTGGCGATCTGACGTTATGGTGGTGACCAAATGCCCGCCAGATATAGATTTTGACAGCATGAACCGCGCCTATTACCGGGTGGAGCCCAACAATCACCAGCCGGTATTCTTTACTTCGATAAATTATCAGCCAATGACGGACCTTAGCGGTAATAAAATCGAGTTTGTAATCGACGCAGATACAGCAGTATTTTTACTTACCGGAATAGCTAACCCTACGCCATTAGTGCAGCATATCAAAACCTACACAGCACAGGTAATTCACCACAATTATCCCGATCATCATCAGTTTAGCTTAAAAAATATCAGTAAACTTGCCGGAGAGTTTACAGCCTGTAAATCACAAAAAAAGATCATCATCACAACAGAAAAGGATGCGCAGCGTTTAGGGGTACGTGAACTTGCTGCCGCCGTGGCCAAATTACCCATTTGGGTATTGCCTATAGGGGTGAGTTTTTTAAATGACGGTAAGCAGGAGTTTGACCAATTAGTTTTAAATTATGTTACAGAGTATACAGAACGCAACTAACTATATTAAAAGCCGTATTGGCGATTTTGTGCCCGAAGTAGGCATTATTTTAGGCACCGGCCTGGGTGCTCTGGTAAATGAAATTGAGGTTGAAAAACAGCTGATGTATAGTAATATTCCCGATTTCCCGATGTCGACACTGGAATTCCATTCCGGCAAGCTAATCTTCGGGACGCTGGGTGGTAAAAAGGTGGTAGCTATGCAAGGCCGCCTGCATTATTACGAGGGTTACACCATGCAGCAGATAACCCTGCCGGTGAGGGTGATGAAAATGCTGGGCATCAAAACTCTGCTCGTGTCAAACGCCAGCGGTTCGCTTAACCCTGATTTTAAAAAGGGCAGCCTGATGGTGATTGAAGATCACATTAACCTGCAGCCGTTAAACCCGTTGGTGGGCCGTAACGACGCCGAACTGGGCCCCCGCTTTCCGGATATGAGCGAGCCTTATCGTCATGATATGATAGATCAGGCTTTGCAAATAGCCGCCGCAAATAATATTACCTGCCACAAAGGCGTGTATGTTGCCGTTACCGGGCCTAACCTGGAAACCCGTGCTGAGTATCGCTATCTTAAAATAATAGGCGGTGATGCCGTAGGGATGAGCACCGTACCAGAAGTAATTGTGGCTAACCATATGGGCTTGCCGGTATTTGCCATATCGGTATTGACAGATGAAGGTTTCCCCGAAGAGTTAAAACCGGTTTCGGTAGAGGATATCCTGGCCGTAGCGCACGAGGCCGAACCTAAAATGACGATCATACTCAAAGAACTTATCGCAACGCTTTAATGGCGCAAAAGCTTAAATATTTACTATTGCTTTTAATCTGCGCTATGGCACAGGAGGGCTTGGCGCAGGTTTACCCCAACCAGCAGCAAAGCCAACCGGTTTACACACGTGATACGGTCAGGAACCAATCCCGGAAATCATCCGATAATCTGGACACCTTGCGCAAGCGCGAGGAGAACCGCAAAGATTCTATTGAGTTCAATTCCAAATACATTAAAATAACCAGCGAACGGTTGTTGAGCGATAGTACCCAGTTATTTCCGCTGGATACAGGTTTGGTAAATTTTGAGAATTACAGCGTACTATCGCAACCGCGTAACCCGAAAATTAGTTTAGGCTATCTTGGGGTTGCCCAGCGCGACCTGCTATTTAATCCCCGCAAAACTATTGGGTTTGATGAGGGACAGCACAGTTTAGACGCCTACCTGCTCAACCCGCAGGATATCAGTTATTTCAATGCTCGGGTACCTTATACACTTTTATCGTTATCCAGCACGATTGGCGGACTCAAAGAATCGCTATTTAAGGTACTGCATACGCAGAATGTTAAACCCAACTGGAATGTAGGTTTCATGATGAATTTTAACGGCTCGCGCGGTTTTTATGCAAGCAATAATATCCTGGCTCAAAATGTAAGTGATGTTAATGTGGCCTTATTTAGCTGGTACCATTCGGTTAACAAACGTTATAACTTACTAACCAACGTGATCTTTAACAATTTGAAAGCACCCGAAACGGGTTCGATACTCAATGATGACGTTTTTACGAGCGCACAGGGTTCGTTAGATAAGACTACAGAAAACGTGCGCCTGCGCAGCAGTTTCGAGAACTGGAAAAATGCCAGCATCTATCTTAAACAGATGTATTACATTGGCCGCATTGATAGTAACCGCAAGGCGAACGGCATTACAAGCGTACTGCCAACGCAACGTATCACCTATACTTTTAACTACGATTCGCGCAAGTATCACTATCTGCAGAACGATGTGGATACCTACAACGTATTCCCTGATTATTACTTTAGCGCTAACCGATCGCGCGATTCATTGAACGTGTTGCACCTGCAAAATGATTTTACTTATAGCTTTTATCTGCGCGGCAAATCGTTAAAGATGGTAAAGAACGAGTTGAAGCTTGACCTTGGCCTAACGCAGGATTTTTATAAATACAGCCAGTTTGTTAGCGACAGCGTGCTGAACGATGTGGGCCGTAAAGAGATGCGGCCGGTGAGGGTACAAAACTCAACCTTGCAAAACATTACACTCAAGGCTAGATTAGGTTACCGTTTCAGCGACAGGATCAACCTGGATGGCGACATCCGCCAGATTATCCAGGGGCGCAATTTTGGCGATCTGTTGTATGACGCCAAGCTAACCCTTGCAGGCGGCCGCAAAACGGGTAAGATCGTATTAGGTGCCTACCTGCAAAGCAGCTCGCCGGGGTTAGTGTACACCAATTGGATCTCCAACCATTATATTTTTAACAACAGCGGCTTCAGTAACCAAAAGATCACTAACCTGAGTTTTAATTATCAGAACGATGCGCTCAAACTCGACCTGAAGGCAGAGTATTTTTTGGTGACCGATTACCTGTATTTTAAATCGCAGCCCGGGGGAATTGATGCCACACCAACACAATATGCCCCGGCCATCAATATGCTGAAGGTAAGTGTGGGTAAAAATCTGGCATTCCGTAAATTCAATTTTGATAATTACGTGGTCTATCAAAAAACAGATAACAAAGATATCTTGCGTACGCCCGAGGTTTACACGTATAGCAGTTTGTATTACAACACCATGCTCTTTGTGCTGAAATCACAGATAGGTATGTCGGTACGATATAACACCGCTTATGTTGCCCCATCTTACGCCGTAGGCTTAGGCCAGTTTTACAATGGCAAGGATGTTACCTTCACTTCCTACCCTATTGCCAGCGTATTTTTTAAAGGAACGTTGCAACGCACCAATATTTTCTTACAGTATGATTATGCCAACCAGGGCTTGTTCAGTAAGGGATTTTACACAGTAAACCGTTACCCGCAAATGGATTCAGCCATTAAGTTCGGCGTAGCGTGGACATTTTATAATTAAGAATTTGGTGTGTGATTCTGGATCGGAGAGCGGACATTGATAGTACGTTTGCCCATCGCCACAGGCGCACCTAACACGCGCACCCCGCTCCTTTACAAACTTTTAATTACGTTTTCTGTTTCTTCTTCTTTGCTGCCGGGAAAAGCACATTGTTTAAGATCAGCCTGTAGCCGGGCGAGTTGGGGTGAAGTTTCAGGTCGGTTGGTGGGTCGCCTACCTGGTGCTGGTAATCTTCGGGGTCGTGGCCGCCGTAAAATGTCCACTGGCCCTTTCCATATTCGCCATGAATATAGCGGGCCTCGTTGCCGGTTTTCATTTCGCCCATAATAAGCACACCGGGTTTTAAACGGTTCTTGTTAAAAGCGGTGGTCAGCCCCATAAAGCCCTTCACCACTTTATCATGGTTTTGGGTAAGCATGCTGGGCACCACATCCCATTTGGCCGAAAAATCAAACAACGTAAAAAAATCGCGGGTACGCTCTACCTGCCTTGTTTGGTTTACATCGATATTGGCAAAGCTGTGCGAGGTAGGGTTCATATCCAGCGTAAAATTCTGGAAGGCGAAGGTGTTGCCAAAATCAAGTTTGGACTGCGCTGCAGGGTCGGCACCATCACCATCAAACATGGCTTCACAAATGTCTGTATTAGCGGCAGCCAGGGCGATATCAAAAGTGTCGGTACCGGAGCACATGGCAAACAGGAAACCGCCACCAGCGCAAAAATCGCGGATATGTTCAACCACTGCCAGCTTCATTTGCGATACTTTTTTAAACCCTAATTTATTAGCAGTAGCCTGTTGGGCCTTAACATCATCTACATACCATGGGGCGTAGCGATAGGCTCCGTAAAACTTGCTGAATTGCCCTGTAAAGTCCTCGTGGTGCAGGTGCAGCCAGTCGTATTTAGGCAAATCACCGCGGATCACTTCCTCATCATAAATCACATCATAAGGGATCTCGGCATATTTTAAAACCATGGTAACGGCATCGTCCCAGGGGAGTTTACTTTTTGGAGAGTAAACCGCCATTTTGGGTGCCTTTTCTAGTTTTACCAGATCCATATTGACGGATGGGTCACTTACTTCCGTCTCGATCTGGGTAACCTTTGCATCAGCAATTACTTCGTAACTCACCCCGCGGATCTTGCATTCTTCTTCCAGGGTTTTATTATATTTCATCATGAAACTGCCGCCGCGGTAGTTAAGTAACCAGTCGACCGTTTCGCCGTTTTTCAAAGTCCAGAAAGCGATACCGTAGGATTTCAGGTGGTCTTTTTGCTCCTCATCCATCGGGATCAGGATGGAGGCCGCTTTTAAGCCAAAAGGCAAAAGCAAAAAGGTAAAGAGCAGTAAGCTTTTAGGTAAAAGGTTAAAGGTAAAAGGCGAAAGGAGCTTCTTGAGAATATTCATGGCCGTTACCAAATGTAACGATTAATTGGAAATGGTATTATATTAGAGGCTCAAAGTTTAAACCAACACGATGGATAAATTTATAAGGGTATTTTTTTCGGTTTTATCATTATTAACGTTGTTATCATTTAGCGCCAGCGCTCAGGAGAAAGGTGATCCACCTCCTGCAATGCCGGGGTTGGAAATAAAGCGTTCGTACCTTATTAAACAAATGCAATCATCAGATAGCACATTAATATTTAAAGAAGTACCTAAAATTGATGGTGAAGAGAGTTATTTAGCTGTGGATAAGGATGGTAGTTCGATGCAATTTTTTGGTAAGGAAAACTATCTCAAAAAGGTTTCATTCACGTTTAAATTTACAACGTATAAAGATGTCAACCTGTTGCAATACAAAAGGATGTCATACTTTGCGTTTTTGATGGGCGGAGATAAATGTTTGAAATGGTTTGAACACTGCGCTGCCGAGTTTGTAAAAGATAAAACTAAGTTCTTTACCGATAAGGCAAATTTCGACTTTAACCGAAAGGGAGTTTATACTTACAATCCTGCTAATAAAGCAATGGTACTTACATTTATTGAATGGTAACCTTTATCCTTTCGCCTTTTACCTTTCGCCTCAAATCCTTACCTTTGCCAACTGTTTAAAATATAACAAAATGAGCAAAGCAATAATCAAAACCGAAAAAGGCGACATGACCGTTCAATTTTTTGACAAAGATGCGCCAAATACCGTAGCAAACTTTTTAGGTTTAGCTAAAACTGGTTTTTATGATAACGTAACTTTTCACCGTGTTATCCCTAATTTTATGGTACAGGGTGGCGACCCAACCGGTACCGGTGCAGGTGGCTCCGGCAAACGTATCGACTGTGAACTGACCGGCGATAACCAATATCACGACCGTGGTGTATTATCAATGGCACATGCGGGCCGCAACACCGGCAGCTCACAATTCTTTATTTGCCATAGCCGTGCAAACACCGCTCACTTAGACCGTAACCATACCGTTTTTGGTAAAGTGGTTGAGAACGTTGATGTTGTTGACGACATCCGCCAGGGCGATAAAATTTTAGGAATAGAGATCATAGAAGAATAAATTAAAGTTGATAGAGTTGGAATTGTTCAACCTTTACAACTCTTACAACTCTTATAACTAAATAGATGAATTTACAGGGAATTGTTGCAGTATCGGGTAAACCGGGTTTATGGAGGGCGCTTGCGCAAAACAAAACCGGTTATGTTTTAGAAAGCCTTGATGCGCAAAAAACGAAGCTGATAGCCAACCTTTCGACCGCTAAATTGGCGGCTTTGAACGAGATCACTATTTTTGGACTGGAAGACGATATTAAACTAACTGATGTTTTTGAGCGCATGAAAGCTGCCGATAGCATCCCTACCGGTAAGGAAGATGGCAAAAAGCTCCGCGAGTTTTTTTACACCGTAGCTGCCGACCATGATGAGGAGAAGGTTTATGCATCTGACATGAAGAAGATCATTACCTGGTTCAACCTGCTGAAAGAGTTGCCTTTATTTAACGAGGAAGCCCCATCGGCACCGATTGCTACAGAACAAGAAATATTAGCACCTGAACCTGTAAAGGAAGAAGTTGCAGCACCAGGCGCCGAAGCACCAAAAGCCAAATCGAAAAAAGCACCTGCAAAAAAAGCGTAAGTTTTTATTCTTTAGAAATATATTAAGCCCCGGTAGGATTGTCCTATCGGGGCTTTGTTTTTTATAAATAATACATTGTGAGGGGCGATAGCGACGTGGCAATCTTAGCATATCCATTTGTCCTATGAGATTGCCACGCTATCGCTCGCAAGGACATGATGGAAATTTAACAAAAAAAGGTGTCATCTCGAGGAGCGATAGCGACGTGGTAATCTTAGGATATCCATTTGTCCTATGAGATTGCCACGCTATCGCTCGCAGGGACATGATGGAAATTAAACGAGTAAAAAAAAAGTGTCATTGCGAGGGGCGATAGCGACGTGGCAATCTTAGCATATCCATTTGTCCTATGAGATTGCCACGCTATCGCTCGCAAGGACATGATGGAAATTTAACAAAAAAAGGTGTCATTGCGAGGAGCGATAGCGACGTGGCAATCTCAGCATACCCATTTGTCCAATAAGATCGCAGCACTATCGCTCGCAAGGACATAATGGAAATTTAACAAAAAAAAGGCGTCATTGCGAGGAGCGATAGCGACGTGGCAATCTCAGCATATCCGTTTGTCCTGTGAGATTGCCACGCTATCGCTCGCAAGGACATAATAGAAATTTAACAAAAAAAGGTGTCATTGCGAGGAGCGATAGCGACGTGGCAATCTCAGCATATCTAAGCGACAACAACATACAGATTCAATCGTACCAACCGTAACTTAAATCATTCCAATCTGGATTTTGACCAATAATAAGATCTGTTTTCTTTTTTCTCGAACCAGCTTTTATTTGTTTTTCGCGTGCGATGGCATCATCAACCCATTGAAAGGTTTCGAAGTAAACTAATTTACCACATTGATACTTCGCAGTAAAACCGGTTTTTATTTTTCCTTTATGTTCCAGCACCCGGTTTTTTAAATCGCTTGTAACCCCGGTATAATATACATTATTGGAGTTATTAGTGATTATGTAGACGCAATATTGATTAATCTGCATGCTTACTTATTGTATGCGTACCAATCCTATGAGATTGCCACGCTATCGCTCGCAAGGACATTGTTAGAGTTAAGGTGTAAATACGGCGTTATTCTAAGGTGCGACAGTGACATGGAGATCTCAGCATATCCGTTTGTCCTATGAGATTGCCACGCTATCGCTCGCAAGGACATAGTTTATCATTTTACGCGTCTACCGCATCATAAACAATTACCTTTTCCCAAAGGTGGCTATGGGTTTTTATAAACTCCTGGTGAATGGGGTGGTTTTGATAGGTGGCCTGCCCCGCCAGATCGGCAAAGAACATCACTTCAGATACACCCCAGCTGTTATCCACCACCTCGCGTTTTTCGGTACTGGCTACAACGCCTACGTGCAGCTCTTTTATGGTTGGGATCTTGCCCAATGATTTTACACCTGCAACCAGTTTGTCGCGATCTTCAATAGAACCGGGGTTTTTTAGCCAGAACAAGGCGTGGTGAACAATGGGATATCTGTTTGTCATGTTTGTAGTTTTTATTAGGGTTGGCATAGCCGATGCCACAACGGTGCCCGCGGCAACGGTAGTTGCGGTAGCAATAAATTTACGTCGGTTAGTGGTGCTCATGGATTGCTAAATTTATTGAAAATATTTACACTTTAAAGCCACGCGTCATTGCGAGGTACGAAGCAATCTCCCGATATGCCAAAGAGGATATGCAAGTTTAGAGATTGCTTCGTACCTCGCAATGACGCAATTTATTATTTTCAAGAAAGGCTCTTAAAAAGATACAACTCTGAAAAAATCCATACTTAACAATCCGGCTGCTCACATTTCTCGTCAGAAAACTCCGGTTCAAAAGTACTGTGACTGATGGAAAGATGCTCTAACCGGTGGCGCAGATCGTGCTTGATATCATCAAACATATTCATATTCTCGGGTTTGACTACCAGGTGGGCAGTCAGCGCGTTTTCGGTAGTACTTAGGGCCCAAACGTGCATATGATGGATGTCTACCACTCCTTTTGCCTTTAACAATTCGGCCTTGATCTTTTTTACGTCTATCTCTTTAGGTACGCCGTCCATTTCTAACCGGAGGCTGTCTTTCAGTAAATTCCAGGTACCCATCAAAATCACGATACCAATGATGATACTTACCGCACTGTCTATCCATGCCAGGCCGGTAAAGTAAATAACAACACCCGATATTACCACGCCTAAAGATACAATGGCATCAACAGCCATATGCAGGTAGGCACCTTTAACATTCAGGTCGCTTTCCTTATCTTTCACAAATAACCAGGCCGTAAAGCCGTTTACACCTATCCCCGCCAGGGCTACCCATGCAACCGTACCGCCTGCAATAGGCTCGGGGTGCATAAAACGGATCACTGCCTCGTAAATAATAAAGCCTACAGCAACTAACAAGATTACGGCGTTGAAGAACGACACGATGATGGTACTGCGTTTGTACCCGTAAGTGTATTGGCTGTTTGATTTTGCCTTAGCCAGTTTAAATGCCAGCAACGCCAACGCCAGCGATGCCACATCGCTCAGGTTATGCCCGGCATCTGTGAGTAATGACAATGATCCGCTCATCAAACCTGCAATCACCTCGATAATGACGAATGCCGAGTTTAACACAATGCCCCAGATAAAGGCAGCATTCAGATGGTCGAGTTTGGGTGTATGATCGTGATGGTGGCCGGAGTGGTCGTGACTGTGCATAATATGATGATGTGCAAATGTGCGGATATGCAAATGTGCGTAAAAAATGTGCAGATGTGCAAATATGCAGATTTCATATTGACTGGATATTCATTCTTTTCATCTGCACATCCGCACATCTAAAATCTGTAAAAAATGTGCAGATGTGCAAATATGCAGATTTCAAATTGACTGGATGTTCATTCCTATCATCCGCACATCCGCGCATTTAAAATCGGCATATCTATTGGTGATGATATGGCTCGCCCTTAATAATACTGAAGGCGCGATATAATTGCTCAGTAAAGAACAGGCGCACCATTTGGTGGGAAAAGGTCATGCGGCTTAGCGAGATCTTATCGTTAGCGCGCTGGTAAACCGAATCATCAAAACCATAGGGGCCGCCCACGACGAAGATCAAGTTCGCCGATGAGGTTACTGACCGCTTATTCAAATAGTTTGCAAACTGCACGGAGGTAAACTCGGTGCCATTCTCGTCCAGCAAGATCACATGATCCAACGGGGTAATTTTTTTCAAGATCAATTCTGCTTCCTTTGCTTTCTGCTGTTCTTCTGTAAGGGCCTTGGTATTTTTAAGTTCGGGGATCTCGGCCATTTCCAGTTTGGTGTAATGCTTTAACCGCTTTACATATTTTTCTATTCCCTCTTTCAGGTAAACATCTTCGGTTTTGCCAACAGTTATAAAAGTGATCTTCATAATTAAGGCGCAATTTATAAAGTTGAAATGTTATGTTATTGTTGTAAAATTGAATTTTGTAAACTATTTAACATTTAGCAGTGATTGCTAACCTATGGAACAGGATATTATAAACGAATATACACGCGCCGGGCAACTGGCCGGCCAGCAAGCCGATAAATTTAAAAAGCTGGCCAACACTTACTCCCTACTGCGCCTCGGGCTTTTTGCGTTGATGATCTTTGCCGTTTATCTGACCATCACACAGGATACTTTTACTATTATGGCCATAGCTTTTGTATTGCTCTTGGCCGGGTTTGCCTGGCTGGTAAGTCGGCAGGGCGAATACGAACGCCAGCGCGATTACTACCTTAACCTGCAGCGCATTAATGAGAATGAGATCAGCAGCCTGCAAAGTAATGCTAACCTATATAATAACGGCCAGCGCTTTAGTAACGAAAAGCATTTTTACACATCCGATCTGGATATTTTCGGCAACGCCTCGCTCTTTCAGCTCATTAACCGTACGGCCACATCTGCCGGTAACAATAAATTAGCCAGTTGGCTGGATGCCCCGGCAGATAAATCAACTATACTCTTTAGGCAGCAGGCTGTTAAAGAGTTGGCCACCAAAAACGAGTGGAAGAAAGAATTGCAAACGCTATTACTTTTTGCAAAAGATGAAGACCTTAACCGCCTGAACAACCTTTTCAAATACCTGCAAATGCCGCTCAACCTTAGCGGCGAGCGGTGGCTGGATATCTATGCTAAAATTGCACCTTATTTGCTGATAGCCGCCATCATCGGCGCGGTGTTTTATCCGCCGGTTAAGGGTGTTGCTATTTTTATCGCGTTAGCAAACATGGGTATCGTATTTTCAAAGGCGGCTTACATCCGCAAGGCCGATCTGATTGCCGATAAGATTGGGAAAATGCTGGGCAGTTATGCCAATGTTTTTAACAAGATAGAATCGCAGGATTGGCATGGGGCGTACAACTTATCGTTAGCGAAAAAGCTAAAGGACGATCAAACATCTATCAAGATAAAGGAACTGTCTAAATTGATCGATAAGCTCAATTACCATTTAAACATCATCGTTGGCGTATTGCTGAATGCCTTTTTATTATGGGACATCCGCCAGATCATCGCGATAGAAAACTGGAAACGTACTAATTCCGCCAACCTGGAAGTGGCTTTTGATGTGATAGCAGAATTTGAGGCGCTCATCAGCATCGCCGTGCCCTCCATCAATTACCCTGAATGGGTTACGCCAATTATATCAGGCACCGGAGGCTACACCTTAACTGCAACCAATATCGCCCACCCGCTGATCCGCAGCGAAAAGCGGGTAGATAACAATTACGATTTGCGGGATACCTTCAAGATAGATATTATTACTGGCAGCAACATGGCAGGTAAAAGCACTTTTTTGCGCACTATCGGCATCAATACCGTATTGGCACTGTCGGGGGCAAACGTTTGTGCATCGGCAATGGAATTATCAGTCATCACTATTGTAAGCTATATGCGCATCAAAGATTCGCTCAACGAAAGCACATCGACCTTTAAGGCTGAATTAGACCGTTTACAAATGCTGTTGGCCGCGGTTGTGCAGGAGCATCGGGTATTCTTCCTGATCGACGAGATGCTGCGAGGTACTAACTCTATGGACAAATACCTGGGCAGTAAGGCCGTGATAGAGCAGCTTATTGCCAAGAAGGGTGTGGGCATGGTGGCTACGCACGACTTGCAGATTGCCCGACTGGAAGATAAGTACCCAGACTATGTACGAAACTATTATTTTGATATCCAGGTGCTGAATGGCGAAATGCTGTTTGACTATAAGATCAAACACGGCGAGTGTAAAACCTTTAACGCATCGTTGCTACTGAAGCAAATAGGGATTGAGGTTGGGGCAGAATAGGTTAAGACATGCAGAGTTGAAATTTACCGGTTAGAAAAACGTTATTACAAAGGCGTAGTATTCTTTTCACTAATATATCAGTGCTATTCAATTAAGGTATTGCTAAATCCTTTTGTAATTCACCAATTTATTTAACCCTATGAACCAGGCCATCAATTTCTTCTGGACGATAATTTGCTTTATCCCGGTTATTGGCTTTTGGGTAGGGATAAACGATATGCGTACCTGTTGCTTGTTTATCGGCATTAGTGTAGTTAGCCTGCTTTTGCCCGCCCGCATCTTACAGCTAAGTGATAAACCGGGGCTGTACGAGCGGCTTGGCGTAAAATTCTTTCGCAAGTTTGTGCAAAACGGCGAGTTAGTCAATCGGTTCATTAAAAAGAACGCTCCACAATACGCGCTGATCAGGAATAAATCTACTGCGGCTAACTATATGCGTACGGTTGCCATGTATGAGCGTTATCATTTGCTTTGCTTTGTATTCTTTTTACTTACGGCCGGTTACGCCATAATTACCACGCATTATGCCATGGGTGCATCCATCCTTGGTTTTAATGTTATTTACAACATTTGCCCGCTACTGTTGCAGCAATATAACCGTTCAAGACTCCTAAAACTCTCGCGATAATTATTATCATGATGGTTAAAAACAGGCAAGTATTATTATACTAAGTTCATAATTACCTATCGTTTCAAAACTTATGTGTGTTTTTCAAGTTACTCCATCTATGAAAAAGATACTCATAAGTTTAAGCCTTGTCCTGCTTACAGTTGCAGGCTTCGCTCAAAAATTGGTACCCGTCAAGATAGACAGCCTGGTTACGGTATCATTACCGGAGAAATATGTTCGTAAAGATACATTAGGGCAAACCAATGTATCCGGCAATAGTCAGTACGGCTACATGGTGGTGATCCGCGCACCCAATGCAGAGGGTAACAAACCCCTGAAAAAAGAGCGCGACTTGAATAAGGTGCTTAAAGATTATATCAACGGCATTAAGGGCCAGTCGAAAGGAAGCGCGCAATATGTACGCGATACCACCATCGGCCACCTGAAGGCCAAAACGTTCACCTTGTCTACCAACGATGGTTCGGGCGTAAAACTGCGCAACTTTATTGTTATTTATACCCAGGAAGTAACCTACACGCTCGAGTATTTTTATGAAGAGGCCCGCCAGGACCTGATAAAAGAAGAGTACAAAGCTTTCAGCAGCTCCATCAAATTATCGCCAGAACTTAAGCGTACGGACCAATACTTAAGCAATGCCAAAGGCATCTCGCCGGGCCTTAAATACGGGCTTATCGGCGGCGGTATATTAATCCTGATCATTGTGATTGTTGTAGTACAGCGCAGAAAGAAAAACCAGGAAGAGGCTTAATCCCCTTTTCTAAGCAGCCCCCGGATCCATCGGGGGCTGCTTAGAAATTCGCGGCGGTCTACCCAGCTTAGCCAGAGCACTGTAACCATTACGCCCACTACAGATCCTGCCATCACATCCTCAAAAAAATGCTGGCTTAAGTACATCCGCGAGTAACCAACCAGTACGGCAACCACAAAAAACAGTATCCCCCATTGCTTATTTTTTAGCAGGTAGGTGAGCACCATCCCTGCCGAAAACGCTGTAACTGTATGCCCCGACGGGAAGCTATGCACGGTAAGGATGTAAAGCCCCTTTACAAAGTGGATCTTACTCAGCTCATGCTCAAAGTAAACCTTGGGACGGGGCGCATCAAACGCGTACTTTAAGGCCTGCGCGGTTAATGAGGTAATGGCATAACTGGTAATTAGCAAAAAAGCAGGGCGGTAACTAAAGAGTGCCAGTATCACCGATAAAATAATTATAGTAGTGCCGTCGCCGATATCGGTAATGTAGGGCGCAATAGCATCTGCCCAATAACTGTAAAGTCTGTTAACCGCAAAATAGATCTCGGGGCGGGTATAAAGCAATTTGATGATCAGGCAGCCACATAGCAAAACGATGTACGGTATCAGGAAAAACCTTACCTTATATAAAACATCCCCGGCGCCTTTATTCATGTAGCACAAAGTAAAGCATATAGTTTTTCATTGCAAAAATTTGGTTATGTTTGGTTTTGAAGAACTAAACTGATCAAATTAATGTCTAAAAGCATATTTCGCCGGAAGTCTGTAGATAAAATACTGGCCGATGTTGCCAACGGTTTCAGCGATAGCGAGCACCCGGGTTCGGCCTCGCAGTTAGAAAAAGCCCTGAATGTAAAAGATTTAACCCTGATGGGGATTGCGGCAGTAGTTGGTGCAGGTATTTTCTCTACTATTGGCGAGGCATCCTTTAACGGTGGTCCCGGTGTTACCTTACTCTTTGTATTAACAGCTATCACCTGCGGGTTTTCGGCCCTTTGTTATGCCGAGTTTGCATCGCGTATCCCGGTTGCGGGCAGCGCGTACACTTATGCCTACGCTTCTTTTGGCGAATTGATCGCCTGGATCATTGGCTGGGACCTGCTGATGGAATATGCCATCGGCAACATAGCTGTAGCCATCTCATGGAGCGAGTATTTTGTAAACCTGCTGGAGGGTTTCAGGATCCATATGCCTACTTACCTCACGATGGATTACTTTTCGGCCTACACAGCGCATGAAAAGATCCAGCAATTCACCGCCAGCGGAAATTTAGCTGAAATTACCGACCGGATGAAGATTGCCGCATCGGCATGGGCAACTGCACCGGGTGCAGGCAACATCAAATTCATCGCTAATATACCGGCGCTGGGTATCGTATTTTTGATCACTTACCTGGTTTATATCGGTATACGCGAAACTAAAAAGGCTACTAACGCCATGGTTTATTTAAAGATAGCCATCGTGATAGCGGTGATCGTTATCGGTTTCTTTTATGTTACACCGGCTAACTGGCATCCATTTTTACCTAACGGTTTTGGTGGGGTGATGAAGGGCGTATCGGGCGTATTTTTCGCCTACATAGGTTTCGATGCCATATCAACTACTGCCGAAGAATGCCAGAACCCACAGCGCGACCTACCCCGCGGTATGATCTATTCGCTTATTATCTGTACCGTTCTGTACATACTGATAGCCTTGGTGCTCACCGGCATGGTGAACTATAAAGACCTTCAGGTTGGCGACCCGCTGGCCTTTGTTTTTGCCAAGGTTGGTTTAAAAAAGATCAGCTACGTGATCTCTATCAGCGCGGTGGTGGCTACCGCAAGCGTATTGCTTATTTTCCAGTTAGGGCAACCCCGTATATGGATGAGCATGAGCCGCGACGGTTTGCTGCCCAAGGCGTTTTCGCGCATTCATCCTAAGTTCCATACACCATCGTTTGCCACTATCGTAACCGGTTTTGTAGTGGCCATACCTGCCCTGTTCCTTAACCTTACCGAGGTTACAAACTTAACCAGTATAGGCACCCTGTTTGCTTTTGTGCTGGTTTGCGGCGGCGTACTGTTATTACCGCGCGAAGCTGCCGTAAAGGGTAAGTTTCATTTGCCGTATATCAACTCGCAGTATATTGTACCTGTGCTATTTGTGATTGGCGTTGCCGCATTCCACGGGAAAGTGGCAGGCCTTTTTAGCGGCGATAACCTGCACGAAAAATTCCCTTATTTCTTGTTCATCTTGCTATCGGCTACCTTAACGGTGCTGGCCTACATCAAAAAACTGTCGTTAATCCCTGTTTTAGGATTGGTTAGTTGTTTTTACTTGATGGCCGAACTGGAATACCAAAGCTGGATCCGTTTCCTTGCCTGGCTCATTATAGGCCTGGTGATTTATTTTAGCTATGGCTACAAGCACAGCGTGATGGGCAAAGGCGACAATGCCAAATTAGCGCGATAATATTAAACTTTAAGATTTGTAGAAGCCGGTTAATAGCCGGCTTTTTTAGTTGGTACCAGTCGCCTGGCTAACTTCGGATGAAAATTTTGTAGCGTCCCACTTCACCTGAGGCGGCCGGAGGCCTTATAATACCAAGTCACTCGGCCGGAGCCGAGCGACTGCAGGAGAGTTAAGATATTTTTCAGCTGCCAACATTTGTTGTGGCGGCCGGAGGCTTATAATACCAAGTCACTCGGCCGGAGCTGAGCGACTGCAAGAGTAAATTCTTTCGTCTTTTTTCATAACCCTCTTTTCGCTTTAGCGAAGAGAGGGTCGGACAGCTTAGCGAATCCGGGGTGAGTTACCTTCGCCGCTCGTGCCCTGTCATGCCTAATTCATTTCGGCATCTCTCCGGAAAGATAACAAACTTACAGATGCGTTGCATGAGGGTTGCTGAAACAAGTTCAGCAACACCGAAAGATTGAAATAAAAAAGCCTGATCGTTTAAATCAGGCTTTAAATATTAGATCCGGCCGTGTGGCGAAGCGGTTACCCGCTGAATATTTACGGTATCGGGCGAGGTAAGCATCAACGGCACTTTTTCGACCGTTACAAAACTCAGGTCGAGGCCAAAGTTGCGCTCTTCAGACAAGCTTACCTTTTTTAATTCACCGTAAATGAACATGATCACCCGTTCAAAAAACGACAGGTTATGCGAGCGCGATAAAACTTTTTCGATCACTACAAACCTAAAATCGCCAACAATTTTATGTTTATTTAACGATGGGTATTGGCTGGTAATATCAATTTCACCCCCCTTAACCAAATCTTCCACTACTTTGCGGAATAACAGGTTGATCTGTTGCTCTACCCTGAAACCAAGTTTAAAATCGATACGGATCAATTTACCAGGCACTAAAAAGTCAACCTCGTATTCGCGTTTGTACGGCTCATCCACCACATCAACATGTACCAGCCAGTATACGTCGGCACGTTTAGGTTGTTTTTGTAAAATGGAATAAATGATCTTTGATTCTATTTCTGAATTGAAGTTTGCGCTGGTTAAATATACCAGTTGCGATGCATATTTGGGCACGCTTTCGTCCTCACTCATTTCTTTGATGATGTTAAAGTAATCATCAATCTCAATAAACTTTACGTAGCGGTTTTTGATGCGGCGGGCAGTATGCCAGGTCCACATTACGATAAACAGTACCAACCCGATAGAAAGCGTAAACCAACCGCCGTGTACAAATTTAACCAGGTTACCCATCAGGAATGTACCCTCGATAAGCAGGTATAATACTAAAAACGTACCTATAATATAAGCGGGGATCTTTTTGCGTTGCAGGAATTTCGACACCAGGATGGTGGTCATTAACATGGCTACGGTAATACTTAACCCATACGCAGCCTCCATCTTTGCCGAATGCTGAAATAACAACACCACGCCGATACAGCCTGCACACAACAACCAGTTTACGCTGGGCACGTACAACTGGCCCTTTTGTTCTGACGGATAATTGATGCGCACTTTTGGCCAAAGGTTTAAACGAACCGCCTCTGCAATTAGCGTAAACGAGCCCGATATAAGCGCCTGGCTGGCAATAACTGCTGCAATGGTAGCGATACCGATCCCGAAAATAAGGAACCAATCGGGCATTATCTTATAGAAAGGGTTATTCACACTCAGGTCTATCACCTTACCTTCGCGCTGTAACAGCCAAACCGCCTGCCCCAGGTAGTTAAATACTAAACAGGTTTTAACATATATCCAGCTGATACGGATATTATCGCGGCCACAATGGCCCAAATCTGAATATAAAGCCTCGGCACCTGTAGTACATAAGAAAACCGCACCTAATATAATAAACGCATCGTAGGTGCTTGAGGTGAGTAACTGGTATGCATAATAAGGGTTTAAAGCTTTAAGTATCCCCGGCGATTGTATGATATAGGATAGCCCCAAAACGCCCATCATAGTAAACCAAATGAACATAATTGGCCCAAATGCCTTACCTACCAATGATGTACCGAATTGCTGAATAATAAACAAGCCCGCTATAATGGCAATAACAATTTGAACGGTGGGCAGCTGCGGGTAGTAGACTTGTAGCCCCTCAATTGCCGACGAGATGGTAATTGGTGGTGTAATGATACCATCGGCCAGCAAAGCACACCCACCAACAACTGCAGGCACTATTAACCATTTTGCTTTACGCCTAACCAATGAAAAGAGAGAGAAAATACCGCCCTCGCCCTTGTTATCGGCACGCAGCGTTATCACCACATACTTTAAAGTAGTTTGCAGGGTAAGTGTCCAAAAAATAAGCGAAACACCCCCTAAAACCAATGCTTGCGTAATAGGTTGTGAATTTGATGAATGCTCTGACCCTATGATGGCCTTGAACACATATAGAGGTGAGGTACCTATATCACCGTAGATTATTCCTAAACTAATCAGGAGGCCGGCGGCCGTTAGTTTTTGTAGATCTTTATGATTTGACACTATATTTTATAAGAGGATGCAAAACTATTAAAAAAAAACCATTACAACTTAAACTATCAATATTCGTACAAGTCAGATAATTAGGTTAACTGACAAATGCGTATTTTGTTAAAAAATGTTAAAAATATTTAATATTGATACATGTATAAAAATGCTGAGCAGTTTATTTATACTTTTGCGTAATAATACTATGGGTAGAAAATTTACTTATCTAAATTCCTGGTTTACCGTAATTGCGCTGGCAATAGCTGTAAATGTTGCGCTTGCGAAAGGAGTTGTTGCCCAAAAAAACGATACATCATACTTAAAGCTGCTGCGAAGCAAGCCAAAGGCCACGTTATTTAAAAATACGTTACACCTGGCTTTGCCGCCGATTAAGCCTGCCGTTATATCAACCACTAAGATCAGTATCCCCCGTAACGACGACAAGCTGCTTACCAACGTGCAGATATACCCTAACCCCGTTACCGAGATCATTAATGTTAAATATAATGTATCGCGTAATGCCTTTGTAAACGTTAAAATAATGGATGTATTGGGTAATGATGTGGTAACGCTGTTTAGCCAACGTGTAGAGAACGGCGAGCAAAACATTACTTATAATGTAAATAACAGGCTAACCCGCGGTTTTTATTTCCTGCGCATAATGGCCGGTTCCGAATCCATTAACAAACGGATCTCTGTTTTATAGGCGGTATATCCTTCATTCCCTTTAATATTTTTTGCTTTTCAAACTATCCCTGTAGGGTAAAAGCCGACTACTACCATGCAATATTTTATTTCTTTGATTTAGCCCGCAGAGTTTCTAAATTCGGCTTCTATGAAAATAATAGCCATTGGCCGCAACTATGCCGAGCATGCCAAAGAATTAAATAACCCCGTACCAAGCACCCCGGTGATATTTATGAAGCCGGATACGGCTTTGTTAAAGGATAACAAACCGTTTTACCACCCCGAATTTTCGCAGGATGTACACCACGAGATAGAGATAGTACTGAAGGTGAGCAAAGAGGGCAAGCATGTGAACGAAAAATTTGCCGCTAACTATTATGAAGAGATAGCACTGGGTATCGACTTTACCGCGCGCGACATACAGACTAAACACAAAGAAAAAGGCCTGCCCTGGGAATTGGCCAAAGCATTTGACGGGTCGGCACCGGTGAGCAATTTTGTGCCTAAAAGCCAGTTTGCAGATCTGTATCAAATAAATTTTAATTTAGATGTGAACGGCGAGATAAGGCAACAAGGTAATACCAAACATCTGCTTTTTTCGTTTGAGCGCATCATCGCCTTTGTATCACAATATATTACCCTTAAAAAAGGCGACCTGATTTACACCGGCACACCGGCTGGCGTTGCCAAAGTAAACATAGGCGATCACCTGGAGGGTTTTTTAGAAGGTACCAAACTACTTGACTTTTACGTTAAGTAATCTTTTCACATATCGACGCTGGCTGCTTATCAAAATTGAAATCTTTGCGCCTTAGCGCCTTTGCGCGAAAACATTAACTAAGCATTACAGTTAAGCTTACTTCTAATAAACTATTATGCCATTCCGAACGAGGAACACGGAGCAATCCTGTTCATTAGCTGTTAACAAAAACACCTTGCAAACTATCCGAATTGCATTCATTTCTGCAGTCCGAAATAACAAGTTCTTTTTAATAGTACTTGCAGTACTTTTATCCGCCACCACCCGGGCCCAGGAAACCATTCAAAGCAAACCCTACCCGAAAGATTATTTCCGCTACCCGCTTGACCTGCCGCCCAGCACTGCTGGTGCCTTTGGCGAATTAAGGCCAAACCATTTCCATTCGGGTTTAGATTTTAAGACCAACCAGCGCACGGGCTACCCGGTACACGCCGTTGCAGATGGTTATGTGTCGCGCGTGCGGATCCAGTTTGGGGGCTTTGGCCAGGCGTTGTATCTAACTCATCCGGCAGGTTACACCACGGTTTATGGGCACATTGCCAGTTTTACGCCCGAAGTAGCTAAATACATTCGCGATTATCAATACAAGTTTCAAACTTTTGAGGCCGATATCCCTTTACCGCCGGGATTATTTAAGGTGACCAAAGGCGATGTAGTAGCCGTATCCGGTAACGAGGGTGCATCGGCAGGCCCGCATTTACACTTTGAGATCAGGGACACCGCCACGCAGGAAACTATCAACCCGCAACTATTCGGCTTAACCATTCCGGATAACATCTCCCCTGCCATTACCAGTATTGGCATTTATCACCTGAACGGCAATCCCTTCAGCGAGAAAACGCCAAAGGAGTTTTTACCGGTTACCGGGGCGGCCGGCAATTACCGCCTGCTTAAACCGCAAACTTTGAACCTGAGCGGCAACATTGGCTTTGCTATCGGGGTAACGGATATGAACAGCGCATCCTTCAACAAAAACGGCTTATACTCGCTTGAATTAAAGCTGGATGGCAAAACCTTTTACACTTTCGCGGTAGAGCGTTTCGCGTTTGATCAAACGCATGCCATTAATGCTTATATCGATTACCCGGCCTTTTTAACATCGCACAGGTGGATGCAAAAGTGCTTTATATTACCGGGCAGCCGAATTTCGCTCTATCCGCAATCCATTAACCAGGGCGTTTTAGTTTTTAACGATGATGCCGAGCATGAGGTAGAATACATCGTAAAGGATGTAGCAGGTAATACTTCATCACTTAAATTAAAGGTAAAATCATCCCCTAACAATTTCACGCCCGATAAACCGGTTGGTAAATGGCTACGATTCGATCAAAAGAGTGAGTTTGTGAACGATAAGGTACACGTTACCATCATGCCGGGCAATTTATATGACAACCTTGATTTTATCTATTCGGCCCAGCCTGCTAAACCCGGCGCGTATTCTGTCACACACAGAATCCATAATAAGTTCACTCCTATCCATGACGAGTTCGAGATCTGGATAAAACCCGATATAAATTTGGGCGCATATGCCGACAAGGCAGTTGTGGTGAACGCGGCAGCAGGAAGCGTTGGCGGTACCTGGGAGGGTGGTTTTGTAAAAGCAAAGGCCCGTAATTTTGGCGATTTTTATATCCGCATAGATACCGTGCCGCCTGTAATTACCCCGATTAACATCCGCGATGGCGGCAATATGCGTTTGGAAAAGGCCATCAATTTACGTGTAGGCGATAATCTTTCGGGCGTAAAATCCGTTACCGCAAAAATTGATGGTAAATGGGTGCTGCTACAACAGAGTTATAAAACAAAGCTATATAGTTATACCTTTAATAACGATATTGCACCAGGTAAGCATAACTTTGAACTGGTGGCGGTCGACTGGAAAAACAACACATCCGCCTACAAGGCAGAATTTAATAAGTAACAAAATGGCAACACTTACAAAAGGCGATAAAGCCCCCGATTTTACAGCTAATGACCAAAATGGCGCACCCGTTTCCCTGTCAGATTACAAGGGTAAAAACGTGATTTTGTATTTTTATCCAAAAGATGATACTCCGGGATGCACGGCAGAGTCATGTGATTTCAGGGACAATTACCAATCATTGGTCGGTAAGGGTTTTGAGGTGATAGGCGTTAGCGTGGATGATGAAAAATCGCACAAAAAATTCGAAAGCAAATACCAACTGCCCTTTACATTAATTGCCGATACCGAACATAGCATTGTAGAGGCTTACGGTGTTTGGGTAGAAAAGAATATGTACGGCAAAAAGTATATGGGTACTGCCCGTAAAACGTTCCTGATCAATGGCGATGGCATTATAGACCAGGTGATTGATAAGGTAGATACCAAGGCGTCGTCGCAACAGGTTTTAGACCTGGTGGGATAACCGTCAAATAAACATATCTAAAACAAAAACGCGTTATATTTATTTAAGAGAATAAATTCTAATAGATGTCCACTCAGGTAGAAGACGAAGAGATACTCAGCAAATTCAGGGAAGATAGCACACGCAACGAAGCTTTTAACCTGTTGCTTAAAAAGTATCAACAAAAAATATACTGGCACGTGCGCCGCATGGTGATAGACCATGACGATGCCGATGACCTGGTGCAGGATGTTTTTATCAAGGTTTGGAAAAACCTGCCGGGCTTCCGTGCCGATGCGCAGTTATACACCTGGATGTACCGTATTGCTACCAATGAGTGCATTACCTTTCTGAATAAAAAGAAGCAAAAGAACAATATATCGCTTGATGACGTTGATTTTTCACTGGCAGATACGCTGGCCAGTTCTGATCAGTTTAGCGGCGACCAAATACAGCGTAAATTGCAGGATGCCATACTAACCCTGCCCGATAAACAGCGGCTTGTTTTTAACATGAAGTATTTTGACGATATGAAATATGAGGAGATGAGCGATGTTTTAGGTACCAGCGTTGGGGCCTTAAAGGCATCTTTCCACCTCGCGGTAAAAAAGATAGAGGCATTCATCACCAATACTGATTAAATTCTGGATAATTTTTAAATTAGCATTAAACCTTTGAGAGAATTATTCATCTATAAAAGAGTATGAAAAGCGATATGGAGAATAAAGAGTGGGCTGACGAAGAAATGTCACTTAAACAGGTTACCAAAAATAACCCGTTCACAGTGCCTGTCAGCTACTTTGAACAAGCCGGCCAGCGCATTTTATCCCTCATAGCAATAGAAGAATTTAATACGAACAACCCGGCACAGGGCTTTACTGTCCCTGCAAATTATTTTGATAACCTGAGTGCTGATATCCAAAGCCGCATCAACATAGAAGCGGCTGTAGAAAAAGAACAGCCTGGCTTTGCCGTTCCTCAGGGTTACTTTGAACAGCTGAACAGCAACATTCAAAGCCGGGTAAAGTTAGAAGCTGTTAATGCAAACGAGCAAAGTTTTGCAGTGCCCGAAGGTTATTTTGAGCAGTTGACTAACAATATCCAAAGCCGTATTAATTTGGAAGCCGCCGCTAAAGCGGACGAAACCAGCTTTAGTGTGCCTGCCGGATACTTTGAAAACCTGCAAAGCCAAATAGCTGCCCGCATAGCGGTTGAAGAGGCATTTGAAGCCGGCAAGCCGGAGTTTACCGTTCCTGATGATTATTTTGAACAGCTTAACAAAAGCATTTTAAACAAAACCGTTAACCAGGATATGGTTATCCGTAAAACAATTGTGCGAAAGTTGTGGGCATCAAACACATTTAAATATGCAACTGCGGCATGCCTTACTTTAATAATTGGTGCCGGTGTATTTTTAAGGCAGGCTGCTGCGCCGGTAACACATACACATACCTACCTGCATACCGAATTATCTGGTGTGCCTGTAAACGAAATAGAGGATTATCTGGACCTGCGTGCAGAGGGCAGCGATCCGTTAATAGAAAACGATAAGCAAATTAATACTGATGCGCTTGATGCAAATCTTCAGGATTATATAGAGCTTAATCAATAACATTTTAAATGAACAAATTGCTCAAATACTTCTTTTCTGCATTAGTGATAATGGGGCTTGGTAATGATGAAACATTTGCACAGGCAGAGAACCTGCGTAGTAATTTTCGCGGCAGTGCCGGCAATACTATACCTAATGCAAATTTAAGGGTAAAACGCAACCCAAAGCTTTACGCTGCCCGCAACAGGTTTTTGTCGCAGCAGTTGGCCTTAAGTGAAGCCGATGCAAGCAAATTTTGGCCCCTTTATAACCAATACCAGGAGCAATTAACCGCCGTACTTATTTTAAGGCGCATGAATAACCAAAACGCGCAGGTTAGCGGCACCGAGCAAATTGACAAGGAGTTAGCTTATGACAGCCAGGTTGTGAGCATTAAAAAGCACTATCGGGATGAGTTTCTGAAAATACTCCCTGCCGATAAGGTTAACTTGCTTTATAAGAGCGAGCGTGAGTTTAACGACGAAGTAAAGCGCCAGCTCAACGAACGCAGCATCCGCGCGGGGAATTAATTAGTGATTTGTTGAATTAGTGTTTTAGTGATTGATGCTTTAAGTTTCAATCATATTGCCGATTTTTGCATTTGAGTTTTAAAATCACTAATTCAATCAATCACTAATTCACTAAATAATTTGCTCACTCTTCGCCAGCTTTTCCTAAACAATAACGCTCAAACAACACATTTCCCGTTGCTGCTCGAATTTGAGCGCGCCGAGGGCGTTTATATGTACGATACCGAAGGGAAGGCACATATTGATCTGATATCGGGCATTGGCGTAAGTAACCTCGGCCATAGCAACCCTAAAGTCATTGCTGCTATAAAAGCCCAGGTAGATAAATATATGCACCTGATGGTATACGGCGAATACGTGCAAACGCCGCAGGTGCGCTTTGCCGAAAAACTGGTATCCATCCTGCCCGATAGATTAAACTCTGTTTACTTCACCAACTCTGGCGGCGAAGCCGTTGAAGGTGCATTAAAGCTGGCCAAACGCTTTACAGGCAGGCAACAGATCATATCGTTCCATAATTCTTACCACGGCAGCACCCACGGGGCACTAAGCGTAATGGGTAACGAAGAGTTTAAGCAAGCCTACCGACCGCTATTACCGGGGGTCAATTTTATTAGCCTGAACAATTATGACGACCTGCAACTGATAACCGACCACACCGCCTGCGTAATTTTGGAAACCATCCAAGGCGAGGCCGGTGTCCGCGTGCCGGATGTGGCCTACATGCAGGCTTTACGTGAACGTTGCACACAAACAGGCACTTTGCTGATATTGGACGAGATCCAGGCCGCATTTGGCCGCACCGGCAAGCTATTCTCTTTTGAACATTTCGATATTGTACCCGATATATTACTATTAGCCAAAGCTTTGGGCGGTGGGATGCCTGTCGGCGCCTTTGTAGCACACGCAAGTGTAATGGAGGTTTTTAAGGAAAACCCTCTTTTGGGCCATATCACCACTTTTGGCGGCCATCCGGTTTGCTGTGCTGCAGGCCTGGCTGCCTTAGAAGTTTTGCTGGATGAAAAGCTAATTGAACAGATGCCCGCTAAAGAAGCTCTGCTCCGCAAAAACCTCGACCATCCGGCTATCAAATCTATTCGGGGCAAGGGCCTAATGCTGGCATTAGAATTTGAAAGTTTCGAGCTCAATAAAAAGATCATCGATACCTGCATAGCTAACGGCGTAATTACCGACTGGTTTTTGCATTGCAGTAACTCCATGCGCCTGGCCCCACCCCTTATCATTACCGAAGAGCAGATCGTCGAAGCCTGCAAGGTGATTGTAGCGGCTATCGAGGAGCATACAGCTTAAATTCGCTAACCATAGCATTCCGGTTATAAAAAACGTAGCCCTACTGCTGTGCTTTTTATCTAATGGGTTTTACATTACAATATTCCTCTTTAGAGTACCACTTTAATGCTAACTTGGTACAATTTATGCTCATATAGGTTTACCTGCACCTTAATATGCTTATTGTCCAATAAACCTTGTTTTACCATGGGCAATGCATAGTATTAAAGTCAGGGTGAGCGGATGCTTGTACAATCTTATTTACATCACTGCTCTTCACAATTAACAGTTTGCACTCAAACATGAAAATAGCCTACATTTCTACCTATCCACCCCGCGAATGCGGTATCGCTACTTTTAATACCAACCTTAAACTTGCCATAGGCGCTAACTTTCCCGATAGGAAACACATCCTTGACGGAGGATTTGTGGTGGCCCTGAACGATTCAGAAAACATGCAGGAGTATGAATACCCTGCAGATGTAAAATGCGTTATCCGCCAAAACCATCAGAAAGATTATATCCGCGCAGCTAACTACATTAACTCAAGTACGGTTGATGCGGTTATACTGGAACATGAATTTGGAATTTACGGGGGCGAGAGTGGTATTTATATTTTACCGCTAATAAACAGGTTAGAAAAACCGCTGATATCTATTTTACATACCATACTTAAAGAGCCCAGTTACGTGCAGCGCATCATCATCCGCGAAATTGCCGAGCAGTCGTCAAAGATCATCGTGATGAGCAAGCGTGCCGTAGAGTTTTTGACCACTATCTATGATGTCCCTGCCGATAAGATCCAGATCATAGAACATGGCGTACCAGATTTGGAAGCCCCGGAAGTTAACCCGGTAAAAAGCCTGAGCCAGTTTAAAAACCACCGCGTATTGTTAACCTTCGGCCTGCTAAGCCGCAATAAAGGTTTAGAGACCGTGGTAAAGGCTTTACCAAAAATTGTTGAGAAACACCCGGATGTAATGTATGTGGTATTAGGTAACACACACCCCGGTGTTATCAAAAACTCGGGTGAAGAATACCGTGACCATTTGAAAAGCCTTGCAGCACAGTTAAAGGTGTCGCAGCATTTATCATTCATTAATAAATTTGTAGCCGAAGATGAGTTGATAGATTATTTGACCGCTACCGAGATCTATGTTACCCCATATCTGAACGAGGCACAAATCACCAGCGGAACGTTATCCTATGCCGTTGGCGCAGGTGCTGCCGTAGTATCAACCCCTTACTGGCACGCTACCGAATTGCTGGATGATAACCGTGGGCGCCTGTTCGACTTCAAGGACTCGGACCAATTAGCTGACACCATCAACGAATTATTGGATAATGATGAAGTATTGAACGAATTAAAGGAAAATGCTTATGAATACGGCCGTCATCTGCGCTGGCCGGTTATAGGTGCAGAATATATCAGAGTTGCTCAGGAAGCTGCTAATGAGCACGACTTTAGCGATAAAATTTTAAAGAACAGCATTGTAGACCCTGAGATACTGCCCAAATTTAGCTTGACGCATGTATTCCGGTTAACGGATGATACCGGAATTGTACAGCATGCCAAATATGGTATCCCTAACCTAAAAGAGGGTTACTGCCAGGACGATAATGTGCGCGCCCTGATCATGGCGTTAATGGCTTATCAGCGCAATAAAAGCGACGAAGCCTTTAAACTTTTGCCGATATATCTGAGTTTCATTCATTATATGCAAACAGAGGATGGTAACTTCCGTAACTTTTTGAGCTTTAGCCGCCAGTACCTGGATGAGATAGGTTCTGAAGATTCATTTGGCCGTACTATCTGGGCCTTAGGGTATTTGATAAGCGGCGCGGCAAGCAACTCGTACCGGGAATTCGCGGTAGAGATCTTCCATAAATCGGTTAAACATTTCGAAAAATTAGAACACATTCGCGGTATCGGAAATACGATTATAGGCGTGAGTCTGTATTTACAGGCTTTCCCAACCGACGAAGGCATGCAGAAAGAGTTGGTAAAGCTTACCCAGCCGTTGATTGATGCCTATGATAAAAACCGCAGCGATGATTGGGAATGGTTTGAAGATAAGATGACTTACGATAATGCCATTATGCCTTTGGCTCTTTTACACTCCTGCGAAATAACGGGTAATGAACGTGCAAAAGAAATCGCGTTAAAAACGATGGCGTTTTTAGATGACCTTACATTAGCTAACGGCTATTTGAGCCCGGTAGGTAACGAGGGTTGGTACAGCCGGGGCGGTACCTTCCCTGTATATGATCAGCAAGCCATCGAAACAATGGCAATGGTGCTGATGCATTTCCAGGCCTACCAGATATTCCGTAAACCGCAGTATATCGAAAAAATGTTCCTGTGTTACAAATGGTTCCTGGGTGAAAACTCCCTGCGTGCACCATTGTATGACCATGAAACCAAAGGATGTTGTGACGGCTTGCTGCCAACCGGTATAAACCGTAACCAGGGTGCCGAAAGTACGCTGGCATATATGATATCGCACCTGACTGTTTTAAAGGCGTTTGAACTGGAGCACGAATACAATAAGATGGATCAGGAACAAAAAGTAAAGATCCTTTAACACGATGAAAGCAGCCATATTAGCCCCCGTTGCCTGGCGCACACCGCCCAGGCACTACGGCCCTTGGGAACAGGTAGCCAGCAACATTGCCGAAGGATTAATAAAATTAGGCGTTGACGTTACACTATTTGCTACCGGCGACTCCATAACTGCGGGTACCTTACAATCGGTTTGCGCAACCGGTTATGAAGAAGACCGTACGCAGGATGCTAAAGTGTTGGAGTGCCTGCATATTAGTAACCTGATGGAGCAGGCGCATGATTTTGATATCATTCATAATAACTTCGATTTTTTACCGCTTACTTATACCGGGCTCATCAAAACGCCGGTAATTACTACTATTCACGGCTTTTCATCGCCAAGGATCATCCCGGTTTATAAAAAATATAATTCGCGCGGGCATTACGTATCAATCAGCAACGCCGACCGTAGCCCCGAGTTGGATTACCTGGCAACTGTTTACAATGGCTTAGATACCAAAGATTTTAAATTTACCGAAAAGCCTAACGACTACCTGGTTTACTTTGGCCGTATTCACCCGCATAAAGGCGCTTCTGAAGCGATAGAGATAGCTAAAAAAAGCAATCGCCGGTTGATGATAGCCGGCATTATCCAGGATGAGAATTATTGGAAGGAAAAGGTAGAGCCACAATTAAATGATCAGATCCAGTACGTTGGCCAGGCAGGCCCTGATAAACGTAACGACCTGTTGGGCCACGCCGCCGCTTTGTTGCACCCCATTAGCTTCGACGAACCTTTTGGCATGAGTGTAGCCGAGTCGATGCTATGCGGTACGCCGGTCATTGCCTTCAACAGAGGCTCGATGCCGGAGCTGATCAAGCATGAAGAAACCGGCTTTTTAGTAAAAACGGTTGATGAGGCCGTAGCTGCGATAGATCAGTTAGGATCAATTAACCGTAACGATTGCTTTGACTGGGCCAGTTCCCAATTCTCTAGAGAGAAAATGGCAAATGATTATTTTGAGTTGTATAAAAAGATATTGGCATAAGCATGTTAAAAAAATATCATTGCGAGCGATAGCGCGGCAATCTGATAGGACAAGGATACACTGAGATTGCCACATCGCTATGCTCTTCGCAATGACATGATATTTTTCTAAAACTTATGTACTACATGAAATGGTTAGGATATATCGCTGTAATCGTGCTCTTTTCGGGTTGTGTGCCTGACGACAGACTGAAAAGTGTGTCTGTTGCTATCGGCTATTGCCCCGGCGGCTGTGGTCTATCGGCCATAGAAATTAAGCGGTCGTTAGCCTATCATTACTTTGGCGATAAAAATGCCGCGCTAAAGGGAAGTTATGAGGGCCAATATGCGAAGGCAGATTGGGATAATTTAGAACAAAACATCCAACGGATAAACTTAGCGAAGCTTAAACCCACCCGCGGCCACAGCGGCGAGGAGTTGATGATCGAGCTGATCATTACCGAACAAAATCAAAGCACCCACGTAAAGTGCGATTACCCTAATCTTCCTATTATTCTAAAACCGTTGGTTAATACCTTACTGGATAGCTATAAAATAGTAAAGCTCACCAAAACTGATGAGCCTTATCTCTTTAAAACCACGTTTCAGGAGGGCGGAAATTTGTTGCAGGATCCTGCTCCTAAACATGATAATTATTAATCTATCCCGTCTTCTTTAAACTTGGCTAACAACTCGTCAAGGTCAACTTCTGCAAATGAGGTTGATGAGTCGGAGATACCGTAAGGTATGATCAGTTTGTTATTATGTACGATAGATCCGCAAGAGTATAATACGTTGGGTACATAACCTTCCCGTTCATCGCTATTAGGAATCAACAGCGGTTCTCTTAAACGGCCTATCTCTACCGCGGGATCGTCCAGCTTCAACAAACTTGCACCCAGCACGTAGCGGCGCATAGGCCCTACACCGTGGGTAATCACTATCCAACCGTCTTTCGTTTCAATAGGTGAGCCGCAATTACCAATCTGTACAAATTCCCAGGTAAATTTAGGTTTTTGCAATAATTCAGGCTTAGCCCAGATATTGATCTTATCGGAATACATGATATAGTTATTACAGCCGTCTATCCGGGAGATCATCGCAAACTTGCCGTTTATTTTACGGGGGAACAGCGCCAGGTTCTTATTCTGCGCACCATCGCCGTATAAAGGCATTATTTTAAAATTATAAAAATCGGTGGTTTGTAACAGCTTAGGCATGATGAGCGAGCCGTCATAAGCCGTGTAGGTAGCATAATAAACAGAGCTGCCGTCTTCATTCATAAATTGTACAAAGCGCGCATCCTCTATCCCTTTGCGTTCGTATTCAGATATCGGGAAGATCACCCTGTCAGAGATATCGGTATCCAGTGAGAAAACGATCTCGTAGTAAGAATCAGCCAACCAAAGTACTTTGTCATACTCCAGTTTCTTCATGTCGCTTTCCTGCAGCTTTTGTGAGTCTAATATAATACGGCGCAGGTTAGAGTATTCGAAGTGATGGTCCAGCTTACTTTCCAGTTCACCTATCACATCAATATTGATTTGGGTGATGGCGGCTTTCTCAAAGAAAAGCTTTTTGTTGTAAACCGCGTTACGTACAATTTCGGCCTCGTCAATATAGTTACCGGCCGGTAAAACGGTTATTTGGTTATCCTTATCTATCAGCGCACGGCGGAAGGTGATTGAGGAAATGTGCCCCTCGCCTACTGCCCTAAAACTGATTATTACGCGGCGTTGCCCTTCTTCCAATTCGGCCTGATCAGGATCTTCTACAATCGACGGGTTAAAAAACGCCGCCGACTCGATAGAATACTCATGCGTAAAATAAGATCCGATAAGCAGCTTGCGGTTAACTGTAAGGCTGTCAAAATCTATCCCCAATTCAACAAAAAGCGGCTTTAACTTGCTGCAATGGCGGTTTAATACGCGGGTAATGTTACGGTGGCGTTTAGAGTACTCCTGCAACAGCGGCGATATAATACCAAAGGCTGTCTCTTCGCTTATATTCATTACCCGTTCTAAAACCTCTTTTGCGCGATCGTTTCCATTAAAGAAAAACCTGGCAATAACACGTTTTGGATCGGGATTTACCCTGATGGGCTTGCGTTCGATGGATAATCTCATACTTAAAAAAAATACGTTTAACTTTTTAACACCAATATGGATGATTTGATTTGGATAATTTCATAAAAGCTGATCATGCTTATTAATAACTACGGACGGTTTAGGTTAGTAAAACCGATCGCTCAACTACGTACGTCAAACCATGCGGTTGCGTTTGATCAGATACTCGCGCAGTATTTGGTTGTAGCCCTGGCTAATGTCGGCATCCACCAGATCAATGTGGTACTGGGCACATTTCAGCTCCAACTGGTGCCGGTATTCGGTTAATGATGATATATAACTGTCGCGAATCTTATTAGGGTGTACCCGCACTTGCTGGCCGGTTTCTATGTCTACAAAATGATGGGGGCGGTTATCAAAGTTAAAGTCAACCTCGTGCTGTTTGCTGGTTACGTTAAAAATTACCACTTCGTGCTTTTTATATTTTAGATGTTGCAAAGCGGCAAAAAGGGCGTTGGTCCTTTCGGTACTCATGCTATTCTCCAGCATATCGCTAAAGATGATCACTAACGACCGCTGGTGCACCTGCCCGGCTATATGGTGTAATACCTGCGATATATTGGTACCCGTGTTAACCTTTGGATTATTATACATGCGCTCCAGTTCGGCATACAAATAAAACAGATGTGCCGATGTGGAGCGTGCCTGGCTCATCCATTCCATTTTATCAGCAAACAGGCAAAGCCCGAAAGCATCGCGCTGTTTTTTGAACAAATACATTAACGAGGCGATGGCGTAAACCGAGAATTGCAGCTTGTTCATCCCAACCTCCGGGAAGTTCATAGACGATGACGTATCCAGCAATAAATAGCAACGGAGGTTGGTTTCTTCTTCAAACTGCTTTACAAATAGCTTATCGGTACGGGCCAGTAACTTCCAGTCAATGTTTTTTACGGACTCGCCATTGTTATACAGCCGGTGTTCAGCAAACTCTACCGAAAAACCATGAAACGGGCTTTGGTGCAGGCCGGTGATAAACCCCTCTACCACTTGGCGGGCAAGCAGTTCCAGATTGGCCAGTTGCCGTATGTGCTGATCGTTGCTGAGTGTGGGCATTAAGCCAAGATAGTAAATATCTTTAACGCGGTGGCAAATGTATTTAGTGCCCTTTGCTTTTAAAACCGCGTATAAAACGCTACTTGTATGACGTGGTTGATGGTGTATGCTGTTGCCGATTTGGTATATTGATTGAGGTAACCCGCTTCTACATCTACCTCCTTGCGGATGCGGTAACCTAAAGCGGCATAAGCCCTGTTTTGATCAAAAAAATGGTTGTTTACCTTTTCTTTGTTTTGCACATTCACAAAAATCTCGTCTTGCAAGGCTGCAAACGGCCCCTTTATAAAAGCCTGTCCGTGCTTAAACGGAACGATGGCACGGGCAAAATAGCGCAAACGCTGGGCAAAGTAATGGTTGTTAGTGTTGGTTGTATTACCCAAAAAACGCTGCTCTAATCTAAAACGGTGCTGCAAAGTATTATTGCTGCCAAATTTAGTATTGATGGTAAACTGCTGCCAGATGCGGCTTTCGGGCCTAAAAGTTTTATCGCCTGATGCTGTGCGGCCATTTAAGGTAACGTATGCATAACCCAAAGCAACCATTTTATTACCATCGAAATGATAATTGACGGATGGGCGCAGCAGGATATTACGCAGATAATCAAAATGGCTGGCTGAACGGAACTGACCGTCGAACGATGCCCCCCAGTGTTTACCAAACCGCTGTGAATGGAAGATAGCCCCCCAACCGGAGAATTGGTTCTCTTGCGCGAATAATTTAAAGGGCGTTAAAAACGCCACGAATAACAATAGTAAAATGCCCCTCTTCATGAAGTAAAATAGATGTATAGTGTAAATTCCGGCTGCGGCAGTGGGGGCATACTTAGGCAACTGGCGTAAAATTAATATTTTTTGGCTTGATTTGTTAATCTTTAAACTTGGCCACGCGTTTGCGGCCAATATCATACGTCAACCGGAATGCTTCCTGGTTACTGCCGCTACTCTCCGGTGTTTGGTGAAAGCTCAGTATAAACTGACCGCGCAGGCCCTTATATAAAAACGGCGTATAAATGATATCCAACCGATTGTAGGTTTTGTAACGGTAATAGGCATCACCAAAGGTTACATTATGGCCCTGGCCTTTGTAAAATTCATCAAATAGGGCAAACCGTTTGTAACTTAAAAAGGCGCTGGCTACAAAGCCGGCTGGTTTTTGGAAACCGTCGATACCGCGGGTGCGCTCTAATGACAGCATCCCACCGGCCTCGAAAGTCAGTGAGTCAAGCATGGTTTTATGGCTCAGATCTAAACCCAAACGTATTTGCGCCGCGCCGTTATCCTGGATATGGTCGTTAGGGATAGCAATTGCCGGCCCTGCATCGTGCAGTAAAAAGAAATAATGCGACACATAAAACGGCCCTCTTAAAGCCGGTTTGTATTTACCCGAAAACCCGAAAAGAAACTGCTCACGGTCGGTATTGGTTTGTCGGCTCACCCAATCTATCCAGATGGTTTCTGATACGTGGTCGCTATGGAATTTGGTGAGCAAGCCCTCCACATTAGGGCGATAGTAGCGCAATGTATCGTTCAGCATGGCACGGGGATAGTCGGTTAGCAGCCCCTCTCGCGGGAACTCACCCGCGTTAAACAGCCAATTTTTGCCCGTAAAGCTGTAATAGGCAACGGGGTTTACCTTTACAAAGAAAGGGTTAGCACCAAACTCATGCAAGGCGTTTACGCCTACAATAAAATGATGTACGCTATCCAGGTTTAATCCCACATCCAAATTGAGCCTCGTACCCGAGTAGGTACGCGAGCGCAATACAAACTCCTTGTATTCGCGGTTATCAAAAAAACCCAGGCCGTTAAAATGCACATCAACGGTTTGCGCGGTAACTGCTCTGGTAGCGAAACAAAGTAGTATAATAAAGTAGAGTTTTTTGATCATGCCTGAATTTATTCAATGGTAAATTTTATCAGCGGGCTGTTTTTGCTGCCGGCAAACGGTTCGGTACGTAACGAGAATAGTAAAATGTATGTTCCCTTTTTATCAGGCGTAATAAAACTAAATCGGTAGGGTTTACTTTGCCCATTTGCTAACGCAATGTTGTTAAAAGTGCTGCCGGCTTTTTGTACATCTATCAAATCTTCACCTTTAAATAAACAACTCTCCAACACCACGGGGTTCGTTTGCCCAAAGTTGGTAAAATTAACAGCAATTGGGTAAGGATTAGTTAGGTTAAGGTCAAATTCTATTTTTTGCCCGGCGTGCGCTTTTATCTCCGTTGTTTTGAGCCCTATGATGATCTTTTGATACGTGCGGGCATCATTAACCCAGCCGCCATACCAGGTGCCAGCCTCGCATTTGATACTATCGGTGGTTAACCCGACAACTTTATTTTGCATCAGGTAATAAACCTTTTGGTGCTGCAAACTATCTTCCATCGGCCATATATCAAACATAGTGCGGCCGTAAAACCGCGAATCGTAAGCAAAGCCTTTTAACGACCGCGTGTAATAAGAATATTTCGACGGATTTTGAAAACCCTCGTCCATCACCACAAAGGCATTGCCTGCTTTTTGATGCACCTTATCGGCCCATTCATGGAAACCGAAATAGCTTTTTAGCGCCTCCACCTGTTTTACAAACGGCAACCCGCTCATCAATGCCAAACGGATGAACAGGATAAGCACTACGTTTGCGATAGCCAGCCTGTAAAACCAAACGGACTCTTTGCCTTTTCGGGTTAAACTGATCAGCACCAAAACTACCAATGGCACAAAGGCAATCAGCGTGTAATGCGGCTGTACATTTACTTTTAGCGTGTTGAATAAAAAGAACCCGAATGTGCCGATAGTATTAACCAACAACGAGCGCATAAACACATCGGTAACTTTAGTGGTAAAGCCACGATAGAACAGATACCAGCCTATTAACACTCCCCCTAAAGCCAACTGCCCCCCTAAGAAAACGTAGCTGAATGAAAAATCATACCCGCCCTCGGCAGATCGCTCGAACAACTTATAATTAACCGCCGGGAACCCATGCGCCTGCTGCCAAAGTATATGCGGGATATATAGCAGCACCCCTGTTGCAAGCGCCAGGTAAAAGCTTTTCCGCGTAAACAGTTTTAGGTTTGATAACACTGTAAAACCGATAAGCAATACCCCATGATACTTGCTGTACAGCAAACAAGCAGTGATGATACCGATTATCAGTGCGGTGATCCAGCTATCCTTATCCAGATATTTTTGGTAGAAATAATAAAACAGCACCGCGAAGAAAAACAGCGGCGCATCGGGCGTGCTGGTAAAACCGTATACATGAAACACCAATATCCCCGACACCAGCAAAATAAACCACCTGGCGCTAACCTGGTATCGTTTAACAATTAGCCATAACAGGTATATAGCCAAACTATTGCTCAAAACTGTTAACAACCTAAGCCCCAACTCATTCGGTATCAGGCTATCCCCTATCTTAATAAAAAGCGCTACCATCGGCGGATGGTAAAAATACCCCCAGTCCAGCTTTTGGGCGAAGAGCCAATAATAAGCTTCGTCAGCATGGAGTTCAAGCGTGTAGGCTTGCAGGGCGTTCAGCAAAGTCCAGCATAAGATGAAATACCAGATGGGTTGATCAGACTGTACAGGATGGCTTGCCTCGGTAGATGTCATTTACGGTGATGAACTGCAAAGTTAAAATAAAAGCTATAACGTAGTTATTTGTTATTCGGTACCTGGTGATAGTCTGTTATGCCTAAATCCGGATAAAAATCCAATATTTGAATCATGACAGCTAAACAAATTGAGATCATTAAACAGCCCCGGTTGAAGGTGCTTGAAATTCTAAACGATTTTATGATTGAACAATTAAATGTTATCCCCGCGGGATACAATAATAACCTGATCTGGAACCTGGGCCACATGGTAGCTACCGATCAGGCTATCTGTTATAAACGCGCCGGGCAGGACACTTGGGTAAATGAAACCTTTTTTGAAGCTTACAAGCCCGGTAGCAAACCCGAAAAATTTGTTACTACTGAAGAGTTGGACGAAATAAAATCCTTATTTGTTAGCAGCCTGGAGCAGCTTAAAAAAGATTATGATGCCCACCTTTTTTCTAACTATCCAGCCTGGACCACCCGCTACGGTGTAGAAATAACCAGTATTGAAAATGCCATTGCCTTTTTACCTTTCCACGAAGGGTTACATATTGGCTATATTATGGCGATGCGGAAGTTGGTGTAGATATTTATTTTCTGTAAATTTGATTGAACAGATCATTAAACATTTGGATATGAATCTCCAATTTATTCACGACAATAAGGGAAATACGACGGGGGTGTTTATTCCTATAGAAGAATGGCAGACTTTAAAAGAAAAGTATGCGGAACTACAAACGGAAGAGGCCGTAAGTACTATTGAACTTGCTTCTTGGCAAACGTATATAATTGATCAACGATTGGCTGACTACTACACCAACCAAACGGATATAGAAGATTTTGACAACATGCTTAATGATATAGAGAAATCTCTGTGAATTACAAATTTGTAAATCGTCCCGGAGTGAGGGGCGATATCATCAATGCCGTTGATTATTATAAAGAAATTTCCCCGAAGCTTGCGAGGCTGTTTTTATTCAGAATAAGAGAGGCTTAAGTTCATATTGGCAGAACACCTTTAGGTTTTCAGGTTAAATATAAAAATGTCAGGACACTGCTGCTAAAACAGTTTCCTTTTCACGTTCATTATTTAGTTGATCCTGATAAACAATTGATTATTATTCTTGCAATAATTCATGCCTACAAAAACCCGAAAGATTATTCTCTTAGATAATTATGAATAAATATTATCTAATGATTTTATTGTTTGCCTTAAGCTCTTGCCAACAAAAGTTTGACAAAAATTTGTGGAGCGAGCGAAATGACTTGGGAATGTATCCCAATAGAAAATCAATGCTTGACGACGTAGTAAAAAATCATAAAATTAAAGGCCAAAGCTATAAACAAATAATTGAGTTGCTCGGTAAATCAACAGGATTAGAAGACAACAAACTTTACTACAATATTATAACGGACTATGGGTGGGATATAGATCCAATATACGCAAAAGATCTTATAATCACCTTTAATAGAGACTCAATCGCAACGGGGTTTAATGTTAAGGAGTGGAAACACTAATCTACGATGCTGTTTTCATTCATCACGCACTTTTAACTGAAATACTAAACCATCCATAAAAAAGTCAATCTTTCCAACATACTAAGATTGCCGCGCTATCGCTCGCAATGACACGCTTTTTTATCGACACAAAAAAAGCCCGGCATAACCGGGCTTCCATATTTTCAATCTATAAATTACACGCCTAACAGTAACCTTGCTGGGTCTTCCAGTAATTGCTTTACACGTACCAGGAAGCTTACAGATTCCCTACCGTCGATGATGCGGTGATCATATGACAGGGCCAGGTACATCATCGGGCGGATAACCACTTGTCCGTTTATGGCAATCGGGCGTTCGATAATGTTGTGCATCCCTAATATAGCCGATTGTGGCGAGTTGATGATCGGGGTAGATAACATCGACCCAAACACGCCACCGTTGGTGATAGTGAAGGTTCCGCCGGTCATTTCTTCGATAGTCAGTTTGCTTTCGCGGGCTTTACCTGCTAAAACAACAATGGCTTTTTCAATCTCGGCAAGGCTCATTCTCTCCGCATTGCGGATAACCGGAACCACTAACCCTTTAGGCGCAGATACAGCAATAGAAATATCGGCAAAGTTGCTGTATATTACTTCCTCGCCATCTATGCGGGCGCCAACAGCAGGCCATTCTTTCAAAGCCTCGGTAACTGCCTTAGTAAAGAACGACATGAAGCCTAAGCCTACGCCATGTTTCTCTTTGAATTTATCTTTGTATTTACCACGCAGTTCCATTATGGGCTGCATATCTACCTCGTTAAAGGTGGTTAACATCGCAGTTTCGTTTTTAACGGCTACTAAACGCTTGGCAACTGTTTTACGCAACGACGACATTTTTTCGCGGCGATCGCTTCTTGGGCCTTGAGGAATTGAAGGGGCAGCAGCAGCTGACACAGCTGCAGATTTTGCGGCTGGGGCAGGGGCAGCAGCAGGCGCGTTCTGCGCGTTTAATGCGTCACCTTTGGTAATGCGTCCATCAACACCTGTACCATTTACTGAGGATGTTTCTATACCTTTCTCTGCCAATATCTTGGCAGCAGCAGGCGATGGTGTGCCTGATGCGTAGGTAGATCCTTTTGAAGGCGCATTTTGTGGTGATTCATTAACCGCATCGGCTACTGCTGGTGTAACGTGTGCAGGAGAAGGGGCACTTGCACCACCTTCAATTGTACAAACTACAGCTCCGATGGCTAATGTATCGCCTTCCTTGGCTATAGTTTTTAAAGTACCTGCTTTTTCGGCAGTTAATTCAAAAGTTGCTTTATCAGATTCCAGTTCGGCAATGGCTTCATCCATTTCTACCTGGTCGCCGTCCTTTTTCATCCAACGGGACAGGGTAACCTCGGTAATAGATTCACCTACGGTTGGTACCTTTATTTCTAAAGAACCGCCGCCGCTTTGGTCAGGTGCAGGTGCGTAACCGTTTGCAGGCACTTCAGGGCTAACCGCTTTTGCAGGTTCGTCTTTAGCGGCTACGGGGGCTGCAGGTGCTTTTTCGGCAGCTGCGGCCAGTGTTGCGGCACCGCCATCTTCAATAGTTGCTACAATTGCGCCGATGGCTAAAGTATCGCCCTCGGCAGCAGTTAATTTTAAAGTCCCGGCCTTTTCGGCAGTAAGCTCAAAAGTTGCCTTGTCTGATTCCAGCTCGGCTACCACTTCGTCCATTTCTACGTGGTCGCCATCCTTTTTTTTCCAGGCTGACAAGGTTACTTCGGTAATGGATTCGCCTACCGGCGGAACTTTTATTTCTAAACTCATATGATAAGTAGTTGTATGTTTTTAATTGGTGCGTATGTTTTTGGAGCGGGGTGCGGAGATAGTTAAAATTTAACGCTCCTCGCTCCCATTACCGGCAACCTCAAATCAATCCGCCCCGGCATTTGCCATTTTTTCTGTTGTCTTTTTGATGCTTTCTTTAACCGTTTTACCGGCAGGTGCTTCAAATGCCTTTGCCACAATATGCGACTGCTGCGCGGCATGCTGCTTGGCAAAACCTGTTGCGGTGCTTGCACCTTCTAAACGAGATATTACCTGTAAATTCAGATGTTTGTCGTTATGGAACTTGCGGCAAATGTACGGCCACGCACCCATGTTTTCCGGCTCTTCCTGTACCCAGATAAATTCGGTAGCCTTTTCGTAGCGGGCCTTCATTTTCAAGATCTGCTGGATAGGTGTAGGATAAAGTTGCTCTACACGTACAATGGCTACGTCCTTGCGTTTATCTACCTGCTGTTTTTCCTGCAGATCGTAATAAACCTTACCTGTACAAAGCAATACGCGTTTAACCTTTTTAGGATCGGCGTAAGTATCTTCTATCACTTCCAGGAATTTACCATTGGTAAAATCAGCCATCGGCGATACGCACTTAGGGCTGCGTAATAAACTCTTAGGGGTAAAGATGATCAGCGGTTTACGGAAATCGCGGTGCATCTGCCTCCTCAATATATGGAAGAAGTTTGCAGGTGTTGAGCAATTAGCCACCTGGATGTTATCGTCGGCACAAAGCTCTAAAAAGCGCTCTACGCGTGCAGATGAGTGCTCAGGGCCCTGGCCTTCGTAACCGTGCGGCAATAGCATCACTAAGCCATTACCACGCTGCCATTTCGTTTCGGCACTGGCAATGTACTGGTCAACAATGATCTGAGCACCGTTAAAGAAATCACCAAATTGCGCTTCCCAAATAGTTAGGGCGTTAGGGTTAGCCAAAGCATAACCATACTCAAAGCCTAATACACCATATTCAGATAGCAAGGAATTAAAGATGCTCAGTTTTGCATCGGTGTCTATAGTTTCTAAAGGAGTGTACTCATCTTCCGAATCAACCAGCGTTAACACCGCATGGCGATGCGAGAAGGTACCGCGCTTAACATCCTCACCGCTTAAGCGAACCGGGAAACCGTCTTTCAACAATGTACCGTACGCCAGCAGCTCGCCCATTGCCCAGTCAAACACTTTGGTTTTATTCACCATTGCATTACGGTCTTCAAATAATTTTTCGATTTTTTTGAAGAACGCCTTACCCTGGGGCAACACGGTTAGCTTATTCCCTATTTCAACAATCTCTTCTTCCTTAACAGAAGTGTCAATTGCACTTATTAATTCTTTATGATTTGCCAGGTGTAAGCCGGTCCAGGCACCCTCAAACATGGCTATGGTGTCGGTAAACCTATCTTCCGCCTTTGATTCATCCAGCATTACCTGTAATTCGGCACGGAAATCTTTTTCCAGTTGTTTGGCGTACTGCTCGTCAATGGTACCATCTGCGATCAGTTTTTTGTTATAGATCTGCAACGGGTTAGGATGCGCCTCGATAGCTTTGTACAATACAGGCTGTGTAAACTTAGGCTCATCAGCCTCGTTATGGCCGTAACGGCGGTAGCACAGGATATCGATAAATACATCCTCGTTAAACACCTGGCGATATTCCATTGCCAGGTTAATTACGTACACCAATGCCTCCACATCATCCCCGTTTACGTGGAACACCGGCGACAGCACTGTTTTGGCCACATCTGTACAATAGGTACTCGAACGGGCATCTTTATAGTTGGTGGTAAAACCTATCTGGTTATTGATAACCAAATGCACGGTACCGCCGGTGCGGTAACCATCCAGTTTTTCCATCTGTAAAACCTCGTAAACAATTCCTTGCCCGGCTACAGATGCGTCACCATGTATTAATATCGGGGCGATCTTTGAATGGTCGCCGTTGTATTTAAAGTCAATTTTTGAACGGGTGATACCTTCTACCACAGGATCTACCGCCTCTAAATGCGATGGGTTAGGGCAAAGGCTCAGGTGAACGTTCTTACCATTCTTAGTTTTTATATCTGTCGAGAAACCCAGGTGGTACTTAACGTCGCCACCGAAAGGTGATTCAGAATCAAAGTTCTTGCCTTCAAACTCAGAGAATACTTCTTTATAAGTTTTCTCCATGATGTTGGTTAGCACATTCAGGCGGCCACGGTGGGCCATACCGATGATGAACTCCTCGATACCCAGTTCAGATCCTTTTTTGATAATAGAATCAAGCGCGGGGATCAAAGCTTCGGCACCCTCTAACGAGAAACGTTTCTGGCCCAGGAACTTGGTGCCCAAAAAGTTTTCGAAAACCACGGCCTCGTTCAATTTAGCCAGCATCATTTTCTTCTCGTCGGCAGTAAATGAAGGCGTGTTGCGTTTGGTCTCCATCCTGTCTTCAAACCATTTTAGTTTGATAGGGTTACGGATATAGCGGTACTCGGCACCAATGGTTTGGCAGTAAGTATCTTCTAATAATTGGTGGATGTCGCGCAATTTCGCGGGGCCAATACCCACCTCAACACCTGCGTTAAACACAGTGTCCATATCGGCTTCGCTTAAGCCAAAAGTTTCCAGCTCTTTGCCGGGGAAGTACTTGCGGCGTTCGCGTACCGGGTTAGTTTTGGTGAATAAATGGCCGCGGGTACGGTAGCCATTTATCATATTCATAACGTTAATTTCCTTCAGCAGCTTATCGGGTGTACCGGTACTTGCCGCGGCTGCCGGTGTAGGCTGCGAACCTTTACCGAAATCAAAGCCTTCAAAAAACTTCTGCCAGCCAAATTCTACTGATTCAGGGTCTTGTTGATACGCTTCGTATAATGAACTAATGTAGGCTGCGTTTCCGCTATTTATATAATTTAGGCGATCCATGAGAAACCGTTATTGTAAACGGCACAAAATTAAACATAATAGTACAATATGCCGAAAATTATATACTATAACTTTTAGGTATAATGCATTTTTTCCTTTTGTGACCTTATTGTGTCATCAATAACCTTTAACATCGAATCTTCACCATCCGCATCCTGCAATAACTGCCAAACCATTACCCCGCCCGCAGTTTTGAGGGCAAGTACTGTTTTCGTCTTGATGGTTTGCGTACCATTGTAGTAAACCACAGCACCGCCCGGCAGGGTTAGCTGGTCCGCATCTTTAGCATCCGGATATTGAACCACAATTTGTTTGTAGGTCATGCTTTCGGGCGCATCAGCCCCAAAACCGTAGCCATAAAAGGGTAAACCCAGGCTTATTTTTTCCTTAAGAATGCCGCGTTTATTAATCCAGTAATCCAGGTCGTTTACTGCCATTTCATAGGGCGCATGCAGGCCGGGTTTATTTGGCCGCCAGGGGCCGGTTTTATCATAGCTCATCACGTTTATAAAATCGTAAAGGGCCAGCACCTTATCGGTGTATTTTTGTGCGTTATAGGTAGCAACCGCGGCGGTCATCAACTTACCGTTTACCTTAAGCGACGCAGCCAGTTTGGTTACAAACCCCTCATAATTATCATTTATCAGCAAGCCTTCCAGGTCAACGTCAATGCCATCCAGGTTGTAACTGATGGCGATATTTGTAAGTGCCGTAATCAGTACATCCTGTTTATCGCCATAAATATTAACTGGCAGATATTTGGGTGGCGTGCCCCCGCCTATCGAAAGTAAAACCTTTACATTTTTAGAATGCGCCAGCAGCACTACATCTTTTAAGCCGGGTGCAACCAGCAGGCTGCCTGTAGAGTCAGGATTAATGAAAGCGATATTGAGGTGGGTGATCCTATCCAGGTTGACCCTTTTAATAGCGTCGGCCAACCCGCGCTGGTTACGCAGGTAACCCACCACCCTAAATTTGGATTGGGCCGAAGTTGTAGCAGCCATTATCAGCAATAACAAGCCTGGCAAAAAGCACTTTAATTTAATCATCGTTAGCAAAGCTACTACTGTTCATAACTTCCTAACTTAATATCAATATTTTGACAAAAAGTTGATAATGCCGTTAAACTATTGCGGCTCTTACCGGTCAAAAAAAAGATACCCCATATTAACATACCCTATATCTTTCCATTTATGAAAACCTCTAAAACCTACCTGCTTTTTGCCATGCTATTTTGCTTTTTCCTCACAGCGTGTGATACTGTTGCTTATCTGGGCGAGCGTTACCCTGTGAAAAACGATCTTAAAGTTTACTATGCTGCCCGCGATGTAAAACGCGACTATAAAGTTATCGGCCATTTAAGCAATGCTGTCGCAGGCAGCGAAGAAACTTCGAAAAATGAGATCATCGAAAAAGCGAAGAAAGTAGGTGCAGATGCTGTGATATTTACCGGATTTGGGACCACTGCAGGTAAAAACGGCAGCGATACGATAACGGCAGATGCCATACAATATACCGACGGCAAACAAAAAGAAACGACCGACTAAGGTTGATATTGATCAGGCAGACACTTTTGCACTGTCGTCTGCAAGAGGCAGCCAGGTACTGATGAAATCGCCTTTGCTTTCTAACTGGGCGACTGGCTTGGCAGCAGTAAAAAAACGGTTACTCTTGGCATCGTTCCCTACACCTGCTATAAAAGCCCAATTACCCCAATTACTCGCCGGTGAGTAATCGATCAATTTTTCTTCGAAGTAAAGCGCGCCCTTTGTCCAATCTACTTTCAGGTCATTGGTGAGGTAGGCAGCTACGGCCTGGCGGCTATAATTGCTGATGAACCCAGTGGCATTCAGCTCATGCATGGCTGCATCTATATAGGGTACGCCGGTTGCGCCATTTTTCCACTGATCGAAAAGCTCATCCTGGTTGTTGGCTACATCAGGGGCTTCGTCGGTAAACCCTTCCGATCTGAAGAATGTTTGCCCATGTTTTTTAAACATAAAGCGGAAATAATCGCGCCACAGCAATTCCAACATTAACGGTTCTAAATTTTGGAGCTGGTGTTCGCGCTGGAATTTCACCACCTCCCAGTACACCTGCCTTGGCGAAATACAGCCCATAGCTAACCAAGGCGATAAAGTAGACGAACATGTTACCCTGCCTTTTGTGCTGTTATTTTGCAGGCAAGTATCCAGATAATTCTGTAATTGCGTTAATGCTGCAGTTTCGCCGCCTGTAAAGATATGAGTAGCGCGCGGGTCGTCTATTGGCTCGGGCACGCCCAGGTCGGCCAAAGTTGGTAGTTCGCCTGCATCAGTGATTTGCGGGGTGATGATAGCCTCCGGGCTAACCGTGCTCGGGCGTACGGTGCTATCGCGTTCAACCTTCTTTTTAAACGTAACAAAACTGTCAGGGATATCCTTTATAGGGAAGGGAAGATCTTCTTTATGGTACATGGTATGCCCTATAAAGTGCTTCAGATTAAGCTTGATCTTCCAAAGAGCAGTTTCTACCGCTTCAGATATAGTTGTTTCATCGGGCGCAACCTCACGGTGATGATAAACCTCGCTTACCTGATACTCTTCGGCCAGTTGAGGTAGTAACTCAGCGGGGTCACCGGTGCGGATAATGAGATCGGCACCAAAAGCCTGCAGATTTTTACGAAGACCGGCAACTGATTCTAACAAGAACCGGGCCCTAAAACTGCTGGTTTTTAAAGCACCTGTACTATCTGTTTTAAAATAGAATGGGTCAAAAATAAATACGGGTAAAACTTTATCTGCCTTGCGTACGGCTTCAGATAATATTTCATTATCGTGTATGCGCAAATCATTTCTAAACCAAACCAGTATTGTTTTTTCACTCATAGGAACAACTAATCTAAACTTATTTAGATCAGTAGCAAAAATGGCAATTATTTATTTCTTCTGCACCGCTCACTGCAATATTTGACATCATCCCAACATTTAGCCCATTTTTTGCGCCAGGTAAAGGGTTTTTTGCACGTTTCGCAAATTTTGCTCGCCAGGTTTTCTTTATTGCCTTTATGTACCACTATAGATTGTAATTTATAGATAATCATCAACGGAACAAAGCACACGCGATAATGTTATTAACGTGATGGTGTTAAGTTAATGCGTTAAGTATTTTTATACGCGTAACCGCTTTATTTACATTGTTTAAGACCTCTCTTGGGGGAACGGTTTTACAAGATACATTGTCATTAAATTATACACAAGCATGATATTTGCTTTGGGTATAAGTGGTAACTTTAACTCATAAATATAAACAACTATGGCTACTATTGAAAGCATCCAGAAAGCGTATATGGATTTTGTACTGACAGAAGGTGCACAACCTAAATCGGTTTATGTATTTGCTAAAAAAAATAAAATGCCCGAAGAGGAATTTTACCGATACTTCGGTTCATTTGACGCTATTGAGCAAAGCGTATGGACAGATCTGGCCAACAAAACCATCCTCGAAATAAAAACACAGGAAGTTTGGGGGCAGTATTCGTCGCGCGAAAAAGCGTTGTCGTTTTTTTACAGCTTCTTTGAATTACTCAAGGGCCACCGCAGTTTTGCTGTTTACAGCCTTAAAAAACAGCCAAAAGGAATGAGCACACCGCGTGTAATGGAGGGCCTGAAAGATGCCTTTGAAAACTTTTCACAGGAAATCTTGAACGATGGTATTGAAAGTACCGAATTAACCGACCGTAAATTCTTCAGCAAGCGTTACAAAGATGCTCTTTGGATCCAGTTTGGTTTTGTGTTGAATTTTTGGATCAATGATATTTCGGCAGGGTTTGAAAGAACCGATGAAGCGATTGAGAAGGGTGTAAATGTAACGTTCGACCTGTTTCAGCGTTCGCCGATAGATAACTTGTTCGAGTATGGCAAGTTTTTGGTTAAGAATGGCGGAATGAAAGAGAGGATGGGTTTATAAACGCCTCACCCTACCCTCTCCAAAGGAGATGGTTTATAAAAATATATTGAGTAATAGTAATCAGAATATTAAGACACACTTGGCCGGAGAGTACTTAGGAAAGTCAGGTTTCGCAGTCATCTTTGATATGGATGGCACCTTGGTTGATAATACGCCGTTTCACTATAAGGCGTGGCAGCAACTTTTTAAATTAAAAGGGTTGCCCGAATTAAGTAATGAAACCTACAAAGCCGAAATTAGCGGGATACCGATAGCCGAAACGGTACGCAGGTACTTTGGCCAGGCTGATGAAGCCACTGTGCAAGCCATTTCAGATGAAAAGAAGCACTTTTATCAGCAAGCTTTTTTACCGTACCTAAAACCTATTAAAGGCTTAGAAAACTTCCTGGCCAAACTTAAAGATGCAGGTGTAAAGATGGCGGTGGCAACATCGTCAGACATGGAGGATGTTGATTTTATTTTTAACGCCATACCTATCCGCCAATACTTTGATGCTGTTATTATTGGCAGCATGGTAAGCGAACCTAAACCAAGTCCGCAGATATTTTTAAAGGCTGCCGAAGAGTTAAGTACCGATCCGGCGCGTTGCGTGGTTTTTGAAGATTCTACCGCGGGTTTAAAGGCCGGCAACAGTGCAGGCATGAAGGTAGCAGGCATCACTACCGCACACCCTGCGGGGGTAATTAGCAAGGTAGCCAGCCTTGTTATTGATGATTATGCGGATTTGACGCCGCAACAACTGGCTGTATTATTTGAGTAAAAACAACATGAGCGATAACACATCGAAAGAACAAAATAGTATCCCCACCACTAAGGTGGAACGTAGCGCCAAATTTGTAAAAACAGGCTTTAAAATTGGCGGTAACTATATTAAACACTACTCCAAAAAACTGTTTAACCCGGATATGGATAAATCTGAGTTGAATGAGGATAATGCTGCGGATATATATCAATCGTTAAGCGAGTTAAAGGGCAGTGCATTGAAAGTAGCGCAGATGCTGAGCATGGATAAAAACCTGCTGCCGCAAGCGTATGTAGATAAGTTCACGCAATCGCAATATAATGCGCCGCCTTTATCCGGGCCGCTTATTGTGCAAACGTTCAAAAAATATTTCGGTAAAAACCCCGATCAGATCTATGATAAGTTCAATATCCGATCTACCAACGCCGCTTCTATTGGGCAGGTGCACCGGGCAGAACTGAACGGTAAAAAGCTGGCGGTAAAGATCCAGTACCCAGGCGTGGGCGATTCTATTTCATCCGACCTGAAACTGATCAAGCCCTTTGCATTCCGTATGCTCGGCATGAGCGAAAAGGAACTGGATGTGTACATGCGTGAGGTGGAAGAACGTCTGTTAGAAGAAACCGACTACGAGCTGGAAGTACGCCGGTCCATCGAGTTTTCTGAAGCGTGTGCCAACCTCGATAATATTGTATTCCCTAAGTATTACCCCGAATTATCCAGCAAGCGTATCATTACTATGGGTTGGCTGGAAGGAATGCACCTGAAAGAGTTTTTGGCTACTAATCCATCTCAGGAATTACGTAATACCATTGGCCAGGCGTTGTGGGATTTTTATAACTTTCAGCAACATGAAATGCGCGCTGTGCATGCCGACCCGCACCCCGGCAATTTTATGATAACCCCGGATGGTAAGTTAGGCGCCATCGATTTCGGTTGCATCAAGGTAATGCCCGATGATTTTTATTATCCTTTCTTCTCGCTTACCTCTACAAATTTATTCGACAGTAAAGAAGATACTATCAAAGCCTTCCGTAAGCTGGAAATGATATTGCCAAACGATACCCCGGCGCAGGTTGACTTTTATTATACCACCTTTAAGCAGATGATCAGCCTGTTTGCCAAGCCCTACATTACAGATCATTTTGATTTTAGCGAGACCGCCTTTTTTGAAGACTTGTTCAGTTTTGGAGAAAAGGTAGCTAAGATGCCTGAGTTTAAACAGGCGCGTGGCGTTAAGCACTTTATTTATGTAAACCGTACCAATTTTGGGCTATACAATATATTGCACGAATTAAAGGCTAACGTAAAAACAGATACATACAAGCCGCATGTGGAGGCTGTTTTATAGTTATAAAATCATAAGTATAAAGCCGATTGATAAACCGCCGGAAAGTATCCAGCTAAAAGCTGCTTTTATAGACCATGCCTCGATTTCGGCTACCCGGCCCGTGCCGATGTAAGATTGCGATTTATTCCGGCAGTAAAGGGCCAATACTACTAAAGAGATAATCAGCATTAAAAAAAGCGTAATCAGTAGTTTTTGAAAATGTGGCGACATCATGGCGTTATTCCTTTATTGTTTAAACAGTATTTTGTATCAGTTCAACCCGTAGCGGGAAGGTTTTAAAATGGTTAGCCTAATTGTGGCCATTGTTACTTTTATCGGGCAATAATTCCCCTTAAACTTGCGCCGGGTTTATTCATTTAGGTTAGATACGTAAATAAACCATCCACGGATACTAATAATGACCAAGAATAATACCATAAAATTTATTCAAACCAAAATGGGGCGAAACAAAGCAGCAACCATTAATTTTTTGCTGCGGTATCAATCAAAACACACGGCCATTTCTGTTGTTGCAATACTATCATGAAAATACTACTGGCAGGCGCCAACGGATATATAGGTACACGGCTCATCCCGGTGCTGCTGCAGGCGGGCCACAATGTGGTGTGCCTGGTACGCGATAAGCGGCGTTTTCATGAACAAAGCGATTATACCGATAAGGTTACCCTCCTCACCGGCGATTTGCTGCACCCCGAAAGTATAGAACATTTTCCCGCAGATATTGACGCCGCTTACTACCTGGTGCATTCCATGTCGCAGTCCGGCGATTTTGGTAAACTGGAGGCACAATCGGCAGAAAATTTTGCCAGGCAGATAGATCAAACCAATTGCCGGCAGATAATTTATTTAAGTGGTATCACCAATGATTCTGACCTGTCTGATCATTTGAGCTCGCGCAGGCATGTGGAAGATGTACTCAGTGAAAGCAAGGCAGCGTTAACCGTATTGCGGGCAGCCATAATTATCGGCTCGGGGAGTTCATCGTTCGAGATCATTAGAGATCTGACCGAAAAATTGCCTGTAATGACCGTACCGCGCTGGGTAAATTCCAAATGCCAGCCAATTGCCATCCGCGATGTGCTGGGTTATTTAGAAGGTGTGTTATTAAATGAAGTTGCATTCAACAAAACATTCGATATCGGCGGCCCGGACATCCTTACTTTTAAAGAGATGATGCTCACTTATGCAAAGGTGCGGAAACTAAAAAGGCATATCATTATTATACCATTCCTGTCGCCCAAGATTTCTTCCTACTGGTTATACTTTGTCACCTCTACCAGCTATTCGCTGGCGCAAAGCCTGGTAGACAGCATGAAGAACGAAACCATCATGAAAAATCATGATATAGATACTGTAGTAAAACGCCATTGCATCACCTATGAAGAAGCACTGGAACTGGCCTTTAACAAGATAGAACAAAACTCGGTAGTGAGCAGCTGGAAGGATGCCCTTAACAAGGGTTATCTTACCTCAGGTTTTATGGACCAGATAAAAGTACCCCAAAACGGCACGGTAGAATATAAGGTAAAACAACCTTTTGAGCGTGATACGAAAGAGGTGCTTAACAACATCATGGCAATTGGCGGTAACCGCGGCTGGTACTACTGGGACTGGATCTGGAACTTGCGCGGTTTTTTAGATAAACTGGTTGGTGGCGTAGGCATTCGGCGCGGCCGCACCAGTAATGTTACGGTATCTGCCGGTGATGTGATTGATTTTTGGCGCGTGCTACTGGCCGATAACGTTAACTGCCGCCTGTTACTTTATGCCGAGATGAAACTGCCCGGCGAGGCCTGGCTGGAGTTCAAAATAATTGAGCGCAACCAAAAAACTTTTTTAAGCCAGGTAGCTACCTTTAGGCCCCGCGGCCTTTTCGGAAGGTTATATTGGTACACCATGTGGCCTTTCCACTTGTTTATTTTCAAGGGTATGGCAAGGGAAATTGTGAATTATAAATTGTGAGTGGTTATTGGTGAGTGGTGAGTGGTGAGTGGTGAGTGGTGAGTGGTGAGTGGTGAGTGGTGAGTGGTGAGTGGTGAGTGGTAAGAAGTTATATTAAAAGAACTAAGTTTTAATGAGTACTAAAAAAAATATATTAATTACCGGCGGTACCGGGCTGATAGGTAAACAACTTACACTGGCCCTATTGGCAAAGGGCTACCGGGTATGCCACTTAAGCCGTACGGAAGGCAAAGACCCTCAGGTAAAAACCTTTTTATGGGATGTGGATAAAGGGCAGATAGACGAAGCCTGCCTGGATGGGGTAGACACGATTGTACATTTAGCCGGTGCCGGCATTGCCGATAAACGGTGGACAGACGAGCGCAAAAAACTACTGGTAGACAGCCGCACCAAAACCATCGGGTTGATTTACAGCCTGATGAAAAAGAAACCCAACCAAGTAAAATCGGTGGTATCGGCATCGGCGACGGGGTATTACAGTGACCGGGGCGATGAACTGCTTACCGAAGACAGCATGCCGCAACACGATTTTTTAGGCACCTGCTGCATAGAATGGGAAAAGGCAGTGGATGAAGGCCAGGCATTCGGCTTGCGTATTTTAAAATACCGTACGGGCGTTGTTTTGACTAAAGACGGCGGCGCATTGCCGCAGCTGGCACTACCCGCAAAGTTTGGCGTCGGCTCGCCTATTGGCACCGGCAAGCAATGGATTCCCTGGATCCATCACCGCGATGTGGTAGATATGTACCTGGATGGTATTGAGAGCGAAACCATGGCAAGTGTGTATAACATGGTTGCCCCCCACCCGGTGACCAACACGCACATGAGCCACGCAGTGGCCAAACAACTTAACCGCCCATTTTGGGCGCCTAACGTGCCTGAATTTGTAATTAAACTATTATTGGGCGAAATGGGCGCTGTCGTATTAGGCAGTACGCGTGTATCTTCACAAAAAATACAAGATGCCGGTTATAGCTTTGCCTACTCCGATATCGCATCGGCATTAAAAGAAATATATGGATAAGAGCACCCCTGTAAGCATTTTTTGGTTTCGCCGCGATTTACGGATGGAAGATAATGCCGGCTTGTACCATGCCCTTAAAAGTGGCAACCCGGTTTTGCCCCTGTTTATTTTCGACAAAGAGATACTGGATAAACTGGAAGATAAGGACGATGCCCGGGTAACCTTTATTTACAAGGCTATTGAAGAGATCAACAAAGAATGCCACAAGCACCATAGCGGCTTGTTGGTTGTATATGACAAACCCGAACACGCCTGGGCAGCGCTCATCAAGGAATACACTATTGCAGGCGTTTATACCAATCATGATTACGAGCCTGGTTACGCCAAAGAGCGTGATGAAGCAATTAAAAAGTTGTTGGCAAAACACGATATCCCGTTCAATACCTACAAAGACCAGGTCATATTTGAAAAAGACGAGGTAACCAAGGATGATGGCAAGCCCTATACGGTTTATACGCCTTATAAAAACAAATGGTATCAAAAGTTAAAGCCCTTTTACCTAAAGGCCTATCCTACCGAAAAGTATTTTAAAAACCTGCTCACATTCCGGTCACCTGCGGTGCCGTCTTTGCAGGATATGGGTTTTGAGAAAAGCCCTATCACCTATCCCGAAAAAGAATACGATAAGGTAATTGCCGACTATGCAAAAAACCGCGATTTCCCGGCCATAACGGGCACATCGCACATCGGCATACATTTACGCTTTGGCACGGTAAGCATCAGGCGCTGCGCACGGGATGCCAACAAAGCGCACGAAAAAACCTGGCTGAATGAACTGATCTGGCGGGAATTTTACAGCGTTATAATGTATCATTTTCCGCAAACGATAGATTATGCCTTCCGGCCCGAATATGATAACATCAAATGGATAAATGACGAGGAACAGTACCAGGCCTGGTGCAAGGGCGAAACAGGTTTCCCGCTGGTAGACGCCGGCATGCGCGAGCTGAATGCCACCGGTTATATGCACAACCGGGTACGCATGGTGGTGGCCAGTTTTTTATGTAAGGACCTGCTGATCGACTGGCGCTGGGGCGAGCGGTATTTTGCCCGTAAGTTGTTAGATTATGAAGCCGCAAGTAACGTGGGTGGCTGGCAATGGGCGGCCGGCAGCGGTACAGATGCCGCGCCTTACTTCCGTATTTTTAACCCGGAGAGCCAGTTGAAAAAATTCGACCCGAAATTACAATACGTAAAAAAATGGGTTCCGGAATATGCCGACTTTAGCAAATATCCAAAACCCATTGTAGATCATTCCTTTGCCCGCGAACGCTGCTTAAAAGTATTTAAGGAGGCGCTGAGCAAATAATATTTTATGCTTAATTAGTTACCGTAACTATTTGAAAATCGAAATATAAAGGAGCGTTAGAAGGAATTGTAGTAGAACTCCCCGAAATGCCGTAAGCTAACCTGGACGGTATTATCATGGAAACTGCAGACCCGACGGATTTGCCCAACAAAATCTCTTTGACACCCGCAACCGGCTCTGTTGCCGACACCCCGTTAGTAAACGAAGTATTGGCTGAAGTACCAACTTCTAACTGAACATTATTTAAAAGCTTTAACGTGTAATTTGCCGAATAGGTAGAATTGCTACCAATAATAGCCACATTATCGCCGGCCACCACATTTTTATAATAAATACCGCTGGCTGTTTTGGAGTAGCCTGTTAAATTATTGGCTGTTATATAATTGCGTATCACCAGGTCGTCATACACCTGCTGGTCATTTATAACGTGTACATAATACTCCAAGCTTTGGTTACCTGCAATATTGGTATTAACATTTGTAATACTGCCATTTTGAATCCCTTTTGTACCGTATGCCAATCGCGAAGGGATCAGCAAACGCATACTGCCATCACGATATTTCAGGATGTTTTTGATAGCCTGCTGCAAACCTATCGGCAAGTTTGCCGACGATGCGGCAGCCACGGTAGCAGACGGTGCCAACTGGCCTAAGTATCTATAAATATGATTTGTAATAGTATCGCTTGAAGTGTATTTACCATCTAAAGTCTTCAACGTAAATACAAGTGAAACACGGTCAGAGTATTCTAATGGCACACCGGTGCCTTTGTTAATGATCTTGTAATACATGCCCGAGCTATCCGCGGCTACGGTATCCTTAACAAATCCGGTCAGGCCATTGGCAGCTATATATCCCTGTATTTGCTGGTCATCGTATTGTTTAATATCAGGATCTGCTTCCTGGCTTTTTTTGCACGCAGTAAAGCCGGTAACGGCTAATAGTAATAAAGTAAAAATTCGTTGTTTCATCTAAATCAGTTCGTTACATCTATAAGTGTAATATCAAAATCCACCACAGAGTTTGCAGGCAGGCCTATATCCGGCTGGTCATAAGCGCCGTATGCATAACGTGATGGGGTTAATATTCGTATTCGCCCGCCTTTTTTAATTTGGGGGATAGCTAATTTCCAGGCCCTTATTACAGCGCCTAAAGCATAGGTAGCATGAAAGTTATTGGCGTTGGTAAACAATTTGCCGGTTGTCAGTTCCTTACCCGTAAAATCTACCGTGATATTGGTCGAGTTGGTAAACAGCGCGTTGCCAGTGCCGGGTGCCAGCACCACATAGTAAATACCGGTAGCCACGCCGGCACTATCCAGCTGTTTTGCGGTACTGCTTAGGCTGTTCGTAGCTAAATAATCTAATATGATCTTATTATCTACGCCCGCCTGCACGTTTATCTTATCAACCTCGCTCACTGCTTTTTTGCAGGAGGCAAAGCCAACAACACACACCAGTAAAATGAGTAATACCCTATTCATCCCGTTTTCAAAAGGCAAATTTATTGTTTTATAATTCAAAAACGGCAGCTTAACACTTTTTAACAATTGGCAGCTTCATTTAAGGGATGTTTCAGGGTTTGTAATTAACCGTAAGCTGGTTTATTTTCTTAAGCATATCCGTCAGGTATTGCTTATCGGCCTCGCTGATGTGGGCATTCAGATAATTATTAAATTGCTTCACTACGTCTTTAGCTTGCTGGCGTTTTTCCTTACCCAGGTCGGTCAAAAAGATCTTTACAGACCGCTTGTCTCCCTGGTTACTTTTGCGGTAAATAAGGCCGGTTTCTTCCAACTGGTTAAGCATACGCGATAAGCTGGTCGATTTTAAGCCCAGCAATGCCGCCGCCTGTGATACAGTTGTACCCTCCTCATCGATATTAATAAGCAGGTACCCGATAGATTGTGTAATGCCAAATTCGGTAACTATCTGGTTGTAACGGTTAGCAACCGTTTGCCAAACTATCTTCAAAAAATAATCGATAGTTTCCTGTTGTTTTACACTGCTTCGCATAGCTGGCAAACATAACGTTTTTTATGATAGTTCATTGTGGGCGTCAATAGCTTTTATTGGGCGTTGCCTGCGGCCGGGCTATCCACTTATACGCCTACAGGCATTATGCACAAGGCCGGTATCCGCTCCTATCCCTAACGCCACCTTGCATACGGGCCACAAGTGAGGACACTTGCGGCAGCGGGGCGATCCGATATGCTAAGATTGCCACGTCGCTGTCGCTCCCCGCATGACATGATTATTAAATAACCAACGCACGCGTGCCGCCTGTGCATGATTTGACTTGTAGCGGCAGGGTCACACGCCACCGGCGTACGCCAGCTTGTGATCCAAACGCCAAATATCCCCAAAAGAAGTGTAAACCCATCTTTTTCATAAAAAACTGTTTTACAATTGATTAAGTCATTTTTTAGCTGAAATATGTAAACCTTTGTAAACCCATTTTGCGTTTTTAGGCTAAATTTCCTAATCCAATAAATAATCTTACCAACCCATCTTCGTATCATCGCCCCTTGGGTCAGCACCACCTTCATAGTAGCCCCATTTGGTTTTCAGGATGCCGTCTACCCGGCCTATCGGGCCGCGCGGGGTGATCTTATAACCTTTTTGTTGCAATTTATCGGTGGTCAGGCTATCCAATGCGTCCTTCTCTATATAAAGCAGGTCGGGCATCCACTGCGAGTGGAAACGCTTGGCCGCAACCGCCCCCTGGATGCTTTTATCAAATTCGATCACGTTCAATACCGTCTGGAAAACTGAGGTAATAATGGTAGAGCCACCCGGTGTGCCCACCACCATGAATAGTTTACCGTTCTTCTCCACAATAGTCGGCGTCATGGCCGAGAGCATGCGTTTATTGGGCTGGATGCTGTTGGCCTTACCGCCCAGCAGGCCGTACATATTGGGCACGCCCGGTTTCGAGCTGAAGTCGTCCATCTCGTTGTTCAGCAAAAAGCCCGCGCCCTTCACAAAAATATGCGCGCCGAAAGTATCATTCAAAGTTGTGGTGATAGATACCGCGTTGCCCTCCCTGTCCACTATGCTAAAGTGGGTGGTTTGCTCGCTTTCATAACCAGCAATGGCCCCCGGCTGGATGCTGGTACTTGGCGTGGCCGCATTCCAGTTAAAGTTTTGCATTCGGCTTAAAATGTATTTGGTATTCAGCAGGCTATCTACCGGGACTTTGTAAAAATCCGGGTCACCCAGGTATTTGGAGCGGTCGGCATACACCCGGCGCTCGGCCTCTACCATCAGTTGCACGGTCGAATCTTTATTGAACCCCCACTGGTGCATCGGGTACGGCTCAACAGATTTAAGCAGCTGCAGTAAAGCAACACCACCGCTTGATGGTGGCGGCATGGTAATGATCTTATACTCCTTATAATTACCGGTTACCGGTTTGCGCCAGATGGAATGATAGTTTTGCAGATCGGCTTTGGTAATCAGTCCGTTGCCCAGCTTCATTTCGGCAACCATCATATCGGCAACGGTGCCATCATAAAAGCCTGCACGGCCCTTATCACGGATCTGCTCCAGCGTGTGACCCAAGTCTTCCTGCACCAGCACGTCGCCCTCCTGCCAAACTTTGGTAGTCAGATAGTTTTTATCCGGGTTGTATTTTTTAAACTGGCCGGCGTTCCGGTTAATATCGGCTGCCAGCCGCGCCGTCATTTTAAAGCCGTTCAAGGCCAGCTTTACGGCAGGGTCAACCAGGTCGGCCCATTTGAGCTTACCGTACTTTTTATGTGCTTCTACCATCCCGTCTACAGAACCGGGTATGCCAGACGCCTGGTGGGTATATAAGCTTTTGTTGGGTATCACGTTCCCCGCGGCATCCAGGTACATGTCGGTACTGGCTTGCGCGGGGGCCTTTTCCCTAAAATCGAGCGTATTGGTTTTACCTGATGCCGACCGGTACACCATAAAACCGCCACCGCCAATGTTGCCCGCCTGCGGGTGGGTTACGGCCAGCGCAAACTGCACCGCCACGGCTGCATCTACCGCGTTACCGCCCTTTTGCATGATCTCTATCCCTATTTTGGCGGCATCGGGGTAGGCGCAAACCACCATTCCGTTTTTGTAGTGCCCGCTTATATTTTGGCCCAGCTGCCCCCTTACACACCCTGCCGAAAAACCTGCTAAGAAAACAAGCCACAATGCTTTTATATATAATCCCGATGTATATTTCATGCAAATAAAGTTGAAGATTTTTGAAGCAATTTAGTTTATTTCGGCTAAAAAATGGCATGTAATATCAGGTCAATCGTTACCCGTAATTTATTCAGATTAATTTTTACAACCATAAAAGGCTTATTTGTGCGTTATCATTTCCGAGGTCAAATAACTGACACCGGAATACATTTATCACCAGGCTGCTACCTGCAAAAGGATCAACAACCTACGTTCAACCCAAATGAAAAAACTAATTACAATCACCCTTGTCTTGTTTTGCTTTTTATTGATCACCAACCGTGCCGCCGCACAAGATTATAAAATGGCCATCGGCTTAAAATTTGGCGGATATGAAAACGGCATCTCCGGGAAATACTTTCTCAACCAAACCAGCGCGCTGGAAGCGATCATTGGTTTGCGGAGTCATGGTGCAGCACTGACAGGTTTGTATGAATTTCATCTACAGGCATTTAATGTCCCCGGCCTAAACTTCTATTATGGCGCAGGCGGCCACCTGGGTGGGGTTGGCAACAGGGTCGACAAATCCTTTGGTAACGATAACTACTACCGAAGCAAAGTTTTAATAGGGGCCGATGGTGTTTTAGGCCTGGAATATAAGATTGACCGGGCACCAATTGCCATCAGCCTTGACCTTAACCCGCGGATAGAATTTGCCACCGGCCCCTTCTTTGACCTGGCACCTGGGCTGGGATTGAAATACACTTTTTAACCCCGTGGTGATCGCGGCTACGCTTATTTGGTGATGATGATCTTTTTAGAATACGACTTTTTATCGAGCGATACCTTTAGCAAATAAGTACCCGGCAACTGGCCTGCTACATTAATTACCGTGCTAAAATTACCTGCCACTATACTTTGCTGCTGCTGGTAAATAATCTGCCCCGCTGTGTTTATTAACGACAGGGTGAGGTTGCCTGCAGCCAGTGCAACAAAAACAACATTAACATTGGCCACCGCCGGTACAGGAAAAATAGCTAACCCAATATCAGTCGACTTATCGGGGTTTCTGGCAATAAGCGCATAGTTAAACACATCCGATTTACTTAAACACCCGTTACCTACGGTTACACCTACCTGGTATTTGCCGCTTTGCAATGGCGAATAAGTAGCACCTGTAGCGCCTTCTATCTCCTTATCGTTTAAAAACCATTGGTTGCCGCTCGCAAAGCTGGAGTTAAGTACTTCGCCATTTTGGGTGATAACGGGCTTATTCAACGCAACTGCCTGCCGCGCCGCCGAAGGGCAACTGGTGCTTTTCACATGCACATCGTAAAAAAAGTAGTAGAAGTTTTTATAGTAGGTAGTATCGCTTGCATTTGTGGGCGACGTTGCATTGTTACCCGTGATGCTAAAAATATTACCGATGTTAAAAGGGTAGCCGGTAACGCCGCCATTGTTACGGTATAAAGTAGCTCCGTTTTCGTACGTGGTTGAGATGGTATAGTTGCCTGCTGAAGGCAGTGTAAGGTTAAGATTGTAAACTCTCCCCTGGTCGGTCGGGTCATCTGTAAGAGCGCCGGCAGCCGGGTTTATCCGCGTAGCCGCGACATTTAACGTGGTTGATGATACCACCTGGCCATTATCGGCCTTTACAGTAAAGGTTACCTTGCCGGGGTTACCAATGTACAGTCGGGCGGTTTCTATCACAACAGGTATACTGGTGCGCACTTTTACATCGGGTGTAAACTGGTTATATCCACCCGCCGGGAAAGCGCTTTTATTTACCGGCCCCACGTTCCCGCTAAAATCGTTAAGCCCCGCATAGAAGGTGCTATTGTTGGGTGCTTGCGCTGTTATTACCGTATTACCATATGCAAACGGCAATACATCGGTTAATGATCGGTACCATAGCAGCTGCCCATCGCCATTCCCTGTTAGCAAATAGGTGTTATTGTTTGCACACAAGTAGGCCGAAAGGTCATTAGCTACCGGTGGCTGGCTAATGATAATAGAACCCGTTGCCCGGTTATTGGTGGCAATAGGGTCGCCGGCCAGGGTTGTTTGCGCGGAAATGGTGTAAGTTGCACCTGCCGTAGTATTAAACTTGCCGGTTAAAGTAAAGTCCACCTCGTCGTTAACGGCAATGGTATTTGTGTACACTTCATTAAAGGTGACTACCGTACCCGCAGGCGATGTTACGGTAACGGTAACCGGCACATTGCTTATGACTGCGCTGCCGTAGTTCTTTATTCTTACGGTTACCGCCGTAGCTACAGCGCACGATGTGCCCGCCTCGCCGTTCAATACATTAGTAATCCCCGCGTCGGCTGTTGGTTTAAAGAATTGGACGCGGTAATCCTGCGTTTCTCCCTTTAAATAGTTGCCACAGGGTGTTATCCTGGCGGTATCGGCCGTTTCTGTAAGCACTACCCGTAACAAACCAAAGTTGCCCGCCACAACAGATAGCGGCACGGTAATGTTGCCTGTGTAAGTGCCGGTACCATTAATAACGCTTGTAACGGCAGCAAGCTCGTTATTGTCAAAAATGCCGTTGCCATTCCAATCGACATACACCTTAGCGGCCTTGTTAAAATTAGCACCGCAAGTACCCAACGTTATACTAAATGGATAGGTGCGCGCCTGCTCCAACTGTATGGTGCTGCCCGTGTTATCGGTATAGCCCGTGCAACCTGCGGGCGCGGTATAGTTAACGTTCGAGACTGTAAAATTATTGATCTTAGAATCGGCAGTAAATGTTGGGGCGGATGTGCAATAGGCCGATCCGCCAATACCAGTTGCGATAACAGCATACGCCTGGCTGCCCGATGTTAAGGTGCCTTTATGCGTAATAGTAACCGTATATTTTTTACCGGGAATAGCATTGGCAATGTAAACCTGCTCTATATTATCACGGATATTATCACCTGTTGTCGCAGCGGCTGCCGGGTTATCGGGCATTAGCACCCACGGACTAAAAGTATTAGTGCCATCGCTTATGCGGATATCTAAATCATTAACCAGTTTGGGGGTGCGGCTGTTAACCGTACCATCGGCAGTAATGGTACCTTCAGGGTCTGTCCAGCAAATGGTCACCGCTAATGGCCCATTCCCCGAAGCTACGACATCAAATGTACGTCGCTGGCCCTGGGCAAGGGTAGCCTCGTTGATCATGCTTTTTACGCCGTTATCGGTAATGGCCTGTGCCGCGGTGGGCATTCTTAATAATCCCCATCCATAAATATAATCGGGCCCAACCCTGCCGGCGTCGAAAGCGGTGTGGCAGGCCAGGCCTTTTAAAGTAGCCGCGCGCATAAAGCTGCCCGCGTTTTTTTGCAAATAATATTCCTGCAGCAAATACAAGGAGCCTGTAACATTTGGTGCCGACATAGACGTACCCGACAAGGTTAAATACGCCGTCGGGCCGGTAACACCTGTCGACAATACATTCTCGCCGTCGCCAACCAGATCAGGCTTGATGCGTCCATCATCCGTAGGCCCCCAACTGCTAAAAAACGAAATCTTTACGTCGTCGCGGTTAACGGGCCCGTTAGGTAACCCGGCAACTGCGCCTACCGTTAATATATTCTTTGCGTTGCCCGTTGTGCTGATAATATCGTAACCGCCATTATTGCTGATCCCTGCGGGCCGCGGGCCTTTGTTAACAACATTGGCATTGGTGCGGCTTTGATAGCCATAATAGGTTTCGCCAATAGCAGGGCCATTACTGCTCCGGCTATTACCTGCCGATTCAACTATCAGGTAATAAGGTGCATTATAAGCGATCTTGTCCCAGGCTTGCACCCGTTCGTCATAAAAACCAAAGTTGTAATCAACCGAGTCGCCCGGCAAACCGTACCATTCCCACCGGGCTGCGCTGCTGTTATAATCCCAGCCCGCAACATCGCCATAGGAGTGATTAGATAGCAATAAACCCGGTGCCGCAGTGCTCATTTCGGCCACGTCATTATCAAAATCCCAGGCAGATAGGGTGCTTGCATTGAAGGCCATCCCCTTAGCAGGCGCGTAAACCCCTTTTGCCAGCATGGTACCGGCAACGTGTGTGGAGTGATCTAAAATAGCCGAGCCATCTTTAGCCGTAATAGTTTTACCGGCAAATTCCTGGTGCTGGCTATACACTTGCCCGCCATCCCAAATGCCCAGTTTGTTATTTAAAACCACGGTTGATCCCGATAGGTTGAGCCCCAGCGCACCGCCGGGCTGTACTGCGTTTGTGCCTGTTGTAGCGGCGGCAATGGTGTTATTATGCGTAACCAGGTAAATGGGGAACCCCGAATTATTAACCCCCTGTAACTTAATTAAGTTACCTGTTTTTGTTTTGCGCTGCGTTGCCCAGCCTCGGGCCGGTGCCAGCAACAGAGCCCTTAGAAAATTGGCGTCAAACTTTTGGCCTGCTGCAACAGCAATCTGATCCAGCTGCTTTTTGGCAACCGCATCAACCAATTGCCTTTGTGCAAACACCTGCGTAACACAGCAAAAAAATAGAAAACTAAAAAGGGTTGCCGTGTAAATTTTACGCATAAATTATAGTCAATTCCAGTGAGGGAAAGTTCATCAATAATTAGCGAAAATAAAACCCGAATTAGGAACATTTATACGGTTAGAAGAATGCCATTACTCCTTATGGGAATACCAACAGTTGGCTATTAAATCCACATATTAAATACTAAGAAAATATTTGTCCATAGAGCAATTTATGCGCAATTAATTACCCATATCGGGTATTCAATTACACATTTATAGCAGACATTAATTACGTGGATTCCTTTATTTGGAAAATCTAATTGTTTAAATTTAGCGTAATTAACATCACAATATTAAATAATAATTATAAACTGCCGTTTGCCCATTGCTTGCACCATTTTTGCAGTATGCGCGCGAGCAGCAATGTTCAATCCTAAGCTCCTGATTAATGATGAAACTTTTACTCAGATATATAATTTTATCCGTATTATTTTGCTGTTTGATCGGACGAAAGGGATACGGGCAGGCCCCAAGCATTAGTTATACCACTCCTCAATCGTTAACTTTAAACGTTGCCTTATCAACGGCTATAGCGCCTACGAATAGCGGAGGTGCAGTACCTGCAGCCGTATATGGCACTGTATCCACTTTTGCAGGGAGCGGCGCAGCAGGAAGAACTAACGCGACAGGTACCGCAGCCTCGTTTAGTTCGCCACGCGGAGTAGACATTTCAGCTACGGGTAATCTTTATATTGCCGACCAAGTTAACAATGAAATCAGGAGAATTACTCCTACCGGCGCAGTAACGCTATTTGCAGGAAGTGCTACCGGCGCTGCCGGCAGCACAAATGGCAATGGATCTGGCGCACTATTCAATGGCCCATATGGAATAACTGAAGATGGGGCATCTCTATATGTAGCTGATTATGGTAATAATCAAATCAGAAAGATCAATGCCGCGGGCGATGTAACTTTATTTGCAGGAAACTCGGGAGGCACAAGCGGTACTACCAATAATGCCACAGGAACTTCTGCATTATTTAATGGTCCAGTGGAATTTGCGTATTCCCAATCCGCAAACGCGATATACATGTCGGATTTTCTCAATAATCAAATCCGAAAAATTTCACTTACCAGCCCCTACGCAGTAACGCTTTTCGCAGGTAATGCAGCAGGCACGGCTGGTTCTACAAATGGTACCGGTAACGGTGCAAGTTTTAACGGACCCAATGGGATGGCGGTAGATAATTCGGGAAACTTATATGTTGCAGATCAAAATAACAACCTCATCAGAAAAATCACTCCCGCTGGCGTAGTAACAACGCTTGCTGGTAATACTACGGGAGGATCGGCTGATGGAACGGGTACAGCAGCAAGTTTTTTAACGCCTCGTGGATTAACTGTTGATATTTCAAATAATGTTTACATCAATGATAGCGGCAATAACACTGTCCGTTTTATCACTCCCGCGGGAGTGGTAACAACCATCGCAGGTGTCGCTGGTACAACCGGTTCAGCAAATGGTGTAGGTACGGCAGCCTCTTTCAACGCTGCAAGAGGATTGAATTTCGATCCCACATCCGGTAATATTTTTCTCGCAGATTATGGCAACAATTTAATCAGAAAAATTATAACTACAGGTTACAGCATAAGCCCTGCCTTACCTACGGGATTAATTTTCAACGCAACAAACGGGCAAATTACGGGAACTCCCACAGCATTATCACCTGCAACAGATTATACCATAACTGCATTTAACCAAAATGGCAGCTCGGCCACAACCTTAAATTTAGCGGTTGTTAATCCACCTGTTTTCAGCTATACTAATCCACAGATTTACACATCGAATGTTGCAATTAGCAACCTGACACCCACCAATAGTGGCGGCACTATCATTAGCGCATCAACAAGTCCTGCATTGCCTGCCGGGCTTAGCATAAGTACAACAGGCGTTATATCAGGCACACCTACGGTTGTTTCAATTCCTACAACTTACACGGTTACCGCCAGCAGTTCGACCGGCAGCAGCACGGCAAACGTTAACCTAACCATTAACCCGAAAGCCCCGGTGATTACTTACACTACGCCGCAAACCTTTATTACAAACGTTGCGGTTTCGCCGGTAGTGTCGCCTTCAAATACAGGTGGCCCGGTGGGCACTTTCGGGCCTGCAACAAGCATTCTTAATGTTCCTTCTAATAACAACACTAATAGTAATGGCATAACGGTACGTACAACAACGGGTGAGATATATGTAACAAGTGAAAATAACAAAGCCTGTTATGTATACAATTCTTCAGGCACGCTTACTTTTACTCAAAACACTGCTGCAGGCATTTCTTATACCCGCCCTGCCGGGGTGATAGTTGATGCGGCAGGCACTACCTATGTTGCCGATAGAGGCATTAACGGCAGTACAGGCACAGGTAAAATTTTTAAAACCACTACAGGTGGCACTAAAACCCAGATCACGGGTTTTGACGAACCTACGGCATTAGCATTTGACCCGACGGGAAATTTCATCTATGTGGTAGACAGAAATAGCACGATTGCCAATGGCGGAAAGATTTACAAGATAGCCACCACCGCCACTAGTGCAGGCACTGCATACATCAGTAATTTAAATGCGCCCTGGGGTGTAGCTGTTAACACCGCCGGTGATATGTATATTTCGGTACCCGGAGCATTCCCGAACAATAGTGTCAATTCTATATTAAAGGTGCCGGCGGGCAGCACCGTCCCATCAACCTTTGTTGCGGCAAATACGTCATTCAATTCGCCTCGAAACATGGTGGTAGATGCATCCGGCAATATTTATGAAGCTGACGCCGGAAGCAGCTCTATCAACATAATCAGCCCGTCAGGTGTGGTTAACCGGATTGCTACTACAGGCGATTCGCCGCCTGCTATAGCGATGGATGCATCCGGCAACTTATACTATTCTGACTATAATTTCGGCGGCGTTAAAAGGATCCTGGCAGGGGGATATGCAATCACACCAACGCTTCCGGCAGGTTTATCATTCAGTACCTCTACCGGTGTCATCAGCGGTACTCCAACTGTTGTATCTGCGGCCACTAATTATACGGCCAGCGGCAATAATATTACCGGCAACTCGTCGACAACTATCAACATTGCAGTTCTTGCTGCCAGTTTAACAGATGCAAATGCGTCTGCAAACGGCATTACACAAGGTACGCTGAGGCCAGGCCAAACTTCTGTTGTTTTATTTGGTTTCGGCATTACTTCGGGCAGTGCAAATACTTATAATAGTTTTACAATAAACACAACATATTCAAGTCAAAACCCTTCATTTTATTTTACAGGCTATAAATTGTACAAGAATACTGCGGCAAACACGTTTACAGGCGCTGTGCAAGTTAGTGGAGCACAATTTTCTTACAATTATTTATCGTCAGCAATTGCTTCACTATCTATCACCAATATCAGCGAGGTAATTACAACTGGTAGTACCCCTACCTACTATTTTATAGTTGCTGATATCAACTACAACTTTAACACCCTGGCGCAAGCTGCCGGCACTATGCAGTTTAGCTTTGCTACATCCCAAACTAACGCCCTAACCACAAGCACTACCAACATAAGCCCGAATGTTAACATTACAGGAACTACCTTTACCATTGCGCCGCCAACGCTCACATCAACCGATAATAATTTTACGGCAAATGGTATAACCAGCGGGTCGCTTTCGTATGGTCAAACAAACATCGTACTCTTCAGTTTTAAGATGGTGGTTGATGGTGTTTTCACTATCAATCAATTTGATATACCCAGCAACATTAGCGTTAACCCATATTTTCAAAACGGACAGATATACAGATCTACTACCCAATATTTTTCTGATGCGCAACCCATAACCGCTACAGTTGCCTTTAACGGAACCAATACGGCAGTTACCGGGATGACGGAGAATTTCAATAGTTATACAGGTAGCAGCACGTTTTATTATTTTTTGCTTGGCAACCTAACTAATACCAATGCGGGTACAGGGCCTCTCAATTTTTCTTTATCAACAGCTACCAATGCTTTTACCGAAGCAAATCCATATAAACAATACGCATCATCCGGCAACATAACCGGCGTATCTTTTACGGTTTTAACAACTTACAAATGGGTTGGCACAAACAGCGCTGACTTCAATGCTGCAAATAATTATTTAACGCTTAATAATAACACTATAACCACCGCACCGAACGCAGCCAGCCCGGCAGCCAACATTTACATTCCTAACGCGAATACGCGTTTACCTATCTTATCTGCAAGTTTAACAGTAGGTGCATTAACTTTTGATGGAAATGCCACACCCGTATTGGCGTTAAATAGTAAAACTCTGACTCTTAGTAATAGCTTAACCACCACCGCAAATACAGTTGCAACCATCAACGGTGGAGCTGTCGCATTGACTAATGCTGCTTTAACTTCAAACTTAGGCGCAGGTTCAATATTAAATATGACAGGAAGTGCTGCTTTAACAAATGCCGGCATATTTACCATGGCATCTACATCAGCATTAAATGTAACCAGCGGAACGGTCGCAAATAGTGGTACCTTTATCTTAAAATCTGATGCATCGGGCTCGGCAACTATCGGCCCTGTTCCAAGCGCGACTACATTTAGTGGTAATTACCAAGTGCAGCGGTATGTAACTGGATCAAGTTCGGCCGCGCCTGCATACAATACTACCCGCGGAAACTATACTTACAGAAATTATCGTATAATGTCATCTCCTGTATCTACGGGTACAAATGCCACTTTTCCGGTTTCCTCGCTAACGTATGTGCCTTTAAGTGCAATTGTAACCGGTTTGACGTCTTGTACGGGATGTACAAATACGCCTACTGCAACTGGTAACCCAACGTTATATTTATACCGTGAAGACTTTGCTGGCACCAGTACTTCTTTTACAAGCAGCAATTTTAGGCCAATAACTGCAATTGGTGCACCTGTACTCAATGTTACAGGAACACCGTCTACAGCATATTTATATGCAGGTATGGGTTACTTATTTTACTTTAGAGGAGACAGGATTAATAATACAACTGCAAAAATAGTTTCACCATACGTAGCGCCAGAAAATGTTGTTTTTTCAAACACAGGCACACTTAATCAAGGTGATATTAAACTTATAAACTGGACTAATAATTCAGTTACATTAACGCGTAGTGCTCTTAGTGCAGTTGCATCTTACGGTTTGCAGCTGGCAGGTAACCCCTACGCATCATCAATAGATTGGGATAATAGCGCAGGCTATACAACAACCGGAACTATTTCTACAAGTATTTATCAGTTCAATCCAAAAACTAATCAATATGATACCTACGTAAGGGGTACCGCTGGTGGTAACGGCACTGGTGGCAGTAACGAAGGTATCATTACCAGCGGGCAGGCATTTTTTATACGCGTAACAACCGCTCCTGCTACATTTACATTTAAAGAGGCGGCAAAAACAACAACACAATTAACTGCCGCCACAAATCTATTGCTAAGTAGTGCTTCAACAACTGAATCAGATAAAGGCGGCTTTATGAGAATCAGGTTGGCTATAGATTCAACCAACCACGACAACGTTATTTTGTCTTTCAAAAAAGGTGCAAGTGAAAAGTATATCGAAGAAGAAGATGGTATCGATTTAGGTGGTAGTGGCGCTTTTGAAAGCTTATCTGCTTACTCAAAAGACGATGTAGCATTAGCGGTTAGCACAATGCCATTGCCAAGTACAAATGCCCAAATTGTGCCATTATCAGTTAACGGAAATGTAACCGGGATATATCAGTTACAACTAAACGATATACAGGGAATACCTTCGTTATACGATGTTTGGTTGATGGACAAGTTAAAAAACGACTCTTTAGATTTACGAGCTCATTCTACTTATAACTTTAATTTAGACAGGACAAACGCAGCCACTTTTGGAAAAAACAGGTTTCAAATAATTATCCGAAAAAATCAAAATAAGATTTTGAGAATGCTCGACTTCACTGCTAATAAAATACTTAGCGGTGCTAAAATAGCATGGACCACCGAGAACGAATTTGACTACACCAAGTTTGTGGTTGAAAGAAGTATTGATAACGGCAAAACGTTTGAAGTTTTAGGAGATGTAAAATCAAACAATTTAGGAAATTATTACTTCCTGGACAATTCGCCAATTATAGGGCTGAACCAATACCGCTTGAAAGAAGAAGACTTCGACGGAACGGTCACTTATTCGAAAATAGCAACTTTAATGTATTCAAATACATCGGGAAACGTTATCAATAATATGTTAAGCGTATATCCAAATCCTACTGCAGACATCATAAACGTCGCTATTAATGCGCCTTTAACAATTACTCCAAGCTATACTATAAAAATCACAGATGGTGTGGGAAGGGTTGTTAAAACTGCAACATCCACACAATTAACTTGGCGAGACAATATTGCCGGCTTAAAGCCCGGAACTTATTTTGTTCAATTAATAAATAATCTGACAAAAGAAATTGTAGGCAATAATAAATTCATCAAGCTATAACACTAAATGAGTATAATTAAAAAGATTTTGTTTACAATTTCAATAGTGATTCTTAATATTTCTTTTGCATTAGCTCAAGGTGATATTGATCCTAACCCTTGCGGCGGAGATGCAGATCCAGAAGATGTTGGGGCATGCCCTGTCCCACTTGATACCTGGGTTTATGTATTAGTTGTTGCTGCACTTATCTTTGGCGCTTACAGGCTTTATAAAAATAATAAAGCGTTAGCAGCATAATTTTAAACAGCATTAATTATGCCTTGTAATTAACAAATTAACAGTTAGTTACAAGGCATTTCCTTTTTCAGGCCAAATATTTATTAGTATTATTTAAAACTAACAGTAGAGCGTGGGGTTGTGCGCTCCCCTCGGTTTGTAACTTGTGTATCGAAGATATACAATGCTTACATGCTTTTACCACCCGATGAGTGCAGTTCAATCGTAAAGTCCTACTTAAGAATAGTTATTCTCCTTGGCTTATTCTTGGGCATTTGCATACATGGCAATGCACAAAGTATCACCATAACTTCGCCCGCAACTAACCCGGCCACTTATGGTGTGGGCACTCCTATCCCCGTAAGCGCAAATGCAAATCCGGGTATTGGGTTTGTTACCAGTGTAGTTTATACATTACCGCCACTTAGTGCTGTAACGGGCACAGGTGGTTCGTACACGGGCTCATTCAACACATCTACGTTAGCCATTGGTAACTATACGCTTACGGCTACCATGAGCTACACGTTTACGGTAGTTCCACAAACTCCAATAAGCACTTCAACCGCTATTGTTATTGTGCCGGCCGCACCAAGCGCAACCGCCCCGGCAACTTGTATAGGCAGCCCAGCGACCATATCTGTATCTGGTGGATTGCCAGCAGGAGGCACATACAATCTCTATACGGCGTCGGCAGGCGGTACTTTGCTATCATCTACCAGTGGCAGTACAATTATAACTCCGGTTGTCACCGCAAATACCACTTATTACGTTAGTTATAAATCTGGCACTTTTGAAAGCTTTCGTACAGCGGTAACAATTACTGCCAGCACCTCTCCCGCCACACCTGTGTTCACTGCTACGTCAACGGTTGCTACAGGTGCTAATGCCACTATAACTCTTACACCCGTGGCCGGTTTAACTTACAGTTGGGATTTTTCAGGCGGCACGCCTGCTACCGGTACCGGCAACGGGCCTTTTTCTGTATCATGGGCTACAGCTGGAGCAAAACTGATCACAGTTACGGCAACCAATGCCGGTGGGTGTACAAGTACCGCCACTCAAACCGTTACGGTTACTAAAACAGTAGCGTCGGGCAATTACGCATTTAGTCAATCTATTACTTTAAATGAAACGGGGGCGGGCATGGTTGGAGCGGTTAGCAATTTTCCGGTACTGGTTTATATCAAAGAAGATGCGCTTAAATCGGGCGTTAATTGTGCCACTAACGTTAAATTCCCAACAGGGGGTACAAACGGTTACGACTTTGCCTTTACTGCAGTTGGCGGCACTAACGAGTTATTTTACCAGGTAGAAAGCTTTGACGCCAGCACAGGCACTTTGCTTGCCTGGGTACAAGTACCTGTTTTAAATACAACTACCACTAACTTAACCTTCTATTTCGGATCATTAATACCGGCGCACAACACCAGTTTTGGTAATGCCACCTGGCCAACCGACTACCAGGCTGTTTACCACTTTAGCGAAGCCGCGGCAGCAGGTAGCACCACTGCCGATGCAACCGCCAACCTGCATACCGGTACAACCAGTAACCTTACGGCTGCAAGCAACACAACAGGTATTATTGGTAGCAACGCCTACACTTTTAACGGCACCAATACGCGGGTAGCCGCCAATGCAGTAAACATTTCTTCTTCGTTTACGCTATCGGCATGGATCAAACTAAACGCTACCGGCATCGATCAAAAGATCATGACCAACCAAATAGCTACCGGTAGTGCCAGCGGTGGATATAAACTGGGGGTTTATACTGATAATACAATAGAAGCCGAATCGCCACAAATAAACAGAACCAGCACACCTGCCGCCCCTGCCTTTACCACTACCGGCTGGCATTATGTACAGGGCGTATTTAATACTACCGATAATACGCTACGCACGTATACTGACGGTATTGCTAACAAAGTATTGACAACAAACACGTCGCCAAGTTCATTAAACCCGCTGTACATCGGTGTAGGCGAGGGCGGTTTTAATTGGTGGTTTAATGGAATTATTGACGAAGCCCGGATATCGAATACTGCCAAAACAGGTGATTGGATAAAGGCCGAGTATTTTAATCAGTTAAACTATCTGACCTTTACTACCAGTACAGGTACCATAGTAGGCAATGTTGCAAACGCTGCGGCTATAGGCGGATCAATTGTTTACACCTGGACAGGCACAACAAGCACCGATGTAAACGTTGCAGGTAATTGGCGCACTCCAGCATCGGGCAACCCGGTTGCATCCGCTGCCCCGCCTTCAGATGGCACCGCCAGTCTAAATATCCCGAGTGTAACCAATAAGCCTATATTAACGGCTAATGGGGCTTATTATGGGGTAACTATTGCATCCGGCTCCAGCTTAAATCTAGGTACGTTTACATTAACTGTGGGTTGTAATGTATACAACAGCGGCACTATGAATACAGCCGCAGTAGCTAATACATCAACCATTGCCTGGAACGGAACATTCACCCCGCAGCTATATACCGGCACAAATACGGCCGGCACCGCCCAATTTGGCAGTTTTATAGTAAATAACACAGCTTCATCGGGAATTGTGAGGATAACCGGCGGGCCACTTGATGTTTACAATACATTAACCTTAACAGCCGGTGGTTTGGCTATTGATAATGCTGGCAACGGTGCACTTACTCTAAAAAGCACAGCTACATTAACGGCTTCGGTACCCACTTATGCGGGCAGCGGTACAGTTACAGGTAACGTTTTCGCGGAGCGTTATATCCCCGGCGGGGCTAACCGGCGGGGTTACCGCTTGCTCTCCGCTCCGGTCTCTTCACAGTCGCCGGGCGCTATTGACAGCTATGACTTTATCGAGCCGATAAAAACAACCTTAGTATCAGGCCCGGGTAACTCCAGCTTTACCACGGGAGCTGTGAATAATAATGGGTTCGATGCGTCACCAAATAATAATTCGGCCCCCTTGGTTTATAAGGAATCGGACATAGACCCAACCACGAGGAACGTTATCGGCAGCGATTACAAGGGATGGGCGAGTATCAACGAGTATATCCCGATGGGAAACGGCGTCCTGTTCTTTTTTAGAGGCGACAGAGTACTCACACAGGCTGGTAATACATCAGGCAATTCATTTATACCGCCATATCCCAATCCAAATAATACTACGATAAGGTTTACGGGTAAAATTGTTACCGGCGATGTATTGGTGCAAAGGCCGGTATTTACTTCGGCAGCCACTTATTATAATATTAAAAATACGGCTGTTGCGCCAAGTAACATACAAACAGTTACCTCTTTTTCGTCTGCGCTATCGTTTACAAATAACCCGGGCAATAAGAATGGTTTTAACCTGGTTGGCAACCCCTACCCCTCTACTATTGATCTTGAAAAGATAGTTCTTACCAATATGGCGGGTACCCGGCCCACAATTTACACGTTAAATAACGTAAACGGGCTTGGTTTCGGCACCTATCAATTATCAGGAACGGGCAGCGGTGCCAGTAATATAGACGGTTCGGCATTGAATGGCGGCAGTCGGTATGCCTTATCGGGAGAAGGCTTTTTTGTGAAAGCCACAAATTCCTCTGCAACGGTAACATTTAAGGAAGCGGCCAAGGTAGCCTATCCGGCGGTGGCGAATATCCCTACCGTATTTTCAATTGCCCTTAAAAACCCTTCGTTAAGAATAAAACTGGTACAAGACAGTATTTTGTACAACGAAACCCTCATCAACTTCAAAGAAGCCTCCAGCAACAACCTTAATGAAAATGAGGACGTTGTTTACCTTACTGCGCCAAGCCAACTCATTTTCATGTACAGCAACACCGCCGATGGTAGCCCTTGTGTTATCAATAATATGGGCAGTTTGCGTACCATAAAATCGGTAAGCCTATACGCCGAAGCTTCTTCTACAGGTATTTATCAGATACAATTTACAGGGGCAGAAACCATTGACAGCCACTACCGCATCTTTTTAAAAGATGCCTTTACGAAAGATTCGCTCGAAATTACCGCCCATCCTACTTATAATTTCAACATTAACCGGGCAGATCCAACTACTTATGGCGCAAACCGCTTTTCGTTGGTGGTGCATACCGATGTTACAGGGCCTTACAAATTTGTACGGTTAACGGGCAATAAAACACCAAACAGTATTCAGCTTGATTGGGAAACACAAAACGAAAGCGATGTGGTAACCTTTAGCGTACAAAAGAGTACAGACGGCGGCAATAGTTTTGTAACGCTCGCTACCATTCAATCTGCAAACAAGGGGGGCTATACTTACAATGATGATAACGCCGACCTGGGCATTGACAACATTTACCGCATTAAGCAAGCGGATGTTGCCGATGTAGTTACCTACTCAGATCTGTTGACGATAACAAAACCGTCAGCCATAGCTAAACCTGCTATTACCGGTGGCATAATGGTTTACCCTAACCCGGCAAGTGAAAGCATTAATGTGATTATCACAAAAAGTGTTATTGCGCCGGTCGAGCTGCATATCGTGAACGCTAACGGCAAGATAATCAGGAAGGGCAATTTTTCCGCCGCACAACAATTTCAGCAAAATGTTACCGGCCTTCAGCCGGGCGTATACATCATTGACGTTTTTGAAACTACCACCAATAAAAAATTAGCCACCACCAAATTCATTAAAAATTAAAGGATATGGCAAGGATAGAAAAATGTTCCCTCATCATAATGCTCCTGTTGCTGATTAGCCTTAACGCGTTCAGCCAATGTGCGGTCGACCCAAACAACCCAGATATACCTATCGACGAGGATGACCCTACATGCCAGGTACCCTTAGATACATGGGTTTACGTTTTAGTATTAGCAGCTGCTATATTTGGCGCTTATCAACTGTATAAAAAGCAAAAAGCCACTCTCAGTTAAATGAAGTGGCTTTGTTATCCTACATCCCGTTTACACGGGTATTATCATTATGATTTTTTTGCGACAGGTGCCAGCTCCAGCTGTTTGATGATGCCTTCAACAACTTTAGGAATCTCACGCATAGTTTGCTTAGGGTTGGTTAATTCGCCTACACCATAACCACGCCACACAATGGTGTTGGTTCTGGTATCTATCAGGTCGATAATTATGGTTCCTTCTTTATAGTGCACTTTTTGGCCGTAGCCTCCACCGAAACCATAGCCACCGAAACCATAACCGCCATAAAACGGACTATATCCAAAACCAAATCCCCACGGGCGATAAAAACCACCGTAACCGAAGCCATAACCCCAGCCACCGTAGTAAGGCGAGTAGAATTCGGTTTTGGTACCCTTTCCGGTAACCGCAGCATAACTCACTAACAGATCAGGATTTTGCTGCTCTAATACCAGCCCCTTTTGCTGCAGTGCAACTTTAGTGGCTTCTTGTATTTTCCCGTTTCCAATCTCATCTAAAGGGCGCCATTGTTTATTGGGGTTTTTACGCTGCGCAGCCCAGGCAAATGTTTTATATTGTGTGAGGTTGGTTTTATTTGCAGCGGCAGTATAATAATTATAGCTGCTGCAGGCCGACAGTGCCGAAACCAAAACTACTGCCAGCATTAAGTGAATATATTTTTTCATGATGCGTGAGGAATAAATTATATAGTCTTAGACCACCTATTGAACAAAGGTTTAACCAAAAAAGTATTAAATGTAAAAATTAATTTTACGACAAATATTTACCCACAATTGGCATACGCCTGCCCATACCAAAAGCCTTTGGCGACACCCTTAAAATAGGCGGGGTTTGGTAGCGTTTATGCTCGGCCAGGTTAATCAAACGGATCACCCGTTGCACGGTAGGCGCGTCGTATCCCAGTTTAACAATCTCTGCCGACGAGCATCGGTGCTCCACATATTCCTCTATAATTTTATCTAAAATATCATACTCCGGTAACGAGTCAGAATCCTTTTGGCCGGGCCGCAATTCGGCAGATGGTGGTTTAATGATAGAATTGATCGGGATGATTTCCTTATCTTTATTGATATGCCTTGCCAGTTCAAAAACCTGGGTCTTGTAAACATCCCCCAAAACAGAAATGCCACCGCACATATCACCATATAAAGTACCGTAGCCTACGGCAGCTTCGCTTTTGTTGGATGTGTTCAGCAAAATATACCCAAACTTATTACACATGGCCATGAGCACTACCGCTCTACTACGCGATTGAATATTCTCTTCGGCAATGTTAAACGGCAGATTTTCAAACTGAGGGTGTAATTGCTCTTCAACGGCATCGGTTATTTTAGCGATAGCCACTGTTTGGCTCATACAGCCTAAGTTAGTAACAAGATCCTCTGCATCCTTTATAGAATGGTCACTGGAGAATTTGGACGGCAGCAGCACCGCCATTACGTTTTCCGCGCCAAGTGCTTCGGCAGCTAAGGCACAAACCACGGCAGAATCTATCCCGCCGGATAAGCCTAAAATGGCCTGCTTAAAGCCCGACTTATAAAAGTAATCGCGAATGCCCAATATCAAACCTTGGTGTATCTGCTCAATATTACTTTCTCGCCCGGGCTTAATAGTTGAGGTATGATCAAAGCTGATCTGTGCATTATCATCAAGCGTGTAATAAGCCATGCGCTCAACAAAATAGGGCATTTCATCGGCCAGTTTACCTTGATTGTCAAACACCAAACTGCCGCCATCAAAAATTAGTTCGGTTTGCGCACCTACATGGTTTACATAAAACAGCGGCAAATTATAACGGCTGGCATTGTCGCTTAAAATATCTATGCGTTCTTCATCGTGATTATAAGCAAATGGCGACGCAGCGATATTGATCATCACATCGGGATTTTGCTTCATAAGCACGTCCATAGGCCTTGTTATGTACAAGGGGTTTTCGATGGTGTTCCACAGATCCTCGCAAATAGTAAGGGCAATACGTTTACCCTTGAAATTAATACAGTTAAACGATGTCGACGGTTCAAAATAGCGGTACTCATCAAATACGTCGTAGTTGGGTAAAAGTGCTTTATTAACGATAGCCTTTACCTTACCATCTTCAATAAAGTAGGCGGAGTTGTTAAGGTCCTTTCCTTCGGGGTTATTGTTAGGTGTAGGCAATCCTATTATACAGGCAATGCCTACGCACTCCTCCGCAATTTTATTAGCGGCTTCTTCGCAAAGGTTGATAAACTCCCTGAATTCCAGGAAATCACGTGCGGGGTAACCGCAAACACATAATTCCGAAAAAACAACCAGGTCGGCACCTTTTTCCTTTGCCTCATGGATATGGGCTATGATTTTGTTGGTGTTTGATTCAAAGTTGCCTATATGGTAATTAAGCTGGGCTAATGCGATCTTCATGGGTATACAACAAGTAATGCTTACGCGTAATGCAAATAAAAAAATTATTTTTGCTAAAACGTTATAAATGATGTCTTATTCCCCAAAAACAATACTAATCTTCTTAAGTTTTTACACCTGCCTGTTATTTACAGCATGCAGCCACAAAAACAAAGTTGATGTAAGCAATATAGCTGTTGATGTGAAGATTGAACGTTTTGACCATGACTTTAACCAGCTTAAAACTAAACCCATTACCCCTCAAATAGCTATTTTACAAAAAGAGTATGGTGTGTTTTACAACGATTTTATTGAAAGGGTAATCAAATTAGGCAGCACAGCCGATACCAATTATTATAAAAACCTGCGCGATGTTTTTGCCGGTACGGCCTACAGCGACCTGAAACATGACGTGGATGCCCTTTATCCCAATACTAATAAGCAAGATGCCGAACTAACCGATGCGTTCCGCAGGATTAAATATTATTACCCGGAAAAAAAATTGCCACGGATTTATGCCTACATATCGGGCTTTCAGGCACAAGTATCATTGGGAGACGGGTACTTCGCAGTTGGGTTAGACTTGTTTTTAGGCGCCGACTCCCGGTTTTATAAATCGCCGGCATTGGTAGAAACCTTCCCGATGTATATCTCCCGCCGCTTTACCCCTGATAATATCACACCCCGCGTTATTGAAGGCATAGCACGCGAAGATATGTTCCCGGAACCCGACGAGAATAAATCGTTGCTAAGTAAAATGGTGTACAATGGCAAGATCATGTATTTTATGGACCAGGTACTGCCTGATCTGGCCGACTCGACCAAGATAGGTTTTACCGCTAAACAGATCAAATGGTGCGATGATTACAAAGGCAATATTTGGCGCTACTTTTTAGAGGAGAACTTGTTGTATGAAACAGATTATCAGAAGATCCAGAAATACTTAAACGAAGCCCCCTTTACGCCGGGGCTTGGCGCGGATAATGAATCGGCACCGAAACTGGCGGTGTGGACCGGCTGGCAAATTGTAAAACAATACATGGAAAAACATCCAAATGTTACCTTGCCGCAACTAATGACCGATAACGACGCCCAAAAAATATTAAACGAAGCCAAATACCGGCCAAAGGATAAGGAGTGATTTTTAAAGACAATTTAAGTTCTATATCGATTGTTTTAGACGAAAAATTCAATTACCAACCTACAAAAAAAGCGCTCATGATGTTCATGAACGCTTTTAACTATATTTTAATCAGGGTTTATTTCAAGATGCCGAATACTGCTTTCAGCGCAACGAAAGATGCAACTAATAATACCAGGTTTGATACCAGTGTAGCGTGAGGAAATTCAGCAAAACGTAAATAAACACCCACCAAACCTGCAACTATTGTAAGAACTAAAAATTTGTAGTGCCCTTCTGCATTGGCGTTTTCCATTGATTCCATTGTACTGTGTTTTTTATCTGAAGCAAAAATATAAATGTTTGCCGAAAAACCCAGCATGTTTTTTGATTTTAATCTAATTATTAGCAACCGGTTGGGCCAATACAGCAACTGCCTGTAAAAACCAGGCCGCATGCGGGATCCATTGTTCGGTCCAGCGCCATTCGTTGCCTTGAGCCTCTGTTTTAAAGTCGATACCGCTGCCGTCGGGGTTGTCATCTTTTCCGGTTATGCCGTTATTGATGCCCCCCTTTTCGGACCCATGCCCAAAGCTGGATTTCATGTAGGGAACGTTGTTATTGCCAAACCCATATACAAAGCAGCGGCTGTAAGGATTGCCGCCCATTATCCACCCTAATTGGTTATTGGCAAACGCTGCTAAAGCAGCATTAGTACCCCAGTTGCCTTTTGCCGGGTAAACCAACCTGCCGCCAACAACCGCAGCGGTAGCCAGCGACCCCAAACGGGCATTTTCGCCCTGCCACCACCAGCCGGTTTCATTTTCGTGCGGGATAAAAAAGCCATCCCTTACCTTACCTTTAAACATAAAGCTTTGGCGGGCATAACCAAATGGGTTGTTTACCCTGTTGGTGACCGTTAAATTATAATCAAGCGCTTTTTTGATGGTTGTCAAAGCAGGTGTACGGTACGCTTGATCCTTTTCCGCATCCAGGTAGCGGCTTAAGGCTACTACAGGCAGTCCCGCGTCTGATGCGTGCCAGTACGGCCGGCCGGTATCGTTTGCATAAAAGTAGCCTGCAGGGCTCATGCGGGTGGCTAGTATTTTGGCTCGCTTCCTTGCTTCGTCACGATAAACAGGTTTTCCGGTGGTTATCCAGAGCTCGGTGGCGGCCATAAGCGCGCAGTAATCGTCAATGATGTTCTCTTTGTGATCATCATCATATTTCAGGTTGTTCTTTTGCAAATGCTCAAAGGCCCGCTCGGCACCTGCCAGGTATTGTTCGGAAGTGAAGTTGCCATTCTTTTTCCAGCGGGCAATGCGGGCTAAAGCGGCAATGGCCATGCCCCCGCCCTCACGGTACGCGCACTGGTAGTCGGCAGTAGTTTTACTATCGGCCAGCAAGCCAACCACATGGCGGGCATTGGGATCTTTATTAAAATAACTGAACACGATCATGTAAAAATAGCCTTCCTTGCTTAAGGCCCGCATCATATAATCGGCACCGTAAAGGGCTTCGTTGTCCAGCGAGTCTTTTACGCCCCATTTGGTAAGTAAGGCGGGGATAGCCTCAGACGCGCTCACCATAGACCAGGTGACCAGCGGCGTTTGCTGCGGCGACATATAATTGGCGTAAGCCAGGTGCGAAAAGTACTTACTGACATCGCCCGAAGCATCGCACCAGCCACCGCGCATATCGACCGTTTGGTTGCTACCGAATAATTGCATTTTAGCATCTGCTGCTAACTCCTGCGGGGTGTTGGCGCGTTGCCTATTATAATAGTGGATGATAGCGCCTATGGTTTGCTTCGCGATAGCATGTTCGCCGATCTCGAAAGCGTAAGAAGTATAAACCTTGCCGCCCGAAGTAACGGTCAGTTGATACTTACCCGGCTTGTTAAACCTTGAGAAGTCTGCCTTGTAATACATTTTGTCCGGGAACCATTCTGTGATAAATTGCGGATCTGTTAAGTGGCCTTTAAAAACGGCTTTGCCCGAAGCTGTATTGGTTATTGTAAAAGCAAGGTTAACCTTTTGCGGTGCATCAAATTGCACCACCGCCGTTTTTGGGGCGTTGCTGTCAAAAGCTATCTGGTTCACGTAAATGATGGGGTTGGCCAACGCCGTAGCATTAAACAATATTAGCCCGAAGAGAAGCACTTGCCTTTGAATATTTTTCATGGTAAGGTAGTTAATGAGGCGCAAAAAAGGTTTACAAAAGTTTACATATTTTGCAAATGTTTGTATTTAAAATACAAACAATCAGCAACTTGCAAAAAAGCTGGGTTTACATATAAACGTAAAAACGGGATGCCCTGCAAAAGCAAAACATCCCGCCTAAAATAAGCATTTTAATAATACCTAATTCTTTAAAGCCCAAACAGACACAGAGCCGGCCCTGGTAAAGAATTCGGCCCAGCCATCTTCGTTTACGGTTACCTCGGCATCGTGCTTACTCAGGTAGTCAACAAATACTTTACCGGCATGCGCTTTACCTATCTCCATCGTCTTTGAACCTTCGTCGCCGTTAGACAATACCACTGCACAGCCCGAGTTTTCATGATCGCCATCGCCTTCGCGTGTCCACCCTATACAGTTGGGGTGGTCAAAGTAATCGCGCTGCTGCCCGTAGGCTAAATGCTTGCGCACGTAAAGCATCGGTTCAAGTTCTTCAACTTTAGCCAATATGATCTCCTGCTCGTTGCCTTCGGCGTCTTTATCTTTATAGGCTGCCCCGTACAAATCCGGATAAAAAATGCAGGGGTAACCATCCGCGCGCAATAAGATCAGGGCGTAACCAAGCGGTTTGAACCAATAGTCTACCGGCTGCTCTAACGATTGTAAAGGTTGCGTATCATGATTCTCTACCAGGGTTACTGCCAGCGCCGGGTTTGCCGCCACTAAGGAGTTATCAAATATTTTACTTAGGTCGTAATCTTTCCCTTTAACGGAAGCCACGTGAAATGCGTTATGCAACGGCGCGTCAAAAAGCGACATGCGGCCACCGGTAGCATCGATATATTTTTGCAGATCACCTATCTCAAAACTCCAGTATTCGCCAACAGTAAATAGTTCCTGCTGTAGTTCGCCTCGCAGGTGATCGAGCCAATCATTATAAAAGTCAAACGACATATGTTTAATAGCATCTAAACGCATCCCATCAAATTGGGCTGTTTCTACGTACCATTTGCCCCAGCGCTTTAGCTCGTCGCGCACGGCGGGGTTGCGGGTATCGATATCGTTCAGCATCAGGTAATCAAAGTTGCCGTTCTCATCGCCTATTACATCTTCCCAAGCTTCACCTGCCTCGTTCTGGATACTATAAATAGCAGTCTCTTGCGTGTTGCTGTCATAATCAACGCCCGAGAAGCATTTCCAATCCCAAACGAATTGAGAATAATTACCCTGCCTGCCCGGGAATGTGAACTTTGTAAACGATTCTATCTCGTAAGGGTCACTTATAAATTCGTTGCGGTTATCGGGGTTTACCTTGCGCACCATAAACTTTTCAGCTTCTTCTGCCCCGCCCATGTGGTTCAGTACAATGTCTGCATATACGCTAAGACCTGCACCTTTTGCTGCCTGTATAGCATCCAGGTACTGCTGTTTTGTACCGTATTTGGTACGTACCGAACCCTTTTGATCAAACTCGCCCAGGTCATAAATGTCATACACATCATAACCTACACTGTAGCCGCCGGCCGCACCCTTATAGGCAGGTGGTAACCATACCGCATCGATCCCTATACTCTTTAACCTTCCCGACTCATCTTTTAAGTGATCCCACCAATTGCCATCGCCATTGGTATACCATTCAAAAAACTGCAGCATTGTAAAATTTTCCATCCTGTAAGTATAATTATGTTAGCCTAAACCTTGTAATCATGATATAGTTTTTAACGGATATATAAATTATTGCAATTAGTTTTACGTCAATAATAGTTTTACTGGATGTTAAAATTATTATCGAGCCCTAAGCGTCCCCGTTATTTTACTATACCCTTTAACCTTTAGCTGTATTGGCATTATAGTTGTACAATTATCATACATTTATAATAAAAAACTTAAATCATGGGCTTACTAAAATTTATAGCTGTTGGCGCTGCCATCGGATACGGAATAAACTATATTACTAAAAAAGGCGATAATGGCCGGTCTATTTTAGATGACATCACCGAGGATGCACCGGAATGGTTTGAGAAAGCCAAAGCATACGCGACCGAAAAAATTGACTTGGCTGTTGATGAGGTTAAGCAAAAAAGAAACGATTACCAGTAAAAGGTAAACACGTTGAAAACACAGGTTCTTGCCGTAAAGGTAAGGGCCTTTTTTTTACGCCTTTTTTACCGGGTTATTATAATTTGGCTTTTAACATCATGGCCGCCTGGGTGTACCCACCTTCAGATCCATCTACAAAGTGGATATGATCATCAACCATATCGCGTACGTAGCACGACATTACCGACTCTTTACTAACATGCAATCCGTAAATAATTTCGCCCCGGGCTTCAAACACATCTAACGCACGCTGTAAAGCGATACGTTGTTTGGCAGTGCCCGATATTACGGTATTTATCTTCCCGTCTATCACCAGCGTATCAGACATTTCTACCAGATTTTCCAGGTAATTTTTACCATGGGTAGTACGGAAATATAGCGGACCCAAAAAAGTAAGCACCCAGGTTTTAACAAACTCAAACACCTTAATCTTACCCATCCGGGCGCGGATCTCTGCACCAATCTTATTAAACGTGGTTTTTAGCTTTAATTTTGGAATAGATATCGGCTGCCGTTTTTGCGGCGAGCCGTAAAACTCATCTATTTTTATGATCACCTTTTTAAAAGCTTCAGATTGCCTTACCCCCTGGCCTGCTATCACTAACAAGGTTACAATTTCTTCCTTATTCTCTGGCGGGGGGATCCTGTCCCAACGGCATTGCATCCCGGTAAGGTCAAGCGCTTCGGTTTGTGCCGGCAAGGGCGCTAAAAGGTAATTGTTGCCTTTAACCAATTTTTCGGCATAATTGAGGCCGTTCCCTAATAAAACAGGAATAGAGAATGATTTGCCCGCACAAAACCGGGCAATATGCAGTTCGTTGCCGTTAGCGTATATTTCCTTTACAGGCACGGTACCAATGCGCAATTCCAGTTTAAAATTGGCCATTGTGCTCTCTTTATAAAGGGCTAACGCCTGCATCACTTTATCGATAATTGACGGAGGTACTATAAACGTAGCCCCATCGCCGCCAAAAAAGAATGGGGCCGTAACATGAAGCGCATAGGCAATGTTCATCACCGTAACAATGCTGCCGGTTGCCATTAAGTTGATATCCTCGTGCCGACCAGTTTGCACTGCCTTTGTAGAACCAATAATATCGGTTATGATCACATGCCAATCGGCAGGTATGTTGGCAAAAAGCTTAGCGCTGGTCAGCAGGTTACTCAGCGGTATTTGATGTACCGGCAAACGGGCGTAAAACTGATCGTTTGTTGACGACATATTTATAATTTAACAACTTAATAGACGAAAAAATGTATCGCTAAAGATCAAATAACTTAGGAACACAAATGGGCTACTTAATTTAATGCCTGCTTGCACCATAAATAAAATAGCAATTTACAACAAGGTAGGTGGCCAATAAAACCTGCGCGCACCAGAAATCAAACCGCTTGGCTTGCTCTACCTTTTCCCGTTTGATCAATCGTAACGAGTATGACGTACAAATAATTACTGTCAGGATAAATAGCAAGGTGGTGCCATGCAGGGTATCAACAAGCGTAAAGGTGGTAGACTCGGGCAGGGCCGAATCGATAATATATTTATTACCTATCACCGCAAACAGGGCGCCTACACTCAGGCCAAAGCGCGAGTCGATACTATCGGTATGGATATAAAAGCACATATAGGAAATTAGGAAGGCCACATACATGCCCAAAAACATTTTCCAGAAAAGGCCCATTGCGTCACGGTCTATTTGGAGGCGTACCTTAAAGTTACTGTACTCCGTATGTGGTTTGGCCAGGCTTGCATCGCCAAAGCCTGTTTCATAAGTTTTGATGCCGGTAGAGATATCCAGGCTGTCGATATTCCATCCGCGCAAGGTAAAACGCGGGTCGAAGTTTTTGCCGAGTGTATCTGCCTTAAATACTAATGATTTCGAGTCGAACTGAGAATTTTCTATCGAGAACCGAAGTTTCTGCCTGTCGAAAGGGAAATTATCTATCGCCCAGGAGTCTTTCATTACGCACTGCAGTTTCATTAACAGATAGATTTTGTTATCGCTCGAATCGACAGTGGAAAAAGAGGTAGTTACCGATTTAGCCTGCGGCACCTCAAGGTTATGCAAAAAATCGAATTTTTTATTCTTGTATTTTAACCAAAGCCACATGTTTACATTGTACTCTTTATCCTTAAAGTTAATATCATGGATACTGGTTATGTAAACGCCGGTTGTAACCGTATCGGGGGCAATCTTTTGCGCTTTTGATAATGTTGGGATCAGAATAAAAACCGTTAAGCAAACAGATATAATGACCTGTCTGACAAAATATTTCAGCATAAAAATCAAGGTTTTAGAATATGCCAAAATAAGCTTTTTGTTTGATGTGTAAAGGCCTGTGAGCAATTTTCCGATTGAGCTATCCGAGGAGCTTCGCTAAATAAGCCTATGCTGGCTACCGCCGGCAAAACGGTTAACTTTTTTAACAAAATCGCTTAACTCAAAAGGTTTTGCGATATAGTCGTCTGCACCGCAATCTTCTTTTATTTGTGCCAGGTCGGTATTTGCCGAAACCAATATTACCGGTACATGCTTCAGGTCGGCGTGCGATTTGATATAGCGGCACATAGAATGCCCGCCTTCACCGGTCAAATTAAGATCGAGCATGACCAGCGCAACCTCGTTCGACTCCAATTTTTTCCGTGCCATGCCGGTGTCGCTCAGGCTGATCACTTTATAACCCTCCATCTCCAATAATATACACATCATCTCGCCAATAATCGGCTCATCCTCTATAACAAGTATTTTTTCACGCATAATTGCTAACTCGCAAATTAAAGGCCACTATTTACAGGTGCCAAAAGTTATTACGCTGACGATGTTAGTGTTGCGCTTTGAAAATAAAAAAAGCCTGACCAAAGCCAGGCTACGTCAACATAATTTTTGTTAATAGGAAATAACCCGTAATGGCAATTGGCTGGCGGTAGCCAGGTCAATGAGCTGTTTTGTCCCTTTCGACATTCCATCCCAAAAACAGATGCAAGCATCAGCAAATTTCAACATTTGACTGTTGCAATAACATTCCACCATGTCTCCTTCGACATGATCATACGGGAATTCGGCAACCTCATATCCAAATTCACAAGCATACGCCTCGCCCAGCATATCGCCACCCCGGACTGTGCTGGAAACAATGACAATTTCAAATTCAGCAACCTTATCTGCCAGGAGATCACTCACGCTATCTTTTAAAAGCGCATAATCAAAAAAATCACGCCCACCGGCAATGATCAAATTAAAATATTTCATCTTATAAAGTATTTTAAAATTGAGGTATCCAAAGCATGAAATTAAGTATTCGCTTGTATTAAAGCAAATTATGTAAAAATTATAATAATGTAATAGCTTACTTAGCCGGGCCAATACTATGGTGTAATTTTCAAGCCATTCAATTTCTCTTCAGAAACCGATAAATCTGCTATCAGCAAATCAATAAAACCCGAGGCTTGGCCCGGCAGATCATTAAACAAGCTTTTATAATAAATGATACCTGATTGTAATTGTAACTTAAACCGTTCCAATTGCATCGTCTTTTTCTCTGTTAATTGTTTAAGATGTGATTGCAGGTCAGATTGCAAATATTCTATATAAAGATTTAGTTCTTTGATAAAAATATGTGGTCGTTTAATCTTATCTAACAAATCAAGACTGCCGTAGATATGGCTAACCATTTCATCAAGTGAATACGTCCGGTTAAAATAGGCCAGGTTCGGCCCCGGGCAAATAGCTACCGCACTGTTCTCTTTAGGCTTAGTTATCCGGTATTTAAGGTACGCTGAGGAACATAGACCTTCGCACAAGCATATTTTTTCGGTGATCGTTTGATACCGCTGGTCGTATTCTTCCTTTATTAAATGGGCAGCTTGCAGTTCTGCTATTTTCAATCCCTGGTATTTACTGGAGGCCGTACAAATAGGTAACTCTGTAAACTCGGTGTTGGTGCATAGATATTTTTTGGTGCAGGGGCTGCCGGGCCTGCCGGTTGCCAATCGCTCCAGTCTTTGTTTCTCGATAGAACTGCCTTTAAAGTTATTGAATAATATACCTAAAGGCGATGAGTTGCTCAGGTAATAATCCGGCTCGCTTGCCCCAGTCAGTTTGATGAGTGTTTCATCATCAACATTTGTCGCTTCGGGTACTAATAGAAAAGGGCTTCCCCAACCGGTGGCATCCAGGTGATAGTGTTCCATAAGGAATGTATTTTCATCAGATGTACCGATGCCTCCCTGTACGCTTAAGCGTTGCATAGGTTCGGTCACCAATTCCAGCCCTTTATTAACCATAGCTGACCGGTAAAGTAAAATTAATTCAGTAAGCATATCTAAACGCTTCACTTTAAACTCTTCCAGGATAGGCCCCAACAAGTATCCTTCTGTTGCAAATGCATGCCCACCGCAATTCAGTCCCGATTCCACCCTAAATTCAGAAACCCAAAGTCCTTTTTTTGCCAGGAACTTCGCTTGTATAAAAGCCGAGCGAAAATCGCTTACTTTTAGTATGATCTTTTTTTTGAAGACCCCGTGTTCATCAGGTAAAAATGCATCAAACTTTTCCAGGTAACTGTACAATCTCGGATTCATTCCGGCAGACAAAACAACTGATGATCTCAGGTTGCTTTCGACGAAGCCGCGCAAAGCACACAGCGCGTCAGTGTTTTCATCGCCAAGGTATGCACCATCTGTATTAAAATTCATCTTATCTACTTTGGCCATAATGTTTACATCCATCGCTCCGGGTTTGATTAACCGGCGCAGGATATTTTGGAAAATGGTTTTGCTTTCACAGGCAGGATATTCCATCATCAAATCGAAACCTTGTCTCAACTGTGACCTTTCGGGTAAAAGCTCAAAATAACGGCAGATATCGTTTCCCTTTTCAAATGCCTGCTTTTTTAAATTATCCATTTGCTGATCGACAAGTTTGCTGATCAAATTCAGATAAGCGGTAATGCGCTTAGTTCTGGAATCAAATGCTGATTTATAAATCGGCATAAACGGTTCATTATTTTCCAGCGCATGATATTCGCGCATACGCTCTACCAGGTCATCGTCTACAATAGACATTGTTGACTCAATGCCATATCGAGCGACTTTTAAAGGAGTGTCGATAGAAAAACCCAATCCTAATACCGGAATATGAAATGTGTGGCCCATGGTGATCAATATTTTCCGCCAAAGTAAGCAGTCATAACGGCGGCCAAGGTGACGAGCGTCACTTTAAAAAAAGTTCTTCGGCATTATTTAATCAAAATTATAGTACATTATTACCGGAGTAGTCTCTAAAAGGCTTATCGTGCTTTTAGGCCGGGCTTTGGGTAAGTCCACGGGTATAAGCATTAACAGATCGGGACAGGAACGAAATACTAAGGCCACTTTACCCGGATAAATAACATGGAATATATTGAACGGAAAGGTTGGAATAAAGTATTGACCCTAAGGGCTGCGGCAAAAGAGTTTACTAAAACAAATGCCTGAATAGGTTATTAGATGCGTATTAAATTAATACAAAGACCAGATTTATCCAATCAGAATGAATTCAGATTTCTAAACTAACTTTACAAAATAAGTTTCAGACATATTATGCATAAAGAACATCATGTAACCGGTTCAGAAATTATCAGAGATATTGTTATAGGGATGTCAGATGGTTTAACTGTCCCCTTTGCACTTGCAGCAGGTTTAAGCGGGGCCATCAGCTCGTCGGGCATAGTTGTTACCGCCGGTATTGCGGAGATTGTAGCAGGTTCTATCGCAATGGGCCTTGGTGGCTTTTTAGCCGGGCGTACAGAAGCTGACCACTATAATTCTGAATTAAAGCGCGAATACGATGAAGTGGAACGTGTACCTGAGCAAGAAAAGGCAGAAGTAAAGGAAGTATTTGCGGCGTTCGGCTTATCCGAATCGTTACAGCAGCAGGTAGCCGATGAGATGGCAAAAGACAAGCATAAGTGGGTGGATTTTATGATGCGTTATGAATTAGGGCTGGAAGAACCTCAAGCGAACCGGGCTACCAAAAGCGCTATTACCATTGGCTTATCCTATATAGTGGGTGGTATTATCCCACTTTCTCCTTACATATTGGAAAGTAAATCCCAAACAGCGCTGGTTTATTCGTGTATTGTTACCCTCATAAGCCTTTTTATTTTTGGCTATTTTAAAAGCAAACTTACCGGCCAGCCGGCTATAAGCGGCGCGTTTAAGGTAGTTGTTATAGGTGCATTGGCTGCAGGTGCTGCATTTGCGATGGCCAAACTCATTAATGGAAAATAAATTTAGTAGGCCCATCATTTATATTTCTAACAATAGTGCCGATTTCATTTTAACTACAGATTTGTAATTTATAATTGTAAGAAAGTTACACCCATTAGTCGATACAATAAACGCATTTGTCCATACATCCACTTAAACTAATTGATTTGACAATATTTTTATCTAAAACAATAGTATTATGGATAGGAAAGAATTTCTTTCGGCAATTGGGGTAACTGCCGCGTCGTTTGCATTAATAAATTGTGTGGGCTGCGCTAAAGGTGGCGAGGCCTCATCGGTATCGGTGAACGGGCCAACAGGTATTGATTTCACGTTAGATTTAACTACAACGGCAAACGCTGCTTTGTTAACTAATGGCGGCTATTTAGCAACCAATGGCATAATTGTAGCCCGCACAACCGTAGGTGCCTATATTGCTGTTCAGCAATCCTGCACGCATCAAAGTTATAATTTGGTTTATCAGGCCAACAGTCAACGGTTTTATTGTAATAACCACGGGGCTACCTTTTCTGAAGCCGGTGCGGTAACTGCAAGCCCCGCACCACGATCATTAACAACCTACACTACAGTATTAACAGGTACATCTTTAAGGGTACATTCATAACACTAATCATGAAACAAATACTTGCTATAATATTATTTGCTTTTGCAACGCCGGCAATCAATTGGTCGGGTGATTTTAGCGAAGCGCAAAAGGAAGCACAGAAAACCCATAAGCTAATTATTGTAAACTTCTCGGGCAGCGACTGGTGTGGCCCGTGTATCCGTACCCGTAAGGAAATTCTGGAAACTAAGACGTTTGACGATTACGCTTCCAATCACCTGGTGTTAGTGCGGGCGGATTTTCCGCGTCAAAAGAAAAACCAACTCCCTAAAGATCAGGTAAAAAGAAACGAGGCTTTGGCAGATAAATATAACCCCGACGGAGAATTCCCGCTAACGCTGCTCATTGATGAAAATGGAAAGGTGTTAAAAAAATGGGAAGGTTTCCCAAATGTTACGCCTCAAAATTTTGTAGACCAAATTAATCAAACAGCAAATGCAAGCCGCTGAAGCAACTATTAGTGAGACCGTTCACAAAAGGGCGCTCAAATTGATGGGGAACCGGTTTGAGATAAGTGTGGTTGCTGATGACAAGCACTGGGCTGAAGCCAGAATCGACCTGGCGATAACCGAGATCCAACGGATTGAGAAATTGCTTACTACATTCAATGACAATAGCCAAACCAACCGGATAAATGCCAATGCCGGCATCGCCCCCGTTAACGTAGACCGGGAAGTATTCGATCTTATCGCACGGTCTTTAAAAATATCGGAATTAACACAGGGTGCTTTTGATATTACCTATGGTTCGATTGACAAGAGCCTTTGGAATTTTGACCAGTCTATGAAATCGTTGCCCGACATTGCTACCGCACAGGCCTCTGTCCGGCTGATCAATTATCAAAACGTAATACTGGATAATCAAAACACAACGGTGTTTTTAAAAGAAGCCGGTATGCGGATTGGTTTTGGCGGCATTGGCAAAGGTTATGCTGCTGACAGGGCAAAAGCGGTGTTGCAGGCTAATGGAGTGACGAGTGGTATCGTAAATGCCGCCGGCGACTTGGTTACATGGGGTACACAACCTAATGGTAAGCCCTGGACGATAGCAATTGCCGACCCAGACCAGGAAGTAACACCATTTTCAACACTGAACATTAGCAACATGGCTATAGCTACCTCCGGTAATTATGCCAAGTTCGCCGTTATAAATGGAGTCAAATATTCACACACTATTGACCCTAAAACTGGCCTGCCGGTGAGTGGGATAAAAAGCGTAAGCATTATAAGCCCAAGCGCAGAGTTTGCAGACGCTATGGCTACACCCGTAACGGTAATGGGCGTAAAAGTCGGGCTGGATCTGGTTAATCAATTGCAGCAAATTGCCTGTGTAGTTATTACGGATAACAATTGTTTGTATACATCAAAAAACATCAATATTAAATAATATGATAAAAGCCCCCCTACGAATGATAATTATCATTTGCGCATGCGCAATGTATAGTCTTTCGTCCTGCGTATCCGTAAAGCCTTATCAGAAAAACAGGTTAAACGATACTGAAATGGACCTTACAGCCCGGAAGTCGCAAAAGTTTGAACAAAGTTTCCAGCTTTACCGCGAAGGCGGTTCCGGCGCCAATGGTGGCAAAAGTGGTGGTGGTTGTGGTTGTAACTAATTAAACACTTAAATGAGAAAAATATATTTAGGTGTACTGGCCATGTATATGGGCATTTTAGCATCGCACGCACAAACTAAGCCGCAACCGGTTAAAGATTCTACAAATTACCAATCGCGCAAACTTAAAATTGACGAGATCAATTTTGTTTCGGCTTACTACCATCAGGATGGTAATAACTCTGCTGTAACCGGTGGTATCGGTACGGAGAAACTGACGGATTTTGCCAATACATTTGATCTGCAAATGTCTAAGTACAGCAAAACTGGCAAAAAACACACCTTAAATTTTGAGCTTGGGGTTGACCATTATACCTCTGCATCGTCAGATAAAATAGATCCGTACAGCGTTTCATCGGCGTCCAGGCAGGATACCCGCATCTATCCATCGTTAAACTGGACGGTATCTAATGATAAAACCGGTAATGCTTTTGGATTGACGGGCTCTTATTCGCATGAATTTGATTACCAGTCTTTCGGTGGTGGAATTAACCTGACACGTGTTTCAAAAAGCAAAAACACACAGTTTGACTTTAAGGCCAATGTATTTTTAGATACTTGGAAAGTTATCCTTCCGGTCGAACTTCGGCCGCCTGGCTATGGCTCCGGCTCTGAACGGGATGACAACCGCCCGGTGGATTATAAGCCCCGAAATTCATTCAGTACATCGTTTTCGATTTCGCAGGTTTTAACGCAGCGGTTACAAATGGCCTTAATTGTCGAGCCATCGTATCAGCATGGTTTGCTGGCCACAAAGTATCAGCGTGATTACTTTACAGATGGATCGGTACGGGTTGAGAATTTGCCGGACAGCCGTTACAAGCTGCCAATAGGTATAAGGTTCAATTACTTTCTGGATGATCACTTTATCATCCGTACTTTTTACCGGTACTACATGGATGACTGGGGTATAAGGGCGCACACTGCCGAAATTGAAATCCCGGTGAAGTTAACCTCATTTGTATCTGTGAGCCCTTTTTACCGGTATAATACACAAACAGGCACCCGTTATTTTGCACCTTATGGCCAGCATGACCCATCAGCACAGTTTTATACCAGCGACTATGACCTGTCCAGCCTGCACAGCAATTTTGTAGGTGCTAATATCAGGTTGTCGCCTCCAAACGGCGTGTTTGGTTCGGAACACTTCACTTCTTTAGAATTAAGAGCAGGGCATTACATGCGGTCTACCGGGCTAAACTCTAATATCGTTACGCTTGCGCTAAAGTTTAAGTAGAAGGGTGTAAAACGATGGATTGATATAGAAACTTATTGTGTGAAAAAGGAACTTTAATAATCAGTTCAGTTTCAACTAACCTTTTTAAGTGGCCATAAAATGAACTTATACTCATTTTATGGCCATTTTTTGAAAATTCCAACCATAGAAATTCCGCATCCTTCGGTTCGGCCAACGTGTTAATAAATTCAACAATAAGGTGGTTTATCTCATTGTATTCTATTTGTTTTGCAGTTAACCGTGATTTGGATGCCCTGTATATGTGCAACTGCCGTTCCATTAATTATGGTCGCTGCCGCCATTGATCATGTCAGATACAATGCCCCTGCCGTCTTTACGTTCCGCTAATAATACGCCTACAAGGTGTACTACTATAAAAGCGATTATCAGGTACATGCAAAACCCATGAACTTCTTTCACAGAGTGACGTATAGATTTGTATGCCGCCAGTGCATCTTCAAAGGCCAGAAATAAGCCTGTTAAAACTATAACAACAAGCAACAAATAGAATATCGCATAGATGATCTTTACGGTCAACTCGTGCCTGGCCACCTCTCTTTCCTTTTTGATAGTATTGAATTGATGATAAGCGCTTTTGAATTTTCGTATGAATTTTTGATCTGCTAACTGAAAAAATTCCAGTATCAATCTAAAAGCAAGCAACGCTGCCAACGCGTACCCAAAATAAATGTGTACACCCCAAACGCTATCGCTTAAGGCATGCGCGGCAGAACGTGTTTGTTCGTCATTTACTGACGCCCCTGCTTTTTGCAATTCCCCTTTCATTAATGAAGCGGTAGCCCGGTCATCTGTAATTGTTGAATTAATCAATACCGTTATCAACGACCCGCTTATTACAATAAAATTTAGCCAATGCCAAAGCCTTAATGGTGAAGAGTATTTTTTGATTTTGGACGGATTTTGGACATCCCTGCGGGTTGGTTCTATAATAGCCATATGATTTTATTAATTATTTTAAAGATAAATGGTAAAACTGAAGTAAAACTGAATTTAACTTAAAATTATGACTACGTCTATCTCATCACGCCGCAGAAGCCAGTACAGATTATATTCAGATTGTTTATGTAAATCGCACTAAAAGCAACCATAACGTGCCAGACTGACCAAGGCAGGTTCTCAAAAAGCTGATCGCATTTTTAACCACTATTATAAAGTGAATTATTGCTGTTTTTATTTGTAAATTAAGAGATTGTGAAGATACTGATTGTTGAAGATGAGCAAGGCCTGCGGGAAAATATGCTTACTTATTTAAGTGAGGATAAAAACGTATGCGAAAGCTGTACAAACCTTGCTGATGCACTATCAAAACTCGGTTTATATAATTACGATTTTGTGCTTTTAGATATTGGTTTGCCTGACGGCGAAGGTTTTGAAGTGCTGCGTTATCTGAAAGATAAAATGCGGGAAGAAGCAGTGATTATTATCTCTGCAAGGAACTCGCTCGATGATCGCATCAAAGGGCTTAACATTGGCGCAGACGATTATCTTACCAAGCCTTTTCATTTATCTGAATTGAAGGCAAGGATAGTTGCTGTATTTCGCCGAAAGTCTACCAATAGCAGCAATAAACTCGTTTTTAACGAGATCGTAATCAACTTAATGGAAAGAACAGTTACCATAAATGAAACGGAGATTATTTTAACCCGCAAGGAATTCGACATGCTGTTATACTTTGTTGCCAATAAAGGAAAAGTGATATCAAAGACGGCCCTTGCAGAACATTTATGGGGCGACGAAATGGATATGCATGATAACTTTGACTTTATCTACTCGCACATTAAAAATTTAAGGAAAAAGATTCTTGATTTTACTACCAACGACTATTTAAAGTCAATATATGGTATTGGCTATAAATTTACCGACAAATGAAATTAGCCTCGCACTACAATAAGGTTACCATTATTGTAACCTTGTCTGTTTTGATGATTGGTGCAATCATCTATTATTTTGCCATTAATCACATAGCAAAAACGTTGCTGGACGATCATCTATCTGAAGAAGTAGCAGAGGTTATTGGCTATGTAAACTTTAATAAACAACTACCAAAGCAGGTTGATTTTGATGAAGATCAAACCAGGTTTTTCAAATTGAAAAATAAGCACTTGCCCACCCGGTTTTATGACACAACTTACAGCAATCCAAAGCTCAGGGGCGAGAGAGCCGGCCGCGCGGTAGAAGGTACGTTAACATTTAATAATGAGCTCTATAAATTCAATATCATTATTTCTAAAGAAAGCACGGAATACCTGGTACAAATAATAGCTACCATCACGCTATTTTTGGTGCTGGGGCTGTTTATGGTGTTGTTTTTAACAAACCGGTATTTGTTAGGCGATCTTTGGAAACCGTTTTATAAGATCCTCGGCCAGTTAAAGGCATTCAATATATCGGAGCCCGTAGACTTTGACCCTGTTAAAAGTAAGGTAGATGAATTTAAAGAATTGGACGATGCTGTTCAGTTGATGGCAAAACGGGTAAAAGGCGACTATCAGAATTTGAAACATTTTACAGAAAATGCGTCGCATGAAATGCTAACACCTTTATCGGTTATTACTTCTAAATTAGATACGTTTATACAAGATGATACCCTGCGGCAGGAACAGTTTGAACAAATACAGGATATATACAGCGCAGCAGGAAAGCTATCAAGGCTTAACCAATCATTATTACTATTAGTCAAAATAGAAAACGATCTTATAACCGGTGCAGACGAATTAGATCTTCAGGAACTGCTTATCGAGAAACAAAGGCAATTTCAGGAACTGCTTACTTCAAGAGAAATAACGTTACAAACAGCTTTAGTTTCTAGGGAGCTAACTGTTAGTAAATATTTAATAGACATTTTATTAAACAACCTTTTTAGCAACGCCATTAGGCATAATGTAAATAAGGGTGATATTACAATTGAGTTAAAAAATACCCGGCTTGTTTTTCTTAACTCAGGGAATGGTAACGCCCTCGATCCGCAGACAATTTTTAACCGGTTTCAAAAAGGGAATAATTCCGACGGTGCAGGCCTGGGATTAACCATCGTGAAAAACATCTGTAGCGTTTATGGATGGGCGCTCAGTTACGATTATGCTGACTCTTTGCATAGGTTTACAATTGTTTTTTAGTACGCTGCCGTCAATACAGATTGTCTTCAGTATATTCTTTTAAAATTGCTATCATTACATATAATAGCAATTACAATGAAGAAGTTTTTTTGTGTGGCAGCAATACTTGCTGCGTTTAGCATTTGCCGGTTTCCTGTTCAAGGTCAAACAGTAAGTGAAAGAAAGATAAGTGATAACTGGAAAAAGAACCGGAAAAGTGATAGCCTGCATAAAGCTCCAAAAGAACCTGCTAAGGCTAAAAGATCCAATCAGCCCATTCCAAAAAAAATCATGAAGCCTGTTCAATAGATTCAATCAATAAAATCTTCACGTTGATTCCATCTTTTTTATGATTGACCGTATTATTGAATTCTCTGTACGCAATAAGCTCATTATAGGGTTATTTGTGTTAATACTTATAGCCGCAGGCGTTTATTCAGCTTCTAAGTTACCCGTTGATGCTGTGCCCGATATTACGAACAACCAGGTACTGATCATTACGGTTTCTCCGTCGCTGGCAGCCCCCGAGGTAGAGCGCCTGATCACGGCTCCAACCGAAAGGTTAATGGCCTCTTTGCCACAGTTAAAAGAGATGCGTTCAATCTCTCGTTTTGGCTTGTCAAATGTTACCGTAGTTTTTGATGACGGGGTAGATATTACTAAAGCCCGGCAGCAGGTAAGCGAACGTTTAAATCAGCTTAAGGGAATGATCCCCCCGGGAATTGGCGAGCCGGATATGGGGCCGGTAACAACAGGCTTAGGCGAGGTATATCAATATTACGTGGTACCAAAGCCCGGCTACGAAAACAAGTACACTTTAACCCAGCTGCGTACACTGCAGGAATGGATAGTGCGCCGCCAGTTACTGGGCGTGCCGGGTGTGGCAGACGTGAGCAGCCTGGGCGGAAAGTTAAAACAATACCAGGTAGTTGTTGATCCCGCTAAGATCAAAAGCTTAGGCATCACGCTCGATCAACTTTTTAACGCTGTACAGCAAAATAACGAAAACACAGGCGGGGCCTATATAGAAAATGGCCCAAACGCTTATTACATTCGTACCGAAGGAATGGCTTCCTCAATAGAAGACCTGCAAAGTATTCCTGTAAAAACATCCCGCGGCATACCTATGCGGCTGGCAGATGTTGCCGGGGTTACAGAAGGCAGCGCCATCAGGTTTGGCGCCATGTATAATAACAAATATGGTGAAGTAAGCGGCGCGGTTGTATTGATGCTCAAAGGCGCCAATGCGATGGATGTTGTAAAACATGTGAAGGAAAAAGTTGAGCTCATCAAAAAACGCCTTCCCGAAGGAGTGACCATAATACCCTATTACGAACGCAGCAAAATGGTGGGTAATTCGATATCTACCGTAAAGCGCAACCTGATAGAGGGAGCATTGATCGTAATCTTTGTACTCGTTGTATTCTTAGGTAATCTGCGCTCGGGGCTGGTGGTGGCCTCGGTTATACCACTTGCCATGCTATTTGCGCTCATCATCATGAATCTTTTCCATGTGTCGGCAAATTTGATGAGCTTGGGCGCATTGGATTTCGGTTTAATTGTTGATGGTGCGGTAATTATTGTTGAGGGTGTAATGCACCGTTTTAGGGATAAGATCAATAACCATCCAAATGAAAATGAATTTTCGCAAGACGAGGTTGATGATGAAGTTAAACAATCAGCCTCCCGGTTAATGAGCGCGGCCATTTTCGGTCAGATCATTATCTTAATAGTTTACCTGCCCATATTGAGTTTAGAAGGCATAGAGGGTAAAATGTTCAGACCGATGGCCGAAACGGTAGCTTTTGCATTATTGGGTGCATTTATATTATCGCTTACGTATGTGCCTATGATGACAGCGCTTACCATGAGTAAGAAAACCAAAAAGAAAACTAATCTTTCCGATAAAATGATGGCCGCAATCCAAAGGCGGTACCAACCCTTATTAAAAGCAGCAATCGGACACACCAAAACAGTCATATTTATTGCCGTTTTACTATTTGGATTAGCCTACTGGGTTTTCAATGGCTTAGGTGGCGAATTCATCCCGCAATTAGAAGAAGGCGACTTTGCCTTAGATGCCCGCTTTTTACCCGGTACATCTTTAACACAAACCATTAAAGGAATGAAGATTGCAAGCGAGGAATTGAAAAAGTTCCCTGAAGTGCAACAGGTAACCTGCAGGATCGGTTCGGCAGAGATCCCTACCGACCCGATGTCACTTGAACAATGCGACGTTTTTATAACCCTTAATGATAAATCTACCTGGACCACTGCTAAAGACTATGCGGGTTTACAGGAAGCGATGAGTAAAAAACTTTCGCAGATACCGGGCTTAAACGTTGGTTTCGAGTATCCGGTACAAATGCGCTTCAATGAATTGATATCCGGTGCTAAGCAAGATGTTGTTGTGAAAATATTTGGTGATGACCTTACCCAACTGGCAAAGCTGGCAGGTAAACTAAGCGGTTTGGTGTCAGGTACAAAAGGTGCAGTAGATGTTTATTCTGAAAAAATTGGTGGCCTGCCGCAAATTGTGGTGCATTACAACCGGGCAGCGCTGGCACAATACAATGTAAGCATCAGCCAGGTTAACCACATTGTAAACGCAACTTTTGCCGGCGAAAAAGCAGGTAATATATATGAGGGCGAAAGGCAGTTTGACGTAATGCTGCGTATAGCAGATACCGCGCGTGCTAATTTTGATCATATTGGTGAGTTGCTCATTAATACGCCCAATGGCAACCAGGTTCCGTTAAGTCAGCTGGCTTCGATAGAAATTAAAGACGGGCCCAACCAGGTACAGCGCGAAAATGGTGAACGGAAGATTTCGGTATCTTTTAACGTTCGCGGGCGCGATGTGGAAGGCGTAGTAAAAGACTTGCAGGCGCAGGTACAGCAAAAACTAAAATTACCGCCCGGCTATCACGTAGAATATGGCGGGCAATTTGAAAACCTAAATTCGGCTAAAGCACGATTAGCCATAGCGGTACCAGCATCATTGTTCTTCATATTTATACTTTTGTATTTTGCCTTTAATCAATTCAGGGAAGCTTTAATCGTGTTTTCTGCGATACCACTGGCGGCAACAGGTGGTGTGTTTGCATTATGGATACGCGGAATGGCATTTAGCATATCTGCCGGTGTTGGTTTTATTGCGCTTTTTGGCGTAGCAGTATTAAATGGCATTGTTTTAATAAGTGAATTTAACCGCCTGAAAGAAGAAGGCGATGATGACGCCGACGAACGTATCCAAAAAGGTACGGCTAACAGGCTTCGCCCGGTGTTGATGACCGCAACCGTGGCATCCTTAGGTTTCTTCCCAATGGCTATATCAACACATGCCGGGGCAGAAGTGCAAAGGCCTTTGGCAACAGTAGTAATTGGTGGGCTCATCACCGCTACTTTGTTAACCCTCGTAGTATTACCGGCCTTGTATAAGCAGTTCGCTTCGAAACCAAAAGATAATGGAAGAGGGAAAGGCAAAGCTAAAAAAAGCGCTATTATAGCCGTATTGCTTTTGTGCTTTGTATTGCCGCTAAAAGCACAAACAGGTAGTGAAAAACGCATTACGGTTAATGAAGCGATTAAGCTGGCATTAAGCAATAATTTATCTTTAAAAGCGGCTCAGAACCAGACATTAGCCGGCAAGGCAAACGTAGGAAGTGCTTACGATATCGCTAAAACACAGTTGTCTTACGATGCCGGCAATATTAACAGTTCAAACACGGATAACCGCGTTTCTGTGACCCAAAACTTTGCATTGCCGGGGTATTACACCAACCAGCGTAACTATTACAATGCAGAGGCCGGGCTGTCGGCGTTACAGGAACAAAGTTTACGCAACCAGCTGGCCTACCAGGTACGGGACGTGTACCTTCAGTTAACCGCCTCAACCGCTAAATTGCAGTTGTTAAAAGATCAGGATTCTGTTTACACCAATGTAATCAAACTGGAGCAGCTTCGATTTAAAATGGGCGAAACTTCCAGGATCAATTTAACAAGTGCCGAGGCTAAAGCAGGTATGCTGATAAACCAGCGTCAATTAGTTGAATCTGAAATTGGGGTGCTGCAAAGCAAGCTAATGCTCTTAACGGGCGGCAGCGTGGCTTATCTGCCAATAGAGCAGGCACCGCCTGCATGGCAAAATATTTTTTTACCAGATACTGTTAAAGCATTGGACAACCCCGAAGTAAAACAAGCACAACAGCAAGTGCTGATTGCCGGGTGGAAGATGAAAGTCAGCAAAGCCAAATCATTACCTGAATTGAGCCTGAGTTACAGCAACCAAAGCTTTGCCGGCCCGGATATACGCAATTCCAACCTGTACCTTAACAAGGGCGACCGGTTCTCGTCTTACATGGTTGGGGTGAATATCCCATTATTTTTTAACCAACATAAGGCTGCGATAAAATCGGCCGACTATCAGAAAAAAGCATCGGAATATACCTACACGGTCAGGCAACTGGAGTGGCGCGGGCAATGGCTGCAAAGTTATCGGCGCTACAATCAACAAGTTAAGGCACTTAACTATTACGAATCAGCAGCGCTCAAACAAGCTTCAGAATTGGTGCGCACAGCTACGTTATCGTTTAACAACGGCGGTATTAGCTACCTGGAATGGGCCAACTATTACAACCAATCCATTCAATTGCGAACAGACCGGCTTGATGCGTTGCTGCAATTAGACCAAACAATTAATCAACTCTGGTATTACCAGGGCGAAACAGAGAAACCATGAAACTATTATATTTATTGATTATCGCAGCTTTGCTCACTGCGTGCGGCGGAAAAAAAGATGACAAAAAGGACGGTGGTAGTGATACTACACAACAGCAAAATAAGGCTAAAGGTAATACCATAAGTTTTACGCAAGAGCAAAACAAAAATGGCGGGATCGACACCGGTAAATTACCTATGCATTTACTCAACGCCACAATAAGTGTTAACGGCCAGGTAGATGTGCCGCCAGAAAACTTAATTGCGGTAAACGTGCCCATGGGGGGCTTTTTGAAACGAACCACCATGCTACCGGGCGAGCACGTACTTAAAGGGCAAGTAATAGCGCAAATAGAAAATCAGGAATACATCACTCTACAACAGGATTATTTAACTTCCGTAAGCAAAATAACCTTTCTAAAACAGGAAATGGAGCGCCAAAAAGTGCTGAGCCAGCAACAAGCAAGCCCGCTAAAGCTTTACCAGCAGTCACAATCCGAATATAACAGCGAGCTGGCACAGGCAGCTGGTTTAGCACAAAAACTCCGCATGATAGGCATTGATTCAAAAAAATTAACACCGGCAACAATACGTTCTGTCATTAATATTCCCTCGCCCATTACCGGCTACGTATCGCAGGTAAATGTTAGTGTAGGTAAATTCACCAACCCTACAGATATTGTAATGGAATTGGTGAATACCGATGATATACATGCCGCCCTTACAGTATTTGAACAGGACATATCAAAAATTGCCATTGGCAATACGGTAGATATTAAATTACCAAGTGTGCCCGGGAAAATTTACCCGGGGAAAATAATTTTGATTGGCCGGGTTTTAGATTCTACACGCAGCGTGATGGTTCACTGCCACTTTTTAAAAACCGACAAAAACTTGCTGCCTAATATGTTTATCCAGGCTAACATTAACACCAAACCACAAAACACGATGGCTGTTCCAGATGCTGCGTTGGTAAACTTTAGCGGACAAAAAGGCATTTTTTTAGCTATTAAAAAAGGCAATAATACCCTATACAGCTTAGTACCGGTAAAGACGGGTGTAACTCAGGATGGATGGAACCAAATTACCTTAAACAAGCCCGAGCTAAAGGATGGTACTTTTGTGCTAAAAGGTGCCTTTTCCATATTATCCGCATTGAAAAATACAGGTGATGATAGTGAATAGACAGATTAAGACGTGGCTACGGAAACAGATAATGTGCAACTAATTAAAAACGATTGCACAACATTATGGTGTATACCCTGTATTACCCTGGCATATATCTAAACTAAACCCGGCAACCGGTGTTATCACCACGTGAAGTTTAAGCATATTCATTTCATTATCAACCCCGCCGCCGCTAAAAAAGAGCCGGTTTTATCCTACATCAGCCTGGCCTTTAAGAATAGCCGAACGGACTGGGATGTTTCACTCACTAAAAAGAGTTTGGGCGCTGGTGAAATCGCACGTAAATTAATCGGCAACACCGATCTGATAGTGGTATACGGCGGCGACGGTTGCGTGACTGCTGTAGCGGCAGCCCTTAACGGCAGCAAACAACCAATGGCCATCCTGCCTGGAGGGACCGCCAATGTGATGGCCGGGGAACTTGGCGTACCAACTGATACCGAAGCTGCGTTGGAAATATTAAAAAAAGGCCGGTTTCATTTAAAAGCTGTAGATATGGGTCGCGTCAACGGCGAACCATTTCTTTTACGTGTCAATCTCGGCATTATGGCTGATATGGTCATTGGAGCGAATCGGGAACTGAAGAATAACTTTGGCCAGTTGGCGTATGGTATAACAACTATTCAAAAGGTGGCAGAAGCAGAGCCGATCACTTATGAACTGCAGCTGGACGATAAAAAAAAGTTCCGGGCCAGCGGTGTGGCTTTAACCATTACCAATTCAGGTAATATGGGCATGGGTGGTCTTGAACTGCAGCCTGGTATCAGTATCACCGATGGGCTGCTGGATGTGATCCTGATGCCTGATAAGAATCTATTGACTTTGTTGAAAGTGGCAGGCAGCACCTTGCTTCAAAACGAAACCACGGCGCTGCAACACTGGACGTGTTCTAAAGCAGTCATTACGTTGCCAAAAAAGCAGAACTTTATTTGTGATGATGCTAAACGGAATACCAAAAAACTAAAGATAACGGTCATGCCAGGTGCAATACTCATGCTCGTCCCTTTTAAATCCAAATAAACATGATAGCCAAACTCAAAAGTATATTCAGACTGGCAGGCCTTTTCGTCCAATATAATTCCGATAACCTATACCGCGTAATCTTCGGTATGCCCAGGCTCAAGCGCTGTGAGATCACGGCTAACCTATATTTGGGCAGCCAGTATAATCTTGTTGGGTTACGTAAATTGAAAGACCTGGGGATAACCGGCATTGTCAATATGCGGATGCATTCTATCTATTCAGGCTCGCACTATGAGGGTTTCCATTACTTGCATTTACCAACCCCGGACAATACGCCGCCGCCGCTGGATATATTGATACAGGGAGCAGATTTCGCTGATAAAGAGATCAGAGATGGTGGAAAAGTGTATGTTCATTGCCGTCAGGGACTTGGCCGCGGCCCTACTATGGCGGCGGCTTACCTGATAAAAACCGGCCTGACTGTTGAAGATGCTTTGGCGCTGATCAAAAGAGCGAGAACTTTTATCAATCCCAGACCAGGGCAACTGACCAGACTAAAGGAACTGGAAAATCATTATAAAAGATCGAAGTTTACTGCTTAATGTAGTTCGCCGTTATCAATAGCAGCAAGGAACGGTCGACTATCAATCTGTCGTGATTTTCTTGAAGCAATTTTCTAAGATGCTTTTTTTTGAGTTTGACCGCTGACATCTGGATAACCCGGCAGGAAGCCATTTCTACGCTTTCCAAATATATTATTATAGCGTGTTATGTTAAATTATAGCGATATTGGTTGCTAGTACAATTTACCCTGGCACATTTATTATGATTGAAACCCAGAAGGACTTAAAATTAGCAGTACTGATAGACGCGGATAATGTCCCTTATGCCAGCGTGAAAGAGATGTTCGAAGAGATCGCTAAATATGGAACTCCGACGTTCAAACGTATTTACGCTGACTGGACAAAACCAACGGTGTCAGGCTGGAAGAAAGTATTATTGGAGAATGCGATAACCCCCATCCAGCAATACAGTTATTCTACCGGAAAGAATGCTTCAGATAGCGCGCTGATCATAGATGCAATGGATATTTTATATACCGGCAAGGTTGACGGGTTTTGCATTGTATCAAGCGACAGTGATTTTACAAGACTGGCAACAAGGTTACGCGAAGCCGGGATGAAAGTTATCGGGATCGGCGAAAAAAAGACCCTGAACCCCTTTATTACTGCTTGTGACAAATTTATTTATATCGAGATACTAAAGAAAGAGCTGCCTGCCATAATTGACAATGAGGCTAAGTCGCCATCAAAGGCCAAAAAACAAGCTAAGCCTAAACCGTTAAACAGTGTCGATCCTGAAATTATCAAGCTATTGTCGGCCAGTATTGCCGACCTTGCAGATGATAATGGCTGGGCGTTCCTTGGAGAATTAGGTAACTTAATGCTAAAGAAGAAACCGGATTTCGATCCAAGAAACTACGGCTTTTTAAAGATGCTGCCGTTTATAAAAAGCATGGAGCGTTTTGAAGTGGATGAGCGGGAGAGCGGCAAAAATCATCATATAAAGCATATTTACGTCAGGAAAAAGCTGTAACGCCCAATTGCCACTTTAGGTAGGAATATTAACACACTTTTAACTTTAAAAGTAAATAAGAATTTTGTGCTGCTTAAATCTTAATAGCAGGTTATATTTGAACTGATATTACACCTGACGAAAAGCGAATCGCTTCTTGCCATAACCAATAAAAAAATGTTAAGGCATTTAGGCGCGAAGCGAACCCCAAATCACAATTTAAAGCTGGCTACACTGCTGGGATTGACGGCCGGATTTGTAAATGCAGAGGGGTTTCTGGGTTTTTCTGTGCTCACTACAAATGTAACCGGTCATGCCGCCTTACTGGCCGAACGGATAGCTTTTATGGACTGGAAAACAGCGGCGGTAATTGCGCTCTGGATGCTGCTTTTTTTAACCGGTGCCTTTTTTACCAGCCTTATCCTTTCTTTTACCGGCAAGAACCAGCGGTTCTCTTACTTTATTCCGGTCATTATTGAAGTGTTGATATTATTGGTTTCGGCGCTCTATGGACAGGATACCAATGGCTCCATAAGTGGACGACAATATTTTGCGGGAAGCCTGTTATTTGCCATGGGCTTGCAGAACGCCCTCGTTTCAATGGTTTCAGGCTCGGTGGTCAGGACGACCCATTTGACAGGGACCTTTACTGATCTGGGCATCGACCTGGCGCAGGTTATGCACGGCGATAAAATCCGCCGGCCCGAGCTAATATCCAAGATCAGATTGCGCCTTTATATCATTTTCTTTTTTTTGGCCGGGGCGATTTTTGGGGCCTTTCTGTTTCAGCGTTTCAGTTTTCGGTCTTTCTTTGCACCTGTAGTGATCTTATTATTCGCACTGGTTTACGATCTGCTCAGGATCAAAGCGCAACGGTACTACCGGACGGGTATAAATGCGGTCAGGCAACGGATCAGGCATATAGACTAAGCACTGATCAATCAGCTACCACAACAGGCAACGGTAAGGAGATACTAAATGTACTGCCTTTTCCCATTTCACTTTCGACAGTTATATTGCCGTTAGCGGCATCTATAATTTTTTTGGCCAGGTATAAGCCGATACCCTGGCCTTCCATTTCTTTATTCAACCTTCCGTACATACCAAAAATGATGTCCAATTGATTTTGAGCGATACCAATGCCGTTGTCGTTAACCGAGAGTAAAATATGTTCGGAATTTTTGATAACTGCGATATGGATTACCGGACTATCTCCGTTAGCGAATTTGATCCCGTTTGCAACCAAATTATAAAGAATGCTACGCAAGTTCTTTTTGGAGAACAGTATCTTTTTGATCTCCAGATTTTTGGTGATCACCGCGCCTGTTTTTTTTATCCTGCCTTCCAGGCTCCATTCAATATTAGCGATGATCTCTTCCACGTCTACCATTTCCATGGTCAGCATATCGCCCTCGATCCGGGCGATAACGGAAATATCGTTGATCAGTGTGCGGAATTTTTTAACCGATGAATTGATGATGGAGATGAATTTAGTCAGATTAGGATCTGTTATTTTGATGAGATTCATTATCCCGACGCTGGTTTCAATGTTGGCCAGCGGAGCCAGCAAATCGTGCGAAGCGGTATGCACAAAGTTGTCGAGATCGCCATTAATTCGCTCCAGGCTTTTATTTTTGCGGTTTAGTTCTACCTGGGTAGCTTTTAACTCGGTAATGTCGTTAAACGTAACAATGGCACCATTCCTTTTTTCATCAACTAATTGTACGTAAGGCATGGTCATGATCTGGTACCATTTGCCGTTATTAGTTTCGATCTCCTTAGTTATGACAGTCCCTTCCTCCAATACAACTTTAATATCTTCTATAATCGTCTCAAATTTGATATTGGTCGATATATTACTTAGCGGCCGGCCGATATCCGTTTCCAGCAGGTTGATCTGTTTGACCGTACCCGGCGAAAACTTCATCAACAGCAGATCATTGTTGATAAACAGCTGCCCGTTAACGTTGCTCCGAAAATAATTATTCAGATCGTCATTGATTTCCAGCAATTCTTTATTTTTTAGCTGATAGTCTGCATTTATCGTATGCAGTTCTTCATTAACCGATTGCATCTCTTCATTGGTGCTTTGCATTTCCTCGTTAGCCGAAATCAGTTCTTCATTGAATGACTGCATGTTCTCATTCGAGGCATCGAGCCTTTCGTAAGCCGAATGCAGTTTTACCTGCAAATCCTTCAACTCTTCTTCCAGGTTCAGCGTATACTGGTCCTGATGTATCTTATCATCAAATACCATGTTATCCGCTATTGTTGTATCCATTGGTGAATCCTTGCATATAGTAACCATCTGCAGTTTCTGTTCGTTTTTATTTACTTTGAGCGGGCTGATGATCAGCGTGACTTTGATCACTTTGTTTGCATGTTTGATTTTAATACCACTTAACGTGGCCGGTTCATGAGTTTGACCAACCTTTCGTTTAAGAGTACTAAAAGCGACGGCGAGCGGTTTGGGCAGTAGTTCCGCAAGGTTTAAGTTAAAATGTTGCTTAAGCAAATATTTGGTATCACCGTATGATTTGACCACTGAATTGTTTTCATCGATGCAGACAGCCAGGTAATCCTGTTGTTCGGCAAGGTGGGTATTCATCGCTTCCGCAACCGTGCTGCTGGTACTTATATTGCTTTCTTCGCGCTGTACTGCCGGTGTGCGTTTAATATCAAGTAATTCCGGGAGCGTAAACGCATCAAAGCTGACTTCGCGTCGTGCTTTCAAATTTCTGTAAATCTTCCATTTTTTATTAACCACCTCCAGGTTCTTGATAATCGGCATAGGGTTCTCACTGGTGCCGAGAAAAAGGTAGCCATCCATTTTCAGCCCAAAAAGCATCATGGAGAAGATCTTTTTCTGCAAAACCGGGGTCATGTAGATAAGCAGGTTCCGGCAGCTGATAAAATTCATATTGCAGTACGGAGGGTTTTTTACCAGGTCATGCTGGGCGAAGATGACCATATTGCGTATCTCGGGCTTTACCCGGTAAGAATCGCCTTCTTTGATAAAATATCTTTCCAGCCTTTCTTCCGTAACATGTTTGGTGATATCCTTGTTATAAATGCCTCTACCAGCATGTTCCATAGCGAGGCTGTCAATATCTGTAGCAAAGATCTTAACAATGATGTCCTTGTATTTTCCGGTGAGCTGTTCTGCAACCAGAATAGCAATTGAATAAGCTTCCTCCCCGGTTGCGCAACCGGCAACCCACATTTTTAATTCTTCGCCGGGTGCAACTTTTTCCAAAACAACAGGTAGTATTTTTTTTTGGATAAAGACAAATGCTTCTTTATCTCTAAAAAAAGAGGTTACACTGATCAGGAAATCTTTCGCCAGGGCTTCCACCTCTTCTGTATTAGACTTAAGAAAGTGCAGGTATTTTTCAAGCGATAAAAAATTCCCCTGGTTTGCGCGCCTTTTGGTCCTTCTGAGTATGGTTGGTAATTTATAGTCCGAAAAATCCAGCGGCGACTTTTCTTTGATCAGTTCGATGATCTGTTTAACGAATTTTTCGTCGTGGGGATGTTCGCTCAATATCGCCAAACCCAATTTTACATAATCTTCGATCGCGTCCGGCATCGCTGCAGGTTCCAATATATAATCAACCAGTCCTGTTGCTATGGCGTGAGCTGGCATGCTGCTGAAATCCGTCGTATCCGGATTCCGGGCAATCACCATACCACCTGCTTTTTTAATATTTTTCACTCCGTCTGTGCCGTCGGAGCCTAAACCCGATAACACTACCCCAATGGCCTTGTTTCCGCAATCTTCTGCCAGAGAATTAAAAAACGCGTTAATTGTCAGGTGCGGGCCTTTTACGTTGGTCTTAGTACTCAGGTGTAAACGGCCGCCCGATATGGTCATGAATTTATCGTTGGGGATCAGGTAAACCTGGTTACTTTTTATCTCTGAGCCATCCTCTGCTTCTAAAACTTCCAGCTTACTATGTTTACCCAGGAGTTCCACCATCCGGCTTTTAAAGTCAGAAGATAAATGCTGGATAATGACATAGGCTACTCCGTCTAACGGGGTGTGGTCAAAAAAGGAATTGATCTCTTCCATCCCTCCTGCAGAAGCGCCGATGGCAATGATATGATGAGGGACGATATTCTGCATGATAGAGGATTAATTAATGTTTAAAAAAGCAATATTGATCCTAACAAAGGAGAGTGAGCATCTCAAATGTAAGCTAATTAACCCGCAATATCTTTTTTATCAATTATTTAACGATTAATTAATGAACTATAGCCCAGATGGTTTGAAACCTCGAAATTTTCCTGGTAGCAAAAGGTGTTTTCTTCATATATCCAATCTAAAACCAATCGCCATTTGCCGGTATTGCAGGCGCTGATCGGAATCTCCAGTAAGCCGTCATTATCGATAAGGATCGTCAGGCTTTGAGGCGCAAACGTGTTCAACTGAATCAGGTTAGCCCGGCCTTTAAAGGGATGGCTAAAATTGAATTTTAAGAATTTCATAATGGGTTTTTTGATCAGTAGTGATTGCAAAGATGCTGCGTATCTGCCGGCTTAAATATGATATGGCGCATTAAATGGACTGACACTGGTCATTAGCGGGGCTCTTTGAATTGATCAGTTTTGCATCATGAAAAAATTCCTTGTGCCTACAGACTTTTCAGCAACTGCCAAGCACGCTGCTGAATACGGCTACCAACTCGCAAAAAGTTTAAAAGCCGACATAATCTTGTGCAACGCAATTACTGTTCCCGCAGAATCACCGCAGGCTGGTTTGGTTGTGTGGCCTATGGAAGAAATGGGGTTGCTTATTGACGATAGCGAGAAGAAATTAAAAAGGTTAAAAACAAGTATGCAACAGCATGATCTGGCTGACGATTTTAAACCAGCCATCTCCTTTATTGATAAGTCAGGTACGGTGATAGATGTTGTGAGCAATATTATTGAAACACAGGCAATCGACCTGGTTATAATAGGTGCACATAGCAATGATTGGATGACTACATTTCTTCTGGGAGATCATAGCAGTCAGTTGATAAACGATTCATCAAAATTGTTACTGATCGTTCCGCAAGCAGCAAAGTATACTCCTATTAAAAAGATCGCATTCGCTATCGACGTTGAAAGTTCTGAAGATGAATTGGAGGAGCTTTATAAACTCATCCCTTTGGCTAAATCACTAAATGCTGAAATTTTAATCACGCATATACAACACGAGAAAAAGCCAACCTTCGCGTTTGAAAAATGGATGGACCATTTCCTGACAGAGGTTTCCAATAAGGCCGATTATGATAAAATATATCAACGGACAGTAATAAGCGACAATACAGAAAAAGGCCTTAAATGGCTTTGTGAACACGGTCAGGTAGATATGCTGGCGATGTTACACCGCCACCACGGTTTCTTTGATTCGCTGTTCAACGGCAGTCATACTGAACGTATGGCCAGCCGAATCGCGATCCCATTGCTGGTGATCTCAGCCTAATCGGGTGTCGCGTATCATTATTCCGGCTGACATCTGTCACGCTTTATGATAAGGTTATAGCGGATATTTGCATACAAACAAATCAATATGCAAAAGCCTATTCAACTGATTCCCTGCTGCAAAGTATTTGCCCAGGTAAGTGTGATCATCGGTGTCATCTTCCTTATATTAGCCCTAACGGTAAATGCAAATGCGGCAAACAGTAACCGGGATACTTCCATATCAGCGAGCCTGAAAACGCAGCTCGCCGATCGGCCCTTTTTGAACTATCCGCGATCTGTTGAGCGATTTTATAAAGATACCCGTTATCAGTTGGCCTGGATCGCCCCGGACACTGTGAAGACCCATGCCTGGGATGCGATGCTGCTATTAGATTGCGCCCTGCACTATGGTTTAAGTCCTACAGACTTTCATCCCAGGGAGCTATTGTACGAGCGTTTGAATGCGATGACGACCAAACATGAAAAGGTCGGTAATCAGCAAAAAGCCGCTTACGATATCTTACTGACCGATGCGATGATCACGATGATCAACAATTTGCATTTCGGGAAACTCAACCCGGTTTATACGGCTGATGTACTGGATAAAGGGAATGCGGGTGATTGCAGGTCTGCCGATGTGCTGATCACCTGCCTGAAACAAAAAGATTTTATGACGGCTATCGAAAATACGCAGCCTGTTTCAAAAGCCTACCTGAGTTTGCAGCGCCATATGCGCCTGATAACCGGCCAGCAAGCCCTCGATTGTTATGAAACCCCGCCTGAAGATATCCAGATCATAGCCATCAACATGGAACGGCTACGATGGATTAACCGGGCTGACACGGTCTATATTAGCATCGACATACCCAGTTATACTTTGAAATTTCACCAAAAAGATACGACTTATCAGTTCAAGGCGATGGTTGGCAAACCGGAAACACCTACTGCTTTAGTGCAAAGTAATATCACAGCAATTATCAAAGACCGGGTTGGTATCACTTTTAAACTCTCCGGCAATTCATTAGCCATGGCCGGGGTTTCCCCAAGAACAGTCATCAGCAAACAAGCTTTAAGAGCACTAAGCGACGGCACTATTCAAATACCCGAAGCCCCGCGTTTAGCGGCGCTGATCTTAAAGAACAACAGGGCGAACCTTACTGCCGGTGAACTTGGCAGGCAAGGCATCCCAAAGCAAATGAGGGCTTATACGCTTAAGAAACCTATACCTGTGCGGGTAACTTATCTAACCTGCGCCATCGGTGATTGGGGATTGATCCGCTACAAAGACGTTTATGAACTCGATCAGCGTTTGACAAATGCGTTTTACCAGGTTCCTGAAATGATTGCCCGCAGATCAAATACAAAATACAGGAAATAGTCAGCTTCCCAATTACAACAACATGGAAAACAACATAAAAACGGACCGCAATAGAGATCCGTTCATTATGTAACGATTACCGAAGCGATCAATACCCTCCGGGCGCCTGGACACACCACGGATTTTAATTTAGCTGAAAATGGGATCAGGCGGACTGCCGCAGCCATTGCCATGGAAGAGTGTAAGATCATGGACATTTATTGTTATGAGGGGAATTCAGATCCCGCAGACGAGGCGATTGTTTATGCGATTACTTCGTCTGCAGGCGTTAAAGGGATTTTGGTGACCGGTTGTGGAGATAACCCGGATACAGTTTCGGCACATCTCCTGGAGAAACTGCATTCTTAAATAAAACGGTCAAGCCGCGTTTAGCTGCATTGCTCGGTTATAAAGTTAACCAGCTGTTCTTCCAGCAACTCGGTATTATAAACATGTTCTACCGCATTATCAGAAACGCTGATCGCATCATCAGTAACGGTTACCGTTAAAGCCACCCCTTCGATCACTTCCGGAAACAATATATTGATCACGTCATATACGTGCGCGAAGTCGATGGCCAGGCTGGAATCTAATTTTGAATTAATGTAATCCGGAAATTCCTTCTTTAACAGGTCAAATAATTTCTCAGCGCTCACCGGCTGTACATTGGCAATTGTTTTCATATAGTCTTGGTCATTAAATATTGGTACGTTCAGAAAGCAGGTAAAAGCCGGTTATCCTCATTGGCCGTATCAAGATCTTCGATCATCTTTTCTGCGATGCCGGTTAACGCTGCTAAATTATCACTGGCCTGCCGTTTAATAATATATTTGATGCCCATCCCGCATAATTCATTAGTCAATTCATTAGAGGATATAAAATTTTCCGGCAGGATGATGGCCTCTTTCCCTTCTGCGTAATGCACGGTGTCTATACCCAGCGGGTTAGCAATGAGTGTAATATCATGCTTTTTTTTATTGGCTTTGGCAAAGTATTCTTTCTCAAAAGCCAGGACACCGTAGGCTACTGCTTTCATAATTATTGTATTTACTATACAAAATTAAGCTTCAGGAAGCAGATAACGCATGCGCTGCGTTGCATATAAGTATGACGCTGGTCAGTTTTTCATTTTAGCAAGTGCGTTTAATTTTAAGATCGTTATCACACTTCCTTTTTTATCGATCAGTCCTTCTTCCTTAAAATCGGTCAATGTCCTGCTTACAGACTCCGTTGCCATACCGGTAAGGGCGGCAAGGTCTTCACGGGAAATCTTAAAGCCATGTTCCAATTCCGGATGTTGCAGCTGCAGGCGCACCATCGCTTCGGCCATTTTTTTTCGCACCGAGTGATACGCCATCTGGAGCAACTGTTCTTCTTTTTCCTTTATATCGTGCGCTAAAAGTTTTATAAACTCCCGGGCCACATCCGGATATTGATTTAACAGTTGTTCCAGTAGGTCTTTCGGGATGAGGCATAACACGGAATCCTCCATCGCAGTTGCCGTATCGGAATGTTCTTCGTTCAAAAGCATAGCGTTTATGCCCAAATATTCATCCGGACCATAAAGCCCGGTCATGAGTTCGCGCCCGTCTTTAGCGAGTTTGATGCATTTAACCTTACCGCTTAGCAGCAGGTAAAGTCCGTTTCCTTTATCTCCCTCGTAATAGATAACCTGGTTCTTTTTAAACGCTCTTGTCCGGCGTTCCTGGATAATCTTTTTGAGCTCAGAAAGCCCGTCATTTTTACTGAACAAGGTATGTAGCCGGTCAAGTGATTTGCTATAAAATTTTTCCTGTGCCGCCTGCTTTTTCAAACGGACATCGATAGCGTTCAATAACTCCAGATCATCAAAAGGTTTGGTCAGGTAGTCATCCGCACCCATTTCCATACCTTTTCGCAGGTCAAGCCTTTCCGCCCGTGCAGTTAGAAAGATAAAAGGGATATGCTCCGTTTCCGGATTCTTGTTGAGCATGTACAATACACCGTAACCATCCAGTTCCGGCATCATAATGTCACAAAGGATGAGGTCGGGGTGGTGCTGTGCGGCCAGGTCAACCCCTGTTTTTCCGTTGGGAGCCTGGTGAACGTTGAACCCGGCCAGTTCCAATATTTCGACCACATTCTCGCGAATGTCATCATTGTCTTCAATAATTAATACGGTCTTACTCATGATTTGGAAATGAAATGGTAAATAATGTTCCCTGGTTTACTTCGGATTTGAAATTTACCGAACCATTCATCAGGCCCGCATACCGGGTCACAATGTTTAAGCCCAGGCCTGTACCTGGTATGGTACCGGTATTATGCGCCCGGAAAAACGCTTCGAACAGATGTTTCTGATCGGCTTCGGGTATGCCGATGCCATTATCCTTTACCGTAATAATACAATGGGTTTCATTGATCTCGGTATTAAAATCGATAAAGGTGTTTTCGCCGGAGTATTTAATGGCATTGGTGATCAGGTTATTAATACAGTTCTTCAGCAAGTTCTGATCAAGCCGCACCCTACTGTGGATGCCGGAATGCAGGTAAATGATATGCTGGTTCTTTTTAGCCATAACCTGCATTTCCTCCGCGATTTCCTCAGAAAATTTGACGAGGTCAAAGTCCACGTAATTCACTTCTTCCTTACCGGCCTCCAGTTTTTCAAGAGAAAGGAAATCATTTAATATGGTGGTCAGGTTACCAACCGCGTTTTTAATCTTGCCGACATGCTTGGTAATGCTTTCACTTTTAAGTGGTTCGGCATATTTTTCGATGAGGGATGCAGATAGTTTGATCGATGTAAGCGGAGTACGGAATTCATGCGAAGCCATGGATACAAACCGGCTTTTTAACAAGCCCAGTTCCTTTTCTTTGTCAAGCAGCACATTCAGGTCATCCTGCGCAACTTGCAAAGCCTTTACGGTGTTCTTTAAAGCCATCGTCCGCACTTCCACCAATTCCTCTAAATGCGCCGCGTAATCTTTCAGCTTGCGCTCCGCTTCTTTTTCCTTACTAAGGTCGTGTATAAAACCGGTAAAGATGCGGCGACCGGAAAACTGCACTTCGCTCAATCCTAAACGAAAGGGGAAGATCGTACCGTCTTTTCTAAGCCCCAGTACCTCACGGCCAACGCCCATAATATTGGCTTTCCCGGTGGCCTGGTAGCGATAGAGAAAATTATCGTGCTGGTTCTTGTCAGGGTCGGGCATTAATATTTTAATATTCTCGCCTATCACCTCATTGGGTTCGTAATCAAACAAAGCGCAGGCTGCGGGATTGATCAGCTCGATCGTGCCTTTGTCATCAATGGTAATGATCCCATCTATTGCATTTTGTATAATGGCAATTAATAGCGCGGTGTTTTCCATAATTGGTGAGGACCTGACTATATGATCGCCAAAACGAATATCAGCAAATTAAAGTGTCATTAACTGACGAATCGCATGAAAATTAATGACGCTTGTCATTAAAAAGCAATTGAAAGTCTTTTTGTTATAAAAAGCCTAACAAAGGTCACTTTCCATAGCAACTGCATTGCATATAAAAGGTACCGCCTGATGTAGTCGTTGTAAAAACCGACCGATCAGGAATAATCGGGAAATGATTATTGTGTTTCTATTTTAATCATATAAATACATCCGGTGAAGATCAGTGCGACTGATATTCAGGTGCGACAAACATAATCCAACGGATGATTAACTTTTAATGCCGTTGACGCATTTATTCCAACCGTTTATTGTTTTATCGAAACTTGTATAAGATGATAAATCAGCCAAATTTCAAATTAGCAATACATTGTGATGAGGGTCATCTATTGCCGTGTTCCCTGTCATCGCGCACGGAAAGCATTAGTCCACCTTTACGGCATACGAATTAAACACCATCAATGTATGTCAGATACTACGAAAATTCCGGATGCAACAACAGATTTCAGGACCGAACATGATAGCATGGGCGAGGTACGTGTCCCTTTGAAAAGTTACTGGGGCGCGCAAACAGAACGCTCCCGTAATAATTTCAAGATAGGCCCGAAAGCCTCGATGCCGACGGAGATTATAAGTGCCTTCGCACAATTGAAAAAAGCTGCAGCCTATGCAAATACCGACCTCGGTGTTTTAACGGTTGAAAAACGCGACGAGATCGCCGGTGTTTGCGACGAGATCATTGCAGGTCAACTACCCGATGAATTTCCATTAGTGATCTGGCAAACCGGTTCAGGCACACAGTCTAACATGAACGTGAACGAAGTAATCGCCAACCGTGCGCATGTATTGGCCGGACATACTTTAGGCGAAGGTAAAACGGAGATTCACCCCAATGATGATGTAAACAAATCACAATCATCAAATGATACCTTCCCTACCGCTATGCATATCGCAGCATATAAGATGCTGATTGATGTGACCATCCCCGGTATAAAGAAATTAAGGGAAACTTTAAAAGCGAAATCCATCGCTTTCAAAGATGTGGTAAAGATCGGCCGCACGCATCTGATGGACGCTACGCCACTAACCCTCGGACAGGAAATGTCCGGCTATGTCTCCCAACTTGACCATGGCTTAAAAGCTTTAAAAAATACTTTAGATCACTTAGCCGAACTGGCCTTAGGAGGCTCGGCTGTTGGTACTGGTATGAATACACCGAAAGGTTACGATGTGAAAGTCGCTGCCTACATTGCGCAATTCACCGGACTGCCTTTACGCACGGCTGATAATAAGTATGAAGCACTATCAGCCCATGACGCTATCGTAGAAAGCCATGGCGCGCTTAAACAGATCGCGGTATCCCTGATGATGATTGCCAATAATATCCGTATGCTAGCCTCCGGCCCGCGCTGCAGTGTCGGCGAACTGCATTTACCCGAAAATGAACCCGGGTCGTCTATTATGCCGGGTAAGATCAATCCTACTCAAAATGAAGCGGTAACAATGGTGGCTGCCCAGGTTATGGGGAACGATGTCACTATTTCTATAGCGGGCTCCAACGGGCAATTCCAGCTAAATGTATTTAAACCTGTCATGGCGGTTAATTTCCTGCAGTCGGCCCGCCTGATTGGCGAAGCCTGCACTTCCTTCGAACAGCACTGCGCCCGGGGAATCGAACCTAATTACGGGGGTATCAAGAAGCATCTCGAAGCATCCTTAATGCTGGTGACTGCACTTAACCCTCATATCGGTTATGAAAACTCCGCTAAAATTGCCCAAAAAGCGATGAAAGAAAACCTAACGCTTAGAGAATCTGCTATCGGCTTGAAATTGGTTACCAACGGACAATTCGATCTTTGGGTAAACCCGGCAAATATGGTAGGTAGCCTTTAGCCGCCCAATTATAATTTTAATTAACAACCCCCAAGTGAAAAATTTATATATCCCTCTCTCGATACTGCTGTTCTTTTCCTGTCTTAAGGCGGCGGCACAACAGACCGCTGCAACACCACATGTAAATACCGATACCATCAAAAATTTCTCTACCTATCATAGATCTATCACCTTCGCCGGTCTTTTACAGACAAGATTTCTTGGCTCGCTTACCAAAAATGTTGATGTGAATGGCAAGAATTTCGACCCGACGGCAACAACGGGTAAAATCACCAATACTTTCATGTTGAAGCGTGTGCGTTTTGTTGTTAAAGGCACGGTAAACGATCACTTTTCAGCCAACCTGCTGATGAATTTTGCCGAGTTCAGCAGCGATCCTACTAACAAAGTACTGGAAAATGCTTTTGTTAAATACACTTTAAATAAATATCTGAATGTACAGGCCGGGCAGTTCCGGCCGTTTTTCGGGATCGAGGATGTCGTTCCCAATGATATTATCCGCACACTGGATTATTCCAACCAATATTATGCGTTCGGAGCCAGCGGCTGGCAGAGCTTTCAAACCGGCGTTGCCGTATTCGGCAATATCAATGCCAGCGGTAAATTAAGATATTATGCCGGGGCCTACAATGGCAATAACCGCAACCAGGCCAATGATAACGATAATAGGAAAAACTTTTATGGACGTATCGAAGCTGACCTGCTAAAAGGTTTTACTGTGGGCGTTAATGCGGCACAAGGTAGCTTAGGTGCGGGAACCGGCGATGCACTCGGTATCGACGTAAAAAGCAGCGTGCCCCTGAACGAGCGCTGGGAAGTATCCCTGGGCGGTGAATATAAAACGGGGACAAATTTTGCACTCTATAATTCGCTAACGGTTAAACCTACTTTAAAAGATGTGCGGATGCAGGGCTTTTACATATTCCCGATCGTTCGATATAATTACAATATGCGGCGGGTAAGGGCGATCGAGTTTTCGTCTCGTTATGAATATTTTAACGAGAATTATCAACTTAACCACAATTCCAGGCAAACCGTCATCCCCAACGTATCATTAATCTTTGCCGATGATTTTTATGCTGCCCTGCAATTAGGAGTATCGATTGATATGTACCAGCACACCATCCCCTTAACTACTGCCAACAATCATAACCTGGCTTATCTGCAATTGCAGGTCCGCTTTTAACATTCAACCATGAAAGACATTAACTTAAAAACGCTGGCTATTACCTTAGCGGTCGGCCTCATCATTTGGTTCATTCCTGTCCCGGAGGGCGTTAAATCCAATGCCTGGCACCTGCTGGCCATTTTCGTTGCAACCATTGTAGGTATTATTTTAAAGGCCGCACCAATGGGTTCGATGGCCATGCTGGGTATTACTGTTTGCGCAGGCACACAGGTATTGGCTCCCGGCGACCCGGTGGCTTCTATTAAAAATGCATTAAGCGGGTTTGGTAATTCTACCATCTGGCTGATTGGTTTAGCCTTCTTTATTGCCCGCGGATTTATCAAAACGGGACTGGGGACCAGGCTGGCCTACAACTTTATTAAGCTGTTTGGCAAAAGTACTTTAGGTTTAGCGTATGGCTTGAACACCGCCGACCTGATCCTTGCCCCGGCCATTCCGAGCAATACCGCCAGGGCCGGCGGCGTGATTTTCCCGATCATGAAATCGGTCGCCGTCAATATGGGTTCAACACCCGAAAAGCCGGAAACGCACCGCAAGATCGGCGCTTTTCTAACCCTGAGCAGTTACAACGCAAATATGATTACTTCGGTGATGTTCCTGACGGCTACCGCCAGTAACCCGATGGCGCAGAAATTTGCTAAGGATTTGGGCGTTACTATTACCTGGGGAGGCTGGGCTTTAGCCGCGGCGGTTCCCGGTTTAGTTTGCTTTTTACTGATCCCGTTATTCTTATATAAGGTATATCCGCCAGAACTGAAACAAACGCCGGAAGCACCAGCCATTGCAGCCAAGGAACTTGAAAAAATGGGCCCGGTCAGCATCCAGGAATGGCTAATGGTAGCCACCTTTATCATTCTGCTTGTGCTTTGGATCTTTGGTAATTTGATGTCTATCGATGCCACGACAGGCGCACTCATCGGTTTATGTATACTGCTGCTTTGCGGCGTGCTCACTTGGGATGATGTCAAATCTGAAAAAGGTGCCTGGGATACCATCGTTTGGTTTTCCTCGCTGGTGATGATGGGTTCATATCTTAACTCTTTGGGCCTCATTGGTTGGTTCGGTCACCTGGTGGGCGCACAACTTGGCCATTTAAGCTGGCAAATCGCCTTCCCTCTCATTATAATCGTTTACTCCTACTGTCATTATATGTTTGCCAGTGCTACGGCGCAATGTGCGGCCATGTTCTCTGTATTTCTTACAGTGGGTATCGCAGTAGGTATCCCCGGCACCATGCTGGCTATCTTTCTGGGTGCCTGTGCCACACTAATGGGTTCACTAACCCATTACGCTCACGGGCCTGCACCTATATTCTTTGGCAGCACCTATGTAGATATGAAAGACTGGTGGAAACAGGGCTTTTTTATGAGTGTGCTGTTCCTGCTTGTGTGGTTTATTGTCGGCGGAATGTGGTGGAAGGTGATCGGCTTGTGGTAGTCCTGCAAATACTCAACTCCAAAACTACCAAACAAACAACATTTATGAAAACAAGCAGCATTCAATATAAACTCATCATGGCGGGTACAGGACTGTTCCTGTGCTTCTTCCTGGTGATCCATTTGCTGGGCAACCTGCAATTACTACTACCGGCGGCAGAAGCTAAAGAGCAGTTTAACTGGTATTCGCATTTACTGGCCGGGAATCTATTCATCAAGATCGTTTCCTGGGTACTATTACTGTCTATCATCGCTCATGCGGTATATGCGCTGATCATCACCCGTAAAAGCAACAAGGCTAACGGCACCAAATACGCCTACGACAAGCGTGGTGCCTCCAGTACCTGGAACAGCCGCAATATGGGTCTGTTAGGTACCGTGATTCTTGTTTTCCTGGTGATCCACCTGAAAGATTTCTGGTATGTATCGGATTTTACGACCATGAATTTGGATAAGCAGGGAAATAAAGATATGTACAGCGTGGTGGTGCTTACTTTTCACGAATGGTGGTATGTACTCATCTACGAGATCTCATTTATTGCCCTGGGCTTTCACCTGCTCCACGGTTTTTTCAGCGCCGCAAGAACACTGGGCATCTATCATCCCAAATATGTAAACCTGGTACGTTATACCGGCTGGGTGTATACCGCCTTTATTACCGGCGGCTTTATGTTGATCCCTATCTACCTCTATTTTAATAATTGACCTTATGTTAGATTCAAAAATACCCGATGGCCCGCTGGCCGACAAATGGGATAACTATAAAGAGCACGTTAAACTGGTCAATCCCGGCAACCGGAAAAAACTGGATGTGATTGTAGTAGGTACTGGTTTGGCCGGAGCTTCCTGTGCGGCCTCGCTGGCTGAACTTGGCTATAATGTCAAATCCTTTTGTTTTCAGGATTCTCCCCGCAGGGCACATAGTGTCGCAGCGCAGGGTGGCGTGAACGCGGCTAAGAATTATAAAAATGACGGAGACAGCGTATTTCGTATGTTTTCTGACACCATCAAGGGCGGAGATTTTCGTTCGCGCGAGGCCAACGTTTACCGGCTGGCAGAATGTTCGGCCAACCTGATTGACCAGGCTGTGGCGCAGGGCGTACCCTTTGCCCGTGAATATGGCGGTTACCTGAATAACCGTTCGTTCGGTGGTGTGCAGGTTTCGCGTACCTTTTATGCCCGCGGGCAAACCGGCCAACAACTATTATTGGGCGCTTACCAAGCGCTGATGCGGCAGGTGGGTTCCGGTAAGGTAAAAGCCTACACCCGCCATGAAATGCTGGAATTAGTAGTAATTGATGGCAAAGCAAAAGGCATCATCACCCGTGACCTGGTGACCGGTGAAATCGAACGTCATGCGGCCAACGCGGTGGTATTAGGTACCGGCGGTTATGGCAAGGTCTATTACCTATCTACGCTGGCCATGGGCTGTAATTCATCCGCTATCTGGCGGGCGCACAAAAAAGGCGCTTACATGTCCGGGGTCAGCTGGATCCAGTTCCACCCGACCTGTTTGCCGCAATCCGGTGAGCATCAGTCAAAGCTAACGCTGATGTCGGAATCATTGCGTAACGACGGCAGGATTTGGGTGCCCTTAAAGCCGCATGATGACCGCAAGGCTATTGATATACCTGAAGCTGAACGAGACTACTACCTTGAAAGGCGATATCCAACCTTCGGTAATTTAGCGCCGAGAGACATCGCTTCCCGGGCGGCAAAGGAACGCATTGATGCGGGTTGTGGGGTCGGTGTGATGAAGAACGCCGTTTTTTTGGATTTTTCTAAAGCGATCAAAGAGCAGGGACAGGAAAAGATCAAAGAGAAATACAGCAACCTGTTTAAAATTTACGATAAGATCAATGCGGTCAATGCCTACGAGGAACCGATGCTCATATCACCGGCGGCCCATTTTACCATGGGCGGCCTTTGGGTGGATTATGAACTGATGACCACGATACCGGGGCTGTTCGCATTGGGTGAAGCAAATTTTGCTGATCATGGTGCTAACCGTTTGGGCGCAAATTCTCTATTACAAGCATCGGTTGACGGTTATTTTATCGCGCCTTACAGCATCCCTAATTATTTAGCAGGGGAACTGAAAGCGGAAAAGATAACCACAGACCATCCGGCTTTTGCCGAAGCAGAAAAAACCGTTAGGGAACAACTACGCAATTTCCTGACGATCAACGGTCGCCTTTCTGCTGACCATTTTCATAAAAAGTTGGGGCAGCTGCTTTATAACGGATGCGGGCTGGCGCGCAGCAAGGAAAGTTTGACCAAAACAATTGCGGAGATCACCGCATTAAGAACGCAATTTTATCAGGACCTGAAAATCACTGGGGATGAAAAAGTAAACAGCGAACTGGAGAAGGCCGGTCGCGTGGCCGACTATTTTGATCTGGGCCTGCTGATGTGTGACGATGCCTTAAGCCGTGAAGAATCCTGCGGCGCGCATTTCCGCGAAGAGTATCAAACCCCTGACGGCGAAGCTTTACGTAATGATAAAGACTATTGCTACGTGTCTGCCTGGGAATGGAAGGGCGAACTGGAGCCCCACGAATTACATAAGGAACCGCTTGTGTTTGAGAATGTATCCTTAACGGTAAGAAGTTATAAATAATCACAAAGCAACATCAAATGAAAATATATCTGAAAATCTGGCGGCAGGATAGCCTGGCTACGGCGGGCGAAATGGTTGTGTATCAGTTAGACGAGGTATCATCTGATATGTCCTTCCTGGAAATGTTGGACCTGTTAAATGAATCGCTGATCCAAAAAAGTGAACGCGTGATCGAATTCGATCATGATTGCCGGGAAGGTATCTGCGGGCAGTGCGGCGTAATGATCAACGGCCGTGCACATGGCCCGCTGGCGCATACCACCACCTGCCAGCTGCATATGCGCAGTTTTAAAGACGGTGATACCATCCATATTGAGCCTTTCCGCGCGGCCGCTTTCCCAGTGGTACGCGATTTGAAAATAAACCGTCATTCACTGGACAAGATCATCCAGTCTGGCGGGTTTATCTCTGCTTCGAGCGGAGAAGCACCCGAAGCGAACGGCTTATTGATCTCGCACCCGGTAGCGGAAGCTGCTTTTGATGCCGGTTCCTGCATCGGCTGTGGTGCATGTGTCGCTACCTGTAAAAATTCAAGTGCCGACCTGTTCACTTCTGCCAAGATAACTCAGTTTGCGTTATTGCCCCAGGGAAATATTGAAAGGACAGAAAGGGTGCTGGCTATGGTAGACCAGATGGATGCCGAAGGATTCGGGCATTGTACCAATACCGAGGCTTGCGAAGTGGAATGCCCGCAGGAGATCTCGGTGCTGCATATTGCCCGCATGAATTATGAATATAGTAAAGCATTATTGCTTAAACGGAACTAAAATAAGTATGATGTGGTATGTACCGGGAATATTGGCGCTCTGCCTTCTGATCATTGTAATCAAACGTCGCCTTACTGCCAAAGAATTTGAACAGGAGGTCACCGAACTGTTCGCCCTGCCGGATGGGTTGACCAACCAGGCTTTCAGTTATACCCAACTGGTTGATCTGCCTGGACCTGTACAGGCTTATTTCCGGCATGTGTTGAAAGACGGCGAACCTTATATTAACTATGTCCGGTTGAAACATAACGGGCAGTTTAAAACGGGCCTGAATAAAAAATGGGTTGATATTAAAGGTGAACAATACTTTACTGTTAAAAAACCCGGCTTTATATGGAAAGGAACTACCACGCTATTCACAGCCCGTGATATGTATATCTCCGATAAAGGGCGGCTGGTGGTATCACTCTTTTCACTTTATAACATCGTGAACGCAAAAGGCAAAAAGTTCAATCAGGGTGAACTCTTAAGGTGGCTGGCCGAAAGTGTCTGGTTTCCAACTAACTTGTTACCCAGTGAGCATTTGCGATGGCAGCCCGTAGATACCCAAACGGCGAAACTGCTCTTCACTTATAAAGGCCTGTCCTTATCTTATATTGTAAGCTTCCGGAACGGCGAAATCATTCAGTTTGAAACAACCCGTTATATGGGTGACGAGAAGCTCGAAACCTGGATCGGAAAACTCGGCGCTTATCAAAAGATCAACGGGATAATAGTGCCTACCAAAATTGAAGCGATCTGGCGGCTGGCTAAAGGAGATTTCAGTTATGCCAAATTCAATGTGCTGCGGATCGATTATAACCTTCCGAAAAAGTTTTAAGTGAACGGTCGCAGTTTCTTATTATAACCAGCCGCACGCATTTAACTGACGGGCATCATTTATTCAAAAGACTTGCCGGCGTAGTTTTGCTTACCAACGAAAGCATTCTATGAAAAATTAAGTTTCACTATTCATCGTCGTGAGCATCCCATCAAACGCGACAGCGTCTGAATATCACTGCCAATAATACGATGTTACGCGCTTATACGTACATTATTAAAAAAATTATGAAACCAGAAAAAAATCTGGGCATTTGGATGGATCATCAAAGTGCCCACATAATGGAATTTACAACCGATCCCATTGGCACCCAAACGGTCGCTAACAAATTTACCCATGAAGTCAAGGAAGATGCACTGGATAAAGGCGAAGGCCTCATGCACCATAAAGAGCAGCAGGAAACGGGCGCGTATTACAAAGAATTGGGTGAAGTTATCAGGGCATACGACCAAGTCATTCTCTTTGGCCCGACAGAAGCCAAAGTTGAACTTTATAACCGTCTAAAAAGGGACCACCATTTTGATCAAATTAATATCAAGATCGAACCGGCCGATAAAATGTCTACCAATCAACAACACGCGTTTGTTAAAGCCTATTTTTCAAACCGCCTATCATTAATTTAAAAACTAAACGCATGAAAACTAACCAGGAATTAGCAAAAGATGTTCAGGACGCCATACAATGGGAACCTGTACTCAGAAATACAAAAATTGGGGTTACCGCCTTTGACGGGGTGATCACATTAACAGGAGATGTAGATAATTATCTTAAAAAATCAAAAGCCGAGGAGTCGGCCAAAGGGGTCACCGGTGTCAAAGCTGTAGTGGAAGAAATAGACGTTATCTTTAAAAATGCCCATGATAAGACTGACAATGAAATTGCGATTGAGGCTATTAACGCTCTAAAAAACAACGGACAGATTCCGCATGACCGTGTGAAAGTAAAAGTTGAAAATGGTTGGGTCACTTTAGAAGGCAACCTGCCCTGGAATTATCAAAAAGAAGCCGCCAGGGATGCCGTCAGGCATTTGGACGGTGTAAAAGTATTTACTAATGATATCCGGGTGCAGCCAGAGAACGAAGATGAACTGGAACAGGAAGCTATCCAGCGCGCACTGCGCCGTAGCGCGGCTCTGGAAGATCAGGATATCCAGGTGTATGTAACCGGGAATAAGGTCACGCTAAATGGGGTGGTCAATTCGCTTTATCAGCAGGACGAAGCCAGCCGGATCGCCTGGAAAGCTCCGGGGGTGACAGCGGTGAATAATGAACTGGCTATTGATTTCAGAGACTAAATGATGACCCTGACTACACAGATTACCTGGCTGCTATTGTTAGCCATACCCATCGCCTGCGTTGCCTGGACGGTAACACATGAAGAAGTTTTTCGCGAACCCCGGGAATACTGCTTGCGGCGGAGTAAAGAAGACCGCGCATTATTGGTGCGAAAGTTTTTCTACCTGTTTACTTGTGAATACTGCTTTAGCCATTATGTAACGATCATTTTTCTTTTTTTGACAGGCTATCATTTACTGATGGCAGATTGGCGTGGTTACCTGGTTGCGGGCTTTGCGCTGGTTTATGTAGCCAATGCCTATATGAGTTTATTCGGCCTGATAAGGCAGGATATCGTGAAGGAAAAAGCGGAGATTAAGTGTCTCAATAAAGAGGCTAAAGAACAAAAACCGGAGCGGCATGTATGATGAACAAAAAAAATATCCGAACGACCAGGTATTGCCATTAATGATGCGCGCCATGGTGATGGATGCTCCGGGTCAGCCGTTGGTGCTTAAAGAACTACCCTTACCCAAGCCATCGGCTAAACAGGTGCTGGTGAAGATCATCGCCTGCGGCGTTTGCCGTACCGATCTGCAAATCATGGACAGTGAACTGGTCCATCCCAAAATGCCGCTGATCCCCGGCCACGAAATTGTGGGGATTGTTGCAGCGCTGGGGAGTGAAACCAGTAAGATGAAAAAAGGTGATTTAGTAGGCATCCCCTGGTTAGGTTATACCTGCGGGCATTGCCGTTATTGTTTAAAAGACCAGGAAAATCTATGTGAGAATGCATTGTTCACCGGCTACACCATAGACGGTGGCTATGCGGAATACACCGTGGCTTTTGAAGATTATTGTTTCCTGCTGCCGATTCAATACGGAAACGCTTCGGGTGCGCCACTGATGTGCGCCGGGCTGATTGGTTACCGTTCTTACAGGATGATCGCTCCCGACACCCAAAATTTAGGAATCTATGGTTTTGGTGCAGCGGCCCATGTTTTGATCCAGCTGGCTTTACACCAGGGTAAAAAAGTGTATGCTTTTACCCGTGATGGAGACGTAGCCGCACAGGGTTTCGCCAAAAAATTAGGTGCGGCCTGGGCCGGAGATTCCACTGCGACCCCGCCCGAGCCCATGGATTCTTCCATTATTTTCGCACCGGTGGGTTCACTCATACCCAAGGCCCTTAAGGATGTAGGCAAAGGTGGCCGGGTCATCTGCGGGGGCATTCACATGAGCGATATCCCGGCCTTTCCTTATAAATTATTGTGGGAAGAACGGATGGTCAAATCCGTTGCTAACGTTACCCGAAAAGATGGCGATGAATTTATTGAGCTGGCCGCGCAGGTCCCGGTGCGTACCGCTTACCGTGTATTTCCGCTACATGAGGCGAACGAAGCCTTAGCAGCTCTCCGCAATGGTTTGATCGAGGGTGCTGCTGTATTAGTGATGTAAAGCTTAATTCATGAAAAATATTCTCCTTTTTTTTGAATTATAAAAAGGCGCTGATCCTTCAGCACAAAACTGATGCTAAACATTCTCAGGTATGACCGGTGTCATTCTCCTGACTGTAAATAGTACGCACCTTTGACGTATCAGGAAGCCAATTAAATTAAAACTCCTGAGAACATCGAAAATGAGAACAAATGAAGAATTACAACAAGACGTTGAAAACGCGATCAAATGGGAGCCGTTATTAAACGCAGCTGAAATTGGAGTAACTGCTAAAGATGGAGTAATCACACTGAGCGGAACGGTTGACAATTATCTCAAAAAACAAGAGGCTGAAAATGCTGCTAAAAGCGTTGCCGGTGTAAAAGCGGTGGCCGAAGACATTACGATTAAATTTCCAAGCGACTTCAGAAAAAGCGATACAGAAATTGCTAAAGAGGTGATCGACGCTTTAAAAGCTAACTGGATCCCTGACGGCAAGGTGAAAGTATTCGTTGAAAACGGCTGGGTGAAGCTGGAAGGCGCCTTGCAATGGAACTTCCAAAAAGACGCCGCTAAAAACGCGGTTAAACCACTAATGGGTGTGATCGGCGTATCGAATGAGATCAAGATCCAGGCCGAAAGCCATGACGAGATAGAAACCAAAGAGATCGAAGAAGCGCTTGCGCGTAACTGGTCTGTCAGTAATCAGGGTATTGAAGTAAAAGTTAATGGCAGCCGGGTTACTTTAAGTGGCTCGGTACATTCCCTTTATCAAAAAGATGAAGCAGACCGCATCGCCTGGAATGCGCCCGGTGTATGTATAGTGGATAACGAATTGTATATCGACTATTACGAAAATTAAGAATTAAAGCGGGAGGTCGGCCTCCCGCTTTAATTAATCATCATTCACTTTTAATCTTCACCAGGCATGTTACTACAAACACCATTACACCACAATGTATTCGAGATCAAAGGCTGCCAGGAGATCCCGGAAGTATTAGTTGATGCGGAGTTAGCGCTGGCTGAAGAGAGATTGGAAAAGTGGGAAAATAAAAGCTACTATCAAAAAGTAGCTTCACTGGCAAAGGTCGCCGACCAGTTACCTAATCATACGGACCAGCTTTCCGTTCTGATCAAGGCAGAGATTGATTCCCTACTTGCGCAAAGTTACCGGGATATCGCGCTACTATAAAGCTTGATACCGGAAGTCATTTACCCAATATAAAATCAAACAACATGTTTTACAACTATAGTTTTTGGGGCATGGACCCGCTCTGGTGGTCAGCCTGGTTTATTATGCTGGTCTGGATCTTCATTCTTCCTTATAATATTCCGGGGCAACGCAATAAAAAAGATAGCCCGCTGGATGTTTTACTAAAGCGGTATGCCGCCGGAGAGATTGGCAAAGAAGAATACCATGAACGGAAAAGATCATTGAGATAGAGATGATCAAAGCAACCTAAGTAACAAATACAAATATGCCATTACTGACAAATACACGAGAGTTCTTTGACGAGACTGGCAGTATTACCAAATTTACCGGGCGCTTTTTTTCACACGGGATGAAACCCAAGTACGAACTGAACGAATTGATGGCGCAATGCTATATCATCGGCTATAAGTCTTTACCGCTCGTTGGGCTGACCGGTTTTATCATGGGCCTGGTACTCACCATGCAGTTAAGACCATCGCTGGTCAGCTACGGTGTTGAATCCCAGTTACCAGTTATGGTGGGTATTGCTATCGTCCGCGAGATCGGGCCGGTGATCACTGCGCTTATATTTGCGGGTAAGATCGGCAGCAGTATTGGTGCTGAACTCGGTTCCATGAAAGTGACCGAGCAAATCGATGCCATGGAAGTTAGCGGAACAAATCCGACTAAATACCTGGTAGCAACCCGTGTTATCGCTACAACTTTAATGCTGCCAATACTGACCATCCTGGGCGATGCGATATCTTTATTTGGTGCCTACATCGGCGTGAATATCAATTCGGTAACCAGCATCAGGTTTTTTTTTAACCAGGTGTTTCATAGCATTGGCTATAGTGACGTGATGCCGGCGGTGATAAAAACCATTTTTTTCGGTTTTGCAGTTGGCATTATTGGTTGTTATAAAGGTTTCAACTCTACAAAGGGTACGCGAGGTGTGGGCAGTTCAGCCAATTCGGCAGTAGTGCTGGCCTCCGTGCTCATTTTCGTGATCGACCTTTTAGCGGTTCAGTTCACTAACTCATTAGGCTTAAATTAAAACGATGAGCACGCCCGAAAAGACAGTATCGGTCAAGAAAGAAGAGCCGAAAGTTGCGGCAATTACGATTTCGCATGTTTACAAACGCTTTGGCCCCAATGTGGTGCTGAAAGATTTTAACCTGGTGGTCAATAAGGAAGAGAACGTAGTGATACTGGGTAAATCGGGTTCGGGGAAATCTGTGCTGATAAAATGCATTATCGGCCTTTTAAAAGCTGATAAAGGCAGCATCAACGTTTTGGGTGACGATGTCACCAAATTAAGTGACGATGGACTGGCCAAAATTAGGACAAAAATTGGCTTCCTTTTTCAGGGCAATGCGCTATATGACTCGATGACCGTCAGGGAGAATCTGGAGTTTCCGTTACGCCGGCACTGGACTGACCTTGCACCATCAAAAGTGAATGCGATGGTGAAGGAAGCTTTGGAAAATGTAGGTCTGGCCCATACCACCGAGATGATGCCGGAAGAATTATCCGGTGGTATGCTCAAAAGGATCGCCCTGGCACGGACAATGATCCTCAAGCCGGAAATCATTTTGTATGATGAGCCGACGACGGGATTAGACCCGGTTACTGCCCGGGAGATCGATCAGCTGATTTTAACCTTGCAAAAAAAATACCACACGTCTTCCATCATCATTTCGCATGATATGAATTGCGTGAAAAATATATCTGACCGGGTGGTGCTGCTATTTGAAGGCAAATGCTATGCGGACGGCACTTATCAGTCACTGGAAAACTCTGCTGATAAAAACATCAAACAATTTTTTGAATCATAGATCATGGCAAATAAAGGCGAAAATAATATTAAACTGGGTGTATTTGTGCTGGCAGGATTGCTGGTGCTGATGGTTTCGTTTTATATGATCGGTAAGAACCGGAACATTTTCGGCAGCGGCTTTGAACTGAAGGCCCGCTTTGACAACCTCAACGGATTAATGGAGGGGAACAACGTGCTTTTCTCAGGTATCCAGGCAGGAACGGTTAAAAAAATCACGATGATCAACGATACGCTGATCGAAGTAACCTTAGCCATTGACAATAAAACAAGCGCGTTCATCCACAAAAACGCGTTGGCCGCTATAGGTACAGAAGGTTTAATGGGCAATAAAGTGGTGAATATCCAGGCAAATAAAGGAAGCAGCCTGATGGTCGAAACCGGGGATATCCTTGCCGCACAGAAAATGATCAGTACCGATGAGATGCTGCTGACCCTATCCAAGACCAATAATAATATTGCCACGATATCTGAAAGTTTGAAAAAAGCGGTACTGGGTATTGACAGTAGCGCGCTTGTCAAACTACTGAACGACCAGACTATTGGAATAAGCCTGCGAGCTTCCTTAAAGAGTATCAATAATGCCAGTACCAACGCAGATAACCTGACAAGAGGATTGAACAATATGATCGTGCGGATCAAGCAAGGCAAAGGCACTGCCGGGCTCTTAATATCAGACCCGGCATTGGCAGGAGATCTAAAAAGTGCGGTAAGTAATATCCGCTCGGCGAGTGAACATGCCAATCAAATGACAGGGCAGCTCCAGGAGATAGTCAAAAATGTTAATCATGACCTTTCTTATGGGAAAGGGCCGCTTCATAGCTTGCTAAGGGATTCAACGATGACCAAAAAAATCAGCATGAGCCTGAACAATGTGCAGAAAGGCACCAATGGGTTTAATCAGAATATGGAAGCTTTAAAGCACAACTTCTTTTTTAAAGGTTATTTTAAAAACCTGGCTAAACAGCAAAAAAAGGACAGCCTGACCCGAACCGGCAAATGATCATGAACAATAATACAAACCTGCTCATCATGGAACCGCGAATTTCGATAAAGAAAAAACATATCTTAACACTTGAGCGGATCGGTCAGCTGGAAATAGAAAACGCACTGTTAAATAGGCTGCTGCAAAAGCAAATCGATATTAACCAAGCGAAAACCACTTTCCTTGCTAACGTATCACATGAGCTGCGTTCCCCGTTAACTAATATCCAGCTATCCGCTTCCCTGATCGAACATTACTACCAGCGCATGAATGAAGAGAAGATAATCGGTCACTTAGGCAAAATAAAAGACGCAGTAAGCGATTTTGTCGTAATCCTCAATAATTATCTCCTCACAGAACAAAGTCAAAAAGCTGATGAAGATCAGTTTACCGGGTGACCGGCGACATCGCCCCTACGCTTTGTAATCGCCAATTTTGCAGATAGAAAGCGTGACCCTAATATAAGCGGTCAAATTATATAACTAACCAATTATGTCTATAGCAACCATTAATCCTTTTGACAACAAAGTTGTTAAAACATTTGAAGAAATGACGCCCGAAACTGTCAACTCCGCCATCACACAAGCCGAAGATACGTTTAAGACCTGGCGCACCCAACCATTTTCCCGCAGAACGGAGATTCTTCACCGGGTCGCACAGATCATGCGCGAAAGATCGGACGATCTCTCTAAACTAATTACGTTAGAAATGGGGAAGTTATACGCGCAGAGCCAGGGCGAGATCGCGTTAAGTGCAGATATTGTTGACTATTACGCGACTAATGGCGAACAGTTTTTGGCTGACGAGCAATTGAAGCCTGAATTTGGCGAGGCATATATTAAGAAAAGCCCGATCGGGGTGCTGCTTGGCGTGGAACCGTGGAATTTTCCGTTCTACCAGGTTGCCCGGTTCGCGGCGCCAAATATCATGATCGGCAACGTGGTGCTGGTCAAACATGCTTCCAACGTACCACAATGCGCGCAAGCTCTTGAAGATATATTTTTAGAAGCTGGTGCACCTAAAGGCCTGTATACAAACCTATTTATTTCCGGCACGCATGTTTCCAATTATATCGCAGATGAACGTATCAAAGGTGTTTCGCTCACTGGTAGTGAACTGGCAGGTGCAAGCCTGGCCGCAGCAGCCGGCAAAGCATTAAAGAAATCTGTTTTGGAATTAGGGGGCAGCGATGCCTTCATCGTTTTAGAAGACGCGGATATTGACCAGGCAGTGGCCTGGGCAGTTATCGGGCGTATGAATAATACCGGTCAGTGCTGCGTCGCGGCAAAGAGGTTCATAGTTGTAGAAGCGGTGGCCGACGAGTTCCTGGCTAAATTTAAAGCAAAGCTAACGGGCTTGAAAGTAGGCGACCCTATGGATAGCACTACAGAACTTGGCCCTTTAAGCAGTGAAGGTGCTGCTGTACAGCTTGCAGACCAGGTACAGCGTTCAGTTGATGCCGGGGCTAAAGTGATCCTGGGTGGTAAACGCATTGACCGTCCGGGTGCTTTCATGGAGGTTACGATCTTAACGGATATTAAGCCAGGCATGGCCGCTTATCACGAAGAGTTGTTCGGGCCGGTTGCTTCCTTTTATCGCGTTAAAGATGAATCACATGCCATCAGGTTGGCTAACGACTCGCCGTTTGGCCTGGGTGGCACAGTGTTTACCGCTAATAAAGAAAGAGGTAAAAAAGTAGCCACGATGATCGATACCGGTATGGTATTCATCAATCACCCAACCTGGACACAGCCGGATCTTCCTTTCGGGGGTACTAAGCGTTCCGGTTACGGCCGTGAGCTGTCTGCACTGGGCGTAGAAGAATTCGTCAATAAAAAACTGATCAGGTTTAGTGAGTATGCAGACCCGTTTTAGTCTGATACATTTAAACGAATAAGAAAATCCATTTCAGATCGGAGTCTACTTTGTATTCTCCGATTTTTTTTTATTAGCAGCTAAGCTCATCAGCGGTTATTGTGTTGCAAATCACTTTTTTTCCTGACGGGTATCATCAAGGCTTACAGGGCGTTTCCTGAAATTTACACCATCAATACACCATAGACCCCTGAACAGGGCGATATCTCAAATCAAACAATTCAAATGGAAAACGTAACTGAAATGTCCGACCGCGCAGAACAATATTACATCAGCACCAAACGCTGGGTGTCTGATCTGGAATTCTTTCAAATTGAAACCGACTTTCTATGCCATTTAGAGCAGGATTATTTTATCCGCTTATTTGACCCTACGGATGTTGCCAAATTAAAAAACGTAGGGAATAAAATAATGAAACTGCAATTAGACATGAAAGAGGCCCATATGCAGTGCAGTATGCAATTGGATCGTTTAAGCCTGATCGCTGAAAATGAAGCTACCGAAGACATCTCTTACTTAGCGATAGAAAACAATACATTATCTAACCTGATCAGCATGCTTACAACGGAATATTACGATGTGAAAAAAGAAATGTTCAAACTGGCAGAAGGCGTGATGCGTGAAAATAAATTTTTACTGGCGTAAATGACAGAGAATAATTTGCTATGCATTTGAAACAAAAATAAAAGTATGTTAAGAGAACTCAACGATACACAAATAGAAGCTTTACTGAAAAGCGAATTGATCGGTAGGATCGGTTGTCAATCAGACGGAATGGTCTACATCGTTCCGGTAAATTATGTTTATGACGGTACAAACATCTATTGCCATTCCGCTAAAGGGATGAAAATCGACATGATGAGAAAAAATCCCGAAATATGTTTCGAAGTAGAAAATATCAGGGATGTAACGAATTGGCAAACTGTAATTACCTGGGGAAGATTTGAAGAAATCACAGATATGGCCGAAAAGCAAAAAGTACTGCAACAATTAACTGACAGGATAACGCCCTACATCATCGATGATTCGGTTACCCGTGAACATGGTTTTGCGGATGGGGAAAGCGATATTGGTACCAGCATTGAATTGATCATGTATAAGATCATTATCCATAAAAAAACTGGCAGGTTTGAAGACAGATAAGCCCGCATTGAAAGCGCCTCAGTTGCAGTTTAAAATGCATTGCTATTTATAGCTGCGCACCTGCCCAGTTACATCAAACCCCAACAGGCGTTTAAAATGCTCCAAACCAATATAAAAAGCGGATATGAGTGAGCCAGCAACAACAAGTAAAAAATATGTTTTAACCGTCAATGGCGGTTCATCCAGCATTAAGTTTGCTTTATTCCAAATCAATAATACATTAAGGCTATCTCTTTCTGGCGAGATAGCGGATATTGGAACAAAGCAAATCAACTTGAATTTTCAGGTTGGTACTCATCAATCCAACAAAAAGGTTGATGTTTCAGATGTGCACCAGGATTCGGCAACGCAATGGCTGATGGATTGGCTGGAAAAAGAGATAGATTTTTCGTTAGTTGTCGCGATCGGTCACCGGGTTGTGCATGGCATGGAACATTCAAAGCCTGAAAAGGTCACTCCAGGTTTGCTTAACGACCTCAAAAAGATCAGTAGCTACGACCCTGAACATCTGCCGGAGGAAATAAAAATGATAACGATCATTCAATCCCGTTATCCTGAAATAGATCAGGTAGCTTGCTTTGATACCTCATTCCATGCTGCCATGCCCCGGGTTGCAAAATTATTGGCTATTCCGCGGAAATACCAAAATGCCGGAATTAGGCGCTATGGCTTTCATGGCCTTTCTTATGCATATCTGATGGAGCAGCTCAGATTGGACGAATTGAACCTTATCAAAACCGACCGGGTGATCCTGGCCCATTTGGGCAGCGGCGCAAGCCTGGCGGCAGTAAAACACAATCAGTGTATCGATACCAGCATGGGATTTTCGCCCGCCTCAGGTATACCCATGGGCAGCCGTACAGGTGATCTTGATCCGGGGGTAGCCTGGTACTTTATGAAGCAGGAAAAAATGAGCCCTGCAAAATTTGGCCATTTGGTAAATCATGAATCCGGGTTGTTGGGAATTTCGGAAACCAGCTCGGATATGCGGGAACTCATCAAAATCCAGGGAACTGATGATAGAGCTGCAGAAGCGGTGGATCTTTTTTGCTATCAGGCTAAAAAGTGCATCGGCTCTTTTGTCGCGGCACTACATGGCGTAGATACGCTGGTATTTAGCGGTGGAATTGGTGAAAACTCGCCCGAGGTACGCGAGCGTATCTGCCATGGGTTGGAATTTTTAGGGATCGAACTGGATAAAGACAAAAACACGAATAATGATCCCATTATTTCGGCTGATACAAGCACGGTATTGGTTCGTGTGATCAAAACTAACGAAGAATTAATGATCGCAAGATCGGTATGCTATACTTTGAATTATCCTATTAAATAACACTCCCATTATGGAAACAGTAATCAACGATCCGGAAGCTCAAACTTTATCACCGGAATTACTAAAAAAAATTAACGCCTATTGGCGGGCAGCAAATTATATTTCTGTGGGGCAGCTTTATCTGCGTAATAATCCCTTACTCAAAAGGCCTCTTGAACTGGAAGACGTCAAGCATATGCAACTCGGGCATTGGGGTACAACGCCCGGTCAGAATTTCATCTATACGCATTTAAACCGGATCATCAATAAATATGATCTCAATATGATCTACGTATCCGGCCCAGGGCATGGCGGCCCGGCGGTAGTAGGCAGTACCTACCTGGAAGGTACTTATACCGAAGTCTATCCTAATATTACGCAGGATGAGGACGGCCTTAAAAAACTATTTACCCAGTTTTCTTACCCGGGGGGCATTTCCAGCCATGCATCACCCCAAACACCGGGTTCGATCCATGAAGGTGGCGAGCTGGGCTATTCGTTAAGCCACTCATTTGGCGCAGTGATGGATAACCCCGATCTGATTGTTGCCTGCGTAGTTGGTGACGGTGAAGCAGAAACCGGGCCATTGGCCACCGCCTGGCATTCTAACAAATTTTCGAACCCGCTATCTGATGGTACGGTACTGCCGATATTACACCTTAACGGGTATAAGATATCTAACCCTACTATTTTGGCAAGGATCACACATGAAGAGTTAGAGCAATTGTTCTTTGGTTATGGCTGGAATCCAATTTTTGTAGAGGGAGACGATCCGGATACAATGCACCAAGACATGGCTGCAGCACTTGAATATGCTGTAGACCGGATCAAACAGGTAAAGTATGATGCCGTACATCCTAACGGTATACGCCCACGCTGGCCAATGATCATTTTACGCTCGCCAAAAGGCTGGACAGGCCCCAGAGAAGTTGATGGTTTCAAAATTGAAGGTAACTTTAGGTCCCACCAAATCCCTCTTGCGGTTTCTGCATCTGCTCCGCCGGCTCATTTAGCTTTATTGGAAAATTGGATGAAAAGCTATAGACCCGATGAGCTATTTGACGACAGCGGAAAGTTGATCCCCGAGCTGGCCGAATTGGCCCCCAAGGGAGAAAGGCGCATGGGTGCTAACCCACATGCCAATGGCGGCGGGTTGTTGCGCGATTTGCGCTTGCCCGATTTCAGGAATTATGCAACAGTGGTTAAATCACCTGGTGTTACCGGTGAGGGTGACACTTATGTATCGGGCAGATTTCTACGCGACGTTATCAAAGAGAACCAGGCCAACCGCAATTTTAGAATATTTGGCCCCGACGAAACCGTATCGAACCGGTTAGATGTCGTTTTTGAAGCAACCAACCGGCAATGGCTGGCACCGATAATCCCTACGGATGAATTTTTGGCTCCTGAAGGCAGCGTGATGGAAATGCTGAGCGAACACCAATGCGAAGGCTGGCTGGAAGGCTATCTTTTAACCGGAAGGCACGGTTTATTCAATTGTTACGAAGCCTTTATCCATATCATCGATTCTATGTTTAACCAGCATGCCAAATGGTTAAAAACTTGCCTGGAAATTCCCTGGAGGCGCAAAATAGCTTCCCTTAACATACTCCTAACTTCAACGGTTTGGCGCCAGGATCACAATGGCTTTACTCATCAAGACCCCGGTTTTATAGATCACGTAGTTAATAAAAAAGCGACCATCGTGAGGGTGTATCTTCCGCCTGATGCGAATTGCCTGTTATCGGTAATGGATCATTGCCTGCGGAGTTATCATTATGTAAATGTGATTGTCGCAGGCAAGCATCCCGCACCGCAATGGCTCAAAATGGACGAAGCGATAGAACATTGTACAAGAGGGATCGGCATCTGGAACTTTGCCAGTAACGATCAGCACGGCGAGCCGGACGTAGTAATGGCCTGCTGCGGTGATGTACCTACTTTAGAAGTTTTAGCCGCGGTTGCCATTTTAAGGGAGCATTTGCCAGATCTCAAGATCCGGGTAATCAACGTGGTCGATCTGTTTAAACTGCAAAAAAGCACAGAACATACGCACGGACTGACCGATATGGATTACAATGCTTTATTTACAACCAATAAGCCGGTGGTGTTCGCATTTCACGGTTACCCGTGGTTGGTACACCGCTTAACTTATAACCGCGCTAACAACATCAATATGCACGTAAGGGGATATAAAGAAGAGGGAACGATCACGACCTCTTTTGATATGACTGTACTCAATGAAATGGACAGATTCCACCTGGTGATCGATGTAATAGACCGTTTACCGCAAACCGGTAGTAAGGGAGTTTATCTGAAACAGCAATTGTTGGATAAACTGATTGAGCATAAACATTATATTGGTTTGCATGGCAAAGATATGCCCGAAATACTGGACTGGAAATGGAGCGCGCTTAAATAAAAGCACAACAACTGGAATTCAACGGCCGTAAACCGAATAGAAAGTTTTTTAAGCTGTTGCTTAACCAGCATTTTGCAGCGAACGCAAACCATGTTCTTGATCTTATCATTTGTAGTTCGTGCGCTCACCAGGATCTTTTTAGGTTATTACCCCGCGCTAAAGGCTTCAAAATTAGATTCTATCGAGGCGTTACGTTGTGAATAAACCATGCCAGCTTTTCGGAAGTTCATCGGGAAGCTTCAATGTGGCTACGCCAATGCAATTATCAGCCATCCCGTAATAAATATCCAAACGGGTGGGCTGGCCTAAATCATCCCGCCTGTCAATTCCTGTAGGAAATATAACATTAGCAACCTGCCCGGAACGCTCGCCAGCTGTTTCGGGACTCATTATCGGATGCGCAGACCGGTAAAGCACCCGCTCGGGATGATTAATATCAAGGATCATGATCCCTGCAGCATACACCAAATTATGCGGATAGTCTGAAAGTGTGCGGGTCGCATGAACGCCATGATAGATTAGCAGCCAACCGTATTTAGTTAAAACCGGTGGGGTGCCGGCACCTATTTTAATTTTTTCCCATGGCGCCTGGGGCAACGCCAGCGGACTATTGGATTCGAACTCTTCCAATTGGCCTTCTACCCGATTTTCTTTTTTATGCAAATGGCTGTAGGAAATCCATATACATTCATGATGATCCCTTATTCGTCTGTCTATCGGGTCGTGCATAATATCTTCCGGCGATGTACCGGGGAAAAGCGGCCGGTGCAGCATGATCATAGAGGGATGACCATGGGGGCTGATCATGGCTTTAGGGAATATACAGGCATCTTTATTGTTGACGTTGTTAAATTGAATGTATTTGTAGTCGGCAAAATCCGCAAGGCCTAAACGTGTCCAATGGAAAAGGTCTTTAGAAGTGGCTATAGCAATTCTTGGTCCGTTGGCGGAGAAAGCGGTGTAAGTCATAACATACTCTTTCAACGGCTCGAAATAAGTGATCCTCGGATCTTCGCAGCCACCACCTCCGGGCCTCATCTCATATTCAGCCTGGGGTTCTAAAGCAACCCCCAGCCTTTTGACACCGATAGGATCCCCTGCCTCATTAAATATTACTTTTGCAATGCCGATCCTTGAATAATTCCCTTTCGCAACAATCCGGGGGAATAAGTATAATTCGCCATCCGGACCGCGAACAGCTGCCGGGTTTAAAACCCCCTCTTCTTCCATTTCGTTGCCAGGTTCCGATGCCATGATGATTCCAAGGCGATGCAATTTAAAATCACTCATGCTAAATAGTTGGTCATGTAGTAGAATAGTTTACTGGCCTTTTTGTGTTATTTAAATCGAGTTAGTTTCGAGTTACCGGCAAATGTTTGTGTTTGTAGAACGTAGCCGGAATCTATCACAGCAAATGATAGGTTATCCAAAATGCCCCTTTACATAGTTCTTGGTAGGCTCATGATCCGAGCAGTAGAAGATTTGGCGCGTACCACCTGCTTCAATAATCTCTCCCTCATAAATAAATAGTTTTATCTGCAATGCGCTACGACTGTTACATATTGTTGGCAACAATCACAATGGTGTAGCCGTTTTTACGCTTTAGAATCAGTTCTCCAAATTGTGCGATGCCAATGGTGCTGAATACCAAGGTATCTAAAATATCAGCCAGTCCACCGGCCGCCTTAAAGACACAGGTTCGGGGTAATCCTTCACATATCCTGTTCGTAATATAAACTGCACCGGATCTGTTAAACCTGTAGATGAATTTAGGTTATGCTGAATAGCAGGCTCCTCCAGTATCTGGGTCATGGGGTGTATCGCAATATTCTTATCCCGAACTTTGAGGAAGAGCCTTTGCATCCGCTTCCCTGCTTCAATCAGGTTAGTGACAGAAGCATCTTTACTTGTTATTAAGAACCAGCCCGCAGAAGAGGCAACCTGCTTTTCTGCCTCGCCAATAGTCTGATCTCTGAAACTTTTGTTCATTACGTTAGATCTGCCATAAAAATTTCGTACGACCCATCCGGGAAAGCCATCAATTTCCATACTACCAGGGGTTAAGCCGTCACGGTATTTTTCTGCATCTTTGTTCGTAAACCTGATCCAATCCGCCAGTTCTTTTTGTGCTGAATTACGGTGGGATTGGACTTTATTAGCTTCGATAGTCTGTTCGTTCAGGTATTGATAAATTTTGGTTGTACGGGGTATGAAGAGAATCCGATCTAATTCATTATCAGTCAATAGCTTGATATGTTCCTTGTTTAATGGATCAGAAAGTATGTTTGATCTTACTGTGCGCCGGTGTATCATATTTTTGGCCTCATACCTGACTAGTTTTCCGGCCCGCAACAGTTTAATTTCCATTACTTTTTCGTCCTGATTGGTATTAGCTATTAAATCGAATTGACACTTATAGCCGAGGTTGTTGGCAGCATACTCTAAATTTTGAATAAATGCGCCAATAGATAACATCGTTTCCCGTTGCGTTGGATCAACGGCCGGCAACCATTTACTTTTATCATTGCAGATGATCCAGTGAAAAGGTTCCAGATATTTGATCAACCACGGCTGCGTGTTATGGCCGCTTGGTGCAAGGGAAGTCAAGTATAATATCTGCCGCTCGGTAGCCATTAACCGCTTGGTGAAAGTGGTTAATGGCTTTAAATCAGCTCTCAGATAATTGCTCCTGTCGCTGAAGGCATAATACGTCACACCTGATGTAATTACCGATCCTCCCACTATACCTAAAAATTTCCGTCTGGTCATGATGTGATCTTATTGTTATTAGCCTTGCCGGCAGAGAAACGTTTCTGCCGTTTAAAAAGTTCAAACCATATTACAGACAGGAAACCAAAGCTGACACTTAACGACAGTTCTCTTATGGTCAACCTCTCGAAGCCAAAGAACTTTGCAAAAGGGTTAAAGTAGATAAGCGATACGGAGACAAGGACAGTAATGCCTATGATCAATAAAACCAGATTGTTTTTATACCTGATGGTGGTTAAAAGTGAGTAATAAAACGAGCGGTTCACCAGCGTAAGCAGAATATTGGCGGCGATTAGGCAAATAAACACCATTGTGCGGGTGAGTCGCTCATCAGCGCCCTTGGCGACAGCATATTGATAACTGAGCAGCGTTCCGGCCGTAATGACCAATCCCTGGATAACACTGGTCATTAATTCTTTCCAATTAAAAAATGTTTCACTGAACGGTCTGGGCTTCTGCAACATGGTGTTTTTTTCCATAGGCTCATTCTCATAGATGATCGAGCAGGTAGGCCCCATGATCAACTCCAAAAAAATGATATGTACGGGCGAAAAGATATTGGGATAAACCCAGCCCAGTGCCAGAGGGAGGAACACAGTCAATACGATGGGTATGTGAATGGAGATGATATACTGAATGGCTTTTTTGAGATTGGCATAGATCCGTCGTCCCATTGCTACCGCATCAACCAGCTTTGAAAGATCATCTTTCAGCAGGATCAGTGAAGCGGCCTGTTTAGCGATCTCGGTACCTTTTTGCCCCATGGCAATACCTATGTGTGCTGCCTTTAAAGCCGGACCGTCGTTCACGCCGTCACCGATCATTGCCACGATCTCGTTATTGGCTTTTAACGCATTAATGATCTTTAGTTTGGCGTCGGGGAACATTCGGCTAAAGATGCTGATCGATTCCACTTTTTCCCCAAGTACGCTTTCACTCAACTTCATCAATTCATCGCCGGTTATTCCATCCTCGAAACCATGAAGGCCAATTTCCCCTGCGATAGCCCTGGTGGTTTCTGCATTATCACCTGTAATGACCTTTATGGCTATACCTGCGTGGTAAAATCCATTCAATACTGTGGCGATATTTTTTTTAGGCGGGTCATAAAAGGCAACCAGGCCTTTAAGGGTAAACTTGAACTGCTGCTGAGTGGCCGGAAAATCATTTCCCTCGAAAATGGCCTGCCCAACCGCTAAAACGCGGTACCCAGCTTCAGCCAGTTGTTTGATGGCAGTTTCTATATGGTCTTTTTCAATACTGTAAAGATTACTGACCTTGATCAGCGCTTCCGGCGCTCCCTTCGCAGCAATAATTCGCCTGCCAGACTTACCTTCAAAAATATGAGTCATCATTGGTGGATGTCCATTCAAGGGATATTCATGGATCAATTGATAATCAGGCCTTTCATCTACGGTAGCAGCTTTAGCGTAAGCTTTGTGCAGCGCGATCTCCATGGGATCAAACGGCATGGGCTCACTTGCCCACATGGCGAGATTGATCAATTCCTTCTCAGGCCTGTTTAAATCGCCGGCAGCGTCTCCAATAAGGTGTTCCCGGAGTGTATAAAGTTTGGCCAGACCCATCTTATTTTCCGTAATGGTGCCGGTTTTATCGGTACAGATCACCGAAGCGCTACCTAACGTTTCAACGGTCTTAATTTGTTTGACCACGATACCCATCTTCATCAGCCGCCAGGCACCGAGAGCCATAAAAGTGGTGAAAGCTACGGGGATCTCTTCCGGTAGGATGCTCATGGCCAGTGTAAGCGCTTTGATCAGACTATCCAAAACATCAGCGGAGCGAAAGTAATTGATCCCCCAAACGATGAAGAAAACGATCACACCGGCGATCACCATCTTTTTTACAAAATTGTTGATCTGTCCTTCCAGCGGGGTTTGCTCGGTAACGATTGACTCCATACTTTTGCCGATCTTACCCAGGCGGGTGCCGTTGCCGATGGCTGTTACGGTTATTATGGCTGAGCCACTCGAAACCGTTGTGCCATGAAATATGAAAGGCTCGGCAACCGAAAGGTCTTTATACACTGCTAACGATTCGCCGGTTAGAATACTTTCATTGACCGAGAAATCATTGGAATGTATGATCTTACCATCCGCAGCAATAGAAGATCCTTCGTCAACCATCAGGCTATCGCCAATTACGATGCCGTCACTTTTAATCTCTTTGACGGCACCGTTTCTGATGACCTTACAATCCGGCTGACTAAAATCCTTTAGTTTTTCAATGGCGTTGCGGCTACGGGAATCCTGAAAAAAAGAAATGCCGGCCACCAGTACAACAGCCGAAGCCAGAAAAATACCGTCGCCGGTTTTTCCGCTGATAAAGTAAATGCCCGAGGTAACCAACAATAAAAGAACCATCGGCTCTTTGGCCAGGCCTTTAATGGCGTCAATAAAGCCATTTTCTTTTTTGAACGAAAGGCTGTTCGGGCCATATTTCAACCTGGCAGCGTTTACTTCAAGATCGCTGAGACCTGTTATATTCAATTTATCTAAGGTCATGGATCTCAAATTATATTTTTAATTATCGAACGAAAAGATCAGGCGGGCGAAGTGTAAGTATTCATGATAAGTTTGAAAATATGCCTGCGCGAGGAACCCGGATCGTTCCCGGCGTTTTCGATCACTTTTGAATAGTCTGAAAGCTGCGGATCTTTAATAGAATTGCGGAACCAATTAGAATAATCGTGGCGGTGCAAATGATATAACCAGGTGTCATCATCTACGCCGGTGGCCATTTGTATAAAAACCATCAGGTTATTAGCCTTAAGATGGAGTTTATGGTTAGGCCCTGTAAAATAAAAGCTGTTCGCATACATATCACCGCTTGCGTATTTACGTTTATGGCGCATCAGAAGTTTCGCCGGTATATTACCCGTTATGGTAAAAGACAGCTTTTGTTCTTTTTGCCATACCAAAGCAAAGTTTCTTTGATAGATTAAGTTATCAGGAAATTTAATAGCGGAGGATGTGATGCCTGAAAAAGAGCCCATCGTTTGCTCCGGGCACTCCCCCATTGCTATAACCAAATTGATGCGCTGCAGGAAAGCATGAGACAGCAATGCCGGTTTGGTGGTGATCGCCATGATGTTGGTCAAGTGTTCTGGTAACGCACTAACGATCTCCCGGTCGTCTTTTGGCAGTAAATGATGCGCTTCATCAATGATGATAAAATGCGGGTGGCCTGTCGAATCGCGCAATTTCACCAGCTCGGTTAACAGTCTTTTGAAATGGGCCGGGCGTTCGCCCAATGGTATAGCCAAAAAGCACACGATAGCGTTTTCCGAAGTTTGCGTCAGCACTTTGATCACATGATCCGTTAACGGGGGCTGGCTCCCATCACCAATGGTCAGTGCTCCGGGCAGGTCCTGGTAATCGCCTTCCGGGTCAATCAAGCAGAATTGATATTGCTTCAGTATTAGCTGCTCAACAAATGCCGCGGTAAAGGTTGTTTTACCACAACCTGAAGTGCCTGCCAGCAAAATATTATTTCCATAGGGGCTAATCGTAAATGGAATACCTGCTGCTTTTTCGCCTAAGGGCAGGAAATGTCGCGATAACTTTTTATCTAACAACAAAAGGTCGTCTGCTATCAATTGGTCTATCAGTTCTACTACACCCGCACCGCGCGAGTTATTGGTGACCCAATCCGCGTTTTCCTTTAATAGCGGTAAAGCGTTGTTTACCGCCACTGCGCATTCCGCCGCTTCGAGTAAAGCATTGTCATTCTCCGCATCGCCCACGGCTACGGTATTATGTTCCGAAAGGTTAAGTTCAATAAGCGCCGCATGCAGACCTGTTGCCTTGTTAATACCCGGCGGCAAGATCATGATCGCACCTTTGTTAAAGATCAGCTGGTATTCCAAACCGAATGATTTGATGGCTTCCAGCACTACCTCTTGGTAGGGCTCCCACGTGGCTACAATCACTTGACCCACCGATACTGGAATATTTTTATCCTGTAGCAACTTGATAAATGTTTGTGGGGGCCTGGTGCCCAATAAGATGACCTTTTTACTGGCAGAGTTATATATCAAAGCTCCATTTTCCGCAACAATGATATCGAATATCCCATACTCCGGAAAAACGGTCTGCAATTGATCAAGTTCGCGGCCGGTTACCAGTATCAACTTGCGGCCGGTGGCTTTCAGTCTGCTCAATGCGTCTATCGTTGCTTTTGAAACCCGTTCATTTTCAGCAATGGTTCCGTCATAGTCTGTCACAAATGTATGGTATCTCATTGGCCAATTATTTACAACTAACCGGTTTGAAATGAAACCTGCTTTTGGAAAAATCGAGCGGCTTATTTTTATCAAAGGAGGAGCGTCCCAGGTAATTGACGATCACACCAGCTCCCAGGATCAGGGTACCCTTTTTTAATAATAGCGCAATCGGGTTGGAATAAATTGTTTTATTCATCGTCCCGCTCGTGAACATGTAATTAGCAAATAAAGTGTCGCCTTTATACTCACCATTGATCTTTCCAATGTTAAGTTCGTTTTCCAGGGCCATTTCTTCAATCTCGCCGTATCTGATATACATTTTTCCTGTAACTTTTCCGTCCGGAGCATTATGTAGCGTCAGGCTTGCACTATCCTTTTCAAAAAGAGCGACAAAACACTGTTGGTCCGGTCTTCGGGCACCTGACATTGAGGTCAAACTATCTATCATTTTGGTTTGATCTTTTTTGCCCTGGTTACAACTAAGAATAACGGACAAGGCGACTATGGCAATTAAATAACCGGAGTTTTTCATAGTATAAAGTTCGCCCTTTTATGAGTTCTACGTAGTAATCAATGTCATTAAGGGGCCTGATATACATCACATTTGTGCAGCTATTTGCTCCTACCTTGGATAAAAAAATCATGAGTCAAACACACATCCATTTACTGATCACCCACCTGCCGATATTCGGTTCTATTTTAGGAGGGTTCGTTTTGATCCATGGAATATGGAGAAAAAACAACACTACATTAATCGCCGCTTATAATATTCTGATCATCTCTGCCATTGGAGCCGCTATCGCTTATGCAACCGGTGAGGGCGCAGAAGAGACCGTCGAGCATATACAAGGAATTTCAAAAAATACCATCGAAGAACATGCTGAATCTGCGCTGACATCTTTGGTCGGTTTGACTGTCGTCGGAGTAGTTTCAATGGCCGGGATTTTTGTGACCTGGAAAAGCCCTTCGCTGGTGAGGCCGCTTGCTTTAATCGCATTGATTGTTTCTCTCATAGGGTTTGGGCTTATTGCCAGAACAGGTTATTTGGGAGGACAGATCAGGCATACCGAGATCGGAACTAATGCGGTGTTACCGGCGAACCGGGGAAATGGCAAAGACAACGATTAAGCACATATAACCACAAGGCGATTTTTATCATGAATACAGAAATTAAATGCCTGCCTGTAACTGTAAAACGAGCTATAGAATTAGTGGGGCTTTTTATTTTAGGTACGATCATTGTCACCGGCAGCACAATCATTATGCCCCTTTTAATGGCATTTTTTTTTAGCCTTGTGCTATTATCGGTTTTTCGGTTTTTTAGGAAGCTGAAATTCCCGGAAGCAATTGCCGTTATGTTGCCGATCCTATTACTAACCATTGTTTTGGCACTGATCATCTGGCTGTTCTCCAGCCAGGTAGGCGCACTGATAGCTGATTTTCCGCAAATACAGCGGACTGTAACCAAGCATTTTGATAATTTAAGTATCTGGATCAGTAATTCATTTGGCTATTCACCGGCGGAACAGCTCAAATTTATCAATACACAAAGCAAAAAATTATTCAGTTCCCTTGGCGGCTTGTTAAGCGGCGCAGTGGGCTCATTGTCTGGAATCGTAATATTTATTGGTTTATTGCCCATCTATATTTACCTGATCCTGCTTTACAGGAACCTCTTTTTAAAATTCGTGCTGATGTGGTTTAAAAAAGATGAGTATCAAAATGTAGAGGAAGCTATCCGGCAGACCGAAAAAATGGTTAAAAGCTACCTGGTTGGCTTACTGATCCAGATTACGTATATCATCGTTTTACTTGCAGGGTCTCTATGGGTATTTGGTATCCAAAACGCTTTACTGATAGGGATTATTTTTGCTTTCCTTAACCTGATTCCATACCTCGGTGCGTTGACCGGCAATATTCTCGGTATCTTACTAACGCTTGCCTCGTCAGAAAGCATTACCGACGTGCTGATCGTATTGGCAGCAATCACTTTTGTACAGTTATTAGATAACAATATCCTGATGCCACGTATCGTTTGGTCGCAGATCAAGATCAATCCACTTGTCTCTATCGTCGGGATCATTGTTGCCGGAACCATGGCCGGTATATCAGGCATGTTCCTGGCCATGCCGGTACTATCTTTATTAAAAATAGTGTTTGACCATACCGAACGTTACAAACAATGGGGCGTATTGCTGGGCGATGACCGACCATCAAAAAACCGGCTGAATGTTTTAAAGTGATTTATGCAGCCTATATTTTTGAAAAGCTTTCCAGCACTGAATAACAAATAATGGAAGCAAACTGATGGTTATTGCGGTTATCCATAATTTGATTGGAAGTACCGCTAACCCCAACACAAGCCGCATCCCGGGAACAGCGAAAACCATTAAAGTCAGTCCGCTACAAATAAATAGCGCGATCCAGACAAATTTGTTCCGGGTGATCTCGTTTTTAAAGAAAGCCGACCCAGAAGAAGACATGTTAAATACATGAAACAGCTGCGTTAAGGTGAGTGTAATAAATGCCACATTATTACTTACCCGGTCATCCGTGTGCAATACCTCGCGACAATAAACCACCGCAAGGATTACTGCTGAGGTCATGGCTGTTGAATATAGCGCGATGACCAGCCATTTCTCGTTGGTGATAATATTCTTTTTAGGGTCGCGGGGCGGTCGCTGCATCACTGTATCATCCCCAGCCCCTAACCCTAAGGCTAGTGCCGGGAAAATATCGGTGACCATATTCAGAAACAGGATCTGCAGGGGAAGTAAAGTAGCGGCTGGTATGACCACTCCCAATACCGTAACAATAAAGATCTCGCTCAAGTTACAGGATACCAGGTAGACTACAAACTTTTGAATATTCTGAAAGATTTCGCGGCCGTGGGCAACGGCTTCGGCAATTGAAGTAAATGAATCATCCTTTAAGATGATACTTGCTGTCTCCTTAGCTACCTGTGTCCCCCTGATACCCATTGCGATCCCGACGTCCGCTTTTTTTAACGCCGGTGCATCGTTGACCCCGTCACCGGTCATAGCAACGATGGAGCCGTCCTGCTGGAACACACCTGCAATTTCCAGCTTTTGTTTTGGTGATGCGCGCGCAAAAACAGCGGTATCCAGTATGCGTTTCCTCCATGCTTTAGTTAACAGATCGCTTTTCGGTAATTCTTTACCGGTGATCACTTTTTTGTTATCTTGTTCAATCAGGCCAACTTTCCGCGCAATGTTCAAAGCGGTTTGAGGATGATCGCCTGTGATCATAACCACTTTGATCCCTGCGTTACGACAGTCTAAAATTGCCCCTTTGATATCCATACGCGGCGGGTCAAGGAAACCGGCCATGCCGATATAGATCAGATCGGTCAAAAAACCGCGTTCATCCATCTTTTTGTCTACACGGTAAGCAAATGCCAGTACGCGCAATCCTGAAGCTGCCATTTGCTCTGACTTGAGTAATATCTCTTCTTTCGAATGGCTATCCATCTCCCCGATATGTTCGCCGGATTGTATCCTGCTGCATTTTTCCAGCAAATGTTCCACCGAGCCTTTGGCGGCTACAAAATCCTCGTCAGGTGTTCGGTTTAACGTGCCCATCATCATGATCTCCGAACTAAAGGGTACTTCGCCAATACGTACATACTTTTTCAGTAGTGCTGAAGTGTCTAACCCTGCGGCCATACCAAGCTGGAGCAGGGCCACTTCAACCGGATCCCCTGAAAGTTTTGGTTTGCTGTTATTGATTTCGTTGACATTAACCACGGCATTATTACATAGAATGCCTGTAAATAAGAGTTTATCAAAGTTTTCAGCGCTTGATTTAATCGCCCCATCCGGAAATTTTAGTTCATGATCTTCTATATGAACTTTCACACTTTCATCGGGAAAAGCGAAAGTATCCGCAAATATTTTATTCTCTGTCAAGGTGCCGGTTTTGTCTGTCAGTATCACACCCGTGCTTCCCAGTGTCTCTACTGCCGAAAGTTTCTTTACGATGGCGTTCCGCCGTGCCATTAATAACATACCATATGATAAAGCTACCGTTGCCACAATTGGCAAGCCCTCCGGAATGGCGGCTACCGCCAGTGCTATAGAGGTTTCAATGATCATTAAAAGCGATTTACCCTGAATAAAACCTGTTGCTGCGAAAATTGCAGTCATACCCAGCGTGATCCAGATCAATTTCCGGCTCAGTTTATTCAGCTTTTTATCTAGTGGGGTGACGGTATCAGCAGAACTATCTACCAGCGAAGTTATCGTGCCTAATTGGGTCTCTGCCGCTATGCCGGTAATCACTATTTTTCCATTGCCGTTAATGACAGAAGCGCCCTTAAAAGCCATGTTGTGCTGGTCACCGATAACGGTATCTGCTTTCAAAGCCTCAATAGTTTTATCAGAAGGGAGTGATTCTCCGGTCAGTGAAGATTCATCGCATTGCAAGCGGTTCACAGCTACCAAACGGCCATCAGCAGGAATAATATCTCCGGCTTCCAGCGGTACAAGATCGCCCGGCACCAATTGTTCGGAAGGGACCGATCTTGTTTTACCATCGCGGATCACTTTGGCCAAAATGACATCCATCTTTTTTAATGCATTCATAGAACTCCGGGCCTGCATTTCCATGAAAAAGCCAATAAGTGCATTGATCACGATGACGGCCAGAATGGCTATGGTCTCTAATACATCCTTAAAATAAAGAGATACAGCTGCGCCAAATACCAGTAAATAAACAATAGGGCTTTTGAACTGGACCAGCATGATCAACCAAAGGCTTTTTTGCTTTTGGGATTTAAATGTGTTAAGTCCGTAAGTTTGCGAGCGCTTAACCGCCTCATTTTGTGTGATGCCTTTAAGAGCGTCGGATTGAACCTGCGAAATTACTGCTTTGGTCGCTAATGAATAAGGATGGTCTAAAGGATATTTCATTAGCATTGGAAAGGATGTTATTACTAAAGATGAAGAGATTGCAAGGAGGCGTATTTAATTACTTTCATTTTTATTGAAGGTAAGCATCGGTATTTTTCCATAAAAAGAATAATCCTCGGCATTGGATGGGTAAAACAGTTTTTCAAACATTGACCTTGACTGGTGCGTAAATAAAATTAAAACCGAGGGTTTGCTGACTTTGATCGCTTCGTCGATATCCTCCAGCAAGTCGTTAGTAATATCTCGTTTCCGGTTAACAATGGTTACTTCGTAATCCGCTTTTTTCTTTAAAGTCGCTTCCATCAATTTCTTATCAAAAGCAAACTCAAACGAATACGATATGTGCATCATTTCAACGCTCGCGTGAATGGGCCTTGCAAAAGCTACAACTTTGGCTAACTCTCTTTCGTAGTCCGTCATATCAGATGCATAAAGCACATGCTTTATTTCTTTTAAATGATAGGCACTTGGTATGCAGATTACCGGTACAGGCGACTGATTGATTAGTTTAGCTGTATGTGTACCAAATATTTTGGTCAGGATGCCTGCGCCGCGCGTGGCGATACAGATATAAGAACAAGCGTGCCTGGTTGCGTACTCCATAACGCCGTCTACCATATCCATGTTGGATATCAATACCAATTGATGCCGAAGTTCCGGCTCATGCATCTCATGATAAATGTCGGCGATAAAGGAAGTTAATTCTGTCATGGTTTTTTCCCTAAAGATATCGCCATGCTTTTCAAAAGCGTTATCTGTCCAGTTAAAGGGTTTCAAAAGGTGATAGACATAAACTATAATGAGCTCTGCTTTTCGCTGTTGAGACAGTTTAATGGCGAATCGGATAGCAGCTTTTGAATTGCCGGATTGATCGGTCGTAACGAGTATCTTTTCCATAATTATTTTGGCAAGTAATCTTTTAAAATTATTATTGATTAATGATAATAGGGCATGAACTTCCAGTCTGATCGGGGCTGCCTGTTTGGCAACACAAATATTTCATTAATTATCGGCTGATAACATGACGCGGGGCAAGAAGATTAATGACCCGCGTCACATTATGGTGTAAGGCTTTTGGCCGCTGCAATGTGATAAAAATTCCGGGCACAGAAGGGTTATCTGTTGTAGAAATGAATTTTTGGAACCCCATTTTTTCATCCTTGACCATTGAACTGTCAGCGGCAATTCTTAATGGCCTGGCAATACCGGTAAACTGGACTATAAAGGAAGAACTGATCTACAGCTGGCATGCCACAGATGCATTCGGTAAATAGAGCCTGAAAAGCATAGTGAAGTTTTTTAAGCGATCATTTAACATATTCCTGGACAATTTCTACGATATTTATAATTAGTTGTGTGGTCGTAAAGTCCATCGGTTTAAATTGATTAAATGAAGGAAGCCCTGATGTAATGGCTGAAAAAAAGCTAGAATGATTCGCTTTTTTAAGATTAAAGTCTTTGTAATTACCGAAGACTTTAGTCTTAGATCGTTTTAATTTTTAAAAAACCAGCATTAATCGCGACAACAACCGTACTTACAGTCATTAAAACAGCTCCAACTGCCGGGCTCAAAATAATGCCCTGATTATACAAAACACCTGCTGCTAACGGCAGCGCTATCACATTGTAATCTGTAGCCCAAATTAGGTTTTGAACCATTTTACGGTAAGTGGCTTTACCAAACAAGATGAGGCTAACAATATCTTTGGGATTACTATTCACCAAGACAATTCCAGCTGTTTCGGCAGCGATATCACTGCCTGAACCCACTGCAATGCCGATATCCGCCTGAGCCAGCGCAGGAGCATCATTGACACCGTCCCCGGTCATAGCTACAAATTCTCCTTTAGCTTGTAACGCTTTGATTTTTTCTAATTTTTGATGAGGCAATACTTCGGCCATATAACTATCCATACCCAGTGTTTTACATACACTGGCCGCTACCTTGTTATTATCACCGGTAAGCAGAATAGCTTTGATATGTATTTCTTTTAAAGTTTTAATAGCTGCCGCTGACTCAGGGCGGACCTCATCAGACAGAGCGATATATCCCGCCAGTTTTTGATCTATCAGCACAAATACTACCGTCTCCGTGTCATCATTAGTAAACCCTTCCGGCAGGATTAGCTTATTTTCTTTTAAATAACCCGGACTAACTACTAATACATTTTTACTTTCTACTATCGCTTGAACGCCTTTTCCGGTTATCGCCTTAAAGTTTTCTCCCAGCGGAATGGAGAGTTTAAGGTCTTTTGCTTTTTGCAGGATTCCTGTCGCTATAGGATGCTCTGATGCTTGCTCCAATGCTGAAGCAAGGCGGATCAAATCCTTTTCGGTAAGGTTTTTAAGCAGGGATTCGACTCTTGACACCTCAAATCTACCAACCGTCAGCGTACCGGTTTTATCAAATACGACTGTGGTTATCTTTCTTGAATTTTCAAATGCCGCCTTGTTTTTGATCAGTAAGCCATGCTTAGCCGACAACGCAGTTGACTTGGCGACCACTAATGGGACTGCTAAACCTAACGCATGCGGGCAGCATATCACAATAACTGTTACCATTCTTTCCATGGCAAATGCTAAGGATTGACCTGTAAAATACCAATACAAAAATGTGCCGATGCCGGTTACAAGCGCAATGACAGTTAACCATTTAGCGGCGGTATCAGCCAATAATTGCGTTGGAGATTTCGACTTTTGTGCATCATTTACCAATTTAACCACTTGTGCCAGATAAGAGTCATCAGCCGCGTGTGTTACAGTAACTTTGAAAGATCCGTTTCCATTGATTGACCCTGCGATTACTTTATCGCCCTTCCCTTTTTGTACAGGCTTAGACTCACCCGTAAGCATAGATTCATTCAAATAACTCTCGCCTTCCAAGATAATACCATCCGCCGCAACCTTTTCGCCGGGCTTGATCAAAATAATATCATTTGCTTTCAGGGAATCTGTTTTTACATCATGAACCATGTCCTTCATGACCAGGTGCGCATCAGCGGGCATTAATTTTACCAATAATTCCAGTTCATTTGACGCGCCCATCACGGACTTCATTTCGATCCAATGGCCTAAAAGCATAATGAGGATAAGCGTAGCTAGTTCCCAAAAGAAATCCATCCCTTTCAGACCAAAAACGATCGCAACGCTATAGCTGTAGGCTACAGTTATCGCAAATCCGATCAGGAACATCATTCCCGGATTTCCCGACTTCACTTCACTAACAAATCCCGTTAAAAACGGCCAACCGCCATAAACAAAAACTATAGAAGATAAGGCAAACAGTAAATAAGAAGAGCCAGCGAACTGCCAGTTAACCCCCATAAAATGCTGTATCATCGTTGACAGTAGCATGATCGGAATTGTTAATGACAGAACCACATAAAATCGCTTTCTAAAATCAGCGATCATCATAGCATGGTGATCATGCGCCGACATTCCCATGTGCGCATCTGTTGCTTTGTGCATAGTATTATCCATTTCTTCAGGTATTGTGCACATATTTACATTCGCGGATTCAATTCTACTAAATTGGTTATTAAGTCTATCAATAGACTGATAAACAGCATGATAATTAGTGCCATCGATCACTAATAAGTTAAAAATTAAAAATAGTCGCACTCCGGGTCTGACAGTGACTTTTTATCAAAAAAGAATAATGGCGTTCAGGAAGACGGGCAGAATTTCGACGTCATCGCTAAAATTTATGGAAGGCGCCATAGGTGGTATTTGCCTTAAAAATGGTCAATAAGGTGCAAATAAAAAAGCTATAGGTTTTTACCTACAATAAAAAAAAGCCACTTACTTGACTTGTAAGTGGCTGATTATCAATGTGGAGAATATCGGAGTCGAACCGATGACCTCTTGCATGCCATGCAAGCGCTCTAGCCAGCTGAGCTAATCCCCCGTTTTAAGGAGCGCAAATATAATCTTTAATAACACAATTGCCAATAATCTTTAAAACTTACAACGATGCTTGCACGGGATAAACCCAGGCACTCAATTCCGTATAATATCATGGTAATGCCTAACAAACATTTTCAATACTTTTCCATTATGATTGTATTATGTTCAACCTAATGAAGCCCTTTATCCTTATCCTATTTCTCTCTGTTTTTTCTATACACAGCATAGCGCAAAAAATAGCACCCTCGGCCTGGCAAAAATTCCCGGATAGTACCGTTATCAAAGTCCACCCGTCTTATAACAAAAGGGGCAATTTTCATAAATTATTCTTTGGCGAAAATTACCGTAAGGAATGGGCTGTACCCGTTAAACTACCTGTGTTTAAAATATCGCAAGTAAATGGCGGCCTTACTGTTGTTAAAGAAGGTGGGGGCACGCAAACAAAATCTTTAAGGCTTGCTGACAAAAGCGGCCGCGAATGGGTATTACGCACGGTTGCAAAAGTTCCGGATGATTTGCTACCCGATGAACTGCAGGAAACTTTCGCCGTAACATTAGTTGATGATGAATTTAGTGCCCAGCATCCGTTTAGTGCCCTCATAGTACCACCGTTGGCCGATGCGGCCAGTGTGTTGCACACAAACCCCGTAATTGGGGTTGTAGGTAAAGATGCTGCTTTAGGCAAATACAGCAAACGGTTTGCAGGCAAGGTATGCCTACTGGAAGAAAGGGAGCCGGCAGGCGAGTCGGACAATACCTTAAAGATGGACGAAAAGGTTATTGGCGATCACGATAACCGCTTAGATGGCGAAGCATTTTTTCGCGCCAGCCTGCTAGATTTTTTAATTGGCGACTGGGACCGCCACGCTTCTCAATGGGGCTGGTTAGATATAGTTAAAGGTAAGGGTAAATATTACGAGCCTGTACCTAAAGACCGCGACCAGATCTTTCATGTTAACCAGGGCGTTTTTCCATGGATCTTGTCGCAAACTAATATTGTACCGGCGATAGGTAGCTTTAAGGGTGATATCGCTTTCAGTAACTACTGGTTCTATAAAACCAAATTCATGAAGGCATATCCGGATATGCAGATGAGTTACGACCGCATGATGCAGATCACGAGGGAATTTATGGCAGCAGAAACCGATGCTGTTTTAGAAAAGGGTTTAAGGCGATTGCCACGCGAAGCATACGCGATAAGGCATGCCGAATTATTAAAGGCACTAAAAGAAAGACGCGAACACCTGCCCGAAGTGATAGACAAATATTACAAGTTCTTATACCATATAGTTGATTTACGCGCTACCAACAAGAACGAACTTTTTACATTTGACGATGCCCCCAACCAGGGCTTGAAGCTTACAATTACCAATTTAAGTAAAGAAGGCCAGCCGCAAGATTCATTACTCAACATGGTTTACGACCCTAAGATCACCAAAGAAATAAGGTTGTATACAGAGGGTGGAGATGATCAAATAGTGATGAATAATGCCAGGTCGCCAATTAAGTTGCGCATTATTGATAGCGTAGGCAAAAAAACCTATGATGTAAAGCAGGGCGGCAAATTCAGGGTGTACGGACGTAAAGATAGCACCAACCTAACCGGTGATTTGGGCAAAGTGCATACTTACTTCTCTAACGATAGTTTGAACTCCAAATATTTGCCCACCTATCAGTATGATTTTTGGGGGCCACTTGCCACTGCGGGGCTTAACCGCGATGACGGCGTTTTATTAGGATTAGGTGTTAGGCACACGGGTTACGGCAATTTCCGCAAGTTCCCCTACTCTACTTTACAGGAGGTGATGCTAACGCACTCCTTCTCAACCAATGCATTCCGTATTCGCTACCGCGGGGAATGGATCGGCGTAGCTTGGGGTGCCGATGTGATACTGCAGGCCTATATCCAGGCGCCCGACAATACTCAAAACTTTTTTGGTTACGGCAACGAAACTATATTGAATAAAAACGGCGACTACCGTACTTTTTATCGCAGCCGCTTTAACACCTACGAGTTTGATCCGTCTTTACGCTGGCGCACAAGCAAACACAGTACTATTTCTGTAGGTCCATCGGTTGAGTTGTATAGCCTGAGTCTCAATGATAACTCCGGCAGGTTTATCACACAGCAACCTTTGCTGCACTCGTATGATAGCTTAACTGTAGATAAAAGCAAAGCACATGCAGGCCTAAAATTCAATTTCACAACAGATCACCGTAATAACAAGGTGTTTCCATCGTCCGGCTTTTTCTTTACCGTTACAGCAACCGGGTATAGCGGGTTAAATTCAAATTCAGATTCGTACGCGCAACTACGGCCGGAGTTTACCTATTACCAAAAGTTAACCTCAAGTGGTTCTGTAGTGATATATGACCGTATTGGCGGTGGTGTAAGTTTAGGCAAGCCTGCGTTTTACCAATCTATGTATTTGGGCGGGCAAGGCAACCTGTTAGGTTACCTGCAATACAGGTTTGCGGGCAAGCATATGGCCTTTAACAACTTACAGGCGAGGGCGAAAATAGCAAAGATTGACGGCTATATTTTACCAGGCGAGCTTGGTGCAATAGGTTTTTATGACACTGGCCGGGTTTGGGTCGACAATGATAATTCAAGCAAATGGCACAGCGGCATAGGTGGTGGTGCCTATTTTGCGCCGGCGTCGCTCATCGTTGTTGAAGTGTTGGCCGGCCACTCTACCGAAGGCTGGTACCCTTATGTATCGTTGAATTTCAGGCTGTAACAGAATTTTGCAGCCGCAGCAGCTTTCGTCCTTAAATCATTAGTCTTAAAATTTCGTTATTAGTCGGGTTTACAAAATCTTTAAAAAAAGTAAAGCCCCTGATGGGCAGGGGCCTTTACTAACCAATTATAAACCTAAATTATGAGAAGACTTGTTTGTTATTTTAATAGTGTAAAAGTAACACTAAGTTTTGATATGCAAAGAATTTATTTGTAATTATTTTGTAAGTTTTAAATAGATACAACATTTAATTTATCGCCTTTGCAATTATACGCATTAAACGTTAAGAATTTTTAAATTAAATGTGATTTTAATATTACCATTTGTTAATAAATGTTTAAGATTTTTGCAAATATCTAATCAAATGGCTGTTACAACACATAAACCAGAACTTACTACCATCACCTTATGGGTAATGACCCTCACTACCGGGCTTGTGGTGGCTAACCTTTACTACAACCAACCATTGTTAAACGATATGGCCAGTACTTTTCATGTAAGTAATGGTAAGGTGGGCCAGGTATCTATGCTCACCCAAATTGGCTATGCCGTAGGTATGCTGTTTGTTGTACCAATGGCCGATATGGTAAAACGTAAACGCCTTATGCTGATAGATTTTGCCTTTGTTGTTGCGGCCCTGCTACTAACCGCTTTGGCGCCAAACGTACATGTGTTGATACTATCAGGCTTCTTGCTGGGTGCAACTTCTATTATACCCCAGTTATTGGTACCCATGGCAGCCCACCTGGCAAAGCCCGAGGAACGTGGTAAAAAAATTGGCTTTATTATGAGCGGTCTTTTAATAGGTATCTTGCTATCGCGCACCTTAAGTGGCTTTGTAGGCGCACATTTGGGCTGGCGCGCAATGTTCTATATTGCTGCAGGTATTATGCTGGTGATGTGGGCATTTATTTATTTTTTACTGCCCGAAGTTGAACCGGAGTATAAAGGCACTTATAGTTCTTTAATGAAAACATTGGTCGACCTGGTAAAGAACGAGCCAAAATTAAGATTAGCCTCTTTACGTGGTGCCTTATGTTTTGCCTGTTTCAGCGCGTTTTGGACCACCCTTGTTTTTATGCTTAAACAAAACTTCAATGAAGGCAGCGACGTAGCGGGTGCATTTGGACTGGCAGGGGCGTTTGGTGCCATTGCCGCCGGATTGATGGGCCGCCTGAGCGATAAAATGGATGCCTACAAATTATCTACCATAACCCTATCGTTAGTACTGATCTCCTTTATCATGTTCCTGTTCTCGGGCCATAGCATTGCGGGCCTTGTTGCCGGTGTTATTATAATGGATATGGGCGTGCAGGCAACACATATTTCTAATCAGGCTATTATCTTTTCATTAGATGCCAGCGCGCGTAATCGTATCAATACTATATATATGGTATCATACTTTGTGGGCGGTGCCTTGGGCACCTTCCTGGCAACGCGTGTTTGGGACACCTACCAGTGGACAGGCGTTTGTACAATAGGCATAACCTTATCAGCAATTGCTATAGTGATACACCTTTTGACGCGCAAAACCATGCAGCGTGCTGTCTGATTTTGAACAGACTGCCCGTACGGTTTTATGCTTGCTGACCTTGTTTAACAACAGCTTGTAGCAGATAGCTGTACCTTTTTTCATTCATACCCTATTCAATATCGGTCTAAAACATTCGTTTTGGGCAGTATTTGTTTAAGGGGGGAAAAAACATTGCAGTCAATATCATTTTTTATCGCTCAAACACATTTTTTGGCACTGAATTGGAATATCTATTATCAAACAGAGACAAAATGGTAATCGACGAGAAAACTGAAAAATCTGGTGAAGAAAAACTTTGGGAAAACCCAAAGGCACCGGAAGAGACCTCTGACGCCAGAGACAGGGATCAGATAGCAAGGCAATACAAAGAAGCAAAGCGCAGACATGATAACCTTAGCGAAAACCAGGATCAGGATAAAACTAAAGAAGATACAAAAGATTAATTAAAATATCGACCATGAAAACTTACTCAAAACCGTCAGTTAGCAAATTAGTAGCCCGCTTTGACAAGGAGTTAAAAGCAATTTTATTAAACGATCTGAAAGCTATGAGAGCTAACGTTCAGACCTTGAAAGCAGCTTAGTTAAGTATATTACAAAACAGCCTATCTACCTATGAAAACTTATACACCAACCACTACCAGCAAATTAGTTAAACGCTTTGACGACGATTTGAAGAGTTTGTTGACAGAAGATTTAAAGTATTTCAGAGAACGTAATCAATTTTCCACAAGCAACAAACAGGCAGTTACGAACCAACAGTTGAAGGCTGCCTGATCATCATATATCTATTCTATTTTAAACATGACCTTGAGAAAAATAAGGCCCGCTACAAAATAGCCGGGCCTTATTTTTTTGACGCGTATTTGATGATGAGTGCGGCCGTTTTGGCGGATGCACCGGGCGAGCCCATCTTCTGATCCAGCAGATCATAATCAGTCAGCATTTGTTCGCGATGATGGCGATTGTTGATGAGGTTGTTTAATTCACTATAGATCTCGGCTGGGTTGCACTCTTGCTGAATTAATTCCTTCACTACCGTTTTATCCATAATCAAATTTACCAGGGAGATAAACCTGATCTTGATCAGCATCCGTGCTATACCAATCGTAATAGCGTTACCTTTATATATCACAACCTGCGGTACGTTAAACAAAGCGGTTTCTAAATTGGCAGTGCCCGATGCAACTACCGCAGCTTCGGCAACATAGAGCAGGTCATACGTAGCCCCAAATATTACGGGAATAGTTTGATCCTTTAAATATTGTTGATAATAGTCCGGGTGGAATGAGGGAGCTCCTGCTACCACAAACTGATGGCGCGGAAACTTTTCGGCCACAACCAGCATATCGGGCAGTAAACGGCTTATCTCCTGCTTACGGCTGCCGGGCAATAACGCAACAATCTTTTTATTGGTCAGGTTGTTATTTCGCAGGAAATTTGTGTCGGGTTTAAACGCATCAACAGCATCCAATAAAGGATTGCCTACATAGTCAATCTCCATCCCCCAGCTTTTGTAAAATTCCACTTCAAAAGGCAGAATACAAAACAGGTGATCAACAATCCGCTTGATCTTTAACACCCGCTTCTGGTTCCAGGCCCAAACCTTGGGGGAAATATAATAGCACACCAGCAAACCCTTCGCTTTGGCAAACTCCGCTATCTTCAAATTAAATCCCGGGAAGTCGATCAGTATTAGCACATCAAGTTGATAGGCTGCAATGTCTGCCTTGCACAGCTTCAGGTTTTTGAGAATGGTGCCCAGATTAGCCACTACTTCCACAAATCCCATAAAGGCCATATCGGCATAGTGCTTTACCAGCGTGCCCCCTTCGGCAGCCATCAGATCGCCGCCAAAGTAGCGAAACTCTGCCTGTCCGTCCAGCTCTTTTAGGGCTTTCATGAGGTTGGCTCCATGCAAATCGCCAGAAGCTTCTCCCGCTACCAGGTAATACTTCATCGGGCCTGCATTTTAAAAATGAACACTAATAGCATGCACACAAAAGTGATGAGCATTATACCTCTTGACATCTCGTCCAGATGCTTTTTAGCGGCATACCGCAGTAACAACAAATTTAAACAGATAGCGATCAGATAAGGTGCAGCAGGTTTGTCCATTACAAAGGCTTCGTTATTTAAAATATAGTTACATAATAACCAAACCAATAATGACGGTATAAAGCCGTAAAGCATCCCTAACGGTAAACTGTTTTTGCTGAACATATTTTTCAAAAATACATCATCAATATTCATTTTACTATTTTAGCGTTCTAATAAATAAAAGAACTATAAATGAAGAAGATATTTCTGTCAACTACTCTCGCATTGTTAAGCATTAGCGCTATGGCCCAAAAGATGGTGCCAAGTATTCAAAACGGCACTGTACTTAACTATTCGGCATACATCAAAGCCTTCGACAGGAATTTACCGGTTACCATAACGGCAACTGAATTGACTGCACCTGTACATTTAAAATGGGCAGCAGGCGGTATGGGATCAGGCATTTTCGAGGTATCTGCCAAAGCTGTCGATAGCGGTACCAAAATAGGGATCAGACAGCCGGGTTATGACGAGATTACGAAGTTGAAAGACGACGAGACCCTGATCTTCGTATCCAAAAGTGTTTTCAACACGATGACCAGCACCAAGGCGTTTGAGCTGAACAAACAAAAATTTAAAATTGCCGACATAGCCGTACCATTTACTTTAAATGACAAAGAGGTTGACACCTACTACGCCATAAGCGAAAACGGTAAAACAAAACTTTGGATCCTGAACAACCCTGCCTTCCCTTTAATATGTAAAGCCGAAGGTGTACAGGGCGTTGATCTTACCCTAATGAGTCTTCAATAATTACAGGTTGAACTTCCAGTTGTTTAATACCGGGATGGCGTGATGCGCGGTCATGTCAAATTCTACCGGTACTACCGATACGTAATTATGCTCCAGTGCCCAAACATCGGTATCCTGTCCGTTATCGTTATTCTGGAAAACGCCGGTTAACCAGTAGTAAGGGCGCTTGTACGGGTCATGGCGCATATCAAATTCTTCGGCCCATTTGGCATTAGCCTGGCGGCAAATTTTGATGCCTTTAATGTCATCACCAGCGGGAAAGTTTACATTTAACACCGTACCTACCGGCAGGCCATTGGCCAAAACTTGCTGTGCAATTTCCTTTACATATTTAACACAATGCTCAAAATTGGCTTGTGCGCTGTAATCATCTAAAGAAAAACCTATTGATGGGATGCCTTCTATAGCCCCCTCAACCGCCGCCGACATGGTGCCCGAATACAACACATTGATAGAATTATTGAGCCCGTGGTTAATACCCGACACACAAAGATCAGGCTTTTGGCCCTTCAGCACCGCATTAACCGCCAGCTTTACACAATCTACCGGGGTGCCGCTGCAGCTATACATCTCTATACCTTCGTAAACGTCTACCTTATCTAACCTAAGGGGTTTCCCTATGGTAATAGCATGCCCCATTCCCGATTGCGGGCTATCCGGGGCTACAACCACTACCCTGCCCAGATCTTTCATGGCATGCATCAGGGCTTTGATCCCTTCGGCGGTTATACCATCATCGTTTACTACTAATATGGTGGGGCGGGTTGCTTTTGTCATGCGGCAAAAATAGCTATAATTGGGTTAAGCTATCGGTTGGGTTAGATTAAATAATCTTATTTCTGCAAGAGAATTTTCAACAAAAAAAGCCCCGAATATTCGGGGCTTGCGTAATTATAAGCTTTTTAACCAGCTGATGAGATCTTCGCGGGTTTTACCTGTTTTTTGCTGCAGGCGGCCCAGTGTTTCATCGTCCTTACCTTCTTCGTGTTTCAAATCGTCGTCGGTCAGGTCGCCGTACGCTTGTTTTATTTTTCCTTTCAGCTCGTTCCAGCCGCCTTTTAATTCTAACTTGTCCATGATTTGTTTCTCCTTAACTTAGATGTATAGAGAGAACAGATGGAAATTGGTTTGGTTTGCGGGGGGATTCAAGAAAATAAGCGCCAGGACCCATTACCTATAGATATTATTATCGTGGCTCTTGATTCTAAAAATCTCACCTCCCTTTACAACGCCCCTTCCTTAATTTCATCTACTATTGCGGGGTCAAGCAATGTACTTGTGTCACCTAAATTACCGGTGTCTCCTTCGGCTATCTTCCTTAAGATCCGGCGCATGATCTTTCCCGACCGTGTTTTAGGCAAACCGCTTACAAACTGGATCTTGTCCGGCTTGGCAATGGCACCAATAATCCGCGATACGGTCATAATGATATCCTTTCGGGTAAGCTCATCATCGCCATGCTTATTAGGGCTTACCACGAAAGCATAAACACCCTGGCCCTTAATATCATGCGGATAGCCAACAACGGCACTTTCTACTACGCTGCTGTGCATATTAATGGCGTTCTCTACCTCGGCGGTACCAATACGGTGGCCCGATACGTTCAGCACGTCATCCACACGGCCGGTAATGCGGTAATAGCCATCCTCGTCGCGCAGGCAGCCATCGCCGGTGAAATACAAGTTTTCATAAGTAGCGAAGTATGTTGTTCGGCATCGCTCATGATCGCCATAAGTTGTGCGCAGCATACCCGGCCACGGAAATTTGATACAAAGGTTACCGCTTACGCCATTACCTTCAATCTCTTTACCGTTCTCATCAACCAGCAGAGGTTGCACTCCCGGCAATGGCAGTGTTGCGTAGCCCGGTTTCAAGGGCGTAACATTAGCTATGGGCGATATCATAAAACCACCAGTTTCTGTTTGCCACCAGGTATCAACTATCGGGCATTTGCCCTGGCCTATCTTTTCATCAAACCAGTGCCAGGCCTCTTCGTTCAAAGGCTCGCCTACCGATCCTAACTTTTTAAGCGAGCTAAAATCTTTTCCTTTTATCACATCATCGCCAAAACTCATTAACGAGCGGATGGCGGTTGGCGCGGTATATAATATATTAACCTTATGCTTTTCTACAATATCCCACAGTCGGCCTGCATCCGGCCAGGTAGGGACACCCTCAAACAATACCGAAGTTGCCCCCTGGGTGAGCGGACCATAGGCGATGTAAGAATGACCGGTGATCCAACCGATATCTGCCGTACAGAAATAAACCTCGCCAGGTTGATATTGGAATGCGTTGGTAAAGGTGTAACCCGTGTAAACCATATAGCCGCCGCACGTATGTACCACACCTTTCGGTTTACCTGTGGAGCCGGATGTATACAGGATAAACAACATATCTTCAGCGTCCATTTCTTCGGCAGGGCAATCGGGGTTGCCTTGTGTTTCTACTTTTTTAACTTCGTCTTCCCACCAAACATCACGGCCCTTGATCATGGATACAGGGGTGCGGCTGCGGGTTAGTACGATCACCTTCTTAATGGTTGGGCACTGCACCAACGCATCGTCAATAACAGATTTTAATGGCACTTCTTTTGTCCCGCGGAAACTACCATCTGCCGTGATCACAATATTACATTCGGCATCCTTTATCCTATCGGCAATAGATTGGGCTGAAAAACCGCCGAATACCACGGAATGAATTGCACCGATACGGGCGCAAGCCAAAACCGCAATCTCCAATTCGGGAACCATAGGCATGTAAATACAGATACGATCGCCTTTTTTAGTACCGTTGTTTTTAAGCACGTTTGCAAACTGGCAAACCTTTGCGTGCAGCTGGGAGTAAGTTAATATGCGGTGGTCTTCGGTGGGGTCATTTGGTTCCCAGATGATAGCCGGGGTATCGCCGTTGGTTTCCAAATGGCGGTCCAGGCAATTCTCGGTAATGTTCAGTTTAGCACCCTGAAACCATTTAATGCTGGGCTCTTTAAAGTTCCATTCCAATACTTCATCCCACTTTTTTCTCCACAAAAAGTTATCTGCTATTCCGGCCCAGAATTCTTCGGGTTGATCTACACTTTGCTGATAGACTTGATGATATTCTTCTATTGATTTGATTTGCATAATAGGTTGTAAATGGTGGGCGTAAATTAGGTATTTTCCCCTATAAAAGTGAAGTTTAAAGCGTTTACCGGTGTCTTATCTATAAGTAAAGATTATCTGCATAGTAATTAGTCTGATAATATCCATTTTCGAACAAACATTATTTAAACGTTTATAAGCTTAATTTTATACTGGATAAGCCTAAATAACCGCAAACAAATCTTTTTAAAAAATATTTGAAAACACTATTGCCTATTTGCTTTAAAAACCTGATATTTGCAAACTCTTTTTAGGAAAAGAGCGAAGATTTAAAAAAATATTTGTCATGTCAAGAATTTGTGATTTAACCGGAAAAGCCTATATGAACGGTAATAGCGTATCAAACTCTAACGCTAAAACCAAACGTAAGTTCTATCCGAATCTGCAACTAAAAAAGTTTTATATCCCTGAAGAAGATAAATGGATCACTTTAAAAGTGTCTACTTCTGCTGTTAAAACTATCAGCAAATTGGGCATTACTGCTTGTATCAACAAGTTTGTAAAAAAAGGTTCTATTTAATAAGTAAATAGTGATGAGTGGTGGGTAATGAGTAGATTCTCAAAACTCAAAACTTGTAACTCAAAACAATATATAAGATGGCTAAGAAAGGTAACAGGGTTCAGGTAATATTAGAATGCACAGAGCATAAGACCAGCGGCATGCCGGGTATGTCTCGCTACATTACCACCAAAAACAAAAAAAACACTACAGAAAGATTGGAAATGAAGAAATTCAACCCGGTTTTGCGTAAAGTAACAGTTCATAAAGAAATTAAATAACAATTGGCTGTAAAGTTTATTGGCGGTTTAAGTTTTGAATCACTAATTCACTCCATCACTAATTCAATAATTAAACAACATGGCAAAGAAAGTAGTTGCAACCCTGAAAGTTGCGGGTAAAGGAAAAGAGTTTTCAAAAGTAATTACAATGAACAAATCACCTCGTACAGGTGCTTACTCATTCAAAGAAGCTATCGTAGCTAACGATAACGTTAAAGATGCCCTTACAGGCAAATAATAATTACGTTTGTTAAAATATTAAAGCCGTCTTGTTTTATCGAGAGGGCTTTTTTTATTAAGGTCTGAATCAGAATTAACTGCAGTAAAGAATTTGAATGATATTTCAAATTCAACCAATATGCTTCTTAGCTTTTTTTATTCGGACAATTCTAAAATTCTGATCACCTATGGGACTATTTGATTTTTTTAAGAAAAAAGAAAGTACGCAGCAGGAACAGCAGGCGCTTGATACCGGGCTGGAAAAAACCAAGGACAATTTCTTCTCGAAGTTAACTAAGGTAGTAGCCGGCAAGAGCACCGTTGATGATGACGTGCTGGATGACCTGGAAGAAGTGCTGGTTACATCAGATGTTGGTGTGAGCACTACGCTAAAGATCATTGGCCGCATCCAGGAACGTGTTGCGAAAGACAAATACGTTGGCACATCAGAACTGAACGGCCTGCTGAAGGATGAGATCCAGAAACTCCTTGCCGAAAACAACAGTAACGATTTCCGCACCTTTGAATACGGTACGCAAAAACCCTATGTAATTATGGTGGTTGGGGTTAACGGCGTGGGCAAAACCACCACCATTGGTAAGCTGGCCCATAAATTAAAGCAGGCGGGTAACCAGGTAGTTTTAGGTGCTGCGGATACGTTCCGCGCGGCGGCGGTTGACCAGATCAAACTTTGGGGCGAGCGTGTGGGCGTAAAGGTTGTAGCGCAGGCCATGGGCAGCGACCCGGCTTCAGTAGCGTTTGATACCTTGCGTTCGGCAGTGTCAAATGGTGACGATGTGGCAATTATTGATACCGCGGGCCGTTTACATAATAAGGTTGGTTTGATGAACGAACTTACCAAGATCAAAAATGTAATGCAAAAGGTTATTCCCGGTGCCCCGCATGAAATATTGCTGGTGCTGGATGCATCTACCGGGCAAAACGCCATTGAGCAGTGCAAACAGTTTACAGAAGCTACAGCGGTTAATGCTTTAGCCCTGACTAAACTGGACGGTACCGCAAAAGGTGGTGTGGTAATAGGGATTTCTGATCAGTTTAAGATCCCCGTAAAATATATAGGTGTAGGCGAAGGCGTAGACCATTTACAGCTGTTTGACAGGAACGAATTTGTGAATAGCTTATTTAAATAATAGAGAAATTTCCATGCGTCATTGCGAGGAACGAAGCAATCTCCCGATTAGCATATCGGATCTGCATAGTTTGGAGATTGCTTCGTTCCTCGCAATGACGCTTTGAGTAATAACAATGAGAACAAAAATAATCAGCAAGCCGATACTTACCGTAAAACCCCGTGTAAACGTGGTTACTTTAGGCTGTTCAAAAAATATTTACGATAGTGAAGTACTGATGGGCCAGCTTAAGGGCAACGCCTATGATGTAGTTCATGAAACAGATAAGCTGCGCGATAACGATATCATCGTGATTAATACCTGCGGGTTTATTGATAACGCCAAGCAGGAATCTATCGACACTATCCTGCAATACAGCGAGTTGAAGGAACAGGGTAAAGTAGGTAAAGTAATTGTAACCGGTTGCCTGAGCGAGCGCTACAAGCCCGAGCTGGAAGCCGAAATCACCAACGTTGATGCTTATTTCGGTACAAACGATCTGCAAAATATCCTGACTAACATTGGTGCCGATTACCGACACGAACTGATTGGCGAGCGTTTATTGACCACCCCGTCGCACTTTGCTTATTTTAAAATTGCTGAAGGCTGTAACCGCCCCTGTTCTTTTTGCGCCATCCCGTTGATGCGTGGTAAACATGTAAGTACGCCTATTGACCAACTGGTTAAAAATGCTGAAAGCCTGGTAAAGAACGGCACAAAAGAATTGATCCTGATTGCCCAGGACCTCACCTATTATGGCCTCGACCTATACGGCAAACGCAATCTGGACGAACTTTTGCGCCGCTTAAGTGATGTTTACGGTGTGGAGTGGATCAGGATGCAATACGCTTACCCGGCTGGTTTTCCGATGGAAGTGTTGGATGTAATGAACGAGCGCGACAATATTTGTAAATACATGGATATGCCCCTGCAGCACATTACCGATAACATGCTCAAATCGATGCGCCGTGGCTTAACCAAGCAAAAAACGATTGACGTCGTGAACCAGATCCGCGATATGGTACCGGGCATTGCCATGCGTACCACGCTGATTACCGGCTACCCAGGCGAAACACAGCGCGATTTTGAAGAAATGGCCCAATGGGTAGAAGATACCAAATTTGACCGCCTGGGTTGTTTTACCTACTCGCACGAGGAAAAAACACACGCCCATTCTTTAATTGACGATGTGCCCGAAGAAGTAAAACAGGAGCGTGCCGACGCTATTATGGAAATTCAGCAAGGTATCTCTTTCGATAAGAACCAGGAGAAGATTGGCCATACTTTTAAAGTATTGATTGACAAGAAAGATGAAGGCTATTTTGTTGGCCGTACCGAATTTGACTCGCCGGAGGTAGATAACGAAGTTTTGATTGACGCCAGCATCGATTATGCTGCAGTTGGCAGCTTTGTTAATGTAAAAATTGACAATGCCGAAGACTTTGACCTTTATGGACAAATTGTAAAATAAGACCGATTTTGCAGTACAATGTTTGATTTAGAATTTTAAAATCTAAATTCGGCATACGGATGTTCGCGAATTAACGCTGCATGAGTGAAATGTAATTTCTCGCAAAGTCGAAAAGACGCTAAGAAAAAGCTTTGCGGCCTTGGCGCTCTTGCGAGCTAAAACTCTTAACCAAGCAAGTCAAATCCGAAATTGAACATCCGAAATCCGAAATTATATGGACGCAGCCTGTATTGACTATAAAGACACCGGGTACTTTTCCCAAACGGTTATCGATTACCTGGACGATGTTCCGGAATTAAGATCTTTTTATAGTCACCGCCCCACCATGCAGGGCTTTGCCGAAAAGCTTGGCCACAAAAAGGTAGTTGCCGATAGGGCGATGTTAGTAAACGTCTTACAGGAGCAATACTTCAAAAAGCACGAAAGCACCTCCCCCACCAAAATTGAACTGGACGCTGCCGAATACATCAGGCAGCAGATCAACCTGCTGGGTAATGACCATACTTACACCGTTACAACCGGCCATCAGCTGAACATTTTTACCGGCCCGCTTTATTTCATTTACAAAATAGTTACGGCTATTAAGCTTTGTCGGCAGTTAAAAGACTCTTTTCCCGATAAAAACTTTGTACCTGTTTACTGGATGGCGTCAGAAGACCACGACTTTGCCGAGATCAACTACACCAACATAGGTGGTAAAAAAGTGCATTGGTGGTACGAGGCTTCGGGCGCTACGGGCCGTATCAACCCGGATACCATGCGCCAGGCACTTAACCAATACAAAGGCGTTTTAGGAATTGACGGCCACGCCGATGAATTGGGCGAAATGGTTGAAACTGCCTACACCAAATTTGATAAACTAGCCGATGCCACCCGTTACCTCGTAAATGCTTTATTTGGTCAATACGGATTAGTGATAATTGATGCCGATGATCACCGCTTAAAGGAGGAGTTTGCCCCGATAATTGAGCAGGACATCATCGAGCAAAATAGTTTCAAAAACATCAGCGCCGTTAATGAGCAGTTAACCAAACTGGGCGTACACATCCAGGTGAATCCACGCGAGATCAACTTTTTTTATTTAAAAGACGAATTGCGTGAACGGCTGATTTTTGAGAATGATCGCTACAGCGTAATGAATACCGACATCAGTTTTACTGAAGACGAACTGAAACAGGAAATCAAAACCGCACCCGAACGATTTAGTCCGAATGTAGTCATGCGACCTTTGTACCAAGAATGTATCCTGCCCAACATTGCTTACATCGGTGGTGGTGCCGAGGTGGTTTACTGGCTGGAACTGAAATCAAACTTCGACCATTATGGTATTGATTTCCCGATACTGATCTTGCGGAACAGCGGTTTGGTCATCAAAAAAGAAACCGCTGCCAAGATCAACAGCATGGAACTTTCGCCGGCTGATATTTTTAAAAGTACCGACGAAATCAAGAGCAGTTGGGTACAAAAACACAGCAGCCACGACCTGACCCTGAATGAAGAATGGCGCGAAATAGAAAGCGCCTTCGAGAAGATCAAGCTGCGCGCCCATAAGATCGACAGCACTTTAGGGCCATCTGCCAGTGCCGTACAAGCCCGCTTAAAGCATGCGATGGACAACCTGCAAAAGAAACTGGTAAAAGCCGAAAAACGCAATTACCATACCCGCCTGGAACAGATAGAACATATCAAAGAAGACATCTTCCCGAAAAATAGCTTACAGGAACGCAGTGAGAATTTCGGTCTTGCCTATGTAAAATGGGGCCAGCTATTTATCGATGAACTGATCCGCAACTTCGAGCCACTGGATTTTAAGTTTACAGTGCTGACAGAGTAAGGCTCTACACCATGTCATTGCGAGAAGCGCAGCGACGTGGCAATCTTATAGGACTTGCGGATATGCTAAGATTGCCACGCTATCGCTCGCAATGACATAATTTTCACACGAAAAACAGGAATTGCTATTTTTGCCTTATGCTAATATCCGAACTGATCCTCCGCACCTTTACTCAAAATATTTTCATAGCCATGGGCTGCAGCGAATATCATGCTGACCTGGCCGCCGATGTGCTGATAAAGTCAGATCTGCGGGGTATTGATTCGCACGGTGTGGCGCGCTTAAGCGGCTATGTTAGGCTATGGGAGAAAGGCCGCATCAACACCAAACCCAACATCCAGATCATTCATGAAACGGCCACAACAGCCACCGTTGACGGCGATGCAGGCTTGGGCCTCATAGTAGCTCCCGTTGCGATGGATATCGCCATAAAAAAAGCGTCCGAATATGGGTCGGGGTGGGTGTCGGTACGTAACTCTAATCATTTCGGCATTGCCGGTTACCATGCGTTGATGGCGGTAAAACGCCATATGATCGGCTTTGCCATGACTAATGCGAGTCCGCTGGTTGCACCTACTTTTTCTAACGAACGCCTGCTGGGCACCAACCCTATGTGTTATGCATTCCCCGCGGGCCAATATCCACCGGTCGTGATAGATATGGCCACATCAGCAGCAGCGAATGGTAAACTAGAGATTGCCCAGCGCAGCGGCAAACAAGTGCCCGAAGGCTGGATCCAGGACGGGCAGGGCAATTACACAACAGATCCGCATGCGCTAAAATCCGGCGGCTCCCTCCTGCCATTGGGCAGCGACCGGGAACATGGCAGCCACAAAGGTTTTGGTTTAAGTGCTACCGTTGATATTCTATCCGGTGTATTATCGGGCGCAAATTATGGCCCATGGGTGCCGCCTTTTGTTTCGTTTTTGGAACCTCCTGCAAACCCGCCCGGTTTAGGCCTGGGCCATTTTTTAGGAGCGATGCGGGTAGATGGTTTCCGCCCGATTGAAGAATTTACTGCTGATATGGATAACTGGATAAGCAGATTTAAATCGGCAACTACTAATGATCCTACTCAAAAAGTAATCATCCCCGGCGAGCCGGAACTGGAAGCAGAAAGGGATAGGATGGCAAATGGTATTCCACTGGTTGATTCGGTTTATCAGGAGTTGAATGAGTTGGCGGTGAAGTTTGGGGTAACGAAGTTGTAAAATAATTTGTCATGCTTGAGCGATAGCGAAGGATCTTCCGCATGTTTTCCACCCGGAAGATCCTTTCGCTTTTTCACTACCTGTAAGATCCTTCGCTATCGCTCAGGATGAAAGGCTTTTTTGTCGCTCGGCGACCCTGATTAAACAAGAAAAAGGTACCCGCCTAAGCTAAAGTACCTTTTCACGACATATATAGTAATCAATCTCACTTATTAAAATGGTGGCGGGCTGCCAGGGGCCTGATCCACCCAAATCATAGCCACCCGGGCTGCCTATACCACCATTAAGTTTTTAACCGGCGAACTATTTAGCGTTAACGTAATGTTGCCAGATTACTGCCACCAATCTTACTTCTTAAAACGGTGGCGGGCCGCCAGGGCCTGGTCCACCCGGACCACCCGGCCCGCCCGGGCCGCCGGGACCATTATTTGGTTTAGCACCGGCAAACTTTTGCAGCCTTAGCGTAAACGTAGCCAGGAAGTATCTGCCTAAACGGTTGGCATTAGTTTGCGTGATATAGCTCCCGCTTTGTGTGGTCGTATAGCCCGTATTTTCGTTAAATACGTCGTTCACAGCAAAGCGCAGGGTGCCAACATTTCCTTTCAGAAAACGACGTTCTACATAAGTATTCAGGATGTTCGGATTGGTAGATCCCGTATAGCCGTAATAGATCTGTTTGCTGTAATCATAGCTCAGTGTCCAGTCTTTAAAGAAGTAGTTTTTACCATTCAGACCCAAATTCAGGGTACTAAATTTGTTATTGACGTTGGCCTGCTGGATAGAATTGTTAGAACGGTTTATCGCGTATGTAGTGCTGGCTTCGGCATCAACAACATCGGTTATATTCACCCTAAAGCGCACCCCTTGCGACAGCACGATATTTTTAGAAACGTTCTTCAGGTTAGTGAGCGCATAACTGGTAGCATCCACATTACCAATGTAAGAGATATTGTTGCTGTATGTAGCATTACCTATAAAGAACAGATTGTATTTACGCTTAGCCCAGGGTTTGGCAAACACATAGAAACCATTTGCAGAGTAGTACCCATCCGCATTTAAGTACTGGGTTAATATGGTACCGGCCAGTTTGCTATCCGGCGCGTAAACTTTAGGGTAGGTAATGGTATTAGCTACAATCTTATTATCTGTTTTAGTGAACGACAGGTTGCTGAAGAAAACATTACCTGATGCAAAATCGAACTTATTATAACGCATAGACAAGGTCTGGTTAAACTCCGGATCAAGATTAGGGTTACCTTGTACCGGGTATGATGCGTTAGAGAAATCCGTCACTGGCTGCAGCTCGGTATAAGTAGGCTGCGCGCTTTGTCCGTTATAGTTCACACTCAGCGACTGGCTACGCGAGAAGTTATAAATAAAGCGGGCATTCGGCGCGATATTGAAATTACTGCGGCTATTGCCATCGCTGCCGACCAATAAAGTTGGCTGCGCTAAAACACCTAAGGTGTAGTTGTATTTTTTATCAATGAAGCGGTAGTTTAACCCGATACGGTTAGTGGTAAACTGGTAGTTATAGCTATTACTCAACAAGTCGTAGCGGTTGCGGTTACCTGCGGCAGTTAGGGTATCGGTCAGTTTATCGGCACTGGTGGTTGAGTATTTATAACCGTAGGTTCCCTCTATATATGATTTTTTACCCATCGGCTCCAGGTAACTGAAATTAACACCAACGCTATCCGTACGGCTATCAGTGTTGATAAATTGGCTTAACGGCGCATTTGCTGCCCCCTCAATATAGGTATAAACCGGATTTTGATACTGATTAGTAGTGTACGACCCAGCACCAACATTCACGCTGAAGTTACGTCCCTTAGTTTTGAAACGGTGATTGTACAAAACGTTAGCGCCATAATTTGGCGAGGTCGATTTTAAATAAGAGGTGAAGGTATAGTCAGAGATGGTTTGTGTGGCATTCACCAGCCTGTTAGCAGCATCCTGATTAGTGGTTACACTTGCGTAAGAGAACGACGGTGTGATCTTTAAATAATTAACCGTATCCGGCTTGTACTCGATATTAAAGTTGAACCGGTGGTTCAGGTTCTCATCCTTTTGTACACTGCTTTGTGTATTGGTGCTTGGGTTGGTTAACGATAAATTATTTTGGATAGTGGTACTGGTGGTATTCACCGTATTATCGGCGAAGCTGTAGCTGCCGTAAACGGTTATCTTTTTACCCCATTGGTCGCGGTAGTTAAACCCTAACGACCGGGCTGTTGTGATGCCATTAGCCGAGCTGCTGCTGCTTCCCGGGGGGCCACCCGGGCCACCGCCGGGGCCGCCACCGCCACCGGGCCTACCACCAAACGTAAACAGGTTGGTGTTGGTATTATTCAGGTTGCCCAAAACGGCTATCTGCCGGCTGCCATCAAAGCGGAATAAGTTGCCCTGTGCTACATAGCGATTACCCTCTTTATCGCTTGATACGCCGGGAATCATATCCTGCCCCTCGCCTACGCTGGCCTGTCCAAAGTAGCCGTAATTTTTACTTGGTTTAATGGTAATGTTCAGCACCTTTTCGGGCTCGCCGGTTTTAACGCCAGTGATGTTAGCCTGGTCGCCGTAATCATCTATCACCTGGATGTTTTGCACGATATCGGCAGGCAAGTTCTTAGTAGCAGTTTTCAGGTCGCCTCCAAAAAAGTCTTTTCCGTTTACTCGCACTTTGGTTACGCTTTTGCCTTGCGCGGTTACGTTTCCGTCCTTATCCACGTCTATGCCCGGCAGTTTCTTCAATACATCCTCTACGGGTGCACCATCACGCACCTTATAAGCGGCAGCATTAAATTCAATGGTATCTTCCTTCAGCTTAACCGGGTTCACATCGGTAATGGTAACCAGGCCAAGCATGCGTGTATCTGATTTTAAAACGATTACCGGCAGTTTAAACGGCGTAGCGGCATTGTCCAGCACAAAGCGGCGCTTAATGGGAACAAACCCTACCGATTGGATAACCAAACTAAACTGGTTTATGGTAACCGCTTTAAAGGTAAAGCTGCCATTTGCATCTGTAATGGTAGTGGTGCTGTCTTTACCCGTCAATATTTTAATGGTGGTGCCCGGTAAGGTTACGCCGGTACTGTCTTTTATAACACCGCTTACATCGCGGGTGGTTTGTGCCATACTGTTAAAACTGAGCAACAACGCAAGGATTGATAGAAAGTATTTGATCTTCATATATTGTGATTTCGATATGCAAAGCAATACTTTTAGCAAAGCACTCAAAAACGCGGTAGACAGAGACCGTAAACAAATAGACGAATGCCCAATTTTAACCTTCGACAAGCAGATTTTTAGTCGACGGTACGTTTCGGCCGTTTTGGCGGTAGTTTTTGCCCGCTCGTCGGGGTTCCGGGCAGCATCGCCGATTTTGATTTGGATATGCCGTGATCATTTGTAATATTGTAATGCCCTGTAAATAAATCAAAAGCATGATCATTCAAAAATCCCGGAGCATCTTAGGCAACATACTCATCCAGATCTTAATTTGGATAGTATTAGGCGTAGTGCTTTTATTTTACCAACCCTTTTTAAGAAATATAGATGTACCCTACCAATTCTGGGTGAAGCAAAATATCGTGTTCGTGATGTTGATTGCTTCGTATTATTTAAACGCCTATGTATTGGTTCCGCAGCTGCTGCTTAAAAAGAAAACAGGTTTTTACTTCCTGTCCATCATAGCCATCATAGCCGTGATACTATTCATGACAGGTTTTGTGGATAAAATTCTAAATGTGCGCGAACTATTGGAAGAGGCCTTTCACCGCAGCGGCCCGCCAAAACGTGGCGGCGGCGGTGGCGGCAGGCGCGGTTATTTCGACACCTTTTTAGTTACGGTTACATCATTGGTATTAGGTATCAGTACCAGCGTTACCACTACGCAAAGCTGGCAAAAGAACAGAGCACTGCATAAAGAGATGGAGCAGAAAAAGATCTCGTCAGAATTATCGTTCCTGAAAGCACAGATCAACCCGCATTTCTTTTTTAACACCCTTAATAATATTTACGCGCTCACCCTGGTCAATGTCGAAACCTCGCGTACTGCATTGCACCAGCTCTCGCGCATGATGCGCTATGTGTTATACGATACCCAAAACAGCGCGGCCTTATTTAGCCAGGAGATCGCCTTTATTAAAGATTACATCAGCCTGATGCAGTTGCGGCTAACCGATAAGGTAACCGTTATATTTAACACCCCGGCACCTTTGCAAGAGTTCCCTGTGGCGCCGATGCTGTTTTTACCTTTCGTAGAAAACGCCTTCAAACACGGCGTAAGCGACAGCCTGCCCAGTACCATTTTGGTTGATGTGCAACAGGTAGATAATAAGATAACTTTATTGGTTCAAAACAGTATCTTTAAAAAACAGGGTGCCGACCTGGAGGATAACAAAGGTATCGGCCTGAATAATACCATCCGCAGGCTCGATCTTTTATACCCCGGCAAACACGAGCTGGTGGTAAATGAGTCGGCGGCCGAAAACCTGTACACTGTTAACTTAACGCTTTACTTGTAATGGTAGTAAATTGTATAGCCGTTGATGACGAACCTTTAGCACTGGGCATGGTGTGCGCCTTTATTGAGCAAACGCCTTTTTTAAACCTGGTGGGCCGCTACAGCAGCGCGGTTGAAGCATTGGGCGCGTTCCAGGATAAAAAGATAGACCTGATTTTTCTGGATATCCAGATGCCTAACTTAAATGGGATAGAACTTGCCCGGGTACTGGATGCGCGCGGGCCAAACAAACCCCGCATCATTTTCACTACCGCTTATAACCAGTTTGCTTTAGAAGGTTACCGGGTTGATGCACTGGACTACTTGCTGAAACCCTTTAATTACGAAGAATTTTTGCATGCTGCCAACAAGGCTTTGGCTTACACCGAATTGGTAAGCCGCTCCCAGACAGAACCTGCAGCCGCCGCCCCTGCTCCTGTAGCAGCCCCCGCTGCCGAAGAGCGTATCGAAGACGACTACCTTTTTGTAAAGGTAGAATATCAATTGGTACGCATTGCCTTGAGCGACATCCTTTACCTGGAAAGCCTGAAGGATTATGTAAAGATTTTCCTGAAGAACAGCGATAAGGCATTATTGACTTTGAGTACCCTGAAAGCTTTGGAAGAAAAGTTGCCGGCCAAACGTTTTTTGCGTGTACACCGCTCTTACATAGTATCTTTGGATAAGATCAACTCCATAACCCGTAACGCCCTGCAAATAGGTAAGATCAACATTACTGTCGGCGATCAGTATAAAGATGAGTTTAATAAGTTTTTGAGCAGATGGGTATAATAGCGTGCAGTTGAGTCGCTCGGCTCCTGCCGAGTGACGACTATCGCGCGGCTTCTGGCCGCCGAGTGCTGCTGTCAGCGGCCTTATAATAACGGTCACCCGGCAGGAGCCGAGCGACTGAATAGTTTTTTATCTTATTTCGCTACCAACACAATCTTATCCGAAGCCAATCCCTCACCCGTTGCGGTAACGGTAATACTCCCCGGTGTTTCACTCCCTCTGATAACAGCTAATGCCAAACCGTGGAACGCTTTAATATTATCGGCCCTAAAGCTGTCATGGCTTACCGGATCGCCATTGTCTACGGACGCCAGCGTACCGCCACTTACCGTGAATTTGATACGATTGTCTGTATTTGGGACAAGGTTGCCGTCTTTATCAAAAATCTTCACGGTTATAAATGACAGATCTTTCCCGTCTGCAGCGATTGTTTTCCTGTCTGCGGTTAATTCAATTTTGGCCGCTGCGCCTGCTGTACGGATCTCTTTAATAAGCACTACTTTTCCATTTTTACGGGATACCGCCTTAAGCGTTCCCGGTTCAAATTTCAAACGCCACATCACGTGCAGATCGTCGCCGGTTTTCTTTTTAATGCCTATCGATTTTCCGTTCAGATAAAGTTCTACCTCATCGGCATTGTTATAATATGCCCATAAATCTACCATTTTACCAAGTTCCCAGTTCCAGTGCGGGAAAATGTGCAATACCGGCTTGGTTGTCCACTCGCTTTGGTACATGTAGTAAACATCCTTAGGGAAGCCCGCTAAATCGATAATACCAAAGTAGGAACTGCGCGACGGCCACGAAAAAGGCGTTGGTTCGCCCAGGTAATCAAAACCCGTCCATACAAACATGCCCGATAAATGGTCATACTTCTTCATCACCTTCCAGGTAGCTTCGTGGGTTGAGCCCCAGGGCGGGCGGGTGTTATCATAGGCAGATACATTATTGCCCGGCCTAACCAGTGGCTTATCCCACTGCGGCGGCCAGATCCTGATACTATCTGAAGGCATTTCGTAATAACCACGGGTTTCTAAACCTGATGTGGTTTCTGTGGCGATGAACTTTTTACCGGGAAACCTTTCATGAAACTTAGCATAATCAAACTCATGATAATTATATCCGATCAGATCAAGTGCCCCCGATGCGATGATGTTATTGGTGCGCGACGGGTCATTATTAGCCGATGTAATAGGCCTGTTATCGTACTGCCTTACAATACCGGCCAGTTCGCGCGCAATATTACGGCCCGCGGTATCTGTTTTACTGTACTGCTCGCCAATTTCGTTACCGATGCTCCACACAAATACCGACGGGTGGTTACGGTCGCGCAGTAATTGGTCTTGCAGGTCGCGCTTGTGCCATTCATCCCAAAAAAGATGATAATCGTACTTTGTCTTTTCCATCTTCCACATATCAAAGGCCTCATCCATCACAATAAAACCCATTTTGTCGCAAAGATCCAACAGTTCGGGCGCGGGCGGGTTATGTGATGTACGGATGCCATTGCAGCCCATCGCTTTCAGGATCTGTAACTGGCGTTCTAAGGCACGGGTATTAACGGCCGAGCCTAAACTCCCCAGGTCGTGGTGATCGCAAACGCCTAAAATTTTCATGGGTTTACCATTCAGGCTAAAGCCTTTGTCGGCATCAAAATTAAAATACCTGATGCCTAAAGGTGTGGTATAACTATCAACAACTGCTTTATCAACCAAAACCTGTGTAACTACTTTGTACACGTGAGGCTTTTCTACCGACCATAGATCAGGCTTGATTATCTTGATAGTATTTTTCACGGTTGCCATGGTATCTACAACCTGCGCCGACGATGGAAGCGACCCGCCTTGGGCCACTAATTGACCAGATGAATTGTAAACCAGGTATTTGATACTGTAAGTTGCTTGTGCCGGTTTTTTTACCTTAACCTCAATCGATATGGTTGCAGAGTCGGCACTTACTTTCGGCGTGGTCACGTAGGTGCCCCAATGATCAATAGCAACTTTATTGGTGGTTACCAGCCATACGTTCCTGTAAATACCCGAACCGGAATACCAGCGCGAATTAGGCTGCTCGGCATTATTCACTTTTACGGCTATGACGTTGCTGCCCCCAAAGTTTAAGTAAGGTGTCAGTTCATACCTGAAAGAGATATACCCGTTAGGCCTGAAACCTAAGTGGTACCCGTTGATCCAAACATCGCTGTGCTGATATACGCCGTCAAAATCTATATAAACAAGCTTGCCTTTTGAAGCAGCGGGCACGGTGAACGTTTTACGATACCAACCAATGCCGCCGGGCAATGCGCCACCTTCTGGCGTGGCGGGGTTCTCCTTTTTAAATTCGCCCTCAATGCTCCAGTCGTGCGGCAGGTTGAGTACGCGCCATGCTTTATCGTTGGTAGTGATTTTTTCTGCTGATGGCACATTGCCTAAATTAAACTTCCAGCCTTTGTCAAAGTCAGCTATGGTACGGCCGTTTTGGGCGTTTGCATTCACGGAAAAAACAATGATCGCCAGCAGGGCGATTACAAACGGATTACGTGTTATAGCGGAATTTTTAAGCATAGGTAATAAATGTATAGTAGACAGTAAATATAACTTTTACCCTTTATATCCGGGGCGAAAAGGTAAATAAAAATTTATAATAACGCTGGTAAACAAACAACAGGAACAGGTTGAGGCCGAACATAACCACCCCTAAAACAAGCAATTGCGGGCCCAGGAATATATCAAACATCAAAATATTAAAAGTTACCGGGAACAAGCCGATGATAAATAAAGCGGTGTAACGGTTGATAATTAAACCCAGGCCTCCCAGTATCTCGATGGTTTTAAGGATGGGGAAAAAGTATTCAGCCTTGTTCAATGAGTCCAGATAATTGTCGGCATGTTTGGTTAAATGTGGCAGGGATACGATGCCCGGGACGAAATCAAAAAAGTAATCGAGGCCGAATACCAGGAATAAGATACCCAATATCAGCCGTGCAATTGTTGCCGCAGTTTTCATAAGAAAAGGATTTGGTTAGGTTATTGGGTCAATCAACTAAGGGGATCGACATGTTAAATATACGCAGTAATATTAATAAACCAAATGGGTAGTGTGTTCGTTATCAGATTAATATGGGCACTAATTTATTAACTGAAGTAGGGCAGAAAATTAGTGATACAAAACCGGAGACCGCCATCAGAATTATTATAACGATAACCTAATGAAACCCCGTTGCGCTTTTGTGATACAACCTAAATTAACGAAGTTTGTTAAAGAGTTCATCGGCAAAGTATAGCCGGAATTATTGTAAGCCCCCTACCCCATCAACACATGAAAAAATTACTTCCCTGCCTGCTGATCTGTTCTTTATTAACAAGTGCTTGCTCCACGTCAAAAAAAGCAGCAGTTGCCGTAAAACCGGAAGGCACATCTTTAGCTAACAGCGGCAAAGTTTGGGCTTCGCTTTGGCAGCAACGCTCTGCCGAGTATAGGGCCCTTTGTTTCCAGGCGTATAACCTGGCTAAACTGCGATTGGATGAATCGTTAAAGCAACCCGGCGGCAAGCCTTTAGCCGTAGTGACCGATATTGACGAGACCGTTTTGGATAACAGCCCTTATGATGCGATGCGCGCCGTTAATAATCTAGATTATAGCCAGGCTACCTGGAAGGCTTGGACCGCCAAAGCAGCAGCCGATACCGTGCCTGGTGCCCCGGCATTTTTTAAGTATGCTGCAGCTAAAGGCGTAACCGTGTTTTACATCACCAACCGGGATGAGGACGAACGCGCGAACACCCTTAAAAACCTGCAAAAATTCAACATGCCCAATGCAGATGATGCACACCTATTTTTGAGGCAAACCACATCGAGCAAGGAGAGCCGCCGGCTGCAGGTTTTAAAAACACATCAGATAGTTTTACTATGCGGCGATAACCTGCCCGATTTTGACCTGCTGTATGATAACCACCCCGCCGAAGCAAACCGGACCGCTATTACAGATCAACTGCGAAAGAAGTTTGGCAGCCGGTATATCATCATCCCTAACCCATCATATGGCGATTTTGAAGGGGCTATTTTTAATAACAATAACAAGCTGAATAACCTGCAAAAAGATTCGGTCATAAAATTGAAGTTGAAGGTTGATCAACGATAGCTGCATATAAATACAATTGGTAAAAAGCGCCATTAATCCGGTGCTTTTGCTATTTTTATTCAACAATACAAACAGCCTTAAAACTAATTTGTTGCTAACCGTACCAAATCAAACAGCATGACGATCCTCGAAAACGAATATCTGAAGGTAGCTATCGCTACCAAGGGCGCACAACTTTCCTCGTTATATAATAAGCAAACCGGTATCGAGCAGCTTTGGCAAGCCAACCCCGACATTTGGGGTTACCATGCGCCCAACCTGTTCCCTATAGTAGGGCAACTGACTAACGACGAATTATTGGTCGATGGGGATACTTACCCTATGAAAAGGCACGGTTTCGCAAGGCAGTCGGAGTTTATTTTGCTGGAAAGTGATGATGCTCATGCAGGCTTTTCGCTCCCTTATTGCGAGAAAACGCTGGCGGTTTACCCTTATAAATTTGATTTCCAGGTTTTATACACCCTGATAGATAATGCATTACGCGTTACCTACAAAGTGATTAACCGCGATAAAAAGCCGGTTTACTTTTCGGTAGGCGGGCACCCGGCATTTAATGTGCCTTTCCACCCTGGAGAAAACTATGAGGATTATTATATTGAATTTGAGGTACAGGAGAAATTAGAAACCCACCTGCTCACCGCAGATGGCACGTTCAACGGCGAAACCCACCCCGTACCTACCCCGCAAAAGAAATTGATACTCACCCGGGATATGTTTGCGGCGGATGCATTAGTATTTAAAAACTTGGCGTCGCGTATGGTGACCATTAAATGCACCAAACATGAGGAGAGCTTATCTGTAGAGTTCCCGCATTTTAACTACTTGGGGCTTTGGGCTAAACCCGGTGCCGATTTTGTTTGTATCGAACCCTGGTTAGGATGCGCAGACAGTGCCGGCGAAAAGAAGGAGTTCCCTAAAAAGGAGGCTATCCAAAAGGTAGTGACCGGCCATGTGTTCGAGGCTTCTTTTTTTATCAGCATTTAACGATGCAACCATTTAACTGATTTTTACGTCTTACCAATAAACACCATTATGAAAAAGAAGCTTTATATAATTGCCCTCACCGTATTATTTGCTTTAACCGCTTTTAACAGTAATGCAGCAACGGCTACTAACGGTAAAGAGAACTTTAAAGAAGCCGCAGCTGCCATGACCAAGGAGCAAAGGCAGGCCCGAATTGTTGAGATCGAAACCCGTGTTGAAGAAATTAAGGAGATGGACAAATCCCATCTGAACAAAGCCGAAAGGAAAGAATTAAAAAGCGAATTGAAAAACTTGAAACATGAAGCCCAGGCGATGAGCGGCGGTGGCGTTTTCCTTTCCATTGGTGCTATCCTCATTATTATTTTAGTGATATTACTGATCCTGTAAATTAACACGTATCCTGTAGGCAACAAAAATGGCACCCAATAGATGCCATTTTTTGTTACTAAACGCTCTAAATATCTCTGATATTCTTTATTTATCTGTCTTTTTCTCTTCGTTCAACACCGGATGATCAAGCGTTGAAAGCTCGGTATGGTTGCCCAGCAACTCGTCAAAAACAACCAGTTCATTGGTGCCTTTCTTTAACCAGGTTGCCGGTACATACAAAGTTTGCTGCGGGCCAATTTCCCAATACTTACCCAGGTTGTGGCCATTCACAAATACAAAGCCTTTACCAAAGCCATGCATATCCAAATAAGTGTCGCCTGTGATGCGGAGCGAGAATGTACCGCGGTATAAGGCGGGTTGCAATTCGCCTTCATTTTGTGCGGGTAGGTACTTAAACCCGGTGGTGGCAGTAAAAGGCAGCAAATACATCTTCCAACCAAGCAGCTCTTGCCCGTTTAAAGTTACCTTATCGGTAATACCCTGGCGGTTATCTGTGAGGAATGGCCCATAGTTGATACGGCCGTTGTTCTCTACTAATATATCCAAAGTACTATTAGCTGTCGGGCTATTTAATTGCAACGAATCCTGCTTTAAACGGCGGTCTAAAACACTAATGCGCTTGCCGTTAAGGTACACGGTTGCATAATCGCGCATTTCTTTGATCTTCAGCAATCCACTTGCGGCATTTTGCAGCGTAGTGCGGTATAAAACAAATCCGTATCCCTGGTCAAGGTCTTCAAAACTCATAGGCTTATCCGATTCTACAGGTTTGCCCAGGTTGCTGAACAAGTTGGCAGTGCCTGTTAACTTAATAGCTTCTAATGCATAGGTGCGTTTCTTTTTTTCGGGCACTTCGGGCAGGGTAGTTCCAGGCGGCAAGTGTTTGGCTATTACCGTGCGGAATTTGTAAAACTTAGCGGTTGGGTTACCGGCTTCATCCAACGGGGCATCATAGTCATAACTTGATGTTTGCGGCGCATAGGCTTCGGTTTTATTCATATTGGCACCATTCATAAAATCGCGCGTGGTGCCACCGTGGAACATATAAAGATTGATAGAGATTCCCGCCGAGAGCACCTCGTCAAGTTTCTTAGCATCCGCGTCAGCATTACTGCCACTGTGCGGCTTGCCCCAGCTATCAAACCAACCCGGGTACCATTCTGCAATGTAGTATGGGCCTTTACCATTATGGTACTTATTAATTAACTCCTTAACCTTTGTGGGGTTGTCCTCACCATTTACAGCGGGCAGGTAGCCCGGTAAATACCCAGCAGGCATTTGGGTTGCGCCATCGCAGGTAAACAGCGTACCATCAAATCCCGCCTCGCGAAAGATCTTTTCGTTTTGTGCCAAATATACCTTATCACTCCCGTATGACCCGTATTCGTTCTCTATTTGCACCATCAGGATATTGCCGCCGTGGTTTACCTGCAGGGGTGCCAGTTGCTTGCCTACTTCTATCATATAGTTATGATAGGCATTAATAAATTTAGGGTCCTGGCTGCGCACTTTAAGTGTTTTGTCTTTAAGCAGCCACCATGGATAACCGCCAAATTCCCACTCAGCACAGGCATACGGGCTGGGGCGCAGTATTACCCAAAGGCCTTCTTCTTTAGCTATCCGTACAAACTCCGCAATATCATTATTCCCCGTAAAATCATACTTGCCTTGTACCATTTCGTGCTGGTTCCAAAACATGTAGGTACCAATAGTATTTAAGCCCATAGCTTTGGCCATTTTCATCCTCTCGCGCCAGTTTTCACGCGGGATGCGGTAACAGTGCATTTCACCGCTGATAATCTGCAAGGGTTTACCATCCAGCATGAAGGTGCTGTCGCTAAAGGCAAAGTTGTGGTTGGTAGTTTGGGCGTTAGTTGCAACTGTGCTCAAAAACAGTGCACAGCAAATAAGTATCTTCTTCAGCATATAAAACTCTTAACAATTAAAATAAGCCCAGCTGGCCTTTGTCATCAATATCAATATCATCCGGGTTGGTAATTTCAAAATCTACTTTCTTAACAGGTTTCTCCGGCTTTGATTCCGTGGGCTCTGGTCCTTCCATTTTCGGTTTAGCCTCCGCCTTTGGCTCCTCAAGTTGTTGTTCTATAACGGGATTTACGGACGCAGATTGCATAACTTGTGGTGCTACAGCCGGGGCCGCATCTATCGCATCCTTGTCTTCTGCGGTGATGGTGATCTCGGTATCTTCTACCGTATCCGGTGCAGGGTCTGGCACGTCGCTTTCGTCGTCATGTTCGGCAATCAGTTCTACACTTTTTACCTGGTGTACCGACAGGCGGTTACCCATCGCTTTCATCCCCTTCACATCAATCAAGTCGGTAAGGTTCAGTTCGGCCATTTCTTCTACCAGGCTCTTGCCTTTGAGTTGCTCTATTTTCACAACAGGCTGCGCTGCGCCGGATATGATTACCAATTTAGACCCGCTTTCTTCGCTGATAATGCTGGTTTGCTTACCAATAACGGTATTCTCGAATACAAAGCGTTTCACCATGTAATTCTTTGATTTACCCTCGTAATGCACCACCGCGAAAACCTTGGCAGGATCGTACTTCTCGATCAGGATCATCTTATCATCAAAGTGATTATTGAGGTCGAAACTGGTTAGCTCATATAAACCATTGCTTAACAGGTTCAATATGCGGTCGTCGCCGTCAAATTCGCCAAGATATTTGCCACGGCCATCTGCATTGAGGCGTTTCAGGATATCGTCATACCAGATCTTGCGACCGGCCAGCGTACTGATGCCCTTACTTTTTAGCAGCACCTTTTTGACCGGGTATTTGGTCACCATATTACCAATAGATGCGCGGCCTTTAATAGCTAAGGATGCAAAATCCTCGTCGAAATTCAGTTTCTTTAATTTAGCATGCGGTTTTAGCTGAACGGTAATTATTTCGGCTTCGCCATTTGGGTTGGCGGTAAAGTACAGCATTTTTGAGCCTTTACTGCCTTTTGTCAGGTCGTACTCCTTATCGCGGGTTACGCCCGTTACCGAGAAACGTTTGATGTAGCTTACGCCGCTTTGCCCGTCTTTATAGATCATGTTATAAACGGTGCGCTCGTCGTTCTTTTTAAATACGGCTACATGCTCTATATCCTTACCTACAAAAACTTTGTCCTGCACTTTGGTCACGATGAAGCGGCCATCTGCGCGGAATACAATGATCTCGTCAATATCCGAGCAATCGCAAACAAACTCGTCTTTCTTCAGCCCCGAGCCTATAAAGCCATCAACCCGGTTCACATACAATTTCACATTGGCTAAAGCTACCTGCGATGCCTCCACCCTGTCAAAGGTGCGCAGTTCGGTTTTGCGGCCCCTGTCTTTGCCATACTTTTCTTTCAGCTTTTCGAACCATGCAATGGTGTAATCGGTAAGGTGTTTAAGGTGATTTTTAACCGTTTTGATCTCGGCCTCCAGGGCTTTGATCTGCTCGTCCGTTTTCTTAACATCGAAACGCGTAATGCTGCTCATCGGTTTATCAATCAGCTTTTTATAATCTTCATTGGTGATAAGCCGGTAGAATTGCGGGAAGAACGGCTCGAATAACCTGTTCAACACGCCTACTACCTCTTCAAAATCTTTCGAGCTTTCGTAGTCGGCGTGTTTGTACATGCCCTCCTGGATAAAGATTTTCAAGAGCGAGCTGAAGAAGATCTTCTCCATCAACTCCCTAAGCTTGATCTCCAGTTCTTGTTTTAAAAGCTCTTTTGTATAGAAGGTGCTTTCGGTAAGCATATCGTTCACGCTCATAAAGCGTGGCTTATCGCTTTGAATTACACAGGTATTGGGCGAAATAGACACCTCGCAATCGGTAAAGGCGTACAAAGCATCAATAGTTACATCGGGCGAGATGCCCGGCGCCAGGTGAATCACGATCTCGACATTCTGCGCCGTGTTATCCTCTATTTTTTTGATCTTGATCTTACCCTTATCGTTGGCAGATATTACGCTGTCAATCAACCCGCCGGTTGTGGTGGTAAAGGGAATCTCGGTAATGGTCAATGTCTTCTTATCCCGCTCAATGATCTTGGCGCGTACCCTCACTTTACCGCCACGCTGACCTTCGTTGTAAGCCGAAGCATCGGCCATACCGCCTGTTGGGAAATCGGGCAGTAAATTCGGCCTGTTGCCGTTTAACACAGCGACAGATGCATCAATTAATTCAATGAAATTATGTGGTAATATCTTGGTAGCCAAACCCACCGCAATACCCTCGGCACCTTGCGCTAATAGCAGTGGAAACTTTACGGGCAGGGTGATTGGCTCGCGGTTACGGCCGTCATAACTGGCCTGCCAAACGGTAGTATCCGGGTTGAAAACAACGTCTAAAGCGAATTTAGACAGACGTGCTTCGATATAGCGCGGGGCAGCTGCCGAGTCGCCCGTTACCGGGTCACCCCAGTTACCCTGGCAATCTATCAGCAGGTTTTTTTGGCCTATCTGCACCATGGCATCACCGATAGAGGCATCACCGTGCGGGTGATACTTCATGGTGTTACCGATAACGTTGGCAGCTTTGTTAAAACGCCCGTCGTCCATTTCCTTTAACGAATGCAGGATACGGCGCTGAACAGGCTTTAGGCCATCGTTGATGTGTGGAACAGCACGGTCTAATATGACATAGGATGCATAATCCAGGAACCAGTTTTCGTACAGTCCGTCAAGAGAGGTAATTTTCTGAAGTTTAGTGTCTTCTATATGGTCAGGACTATCGGGATTGTTTAGATCTTCGCTCATTCGTTAGCTAAAAAAATTTGGATGGGTAAAGATAAGATAATGTGCAGAAAATTAGATATTGAGGCAGACGGATTGCGAATATCTAACTTAATTTTTATTAACATTAAAACGTGACATGCGCATCATTTAAAAATATACGTATATTAGTAATATGAAAAGCCGATTGAACTTAACAATAGAGGATAGCTTATTAACGAGCATGAAGAAATATGCCGAGAAAAAAAACACAAGTGTATCTAATTTAGTAGAAGCATATTTTAAAAACCTCACAAAACCTGCAAAGCGCGAAACATTTATGGATATGGTAGAAAAACTCGGGCCGCATAACATTGACCCAAAAGCAGATTTGAAAGAGCTATACTATCAAAATAAAAAACATGGCTTATAGAATATTTTTAGATGCCAATATTTTAATTGATTACGCCCTTAAAAGAGACGACTACGAGGATGCTGAAGAGATTGTCGAAATGGTCCAAAAAGGTTATGTAGAAGGATTTATAACATCGTCAGTTTTACATATTATTGGTTATTGGATCTCAAAAGCCTATGGCGCAGAAAAAACTAAAGAATTACTTTTAGTTCTGTTAACAGACGTTGTAGTTATAGACATCACACACGACATCGCTTTGCTTGCATTACATTCTAAGATAGATGATGTAGAAGATGCTTTACAATACTATACAGCAATTCATCACAAATTAGATTATTTTGTAACAAGGGATAAACAGTTGCAGAAAAACGGTATACCGGCATTACAAGTTATCGGCCCCAAAGAATTCATTAATCGTTTGTAGTTTACTCAATCTACTCCCTCAACTTTTTCTGCTCCCTTAACATTGCGCCATAATCCATTCGCCTAACCGCTGCGCCGAGGGTTTGTGCTATCCGGTTGGCACGGGTCTGTTCTGTTTTGGCGTCGTTGATCCACTTGATAAAATAGCCACGGTGCGACTTAGATAAGCCATTAAAATACTCCAGTGCTTCCGGCTGTTCGTAATCAAAGCAATCCTGTAAATCATCCGGCATTTCTATTTTAAAATCGGCATCATGTTCCAGCCGTACCCTTAACATGGCACCCTTATTTTTATGAACACCCTTGCGCATGTCGGCGTTTACCGGTAAAATATAATTCCCATCGCCATGAGGAAGTAAGGATTTACCTGCGAAGGCGAAATTGTCCAAAAACCCCTTTACCCGGTAAGCCCGCTTTTCGCCGGGTTTTATTTGCTTCGACACATCTGCCGGGATCTCAATATACGTCCACCCGGTTTTGTCGCCAAACTCCCCGAATTGCAGGATGATGGTATTAAAATCGACCATAGCCAAATGTAAGGGATAAAAAAGGTTAATGTTAAATGTTTGTTAAATCAACGGTTTTAACACTTTCGGCTGTAACGTTATCAATTTACAGGCATCTTATAGATGTAAATAAATTACAACAAACCTCAAAAACAAAAACCATGAAAACTTTAAAATCAATTATGTTGGGTTTAGCACTGCTTATTATCGGCGGAACCGTTAAGGCCCACACCCCTCCCGTTAATGATAACCTGACCAAAACATACGCCGTAAATACTTATATCAATGCGATTACCCGCGGTAAAATGGACGGACTGAGTGATGTCCTGGATAAATCCGTAAAATTTAGCATGCTGCGCGGAAACGATGTATTAAGCTTCGACAAAAAAGAAATGCTTGACTTTATGAGAAAAGACCGTAACGTACAGCAAAGCTGTTTAACCAGTACCCACGTAGTAGAAAGCAGCAACGACATTGCAATGGTGCGGGTAGATATGCAATACGACAATTTTGTACGCAGCAATTACGTGACCATTGCCAATACCGGCGCCGGTTGGAAAATAACCAGCGTTTACAGCGTATTTAAATAGAAATAGTTAATTAGTGTGTTAAGTGTAAGCTGCCGGTATGATGCCGGCAGCTTTTTTTATTTTACCCAAGGCGTTAACGCGGCCTGCCATTTATCATAGCCGGCTTTATTTAGGTGCAGCATATCGCTTTCAAATAATGCTGGGTTAGGCTGTTTGGTTGCCGGATGTAATATAGGTGTAGACACATCAATAAAGTGGCCTTTCGTACGGCTTAATAAGTAGATTCTGATCAGCCGGTTAGCGGCATTAACCTGGTCGAAATACTTGGCCCTGCTTGGGCTCGGCTTAACCGACATAAAGTAGATATCGGCCTTCGGTAGTTTTTTTTGCAGCATACCCCACAGTTTAATAAACTCCTGAGCCACAAACACCCCGCTTTTCCCTTCGGCAATATCATTCTCTCCGGCGTAAATAAATACTTTCCGTGGCTTGTAGGGGAATAAAATATAAGGTGTAAAATATTCAGTCAATTGTTCCAGCGTGCAGCCGCCTACGCCCCGCCTGATAATGGGCAGGTCGCTAAAGCGCGATTCCAGATCTGTCCATTTACGGATAGACGAACTACCAATAAACAGGATACCATTTTTTGCGGGCATGCTAATGCTATCCTGCGCCTTAAAATCGCGGATCTCGTTATCAAAAGGGAAACCAGTTTGCGCATGTGCAACACCGGTAACGGCTAAAACTAAAAGCAGTATTATTTTAAATTTCATGTAGATTGTACTAAGCGTTCTTCAAAAAAGGCAAACGGCATCAAGCTGTCTACCCCATCTAATACCCAAACCGGGCCATCAATGCAGTATAACAAAACCTTCATCGGGCTGTTTTGTCTTTTTTCGCATTCGGCCATTACCTGCAGGCAACCACCGCAACACGTTACCGGTTTAAGTATAGGGAACTCGTTGGTGTGGGCGGTAACCGCCATACTTACAATTGGATCATCGGAGTGATTGGCGCTCCAATGGAATAGGGCCACTCGCTCCGCACAAAGTCCGGATGGATAGGCTACATTCTCCTGGTTACTTCCGTGTAAGATCTTTCCGCTTTTGAGCAAAAGGGCAGCGCCAACCTTAAATTTAGAATACGGTGAGTGGGAAGATGCCAGTGCTTTTTCTGCCTCCAGGCAAAGCTGAAGATCGGCCGGGATTAACTCCTCCACAGAGTCGAAGTCGGTAAAGGCTATTTTTATTTCGTGTTTTGTCATTCTCGTAGCCGCTCAAAAAAGAGGGGCATACAAGATAGGAGTTATTTAAATAGAAACCAAACTACACCGCAACATCCAATTCCACACTATCCACCTGCTCGGCAACCAATGGATTGATAGTTTCATCGTCTTTCTCCACCCGCAGGTTGTTTACAATATGCTGCTGGCGGGTTGGCGTGTTCTTACCCATAAAATATTCTAACAGGGCTTTGATGTTGGCATCCTTCAAAAATACAGGATCTAAGCGGATATCTTTACCAATAAACAGCCCAAATTCATCCGGCGAGATCTCTCCCAAACCTTTAAATCGGGTAATTTCGGGTTTAAGGCCTAAGCTGGCAATGGCATTGCGGCGTTCTTCGTCGCTGTAGCAATAAATGGTTTGTTTTTTATTACGCACACGGAACAAAGGTGTTTGCAGGATCGATACGTGCCCCGCCTTTACCAGGTCGGGGAAAAATTGCAGGAAAAAGGTCATCAGTAACAACCGTATGTGCATACCATCCACATCGGCATCGGTAGCTACCACAATGTTATTATAACGTAGCCCATCTATCCCGTCCTCTATATTGAGCGCATGCTGTAACAGGTTAAATTCCTCATTCTCGTAAACCACCTTTTTGGTCAGCCCGAAGCAGTTGAGCGGCTTACCTTTCAAGCTAAATACTGCCTGCGTCTGCACATCACGCGATTTGGTGATGGATCCGCTGGCCGAGTCGCCCTCAGTGATAAACAGTGTCGTTTCCTGCCTGCGCTCATGATTATCATCGAAATGCAGCTTACAATCGCGCAGTTTACGGTTATGCAGCGATGCTTTTTTAGCGCGGTCGTTAGCCAGTTTTTTGATACCGGCAATATCTTTCCGTTCCCGTTCAGATTGTAGGATCCGTTTCAGCAAAGCATCCGCTACCGCCGGGTTTTTATGCAGGTAATTATCCAGTTCCTTTTTTAGGAAATCATTAATAAAACCACGAACCGACGGTCCCTCCGGGCCGATGTTTTGTGAGCCCAGTTTAGTTTTAGTTTGCGATTCAAATACCGGCTCCTGTACTTTTATAGCAACAGCCGCCACAATAGATGCGCGGATGTCAGATGCGTCGAACTCCTTTTTATAAAACTCGCGAATGGTTTTTACCACCGCCTCACGAAAGGCCGCCTGATGCGTACCGCCCTGTGTGGTATGCTGCCCGTTCACGAACGAATAATATTCCTCTCCGTACGATTGGCCGTGCGTCATGGCAATCTCTATATCTTCGCCTTTCAGATGAATGATGGGGTAACGCAGGTTCTCGGCATCGGCGTTGCGCACCAGCAGATCATAGAGGCCGCGTTCTGATAAATATTTTTGTCCATTAAAATTAATGGTTAAACCGGCATTCAGGAACACATAGTTCCAGATCATGTTCTCTACAAATTCGGGTATAAAACGGTAATGGCGAAAAATGCTGTCGTCCGGAAAAAAATTAATGGCCGTACCGTTGCGTTGCGATGTTTCCTTTTCCGGCTCGTCACGTACCAGTTCACCTTTTTCAAACTCGGCAATTTTGGTACGCCCGTCGCGGTAAGATTGTACGGTAAAAGAGTTTGAGAGTGCGTTAACTGCCTTGGTACCCACACCATTCAACCCAACCGATTTTTGGAAGGCTTTGCTATCGTACTTACCGCCTGTATTTATTTTAGATACACAATCTATCACTTTACCCAAAGGGATGCCGCGGCCATAATCACGCACAGCAACTTTATGGTCGCTCATGTTGATGTCAATCGTTCTGCCGGCACCCATCACAAACTCATCAATAGAGTTATCTACGATTTCTTTAAGCAAAACGTAAACGCCATCGTCAAATGCGGAGCCATCGCCCAACTTACCAATGTACATACCGGGGCGTAAACGGATGTGCTCTTTCCAATCGAGCGAACGAATACTATCGTCGTTATAATTTACAGTTTCTGCCATGTTTAAATCAAAAATCAGGGGAAGCGAAATGCCCTTGTTGCAAAAATAAAAGTAAGCCCGTTAAATTGGTATTTAAATGTGCCAACTTATCAACATTCGCATAGTTTAGGGTTTAAACTTTAAGCAATTGCTGGCCTTGTCCATATTCTTAAAAAATTCCGGACTTTTCTCATTGGTCAAACAAACTGCCAGTATAGTGCCAATCTGGTCCCTTTGCAGCGTAATTAAAAGAGCGTATTTATAATGTTTAGTTACCGCCATATTGGGCAGGTTTAGCAGGTAAGATTTACCAGCATCTGCATTATACCTATCTAAAATACGCGCAGGTATGTTACGGGGGGTAAAATCCCGGCTGCCGCTAAATGCTATCGCCTGCGCATTACCCAAGGCAATGTAAAGTGAATCGGGGTTTTCCTGGCGCGTATTTTTATTGTCGAGCGACCGCTCGTAAGCAGTGTAATTTTCCTTTTGTGATCTTACCTGAAACCAAACCTCAAACCCAATTCCGGGTAACTCCATTCCGTAATCAAAGGTATAATCTTCATTATTGGGTGCTTTAATCTCTTTAAAACCGGGCGGCGGAGTGAATGAAACGCTAGCAGCAGCGGCGGTATGCAGAAACCCGGTAAGCTGCGGGCTTATATACGGCATTTTTTTTACAACTACTATCTGCGCTTTCTTAACAGGTTTTTTCTTAGCCTGCGAAAAACCGGGCATAACGCAAAACAACGATATCCCCGTAAGCAATAGCTGTTTTATTTTATTCAATGTGGTTTTAATTAGGGTCGAACTAAAATTAACAATCGAATTTAAATACTTTTAAAGACAATTGAAATATAAATTTAAAAATTAAACGTTTAGGTAAAATAGATAAATGAATAAATGTGTTGAAAACCTTTTTAAATTATTTTAAAAAGTACTTGATATGTACGATATACTTTATTAAGTTTGTATTAGTGACAGCACAACAATCATTACATAAGCATTTTAGTTTTTCCTCGGTGGAGGATTTAATTTTTATAGTCAATTGGTTTAAAATCCTCACTTCGGTGGGGATTTTTTTTGTGTCGTTTTTTTAACACCTATTACAATTAGATAATATTTTATGGCAAGATTAAATTTATTGGAAGAGACGCGATATGAGAAGCTGCCGGTAAGCGTTTACGCTGACCAGGCTGCGGCTTCACTGGCAGTAGCCGCAAGGATCGCAAAACTGATCC